>JAHDIH010000004.1:211-307399 GCA_020630875.1 Deltaproteobacteria bacterium | reverse complement strand
CTGCGCACTTTTCGCTTCTCCATACGATTCGCTTTGCCAAGCTGTCTTTTCTGCTTCCTGTTGGCTTGTCTTACTTGTTTTCTTTGCTGTCTGTTGGCTTGCCGTACTTGTTTTCTTTGCTGTTTGTTGGCTTGCCGTACTTGTTTTCTTTGTTGCCTGTTGGCTTGTCTCTTCTGTCCAGGTGTAGCAGCTGATTGACGCGCTTGTCGTCCTTGTTGACGCGCGTCTCTTTTCATCGCTCGAGAATTTTGTCGAGCATTTTTTCGCATTTGCCGTCCATCCTGACGTGCCATCTTTCTTTCAACCCTGGCAGCAGCCTTCACCTCTTTTCGCTGTTGTTTCGCGTCTAGTCGCGCCTCTTGTCGCTTTGCTTTTGCTTCTTTTCTAGCTTCACTCTTTGCCTGGTCAGCAAACACAGGACTGGTACTCATTGCCAGAGCGCACGATAGAATTAGGGTTCTTTTGATTATGGGGCCAGTATTCATACAATTATTGTATCGCTTCGGCGGAACAAAAATCAGTGTGATAATTTGCCGACAAAGCCGCACAGGGAGGTGTCGTGACCACAGTTGCCCGTGAGCGAGTCCACTTTTTGCAGCAAGAGTTTGTTTGGTCCGTCAGGGTGGAGTCGAACCACCATCAACCGCTTATCGGGCGGTCATTCTAACCATTGAAATACTGACGAATGTAGTCGCTCGCTAGAATTTCCGACTGCGGCGTTAGCCGAGGTCACGTGACCACCAGGTCACGTCGACGGCCTTGGGTTTCCACCCAACCTCTCCTGCCTTGCATTCGAAAAAATCTATCGTCGCTTCGTTTCTTGGAGTGGCGTCGCGTTAACGCGACAGCGACGGTTGGTACCTCGCGAAGGAATCGAACATCCGTTTGCTGCATGTAAAACAGCGGCCCTGCCAGGTGGCGAGCGAGGCGTAGTCTTGGTCCTCCGAGTGGTAATTGAACCCGACATCTCACGCTTATAAAGCGGGGGCTCTGCCATTGAGCTACCAGAGAATGGAGGCGCTCGGTAGAATTTACGACTGCGGCGTTAGGCGAGGTCTCGTGACCACCAGGTCACGTCGACTGCCTTGGGTTTCACCCAAGCTTGCCTGCCTTGCATTCGTAGAATTCTATCGTCGCTTGTTTTGTTCGTCGCGTTCCCGCGACATTTGGTTCGTGGTTCGCGTTCCCGCGACATTTGGTTCGTGGTTCGCGTTCCCACGACATTTGGTTCGTGGAAGTCGGCCTGGAGTTGAACCTGGATCTAGTCCCCATTTCGAGGATTTGCTCTGCCATTGAGCTACCGACGAAGTTGGTTTGGGCGCGCCAGGCAGGAATCGAACCCGCTCACCCCCGCTTAACAAGCGGATGCTCTACCGATGAGCTACCGACGCAATCATGGAAGCCGCTCCGGGTAACGCTCCCGGCACATCGGGGATTGCAATCCCGAGCAAGCACTTGCTCGCAGCGGCCATAGTGCAGAGGAAGAGATTTGAACTCTCATTTCCTGGATGGCACCCAATTGTTCTGCCATTGAACTACCTCTGCAGTGGTGGAGCGGAAGGGAGTCGAACCCTCGTCTTTCGGGTGCAAACCGAATGCTCTCCCATTGAGCTACCGTCCCATTTCGTATTTGTCGCAACGCAAGGAATCGAACCTTGGCCCACGCGCGTATGAAACGCGGGTCCATACCGTTGGTCGTTGCGCTTTGCAGGAGGCCAAAGAATCGAACTTTGCTATTCGGCTTTGGAGACCAAAGCGATCCCAGATCGCCTCCCAAATTTTCTGTCGCGTTTCGCGACGAACCCGCAGTATCCTGTCGCGTTTCGCGACGAACCCGCAGTGTACAACGCGAGCGAAGTAAGAATTCTTCGAGTGCAAGGCAGGCGAGCTTGGGTGAAGCCCAAGGTTGTCGACGTGACCTGGTGGTCACAAGACCTCGCCTAACGCCGCAATCGACGATTCTGACGAGCGTTGGTCTACGTGGCTGGATTTGAACCAGCGGCTTCACCGTTCCAAGCGGTGGTGTCTACCAGACTGACTTACACGTAGATATTGGTCCGCGCGATAGGATTTGAACCTACGACTTCACCGTTCCAAGCGGTGGTGTCTACCAGACTGACTTACACGCGGATAAATAAAGAGAAACGATAGGAAACGCCACGATTGAGGTACGCGATTTGCCGAAGCTGTCTTTACTGCATTAGACGAGCGTTTCTTAAAGTCCCAGTTGCATCTCGTTGCAACCACAACGGTTTCTAACTATTGCTAGAAACGCTAGCGAGTGACGCGATTGAGGTACGCGATTGCCAAGGCCGTCTTTACTACTTTAGACCACCACTCTAAGGCGCCCCTGGACGGAATCGAACCGACCTCGACCGATAGACAATCGGCTAGCTTCACCAGATGCTTACAAGGGCATTGTCCAACTTTGGCGAGCGTCGCGCTTCGAAATCAATCGCTTTGGCGACGCCTATGCATGGTTGGAAATATTGTGAGTCGTTTTGGCTTCGACTCACATTTTTCTTATTACTATTCAATTATCAATGAGCTAGTGAGCACCGCGCGGCCGTATGGCTGTCCCGTCAGGGAGCGACCTCTGGTCTTACTTGCATTACAAACGTTGCAGTGCTTTTTCGTGGTTGAGAGAGAAGGGATCGAACCTTCATTTTCTGCTTCAAAGACAGCTGTACTGCCACCAGGCGACCTCTCAATATTTCTTAGGCTGGGTGCCTCTGGAGGGATTCGAACCCCCAACTATCCGATTAAAAGTCGGGTACGCTACCAGTTGCGTCACAGAGGCAAACTCTTGTCGGGCTCTGTGTTCTTCTTTGTATTTTCCATTGTCATTTCCTTTCTGGTGTCTTCAGGGCGCACCTTTCCCATTCGCGATCACTCGCGTATTTTTTTTTGCTCGATGTAGTGGGGGCAGAAAGACTCGAACTCTCGTGCAAGCCGTTTACAGCGGCGGCAACCAACCCGTGGAGTGCCCCCAAACGAAAAAAGCCGTCCGAGGTAATCCTTGGACGGCTAAAGATAGATATTGGATCTAATCTACAACATAGCCGCCCCTGTATACGGTTTTCTCAGCTCGGGGCCGTTCGCACAATCATTGCTTGTGGCGGATAAACTGAGTGAAAACGCAACATTCCCACTAATCTCATTGCGATGGTCGCGCTGAGTCATTGAGCTTGCTATGAGAAAAGTTCGTTGCATTGTTAGTTCCTTGATTCCCATTATACCACGACAAGACTAAAAACCAACAACGAAAAACCAATTCGTTTAAATTGGGTAACATTTGAAAAATGACTCCTCGATTTTAAGACGAGAAGTTTAGAAATAAGAATATGGCAACAAGGCTTCTTCAAGTGCCGCAGAAGGTTCTGTAGTTTGGATCTCTTTTTTCAGCTGGGGTGCTGAGATGGGCATAGGTTTCATTTTCTAAATATGGGTTGGTGACCGCGTTATATAATGTAGTGAACAATGTCAGGTCACCTTCTTCCGCCGCTTCGAGTGCTTCTTCTACTCTGTGGTTGCGAGGAATGTAGAGAGGATTGATTTTGTCCATGTCGTCAGCGGTACTAATAGGATTCCCCATGACAAGCTTTCTCCATCGCTTATCCCACTTTACGTATTCAAGATCTAATTGATACCTAACGTTCTTCTTTTCGTAATAGGGTTCCCGCAGCTCTGTGCTCAGCTCTCGAAAAGAAAGAGTAAAGTCCTTTTCTTGAGACTTAAGGAGATGCAGGAACGATGCTATGAGGTCTTCGCTATCTGCATGTTGCTCGTCTATTCCAAGCTTTTGGCACATTCCAGTATGCCACGTGTCATCAAACGAAGATTTGAATGCCACTGCTGCTTCTCGAACAATATCTTGGGCCAGGTCCTGATTTTCTGACTCTGCAGGGACGATGAGCGGAAGTAAGGCTATTGCGAGACGTTGGTTGTTCCACTGACCAATCACGGGCTGATTTCCATATGCGTATCGACCGTGACGATCAATCGAACTAAATACTGTATTTTCGTCGTAGTGGTTCATAAAAGCACAGGGACCATAGTCAAGCGTTTCACCGCTAACAGTCACGTTGTCGGTGTTCATTACTCCATGAATGAATCCAACGAGCATCCACCGTGCTACGAGCTCTCCCTGCCGCTTTCCCACCGCGTAGAGGAACCGTTCGTATTTGTCTTTTTCATTCGCGAGTTCTCGGTAGTGGCGAGCTATGGTGTAGTCGGCAAGCATTCTAAGCTTGTTGGTCTCCTCCGTCGCCGCGAAAAGCTCAAACGTACCAACACGAATGTGGCTGGAGGCAACGCGGGTCAGTACCGCTCCAGGGTGAACTTTACGCCGAATCATGGATTCTCCGGTGGTAGCCACCGCCAAAGAACGCGACGTCGGAACTCCTAGTTGGTACATCGCTTCAGAAATCAAGTATTCCCTCAGTGCGGACGCAAGTGTCGCTTTGCCATCACCGCGTCTGGAAAATGGAGTCGGTCCCGAACCTTTAAGCTGAATATCTTTTCGCTTTCCTTGTACATCTACCTTTTCTCCAAGCAGTACGGCTCGTCCATCACCGAGCAGACCTGAGAACGAGCCAAATTGATGACCGGCATAAGCTTGGGCCAAAGGTTTCGATTGCTCGTCAACCACGTTGCCAGTGAACAGTCCTGAAATTTGCGCGATCTCTTTGCTTAGTCCAAGTTCTGAGGCGAGTGGTTCATTATATAGCAGAAGATCAGGGGCTGGGTATCCAGCAGGTGTATGAGCTGCGTAGAGACCATCAAGAGAGTCCGCATAGGTATTTTCAAAGTTAAATAGTACCGTCATTGGTTGGTCCTTTCAAAATAGTTTAGCGTTACACAATTGTAGCGCGAAATTTCTTTTTCTTAATTCTACCGTGGTTGATGGCTTTTGCAGCGGAAGTTGCTGATGCGTTTTCTACTGCTACGTAAGTTATTTTGTCACGGACGTCGATCTTTCCAATGTCGGATCCTTTTAGTCCTCCAGCATCTCCCGTGAGCGCTCCGAGAATGTCCCCTGGTCTAATTTTGTCTTTTCTTCCACAGGATATTTGTATCGTACGCATCTTGGCATCCTGCGATACGATGTCCAAGTGGAGAGATGGCGGGGGCGTTACTTGTTCAATTTGAGCGTCGAGTGCTTCCGAGATAGCTCTTACTTTCTTTTGCTGTTTGGGCAGCGCGATGGAAATTGCGAGTCCGTCCTTTCCGGCGCGTGCCGATCTGCCTACTCTGTGCTGGTAGGCATGGAGCTTATCGGGAAGTTCATAGTTAATTACTAGGTCGATATCGTCGACGTCAATTCCTCGACCCGCGACATCAGTTGCCACCAAGACTCTGGTACTCTTGTTTTTGAACTTGGCGAGTACTTGATCTCTTTGGTACTGCTGCAAGTCGCCATCCAGTCGGTCTACCGAACATCCAAGTCTCCGCAGGGACTGCACCACGCCGTTGACACTCTTCTTAAAGTTACAAAATACAAGGGTGCGGTCTACGTTGTATTGCTGAAGTAATAATAGTAGTACGTCGCTTTTTTCCTCGGCGGGACAAAAGGTGACTTGGTGCCTCAACGTGTTTTGAAGTTTGTCTTCAATTGTAATCCGCAGGGGGGCAGACTGGTGTTGCTTCGAAATTTCCTTTATGCCGTGTGGAAACGTCGCGGAAAATAGCGCCGTTTGCCGGGAGGCCGGAGTGGCCTGAAGAATCTCAGCGACGTCGCCGCCGAATCCCATATCAAGCATGCGGTCCGCTTCATCTAAAACAACAACGTTGATGCCATGGCGATCGAAAGAATCGCGAGATAGGTGATCTAGAAGTCGTCCTGGGGTCGCCACAATAATGTGAACGCCGCGGCGGAGCGTTTCGAGTTGTTGCCTGATTGGTTGTCCTCCACATATTTCGGTTACTACGAGACCGTGAAGTTGTCGTCCCAGTGTTCTGATTTCTTTGGCTACTTGAGTGCAAAGCTCACGCGTCGGACAAATCACCAAGGCTTGAGGAGAGGATTTGGTAAGTTTAAGTTTTTGTAGGATTGGAACCGCAAAAGCAAGGGTTTTGCCGCTACCAGTTTGGGACTGTACGATGATGTCTCGTCCTTTGAGCATTACTGGAATGGCTTGCGTCTGAACTGCTGTAGGCGACTCAAAACCAATTTCCGAAATAACAGATTGCAGTGGCTGGGCAATCCTTAATGATTGGAATGTAGCGCTCACACTGGCTTCTACCAGCTTGCTGCCGCTTGGTCACCATAAAAGAGACTAATGGGCATTTTGTCCTAGAGACGACATGGTTAGAAACATCCAGGGGCAGGATGTCACAAATTGTAATGAAGAAATGGTAATAAGCGAAAGTGAGCGACTCAGTTGAAGCCAAGAGTGTATTGGGAACAACGTTGCATCCTTGCAGCATGGATCCTCTTACTGGATTTTTTAGAGACGGCTGTTGCAA
The DNA here is from genome assembly GCA_020630875.1 of Deltaproteobacteria bacterium. Lineage (GTDB taxonomy): Bacteria > Myxococcota_A > Polyangia > Haliangiales > Haliangiaceae > JAHDIH01. The sequence continues at coordinate 300,931 of JAHDIH010000004.1, read as the reverse complement.
GACAGGCCCGCGAGACCGCGGTTCTCATACCATTTGCGCAGTAGTGACAGAAGCCTTTTTGGAATACTCCAAAGCAGAAGGTAATGATCTTTCTACGCCGCGGCCAGAATACAACTTTGTAGGCCTGAAACCGGGGGACGCATGGTGCCTTTGTGCATCTCGTTGGGCTGATGCGATGAAAGCTGGTTGCGCTCCGGCAGTCCGTTTGGAAAGTACCCATGAAAGAGCGTTGCAAATGGTGACTCTTGCGCAACTAGTGGAACACTCTGTAAAAGACTAGTTGGCAATTCCGAATTGTTTCTGATGTTACGTTTGTTACTTTAATTCTAAGAACTAAAGCCCGCAGAGAAGCGGGCTTTAGTATTATTCGTTTAGAACTTACCGTTTTGGTTTTTCCATTCTTCCTTCGGTGGAATACTTTGGATCACATCCCAGTGTTCGACGATCTTACCATCTTGAACACGGAATAAGTCATAGTAAGCCACATGGTCTCCTTTGCCGAACTTTCCTTCACTAACGGTGAGTACTAAATTACCTTGGCCAAGAACCATATGAAGGTTGTCGTATTTCATTACGAGGCCGTTGTCGGCGAAGTATTTGAGTGCCGCTCCTAACCCGTCTAGTCCATCGGCAACATTGGAGTTGTGCTGAAGGTAGCTGTCTGCACTTACATAATCGAGCAACTTTTCTCCTTTTTCGTTGAGCAGAACATCTTCTACGAACCCTTTGACTAGAGCTTTGTTGGCTTTGGTTTTGTCTAAGTCAGAAATGTTTGTTTCACCGTCGAGCTGAGTTCTTCCGCTAGGATTAGGTGGTGTGACTTCTGCCAAGTTGTCCCAATGTTCTACAATCTTTCCATTTTCGAAACGGAAAATGTCGAATCCCACTTTAGGACCAAAGAAGTCGTACTCCGTATGAGTGACCACAAAGTCGCCGTCTTCGAACGCACGAATAACCTTTGCTTTAAATCCTCCTTCCGGAGCGTGGGCTAGAACTGCACCAAATCCCTCTATGCCATCTGCAACGGCAAGGTTGTGCTGAATGTATTTATTGGGGTTGATGTAGGAAGCTGGGGTTTTGTCTCCAGTTTCGAGACTATGAAGTAGGGCTACGGCCTTTTCCTTGTTGCTTATCGTGGGCGTCATGTTTTTTACCTTTTCTATTTGGGGGGTGTCAGATGAGCTGCAAGCAGCGATTAGACATAGTGATAGTGGGTGAATTTTCATGACGCGACGGTAGAGCAGGCCCTGGCCAATCGTAATGTAACTTTAGGATTTAATACTGTAGAAAACGGAATGGTGCTCTCTGAACTGCAGAGGGGTCATTGTTGTTTGCCGCTTGAAGTACTTAAAAAAATTGCTGGTTTCTTTAAAACCTGCATCGAGTGCAATGGAGTCTACGGTCTTTTCTGTGTTGATAAGAAGTCTTTTAATCTTCTGAATGCATACTTCATCAATGATCTGCTTGGGCGTACGCTCCACTACACTTTTGCAATTCTTTGTGAGAGTTTTGCTTGAAACGCCTAGTAGCTTTGCGTAGTGAGACACCTGTCGGTTTTGGAAGACCGACGACTCTAGCAGGTTTTGAAACTCCCAAAACTCTCTCAAGTTCTTTTTGTTGAAGGTCGTAGGTTTGTTTGCACTTTTGTATCTGAACAACTTGCTGACTAGGATTTGTAAGTGACAACGAATGATTCCAGGAGATAGGTCATCTGCTTTGCTTTCGTACTCTTGTTGGATGTCTCTAATCGTTGAAGCAATTACCTTGCTTTGCTGCGCGTTTAAAGATGTCGAAGGTTTATCAATGATGGGATTGAATAGTTGTCGGCACTTGAATATTTCTGTTTCAGTTAAGTAACTAAGTAGAAAGGCGTCGGTAAAAAGAAGCATTTTTCCTGAGATGTTACTTTGGGCGTCAAAAGAATGAACTTGCCCTTTACCTACGGTTAGTACCGTCCCTGCTGCGACCTCATAGTCCGTGAAGTCTATGGTGTGGATGCCTCGGCCACGAGTCGCATAGATGATGACGTAGAACGCAATGCGGTGTTTGTTGAAAGGAGATATTTCCAGGTTAAGTTTTCGAAGGTCCTTGAGATCTACAAGATCAAATGTTGCTCCTGGTTTTTGACTGTTCTCAAAGTCCACCACATTAATGTTGGAGTCGCCTCTGCCAGAATTCATTGGAACACTTTTAGCAAACTCCTGATGGATGGTGGTGGATTTATTCGTAACTATCCTGATGAGGAACCGGATAATTCTAGCGTTAAGTGAATCTTAGTCGTATTGTCAGCCCATGAGTGAGCGATTGCAAAACCTAGAAGAGCGGTGTGCCTATCAAGACAAGCTGTTGTCGGATCTCAATCAAGTTGTGATTACGCTGCAAGCAAAGATCGATGTGTTGGAACGTGAACTCATGCAACTCAAAGAATCTTCAGGCGTGATGCCCGTAGGCAAAGCAGATGAGCCGCCGCCTCATTATTAGGAAAGAGCATTGATGTTTGGTTCTGTGAAGAGCTCATGGCCTGGAAGATTTTAGATAGAACAGATTCTTATTTGTGATAATGTCATTTAATGCGAGATGTTGCGCAATCTAAGACTTCTCAACGAACCGCTGAGCGTTCAGAGGACCATTTGTCAGCTGGAAGTGAGTCAGCCATCTCAAAGTATAGTAATTGCAGCGATGCCGCTAATAGCGGCGGCCCGTTGTTAGCTTGGATTGAAGCGCAGATTAAGGGAGACGTTAAACTTGCGCATGCGGATTGGCAATTTGCTGCATACACGCCAAAGCATGGGACAATGCTTAGAGTCGAACTAGATCAAGACGGCGTCCGCGTGAAATTCTCCAGGCCTTTGGAAGTTGACGTTACGTTTCCTGGTGCGAACATTTATTTAAAAGAAGTAGGGGTCAAGTTTGCTACTGGTAAGCCGTACATTCACATGAGTGAGGGGTATGGCTGGTCTTTCGCAGATACAGTTAACACTGAGTTTAATTCCTATGCGGCTACTATATTTTCTGGCACTGACGTTCTCGAGTCGGGATATAACCCTTTCGCCGACGATGTAGAAAAAACGGTATCCAAGATAAAAGACAATGTAATGGAGAGCACCAGCGGCGAGCCGTCTCAAGCTGGATTCGATCTCAATGAAGTCTTTCAAGCCGCGGCAGGGGGAACCTACCAGGTAGATGAAGAAATAGTGGAAGTCCTAGATGGTATGCGAGTCACGATACCTGCGGGGACCGTCATAAACGCAGGAATCGAAGGATGGCCATATTCTTCGAGTTCGGACAGTCCTAGCCAAATTATTGATCAAACGAGAATCACGAAATTCTGGTTTTCCACATCTAAGCCTATCTCTATTTACGAAGCCGCTGGCAAACGCCGGGGCATCAAGCTCAAGGAACTTTCTTTCAAGAGGACTGGATTGGAGCGTCGGTTTGTGGTGGATAAATCTGACTATAAAATAGATGCTCTGGCGGGAATTTTAGTCCCTAAGCTTTCTAAATTCTTTGTTAACGGAGAAATAGGTAGCGCGTTTACTGATGCCGTCGGATTAGGAAAACAGTACCTCAAAGAGTTTGCCCAGTGCCATATTGAGATGGAGTGAGTTTGGATCTTCTAAGGTAGAGATTCGTTCTGTTGGTGCAAGTCATCGCCGGAAGGCTTAGTCACCACTCGTCAGTGCCACCAATTGGATATTTCTTCGCATATCTTCTAAAAGCAGAGTACAGTAGCGACGTGCGAGTATTGCTTCTTACCCCGCCAATGACGCAGCTAAATACTCCGTATCCAGCCACGGCGTATTTGATGGGGTTTTTGAAGGAGCACGAGTCGTCATTTGATAGTGGACTCGACGTTACGCAAGCGGACCCCGCATTATCTCTTTTTCTGCGATTGTTCTCAAGACAAGGCTTAGCGCGCATTGCTTTCGAGTTGGAAAGTTTGGCTGTAGATTTTGGTACAGACCAGATGCCAGAGAGTGTGGCGAATTTTCTCCAAAATAAAGATGCTTACCTAGGGACTGTAGAGCCTGTCATTGACTTTCTGCAAGGAAAGAATCCGACGCTCGCAAATCGGATCATCTCAAGAAACTTTCTTCCTGAAGGACCAAGGTTTGTATCGACTTATAGTGAGGAAAATCCACTAGGGTGGGCTTTTGGTGAGCTTGGAACCACGGATATGGCAAAGTACTTAGCTAGTTTGTACATCGATGACTTATCCGACGTAATTAAAGAAGGTATTGACGAGAGATTTCAACTTTCCCGCTATGCTGAAAGTCTCGCGGCCAGCTCACCAAGCTTTGATCCCTTGCAAGAAGCTTTAGCAGAAGCGCCATCTTTGGTTGATGAATTGCTCGATGAAATTGCAGAAGAGTTACTAACGTTGCATTGCCCTGATGTCATAGGCTTGTCAGTTCCTTTCCCTGGTAACGTTTATGGCGCGTTTCGTATTGCCAAGAAAGCGAGAGAGCGCACTCGCGATGTCAAGGTCGTCATGGGCGGTGGTTTTGTGAATACCGAATTGCGGGAAATTTCTGACCCCAGAGTTTTTGAGTACGTGGACTACATCACTTTGGACGACGGTGAACTGCCATTTCTTACCCTGTTGAAACACCTAGAGCGTGGTGATGGGCAGTTGAAGCGGACCTTTCGCTTGAAAAATGGAGTAGTGGTTTACGAAGACAATCCGAACGTAAATGACATCCCGGCGAATAAAACTGGGATTCCTACCTACGATGGATTGCAGCTAGACAATTACGTTTCTCTCTTTGAGATGTTAAACCCCATGCATCGCCTTTGGTCTGATGGTCGCTGGAACAAACTTACTATTGCTCATGGTTGTTACTGGAAAAAGTGCACATTTTGCGACGTCTCATTAGATTACATCAAACGATACGACCCGACCGACACCATAGCTCTAGTAGATAGAATTGAGCGTATGATTGACGAGACCGGACAAACTGGGTTTCACTTTGTCGATGAAGCGGCGCCTCCGAGTAAACTTCGCGCGATGGCGGAGAGGCTGATTGAAAGAAAAGTCCCCATTTCATGGTGGGGAAACGTTCGTTTTGAAAAAGCATTTACTCCCGAATTAGCACAGCTTCTTGCAGATTCTGGATGTGTGGCTATTAGTGGTGGACTAGAGGTGGCTTCTGAAAGACTGCTTAAGCTTATGAAAAAGGGGGTTTCGATTGAGCAAGTGGCCAAGGTCACGCGGGGATTTGCAAACGCGGGAGTCATGGTGCACGCGTATTTGATGTACGGATTTCCAACGCAAACGACTCAAGAGACTGTGGACTCGCTAGAGTGGGTTCGTCAGTTGTTTGAGAATGAATGCATCCATTCCGCATTCTGGCATCGTTTTGCTGCTACGGTTCACAGCCCGATTGGTATCGCACCGCAAGATTACGGAATCCAAATTGGCAAGGGGCCCGAGGTGCGTTTTGCTAAGAACGATTTAGCATTTTATGATCCTACTGGTACCGATCACGATAGTTTGGGAGATGGCTTGAAAAAGGCGCTTTACAACTTCATGCATGGCGTGGGATTGGACCTCGACGTCCGAAGTTGGTTTGATGACAATAGTCTCTCGCCTACGATAGTTTCTCCACACTACATTCGTTCGATATTGACCTAGTCTTTTAGGTAGTCAGAGAGCGTCATCACTTTTATCTCGCCAGTGAAAGACTCGTCATTTACTGATACAGATAGCGTTCCTTCCATAATTGATACAAACAACTGGGTTGCTCGGTCGACTTCAGAGGCTAAGCTGGCGACCAACTCGTGAGGAAGTACATAGAGTTGAATAGATTCGTTTCTGTGAATTTTTCGACTGCTCCACTCCTTTTTTGTCGCACTTGCATTTTTGTCGGTAAATACGATGACGTTACCGCATGCTTTACTCGCTCGATGGAGTCTCTCTGCCGAAGGCATTCCCACATCAATCCATGTATCGATCCTACCGGCCATAGACTGAACCAAAAGCGCGGGATCTGAAGGTTCGTCGAGGCCTTTACCGAACTCCAAATTTTCGCGGTCTGCGATGGTGCGGGCTAGCACTCTCACCACAAGTCGCTCAAGATCTTCAGACGGATGGCAGGCCGTTCGAAATTCTAAGGTGTTGTACCGACCGTTGTCGATATCCGATAACTCGACTTGGAATCGATAGAGAACACTTGAAGATGCCATAAAACCAGTAGAGCACTTTGCGGAGGGTCTAGGGGCGTTCACGCTGGTCTGTCCAATGATGTCGGACCTTGTAGGGAAGATTGGCGTCTCGTCACCGTAACATTCTCATGAAGATTCTATTAGCTTTTGTTCTTATCTCATCAGGTTGTGCCGCGGTTGACGATAGTAACGACGTAGACTCCACGGTAAGTGATGGTTCCGGCACTGACGATGCTGCGGACCCAGTCCCGGAGAAGCCATCCGTAGAGGAACTTGAGAGTGTGACGTGCAACGACTTTGCAGCTCCTGATGGTTGGGTGAGAGTCGGTTGTATTGATTCTACTGAGACGATTTACCCTATCGACATGCCGACCAAGTGGCTTACGCCTGTCGCTGGCGGCTATCATCTGTTCGGAACGACGAGCTTAGCAACGAAGATGTTTCGACTCAGTAATTCACATTCTACAAACCAAACAGCTAATTTTCATCATGGCTTTGCCAACGTTGCCGACCCCTCCAATACCTTTGAAGAACCCGACTACCCACGAGAACTATTAGTGGACGGGCAGACAGGAGATGCAGATTGGTTGTGGTTGGACTTAGAAGAAAACGACTTCGATATCTACGTAGAAGCGAACTACAGTGGCGTCTTCATGCCTCATGGAAGCGGAGGGAAGGCTCCTTATGACGTCTCTTTAAATCCTTCCAATAAACTTGCTGTTACTTTGGCGATGCCTTGTCCGGATGATGTCGCAGGAAGTCTAGCGGCCACAGAACAAAGTATCAATAGTCTTAATCAGCAACGAATCGATCTGTTGGATGATATGATGCACGAAGATCCCAACTCTTGGTTGTACCAGCTACTCGAACAGCAGCTTGCGATGAATCAGATGACGATTGCAGAGAAATACGAAGATAGAAGCTCTTACCAGCATTTATTAAGTGTCGGATGCTCTTAGCTGGTACGGGATTTTAGAAGTTTTAGGTAATTGGCAACTTCTTCACAGTAGAACTTCATAAAGTCTACCTCCAGAAAAGCGAGACGGCCGGCCAAATGAAGCGCTACTAGACCATGGGTCATGGACCAAGCACGAAGCGTTTCTTGGGTCGCGTTCTTCTCTCCAACGATTCGCACGGTAATTGCACGAGATATTGCAAAGGTGTCGTCAAAGGTCTGTTGGCCCTCAAGGGTCAAGTTGCGAATACCAGCGACTGATTCGGTGGATAGAAAACCAATTTTGAAGAGATTGGTTTCTTTAGTCGCAAACTGTGCATAAGCCCGCATTGCGTTGCTCATTGCGTCCCATGATTTTTCGATCCGAGAAGTAGGCATCAAATACTCATCTCTGTAGCGCTTTACCGCGTGAACCTGAAGGGCATGAAGTAAATGGTCTTTGGTTTCAAAGTGGCGATAGCTAGCCATTGTTGACACACCAGCCAGTTTCGCGACTTTTCGCATGGAAAGCCCTGTGAGTCCTTCCTCCAGATACAAGGAGGTCGCCGCGCTGAGTACACGGTTCTTGACATCAGCCATGTGTACAGTGTACACATGGACGTATAAGAGGTCTAACGCAATGATACAAAAAGCAGATAGTCGTCCCATCCCCAGTGTTTTCAGAAAGGCAATGATTGCCAATGGTGGAGCGACAGACCACTCTGGGCGCGTTGCCATCCGTCCCATCGAAAATTTTGACTTGGACCGAACGATTTTTAATACGCTTGAAGGCAAGCTCCCGCGCTTTTTGATCACCCGTCGCATTGGCAAGAGCGTGAGGTGGGATTCCAAGATTGCAGAAGCAATCGAGCAAAAATATAATGAAGTTAGCGCCAAAGAAACGCTTCCTCCGATACGGCAAGACCTTTTAGACTTCCTTGTGAGTGAATGCGACTTTGATGTCGAACACGCTGACGGATCGTTCCTCGACCACCTCTATTTTGGGTTCGAGTATTGCGTACAGCATTTTCCCAAGAGTTCACCGCTAGTAATGCTTCTGCACTCTGTACTTGGCACCGGCACGAACACTTTTGCCATGACCGCAGACAAGATACCTCAGTTGCAAAAGCTGATGAAGCCAGAAGAATGGACGCAGGTATCAGCATTTCCGTCAATTCTCAGACTGTTGTACGACTTCCCACTGCGACAGACGCTAAGGGAGAATGCACACCGAGCCAATGATCTGATAGGCATTCGTTTTCACCGTGTGATAGACAACGAAACAATAGAGTTAAGTGGCGAAGAATTTTGGCTCGCTCTCAATTATCAACTCGTACACTTGCTTGACTTTCTGCCCGTTGCCAACTGGGAGACGCACCAAAGTGACACGTCATTTGTACTGTTTAGAGATCTGTACAGCCTATTAACCGAGTGTGGAAAAATGCAGGCGCAAGTTAACTACGAGCCAAGTAGTGGACCACGAAAAGTAACCGGTGAGTCTCACGACTGGGCCGACTTTCTTATTTCGCGAATTCCAAGTCGCCTTAGCGAAAAACTGGCTGCAAAGTCCGTTAGGCGCTTCTCAGAAGTCATTGGTCACTCTATGAATTTTGAACTAAGTTGGTCTTAGCTTAAACTCGTTGGCGTGGCAGGCTTTGATGAGTAATCGTAGAAGCCCAATCCCGACTTTTTTCCTAGCCGTCCCTCCACAACCATCTTTTTTAGAAGTTGCGGTGGCGCATAGCAAGAGTCCTTAAAGTCAGCGTGCAAAAGTTTTGCCATAGAAAGTACAATGTCTAATCCCACAAGGTCGCAAAGAGCCAAAGGACCGACGGGATGGCCGCATCCAAGTTTCATCGCTTGGTCAATATGTTCCACCGTACCAAGCCCTTTCTCGTAAGCGCTGATAGCGTGAGTCAAAAACGGCACCAGCAAACGATTGACGATGAAGCCGGTACTGTCATCGACTGGAATCGGCGTTTTATTGATGGACGAAACGAAGGATTCAGCACGTTCTTTATTCGCTTGCGACGTGTGAAGCGTAGAGGCGACTTCTACCAAAGTCATCTTTTGAGCTGGAGAAAAGAAATGGAGTCCCACAAAACGCTCGGCGAGTTCTTTCGGGCAAATATCTTGCAGCTTCAGGGTTGAAGTGTTGGTTGCGATCAGCGCGTCAGGTTCAAGAATTCCGGCAAGCTTGTGGAACAGTGCCCTTTTGGCGTCTGCGTTTTCTATAATGGACTCGATGACGATTGAACAATCTTTGAGGTCCGATAAATCTGAGGAGACCTGAATTCGGTCAAGGATTGCTTTAGCCTCGGCACTTGAGATTTTCCCTTTGGCGATTCGGCGGTCGTAAGCTTTTTGAATGTTGGCCTTTGCATGGTCCACCGTGCCGGGAGTGGCCTTTATCAGGCGCACTCTAGTATTGGCTGCGGCACACGCTAGCGCGATACCACACCCCATGAAACCCGTTCCTACGACTCCAACATGCTTTTCCATGCCACTGCTTATACACTGAGGAATGGAGTCGCGCCTGGTACTGTGATGTTTTTCACAGTGAGTGCGAGCATTTGCATTCTTGCTCTCTATTATTCCATTACGCTTTCTGTTTTAAGACGAGACTGACTATATTCTTGCGTATGGGAGTTCACCGCTATTGTTGCCTGTTGTTACTCGTTGCATTCACCGCCCAGGCACAAGGCGATTCTGGCACCAAACAATCTCCGTGCGAGGTCAGGTCGTCAAAAAACGGGGTGTCCAAGATTAGCGACGCAAGATTTAACGAGCTGCTGACATGCCGAACACTTATTCTTGAAGTCGTTAACGTCAATCGAATGGTGCAGAGTCTGCCCGTCTCTTTTGATCACAAAGCTCAGGCGACCAAACCATACGTCAGTAACCAAAAAATAAAGCCAACTCGCACAATGCTCTTGTACCAAACCTTTCGATCTCGCGGGGTAGTCGGATGGAAGGTTCTTTTTCCGGATGACTCAACTTTTTACCTTCAAGCAAGCAGAAAGAGCAATCGCATCTTTGAGCTTACGAGGGCAGGGTACAAATGGACAGGAGGGTTCGATAGCTATCGAGAAACCTACTGCAGACGAAAACGTGGTTGCTTTGTCAAAGATGGGCTTCATGAGTATACCGCCCCAGGAATGACGGTACACAGTTATCTGATGCGCACAACTACGGACCGGGGAAAGACGTGGATACCTATTTCGGTTCCACAGCCAAAAAGTTGGAGAAAGTCAAACAAAGTACAGCTAATGGGAAAGCCATACAGATGGAAATGGGTGAAGAAGAAACTGCTGACTTACGAGCAGTTAAGAGATCGGGAGATTGCGCGCCGATCGGGGCGTTGAGTTAGAACCCTTCAAGGACCACTTTACCGTGAGCTTCTCGCTGTTCGAGCATTTTGTGAGCCGCTCGTAAGTTTGCAGCGTTGATAGTTCCGAGATGATGGGTAAGTGTGGTCCTGATCTTCCCTATATCGATAAGTCTACTCACTTCGTTTAACAGTCGATGTTGCTCGCTCATATCTTTGGTTTGAAACATGGACCTGGTGAACATTAGTTCCCAGTGCAAAGAAATCGATTTTAACTTCAGAGGCATCACGTCAAGCAGTGCTGGGTCATCTATCAGACCGAATTTCCCCTGCGGAGCCAAACACTTCACAATCTCGTCGTAGTGATCTTCCGTATTGTTGAGACTGATCACGTATTCTACCGAATTTAGACCTATCCGCGAAAGCTCTTCGGATAAGGGTAGGTGGTGGTCAATGATATGATCGACTCCAAGTTCTTTGAGCCAAGCGATACTCTTCGGCCGAGAAGCCGTTCCTATGATCTGAAGTTTGGTGAGGTTGGCAAGAAGCTGAACCATTATGGAACCAACCCCGCCAGCGGCCCCGATTACCAACACACTCTTTTTTTCCCGCATCGGAACGTCAAGTCTGTCGAAAAGCATTTCCCAGGCGGTAATAGTGGTTAATGGAAGTGCGGCTGCTTCTGCGAAAGAAAGGCTTTGCGGCATTCGGCCAACGATACGTTCGTCTACCAGTTGGAACTGAGCATTGCATCCAGGCCGGGTAAGGTCACCTGCGTACCAAACCTTGTCACCAACCTTAAAGTTACTGACCTCGCTACCTATCGCTTTGACGGTGCCAGAAGCATCCCAACCAAGTATCTTGTAGTCTTCACCTGGGGGTTGCATGTTCGCCCGAATTTTGTAGTCGACAGGGTTCACCGAGATGGCTTGCACCGCCACTAGAATGTCTCGACCTTCGGGTTTGGGGTCGGTCGTCGTGAAGTCGATAAGCGAATTTGGATCGTCGATTGGTAGAGAACTGTTGTAACCAATGGCTTTCATATCGTGAAGATTCTATCTTGATTCAACTGAGGATAAAAACTAGAAGAGGGAGCTTTTGCATACCATTTACTGATAGAATCGTTGAGGGAGTTCTCTTTGTCTAATTGGCCATACCTTTTTGTTTCATCACCATTGGACGGCGTCGAACTATTCCAACCTTCCATAAACTACGACTATGACCCCGGCGAAATTAGAAATAAGCCTATTGGAAAAATTATGGAACGCCGGTTTGGAAGAGCCTTAGCACAATCAAAGCGCTACGAGGTTCTCTTTCAAGGATTGCAAATAGCAGATGCCAATCGTCAAACGTTAGGTGAAATGGACTTCCTCGTGAGGGACTCATTGACCAAAGTAGTTTGGCATGTTGAGTTTGCTTATAAGTTTTACCTTCTAAGAGACAACAAACAAGAAGCCTTTGGTGATTGGGTTGGTCCAGGGGGAAAAGATCGACTTTCACTAAAGTTACAAAAGATGCAGAGGCAGCAGTTTCCCTTGTTGAATCTTTCACAGACGGTCGCGCGCCTTAAAGAGCTAGGTCTAACCGCTGCCAGTATCAAGTCCGGGCTCGCATTCTGCGGTGAGCTCTTTGTACCGGAAGGAGCCGATAGTTCCGTGATCTCTTCGCCTCTCTGTGAGTCTTCGTTTAAGGGACGTTGGTACGCTGAAGAAAATGACCCGAGGGAAGAGCGTCGCGACCTTCATAAAAGCGAATGGATTATTCCTCCTAATCATTTAGAACCCCTTGTTACAAATGACGACCATGCAGAATATGCACGACGAGGCTACAAAATGTGTCAACGGCCAGATGGCAGTCGCATTTTTGTGGTCAAGGTGTAGCTGCTCCATCACTAAAAGAGTTGAGACGAGACAGAAGTTTTTTCCGCTCTTTATCAGTACACAAAGTATCAGGAAGAATATTGGTTGGGACAACCCTGCGATCAAAAACGAAGCTGCCGCTTTTGGGAGGAGATTCTGTGAGCGCTAGCCATGCCGCTGAATCTGCCCCCTGTGTGGGGGTTCTTAAGAAGCGCTTGGTAATGCGGTAGAATTGCGGTAGTGACTTGGCAACTCCCGGAGTGTCCACCCAACCTGGATGGGTCGCATACCAACTGACCTGAGGACACGACTTTCGCAAGGTCTCTACTAATTCTACTTGAGCTCTTTTGGCATGGGCGTACCTGTCTACGCCGTCAAATGTTTCCCCAGTATTTTCGAATAGCTCATCAACGTTTAGCTTGCGAGAGTACATGCCTCCGGAAGACATATAAATCACCCTTGGCGTTTCACTCAAAGAGAGATTCTCGGCCAACAGATGATTGAGTAAATACGGTCCGGCAACATGACAAGCGACGGTTATCTCGAGACTTTCTGCAGTAGTTTCTCTACGATGCAGCAAAGCGCCAGCATTATGAATGATGGCATCGATTTTTCGGTTGCCGACAGAACGAGCCAAGGACCTTACAGATTTCATTGAAGACATGTCGCCGACTAACAGCTCTACTTTGTTGCCGGAAACGTCCTCGACGATCTTCTGTGCAGTCACACCTCTTTCTTGGTTGCGACATATCATCGTTACATTGGTCTGCTTTTGAGTGAGAATCTTGGCTAACGCAAGTCCCACCCCACTGTTGGCACCAGTAACAATAATATTTTTTCCTGGGGCCGAGGGAAGCTCTGAGTGCTTTGGAAACCTAAAGCCGACTTGGGGCAACAAGAACGCGGACTTTATTTTGCTACTGAGTTTCATATTTGTAATACGAATGGTCTATCCGTTGTGGGAAATCTCTTCCAATATGACTTTCACCCTTCCAACCAAACCTGACTGTAGTCTGACCTTGATGCCATGAGGGTGGGTCGAAGACTTCGTCAAAATATCCTTGACCACGCCTTCAGTGAGAGTTCCTGAACGTTGGTGCTCTTTGAGCACGATAGATACCCGAATGCCTGGCCGTATTTGAGATCTTGCAGGGACTGACATTCCTGTCTCTAACACATTCACTTTGACTTTCGGGGCACAAATTGAGACTTCATAGGAATGAAACGGATAGCTTGCAATGGGATTGACTACATCGTAACTGGTGACCTCAAGAGCAGTGGTCCTCTGGTAGTACTGCTTCATGGCTTTGGTGCCCCCGGCGAGGATCTTGTGGGGTTAGCTCCTTACCTAAATCTTCCCAAATATCGTTTTGCGTTTCCTTGTGCGCCACTTTCGCTTGGCCCCCGAATGGGAAATGGTCGCGCTTGGTGGATGATCGATATGGCGAAAGTGGAAGCGGCCATGGCCAGCGGCTCATTCCGTGACATGTCTCAAGAAGAACCCGCGGGGATGGCGTCGGTCAGAGAAACCATGACGCTATCGCTACAATCGTTATGTTTGCAGCTAGGAGTGGAGAGCTTTGTCCTTGGAGGTTTCTCGCAAGGTGCGATGCTTTCTACTGAGTTAACGCTAGAGTCAGATTTGAGAATCGATAAGTTGGTGATTCTTTCCGGGACCATGCTGGCAACCGCGCGGTGGACCCAACAAGCTGCCGCCCTAGAATCTATACCGATATTTCAAAGTCACGGCAGAAGTGACATGATCCTGGGGTTTAAGTTCGCTGAGATGCTCAAGGATTGTCTTAACCTCTCTGGCAAAGAAGTTACGTGGGTACCGTTTGCTGGCGGACATGAAATCCCTCGCAACGTGCTGGACGAACTCAGGGAATTCTTACAGTCATAGAATAATTTTTCGAACTGCTTTTTCGTTTTCTTTTCTTCTTCAAGACCAACATACCAGTCTTCGTTTCTGAAACGACGCGATCGGCTGGTACCTCTGCCAAAGGAATCCCTTTTTTGTTGTTCGGATCTTTGGCAAAAAAGTAAATGCGCCGAACTTTGTCAGAGTTCTTGAGCTTAATGTCTTTTGCGAAGAGGTAATACGTTTTTCCCTTCGAGTTCGTATGAGAGTAATGCCCCTTCGCTTTCTCTGCATGAGACTGCATGGCAGGAAAGCATAAAACAGCGATAGCGATAATTAGCATAAATGACTTTGCCGAACTCATTGTAGCATTATTGCATACAATCCGTCGGTGGAGAGAATTTATGAAAGTGGCCTATTTAAGGGCACTGTTTTGTGAATTCGACTGTCGATTGATTTACCATGAGTGCATGCGGGGGATTTTAGTAGTTTGTCTTTTGTTGACCTCAAGCTGCGGTCTTAACAACATATTTCGCAACAAAAACAATAGAGGTGTCGATTGTGTGGACTCACGCATGTATCCCATTGTTGATTTGGCGTTGGCAGGCGTCATCGCGTACGGATTAATCAGTGAAGGTGGTGCGGCAGATGCCCCTGCGGCTCTTGCCGTTCCCGGAGTTTTGGCGGTTACTGGTGTCTTTGGTTGGAAGGCAGGTTCGAAGTGCAGGCGGTATAAAAGAAATGCTCCTCCGGAAGCATGGGACCGCGCACGGCAGCGACGTAATTCTCGAGCTCGCGATCGGGCAGAGTCGTTTCAAAGACTGCAAGAAATGAAACAGCGTAACAACGCAAGCTCAGGGAATTCCTATGAAAGCCCGACCAACTCCTACTCCTCTAGTGAAACGAAGTCGTCATCAAAGATGACCATTACCATCAATGGCAAGTCGTTCACCGGAGAAAACGACGGAGTGTTTGGGCGAACTTGCGGTACGAAGAACGCCCATTTCCCCACGGGGTGCCCGTCGGGCTACACTTGCTATATGGCAGGTCCGGTAGGCCAGTGTGTGGTCGATTAGCAAAAGTTACCGTACTTATTTTATTGTGAGAACTGTTATTTAGTAACGCCAGTGCATCAGCTCAGCTGCGCAGTTGTCAAATATGAACTCGTACACGCCATCGTCGTAGCGTACATCTCCATATTCATCACACAAGCTTGGTGATTCATCGCAGTCTACGAAACAACCGAGGCAGTCATCTAGTCCATGCCAAATCTCTTCGTGAAAGCAGTATGATTGACCATCGTCGTCTCCGGTTGACTTGGCGAAGTCGTCATTGTCTGCAAAGTCGTAAGTAGAAGCTAGGCAAAGGTCCCAGCTGTCGAGAACCGGACAGCCCACGAGCGTTCCACAGAACGCCAGCGTTGAGTTGTTATCGCAACACTGCTTCGCGAAGCCAAGGTTGATTCCTTCTTCGGAAAAACAGTGGTGCGAAAGGGAGCCGTCATCTTGGCAATCAAGGAACGCTTCTGCGGCATCTTCGCAAGCGTAGTTGGCTGGCGTAGCCTGACAATTTCGAGCTTCTGAGAGAAGGTCGGTAGCACTTAGGCCCTCTGCAGATGCAATTGCGGTCACGGTAGACTCTTCGATTAGATTGGCACCGTAGAGACTCGCCGCAAGTTCGGTCGTGGTGTCATGAAGGACAAGTCCGGCAACTCTTGCATCTGAGATGTTACGAACGTTGCGGATGAAACAACCTCGAACTCGCGCTGGGTACTTTGCCATCATCTCTTGGCAAACGTCAGCATCAATGGAGCGCGAGTCACCGAAGAGGATGAACTGATCAAAAGGGCCAATTGCAAAAATCTTGGTCATGTCTGCAATTTTTTCGTCTTTGGACTTTGAGCTACTATAAACCGTGCGTCCTCCTTCTACTTTTCCAGCTGGAAACTCGTTTTGTGCAAGCCATTGTTTGGCTTCAAGTGCAAGAGGAGGGGTTCTGGCGGTGACGTAGTCGATCATTCCAGAGACAGGCATTAGGTCGTCGTAAAGACGTTTCATTCCTACCACGGAGGGTTGCTCCAGGATGTCTTCTCCAAACAGCGGGTAACTGGGAATCAACGTGCTGTCGATATCAGAAATGATTCGGGGATGTTTTGGCAGAGTAGAGGCGACTTTCGCAAATTTCTCCATGGTGGATTTTCCCAAGTAGGGCACTTCAGATAGGGCTTCCACAGTGGTGAAAGGTCGGTCGTCAAGGACGCCGTCCGTGGCGCGGGAAGAAAGGCCATAGTCTCTTAGCTGCGCTTCTGTGGCGTTGTTGGCAAGTACCAACGTTTGGCGTGCAAGCTCCGAGTCAAAGTCAACGCCGTCGTAGGTGCCGCCGTCGAGATCTGGCAGACAAGAATTAGAAACCAGATAGCCGTTCGCTACCGCGTATTCGATCAGCAGCGAGATGGCTTTAGCGCCAACGTATTTTACATCGTCTACTTCTTCCAACGTATCGAAAGAATTGTCGTCTGCTGACTCGTAGATACCGTCGGTTCCGTCACGATGATCAATAAGATTTTTTGCCGCTCGCGCGTTAAGTTTGACTTGTTCGTCTAGTACCTCAAAGGTCGTTGCGGGATCATTAAGAAGCCCAAGCATTGCCGAAACTTCGGCGCTCGATGCTTCCACGTTGCTAGTATCGATCCCATCATCTGCGGCGCAGGAGGCGAAAATTAGTGAACCTAGAAGTATCCTCAGCATACATGTAGGTATCACTACGATATGGCTGGTGCAAGCTCGAATTTTTAAACTCAACCATCTGATTTAACTTAATTTTTTAAGTACGGAGAAAAAGAGATAGACGGAGACCTTTACTAAAGGGACACAGACGACTAAGTTTCATAGTAGGGGCATGGGGGTGCTGTTGCTACAGCTGTGTCACCGGGGGGAAATATGACAAAGAACATCGTATTAATTGGTGCTGTCGCATTGGTAGCGTCGGCTTGCTCGACCGAAAAAGAGCAAACTCAAACTCTTTCGCAGAACATGGGAGTGGGAAGTCTGACGGTTGAACGAACCGTTCCTGGTCCTGCAAATCCTATCCTGGGAAATGACTTCGTAACTTATGCTATCGGCGTCACGGTGACGGGCGGCAGCGTCGACAATGCCATGCTCGTGGTGGACCTCAACGACGTTAACGACTTGGGAGATGCTGACGACACCGGTCTTTGGCAAGATGCAGAGGAAGACTATGGAAACGGTGGCGGGCTCAATACCTACAAGCCGGTGACCTACGATAACTCTTCCAACATGAATACGCCAGGAGGAGTTATTGTTCCGAGTAATACCGGTGCAACAAACACTCGCGTGACGACATGGAATCTCGGAACCCTTCCTCCAGGATTCGCCGGTTCTGTGACGTATACCGTAAGCATTCCACGTTTCACAGCAAACGGTAAAACGCTGGGGCTACGAGCATCGCTCAACTATGATGGCTTAGCGGCACCGCTCGAAACGACTTCGACCATCGAACCCGTAGAAACAGTGGTAGTGGGGACGACTCAAGCTGGTATGTCCACAGGATATGCCGATGCGATAAATCGAAATCCAGGAAGTTCGTTCTACATCCGAACCCGAACTAACTCTAATGCCGTCACCAACTCCGCTGACTATGAGGATTCTCGACTGACAATCCGCTACAAGTCTCATACAGGAGGCTGCATTCCCACAGTCAACACGTATACGAGAGCGACGACTGGAGGCACACCGTATACGAATGTCAGAAGGTTTGTCTCTGAGCCGGCAGTTGGCTCGGCGTTTGGCCCCGGTTCGGTATGGGACATTGAATTAGATCGATTGCCCGCAACAACCGCTAACTACCAAATTTTGTTCGACGTCCCTGCTGCATGCAGTCCTGGAGATACGATCACGTACGAAACAGAGTACTCGCTGAATGGGGGCGCAATTACGACCTTGGAAGAACATACAGTCACGATTATTAACTTCGTGGTAGATCCGTGCCCCGCTACAACAATTAACTATCCTTACGGCATTCAATCAGGAACGACTACCCCCAACGACTTTGTGGGATTTCCGTTTCCTAGTAACGTTACGTCCTACAACTTTACGGGCAGCGTTGGCCATGTTGGCGACGGGCAATATTTTGGAATGCAATTGCCGAGAACGGCCTCATCTGGCTACAACGTTACTATTGATGCTGGCTACTTGGTTTATCCTGTACCTGATGGAACAACCTTCCACGGAGTTTCACTGAGTACCAACCCAGGTAGTATTTTCAAAGACTGCAGTGGTACTGCAATAATACCGGCAGAAGGCAATGGTTTTAATCACGCAGACCCTACGGCTAGCGGTTGGTTTCCGGTAGATGCAACATGGACCACTGGGGCAACGCACCCATTTGCGAACCCACCAAGCAATGCAGATCCAAACGCTATTGTCGGCGACCAATGCACCGTCTTGTTTGTTAGACCGGCCTCAACTCCTCCAGACCAATGGATCAACCGCGCAGTATTTAGAGCTTGTGACGCAGGCTTTGAAGCCGCTGGCCATTGCACGGTTCAGGCGCCTGGCACTCGTATCCTATCGAGTGATCCTGACGGAACAAGAGTTCAAACCTACACCTACGAGAACGGCAACGAACACGATTGTGGAAACGTTTCCGCCTCAGTCAGTCACCTCGTAGAATTTGGAACAAGATCTACCCCGCAAGCATTAGTGAATTTAATAGACGATGCGGTTCCCAGTGGTCAAAACATTAGGTTCCGCGTCCGACCACAAAATCACGCAAGGGCCTCCATATTTCCAGAGACTCTTTGGGGAGTGGATCTTTTCGAAGCAAAAGACTACGTGGACGGAAACGCCATACTCTACAGTATAATATTCGCCACGGATATACCGGGAGTCGATGAGAACATTCTCGGTCAGCAATGCGACTTAACCCAAGCAGTTTATACTCCTCCTGATCTAGCGAACTGCACCGCGGCTAACGTGGACCCCGATTGTTTCGCTTCAGTGAAACTGCCTGATGCATGCCAGCCGCCGCGTGGTTGGGGGGCGAGTTCTGTCTATGAAGACTATCTTGAAATTGAGTTTTCGATTCCTATCCTGACTTCGACTGTTGGTGGAACATCGTTTGACTTACACGGGCAATGCCGGAAGACCGACGCTCTTTCGCTAGGGGCGGACAACGAAGCGGCTAGTTGGGCCGTTACCACGCAGTGCAATCGAAGCGACACTGTAACCGCCATACCTCTGCCAGCTTTGGCTGTGGAAAAGTCAGGGCCAAGCTCATGGTCCGCTGGTAGTAGCTACCTCTACGACACAATGGTCACCAATTTAACCAATGCACCAGTGCAGGAAATCTACGTCGTCGATGAACTGCCAAAGGCAGGACTCAACGGTGGCACCATCCAGCCAACCTACGGTAAAGTCTACACCAACGATCCCAATGCGATTTTAGAAGAGTCTGTCACCGCAAACTGTGCGGCTGACCCAGTCGGGGCTAGTTGGGTACCAATTCCTGGTGGACTCATCGCTTCAGACGAAACCGGATATACTCACATGTCGGGGCAAGATGTCGCCGCCGCGTCCAACTGCATTAGAATGCGTCCCGGAGTTGGTTCACCATGGACCAGTGGACAAGTGGAAAACTTTGGGTTGAAAGTTATCATTGACGCCCTTGTGCCGAACGGCGAAATGGTAGCGAACAAAAGTTACGGTGGAGCACATCCCTCTTTAGGTAGTGGAACAGGTCCTTTGATTCCACCCGTGGCTACCAACGTGGTGGAGACACTAGTCAGTGCCACCCCCGTACTAGAAACCAAGAAGACCGGTGAAATTGATCCGGCTCGTCCTGGTTATGTTAAGTGGACGATTCAATACTTTAATCGCTCAGGAACCGTGGTCAACAACGCGGATATTGCAGATGTGCTCCCCGCGGAAGTTACGTTCGACTCGTTAGACGGAGCTCTCCTTGCAGGTCAAACTTGCGCGAGCGCTGGCTGCACGCCTTCGGGACAAAATGCTGACGGTACCGGTGGAACCTTTGGAGCAACGATCGCAACAATTGCTGCATTCGATGGCAATCCCAACGGAGGCGCTGACCAAGGTGAAATAAGCTACTGGACGGTAGCCACAGCTGGACTGGCCGCGGGAACGGTAATTGATAACTCAGCCGAAACGACCGCAGCGGGCGCAGACTCTCTCGGGATTGCATCTGCTTCTTTTAAGGTCAAAGACATAGCGGGAACCAAAGCTATGAATCCTGAGCCGACATCGTTGGTAGTTGGCGACTCCTATACATACATGATCGAAGTAGAGAACAACGAACCGGGGCCTGAGCAGGTTACGGTTGTTGACCAACTACCAAGTGATGTGAGTTTTGACGCTGGGACTTTGACTATCGATGGTCTCGTCGCTCCGGACACGTTTATTTCTGGTGGAGTGCTAACTTACTCTACGAACTTGCCACCCGGCGATTCAGTCGTTTTGGAATTTTCAGTCACGCTTAATACGGCTCCTACGAGCGGAGGACTATTGAACGAAGCGTCTTTGAGTGCGTGTTCGAATCCTGCGGCACCGCTGAGTTGTGGCCCTGCAATTGCAGCGACTCATAGCAAGTCAATTTGCGGCGATGGAATCGTATTCGGGGCAGAAATCTGCGACGACGGCAACGCTGCCAATGGTGATGGTTGTAGCGACACTTGTGCATTAGAAGCCGGTTACACTTGCGACGTTGATGCGACGGCAGATGGCACGTGCGATTCTGGTGGAGCCGGTAGTGTGGTTCCCCTTTGCGGCGACTCGATCATCGTTGGTAATGAAGTCTGCGACGATGGCAATGCGAATTCCGGAGACGGTTGCAGCGATCTATGCCAACTTGAAGCGGGATACGAATGCACGGTCGACACGGCACCCGCGGATGGTATTTGCGATACCACCGGCGCAGGGTCGGTCTCGTTGCAATGCGGGAACGGAGCTCTCGACATGGGCGAAGTTTGTGACGATGGAAACGCAGCCGCCGGCGATGGTTGCGATGCAAGTTGTAGTGTCGAAGCAGGTTACGGATGCGATATTGATGCATCAGCGGATGGCATTTGCGATACCGCCGGCGCGGGAAGTGTCGTTCCTATTTGTGGAGACGGTTTGGTTATCGCTACAGAGGTTTGCGATGATGGAAACGCCGCGAATGGTGATGGTTGCAGCAGCAGTTGTCAGCTCGAAGCAGGATACGGTTGCGTTACCGACACCATGCCGGCAGATGCAGTTTGCGACACGGGAGGAGCTGGCAGTGTGACGCCTGTATGCGGCGACAGCATAATCGTGGCTGCAGAGGTTTGTGATGATGGGAATACGTCGGCCGCCGATGGTTGCAGTGCGACGTGCCAGCTCGAAGCAGGTTACCAATGCGTGGCGGATTCGGCCCCCGCTGACGGCATTTGCGATACTACCGGTGCCGGTTCGGTTCAACTAATATGCAGCAATGGCGTAATCGATGCAGGGGAAGTCTGCGATGATGCCAACGTTGTCGCGGGTGATGGTTGCGATGCAAGTTGCGCGCTAGAGACAGGATACGTTTGCGATACAGACAGTGCGCCAGCAGACGGAATCTGCGATACGGCAGGAGCGGGAAGTGTCATTGCTGATTGCGGAGACGGTCTAGTTGTGGCTACGGAGATTTGCGATGACGGTAACACGGCGTCTGGCGACGGTTGCGATGCGGCCTGCGCTATCGAGGCCGGATACGGTTGTGATGTCGATACTGCAGCCGATGGCACTTGCGACACGGGTGGCGCGGGAAGTGTACTCCCAGTATGTGGTGATAGCCTTATTGTTGGCAGTGAAGTTTGCGATGATGGAAACATGGCACTAGCAGATGGTTGCAGCGACACCTGCCAATTGGAAACTGGTTATCAATGCGTTACCGATACGACTCCAGCGGATGGCACCTGCGATACAGGAGGAGCTGGAACAGTACAATTGATTTGCAGTAATGGCATTATCGACGCAGGAGAAGTCTGTGACGATGGCAATATAATAGCCGGAGATGGTTGCGACGATGCTTGCGCTCTCGAGGCCGGATACACCTGTGACATTGATACAACACCAGCGGATGGAATTTGTGATACCGCCGGCGCAGGAAGCGTGGTGCCCGATTGCGGAGATGGTGTTGTGGTAGCGACGGAAGTTTGCGACGACGGCAACACTGCGGCTGGCGATGGCTGCGATGCAGCTTGCGGCATAGAAGCAGGGTGGGGGTGTGATGTAGATACAGCAGCCGACGGAACTTGCGACACAGGTGGCGCGGGAAGTGTACTTCCGATATGTGGCGACAGCTTAATCGTAGGAACCGAAGTGTGCGACGACGGTAACGTGGCACTAGCAGATGGATGCAGCGATACCTGCCAACTTGAAACTGGCTATCAGTGCGTTACGGACACCACACCGGCGGATGGAATTTGCGATAGTGGAGGAGCTGGCACGGTACAATTAATCTGCAGCAACGCAGCGATTGATGCTGGAGAGATCTGTGACGACGGCAACCTCGCCACCGGTGATGGTTGCGATGCGTCGTGCATGCTAGAGCCAGGCTACAGCTGCGTAACTGATGCTGGAAATGACGGCGTCTGCGATACCGCGGGGCCGGGAACTGTAGAGTTGACCTGTGGAAACAGCACAGTTGATAGCGGTGAAATCTGCGACGATGGCAATATCGCCGCTGGTGATGGTTGCGATCCTAACTGTCAGTTAGAGCCAGGATACATCTGTACTCAAGATACAACGCCAGTGGACGGAGTTTGCGATACTTCTGGCCCAGGGTCGGTAGTATTTAGCTGCGGCGATGGTGTCGTTGATATGGGAGAAGCTTGCGATGATGGCAACCTGACTGTTGGTGACGGTTGTGATGCCAATTGCACTCTTGAAACCGGATACGGATGTAACGTAGATATAGCTCCAGCAGATGGAATTTGTGATACTGGCGGTGCTGGTTCGGTGATTATAGTTTGCGGTGATGGAATCGTTCTCGGTACCGAGGTTTGCGATGATGGCAATACCGCATCCGCAGATGGTTGCGATTCAAACTGTATGCTTGAGCCAGGATACGTATGTACTCAGGACACCACGCCTGCGGATGGCATCTGCGATACTGGCGGAGCCGGCAGCGTAGCAATGACCTGCGGAAACGGCGCCATTGACGCAAGTGAATTCTGCGACGATGGAAACATAGTCGCAGGCGATGGGTGTGATGCCAATTGCATGATTGAAACAGGTTTCGCCTGCGTTCTAGATACGACTCCTGCGGATGGCGTCTGCGATACGGCGGGACCAGGTACGGTGAATCCAATATGTGGTGACTTGCTTATTGTGGGAGCAGAGTTCTGCGACGATGGTAACGCCACAGCTGGGGACGGTTGCAGTGACCTTTGCGCAATCGAAGCAGGTTACAGTTGCGATGTTGACGTTGCAATGGATGGTATTTGTGATACGACAGGCGCCGGCAGCGTTATCACAGTTTGTGGTGACGGAGTCGTAGCAGGACTTGAAGTTTGTGATGATGCGAACACCGCTGCCGGCGACGGTTGCGACGTAAGCTGCATGCTTGAGCCTGGATACGTTTGCGTAGACGACTCAAACCCTGCAGATGGGATATGCGATACGGGTGGTCCGAATACCGTAATCATGACTTGTGGTAACGGTACGATTGATGCCAACGAAGTATGCGACGACGCCAACATTGCTTCCGGAGATGGTTGCGATGCGAACTGTGCACTCGAGCCTGGCTACGTCTGCGTGGATGATGCAACTCCAGCGGATGGAATTTGCGACACGGCTGGACCAGGGACTGTAACGAACACTTGTGGTAATGGTGCTATCGACCCAAGTGAAATCTGCGACGACGGAAACACCGCTACTGGTGATGGTTGCGATGCGAACTGTGCGCTCGAGCCAGGATACGTCTGCGTGGATGATACGACTCCAGCGGATGGAATCTGCGACACTGCGGGAGCTGGAACGGTGACCATGACGTGCGGCAACGGGGTCATTGACCCAAGCGAAATCTGCGATGACAGTAATCTTGCTTCCGGAGACGGCTGCGATGCGAACTGCGCACTTGAGCCAGGTTACGTATGTACGCAAGACACGACGCCGATGGATGGAATCTGCGACACCGCAGGAGCCGGCAGCGTAACCATGACGTGCGGCAACGGAATGATTGATGCAAGTGAGGTTTGCGACGACGGAAACATCACAGGCGGAGATGGCTGCGATGCGAACTGCGGGTTGGAAGTTGGTTACGGATGCCTTGACGACACCAACCCAATGGACGGAATCTGCGACACTGCAGGGGCCGGTAGCGTGGCTACCGTCTGTGGTGATTCCATTGTTATCGGCGCTGAAGTCTGCGACGACGGTAATACGGCTGCAGGCGATGGTTGCGATGCAACCTGTCTGCTGGAGCCAGGTTACGTTTGCACAGATGACTCGAATCCAATGGATGGTACCTGCGATACTGGCGGTCCAGGGACGGTAGTGATGACCTGCGGAAATGGTATCATTGATGCCAATGAAGTCTGCGACGACGCCAACGTTGTTTCTGGAGATGGTTGCACGGCAAACTGTGCACTCGAGCCAGGCTATGGATGTTTAGATGATACGAACCCGATGGATGGCATTTGCGATACCGCAGGTGCTGGCTCGGTAGTCTTAACATGCGGAAACGGAGTCGTTGATGGCAATGAAATTTGTGATGATGGAAATCAGAACAATGGAGATGGGTGCGATGACGTGTGCGGTCTGGAAAGTGGGTTTGCATGCGCAAGTGATGCGAATCCAATGGATGGCGTTTGCGATACGGCAGGGCCGGGAAGTGTGGTACCGGTATGCGGTGATGGAATCGTTGCAGGAGCTGAGGTTTGCGACGACGCCAATGCAGCCAACGGAGATGGTTGCGATGCTACTTGTTCTCTAGAGCCCGGTTACATTTGCGATGTGGATACGAATCCAATGGATGGAGTTTGCGATACCGGGGGAGCAGGAAGTGTAATACTTGGCAGCTCGTGTGGCGATGGCAACGTTGACATGGGCGAGGTCTGTGATGACGGCAATAGCCAATCAGGAGATGGTTGTGATTCAACCTGTAATCTTGAAGTGGGAGCTATTTGTGCAGTGGACGCCAATCAAGATGGCATTTGCGACACTGGAGGCGCGGGCTCTACCACCACATTAGTAGTTGCCGGTGGTGGTTGTGGAAGTTCAAGCGGGGGAGCAACGCTCGTATTTACACTCGTAATGCTCTTCTCCTTCACCACTCGAAGGCGGAGGCATCGGTTGGTAGCATAGCGTATCCGACAATGGAGCTAGAAGCCGTCTCTTAGGAGACGGCTTTTTTCTTGCAATCATCCAAAAGCATTGCTTGACAGGTGCGTGACTGGTCACGTATAGTGCACGTATGTCAAGTCATTCAATTGCATTCGATTTTCTCTATGGAGCCAAACGGCTTGAGCAACGGCTTGATGGTGCTCTTTCTAATGTAAAGGGCGTAAGTTTTAGTGAGTTTAGGCTGCTTGCCACCATCCAAGAAAGTAACTCCGGCTCGCTCACTCGAGTGGACTTGGCATCTTTGGTGGGTCTCACTCCCTCCGGAGTAACGCGCGCATTGAAACCACTGGAGAAACTAGGATACGTTAAAACTGTGAAGGGGCAGCGCGATGCGCGGCAAGCTCACGCGGTATTAACAAGACAAGGCAAGATTTTAGTGAAAGACGGGCGTAGTGTGATTGAAGATACAATTGCCGATGTACTTAGTAACAAACCATTGCGGTCGTTAGCGCAACTGATGGAAGCATTGTAATACCGAGACAAATGACGCGGCGCGTTTTATGCGTTAGAGTGGGGCTATGTCTGTCGAACTTCCTGAAGTAACAAGTGGTCTCGAGAGACTAAAGCAACCTGGTAAGGACGCTTGCGGTATCGTGGCTATTGCAGAACTTAACAACTCCGCAAGCAGCGAACTCGTTGATTTAGCTCTTTCTGCGATCGCTTGTATGGAGCACCGCGGTGGCTGTATCGAGGAAACGGGAGACGGTGCCGGGATTCTTTTGCGTCCTGAACGAAGCTTCTTTGATCGCTTCATTACCAGCGGCATGCGTCTTGAAGAAGGAGAACTCCTTATTGTCGGTTGTGCGTACCTTCTAAGGGGCGAGCGAAACGTCAAGCAATTGCAGCGAGAAGTGGATCTGGTGCTCCGTCGGCAAGGTCTAAAACCTCTTGGGTGGCGAAAGGTCGCAGTGAATCCACAAGTGCTTGGCACAAAAGCACGGGAAGACTTGCCGCAGATTTATCAGATATTGATCGGTAGAGGCCACCGATTAGAATCTCAACTACCAGAGATTTTGGCATTCGTAAGACGTCATGTGGAAGACACTATGCCGGAAGTTCGTTTACCTTCACTCGCAGCGCATACCACCGTCTATAAAGCGTTAGCGACTGGCGACCAACTGGCGAAATTTTACGAGGATTTTTCAACCGGCGAGTTAAAAACACGTGTTGTTCTTGGCCATCGGCGATTTTCTACCAACACTTTTTCTAATTGGCACTTGGCTCAACCTTTCCGACTTCTCGCACATAATGGAGAAATTAACACGATTCGCGCGAACACTCGTGCCGTTCGGGATGTCCAGTCATCTCTTGGGGCGCAAAAGGTGCTCGCACCACGAGGAAGCGATTCCGCGCAGCTAGATCGCACGGTTGAGTTAATCGCATCGTCGCAAGCCAATGGCCTTGCGGAAGCGATGAGACGGATGCTTCCTCCCTCTTGGCGCGAAGAAGAAAGTGATCCGCGCAAGATGCGATTTTATGAAGCGAGTCAGCGAGTGATGGAAACCCTTGGCGCTTGGGAAGGTCCGGCAGCACTGATTGCTACCGATGGAAAGCAGCTGGTAGGCATGCTTGATCGAATGGGACTGCGACCTTTGCGTTGGATAAAGCAAAAAAGCGGACGAATAGTAATTTCAAGCGAAATTGGCGCTGTACCTTGCTTGCCGGAAGAGATTGAACGCGACGGGCAATTGGAACCTGGTGCGATGCTGATTGCAGACCTAGCTAGTGGAGAACTTGTACTTCCTGAAGATTCTACAGATTGGATCTTTAGTAGAGCGAATCAAGAGTTACGCTTTGGCGACCTTTCCACGACGGAGCTTCTGGCCAGCCAAGCGGCCAAGGAAAGTGACGAGTTGTCCGTTAGGGCGCAGAACCGATTTGGCTGGACTCGAGAGAAAGTTCAGACGCTACGAAAGATGTGTAAGAACGGAAAGGAGCCGGTTCACTCAATGGGGAACGACCGACCTCTTGCCATTTTTAGCGAAAACAATTCTCGCCTCTATAGTTTTTTGAGTCAGATCGTTGCAGTGGTAACGAACCCAGCTATTGATCCCCTTCGAGAGGGAGAGGCGATGGACCTTACGGTATTTATTGGTAGCTCACCTCGGCTCCACGCAGACGGAACATATAGGGTAAGCAGGCAATACAAACTACCCCATCCCATTCTTTCCAATGAAGATGTTACGGCGATTAAGTCGGAACGAAACGCTGAGTTAAAAAGCTACGTGCTTGATGCCACTTTTACGGACAACGGAGATCCGGAAGTAATCAGCGATAGAATCCAAGAACTTATTGTCGAATCAGAAGAAGTCGTTGCAAGCGGCGTGGCAACAATACTTATTCTCTCCGATCGCGCGGCAGCAGGAGAAGGAGAGGGGCGTTACCCTCTACCAATTTTACTTGCCGCAAGTGCGATCCATCGACATCTATCAGGCACACAAAATTCCTTGCGACGTAGTTGCAGTTTGGTAATTGAAACAGCAGAGGTTCATGAAGGACATGATTTAGCGGTTCTAATTGCTTACGGAGCGACTGCAGTAAATCCCTATGCCATGTTCGAACTTGCGCAAAGCACACCGAAGCTGGCGCCGGAAGTGGCACGTGAAAACCTTCTAAAGGCGCTTGTGGGATCTTTGCGGCGGATCATGTCAAAGATGGGAATTCCTTCCATCTTCGGCTACAGAGGTTCTTCTCTCTTTGAAGCAGTAGGGATATCCCCTCAAGTAGTAGATTACTACCTCCCCGGAACTACGGCGCTCGTTGGTGGAATTACCATGAACGATATCTATGCAGACGTTCTTGCGAGGGGCAAAGACGATGAGAAGTTAGCAAAGAACAAAAACGTATCGGTCTATCGCAAAGAAGTCACCAATGCGTTGCAAATGGTGGCAAGGAATGCGGATGACAAAGGGGACTATGCAAAAATGGTAAAACTTTTGGATGAGACTCCACCTGTTTACCTTCGTGACCTGCTGCGATTGACCCCCGCCGAAAAACCACTACCGCTAGATAGAGTTGTGGCATCGCAGGATGTCATCCGCAGCTGTTTTCGCGGCGCAGCCATGAGCCATGGTGCCATGCAGGCAACTGCTCATCGAGCTATCGCATCCGCATTCAATTCCTTTGGAGCTATGTCTAACTCAGGCGAAGGTGGCGAGGATGAGCGACGCAATCCTGGTGGCGAGTGGGAAGAAGATCGAAATCGCGTGAGGCAAGTCGCCAGCGGTCGCTTTGGGGTTGATGCTACGTATCTGGTCGGAGCTGATGAGCTGCAGATAAAAATAGGTCAGGGCGCCAAACCTGGAGAAGGCGGGCACTTGCCTGGGCATAAAGTCACCGCAGAAATTGCCGCGATTCGCAAAACGAGAACGGGAATCGATCTGATCTCACCACCGCCTCACCACGACATTTACTCTATAGAAGACCTTGCCCAGTTGATTCGACACTTACGTGAAGTAAATCCTGACGCAAGTATCGGCGTCAAAGTTCCGGCCGTCACCGACCTCGGAACCATAGTTGTCGGCGTCGCTAAAGCAGGGGCGGATACTATTACAATTAGTGGAAGTACCGGCGGGACGGGAGCAGCGGCATCGGGATCCATTTTCCATGCGGGACTACCACTTGAGCGAGGACTGTCAGAAGCGCATCAAGCACTTGTGATCAATGGGATCAGGGAACGCATAAAAATTGTAGCGGACGGAGGCGTCAAATATGGAGTAGACGTTGCACTGATCTTGGCACTTGGTGCCGACATGGTTGGCTTTGGAACGGCGCTACTGGTGGCAGAAAACTGTGTGTTTTGCCGTGGGTGCAATGCCGGAAACTGTCCTGTGGGATTGACCACTCATGATCAAAGCAAAGTGTTTCAGCGCTTTATGACACGTCACAATGATGAATTAAAGAAAACCGCGATCGATCAACGCTACATGGAAGCGAGGGAAGGCGTTCGACGGTACTTGCTAAGTGTTGCGGAACACACTCGCCGGATACTCGCCGATACAGGGCTTACCCACCCGAGGCAGCTTGTTGGTCGCGTGGACTTGGTAAAACAAATAACCACGGGAAATCCCCGCTGGGACAGTATTGACCTTTCAGAAATATTGCTGGACCCACGCAGCGATGCAACTCGACCGGCCCATGGACCCGAAAGGTTTGCGCAACGTTCTACCTCTCCTACGAATGAAAAGATTGTAAAGGCTGCTAAAACTCTTTCCGAGTCCGACATTGACATTGATCTTGGTGAGCTTGGACACTCCAATCACGCGGTGGGAGCGACGTTGGCAGGGCAGCTCTCAAAAGGAACGGTTACCCGTCCGGCCGACAGCCCCATTCGAATCAGCGCCAAAGGCATGGCGGGACAAGGTTTTGGATTTGCCGCACGAGCTGGTATGTCACTAAGGTTAGAAGGTTACGCTAATGATGTCGTCGGAGAAGTGATGAGTGAGGGCGCGCAAATTGTAATTACGCAACCAAAAGGTCGGCACGATGAAGATGTCCCTCATCTGATCGGAAACGCGGCCGCCTACGGTGCAACGGGAGGAAAGCTATACGTTGCCGGTCGTGCAGGGCAGAGATTTGGCGTTAGAAACTCAGGCGCGCTACTTGTGGCCGAAGGCGTTGGTAAGTACGCTTTCGAGTACATGACGGGAGGAATAGGGGTTGTCCTTGGTTCGGTAGGTCATGCATTCGGTTCAGGACTTACTGGCGGAGAGTTGGCGGTTTTTGACCCAAACAATCAACTCAAAGAAAAGCTAAATAAAGATGCAGTAGTGTGGAAAGACGTTCCAGCTTCTAGAAGCGATGATTTGTTTAAGGTAGTCACAGACTTTGTAAAAGAAACCGGCAGCAAGCGCGCCAAGCAATTGCTCACAGATTGGGATGCGCAATCGAAGCATTTTGTATGGGTTCGCTCAATCATGAGCGAAGGAGTTGCAGTCGGGGACGCTGAATCGGAAGCCGAGGAGTGGCCGAGCTAATGAGCTTTTAAAATTATTCGCATCTGCCAGTGCGGCTGCTTGGAATAAATGGACAGCGTGTAGCGCAATCCATGTCGGTATTACAGATTGAACCCGAACATCGTCCGCAGATCGAAACGTCACCACAGTCAATTCTACTTTCATCGCCGTTTTGGATTCCATCGTCACAGGTAGGACACTTTTCTGGGCAGCTACCACCACAATCGGCTTCTTCCTCGTCTCCGTCTAGCACGCCATTTTCGCATTGGCATACGTCGCAATCGGGACCTCCGCAATCAATATCAGTTTCATCGCCGTTAAGGAGCCCATCGGTGCAAGTCGGAGCGCAAAGCTCGCAGTCAGGACCGCCGCAATCAATTCCAGATTCGTTTCCGTTCAATACTCCGTCACTGCAGGTCGCTTCGACTTTACAGACACCGCAAACTGAACCGCCGCAGTCTATTGCTGACTCGTCGCCATTTTGAATTCCGTCAAAGCACGTTGGCGCGTCATTTGGCTCTACGGAACTACAAGATAAAAGCGTAAGAATGACGAGTGCACCTAACATGTCGCGTTAAATAAGCAACTTCTGGTTAGAGCACAAGTAGTAACTTGTTAACATAATAATCTTAGGAGCTTGGTGGTGAATAAAGTTCGTGACTGCATGTAGGTTTCACTAAAGTGCAGCGATGAGAGCCAGAGCTTCCGCTAGCCAAGACTTTGAGTCCACGATATCCGCTGCAAAAACAACCCAGTCGATGCCGGACCTTTCTTCGGTGCAAAATATGCAGGACACAAGCGGGATTACGGATTTAAAAGTATTGATGTTGTGTGCTGATGAACCAGGAATGACTCCTTCCAGTCTTACTCGAAAAGTTGGTTATGAGAATATCGATTGGTTTACTCCCGCCAATGTAGAGTCAGCGATCGCTGGCCTAGAATCTCGAGCCGGAGGCAACTACGACAGGGTAATATTAGTCGGTCATGGCGCGCTTGACGGTCCGATCATCGTGAAGAAGAAGCCGAATCCCTGTTCGTCATTGAAGAAGGCGGCGATGGACTTGAAGTATCGTTTTACAATAGCCGACGTCAGCCAAACTCACCGTACAGTTATCGTTTTGCGCTGTCAGCTGATGAGTGTTTTGAAGGAACCGCGATGGAGGCGCTTATGTTGGGACTGCAAGAGGCAGGATTTCCTGAGCTTGAAGGATTCAATTATGGTTCCATTCGAAGCAAGAGAGATGCAAGTGGAAAGAAAACGAAACTTACCGGAGAGGTTTTCGAAGAATTGATTTGCAGTTCATCGCTTGGAGAAGTTGTAGATGTTGAGTCCGTTCACAGACAAAGCAAATGGGAGAAGAACAATCGTTTTCAACCTGACAACGCGAAGTTTCTAAATGGAATAAAAGGACTGCTTGCTACTGACGCCTGGATCTATGAAGGCAACTGCCGTTCAGGCCTGGATCAGGTAACCAAAAATTCAGATGGGACCAAGGACACTCGACTTTCCTACGCCCAGCGTATGGCGAATGTTACAGGACATACGGTTTTTTCTACCCATACCAAAACTGGTGCCACCGCAACGCTTCACAATCTAAAGCAAATTGAAAATGCAGAAGACAAATGCAGCGCTAAAACGTGGGACCGCATTCGCTGTTACCAACCAGAGTAAAAGAGAGGCCTCTGTGGACCTCTCTTCACTCGATAGTTTAACGTTTGATTAGGTCTAGTTCCATGACTTTTGCCCATACCGAGGCAAAGTCTGTTACAAAACGCTTTTCAGCGTCGTCTGAGGCATAGACTTCGGACAGCGCTCGCAATTGGGAGTTGGAACCAAAGACCAGATCTATAGCTGTTCCGGTCCATTTTTGACTTTCGTCTTTGGTACTTGTAGCGACGTAGCGGTTGTCCTTGTCAGACTTTTTCCAAGTAATATTCATGTCGAGTAAATTAGTAAAGTAGTCGTTGGTGAGCAAACCGGGGCGCGATGTGAAAACTCCCAAAGAAGATCCGTCATAGTTCGCGCCAAGAACTCGCAAGCCTCCTACCAGTACGGTCATTTCAGCTGCTGTCAGGGTCAATAAGTCTGCCTTTTCGACTAGCTTTTTGGCGGCGTTTTGGCCGTCAAGATTACCTGCGTAGTTGCGGAATCCATCTGCAGTGGGCTTGAGATGATTGAAAGAAGTCACGTCGGTTTGTGCTTGCGAAGCATCTGTTCGCCCCTGTGTGAATTTTATCGAGACCGAGTGCCCTGCTTTTTTGGCCGCTTCTTCTACCGCTGCATTTCCTCCAAGTACGATTAGATCAGCCAGAGAGACGTGTTTCCCTTTTCGGCTGTTAAACTGCGTTTGAACTTCTGTTAGCTTTCCTATGACTTTGGATAGTTCTGCCGGGCGATTTACATCCCAATCTTTCATGGGAGCGAGACGAATGCGAGCACCGTTGGCTCCTCCACGTTTATCAGTGTCCCGATAGGTCGACGCTGAGGCCCAAGCGGTTCGAACAAGCTCTGCGTTAGTCAGCCCCACAGCAAGGATCTGCTTCTTTAGTGACGCGATGTCGCCGTCAGTAACTGGCCCATGGCTGGACTTAGGCACCGGATCTTGCCACAAGAGCGCTTCAGGTACTTCGGGACCAAGCAATCGTTCTCTTGACCCCATGTCCCTATGGGTCAGTTTAAACCAAGCTTTGGCAAAAGCCATTTCGAATAACGCAGGGTTGTCGTGAAATTTTTTGGATATTTTTCCATAAGCGGGATCCATACGCAGCGCTAGATCTGTAGTGAGCATCATTGGTTTGTGGCGCTTGTTCGGATCATGGGCGTCTGGAACGCTTGCAGGTGAGTCTTTAGGGGTCCACTGTTTGGCTCCACCGGGGCTTTCTGTAAGTTCCCAATCAAACCGATAGAGATTTTTGAAGAACCCATGCCCCCACTTTACTGGCGTGTTGGTCCATGCACCTTCAAGTCCGCTGGTAATCGTGTCGGCACCTTTTCCCGATTTATGAGAGTTCTTCCATCCTAAGCCTTGCGATTCTAGCGGTGCTTTTTCGGGCTCTGGGCCTACGTGTTTTCCTGGTTTGGCAGCGCCATGCGCTTTACCCAAAGTATGTCCGCCGGCAATCAATGCGATGGTTTCTTCGTCATTCATACCCATTCTCGCAAAAGTGATGCGAATACGTTTAGCTGCTTCTAGTGGATCGGGATTACCTCCTGGGCCTTCCGGGTTGACGTAGATTAGTCCCATTTGGCTGGCGGCAAGAGGCTTTTTCAATTTTCCATCTTTGGAGAATCGTTCATCCGCAAGCCATGTCGTTTCTGGACCCCAATTAATATCTGTAGGCTCGTAGACGTCTTCTCTTCCGCCACCAAAGCCATAAGTTTTGAATCCCATCGATTCGAGAGCGACATTGCCGGTGAGAATCATTAGGTCGGCCCAGGAAAGTGATTGCCCATACTTCTTCTTGATAGGCCACAGAAGTCTTCTTGCCTTGTCTAGGTTGGCATTGTCTGGCCAGCTGTTGAGCGGAGCAAAACGAATCGTCCCTGAAGCTGCGCCACCGCGACCGTCGATCGCGCGATAGGTACCGGCACTGTGCCACGCAAGTCGGATCATCAATCCGCCGTAATGGCCGTAGTCTGCGGGCCACCACTCTTGCGATGTGGTTAGAGTTTTCTCAATATCCTTTTTGACAGCTTTTAAGTCGAGCTTTGAAAAGGCTTCCGCGTAGTCAAATGAAGCGTCGCTCGGATCTCCCTTCAATGAATTGGCACGAAGTACTCTCAAGTCCAGTCGATTTGGCCACCAATCGCTATTGGTATTGTGACCGTGATACTTCCCCGCGTGATTTTGATGCGCTTTAGCCGGAGCAGTTGGCGCCGCTAACTTGTTATTGTCTGATGAACAGCTTGCGAATAGTGCTCCGCAAACCGCTGTGATTACGATACGTCTCATAAAAACTCCTCTTTATTTGTACTGACGTTAGAGACATCAGACTTAGAAATCCAATAGGGCATGCCTATTGGCGATTGAAAGTAGCTATTGCTGCTGTCTCAACCTAGATTCAGGTAGAAAGTGAGCCTCGTACCGTTGCGGGGCAGTTAGAATGCTAGTTTTTCCGACTAGGGGCGAACTTAGAAAGCTAGTGCTCAGGAATTTTGATTTAGCATCAGCTCGCGTGATCGTATCTTTTGCGACGAAAAATAATCACCATCGCCAAGAACGTGAGAGGAGGCCAGAGAGTAGCAGTTGTACCGCATCCTCCACCTGCAACGCCATAGTTGTTCTCTCCGCCGCCGCCGTTACCATCGTTTTCTTCGAAGTCGCATACGCCGTTATTATTGCTGTCTTCACATTCTACAGTTTCTCCAAATGCAATTGCGACTTCGCTTACTTCTGCAAAAGGCTCTACCGCTCCGGCAGTCTCAGGATCGGAAAGTTGTGCTTTAAGTTGATACTGAATGAACTTACCCGCATTTACACCTTTCAAAGAATCGCCATTTCTGAAGGGCCCTTGCCAACTTGCAGCTGACAGGGACGTTAGTGTGATGCCAGTCCGTACGTATACCACGATTTCCGAATCCGGAGATGCCGTCGTGTCGAGTTCAACCGTATTCCACGTTCTGAAATCTCCCGTGTTGAAGACCGACGATGTTAATTGACTGTGCAGACGGCTCGTAATTTTGTAGGCCACTGGTCCTAAGTCGTAAGGTAAGTCTACCTTACTCCCTAAGTCGTCGGTGTAGATACTCGCTGCTTCAATTTCTGGATCCGCGGAGTCAATCGAACCTGTTGCCCAAAACTCAGAAGGAACGGCCAGGGAGCCTCCGTCCGCGTTTAAGGAGTAATAGATATTGAAAGATTGATTCGTAAGTTCGTGATAGTCGTCGGAAATTTCTAAATCGGGCGCTTGTTGTCCGTGGATAGAGTGCGACGTATAGATTCCGCTGGCTCCAGGGATCAAGTCTCCATGATGCACGCGCATCCAAGAAAGTTGGCCTGTGGTGGTGTCACGATAGAACCATTGTAGAAAACTGTGACTTGCAGGGGTAGGATAGGCCGGAAAACCACTCGCCGTACGGTTGTCGTAGTAAACGGTCGCAGACTTTGCGTCTCTCACCGGCGATATTTCAAACAAGTCCCCGGAGTACGACAGCATTAGCTGAGTGCTTCGCAGCGAAGTACCTGCATTTTGAAAGTGCCCTTCTATTCGGGAGAAACCTGTCTCGGTTGTAGCAGAAGTCGAATAATCGACAGTAGCTCCAGCACTCCAATCGGTCTGCCTAAGCTCACCAAACATTTTGTCGGACTTGTTATTAGAAGGCTCGCAGACGTCTCCAGTTCCATTACCATCGGTGTCAGACTGCGCACTGTTGGCTAGCATCGGACAGTTGTCGAAAGCATCGAGAACGCCATCTTCATCAAGGTCGTCGCAACCATTTTCCCAACCCTCGTCGTAGCCACTAAGATCGATACTTGAACTTATGCAATTATTGTTTCGTAGCGTGAGATGCAGTAGCGGGGCAGTAATTGCACTCACCGCACCAC
Organism: Deltaproteobacteria bacterium; assembly: GCA_020630875.1. Classification (GTDB taxonomy): domain Bacteria; phylum Myxococcota_A; class Polyangia; order Haliangiales; family Haliangiaceae; genus JAHDIH01. Next base: position 264,896 of record JAHDIH010000004.1, on the reverse strand, counting down.
TCAATTGATTGTTGTCTAGAAGAAGGTGAAGTAATGTCGCGCTGTTGAGTAGCGATGGGGGAATATCTCCCGTTAGTTGATTGTTGTAGAGGTACAGACGCTGCAGCAGTGGAGTGCTCCCGAAAGAGGAAGGCACGGTTCCGGTTAACTCATTGTTCTCTAGATGGAGGAATTGCAGCGTTTGGAGCGTGGTCAGTTCCACCGGAATGTCTCCGTTGAGTTGATTGTTGGAAAGGGAGAGCTCAACAATACTTGCCAAGTTACCTAGTTCAACAGGAATAGATCCAGTTAGTTGGTTTTGGTCGATTCGTAACGTTGTTAGTGCTGTCAGCTGGCCTAGCTCTACTGGTATTGTCCCTGAAAATTCATTCTGTCGTAAGTCCAAAGTAGTGAGAGTCGTCAAGCTTCCAAGCTCCGCTGGTAGCGCACCGTTGAGTCGATTACCGTAAATAGTGAGATTCGTAAGTGTTGCGATTTGTCCCCATTCTGGGGGGATGGAACCTGACAAATCGTTATTGTGCGCCAGCAGCACAGACAATGTCGTTGAACTACCGAACTCAACCGGAAGCGAGCCAGAAATTCGATTATCGTAGATATAAAACAAGCGTAAAGCGGGAAGCTGAGCGATCTCAACAGGAATGGAACCGGTCAATTGATTGGCACCCAAGTTGAGCGTAGCGAGCATCGTGGCATTTCCCAATTCTGGTGGAATGGAACCAGTCAGTTGATTATCAACTAGAGAAAGGGTGATAAGCGAAGTTGAATCTCCGAATTCGACAGGAATGGAACCAGACAAGTCGTTGTCAGATAAGTTTAAGTTTTCTAGCGTTGGAATATCTGCTAGTTCGGGAGGAATGACACCTGTGAAACCACATTCTTGCAAATACAAAACTCTGATGGTTTGGCTCGTTCCTAAGAAGCTAGGAATCGTACCACCCAATGCATTATTGTTTAAATACAAGTGAGTAAGCGCCGTCATAGTTGCGAGCTCGACGGGAAGTGGTAGCGTTAGTTGATTATGATTTAATATGAGATGGGTAAGAGTACCAATGTTACCTATTTCCGCCGGAATCGTTCCGGTTAACTGATTGCCTGGAGCGTACAGTTGACGCAAAGCTGCGGCATTTCCTAGTTCGGGAGGTATTGCTCCTGTCAGTTGATTGTTGTCGAGTCTCAAAATTTGCAGGGTTACCGAGCTACCTAAGTCTACGGGGATCGAGCCAGTCAGTTGATTGTTGTGAAGATAGAGATGGGTGAGGGATGTCGAACTTCCGAAACCGGTAGGGATAGATCCAGAGAGATCGTTGTTGTACAAATAAAGATGGGTTAAGTCGGCCAAGTTTTCGAAACCGGTAGGAATCGTTCCCGTTAGCTGATTGTTGTAGAGGTATAATGTACGGAGGGTCGCAAGAGTGGCCAAACCTGCGGGGATCGTCCCTGTCAATTGATTGTTGTAAAGCCGTAGGTGAAGAATTGAGGTGAGTCCGCTGAGCTCCTGAGGAATTTCTCCCGTGAGTTCGTTGGTATACAGGTAAAGGTATTGAAGAGAAGTTAGGTTTCCCAGCTCCGGGGGAATCTCACCGGAAAGCTGATTTGAGTTAAGGTAAAGCCGAGTGAGCGTCGCAATGTTACCTAGCTCGGGCGGAATCTCTCCTGTCAATTCATTGCCGGGAAGGTATAGGTATTCAAGGCTTGTAGAGCTTCCAAGGCTTGCAGGAATCATCCCACTCAGCTGATTGTTGTCTAGTCTGAGAAAACGAAGACTGGTAGAAGTACCCAGGTCATTTGGGATATTTCCAGTCAGATCGTTGTTATAGAGGTAAAGATGGGTTAGTGCTGGTGCGGTACCAAATCCGGTAGGAACCGTGCCGGAGAGACCGTTGTTGTACAAGTAGAGAACTCTCAAAGTAGCAATACTGGTTAGCTCTACAGGAATGTCTCCAGAAAGTTCGTTTCCGTGAAGGTACAGATGAGTTACTGATGCGAGGTTACCTAGCTCAGTTGGGATGGTTCCTGTCAAGTTGTTGTTCTGAAGGTAGACATGAGTGGCTAGCGGAAGGTTTGCAACTTCGGGAGGTATATTCCCGGTCAATTCATTGCCATCTAATCTGAAATAGCGGATTGCTGGCATACTACCTAACTGCGGGGCGATGGTTCCCGTTAGGTTGTTGTTATAGAGATAGAGACGCTCTAGAGTGAGAAGGTTGGCTAGCTCTACTGGGACGCTTCCGGTCAACTCGTTGCGGTCAAGGTACAAGAATCTCAGGTTTGGTAACGTCCCAAGATCGGTGGGAATGGTTCCTGTAAGATTGTTGTTAGCAAGTTGCAGATGAGTAAGCGCTGAGAGGTTTGCCAAGCTTGCGGGAATGGTTCCCGTAAGATTTTTGGTAGTAAGAATGACCCTGGTTACTTGCCCGCCGGAGACGGTTACGCCGACCCAGCTGCTTGGCGTCGCGCTCCCCCATCCCGTATTGTCAGACCACGTGTCTCCAGCGGTAGAGTCGTATAGTGCAACAAGGGCTTCGCATTCTGGGATTGGAATTTCCGATTGATCTGTTGTGCAATCGTATGCGATTCCCGTTGCTGCAGAAGTAAGCTTCGTCGACCCCGGGTTTAGACTTATTGACTCCGTACAGCCAAAGCAAACGAGTAATGATACAATTAGAAAACGGCTCACCAAAGTATCGTAACATTGCACGAGTAAAAAATTCGGTGAGACGCATTGATTTTTTACGTTGCTTTTGTAGGAGAATCTCTCACTTTGACATCACTGTGTGTGACTTTCTATTGTAGCGCTGATGGATTGTATTCGACCCTAGAGAAATCCACTGTAGCGGTCGCTGCGGTCAGTCCTTTTAAAAACTCTCCTTGGGCGAAGTCTCTGACAAGCTCTCTATAATCCCCTGAAGAGTAGTTGAAAGTAGAAAGGTCGTAGTCAGCTGAATAATCTGTCGGATGAGGGAATGGTGCTGCCGGCCCAATTTCATCTCTTTTTGGCCATGTAACGTTTCCAGAGCCTTTAAACACGATGGTCCAACCATACTCAACGAGCGTGTTGCCTCCGTTGTCGGGAGCCATCCATTCGATTTTCACGATTCCCCCGGTAGCTCCACTATTTCCTGCGATTTCCAAGAAATTTGGGCCCGCGAGCATGTCAATTTCTTGTGGTAGGTCGGTAACCGATACGGTTGAGGGGGGAGACTTTCGTCCCACAGCTTTTGTGGTATTCGCATCAAAGGCTCCGAATACGGCTGATGGTGTGCTGCCACTGGGTGGTATGACGGAAAAACTAGCGGCTCCATTCGACACGGGAGTCGGCTCAAACTCAACAAGACGAAAGTCATAGTCGTTCACGGTGACCATTGCTTGAGCAACCACCAAACTAGGAAAAGAAGTGGCACCGGTAATTCCAAAGTCGCCAGCTGCGGCGGGGGCTGCCGCCGCGGGGAACGTCGCAGTAACTGTTCCGCCACTTGTCGGCGCATCGGTTTCTAGAAATGAGTAAGACATTGGCTTGTCGTCACCGTCAAAAGCAGTAAAAAGCAATCCAACTTTACCATCTTTAATGCACCCCTTAACGACATCCACCGGAATGGTAGAGTTCACAGGCTCATACTCTACACCGCAAGCAATCACTTTCGTCCATTCTTCATTGGGGTCCTGCGCAGGAAGTGTCACTTCGATTGTTCCTACTGATGATTCATCCGTTTCTGCGTTGTTCCATACCACAGTATCCCCAGGGCCTATGCCCATGAATGTGATTGCGTTGGCACCTTGGTTAGTATTAAACGTCACGTCACATTCTTTTTCTTCAGTGTCAATCTTAAGTTCGCCGTCCGAGTCAGTAATACCTCCGAGTGACTCGGTGTCTGATCCGCAGTAGAATGAAACAGAAACACTTGCTACAGGCTCACCGTCTCCATTGATTACTTTAGCCGTAGTCTCGTCCTTGATGTTTGCATCAGGTGTGCCCCCGTCACTATCATTCATTCCATTGTTATTTCCTCCACAGCACCAACTAAGCAAGCTAAGGAACCAAAGACCATCCAATTTCTAAACCTCATGAAGTTAGCCTAGTGAAGTTTGATGTAGGAAAGATAGCTCCAAGGTCATTGTCGTAAATTGGAGAGAGTGTGTGCGAGTAGCAGTTGTGCGGGAAGTTTTACTTGAAAATCTACGATCGTACTTTGCGTCCCGCTGCAGATTTGCTTTCGTAACCTCCAACAGACTGCTAGTTGAGTTAGCAGGCACGTTGCTCTGGTATTTCTTTGGCATTCGCACTAGCAATCCAATAGGGGATGCCTACTTTCGATTTAAAGTAGCTATTGCTGCACTTCTACTTGTCAGCACGTTAGCTGAAGAGGCACAGACAGTAGTCTGCTGAACTACGGTGAGTTAATAACTATTATCCTGCATCGATATCAAAGGACCAGCTAGACTCCGAAACGATACTCTCGATATGTTTTGTTGCTAACTTTACGATTTCCAATTTTTCATCGTCTGACTTTTTGTCCCAGGTATTGTAGTTTCGGGCCATCCTAGGATGAGTTTCGAACTTGTTACGGTGGGTTTGCAAAAAGTTCCAATAGAGATAGTTGAAGGGACATGCATCACTTCCTACTCTCTTTTTCACATTGAAAATGCAAGATTTACAGTAGTCACTCATTTTGTTTATATAGTTCCCAGAAGCGGCATAAGGTTTGGTGGCAAAGGTAGTATCCGAGAATAACGCCATGGACGCTACGTTGGGTAGCTCCACCCACTCAAAGGCATCTACAAATGCAGCCCAAAACCAGTGTGAAACTTCTTGTGGGTTAATTCCACAAAGCATTGCATAGTTTCCAAGTACCATAAGTCTTTGAATATGATGTGCGTATCCGTTCGTCTCTACGTTAGAAACACTTTGTTTTAAACACATCATGTCGGTTTTCCGCGAGTCCCAATAGAAATCAGGAAGCGAAACCGTGGCGCCTAAGTGATTTGCAGTTCGCAGGCTTGGCATGCGATGCCAGTAAACGGCGCGGACAAACTCTCGCCACCCGATGACTTGTCGGATAAGACCTTCTGCTGATTCTAGAGTCATTAGGTCTTGTTCAAATGCAGAAATAATTCTGTCGCAAACTTCTCGCGGGTGCAAAAGACCCAAGTTGAGAGAGGAAGAGACCAACGTGTGCCACATGAAGTGATGTTCTTTGAGCATTGCATCCTGATACGGACCGAACGACTGCGCGCGACTTTCGATGAAACTTTCTAACTCTGACAAAGCTTGTTGCCTGGTAACTGGCCATCTGAAGTGCTCTAAAGTACCAAAGTAGCCATCCCAGCTACTAATACGACTCTTTTGCTCTTTTGTTATGTTTGTCAGAGGGGGAGCTGGTACATCCGGTGGGGTGATTCCCTTTGCGTGTTTTCTGTTGTCGCTGTCGTAGCTCCACTTTCCTCCCAAAGGTTTTCCATCTTGCATGAGATACCCGGTTGACTTACGCATTTGTTGGTAGAAGTGGTGCAATCGAAAAGAACTACGACCTTTAAACCACTCCGCTGCTTCTTCTCTCGAAATCAAAAAGTTTCCGGATTCTAAACCTCCGTCCGGAAGTAGCTTTAGCTTTCCACGTAATTCGCCTTTAGCGGCTTGATCAAACTTACGCCAGATACTCCACTCTCTTGGTTCAATTAGTACGCATTTCTCACACTTCATGTTTTCCATGGAACGTTTGATGCCTTCCAAGTAGGTCGGTGCGTTTTCAATCAGGACCGTGTACCCTTCGTCGCGAAGTTCTTGCGCAAAGTGGTGCATTGCAGAGAGCACAAGTAGCAACTTTTGTTTGTGAAACGGAAGTGCTTTAGACTTTTCTCGAGATTCCACAAATAGAATCGGTCCCGCATTGGGATCGTCAGGTATTACTCCGATACGCCGATTGAGGTCCCATGGACCGACAAAGTGCAACGTTGACATAGAAGCAACTTACCTAAAAATGGCGCGTGCGGTAAGTTGTCACGGAGAATGATTGCAGCTTTACATTCTCAATCTCCACTTCTAGAGTGAATGAAGTGGCTGAGAGTACACGTCTGTCGAAAATTTTGTTACTTGATTGTGCCGGCGCAATTCTGACTTTTTGTCTGCTTGTCTTTGTTCTTCCAAGGTTTCAAAGTGAGTTAGGAATGCCTGTTCGAGTATTGTATTTCATGGCGCTGTTTCCATGTTTGTTCGTAGCGTACGATCTTTTTAGCTACTTCCTTTTTCGTTCGAGATGGAGACAGTGTTTGACAGGAATAGCCTACGCCAATTTCATGTATTGTGTGGTGTCTGCCGGAATGCTCGTCAATCATCGCGAGCAACTGACGGGACTGGGGTGGCTCTACTTTGTCCTCGAGATTTTGGTGATTGGTGGAATCGCAAAAGTGGAGTTAAAGGTAGCTAGAACTTAATCATTTTCTTTAGCTTAGTTTACCAACTTATTCGTACTTACAGCCAGGGCATGCAAAAGCCAAGTGCAAACAGATGAAGAGCTACAATAACTTGGCTGTAGGCTACTTTTCTCCTGCGAATAACGGCTACCAACGGCTTACATTTTTGGCGAGTTGGATGAAGTCGTTGCGGTAGTTTCCCTGAACGTACTCTTTAAGCACTCGTTCGATGTGTGAGGGATCAATCAAACGGTCGGGATTAAGCATTTGACTAGGAACTCCGTAATGCCGTGTAACATGATGAATAGCACCTGTAAGACTTTTTCCATCCCAGAGATTAGCGTCGAGTTCCATCAGGAATATATCCATGATGTTTTCAGAGTCTTGATACTTTTTGTGGTAGACAACGTGAGATAGTTCATGGAGTGCCTGTCTTCTAGCTTCTTTCCAGTTGTAACCATCTTTGAGTAGGGAGCCATCCACCGCGATTACATTTTTGTCGGGTACCGCGACACTACTGTTTCCCACTTCAAATTTAACGTTTAGTTCTTTCGCTTTCTCTGCGAGCTCTTTTTGAAATGGTGCAAGTCCTTCACCTGAAAATATCTCGGCCTTAAGTTTAGCTAGCTGCTTTTCTAAAAAGTCTTTTGCCCCTCCACGAGCAGCATCACCTGCAAGTCCATTGGCGTTGTTGTCGTAACCGAGTTGCCGTCGCAACGATTGTGCTCGAGCGGCTGGTGTACGACCCGTTATCCTTATTACTTTGCCAATTTGTCTGCCAACCTTTTTGGCGATCTTATCAATAAACCAGTTGATGATTTTCTTTGCTGTTTTTACAGCGGCATCGCCCGCACCGGGAATTATTGCGATCAGGGCAAGCAATATTCCCACGCATGCGATAGCTATAACCACAGGGTCTCCCACTGCGATTGCTTGTTTTAATCCATCTAGTGCTTCAATTATTCCGACCGCGTCGCCGATAATCGGTGTGAAGTCGATCAACTGATTGGCAAGCCAACACGCCCATGTGTCCTTATGAGGTTGCGGTTGTTGAGAGATTCTTTGAATGATACTTTCAGCGAAGATCTCCAAGTCACTTGGTTCAGGTTGCTTCGTCGCTAGAATGTCTTCCAGTGACATTTCTCGAAACATTTGCGCCTGACGAACACCTTCAATATTTCCCATGGTGTCACTAGGGCTCGTTAACAAAAATTCGTTTTGCTGCTGGGGGGGGGCGTGTTCTTCTTTGGCAGCGACGACCTGCTTGTTCACTTCTATGTAGGCACCGCCTACTTCGGACCTCAGGGTGAAGTGTCCTGGCTTGCCGCGGTACGTAAACTCCTGGCCTACGAATGCTTTGATTCGAACCCGTCTTCCGTCTGATGAGGTGATCGACACAATTACCGGGGTTCCTAAAGACATCGTTTTACTGATAACGACAACTTGATCGCCAAATGACAAGAAAAAGTCACCGTTGTCATCGAACGAGTGCGTTGCACTCATACTCTTCGGGAAGTCGTAGCTTCCTGTTTTTGTGGACGACCGACCAGTGACTTTGGGGGCCTTTTTGTTTTCGCGCTGGGACAACTCCTTAAGTATAGCGCAAGTATTGGGTCAACTCTTTGGAAATCGGAGGGCTTCTCAATGCGCTTCCTGACATTATCATACCTTTGAGTAGCTCTTCAGTCGGAGAAGTGGGGCATGATTACATCATTTAGTCCTTGTCCTATTATCTTGAAACTGTCCGCAAGTTGTTCCTCTGTGATGCATAGGGGAGGGTTGCACATAAAACTACCCCACTTTGTAAATGTAAAGAGACCGTTGTCTTCCCAATACTTTTTTAACTCAGCCATGATCGGACTGTTTTCGTTGTAGCCGGCTATATCCGTGCCGTTGCGGGAGGTTTGTAAATCTACCATGCTAAACAGTCCAATGTTCCGAAACGTTTTTACGCAAGGATACTTCTGCTTAAGCTCTGACAAGTGCTTGCGCATTATTGGCTGCATCTCAGCGGCGCGTTCGACTAATTTCTCTTCCAGTAGCACTTCTATGACTGCCTTTGCTGCAGAGAGTCCCAGGCAGTGGGCGCTATAAGTAAGTCCTCCCCAGAACATATTGTTTTCAAAGTGTTTCGCGATTCTGTCGCTCATTCCCACTGCGCCAAGTGGAGCGTAGGAGCTAGTCAGTCCTTTCGCCATGCAAACTATGTCGGGGACGATATCTCCATGCATAAACGAAAACATTTTGCCCGTGCGGCCAAATCCCGCCATGACTTCATCGCAAATTAGTAGGATGCCGTGATGATCGAGCAATGCCTTTAACTTTTTGAGATGCCCCTCAGGTGGCGCGACGATGCCATTGGTTCCTGTCACTGCCTCTATAAACATCGCGGCGATGTTCTCTTTTCCTTCACTTTGAATGATCTCTTCCAAGTATGTAAAGTAGTTGTCGTTAATTTCAGCCGCAGAATTTCCAAAGGAAAATTTGTAAGGAGTGGGGTGCATCACGTGCACTACACCGGGTAGAGCCGGCTCGTTGGCCCATCTCCTTGGATCGCCAGAAAGGGCCATGCAAGCGTGAGTCGCACCGTGATAACTTCGATGCCGTGCGAGAATTTTCTTTCGTCCTGTAAATAGGCGCGCAAGCTTGATAGCGTTTTCGTTCGATTCTGCGCCACCCAGAGTAAAAAAGAACGTGTTAAGGTCTCCTGGACAGATTTGCGCTAAGAGCTTTCCTACTTCCGCTCTTATTTGTGTCGCGGTTCCTGGATGAACATAACAAAGCTTATCAATTTGCGCTTTCATTGCATTCAAAACTTTAGGGTGACCGTGCCCAACGTTAACGCTCATCAATTGGCTGTTGAAGTCGATGATTTTACGGCCGTTAGGCGTGGTCATATAGATTCCTTCGCTGCTTGCCACCGCAAGAGGATCGACTTTTCCTTGGACAGACCATGAATAGAACGTATGTTTTTTGCAGTCTTCTACTATTTGCTGTTTGTCCATAGCATGGTGTACCGGTCGTGCAGTGAAAGAACAACCCTTGAAAGTAAATGCTGACTACTAACGACAAACTGCGACACTTTGCACCGTTAAAGAATGCAATGTTTTTGACGGTGCTCGACAAATTCGTGTTACGCCAGGTGAGTGAGCGAACTTGAAGACGATACACGTATCGTGGAAAAGACTACCAAAGGTGCTCGGCGACACTCTATCGAAATAAAATCGAACATTAAGGGCCAGCCCAGCGCCGTCGCAGCAATTTTTCGCGACTACCAATCCATGCCAATTTGGATTCCTGGCCTACGGTCTGCTACCGTAGTCTCGCATGAGTCGCCGATGGTGGTTGCGTTTGATATGAAACTTCCTTTCCCAGTAGGCAAACTTCAGTGGACGAATAAAATTTCGCATACGAATCAAAACGGAGTCTACAAGGTCGAGTGGACTTACGTAGACGGAGTCTTTCTAGACAACGCAGGACTGGTAACCTTCGCCCCTCATCCTTCTGCCAATGAGTATACGGTCGCCAACTATCATGTCGTCATGGAACTTAAGACCAAGATTCCGATGGTCGCGCAACGAATTGGTAGTCGATGGCTCGTACCTCGTGCCATCGATAGACTACGGAACTATATCGAGGAAACGGTACAAAAAGGAGATGGCAATTGAAAGTGTTACTGACAGGCGCTACGGGATTTATCGGTTCACATCTTTATCCTGCTCTAGTTGCCGCAGGTCATGAGGTGATTTGTGGAACGAGAAATCCTTTGCGGGCGAGACACCAATATCCAAAGAGAAGTTGGGTCAAGCTTGATATCAATCAAGAAAATACGTTAGCCAACGCACTTCAAGAATGCGAAGCAGCATTCTACCTAGTCCACTCGATGAGCGACGGAGGAGACTACGCAAAGCAAGAGGCTGAAGGCGCAAAGAACTTTTTACTGGCAGCTGAAAATGCCGGTGTCAAACGAATTGTTTATCTCGGTGGTGTAACTCCAGCTCAAGGAAAAATCTCGGATCATCTCAAGAGTCGAATGAAGACCGGAGAGATCCTTCGAGGTGGTTCTGTTTCTACTATTGAGCTTAGAGCGGCGATGATTATCGGTGCCGGGAGCGCTTCGTTTACGATGGTTAAAGACCTTGCGCAGCGTTTGCCGGCAATGCTCTTGCCTCGATGGCTTAGAAATTCGTCTCATCCTGTTGGAGTTGATGATGTCTTACGAAGTCTACTTTTTTCACTTACTTTCAAGCATCAAGGTTCAAAAATATTAGAGGTGCCTGGTCCCGAAAGAATTAGCCACAAAGACCTACTGAATCGAACCGCTTCCGTATTGGGACACAAACGCATGATGATCAACGTTCCCGTTTTGACACCCCGATTATCGAGCTACTGGATTGCGGCTGTGACAAGAGTGGATCTGAAACTGGCCCAAGAGCTTGTGGAAGGAGTGCGTTACGATCTAGATCCTACGGGCCAAATAATTTGGCAATTGTCTGGAGAAACGCCTGTATCGATTGTCGATGCGACGGAACTTGCACTGGCAGACGAAGCCGCGCCAGGAAACCTTTTAGCGCCTAGTGCTGAAACTCGTGCGAAAGTGATAGGCCTCGATCATAAAGGACGAGGATGAATACGGATAACAAGCTTTGGAGCTGCGTGGCAGCAATCACCGTACTCTTTGGCGCCGCCATGTTCTTCCGCGACACGGTCTCTGCTTGGTACACCAATTTCGCCGTTGCGCTATTTGGAATCCTGATACTCGTGATACTTGGGAAGCCGCTACTAAGAAACACTTTGTCGTGGCGCCTGATGCCTTTGCTGGCGGCAGCGGCTTTTGGTGTCGCATTGGTTGCTGCAACTCACGGTGTTTATTTCGTAGCAACCCAGTGGTTTCCTATTCTTGCTGACAAAGTAACATTGCTATACCAGGTGATTGAGCCCATGCCCCCTCTCGCCGTGGTGATAGGAATCACCGCTTTCGTAGTTCTGGCTGAAGAGATTGTGTGGCGTGGCGTGGCATTTGGATTACTCGAGAAAAAGCTTTCTGGTGTAAAATTAGTTTTCAGTTGCACATTGCTCTATTGCATTCCTCAGATAATCGCAGGGATCCCCATTCTTGTTGCTGCAGCCTTCGGACTAGGCCTGCTACTTACAACAATGCGTCTTTTTTCGTCGTCGTTGGTGTATCCAACGATTACGCACTTTGTTTGGAGTGCGAGCGTTTTTGGGCTGGTGCCTCTATAATTTATTCGTCATGAAGCATCGAAAAAAGTCCGACTTGCCAACCAAAATATGCGTTCGCTGTGGATTATCGTTTTCATGGCGAAGAAAGTGGAAGGACGTTTGGAATGACGTACGCTATTGTTCCGCCCGCTGTCGAAGGGACCGTGGGTGAGTGAGGTGACTCAATCAGATTCGTCTACAGAGTTTGTGGCAACACGAGAGGCTGGACTGAAGCGACTGGATGAGTTTGCACCTTGGTCGGGCGATAATTACTCGACAAATCGTAACTACGACAGTGGCCAAAAACGTTCCCACAACGTGTCTCGGTTGTCGCCTTGGCTGAGGCATCGTCTTGTGACAGAGCAAGAGGTCATTTCAAGAGTCTTGAAAGAGCAATCAGCGGAAAGCGCGGAAAAATATATTCAAGAAGTCTTTTGGCGAGGTTATTTCAAAGGGTACCTGGAACACTATCCTTCCTTATGGAGCAAGTATCAACAAGAGCTTGCAGTTCAACAGCAATGCATCCATTCGAATGCGCAATTAAACAGTGACTATCACGCTGCCACCAGAGGACTTACTGGGATTGATTGCTTTGATTTTTGGGTGGAGGAGTTGCGAACCACCGGCTACCTCCACAATCACGCTCGGATGTGGTTCGCTTCGATCTGGATTTTTACCTTACGACTTCCTTGGTCGTTGGGCGCCGACTTTTTTTTGAGGTATCTAATCGATGGCGATCCCGCTTCCAATACGTTGAGTTGGCGCTGGGTGGCGGGGCTGCACACTAAGGGCAAGTGTTACGAAGCGCGGGCATCGAATATTGCCAAATATACCAACGGACGCTTCAACCCCAAAGGGAAACTTACTTCGAACGTTGTAGCGCTAGAAGAGAAAGAAGAACATCATCGTATTCCTCCTCGAATGGTTCGCGCGCAACCTAAAGACGACTTTCTTCTGGTCGTGACAGAAGACGATAGTTGCGTCTACGATTCTCTAAGGTATAAGCCAGTGAACGTGGTCGGACTTTTGTCCACCCGTAAGCGTTCTCCTCTCAAAGTTGCAAACGCAGTGCTTGATTTTGCAGCTGAAGCGATAAGCGACTCGCTGCATCGAGCTGGAGTTACAACCAAAGAAGTAATTGACTCAGATAGTTTCGCTGAAGATATCGTTAATGCTGCTAAGAGCTGTGGGGTCAAGACAGTTTGTATTTCCTATGCAAACGTTGGTCCTACGGCCGACCAATTATCGCTCGCAAAAAAGAGTCTCCAGAATGCTGGTATTGTCCTTCACGAGGTGCAAAGAAATTACGACTCTTTGGTTTGGCCTCATGCCACAAGAGGCTATTTTTCCTTGAAGAAAAAGATACCGCAGATACTCGCAAAGTTGGAAGATGAAAGTTGAGTAGCAAACTACCAATACGCGTGGGAGGAAAATGGACCGCTAACGCCCCTGGCGATAGGCATTTCGAAATAGTGTCCATTCGTAATGACAAGGTGGTGTTGAAGTGCGTGGTAAGTCAGGTGGTTCGTGGGGTAACGAAAGACTGGCTACGGCAAAGTGCGCATTGGCTTCCTGGATGGCAACAAGTTGACTGAGCTTTGCCCCATGCCTAGCGAACTGGTTGGTAAGCTCAGGTATTTCAGTGATTGGTTGCCTGAGCAAGAAGCACGCGAATTGTTTGAAACATTTCTTGATACGCTTCCTTGGAAGCAAAGAACCATTCGCATGTTCGGCAAAGAAGTTTTGGAACCACGTCTCTGTTGTTGGGTGGGGGATCCCGGCGCTAATTATAAGTACTCGGGACGAACCAACACACCTATGAACTGGACTAAAGAATTGTCTCAATTGCGACATCGACTACAAGAAGAGTTTAGTATTCCTGTCAATTCCGTGTTAGCAAATTTGTATCGCGATGGCGCCGACTCCATGGGATGGCACAGTGACAATGAGCCTGAACTAGGAGTCGAGGCCACGATATTTTCTGTCTCCCTCGGCGGTGAGCGAAGGTTTTGGCTGAAGCACAAACAGTATGACACTTACAGGACGAGCCTTGAGCACGGGAGTCTGTTGGTAATGAGCGGAGATCTGCAGTTGCAATGGAAACACTCTATCCCCAAAGAAACAAAGACGACAAATCCGAGAATAAATCTGACTTTTAGGAATGTCCTCTCGTAAGGATACTATGTTTTGACAAAAAAGGAGGACTGATTACTCAGACCTCCTTAAAAGCATTTCGCGTACGGAATTACTTGGTAATTTGTACGGTAGTTTTGTTACCAAGCAAGTCAGTTAGAACCGCTGTTACAACCGCAGTCTCGCTTAAGTCATCTGGAAGTTCTCCGTGATAACGTCCACCCGCCTCTGCATCTTGTTGGCGGATGAATTTGTGAACCTCGTAAGTATCTACCAACACATCGTCAACTAAGAAGTCTACGGTAGAGACGCCGCTGGCATCGCTGGCAGTTACAAAAGCTACGTTGGGCACGGAAGTAAATGATCCGATTCGAGTTGATTCTACTATTGGTGCTTCTTCGTCTTCGCCAAGGGCTGGGGTGGTAATTGTTACGCCTTGAGAAATCTCGCCGTTCACATAGTGGATGGAAATAGTATATTCGGTTTCTGGTTGCAGTCCTTCCACGGCAATAGAATCACCACCATGCCAACGTCCGCATCCCCAACCTGAGCCGTTAGTCCCTTGATTTACGTAGAACCACTCAGCTTCCAGAGAAGTATCGATTAGGTCTTCGCCGCTAAACGTAACTACAGCGCGTGATGGGCTCACAGCATCTACTGTCTGAACCGCCAAGGGTTGGGCTCCTTCTGGGGGTGCTACCAACTCACCTTCTTCTTCGGTGGCACATGCGGATAGACTAAGGATGACTACAAGACTGGCAGCATTTTTGAACATAGTTCATTGCACGCTGTTGTGAGCAAGAACACTACTAGTATCTTACTGTAGTAACTGTAACTCCATCAGGTTTCCTTTTAAGTAACTGAAACTAATGATTTTTATGGGAGGGAAGAAGTTGGCGTCGTTTCGAATTGCTACTATGGTTCGCTGTGAGATTTTCATTCTATTACTGGCCGTTACCATTTAGGGGAAATTTCGTAAGGGAACTCTTTGCCTACGCTGAGGTGCCCTTTAATGACATCTCTGGTTTTGGGGAAATCGAGAGAATCAAGACGCTTCCAATGTTAGAGAAACCGGTGCCATTCGTCGGGCCTCCGATATTGCTCGATCACAAAGAGAATATAGGTTTATCGCAAGCAACAGCAATCGTAGTTTATGTCGCTGAAGTTTTGGAGTTGATTGAAGCTTCGCCACATGCGCGGGCACGGTTAGGAAAAGCGATTGGAGATGCTATCGATGTCCTTAGTGAAATCACACGATCTAACGGTTCACAAATGTGGGATAAAAACTCTTGGGATCGTTTCTATTCGGAACGACTGCCAATGTGGCTTTCCGTTTTCGAACATTCGCTGGACCAAAACGCTGTTCTAAGTGCAGTCGACGTAGTTCACCATGCCCTTTGGGCAACAATTGAAAGGTGTCTTCCAGGGATGCAACCAATTGTTAGGAAGCATGCTCCCGTTGTACTAAACCGTTGCGATCAAGTGGGACTCAATCCAGGGATCAGGAAACTAGTCGGTTCTCAACAAGAGATGTGGGGCCGTCTTTATTGTGGCGGACAAATAGAAGAGTCCATACGAACGATGCTTAAGAACTAGATACGGCAATTGAAGTTGACCATCCTGTGAAATCGTTGACGTCATCACCCTTGAGCTACATAAAGAGGGTACACTCATGATCTATGGACGACCAACCCCCACAAGGCGTAGAGCTGCTGCTTCGTACAGCCACCAACAAGTCAACAGCATTTACTTTGCAAGAGCGTGATGACTTGGGGCTCCGTGGATTGCTGCCGGCTGGCGTCAGTAGCATGGAGGAGCAGGTCGACCGCGTTCTCTTAGGTCTTCGTCGTAAGGGTTTCGACATTGAGAAGTACATTTCGTTGCGGGTTTTGCAGGATCGAAACGAAAGGCTGTTTTATCGAACCCTTATCGATAATATTGAGGAGCTGATGCCAATCGTTTACACGCCGACGGTCGGACAAGCTTGCAAAGAGTTCGCTCATATTTTTAGACGTCCGCGCGGCTTCTACGTCTCGTCTGCCGACAAGGGACAAATTCGTCAAATGCTCGACAACTGGCCCGAGGAGAAAGTAAAGGTGGCGGTACTCACCGATGGCGAACGAATCTTGGGACTTGGAGATCTGGGCTCGAACGGTATGGGAATTCCTATTGGCAAGCTCGCTTTGTACACCGCATGCGCTGGCATCGCTCCTGAACATTGCATGCCAATAATGCTAGACGTTGGTACCAAGACTCAAGAACTTATCGATGATCCTTTGTATCTTGGAACCCGCATGCCGCGTCTTAAGGGACAAGCTTACGACGAACTTCTTCACGAACTTATCACAGCACTATTCGACAAGTGGCCCCATATGCTTCTTCAGTTTGAAGACTTCTTTACGGCCAATGCGTATAAACTTCTTCGTAAGTATCGGGACAAGGTATTTTGTTTCAACGATGATATTCAAGGCACCGCTGCGGTTGCTCTTGCAGGAATCTACGCTTCTACACGGATTACAGGCGAACAATTCAAAGACTTGCGAGTTATGTTTTTGGGAGCAGGATCAGCCGCAACGGGGATTGCCGATCTAACTTTAGAAGCGCTCGTTGCTGCTGGAGTACCTCACACCGAAGCCATATCTCGCATAACTTTCGCTGACCGAACTGGTATCGTCGTCAAGTCACGGGAAGTTCTTCGAGAGCATAACAAGCAATACGCGAGGGATCTACCTGCCATGTCTTTGGTAGAAGGAATCAATTCGATCAAGCCTAACGTTCTAATCGGCGCCACTGGTTCTCCTGGGACCTTTACCAGGGAAGTTATTGAAGCGATGGCGCAGGTAAATCAACGTCCCGCAATATTCGCACTTTCCAATCCTACGTCGCGTGCGGAATGCACTGCTGAGCAAGCCTATCGTTGGTCTGGAGGACGCGCGATCTTCTCAAGTGGCAGCCCCTTTCAGCCTGTAGAGATGAATGGCCAAACGCATGTACCGGGGCAGGGCAACAACGCTTACATTTTTCCGGGGGTAGGTTTGGGGGCTATATCATGTCATGCTTCCAGGATTAGCGAAGCGATGTTCTTAGCTGCCGCAAGGACACTTGCCTCGCTTGTTGCTCAAGAGCGAATTGATTCAGGCTCTCTCTATCCGGCACTCACTGATATTCGAGGAGTCTCGGCAGAAATCGCCGTCGCAGTGGCAGAGCAAGCTTATGTTGAAGGCGTAGCGAAGTTGCCCCGACCGAACGACATCAGAGAGTACATTATTGGCAAGATGTACGATCCAAGGTATTAGCGTTTGGCAATATCTGGCACAGCCCCCCAAAGGTTGGAATGTCAAAGTCGTTAGTGCGACTCTCAACTAATGAAAGGTTTGATTCTTGTTGTGGTGTTCTCCGTTACGCTGTCATCTTCGGCGAACGCAGAGAAAAAGCCGTCATTCGAACGGGGAATTGCCACTTTGTTCACTATTATTTTAGTCGCTGTTGCAGCAACCGAGGCAGTACCAGATTTGGGGCTTACCACTGAAGGAGAGTTGGCTCTGACCTGGCAACCTAATTTTGAGTTTGATGGACATTGGTCCATAGGTGGGGGAGCTACAAACTTTGTAAAAAGCGAGCGAGCCACAGAGTGGTTCGCTGAGGGACGCTATTTGCTGGGCAGGCATGAACAATTTGGTTTCGACTTTGGCGTTGGAGGATTCCTTAGCACTGACCTTACTTGGGGACCACGAGCTTCTGCTGAAGCACGATGGCCAATTCTAGACAACCTTGCAGAGTTTGGAGTCGGCGTCATTAGTCAACACGATGTGTCTTTCAATCGGTGGCGGGGTATGGGACAGCTGACGTTCCGTGTAAATTGGGGACTCAATATGGTTAAGTGACTTCATCGTTCTACCAATCGAATTTTCGTGACCGATAGGAAAGTTTTCCAAATAAAAGTAGATAGATATCTAGCTAAGCGAAATTGTCGAGCGTAGATTCTGCAAACTTGTGATAGTATCTCCGAAAAGGTTAGTCGTTTTGAAAGAAGCGAAAAACGAACCCTATTCTAGAGTGAGAAAAATATGTCCGTTACACCAAGCAAAGATTACAAACGTCGTGAACGCGAACAAAAAAAGCAGGCTAAGCGAGAAGCCAAAGCTGCGGAAAAAGCCGCAAAAAAAGCGGCCGCAGCCGCCGAAGCCGCAGCGGAAGAAGCGGCCGCAGCTGCAGCTGCCGAAGCCGCGGAAGAAGAAGCAACGCGACCAGATTAGTTGACTGGATTGCTAAGAGAAACGGTCAACACTCTTTCTCGATAATGTCTTAATTAACCCAAGTGACTTAAAGTAACACTGGGCCTTTTGCTGCGGACCTTTTAGCCCGGAACATGGCTTTGTCCGCTCTCGCTAAGACGGTTCTTGCCTCCTCCCCAGGTTGGTACAGCGTGGTACCGATACTTGCAGACAGTGGTAACTTTTGGTCGTCTTTGTCGGAAAATGTTGGTTCTACTGCAGATGCTATGTCGGAAGCGATGTTGGCTAGTGCTTTCTCACCTGATACCTCAGGTAAAATAATTGCGAATTCATCTCCGCCAAGCCGAGCGGTGATATCTGTCGCTCTTGTTTTACGCCTGATGGCCTTACCTGTTTCCACCAATACTCTATCGCCAGCTTCGTGGCCATGGGTATCGTTGACCGCTTTGAAACCATTTAGCTCCAAATAGAGCAGCGCAAAATTCGTATTTTGGGAATGGCATAGACTCGTCAACTCTTGCTCCAGAAGAACGCGGCTTCCTACTTTTGTAAGAGGGTCGGTGAGAAGCCAATTTTCAAGTTGGGAGTTTTCTCTTTCGAGGTTACTTTGCTGCATCGTAAATTGTCTCTCTCTAATTCTTTCTAGCTCCAATTGCATTGTCGCGTAAGTCGAACTAAGTATAAATGAGATTCCAAGTGCTCCGACTAGTGATGCTAAATGGAAAATCGGGAATAGAGACGTGTCGGTGATTTGAGTAGCCGCTAGAAGCAGGATTGTTGCTAACGACGACACCAAAGAAAGGTACCCCTGTTTTCGGCCCCCCAGAAAAACAACGACACTAGGAAGTAACGGAAGAAAGAATAACGCTTCGGAGAGCAAGTGACCTTCGTTGATTGCCATCGCGGCGACGCAAGCTAACGCAACATTTTGAAGTGAGCTTGTACGAACTAGCCCACTAGCACTGAGTAGGTAAGAGATAGCGAAACCGATACCGGTCAGTGCGAGTATCAGTCCGTTGGTGGATTCCACTTCCTCTATAGCAAAACGGACTGAAGCCAAGCCCCAAGTTCATGCTGTGCAGTAGATGCTAAGTTTTTCAAATGCACGTTGCGATACGTTGGGAGTAAGCGTCATGTACTAACGAGAATACATTGGGGTCGATGCAGGGGGGCTAGAGCTGCATTGACTTTAGTGCTCTTGAGTCACTTCTGCTTCTCGTAGCATTTCTTCAACTTCTTCTGTATGTGCTTCTCCCACCTTCTCACGCATTTCACCCAAAGCACGCCTTGCTTCGCGGACAGTCATGGCTTGCTTTTGAAACTCTATACAAATAAGGCACATTGCACATAGATCTTAGCATGGAACGGGGTTGTCATTGCTCATGTCGTATTGGGCGATTTTGCAAATTGTACGAATTATTATTGCGCTTGAAAAAATCTTCCTACATCGAAGTGTCGATCTTCGTACTCTTCGTCGTCGGCGAACGATGCCTGGTATGCTTCAAGGATGGTAGCGATCGTAACGTTCGATCGAGTTGTGCGTGATGATGTCTTGGTACGTTTGCGTGTTGTTTTGTTTTTCATGATTCGACCTTTTCAGATTTCCGAAATACGCTATCAGTCGACCTGGAGCAGACCAACCAACCGCAATGCAAAAGCGGGGGGATCGTCATGTCAGAAAGTGGATTTCTTGAGATCCCGGGATCTCAGTAAAGGCACCTAAAATATAAAAAAGCCAATACGATTACTCTTGAAGAGCACAATGCTCGGCACTGAAACCAACGATTATTAGTTTTTCTTTGCGGGGCGAGTCCTTGTAAAAATCCACTCTTGTTCGCCGCTCAACTTTGAGTTCCATGAGTAGCCATCGACGTTGAAATCTTTTAACGCTTGCTCGTTGGCTACCCCATTTTCAATGATGAATCGACTCATCAGTCCTCTGGCGTACTTGGCAGAGAATGCAATGATTTTGTATTTGTCGTCTCTGAGTTCCTTGAACTGAATGTCCAACACAGGTTTGTTGAGCTTGTTACGTTTTATCGCCTTAAAATATTCTTGCGACGCTAGATTGATGAGGTAGTCGCTGCCTGACTCTTTTAAGTCTTTGTTGAGCTTGTTTGTGATTTTTTCCCCCCAGAATTCATAGAGATTTTTACCTAAGTCGTTCCTAAATTTGGTACCCATCTCCAATCTGTAGGGTTGGATTAGGTCCATGGGACGCAAAACGCCGTAAAGCCCAGACAAAACTCTGAGATGGGTTTGTGCAAACTGAACTTGCTCATCGGTGAGAGACTCGAAGTCTAGACCACGATATACGTCGCCTTTGAAAGCGAAACCTGCGGGTTTAGAGTTGGCTGGCGTAAATGGAGTTTCGAATGAGCGGTAACGCTCTACATTAAGGTTGGCGATTTTTTCACTAACCTTCATTAGCTTTTGAACTTCAATCGAAGAGAGTTCTTTTAGGTCTTGGATCAAGACGCTACTTTCTTCGAGACTTCTTGGTTTGGTTACCTTGCGGGCTATTTCCCCGTAGTCCAAGGCTTCGAAATTCAGGGTCTTTGATGGCGAAATCACGTGTAACATTCTGGTTAGACTACAAGACAATAGTCCCCCCAAAAATGAAAGGGAAAATGACGCTTAAGAAAACTCTATGGGTTTGTAGGTCTACTTTTTGGTCAGGGCGTCTATCGCCTCTAGAACATCTTTGGCTCTCGGTCGGATTTTGTATTTTGGATCAGCATGAGCCCACCGTACGATTCCCTGGTTGTCGACCAAAAACATCGATGGAACGCCAATGGTACGGTGCTTTTGCCCCGAGGCTTTCTCTATGTCTATCCCAAATCCCAAGAGGCGCTGATGCCCGGCATCGTCGACGACGTTAGTTACGTTCCAAGCTTTATGAGCTAGTAATTCTGGGTCTGAGAGAAGAGGAAAAGGAATATTGTACGTCCTGTCCGTTTTGGCAGTTTCATCGATTGTATCGACGCTGATTGCCACAGGCGTAATGGCTCTTTCGGCAAAATCCTGAGCGGAGAGGGTCAAGTCTCGCATTTGTGAGTTGCAGTAAGGACACCATCCTCCTCTATAGAAAACTACAAGAGCTGAACCTTCTTTCCATGTCGAACTCAAGCTTACGGTTTGTCCCTCTGAGTTTTTTAGCGTGGCATCTGGCGCTTTGGCACCGATTTTGACACCAATCTCTTTAGCTAAGACTCCTAGCTGCGTCTTGTTGGCATTCGTGAACTCTTTGACGCGACGACGGTTCCATTCTTTTTCATCCGCTTTGGGTGCGGCAGACTTAGATTCGTCAATCTGAGCTGCCCGTGTTGCGGTTTTCTCGGAAGCGTCGTTGCATGCGAGCGTAGAAAGGACAATCAATACAAAGGTTAGTTTTAGAAGCATCTATTTCCAACCCTTGGTTTCGAGAACTTGACACTTCTTGAGGACACTTGAAGAGAGTGTTTGTTTGTAGGCGATAATTTTTTTTCTTACGGCGTCATCGCCACTACCAATGATTTGAGCGGCGAGTAGGCCCGCGTTTTTCGCACCATTCAGAGCCACAGTAGCCACAGGTACACCGCCTGGCATCTGCAATATAGATAGTATGGAGTCCCAGCCGTCCAAAGAGTTTGTGGATTTAATTGGCACTCCGATGACTGGTAAGGGCGATAGCGATGCCAGCATTCCCGGTAGGTGCGCCGCACCGCCAGCGCCAGCGATAATCGTTTTTAGCCCTCGCTCATGAGCATTACGCCCATACTCAAAGAGCCTGTCAGGCGTTCGGTGCGCAGAAACGATGGTTAACTCAAAAGGCACACCCAGAGCTTCCAAAGCTTCAGCGGCTCCCCTCATGATTGGAAGGTCAGAGTCTGACCCCATTACGATACCAACAAGTGGTGTTCCATTCGTCATATGCTATCTCCATCAAGTAGCGCAGACACTTGTCTTGATTTCGCAATTGCGTCCTCAATCGTGTTTGCAGTTACGGTCACATGGCCAAGTTTCCGGAAAGGTTTGGTGTGCTTTTTTCCGTACAAGTGAACAAAGGCGCCCTCAATTTTGAGTACTTCTTCGAGATTGATGTATTCGTCGGCATCAAGATGATACTGACCTCCTAGAATGTTCACCATTACTGCCGGACGCAACATGTGAGTTGTTCCTAAAGGTAAGTTGAGAATCGCGCGGAGATGTTGCTCAAACTGCGAGGTTAGGTTTGCCTCTATAGTATGGTGCCCACTGTTATGGGGGCGAGGAGCTACTTCGTTAAGAAGTACTTCTCCGTCTTTGGTTAAAAACATTTCCACGGCCAAAAGTCCGCATATTCCGAAAGAATCGCACACGTCGACTGCTAGCTTTTCGACTTTTTGGGATAGCTCTTGCGAAATGTTTGCTGGGGCAAAAAGATAGCGAACTAGGTTGGCCTTGTGGTCAAACACCATTTCAACGGGTGGATAAATTGAAACTTCACCTGCCTCATTGCGTGCTGCAATCACGGAAAGCTCTTTGTCTATATCGACCAGTGCTTCCGTTAAGCATGGGCCCGGTAGCAATTTCTCTAGGTCTTGTTCGCTGCGTACAACGTGAACGCCTTTACCATCGTAGCCATCGGTACGAGATTTTTGTACGAAAGGAAGGGGCAGTTTTTTTTCCGCGATGGCGGCTTTTAGCTGGTCGGCACTTTCAAAAAGCCGGAAATCACTAGTAGGTAGACTATGGTCAATGTAGAATTGTTTCTGCAGACCTTTATCCTTTATCAAAGCTAAAATCTTGGGCGAGGGATGTACTATTTTCCCCATTCTTTCCAGCTCTTCGAGTGCCTCCGTATTTACGTTCTCGATTTCGATTGTGATGACATCCAGAGCTTTTCCAAAGTTCATCACGTCGTCGTAGTTGCAGAAATCTCCGGCCACAAAGTGGGGAGCGAAAGGCGCTGCAGGACAATCACTGGACTTTTCCAAGAAGTGCAAGTCGAGATGGAGTGGCACAGCAGCAAGCGCAAGCATTTTACCAAGTTGGCCACCGCCAAGAATACCAATTTTTGTTTTTGGACTAAGCATGGCTAACGTCAAGATCATTGTTGACGCTTCGTCAGGGCTTGTCCAGTAACTGCATGCTTAAGATGTAGTCGAAGTATGGGAAGTCATGGCTTCTCGGGATTTTTTGGGCAGATCTAGTAGAACTTACAAACAAAACGGTTGCCGCGAGCTTTTCGTCCCCCGCGTTGAGCGTGATCCGAGGACATGTTGGTGTAATGTAATTATTGCGAACGAAGGACAATCAGTGAAGACTTCTTCTCGCTGCCGCGAGTCTAGCAAGTTTCATCTTAAGTTTGAGCCCATTCGAGTTCGATCCTTTCGAGCGAGCTGAAATGAAACATATTTCTGATACGAGTTGCTTCGCTACTTGAAGCTCCTTACCCGACAACTTACCTTTTTCCAGTCTCTGGTCGAGCCGCCATCGAAGTCTTAACAGTTGTTTTTCAGATAGTTGTTGTTCTTCTCCATTGGCACGTTTTACAAAAGCAGTCTCTCCGTGAACGAAGCGAATGGACCCTTTGTTCGCGATAAACGTTTTGTCTCGACTGTCCGGAGTTCCCGAAACATCATCAAACTTCCAAAATGCCCACCAAAGGCCTGACGCACTCTCTGAGTTGCTACTCCACACTGGCATGTCCGAAGATTCGCTTTGATGCATCGTTTCTCTCGTCTGTTGGGACTCTTTGAATTCCTTCATTGCGATTATTCTACTCCAAGTATACTGATATCTACCCTGCAAAATATAACGCAATAGGTCATAGCGCATCATCGCAGTCTGCAAATCACCGACAATTAATCTGGGGCGCAATGTATCCACCTAGCTGACGCTTTCCGTAGAGAGGGAAGCCTTTCACCGGTGAACACCTTGTCTACCGGTGGTTACTGTTGAAGAAACTCTAGTAACTCACCAACGGTTCTATGGCTCTCGAGTGTATGTCGCAGCGGTGACTCGTGGTGCACCTGATAGATGTTTCGACGACCTTCCTTGGTATGGGAAAGAACGCCCGCAGCTTCTAACTCTGAGATAATTCTCATCGTGGCCCTCTCTGTAATACCAACTAAGTCGGCAATGTCACGGACACGAAGCTCAGAATTGTTGTTGATGCTTACCAGCACGTGGGCGTAGTTGCTCAAGAAGGTCCATTGATTCACCTCGTTATTATGGTGACATTTACATGTATTGACAAGCACGAATTAATATTACTGAAATTGATTTCATGCTTGCATGAGGATGCCTGTATGTGTAATCATGAAAAAGATTTCATGTTTAGAGTAAAAAATAGTACCAGAACGGTAAATATGGGCAATATTGCCAATCATCTTGCCGCGATGCTATCAAGTGCAACCAACCATTCTGAGACCTGGGGTAAGCCGGAAGAAGTCGTCTGCTATCTCAGCGGGGTGGGGATGAGTTGCGATCGTCGGCCATCGGCTGAGTTGGACTCTGACGAGGTCCTCCTGATCATCGAATCAGACGGCGTTTCAGTCGTTAATGAGAAGGAATTTCAAAGGAATGACTTTTCAGGCGACTTCGAAATTTGGGCAGTATCTAAGGCAGGTGCGTTGTCTGACATCGCAAAAAGTCACTCTCCTATGAAAAGTCTCTGGAAGTTTGTGGGATACGAAAGCTCTTTGATTCGCGCTATCATCGCCTATTCTCTAGTCACCGCGATCCTAGCGTTGGTCGTGCCGATAACCGCGCAAGCGGTCGTGAGTAATATTGCGATGAGTGCGGTGATTCAACCATTGGTAGTGTTGACCGCTTCCATTTTCATTGCTCTGTGTTTTTCCGGAATTCTTCACCTCTTGCAAATTTACACGGTTGAGATTTTACAACGCCGTATTTTTTGTAGGCTGTCCGAAAACATTTCAGAAACATGGCTTCACTCGGTCGAAAATCTCTCCAAAGAAAAACGATTGTCGCTGAACAATAGGTTTTTCGATATCGTGACGTTACAAAAATCAGGCTCGACATTTTTGGTACAGGCGCTCGCGTTACTCATTCAAACGACTGTGGCGATTACTTTATTGGCCCTCTACCATCCCTTGCTTTCTCTGTTTGCTCTACTCGCAATCTTTTTATTCGTTGGCGTTTTAGCTCTTGGTTATCGAGGCGCTCCAAGTGCGAAAGCGGAATCTAGCGCAAAGTACAGTGTTGCTGAGTCGTTAGACAAAGTTGCTTCCAGCGCGACCTACTTTCACGACGACTATACCAGAGCCAATTATCGAGACCTGACCTCTGATTGCATCAGAGATTGGTTAACGAAGCGTTCTAACCATTTCTCTGCAGTCTGGCGTATTTCTGTCGCTGGTGTGGTGGCTCAGGTATTGGTACTCACACTTTTGTTCTCCATGGGAGGATGGCTGGTATTCGAAGGACAGTTGACCGTCGGACAATTGGTAGCTGCGGAGTTGATGCTTGGACTTATTGCTATGAGTCTTCTTAAGATTGGTCCGTTGAGCGAAAAAGCATTTGATGTGTATGCTGGTTGGGCCAAGATCGCAGATTTGTTATCCAGGCGCGGCAGTGGTCGCAGTTTGATTACTGATGATGAGAATAGATTGAAAGTAGACAAAGGAGAAAAGGTGTTCCTCTTTGCCTCGGCCGACACAGATGAGTATGCGAGAAGGCTCATTTTGCAAAACGCTCCAATGCGGCTTGTTCAGTCGACGTCGGACTTACCCATGAGACTCGAAGATTGCCTACCTCAAGGTTCAGATGGGTCAGAATACGGACTAGACAAATTAATCAAGTCATTACCAGATGGACTTCGAGCCAGAATATCGGAGTCCCAACTGCTGAGTCATCATCGCAGTCGATTGCTCTTGGCCAGCGCTGCAAAGGCAGAAGGAAAAATGTTTATTAACCGATTGGTCGAGTCTTGTAGGTTTGACGAAAGAGAACTCGCGGTGGCTTTTCAGAGTCTCTCCAAAGCGCCTGGTACGTTGGTTGTCGCAAGCGATACAACTGCTCCCCCCCATTGGCGAACGGCTGCATTGGAGGACCTATGAACACTCAAAGTACAATGGGACCAAAGCGTGTTTTGGTCATTTCAAAGAACACCATTACCGCAATGAAAATAGCAAAGTTGACCATGGTCTTGGTGGTGGCTGTTGTTTTGGTAGCTTTCGTGGTCCCCTGGACACCGTCGATCGCTGCCACTGGAAGCGTGATCGCTCTCGATCCATCAAATCGTACGCTTACGATTGAAGCGACGATTGCCGGACAGATTGATGGTTGGAAAGTGCAGGAAGGTCAGTATGTCGAAAAAGGACAAGTACTGGCGGAGATTCGTCAAAACGATCCTAACTATCGAAGCCGCGCTCAAGGTATCGCGAGGCAAGCATCTAACGCGGTCGGTAATGTCGAATCGACGATAGTGCAATTGGATGCCAAGGTAGACGCTTTAGAAAGTGAAAAGGTTGCAGCAGTAGAAAAAGCGAAGTTGGGCGTAGCGGTAGCGCGACAAGAACTTATTGACGCTCAGCAAGCGATAGCGACCGCAGAAGCAAGTCTCTTATCTGCTAGGCAAGATATTAAGCGCCTTACGGGACTAAGTGCAGATGGCTTAGTATCGACCCGCAACATCGAGGTCGCGCAAGCGGCTGAGACATCTGCAAATGCAAAGTTACTTGCTGAAAAGGCTAAAGCGGCAGCGGCAAGAACCAAGGTGAGAGTCGCAAAAGCTAATGTCAAAGCGGTCCGAGCGGAAAAGACAAGTAAGATTGTCAACGCCAAGGCAAGCCTTGAAAAAAGTAAGGCAGATAAAGCTAAAGCCGTGCAGGACTTTGCGAAGGCGACTACTACCGCAGTGGAGCAAGACGCCATGTTGGTCCGAGCCCCTACCACAGGTTACGTGTTAGAAACCATTGCGGGGCAGGGCTTGGAACTAGTTAAACAAGGAGATGTAATCGCAACGATCGTTCCCATCTCTGAGGATCGGGCTGTAGAACTGTGGGTCGATGGCAATGATGTTCCATGGGTAGAAGAAGGAAGAGACGTAAGAATTCAATTTGAAGGTTGGCCAGCAGTACAGTTTACGGGATGGCCCTCGGTTGCTGCGGGAACTTTTGCCGGCACCGTAAAAATCATCGCACCAGCAGCTACGAAAAACGGAAAAACGAGAGTAGTTATCGTAAAAAGTCCTGGCTACGATTGGCCCAACGCAGAGCAGTTACGACAAGGCACCAATGCCATCGCTTGGGTTCTTTTAGAAGAGTCAACCGTGGCGTATGAGGTATGGCGACGTATCAATGGGTTCCCGCCACAGATAAGCGAAAATAGGAAGGCGAAAAAGAAAAAATGAAAAATACGTTGATACTCTTGTCTTTTGTTGCTTTTACTGCGGATGCACAAACATCGAGAGAATTAAGTCTGTCAGATTTGGTTTCAGGCTTGTCGAGGCATCCTGAGTACGTCGTTGCCACGAGTGAATTCAAAGCCAACACCGCAGCAGTCGGTGAGGCTAAAGGCGCTTTTGACACTCATTTAGTCGGTGAAGTTTCGGAAGCAGTAGAAGGTTACTACGATACCAGTGTTTTAGACGTCGGAGTTAGTCAACGGGTGCCCAAAACCCCACTAGAATTAGAACTCGGAATTCGTAGAGGAAGTGGGTTGTTTGCGAGCTACGATAAAAGAGAAACGCTTCGTGACGGTGAATTTCGAATTGGCGCGAGTTTACCGTTGCTCAACGGCTTCGTTACGGACAAAGAGCGTGTCGAGATCGCAAAGTCGAAGCTGGTGCAGCAGCAGTCTGATGCGGAGAGAACGCTAGTTTTGCTATCCCTAACTCAACGAGCCAGTATGGCGTACTGGACGCACGTCTATTACCTTTCAAAGTTACAAACTTACAAGCAAATGCTTGATATTGCGAAGCAACGCGAAGAGGCGATGCAAAAGCAATTCGATTCCGGAAACACTTCCGCAATAGCCATTGTCGATGTTCAACGAGAAGTTGCAGCTAGGACGGCGTCCGTAGTTCAAAGTAAGCTGGACGTGGCAAACTCAAGACTAAAGTTGAACTACTTTCTTCCACAGAAAACGTGGACAACCCCTGTTTCTCAATTGGCTAGGAAAGAGTTTGTTGTGGGGTCGGCAAATGCCGACAGAGACGTTCCCAATATTGAAAGTCGTCCAGAACTACAGGTCGCGACCGCTTCGGTAGATAAAGCAAAGCTGAGTAGGAACCTTGCTGAAAACGAACTTTTGCCAAAGGTCGACGGCTTTGTTCGAGCCTCGAAAGACTTTGGTGACGGCCCTGTTAGTCTGCAGGCTAGAGAGATCGTGGTTGGAATAAATATGGCGTTTCCAATCCAAAACCGTAGGGCAAGGTACTCTGCTAGAAAAGCCGAAAGTTTGGAAGAAAGAGCTTTAGCCAAGAAGGAAGCAATCGCTCGCAAACTAGAGATTGCTGTAACAATGGCAAAACAATCTACGCTCAATATGAAAGAAAGAGTCAGAGTTCAGCAACGACTCATGCAGCTTGCAGAAAAAATGGCGGAGGCTGCTCGCCAACAGTTTTCTGCTGGTGCGGTGGACCTTTTCGTTCTTAATACGCGAGAAAAAGACAGCGCAAAGGCTCGGATTGCACTACTTTCTGCTGCGCTTCAATTGAAGCTGGCTGAACTGGAGATGGATTACTACGGCTATTAGGCGGTTTATTTTCCACAGAGCGCGTTGGAAACGTCAACGTCAATATTGAATTTCAGATCAGCTCTCACTTCTGTGTCTTCAGCAGGCCTTTGCCCTGTCACATCCGTGGTGACATCCATTGTATCCAAGGCGAGGTATGGCTTGAGTTCGGTATCTTCAAGCGCAAGCTCTATCACTTTCTCGCCTGGCTCAAATGGACCGCCAAAGGCCAGACGCTTGCGCGGCAAACCTTCACCTTCTACAAAAAACGCTATGTTTTCTAGGAATGTAAAATCGATACCTTCCTCAGGTGACTCGATGGTTAGTCGAAGCCGTGTCATTTTTACAGAGTCAATATCGTTTTCGTCGATGTTTTCGTTGCTGTATCCGGAGGTGTTTTTGAGGTCAAAAGTTACCAAGTCCTCGAATCCTATGTCCCCGGCCAGTTGCTCCAATACCGTGCTTTTCTCAATGGTAGTACGCGCTTCTACGTCAACCTCAAAGTTGTCTAAACTACTACAGCTGAAGAAGACAACGCTAAGAATGAAAAAATGCCAGTTCGCTGAGTTCATATTTTCGAGTCTATCTCGCTTTGATGTAAGGCCAATAGAGACAAAACGTCATTGCATATTCAAATATGGAGTACAAAATGTTAGCCAGAGCCTCCAAGCTGAGATGCATGTAATTGCAACGCGAGGCGTCCTAAGTGCCAAGCAAAGGAATTCGGCACATGTTTTGGGTGGAAGGTAGAGACCTAGGGGCCAAATACAACACTCGTGCTAGAGAACGTAGAACCGTAGTTCTTCACCAGCGCGGCAACTTGACGAGCGCCACTGGAAAATTCCCGTTTGGTGGTTGGTGATAGCGGTTGGATGTATGCGGCCCAAACCACTCCTTTGTTGAGGGAGTAACGTGCATCTAGTGCACGGTCAAAATTCGCTTCCAGTAATGTCTCAAGCATCGCTTTATCGAGGGTTGCAGCTTTCGCCACTGGTGCAATGATACGCATTCGATTGGCCTTGCCGTCCGTTACTACTAATACTTGCACGCCGTCTACTATGAGTTGATGTGAGTTGCCTTGTGAAACAGCTTGGTTGTCGAGTGCTTTTACGAAGTTTCTCACGTCGTTGACTGTTGTATTGATGGTTGGTGCGGCAGACAGTTTTTTTAGCTTTCTCTTTGATGGGCCGGCGATAGCCACACTAGCTAGAGAGATTGCAGCAGCGAGAATGATGAGCTTGGTTGGCATTATAAAGACGTAGCATTAGACAAAGTGTTCGGCAAGCAGAGAAAGTTTGCTCAAATGTAACGTTTGAGCTGTTTCGTAAGTCTAACGCTTGATGCGATTTGTCGGATTGATACTGCTGTTATTCGCGGCTTGTGAAAGCTCTACCAGAATTGCGAAGCGACCACGTTTATGTAAACCAAAAAAGGAGGATGTTCGTTTTTCTGTTGACGAGTGGAATACTGACTTTTGTAAAACGTCGGTCGACTTTTCTGAGCTGAGAGGTGGAGGCCCCCCACGAGATGGAATTCCACCAATTGATGCTCCCAAATTCACCGGTTTTTCTGTCGCTGATAGTTGGCTCACTGAGAAATCGCCTTTAATTGCCGTTGTTCATGGGGGAAATGCGAAAGGTTATCCGCTGGAAATTCTTCTGTGGCATGAAATTGTAAACGATACGGTAGGAGGTAAACCGTTAGCAATTACGTTTTGCCCGTTGTGTTACGCAGCAATTGCCTATGAACGTCCGACCGTTGACAATAAGTTGTTAACCTTTGGAACGAGCGGGAACTTGCGAAATAGCGATATGGTGATGTGGGACCGTCAAACGGAGTCGTGGTGGCAGCAGTTTTCTGGCGACGCCATCGTTGGAGCGTTGACCGGAACTTCTCTTACTCATTTTGACAGTAAAATCATGGGCTACAAGCAGTTCAAAGACTTGTATCCCAACGGGAAAGTCTTGTCGCGAGAAACAGGCCATAACAAAAAGTACGGATCAACACCTTATGCCGGTTACGACAACCCAGATACAAAACCTTTTCTTTTTGAAGGCGAGGTCAAAGGGCCACACAAAAGCACTGAGTACGTCGTTGGAATCAAACATAGAAATCACTCCGACTACGTCACGCTCAAAGAGCTGCAGGAAAATCGAGTGATTCAAAGAATGGTTGGTGGGATTCCTCTTGTTTACTTTTGGACTGCTGGAGCGAACTCAACTATGGACAAAACAAAGATTGCAGAGTCTAAGGATCTCGGGACAGTAGCAGTATTCGTTGCGCCGTCGGTTGATTTGGTATGGAAAGCTGAGGGGAATTATATTGCTGATGATCAAGGCAACGTATGGGATTTGTCGGGTCGGCCAATGTCCGAGACGGGTAGGGGCCCATTGAAAAGTATCCCTCATCGATTGGTTTACTGGTTTGCATGGCAAACCTTTTTTGGAGAACTGCCTAATAAATGACCGATGGCTGTTTCACCCAGCTCTAGCTCATGCGATCAAACGGAGGTGAAGGAAAAGCATATTCGAATTCGAGTACAGCAGTGTTTGGCCCTGGCAGAAGCATCAAATTGTCCACGGCGTAAATTTGGTGCGCTACTTCTCGATCCCGAGCGTAATGTGATTTTAATGGATGGTTACAACGGCGCCCCTCGTGGAGGAGGCGAACTTTGTGGCGGTAGTGAATGTTTGCGAGATAGAGAAGAAATCAAATCCGGCACCATGATGGAAGTTGGATGCCACCACGCAGAGATGAACGTAATCTGCAACGCGGCTGCTGGAGGTGTACCATGCAAAGGTGCTTGGCTAATTGTTACCGGGGAGCCTTGCACCATGTGCGCTAAGCTACTCCATCACGCGGGGATCACCCGCGTGATTGTGGTGGAGGGGGGATACCTAGGAGCCAATGGGGTTCAGTACCTGAGAGACCATGGCGTCGAGGTTGTCACCACAGAGGGACCTTCCGATCCACGGAGTAGTTAGTGTTTGTAATTTAGAACGAAACGTCCCATTGGACGCGTACTCGGTTTTCTTTGTGTTTGTGGCTGGCGAAAGCATCGTCCAGAATATGATGGGTGAAGTCGGCAGTAATTTTGTTGTTGTGGCCTGCAAAAAACCAGTTGGCTCCCACCGTGAACTCCTGTCGAGTATTGGTTTGCGTTCGGTCTGCGACGTTAGGTTCGTCTACAAATGCCACGCGAGCAGCGATTTCTAAAGGTTTTGGAATTGCCGGTGCGAGGTAATGGAAGAAGTAACCTGCTTGTGCGTAAGCACCGGTGAGAGTACTTTCCGTTCCGTTGTCGGTATCTTTGATTTTCTTCCAATGAAATTCTTGTTGTAGAGATAATCCGCGCCATTTGAATGCAAATTCTTCCATCATCTGTTGGATTTCATATTGTCCAGGAGCAGCATCGGCAGCTTTTTCGTAACCATCCAGATTTCCGCAGCCGCTCGAAGACCAACGAGTACACGCTCCTTTGTAACTCATGCCGGAAAAGGCAAGGCTGCCTGTTGGTTTTTCTGTATACTCAACGTCAGTTTGTCGCCATTTTAAATCGCGGCTTAAGAAGTTCCATTGCAAACGTCCTGCGTACATCATGTTGGAGTCGTCGTTGCGAACCCCGCGACCTTGGCCCGTATAAATTCCCGCATAGTAACGCAGGTTGGCGTAGGTGTCTTTGAAGAGGTTTCCTCTAAGTTGCAAGCCGACTTGCCGATCGATTGTGAAAATGCGGTTTACAATGGAGCGTTCTACGAATTGCTGACGACCAGACGAGTCTACGCGTTCGCGGTTGTGGTCAATTTTCCATTGTCCCACGCGAAGAGAAGCCTCTTTCCATTTGGCGACGGTGATACGCCAGTCGATGACTCGAGCACTCGCGTTAGAACTGCTGTCGCCAATGCTGCGAGTAGGTTGCAAGTCAACTTCGAAGTAGTATCCAAGCCATGGTTGATACCCATGCCCTCCAATTTTCATTCGCAAACGCCTGGCTTCGATTGTACTTTGCCTGTCGTCTTTGAAGTTGCTGACTTGTCTTGGGTCACCCGTACTTGGGTTGGTAAAACGAAGTTGTGCACGCCACTGCAGATTGGTTTGCCAATTACCGTCTCGGGACTCTAATCGGAATCCCTTTTTCCCGTAGCTCGCTTTGACAGGAAACTCGTCTGCAATCTTTGCATCGACTCGCTCTGAAATGATTTTTTCCATTTCAGACGTTTCCAGAGTCTTTTCTGTATCGATTACATTGGTGTCGGGGGAAGGTGGGGTAGGTTCAGCAGGAGTTGTTGAGGGAGCAACAACCGGCACTTCAGCTGGCAACGCAGGAGTCTCTGGAGACGCTTCAGCAGGAGCTGCAGGTGCACCCGGAGAAGGTTGCGCAGGAACCTCAGTAGGAGTTCCCACGTTAGCGGGTGTAGACTGGGCTATTGCAACTTGTCCAAGAAGGAGCGAACTGGTTGCAATTACCGATATAAATGCTCTTTGTGTCATGATGTTGCCAACATTGGACGTAATCGGTGACAGCTTTGCTGCGGGAATGTGACATTTCCGAGTCATCGCGTTTAAGGCGATGAACGAGGTCCATAAAGTTAGTTGTCACTGGTTGTTGGTGTAAGCGTCAAACGACTTTAGCTGAATCTTTGTTTTCATAAACTGACCCGAGCCGCGAGCGATTTCCTTTCCGTCATCATCGAAAGCCACAGCCTCTGCGGTAAGGATTCGCGACGGTTGACTAACTACCACGCCTTGCGCGGTTATACTTCCACTTTTAATTGGCCTGAAAAAGTAAAGCTGGAAGTTTGCCGTAAGAACAAACGTCGTCGATGAGAGAGTTGCAGGCGAAAAAGGCCGCGTCATCCAACGCTTTGAAGTAAGTCGATCCGTGCACCGCACCAGCAATATGAAAGAAGTCTTCCTTTACCGGGATCGTGATAGTTGCTCTTCCCTTTTTTATCTCGATGGCAGGAGAAAAATAGCGATTGGTAGGAGCCGCCAAATAGAGTGACTCCAGTGCGCGATAGTGTTGCATACGTCATGCTAGGGGAGCGCGAATAGCCATGCAAGCGGAGCTTTAACTTCCTAGAGTTCTGTCACTTCAATACGGCGATTCTTTTGCCGTCCTGCTGTGGTCGCGTTGTTGGCTATTGGCATTTTGGGACCGTAGCCAACGGCCTTAATTCTTGAGCTGCCAATACCTTTAGAAACCAAGTACGCTTTCACCGCCTTTGCTCTGTTTTCTGAAAGTTTTTGATTGGAAGCGTTCTGCCCGCGATTGTCGGTATGCCCTGAGACTTCGATTTTGGCAGATGGTTTGTGTTTCATAAACTCTAAAACGTTGTCCAGCTTGGGAATGCTTGATGGGCGAATGGTTGCTTTGCCCGACTCAAATTGGATGCCGTCGATTACGAAGCGGTGTGCTTTAGCATTCTTTCTTTCTCTCCAACCCCGATACCTCAGAGTCAGACGTAAGGTGAGTCGCGATTCGTTTTCTACTTCTAAGTTGGCGGCAATTTTCTTTCTGCCAAGACTTAAAAATACTACTTCGTACGTTCGTCCCACGGGGACCAGGGCTTCGGCATATCCATGCTCATCTGTTTCTGGTAAGTAAATTTTGTTGCCGGTGGCATCTTGTAGCGAAATAACAACCCCTTTGATGCGTTTCGATTCATCCTCTCGACTTTGCACAAAGAACTTTACCGCTGCGAGTTTTTCTGTCGGCTCAATCTTTGATTCATGTTTGTCGTCTTTGTGCGTAGCATTTTCGTCATGCTGAAACGTACCAACTCCGTTAGGTTTGTGGTCACTTTGGGCAGGGGGCGTTGACGTTGCGTTCTCGGCTGCTGACGCAACATTTGACTTGTCCTGTCCCGCACTATCAGTGGTTGGTGCCTCTGGCTTGGTCTTGCTTGTGCAGGCAGCGCAAAAAGAAATTACCCCGATTAGTATCAAACGATGCATAGGGCGATAGTATCATGACTTGAAAAAGTAATTGGTTGTTTGTTAACGTTTAGACATGGGATTCAAAAAGAAATCAGCGTCGCTAGAATCCCTTCCTAATTTGAGCAAAATTTCGTCGGAGTGGCTTCGCGAACTGGGAGTGAGGACTCCAGAAGAACTGAAGAAGCAAGATCTGGACGTTC
Organism: Deltaproteobacteria bacterium; assembly: GCA_020630875.1. Classification (GTDB taxonomy): domain Bacteria; phylum Myxococcota_A; class Polyangia; order Haliangiales; family Haliangiaceae; genus JAHDIH01. The sequence goes on along the minus strand of JAHDIH010000004.1, from coordinate 230,089 downwards.
TTTACTTGACGTTGCGCTCACGGCATCACCAGGTTACCCGTTTGATGTACTATGCGCTCTGGGGAGCAGTTAGAGGAGTGCATTGGAACCTCTGTCCAGAAAAAGAACGTCAAAGAGTTGCGCTGCTTTGAATGATAAGCTTTTTTCGAATCTTAGTAAAAGATTCGCAGTATCAACAAGCGACTTGGGATTTGCCTTGAGACAGAAAGATAATTTTTTCTGCATCCTTTCTAATGAGCCGAGACTCTATCAAGTATGAGCCTACTTACGAAAAATGAACATCACATCGATAGAATCTTGAGGGTTACAATTGGAGTCGCGCTTCTGACGCTAGTATTTGTTGGCCCCAAGACATGGCTCGGTTTGACCGGACTCGTTCCATTGCTTACCGGTCTAGTCGGCCATTGTCCTCTGTATCGTTTGCTGGGACTCAGCACATGCCCTCTGAACAACAGCTCATCGTAGTCGACGAGGTCGCGCGTGCGAAGGATGGCGATGCCGATGCATTCAGATCGCTCTTGCGTGAGCACATGCCAGCCGTGTTACGGTTTGCGCGTTCGCTCGTCTCTAGTGAGTCTGATGCTGAGGACGTTGCCCAAGAATCGTTTCTCTCCGCCTATCGTAATCTCAACAGCTTTCGCGAAGACTCTAGCTTTCTTACGTGGGTGTTGGTAATTGCGCGGAACAACGCTTATCGGAAAACACAAAAGAATCAAAAAGAGAAGGTTATGCGAGCAAGCTATCAAGAGTTGAGCATTGCCGCAGGATGGGGTGCTGATACGCCTGAAGCCTTGCTCTCGAGAGCCGATGACATTGTGAGCGTACGAAAGGCTATTTCCGGTTTGCCTCCATTGTATCAGTCCGTACTTGTGCTTCGGGAAATCGAACAACTCTCAGGGGAAGAAACAGCTCAAATCTTGGAAGTGTCGATTTCAGCGATGAAAGCTCGTCTTCATCGTGCCCGGCTACTGCTTGCAAAAGAACTTAGAAAGGAAGCTCCATGAACGACCGACAAATAGCTGGACTTTGGTGTAGCGACATACTTGAAAGTTTTGGAGAATATCTTGAGGAAAATATCTCCGAGGTACAAAGGGTGGCCGTGGCGGGGCATCTCGCGAACTGTGAAACATGTTCCCTCTTCAAGGAGGGATTTTTGGAACTACTAACCAGAGCTAGAAATACAGTGCGTAACGACAATCGAAAAAGCGACGCTCTAGTTTTGCAAGTAGAAAAACTCATTGAAGAAATCTGAAAAACAATGAAAAAAATTATCTCAACGGTACTATTACTCTTTGGCTGCAGTCCTGGTGGCGATAAAGCAAAAGGCATTGAGACCGCGGATAGAGGCAAGTTAATATCCATTCCTAATGCCGCAATCTTTGAAGGAATGTTGGTGGGGGGACGACCTGATCCAAAGCATTTAAAGCAGGCAAAGTCAGCGGGGTACACCACAATAATTAACCTGCAAGCGAATGGGGAGGCAGGGGTTGAAAAAGAAATCGGGCTCGCTCAAACACTTGGTCTGACATACGTATCGATTCCGGTTGCAGGGGCCAAAGGGATGACAAAAGAGAATGTTGTAGCATTGGACCAGGCTATCCATAGTGCGAAAGGTTCAATCGTTTTGCACTGCGCAAGTGGGAACCGAGTGGGAGGGCTTATCGCACTTCGCGCTAAATGGCTAAAAGGAAAAACGTCTCCTGAGTCGTTACGAGAAGGGATCTCCGCCGGTCTTACGAGTTTGCAGCCCGTGGTGTCGAACCTTCTGGAGAGTAGCGAGTGAATAAGGAGTTTTGGGACAACCGCTATTCTGAAAGGGAGCTTGCGTATGGGGCTGCACCGAACGAATTTGTTAAAGAATCACTAGTTTCAGTTGCTCAGAGGACTTTTAGTCTACTAGATCTTGGCTCGGGACAAGGCCGAAACTCCATTTTCGCTGCGAGTCTGGGCTATCATGTCACTGCTGTTGATCTTAGCCAAATTGGACTTTCGACAATGATGAAATCAAAGACAACGTCTGCAGGGCAACTATCAATCGCTCCTATTGCCCATGATGTAACTACCTACGACTTGGGAGAAAAGAAATGGGATGTCGTCCTAATGGTCTTTTTGCATTTGCCGCTAGCTCAAAGAACGGAGCTTTTTCGCCGCGTTATTCGTGGGTTGCGGTTTGGAGGAAAAGTAATCATGGAAGCTTACGCTCCAAGACACCTCGAAATGCCTGGCAAGGGTGGTCCTCCTGTAAGGGACCTTCTTATTTCGGAGGAGGAACTACGGACGACGTTTCAAAGTCTCAATTTGGAAATATGCAGAGAGGTGTCGCATTTGATTGATGAAGGCCCTTATCACCAAGGACAAAGCGTGACGACCCAGCTTTGTGCTCGTAAATCGTCCTGATCGTTCATTGTTTCCGCTACAACGTATTGTTTTGTTTTTTTCTCTGCCTGGAGGGCTCAGCGTGAGGTAGAATGAGGCGTGGAGTCGACCTCTAAAAACAAAATGGCAGAGCGTCAATTTTGTACGCCGCCCAAGTGGAAAGGGCGAGCAAACTGGAAATTATTTCTGGATGTCATCGGAGGGCCAAGGCAAAACTGGGACAAGTTGAAAGCTCTGCTGGCAATGGGCGGCAACATGCTGCGTCCGTGGGTGGTTCGGCGCAGGCTCAATAAACTAAAGGAACTTGGCCTGTGCGATCATACTCCGACGATTCCGCAACTTTTGGTGGCGTCTCGCGATCAACTTTCGTTTTCGCTAAGCGAAGAAACAAAGATGTTCTATGAATCTCAAGGCGTTCCTTGGGTCTACCACAACTTTCGCCGCTTCATTGGTTTTCCGACGACGATGATGGATCCTCTTGGCTTCTTCTCATCTAGAGACACGATTATCCATCATGTGCTGCAAACGTTTCATCGCTTTCCTTTATACGACATGGTGCTACTTGCTGCATACGAAGGTGGTCTGGACGAGATGGTAAAGCAAGCAGAGCAAGTGCGTGATGGGACTCATCCACATCAACGTTCGCTTACTTCTTTGATGGAAGATGGCGCGTCCCATGATTGGCTCGCCGATTTTGCCCGCGATGTTCGCGACAACATTCACATGGAGCCAAAGCCTATTCCTGAAAATTTGGTAGACGACAAAGATTTGATGCTCTCTATGGATCAATTCAAAGATTTGCGAGGGTTTACTAACTATGCCGCGAGAATTAACACCACGGCATTTGGAGCAGTGCTGGCATTCCTTCCCGTGCTTTTTAACGAAACTATTGGCTACCTTGTGGGCGTCAAACTTGGGCCGAAGTCCATTAGAAAAGACTGTTGCGAACCTGAATTGGTCAGTAGATATGCATCATGACCTTAGAGTTTAAAGTGAAGGTTCAACCTTCTAATGGAACTAATGTAGCTTTTTCAGTGCTCACCAAATTCTGAAGATTGCGAATTTTTTCGAATTTCGAATTTTTTTCGATAAATGTCGAACCGTTATTATTTATGGTTTTGGGTTGTCGGAGGAATGACGTCTCCTGACGCTTGCAGTTGGAGTGCTTCCGGCGTTTGCTTATAAAAGTCGCGGACTGCCTTTGCTAATTTTGCCTTTTTCGTCTTTGTGACTTCGCATTTCGCTGAGCCTGCACTTTCTAAAGGCTTGAGAATGTCTATGATAGCAACAAGTAGGGGTTTCTTGACCTTAGAAATCTTATCGACTTTGGATTGCAGGAGGTCCGTATCAACGTAGCGGGGAAGCGACCCCATTATACCTACGTCATTTTGGTCGTGCACAAGAAGCCCAGAGGTGGTGCCGCGATCAAGGGTGAGTACTTGAAAAAGGTAGAGGGTATGATACTCGAGCTGGGACGCTATACTTGTTTCCGTGGCTTCCTGCTTTAGCCCCATCTCGATCGCCGCCAGATAAGAATCTATTGCCGCACGTCCTACGGATTTAGCCAACTCTAAATCCTCATCGAAGTTACGATAGTGGCCTTCGAGGTAAAAGTGAAATGCTCCGCGGTGTCGCTTTACTGTCGGGATGTAGAAATATTTGTCGCCAGCGGTGGTTCCTTTGTCAAAGAGTTCGTCTTCCTTGACGGCTACTCGTATTGCTTTTTGAAAGATGGAAGTTTGCTGCTTCACAATCTGCATATCATGAGGTTGCGATGGATTAAGATCGGCCATCATTCGAAAATAGCCTGTGTCGTCTTTTAGCTCCGTCCATGAGATATGCATATGCATTGACGGAGCGAGCGGATGCGTTGGATGAACGATTGCTGAAAGTGCATTAGCGGATGCCAATCGTTTTTCGCTGATGTCTTGGTAGTGAACACAAGAAATGTTTAGTGACGCTGCGTTGATGGCGTCGGATGATTCAAACAACAGTCTATTTCCGCCTCCATGGAGACCTTCGTCACGTTGCCAATGCTCCTTCTTCGGGAGGACGTGGAACGTTTCGCTGAGACCTGTTTTGTATTGACTTCGCAGTAGCTGAAGCTCCTGTAACGTCTTTTCTGCTCTTTTACTCAAGGCAGCGTTGTTTGGAAATTCCGTCGAATCCACCAGTAAAGGATATGTTTCTTCGAGTATCACTGCAATCGAAGTGACCTACGGATCCGTGTATCGAGAGTTGCCGAAATACAGTATCAAGTGTGAACGCAGTTACTAAATACCTGCTTAATGCTAGTTTAGGGATAAGAAAATCAATGAAGTAATACCCAAGTAGCACTAGTCATGATGCAGCGCTTGCGTCTGCAAACGGCGACTGAAAAACTTGAGCTAATGCAACATTACGTCATCATTGGAGCATCCCGCGGTATTGGTCTCGCACTTGCTGCTGAACTACTTAAAAGTTCGTCTCGCAATACCGTGTATGGTTTGAGCCGAAATGAAAGCGAAGGACTGGCGGCGCTGCGTGCAAAGTATGAAACGAGATTAAAAGTCCTCCCGACTGATGCCACGCAAGAGTCGTCGTTGCTTAGTTCCACGCAACAAATTTTGCAATGCACAACTGAGTTGTCTGGCGTGTTCTACGTGGCTGGCTTTTTGCACAACGAGATATGGAAGCCAGAAAAACGTATTGATGATATAAATGTGGAACGTAGTGTGTACTCTTTCACGGTGAACACAATTGGGCCAATGCTGGCTGCCAAGCACTTTTGGCGATTGCTATCTCACGATAGGCGTTCCGTTTTTATCACGGTTTCCGCGCGGGTTGGAAGTATTGAGGATAACCGGCTTGGCGGGTGGTACAGTTACCGCGCAAGTAAAGCTTCACAAAATATGTTTGTAAAGACGTTATCGATTGAGATGGATAGGCGGGCACCGAATGTTATTTGTTCCGCGTTTCATCCTGGTACGGTTGATACAGATTTATCTAAACCGTTCCAAAGGAATGTGCCGTCTCACAAGCTTTTCTCGCCGAGTCGTGCCGCAAAGCAACTGATTCAAGTCACCGACGCACTCACAAAGGAGGATAGCGGTGGCTTTAAGGACTGGGCAGGCAAAACGATACCGTGGTAATCATAGAGCGCAAAATGCCAACAATTATGTTTCAAGGGAAAGTCATCGATTGCAAGCCGAACCAAAGTATTCGTGATGCTTTGCTAGAAGCTGAGACTACCCCTCATAACGGCGAAGCGAGATGGTTCAACTGCAAAGGCCTGGGCAGTTGTGGAACTTGCGCCATTTTTGTAGTTGGCAAAGTATCTAAGCTAACACGTAGAGAATCGGTTCGACTCCGAATGCCACCTCACCATATCTCGAGCGGACGGCGACTAGCATGTCAAACAATCCCGCTTGAGGATGTGTCGATTATCAAAAGTGCGGGGTTTTGGGGGCAACATTTTGAACCACAGGGTGAAACGTAATTTGCCATGGCACTTGATCGTACCGGAGAGAATTTTTAAGAGCTGCTGGTACGTTGCTTAGGCGAGCGAGACTGTGGAGTTTGCAGAGGAGCTTGTTGGATTAACCTAAGGCAGCGAAGATTTCTTTGAACTTGGGGTGGTCGCCTGCAAACTGGCTCTTATACTCAAAAAATACGTCGCCCGAATCGGAAAATCCAAAGGTTCCTCCTTGTTGCCAAACATTGCCGCCTGTCTTTCCCTGTCGAGCGCCTTGTTTGAACGCGTTAATAGCTGCACCCAATGTTTTGAGATTAAATGTGGAACTCAAAGCAGCAGTTAAGTTCAGACGCTTGTAGAGTTCTCGGTAGGGGTCGGTGAAGATTTTTCCATCGTATTTAGAGTGTTCTTTAAAACCTTCAATAAAGTTTGGGGTGCCATGACCTACTACAACTACTTGAGTCCCCATTTTCGATAGCCTTTCGCGCTCGCTTGCTAACTCACGAACTTGTTGGCTGCAGAACATACATCCAAAATGCCTAAGCATTACAAACAAGGTGGAGCGTTCGTTCCAAATATCGCCAATGGTAACAGCTTCTCCGCTTTCCGTAACCAACTTGACGTCTGCCAATTCACTAATATGTCTCATCGTACCAACGCAATTAGTTTCTGTACTTGATCGAACAGCCGACGGATTTGGTTTCGTTTTCAGTTGTTGGTTTATCATCCAGCAAAGAAGTCAGCGCGCTACGTAGATAATGCTTTTTGACTGACTGAGCTTTCAGATTGTCGTCTACTGCGCCGTGATAAATAAGGCGTTGTTCTTTATCGAACAAAAATATTTCTGGTGTTTTTTTCGCCCCGAAAGCGCGCGCTACGTTGGAGGTGCTATCGACTACGTAAGGGAACTTCAGATCAAGCTTTTGGGCTCTTTCTTGCATACCTTCAAATCCATCGATCGGGTATTTTTTCGGGTCGTTGGAATTAATGGCGACAACACCAATGCCTAGCTTTTGAAATTCATTCCCGATCAAGGCAATTCGACTCTCCCATGCCTCCGCGTACGGGCAGTGGTTACAGGTGAAAATTACAAGAGTTCCTTTACTTCCGACCAGAGAAGGTAACGAAAGAAGCGACGAATCTACGTTTTTCATTGGCTCAGAAATAGAGGGCAGCTCTTCCCCGATTGCCAAGCGTTGCATCGCTTTTTTTCGACCGCAGTCGGACGAACTTGGTTTGTAGCCTGCTTGTTGGACAGTTCTGTTGGCTTAGGCTCGGTCCTCGTCGGCTCAGACTCGCATCCAACAATAATAGACAGAGCCGCAATACAAATAATGGCTTTCATGAAGTCGATATATCACTTCACTGCAGATTGGAACAGCGCTTCGATTTCATTATCTTCAAGTGGTCCCTCTACGAATCGAACTAGTTTTCCAGATTCAAAGAGAAAGGTGGCGGGAAGGGTCCCAGACCACGAAGTATGCAAGACGTCTATAAATTCGGCGACATTTCCAGTTTGAACGTAATAGGGGCCAGTCGCTCGGATACTTTTCAAAAACGGAATGATATTTTTTTGGGAATCTTCCGTGTCCATCGAAACCAGCATTAAGTGCACGCCACGGGCTTTGAACTTTCTGGCACTTTCGACAAATTGTGGAAGTTCTTTTTTACACGGGGCGCACCATGCTGACCAAATATTTAAGACAACTTGCTGATTCGAAAACTTCGATAGTTTTGCCGAAATGTTGCTAGAATCGACTGCTTCAAGAACTGGCTTGCTCATTTCTACTTTATGCGAAGAGCACGAGTGACTAGCACCTAGAACCAAAACGATTGTCATGAGCCAAAGTGGCGATTGAATTAAACCGTTCATTAAAACTACTCTAGCACGTAACGTCCACTAGGCTTCTACTGACTCCAGGGCATCGACTGCGGCCCAGATGGCAAGATCCGACTTTATCGGCGGTGTTGACAATAAACCCGTTGCCATTGATCAACCCATGAAAATTCTGCGGGACGAATTGATCGCAAACCGTCGCGCATCACGAAATTGGTCTAGGGTTATGGATTCGTGGATTTTTCTGGGAAAAACGCACTTGCAATTACAACCAATGTTAGCCTCTCATACGTGTAATAGCCGGTATTCTGCGCATATTACTTGCAGTAGTAATGCCTTTGTGGCTAGCTTGAGATGTTGACTGAACTATCCAAAAACGACGCCAAAGAAATGCTTAGAGATGTGGGACTGCGGGCTACGGCGCCGCGGGTGGCGGTACTTCGCCTCCTTGCCCAAGCAAAACGTCCCTTGTCGCATAGTGAAGTAGTGAGCGAAATGGGCCCGTCCGATTGGGACCAAGCTACCTTGTATCGTAATCTTGTCTGTCTTGTCGACTACGACCTCGCTACCGTCGCTAGCAACATCGGCGGGATTGCAAGGTACGAACTGAGAAGTGATGATAAGACCTTGCATCTTCACCCCCACTTTTCTTGCAGAACCTGTGGCTCCGTCGAATGTTTGCCCACGGCCAAGTTGGAAGGGCCAGTAAGTGCGGAATGGGGGATGTCACTGGCATCCGCGGAATTACAACTTATCGGCGTTTGCCCGCGATGCACGTGAACTCCATTTGCTAGTCGCAAGCTGTTTGTTAATGCAAGTCGCTTGCAAAAGATGACGAAGGGGGGTACACCGAGCTCGTTAAGAGACTTTAAATCTCTCTGTGAAAGGAATAACTATGAAACTACGAGCTCCACTATTTGTACTACTACTGTCTGCCGGCTGCGCAGAAGACGGCCACGATCATTCTGAACAAGAGGTTATTACCACCGTGCTGCTCACCTTTGACGATGGTGCGGGAAACTCCACAACCTTTTTATGGAACGATGACGATGGCGATGGAGGAAACGCTCCCGTAATCGATGATATCGTTCTCGATGCGGGAACGTACTCCTTAAATGTCGGGTTCGAAAATCGTCTCGAAGATCCGGCAGAAGACATCACTGCGGAAATCGCTGACGAAAATGACGAACACCAAATTTTCTTTGCAGGTACTGCCGTTAATGGTCCAACGAACGAACAAACGAATGCACCGCTAGAACACACCTATGGTGACCAAGATGGTAATGGCTGGCCCGTGGGACTTAGCAACTCCGTTACCGCAGTGACTGGTACGGGATCCTTGCAAGTAGTTCTGCAACATTTGCCTGAGTTGAAAACTGCCACACTCGCCAATGATGCGAAAAATGGTCTCGAGACTTTGCCAGGCGAAAGTGACGTCGACGTTTCGTTCAACGTTACTATCAACTAGCTCTCACAAACATCAGATGAAAAACACGTCCGAAGTTGGGCGTGTTTTTTTCTTTTATGCATGACAATTCGGCCAAAACACGTATCACTCTGGTTGATGCATCGATGACGGTCGTGTACGTGTTCGTGTGATAGTATTCAAACATGTTGGATCAGATTAAAAGTTTTGTACTCGGTAAACTAAGCGAACACATGGGACCAAACAGTCTCGGAGACAGTGATACCAAAGCCGCAGCGGAAGAGGGGGCAAACTCTGTGATTGATACCATTACCGAAGACTTAAAAGGTGGAAACGTTGACGAGCTCAAAAGCCTTTTTTCTGACGATGGAAATGCAACGGAAGACAGTCCTATCTTTCAAAAGATTAAGACATCGCTCAGTGGTATCTTACAAAAGAAGGGCATGGCCCCAGAAGAAGCTGAAAAGGAAGCAGCCAGCGCAGCGCCGGGACTCATCGAAGGACTGAAGGCAAAGTTTGCATCAGAGGATGAAGCTGACAGTGGTTTTGATCTTGGTAATATCGCAGGTCTTTTGACTGGCGGTGTTGGAGGACTTGTCGACAAAGCTAAAAGTCTTTTCTCTTAGTAGTAAAGAAGCGGTCGTCGAGCTGCAATCGTCGACCGCTTTTGAGAAGAAGATATTCTTGAGAATCTTCGTAGTAAAAAGCTAACTTGCTCTCGCTGTTCGCATTTGCGAGGAGCCGTGCGAACGAGACTATTCGGGGAACGTGCATGTGTACGTTATTCTAATAGCGGCTCTCAATCTCTACGTTGATAGTTCCATTTTGGACAGAGATCCAGCGACAATTCGTATGCGTTTCGCTGGTCACCGTTTTGGTTAAAAAATTCGATGGTAAATGAGGCAACTTTTACCTATAGCATGCAGGTGGAAAATGTTTTTGCCCTCGTAGGTGGTCTCGGCATATTTCTTTATGGTTTACAGGTCATGAGCGCTGGTTTGCAGAAGGGCGTTGGTGATCGGATTCAAAATGTTCTATCCATAATGACGCAGAACCGTGTAGCAGGTATTTTTTCTGGATTTTTTACCACGGTACTCGTTCAGTCCTCCAGTGCGACCACAGTGATGATTGTGTCTTTTGCAAATGCAGGACTGATGAATCTACGGCAAGCCATTTCCATGGTGATGGGGGCCAATATTGGCACTACCGTCACGCTGTGGCTCGTGGCACTACTTGGATTTAAAGTAAAAATAGACGCGTTTGCGCTACCATCTATTGGTATTGCGGTATTCTTGTCCTTTGTTGGCAACCGCCAGTTGAAACTGTGGAGTGAACCTCTGCTCGGATTTGGTCTGCTGTTCCTTGGTCTTTCGATACTGAAAAAAGGCGTTCCAGATCTCAAAGGCAACCCAGAGGCACTCGAGTTCGTTACAAGCCTGGCCGACTATGGGTTTGGATCGGTGCTTCTGTTCGTTCTTATCGGTACCGTCCTTACTATCGTGGTGCAGTCGTCCTCTGCCGCAACGACGATTACGGTAACGTTTCTTGCGCATGGATGGATTACCTTTGATCTCGCTGCCGCGATGATCTTAGGAGAAAATATTGGCACCACAGTGACTGCGCAGCTGGCAGCGATTCCGGCTAACCGTACAGCAAAAAGGGTCGCCGTCAGCCATACCCTATTTAATGTTTTGGGGGTGATTTGGATGCTGCCACTCGTCGGTGCTTTTATCGTAGCCATACAGTCCGCATTCGTTACCGACTCGCCAACTCATCTTGCGATTTTTCATACTACATTTAACGTGCTCAACACGATTTTGTTAGTTTGGTTTTTACCTCAAATGGAGCGCGCAGTTTATAAGATCATGCCACGCAAACAATCTGAGCAAGGATAGCCTAGCCTAAAAAAGGGTTTGCTTAGAAGTAGCGAGTACTATAAAATGCTGCTTTGAGTCGTTCTGCAAAAACATCCACAGAGCACCTCAACGAACCGCCGTCCGTTTCGGAACGCAGTCACGGAACAACGTCCGCGACAGCAATTTCTGCTTCCCAAGTGAAAGATGATTGTGGCCTTGGCGAGCGTCGCGTAAAGGGACACAACCGCCACTATAACTTGGTAGGAAGTAAAGATAAGTATCCCGTCACCCACGAAGTTTCAGCGTTCAGTTCGAGGGTGGCACGAATGGGAGAAGTGGTTGTGGGAACAAGGAGCAACTTGTACACCGGTGGATTACTTAGTTGTATTGGTTTTGGGGCAGTCGCTGGAGACGTTCATATTCTTGCGCATCTTGCCGCAGAAAACGTTTACGATCAGAGTCTTGCAGATATCCTTGCCGATCTAAACGAGCGCTACGGAAGTCTATCCATTAGGATTTGGTTTTCGAAGGAAGAAGACCCTAAAGAAGAGGCCGGCGAAAAGCTTGATAGGCAGTTCCTCGTGGAACTGATCGAATGCAAGGGGCACACGGTGGAAAGCTCAGTCGAGGTAGGTGAAGAGACGCTCGTAACGATCTCTCCTACTGGTGAAATCGCGCCTTAACGCTCGAGCTGTGCGCTTCCGCTTCGGACTTCTAAACAACGTGGTCCGACTTGCAACAACCGTTCTAAAAACAGCTCCCGTGTTACATTATCCTGTTGTATTTGTCTTTAACCTATATCAGTCTTCGACGATGAAACTAACTCTTATACTTCTATTAGCTTTGGCCGCCGCATGCGGAACAGATTCAGGTGACGAGCAGGACGACACGTTTCATCCTTCGAAGTTACATTTGATGACGGCCTGCAAGATCGTCGATGACGATGGGTGGTTTACGGAGCAAGATGTAGCTGACGAATTGGTGTTAGAGAAGCGCTACTTTGACGATGAAGGTGAGCTAGCGATTAAAGATGTTTACACGTACAACGAACGTACGCTTGAAAAAGTCGTTACGACAGGAGTCTTCATCGAAGGCGAATACGTTCAAGTGTTCGAGTACTTCAAAGATGGTTCGGTAAAAAAGATGTTTGCGGAGGGGACTGATTCTAGCGAGTCAACCTACGAGTGGAACACAGAAGACAAATGGACGGTAACCACCACATTTGAGACTGGCGATGAAGGACTTTTTGATTCTCACGAAGCTTTCAGAACCGACGGTTTGGTTTCCTCGTACAAACTTGTGGAGAACGGTGATAGTACTACCACGGAAACATTTTCCTACGATGAGCAGGGAAAGCTTACTGGGAGTACGTTGGAGGCAGTAGGCTCGGAAGGTGCGGTCACCGCTATGTGGACGTCAGAGTATCTCTACAACTGCGACTAAATAAACTGGGTAACTCAATGACGGATGAAAAATCTGTCGTTTCATTACCGTAGCCGAATGAGGACTAATACTGCCTAGTTTGAAACGAATTCTAACGAGTCCTATTACGTTGGGTTGGCAGATAATCTTCCCTTGTTGCCAGCATTCCAATTTTTTTTTTGGCAGACGCACTTAGGGCTTCTCATCATCGCTTTCGTGTGACTAAGTTCGACGCGTGTTTGCGTCCAAACAGTTGGCAGCTATGTCGGATAGACTAGAAGTGATTGCTGGAAAAGATAGTGACTTTCCAGTTTGGCAGTCGCCGATTGAAGTCATTGTCAGTGAAAATACAACCTATTTCAGTCTATGGAAGACCTACTTCAGTGGGGTAAATTGGGCAACTTTCGAAAGCTTTGTCTCTGCTGAGGAGCCGCCACTAAAAGTGGGAGATCGAATCAATATTAGACAACTAGAATTGAGATTCTTCACGTGGCAACGGCAATCGGTCCAAAGCGGAGCAGTTCCGGCAAATGGGGCGAAAGTGCTGACTATAAATGATGATATGACATACTTCAGCTTGTGGAAGGCCTACTTTCACAATACTCCTTGGGCTCTCTTCGAAAGCTTTGTATCGACCCAATCATCACCGCTAAAAGTGGGAGAAAAAATTGACCTAATTCTGCTCAGCGAAAAATACAATCTATGGAAGCAAGAGAGCGGGCGAGCTAGTGAGCTCAATGGCGAGTCCTCGGTCGATTTGGCAAGTCCCGTTGTCAGGCCAAGCACTCCGTCGCCATTGCCGCAAAGAGTCTATGGTATCGATCAAGGACCTCAACTGCCACCGGTGTTTGACTCTGACTGGTGGAACGAAATTTCGACCAATGCGAGTCACTTCGATCATAAGCCTCAAGTACCACCCAAAGGCGAGGACGATTGGTGGAGTGGTCCGAATGAAATTTATTCCACACCATCGCTTATGATCCCCTCAACGTCCGACGTAGTAGCCGGTAGTCAGTCTTCTGCGAACGATACGAGTCTATCGACTTTGGATGAAACTAGTATTAATTGGGACCTAGTAGAAATGCCCCCTCACGTTGAGGATTTTGTAACGAAGTATTCAGATGCTGCAATAGATTCTTCCCGAAGGTCGCAGCAGCTACGAGCGGGGCGGGGCGGACGAGTACCTGCTGCAATCGTTATGGCGCAAGCCATGGCGGAGTCTGCCTATGGCGCGAGTGAGTTGGCCAAAGACGCCCATAACTTTTTTGGCATAAAGTGTAACGGTTGGCACGGCCAACAATACTACAAAAAAGATGATGACTATCATAATGGCGAGCTTGTCGAATCCTGCTTTCGTTCCTACGCCTCTGCTTCTGCTTCGTTTTTAGATCATATCGATTTCTTGATCGATGGCGGTCGCTATCAGTTTTTGTTTTCGATACCACATACTGATTATAAGGCGTGGGCTCACGGCCTTCAAAGCGCTGGATATGCAACGAGCGAGACGTATGGAGCGAGGCTGATTTCAATTATCGAACGATACGAGCTGCATAAGCTTGACCTTTAGCGATAAAGCCAGACGGGAGCTCGCTGTAGGCCTGATTGGCTAGGTCTTAGACGGTAAGATACCAAAGCAGTGGCCTTTGCCATAACCTGGGTAACTCGAGGCAACATCAGTCGTCGCATGGGCGATGATCTAGAAAGCGGAGACAGCACCGTCTCCGCTCAAACTAGTTTAACCTTTCAAAGTCTTTGTGAGTTAGCTTAGGTGGAAGTTCTTCATCCCACTCCCACGTATCATCCAGCGCATCGAATTCTTCATCATCGTTTTCATCATCGTATGCGTCAAATAGGCCTTCGCGCTTAGGATCAGGTAGACTCATCATTATTCTCCCTCGACTCACTTTGAACAACAGGCTCCTCTATAACTTCCAACTGCCGACGCCTGTGCTTCGACTTTGGCTTACTACGTAAATACTTTGCTCGTTGCGCCCTCGACATTTCCTTCATGACTTATGTAATGAGCATAAATCGTGCCATGTCTGGTTTTTCTAAGTTACCGTTTTGCACTTTGCCGAAAGAGGACAATTGCCCCATGAGGCATAACGCCACACCCTATTTGGTACTCTACTGAGATACGGCTCGTTGGTTCGTACTTTTTGGGACACCACACTACATTGACTTGCAAACTTTTACAATGCACTAACTCGAATCACGACCGCTGTGACATCGTCGTCGTTTCTTGCAGAGGAACGTGCTGCGTCGATGATTCGCATGCATGACTTCTGACCAAACGTGAGCCATGCCCGCAGGAGATCAATGTCGATGACGTCTGAAACACCGTCGCTGCACAACAGAAATGTATCGTCTGAATAGACTGGAACAATTAGCGAATCAACGTGACAGCCTGATGACCAACCTAGTCCACGAGACAGGGTTTTGCCCCATCTTTGCTTCGCTTCTTGTTCCGTGACTGCACCCATGTTCGCAAGATGCGTGGCTAACATATGATCTTTAGTTAGTTGTCTTAGTTGCGTGCCTCGCAACAAATAACAGCGCGAGTTGCCCACGCTGGCTACCACTGCAGCGGATTCAAAGAATAATATGGCAACAATGGTCGAAGTGTATTTTTGTTGAGTCTGATACAAAACGCTGTTGACAGTCTCTATCGCAGAAACTAATTGTAAGTGAGCATCTCCTAAGCTATCAGGCTTAGAGATATGATTCGCAACCTCCTCGATTACCAACTCCGCAATTTCATCATCGCCAGACCCGTCACAGACGATGTAAAGCTTCCGCTGGTCGCAGGATAGAAAATCGTCTTCGTTGATCTCGCCGGTGGTTGCTGGGATGGACGCGCCATAACCGTTGGTTGTTAGTTGTTCCGGCAATCTTTTCTTACGAAGCCACATAGCAACTCCTGCGATCTGTTCTGGTTAGTTGTTCGATGACGTATTCAGTGTACGGTTCGTTAAAAAAACGTTCAGCGTCAACCAATCCACCAGGTGCGCAGACATTAACCTCGCATAATTTTCCACCTATGAAGTCGGCACCGACGAATCTCAGACCATTTCGAAGCAAGTAAGGACCTAGCACGTTACATGCCGTTAGCATTTTGTTAGTAATTTGACCTGGTGTTGCGGTTCCTCCTGCATGTATGTTGCTACGAAAATCTCTTGCACCAGGTATTCGTTGGATCGCCGCTGATTTTCCATTCAAGCTTAGGATCTCTCCATCAAGCATCAACACTCGCGTGTCACCGGCTTTCGAATCGCGTAGGTACTCCTGAACCATAACCGTTCCGCTTTTAGCCAAGGTTTCTAGCATTTCACGAAGATTGGGGTCTTCTTTTTGGGTTAAGAAGACGCCTTGTCCTCTGGTACCACATGCTGGCTTAATCACTACTTTGTCTTCTCTGTCGATTACGCTGATGAGGTCATCAACATTTCTAGAAAAGTAGGTTCTTCCTACAATAGACTCTGGAAGTTTGCTTAGCGATTGTTTGCTCATCCATAGCCAAATTCCAAGCGGCGCGCTGGATAGTGGCAAGTCACTTTCGCGGATAAGACAGCGCAGCAGCTCGTGGTTTACTGTTCTTCCGAAATTGACCCTAAGTAATATCTTGTCGAATGTATTCGCTACATGTTTTGCGGCTGGTTGGACACTAAGAAATGTTGGCATTTCGTCAAGTTGTATATTTTTATCTATTAGTCGACGACAATTGAAATATAGTGATCCTTTTGTGATTCCCCAATCAGATGATCCACTCACGTACACCGAATGACCATTGAGTGCTTTCTGCATCATTATCGTTGTCGTCTGAGTTGCTACCAACGATTCGAAATCGTTAATTATGAATAAAATCTTCACTTTTCTAGTACTCCCAGATGAATGATTCGCGCTCCCGTGGCGCTAACTGGATTGCAGCTTTTGCCAATGACAATACCTGCGTAAGGTGCTTTGTATTCACAAATGATGTCGCCAAAAATGTCACGTTGAGTCGCTATTACTTCATCCTTGTCCACGAACTGAGCAAGACTCGGAATCACTTCTAGCGAACCACCGTGAGACGTATAGAGCCAGCGAGAGCTCGTGCAAACTATTGGTACGTGGTCAAAGTGTGACTTTCTCTTTGCTATCATTCCTAAGTCGGCGAGTACTTGCTTGATTCCTTGAACTGTAGGCTTGGCGTGCTTGGGCTGAAACACTTGCGGGTCACCGACTTCTACAGTGATCGCGGGAATTCCCATTTCCGCAGCAGCCCCCCGCAATGTTCGGTCGGAGGGCGGATTATCAAGAATAATGGTAGGGCGTTGCAGCTGGGCCATCCGGGAAGCTTTAGCTTCCGCCAGATCTGCTCTTACGTACAGAGAGTTGACGCGACCGAAGCTCGCGGTGTGCAAATCTATCAAATAGTCAAAACTGGATACCAAACGATCGAGTAACCGTGCAGCATAGACTTCTCCTTGATTACCGCCTTCCAACCCTGGCATTAAGTGATTGAGGTCGTTGCCATCACGGTATTCACGTGTGTGAGAAACGTACCCAGGCAGGTTAATGACTGGACAGGCTATAATACACCCCGCGAGTGTGTTCAGTTTCAGGGACTCTATGAGTCTATGAATCACCGAGACGCCATTCACTTCGTTGCCATGAATTGCACAAGTAATCCCAACGGTTGGTCCATCCTTCGCACCTTTGGCGACGATTAACGGTATCCGTTGGTATCTGCCAAGAGCATCTTGGACCATTTCAAGCACTACACGGTTTAGTGTTCGTGCTTGAAACTCTGACGAATCGATCTTCGTGCGTATGAGAATTTCTCGGTCGCTATAGGATGTTGAAAACACATAACCCCCAAGTTAAAGCCCCTCTTTTGGGAGGGGCTGGTTATTTACTCCGTATCGTCGCCTTCTTCTGAGTCGAATTCTTCGTCGAAGTCGTCTGTAGTTGCTTCTTCATCACCCGTTTCAGGATCAGTAGCATCACCCGTTTCAGGATCTGTAGCATTTTCCAAAACATCGCTTGCTTCCTCTGTTGCTTGCTCCACAACATCGTCAACTTCGTCCCCTACCGACTCTACGACCGGCGAAGTTTTGGCGGTTGTTTCTTTCTTTCTGCACGACGTCATGCCAAGCGCGACCAGTCCGATTACGATTAGTTTTAGTATTTTCATTTTTAGCCTTTCATTTGGTTGAGAAGGTCGCCACTGGCGCCTGTTGTCACCGTAAGCAATCCTCGTGCCAAGACTAGTTATCCACAGCTTTCGATTTCACTCATCAGCTTGCGATCAGGATTAAGAGATAGGAACAGGCGCTTTCGAAGTCGTCGTTTGGGCGATAGTAGCCGTTGCGCCATCTTGTCAATCGCCGTGATTGCCAAGACTGTTTGAATGTAAGCTGAGATTAGGTCATCTATGCCCAGGCCTAGTTTATTGAAATCACGATTGTCCATCAAGATGAGTCGGCTCGTATCGCTTTTCCAACTCCCAGCTTGGCATTTCACAGACAAATTTGTTCCAAGTACATCCCAAGAGTTGTTCGCCTCTACCGTGCTGCTTAGTGGCAAACGAGCACGTCTGGCGTACATCGATAGCGGACGGAAGCCTTTATCAGTAAAGATACAGGTTAGGCGCAAATCGGCAACGTAGGTTCTATTCTTTCGATCCGGAACGGTTCCTACGTGATATAACTTTCCTGCGCTACTTTTCGATGACCATTGGTGGTTACCAATGAGTTGCTGGACAACAAAGGCGTCGTAGTCACTTTCTTCTGTTCGTTTTACGAAGTCTTGATACTCAGAGTCACTAGTAATAGTGTAAACACCTTGCCCCGCATTCCCATAGGGGACTTTTACTACAGCTCTGCCTCCAAATTTTTCGAGCCAAAGTGGTACTTCATCTTTCCGAACGTCACGTATTGTCTCTGGGACGTTAATCTTTAGGCCGAGTGAGGCGATTTCGGCGTTAAAGAATTCGTAGGCTTTGGACGCTAGAAGTTTGTTTCGACCACCAGCTAGGCAGACAATGACAGGATTATATACCCTTGTTTTGGCAGAAACGGGAATGGTGGTCCATGGTTTTTGAGTCACGTATCGAAAAGCCGCTCGCACTGGCTGCTCATTGAGCCAAAGGACATCCTCTCGCCAACTCGCCAGTGGGCAAGGCCAGGGAACTAGATGGACATTTTCGCCGCAAGCGTTCGCTATCGATTGAGCGTATCCTTTGGCTTCCATTGCGTTCTTGTCGTACAGGACCGCAACCAGACCTTTACCCGTCCTGATTGCTGGGACGAAGCTTCTTCTTGCAAGCAGACCATAACTGCCATCTTCGAGTTCAGTATCCCGCAACGGCATCGATTTATTACCAGAAGGGCAGCTATTGGTTTCAACTACCAACATTTGCCTCATCCCAGACTCTGAAGCTACGTTAAAAAGATCTGTTCCTCCCCATCTGAAGTGTTTTGGTTTATTGGTAAGAATTTGCAAAAGCCCATCTGGATGGACGGCTGGGTTTAAATGACAGTATCTGCGTACAATCCTTTGTATATCCAAAGCAAGAAATGAGCGAACCATGGGGTGCAGCTCCGCATTTCTAGTGCGTTCGTAGTAGTGTAAGGTACCATCGAATTCGTCTGGAGTTACTTGTGCAATACCCCGTTGGAATTCGGATGAGTCCATATTCGATACGAGTTGGGTTTCCATAATGGGCACGCTGTTTGCAAGAGTTGTGCCCATGACCGCGATTGCAACTATGACGGGTCGAAACTTGAACAAGAATTTCTGGTCTGAAATACACGCTTACGTCCACGGTTCCGACGTCTATCCTATTCTCGCTGACAAAAGCCCAGTAAGACTCAGTATTGTCTTGCCCAACGCGGACTATTACCAGTGCATCGAAGCCAAGGTTGGTGAGCACGGAGAGATTGTCTCTGTAGAGTATTTTCTTACGGACGCTCCACCACAAGCAAAAAGACGTTTAGTCGCTTCAGTCTTGCGCGACTATGAATCTGAGAATCTTACAATTGACACTACGCTCATTGGACAGTTCTCACTGCAACTAATTGGCCGATATAAGTTGACTGGCGGCGTATCGTTACTAATTCCAATAATCTAGGTGAAGATGCGTAGCACTGTTGTGAGAGTTGCTGCTTGAGAATCTTCGTCTTAAGTTGCTGTTTGTCGACTCTTCGAAGCAGGTTTCATCTCTACTTCAAGGGGGGCTAGAGCGATTCACTAGTGGGTCAATGTGACTCATGGGGCGTTACGCCACACCCTATTTGGTACTCGTTAGGAGGGATTTAGATTAGATTGTATTTTTTTAGTTTTCGGTACAGCGTTTTTCGATCAAGGCCAAGAACCTCCGCTGTACGCTTTTTGTTGCCCTTTAAAAGTTCAAACACTTGTAATATGTATCTTCTTTCAACTTCGGATAACTGAAGGAGCTGAGTGACATCTCCAGGCGGAGTTGTATTGTTGTCAATCGTACCTTCATTCTTCAAGCGGAAGCGAGGGGGTAAGTCTTCTAGTTCGATAACATGACTTGTACACATTGCTATGGAGCGCTCGATGCAGTTTTGTAATTCTCGGACGTTGCCCGGCCAGGGGTAGGAAGAAAGCTCTTGCAGCGCAGCATTAGAGAACGCATAGACCTCTTTGCCAGCGAGTTCAGCGAAATGACGCAAGAAGTGATCCGCAAGCTGTAGTACATCGCCATGACGTTCTCGAAGAGAAGGGACATCTAGAGAAATGACATTGATACGGTAAAAAAGGTCTTGTCGAAACTGTTTCTCACTAACGGCAAGCTCGAGATTGACATGGGTAGCTGCAACTATCCTTGCATCGAAGCGAACTTCTTGCGTTGCTCCGACCGGACGAAACGATCGTTCTTGAATGGCACGAAGTAACTTTGGCTGCATCGAAAGCGGCATATCTCCAATTTCGTCCAGAAAAATGGTACCTTTCTCAGCAAGTTGAAAGAGCCCCTTACGCTTAGATTTTGCGTCGGTAAAAGCTCCTTTTTCATGACCAAACAACTCACTTTCCAGTAATGAATCAGGGATTGCTGAGCAATTGATAGCAACAAACGGTTGGTCTCGGTTCGGCCCCATGTTGTGCAATGCTTTGGCAACAAGCTCTTTGCCAGTACCACTCTCGCCCGAGATGAGTACGCTAGAGTGACTACCAGCAGCTCTAGAGATTTCTGAACGAAGCAAATGCATAGCTTGGCTGGTACCTACCAATCCCAGGTCTTGTTCTGACGCAACATTTACTAATTCAGCTATTTCTGTTTGAAGTTCGACTTTGCGAAGTAATCGCAAAATCGCAAGTTCCGCAGCATCCCATGATGGGGCGTGAAGGACGTGGGAGAGTCCTAGAAGTGTTACTAGGAAAGTTGTTGATTTTGGGTAGCTACTCGGATCTCCGACAACAACAAAATGAGAAATCGGAGAGTTTACTAGATAAGATGTTACAAGCTGATCTAAATCGCTGATATCTACAAGACAAATGCTCCCCGCTTGCGCGGTGCCTTTGGCAGAAGCTGCCTCGCAATCGAATCCACGTAATTCAAGCGCTTTCTTGTTTGTTTCCAGCGCTCTGCTTTGGGAAAGCAAATGTATTTTCATTCTGCTAAATTTGGACACGTTTTTGCAAACGTCTCAAGAAACATACAAGCTAATTGTAATGAGACGAGTTCAAAAACGTAATTTTTGAGGGAGTGGAGGATTCGTGGTGCGACCAAAGTCTGATGGTATTGTATCCCCTTTTGACCCATGTAGCATTTTTGGTGAGGCTTTAGTCTACATAGACAAATGATCCCAAGTTATCAGATCTTCTAGAGGTTGCGGTACGCTTCTCGCGGTAGCTAAAATAGGTGCGATTTGAGCTTCCCAAGTGACCAAATCCTCTTGGCTAGGTTCTGTAATTAGCCGCCGGCAACGTGGTTTGTTGCAAAGGCAGTGGAAGGGTTCGTCTAGGTTAAGTAGTCCATAGTCGTCTGTGATTTCTTCTCCTTTGGCGATATCATGCACCGCTATTTCAAAGCCGTAGGATGTCGTGAGGGTGTTAGCTTCACATGAATGATTCATGTATTTTCCATTGTCCCAACTCAATACAAACTCTCCGCTTGGTTCACGATATGACAATTTAAGTACTTCTTGGACAAGGACAAAAGGCGCGCTTATCAGATCGTAACTTTGAAACACCATATCAAATGGATCACGAACAAACGTAATGGTCCCTTTGGGGATATTACGCGTTGCATAAACACCCAGGCCCATATTTGAGGTGCGGCGAAGTTCATTCCATGGAATCAGCATGGATTGAAACAAAAGCAAAAGTAATGCCAGTTTAGTGCATTATTACCTGTGTCGTTTTAAGGGGGGCTCAATAGCTGAAAAAGCGAAAAGACGAAATCGTTCTGGGGCCAGGGCTCGCAGGCGGTATGTTTCTCGGCACACAATAGGCACCCCATACTCCGAAGGAATCGAGGAAGTCGTAGTTTGCAGGGCATACGTAACGATTGAGGGTCTGCACCGTACATTGGTTTGCGATGCATCGGTTTGCTGGAACCACTCCGCAGTCCGTATCCGCAGAGCAAGGCTTTCCAAAGTCACCTGTATTGGCAAGTGGGCTCACTACCGGATTGTCGTTGGCGCCGAGGACTGCCCAATAAGAATCAGGATCATGGATATCGTGATTTGGCTCGTGAATTATTTCACCGAAAGAGTACGTTTGGAACTCGCTTGAAACGTCCGTGACAAACATTTCCAAAATGTCGTTTATGGAGCGCTCTGCGTGACCAAGCTGGATCCAGTTTACGGCGGTGATAACGTCTAGGTTGCCAGTATCTTTCGTAGGATTATTGTAGAAGTGGTCGGCGTAAGTCGAGTAGGTTTGGCACCCGCTTGCCACAATGAGTTGGTAGTCTGCGCTCAACGAAACGTTTTCGATAGCATCGGTACCGAGATAGGCATCCGACTCCGGTCCAAGGTACCAACCATAATAAGATCCAGCGTGACCATTGTAGATGAAGACGTCGCTTTCTATTGCTGCTTGGATAAAGTCGTCTTTCATTTGAAGGTTTTGTCCTTCGTAGAGGTTGCGGTGTTTTAGCCTTACATTGATTGTGACCTGTCGCCCCTTGTAGTTGACCATTTTGGAAAACACCGTGTCAGGTCTTAGTCGTGAGAACAGCTCGATGGAGTACTCAGTGATGGAACCAGGATAGTAGATTCGCATTGTTTCGGTTACTGCATCGTACACGACTTGGTCTTTCGTGCCGTAGTCGTTTGCATTTACCATGTCAAATCCCGCGAGAAATAGAGTCAACCAACTGCGCATAGAGGTAAACAGATCGTAGCGATCGACAGTGTAGTCGTAACCAGACCATACGGTGATGTCCAATACGTCGTCGGTAAGAAGACGATCGTACTCTGGGTAAGTGTTAGAAGGGGGAGGCAGATCGTCCAGATAAACGCGATGCAGCTCAATAGGTACGACCGCCGTGTCGGGATCGAATCGCCGTATTTCATAGAGTGGGAACCCAAAATCCGACCCCATTGCGCCGCTTGGCATTTGCAAGTCGAAGTCTTCGCCAATGAGATCAATAAGATCCGTGGGGCCTGCAACAAGTCCTACATAGTCGATGTGGTAGACGTTTGTTATGGGGGACGGATAAACGCCGACCGCGCGAACGGTATTGTGCCGTACCGTTGACTTATAGTTTCCGTAGTTGAAGTTGGCAAAAACGTTGGGGTACTTGTCGGTCAGTAAGGCGGCAAGGTAGGTTTCAAAGGCGAGGAGGCGGTCTTCAACTATAAATTCACGTATCACCGTATCGCTATAGTCACTAGTGGTCATGTCGACGGTTAAGGTTCCACTTATTTCAAACTGGCGAGAGTTGCTGCCGTAGTATTCTCCAAAAGCGGGGCGTGTGTCGTTTAGTGTTTGCGAATGACCGACTTTGGGTAGGACGGCAGACAGTGAAAAGAGTACTAATAACTTTATTGACGTGGCCATTGTGGTTTCCCCTGAGTGATTTATTGACTAGCGCCAGGAATGAAATACCCATTGGGGTGACAGCTTGGCTGGGCGTGCGTTCCCAATGATTCAAAGTACGTCAATGGGCATGTCGAATAGTCGACCGCCCCAAAAAACGAGGTCTCACAAGTATTGGCAACGAGTATTAGAGAGGAGTTGTAAATGGTCCCATTCGTAAAAACCGTATTGGGGCAATCTACAACGGCACCCAAAGGTGGTTGTGGTGAGCATTCGTTGGTAGGAATATGATCGGGACCTAGCGGTTGTAAATCGTAGCAGTCGGGGTCACTGCAATCGGTAAGTCCGTCACCATCATTGTCGATACCATCTCCGCAAAGGTTCAGTTCCGATCCTAGTAGTGGGGCCGCGCTGCATATACCAGGCTCGGATGTCAGCCCGTCCACCACGCATACTTCGTTGACTTCGCAGTTGCGGTCGTTCCAACATTGTCCTTGTGGTGGCAGCGGGCGATTGATGCATACGCCGTAACTTGAATGAGGAACTGGTTGGCAGAACTGGCCAATGATACAGTCATCATCGTCTTGGCAGCTACCAGCAGGAGGCAGTGGAGCGGTGATGCAAGCGCCATCCAGACAACGTTCGCTACTAAGGCAATCGCTGTCAAAACTACAAACGGGAGGTGCCGGAGGAGTCGTCGAATTGGCTGGAACGAAATAACCTCCTGGGTGACAACTAGGTTGTGCATGGTTTCCCAGTTCTTCAAAGTAAGTCAGCGGACAGGCAGCGTAGCCTCCTGAACTACCAAAGGAAGATTGGCAGCTATTCGCCACCAAGTTGAGCGAAGCGTTGTAGATGGTGCCATTAACAAATACGGTGTTGGGACAGTCGACTGCCGAGCCCTGTGGTGGAGCAGGGGAGCACTCGTTGGTAGGAATATGATCAGGCCCTAGCGGTTGTAAATCATTACAATCAGGATCGTCGCAATCCGTAAGTCCATCGCCGTCGTTATCAATGCCATCTCCGCAAAGGCTTGCTTCGGGAGTCGATGGAAGTACTGGAGCCGCCGTCGATTGAAACGTTCCGTCAACACAATAAGGGGTAGTGAAAGACGCGGTTGCTTCGAAGTATGAATTACAGCTCGAGTAGTCTAAAGCGCCATCGCAAGCATTGGCGACGAGCTCAGGAACGGAGTTGTAAATGGTCCCGTTAACGAACACTGTGTTGGGACAGTGGTCGTTGAGAGACTGCGTAGTGGTCGACAGCTCGTCTCCTCCCACGTTGCACGCGGACAGACCAAGGATGGCGAAAGTGGAAAGGATTGTCTTCATGGTCAGAGCTTTTTCACGAAAGACGCACCTTGTCAAATTGGGTTTACCAATAGGCCTGACTGAATAGCAGCTGCGATTGCAGTCCAATCAGCCCGCCGGCCAACCATTCTAATGTTGCCGCCAATGGTTAAAATAATCAATGATTTTAGATCCTTAAAGAATATATGGTTTGTGTTCTTGGTAAGTTTTCTACGCGGCGTAACTCGCTTAAGTTGTCATGGGAAGGTGCCGGAAACTATTGTGGGTAACCAACTGGTAAAGATTGGACTGACTAATTTCGTTCGAGGATGGCCAATGAATGATGCACCGTGTTAGTGGTCCTGCATGCGAAAATTAATGGCACTAGTCTCACTACTCAGCTTAATCGGATGCGATCCCGGTGATGTCGGGACCCCTTCAGGTTCCCAGGCTTGTTTGACGGATATCGAATGCAATGACGGATTCTGTGGTTGGCGTGCAGACAACTCGCGCATTTGTAAATCTTGGTCTCGTGATGGTGACCTTTGTGGCGGGTTGGTTGCGCCAGAAGATCGCTTCTTTTGCGAGCCTTCATTGACTTGTTTGCAAGATGATCCAACCGGTGATGCGCCAGGAGTGTGCGTGCGAGAATGTTCGGTCAATGCAGATTGTATTGACAGCTTTTGCGGATTTTTGGACTGCACCGGACTAACCTGCGGTCCGACAAAAATTTGCAAAGCATTTGGTCAAGAAGGTGATATGTGCGGAGGTCTAGTACAGCCGCACTTGCTGCACATCTGCAGTGCAGGACTGATTTGCGTAAATACGCGTCCTAGTATTCCCGACTACCCACGTACCTGCGAGCTACCATAAGCGACAGACGAAATCGTCTCGGGTAGAGACGGGAACGATTGTAAAGCTAAACTGGACTTGTAGTTAGTGACATTTCACTAGCTACTTTTTCATTTGTCGCCTGCTATGGTTGTAGTAGGCTAGGCTGTGAAAGCGTTTATTGCAGGAGCTACAGGGTACGTTGGCAAGGCAGTCGTTGAACAACTAGCTGCTAAGGGGCACCAGGTCGTAGCTCACGTTCGCCCTGACTCGGCAAAGCTCGTTGGTTGGCGTAACTATTTCTCTGGGGCCAATGCTCAGGTTAACACCGCACAATGGACTCCTGAAGGACTGAACTCTGCTATGGAGCAAGTCGCGCCAGAAGTCGTATACTTGTTATTGGGCACCACGCGAACGCGGGCAAAGCAAGACAATCAGGTGACGAATCGATTTGAGATCGTCGACTTCGGACTTACCACGATGCTTCTCAATGCCGCCTGCCTATTGCCGACCCCACCACTGATTGTTTACCTTTCTTCTTTGGGGGCAAGTCTTGATAGCCGAAGCAAATACCTTCAAGTACGAGCTCGAGTGGAGCAAGAAGTGATCAAACAAAGTGCATCCTTTGTCATTGTTCGAGCCTCTTTTATTAGCGGTAGTGGCCGCGATGATTCTAGACCGGGAGAAAGACTCGCCGCGAAAGCCAGTGATGGACTACTTGCCGTCGCCGGATTATTGGGTGCTAAAAAAACACAAAGCAAATATCGGTCCGTTGATAACCATCAATTGGCTAAACTATTGATTGAGTCCGCGGAACGCACGGACCGCTACAACCGAATACTCACGCTCGAACAACTGAGCTGACTACATCCGATAGTCTTGCAATATTTACTTGCGATTGAGTGGTTTTGGCGATGGGGCCTCGTAAACTGGGGGGAATTCATTCTCTTCTTGTAGAAAAAGGCGTTCCATGCGATGTCTCATATGATGTTGAAAACCTCTTTCAATCTGATTCCTCTTACGCTTCTTGCGCTGACGGCGATTAGCTGTGGCGGAGGCGGTAGTAACACGATAGCTACGGATATTGACGCCAGTCCTCCTCCGAGCCCTGACGCATCACTAAGCTGTTTAGATGCTGGACGCGAAGCTGGCGAACGCTACTCCGTTGGCGACGATTGCAACTTTTGCGACTGCAACTCGGATGGCTCCACGTCCTGCACCTCTCGCGATTGCAGTGGCTCCTCTTTGGGGGGCTGCGACTATAACGGCACAAGCTACGACTACGGCCAGCGTTTTATGGCTAGCGACTCATGCAACGAATGCGTATGTGCCGCAAGTGGACTGGCTTGTACTAGGAGAACGAATACCTGCCCCAACACCATAGACGAAGGCGCAATAATACTTGAGACCATGGATGAGGAATGCGGCATTGCTGGGTTCACTGGGCAGGCCGTTTTGGACCAACTGCCTTTTGCTGAATTGACGGAACTGTTCGAGTATCGCGACAAAGGACTGTACCCCGAGACACTGGCCGATACGCAAATGTCCGTTCGGATCGTTAGAGACGAGGGTTACTTTGTAGTGTGTAGGATCCCACGGGAAGGTCAGGAAGCGATTGACATGGAAGTACTTGTGGAAGTTACCACCGAAGATGGTTCCTTTGATGAAACGCTGCATACCTATCTCAGACGGAACGCTGGAGGATTCACCGACGTGTGGACCACCACTGGCTCCTTCGATCCAGGAACGCTCAACGGCACTCACACCCCTAACTGCATTGACTTTGGAGGCTACGGATTCAGCGCCACCATCGACGCCGACAAAAGTGCCCGCGGCTCTGTCTCTAAGCTTTGCGAAACCGACCTGTTCCTAGACGTGGGCGAATTCAACATACCAGCTTCCAACTAAATCTTGGCACTTCGCTCTGTACGCATGGAACTTATTCAGGCGGAAGACTTCTTTTTGATCGCAGCAGCGAGCATGCGGTACTCCTCTTGAACAGATGCGATCAGTGTCGTTTTGTCTAGATTACTAGTGTCGTACGGATTCATCTGAGGGTTGTACGGCCTTACGTGCTTGTCGCTCCAGAGCACCATTTCCAGAATCATGGGTGCGAGCTCAATCCCTTTTTCAGTGAGAAGGTAAATATTCTCTTTCTTATTACTCGGAAGCTTTTGTTTAGTAACGATTTCGAGTGTTTGTAAATGTTTCAGTCTTGACGAGAGAAGATTGGTCGCTATCCCTTCTTCGGACGAAACCATCTCTTTGTAAGTCATTTTCTTGTGCAGCAGCATGTCTCGCACAAGGAGAAGCGACCACTTGTCGCCTATCAAATCCAAGGCGGAAGCAATCATGCAGGAAGATCGGAATGGTTTAATCATGAAAATTACTTTATTTTTTAAAGTAAAACTACCATTGCTTTACTTTATCAAGTAAAACCCTAACATGTTAGCAGGACACTTTACGACCGCCCTTATCGCCAATCAAAGATTTTCTCAGGGCACGCTACTCTACTTTCTCTTGGCATCTCAGCTTCAAGATCTACTTTGGTTTGTCCTGCACTACGTGGGACTTGAGCCTACCAACCCAAGCGACGTGCTAGATACATCGCTTATCAATATGAGCGTGGACATGCTCTATAGCCATGATTTGCTTCCACAAATATTTTGGTTGGTGCTTATCTTTGGACTAGGAAGACTTCTCTTTAAAAGTACACAAGTTGCTTTAGCGGGCGTCGCAGTAGTGGCAAGTCATTTCATTTTAGACCTGTTTTCAGGACATGCCCATCATGTATTCGGTGCTGACTCCGCAGATATTGCACTTGGACTCTATGCATCCAATGTATATTTGGCAATAGCAATTGAAGTTGCGTTCTGCGTTGTCGCGCTTCTCTACTTTTTCAATCAGGAATCCAAAAAGAATATTGGACGTTCGCGGAAGAACCTAGCAGCGGTCATTGGACTCTTCATCTTTGGCATCGTCTTCATGCTCTCCATTGCTAAAGTATCAATGAGAGAGATGTTGTCTTTGCCAGAGTTTGAGATTGGCTTTAACTCAAGCGTCCCCTTCCTTATTATTAGCTATCTCGGGATGATCTGTTGGCTCAATCACTTCGTTCCCCATATTGATTCGGCCGACGAATAACATGGCTTCTCTCCTTATCCCCATAAACGAACTAAGACAAAGAAACCCGCATCTCTTCTATTTTGGATTGGTTTGTTTAGGGCTAGCCGTTGTATTTTTACTGCTTACCAAGTTCACGAACACACAAGTTCATGGCGTGAACGCATGGCTGAAGCCGTTTAAGTTCGCCATTTCTATATTCACATTTTCGTGGGCGATGGGCTGGTACTGCCACTACCTACCAGACTTTTCTCCCAAGCCATTCAGTTATGCCGTAATCGTACTACTTGGCTTCGAAATCATTTACATAGCGCTGCAAGCGGGACGCGGACAGGAATCCCACTTCAACACCAACACCGCGTGCATGTGTCTACCACATGTCGGACTTCTCCAACATGGCACAAGTTGGCACAGACTCGACGACATGCGACTCAAACTAGTAGCAATCACTGTATCGCAAAAGAGCGCACCTATTGGGAAAGCGCAGGTCATCGGTCTGAAGATTCGAGCATCAAAACTGCTCATTTAAACTGTAGACGTTAGTCCGAAGTGATGGTGCTGCCACCTTTGCCATCAAGTGCGTCGAGCAATGAACCCTTTTTGAGCCCGTTGACAATACGCAGGCTTTTACACGACTTCGCGTGCTGCAGGTATTCCACCACAGCGGTCTCCACCACCAGATCCGGTAGGTCGCGCTCAAGAAGTTTCGCGGCGGTGATCTTAGGGATGAGCTCTGCGTCTGGGTTGTTTTTTGGATTGTCCGTATAGAGACCGTCTTCATCCTTGATGTAATAAACCTCAGGACACCCGTAAAACTCAGCAAGCAAATACGGTCCCGCATCGGTACGGTTCTCAGGAACTTGGCCTTGCCGAGCCGGCTTTTCCCAGAACGAAAAGGGAGGCATTCCGCCAAGTACTGGGATGCAGTTCATCGCGAGGTACATTGGAAGTTTCTCGATATCTTCGGGCATCATGTACATTCCACCGTTGCCTGCCAGGAGCATCTGCAGCATACGTGCATTTTGACGAGGTACCGCGGCACCAATATTGGACATCACGCCAGTCGGAAGATTCAGTTCCATTCCAAGGGCATAGGCGTGCCTGGCGCGCGTACCGCCTCCGGTGCATATCAACATTTGGTGCTTCTTGGCCGCCTCGACGATCTCATCTACCAGTGGCAGTAGTGCATCTGCGCCACGGTCCATAATCGACTGCCCGCCGATTTTAAGAATCTTCAAATTGGGGAGAATCGAACGCAACTCCCTGCTGCGATCTTGCCCCACTCGTAAATTACTCATTGTTGTTCCCATAATTCGCTCCTTCGCATCAAGCACTAGGCTTGCGTGATAACGGTTCCTACTGCTTCACCATTCAAGCACTTGGTTAGGTTCCCCGGGACAAGGCCGTTGATGACATGAATCTCGCGCACGTTACGCGCGCGCAGAAGGCAGTCAATGGTCGACTGTTCAAGAATCAAGTTGTCTGGGTCGTAGGTCATTAACTCTTCTGCCGTGACGGTCGACAACAGCTTCGCGCCTTTGTGAAGACGTGGGTTCTTATCGAACTGCCCGTCTTGGTCTTTTAAGAAGATCATTTTCTTGAGTCCCAAAACCTCAGCGCTCATGAAAGCGCCCATGTCGGACCCATTCTCGGGAAGTACGCCGCGTTTCGACGGTGGTTCCCACAGATGATAAGGCGGCACAGAAATCGTTATTGGCGTCATTCCGGTGAGCAGGTACTTAGCGAGCTCTGGAAAGTGCTCGCGACACATCGACACCCCACCGTACTGCGACAAAAGTGCGTGCACTATATGCGAGTTTTGTTCTTCGGCTGCTCCAACGACTTGCGCCATGCCGCCAGTCGGAAGGCCAAGGTCCAGTGCAATCTTCATCGTGTGACGGAGGCGAGCGCCGCCGCCAACAGACAGAATGAAGTGGCTTTTCTTGCGGAGCTCTACAATCTCCTCTAAGAGTGGAAGCAACACAGCACCGCCACGATCGATGATAGAGGAGCCCCCGAGATTGATTTGCGATGCCCAAGGAAGAAGTTTCACTTCCTCGCCTTGACCTCGTCCTTGCCATTGCTCAGTAAGTCGGGTAGCGACCAGGCTCTCACGCATCAGGTCGTTGTTGATATGAATACGGCCTTCGCCTAAGACGAATTGGCCATGAGGATCATTTGAAGTCATGCGTACTCCTTTTCTTGCTTTACCGCCCATAGAAGGCCCATTCTGTCTGAAATACGGGGCCGAGTCACGCCTTGAGCGTCTTTTTCGTTCCTCGTTTTTGCCGAACCACGAGGACTCAACCCGTACTCGAGTTGAGAAAAAGACAAAATACGTTCAGAAGTTATGTTCTGTGAACTAAACGAACCAGGCGTATTGTCCGGTGAAGATGGCGGTGCATCGGGCCTGATTTTTGTGACCACATCGACTGCCTATAAGTTGTTCTGACGGAAGTAATATTTCAATGTTCGCCAAACATTGGTCGTATTCTCTTGGACTAGTTCTCAAGTACTGACAAAAGCTCTGGATCCATAGGTTCAGTCCTTGGCGAAAAGCGGTGAATTGTTCCATCGGAACGCACCACAAACTTCTCAAAGTTCCAAGTAATGTCACCGTTTTTACCATCTTTGGTCGCCGCACGTGTTAGCAACTTGTAAATGGGATGTCGGTTAGGTCCATTGACTTCGATTTTTGAAAACATGGGGAATTCGATTCCATAATTGGTCCTGCAAAATTCCTTGATTTCTTTTTCACTTCCCGGCTCTTGCCCTCCGAACTGATTGCAAGGAAAGCCAAGAACCACCACACCCTTTCCTCGATAGTCCTGGTAGAGATTTTCTAGTCCTTCATATTGGGAAGTCAACCCGCATTGTGAGGCGACGTTTACAATCAAAAGTGTCTTACCGCGAAAGTCTTGCAAATTAGTATTCTCGCCGTTGATCGTTACGATGTCCGCGCTATACAGCCTGTCAATTTCTTCGGCGCTCAATTTCGTTGGCATCACTTCTTCATTTTGTTTTTGCTTTTGTTTTTGCATTTTCGGAGGCGTGCTGCAATATGCTGCCAGAAAAAGAATACCTACTCCTAAAAATCTATGCATGTTGGTTTGCATATCACGTTTACAAGTCATTGTTTTGCGTCAATTGGAAATTAAAATGAAGGTTTCGCGCATTTTGTGTACTCCTGCGAGCTTCTGATAGGTGCTTATCGTGGATAGAGAAAAAGCGCCGTCAATCGAGTCCCAACTCCTTCGGAAAGGAGGATTTGGCTGCGAGCTGACGGCACTTTTGAAGTTGACTGGAGCGATCTAGTGCTTGCTGAGCTTCATGGTCGACTTTTTCAATTCTGCCTCGCTTAGTGGGAACGCCCGGCCGCCAAGGTGTTTGGCGAGGAAGGCCTCGGTCACTCCCCAAAATGCAATGTTGTTATCTGGCTTAGCGAAACCGTGGCCTTCGTCAGGGAAAAGTGCGTACGTTACCGGAATGTTTTGTTTCTTCATTGCTTCTACGATTTGGTCCGCTTCCGCTTGTTTCACACGTGGGTCGTTAGCGCCTTGTCCAATAAGTAGTGGCTTGCGAATTTTGTCCGCATGGGTCAGTGGCGACACATCCATCAACGCCTTTTTACCATCTTCCGTGGTCCAGTCCCCCACTCGATTCTTAAACATCGCAAGCATTGGTTTCCAATACGGAGGAACCGCCTTAAGAAGGGTAATGATGCTTGATGGCCCCACAATATCGACACCACAGGTAAAGGCGTCTGGCGTTAGCGTTAGTCCTGCAAGTGTCGCGTAGCCCCCATAACTTCCTCCCATAATGCAAATTTTGTCCTTACTGGCGATTCCTTTGTTAACAGCCCACTCCACCGCATCGAGCAAGTCGGTATGCATCTTCTTGCCCCATTCTTTATTACCGGCATTGAGGTGGGCCTTGCCGAAGCCGGTACTTCCGCGGAAGTTTGTTGAGAGTACCGTGTAACCTCGGTTGGCAAGGAGTTGATGAAGACCGTTGAAGCCCCAGGAGTCGCGTGCCCACGGTCCTCCATGGACGAGTAAGACCATTGGTTTTGCTTCGCTCATTTTCTTTGGAAGGGTGTAGTAACTCACCATCTTCAGGCCGTCTCGAGCTGGAATTTCTGCCACCTGCATTGGCGCAAGTTCGTATTTTTTCAAGTTTGGTTTACCGTCGAACAAGTAAGTAGCTTTTTGTGTGTCTCTATTCCACAAGTAATACTGAGCAGGGGTTACGTCACTAAATACGGCGACAACAGCTTTGGAAAATTCGTGGTCCGTTGACGTAATTGCGAACTCGTTTTCTCCTGCCAGCGCCTTTAGTCCTGTGTTGTCCTTTTGAATGCTTTCGTCCAGAATAACGGTTTCACGTTTGGCGTAGGTAAAGGTTGCTGCGAGGACTTTTTTGGTTTTGGGATGTTGCAGCAAACCTTGACCATCCGCTTTTGCATTTTCGGCAATGAGTTTCTTATTTCCGTCGTTGTCTACAACATAAAATGCCGCCGTGTTTCGTCCGCGACTGTCTCGCAGCAGTAGGTTACCATTTTCATCAAACCCCACCGGTTGCGTAGTATTCACATCTTCGGGACCGACTTGGATGGCAGGGGCCCACGGCTTTTCTTTCGAGGAAGTCGGAACAAGGTAAGTCATTCCTCCGTCAGGCGTTGGTGCTGCACCCATTCGAACCTTGTAGTCTTCATCAATAACAAACCCAGCAAAACCGGGGTTTTCAATAAGCAGTTTTGATTCACCGGTAACGGTGTTGACAACGTGCGGGTCGTGAAGTTGAGGGTTGCGATCGTTTTTCAGGATAACGATTTGCTGTGGGAACTTTGGAGATACGCCACCAACGCGTGCGGCAACTTTGGGATTGTTGACCAAATTTTTCGCCTTGCCGCCTTCAAGGCCAATAGCGAACAACTGCCAGTTCTCATCACCGCCAGCATCTTGGGAGTAGATTATTTGCTTGGAATCGTAGGTCCAAAAGTAGCTGCGGATGGGTCGTTTCTTATCTGCTGAAATCACTTTTGCGTCGCTAGGTTTATCAACTGGTGCGACCCACACGTTAAGTATGCCGTTTGTTGGCGCGAGGAAACTAAGGTGGCTTCCATCGGGACTAATCTGGACAGAAGTGCGCTCGGGCGGGCTAAACAGCACCGAACGAGGAATCAAGCCATCTGTGGACTGCTTGGGAACATCGCTCTTCTTGTTTGAACAAGCTGCGGCGATTGTCAATGAAACTACTAATAACCGAATCATGGCAAGAATCTGTCATAGGTCTTCACAGAGCTCAACCAATATAGCGTTATGGATCGAAAGCGAATGTGATTCTTTATGGCAACACATAAAAAGTAATGACAACTGAAATAGAATAGATGTTACTCGTGTTTCTAAATGCGGCATTTGGCGCGGTGTCTTTTTTTGGCTATTTGTTTTTGAGATCCCGCACTTCAATAGAATCACATTCTGGAAGTAAGTATCTCCAGTGCGTTGTAGTACAGCGTTGCCGTCGTCGTAACACTACACTTTCAATGAGTTTGTAGGACCACACCATAATTTCTAAACGCTTCGTAGTCGTCAATTGATTACTTCATGGATGGTTCGAAAAAAACGTGACCGCGGACCTTCGAAATGGGGGATGAAGGCGTGATTGATACACAACAGAAACCGTCACGTAAGTGACATGGTATTCGCTGCAAGTATCAGCGTGGGTTGACTAATGCTTCGGCAGTGCTAGTGAGTTGTTTGCGGTTAACTTTTAGCGAGTCTTGCGGGGGAAGTGGCAAGTAATGAGTGGGATGTTTAAAGCGCTCAAGGCCGATGTTGTGTAAGTGCACGGCTAATAATTTACTCTGTTCTGGATTATTAACAAAAGCAACCGGTCTGTATCCCCACTTTTCATCCGTAAGCGGCACAACGACAGCCTGCTGAACACTCTCGTGAGAATGTAGGGCGCGTTCAACTTCTTCTGGATAAATGTTTTCTCCACCTGAAATAAACATATTGTCGACCCGGCCGGTTACAACTAGCGAATTTCCTTTCATGTATCCAAGATCGCCGGTTTGAAACCAATCGCTCACCGGCTCGAACTTTCCGTTGGCGACGTAGCCATGCATAAGTGTTTTTCCACGAACGAGTATTTCACCGTCGCGGATCATCATTTCGCGATGTGGCAGTAGGGTTCCGCTGGAGAAATCTACTTCTCCCGGACGAGTAGTGGTGATTTGAGAGGTCATCTCTGAAGAACCGTACGAAAAGCATGCTGGAAGATCGAGATCAAATACCTTTTGGCGGAGTTCGTGGCTACAGGCGGCGCCACCGACGAGCGCAACTTTAAGGCTTGGCGGACGCTCGGTGAACTCGCGCAATTGCGTGGGAACCAAAGAAACGTGTGATACATTATCGTCTGCGATCTGCTCGACCAGCGCCCCCCGTTTTAAAACTATAGTGGCACCAGCAAACAGACAACGCATTACGATTGAGATGCCTGAGATGTGAAAAAGAGGAAGGCTTAGTAGCCATTTGTCTCCACACACTAAAGGAATGTTGGAGCATGAACCTATCGCGCTGAAGTAGTGGTTGCCGAGGGTGTGAACCACTAACTTTGATTTTCCAGATGAACCTCCTGTCTCAATCACTGTTGCAACGTTACTCAAGCACCATCCTGCATTTTGTTTGGGAATAATCAGAACTGAACGCTCACTTGCCAAGTTGCGTACCGGAGCGGCATATTGTCCATGGCGAATGCAGCGCAATAGGTTAATTATGGCGTCTGATTGAGAAGTGGTTTCAAAGTGCATCCCTTGCGACTTAGTTGCCGGTTTTTTAGTCTTTTCGTCGAGAAGCCTGTACGAAATCTGCGTTGTTCCATCGAGAAAGAGTGCATTGGGTTGTGTGCGTGCCCACTGCGAAATAGGGCATGGTATCACATCCATGGAAGTCTCTTAGTTTTTTCATAGTGTTGGTGTAGTTCTCTGAGTCTTTGGTCGATACGCTCTAGCTGTACAAAACCGCCATTCGCGACAACAAATGAGGGGGCAGCAAGGAGGCGTTGTGTGTCAATTCCCGCCGGTTGACCTGGCGAACGCAATGCTGAAAGTTGTGCAAGATAGGCCAGTCCCAGGCCCGTTTCAAAACTACTGCTGATGACTACGTCATTCTGCAACTGCCAGTGCTCCTCATGCGATTGAGGCTTTACTACAACCTGGTCCGCTACAGAAAGCAAATCTGGATTATCTCGAATCGATTCATCGAGCGCAATAATGCAGTTGTAGTTATCCTTGAGCCGCCACGATTGCTGGCACAACTCTTCGTAGACAATATTTAGATGCTGGGTCTGCGCTACCAGCGCGCTTGCTTGATTGAAACTTAAGAGACGATTTCCGTCAAAACGTATCTGCAGGTGTGGATACTTTTCAAGTATATGTTCAAGCAGTTTTATATCTTCGGCAATGTGTCGTCTGCCAACTTTGATTTTGAGCGCGGCGTGGTCTTCAAATGCAAGTGGGCGTTTTTTCCAATAAAGTGCTTGGATCGGTGTTCTATCAGAAAGGGGATTTTGGAGTAGGGATGTCCAGCGGCGGCCTGAAATGTTTGCGAAAAGGTTACATACTGCCATTTCGATCGCAAACAGCATGCACGGACGTACTTCTAGCTCGCGCACTGTATTCAGCGCTTCTTGCAAAGAATCCCCCAAAAAATTGTTTTTCAAACGCTCGAAAACAGTTACCCATTCTTTGTGATCCGGAGTAGGAACAAAAAGAGGGGAACACTCACCAATCCCTGTATTGCCTTGCGCTGAGAGAATTATGAAATCGACTGTTTTGCGATCAATAGTCTTTTTCCCAAACAGGAATGACTCGCAGAAATATATTTTCGATCGAATGACGCTGGTAGACTCTATGCGCATAGCTCTCCCACGATAACTAGTGGTCCTAGCAGTAGTAAGCAGATGCCAATCACAGAGAGAGCGCGATTAAGAGCGGTACCTTGGGCTCCACAGGAGGTAACGATAGAAAGGGCTCGAATTGAAAAGACCGTAGATATGATTCCAGCTAGCGGTGAAAGCCAAAGCGTAAGCAAAGATCCTGCGATTAAGCACATCACGACCTGAAATACGGCAAACCTTATCCCAAATCGAACGGCGAGAGTTTTCTTGTTCACAAGCCTGTCTTGATTGATATCCCGTAGATTGTTAATCGCCAAGAGCGATACGGCCAACAAGCCAATACCGCATCCAAGGTATATCGCCTCGGCATTGAATGTTCCGCCAGTAACATAGCATGTTCCGGCGGTTGCTAGTGGGCCAAAAAATGCAAAGACGACAAAGTCCGCCACGCCAATATAAGCTAGTGCAAACTTGCCAGACGTGTAAGCGTACGCACAGAAAATACCGCAAAGTCCTATGACAACGATTGGCATCCCACCTGCCATCACGACAGGAACGCCGAAAACTAAAGCAGCTACAGTAAAGAAGGTCGCATATTTCTTTACCTTCGAAATAGACACAAGACCAGACGATGTGACCCTTGGTGGGCCAAGCCGGTCTGGCTTGTCCGCCCCCTTTTCAAAATCGCTGTAGTCATTTACTAGATTCGCAACGATTTGCAGGCACAGCGCGGACAAAAGTGTCATCGACAGAACCAGTTTGCTACTTCCTGGCGTTCGCAGAGAAAGAGCGGCTCCCGCCAGGACCGGTGCCAATGTTGCGCCCAGAGTTTTGGGGCGTATGGCCATTATCAGCGGGGACATTGTAGTGAATCCGCGATTTGCGTTTCGTAAACTCTGTCCTGCCTCGGGTCTAGCAAGACTTCGACAACCATCGTGTTGGAAGAGGAAGCAAGCTTTGTTAGTGCTTCCGTCCGCTGTTTAATATTTTCTATCTGTATCGACTTGATTCCCAGACTGGACGCCAGCGGGGAAAAGTGCGTTCCGTGAGGTGTTACAAAGTGGCTGGTAAACACATCATCTTGCTCCACTATAGGTAGACGGTTAAAGATGGCGCCACCGTCGTTGTTGGCCACTACGACAACAATTGGTGTGTCACTTTTCGAAATTTTTACCAGTGCGTTTAGGTTGTGCAAAAGAGACACATCACCAAGGTAAAGGAGGCCTGGAGATTTTCGAGCTGTTGCAATACCCAACGCTGTCGCAACAATACCATCAATACCACTTACACCGCGGTTGAAAAAAATCTCATGGCGCTTTCGGGGACAACGGTATTTGTTGAAGTATCGAATGGGCATACTGTTTCCAACCATCAGCCACCAGTTCTCCGGCACCTGCAAAGATAGTTGTCTTGCTAAGCTCGGTTCGCAGTGAGAGTCAGCCGCATTGTTGATTGCTTGTTCGATTGAATTCGCAGCATCCTCCCACTTCGAGGACCACGCGGCATTGGCATCTGGGAAATGGTGGTAGCTCAGTTGTTCTAGAAAGTCAGAAATATCGCAAGTTAATCGGTGGGTCGCGTTGGGAATGGCATGATGCAGGCGTTCAAACTGGTCCACTACGATGTAGGCGTGGGTTCTTTTCAGCAGGTACTCTCTGGTCCTATCGCCAACAATCGGACCGCCCAAGTGGAGAACAACGTCAGGGACAATATTCATGATTTCGTGTTCCAAACACCAAGCGTTGGGAGCGGTATAAGGTTGCTTTTGTTGATGAATCACCGATAAGCATTCCACTGTTGGCCAGTTTAGAACTGCTTTTACTTGGGCTGGTTCAACCCCCGCACCAACCACAATCAAACCGCGCTCTGCACTTGCGAGAACGTCCGCTACGGCCGCAACTGAAGATGGCATTGCGCGGGTGCGCACGGGCAACGTCTTGCGCGTGCTTACTGCAGAAGGTTTAGGCGAACCCGAAACCAGTGGTTTCCGCCAAGCTGTATTTAAGTGTACCACTTTTCCCTTACTGGTGGTTTCGCAAGCATGAACTATCAAATGTTTTACATGTGGCAATGGATAGTCTTTTTCAGGAGCACTCAGCGTCAGCGAAGTTGCAAAGCTGCCAAAGATACCGGATTGCATCATTGTTTGGTTAGCACCGGTGTGATGGAGTTCTTCAGGGCGGTCTGCTGAAATTATTAGCATTGGCAAGCCACTGGTTTTTGCTTCGCACACAGCAGGAAAGAAATTGGCAACCGCCGAGCCAGAGGTGCATATCAGCGGGCACACGAGGCCCGTAGCTTTAGCGAAACCAAGCGCAAAGAAGCCGGCGTTACGTTCGTCCCAAAAGGTATGGGTAGTTATATTGGGATGTCTTGCGGCAGACACCGTCAATGCGCTGCTGCGAGAGCCAGGTGAAAACGCGACATCTGATATCCCGCAACTGACCAGCGAGTCCATTATCAGTTGTGCCCACTCGGAGTTAAGCAAGCCGCTCAAGTAACCGTTCCTTTTTATCTTCGTCGAGCAACTGGCTGAAGACACGTCCTTTGTTAACCACTTCGTCCCACTCCTTGGCCGCTTCCGAGCTCGAGACTATCCCCGCGCCAGCATACGCATAAATTTTGTGGTGATTGGCCAAAGCGCATCTGAGCGCTACAAGCATTGTCGTATGATTCTTACTGACAAGCCCAACCAACCCCGTGTAGAGCCCTCTGTCGAAGTGTTCTTGCTGCGCGATGAAATGTCGCGCGGTTTCACTAGGTATCCCGCAAATAGCAGGTGTTGGGTGCAACAGGTCAGCTAGCTCTGCATCAGACAATTTCGACTCCAAATGATAGGGGGTCCACAGATGCTGGAGTGACGAGAGCTTTTTTACTACGGGTGTCGGCTCTCGCTTAAAGGCTAAACCCACCGACCGCAACTTGTCGTCAATGTGTTGGGTTACAAAGTCATGCTCGACGCGATCTTTGTCACTGTTCAGTAATTTTTCGGCGAGTTGGTTGGCTAAGTCAGGTCTTTCGTCGCTTAGAGTCGTTCCGGCAAGAGCATCAACTTCAACGTGCTTTTGCTTTCGCTCAAATAATCGTTCGGGAGACACACCCAAAAAAGCAGTTTGCGCACCGGGCTGCAGGTAGAAGCGATAGCTTCCGGAAGGACGCGGCATCTTGGTTACCAAGGATTTCCAGTAGGACGCGTCGCTTGCTCCTTCGTGGGTGGCTCGTCTGGCTAGGACGACTTTGCGAAGTTGTTGTTCCAGGAAAGCTTGCTTGGCACTATTTACTGCGCGCGAAAACACTTTTCGTTGGCCATAGTCAGCCACCTGTTGAAGAGTAGGGCTCGTCGGGGAAACAACATTTCTCAGTTCTATCTTCCGGGAGCCCCTACGAACGATTTGCGAATGTGTTTTCGTACTGCGGTAGGTAATGTCCGGAAAAACCCAGCGCGCAAAGCCAAACGGTTCCCATTCAGTTGATGTTCCGGAGACAAAACGACGCCAATGAAATACAAAACGGTTTTCCATCGCGTCGACAACATCCTCTGCACAGCGACGATAAGAATCCTCGCTAAGCGCCTCAAACATCCTTTCGATACCGATACCAGCGATGCTTTGGTTTTCGTCTTCCCAAAGGTAGCAGTGCTTGGAATCAATCCCCCGCGCCCATTTCAGCGCGTTTCCACCAGGGAACGAAATATCTAACGTGTCATTGAACGTCAGGGCGATTTGCAATCGCGCGAGTGCTTCTTTCTCGCTATGCACCCATTCGGTCAAGCTTTACTTCCTGCGTAAAGGTAAGCGACGCCGGTGCTCAACGACCGGAATGACACGTTTGAAAGGCCGGCTTCTTTCATCATCGAGCAGAAGTCTTCGCCGTCGGGAAATGATTCTGAGGTGCGGTTGAGGTAACGATAGGCCTCTCGGTCTCCAGAAATAAGACCCCCGATTCGAGGAAGCAGATGTCTGAAGTATGTCAGGTAGCCCGAGCGTATCAGACGATTGGTGGGTAGACCGAACTCTAGTATCCGAACTTCGCCGCGAAGCGACAGTACACGGGATATCTCGGAAAGGACCTGCGCCGGGGAGGTCACGTTGCGTATTCCAAACGACATTGTAATTAAGTCGACGCTGGAGTCTGGTAGGTCTATTTTCATAGCATCGCCGAGTAAAAAATCCGCGCTAATTTTTTTTCGTTTCTTTTTCTGATTGGCGATATCAAGCATGCCACTCGACATATCCGTTCCCACAGGTTTCTTGATGTCGTAGAGTTCTTTGCAAACTGCAAATAGCTGA
Organism: Deltaproteobacteria bacterium; assembly: GCA_020630875.1. GTDB lineage: Bacteria > Myxococcota_A > Polyangia > Haliangiales > Haliangiaceae > JAHDIH01. Next base: position 189,286 of record JAHDIH010000004.1, on the reverse strand, counting down.
TCCCCCGTACCGGTAGCGAGATCAAGATAGGTGTCAACAGAACGAAGGTTCACGCTTCTCGCAAGTCTTTTTCTCCATCTGACGTCTGTGCCGGCAGATAGAATTCGATTAAGGCGGTCGTAGGTTTTGGATATGCGGTTAAACATTTTCCAAGAGCCTTCGTTTCTTATGATTTCGCTGTTGTGCATTCGATGCCTTTCTCTAAAAGAACCATGGGAAGTCGCCAAAATTTTGCTTTCGCTTTTCTAGGAAGGCGTCTCGACCTTCTTTGGCTTCCGGACTGGCGTAGGCAAGACGAGTAGCTTCGCCGGCGAATAGTTGTTGTCCAACCATTCCGTCATCGGGTAGGTTGAAGGCGTATTTGAGCATTCGCATAGCCATTGGGCTTTTACTATTGATGCGCTCAGCCCAATCGAGGGCTACATTTTCAAGCTCAGAATGCGTCGCAACTTCGTTAACCATCCCCATTCGGTGAGCTTGTTCTGCACTGTAAGTTTTACCAAGAAAGAATATTTCCCGAGCAAACTTTTGTCCGACTTGCCTTGCGAGCAGAGCTGAACCGTACCCTCCATCAAAACTGGCGACATCTGGATCGGTTTGTAAGAATTTTGCATGTTCTCGACTAGCGATGGTCAAGTCACAAACCACATGAAGACTATGGCCACCGCCAACTGCCCAACCTGGAACCACAGCAATTACCACTTTCGGCATGAAACGAATGAGTCGTTGTACGTCTAAAATGTGCAATCTGCCGAGCTGGGAACTCGGATCCTGGTAGTAGTAACCATCTTGTCCGCGAACTGCTTGGTCTCCGCCGGAGCTAAATGCCCATTCACCGTCTTTCGACGAAGGTCCGTTTCCAGTCAGAAGAACGCAACCGACGTGGTGGTTTTCCCGGGCGTAACTTAGAGCGCGGTAAAGGTCGTCCACCGTTTGCGGTCGAAAGGCATTTCGCACGTCCGGTCGATCGAAAGCCACGCGAACGGTTTTGCCATTGCGAGATCGGTGACAGGTGACATCTTTTAGTCCGAGATCGACATCATCCCACAATTCGGGATTGAATGGTGAAGTCATAGAGGTACTCCTTTTTTGCTCCAACGAGAGAGCACTTTCGTCATGGCTTTGAGCGTCTTATCGCTCCAAGTTTTGGTGTGTCCGACAACTCGGAGAAGAGTTTGCATTGCAAGCGCTAGTTGCCGCATTTGCTTTAGCCGATTGAGGCGCTGGTCACCGGGGAATTTGCTGTCTTTTGCAGATTCAATGGCGTCGTCAATATTGGCAAGAACTTTGTCCACGAGTTTTGCTTCTCGTTTCTGCAGCACGTTAGAAACCATCGCTAGCAACTCTGTCTCCGCATAGAAGTGCCAAGCTGCTTGTCCTGATACACGCAGTCGGTGGATGACGCCCCATTGCTCAAGGTCCCGGGTGATGGTCGAAACAGAGCCCTTCGATAATCCCAACAGCTTTTGCAGAGCAGGCCCGGTTACTGCTTCACCACGAAGGTAGAGTAGTGCCCATACGCGGCCTTGGTTTCGTTTGAATCCCCAAAATTCAATTAGTTCGCCTATGGTACCGACGAGTCGCTCCTCCCATTCTTCCAATTCGGAAGGGGCAACTGAGGAGACGATAGAGCCGTCTTTTGTTACGTAACCTTTAATCATTGATCACTCCTAGAAAATTTTCTCCGAGACTTTTGCCCCAAGAAAGCACCTTCTGTGCGTAGCGGTTGTTTTCAAATGGCTTTAGCTTGGACAAGCCCATTCCAATTTCATTGAACAACAGAGATGCCCCCCCTACAATCGCTCCTGTTTCGACTACTTTTTTGCCGAACATTTCGGCGCGATTTTGACTCATTGGTAACTCTTCTTTCATGAGCGCGGTGAGCATTTCCGGAGCTCGTTTTATCGCCTCGAGTGTGACGATCGACGGATTGCCGTTTCTAAGATCTGCAAATGGGATTTTGGTCGAATCGGTCTCTGTGACGTCATGAAGGTCATCTGCAATTTGGAAAGCGACTCCAAGATGATGACATGCTCTGTCAAAACGGGTACTTGCGTCATGATTCTCGGCAAGCAGTCCGGCAGAGTACCCAATCCAAGACATCAGCGAAGCCGTTTTTCCTTCGGCAATCTTTGTCCACTCGCCTCGTTCGATGGCGAAGTTCCCGATACTCGAAACTTCGCGCATTGACGCGACTGTCATTTGCTGAATTGTTGATATGGCACGGTCGGTGATCGGACGGGGGAGAGAAGCGAGCTCGCGCAGTGCCATCGTGAGAAGTAGATCTCCGCTCAATATTGCCGCAGAATTTCCCCACGTGACGTTGGCGGTCGGCATGCCGCGCCTAATTTTACCTTCGTCAATCACGTCATCGTGGAGCAGGCTCGCTGAGTGGATTAATTCTGCTGCTGTAGCGACCTTGGCAAGGGATTGTTCATTCGCCCCAACTGTCTTTCCCAGAAGGTAGACAAGTCTCGGTCGTGCTCGTTTCCCGCTCGAACAAATTCTCACGGTCGCTTGCCTCAATATCGGATGACTCTCGCTGTCCCTCAACTGTTCCGAAATGCGTTCTCCTACGCGGTTAACGAACGGAGTTGTTTGAATGTTCACAAAGTTCAAGACATCTTGAACCTATCAAACATCCTGACCCTTGGCCGCTAATTTTCGTGTTGCGCGACAAAATGCCGCACAGCTCTTGCCTCCAGCGAAAAGTGACTCGAGTCTTACAAGTTTCGAAGTGGTCGACGTAGTCTCGGTTTTACCTAGTGAGAAGCGTGGTAGGGAACTTCTTCGCAGACCTACGATTGCGAGACCGATCTCATTAGTCGTTGCGAAGAGGCAGGTTGCCAATGAAGACTGTAAAAATTTGCTACCTGAAGCTACGAAGTGTCGCAAGAACGATGGCATGAAGCCGTCAACCAAGGCATTGGGGTTGGGGGGCGTTTATTGAAAACTATTGCTTTAAGAAAAGCAGCATCAAGCTCTGTTCGATGTGAAAATTGTGGAGGCGCCGGGAGTCGAACCCGGGTCCGCAATCAGTTCCCAAAAAGCATCTACGTGTGTGGCTGTTTAGGACGTCATAAATGGGTACTTTAAGATTTCCGCCAACCAGGAAAGCTCAGCAGTAAGATCGTTAGAGACGGGGGGAGCCGCAAGACTATAGTCTTTCTAAAGTCGGGTTGCGTAAAGTATCTGAATCGATTCGTTCGTAGATGAATTCCAGAAAACTACTGAGCGTCAGATCGATTTGGTTGCGGCTCGCGTACAGTGCGTACAGTGGTAATTTCGGTGTGTCCCACTCTGGAAGAAGGCGTACCATTTTTCCTTGCTTAACCCATTTTTCCGCTAGCAGTTTGGGAAAACCTCCGATACCTACACCGCGTAACGTCGCTTCTGCCACCATGAAGATGCTATTGGATAAGAAACGTCCATGCAGGGGGACGTCTTCTCGCTGCTCTCCTTTCTGGAAAGTCCACGGCGCGTCGGTCCAGGAGTTTCCGTACGCGACCAATGGTAGTTTATCAAGTTGGTTAGGATGTGTTAGGGGAGGATGACTCTTGGCGAAGTCCGTAGAAGAATAGAGCCCCGTTTCGAAACAACCAAGGCGCCGAGAAATCAAAGTAGAATCTTGTAATGGTCCCATACGGAGAGCGAGATCAATACTTTCCCCCACCAGGTCCTCTAAATCTTCTGAGATGATCGTTTGAATCTCTACCTCGTCGTGAAGTGCCAGAAAGTCTGTGATTAATGGTGTCAAAAACAGATCAGCAAAGAGTTGAAAGGACGCAACTCTCAATGTCCCATAAGGTTTGATTCTTAGCGCGGCAAGAGAGCGGTCCGCTTCTTCTGCAAGCGAAATTATACGTTCACAGTATTCGAAGTAGTGCTTTCCCTTGCCGGTGAGAGTGACTTGACGAGTGGTGCGTTGAAGCAGGCGAAGGCCCAATCGTTCTTCTAACTGTTTTACTCGCAAACTTACGGTCGATTTGGGAATTTCGAGAGAGAGAGCTGCAGCACCAATACCACCTCGGCGTGCGACCTCTACGAAGATCCTCATTTGATTCAAATCGACCATATTTAGAGGGTCATAGCACGATTAGGTGTTTTCCTTGGACAGTCTGTCCAAGTTTACGGGTTGTTGTCTCTCCGCGCGTCAGGATACAAAATCGCATTCGTCTAGATGAAATATGGCGAGATAAGGAGATGACATGTTCAAGAAATTTTTGGGACCCAAATTAGAATCCGATGGCTCTTACAGTCCTTCACGACTCGCCTTAAAGCTGGCGACCGTTGAGGTTAGTGATTACGAAGAGATTACGTACTCCAAGTACAGTGGAAAGAAATCGAAAATCCTCGCCATATTCACCGAGGAAAAAAACATGACAATGAAAAACGGGAAAATGTTTTCTACTGGTAATCATCCTATCGAAGCGCTAGTCCCCATGCTTCACCTTAGGAATGCGGGGTTTGAGTTCGAAATTGCGACAGTGAGTGGAAAACCGGTTGTTTTTGAAATGTGGGCGTTCCCTGAAAAGGACGAAAATGTAAGATCCATTTATGAGCAATACAAGACCCAGTTCAAGTCGCCGAAGAAGCTGCAAGACTTCGTAGATACGTCTTTTTCTGATGCCGCATCTTACGCTGCCGTTTTTGTACCTGGTGGCCATGGTGCAATGCTAGGGATTCCTGAAGACAAAAACGTGGGGGAGGTATTGCGTTGGGCTCTTGATAATGAGTTATTTACAATTAGTCTTTGCCACGGACCGGGTGCCTTTTTGGCGACTACCGTCGATAAGCAAGACTTTTTGTACAAAGGATATAAGATGGCAGTATTCCCGGACTCGGTAGATAAGAAGACGCCGAAGATAGGATACTTGCCCGGGCCCATGCCACGGGGACTCAGTGAAAAGTTAGCGAGTTTGGGCGCCATACTTGTGAACCGAAAGTCTGATAAAACGGTGTGTCGTGATAGAACACTCATCACTGGCGCTAGTCCCTTGGCTTCCAATGAACTGGGAAAGTTAGCGGCAAAAACCCTGCTCGAAGAGTTGTAAGAGCCAGAGATACCTGTTGAGTAAGTTGTAAACCGCTAAGTTTACCATTTGTGCTCCTCTGCAAAGTAAACGAATTTGAACTAGTCGGTGTCTGTTTTGAAAAACTGACTGCGATACTTTCTCAAATGGAGTAGCACCATAAAGAGAAGATCTATAGTGGTTTGAATCGCGGGGACGACAAGGCCAGAGTCATCAGGACTTATCTCTTTAAACGCGGTTGGTTCTCCCAGCTGCGAGAGAGTTATAAATGCCCCGCAATGGTCTACAATGGATATTGTAAAGTAGATTACCGTCATTGACCAAACGAAAAAACCGCGACGTTTCCAAATCGCAAGTATCAAAAATGGAGCAAGAACGGCGGTTACAATATCGAATATTGCTGGATACATCCAAGCAGCTGAGTCTATCCCGGAAGAAACACTGCTGATTAGGGGAATCGCGACGAGTCGTGGCAGTTGAAGGAAGATCCATACACACAAGCTTATTAGGAATAGTGGTTTTCTCGCTCTACTCGTTGTTGATTTCATCATCATTCTTGTCCTTTTTAATCCTTGTCTTCTGTATCGGAGGACTGCATTTTCTCTCTCTGTAATTGATGAGTCGAGCTGCGACCGCTGTAACCATAAGAAAGCTACAGCGGCCGCAGATTCATCACCTCAGTTCAGCTCTACAATGAACGAGACGTCAGGCTGGAGACTATAGCCTTCTGTAAGTTCGACCGCTATTACTGTCTCGGAGTCTATCCTCACATTTAGGTTGGAGTTGTCACTACTAAAACCACTGATGTTATGCGGTTCGGAAAAAGTAAAATAATATCTGTCAAATTTCCCCTGCGGAAATTCACCAAAGACCATACTCCAAAATGGGTCGTCCAATGCTGGCAGTACTTTGAAACTGATACTGTTTTCTGTGAAGTCTATTTCGTAAAGACCACTGATTTCGAATGGGGCACCTGATTCTGTTCCTTGAGCCAATGCGGTTGCAAATTCTACGGTTGAATTCGAAAGCACACCAGACTCGTCCCACGCATCATCCGCTTGGCCAAAAAGACTGGGGTAGGTCGTTTCTGTTTCGCCGGGCTCTTCCAGTGTATTTCTCAATGTAATATTCGCGCCTTCTTGGAGAGGATTGAGCGATTCGTTATCGTTATCACTACATGCACTGAAAAGAAGCGTACTTGCTAAAAGAGCTGTTCGAATTTGGGTGTTCATATTTATTTCTTCTTTCAATCTCGAAAAAGTTACCGTCTGCCTCGAAACGTACGACTTACTTCGTAGGAATCTTCGAACCAGTTCCAGAGTATGATTTTGCCATCACGAACTTTGGCGCGAAGTGAATATGTGAATTCCTTGCTCTCTTTACCCGACTTCGTGGTCATAAGTTTCATTTTTCCATACATCGCGACGGTGTCGCCGGATGCTAAGACGTCTTCATTTTTCCATAGTGTTGTTTTTGATCCTTCAGAAAACGTTTTGAGAAATTTGAATATTTCTGTTTTCCCCTTCCAAGGGCCAATCCAAGGGATGACGGCATCACCTTCATTGTGCCAAACCATATCGTCAGCCATTAGAGAGGACATCTTTTCCATTTCACCTTTTCCCATTGCGTCCATGAAAGCCATCACAACACTCAAAGAGGCTTTTCCTTTAGCCTTTTTCTTGGCGTTTGGACCTGCGAGTTGGCGCAAGGCTCCAGCCCAGTCTTCGACATGAAAAGAACGCACAATCATGCCTTCTTTCATTTCATGAATGTCTATTGTTAGTATGTCGAACCCACGACCTTCGCCATCAACTCCCATAAAAGGTCCTACTGGAGTTCCTGTGGCTCTGCTTCGTACAACCACCGTGTCTCCGTCCTGATGCATTGACATCACTTCCCACTTTAGATCCGGAATGAACTTCGCAAACCCACCAAGTTGCCCTTTGAATGCCTCGCGAGACTTATCTCCGCCTTGATAGCCGCTGATGCTTTTCCAGTCTGGCGTAGCAACGGCCATAAACTCTTTGGCGTGCTCATTGGAGCCAGGGTTACTGAGGTAATCGTAGAACTTTTGGACCTTGGGTTTGTTGTTTACCACCGAAGTAGAGGCACAAGCCCCTAACATCCATGATGCTGCGGTTAACTGAAATAGTTTGTACATGGTTAATGATCTCCTTTTAGTATTGTTAGGTTTTGGTGGGCTTCCCACTGTGAGACGGATATTGCAGCAGTTCTAATTGAATGATAAGATGGTCTAAACCGATTTAACTGTTCGGGAAATATGCATAATGATTGATCAGCTACGTCAGATGGCCATATTCGCTAAAACCGTTGATCATGGTTCTTTTCGGGGGGCTGCGCGCGAACTGGGTATCTCGCCATCGGTAGTCAGTCACCATCTCTCAAAGCTAGAGTCTCATCTTGGCGTTACTTTGCTTTATCGCTCCACTCGTAAGCTTAGTCTGACGCGAGAAGGTGAACGACTTCTCGTTGCCACAAGAAACATGCTCGATGCCGTTGAAGGTGAGCTCCTTGCTATTTCTGGTTCCGCCAAACAACCAAGTGGTGAAATTCGTCTAACCATGCCTTCTGTTCTGGCCCAATCCCCACTTTCCAATGCACTTGCGGCATTTGCTATCGAGCATCCTCGTATAAAATTGTTACTAGACTATTCGGATATGCGGAAAGAAATCATTGGAGGTGGATTTGATCTGGCGATTCGCATGGGCGTGAATGCCAAAAACTCAATTACGTCAAAGATTCTATTCGACATCGAACGAAAGCTTATTTGTTCGTCGCAGTATTTTAATCAGAGAGAAAAGTTAAACGACCCCAAGCAACTAAAAGGGTGGGACTGGATACTCTTGTCTCCGGCCCAGTCTCGAGGTTTTTCGCTGGAGCGAGGAAAACATCGAGTCACTCTCAGACCTGTAGGTCGAATCGTTTCCACTGATGCACGAGCTGTATACGAATTCGCACGTGCTGGGGTAGGGGTCGCGGCGATACCTCAGTTTTTGGCGTCCGACGACATCAGAGCTAAGAACATGGTTTCTCTTCTTCCAAAGTGGCAATTGTCTCCCCTTCAGGCATTCGCTGAGTGGCCGACTAATGCTCCCAAACATGGACTTGTCAAACTGCTGCTTGAAAATATCAGTGCGGCATGTGGAGGATAAGTTCACTTCAGATTCTGGATTGGTTCCATTGGGCTCTTGGCAACGAAGCAATAGTAGCCGACGACACGAACGCCGGCACTAGGGTAACAAAGCAAGTATTTCTGTAGCCATGGGCTCCTTGGTGCGAAACGAAAGACACGTCCGTCGGGTTCCAAAAGCAAACTTTTCGATGTTCCATGAAATAACCTTCTGAGAGGCGCCTATCCGATCACTCAGTTAGTAGTCGATCAATGAAATGATATCCAGACAGCACTGCTCCTGGCACACCCATTTGTTTGTAGGTGTCGTTGATTTCTCCAGCGAAATAGACCTTTTTAGCAAGTGGTCGATTTAGCGTCTTGAGATGAGACTCTTTTTGCAGGAACGCTTGAGTCCAAGTGCCTATTGTATATTTATGATGGCCCCAGTTTTCCAAGACGTATTCGCCGGTAAAAGTTTTAGAAGCCTTGCCGTCAAATATACGGTCCAGCTCCCCGATAGCCGCCTTCACAATCGCTTTTTCAGACTCCAAATTGTAATACTCCTTGGCACTATCACCAGCAACAAGAAGTCCAAGAATATTAGCTTGCGCTTGCTTTCTAAACGCGATGTCGTAATAACCTTTTTCTCCAGTTTTGACTTTGCAGTTGATTGCGTCAGGATAGAACTTTTCTGTAAACTTCATCGCTAGTTTAAATCCTGGCAGAAATGTTACCGCGTTAATGGCTTTCTTTTTTTTATCACTTAAGTCAGGCAAGAACCTGATTGCGTTTGACTTCAATACGCCAATCGAGACGGTTACCAATACCTTGTGTCCCTTGCGCGAATACTTTTTGGAGGGTCAACATTCTAGGAAGGAAGGACATTGAGTGAGCTACGGGCAAGTTCTTTGTGAATCAAAAAGTCCGGAAGGATGGGCTATGCCAGCACCAGCAGCCGCTAAAGTGAGATCGCCACTCACGCCAAAGTGGCGCAAGTGATCGGTGTAAAAAGAAAATAAGGGTGGAGGCGCCGGGAGTCGAATCGTATTGATTCAATTCAAAACCAAAGAGATTTCGACCACCTGCAATACTCTCGGCGACTTACCCAAATTCTCGTACCAAACACTCCCATCCAGTCCCGCCCCGTATCGTCTTTTATTGCAACGTTGCAACAGAGCGCTCCAAACTGACGGTAGTTTTCCGCTGATATCTGGAAAATTACGAACCCTAATTGACTGATTCGCTTTCTCACCCAGTCCCACTGACTCACTTCGTTTCTCAGCGTTTGTGCCAAAGTCGTGCCAAAGTGCCGGCCCAATTAGGGCCTAGTTTTTACGGATTTGTGTTCTGCTTTAGTAGCTCCTAAGCAGGCCCTCTCCACTCAGAAAACACTAGAGCAATGTAAATCATCAACACTGTTAGCAGTAGAGGGGTTTGGGCTTCTGTTGTACTGAGAATAACAAGGCTTGCAACGAGCAAGAAAGGGGTAGATTTAACTATTGCCCGTTTCAAGCGTCCACACTCGTAGGCCCATCGTAGCCTTTTCTTGAACTTCTTAGGCTCCATGTTCCTCGATTCCACAATACAATACTGGGACAACGAAGAGAGTAACAAGTTCAATCAACATCCCACCCATTACTGGTATCGCCATGGGTAGCATAACATCAGCCCCTCTACCTTGTGAGGTAAGCACCGGTAAAAGCGCCAGAACTGTAGTTGCTGTGGTCATAAGACAAGCTCTGATACGTCGCTTTCCGGCTATTTGTACCGCTTCTTTTATGGCACCTGAGTCGCTCTTGTTGACCGTTTGACTAAGGTAAGTAGCCATTACAACTCCATCATCAGTTGCGATCCCAACCAGAGCGATGACTCCAACCCACGTAGCCACTGACAAGTTAACGGTGTCGATGCGGAATATCTCTCTCATGGAATGTCCAAACAAAGTGAAATTGCCAAACCACGTTTGGTTGTAAAGCCACATCAAAATAAATGCCCCGCTGACAGCAACGACAACGCTAGAAAAAACGACAAGAACGGTCGAAACCCTAGAAAACTGCAGATAGAGAATGAGAAACACAAGTACCAATGCGATAGGAACGAGCACCATAAGCCGCTTTTCGCTTTCTATTTGTTTCTGGAACTCGCCTGCAAGTTCGCGAGTCACACCTTCAGGAACCACAAGCTTACCGTCGTGAACAGCTTGATCCAAGAGCCTCTGAACCGCATCCGCGGCTTCAACGTCAGAGTAACCTCCGCCCTTGTTCCGGGAGAAAAGCAAATAGGAGGTAATTCTTGTGTCTTCGGATTTGATTGACTGTGGACCTTTTACAAACTTGATGTCGGCAACTTGTGACAGCCGAATGGTCGTCTTCGTATTGGTTGGCACTTTTAGGTTTTTAAGTTGTTCAATAGAGTTACGAGCGTCTCGCATGAATCGCACGCGCAGCGGATAGCGCTCACGCCCTTCAATCGTTCTCCCAAGAGGAATACCTCCGACACCAATCTGAAGAACCGCCTGAATATCGCCAATGGCAAGCCCGTAGCGTGCAAGCGATTCACGTTTCAGATCTATTTCTAAGTATGGTTTTCCGACGATCCTCTCCGCGAAGACTGTCGCTTTGTTGACCTCTGGAATATCACTGGTCTTGATCAAAGACTCGACTTCTAAACCAAACTTCTCGACAGCCTCAATTGTGGGCCCTTGGATTCGCATCCCCACAGACGAACGCATACCAGTTTGTAACATGACAAGTCGTGTTTCGATCGGCATGAGAAGCGGCGCTTCTGTAAGTCCCGGTATTTTTGCTGCTGCTACAATCTCCTTCCATATATCGTCTGTCGACTGGATGTGCTTGCGCCAGTTTCTTACCCGCTCGCCATTCTTGTTTAGTGAAAACTTTGGTTTGTACGTTATCAGCGTTTCGACCATTGAGAGTGGCGCTGGGTCTAACGCGCTTTCAACTCTCCCTATTTTTCCGACGACTCGATCTACCTCTGGAATTTGAGCGATCGAAGCATCAAGGTTTGACAGCATCTCTAAGTTGGCGCCCATGGAACCGTGAGGCATTGTGGTTGGCATATAAAGAAACGCTCCCTCATCAAACGAAGGCATGTTTTCTTTTTTGAGAGTCGAAAAACAGTATGCACCAGCCAGCACGATCCCAATCGGCAAAGTCATAAAAACAACTTTGTTAACCAGGAAGTAGTTGAGCATTGCTGGGTATACGCGCTCAAAGAAATAGAAAACAGCCAGCACAGCGCCACAAACGATGAAAACGAACACCATATTGACTAGTAGTGACTCATCCTGTGAAAGCGGTCGCCACGCTTCTGCTAGAGTTACGATTGCCAGAAGCCCAATCGTCAATAGTTCAAACTGACGAAGTCGAGAAGTAATGCGCAGAGGTAACAAGGACTCGCTTAACCGTATTGTTCCTACGAGAAGGGGTACTACACCGAACCATTGACCGAAAGCGAGAAATACAATCCCCAGCAATGCGAGCAACCAGTATCGGATTGAAAAAGTGGAAAGTAGTTTTTGCTCGCGAACTGTTGGAGCAAAAAAGGAAACAGCCATGCATGGAATAAGCAGCAAAGAAAGCACTAGCGCAAACGACATGGCGAACGTCTTAGTAAATACCAAAGGAGCAAAAAGTTTATACTCGCCACCCCCCAGTCCTAAGATAGGTAAAAAGCTCACCACCGTTGTTAGAACGGAGGTGGTTACCGCAGGTGCGACTTCAGCGGCCGCACTTGTAATCTTTTTCTTAAAACCCTGAGGCTTTCCATAACCCACTTGTCCTCCGATATTTTCGACAAAAACGATTGCAATATCGACCATGCTACCAATGGCAATGGCAATCCCTCCGAGTGCCATAATGTTGGCCCCCACACCAGTAAGTTTCATTGCTAAAAACGTGCACATAACCCCCAAGGGAATCATCAGCGACACCAGAAATGAACTCTTCAAGTCTCGCAATAAAAACAAGATAACGATTATCGTAACCAGTATTTGATGGAACAGTGCCTCTCTCAACGTACCAATGGTTTCGTCAATCAACTGACTACGATCGTAAAATGAAGATATCGTGACTTTTGACTTTGTTCCGTCCTCAAGCGTTCGTTCGGGTAACGTCCCGGCAATCTTTGCAATCTTCGCTTTTACTTGGTCGATCACTTGTTTAGGATTCGCTTGAAATCTTGCTACCACCACACCACCAACAACAGGGGCTCCACTATCGTCAAGAGCCCCACGTCGATTCGCGGGACCAAGGGAAACCTTCGCCACGTCACGAACCCGAATAGGTGTTCCATCACGTGTTGCAACTACTGCGGCGAGTAAGTCTTCTATCGACTCGAGCTGCCCTAATCCACGAATAATGTACTCGACCTGATTAACCTCGATGGTTCTTGCCCCAATATCTAAGTTCGACTTACGTACAGCGTTGGCGAGTTGATTTATGGTGAGACCACTTACATCCAACGCGTCAGGGTTAACGTCAACTTGATACTCTCTAACGAAACCACCGATCGAAGCCACCTCGCTCACCCCTCTCGCCGCCTGAAGCGCAGGCCGGATGGTCCAGTCTTGAATGCTGCGCAGTTCATCGGGCCCCCATCCGCCAACAACGTTTCCTTCAGAATCCTGTCCCTCTAACGTGTACCAGAACACTTGCCCCAGTGCGGTAGCGTCAGGTCCGAGTGTGGGGGTTACGCCCTCTGGCACAGTGCTCGGTGGTAAAGACGCCAACTTTTCGAGCACCCTTGAACGGGACCAGTAGAACTCTACGTTATCTTCGAATATAACGTAGATAGTGGAAAAACCAAATGCCGATGCACTTCTGGTGGACTTCACCCCTGGAACGCCAAGAAGTGCAGACGTAAGTGGGTAAGTAATTTGATCTTCGATGTCTCGCGGCGACCTCCCAGCCCACTCGGTAAATACGATTTGCTGATTTTCTCCGATGTCAGGAATCGCATCCACTGGTACTGCTAGTTCAGGAAACCACCGCGAGCCAAACCCGAACGGAGAAACAATCACCCCACCACCTACAAATAGTATGACAAGTATGAAAACGACCAAGCGCTTTTCGATAAGCCCGCTAATTAGTTTTTGCCACAGTTTCACTTTAGTGCTGATGCCTCACCCGAGGTCCCGCCTGACCTTGTTCAGAGTTCGCAGGTTTATATGCGGAGGGTTCAAGATGACTCTTCACCGAACCGCACCCGTACATCGATGCACCAAAGTATGGATTCCTGATTTCTTTGCCAGTTTGCCACCAAAACGCGCCTCTATTGTCGAACGCCATAGGACAAAAAGACTCATTAATCGCGTTTGCTGTTTGATTTCCATATCGTTCTAGAAGTGTGGTCATGAACATGCTGAGTTGCTCGAATGCCAACCGAACCTCATCAAGACTTTTCAACTCTGCCACGGGAACCAAGAAAGCTTGCGCTTCTGAGAGTAATTCTGGCCAAGCACCTTCAAGATTGACGTTAGAGAGCAATTCGATAATTTCTTTCGCAGCAGTCTTCGCCGACGCAAAGTCATCTTTTGCAAGGCTTTCATGGAAGCTCAGGTATCGAATTTGAATGGAGCCAATTTTTTTCAATTCTTCTTTCGGAGCTTTTTCGACGTTTCTCCAAACTTTCGTATTCGCATTCATCATACTTGGTCCACCTCTAATTTGGAGATCTGAGTCTAGTGCGAATGCGCCTCTGGTAACGACCCGTTCTCCGGCAGTGAGTCCAGCCATCACTTCATAGGATTCACCAACTAACGTACCAAGACGAACAACCCGCGCTTCATACTCAGATTCTGCACGTTCCACGTAGACGACTGAACTCTCCCCTGTAAACAGCACAGCACTTTTCGGTACCACAAGTTGTGGAGCGTCCTGCCTACCAACCTCAATATTCGCGCTAGCGTACATACCAGGTTTGAGCTTTCGGTTCTTGTTGTCGAGCTCGACACGAACATTTGCAACTCTTTTGGCTCGATCTACGATGGGATCGACAAATGTCACGGCTCCTTCAAGCGGTGTGGTTGGTAAAGCCTCAAACGTAACAATCACCTTCTGCCCAACGGAAATCAATGACAAGTCTGACTCGTAGGCTTCAAGGTTTACCCAGACCTGGGACAAGTCCGCAATTTCATAGATGCCAGCGCCTGTATCGACGTACTGACCTTGAGTAGCCAGTCTCTTCAGCACTGTACCAGCAAACGGAGAACGTACACGCAGCGATTTGGTCGGCACCTTAGCCTTCGCCATTTTCGTAAGTGTCCCTTCACTCACGCCAAGTAAGCGTAGTCTATCTTTGACCGCCTCCAATGATTGTTTCGCGGCGCTCTGGGTTGCCGGCCGAGCAGAAGATAACGCTTCCACCTGCTTTTGTGCCGTAATCAAATCTTGATGAGCAGAGTAGACTTCGGGACTATAGAGCTTAGCTATAGTCTGTCCCCGCTTCACTCTCTCTCCGGTTGATTTAACAAGCAAGTTGTCGATTCTGCCTGCAGTCCAAGCAGTCACCGTTTTCATTCTTTTCTCGCTTGCGAGAACAGTGCCAAGCAAACTCAGTCTTCCTTGATGGCTTCGCTTTTTCACGATAGCTGTCTGAAGCTTTGCCAGCTTTTTGGCGCGTGGGGTGAGAGTCACCGTGTCAGAAACCTGTGCTTCTCCACCGCCGCTTGCAACCAAGTCCATACCACAAATGGGACATTCGCCGGGCTCTGGACTCCGGACCTGCGGGTGCATGGAACAGGTCCACTCTTTGTCGTCCATACTCGTTTGCTCTTTTTCTCCAGCGGGTACGGGCCGCAATAGTCCCCAGGCCAGCGCGCCGACGAAGAGTCCGAAAGTAAAAACACAAGCACTCTTTTTCATTTTTTTTTCTCGAGGTTTTCTAAGACGGCTTGATTAATAGCATAACTTGATTGTGCCCTCAGCACGCCAACACGAAGACGCAATAACTCCTCTTGAGCGAGAAGCAACTGAGCAACGTTAGTCCCTCCTGCCGCGTATCTTCCACGCGCAGAGTCAAAGGCCCCTTCAGCGAGCGGAATCAATTCTTTATTGTACAAATGGTACTTCCGTATTGCCTCACTAGTTTGCTCCAGAGCATACGTCTGCAAACTTAGGAGCTCATTCTCTTTGCTTCGGGCTTCATGAGCAAGAGATTTTCGTTGAGCGAGATAGCTTTTCTTCAGAGAAACTATCTTGGACTGCCAGAGAGGAATAGACAGGCCTACTCCCACAGAGAACGCGTCACGCCCATCGCCCCCACTCACTCCATTACCAATCACGAACCATGACGCCATCGCAGTCAACGTAGGAAAACGGCGTTTGTGAGCCCCTTTAGCCAAATGTAACTGTTGGTTCGCCCTTTCTCGTATTGCTCCAACCAAAGGATGGCTCGCGACAGAAGAGCCCACGGCGGTAGTAGGAACTGGCCAAGGATCCGTCGTAGGAAAATCATTGGTAGGTTCTGCGACCCACCGCTGCAAAGAAGCCATGGCAGCGCGCTCGTCGTTGTTAAGCGCCAAAAGAGACTCCTCAAGCATGGCAACCTTCAGCCGCATTTGCTTAGCATCGGCCAAGCTGCTCTGACCGGTAGCCATTCTCCCTACCACAGTGTCAACCAACCCCTTTAGTACAAGCAGATGTTGAGAGTGTACTTTGCGCTCTTCTCGAAGTAACTTAAGATGCCAATAGCTCCTTTTTACTTCCGCCTTGATATTTCGCGCGACGACGCTCGCAGAATACTCGGCTGATCGTGCGTAAGCCTCACTCGCTTGGCCCGCGTGCATCAGCGAACCTGGCCAGGGAAAGCGCTGACCTACACTAACTTTTGCTCGCTGCGGACCAACACGTGTTTCAATTGGGCTCAGAAAGTAGTTGACCGACACTGTTGGGTTTGGCAAAGCCGTCGATGGTCCAGTTCTAAACCGTGCAGCTTTTGCCTGTTCGAGCGCGGCAGCAAGATCATCACCACGACTGATAGCCAAGGCAACGTATGAAGCAACACTTCCTACTTTACTATGTTCCTTGTGGACTCTCGCCGGACTTTGTTCGCGGCTAAGTTCCGTAAACACCGCACTTTGTTCGTACGCTGGAGTATAACAGCCTGTGAGCGCGAGGACTCCAAGTAACCAATGCTTGAACACGTTATTGGATCGCCACAATACTGCCACGCATCATATCCATTCCACATGCGAAACGAATAGGCTTATCTTTAGTAACGGTAACGTTAACTGACACAGGAGTATTGAGCGGTAACTCTTTCTCTAGCTTTAGGTCCGGAAACACCACCTTTTCCCCACAAGCCGATTTGGAAGTTCGCGTGAAAATGATTTCAGACGGTTGGTTGGCCGGAATCATCAGCTCACCAGGCTCATACCCATGGTCGGCAACAGTCACTTTGAATGGTCCTTTTTGAGATGCATGAGTATGCGATTTTCCGTTGTGACTATGGGCCTCACCTTCGCTGTTCGTTGAAGAGTCACTTTTGTTCTTACAGCCGGAGGCGGCAGACAATGCTAGGAGCGAAACGATTACTTTTACCATACGGTTGAGAGAGCAAGATACATGCCAGCGTAAACTATGAGCGCTGACTCCATTAGCTCATCAAATGTGACCAAAAAGCTAAACGCTGTAACCCATTGAGTCACACACGGTAGTTGTCTGGATCAATTTTGTGCTTTCGTAACAAACGATAGAACGACTCTCGCTCAACTTGAGCATGTTCCGAAGCTTCTGGTACCTGCCCGTGGTAACGTCTTAAGAGTCGATCCAGATAGCGACGCCCCCACTCAATACGACTACTGGCTTGCCACTCACTCCAAGACCCCAGCGGGGACGTGTTGCCAATGCCTACGATTTCCACCGGAAGATCTCCCGCCTCCAACACATCGCCGTCTGCGATCAAATATGCTCTTTCAATGGCAGCTCGCAGTTGCCTGACATTGCCTGGCCAGTCGTGTTCATCGATAAGGAGAAGTGCTTGCTCGCTGATGCTACCTGGACTATCCGATCGGTAGCGAGTTTTCATTTCAGCAAAAAATCGTAGTGCAAGTAGCCGAGCATCTCCCGCTCGTTTCCTTAGAGGAGGAAGTTGAACTACCCCAACATTCAGTCGGTACCACAAATCTTCTCTAAATCTACCTTGCTCCACCAGCTGCTTCAAGTTCCGATGGGTAGCGCACAAAAAACGAACATCAAATGCTTCTTCTTTGCTCCCGCCTAAGGGACGAACCGTCCGTTCTTGAAGTACACGCGTAAGCTTGGCCTGCAGGGAAAGTGGCAGATCACCAACTTCATCCAAGAAAAGCGTCCCACCGTTAGCCTGCATAAAAAGTCCTACGCTGTCATTTCGGGCGTCAGTAAATGCACCTTTAACATGGCCAAAGAGTTCTCGTTCCATGAGCTCTTGTGGAATTGCTGCGCAGTTTAGTCCCACAAAAGGCCCCTGCCGCCCACTAATCTCATGTACTGCTCGTGCTACGACTTCCTTACCCGTCCCGGTTTCACCAAGAATAACCAAACTTGCATCCGATGGAGCCAGTTTGCGGACCATTCTGCTCACATCCAGCATTGCTTGGGATTGCCCGATCATTTTGGGCAGCGGTTCGCTTGCCAATGAAGGGCCCGAATGGCGCGTTAGTAATTCAACAAGCTGCTCTGGTACAAACGGTTTCGTGATGTAGTCTGCCGCGCCAAGTTTTAATGCTTCAACCGCAGAATTGATTGTGCCGTAAGCTGTCATTAGAACAAACTTTGCGTGAGGCTGTATTGCTTTAACTTGCTTTAGAACTTCAATTCCACTCTCATGTCGAAGTTTAAGATCACACAGCACAACATCAAATCGTTCTGAATCAATAAGTGTATTGGCTCCCGCTACATCCTCTGCGCAAAAGACTCTAAAATCATGGCTTAGCACTTTCTTGAGCATGGCGAGCATGTTTTTCTTATCATCTACAACGAGGACCTGCGCCTTACGACTCATTGATGGCTCCTAATGGCAACTTCACCGAGAAACACGCTCCGCCAAGGTGCGATGGACCTACTTCAATAGTTCCCCTGTGTGCACGAATGAGGGAAAGTGACACAGAAAGCCCCAAGCCAGAGCCGCCTTTTCTCAGGGAGTAAAATGGTTCAAAAATTCGAGTGTAATTTTCTTCCTCCACACCAGGACCATTGTCATGTACCTCGAGAACGTAATGACCGCCACTCGACTTCCCTTGCATTACGACCTCTGTACCTGATGCGCTAGCATTCGACAACAGATTATTGACGACCTGACGGAGTCGTCCAGGATCGCAAATAACCTCGGCCGATTCGGAAGTGTACTTGACTCCTCTCTCATCTATCGCAGAAAAACGCTCCGCGATTTTCCCCAAAAATGAAGCCATCTCTACTTGCTGAACATCGAGGTCTCCACTGCGAGCGTAGGAAAGTAAGTCAGCTACTATGTTCTGGCATTGAAGTGCTTCTTCATCGATAATATTTAGCGCCTCGTTAACCTCTGGAGAATCAGATTTGACCGTCGAGACATAACCGCGAATCACTGTGATTGGATTGTTGAGCTCATGTGCAACACCTGCAGCCAGTTGCCCAATTGCCGCCATTCTTTCGTTTCGTAGTAGTGTCTTTTCGCGAAGTGTAAGCTCTCGTGCCATTTGATCCATAGATCTAGCGAGAGCACCCATCTCTTCCCCTTCCACGTTTCCTAGTCGGTAATCAAAGTTGCCTTTTGCAAACTGTCCCGCGGCGAGACCTAGTTCATGCAGAGGCTTGGTCACTGCGTTCCTAAGTCGAAACGTGAATATCAAAGCCAACAAGAAGAGAGATATCCCCCCAATGGCACCAATAATCATCGCCTGATTGGTTCCTTTAGTTGCTTCGACGTGAGAATCGGCCATCTGTGCCTCGATGACTACCGCGAGTTCGTCAGCCCTTGTGGAGAGTTTCTTAAGACTGAGAAAAACCTCCGGTATTATCCCTGTCGTCAGTTGCCGATCCACCTCGGAAAAGTTGTTCTGAATCGATGCAAGTTCTGAGCGATGGCTATCGGGCACCACCGATGATAAGTGAACAAGGGTGTGTGACAGGTCTTTTCTTAACTGAATAGGATCTTCCTCAAGAGCTAGTGCGAGAGCGAAGTCTCTAACTTGATTGGAAAACTTGCCTCCCAGCCTGATGGAATGTTCTTCGTGCTGCATCGACTGCACGGTTGAAGATACGGTTCCCGTTACCACGACAAGGCTAATAATGGTCACAACTGCGATCATTGTTAGAATGCCGAAGGATACAACGAGAAGTACGTTAATGCTTTGTTTGTTAGAACTCACAAATCTAGAGCCAGTCTAGCAGCATCCATATCCCTGCTGTTACCATTAGGACATTTTCTAGGAAGGAAACCAATCCTAACGGAACTTTACTGTTACCCCCTACGCAGGCACACTTAATGTCTCGTTTCTTAATCCACACTGCGTAGATCACCGATACTCCACCAACTATACCTATAACTATCGCCACAATAGGTCCTAATGGTAGCAGTTTATTTGAGAGCATGAGAATTCCTGCAAGCGCCTCTAGAAAAGGGTAGGCATAGGCGTACGGAACAAACCGCTGTGCCAACAAATCGTAGCTGACAAATCCTGAAGAAAAAGACTCTATGTCTTGTAGCTTCAGTAGCGCGAGCGAAACCATCGCATATCCAGTAAACAGAAGAAACAAAGGCTCAAGACTTTGTTTCGTTACAGAAGGACCAGTTGCAAGAGTGAGGAGAGCCGCTAAGCTGAACAAAGCGACTACGGGAAAATAGGTACGGTCTTTAGCAACATATCCAAAGTGTTCTCGTAAGTCACTATAACCTCCAATCCGTACCCCATCGATAAAAATTTGCGGAGTCGTTTTAACACTTTGTTCTTGTTTGAAAGCGTCGATCGCACTCCTGTCTGATAAGACGTGGTCCACAACATCGAAGCCATTCTTGCGAAGTAGAAACTTTGCTTTTAACCCATAGGGGCACTTGTGTTTGTCTGTCACCATTCGATACAACAACGCAGTTTTGGTCATAGACGAACTCTAACCACTCTAAGACATGACGCAAAGTGACCGTTTTCGAATAGATGTAACTAGATCAGTCACAGTTTACCCGATGGCAATTGGCCCCCAAGAGTTGGTGGGCGCAGTCTAGTGTATGATGTCGTTTCTTGAGGAAAATCGACTTATTTCGAAGAATCGCTATTTGAGAGCGTTAAGAGGGTACCTAGCTCAAGCTCTAATGCCATTGCGATACGGCACAGGGTTCTCATCGTAATGTTTACCGCGCCACTTTCGATTCGCTGATACTGTTTGTAGTCGATTCCTGTTTCTGATGCGACATCTTCTTGTGTCAATCCTAAGTGTTGACGAGTGGTCTTGAAACAGTTGCCCAAACGCTCAAGTGTTTCTTCGTGCAACTTGTCCAATTTAAAAGATGGCAAACGTATAGTCGAGGATCCTCGAGCGGATAACTTTTTGTGGCGAAGGGCTGACTTTGCACTTGCAGCCTTCACGTACCTAGACAGCCCTGAGAGGTACAGAGCTTGGAAAGAGAATTATATCAAGAAAATACAAGAGGAGGTCAAAGAACAGCTCGGAGCAGAGGCTGACAGAGCTAAGAAAAGTGGAACTGTGCCAAAAGAGACTAGACCTCCCAGAAAAATCTTGGAGGAGTGGTTTGTCTACTACTACTGTCTTTCGGAGGAAGAGGCGCAGACGTTTTTGAAAAAACAAAGTTGGGCGCATCGCTTAGACTCGTTAGTGGGGCTTTTTCTAGGAATGGGCGGAGAGCGTACTGTTAGGCGACACCTTAAGAAACTAGAGGAAAGAAAACGACAACTTAGTCCGAGAGATCGGAAATAGACGAAAGAAAATTTCGAAAATAAAATAAGCTGGGGACACGTTGATGTCCGGCTGTTCTGTAGGAAGTCCCGTTACTTTGGTTCCTAGGCTACGGTTCGGCGGATCCTGCTTGTTTCGTGTGTCCCCGGCACCTGCGAGGCGTCTTGAGAGTCTGGGGTATGACACGAAAAATTTTCATTTCACCCATTCGTAATAACAAACTGACCGAGGTTAAATTCGAGAGCGTCGAAGAGCTTGTGAAGGCCCTAGAGGAGCATTATCAGCCGCATGAGATGGCTTTTTCTCTAGTGGAGTTCAACGAGAATATTCGCAAAAAAGTTAACTGTAGGCGCGCTTATGGTATCTGCGGGGATGTCGACTACCACTTGCAAGGTAAGAAAGCGGTGCCATCCGAATACCCTGAATTGGCAAGATTACCGGATGTAAACTTTGCGTACAGAACCCCACATGGCTTTCGCTACGGGGTTGTTTTTGACGAACCGTGCAACGACCTAATACAGCTAGAGGGATTTGGGCGCAAACTGGCTTCGGTGGTAGAAAAAGAGTTACAGGCCCAAGGTTTCGAGCCCAGCAACGAAAACGGACTCTCTGTGGATCCGGCTTCACATGCGACCCGCACAGATGATGTTCCTCCCCAATACAGTGGTAGGGGGGGTGGCTAGGACCGCCGAGGTGGAGATTATTTCCAATTCTTTTTTCTCTTTAGATAGCCCCCTCCCCCCCAGCAACATAAACCATCGAATGATAACAGCCTGTTCAGCGAGCTGACGGTGGAGGACATGATGGGCGATTCTCTTGCTGAGAAACGCTGGAATTTTGAGCACCCATTGGAAGAAACCGAGGAGAGGCAATGCCCGGTGCGTGAGCATAAGGACTGTTATAATCCTTTGCCGGACAACCCGCATATAGGTTTCTGTTTCTCGACTTCTCACGAGAGGGATGGCGGTCGTGGCATCAAAACTGACCATGGGTACATAGTTTCGCCGCTCGATGTCGAGTCACATCTTACCGGTAAAACGAAGGAGCAAATTCTTCAAGAAAGTGGGGAGAGCGTGCGCACCCCGATATACCTCAGCGATTCTTTGTTCGACAACGTGAACAAAGTCGAGAACGTTCTCATTCAGCTCAACCCTCAGGAGCTATTTGATGGACCCGCTGGTTTAACACGAGTTCTTGAGAATAGAGAATCTGGCGAGACTCATATGATGCGGATCAATTTAGAGTCGTTGGAGCTTTATATTGATCAGCACATGGAGTTTCGGATCCGGTCAACTAAAGAAGAAAATAAGTGGATAAGGAAACGGCCCCCCAAAGATGTCGTCAAATGTATTCTAGAAAAGCAAGACAGGACGAAATTTCAATATCTTAAAGGTGTAGTCCCTTCGGCCATCTTAAGAAGTGACGGCAGCCTATTCAATCAATCAGGGTTTGATCCTAAGTCGGGCTACTATTCTTCGCAGGATTCCCCCCTTGAAATTCCAAAGCATCCTACCAAAAAGGATGCGAATGACGCACTCCAGATTTTCAAGAAACTCACTAGCGACTTTCCGTTTGCCACTGAAACAGATCGCATGAGAGCAATCGCCTATCCGTTGACTATTGTTGCTCGACCTGGAATTTTAGGTAATGTCCCAATTTTCTGTGCTTCTGCAAACACGCCAGGCACAGGGAAAACTCTCCTCACTGATACTTTGGCTAGAGCGGTTATCGGGCAGCCACCACCGATAACTACCCAGCCGCTCAAAGAAGACGAAACACGAAAGGCTCTACTTTCTTATGCCCTTTTTAACCCCCCTACCCTAATTATTGACAATGTCAGAAGGGCTTTTGGGGATGGCCCCTTAGCGCAAATTGCAACGTCTTCAGCAATTACCGATCGGGTTCTCGGACGTTCTCAAATCGCAAGATGTCCGTTTAGGACCGTCTTGGCGTGTACCGGAAATAACCTAGAGTTTCAGAACGATATGAATCGACGTGTTGTAGTCATCGAGATGCGAACTTCGATGGAAAGCCCAGAGAGTCGGACGGACTTTTTGTTTCCAGCAATCAAACAATACGCGACAAAGGAGTGGAAAACTTACAGGGCTGCAGCTTTGACGATGTTGCTTGCCTACCGGTTACATGGCACCCCACCAGCCAGGTCCCTTGGGTCGTTTGAGGAGTGGTACCGTCTGGTGACCGGTACATTGGAATGGCTCACCGGCATGGATATTCTTGATAACCGAGATGAAGTCAAGAGCTTTGCCGACAACGATAAGGAGTGGATCAGCCAAGTACACGATTGGTTACTCGCTAAAACTGACGGCAAGAAGTTTAAGGCAAGTGATATTTTTAGCGACGCTGTTGGCATGGAAAGCCCTTTTCTGAGGTTTACAAATCTCTCTGTTTCAAGATTGGGGAGCGAGCTCAAGAAAATAAGAAACCGAGTCGTAGATGGCAGGGTTCTTGAAAGCAAGCGAAGTGGCGGTTCCAACTCTTATCAGGTGGTGGAAAAAAATGAGTAGTTTATTGATATCAGTACGTGAGCTAGCGGACCTCCTGGGCCTTAGTAAGAACACGGTGTATGCAGCGGCTGGCAGGGGAGAAATTCCTTGTCGCCGCGTCGGCAGAAGAATCCTTTTCTCTCGCGCCGCAATTATGCGATGGTTAGAGATGCAGGATGGCGAAATGCTCGGAAAGAAATAGAATGCCAGCATATCGTGATTACAAAAACGGTCGTATGGAGATACCGCAAGACCATTACTTTGCCCTGTGGGCGTAAGAAGTCAATTAGCGGTACTCCACCGGTCAACACCAAAGTGGCGGCTCAGCACGCTGAGAGACAACACATCAACCGCTGCATGAACGGCCTAGACAATCCAAAAGAGGAATGTTTGCCAGAAAGGAGGGTGCCCCACCTTTAGCGAGTTTGCACCACTCGTGCTTGAGAGAAAGAAACTCAATTGTAAACGTTCACACTATCAGTGTATGGAGTCCGCCCTTCGTGTTCATATTCTGCCACAGCTTGGGGAGCTTATGCTCCAAGAGATTGGTTATGTGGAGCTGAGTGACTACGTGTTGCTTAAGCTTCGCAAACCTGGCGCTCCTAAGGCCTCAGGACTTTCTCCCAAAACGGTGCAGAACCACTTATCCTACATTCGTCAGGTGCTAGTGCATGCGCACAAACGAGAACTTATTGAGGCAGTTCCAGAGTTTGACCGGCCTCGAGCTGGTCAGAGCAAGTGGGACTTCCTTAGCTTTGAGGAATCACGACTTGTAATTCTCGCAAGCGAGCCGCACTGGCAGCCGATAATCACTGTTGCTTTGAATACCGGTATGCGATGTGGTGAGCTGTTAGGTCTACATTGGGAAAGCGTTGACTTGCAGCGTAGGGAGTTGCGAGTGGTTCACAATTGGGTCCGTGGCGAGATGACCTCGCCGAAATCTAAGCGGTCTGTGCGAACCATTCCACTCAATCGGGCCGCGATAGACGCATTGATGCGCATGCCACAAGACGGAAAACTGGTCTTTCAGCGCAGTGATGGTTTGCCACATTCACGTCATCAGCTACGCAAGGCACTGGCAAGAGCTTGCCGGAGAGCCGGAGTTCGAGAAGTTTCTCCTCATACGCTAAGGCATACCTTCGCAAGTCGCCTCGTGATGCGAAAGCAGACGATAAAAGCAACGCAACTACTAGGTCACTCGACGATCCAAATGACAATGCGTTACGCCCATCTCAGTCCTGAGATTAAGCATGATGCGGTGGCAGCGCTCGATGAGAATTTTATTGCAACGTTGCTGCAATGACCAAAATCACCTGCACCTAAATCTGTGCAAGTGATCGATATTAAAAGAAAATAAGGGTGGAGGCGCCGGGAGTCGAACCCGGGTCCGCAATCAGTTCCAAAAAAGCATCTACGTGTGTAGTTAGTCATTTAAATTTAACAAATTAAACCCGATGGCTAACAACCTAGTTTAATCGCGAGTCACCTCTTGTTTTCGCTTTGAGGCCTGTGACCTTCCTCATCGCTAGTCTGATTAATAACAGTGCTTTAAAGCTCCAGACGTAAACTCTAGAGCACCGCGCTACTTAATAATTAAGCAGCTAGAGCAACTGGGCTCACAACATTGTTGTCATTTGCAGTTACTTGTTTACCGGTTTTTACGTGGCCACCGGCACCACGACACGCAGCTAAGACTTCACTAACCCCGTCGAAGCCAATTCGCCCCCAAATTTTCAAAGAACCCAACCAATATGAGGCCAAGATGGGAGCTTGTAAAGGGGGAATGCGCGTTTGAAGTCTGGAATGCGCTGCTACTTGCTTTCTATGTAGCTCTTTAGTCCCTGAAGAGAGCTAGGCATTGTTTTGGCGATGCCTTTGCCCATCATTCTCCCGAATAAAGGAGCTGCAAACCCTGAAAATTCAAGGACGTTTTTCACCGTAGTGCCGTTTCCAGAGTCGGTGAGTTCATGAATGAAATGCATTTTACAAAGGGGAAGTTTGCACTCGACCGTGAAAGATTTATTGGGGGTGACCTCAATCAACTTAATTTTTGAAGTAGGAGCGCCTTTGGGTTTCAATTTGCCAGTCGCTCCACGTTGGAATTCTCCTTCGAGAGAAGCTGATACTACATCTTCATCCCACTCAGGCCACTTACTGACCTCACTGTACACGGAAAATACTTTTTCTGGCGGGGACGCAACTTGAATCGATTCTTCAAACTTCATGGTGGGAACGTACACTATGCGACGCTTGTGATCTATTGCAAACGAGCTGCTTGTGCAGTGGCAAAACCTACATGAAAAATCAATTGGTTACTCGTTATCTCCGAGAAGAGCCATTTTGCTAACTCGCGCGGAGTACCACCAGTTGACTACCACCGAGGCGATGGTGATGAAAATTCCAAGCCACTCTACTGGCAAGAGTCGCGCGTCAGGTTCAAAGACCAAGTCAACAAGAAGCGCGATGATGGGCGTGACAAAAACCAGGGTTGCGACCACTAGTAACGACACATGTCTCACTAAAACAATATAGAGGGTTTTGGCTACGACCGTTCCCATAAGGGTAAGATGCAGAAACGCTAGGAAAACGCTCCAGTCAAAGTGGTTTGGCATTGCAGCCTCGCCGGAGGCAAGCCATACCATCGCGGGAGGAATGAAAGTACCGGTGATAAAAAATGATGTGGAGGCTAAGGGATGACCTTCTTTGGTTAGCTTCTTAAGTAGAATGGTGTAAACGGCCCCTAGCGATACGGCGCAAACCACTGCGGTGAATGCCAGGGCGTGGCTACTAGAGACAGAAGCCTTGCCCGCGAACACAAGTCCTATGCCGCAAGCCGCAACAGTCAAAAGTATCACTTGCGACCTTCGAACTTGTTCAAGCCCAATCGCTGCGAGTATGGCGGCAATGATGAGGGGTTGAATGGCATAGACTACGGCAGCAGACGCTCCGGTGATGGTTTGTTCTGCAAAGTAAATGAGGCAGTAGCCGGCGCCGTTTACTAGTCCGGCCCCTAAGAGCGGCAGCCACTTGCTCTTTGGTGGAAGTGGTAATCTTTGGGTGAAGGTTAAGCCCCATAAAATTAGCGCCGCGGCAAGGAACCTGCACATGGCGGCAGAGAACGTTGGCCAACCTGATTCACCACCAATGCAAACGCGGATGGCAATCCAGGTGGTTCCCCAGATTAGCGCGCATGCAGCGTAACTTAGAAAGTAGGCCATCTCGGTCAGTCTACTCGTATCTCGGGGGAGAGCTAGCGGAGAACACTACAAATGTTAACGGGAAGCTACAGATGCTAGCGAACAAAATCACTTGCACATGAATGGCAGTACCGCTACTACTAAAGGATGAGTAAACGTCCCGCTGGCTTATCGACCCTCGCCATTTTTAACTTTGTATTCGCCGGCTTGTTTGCGCTTCTGTTCAGCAATACCTGGCAAAATATTGACCGCATTCGCCAACTCGTCGCAATCGAACAATGGCGCGGAAAAATGGACAACGTCTACAATGTAGATGGTCAGCATTTTCTAGCCATCGCTATGATCGTCATCGCGCTGCTCATGGTGATTGCCGCGATTGGCTACTTACAACAACGCAAGTGGGCATGGTTTTTGGGGATCTTTGTGGCACTTGCCCATATCGCAGTCACCATTATTGCCATCGTCTGGCAGGGACGCTTTCACGTTCCAGATTTGCTATTTTTGATGTTCCCTTTCATGTGTTTGATCATGCTGACCAAAAACTTTAAGAGAGACTTTATTCGTTAGTCTTTGTGCAGACTTTGTAAAAGAAATAGCAGACTACCGTCAGCAACACCAAACCAATAAGCTGAGGAGACACCGTTTGGTGCAGCCCCTTTAAGGAATCACCCATGGAGAAAAAGTCTTTTTGTTTGGTGATGGCAATTGGTACGGCGAGTAGAATTCCAAGCAGGGCTTCTCCTGTGATGATACCCGCAGCAAGAAGTAGTCCTTTTTGTTCGTCGGTTGATTTACGGGTGATGAGAGAGTGAAGGATGCCGCCGATTAGAATCGGTACCGTGAGTTCTAGCGGCAGGTAAATGCCTACGGCCAAAGCGAGTACTGGGACGCGAAAAGTCGCGTTAGATTGCTCAAGTACTTTATCGATGAGAATCGCCATGACGGCGAAGATGGCGCCAATGAATACCAAGGTCCACGGCAAACCTTCGTAAGGTCCTTTGGCTACGTAGCTCATCAGCGTACCTTGCGGTGCGGATAGTTTAGAACTACCGATGACGTAGGCTTCGTGCAGCATGTTAAGAATGGGAGCAAGGACCATGGCAGCGGCGAGCACTCCCAGAAGCTGCATGATTTGAAGCTTAAAAGGAGTGGAGCCGACGAGATGGCCGGCTTTTAGATCTTGCATATTGTCACCTCCGAGGGCGGCTGCGCAGCACACCACCGCACCAATGAGAATGGCAGCAACCGGGCCTGCTTGGGCGTCCATTTTCATTAGAAACATGATCAGCGCGGATAGAAGAATCGTACAAATGGTCACGCCAGAGATAGGATTATGACTGGAGCCAACGAGTCCGGCCATGTAGGCGGCGACGGCGGAAAATAGAAACCCGAATACCAGCACAAAGAAACTCATGAGTATGGATATTCCGATGCGATCGGTGAAGTAGTGGAACAAGAAGAAAAGCGGAATGAGCATGAGGAGTGAGGAGATAAGGACCAAGTTCATTGGTGTGTCCCGCTCGGTTCTTGGAACTTCGGCTCCGTTGTCTTTATTTTTGTAGGCCTCTAGGGATGTTTTGATTCCGCTAACAAGAGAATCGCGCAGTTTAATGACCGCGAACAATCCTCCCACAAGCATCGCCCCTACTCCCAGAAAGCGCGTGCCAGTACCGTTAATTGCTGTTTTGCCACTCCAAATTTCTCCGGCAAGAGCCTGGGACGAGAATGCGTCAGGAGTTGTTCTGTGGATTTCGGCAAGCTTTATCGCAATCGCTTCTTTATCTGCAAGCTCACTCAAAAGTGGAATTACAATGTACCAGTTGAGAACTCCGCCCATCACTACCACAATGGCAATGTTCAATTTTACGATGTAGCCCACCCCGACCAAGGCAGGAGAGAGATTCGTTCCCGCGTACCAAATGGCACCTTTAAAGTTGGCGGCAGCAGCAGCGGTTTCGTGCCACAGCGCAAGTCCCGAACCGCTGCCGAATTTGAATAACGAACCAATGGCTGCGCCAATACCGATTAATTTGATGCCGCCTTTGCCAGACTGCCCCACCTTAAGCACTTCTGCCGTGGCTACACCTTCTGGGAACTGAAGCTCTCCGCCAGTGATTAGCGCGCGACGTAGTGGAATGGTGAAAAGGACGCCGAGGAAACCACCAAAGACAGCAATAAGAGTGGTTTCCAAATAATTGAACGTATCCCAGGCGTCCATCATTACCAGCGCCGGCATGGTGAAAATAATTCCCGCTGCGAGAGACTCCCCGGCGGAAGCCGCGGTTTGCACCGCATTGTTTTGCAGGATATTTCCTTTCAAAGGTTTTAGTGCCGCCATGGCAATCACCGCTGCAGGAATTGATGCGGATACGGTCATTCCGGCGAAGAGTCCTAGGTAGGTGTTTGCGGCCCCCAACACAATGGACAATACGACCCCAAGGATAAGGACGGGAATGGTTAGTTCAGGCAGCGATTGGGACGCTGGTACAACTGGTTGATGGTCGCCACTTTTACTCATGATTCTGACGGAGTGTACTTAAACCAACCCAAGGTAAAAGACGTAGGGGGTAGCGATTGCTGCCGACGACGATTCAAAGTCGGTTTTGAGTCTGAAAGCAACTTCATTCTTGGCGTAATGCGTGCTTTGGCTTAGGTTTGCGTAATGCTGCTTCGTGCAATGGTTTTGGTTTTAATTGGGGCGTGTGCAACTTCCGAGAAGTGGCCGACCAAAATTGATAAGCCCGTAGTAACCGAAAGAGGCTATGTGCTTCTTAAGGCTGACGCATCGCTTTACCAAAGCGTTGACGAATCCACCTTGCTTGTGGACCAAAGCTTCGCAAAAGGGAAGGCAGAGAGTCCGCACTACGCCCGAGCGTATCGACTTATCAAGACCGACGGAAACTGGATGCAAGTAGAAACCATCCCTGGCAAAGAGAAGCAATGCGTGGATAGTTTGTCGAACTTTAGAAAGCTTAGAGTCCGTTTTTGGACTAAAAAGAACGAGGCTTTTCCAGTGTTATTGCAGAAGGTTACTACTTCTTTTCAAGACGGAACCGGCTATACGCTACTTCCAGGGCTACCGGTGGGAACGATGCCTTCTGCAGCACACCGACGCTGGATTACGCACCATAACGTCCAGTTCGTTGCGACGATTCCAACTAATAAAATCGGTTGGTACTACCCCGTCGCAATTACCCCTAAAGGAGAGGTTTCAACCGATCGTTTTCTGGTCGACAGCGATCTAAAATCTGGTTTGGTCGTGATGGGGCCGCTTCGACTAGATAAACGTTCCGGCCGACATTTCAGCTCGATGAACGTTGAGGTCATCGAAGCCAAAGACGAGCAAAGTTTAGTTAAGTCGACCCAGCGGTGCTCACAGCTTCTCGCTATTGCACCCAGAACGACAGGTGCCGTTGGCGGGCTGAGTGGAGGAGGTGGTGGAAGCAATAAAACGTTGAAGCCGGAAACGCTTCTGTATTGGCCGGATGGAAAAATTGCGGGACGAACTTCAGAAACAATCAATTTGCCCAAAACGGAGTCCTCAGGCAGTAGAGAATGTTTCGAAAAGACTTACTCCTATCGTCGAAACGACATTCGTAAGCTCAAGCTTTGTTTCGACTCCCTAAAGTAATTAACGGGCAATCTCCCATGCACTTTCAGTGGTCCTGGGGTCGTCTGAACTCATATCTTTGATTAGAAATTCGGAATTGTGGCCCCATGACCAACCATGAGCTAACTTATACAGCATGGTTAAGTGGTGGGTCGTACTCGGAGTTTTACTTGTTGGTTGTGCTAATCCTTCACCGCCTTCATCGCCTTCATCGCCTTCATCGCCTTCACCGCCTAAGTCACCGTCTTCTACGTTCCCCCCTAAGCCTCCAAAGAAAAAGAAGAAGAAGAAAAAGCGGATTACCAAAGTGGAGAAGGTAAGCAGTTCGGGCATTGCAACGTTTTATCAAAGTGGCAAAGCTTCCTGGTACGGCAAGCGATTTCATGGCCGAAAAACAGCTTCAGGGAAGCGTTACAACATGCACGCGATGACTGCCGCACACAAAAAGCTAAAGTTTGGTACCCGGGTGCGAGTGAAGAACTTGAGCAACGGACGAACGGTGGTGGTTAAGGTCAACGATCGAGGACCTTACGTGAAAGGACGCGTCATCGATGTTTCAAAAGCGGCGGCCAAGAAGTTAGGGATGATGAAAAGCGGAGTGGTTCCCGTAAAGATCTGGATCTTAAAATGAGAAAATGACGTTCACGCTGGTAACCCAGACTGGGAGCTGTTATGCGTGCATCATGAATTCAGTAAGATGTGCAGCTAAAAACTTTCAAAACTGTCTGATCCTTGCAGCCTTCTGCGCGTGGACGAGCGGTTGCGAAGACGTTGAGTCGACCTACGACACATCGGATGGGCAAGCGTTGACGCTGAGTGACGTAGACATTGAGATTATCAAGGACGAGATCGTTCGAATTGCAAGGGACCACACCACAGAGACGTCGAGAGCCGATATCGTAGCCGCCAGAGCTGAACTCGAGCCGTACGTCCTACTACTCGCCAATCACTTTAAAGACAATCGACCCAACAACGAGGTGGCGTTGACTTCCGGGGCTTGGGAAAGTCTTTGGTACGACGATGAAAACATCGACGCCTCCGAAGGATTTCAGAGACTCAACAGAGAGAAAATCTTTCAAGTGGTCTACACCTCCGGAACTGGTGCTCCGAGCTTCTACTACAACGTCAGCGAATCAAAGATTAGACTTTTTGGCATTCGCCTTTTCACCGTCCGTTCTTTCCTAAGAGGAGACTACGCGCTCATTGACCCCGCGACTTCCGCTACTCAGGGACAAGCGAGAAGAAATGTAATCTCACTTGAGTTTGGCGAAAACCGGGCAAGGTTAGGACGTTTGCGCGACGGAACCAACGTGCTTCCACTTACCCAGGATGTGATTACAGGGCGCCGGGATGGATTTAAGGTGCCTGGGCCGAAAGGGATCACTGGTGAGCTGTGGAACCTGTACGTTGACGAAGACCTACGAATTTCTGCTGGGAATCAAGAAGGAGAAGAAGATGTCTTGGATCTTTACATCCTACGCAGGAATGCCATCGTCGGAGCCCCTTAGACAGTAAGACCTTATTTGTCGCTGGCGCGCAAGTCGCCGTGAATTAGTAGATAAGGTCCACGCCCCGTCGCAGACATATTTCCACCGGATAATCCTGGAATTCGCGGAAGCAATAGTTTGGCAAGTAGGTTGTTAATCATTCCTTTCAGCTCCGGCTCTAATAGACCGATCATTTCTTCTGCTTGGTTCGCGGTTAACAGACTTTCATCGATGTGGATGGTTTCTGTTTGTAAGTCTAAATTCTTCAGGAAAAGACGCGGACGGTCAGCAACCGGGTCGTAATCAACGTTTCCGAGTGTGTCGAGATTCATTCTGATCCTCATTGCTTCTTTTTCTTTTCCTCTCACAAAGATTCCTACTTCCATCGCCCCAATTTTGAGGTTGTATCCTTTGCCTTCGACGGCAGCTAGCATTGGTGGAAGAGGGAGGTAAACCTCTATCTTTGAAAGTATTCCGCCAGCCTCTTCGCGCTTGAATGCAAAAGACCTGTTTAGTGCTTTTGAGTGCCAAACAGCGGATAGCACTTGGTTAACGAAGTTTTCATGAACTGCCAATTGCATCGCTTGGGTTTGACTCATGTCGAAACCGTCATTGAAATCGTATTTTTCCCTGAATGCCTTTTCGTCATCGCTAAATGTCCTAAGAGGAGAAAATACGGCGTGTGGTTCTGGGGTGCCGTCGATCGAAATTTGTGAACTGAGAGAGACAATCACACCATGTTCGCCTACCACTACATGATCAATGTCAGCTTTGAGAAGGTGTTTCTTATCGTAAAGATTAATCTCCGTATCTAGCGCGGTAGCACTTAGCTTATCTGTGAGTTGATTGGCCACTTCACTCTTGAGCTTCTTTTCTAGCGCGTTTTCCAGTTTCTTTTCAAAGTTGAGAATGAAGTTGGCGAGTTCAACGATGATACTCGAATCAATTTTGAGATCTTTAATATCCATGTTCGGCTCGAAGACTTCGAACTTTAAATTACTTAATTTCCATTCTGCAGAAAAGTCAGCATTGTCGGCCGTTGCTTTGTAGTCGCGCCACCTCTTGATTAACGCGATGTGGTTTTTTACCTCTCCGTTTGATTCAATGTCACCAATAGATGCGGTGGTCACAATCCTATCGCCTTTGAGAGAAATCTTTAGGTCATCGACGTTGGCGTTGAGTGATTCAACGTTGACCTCGGCTAGTAGCTTTCCTTTTTTCGAGTTCACTGCAACTGGGTTTTGTTGCTTCATCGTATCCGACAGATTTAGGTCTCCTAGTGAGATTTTTGCCACATCCGATACTGCGTCGAGTGTGGCCTGAGTACTTCTGATCATAATGCCATCTTCTTGTACTTCGTCACTTTTGTGCGTAGAACTTCTCACTGCCGCAATGACGGCGTTGTCACGTAGGTCAGAGGTGCTCTCGGCGTGGACGTGGATCAAGGCTACGTCTTCCAGTGGAACTTGCAACGAAAATTTGAATTCGCTATCCAGTTTTACTTTGGTTCCGTTTACCGTCACTTGGGTATTGGCTCCATTTTCGAGATGTCCTTTTACGAAAACTGTATCGCTGTCTACGATCGATGCTCGCTCTTGCGGAGAGTCGATTATAATGACAGGCGCGTTGGTGGAAGCGATTGGAGACTTTTTCTTACAGTTTGCGGCTGCGACAACGAGGCTGGCAACGAAGAGCTGTTTAAACATGGGAAATTTTAACCTGACCACTGGGGACCATGCGATGTAGGTGAAGGCAAACTTGCTAAACAGGATGTTTTATTGCTGGCCTCTTGTACTCGTGGCCATACGATGTCACGTTGCTTTCATGAAATCGGCAGTATTTTTCGTGGTGTTCGTTCTTTCGTGTAGCAGTAAGCAGGAAAGTGTCACTCCTCCGATGGATAGCAAAGAGCCAGGCGATGCTGCTGCGGTTTCCTGCGGCAGTTATGAAAGGGTGTCCCTTGAGACGTCCGACGGGGTGGAGTTGGTGGCGGACTACCATCCGCCAAGCAAGCCAGGGATGGGAGCGGTTGTGTTAGTTCATATGATCCCTCCGAATTTTGACAGAAGTAGCTACCCGGAAAGAGTTCGCTTGGCTTTGATTGAAAGTGGCATCGCGCTTATTAACCTGGACCGGCGCGGAGCCGGGGAGTCCTCTGGCGTTGCGCAAGAAGCTTATCAAGGACCAAATGGCCAACTCGATGTGCAAGCTGCGGTACAGTTTATTACAAGTAGCGACCGAGCTTGTAAGTCACTTGATTCAAACATCATGTTGGTCGGTGCTAGCAACGGCACCACTTCAGTATTTGACTTTGTGGTGGCAAGAGCTAGTTCTAATCTTCCAAGTATAAAATCGGTTGTTTGGCTTTCCCCTGGTACTTATACTGAGAATCAGAACACGGTGGCCAGTAACGAAACGTTATTGAAAGCAACGCCAACGTTGGTGATTCATCCTGACTCTGAGCCATGGGCAACCCAATACGCTACGTTTTCTCCCAATTGGAAAATTGTGGAGTTAGTTGATGGTAAACACGGAACTAACAACTTTGATCAAGGTGCGCATGAAACAAAACAAGTTAATGAAATTAAGTCTTGGATCTCTCAATATTTGGCCAATTAAATTTGAAATTGCCGTTGAGGCTTTGTGACAGGCTAGAATTTCCCTCGTAGACTTACTGGTATGAGTGACGGAAATGACCAACAGTTTATGTTTCTTACTTACGGTTTCGAAAAACCAACCCCAGAGATTATGGCGGCTTGGGGAGCTTGGTTCAAGGAACTGGGTGACCGCATTGTAGATCAAGGTCACTTCCCTGTTGGATTTGAGATTTCCGCAGAGGGGCAGAAGGAATTACCAATGGCCTCAGACTCTATTACTGGCTTTGTTGTGGTTTCCGCTAGCAACCTGGAAGAAGCGAAGAAGATGGCTACGAGCAATCCGTACGTGTCGAGCATTCGCGGTTATCAGATCATGCGAATGGGCTAAAACGTTAGTCGCAGAATCATCATTGAATGGTCTGAGGTTCCGTCTTCGCGACAGTCGTGATCGTAGAAGCAGTCGCTTACCAGGGGGGCGAATGATTGGTGCACGTAAGTATGGTCGTAGCGGTAGCCATTACCTTGATGACTGAACCACGAATATTCTTTTTGGTCTGGATGAATTAACCGGAAAGCGTCAACGTAACCTAACTGTTCAAAGCTTCGCAGCTCCTTAGTATACCAAAAGGAGTCACCGCTTTGGTCGATGAAGTTCTTTCCCGTGTTGAAGTCTCCGCAGATGATCGAACCTCTTACCAACGCGCTTTGAAGAACATCGAATAGAGTATGTTTCTTCTTATGTGGAAAGTACACAGCGAACAGATCAAAAGCTTCCAGTGATGCGCATACTAGGTTGTCGGAATATGGGGTGTTTTTGTCTCCGAAGAGCTGCGACCCACATGGAAACCTGCTGGCTACTAGTACGGAGTTTTGCGTCCCAACAGCAGCGGAGACGATTTGATAGTGGTAGCCGCGGTCAAGCAACATTTTTCGCAGAGCGAGGCCCGTTGAGGTATTTTGAAATTCACTAAAAGTCGCGATGTCTGGTGTGTGCTTTTCAACAAACTCGACGATCTTCCTAATTCTAGTGCCACCACCCTGGCGAATGTTCCAAGACAGAATGGTTAAGCTATTTGTAAAACCAGACATTAAGTAGGCAGCGCTTCAAGCCACTCCGGTTCCTTGAATCCAACCAACGTAAATTCACTCGCAATCACTAAAGGACGTTTTATGAGTTTGCCGTCTGCAGCAAGAGCCGCAACTGCTTCTTCAGTACTCATTGACTTGAGCTTCGTTTTAAAATCGCCCTGCCTGTACGATTGTCCGGAGGTATTGAAGAACCGGCTCAAAGGGAGTCCCGAGATTTCGATGGCCGCTTTGATTTCTTCAGCTGTCGGTGGGCTGGTTACAATATCGACCAAGTCGTAGTGAATGCCTTTAGCATCCAGCCACCTGCGGGCTTTTACACAAGTACTGCACTTGGGATAGTGGTAAATAGAAATAGAAGTGGACGTTCTGGCTTTTAGACCCATAACGGCATCTAACATGTAGGAAATCCCTTGAAAAGGAGTCGCCAGTCGCATTTGTCACGATCGGTCCAGGCCTTTGAAACATCACGCGGTAGAAACGGCCTATTTGGATCTGACGGATTGAAATAATAGGAGCAAGTTTCAGGAAATCACTGTAGGGTGCGGCCATGACATTTGTCTCACCACTGTGGCTTCGCTCGGGACACGCTCAAACTATCTTTGGCCATGTTACGAGAAGTAGATTTCAAGTTGATTACCACCGAGTCGCGATTGCTGGCGTTGATAACGAGCCCATTACGGTAGATTGCTTGGAACCCGAAGGTGAGCTGGCCGGTCATGTCGTACTTCTGCATGGCTTAGAGGGAAGTTCCTATTCGCCGTACATTCAAGGTTTGAGCCAACGAGCGAGTTCTTTGGGGATGAAGTCTTGGGCTATCAACTTCAGAAGCTGCGCACAAAATCAACAAACAAGGGATGGCTGGATTCCACAAGTCGGTTTTCGTCAGCACCATTCAGGTTTTACGGGCGATGCCGATGCTCTGATATGCCACGTGCGCAAGCAAACGATGCTGCCCATCTACGTCGTTGGTATCTCTATGGGGGGAAATATTCTGTTGCGATGGTTAGGAACCAATGCCAATGCCTCCCTAGTGGCAGCCGCCGTCGCCATCTCTGTGCCGTTTGACCTGGGAGCTTGCGCTCAACATTTAGAACGAGTCGGAGGTCTTATCTATACGCGCGAGTTTTTAAAGTCGCTCAAAGCAAAGGCAAGGTACTTTTATTCCAAGTTTCCGAAAGAGCTTGAGCACGTTGATATTAAAAAAGTGGTTGGTTCGAAAACGTTTATAAATTTCGACGATTCGTTTACAGCACCCGCCTGCGGGTTTGAGAGTGCGCAACATTACTATGAGTCGGCAAGTAGTATGAGCGTGCTAAGCGCAATCAAGTGTCCGACACTTTGCCTTTCTGCTGATGACGATCCGTTTATGCCATCCACCATGCTGCCAAAGGCCTCTCAGCGTTTGTCTACGGCTGTTGAATGGGAGGTCTGTCGGGGAGGGGGGCACGTTGCTTTTGCATCAGGACTACCATGGGCACCAGATTTCTATGCGGAGAAACGTAGTCTTGAGTGGCTGATTAGTAACTCTCAATAGCGAGCAGAAGACGTACGAGTAATGATACAATGAACGAACGGTAAGCGATCGTTGCCATTGTGAGTTCTCCAATCTCAATCACCTCGAAGGTGGCATTAACGTGGGCCGGATACGCTCGTAAAGAATCTCTAAAGAAGAACGATGTCTTGTACCTACAATGTAGGTTCCATTGTCGACCCAATTTTCAATTTTTCCGGGTCATCTTTGGACGAACAACACTAGTCGATGTTAAAAAGCAATATGAGAACTCTTGTAGCATTTATTGTCGGTACGTTGGTGACTTCCTGCGGAGGAGACAGTGCCGGAGGCAAAGCGTCTTGTGAAAATTCCATGGCGGCAATTTGCGAAAAAGCATGTTCTTGTGGCTCCGATTGCGTGGTAGATATCGTAGGGTTTGACTCAGCATCCGAGTGCAAACAGTTCTTTCGGTTTGCGGCGTGCGAAGGTGAAGAAGCAATCTCGGAAGACGAAGTCGATTGGGAGGAATGCCGCAGTGATGTTAACGAGGGACAGTGCGTTGACGAAGCCTTCTCCATTCCTGAGTCATGCGGACCAGAAGAGGAGCCACCAGGACCTCCGGAGATTTGCGTGGACCAATCCGGAGCACTTACGACATTTGTCGCTGATTCTTTTGTGATTCCCACGGATGCTTTGTCGGCAGAAGAACTTAGTTTTGATATCGACGGCGACGGAGCTGCAGAGAACGCGTTGGGCGACATTATGGGCTTGGCGAGTTCGAGTCCTGAGATTGACTTTGGCAGCAGAATTAACAGCTCGCTTATTCAAGGGAATAGCAATTTGCTACTAGCCTTGAAAGCCGCGGATTTTGCGACAGCACAGAACGTGGGAATGGAAGTGATATCAGGTGACTCTTCTCTTATTTCATCGGACACAGCACCATGCACACCTGCTGGGTGCGACCCTGAGGGCTCTTCCCAATGCATATGTGGCGGGCATTTTGATGGTACGACGACTTTCAGTTTTGCTGGGAATCCGGATAGCAACGTTGTACTTGGTGAGATAGAGGCGGGAACTTTCGAAAATACCAAACCAGAGGCTGTTCAGCTTACATGGGAGTTCGTATCCGGTGCACCATTTCAACTCCCTTTAAAGGGTACGAAGATTGAAGCGATGCAGATTTCGCAGGTAGGGATTGTGCAAGGAAAAATTGGTGGGGGAATCCTCGAAGCAGATTTTGAGGCGATTATTGTTCCAGAAATAGCCAGAATGCTAAATAACAATATTACCGACCATTGCGACACTAACCTAGATGGAATAAGTCAGCTTGGGGAAATACAAACTTGCTGCGGGAGTACTGAGACCGTACCAGCTCAAATTTGTCTTAGCGCGAATCAAGATTTCCAAGCCAATGGGTACAACATGGCGGGATGCGATTCTTTCTGTATGTGGAACACTGACGCCGACTTCAATGTTTCTGCGCAAGATGTAAAAGATGGTCCGTTTGGAGCCTTCTTAGCTATGGACATCGATCTTAACGGCGATGGAACTAACGATGCCATGTCTTTGGGAATAGGCTTTACTGCGGTTGCGGCTGTCTTTGATGCGCCAATACTTTCCTCTGGTCAGGAAATTTGCGTTCCTGAGTAAGTTCGTGGCACTGAAGGATAAAGGCTACACAAGCTCGAATGAAAATTCCGCCAAGACGTCTCCGTTAATTTGAAGGACTACCTTGTGCTTTCCCTTTGAAAGAGCTCTGGTGGTCATAAGGCGCATAGGATGTTTTTTGGAAATGGAAACCTTCTGTCCTGCATCTAAGGTTGCAGCGCGAAGCTTGAAAGTTTTCTTGGGAGTTCCCTTGTCTGAGAAGAAGAACATCGTGTAGTCGATGGCCAAGTTTTGTTTCTTGCGGCTTACAAACGATAGGTTGAACTCTAGGTTGGTGCCAATCAGAACCTTCGGAGTAGTTGTTGCAAAAACAAGAGACTCTACTTCAGCTGGCTTCCCAAATCCGAGAACAGTCAGAGCTTGTTTATTGCCATTTTTAACCAACGTTCTCAATGAGTGAGAAAGTATGTAGTCCATCTCTTTTGCATTCTGGGTGTCATACGACTTCCACCTCTTGAGTGTAGAAATCGTTAGCTCAGGATCAATCTTACTAAGGTCGTTCATATGATTGGCAACGGAGCGCGTGACATAACGAGTCTCATCGGTGTAGAGACGTTCGAGAAGGGGCAGAGCCTGGGTCGCAGGAATTTGCAACTTCTGACACCAAGGCAGCTTAGGACGAGACCCCTCCGAGGCAAGCCGTCGTACATGATAGTTGTCGTCGCTCGCACAAGACTTCAGAAAGGCTAGGGACTCTTTAGGAAAACTGTTGATGAAGTAACGAATCGAATCCTCGGCGGAAAATCGCTTTGTCATTTCTCTTAAGGAAGCCAATGACAGATCTAGGTCTTTGGCGTTACAGCCGAAGGAGGCTACATAATGTGAAAAAGGGGCTAGAATAAACTCGCCAAAGTCATTGTCGGTTTTGGTTGGATCTAATGGAGGAGGTAAGGCCTTCACTAGTATTGCTACCGCTTTGGAGAAATCTTTGGGAAGATCTCGATGGAGACAAAAGGTAATGTGTTCTATGCGTTCTTTGAGCTCCAACTTTGGAAACTCGCTAATTATACTTTTACAAAACTTCTTTGAGTCGAAAGCTGGGTAAGCAGCCGATATTAGCGATGCCAAATAGCCAACTTTTTCAGGGTTGAATAGTTGGTCCTTCAACGAAAATGATGTCTTTGCTTTTAGCGCTGGCTTGCCCCCCATAGCAGAAAACTAACACTGTTATAAACGGTAGAAGTATGGCGTGGCATTGTACTTTGGACAGACCAATAATTGAGTAGACACCTGTAACTACATGTGGTTGAATGATGTTCATGAAGCGAGTCATTCTTACGTCAGCACTTATTTCTTCGTTTGCCGCTTGTTCCTCCGTAGAGGATGGGGAGGGTGCTGCAGGCAGCTCCCCAAATACTAGAGGATCCTCTGAAGTACTGGAAACCTATGAAGTGGACGTCCAAGTTTCAGACTTTGCGACAACTTCAAAGGTTGCGGTGAATCTAACTGCCAGCTTCATGGACAACTCGATAGATGGAGTTTGGCGTAGGACTTACGTTGAATTCGACGAAGGGCAAAAAATTACAGCTAACGGCGTTGTTTTACAATACAGGGAGTCGACGTCTAAAGGGTATTACTCAGACTTTATAGAAATCGAACCTGGCCAAACCACCATGGATATCGAGTTTACTGACGCTAATGGCGAAACGCACCTTACTCAAGTGCCCATGCAGCAACCGATTACTATTACCAACTTTGTTGATGGAGATGTGCTTCCCGATCTTCAGGCTGGTTTTGAGTTAAATTATGAACCCGCGGAGGTAAACGTCATGGCGAACTTTAGCGTATGGGAAAATGGAAAGTGTCCGAACCATTTTGATCATGAAATATCAGCGCCAGGTGTCGTTAACTTTGATTGGAATAGTCTTGAAGAGGGAGAGGAAGCAAATCTTAACTCCGACTACATCGTAGTACTGCGGACCGAGCAGAAAAGCGAGTCGGGACCAATTGCTCCTTTCACGGAGGGGACTACATTGTCGGTAGCTCATGTCGATGTGGAACTTGCCATCGAGTAGATTACTAATCGTTTCAATTTGAGGGCCGGGTAATTTACCCGGCCTTTTTTACAAGTAAATCTTTGGAGATTTTGTCGATACTGGTGACGCCGCAAAGCGCCATCGCGTTTTCGAATTCTTTTCTTAATGTCTCTAGAACTTTCTCTACTCCTGATTGTCCTCCGACGGTGAGCCCCCAAAGCACTGGCCTGCCGATTAAGACCGCATCAGCTCCTGCGGCTAGGGCCTTAACAATATCAGTCCCTCGTCTGATTCCCCCATCAACCAATAGAAGATGCTTAGAGTCGAACGTTTGCGAGATCCTTTGAAGTGCTTCAATGGTACTGATCGAGGTATCCAGTTGGCGTCCACCATGATTGGATACTACAATACCGCTTGCTCCTGATTCTGTTGCGATACGCGCATCCTCTGGATGGACCACTCCTTTTACGATGATTGGAAGCTTTGAGATAGATCGCATCCATTCTATGTCTTTCCAAGTCAGTGAAGCGTCATGAAGCTTTCCCACATGATTGGCTAATCCAGAGCCATCATCGGCTTGGTAGATCTCAGTGAAGTTGTAAGACTCCAGATTGGCGCACGTTAGATGTGAGGGCAAGACGAAACTTTTGCGGCTGTCTGTTTCTCTAAGGCCAAGCACCGGAGCATCTACCGTCAGCACAACGGCGGTTGCACCGGCGGCTTCGGCGCGCTCGATAAGTTCTTTTGTTAGCACTCTGTCGCGATAGACGTACAGTTGAAACCAGAAGGGAGCGATTGGTCCTATGTCTTCCACTGCAGTATTAGAGAGTGTGCTGTTTATAAACAGGCAACCACGCTTTTTGGCGGCGCGAGCGGTTGCGAGCTCTTTGTCTTGATGCGCGAGCCCATGGAACGCGGTTGGAGCAATCAATACGGGCATGGAGAGGCGTGTTCCAAGAATGTCTACAGAGGTATCGATACGGGAAACGTCTACCATTACTCGAAAAAGTAGCTCGATGTTTTGGTAAGCCATTTGATTGGCGGAAAGAGTGACTTCGTCGCAAGCTCCGCTGCAATAATAGTTACGCGCGTTATCGTCCAGGATGGTTAGAGCTTTCGATTTGATCTCTTGGAGGTTTTGAAACTTCACCTCAAGACGCTATCAGATTCTACCTGCTTCGTCAGGTCGCGGGACGACGGCGCTCACTGAACCAATGGCGGTACTGCTTCATTTTTTCGATCTGCTCCTTAGGCGCGTGACGCTGGCAGGTAGTGAATTCTTTTTCGTTCTCGGAAGTGGCTCCCCATCGAATCTCAGGGCAGTCGTTGGGATTGTAGGCCATCTCGAGCTCAACCTTTCTGAAAACTACGTCGCGTAATGACAACTCCCACATGGAACCATCGCTACGTGTGTATTCAAACTTTTCTTTAGAAAGCATTTCATTCATGACGTCAACCAACCTATTTTTTTCCTGTGCGCCATTGGCAACCGACACCCCATACTGAGTCGGATTGCGTCCTACTGCGCTGGGAAAGTCGAGTACTGTGTGAATCGCAACCAACAGCCTCCAGTCACGTGAAGGTGTTGCGAAATCCTCCCATGGCCCTGTAGTAAGAAAAATTCTTTTGCCTTCGGGCATCTCCATCGGGGCATCACTGTTTTTCGCTAAGTAGTCTTCTCCATTGTTGACCGACGTCACTCGTCTGACGACTTGTTGTTTTAAGGCGGAAACGAGGTCTGCAAGTTGCGTCTCTGCATCCAAAGGCCTTGGGTTAATGAGTTGTTGCATTTTATCATAGAAGGCACTTTCGTCACCTTCGTATTGTTCTAATGAATACCTATAGGTTTTTCTTCTTAGTTTTTTGTTTTCTAGAAATTCAATCTTTTCAGTGTCCTTGTTGTAAAAAACCGGTCGGAACGCTTTGAACCCGGCACCACCTGCATGAGTGCCTGGATGAAAGAGAAAGGATCCTCGCCAAAATTTTCGTCGTCCAATCGTGCCGTCCGGTTGCGCATCAATACCAATTAGAGAACCACTACCTTCTTTTGTTTGCGGCAGCCATCGGCCAACCATTATCAGATGGCCGTACGGATCGATAAACATCATGCCAGGACGAATCGTATTTTTAGAAAGAGGCACTGGGTAGAAATCTCCAAGCTCATCCTTTGGCATCGTTCGTCCGCTCGAAGAATGCGATGAGCGTTGGGTTTTTCTAAAAAGTGCTGCGAATCCTTCCACTCGACTACGTTGTTCGACTTCTACAGGTTCCATGGAGGCGTCCTCCAGCTCTTGCAAGTCGGGGACGTCTTCTCCATCTCGCATCGCTTGGTGCAACTTTAGAGCTTCTTTGTCATTGGTGACCAAAGCGGTACGTGGAAACAGATTGTCTACATCTGGTTTGCACTTTGGTGGTCTACCATCCGTTCCTCTGGTGCATCTGTGCATAGCGAATGGAAGCCCTAGTTTCCATGCAAAGTAAGCACGTAATGCGTAAGGCAAGTCGGCGCAGTCTGGGACCATTTTAGTGTTTTCTTCTTCGCGTAGTCCCAGATAATT
The DNA here is from genome assembly GCA_020630875.1 of Deltaproteobacteria bacterium. Taxonomy (GTDB): domain Bacteria; phylum Myxococcota_A; class Polyangia; order Haliangiales; family Haliangiaceae; genus JAHDIH01. The sequence goes on along the minus strand of JAHDIH010000004.1, from coordinate 146,055 downwards.
GTGGAGAATGTTTCTGCTTGGGTCACGAAGCAGGGTATGAAGATTTTTCCAGGTAATGGTTTGGTCTTGCGGATAGTCAAAAAGTCTTTCGATGAACATGGCATACAAGTCTTCTTTTTGCTGGCTCCATTTTGAGCGCAGTCTCCACGCAGTATCACCATGCATGCCTTTACTTGCTCTAAACGAACTACGCACTTTAATTTGCCGGCATCCCAGCAGCTGCTGTCCATCTCCCAAAGCTACAGTCCAAAGTCCATGGGATGGTTGATTTACCGTTCCAATGACGCCCCAAGGCGGACCGCGAGTATAGGCGATATCTAACGCTACATCTTCTCCTTCTTGCGGAGGAAAAAAGTGAAGGGATGCCGCTCCAGGCTTTTTAATGCGAGTGGTCAGCACTCGTAGGGCTCCCTTTTCGTGAGGTTTAAGTGGAGCCGTGAAAAGTCCACCTTTTCCCGCTTCCTTGCACTGAGCATTGGTCGGTCTCTGCATCGGCGCTGCAGGACGGTATATCGCTAAGCCATGAAGCGCGTCTCCATCAGGAAAATCTCCAATAACGGCTACGCGCTTAATCCTTTCTAATAGGGATGTCTTTGAGGTGTCTGCACCCAATGAAAGGTCGCTAACGACGACTCGGTCCACAAGTTGTTTCGTTTCTCCTACTTCTTCGTCGCACAGCGTAAGGAAATGCCCCATGGAGTGTATGGCCATAGGGATGCCCTCATCGTCTTGTCCAAGGTACAGCATAATATGGCCGCGCATCTCCAAAAGAAGCATGCCGCTCTTATTAGCCTGCTCCAATACTCTTTTCTTTTCTTCTACCGGCATTCCTTCCACGTCTAGGTAATAGGATGTAGCTTTCGATTGCCAGCTACTATGACGCGGCAGCTCAACGCCAAAAGGTGCAAAGACCTGTTCTACAAATCTTGAGCAATCAATCCCGGAGTTCTTTCCCCCAAAGCCGTACTCAGCATCGAGATAGCTAAATGCAGCTTCCAATATGTTACGACGACTGAACTTCCGCGGAGCCATAGATGCAGCTTCCAGTTTGGATTTTGCGACTCCCTTGGGGGAAGCAAAAAGTACAGAGCCCTCGGAGAAGGGAAGCCTTGATTGCTTTCTCAGGGGCATGCCTTCTATTATCGTGTCTTCAGATAAAGAGACGAAATTACCGTCAATGAAAGGCAGAATTTCATTTTTTTCCACCACCACGGATTTACCGGAACCGTCGCTTATCCATCCCCAACTCAGTTCGGTTTGAGCAAGTTTGAATGGTCCCGATTCAGCAACGATTCGGAATGGTTCTTGCGAAAATACGGCGCCACAGGCATTACGGTCGATACGTGGATCTAGCGTGTCTTGATCGACAACAGTGACACTCGATGGAGCGCACGTCATAGGAATACGATCTAAAGCGATATGCCACTGCGCACGGTTGTAGGGAGTTGCGGGTTTCTGAAGGTCGTCGCGAAACTTTTGGGAGTCCGCAAAGTCTTTTCCTAGTTTTTTTTCGTACCAGTTGACGCGGTCCAAAATCTTGTCAGCAACGACTTCTGGCACCATGGGATCGAGTAAGTTTCTGCGCTTGATGTATCCCGGACGAGGCGCAACCATAGATTGGCTTAGCGTATCTATCTGAGCATCAGTAAGAAGAGCCGCATCGAGGTCGACTTTTTCATTGAGGTTGTTGAGCCAGTAATCAACCGAGAGGTGGTCGTCTGAGGTGGCGGGAAGCAGGCCTGTATACTTTTGGGTTTTAGGACAGACTTCTTCTTCTGGAGCGGACTCCACGCTGGGTTGTTTGCACCCTGTTGCGGCTATTGCGCAAGCCAATATAGTCCAAGTAGCTTTCCCCACGCCACAGCTTATCACTCTGAAGTAAATCGAGCTTCTTTTTGGAGGACAAAAGGGGGGCAATTTTTTGGCAATACTACCAAATCTGAAAGAACAGGCGAACGGTCATAGCCAGTAGTATCAAAAGAGATACGACAAAAACTGGGAGGCGAATCGAAACCCGATTGGAGGTAATGTGAACTACGGAATGAATGCAGCGGCTGGCGACGTATCCGATAGCCATCACGGAGGATACTCCGTCGGCTTTACTCAAGACAAGGAGTGTTAGAGCTAAGGCGAAAAACAAGGTAGGACTCGCGAGCTGATTGTTGATGTTGTTGTTGATAAGTCGTACTTGCAGTGGCCAAACGGAGTCATCATGTGCCGCAGCTCTTTTGTCAAAACCGCCAACTTTAAACGCTCGTGATTTCGCTAAACCTAGTTTCACGTAGAGCATCAACGTCCACAATACTTGGATTAACATGCAGATAATTAGAATTTTGTGGTCCACAGGGCGACCTTACCCGTAGTGTCGAATGATGCAAATAGGTTACCAATCATTCCATTATGACAGCGTTTGCAGGCAGAGAGCGAAAAGAACAATTTACACCGTCTGTGCGCGTTGATAGTATTTGCTATGGCCTTACTACTGGCATTGCTGCTGCAGTCGCAGGCAACGTTATCGAGTGCCGACAATATCAAACTGCAAGCTGGCTATGGCAAAAACGATCCCAAGTTGAGCAGCCATCTGGGTAGACCTGTTTTGATCCAATTTTGGGCCACCTGGTGTGGTTGGTGTAAGTCGACTCACCCTAGTCTCGGAAAACTTTCAAAACGTTCTGGGGAAAATGGTCCTGTGGTGTTTGGCGTGTCGTATCAAAAAATGAGAACGATCCGCAGATATGGAGCTTTGAAGAAAGTGGGGTTCACACTACTTCGCGATAAAGGAAGAAAACTTCATAAACGCTGGAAAATTACTGGTACTCCCACCGTGATGTTATTCAAGCGAGATGGAACTCTGGCATACAGGGGGATGGGCGTGTCTGCCGTAAAAAAGTCAATTCGGCTTGCTCGTCAGCTTTGATGCCGCCGTGGGATATTTGGCTCTGACGGTCGCGTACCAATCGGAGTCGTAATGAGTAAGGATAATTTCAAGTCCTCGCCAAAGTTCACCAGAGGTTTTATCATGATGTCTTCTCAACCAAAAACCGATGGCCATCTGTGGAGTGAGCGTTATCGTATCTCTGACGTCGGGGTAGGGTAGCCAGTCGCGAAATTGGTGTTGTAGGTAATCAACGCCGTCATCGAATAGCGGAAAACCTTTGGAGCCTGCGAGCAGGTAAGCGTCCACTTGCGCTTGAACGTCTCCGCGCTGGAGCAAAACGATATACGCCTCGGCCATGAGCCGGAAGTACCTCTTCATAGCGCGTGAGTAGAATGCTTTGGCTGTGATGTCTCCTATCTTTTGCTTTGGGTTGGGGATAAGAGTTTGAATTCCCCACGTGATGATCTCAGGATTATAGTGCTCAAATAGTCCGTGTTCAGATTTTTCTTTTAGTTTCAGGCCGGCGACTTTTTCTATCTGAGAGATATCTTTGAAATCTTTTGACTCTTCGTCTCCGTCTAAACAGCGAGGCAAGTCACCATAGTAAACGATGCCATTTATTCCGGCGACATACTCTTTCTTGCCATCCCTGTTGGTAGGGAATGCTGGTTGATAAGCATTACGCTGCCAACACAGATAGAGTTTCTCTAAGTAGTCTTTGTCTCCGAATGGTCCTTGGGCTGCTACCGCAGTGCTGGAGGTTTGTCTCGCGGAGACTTTTCCACGGGTTTTGTCTTTTTCACAAGCCAATAACAGCAAGCTAAGTACGAGCAGCGGTCGCATCGACCTACCCTAACACATTCTATCTTCGATTCTGGAAACGCTTCTTTTTCTTAGCTGCTTCGACTTCTCTATTTTTGGGAGGGGCGTTTGTTGTCAAAGCGTTGAGCAGCTTTCTTGTTGCTTCCGAGATTTCTTGAACGCCCAGTTCAAATGCCTCTTCATTGGCCTTTGACGGCTTTCTAGTCCCAGCAATTTTTCGTACGTATTGCAGCGAAGAAGCTAGAATCTCTTCTTCGGTGGCTGGCGGCAAAAAGTTGTGAAGGGTTTTGATGTTACGACACACGGGTTGACCATAGCGTCTATTTTAACTACCAGTAACCGGTTTAAGGCTTTCGATGAACTTCTGAGCATTGATTTCCACATCGTCTTCTCCTACCTGGTCGAAGGGGTTCTCAAGATGTTCTTGGATGTTATCGAGACTGACCAAAATAACGCTGAGTACCACCGGCATTGCGTAGATTAGCCCCACATGGGAATAGCCTTTTCCCACAGCTGCGAAATAGGGACCATAAAGTGGAGGTAAGAGTCTAATAAAAATATCGCTGAAAGCTGCAAGAGTTCTTGGCGTTCGGTATTGGTAAATGTGTTTTACGTCTTCAAAAGCGAGGAGCATTTTACTTACGTACTGATTACAACGAGAGCATTCACCAGAGGGGAGGCCCTCTGCGCGCAAGCCCACTTTGATAAAATTTGAAAGCTTCGAAAATGATTCGTATACGGGTTTTTCGTTAGCTACGATTTCGTCTGTTGGACTCGTGAACATCGTCCGACAAGACATCAACACTTCGCCGATTCGGCTCTTCGCTTCTTCTTGAATCTCGATGGTAGAACCTGGCAGCCAGTCCCGGCTTGCTAAGTAGATGGCGCGACCGTAGGCTTTGAGCGTACCGTATTTGTCGAGTGCTGCTTCCCTTCGTTTGTAGGCCCCGCCGATAGAGAAAACGATAGGAAAGACCACGGACGTCGCGATTAGCGTCAAAGGGAATTCCGCATAGATTTGGTAGTGACGACAGAACGCCGTGGAGGCTACGGCAAGCAGGGTAATGAGCAACGTTTTCAGGTTAATAATGAGTAAGACGCGCCTTAGTCTTCTACCGAGTCTCATTCGTTCCATCGAAAACACCTTAACACGGCATTCTGAGTGGGCGCTTCCGCTAATCCCAACTTTTTGCACTTGGCTATGGACGAGACAGGAAGCCTTGTGAAAAATTGCGGGCAAGGAGTAGAAAATGAAACTAACAAAATCAACAATCACAGCTGCTTTGGTCACTTTAAGTGCTACCGCTGTGGCTCATGCTCACCCTGGTCACGACCATGGCGAAGCAAGCTCGGGACTAATTCATCTTTTGTGGATAGGTCTTCCTCTCGCGACAGCAGCGGCCATCGTTCTTTTCAGAAGTTCACGTCGAAAGGAAAAATAGGAATGATTAAAAAACTATTGAATGCAATTGACGTTATCGCTCCGGCTCAAACAGCCTCTGCTCATTGCGATGCTCCATGCGGCATCTACGATCCTGCATCGGCGAGAATCTACGCTGAAGCCGTTCGTTCTATGACCAAAAAGATTTTGGCGCTAACGCCTCCAGATGCCGGCGACGCTCAGGCTGTCGCAGACTACAATAACAAACTAAGTCGTTATATTTCCGTAAAAGAAGAGCAAGCGGAACACACCAAGCGTGACCTGCTCATTCTTTGGACTGACTTTTTCAAGCCAGCACATCTAAAAGATTTTCCAGATCTTCATGACATTTTTTGGAAAGCCACGAAGCTTTGCTCTGCGTGCAAAGTAGAAGTTAGTGCACAGCACGCTGACGAACTTATCGATGCATGCAAACAAATTCACGATATGTTTTGGAAAGCCAAAGGTCGTAACGTCGACTTCTACCTCGCAGGTGGCTGAATCTCTTAGTTTCCGTCCCAAGACCCTCTTTGGTTGGGTGTTGGGGCGGTACGTTCGCTTTCGCGCTGATGGCGCGAGTATGATGCCTACCATTGCGCAGGGAGACCATCTCTTTGTTGATGCAAAGGCGATAGTTGAGCCTGGGATGGTGGTGGTTGCTACTCATCCGATGCTTTCGATTCCCATTGTAAAAAGGGTAGAGAAAGTTTCCTTTGGACAGTATTGGCTTTCCAGCGACAACCCGGATGAGGGACGGGACAGCCGGCATTTTGGGGCGATAGCATCCAGCCAGATAATGGGACGAGTTGTTGCCAAGCTTTGAAACCAAAACGCGGTTAATAGCGCTTCTTAGATTGGCAATTGGCTTTGGTTTTCTTCCTGCCGGCACCAAGAAACTGATTGGGCAGAGGTTTACCGATGCTGGAAATACCGGGGCATTTCATGAGTTTCTTCATGCTTTCTACGACACCGGATTGCTTTATCACTTTGTCGGACTACTACAAGTTGTGGGCGCGCTATTACTACTCACCCAATACTTTGCTTTGGCGGGCGCGCTACTTCTGTTGCCCATTGTCGTAGTTATTGCGGTACTTTGCATTGCCACAGCAGGCCTGCCAACCATAGTAACGGTGCTGTGCATGTTGGGAGGACTTGGTATTTTGATCTTTTGGGATCGCAGAGCTTGGCTCGGAGTAGTTAAACGAAACCACAAGAGTTACCTGATACGAAACCAAGAAACCAAAAGTTGGGCCGTTTGCGGAATCGTTATTTTGGGAATATTTCTGTTGTCTTGCATTGCCCACGGCGGTGTTTACAGACCTAGAGGATTTGAACCAACAGAACCATCTTTCTACATGATGCCAGCGGCAGTACTTGCGTGTGTGGTAACTTGGATGCAACTCCGCAATCGTTAATGGCAGCCTTTAAGGTCACCTTCAAGGACCGGTCGGTACTTTTCCTTTGCTTGGCCGATCACAGGTTCTCCATGTCCCGGTAGAAGATGTTGAAACTCGAGTTGCAGGATACTACGAACTTCATCTGCCTTAGGTTTTCCAAACTGAACCCAGCCAGGTCCCACATTATTGGCTTTCCAAAAACCGAATTTTTTCATCATTACCTTGGCAAACCAATTTACAAATTCGTTCGGCTCGGCGGTGTTTTGCAGTGAGTCTGCAGTGATAGCAATTCCGCCTTCTTGATTGAGAATATAAAGCCCTTCAATTGGGCTTGAGGTTCTAAAAACTTTGACAATCCCCGAGGGCAAATCCGCGGTGTTACCTTCATCTATCCAAACGTCAGGCTGCATGTACGTCGGAGGAGCCTCTTTCCCTGGAGATGGTAACCCTCTTACATAAGTTTGTCCCGCTACCGCGTAAACTTTGGCTCCATATTTCTCTTTGTAGAAAAGGTCGTCACGACCATGAAATCCGCCTAAGCGTACTACTTTTGTAATCTTTCCAAGTGCTTCAATTTCTTTTAACCCTGCTTCAGGAACGCGAACGGAATTGAAGATAGTTAGCTCACCATTTTTGCGGACGAGGGTCATTGACCTGGAAATTTTTATTGGCATTCTCATCGGCATTTTCATGCCTGCTCGCACGAAGAATACGTTAGGAAATACTTCATCGATATCGCGATAAGGAGATGCCGGAGGGAGTTTTTCTTCGCTCATGCAGCTCTTGTTGCATGATCACTTGCATATTGCAAGTGATATGTTACGGTCATGCGGTGGAAAGGCGCTCTGAGTGTCCCATCGTTTGGGCTCTGGATGTTTTTGGGGACAAGTGGTCGCTACTTTTAATAAGAGATATTGGGACTTACGGAAGAACCCGGTACGCGGAATTTGAAGACGCGGGAGAAAGCATCGCGACGAACATTCTAGCGGATAGATTAAAATCGCTGACCGCAGCAAACATCATTGAGAAAAGATCCGACCCAGATGATGGCAGACGCTACCTTTATTCGCTGACTGATAAGGGGAGAGATTTACTTCCGATTGTTTTGGAGATTATTTTGTGGAGCGCAAAACATGACCCGGATTCTGCGGTTCCGACATCTTTCGTTGCCAAAGCGAATATCGATCGCAATGCAATTTTGAAGTCGTGGGGATACAAGCCGGACTAACGTTGCGAGTGTCGACCAGTGCACGGTAGAGTCAAGCATGCGTATCAGTGTGGTTTTTGATAGCGAGCTAGCTGGCTGGACGGAAGCTGATCACTGGTACCACTACGACCAGGTCATTCCTCAATGGAAGACTGAAGAACCTGCCCAAGAATACCAAGTTGCTTTCGCGCTTCGAGAAAAGGGACACAACGTCTCGCTAGCACCGATTGTTGACGACCCTTCTGAGTTTCTTCAGCAGCTACGTCAGCAAAGTCCCGATGTAGTTTTCAATTGTACTGAGTCCTTTCGCTCTATCGACAGATTAGACTTTGTAGTTCCGGCGCTACTTGAGGCTGAGTCGATTTGCTACACAGGCGCCCCGCCTGCAGCTTTGATGATGACGCGCAACAAAGGCTTAAGCAAAAAAGTTCTCGCTCATCATGGCGTGTACGTTCCGGACTTTTCTATCTTCCGTCCTGGAGAAACACCGAGTAAAAAGTTTGAGTTCCCGGTAATCGTAAAGCCCCTCAAATTAGATGGGTCGTATGGAATATCTCAAGCTTCTCTAGTTAACAATGACGAAGAGCTTTTTGCTCGAGTAGATTTCGTTCACGAAAGATTCTCGGAAGCCGCGATTGTGGAGCAATTCGTGGTGGGAAGAGAGCTGTACACTGGAGTGATTGGAAACGGAGACAGGCTCAAAGTGTTGCCGGCAACGGAAATGATTTTTGCCGATGATGCCAGCAACCGACAGCAAATCGCGACGAGAGCGGCGAAGTGGGATGAGAACTATAGAGCTCGTCGTGGAATTTCCAATGAAGTTGCTCATGACCTTCCGCAGGAGGTAAAGCGAGAACTCAAGCGGATTGCAAAAGTAGCATTTCGAATGTTTTGGTTACGAGACTATGCAAGGCTTGATGTCCGTTTGGATGCTGAGGGACAACTCTGGGTGATAGAAGCGAACGCAAACCCGTACTTAAGCCGTGGCCATGAGATGTGCATTGCTGCCGAAGAGGCAGGGATGAGATGGACCGACTTTATCGATAAGATTGTAAAAACAGCCAGACGTCGATTTAAGCTGGGGACTAAGTAGTGCGGCTGGGCTTTGAAAAGCAATGGCCGATTTCTGGAACTTGTTCAAGGCATGCCCTTCGGCACGCGTTATTGATGGTGAGAGTCTCTGTTACGGAGCAGCAACTGTCTGCTGCGATGAATCGTCCCTTTTGGAAAAGTGCCATCTGGGGGACAGATGAACAAGGTATTATTGATGGAGCTGCACAGTTAGGATGCTCCACGACGATTATAGCGTCCAAGGAAGCAAAGCAAGCGAAAGAGCAGATCGATTCGGCCTTAGGACTTGGCAACCCGGTGATTGTTTGCGTAGATAAGTGGGAGCACTGGGCCGTGCTGGCAGGACTCGTCGACGATGCGTATCTCTGCATTGATTCCGACAAAACAAAAGTGGCTCGGATTATGTCGTGGGAACTAGTTGAGACGTGGCTTGAATGCGAAGGAGAAGAAAAACCCTATTATGGCATTGTAATAAGTCACGAAAAATCGAGGTCATTGGTCCCCAACGCATCGTTTCTTTTTGCGATACTGCAGAACCGAAACCATGCGAGGGGGTTTGGCGAGCTACTCATGGAATGGGATAGAAAGAACGACGAAGAGTTCATTGAAGCCATGGTAGACAGTGGAATATAAGCGTTTTCGTTTTGCATGATGTAACGACGCCATCTTTTGGTTAGACCAATTTTACCCTCGCATGTACGGGTAAGGAGGTGCTAATATTACAATGTGAATAATGTTCATCTTCTATGTGCCACGTTCCTTCTCGTCAGTTGTAAGCCCAAGGGGAGTGATGATCCTGTCGATTTAACTGAAGGATTTGGAGAACTTGCGGTAGTTGACACTGTGGCGTGTTCGGACGAGGGGTTCGATGTGGTCACTAATTGCTACAATACGTCTCTGCCTCCCAAACCGAGCCTGCGGAGGTCGCTAATGGCTACGAGTCATCCGCATTGGTCTCCTCAGGAAACTGATGACAGCACGTTAAAGTCTTACGGGGCACCAAAGCAGTCACCGCAGCAATCCTATTCCCTACCTGATCACAGATCTTCCGTGGACGGCCGAATTGTTACCTATAGCAGTGATGGTATTGCTCAATTCGTTCCTGAAAACTTGGACCACGGACTGCAGACTACTTCTGATAGCGGTAAAGCAGTGATGCGTCGCCATTCTAGAATGCTGCCCTGGACCAGAGTCAGTCCACTTCCTGGACAAAGCCGGTATCCAGCTCGAATGTTCACTTCGAATACGGCAACAGATCCGTTCAACATGGATTTATGCAGTAAGTCTGGTCCTAACTCAAACAACAGTCCAAGACGTTGCAAAGCGCGAAAGAATCCAGGAGAACCGCTAAGAGATGGTGATTGTTACGAACAAACAGCAATTTACTCCAACCGATCCACCGATAAGGTTTCCGAAAGTAGTTCCGTTTTGCGTTGGGAGCTGAGATCCATCGATTTGGTTCTCTTTGTACCTGATGGCAAAGAAATAGCTACGTCTCAAACCGACAACGATTCCATCTGGGTTTACCCACGCAGTGCGGTGACGAATTTTATGTCTCTTCCAGATAAAGACGACTACAGCTACAATGACAAAGTCGCTTGCCGATATGACTTTACAGGTGATGGGCAGCCAGACTGTGACTGGGCGAAAGTCGATCGCTTGAAGATGGCGGCCGATGAAGACTGCCTAGGAAGTAATCCAGAACCTTGGTGTGCCTTCTTGAGTGATCAAAAGAGCATCGCGCCCAATGCTAACTATTCTATGCCAAAAATACCGAGTTGGGATGGTACTTCTTTTGACGATGCCTTGCTCGAACCAGCGACAACATCTGACGGTATGGTAATGGTGATCCACGGTGCTTCGCCGTCGGACATTTTGTATTCCTACAACACCGTGGGGCCGTGCGACGCTTCGGGTTGGAGGGTATTTAAGCGGCTAAGTGCCGCACATCTCGATCCAAACGTGAACCAAAAGTATGGATTTGCCAAATATCCTATCCGCGATACACAAGGCAACGTTATCCCACCGACACAGGAAATTCATGGTGGTTATCCTTGGATCGACCGAAAAGGCGATAACTTATTCTTTCCCTTAGCGGAAAATCAAGATGGTTACAAAGTGCGTTGGGGGGAAGACGCTGCGTTTGAACATGATGGGCAGCACATAAGTGTCGTCAAAGGTGACGCCGCAGATTATGAACATACAAACTCCGCAAACGCGCGAGGTATCGTTGTCGTTGGTTCTTGGACTCAAGGAAAAATTGTCTTGCTGGATAACGGATTAAACCTTACCGACTTTAAATCGCCTGCTTACCATGCGCAGAAATACAGCTGGGATTTATCTCTGTATCAAGGATACAACTCTCGATTTAGAAACACTGGCGCATCACGAATATCTTCGCTTGAGAATCAATTTAACTACCTCGATGCAATGACGCCTATTTCTCCGATGGACGTAGTTTGGTACGTAACTTCTAAAGGAGGTCACAATGCGGAAGTAGCATTTGATGAATTTTTGCATCCCGACGCTCTCGTAGTCGCTCCCATGAACGCCCCATTAGTTCGGCACGGATCTGGAACAGAAAGCGCCATGTTCGATGACAACGGATTTATTCCTCATGGAATCAAGCAGGACTTTCGGTTCGAAAGGACGCCAAAGCTTCAAAACACTTCAACGGTCCAAAATGCTCCTAGTTTGTCTTTGCGAGGGGGGAGTTGGGTTCAACCTGTTGCTGAGGGTGGCGTTATAGGAAAAGGTGTCTTCTTAGATGGTAAGAACGACCATATTGCCATTGATGGTCTAAACGGACAGGACAAAAACTTTTACGTGGGACTTTGGATTGATTCTAGGTCGGCGCCTGGCGAAGAGAGAACCGTCTACTCAATTGGAAATAGAAAATATATTGCGACAGATCTGAACTCCGTCATCATCGAAAATTGTGAGACGTCTTCGAGCTGTACGTCAAAGTCGGTCTCCATAGGCTCAGCAGGAATTTCACGAGATCGGTACTTTCATCTTGGTGTAGCTAACTATGGTACGTCAGGTGTTAGTGACATCTATATCAATGGAACCCTTGTAGGAACAATAGACGAAGCCATTGACGTGCCGAATGCGACATACAAGGCGTACGTAGGTGTTAATTCCGACGCTGGAGACAAACAACACAAACCACTTCGTGGTTGGATAGACGAACTAAAGATTTACAGGCTTAACGTTTCAGCCAGACAAGACGACCATGAGATAGAATATTTTTGCAATCTGGCACTCGGAAGTATGAAAGCTGGAGAATGCGATCAGATTGACGTTTGGGCCCCGCGCCCGCACGGAGATGACTTACTCGACAGTGGGTTGGACTTTCCCCTTGCTGCCTACCAAGAATCGACTTGTGGCAACTCCGTGCATCGCAACTACGATAGCAACTGCGATAGAGGTGATTTGCTAGGGCTGTCGGACAGGAATCTCGTTGCAGGAAGCCCACGTCCTGACTTCTCAGATTTGCCGTTCTGTCAGTCTTGTCACCAAAATGCCAATAATCCCGTGCACGGCTTACGTCCCGAAGCGTTACATCAAGGCACCTTACCATCCCATGCTGATGTCAGGCGTCAACCTATGACTTGGCCACGGAGGTTGAACGGTCACACCCCGACGCTGGGAACAAGTTACACTATGCCAGCGTTGGAGCTAAACGATCAGTTACTGGACTATCAAGTTTTGGGAGAAACTCCTTTGGAAGGACCTACAAGAGTTTACCTTCACTAGAGACTTTTGGCACAAACATCGCTATGGTTTTGGGGTGCAAGACTCGGCATTGGATAAAAACCTACAGGAATCACTAAGTACCCTTAAGAGTTCAGCTGCAACAACAGTCTTGGGGGTACTAGCTAACGTTATCTTTGGTTTCGTTTTTGTTATTGCGTGGATCAAGGGGGCTTCTTTGACACAAGCCCCGCTTGCCGTTGGAGCTGGAATTGCATTCCTCGCCATTTTCCCGTTTCTATATGTGTGGCTTGCCAAAGTTTCCTTGCTTAGAAAAGGTGTTTCTCTGTTGTACTCAAGTGGAAAACCTATGGTTCACAAAGCAGTAGATCTTGTGGTCGAACGCACCGCATCAACCCAAACTGCTCTACTTAAGAATAAAGGTAGGTTAGAGGATGCTCACAAATACGCAGCGGAAGTTGGCGGAGAAATGCCAGGGATGATGCAGAATTTACTCGGTTCGCTTTTGTCAAAGGTCCCGATTCTGGGAATCATCGCGGAAGTGCAAGACACACTTGGCGCAGTTACCGGGGACCTTGGCGCTCTGCAGCAAAACGTCAGAGGAAAAGTAGACGAACACATCGAACAGAAGATACTTACTCAGTCTCCTGCATGGTTTTGGCTGCTAGTGGTTGTCAATGTTGGATTAGCGGTAGCCGCCTGGATATTTTTAGCGTAGTTTTCGATGACCGAACCATCCGCGTTTCCAAAAGTAGTAGAGTAGGCCACCTGCAATCGCAGCCATTGCGCCCATCACTATAGGATAGGCATACCTAAATTGTGTTTCAGGTTGATAAAACTTCATTCCATAGACGCTCACGATAAAACCAAGAGGAATAAAAATGGTCGAGACGAGAGTTAGAACTTTCATTATCTCGTTCATTCTGTGACCTTGAAATGAAATGTAGAGTTCCATCAAACTGTTAACCCATTCTTTGTGAGAGTCCACGATATTGCTGACGCGCACCAAATGATCATGGCAGTCTCTCATGTAGTGCCTGGTCCCTTCAGATATGGCATCAGTGCAAAGATCGCTAAGTTCGTTTATTGCCGTGGTCGTTGGTATGGCTGACTTGCGAATGAGGAGTAGGTCTCTCCGCATTGTATGCAAGTCTTGCAAAATATCTTTGGTAGAAGAGGCGGTTACCGCTACTTCTAGGTTTTCCAAAGTGCTGTCAAACCTTTCCAGTATTGGGAAGTATTGGTCCACCGCGCAGTCCATAACCGAGTACGCTAGAAAGTCAGCTTTCCTTTCGCGGATATTGCCACGAGATTCTCTAAGTCGTTTATCAAGAACAGAGAGACAGTCGTCTCCAAAACCTTGTACGGTAACAACAAAGTTGTCTCCCAAAAATATCGAGACCTGATCTAGAACCAATTCATCATGTCTCATGACAGGAACTCTGAGAACGATAAAGTAGCAATTCTGATAAGACTCGAACTTGGGTAATTGATGTGGCGATATAGCATCTTCCAGAGCTAATGAAGGCAGCTTAAGCTCTTCGCCCAAAATGCGTATGGCCTCGGTTGATTCGAGTCCACGTACCTTAACCCAGTGAACGTCATCAGCAGACCAGTCTTCGCTAAACCCAGAAATCAATGTTAACTCGTCAGACTCATGACGAGCTTGAGAGTATCGCGTCAAGCTGGCCGAGGTTTTCTCATGACCGCCAGGGGTCAAGGTTCCAGGTGGCGCTCCATGCTTTTCAGGATCTCTAGAGAGAAACGGGTTTGGATGATTATGACCCATCGAAGCATTTTATTAGAAGAAAGCCAGTGAGTTAAATTATTAGCGGTTTAGTTTGAGGAGTGTACCGTTTACTTTGTATGGTCGTTTCATGAGAAATATCTATTGCTTCGACTATTCCGTAAAGATGCCACTATTGAAGCTGCCAGCACGTACGGTGGTAGTAAAGCTCGAAGCTGCAGTTGTAATGATATCTCCTTCTCAATCTCTTCAGTCGCTGGAAAAGGAACTAGCTGCCCTTGGACCGGTAACCGATATTGTTGCTCCCAACATTTTTCACAACCTTGGCATCGCGGGAGCCAAGACCCAGTATCCTACCGCCACGTTATGGGGTGTTTTGGGGGTGGAGAAAAAGCTTAAGGGAACCAAAATTGATAAACTTTTGCCTACTGACGAATGGCCGTATCACGAAGAGCTTCCGGCGTTTCAGATTGATGGTCAGCCAAAAATTAACGAAACCGTATTTTTCCATGTCGAGTCAAAAACGTTGATTGTTCAAGATCTTTGCTTTCATCACACCGACGGCAAGGGCATTGGGTATAATTTGGTGTTCAGAATGTTTGGAACTTTTAGGCGATTTGCGGTTAGCAAATTTTTTGCCAAGATGAGCAAAGATAAGAACGCCACAAGAACATCGTTAGCGGCTATTCTTGACTTAGATTTTGACAATCTCATCATGGCGCACGGAAGAATCATCCAAGGTGGCGCAAAGCCTCTTCTCATTGAGGCGCTCAAAGAACGTGGGCTATGCTGACGTTGTAGTTGTCGACTCCGCGGCAGCAGCGGCAGCCCGCTTATCGAGAATCGCTTTGCGTCCCTTGGGCTTGAGTGTCAGAGACACAAAGTTGTGTACGTCCAACAAGTCTGCGGGAGTCAACCCATCCCGTTTGGATAGAGAGTCTCGAAGCACTGACATCATATCAATGATTCTCCTGTATGCCGCTCCGCTTGGCTTCTTCGGAACGTCAACATTGGGAGCGATGGCCGCCGCTTGTTTGCGGTAAATATCTCGCTTTACCAATGGGAATTGGTTGTTGTGGAAAATTCCTAGGAAGTAGGTTCCCATAATCCAGGAGGGTTGCTCACCAATCGCACGCCGGAGTGTAAGAAAAAACGCATCCAGTCTGTACTCAACGGCATGCTCTCCGTGTAGTAGGTTTTGCAAAGCTGCCATAACCGGTTCGTGATGAACCGCTTCGATGGCTTCAAAAGCTTTTCGTTCCTTAGAAGGAATCATGTCGGAGTAGTTCGCTATTTTTACTGCGTACTTGAATAGTTCATCTGCGCTTTTGTCCCAAGCGTCGGGACCGAGCCACTTGATGGTTTTGTCTACAATACGATCTCGGTGTTTCTTGGTTTGTGCGCCCGAGCTTCGCTTTCTATGGGCTTCTTTGTAGGCGTCGCTCTCAAATCCACCAGGGAACAGTTCAAGAAAATGGGTAACCTGCTCTTCAAACACTACAGCTGGCGTGACAGGCTTGCGAGCTTTCTTTTTGCCAGATGCAGCTTGTCCGATGGGAGACATTGCTATCAGTTCAGCGATTAACACTTGAGCTTGATCGGATGGCTTCGGAGAATTTTCTATGAAGTGGTAATAGGCTTCGGGGAAGGCTCTAACTTTTCCATCTTCAAATTGAATGGAAACTTTACCTTCTTCCTCCTTTAACGCCACGCCTACTCCCCACTCGGGTTTGTTGACATGGTGGTACAAGACCGTTAATTCGGAACCATCAAACTGACCGCTAAACTTTGACTCAGACAAGGCCGGACCCTCTCAATTGTTCGCTCGTCAGTCAAGTTACGAAATGCCCGTGAGTGATGTTCATGAGCGTTTGTGGTAGTGATATTTTTTCAAATCCTCGAAATATTTCTTGCAGTGGGATAAGGCTGGTGAGCCTTGAATAATTCATTGACAATCTGCCACTAGCTCACTTGAATTTTGAGGTTACAGTGAGGCATGGCAAACAAAGTACTAATAGTTGGGAGTAGCCGAGGCATTGGATTGGAAACTGCCAAACAGCTTCTTGCTCGTGGAGACTCGGTCGTTGCTACTTGTCGGAACAGTAATTCTGAGGTCGAAAGCCTTGGCTGTGAAGTTCTTGAAGGAATCGATGTAACAGATTTGTCTTCGCTTTCCGGTTTGAAAAAGGTGAAGGACTTTGACTGGCTCTTGGTAGTAGCCGGAGTGCTAAAGCGCGATGGCTTGCATGACTTCTCAGAGGAGTCCATAAGGCAGCAGTTTGAAACCAACGCATTGGGGCCGCTAAGGGTGGTACAGGCGGTAAAGTCGTCGTTAACCAAAGACGTTAAGGTTGGTTTGCTTACCAGTCGTATGGGCTCGGTTGCGGATAACTCCTCTGGAGGTAGCTACGGATATCGCATGTCAAAAGCGGCACTAAATATGGCAGGAAAGTCATTGTCTATTGAATTACCAGAGGTAGCGATTCGTTTGATTCACCCAGGCTGGGTCAGAACTGAGATGACAGGTGGCACTGGGCATTTGTCGGTCGAAGAGTCGGCGGAAGGTATAATCAAACTAATGGACAACTTGACGTTGGCACAATCCGGCAGCTTTTTTCACGTCAACGGTGAACCACTTCCCTGGTAGCTAGTTAAGCCATTTTTTTGCGGCACGGAGTGCTTTCTGGAATTTAGAATCACCCTTGTGACGATTCTCAAGAACTAATTTTCCAAACATCACCAAGCCCGTGATTTCAATATTTTTAGCTAATACGTGATTTTGAGTTTTCGATTGCTGGATAGTTCCCACTACGCTGCTTCCGGTCCACGTAAGTGAGGTGTCTGGAGCTGCTATGATATGGGTTTTCCCAAAAATAATTCTGGCCGTTAGCGTGACATTGGATGGAATTTCAGTTTCTCGCAAGTCGAGCGTAGTATTTCCGAATATGGTGAAATTCTTAAATCGCTCAGGAATGGACAGCTTTCCACGTTGCTCTAGTTTACTAAAGACGGTGACGTAGTTTGACTTCGCCGGAGCCACTGAGACTATCGCGGTGCTTTGGAATTCCGCGACCAATGCTTGAACTTCTTGACTGGAATTTGCAAGATGGAGAGCCGTGACCTTACTTTCGTACTGTTTGAGGGAAAGTTTGTCTTCGGCATAAGCTTTTGCAACTGTCTCTATCGCACTCTCTCGTTCGAGCTCATCCATCAGTGTTATTCCTGCGTATTGTTGTTATCCGGCGCGCCGTTTCTTATTGAATTTTGACTTTTTCTTGCCGCTGAAGTTTCGTCCGCCATTGTTGCTACGACCACCGGCATTGCCTCGGCCTCCAGACTTAGCCGTCCACTCCCGGACCTTTACTTCGGGGGCTTTGGCATCAGGCACCTTTGCATTCTTTAAAAATTCAGACGCCGCCGTTTCACTAACGTCTACGATACAGCTGAATTCTTTGAGCTCAATACGGCCGATTTCCTTACTCTTAATGTTGCCTCGTCGGCACATGGTTGCCAGCACTCGGCTTGAAGTCGCACCTTGTTTCGAACCCCAAGTGACGTGAAACCTTCTGTAATTAGCATCGAACTTTTGCCGGTCTTTCTTTCGGCCGGTCTCTTTGCCATTCTTCCCTCTTTTGCTTCTCATCGTCGGAACTGAAATCTCTTTGGGAGTGCATTTTCCAGTCATAGAGGACTTCTCTAATAGTTTGGCTACTAGCAGTACCGGGTCGTGATCCGATAAAAGAGATTCGGCAATGTCGATGGACTTCTCTTTGGGAATTGATGAAGTGGTAAGCTCTGCGATGAACCGCTTGGTATTTGACTTGCGAATTTTCTTGGCGCTTGGAACCACCGCTGGTTCACTGTCGATTTTGGTACGCTTGCAAAGCATGGTGTGTTTGTTGCTGTCACGTGGGTCAACGAAAGAGATGCTTACGCCGGTTTCCCCAGCGCGACCCGTACGTCCACTTCGGTGGGTAAAGGTTTCCTTGTTGTCAGGCAGGTCAAAGTGGACCACGCGTGTGATTCCTTTAACATCCAGCCCTCGAGCTGCAACATCAGTACCGATTAGAACGTTAACCGCGTTACTGCGAAATGCTTTCAGTGTAGCAGTGCGTTCTTTTTGGCTCATGTCTCCGTTAATCGGGGCTGCTGGAAAGCCATTGGAAGTCAGATATTGCGCTACTTCCACCGTGGCGAGCCGAGTGCGCGTGAATACCAATGTCTTTTGTTCGGGTTCGAAAAGAAGCACGTTACACAGAGCATCTTTCTTCTCTCGTTGGTAAACGAGCATGTGCTTGTGGTCAATGTTTTCGTTGGCATCACCGAGTGGGGTACCCTCCACACTCACGGCATTGTTTTGATAGCGGTCGGCGAGACGAATTACTTCTCGTGGGAGCGTCGCAGAAACTAAGTGAGTTTGCCTGGTCTCAGGTACTGCAGATAAAATAGCCTCTAGCTCATCACGAAATCCCATGTCGAGCATCTCATCGGCTTCGTCTAAAATGACAGCGGTAGTATTGCCAAGCTTCACGGACTTGCGCTTAATGTGGTCGCAAAGTCGTCCAGGCGTTCCCACCAGTACGCTAAGCGGTTTGCGCAACCTGTCTAAATCAAGCCCGACGTTGGTTCCTCCAGTAACGACCAAGGTTCTGGCGTTCAACTCCGCTAAAAACCACGATAACTCTGCGGCAATTTGCGACGCGAGCTCTCTGGTGGGGGCCACCACCAAAACTTGCGGACTGCCTTTTCCTTCCGGTTGGTTTTCAAGATGAGCTGCCGCAAGGATGCCAAGGGCAACGGTCTTTCCCGAACCGGTCTGAGACGACAGTCGCAAGTCTCTTCCTTCAAGATCTTGATTCAAAACAGCTTTTTGAATCTCAGTGAGACTTTCGTAGCCCTTTTTCGCCATTGCCCTCGCTAAAGGGACAGGCAATCGTTGAATTGAGCCATCGTCAGACATGGCTGCTAGGTACCACAACTATTGGAGATGTGGTGAACTTTCGTACATTTGGCAGGCTAAGTAGCTGAAATCACCTGGTAGGGTCAAATCGCGTCGCTTCACGCAAGAAGCTATGATTAAGGTATTCCCTGGAAATCACATTGGCCATTTCTTCGGCGGTAGCGAATTCTTCGTAGTCGACACGAATTACTGGGATCATTCTGGAGATGCCTTCGATGAATTCTTCGTAGCCATCATGGAGCTCTTTTAGGTAGTCCAACGAGATGGAGCTTTCCACTCCGCGACTTCTCATGTCAATTCTCTCTTTGCTAGACTCAGGGGACACGTCCAGGTAAACAATGACACTTGGCTTGCACATGAAGTTGCTCATGTTTTTGAAAAGTTGCACGTACGTTTCGTAGTCGCGTGGATCCATCAATCCTGCTTTGGAAAGCATTTTTGCGAAAATAGAATCTTCGTAGATCGTTCTGTCTTGAACCGCAGACCTCCCGCGCCAAATAATTTCTTGGTGCTGTTGAAATCGACGGTTGAGCAAGTACACCTGCATCGAAAAGGAATAACTTGCCATGTCTTTGTAAAAGTCAGCGAGGTAGACGTTGTCTTGTACCGGCTCGTAGTATGAATCGATGGACAAGTGTTCACCGAGAGCTCGGGCCAGTGTCGATTTGCCCGCCCCAATCATGCCAGCAATGCCGATGAACAGGTTCTCGAACTCTCCCGGGCGCGCTTTACCTAGGGGGGAAAATGGACGTTCTTTTCGATCGCGCTGGATAGACTGCACTTGCATGCCTATCGGTAGCATAAGGCTCTGATCATCTGCTTTCCCGCACAAACAGCAAGTTTAACAAAAGCGGTAGGTTACGACGACAAAGTCGGATCGTTCTCATCTTCGGAGTCTTCCATCAACGCAAGACGGTCGTGGACGCTGGTAATGGTGTTGGTTATCTTTCCCCCGCAATTACCGCATTCGGTATCGTCACTTGACAGTGGCGAGCTGCAACCGGAACCTATGCAGCGGTACTTGACCATGCTTCGCCCTAGCGCAAGTCCCAAGGCAAGTCCGACAAATGCTCCGAATGGAAAGATAGACGCTCCCACAATTGCGCCCACTAAAATACCGGCGACCCCTAGTTCTGCTGTTTTGCGTGTTTCGAGTCTGCTAATCTCCCGACCATGATTTCCGGCGGCTTGTATTGCTTGATAATGTTCTGCGATGGCATGCCGGCCTGGCGCTGCTCTCGGAATGGCGTAGCTACCGTCTCCCCATGTTGAGTCGTCAGGTAGGCCTAGGAGTTGCACTAGTTCTGCGCGCATTGGCGTCAGCTGTTTGACCCACTTTTGTACCGAAGCCTCTTGGTTGGCCGGTAGGTGAGCCAAAGCGTTTTTGAGTTCTTGCTTGCGGTTTCTGACGACCAATTGAAGTGCAAGTAGGTATTCCATTTGTCCGACGTCTAAACCGCCAGCTGTTGCGACGGACCATTCTACCGAGAAGTTGTACCCACCTTCTACTTTGCCGTCGTGCTTAATCTGATGAGCTGCCGCCGTTGCGGGAATACCCAACCCTAAATAGACAGAGGCAATAGAGCCGAGTCTCCTGGTCGGGGGTTCTTCTACCGTACTTTCTCTGTAGCCTTTTTCTCCCTTTTGCCAAAAGTGAAGCATCGCAAGACCAACTTCATGACTTACCACTCCCAACGCTTCCGCCGCCGCTCCTGCGAAGTACAAATCGAACCAAAACTCACCATCGTCTGCGAGCTCAGAAAACTCGATTTGTGGGCTACTCAATCGAGTACCTGACTTGCTTCCCGCATAATCCTCGATGCGCACTTTGGGATTCTTGACTTGGGCCAATCCAAGAAGTCGTCGAAACACGATGGCAACGCTTGTGGCGTTGGCTCGCCAACCTTCAGGAAAGAAGTGCGCGTGAGGAATCACCAGTGGGCTGTTGACGAATTGCTTAAACCCATGCCGTGCGATGAGTCTTTTGAGATCTGCCAGAGCATCTGGAAAGGGAGACTCCATGTCTCTTTTTAGCACAACATTGGCTTTCAAATGTTTGTCTACGCAATTCTCTCTGTTAAAAGCGAGCCGTGCGTTTCAAGACCCTACTCGTATCTTGCGTCCTGTTTGCTTCTTGCGGCAAGAGCGCCGACAAAAATGCGAACACCAAAAGTGTTGGTTCGTCGGCCGTTGAAAAGATTGCGCGGTATGAGAAAGCGACTCAAAGTCTTGAGTTTGATTTGCAACTTAAGGCCATGGCCGATGGGGCGACGATTTACTATAACGAAGACCGGGTGGACCACAGTGGAATGGGAATACTGCCAAAGTCACTTCCTAATAGTGTTCCTCTGACTCCTTCTGAAGTCACATGCGATAAAAAGCCTGGGACCCTGAATTGGGATGCTTTTGCAGATCTGAGATTTTTAATTGCCAAACCATTTTTGGGACACTACGAGTTTGTAAAAGTCAGTGATACCAAAGCAAAGGCTGTGGCAAAGTTCGATACCGACTGCGACGGAAAAATTGGCGAAAAAAGTATCACGATAGACATAGTGAATGGTTCCCCTCGCCTTGGTGCGGTGACTGTGGAGCAAGAAGACTAAGCCATGGTTTTAAACGTTCCATGGAACGTTGTGGGAATTGGCTGGCCGAACCAGACCGTGGCTACAGGACCATCAGCTAGATGACTCGCGTCGAAAATGGATACTCCTGATTGAGACCGGCTGTCGTCATAAATGAGCGCTAGAATATGCGCATCATCTTCCGCTTCGCTTCTGGCTACTACTAAAGGTTCGCTGCCCTCCAGGCCTCCAGGGGACTTCCATCGCTGTTCGGTTTCAGTCTTTAAATCTAAGTGCATCAAACCGTCCGTGGTGGCTCCGTAGAGATGACGATAACGTCTTCCATCAGTGATTGGATGACGGGTTGGAAAATCCATGGGAGTGTCATGGATAGTGGTTTTTGAGATGGACTGATTCTTTGTTTGAAACCGGGTGAGCGCGGGCAAATCCACTAAGTCTTGTTCCATTGCTATCGCGCTAATGGAATCAAAGTTGGGGTAGGCGGCAACGTCCACAATGACACCATCTTCGGTGTCCCATGCTCCGGCGAAGTGCCAGGCCCAGATTGCATCCAAGCCAAACACCTGTGGCTTCGAAGGCTCGCTAAGAGGCACCACCCAAAGTTGCGCGCCAAGTTCAGGTTTCCACCGAAATAGTTTACCCAGATCTGTAAGCCCCAATAGCGCGCGCCACAAGACCAGCTCAGCTGGGCCGAGTAAGAAAATCAGATGTTTTTCTGTGGCCATAAAATCGTGAACCATTCCTCGCCAAGGAGCCTTTAAGCATCCTATTTGCTTTGCTACGCCGGTATCTGGTAGGGCATAAAGGTCCAGCAGCATATCTTTTCCGTAACGAACTCCAAAGTTGAATGTTGTATTGAGAGCTGAGACGCGGTGGGGATGAGCCGAAAATCCGCTTTTTACAACGCCTAGATCCGAAGCCTCTAAGGTTTCTAAGGTTTCTGGGTCTATTTCCTGCAACCGTCCCGCTTCCATGAGCGCGAATAATTTGTCGTTGTACGTAAACATGCTGGTATTGCCAGTCGTTTTAGCAATTCCATTTTTGGCCGCTCGCATTCTTGAAAGCCAGCTGGCATTGGAGTTGTAAAGAAACTTTCCCGCTTTCTCTTCTTCTCGATAACCTGCGCTTTCTACAATTTTGACGGCACCGAATGCTCCAATATCTGTAAATCGAACGGCGGACATTAGTCCATCGGCTTCGAAGGAGTGATTTACTCTTTGCCCAAATCTTTCGAAGACCCCAGGGCCAGTTTTGTAGAAGGTTCCCCGCAGTGAGGCAGGGATTGTTCCTTCTACCGTCAGTGGTTCAAAATCATGGGTACGTCTTACATTGGAAAGAAGTGGTGAAATGGTTGAGGTGGTTGGTGCCATAGTTTTGCTTTTCTCCGAAAGTAAGAAGGACTTACTTCAATGTAAGTCCTTCTTACTTTTCTGTCAAGCTGACTTGACGATACTGCCAAAAGCCTAAAAAGTGGCTCCATGGCGACTTCTTATCATCACGGGGATCTTCGTCGCGCTTTGCTGGATGCGACAATCGAGATGATTGAAGAGCGCGGCGGTAACGGCGTCAACATGGCAGAGGCAGCGAGAAGAGTAGGGGTGAGCTCTGGTGCGCCGTACAAACATTTTAAGGATAAAGACGCGCTTCTTTGCGCACTCGTTGAATACATTCAAAAATTAGTATTGTCCGAGATTGCAGATGGTACCGCATCCGCGGAGTCACCCGCTGAAGCATTTAGATTGAGTGGTATCATTTACACTCGTTGGGCAGCACGGCATCCTGAGTTGTTTATGATTTCAATGGACCCTCGATATTTGCGTCTCGATGGCGGAGGTGAGGACGACCAGTTTTGGAGAGAAGTTTCCAGCAAAGTTCGAAGCGGTGGTATTCTTTCCCCAAAGGACCCGCTGATGGAGCAGCTGTCCGGCAGAGTGATGATCATAGGACTAGCGACTCTTTTTGCTAACGGTATTATGGCAAAACTAGGCGTCGATAGCGCGCATGCTGAACGTCTTGCTCGAGTTCTCACCGGAGAAAAGGTTTCCGCCATTAACCGCAAAAAGTAAGTAAGGACTACGCCGCGTTCGCGTTTTCTTCTTGCACGAAAATGGGGCGGCCGCCACTTGCAGGCGAGCGTCCTAACATCTTTAACCATCTGTAATGGCTGGCCAATGCTCCAAAGAACGTTGGGTGCGAGTAATACGAAACTCCAAACTCAGCGCTGGTGTCTTCTACAATTTTTGCGATAGCTGGATAGTGGACGTGGCAAATCTTAGGAAAGAGATGATGTTCAATTTGAAAGTTTAGGCCACCGACGTACCAAGAAATTAGTTTATTCTTGGGCGCGAAGTCGACAGTTGTTTCTACCTGATGCTGCGCCCAACCTTTGAGTTTAAGTTCTGCGGGAGGTGCATCCGGAGCAAAGTAAGCTTCCTCCACGCAGTGGGCAAGCTGGAACACCACCGCAAGCATTACGCCAACGCCCCAAAGTATTGGTGCTGCGACCGCAAGCACCATCAAAGGAGGATGAAAATATAAGGGCAAAGCAATCGCCCAAGTAGCAAAGATTAATTTACCGAGAATGAAACCGAACAGATCCCATCCTCGTGGCCGAGCAAAAGTGGTGTATGTGCGGGAGACCCTCTTGTTTTTTACGTTGATGAGATCGTTGAGAATCATCTGATAGGAAAGAAACCCATACAGGAACCACATATAGCCGTGTTGGGCACGGTAGTAAGATTTTCTTGGCTGTGCGGGTGATAATCTTGCAAACGGAGCACTGTCAATATCGTCATCCGCGCCGACAATGTTGGTATAGGTGTGGTGCGCGATGTTGTGCTTTACGCGCCAAATATAGGAACCAATTCCAAGGCAATCCAAAGTCCACCCGAGCAGACGGTTAACTTTCTTGCTTTTCGAGTAAGCTCCGTGGTTCGCGTCGTGCTGAATCGAAAAACCAATCCCGGCATAAACGAATACCATTGAAAAGGCTCCGGCAAGAACCATCCACCAGGTCGACGCCCCAAACATTAGAAACGCATACGATGCCGCAAACCAGCTAAGAAGAATCACGGTCTTCAACTTCATCTTCCAATTGGCATTTTTCGAGATGCCAGTGGTTTTGAAATACTCGTTGACGCGCTTTTTTAACGCGCTGTGGAAACCGTCATCGCGGCCGAAAGATATTTTCTCGGCTTTTGCTGCATCGCTTGTCATTACGAGACACTAGCACGGATTGATTTTCGTGAGTCAGTAATGAATGTTGTAACTCTGTCACAGGCTCCTGCGTAACATGCTGATTTTATTGGCTAAGATAAACGTTCGTCAGGGGAGTCCCTTCCATATCGTTTCAAACTCTTGCGGAGGTGGTAAATCCAGCAGGATCTGCTTTTTGCTGACGGGATGCTCAAACCCCAAAGAAGCGGCATGAAGTAACAACCTGGAACTTGTAAGCAAAGGCTTTTGTTTTCTCCAAAAATCACGATTGTAGACCTTATCGCCAACCAACGGATGGCCGAGTTCCGAGAGATGAATCCTTATTTGGTGCGTTCGTCCCGTTTCCAGCGTAACGTGACATCGGGAACAGGACTTTTTTCTTTTCACTACTGAAATGTTGCTGACCGCCAGCTTTCCTCCGCGATGTCCTTTAAGGGAGGCCCCGCGAAGTCCGTCTCCGCGATCTCGCATAATCCAAGTTTCGACTTTCTGCTCGGTAACGCCCCCATGTGCGACGCACACATAATGACGGGACATGCTGTGCTCCCTGAGTTGAGTTGCCAGGCCTAACTCTGCCTTTTTTGTTTTGGCGAACATGACAAGGCCTGACGTAGGTTTGTCGATACGATGCACTACAAAAATCGGTTGCCTCCAGTTCTCGCCATTCTTTTTCCACGTGTTCCGCAGGGCATCCATCGCGGTGTCTTTTTCTTGCGCGTAGGGCACTGTGGAGATCCCAACTGGTTTGTCGATGACCACTAGATGAGCATCTTCGTAAGCGATTTTGAGAACCCGTCCGGTGTCGCGTCCGCTTGGCGCATGAAGCTTTACCTCTATCTCACTACCAACCTTTAGCGCCAAACCTGGGTTCTGGCAGACGGTACCGTCGATAAATACTTTTCCCGCGGCGATCCAACGCTTCACTTGGTTCCAGGAAACATCCGCATTAATTGCAACAAACTTCCCAACGTTCTTTTCCTGACTCTTTGGTGTGACGATCCACTGAGGCATAACTACCGTTGGTAGCATGATTACGTGACCTACCGCATGAAAACTTCTAATATCGTTCATTCTGCCGGGGAACTCGTATACAATGAACGAATGCGAAAATCGCTTTTTTTGACATTGCTGCTTGCTGGGTGTGGCTCTGCATCTACGGATGTGGATGAGTCGCAGGCAGAGCACTTGGAATTCGAGACGGACTTCCTACAACCCACCACTTTTTTGGGAGAGGTTTCTGCGCCCCAAAAGATCAGGTTGAAAAATACTAGCTCAAGAACCATTTCTACGAGTTGGCAGATTGAAAGTGAAAATGATGAGTTTTCCGTAGACGCCAGTTCATGTCCGATGCTTGCGGCGAATGGAGTATGCGAAGTCAGTGTGACTTTCGCACCGGTGGGCGAAATTGGAGAGAGGTCCGCGACAGTCACCGTCACCGATGTCAGCGCTGAGTCAATTAAGGAGTTGCTTGTGTCGTTTAAAGGCAAGGTTTTGTTGACGGTGAATAAATCGCTTGATGGTAGAGTCAATTTGCTTACTTCGGCAGGCGCCGTGGATCGTCGAATTAATTGCGGAGGAAGCAACGAACAATGCGAGGTCGAACTAGAAGAAGCTAGCGACAGAGTTGTGACGTTAAAAGCCTTTGATGGTTCGGTGAACTACTTCTCCGCATGGACCAACGACTGTTCTGGCACCGATTTGGAGTGCACGCTAACCATGGACGGCAATAAGACCGTTGCCAGCGCTTACGAGCCTTACTTGCGACTCTCTGTTCAAATCCTCGAAGATCCATTGCATGGTGACGTCTTTCTCTCGCCGTCCAGCAGCGGCGCATGTACTCCCACGGGCAACAACAACCTGTGCGGACTGTATCGTCCTGGAACTAATGTCACCATGAATGCTGTCGCTGCACCGGGATACATGTTTGAAAACTGGTTTGGTTTTTCAGGCTGCGTCGATGACGAACAGTGCGACATTACTTTAAACAGTGGTAGGCAAGGCACGGTGTCGTTTTGCCAAGGACTAGCATGCAGTGAATAATTCAAGTTTTGTCAAACGTTGCGACTTTTTGGGTCCGTAGTTTTCAGGAGCTTTCCATTGGGTTTGCCGCTAAATACTAAACAACCGCATGAACCGATTCAAAAGTCGCCAAATTTTACGCTTAGTCGTATATAATAAAGTGGTGCGAAACGAACTATTGGTATTAGCGATTTTATGTGGTTGTGGCTCGGCATCCACCAATGTTGACGAGTCGCAAGCGGATCATCTGAAGTTCGAAACTGACGCGAGTATCGACTCTACCTTTTTGGGAGCAACGTCCGACGAAAGAATCGTCAAGCTGAGAAACGATAGTGGAAGAAGCGTGACAGTGGCATGGGATATCGAAAGTGAGAATGAGGAATTCTCAGTGAACGCTGGCGGGTGCCCAGCAGTTCCAGCTAATGGTGAGTGCGAAATTACCGTGACCTATGCTCCTCTCGCGAAAATTGGCGAACGAACGGGGACAATAACGGTTACGGACATTGAGGCGGAGTCCGTGAAGAAACTCACGGTTAGCGGCCGGGGGAAAGTGACACTTGCCGTTACCCACCAAACCGACGGTGTGGTGACGCTGCTAGCCGACAATGGAGATGTGGACGGTCGGATTGAATGCGGAGAGTCTTTTACGAAGTGTCAGGTTGAATTGGGTGATGAGTCCGATCAGATGGTAACACTGAAAGCAAACGATGGTCCGTCGAAGTATTTTGCAGGTTGGGCTACGGATTGTTCTGGGACAGAGGCGACGTGCGAACTGTCGATGAATGGTGATCGCGTGGTGTCCTCCACGTACAACGACTACATTAGGGTGAATATTGAAGTTGACCCAGGTCCGACGTCAGGTGGGGTTTTATTCGTGCCATCAACCAGCGGGGCGTGCACCCCCACTGGCAACTATCATTACTGTGCGTTGTACCGACCAGGAACGTCGCTAAGGATGGACGCGATCGATGATGATGGCACCGCATTTGAGTCATGGACGTTCCCCAATTGTAATACTCCCAACTGCAGCATAACGGTGGGTAACACGACAATTTCAGGTACGGTCTTTTTCTGTCCTGATACAGGATGCGTGTGAGCTATAAATACGCACGGTGATGTTGCTGAAGTCTGATAGGGCGTATAGCATTCTTAGCGATGTTTCGAATCATGATCGTTGCGGCTCTAGTCAGCTGCAACAGTACCGCCGTTGATAAGAGCGCTAAAGCAGGGACGCTTACCATTTTTGCTGCGGCCTCTTTGACTGACGTCTTTGAAGCGGTGAGCCAAGGGTTTAAATCCAAGCATCCCGAAGTCAAAGTTCAATTGAGCTTCGGCGGGAGCCAAAGCCTGAGGACACAAATCGAGCATGGGGCTCCTGCCCATTTGTTTGCTTCCGCTAATCCTAAACACCTGGCGATTCTTGAAAAAAAGGGAATCGTAAGAACCCCCATCGTATTTGCAGGCAACTCGATGGTGGTGGTGACTCCGCCGGACAATCCTGCGAAGATAGCTTCGTTTAAAGACTTACCCAACGCCTCGAGAATTGTTCTTTCTGGACCCAGCGTTCCAGCCGGAATGTATGCAGAGCAAATTTTGAAGAATGCCAATTATGCGCTTGGTCGAGATTTCATTGATAGGGTTAAGAAAAATGTCGTTTCGCAAGAAACGCATGTTCGGCAAACACTCCAGAAGGTGGTGATGGGGGAGGCTGACGCCGCATTGGTGTATTCCACCGATGCACTCTCTGCTGGAAAAAAGGTAAATATTTTCAGTATTCCCGCCGACTACAACGTTCAGGCCTCGTATCCTATTGCTGTTGTAAAAGGGGGGGCAGAAACCATGGCAAAGATGTTTACAGACTATCTAGTGTCCGATGAAGGAATGAAAATTCTTGAGTCCCATGGTTTTTCGCGGTTGAAGAAGTAGAAATTAGTCACTTAGGCAATAGCCTAGCAACCTCTTACTAAGTAGAGTTGGGGAGGTGACCCGTGGCGTATGGAAAATAGGACTCTGTACCTTTGCGGCAATAATGATGGGTTTCCTACTTTTGCCTATTGTTTCGCTCGTGGTGACGATTGGATGGGATGAGTTTGCCGCGGGAGTCACTCACGAATCCGTGTGGCCTGCTCTCAAGTTGAGTTTGCTTACCACGTCTGTGAGTCTGGTTGTCGTGGTTGGATTCGGCACTCCGCTAGCGTGGCTAGTGAGTCAACGAGAAAACAGTCGTCTGGTCCAATGGCTGGAAACCATGATGAGGTTGCCCGCAGTGCTGCCGCCAGCAGTTGCGGGAGTTGCATTACTACTGGCTTTTGGGCGAAGTGGTTTGCTAGGAGATTTCTTTTTAGGCTTTGGTATATCGATTCCCTTTTCTACAATGGCAGTGATTTTGGCGGAGATTTTCGTTTCTGCGCCATTTTTTTTGCAGGCCGCAACAGAAGCTTTTCGCCGTGTAGATCAATCTCAATTGCTTGTGGCACGGTCGCTAGGAGCGTCACCTTCTCGGGTATTCCTCAGGATTGCAATTCCACTTGCGTTGCCGGGACTCATCGCTGGTGCTGCTATGTCATGGGCAAGGGCGCTTGGCGAGTTCGGTGCGACCGTAATGTTCGCGGGAAGTCTGCCCGGTAAAACACAAACCTTAACGCTGTTGGTTTATCACCAAAACGAGTCCAATCCTGAAGTCGCGCAGGCCATCTCTATCGTCTTGGTCATTGTGGCGTTTGTACTACTATTTTCAGTCTCCAGACTGAGTCAGGGGAAGCGTAATGATTACCGTTGATCTGCAAGCCACCGTGGGAGACTGCACGCTCGATGTCAGCTTAGAAATCGATGGTGGCGCCACCTTACTCATCGGACCTAATGGTGCAGGAAAAAGTACTTTTTTGAAGTGTTTACTTGGCGCCGTGACTCCTAAGAGCGGCAGTTTCAAAATCGATGGTAAAACGATTTATGACGGAAGCACCAATCTCGCAATAGAAGACAGGCGGATTGCCTACGTACCTCAACGCTACGGTCTATTTTCCAAAATGACAGTTCGGCAAAATGTTGCCTTTGGTACCGCGAAAGGCAGCGACGCGCTGGTGGAAAAACTTCTCAAAGAACTCGATATCGTTCATTTGGCAAACCGTAAGGCTGGTAAGTTGTCCGGAGGGGAATCGCAACGAGTTGCGATAGCTCGCGCGATCGCGATGGAACCCTGTTTGTTATTGTTGGACGAGCCTATGGCCGCGCTTGATGCGGTGACTCGCAGTTTGGTAAGAGGATTTCTTGCGACAAGGCTACGAGAGTCCGAGGTACCAAGCATTGTAGTAAGTCATGATCCTGCTGATGTTGGGACCTTGTCTGATAGTATTGTCGTGCTTGAGCAAGGGACACTGCGAAAGATAGATCTCGCTACATGGACGGAAGAGTCTGAAGCATCTGACTTTGTGAAGACATTCCTAAGTCCTAAACAAAAATGAAACTTAAAATCTCACGTCGGCATCTAAAGAATCGGATGAGTGACTTACCCCATATCGTGATCATTGGTGGTGGCTTTGGTGGGGTAGCTGCTGCTAGGGCGTTTAAACGAGAAAACGTCAGAGTCACGTTGATCGACAAAAACAATTATCACTTGTTTCAACCGCTTCTTTACCAGGTCGCGACAGGAGGATTAAACGCGAGTGATATTGCTCAGCCGATTCGACGCATTTTTCGCAAGCAAGATAACGTCCAGGTAATCATGGGCAACGTAGTTGAAGTGCAAGCCGAAGAAAAAAACGTATTGCTAGAAGATGGAACGCATCTCGACTTTGATTTTTTGGTGATCGCAGCAGGGATGAAAAATGCTTACTTCGGTAACGACTTGTGGGAAAAGAACGCTCCCGGACTTAAGAGCATTCGAGATTCTCTTGAAATTCGCCGTAAGGTGTATGCCGCGTACGAGGAGGCAGAGAGGCGCGCGCAAAACGGAGAAACCGTGGACAGTTGGCTAACCTTTTGCGTAGTTGGTGGAGGCGCGACCGGGGTGGAGCTAGCCGGAGCATTGCGTGAAATTGGTCTTGAGACGCTAAAGCGAGACTTTAGAAGTATATCATCGCATAAAATACGGGTGATTTTGATTGAAGGTGGAGACAGACTTGTGGCGGGGTTTCATCCTTCACTGTCTGAAAAAGTTGCAAAGCGACTAAGAAAAATCGGCGTTGAAGTATTTCTCAATACCCGGGTAAGCGATATCGACAACGAAGGACTAACTACAAGCGACCAACGAATCGACGCGAGAACGGTGGTGTGGGCGGCAGGTGTTGCTGCGGCAGACTTAGCGGCAACTGCTTCTGCGCCAACCGATAGGAGAGGAAGACTCGTGGTTAATAGCGACCTTTCTGTGATTGGCCACTCAGAAGTTTTTGCCGTGGGTGACATTGCCCAAATGATGACTGCGGCGGGTGATGAAGTCCCCGGCATGGCCCAAGGAGCCATTCAATCGGCGAAGCACGCTGCCAAGAACATTTTGGCAACGCTAGCAGATGGCCCAAGAACTGACTTTGTATACAAAGACAAAGGATCTATGGCAGCAATTGGCCGAAATGCCGCGGTAGTCGAGACTAGTTCGGTGAAGATGTTTGGGTTCTTTGCATGGCTTTTCTGGTGGCTCTTGCATATTTATTTCATTGTTGGCTATCGAAATCGGGCGTTCACCTTTATCAGCTGGATTTGGAACTATTTGACCTTTGGACGGGGGGCGCGTCTCATCACTGAAGTGCCAAGTGGTCATAAAATCCCCACCACTGAGGACTATTTGACCCAGGTCGTTTCCAACAGTCGATCTAAGTGACTGATAGTACGTCGATGATCTTTGGCACGCGTCTTGTATTAGTAAATTGCATCTGCTGCTAACTCTCTTCTCACCCACCAATACTCATCATAGGTGGCAGATATCCCTCGGCTTTGCCGGGGGATTTGTTTATTGGCCTATTGGAACCTTGAGTGTTTTAACGCAACATAGCTCCATGAAGGGGATGGGGCTTTATAAGCATGGTGATGCGGACGTCTTAACGTTGATAGACTTGGATATGCCTGAGCCAGGCCCTGGGCAAGTTCGTGTTGCGGTGCGCGCCGTTGCGATGAACCATCTGGATCTTTGGGTGAGGCGAGGGGGGCCCGCCTTCAAGCATCTAGAGTATCCTCATTTTCTTGGCTCCGATGTGGTCGGCATTGTCGACGAGATTGGTGAGGAGGTTCCCAAGGAGCTTTTAGGACAGCGATGCGTCATCGCTCCAGGAATTTCTTGCAACGTTTGTCGTTTCTGTTTGGCTGGCGACGATAACCTTTGCGCTAGCTACAAAATTTTGGGTGAGAACACTCAAGGTGGGTATCGACAATACATGGTCGTCCCTTTCCGGAATATTGCCAAGTTTCCTGATGGGCTAAGTTACGAAGAAGCCGCTGCAGCGAACCTTACGTTCTTGACGGCGTGGCAAATGTTAGTGGAGAAAGCGAAGGTAAAACCGTTCGATAAGGTTTTAGTTCATGGCGCTGCCAGTGGGGTAGGGGTTGCCGCGATTCAAATTGCAAAACTTCATGGTGCCACGGTAGTCGCCACTGCGGGTTCGGAAAAGAAACTGCAAGCGGCACGTGAGCTGGGTGCCGACCACCTGGTTAACTATCGACAAGCGGACTTTCGAACAGAAATAGAGAAACTGTTGGGAAATCGCTCCATTGATATCGTTTTCGAACATGTAGGTGGAGAGGTGTTCGAAAAGAGCATTAAGCTTTTGCGTAATGGGGGAACCCTAGTGACCTGTGGCGCGACAGCTGGAGGTAAGCCAGCAATCGACCTACGGCATGTCTTTTTCCGACAACTCAGCGTGCTTGGTTCCACTATGGGGAGAAGGACGACATTGGATAAGATAATCGAACTGGTAGAGAAAAAGCAGCTTGTACCTGTGGTCGATAAGGTATTTGCCCTCTCAGAAGCCGCAGATGCTCATCGTTATTTGGAGTCTCGCGTCGCGGTGGGCAAGGTGGTTCTGCGAATGGATGAGTCGTTCTAACGACGTATTTTGTCGTAGGGGAGAATTGCTTGGTCAATCGCGCTGATGGTACCTTGCTGAAATGCAGAACGCGCCCTCATTCATCGCGCCGTTGGTTGTTACCGACGCTTCTTCTTCTCCCGACGAATCCCTTTGGGATGCTGCCATTGCAGATTATGAAGCCGAAAACTATCCGGCAAGTCTTACGAAGTTCGTAAAATACCTCGACCCCAGCGTAGTTTCTGGCGATTCGGTTGTTGGTTCCAACATGAAGCTAGAGCATGGTTCGGTTCAATTGCAATTTCACGTTACCGACAGTGAGTTTTCAATCTTCGTTCCCTTCCTGAAGCTACCAGAAGGCGGTCGGGCCATCGCAATGATGCGAAAAGCCATGGAAGTAGGGGAGAATCTCAACCTAAGTCGGTTCGTGTTGAAAGAGGATGACTTATCAATTCAATACAGTGATGAGCTTGCCGGTTGTCATCCGGCAAAACTCTTGGATATCATGCGTTGCATCTGCTTAGTTGCAGATGCCAATGACGATCTTTTTGTGGAGCAATTTGGCGCTACCCGTCTCAATGAATTAGCCGTAACTCCATGGGCAGGTGAGAAACTAAGTAATGGGTACCTTGCCTATCAAACCATCATCAAGGAAGGGCTTGAGCTGGCGACGTTTTGGGAAGGCAAACAAAATCTCAGAATGGCGTACCTAAGTCTCGATATGACGATGGAGAGACTGCGTTGGACTTTGAGTCCGCAAGGATATTTGCGTTCTTCGTTCGGTAAGTTCTACCGTCAGATCGATGACAAGTCTAAGAGTGGGTCGCAGCGTATCAGCGCAGGTAAAAAGGCACTTGAAAAGTACCTAGAGGAACCTGAGTCCGCAATTGCCGATAGTTTGTACGATGCCAAGTTTATTTTGCCGCAAAAAGAAAAAGTAGATCTTGCTTGGTACCAAAAGGCTTTGGGGGATCCTATTGGAAGTGCTGCGAATATGCGCCAAGGAAAGAAGTACCAAGAAGCGGTAATGGTTTATCTGCACAATGGCTATGAGGACATTCGTCGTTTTCAGTTGCCTTCTAAGGTCATGGAATACTACGTGCAAGGTTTTGCGAATGCGGCAGGGAAACCATGCAGAGAAGCTGCTGAAATTTTGGCAGAGATGTACGCGAATATTATTGGTCATCAGGAAGAATCCAAAAAAGATGGCGTCGATTACTACCAGCAGGCTAAGCAAGAGCTTGCCGATCACAGCCGAGAAATGGAGTCAGGACAATGAGCAACGGAAACGAACATGGAATCTACAAAATCTGTACGGCCTTTGGTACAGGTACTGGCTTTGCTTGTGAGGGTACGGAGTACTTAGCAACGAATCATCATGTTGTCGAAGGTTCCACCGAACTAGCGATTGAATTCGATGATAAAAGAAGAATTCTAGGAGAGGTTGCGTTTATCGACCCGGCTTGGGATCTCGCTTTGGTTCGCCCTAAAGAAACTCTCACGGGGGCGAAGTTAGGCTTTTCTGATGGACTTCCAGATGTTGGTGCAGCGGTTCATGTGCACGGTTATCCCTTTGGCATGCCGTTCTCGATTACTCAAGGTGTTGTCTCTGCCAATCAACAAGACTTATCTGGACTCAAGTACATTCAGACTGACGCGGCAGTCAATCCCGGTAACAGCGGTGGCCCGATGATCGACGACCAGTCCAAAGTGATTGGCGTTACCACCTGTAAGTTTGAAGCGGCAGACAACATGGGATTCTCATTGCCTGTTTCTCATCTCAAGACCGATATCGACTTGTACACTAGTGAAGGGGAAGGAAAGTACGCGGCAAAGTGTCACTCTTGTGAGTCACTACTTTTTACGCCAGAAGATTACTGTGACTCCTGTGGAGTTGAACTTGCGCCAGGTGACTTGTTCCCTGAAGAAAATCTCAGTCCACTTGCCGAAGTTGTGGAAGCGGCGTTTACAAAGCTTGGCCATAATCCTGTGCTTACTCGCTCTGGGTATCACTTTTGGCGATTCTTTCAAGGAAGTGCCCAAATCATTACGCGACTGTATTCCAGGGAACACATGATCGTAACGTCACCAGTAGCAAAGCTTCCAAAGAAGCCAAAAGAAACGCTGCGTTATCTTTTGTCTTACGAAAATCCTAACTACTCGTTCCGATTAGAGTCTGATGGCACGATCTATCTCGGTAACGAGCAACATCTTTCCGATATTTTCAATCCCTCACGCAGAGAAAAAATTATCAAAGATATTTCTGGTTTGGCGATGGCGGCGGATGAAGTCGATAATATTCTTATCGAAAAATTCGGCTGCCTACCCAGTGCAAAGACAAACGAAGCCGCACTGTAGTTTTTAAAGTTCGACAGTGTCACCAAGGGCTGGGACGGAAACGTTCCAGCCTCTTTTACGTAATTTTTCCGCCATCCCTTCAAGGCCGGAAGGTTCGCCATGCACGCAATAGGTATTTTCAGGTGGCTTCTTTAATGAATCAAGCCAGCGTTCTGTTTCTTCGTAATCTGCGTGTCCTGAAAAACCGTAAACCTGGCCAATTTTGGCGTTTACCGGAATCCATTCTCCGTGAATCTTTACTTCTTTTTCTCCTTCGAGAAGGCGCCGTCCACGGGTACCGTAGGCTTGGTAACCAACAAAAAGAACTGTGGTTTTCTTGCTCGGTAACCGTCGTTTAAGGTGGTGAAGTACTCGTCCGCCCGTGGCCATCCCGCTTGCGGATATGATGATGCACGGTCCTGGGTCGTCGTTTATTGCTCTTGACTGCGCCACACTTCTGCAAAACGAAACGTGTTTGGGATGGATGGGTTCCTCGCCTCTTACAATGATGTTTGCCATTTCATCATCGTGCTCTTCCCTGTGCATCAAGTAGAGCGGGGTGGCATTGCATGCCATAGGACTGTCAACGTAGATTGGCAGCGGAGGTATGCGACCGTCATCCTGAAGCTTTCTGAGTATGTACAAGATATGTTGAGTACGACCGATAGCGAATGCCGGAATAATTAGGCAACCTTTCTCTTTGACGATTTTCTCTACTTCAGTAGCAAGGTCAGCCACCGGATCGGCGTCAGAGTGTTTGCGATCTCCGTAAGTGCATTCGATTATCAATGCTGTAGTGGTATCCAGGGGTTCTGGATCGCAAACGATAGGCGTGTCGTAGCGGCCCAGGTCGCCAGAAAAAACAAGTCGCTTGCCGTTGTTAAAATCGAGCGTGATCGCGGCGCTTCCTAGAATATGTCCCGCCCTAGAGAAACTAAGAGAAACACCGGAGACAATATGGGTGTCTGTCGCGTAAGGTACCGCTTGAATCATCGGAATGGTTTTGGCGGCATCTTTCTCTGTATACAGAGGTTGCGCTGGTTTGTGTTTCGTGAACTTTTTCTTGTTTGCGTAGCGGGCATCTTCCTCTTGGATTCTGCCTGAGTCGGGAAGCATGATTGCAAGCAGATCGCGGGTGGCGGGAGTTGAAAATATTTTTCCTTTGAAACCCTCCTTTATGAGTCGCGGAAGATACCCGGTATGATCAATGTGAGCGTGACTAACAATGATTGCATCGAGCTTTGAAACGTCGAATCCTATCGGTTGCCAGTTTCGCTGGCGCCACTTTTTTTTTCCTTGAAATAGCCCGCAGTCCAGAAGAATAGTTTGGCCGTTGTGGGTGACCAGATGCCTACTTCCAGTTACGGTCCCGGCGGCACCAAGAAAAGTTACTGTAGTCATACGGTAACTTAATCTAAGGTTGTAGCTTCCGTCTCGCGTACTGGTATTTAATCCTGATGGGACGCCTCGATTTACTTTTGTGGAACCTTTTCCAGGCATTAGTAAGGTTGGAGTTCTTTTCACATTCCCGGCTATCCTGTGGTATCCAGTGACCTCTATGAAATTGACGAGTTCGAGTATGACAGCGGGAAGCGCTTTAGCTCCACAGTATGCATTTGGTAAATATGATGCAGCAAGTCACGTGTCGTTCAGCCAAAACATAAGCCCGCAAATTGGGTGGCTGGACCTTCCGATAGGAACGAAATCATTAGTACTGACCATGCACGATAGGGACGTACCTAGCATTGGCACGGATGTAAATCAGGAAGGGAAGGTTGTTCCTGCTACTTTAGCACGAGTCGACTTTTACCACTGGGTACTAGTTGACATAGATCCCGCGCAAGGAGAACTCGCAGAAGGGCTGCATTCTAAAGGAGTGGTTCCTCGAGGTAAACCTGGGCCGCAAGCGGCAGGTGGTGCACGAGCCGGTACTAATGACTACGTCGGTTGGTTTGCTGGCGATGATGCAATGGCTGGCGAATACTTTAACTACGATGGTCCGTGTCCACCGTGGAATGACACCATCATCCATCATTATATTTTTCAGCTTTACGCTTTAGACATTGAGCGCTTTCCTGGAGAGGACATCTTGACGGGAGACGTGGTGATGCAAGTTATCGGCAGCCACGTTCTTGGGACCGATGCGATGGAAGTTACCTATGCTATTAATCCTGAGGCTGTTTAGTGTCTGAGAAGTTCGAGTTCTCTGTTCAAGAGCATCTTAGTGGACAGCGTCTGGACCAGATTATTCCAGGCTCTATCCCCTCTCTGTCGAGACGGAAATCTCGTAAGGTAATCGACCTAGGCGGGGTGTTCGTGGACGGCAAACGGGTGAAACAAGCGAGTCGAAAACTTCGCACCGGCCAAAAAGTTAAAGTCACCGTCGGTACCACTATGGCGGTAGTAAAAAATGCTCCTGAGCATCGGGTGGTCTTCGAAGATCAACAGGTAGTGGTGGTGGTAAAACCGGCAGGTCTTCACTCCGTTCCAACCTTAGAAAGTGACAAAGGAAATCTTCAGTGGCAGTTGGCCCAGTCCAGGGAATCTCTGTGGACGATACAGCGATTGGATTTGGGGACGAGCGGGCTATTGGTGTTTGCCAAAACGGAACTGGCTGAGCAATCCTTGTCTCAACAGATGAAGGAGCGGAAAGTAAATCGACGTTACCTCGGTTTGGTAGCAGGACAATTGACTGGTGAATTTAGTTGTGACAGCGCCATTGGTGGAAAAGAAGCGTTTACGACCATCGTGTCGAGAAAAGTAATAGGAGACGTCACTTTAATCGAAGCAACCTTGCAGACAGGACGAACGCACCAAATTCGAATTCACTGTCAAGAGCTCGGTTATCCCATTCTAGGGGACAAAACCTATGGCGGCCCTTCGTGGAAGTTCGCCCATCACGCACTCCACGCTCATCAGTTGTCGTTCGATCATCCGTCGACCAAGAAACGGGTAGAGTTTGAATCTCCTTGGGGCCTCCTGGAAAAATACGAATCCCTTGACGTTATCACCTGACTTATCTAGGGTGAGCCGTGAGCGTTTTTTCAGAGTTAGCGTCCGGACCTAGTAAACAATCTGGTAAAGTCGACTGGGATGAAGTGGGCGTCCTTGCCCTCGCGGGACTGCTTGTGGGCTTATTTGTTGGGCTTTGCATCTACGGTCTTTACGATGTTTTGGGGACTACAAGAGTCTCCACTCCTGTGACCATGGGGGACGGTGACGTCTATTTCAACGCGCCTCGGGAAATACCACTGGCATGGAACTGGTGGGTTCCTTCTGTGATTTGCGTCGCAGTAGCGCTCAAAATCGGAAAAAATCGTTCATAAATAAAGAACTTAGTTCAAAATTCGATTGGTTTTTGGTGAGAAAGTGCTACATTTCCCTCCATGTTGCCATGGAGGCAGAGTGGGCCTAGTGGTCCAACCAAAGTATTCGACCCGGGACAATCCCTCGGAGATGGGATTGTAGTACGCGACGTTCTTTCGGTCTCTGGAGGCGGTGTACTCTATCATGGACAAGATACTAGGCTAAATCGTGATGTCGCCATACGTTCCTCCAACGACTTGTCCGTGCTCTTGAATCAAGCGCAAGCAATGCAATCTGCGCCACAAGAAGTGAGCACGGCGGTCTATCGTATTGGGCAACACGCTGGCATCCCCTTCATTATTGGAGAGAGGATCGTTGCAAATTCGCTCAATTCGCTCATCGCCTCTCGTAAGAGAACGGTGGATGTTTTAGAAATCATGTCGCGGGTCTGTTTTGCATTGGCGGCAGTTCACGAAGCCCGATTTGCCATCGGCGATCTTACTACGCGAACCACGCTAGTCGACGACGAACGCATCATCTTTTCTCAATTTGCGCTAGGCCAAGGGGAGTATCCGGACTCGCTTTCAAAGATTCCTAAAGAGCGACGAAGAGAAGGCGTCCATATTAGGAATCGCGACATTTATGCCATGGCGAGAATGACATGCCAACTACTTTTGAACGACGAGAGTGTGCCAAGAACGGCGGTTTCCTTGCGAGACGCTTTATCAAAAGTACCTGACGTCCCCGCCCCGTTAGTCGATCTGCTGTGCGAAATTCTTGACCTGCAAACGCTGACGAACTTTGACGCGCAGGCCTTACTAGGACAATTCCGGACCATAAGACAAAGAATACTGCTTCAGCAAGAAGCGATTCGCGTGTGGATTGCGAGTGAGCCTGGACCAATCGCACAACGTATTGAAAATCAAGTACTGCGAACGGATCGACATATCGATGTTTCTGTAAAGTCCGATCTTACCTATATTGAAAAGTACGCTGCAGGCGCAAAATTAGACGTGATTTTTGTGAGTCATGAGTTTGCTGAGCAGCCAATCGAGGCGTGCATCAACCTGCAAAAAGCCGCTCCGGAGACTAAGATTGTCTACGTAGGCGGACGCCCAGGACCAGATGATATTGCTCTTCTTTACCAATTGGGAGTTCATCGTGTGATCCCCCAAGGGCCCGGCGTCCTGTTGGCCATCTGGGAAGTTCTCTACGAGTGCAGACGTCGGCTTGGAAAAGTATCTCGGCGGATGGTCGTTAACGGATGAGCGAGCGAATTCTTAGCAGCGCATTTGCGCTGAAGGCATCCGGAAACATTACATAGACTTCGAACAGACGGTCGAAAATCTCATGAGACACTGAGGCTTCTGCTTCGATGAGCATTTGCGAGACAAGAACGCTTGGTTCCATAACCAACTGGGCACTAACGAGTCGGTGTCGTCGGTTGCATCGGTCGCATGTTTCCTTCTCAAAGAAGCCGCAGTAACCGCACTTATCTACAACTACTGAATCTGCAATACCTTCCATTACTGTTGTCCTAAATACAATTCCAATACTGTCACGTTACCAACCACGTTGCCGCCAATGCTACTTGTCGAAACTTCGAAACCTTTTTCAGCAGTAAAGTTGTCTGGGAAGTTGGAGTCCAAACTGAGGAACGTACCACTCACATCTGTTTCCACTCCTCCCAAGGACCCATCACTTTGCGGATACATTATTGTGCCAGAAGCGTTCACTGTCGCCCCGGATACTGGTGTTCCAAGGGGATCAACTACAATCCCCAAAGTGATACCTTGACTCGGAATGCCACCAACGGAACTGTCAATCCCTTCCGTCGTAGCAACTGTTACGTAGGGCAAGGTTACTACATCTGACAGCTCGTTGCTGCAAGTTAGGAACTGTCCGTGGGGAAGTGTGGCTTGCAAACATTGCGGAGTCGCCGGAGATCCAAAACCTTGCCACGACGGATTGGCTGGTTCGGGCATTATCCTCTGTAGTACCGATACTATGGTAGCAAAGGCTTGCTGCGCTCCTAATGAAATAGAAACGTCAGCGATGGAAACGTCGTTGGCAGTTTGACTATCTATCGGTAGTTGATTTTCGAAGAATCGCATTGTGGTTGTTATTTTTCGATTCATGCATTGCGTGGTCACAGACGAAGTTGAAGGGCAGGCTAGTGGGACTACTATGGTGTCGCTTTCACCCAACTGAACCGGAACAGATCTTCCAAACGCCATTGGTGGCCAGATCGGTAGGGGAAGCCCTTGCAGGTCAAAGAGGGGGCCACTTGGGCAAACGGTAGGTTCATCAAGTAAGTCTTGGTTCCAAACTCCGATTTCTAAAGTGTTGCTCCCCGTTTCAAGGTCAGAAAGAACGATTTCAATATCTGCAAGACCGCACAGGTTACTCCCGCTTACGACTCGGCACTGTCGGGAAATAACGGTGTTGTCAGTGGATTTTACCTGCAACAATACACTGGTGGCGCAATTCAAAGGATAGTCCTCACACTCGTTACTCAGACAACCGTTGCTGGCATCAAACTCGAGCTTGATTTCCAGCTTGGTATCCGCACACGCCGACAGAATTAGTAAGCAACACGGCACTAAAAACTGCAGCATGCGGCCTCCAGTGTTTTGCTTCGAGTCGACAGCCATACGGCGACAACCGTGGCCACCGCAGATATTGCCACCAATCCTGCAATCTTCTTAGGTTTAGTCCAAAAAACGCTGTCAGGATATTGAGACGTAGACGGATGAATATCAAAAAGTAGCTGACGTACAGCTTTCTCCGGAGTAAAGGCATCGAACTTGGTCAAAGGAGAAAAGATTCCAATCGATGCATCATAAGAACTGACCATTAATTTGCCGTTGACCAAGTTGAAGACAATAAACCAATCAATCTTCAACTCTTTAGCAAGCTTTGCAAACGTCACACGCTTGGTCAGATCTGACTTCCCATTGAGCAGACTTTGCATAGCGAGGTCTGCAAGTAACTTTGGCGGCATCGGTAGGGGAGCTTCTGTGGTGAGATGATTTGCCCAAATGCCTTTAAATATTTCTTTGCTGATGTAGCCACATCGGTCTTTGCATTGAGACTTCGACAGGTCTACTAACTCGGGGAAATACTCGTCTGCTGGCAATGGTAGACTTTGAGGAAGTAGCTCGTTTCTAATTTCAAAATGTTTCTTCACCGACGGAGTTGGTGGTTTGCCTTCGTGAAAGGTTTCAAAAAACATATTGATGGCAATGAGTTTATGGATCTCCGCAACAACTTCTCTGTATTGTTCAAGCGAAATATGCGCTGTTTTTCTTCGCTCTTTCTCCAAAGCCAGAAGGGCAGGTCGGTGTTCTCCCTTCAGAGTCAGGCGTTTTGCATCTGAAAGATCGATAGCTGAAAATGCTAGTGTGGGTTTCTTTGATAGTGATTGATGAATAGCCGCATCAGGTGGTGCCATCTGAGGGTCGTTGGTAGCAATCTGAAATACTTGAGCAATGGCAGCATCCGCACTGCTACCCGCTAAGTTTACAAATCCCACGCGTACTTCAGCAATAGCTGACTGGCTGAGCATGGCTACGGTTAGTAGGTGACGTAGAGCGAAATGCAAAGTACGCTACTATAGCTAAAACGAAACGATATGGGAGAAAAAACAGACATAGTCGCTGAGCGATACGTCATCCAGCATCGGATGGCCGTAGGTGGTATGGCTGAAGTATTCGCGGCTCAAATTGTAGGTGCGCACGGATTCACAAAAAGGGTTGCGATCAAGCGAATTGCGCCAGAAATCTCTTTGGACCCAATGTTTCAAAAACAGTTCGTTGCGGAAGCACAAACCACCGCCTCGCTAAAACACCCCAATATCGTATCTGTAGATGACTTTGGTTTGTGGGGGGACAATCTCTTTTTGGCCATGGAGTACGTAGACGGCGGCGACTTGGGAGAAATTATTGATGGTGATGGGTGTGTCACAGAAGCAGCAGCGCTTCAGATAATGCTTAGTGTAGCTCAAGGACTCTCCTATGCGCATTCAACGGGCGTAATTCATCGAGATCTTTCTCCTGGTAATATTCTCATATCCAAAAATGGTGCGGTAAAAATTGCAGACTTTGG
The DNA here is from genome assembly GCA_020630875.1 of Deltaproteobacteria bacterium. GTDB lineage: Bacteria > Myxococcota_A > Polyangia > Haliangiales > Haliangiaceae > JAHDIH01. The sequence goes on along the minus strand of JAHDIH010000004.1, from coordinate 103,258 downwards.
GATCGCTGTTTCAAGTGGGGTGGGGTCAGAACTCGTTGGTGGTAAAAAAGGGTATGCGGCTCCCGAAGTTTGGAAAGGGGAAGAGACTCTGGCGTCCGACATCTATTCTTTTGGGGTCATCGGACGCGAAGTATTTGGACGTGTCAGTGGTAGTAAATTGTCTGACTCGTTGAGTTCGTTGTGGAATCTTTGCTGCCAAGAACAACCAAGTCAACGAAGAATTACCTCTAAAGAGTTAGTGCACAAACTATCGCAGGCCGGATTGCAACATGAGATATTGTTGACGAGCTCTAGCGTAGCTAAGTTGTTTGAACAGTCGACGAGAAGTGCAGTCTTTAGTTTGGTAGACAATCGTATGACTGTGGCGCAGTCGTCGGAGAATAATTTTGTCGCTACAAAAAGTAACGGGCTTACGCGTTTGGCACCCGCCAAGCGTAAAAAAATTCCAACGTGGATACCCACAGCTGTCCTTGCGGTGGGGGTGATGGGCGGACTTTTGGCATCGATGCAAAGCAAAGAGCTCTTTAACGTTCCTGCGATTTATCATGTTGAGGTTAGTCCCGCGGACAGTAAGATGCAAAGAACTGGTGGTGATACCTTCGTATGGGTAGGCGCTCCCGAGTCGGTCACCTTGTCTCACCCCAACTTTCTGGCTGCCACTCTAATTCCCAAAAATGGTGTTACAGTAGTTGAGCTAGAATCTAAGTTTCGAACCGTTCTAGTAACTTCTGAACCGGAAGGCGCCAAGGTAGTGGTTGACCAAAAAGTACTTGGGCTTACCCCTTTGAAGATTCTCGTCGAAAAATCTAAGGAAAAGATGATTGGTCTTGAAAAAGAGAGCTATCAGAAAGCAGAGGTAGCCGTTGCAAACTCCACAACCGATGACAAAGTTTTCCGCAGGCTTAGTAAGGTAAAAGAAAAAGTCCGCTTCGGTACGGCTCATTTCTTGGTGATGAGCGCGGATGGTCGACCTTCATGGGGAGAAGTATTTCTTGGTGGAAAGAAGATTGCTCGCGCCCCAACGCCAACAAATTCTCCTTTGCGACTGCCGGTAGGAAGCCATAAGCTCACCATAAGAAATCCCACAAGTATGGCGAAATCCGTGTTTGTGCAGAAGATTGAGCGCAACAAAAATCATCGTCGCACGGTGACGCTGCGTTAGGTCGTTTGACCCGGACCGCGAGTTCCACCTCGGGTTGGTTTTGCTCGCTTCTTTTTGTGGATTACTTCAATTTCAACTGTTCCGCCGTTGACGACTGTTTGACAGGCCAGTCGTACTTTGTTGATAAAGTAAACGTTACCTAAGTGTTGGAGTTCCTTAGGAGACTGTTCCGAAAGATTCTCTTCGCCACTGACAATTTTTATTCTGCAAAGACCACAGGTACCCTTACCTACGCATGCGGTTTCGATATCTGCGTTGTTTTTCTGACCGAACTCAAAGATCGTTCCGCCATCAGTACATTCAAAAGTGTTACCTGAAGGGATTATTTTTATCGTAGCCACGGACCGACTTTATCTCATTTTTTGCCTAAACGTTCGTGTTTGCGCGCTATAAGGCGACAAAAGTAGTTGGATATCTTCCATGACAGAGACGTCTGTTAGCGTTTCAAGCATGACTGAATGGATTTATTTTGTAATTTTACCACTCGTGGTAGGCGTTATTTCTGCATCAACTGTGATCCTTGCAAAGGTTCCGGATGCGAAGGGAATCGTTAATAAGATTTTGCCATTCAAAGCCATGATTGGCGTGGCAGCGTTGGCTGTCGGTATCATTAACCTTTTGGATGTCATGGGGTCTCATATGTTCAATTCGGCGATCCTTCCGTTTACCTTGGTGTTAATCCTACTCGTGTTGAGTGGATTCATGCTGGGAATGCCGCAAATTGCGAAGTGGGTTCCTGGAGACGCCGCGCCGGAAGAGAAGGCGCTCGAGCTTTCGCAAAAACTCGTCAAGTTCGATGTTCCAATGGGACTTGGGCTCATTGGTTGCGCGGTTTGGTGTGCCCTCAGGCTTATGTCGATGTAACTTCTTTTTGATGTACGTTGCAAAGCCGGGTAAGTAGTTGCCCGGCTTTTTTGCGCGCCTCGGTCACGTTACCGTCATGGACATCTACTTTTACCTGATAGTAGCACTTCACCTTAGGTTCCGTACCGGAAGGTCTTACTATGACTCGTCCGTCATTAGGGAGGTGAAAGATTAGAACGTTGCTCTTCGGATAGTCTTTGTCCTTGAGTAAATCTTGTTTGGAGTCGACGTTGAACGTTCCAAACGAGTGGACGGGGTCATTTCTGAGCTTGTTCATTAGGTTGGCCATCTTCGTGGCTCCTGAAAGGCCAGGAAATTTGATAGAGACTTGCTTGGTGGCAAAAACACCATGAACTTTGGCTATCTCATCTAGCTTGTCCCAAACGGTGAGGCCGTCAGATTTTAGTTTGGCCACCAGGTCGCAGAAAGTCACTGCCGCACCAACTCCATCTTTATCTCGGACGACCCCGCCAACGCAATATCCTAAGGCTTCTTCGTAGCCGAACATAAACCGCTCGGAACTTTTTGCTTCTTTATCTCGCGCTGCTTTAGAGATCCACTTGAACCCAGTCAAGGTACTAAGAAATACTTGGTGATTGGCACGTGCAATTTTTCTTAACAGACTTGAAGAAACAATACTGCAAGCAAAGATCCCCCGACAGCCTTGCTCGATTAGGTGAGTAGCCAAGAGTACGCCAACTTCATCGCCAGTGAGTGCTTTGAACTCTCCCGATGTTGTGGGTGCAAGTGCTGCTAATCTGTCTGCATCTGGATCGTTGGCAATGGCAATATCTACTGCGTTTTTGGTCGCTGTCTGTTTTAGCAAGTCTGTCGCACCAGGCTCTTCCGGATTAGGAAAAGCAACCGTAGGAAAATTTCCGTCAGGCTTGTGTTGGCTGGCCACTGGGAAGACTTTAATTCCGGAATCTTTTAAAGCTCTTTCGATCGCTGGACCGCCAACGCCATGCATCGCAGAGTAGGCAACCGATAGATTGGCGCGCTCAGATGGCGACGAGAATTCGTATTCTTTAATATGACCGAAGTATTTGTCGAATACGGATTTAGGAATCGACTTGATGGTTCCCCCTGAAACTTTAGGTGGCGTAAAACTACCATCGACGATACCGTCCATCAGTGCCGCAATTTCTTCGTCGAGCGGCGATGTAATTTGGCTGCCATGCGACCAAAAGAGTTTGTAGCCGTTATACTCAGGGGGATTGTGACTCGCTGTCACAACAATTCCTGCGTCGCACTTTAGCTCGGATAAGGCGTAAGCTGCCAGTGGGGTGGGAATCACCTCCGTTGATAAATAAACCACAGCTCCAAGTTCCTTTAAGGTTGCCGCAGCTTGGTTGGCAAAACGTTTTGAGTCGTTACGTCCGTCGTACCCCACCACTATTGAAATGGGGTCTTCTGGTGCGCCTAATCGTAGTGCCACCGCTTGCGTGGTAATGCGAACAATGGCTTCGTTCATTCTATTGGGACCGGGTCCCACCAGTCCTCGTAAACCCGCCGTCCCAAAGGATAGCTTGTTTCGTAACAAGTCCGAGCGCTCGTCTTCGCTTCCACTTTGAGCAACGCTTAAAAGTTTGCGGCGCAGTCTAGGCTCTGGATCTAGAGAACTCCAGTTTTCTGCAAGTCGCATATCGCTTTGGTGTTTTGGTTTGTGTCCCACGCAGGTCATACTACCCCTACTCACACTGTCGTCAATGTGTGTCTGCAGCAATTGCCGATACTTGCAAGAGGCCCTACATGTTGCGGTTACTTGTCATAGAAGGACGATATGTTGGGGGAGTGCGTGATTTCCGCGCAACCACTAACGCAACACCTTTGGGGGACGAATGAACAATTTACAACACGCAAATTTGACGAAACAACTAACCAAAAACTCAATGTCGATTGGACAGGTGGAAGTAGAAGAGTTGATTCGTAGGATGCGCGGCGAACTGAAAGTTGATCCGATGACCCTGGCCGCTAGTGTTTGTACTGCGATGCCAAATGATATTAGCGAAAATGAACTCGACGATTTGATTGCGAGCACGGCGTCGACCTTCGCTTTTCAAGAGCCTGAGTACAGCTATCTAGCTGCTCGGTTTGTTTCTCGGGTGATTGTTCGCAACGTTGCTTCGACCGGTGTAAGAGGATTCGTTTCAAGTATGCAGCTGGGACACTCCGTCGGGCTCATTGATGACGAGTCCATGGGATTCGTTCGAATCCATCAAGAACGTATTACCGAAGCTCTTGATCCCTCTCGAGATCGACTCTTTCAATACGTAGGCATTAGGACGTTGGTCGACCGCTACTTGTTAAAACATCCCAAAACCCGTGAACTTATCGAGACTCCTCAGTTTTTCTTCATGCGTGTTGCTGTAGGAATTTCCGATACTATTGAAGAAGCGATAGAGAGGTACAACCTATTTTCTACCTTGCGTTACTTGCCGTCGTCTCCGACACTTTTTAACTCCGCCACCACCTACCCGCAACTTTCTTCCTGCTTCCTCTTGGACTCTCCGGAAGATGACTTAGGCAAAATATACGACACGTACCGTGACATTGCTCTTCTGTCTAAGTTTTCCGGTGGTATTGGACTAGCGTTTTCAAAAATTCGTGCCGAAGGTTCGCTCATCGCCGGGACTAATGGTCTATCTCGTGGCCCCATTCCGTTTATCAATACGCTTGATGCGTCCGTATCCGCTGTAAACCAAGGTGGTAGACGAAAAGGCGCTTGCTGCGTATACCTTGAGACATGGCACGCCGACGTGGAATCTTTCCTAGAACTCCGTGACAATACAGGTGATGAATCTCGCCGCACTCACAACCTAAATATTGCGAATTGGGTACCTGATTTGTTCATGAAGCGGGTCGGTGAAGATGGAATGTGGTCTCTCTTTGATCCAAAGCTTGTTCCGGAACTAACAGAAACCTACGGTGATGAGTTTGAAGTTGTCTATCGAAAAGCAGAACAAGCGGGGAAATTTTCAAAGCAGGTTAAAGCGCGAGACCTCTACGCGCGAATGATGCGAACCCTTGCGCAAACCGGAAACGGATGGATGTGTTTCAAGGATTCCTCGAATCGAAAGTCCAACCAGACTGCCAAGAGTGAAAACGTAATACACCTTTCGAACCTCTGTACAGAAATCTTGGAAGTCACATCTTCTGATGAAACTGCGGTATGCAATCTTGGTTCTATCAATTTGTCCAAGCATGTCAAAGATGGTGCTTTCGATTTCAAAATGCTAGAGATGACAGCTCGAACTGCTCTGAAACAATTAGATGCTGTTATTGATCGAAATTTCTACCCTCTTGACAAAGCCAAGTCCTCCAACAGCAAGTGGCGCCCCGTGGGGCTTGGTTACATGGGACTTCAGGATGTTCTTCTGATGCTCGGTCATGCTTTTGACAGCGAAGAAGCTAAAGAAGTTTCTACGAAAATTGCTGCTTGCATCTACTATTCTGCCATGGATGAGTCTTGTAAGTTGGCTCAGCGTTTTGGTGCTCACCCTGCATTCAAAGACACTCGTGCAGCAACTGGCGAGCTAGAGCCGGACCGCTGGGGTGTAGAGTGCGTAGGAGATCACGATTGGAACGGTCTGCGAGAGAGAGTCAAAACTTACGGCCTTCGTAATTCACTTATGATTGCGATTGCACCGACTGCTACTATTGCGACAATCGCGGGATGTTACGAATGCATCGAGCCGTTGGTTTCTAACCTGTTTAAGAAAGAAACCCTCTCGGGAGAATTTCTGCAGGTGAATCGTTATCTAGTAGATGAGCTTAAAGTTCGTGGACTTTGGACCGAAGAGATCCGAGAGCAAATCAAACAGGGGCAAGGGTCCATTCAACACATTGATGAAATCCCTGCAGAAGTAAAACACCTCTACCGAACGGCCTGGGAATTGCCAATGAAAAACTTGTTAGATGTAGCTGCTGCGCGAGGTGCGTATATTGATCAAAGCCAGTCCGTAAATCTTTTCCAAGAATCCCCAAATATTGGAAAGCTATCTTCCATGTATTATTACGCGTGGCAAAGCGGTCTGAAAACCACTTATTACTTGCGCTCGCGGCCAGCGACCCGAATTGCGCAAACCACGACAAAAATGACAGCAGCAGATGCGGTGGCGTGTTCGCTTGAAAACCCTCAATACTGCGAAGCCTGCCAATAGAAAGAAAAAAGACTATGTTACTTGATCCAGGATTAAACCTAACTCTAAGACCAATGCAATACCCTGCATTTTACGACATGTATCGGGATGCCATAAAGAATACGTGGACAGTAGAAGAAGTAGACTTTTCTACAGACCTCAGTCATCTGAAGCATAAACTCAACGATGGTGAACATCACCTAATCAAACGTTTGGTTGCATTTTTTGCAACAGGTGACTCGATTGTGGCTAACAACCTCGTGCTAAATCTTTACAAGCATATCAATGCGCCAGAAGCGCGTTTGTACTTGTCCAGGCAACTTTATGAAGAAGCACTGCACGTTCAGTTTTATCTGACGTTGCTGGATACCTACATCCCCGATCCAAAGGAGCGGGAAGCGGCGTTTGCTGCCATTCACAACATTCCTTCTATTCAGCGTAAAGCTGACTTCTGTATGAAGTGGATGGACTCAATCGACAACGATACGCTTGAGACATCAGAAGACCGAAAGCAGTTCTTGCTCAATCTGATTTGTTTCGCGGCCTGCATTGAAGGATTGTTCTTCTTTGCCGCTTTTGCCTACGTATACTTCCTAAGATCAAGAGGACTTTTGGACGGCTTGGCTTCTGGAACCAATTGGGTGTTCCGCGACGAGTCGATGCACATGCGTTTTGCTTTCGAAGTGATTGATACCATTCGCGAAGAAGAGCCAGAGCTTTTTGACGATGCCCTAAAAGGACAGGTGAAGCTAATGATGGCGGAAGCCATAGAGTGCGAATGTACCTTTGCTAGCGATGTGCTCGGAGATGGTATGCCGGGAATGACAGCACCAGCGATGAAGCAATATCTAGAATTCATTGCTGACCAGCGCCTCATGCGTTTAGGAATCCCTGCGGTTTACGGCGCAGTCAATCCATTCTCCTTCATGGAGTTGCAAGATGTGCAAGAACTCACCAACTTCTTTGAACGCAGAGTATCAGCTTATCAAGTTGCTGTAGAAGGAAGTGTGTCATTGGACCAAGCATTCTAGTTTGTAACGGTTCAAGGTGGGTTGCCAGCTGCCGATGATCGGTCTTATCCGGTTATTGTCTGTGCTGTATTCTCAGAACGGAGCGAATTTGTCGCTTAACGCGGTAGGCACGATCCATCTTTCTCTCGCGTCAATGGCAACGCGTTCAACTCCCTGAGGAGGAAGACGACCGTGCTCTCCATATAGCCATAAAACGAAATTGGTCCGTTCACCCGACTCAATGGGCTGAGCAGCATGTGCAACGTTTCCGCGATGAATGACGGCCATGCCTGGTTTGAATACTAAGTCGTAAGCGCGGCCAGTAGACCTCTCGAAGAACGTCACCGCTGATCCTGAAAAATCTTCGTCCGGAAGGTTAAGGTTGACGTTCAATGTTACAGATGAAGCGTCGGTATGTGGTCGGATTGACGTATCCGTAGTGGGCTGATAGCGAATCGAAAAGCCGAAAGTTTGATTATCGTATCCCATGATTTCAGGGAACAAAAGACGGGCAATGGGGCGCATATATCGATCCAGTAGATCTCTGTAGAAACCCTGGAATCCCGGAGCACCAAGATAGCCTTCTGAACGACTATCCAGCATTGCACCTCCACGATTCAGTACAATACCATAAGGTGGGCGTAACGGAATATTTGCATTCCAAACTTGATTTAGGTAGCTCCGTAGTTCAGCAATTCTATCTGGTTGGAAAAACTGACATTGGAAGACGTTAGGAATTACTTCTTCCCATAAACTTTCTACCAATGACTCCTTGTTGGGATCGCTCCAGGACTGTGTGACGGAGGTGCGGAGACTGGCATCAAGTAGAGATTCGTCAAGAGTTGGGAGATTTTCCTTTTCGCTCTGTTCCCACTCGGCCCAAGCGTTTGCAAGTAGTTCTCTATTATCATTCCAAAAGCGCCGTGCGGAGGGCGCTCGGTGAAGCATCGCTTCTCTGGATGGAAGGGGTAGCTCTCGTGCTTGCTTTAGGTGATCTGACATAGTTCGTACCTTTTGTTCTTTTGGAAAGTCGGGTGGGGGATTTTTACGTTAACGGTAGAGCCGGCATTACAGATGCTCGCCGGCCAGTTCCTTGATCGCTTCCATTATTGCGCTGTTATGCTGGTCGTCCGCGGCGGCAATGTTTGGTGCGGCAAATTGCTTTGAGTCGTTGTCGAAGTATTTTCCAGAAGCGTTAGCGAAAGACGTGCCGATTGCTGCCTCACAGAGAATATCTGCGCCGATGCTTAAGTCTTTTCCGGGAATACTGAATCCTTCCTTTACCATTTTCGATGCCAAAAGGGAGCCGGGGTTGATCGCAACCACGGTGGGGCCTGCAGAAAGTTCTTTGGCCAAAATCTGAGACCAGACGGTTAGCGCGAGTTTACTCTGTGAATACGCGTTCATGTCATCAAGGGCCGAGTGTCCTCTTATGGCACTAGAGTCGACTCTTGCTTGGGCGGCCGAGGACAAGTTTACGATTCGTCCATTTTCCGGAATGATGGACAATAGCTGTCTCGTTAAAACGTATGGAGCAATAGTGTTAACGACGAAACGGATATCAAGCCCCGTCGTTGTTTTTGTGTTTGCAGTTTTTAGTACCCCTGCGTTATTAATCAGCACATCCAATTGCGAGTACTTCTCTTTTAACTTTTGGGCCATTGAAACGACGTCCTCTAGTATGGAAAGATCCGCTATCAAACCATCTGGGGCACCTCCCACAGTTTGTTGGGCGGTGGTGAGTTTGGATGGGGTTCTGCCATGGAGAATAACTTGGTGGCCTAGTGCTGCGAGTTTTTTCGCGGTGAGTAAACCAATGCCGTCGGTAGAGCCGGTGATTAGAATTGTTTTGGGTGTCATATGCATTTCCTTTGAGTGTAGTTATGGGTTGCTCAGTAACGTACTAATGTACGGCTTTCGAGACTTGTTCTGACAGTACTTTTTCTAGGGCTTTCTATTAAGTCGAGCGCGCTATGAGCTACCGAAGCTTTTCCACTGCTGTCGTAGATGTTAAAGTACGCGACTTCATCAGTAGTCATTTCCGAACGATAGATCCACTGGTGGGTGTCTCGACTTACGAGTCCCATGATTTGACCGGTACGATTGGGGTAAACTAAGTCGATTTCTAACCAGTCTTCATCTCTTACTGTGGAAGGTAGAACAAACCCTAACGGCGCACTAAGAATAGTTGATTCTACTGGCCGCCAGATGTTGATGAATGCGTAGTCACCTGTACTCCACTCAATGGCACGAGCTTCCCCAAGAATGTCTTTGACTCGTTGCTTCGCTCCGGCTGCGCTGTAGTCACTGTGAACGTTACGTGCCGGTTGGCGATCAGATGTCTCATCATCGATCCGCAAGGTATGATCGAAGACAACGACCTCCTTAGCTCTCACTTCATTCTTCAGGAGCTGCTGCAGTTCCTTGTTGTAGTTGTAGTTCCAATCCGTATTATTGTTGAATGCTTTAACTTGCGTGGGAAAGAACGTGAAACCAACACTGTCTTTTGCAAACGTGACAGGGACCTCATGACTTCTTTCATCGAGAACATCAACTTTGGTTGGTACGAGCACAGGAGCGATGAGAGCCCCAATCACACCACCGGCGTCGATCTGAAACGCTTGGCGTTCTGCACTTTTAATATGATAGTTGACGATTGCCGTAGGCATTATTCTCTCCATGTATGGTTAGGCGGATGACGCAAGAAACGATTGTTTGATTATGCTTAACAATCTCTATAAGGGCGTTCTTATGTCCGACGTCTCATGTGACTATACCAGCGGTTTTAGTAATTTAAAGCTCTCTGCTATTGGAACACTTGTAACAGTTTGTTGATAATAAGTGGGTGAAGATTGCAGAGATGGAACTACTCGTTCGGGTTGCAGAGACAGGCTCAATGACACGTGCTGCCGCGCAGTTAGAGCAAACGCCTGCGTCAGTGAGCTCTACCGTCAGTCGTATCGAGCGTGCGATAGACGTTCGTATTTTTGAACGTACGACTCGTTCTATTCATATTACCAATGAAGGACTCGCCGTAATTGATGGCTGCCGAGATGTGCTGCATAGGTGGCGAAGGACGCTTGAAGAAATCCAAGGAGAAGATGACGAAATTACTGGCACAGTCAATTTGTCTGCACCGGCGGACACCACCTACGGACCATTGGCACCAGTGATTGCTTCCGTTGCCCTAGAGCATCCGAGATTACGACTGATTGTTCACTCGAGTGATATCGTTCAGCCTATTCGACGTAATGCTATCGATATGGCAATCCGATATGGTTCGATGAAAGACAGTTCCCTAATGGCACGCAAGTTGGCTCAATGTCAAAGTGTACTAGTTGCTGCTCCTTCTTATCTTGAAAAGCACGGCCCCCCAAAGACGCCAAAAGACTTGAAGAAACACAAACTCTTGACGCTGCAGCTTTCAGATTATCCAGAAAAGTCGTGGACGTTGCAACGCAACGACAAATCAGAGCTGGTGACGATAGAAAGTTCGTTGTGTGGTGACGGGTATTTGGCACGTCAGTGGGCAATTTCAGGGCAAGGAATCGCCCGAAAAAGTTTGTTCGATGTAATCGATGATCTAGAAGGCGGTCGACTTCTTCACGTACTTCCAGATTACACCTGTGGTGCCATTGCGATTCACGCCGTCTTTCCGAGTCATCAATACCTACCATCTAGAGTACGAGTAGTTGACCAGGCGATAGCGGCTGCTTTTAAAACGCAAGTTAAACGTTGCGAAGCATGGCAGAAATCATGAGCATTCCAATTGATTAACGAGTTGCCGTCGAAGCGAGTGTTCAGATCGACAACGTTTTGACTTAGTCGTGACTGTGCATTTCGCACAGTTAATTGTCAGGTGCTTGATAATCTGACTCCGGTCTCCTATACGAATGGCATGCACCGCGTCTTCTTGCTGTTGTCGCTTCTTGTTCCTCTTACTTCCGTTGCCGAACGTCGCATGTCCGTAGGAGGCCAACTGGCGTTAGGTTTTCAACATGGCTATCGAAGCAATAGTTATTCACACGCTCTGATTACTTTTAAGTCTGAGCTCGATCCTTTTGGAATCGTAAGTGCTGAGGCTTTCCTTGGGTAGGAGTGGCGGATACAACTACCCAGTCTACGTTGGGAGGTGGGATTGCTGTGGACGCATTTTTCCAGTTTCCGTTTATCCTAGGTGGTCACGCGGGAGCCCGACTTCCTATGGGATTCTACAGCGACCATTGGCATTTAGAGTATGGAGGTCAACTCGGCTATCGATTCGCGGAAAAGTTAGAAGTTTTATCCCGATTCTCGGTTGGTAGTTACAACGATGACCTCGATGGCACCGTTGGTTTTGTAGAAATTTCGCTTCGGGTAGCCAAAGTATTTTAGAGTGACTTTTGTTGTCCTAGTCTACGTCGTAACGTTGGGGCAATGAGAAGAATGTCACACAGACCGGGCGGTCAATCTATTCTTCGTTGAGTTCGCGGACACTTGATTGATACATTGTGCGGATGCTTCGCATGTTAATTATCTTGGTTGTCTTTTTACCCCGACCTACAATTGCTGAAAGGCGAATGTCAGTTGGCCCCCAGCTATCTCTAGGGGCTATATTGCCAATTGACTCTTATCACGCCAGTGGGGTTCGACAGAGCGCGCTGTCGTACAAGGTTGAAGTCGACAAGTTCGGACTCTTGAGCGCTGAAGCACACATAGGTGCCGGGAGGGCCGAAGGACAAAGTTGGCAACTAGCTGGTGGCGCTGGTATATTCATGGATTTGCTTTTCAATAGCCCCGTAATCCTTGGTGGGCACCTAGGGGGGCGCCGTCCGGTAGGGCGCTATTCTACTCAATTGCACGTAGACTATGGGGGACAGTTGGGCGCAAGGTTTGATGAGAAATTCGAAGGAGTTATTCGAGCATCAGTCGGGCAAACTACGGGCGCAGGTTTCATCGAGTTCTCTTTTCGCCTGGCGTACGTATTTTGAACTAGCGCCCGGTAAATTCAGACTTTCGCTTTTCTTTGAACGCAGCCATACCTTCTTTGGCATCGCTGGAAGTAAAAAGTTGTTGTTGCAGCTCTCGCTCCAGCGCTAGTCTGCTACGCTAATAATATGTATTATCTATTGTTGGCTCTGCTGTTAGTGTCTTGTACAACTCGTGATGACAGAATAAGACTTCCTGAGCCCAAAATTAAGGTTGATCGAAAAAAACAGCTTCGCGCATCGTTTTTCAAGCCAGAAAATGATCAAATTGTCCACTGGCCGCTTGTAAGCTCATGGACTATACCAAAGCATGGTGTTGATTTATTTCCGACCAAGATCGCCAATGATGGCGAATTAAAAAAAGCAAGTCTCAACGAGCGTTCGCTTTCTATCATCGTTGAGGCTGATGATTTGTGTAAGCTAAGAAACCCGACGCATTTGGAGTACTTTGCAATATCACCGGTTTCAGAAGAAAGCATATCTGTCGAAAGTTGGAATTGTCTTAAAAAACTACAACCGACTCACCTATCGATGGCAAGGATCAAAGATCCCAACATTGATATTACGATGCTCAAAGAAATACCGTTGGTTGGTTTACTCATTGAGAACGAAAAATTTTCTAGTGATCATGCGAAACACTTTGGTCAATTGAGCATGGTGCAGTCGCTAATTCTGGACGGCACTGACGTCCAGCCAGACGTTCTTGACAAAATCGCAACAATGCCAAACCTACGCACGCTCTCCGTCGCGAGTACAGCGATAGATGAGTGGCCTAAGGTCGCGGTAGCACACCCATTTCCAAAGCTCAGCGAAGTTTTGATTGGTTCTGACAATGCGAAAATGAAAGGTGTAGAAGGGGTAACGCAGGTTCCGGCGTTAAAGACTTTTAGACTTTTTGGTGACGCCGACATGCGCGTAGTAGAGCATCTGAGCAATCTGAAAAATATTGAATACATTAATATGCGGTTTGCAGACTTGACGCCCTCAGGTTTTGAGCCCTTGCTCAAGTGCCAAAAATTGCGTACGTTGCTGCTTCCCCGAACTTTTCCCATCAAGAAATTGGGCATGTTCCACAAACTTCCACTCGTGAATTTGCACTTTTCACAAGAACTGACTCAAAGTGGATTGAAAGAACTGGTAAAAAACGAACAACTCACCAGTCTTTCTCTCTCCAATGAAATTGGAGATGAGAGCATTCCACTTATCAATCGGCTCGAGAAATTGGAACATCTATACGCCGAATTAAGCACTGTAAGGCAAGTTGATAGTCTCAAGAGATTGGCTATGCTGAAATCTCTCGGATTAAGTAACGCGAATGAAAGGACGCTGACGTTATTGGGAAGTAAAGCGAAGAGTCTTACGTCTCTTTACCTTCAGGGCGGGGAACTTACCCTGAAAGGCGTAGAGGCACTTAGCAATTTGCCTGAGCTTCGACGTTTAGAACTCCAAGGCTTAGAACTAGAGCAAGAACACGCGCAAGCTTTGTCAAAAGTGAAGTCGTTGGAGTTCGTCAGGGTGTCTGAAGCGAGCCCAGAAGCCAAAGAGAAACTAGAGGCGATTCGGCCAGATGTGTTTTTCTTGAAACGAGCTTTCTGAGCGTGCAGATGCTGGGGCTAGGATTCTCTTATCGTTATTTCTTCGTTCAGCCTAACTGGGTAAATCCACTTTAGGCTGCAATCTATAATCTTAGCGCCCGGTAAATTCAGACTTTCGCTTTTCTTTGAACGCAGCCATACCTTCTTTGGCATCGCTGGAAGTAAAAAGTTGTTGTTGCAGCTCTCGCTCCAGCGCTAGCCCAGCTTCCAAAGACAGGTCTCCTCCTACCAGCACCGAACGTTTAATCATCCCCACGGCTCGCGATGCTTTGTTAGGAGGGCAGAAGCTTTGCGCATAAGCTGAGGTTGCTTTGGTAAAGTCATCGTCTTCACTAACAACTTTGTTGATGATGCCTAGTTCTTTGGCGGTCTTTACGCTGAAGTTTTCTCCTTCGCACATCAGCTCCAGAGCTTTGTTCTTGCCAAGAAGCCGCGTGAGCCGTTGCGTACCACCCGTTCCCGGAAGTACACCTAACGCCACCTCTGGAAGGCCAAACTTTGCTCTTCCGTCTTGGGCGATACGTAGGTCTGCGGCCAGCGCTACTTCAAGCCCTCCACCAACGCAGTGACCGCTTATCGCTGCTATCACCAATTTTGGTGTATTTTCCAACCTCAGCAACGTCTCGTTGGCATGCATGCAAAAGTAGTATTTAAATTCGGGAGTCACCGACGTCAGCATCGAAATGTCCGCGCCCGCACAAAAGAATTTTTCGCCACTACCCTGAATCACAATGACATGAACTTCTGCATCCATTCTCGCTTGCAAAATGGCATCGTCGAACTGGCGAAACATTTCATAAGAATAGGCATTGGCTGGCGGATTGTGCAGCTCGATGGTCGCCACCCCTGAATCTGTTGAATAGTGAATTAGTGTTTTACTCATGATGATTCCTCGGTTAGTCGTTTGTAGTATTCAGGGCGTCGGTCCCTAAAGAAACCCCAACTGGCACGCTCTTTACGAATTTCTTTAAGGTCGAAATCTACGCTGCATAGTAGTTCGCTGTCATGTGCTTCCACCACCAGAGAGCCTTGTTGATCAGCGATAAACGACTGCCCGTAAAAGGTTATTTCGTCTTCGGTTCCTATTCTATTTGCTGCAGCGATGACCGTGGTGTTTGCAACCGCGTGACCTTGCATAACTCGCTGCCAAGGTTTGCGAGAATCTAGACCAGGCTCAGCGGGCTCGCTGCCAATAGCCGTAGGGTAGAGCAATACATCGGCCCCCATGAGCGCCATGCTTCGAGCGCATTCGGGAAACCATTGGTCCCAACAGATACCGACTCCGATAACGCCGGCGGACGTGTTCCAGACTTTGAAACCATTTCGCGAGGGCGTGAAATAGTACTTTTCTTGGTAGCCTGGACCATCAGGAATGTGCGTCTTTCTGTAGACTCCCAAAATTTCTCCGCAATCTATTACGGCGACGCTGTTGAAATACTCGTTGCCGTCCCGCTCAAAAAATGATGCTGGAATCACCGAGTTGCTGAGTTTGGAAAGCTTTTGCAGGTCGCTTACGACCTGGCTTTCTTTAAGTGTTGTCGCGGTTTCGAACCACTCGGGAGTTTGCGTTTGTGGGAAATACGTACCTGCCGGAAGTTCGGGGATGCAGATGATGGATGGTAAACTGGTCACCTTTTTGGTCAGGCAAAGTTCTTCTATCCGGGAGTAGTTTTCGCTCCATTCGCCTTGAAGGTGACATTGAATCACCGATACAGAAATCTTCATGACGGCTCCATTTTTGGCTGCTGCATTAAGCAACAATGAATTGCTCCGCCGCCCGCGAGAAGAGGGCGAGAATTGATACCAACAATCTGTCTGTTGGGGAACAGTGGCTTTAGCGCTTGCAGCATCGCATCATCTTGGTCGACTCCGTACGTCGGTACTAAAACCACGTTGTTAGCGATATAGAAGTTTACGTAACTCGCGGGAGCAACATTACGGCTGGAGTCGTAGACAAGCCCAGGACTTGGCACGGTAACGACTTCTAGATCAGTCAACGCCAGTTGCTCTTGCAAGGAAAGCAATGTTTCGTAGTTGGGGTCACGGTAGTCGGTAGGGGTCATGCAAACAACTTTGTTCTTCGCTACAAAACGGACCAGCGTATCAATATGACCGTCGGTGTGGTCGTTGGTCAGAGAGCCGTTAAAAACAAGGCACTGATTTGCAGAAAGACTTTCGCATAGAAGCTCACGTAACATTCGAGCATTTAGATTTGGATTGCGACGAGGATGAAGAAGGCAGTCTGAGGTGATAATGATATCTCCATCGGTATCGATGCCACCGCCTTCTAGGATGAGAGGGAGTTTGATGTATTCTATTCCTAACGTTTGGCAAACGTCTCTTGCGACGGTTTCATCACCTGGGATCTGAAACTTTTCTCCCCAACCGTTAAAGTTACCTCCCATGCCGACCAGCTTGTCGTTGCGTGTCGCAAAAATAGGCATGGTGTCTCGAAGCCAGCAATCGCCGTAGGCAATTCTGTAATCTCCCAAAAGTCTCACGGTTTCGCCGGCCGCATCCAACACGTCGAGCACGTGGCGTAAGGTCGTTTTTGCCTCGTCCAGTTGGCCGCCCCATTCCGATTCGACATAGGGGAAAGCTAACCAAGTGGCTTCTTGTGAGTTGAATTCAGCGTGAAGTTTTGTGGTCTTGATCATCCCTGCGTCTGTCGTATGTGGCAGGAACTATTCATAAAATCAACCATAAACCGACATTGCACGAGCTTGTGGGATAATTTCGTCAACGGGGTAAGTTTTTGATGTACTCTCCCGAGGTGAAATTAATTCTAGTTATGAGTCTTGTACTTTTGGGATGTGGTCCGGCATCAGTAGATGGCAAGGACGGCAATGGTGACGGGGCAGATGCCAGCCCACCAAACTTTGGTGAACCTGAAGCTTGTACCAACATCGATTTGCTTTTCGTCATCGATGATTCTGGTTCCATGTCGGAAGAGCAAGCGAACCTTACGACCAACTTCTCTAAATTTGCCGATATCATTAAAAACTATCGCAACGTTGACGACAAGCCCGTCGACTTTCGTATCGGAGTCACCACCACTGGTCGAGACATGAGCTTTGTACTTGACCCCAATCCCCCGTTTCCCATTCCAGGAATCCCGCCGTTTCCTAAGCAAACGTTTAACGAGAGCGGAGACAACGGTATTCTGAAACAACCTTCTGGTGGCGGACCTCGCTGGCTCACCGGCGACGATGCATCACTTTCCAGCAAGTTTAGCGATTTAGCTTCCGTTGGTACCACCGGGCCTTCTACTGAGATGCCGCTCCTCATGACTCGTTGGGCATTGCAAGCACCTGAGAACAACGGGTTCCTGCGGGAAGATGCATTACTCGGAATCATCTACCTTACCGACGAAGATGATTGTTCACGAGTCCAAGACGACTGGGAAGAGGGCGGCTCTCATGGCGTTTGCGGAAGCAGACCGGATGAAATTATCGACGTTCAAGATTTCATTGTGGATTTTGACAATATCAAGGGCGGAAGCGGTCGTTGGGCAGCTGCAATCGTGGCGGCACAAAGCGATTGCATGTCTACACTCGGGGACGCTACGGAAGCCACCAGACTGAAACAGTTTGCAGCAGCGGCAGGCGATGACTCTGTGGCCTGGTCCTCCATTTGCTCTGGTGACTTAACAGGTGCTTTGCAGGCAGCCCTTGATAAGTTTGACGCATCATGCGCAGCGTTTCCTGATATCGACTAGTATCAGTTGACAAATATCCCTCAGAAACGTACTCGGAACTGTGTGGCAATGGGCTAGCGCAACAGGCATCTTGGTTTTTGGACTGGGCTCTGCCTTACATGCGCTTTTAAACAAGCGAGATCCGCGAGCAGCGTTGAATTGGATATTCATCTGTTTGCTCGTGCCGGGGTTCGGCGGGGTTGCCTATTGGATTCTAGGTGTTAATCGTATTCGTACCAAAGCGAAGGGGTGGCGTGAAGAGGGGCGATTCTCTCTAGGGGCAGCACGAGATTACACCGCCTTTCACGTCGAGGGGGATACCGATAATTCAGGCCAAGACATTTCTTCGTTCATGCTTTTATCGGAAAAGGTCTGTCGTACGCCATTACTTGCAGGCAACAGCGTTGTGCCGTTATTCAATGGAGAAGAAGCTTACCCCGCGATGCTTGAAGCGATAGAAAAGGCGAAGAAACACGTCTTCGTCTGCACCTATATTTTCGATACCGATGATGCGGGACTTTTGTTCGTAAAGGCACTCGGGGAAGCGGCGGGGCGAGGTGTTGACGTACGAGTAATTATTGACGCGATCGGAGAAAGGTATTCCCGTCCAAGGGTGAGGAAACTTTTGAAGGAGTACAAGTCCGTACGTGTCGCTCGCTTTTTGCCTTTGGCAATTTCATTGCGCGGACTTCGCTTGAATCTTCGTAATCACCGCAAGTTGCTAACGGTCGATGGTGAAGTTGGCTTTACTGGTGGGATGAATATCGGCCAGCGGCATATGGTTGAAGATGAGAAAAATAAAAACAGAACCGCCGACGTTCACTTCAAACTCTTGGGTCCGGTGGTATCTTCTTTAGAGGACATGTTTTACGAGGATTGGGGGTTTTCAACAGGAGAAAAAGCTCCAGTGCAAAAGGTCGAAGCCAAGGTCGCCGGCGATGCGCTTTGTCGAAGCGTTCCTGATGGTCCCAATGAAGACTTTGAAGTATTGCAATGGATGATCGTGGGGGCGCTAAGCTGCGCAAACCATCATGTACGAATTATGACTCCCTACTTTATTCCTGGTCGCGAACTTTTGTCTGCGTTACATGCCGCTGCCCTACGCGGAGTGCAAGTTGACATCATGCTTCCCGCAAAGAATAATTTGCCGATTGTAAAGTGGGCTTCGCGAGCCTTCTATCCGGAAGTCACAAGGTACGGATGCCGCGTATACTTGCAACCACCACCATTCAATCATTCAAAAGTAATCGTAATCGATAGCCATTATACCATTTTGGGTTCCGCAAATCTGGACCCAAGAAGTTTGCGATTAAATTTTGAGTACAATCTCGAAGTTTTTGATGAAAAACTAGCAGCACGTCTTACAGAACACTTCGAACGTCTGCGAGAAAAAAGCGAACTCATCGACAGTGATACCTACATACGCAGCGGATTCTTTGCCCGGACTAGAGACTCTGTTGCTAAGCTTGGCGCGCCGTACCTGTAAAAAACGAAGTATTAGCACCATACTCCTTCAACCCTTAGAGAAGCTCCTGAAATTTCGCTTGCGACCAAAAGCTATTGATCTGTGAGCGTTTCAAGGAACGCAACGATTGCTTCGATTTCATCGGCTGTAAGCCGCGGCGCTTGACCCGGTTTTCTATCGTAGGGTGGCTCATCTCGGTTGACGCTACCGTGATATTCTTCCGGGGCGTCATCGTAGATTCCATTGGGGTACCATCTTCTACTGTCGGTATCTCTAGTGGAATAGAACGTTACGGCGTCTTTCAAAGTAATAAAGACACCGTTATGCATGTAAGGTGAGGTTACGGCAACGTTTCGCAACGTCGGTACCCGGAACGCACCACAATACTTTTTGTCTTTGAGTTCTGGATAGTCGCGCGTTAACTCACTAGCGCACAATCCTAGGTCAAAGTGTGCGTTGTCTTTATTCGCTGGAATAAGCCTATTCCTTGGCACTCCTATATTGTCGTAAGTGAAGTCAGTAAAAAGCCATTTTTCTGGGTCGCGCGAATTTTCATCGCCAACATGACAAGCTAAGCAGTTCCCTTTTTCTTTGTCTTTGAACAGTTCAAAACCCTTTTGTTCTAGGTCACTAAGCGACGACTTGCCCCGCAAATATTGATCAAACTTACTAGAAAATGGATTTACTATGCTAGAGCGTTGAAAAGCCGCGAGAGCTTTGTTCGCTGATTTAAAGGCAACGTCTGGGGTGTCGAATATCTGTTTTCCAAAAACTTCTTTAAAAAGAGGCGCGTAAGGGGCGGCCTCGATCTTCTTGGCTACCGAATCTCCGGCTGGGTTTCCCATCTCGCGGCGGTTATAAAATGGCTCAACCGCTTGCTCTTCTAAGTTTGCAGATCGACCGTCCCAAAAAAGTCCTCCCATGGGGATGCGCTCACCATCGTCCACTATGAACTGAAAAGGGGGAATAAATTTGGCGTAACTAACCGTGGGAACATTTCTTATTCCAAAGTCATCAAGCCGCGCATTGTTGGCTACGGCGATAACAGAAGACCGGTCGTTACCGGTAAACCGAAGTCCTGGAAGATGACAAGAACCACAAGCTTGGCCTGCTGGTTCGGATAGTGACTCATCCATGAATATCAGGGAGCCAAGTTTTTCGATCTTGGATTCGCTCTGCCTAGGAGCGTTAGATTTACAACTTGCCGCGGATAACACCAGTATCGCAAAGATACGCATTACGCGAAGCTATCACCGTTTGGGTTTGTGTCAATCGAGTCTTGCAGACAGTGCCAAGAAAATGGTCCTTCCGCTATCAAACACTCCACCTGAGCGTATGAGGGGGCGGCGGTCGAATACGTTATCTACTCTCAAGGTGAACGCTACATCTTTAAAGTTTTTGATGGCTGTGAAGTGAGTGGTCAACTGAGATGGAATGGTTGTTGCTGCGTCAATTTGCTCCGACAGATAGCGAGCTCGTAGTCTCAGCCTCCAGGATTTTACTTTGGAGGTTGCTGCAACTTCAAAGCGATGTTTAGGAAGAAAGTCGAGTGGGTCGTCACCCTGGATTTCGTCAGTCACGAAAATATAGTTGTAGGTAGCTTCGCCTCCAATCAAGTGATTGGCAAAAGCGATCGCTCTGAAATCCGCTCCAATAAAATCTGTTCTTCCTAAGTTTACCAAGCGGCCTTCGCTGGAAGAAAACCGCAAAAGACCTGTAGTTCTTTTGGCAAACCCTTCGGCCGTGATGTCCAGCGATTCACTTTGGTAACTTCCTCCCAGCGATGCATAGTCGGCAACTTCTGGGTTGAGTTCCTTATTGCCAGTACCGTCTTGAAAAAACTCTCTGATCGTCGGAAGTCTTCCTTTGCGTGCCGCTACCACGTTAAGTTTCGTATACTTGGCTACTTTCCACGTCGTGGAGAACTTGTACTCAAGCCAGGGCGAATCTCCGACCGAAATGGGGACGGTAATGCCACCTGCAAGTCGTATGTCCCAACTGCCATTGTTGAAGGTAATCCCCAAAGCTGCATTGGTTGCCTGAGTATTTCCCGTCTCGGTAATTTGCGCTCGCTTCGATTCTGCTTGTGCATAATCTGCCGCTACGGAACCTAGTAGTGCCAACTGGTTGTTCAGGTACCGACTTACTACCATTCGTCCTCCTAGCGAGAGTCCACGAAGGTTTTCGAAGCCTGTTTCAACTCCCCCCGGCGCTGGCAAAAAGCGAGAGTGTTTCGTGAGATGGGCGCCATGCAAAAAGACATCTACGTTCATTTTGCCCCATCGATCAGAAAGGGTTGCGGCGATGCTCTCTTGAGACTCTTTATCAACGCTCGTTATTGCGCGAATGCCATCAGCTCCGGGAGGAACTACGTAGGACTTGTTGAGTAGGGATAGATCGAGTCCGAGACGTCTATTTCCGAATCGTTTCTCGAACCTTCCACGGGCACCTGCAGTCCATTGGTTTTGCCGTAGAGATGGAATCGCACCATCCTCTTGAAGTAGCAGTCGGTTTTGCCTGGCGGCATGAAAGTTCAGTCGTGTGGCGATGCCAGCAACGTCACCGCGTGCGGTACCCGAGAAGCGGTACTCTGGAAGTGAGCCTGCAGCGACGCGCACTCTTGCTGCAGAGTTTCCGTAGGCATCAAAAGTATGCACTTCAACAATTCCGCCGGGGCCGCCGAGTCCGTCTATCGGTGACGCTGGTGCGCCTGATACTCGTATCTCGGCGATATCAGTAACAGGTATGGCGGTGATGTCCGTAGTTCCATAGTAAGGATCCGCTATTGGTATTCCATCAATCAACACTTTTACGGAACCCTTACGAGCGCCTCTAATGTTTACCTGCTTCCCACCACGTCCCATCACGCGCACTCTTAGCTCTGGAATGTTATTGAGCGCATCGGCTAGGTCGGTGATACCTCGGTCAAGCAAGTCTTGGTTCGTGAGACGCAGCGATGTGTCTCGATCGAATGGCTTGTCCTCTCGCTCGGCCCAAATTTCAACAATCTCATCTTCTTCAGCGCTGACTTCGTCCGCTGAAGAAGTTGCCGCACACGACAGTGCGACTAAGACCGCTTGCAGATACCTTTTTTGTTGCATCCGAGAGATGGGCTAGGGCAATCCGAATCCGTTAGGCAAGCTCTGGCGCAAACCATTCCGCCGTCGTCAAACGTATTGCATAAACAAGAGTCGCACTCATCGGAGCTGGCGCATGTCTCTAGAAACGCTTTACCTCTCGTGCATTGCGGGGCGAAGGTATGTTCTATTGTCACGGCGCACTCTTGCTCCGCCGTACTGTGTTTGGAATTGCACAGTCCAGAGCCAAGCATCATCGACTCTAAGTCTGCACACGTTTTTTTTCCGACGCATTCTTCTAATTCACTTAGAGCGAGACCACACGATTCTCCAGAAACTGCGGGAAGCTCCAACTGGCTGCCGCAGTTGGAATAGTGGCGTTCGATGGCCTCGGCCGCGCTGGCACTTTCGTCCGTGCTTTCGCTGCCACCTGAACCGCACGCCATCATTAACATGATTGCAAATAAGCTAAATCTCATAAGTCGATACTCCGATACCTGTAGTGAGGTGGCAAATTTACTGCGTTACCTCATAGGAAAAGTCGAGAACGACACCACAAGCCGTATTGAAGGACGCTACTTTGTTTTCACAAACGCTAACCCCAACATCTCCGCCAAGAAGTTTGGTGCAATCCTTTTTTGTGATGCATCCACTTAGGTCGGTGGCAGCGGCAATGCAACTAGCATCGTCTTGAGTTCCGGCGTCGATTACCGATTGGTGCATGCTTGTGGCTACAGTGGCTTCACAAGCGACGTAGGCGTCGGTCATTGCCTCTTCAGCGACCATAATCTCCGCACCGACCTGGGCGGATTCTTCCTCTGCAGCGCAGCCAGTAAGTGATAGTGACAGTAATGAGATTCCCAACATCCGCGATAAAGTTTTCATGGGCCTAAGCATTGCAAATGCCCTGCCAGTCGTTATTTCAGGATGTTAGAAGGCAAAATCGAGCAATCTTGTGGTTTCTTACCCTCGGGCTGGGGGAAAGAATCCTGGGTGATGGTAAGTAAAGATGGTTGCCTTGACACAGCACGTCATGCCAGGCTGCACCGTGGCAATTCTAAGTTTAGAGGAAAGAAATTTAATTCGTGATGCTTGGGACAAGTTCAAACCTGTTCCTGGTGGATCTCGCCTATTCGACAAAATGCTTGGGGCGATGGTTCCCTATTCAGGTTCTATCAAATCTGAAGTTAAGGTTTTAGAGCCAGGCTACTGCGAAATCCAGCTCAAAGATCGCAGAGGGGTTCGCAATCATCTCAAGTCGGTCCACGCCATCGCGCTAGTAAATTTGGCGGAGCTAGCGGGGAATCTTGCACTTCAGTACTCCATGCCAGATGATGGAAGATTTATTGTTGCGGGACTACGCGCCAAATATTTGAAGAAAGCACGTGGTACGCTGACCGCTCGATCGCATGCTCCCATTCTCGACACCGCGGAACGTCAAGAGTACGAAATCAAAGTAGAGATTTCGAATGAAAAAGGCGAAGTAGTTACCGAAGTGTACTTAGAAACTTTAGTCGGTCCCAAAAAACGAGGATGAGAAATCCGCCAACGCGACTGCTTCTCGGCCCCGGCCCATCACCGTGTTACCCGCAAGCATTGGATGCGCTGGCCCAGCCGCCGGTGGGTCACATGGATCCTTATTTTTTACGGGCTATGGACGATTTGTCAGCGGGGCTACGGAAGTTATTTGGAACGAATAACGAGTTAACGTTTGCTGCAAGCGGTACAGGGTCTGCTGGCATGGAAATGGTGCTGACGAATTTGGTGAGTCCAGGCGATCGAGTGCTCGTTTTCGCGCACGGCGTATTCGGTGGACGAATGGCCGAGCTAGCCCAGCGTCTGGGCGGAAAAGTAAAAATTGTTTCTCAAGAGTGGGGAAGGCCGTTTGAACAAGCCACTATCATTTCGGAAGTTGAGGACTTCCGTCCGGCGGTTACGTGTCTTGTTCATGCAGAGACTTCAACTGGTGTTTTGCAAGACCTGTCTCATATCGGAGAAACGATTCAAAACGCGGGTGGGCTTTTTGTGCTCGACTGCGTCACAAGTCTAGGTGGGTTGGAGCTAAAACTCGATCAATGGCAGGTAGATGCTGCTTTCAGTGGCAGTCAAAAATGTTTGTCGTGTCCTCCAGGGCTTGCGCCGGTAACGTTTTCTTCGCGTGCGATGGCCAAACGTCGAAGTCGCATGCAGGCAATATCATCGTGGTACTTAGACGTTGAGTTACTTAGTAATTACTGGGGAGGAGACCGGGCGTACCACCACACCGCTCCCGTAAATATGGTAATGGCGCTTCTTGCGTCGGTGGAGGCCGTACTGGAAGAGGGCTTGGTAGAGTGCTTCTCAAGGCATAAACGGACGTATCATTATATGAGGGAAATGATGGGGCAGCGAAAGCTGCAGTTTTTTGTTGAAAATGAAAGTCACAGATTGCCGATGCTCAATACGATCCGGGTCGATTCTAAAATCGACGAGAAAGCCCATCGGCAACGTTTGCTCGAAGAATTTGGCATTGAAGTAGGAGGCGGGCTAGGGCCGCTTGCAGGGCAAGTCTGGCGGGTGGGTCTTATGGGCAACGGAGCGCGTGAAAGCAGCGTAGATGCGCTGTTTCAAGCCTGGGATGCGTTACGGCTCTGAGGTGCTGTAACCATCTGCAAAGACTTCTATCGATTTAGCATCAATAGGAATATCGAATAAAAATGAATGGGTACGTCCAGGTGGGATGATGAGGCTGTCGTTATCGGAGGTGCACCAGCTTTCGTCTTTTAGTGAACAACTACGAGGGGAATAAAACCTGCCGTCGACTTTGAGTTTAATCGAGTCCAGGTAGGTCGTCCGTTCACTTCTAGCAGTCTCAAACTTATGCACTGCGGTTGGTGACAGGTTGAGAAGGGTTGCAAGTGAGGTAACGACAAGTAGCATGAGGTACCGGTTAGCACGACCTGGTCTTACTCCCGCCAGCAATCAAAAAACTACCTACATTGCAAGAACTTAGAAAAGATGAGTATAATTCATATATGAAGCGGGGGGCTTTTTTAATTTGTTTTTTAACTCTATCAGGATGTCAAACCGAAGATCATCCGGAGCTGGACTATACCGGTCACGAGCGGTTTCGATTTCTTCCAGGCGAGCAGCCAATGGATCCGGAACTCGCGGAAACGCTGGATGGAACGGTTCTGCCGCAAGCAACGCTTCCTAACGGCCTTGCAGTTTGGTTGAACTACGATGGCGCCACTCTGACAAGAGGAGGCAACAGCGCGCCTGGACGTCAGAGCTTCATCCTTAACGTGAACACTGCGAACATCCAGCCATGGAGCGTGCCGCAGTCTACCAAAGATGCGGTAACGGATTGCGTACGCAACATTTTTGCTCCGTACGATTTCCGAATCTATACCAATGAGGCCGACGCTCTAGCAGATGGTGGTCAGGACTACATCATGGCCATTGCAGCTGGACGCAACAGTGACATTGGGTCGCAGGCGCTGGGAGTGGCACCTTTCTCATGCAACAACACACCGAGAGGAATTGACTTCTCTTTTGCAGAACAAGTGAGTGACCAACGCGGACCCACGTCTGCTGCAACTATCAAAACAGTCTGTGAAGTGGTTGCGCAAGAGCTTGGACATCACGTGACCGCGCAAGACCATCAATACCTAAACACCGACATTTTCACGTATTTGAACTACAGCGGAGGAAAAACCATCGTCGATGAGTCAGCGCCTTGTGGCGAGTTCCAACCACGCGCATGTATGTGCGGAGGAACTAGCAAAAACTCTCACGACATCATGGAAACGGTTGTGGGCTTGAGTGCCAACGGTGGCGTTACGAATCCTGGAGCTGCTGTGCTGGGCGTTACCATGACTCATCCCATCAAAGACTCTGTCATCAAACAAGGGGTTGAGTTCCCGATTCGCGTGGATGTAGCGTCACCGGCAACAAAAGTAGATTTCCTCATCAACAACGAGCTGGTTGGCACTGACATTTCTGCACCGTACGAACACATGGTCACTACCGTGCTAGCCAAGGAGCAGCATTTGATTACCGCTCGCGTTACGGGAGCTAATGGTACGGAAGAGTCCATTTCAACATTACTCACCATTGGCGACGAAACGATTGTTCCCGGAACGGATGAAAACGATGAAGCGCCTTGGAACAGTCGAATTGACCCATCAGATATCGTAGGCAGCTGCTCCTCTGGAAATGCTCCGACCTTTGCACTGAGTTTGTTCTTAGGAATGGCAATGGTTGTGCGTAAACGCACACGCGCTGAGAAATAGTCTAGTTGCAGATTGCCATAGCTTAAAACGCTGCTATTCGTCAGTGTGCGTTGGTTGCTGGTACTAATACTGGGTGGGTGCGGCATAGCGTTGCCACCTGTCAAGAGTACTATGGCGGTGGGAGCAAATCGCAAAGGGAAGACGCGGAATGATTTTGCTACCGCGATCCACCTTGCTCCTATTGTCAGCGAAAAACCAACGTTGTTTGACATAGGAGTTGGTTATGGAGTTCGTCCAGATGCTAACTCCTACAAAGTCTTCACTCACGGCCCATTTCTAGAGGGGAGCTTTTCTCCGTATCGTAGTGTGAATTTGAATACGGCGTTGCAGATTAATCTCAATCAGCGGATTCAACTAGTTGATGGTGGGCCGCGACTGACCACGTCATTGGAACTTGAACGTTACCGGTTTGTGAAGTCTACGCAGTTTGAGACCGTAAATTATCGCGACTTGATAGGCGTGTGCGATCGAAAAATGGGGCCGGGAAAGTTCGGATTCGGGGCATTCATCGCGATTGACAAACACCTAAAAACAGAGGAGGCATCTATGTTCGTAGGTTTCACCATACGCACTCCTACTTATATTGCGAGCTGTATTGGCGTCCCTCGCTAGGGGAGTTTGCCATGCTCAGCTGTGACAATTGTGGTTATCCCGCCACGCACATAAAAATCGCCTGTAACCTTGAGGTAGATAGGGTCAATTTTGCCTGCGATATGGTCAACGATATCGTTGGTCACCTTTTCGTGAAACGCCCCCTCATCCCTGAAACTCCAAAGGTAAAGTTTCAGCGATTTCAGTTCTACGCAAAGATCTTTAGGGATGTATTCGATTTTGATGTGCGCAAAATCCGGTTGTCCAGTAAGGGGGCAAAGGCAGGTAAACTCGGGACAATCGAATTCGATATGATACGGACGTCCTGGTTTGGGATTGCTAAACGTCTGAATTTCTTTGCTTGGTTTAGTGGACATGGGCCGGAAACTAGCCGTCATCGGGTGGTCATGCAAGTAGGATCCGACTTTGACCTACATGTCGCCATCACTTTAGAATTGGACATATCGAAAACCCGCGTTATAATAGAAGTGTAGCGAAAGCTATACCGTCAGCGCGGGGCTCAAATTGTTGGCTTCGGAGAGGGCGGGTTAACCAGACGCGAAAGCGTCATAATCGAAGGCCAGACTCAAAGGGAACCGCTTCCGATATAGAAATGCAAACAGGTCGTGACAGAGCGGGCCGGCATTTGTCTGGTACTGGCTAAGCCAGGAGGAGGAGAAACAACAATGATTGAATGTGAACAGAAACCTACAAAGGAGAATCTGAGTTAGGTAACTCCTGACTTTAACCATTAGCTGGGCGTCCAATAGGGCGCCCATTTTAATTTTTCGAGATACACATGTAGGCGGCATTTACTGGATTGAGCGTATTGGGCGATAATTCGAGTAATGAGAGAATCAGTAATTTCAACGTACTTCCCTGAACTCAGTCAGTTCAACGTCACCGCAGCTACCACTGGAATTCCAAGAGCTAACCAAGGCAAAGTTCCGATTTGGCAAACCGTGTTGAATCTTATCGGCCTTGTGAAAGTAAGAGACTTGCATCAAGAACAAACTATAGGAATCACCGCAAGCGAGTTCATCGTGGTTACTAAGGCTGCAGAAGACGGCAATATGGGGTCGGGAGTTTCTGAAGGAGACAATTTCTTAAAGCGTTACGAGTTTTCAAAAATTAGGGATATGAAAGCTTCGCCCGGAAAGCATACGGCAACTGACATCTCTTTTTCCTATGAGGGAAAACAAGAGAAATTTTCTGTTTGGGCAAATTTGAATCAAGGAGTTGCCCCGGAACAATCGACCTATGAAGGAATTTTTCCCGAGCTGCAAGCGATGACAAAAGAGATCGCGTCTCGTTTTGGCTAAGCAACTCCTTACTCGTGACAAACGTACTCGCTTCTGTTGCAGGCGAACATTATGTCTAGGCGAATACGTTCTGTCGGTGGGGACTTTAACCGGGCCACTGCTTGCTCGACGCACCATTTTCTGTTTTCTAGCTTTGTGACGTAGCACGAGGAAAGCGAAGGTACGGCA
The DNA here is from genome assembly GCA_020630875.1 of Deltaproteobacteria bacterium. Classification (GTDB taxonomy): domain Bacteria; phylum Myxococcota_A; class Polyangia; order Haliangiales; family Haliangiaceae; genus JAHDIH01. The sequence goes on along the minus strand of JAHDIH010000004.1, from coordinate 74,924 downwards.
CCTTCGCTTTTTCTGCACTGTTTCAACATCCAGAGCATATTCTTTGCTTTCAATTTTCCTGATTGAGACAACGGTAAAGATTCTTCGCACCGGCGTGAAGGTGCGGGTTCACTTGTGGTCGTGCTTCCCAAAATTGCTTTTGGGCAAGAAAGCCACGCTTTTTGACACATGCGGGATCGAAAATCCTTGTCCTTTTTGGATTTGGCAACAGCTATGGCACCCAGTGACTTTTCGCAAGCGGTATCCTTCTCTACTAGTTTGCTTTTGCAAGATGGAAGAATCTTGGCATAAATGTTCTGTACCGTGTGGTGGGGGATGCTTCTGCAATATTGCGTTAAGGTACTGAGCGCGTTGGCTGACAGAGATGAGAAAGAGCTGGCAAGATCTTTTACGCAATCGATGCTGACCTTGGAGACTACCGTTTTTGGGTGAGGCACTTTCTGCCTTCTTCGTCCGTCGATGTTGATGAAGGTTTGTCCCGATGTGATCAATATGTTTTCATTGATGAGCACTCTCTTGTTGGGAGGGCCAAAGACTTCTAGTTTGTGCAAACCGTCGCTAAGTCGCTCCACTAGCAGTGATGAGCGTTTGGGAATGGTCGCCAAAGGTTTACCATCCATTCTTACTTCTATCGCGTTTGAGCTTGAGTTGAATATTTGTAATCTGGCATGGGGAATAGGGCGTTTCTTGATGGGCAAGTCGGCACTTGCAGCGTGTGGGACAAGTAAACAAAAGAGGAGCAGTCTATTTAGGATTCGCATCGCCTAATTTCCTTTCAGGAGAACTATCCCACCAAGCCGTCGCCGGCATTTGCGCTCGTCTCTCAGGATTGAGTGGGTAGAAAATTTGATTGTCTTTCTTGCTTCGTTCGCCACCGACAAACAAGAGGGTTGTCTCTTCGCTATTGTTAATGAAGGTATGATTGATTCCGGTCTCGGAAGGAAACGCGGCAAGATCGCCTTTTTCCATTGGAAACAATTCACCGTCTACCCATGCATCAATTTCTCCAGACAATACGAACACAAATTCTTCTTCGCTGCTCTCTGAGTGAGGAAAGCTGGTTCTGTGTCCAGGCTCGACTCGTTCGACGTGCAGTCCTATTTTTAGAAGGCCAGCGACTTTGCCTATGGCACGACCGTGACTGAGGACTTCGTCACTTTGCGGGTACCGTCCGGCTATTTCTGGGACATCTGAGGAACTGATGATGAATGAGGGCCTTGCCATGGATCCAGGTAGTACAATGGGTCCAAAGTATTGCCAATCTAAATCCTAATTGGTGGCCATTCGTCAATCGCAACCAGCTAGGGGAGACGGCTGGGCAATTTTCTTTGGCTGGGACTTTGTCCCCCGCATGAACAGACGTAAGGTATTGAATTGCGGTGGGAGGGGATTGGCATGTCCTTTGCTTACTAGTAAGGCATGCTAAGAACTATCGTACTTTCCTCACTGGTTTCTCTCCTTGCTACTGGTTGCGACCTACAAAACGTAGACGAGCCATCTAACAACCTAAGTATCGATGCGAGAATGCCGGTTGAGAGTTGCGAGTGCGAAGAAGGAGAGGCCTGTCAACCCCTCACAGAGCACGTTGGCCCGAAGTCGATTGCGTGGTGTGAAGAGGGAGACTTACGTGAGGGAGCATGCTGGGGAGACGATTACATCCTCTGGGGCGTTCAGCCTGAGCAGTGTGAACTTGGAGAAGCTGATTGCGCATGTCCTGCAGGAATCGTCTGCCATGATAGAGGCTCGGTCAGAGAGCAGGTCGGTTGGACAAAATGCGATATGGAAGACTCGTGGTTTGAAGGCAAGGTTTGCCCGAATTACACCGAATCTTACGCGACTTGTAAGTTCAGCACAGGTGCTCCTTTCGGACGCGGATACGAACTTGAGCCAGAGCGCGAAGGGACTGATAGAGATGGAGAGTCCGAGCGACAAGACATCTAGGGTAAAGTTCAAGCATAGATAAAAAGGCTGCACGAGTGCGGCCTTTTTTTGTTGGTGAATTTACTGGTCAATCGTTGAACCAGCAGCAGCCGATTTTTCCGCTAGGAAGCGCGAATTCGCCTGTTTCTCCCACTAGCGTTACACTCCTTCGACACTGGCCAGGTTTTCATAGCGAAACTGACGCTCAGGTTTTTGTACGCTTCACACACCATCGCTTCCTGAAAAGGAAGGATGGTGGAAAGCGTGTTGCAGTCAGGTATCAGAACGTGAAAATCTGCTCGGCGGACCGTTCCGCGGGAGGTGTAGATGGTTCACTAGGTTCTGAGGATACCGCGTCCGCGACCACAATTTTTGGAGCCGTGGGGCGAGGAGTGAGCGTGACCGAGCGTCGTTTTGCGTTGCTGGGTTGGAATCCAAGGAAGTCCCCCACACGGCGCTCTACGAATTGGCTCATGGAAATGCCGTTAGTCTCACAGTACGATTTAAGCCGTTCGTACGTTCCGCGGCTTACGCTGATGCTTCGACGAGTTTGTTTTTTTGCCATATAGATCTCTTAGCCTAGGTCTAGTAGGTCGTCAACCGCAACCTACTAGAGCTAGTATGACCTATCATTAGATCTCTGTCCGCAAAAAAATGAAAAGATCTCGCCATTGGAGATCTGACTTTGGTGTCGTAGCCCTGTGCTATGGCTGGGGCATGAGCATCGAAGTAGGCAGCAACATTCCCAACGTCACGCTAAAAGTTTTAGGGGAATCAGGATTGGAAGACGTTTCTACCGGCGAATTATTCGCAGCAGGCAAGGTCGCTATGTTTTCCGTCCCCGGTGCATTCACGCCAACTTGTTCCAACACGCATCTTCCTGGATTCGTTCAGAATGCGGATGCCATCAAGGGCAAAGGCGTGGAAAAGATAATCTGTCTTGCGGTTAACGACCCGTTTGTCATGAAAGCGTGGGAGCAAGCGCAAGGCGCGACGGGGAAGGTATTTTTCCTCGCAGATGGCAACGGAGAGTTTACCAAAGCGTTAGGTCTTGAAACCGACATTAGTGGCGCAGGTCTGGGAATTCGTGGAAAACGATTTTTATTGGTTGCCAACAAGGGCGTAGTGGAATCGATTGAAGTAGAAAGTGGCAAAGGAGTCACTGTATCTGGGGCTGAGGCTTGCATTTCAAAGCTTGGGTGATCCAAGCTTGCGACAATGTTTAAGCGAATTTTAATCGCGAATCGTGGTGAGGTCGCGCACCGCATCGCTCGTACCTGCGACAAGCTAGGAATCACCCCTGTTTTTGCAGCTTCTAATGTAGATGCTAAAGCCCTGCCAAATCGAGAGGTGCAAGTGATTGGTGGTGCTTCTCCAAGTGCTAGCTACTTAAACCCTGAAAGTGTGGTTCAAGCAGCAAGACAAGCCGGGTGCAGCGCCATTCATCCTGGCTGGGGGTTTCTCGCAGAGAGTCCAAGGTTTGCGGCACTTTGTGAGACCCATGGCATTACATTCATTGGACCTTCCGCAGGGGTGATGCGGCTTTTGGGAAGAAAAATTCCAGCTAAGCGAATCATGCGAGAAGCTGGAGTTCCCGTGGTGCCTGGCAGTGAGGGAATCGTTGAGACCCTGAGCGCAGCAAAGGAAGTGGCCAAAGAAATTGGTTATCCTTTGTTGGTGAAGGCAGAAGCAGGTGGCGGCGGCCGCGGAATGCGAATCGCAAAAAACGAAGGTGAGCTTCAGGCTGCATTTGAGGACGCAAGGGCTGAAGCCAAGGCATGTTTTGCCGATGACAGCGTGTACATTGAAAAGTTGATTCAAGGTGGTCGACATATTGAGATCCAACTAATGGGAGATCGGTACGGAAACGTAATCCACGTAGGAGAACGAGACTGCACCGTGCAGCGAAATCATCAAAAACTAATCGAAGAGTCTCCGGCCATTGCACTGTCCACAGACGTTCGCGACTATGTGTTTGACGTCAGCCGCAAAGCGGCTTCTAGCATCGGCTATGTTGGAGCGGGAACTATGGAATTTCTTCTTGATGAAGAAGGTCAACTTAGATTCATCGAGATGAACACCCGACTTCAGGTGGAACATCCGGTGTCTGAAATGAGGAGTGGCCTTGATCTTGTGGAGATGCAACTGCGAGCAGCAGCCGGGCAATCTTTGGCAGTGACCCAAGATGAAGTGGAGCTCAAGGGCCACTCTATTGAATGTCGAATTAATGCTGAAAATCCGGCCGAGAACTTTAAACCATCTCCCGGGAAGATTACCAAGTGGAGCGTACCTGACAATGAAGATGGCGTACGCATTGATACTCACGTTAGTGAGGGCTACGAAGTTCCGCCGTTCTATGACAGTCTACTTTGCAAGGTCATTGTCTTTGATAAAGATAGAGACGCGGCAATCAGCAAGATGATAAAAACTTTAAAAAAGATGAAGTATGCTGGAGTGGACACTACCATCGACATGCATTGCCAAATTTTGGCGAGCGATGACTTTAAGAATAACAACTACGACACATCCCGCATTCCGGGGTTTGAGGTGAATCACCATGGCTAATATTCCACTCACCCCCGTTGGCTCTGATTTGGGTAGCGCTGCGCTCCCAGACAACCCTGTTCTTGCAGAAAAAGAAAAAGTTCTTGAAGAACGAAGAAAGAGCATTGCGCTTGGATGGGGGCAAAAATACATTGATCGCGTTCACAAAAAAGGAAAACTGACCTCTCGTGAACGCATTGAGTTACTAAAAGATCCAGGCTCTGATTTTCATGAGATCGGCAGTCATGTAAACGGGGAAGAAACCTTTTATCGCGATGCGAAATCTCCTGGTGCTGGGGTGGTAACGGGAATTGTCAGGGTTCACGATCGCCTTTGTGTGGTCATAGCCAACGATAACACCGTCGCTTCCGGCGCTTGGTGGCCAAGAACACCAGAAAAGATTCAACGCGCGCAGACCGTAGCGTTACGCCTACGTCTTCCGGTGATCTACTTAGTGGACTGCAGTGGTTTATTCTTACCGGAGCAGTCTCGGACGTTTGCTGGAGAACGTGGCGCGGGAAATATCTTTAAACTAAACAGCGTATTGTCGGCAAACGGCGTACCGCAACTTGCTGGCGTATTCGGTGATTGCATAGCTGGTGGCGGCTACATGCCAATCATTAGCGACAGAGTCTACATGACCGAACAGGCGTACATGGTTATCGCAGGGGCGGCTCTAATCAAAGGAGCTAAAAGTCAAAAGATGACGTCTCTTGGAATCGGCGGACCCGAGGTTCACGTTCATCAATCGGGTTGCGCAGACGTTCGCGTCCCAGATGATCAGACGCTAATTTCCTCGCTTCGCGGGGAAATCAAACGAACCAACTCTTCCGCTGCGGACTATTACCGTGGAGGAAACGAAAAACTTCAGCCTAACTATTCTCCACGTGAACTGAAAGAGCTTATTCCAGCCGACCATCGCCAAGCCTACAATGCTGAAGATGTCATCGCGCGTTTGGTCGACGAAAGTTTGTTTTGGGAGATCCAGCCTAACGTAGGCCGTGAGATGATTGTGGGCGTCGGCCGTATTGGTGGTTTGTACGTGGGAATCATCTGCAACAGGCAAGGCCCGATGGCTAATGAAGGAAAAGCTCCCACGCTGGGAGGTATTCTTTATCGCGATAGTATCGCTAAGATTTCTTCTTTTTCCCGTGCGTGCAACGATGATGGAATACCAATCGTTTGGCTGCAAGATATCTCTGGATTTGACATCGGCGCAGAAGCAGAGAGGCTAGGACTTCTCCGTTACGGCTCTAGTCTTATCTACACAAATAGTACCAATACTACCCCGATGTTTACATTTCTTCTTCGGAAAGCTTCTGGAGCTGGATATTATGCGATGGCTGGAATGCCATTTGATCCAGTACTGCAGCTGTCTACTACGATTTCAAGACTCTCTGTGATGGAAGGGCGAACCCTCGCGATCGCCACCTACAACACAAAGCTTGATGACAACTTTGAAATTGCAACTGATGATCCAGATGAAAAGCAGGAAATCGAAAAGAAGATGAAAGAAGTGGAAGCGCGAATCGAAAGTGATATGAGTCCTTATGTTGCTGCGAACAAAGGCGACATTGACGAAATTATCAAGTTCGATGAAATGCGTGGTTGGCTTGAGGTCTGCGTAGAAGCATCCTATCAGTCTAGTGGGTATCGTCGGATCAAAAATCCCCGCATTTGGAGTCTGCATGATATTGCTGCATTAGATAGAGGGATGCCATGAGTCGACTAAAAGCAAAAGAGAAGGACAGTAAGCTGCTGTCGCCGGCGATAGGTTATTTTACACCCGCTATCAAAAAAGGAGCCGCGGTTGCCGAAGGCCAATTGGTAGGAACCCTTACACGGCTGGGGAAGGTTTCATCAGTCTACGCGAGTGGCAGTGGTGGACTAATCAAAGAAGTGGCGCCGCATGGCCCTGTTCACTTTGAGTCGATGCTTGCGGAAATTGATACGTCAGCGGGAGTCGCCAAAGGCTCTGCCGGGACTTCAAAAAAACAAAAATCGGGAAAAATAGAGGTAGTTGCGGAGTTTCCTGGTCGCTTTTACAGTCGTCCCAATCCTGAGTCCGACGCTTTTGTTTCGGTAGGGGATGTGGTGAAACATGGTGACGTGCTTTGTCTTATCGAAGTAATGAAAACCTTCACGCGGGTAACGTATGGTGGAGACTACCCTGCCACTGCAAAGGTGGTAGCACTTGTCGCCGAAGAAGGCAGCGATATTTCTGCAGGCGATGTTCTTGTACGGTTAGACCCAATCTAAAGCGATTTTCTTTTTGGCGCTAGTGCAAGAAATACCGCGATAAAAAATAGCGACGTTGGAGTTGAACCATCGCAGCCGCATCCTCCACTGGAGTCCTCCGATGGTTCGACTACAAAACCATCACTTTCTTTTTCGGCGGACAGTTCGCCATTGCTAGCCACAGCTCTCACCACAGAGCGATAGAGCGTATTGGGAGCAAGTGAAAGGCTGTCTATGACAATGTTGGTGTTGGAAGATTGAGTCCAGGAGACTACAAACTCCTTGGTTTGGTCTTCGACAATTGCTACTTCATAAAATTCTGCGTTAGAGCTAGCAATCCATTCGATGCGCACGCTGCTGCTCTGAAGAAAGATATCGGCGTCCGCGGTGGTAGGGGCACTGGGATCAATTTCGATCACGGATTCGGCTGATTGAACGGTGAAGTTTTTAATACCGTAGAGAAAACCATCTGAAACGGAGACGACAAGTTCTTCTATACCGATATCTTGTCGGTCAATGAATGCCATAGCGCCCACGGAACCAGGAAACTCAAGGGCGAACAGCAGGGTCTGAGCGCAAGGTTCAAGAGCGTAAAGCCACCCATTTTGGGAGCCCACAAGAATCGCTTGCGTTCCGTTACCATCAATGTCGGTGTGACCATAGGTAGAACCTAGTGAACTCAAGGCGGCACCTTGTGCTACGGCGGCAGCTTCGTTGCCGTATAACGCGCCACCAGCGAGAGTAACCGCCAGAGAGTTTGAACTACTGTTTAGCCCGTAAAAGTGTAACGTGCCTTTGTCTACCACCCCTGTGCCAACGCCATAGCGAACATCGTTTTCACAAGAAATTAGCGTGTGATACGTGTTGGGACGGTTCTCAATGGGGCTCGTTTGCAAAGTTTGTTGGTCGTCGTCCACGACCGATAGGGGATAAAAACCAGCATGCATGAAGAATTCACTTTGGTCATCACCATCTACGTTGACGATCGTCGGCATGTTGTACGGTGAAATACCTTGATTAGAATCGGAAACATCGCCGCTCGCTCCATCGATTATGTAAGTTGAAAAGAAATGCCCCACATAGTCGGAGACTCCATCCCCACTTAAATCAGCCATAGCGCCTCCTGATGGCAAGAGCGTTTGGCCTCTGCTAAATCCTGGCAGTTCCCATACAGGTAATCCTGTCAACACATCAAAACTACTGTGCATTAAAATCGCGTTGTTGGTCTGAGACCACTCTACAACTACGCCGGTATCACTCTGAGTGGGAAAGCTACCGATAAGAAGATCGGTCAAGATTTTCCCAGGCAAACTTCTTTCCCAGAGAGAAGCTCCAGAGAGTGGCTCTAAGCTTACCAAGCTATCAAAGCTTTCGTCATTACGTCTGGTTAAGAGTGTTCCTCTTTGTAAATTGTAAGTTGGGCAGTCGGTCCTTACTTTTTGCCACAACGTTTGCGGAGGAAGGGTTAGGGTTGAGTCCCCACCTTGCATTAAGAGTAGACTACCATTCCCGTTCGAGACCAAGGTCGTTCCGTCAGGCCCGCTAATGGGACTCTTGCAGAGTTGGCGCCGCAGTCCATCTGCGAAGTAGCCTCCAGCTTGAACGAGTCCCTGTTTTCTAAATATGTCTGTAACGCTGTGAATGTAGCCACTGCCGTCCGCAATCGTAATGTCTCCTGTCCTTGAAAGAACTGCGACTTTGTCATCGTTTCCGGTCAGTTGCAGGCTTCCCATTTTCAAAAAGTCTGAGTCGTAGGCTTCAATTTCCAACGAACTGTTGGTTAACCAAAGGGCAAAATCACTAATGAATGAAATCGCACCACCGACGTGATTCGTCGATTCTTGTGGAATTACTTTGGTGTTGGGGAAGGTCTGGATGTCGGACAGGCTTGCGGAAGAAAGTCGTAATAAAATTGTATCATTGGTTGATGAAACGACGATGTCGCGATTAAACACTCCTTCAAAATTAACGTTGTCTTTCGTCTCAATAGTGGTGCCGCTACTGGCATCAAGCACGAAAAGTGTAGGTACTGATGCTTGCTTGCCGGACAATACTACTTCGACGTTTCCGTCGCCATCTAAGTCTAACGTTGATTCTTGGTTGAACAGGAGAGCATTGTCTTCATCGCCGATACTTTTTTGCCAAAGTAGCGAAACCACTCCGCCGGTAATATCTAAAGCGTAGACCTTGTGTCCTTCACCGCTGATCGCTAGTTTGCTACTGAGAAAGCAGACCGCTTCGTCATCGTTGTCGCTGTCGATGTTGGCAGCGATGCAGGTAGAAAACTCAGTGGCCTGTCCCAATTCGCCAGAAGTAGCAATCGTCGCACCGGTGGTGCCATCGACGAGGTTAAATCCGAATCGCTTGCCCAATAGTACCGCGGTTCCACTTCCTCGCTTTAGTATCGTGGTAGTTGTTTCGCTACCGCATCGAACTTCTGCCGGCGACCATTTCAAAGACGGCACTCCATCAAGGTCATAAGTCGCACCAGTTGCGTCGTTTCTGTCACTACAACACGGACACGCAATGGTAACGAGCTCACGTTTTCCGTCCCCGTCGACATCATAGAGTTTTGCGGTTGCAAGCGAACCAATGTCAGCTACAGGTTGCCGCCATTCGACAGTACCGTTTGCTCCACTAAGGAATACTACGCCATTTGAGGTGGCGACAATGACTTCATTATCCCCATCTCCATCGACATCCGCAAAATCGAGAACTTGTTTGGCGGCGATAGGGCCCGTGCTCCATAGTACCGGCCCTCTAATATCTTTAGCGATTACGGTCCCTCCTACAAGATAGATGACGTCGGTGTTGTCTTTGTTGTCGACATCGTGTCTTAAAAGTGAGTGGCGTGGGACGGCGCCTCCCAGAAAGTAGCGCCAAGCTACCTCTGGGGTGATGAGATTTGAAGTTCCGTTAGAGACACCAGTTCGGGCATTGTCACCTCGAGCTCCGAGCCAGTCTGCGTGCGATGCAAGGGGGGCGATTGCTAAAACTAGTGCACAGAAAAACTTTTTCACAGAGCGATGCTAACAGGTAAACGCGCTATATCAAGTCGCTAGGGAAGAGCTTCAAGCTGGCTCTGAAGCTGCTCCCAGAGGGCATTCTTCTGGTCGAGCAATTTCTGTGTTTCCGTTGCTTTCTTAGATAGTTCACTCCGCTCTTCATTACTCATTTTCCCAGACATATTGTTTGTGAGAGTTGTCACGGTAGTTTCTAAGTCTTCAATTTCGATCTCAAGCTCATCGATCGCTTGTTGAATCTTCTTTTTGCTTTGCTGCTTTGGTTTGTTCGCCGGACGCTTTTTCTGAGACTTTTTGCGAGTCTCTTTTGTTTGCGTTTTTGCCGCTTGTTTGCCTTGTTCTTGCAATCTGTATTCGTATTCGGAATACGTGCCAGGATAGTCTTCGAAGGTTCCTGCGGTCAGGTTCCAGACTCTTCCGGCAACCGTCCGGATCAATCCCATGTTGTGACTAACGAATAGTACGGTGCCATCAAACTCTTTGAGTGCGTTCGACAGTGCTTCGCTGGTTTCCAGGTCGAGGTGATTGGTGGGTTCATCCATCATCAGCAAGTTAGTGGGTTGAATGATTAGCTTAGCGAGACAGACACGTGCGCGCTCTCCTCCGGACAGTACTCCAATCTTTTTTTCCACATCATCGTTTCGAAAGAGAAGCGATCCCAATACCGTTCTTACCGCCGTTTGAGACGCTTCCAAGTTTGCAGCCGCGACCTCTTGAAAAATGGTCCAGTCAAGTTGCAGTGAGTTCGTATGGTGCTGCGCGTAGTACCCTGCGATTACTTTGTTGCCGAGTCCTACCGTTCCATTGGTTGGCTTAATTTCCCCCGCCAGTATTCTAAGGAGTGTGGTTTTTCCCGCGCCATTTTCTCCAATCAATGCTACTTTGTCGCCGCGTTGCAATGCGATATTCACGCCGTCGAAAAGCAACCCATTCCCATAGTCGTGACCGAGTTCATTGCCGCGAAGCACCGTCTGCACTGGTTTACCAGCTGATGGGATTCTAATGCCGATGGTGTCTTCACGAGAAGGCAGTACGATGTCTTCCATTTTTTCAAGTTGCTTTACCCTACTCTGTACTGCTTTCGCTTTATTCGCTTGTGCACGGAATCTATCAATAAAGCGCTGAATGTCTTCTTTTTGCTTCGCGACATTTTTGGCCCTAGCAAAAAGGATGGTTTCCTCTTCGGTTCGTGCCGTGACGTAGGCATCGTAGTTGCCGGGATAAACTCGAGTTCGCTCCTTTTCTATCGCAACCACTCGGTTAACCTGACTATTAAGAAACTCACGGTCATGGCTGATCATGACGAAAGCGCCTTTGTAGCGCTGAAGAAAGCTTCCGAACCACGCTACGGTGGGAACGTCTAAATGGTTTGTTGGTTCATCCAAAAGTAAGAGATGGGGTTTGGAAAAAAGAAGCCCGGCGAGGTGGGCGCGCATTCTCCATCCCCCGCTAAGTTTGTCTACGGTCTGTTCGTGCTGATCTTGCGAAAAACCGAGTCCATCTAGAATGGTGTGAGCATGGTGCTCGGCAAAGTCGGTTTCAAGCTGCTGCTTGTTGTCCAATAGTTCCGTCAGTTCGTCCGCAAGTTTCATTGCTTCGTCTGCGTCGGTGCACGTACCCAGTTGATTTTCGATTTCATCGATTCGTTCGTCGACGTTGCCAAGCGCGGGGATACTTTCCACTACAAAGTCGATTAACTTTCGCGGGTCGCCTTCTTCCGCCAAGTTTTGATCGAGGTATCCTATGCGTATTCCTTGCGAGATGGAAATTTTGCCCCCATCGATTTCTTGCTTTTGGGCAAGAATTCGCATCACCGTCGTTTTCCCACTACCGTTACGTCCGATAAGGCCCATTTTGTCATTGGCCTCGATGATGAATGAAAGATTGTCGAAAAGCGTACGGGCGCCAAACGAAAGCGATAGTTCACTGGCTGTTAGGATACCCACCCGGCGCACTATACATCAAAACGCGCTGATTTCTATACTAGTGGTCGTAGGCGCCAAAAATCTCGGGATGCTTGGATTTTGCCCTTCTTCGGGCGTTTGCGTACAGCGTTTTGAATGCTTCGCTATGCTCTGCCGACATGTATTTTGTGATCCAACGAAACCAATCTTGCGTACGAGCTGTTTCAACGTCTGTTAGATTGTAATCGCCTGCGAACTCGCCACAAAGCGCTGCTCTGTCAATCTCTCTCATTTGTTTGAAGCGGTTTACGATCTCTTGAGAGAACAGCTTCACGTGAGCATCCCATGGCCTTTTTCGGTCGTTGTTGATTCTTATGCTCATGAACGGGTCAAAAGATTTGGGCATTTTCACATAGCTGCCTTTGTTCTTTTGTTTAACTATTTTTCTGAACATTGCATTGGTTTCGATTCTTCCGGATACCTTATAGGGAAGTTGGCTGAGCGTGCCGTAGCGAAGCAGCGATCGTTCTTCTGCACTAACGAGTAGTGGACTGTCTAACCACCGTTGGGTTCCAGTCATGCTGCCATATTCGACGCCGCCTATTTTGGTTTCGCCCTTGTATTGCATCCACATTTCATTGCCTTCGAGACCACTGGCCCCTCGTTGCGCTACGGTTCCAGCTGAAACCTTGATGCTCTTACTCTTACCCATGGTGGCAATACGGTGAAGTAGAGCTAATCCTTTGTCTCCAAAACCAGTACCGCATCCGCCAACCATCACTTCGGCACCATGGGACAGCCAGGGAAGAATTAGTGGAAACGCCTTTTCCATCTTTGAACTTCTGACGTTTAAATCTCCACCGAGTTCCGTCGAGCCATTACTACCGTGACCTTGAAAGCAAAGTGTTTCAATGGTGACGTTTTCTTCTTGGGCTCGTTTGGCGATTTCCTGAAACAAGGCTTCATGGGTCTCATATTCCCATCCGTGAATTTCAATGTCCGAACGCCAACCACCTAGAGAAAGTAGTTCTTCTACCATCTCCACATCACGAGAACCCCATACAATGACCCGGCATGGGGTAGGTCGTTGTTCATCATCAATTGGTCGACTCCATACCGGATGGGAAGAAGTTGACTTGGTCGTGCTGAAATCTTGTTGGTCTACCATAGACCTATCGGACTGAGACCTATCGGACTGAGATTGACGCAATTGGTCATACTACGACAAAACCCTTCTCGTTACCCCCTCGTTCTAGAAATTTTCGATGCATCTCATAAAAATCTACCGGTGCCCATGCGAATGTTATTGGTTGTCAGCGGGAAGAGATGCGATATGAAACGGCAAATGCTTTGTTAGCGGAATGAAGAAAGTAATTGGTTTTGTAGCAATAATTGTTTGTTCGTCCATGGGATGCAGCCAATCAGCCGCGGCACGAACTTCTTCGTTTTCGAAACAACTTAACTCTCCTCAGAGGACCAAACAATCTGTCCGCGGAAGGACTAACGTCAAGTGCATTAGTTCCATTCCTTGTTGGTGGATTTGGTAAGTCGCAAAACGTTCCCCCACTTAGTCATGAACTTCCAGGTCTGAGCCAACCACGCACCGAGCTATCGGCTTCGATTCACAAAGATTCTTGGCAGAAGGCCGAGGGCGCGGAGTTCCTTGATCTGGATGCCTAACGATTCCACCTTTTCTTTCCATTCGTCGTCTGCTGAATCAAGAAGCTCGCAGTAGATTTCACTGACTTCTTCGCCGTGTTCTTCTGGCGCGCTGAGTAAGAATTCGAGACGACTGACCAGCAGGGCATGCCGAAACGGAGACTCGTGTTGGCAAAGTGTTTCCATTTTCTCTGATGGGAGTATTTGGTGTAGCTGGGGCTCACTAAGTAACGCCGCGGTCAGTGAGGATTCGCTGTTGGGCTCAGACAGCGCCAGATAAAACTGACTGAAAGGACTTTCGTGACTCGTGACATGTAAGTGCGAGCACAACTCAACCAGCTGAGCTCCGGCGAGGTTCAGGTCCAGCAAGTCTCGAATGGTTTCTAGGGTGGGCGCAGCGCCACTTGCCAAAAAATGTTGCAAATCAAACCCCATCTGCAGATAGTACAAGATTTTCGACTGATATGCTCACACAAATGTTAGTTGTTGTTAGTCACGGGAGCTAGGGAATCTTTTAAACGCAGGTCATAATGACCTATGAGAATTTTTGTATTGGTCTTGTTATTAGTCGGTGCTTGTAAAAAGCAGCAAAAACCAGAAGCTCCTGTAGCAGAGAATAACACGTTAGGATGCGAAGAAATCCCGAGTACTTATCCAGACGTTGACAGAAAGCGAATTTCTCAGTGTGGCAGGCAACATCGTCCAGTGACCGTCATTGCGCCGGGACTACGTGTATCGGAAACACGGTGGGTCAACCGACATCAAAATCAAAAGACTCGCGGAAGAACCATTACCCCGGTTTCTCGTGGTCGGACAAGAGGTCCGCAAAAGAGCAACCGCCCGACAAGAAGTAGTCAAACAAGATCCCCCATGGGTGGTATGCGCTCACCACGGTAGTACGTTTCAGCCGTTTTGAATTTTACTGTCTCTTTCACGTCTTAATCAGATAGCTCGTGATTACGGCGGCATCGCGGCGATTTCTAAACCGTTTAGGTTAAGGTTCCCCTTGCAAGGAAATGGGGTGCTCGCTAGGCTAAGGTCATGGCTTCAAAATTTAGATTTTCTGCTCGGCTTAAGCGTAGGGCACTTTTTGCTGCCCCGATTATCGCTGCTACAATGACATCTGGTTGCTACGTTGAGACTGCTGGTGGTAACGCTACGACTTATCCCGATAAAGCTTCACCACAAAAGGTGGAGCGCAAAAAGCCACGTCCGATTGTGACTCGTTTGCCAATGCCATCAAACGCAAGCGATGTTTCGTTTCGCAAGGAAGATAGCACCTGTTGGGAGGGGCTTATCCCTCCGCAACAAGCGACCGCATCCAACCCTACGCAGGTTCAATGCGTGCCTCAGGCGCAAAATAGAGTGGTGATCAAAGACGAATCTGGTATTTGCCGCATTCACTTCAAAGTGACAACGCCACCTCGGCCCGGAATTATTGTTAATCCGCCAAGACCTATGCAAGTGGAGTGTCCACCCGCGGTAGCAGTCCAGAATCCACCACCACGCAAGAAGCCACGTCCGGCTCCAAAGGTCGTGCAGCGTAAAGATGGCACTTGTTGGGAAGTAATTTCAGTAAATTGTCCTAAACCAGTAGAGGGAAGGCCCGTTAGGACTTGTAATCCGCCACCACCACGGCAAGTTCCTTGCACCGGCGTTGAGTAACGATGCAGGCAATAAGGCAGGAGTGGGCGCGCCGCGTTCAAGCGGAGTATTGCTCTGCGCTGCTGACCCAAGAGATAACGCTGCAACTAATGAGACTTGGCGCTCCGCCAGACTTGGTTCGTGATGGAATGCGAATCGCAGAAGAAGAGCTAAGTCACGCAGAGATGAGTCTTGAGGTCTTTAGACAAGCAGGGGGAGAAGGCACCCCGACCGTGGACACTTCCGCGGCATTGCTTGAGCAAGGCGACCTTTTTACCTCAACACTGTCTTCGATACTTAGGATTTTTTGTTTAGGAGAAACCGTGGCGGTACCGCTGTTTGCCAATCTAAGACAACACTGCAAAAAGGATTTTGCTTCTGAGGTTTTCGACCAAATATTGCGGGATGAAGTGGGGCACAGGCAGTTTGGTTGGGACGTGCTAGATTGGTTTATTGCTACGGTTGGCGAAGAGCAAGTAAAGGAAGTTGCCGAGTCCGTCCTGCCAGCACATTTAGCAGCGATGCACGAAAGTTACTCTGGTGGCGCAGACCACCATTTTGACAACGAAGCAAGAGTTTGGGGACTTGCTCCACCTTCCGAATACAGTGAGATTTTGGATAAGACCGTCGCCACTGAGTACATCCCCCGTTTTGCTGCGCGAAATATTTCGATTTAGTAGCTAGTGTGAACTTGGCGCTCAGGTAGCAACTCTTTGACGTTCTCTGTTAGTTGCTTGGCTTGAGCGGTGGAAAGATTCTTGTTTCCGTAGAGGTACTCATTGATACCGTTGGATTTGATGCTGAATATGTCGAGCGAACCATCCGCGTTGACTCGAAACGTTCCGGCCAGAGTTCCCGCAGGGGCGTGGTCGTCCATTTTTCCAACAATCTTCATCTCCATTGCACAAGCGAGGTGGCCGCCATTTCTTGGGAGCCCTTCACCAGCTTCTCCAAGCGTTGTTTTGAAACCAAGACTTGGGCCGATGGCTCCGTGCCCATCAGGAGTAGTCACCACGTGAAACACAGTTCCCGGTTCGTACATATCAAGACCGCGATCAAGAACATTGTCCTTACCTAAAAAGGTAGTGGTCGAAGAATGAGATGACATCGGTTTTCCTTTCCATTTGTCATGAAAAGCTCGCGTAACTCTGTTTCTTGGATGATTACGTTGTCTTGGAGGATTCGCGCCACCTTTGCTGTTGTCTCCATTCATTCGAACGGTAGTACCGTCACTGAGTTGCACGCTAGATCTTTTGCTTGTCACCGAATCCATTAACTTTCCGAAAGTCCCGGACAGCTTTTGAGCAATTTTCGCACCAACCCCGGTAAACTCCGCAACGATAATCGTGATGACAAATCCGACGATTTGTCCAATATACTTCCATCGTTCACCGCCTGACGCTGCTTCCGCAGAATTGAACCAGTTCTCTACAACACAATACGCTTCGTAAAATTCTTGAGCAATCGCTTCCACGAATTGTTTCAAAAACGCAATGGGGTCACTGAGAATGGCTTGCACCAGAGCTTTTAGGTCACTTAGAATTTGAAGCGAGAAGAAGTTCTTTATGTCTTCCCATATTTGTGAGGCTTTATGTTCGACGTAGGTGTAGGCGCCATTGAACACGCCAGATGGAAAGTCAAAAATAATTCCTTCAGCGGTTTCCGCTGCATTCCAAAGACTATCCCACCAACTCGTGTCATCCCCAACGGTATAGGTGTTCCAGCAGTCATCGTTGCTCCACACGGGAAGGGCGTTGTCCGCCGTTTCAGTTTTGGCTGACGAGCTTTTGCTTGCGCCTTCTTTGTACATTCGGGCCATACATCTTTAATATGGCATCCAGACAGCGTGCGATAAAGCGTTTCTTTCAGATGGCAACCGCCATACGCGGCCCTACTTGGCTGGCGGCGTCTTAGCGAGGAGGCCAAAAGCAAAATAGTCGAGCATTTCCTCTAGCTGCGTGAAGTCGTCGGTGACTTGTATGTCTGTCAGTCTCGGAAGGTGTTTTGCAAAGAATACGTGATTATTGGCCATTTCAAAAAGATTGGTTCCCAGAGCATGCGGGTAGGGAAAATCTGAGTCAATCTCCAGTATTACGTCCGACAGCTTCTTCACAAGTGTTTTGTAAGTGAGAAACACACCGCTGGAGTTCTCTTTGTCGACTTGCTTGGTATGGTACGCTTTGGCTCCTTCTGCGATGATTACTCGGTGCAGTACGCTTTCGTTGACATAAGGAACCGCGGCATTCTCTCTCGAGGCCGAAACGAATGCGCGAATCATTAGACGCAGTTTTTCATGGGGGTCGGTAATATTCCTCGTACTCGTTTCGCAGAGATGACCAACCCACTCCCAGTACCAAGAGACCAGGTAAAGCAAGAGATTATGCTTGTTTTCGAAATAGCGGTATACCGAGGCTTCCGTGCAATCCGCGCTTGCCGCAAGCTTCTTGAAATTGAAGCATTCGAAACCAATTTCATCGATCAAGAGAATGCTCTCTTTGATAATCTTTTTCCCAAGCTTCGTTTCAACCGGGTCTCTAAGGTAGAGGGTTGGATTGAGAGTTATGGTGATTGCTACGGACATTGTTTAGTCGAGTACAGATACTTTCCCTGTGGAGATGTCGTAGATTGCTCCCACGATTCTTATTGAACCCTCTGCTGCAAGTTCTCTCAAAACGGAACTTCTCTCGCTGATGTTGGCTACGGTTTGCCTAACGTTCTCTTCAACCACCGCGTTCACGAAGTTGATGTTCTTAGACGAACGGTCGTCTCCGCCGGTATCTGGGGTCGCATCAACCGCAGGTGCAATTTTTTCGAGCATGGCTG
Organism: Deltaproteobacteria bacterium; assembly: GCA_020630875.1. GTDB lineage: Bacteria > Myxococcota_A > Polyangia > Haliangiales > Haliangiaceae > JAHDIH01. Next base: position 57,169 of record JAHDIH010000004.1, on the reverse strand, counting down.
TAAGATTTCCAAGCTTCGCGTGATCGCACGCGCCTTTTACTGCTCCACAAGCGGTATGGCCTAAAACCATCACCAACTTTGAGCCGGCTAGTTTGCACGCGAACTCCATGCTGCCCAATATGTCTTCGTTAACGAAGTTACCTGCGATTCTTGCGCTGAAGATATCGCCGATTCCACAGTCAAAAACAGTTTCCGGCGGTACCCGAGAATCAACACAACCGAGAACGATAGAGTGAGGGTATTGCCCTGTGGAAGTCGTTTTCACTTGGCCCAAGAGGTCTCTGTCAGCGAACTTTGCTTCGAGAAAGGCTTTATTACCATCCAAGAGAAGTTGTAACGCTTGATCTGGAGAGATTATTTGTTGCGATTCGCTGCTTTGTGTATTTGATCTATTTGTCATTGTTTTTTCTCCTATTCTAGTGGGGGTGAGTTATGGCATTTTTGTGGCAACGAGACTTAAGCTTCGTTCCATGGCTTTGGCGATTTGTTTTTCTGGATGCGCAACTTTGACTGACGAGAGCTGTATCTCTTCGACGTCAATATTGATTTGAGCCGCATGAATTTTGAAGTCTTCGATAATTTCTAGGACGTCGTAGTCGATATCAATTGACTTGGAGCCATCAATGACGATTGTGCAATCTGGCGGCAACGAATTTAGGGCTCTTCGGATTCGAGCTTTGTGAATGAACGTAACGTCTTCGGCTAGTGTCAGAGTAAAGGTAGGATGCGGCTCACCATGTTTCTCACCGATAGTGGACTCAAAACGGAATGGTTTGCGGTAGCTCTTGTACAGGATGTAGACAATTGCGACAGCCAGTCCTAGTCCGATTCCCACGAGCAGGTCTACAAACACGATACCAGCGATGGTGATGGCAAATGGGATGAAGTAAGCGGCACCGAGCTTGTACATCTTTTTGAACAAAGCGGGTTTGGCTAGCTTGTATCCAACCATAAAGAGGATGGCAGCGAGACTTGCCAGTGGTATCATGTTGAGCACCGAAGGAATGGCCAATGCGGCTACAGCAAGAACAAGACCATGGAGAATCGCAGAAAGTTTCGTTTTTCCACCGGATTGGATGTTAGTAGAACTTCGAACGATCACCTGAGTGATTGGCAGCCCGCCGATCATTCCCGAAGCAACGTTACCGACCCCTTGCGCCATCAGTTCACGGTTCGCGGGAGCGACGCGTTTGTACGGGTCTAGTTTGTCTGTCGCTTCTAAGCATAATAGGGTTTCAAGACTTGCGACGATGGCAATCGTTGCGCCAGTCATCCATACTGCCGGATTGGACAGCGCGCTAAAGTCGGGAAGTGTAAATTGCCCAAGAAATTCAGACAGACTGCCTGCCACAGGCAATTGGACCATTTGACTGTCGTCTCCTACGGTTCTCAGCTGGAAACTTTCTCCCAGAAGAGACAGATCTGTAATCAAGTAGCCTAGAAGGATGCCACCTGCGACCACAACCAAGGGGCCTTGAAGAATCTGAAATACCCGCTTTTTCTTGAAAGTCTCGGTTTGCCAAAGCACTAACACCACGAGGGACAGGGCAGTAATCAAAACCGCTCCCGGACTAACGGATTCCATAATATTGCTGAAGGTGGACGTGTTTTGTCCGTGGTAACCAAATGCATGAGGAATCTGTTTGATGAAGATAACGATTCCGATCCCCGCGAGCATTCCTGTGATGACCGACGACGGAAAGTAGTAGCCAATTACGCCGGCTTTGAGAATCCCCAACAGAACCTGAAACACCCCGGCGATGACCACCGCGCAGAGAAATACATCAAATGCACCCAGGTCTCCGATAGCCGTAAGTACAATGACCGCAAGTCCAGCAGCTGGTCCACTCACGCCAAGCTGCGAGCCACTGAGAGAACCACAGATTACGCCGCCGATGATCCCCGCGATGATTCCAGAGAACAGGGGGGCGCCTGATGCCAGCGCAATTCCCAAACATAGGGGAACCGCCACAAGGAAAACGATAATCGCAGCAGGCACGTCACTACTTAAGTTACCGAAAACACCTGGTTTTATCGGATCTAGTACTGCATTACTATCGGGAGGAGGTAAGTTACTTTCGGCCATGATAGTAAAACTATCACAGCTAGTAGGATAACTGAAGTTTAAAATCTTCCAAAATTGTCATCTGATTTTGACAGTTGGCGCAGATGTCGGACAATGAAGCATGCATCCATTCATTAACGCAGTGCTTGGCGGAGGTCTTATCGGACTTGCGGCGACGGTTCTACTTTTGTCTACCGGAAGGGTCGCCGGCATCAGCGGTATTCTTGGAGACTTACTTGCGCCGCCAGACGAAAATTCGTCATGGCGCTTCTCGTTCGTGTTGGGACTTTTGGCGGGCGGCGGAGTGTTGGCATTTCTGTCGCCTCAAACCATTCAGATTCCTCAAGGGCGGAATTTGGCAATGCTAGCGATTGCAGGGGGGATCGTTGGCTTTGGTACCAGGCAAGGAAACGGTTGCACCAGCGGCCATGGCGTGTGCGGGTTGACTCGGTTTTCCAAACGCTCCTTGGTAGCAACGATCACGTTCATGGTAACCGGAGTGATTACCGCTTCCATTGTGGGACAGCTATGAAACGCAATGCTGCATCGTTTGTCGTAGGCCTTATTTTCGCCTTTGGGCTTGGCTTGTCAGGAATGACCGACGCCAACAAAGTGATTGGGTTTCTCGATCTGCTAAGCGGTTGGGATCCTAGTCTGGCTTTTGTAATGGTAGGGGCCATTGGAGTACATCTTGCTTTCTACAGACTAATAATGAATCGCAAGAGTCCGCTGTTTGACCAAACGTTCTACTTGCCGACGAATCAAGTAATCGACACAAAGCTGATTGTTGGTGCCGGTCTTTTCGGCGTGGGGTGGGGACTTAGTGGTTATTGTCCCGGCCCTGCAATCGTTTCTTTGGCATCACCTAACGCGTCGATCGCCGTATTTTTTAGTGCGTTGATTGTGGGAATGGTGCTTCAACGAGTGGTGGCAGGAAAAAATTAGTATGATACTTCGACAGCTGTTTGACAAAGAATCGAGTACTTACACCTATTTAATCGGGGCCAACGGCGTTGGAGCAATCATTGATCCTGTCCTTGGCAACCTCGAGCGAGATGCAAAATTGGCGGGAGAGTTAGGCCTCAAGCTTGCTTATTCGCTCGACACCCACGTGCACGCCGACCATGTTACCGCGGCGGGAACACTACGAGAGCAGTTTGGCGTCACTACTATTGTTGGTAAAAAGTCGTCCGCGGCATGTGGCGACAAAAAGCTGGGAGATGGCGACAAGATCACGATTGGTGGCATTACCCTGTCCGTAATTGAAACCCCCGGGCACACCGACGATAGCGTTTGTTACTACGCTGCGTCAGAGAACGTCTTGTTTACTGGCGACACGTTACTCATTCGCGGCTGCGGACGGACCGATTTTCAAAATGGCAGCCCTCAGGATCTGTATCATTCCGTCAAGAGAAAGTTATTCGTATTGCCCGAGGAAACGGTCGTCTGTCCAGGGCATGACTATCGTGGGCAAACGAGATCAACGATTGGAGAAGAAATGCATTTCAACCCACGACTTCGCACTCACGTGACTGAGGAGCAGTTTGCCGAAATTATGAACAATCTAAATCTTCCCGATCCCAAACTCATGGACGTCGCGGTACCGGCAAATCAAAACTGCGGTATCGATTAGCCTATCAAAACGGCCAAGCACAGTCTTACAGCCGTTGGACTTGGGCGAAGTACAGTGACTGGGCATCTTTTTGAAACCTTTTACAAACAGGCTTCAGGATTTTCCAGGTGTCATCGCCACTCATGTTCGTGCAGGTCGCGTACAGTTCATCTACCTTTTCAGTGGCTTTGAGTCTCAATGCTAGCAGCTTGGAATTGAAACTTAGGACAGCTGGATGAGTGGAGCGTTCACCTCGATAGCTTCTCATATCAGGAGTACCCTCAGAGAATGAGTACGCGGAACGCTGCATGCTTTCTCGTCGATCAAAGTAGGTTTCCATAATGCTATCTCTTGCCCAAGATCGAGCTTCCTGAGGACAATCTGCCCAACCCATGGCATCGTAGAATCTTTCGGTGATGCCCCATCGGCTCGCTGGCTTTTCGCAGTCGTTATCTTTCGTGGGAGGGTCCTGTTTTTTGTGTGGCGCCGTGGCAAACATATCTCTTATACGGAAAGAATCAGAAAAAGCCTCCTAACAAACGATGCAGCCGATACCTGCGGTGGAGCTTAACAGTTGTCCCGTGACGGCGTCGTATCTGAGAACAAAGCCAACAAGACGGTCGTTGCTGTTAGGGTCGGGGCAGTTCGCGGTGCTCGAGAGTAGCTCAGGAGTATGGTTACTCTCAGGAATCACCAAGTGAACGTCTTGGGTTTTCGTCAATTCTATTCCGGTTGCGGTTTCATGCCACGACCACGCTGGTGGCCCCGCAAGGGACAGCGTATCGCCGGGCTGCATGGCGTAGCTGCCAGTGCCTGTAGCTTGGCATTGATAGAAGGTGGCGTAGTTGTGAGATGCGGCCACCGCATTCGTTTCTGCGACCGTCATGTCTAAGTCCGCGCAGCCTTCAAGATCCTGGTTGAGGTCATCGCTAAACGTTGGCAAGTACGTGCCAGTCATCGCGCTTAGGTAAACGCCGCCTGCGTTTCTTCGAGAGATCAAAGCTACGGTATCGCGCCGTACGTCCTGGGTACCTATAGTTTTTCTTCCGATGGTAAGTGTTCGTGAACTGCTAGAGTTAACAATGGAGCAAGGAGCATTACTGGAGAAGTCCCATTCGCTGGTATTCATTTTAAAGACGTCCGGGTTCGCGGTAACTACATCTTCTAGTTTCTCGTACAAGTTGTCGGAGTCTGCACAAGAAAGAGGAATGTCCATACCGATAACGTACTTGGGGGTACCTCTTGGATCGGACCACGAAATACTCGAGTGGGAACTTATCGCGGAGAGCGCGGTGGTGAAGTCGGCCTCCGCCGTCGGGGAGGGCGTGTAAGAAAGCGGATAACTCAAGCAGGTCAGAGGCGCCGGTGGAGCGTCTGGTTCAGGTGGACTGGAGTCTACCTGCGGCGGAGCGGCGTCTGCGGTCTTATCATTTTGCTGCGGAGCGTCAGAACAGGCGGGAATCAGGCAGAAAATGAGGAGTATTCGCTTCATCTCGCAGCTCTACCATATTTTACCACCGATTTTTACTGCAAAATCTCATCGAGTTGGTAGCGCAGCCTGTCATAAATCTATGTAAGTAACTAATATAACTTCTTAATATTTTTTTTGTTAGCACTCTCAAGTAGGGGTTGCCAACAATCGATCCGGTGCTTATAAGTTGGAGCATCAACCCCAAACAAAAGGAACTGGTATGAACATTAGACCACTACACGACCGACTTCTGGTCAAAAGACTCGACTCAGAGACAGAAACAAAAGGCGGACTCATCATCCCCGACTCTGCAAAAGAAAAACCTGTTCAAGGTGAAGTGATTGCCGTTGGCGCTGGGAAGCGCGACAAAGATGGCAAAACAATTTCCATGGACGTAAAAAAAGGCGATCGCGTGCTGTTTTCAAAATACAGCGGAACCGACGTTAAATTAGACGGTGACGAACACCTAATCATGCGTGAAGACGACATTCTCGCAGTAATCGAAGCTTAAGGAGAACTCAGACAATGGCTGCTAAAGAAATCATTTTTTCATCTCAAGCCCGTGCAGAAATCGCACGAGGCCTTAACCTACTTGCTAATGCAGTAAAAGTAACCATGGGACCACGTGGACGTAACGTTGTGATTGAAAAATCATGGGGTGCTCCTACTGTTACCAAAGACGGCGTTACCGTTGCTAAAGAAATTGAAGTAGAAAACAAGTTCCAAAACATGGGCGCACAGATGATCAAGGAAGTTGCTTCCAAGACATCTGACGTTGCTGGCGATGGTACCACTACTGCTACGGTCCTTGCTCAAGCCATCTTTTCTGAAGGTTCAAAGCTTGTTGCTGCTGGCGTAAACCCAATGGACCTTAAAAGAGGCATCGACGCTGCTGTAATCAAAGTAGTAGAGTTTCTTGATACCCTTAAAGTAGAAACAAAAGGGCAAAACGAAATCGCTCAAGTGGGTACTATCAGTGCAAATGGCGATGAGTCCATTGGTAACATGATTGCTGACGCGATGGCTCGCGTGGGCAAAGAAGGCGTTATCACTGTAGAAGAAGCTAAAACGCTTCAAAGTGAACTAGACGTTGTAGAAGGTATGCAATTTGATCGTGGATACCTTTCTCCATACTTTGTAACTGACGTAGAGCGCATGGAGTGCGTAATCAACGATGCGTACATCTTGATTCACGAAAAGAAAATCTCTGCAATGAAAGACCTGCTTCCTGTGCTTGAGCAAATTGCTAAAGCTGGAAAACCGCTTGTTATCATCGCTGAAGATGTAGACGGTGAAGCTCTTCAAACTCTTGTAGTCAATAAACTTCAAGGACGTCTGCAAGTTGCTGCGGTTAAAGCTCCAGGCTTTGGCGACCGTCGTAAAGCTATGCTTCAAGATATTGCAACCCTTACCGGTGGCACTGCAGTAACGGACGACCTAGGAATCAAACTAGACGGCATTACGCTTGAAGACCTTGGACAAGCAAAGCGCGTTAGCATCACTAAAGAGAACACCACAATCGTAGAAGGTGCTGGAGACAAAGAAAAAATCGAAGCTCGTGGAAATCAAATCCGTCGTGAAATCGAAGACACCAGCTCAGACTACGATCGCGAAAAACTTCAAGAACGTCTTGCTAAACTAGCGGGCGGAGTGGCAGTGATCCGCGTTGGTGCTGCGACTGAAGTTGAAATGAAAGAAAAGAAAGCACGCGTAGAAGACGCAATGCACGCCACTCGTGCTGCAGTGGAAGAAGGCATTGTGCCTGGCGGCGGTGTTGCTCTTGTTCGAAGCATCGACGCAATCGAAAAAGTTACTTTCGATGACGACCGTCGCTTCGGTGTAAACATTGTACGTCGTGCCCTTGAAGAGCCAATGCGTCAAATCTCTGCAAACGCAGGAGTCGAAGGTTCCATCGTGGTATCCAAAGTACGCGAAGGAAAAGGCGCATTTGGATTCAATGCTGCAAAGCTTGAGTACGGCGACCTGGTAAAAGCTGGTGTAATCGACCCGACCAAGGTGGTTCGTTCAGCACTTCAAAATGCTGCTTCGGTTGCAGGACTCATGCTTACTACTGAAGCACTCGTTGCTGAGAAGCCAAAAGATGACGAGCCAGCAGCACCTGCAGGCGGCGGCATGGGCGGTATGGGAGGAATGGGCGGATTCTAAGCCTATTTCCAATATTCGCAAAAAAGGGTCGGCAAATGCCGGCCCTTTTTCTATGAGAGGTACGCATTTGTGCGCACATACCTTCAGTGAAACATTTGTCAGATCTTGATAGAATGGTCAGATGGGTGCGAAGAAACAGCTTGGGTTCACGTTAATAGAGCTAATGATCGTGTGGCACTGATTGGAGTGCTAGCAGCAACGGCAGTGGCAAGTTTCAATAAACAAACCTAAGCAACTAAATGGGCGGAGATTGACAACAACGTCAAGCGAATGATTTTCAATTTCGAAGACTTTGCCAAAAGGGCAACGGTGGTTTCTGCAGATGGAACTGACGAGAGCAACTACTTCGCGCTTAACACCTCAAGAGCTTCTGGCTGGGCGCCGGCCTATAACTCATGCAGAGGGGGTGCCTGCGCTGCACCTGGTAACTTCGATACCCGACATGTGGAAGGCTTTAAAATTTGATCTTTCCAGAAACGGAAGAGCCTCCTACTACGCCTGGGCGAGACGATATACCAATTGGTTAGAGTTTAGAGTGTACGTTCAATACGACTTAGATGCTGATGGTATTATGGGCTACCGGTGGTACCGGCGCCGGTATTACAACGATGGTCGGTTGTGGGGAAGAGTGTACCAAACTACCGAAGACTGATGGTAATTTCGACAGTTGGGGCCGCACGGCCTTGGATAGTTCGTATCAAATGAACTTTCATTTAGAGTTCGTGAGGTGGTGACTAAGGGGTCCAGACTCGTTAGAATCTCTTGGTGGCTGGTGGGGACAAATGGAAACTAGTAGTTGATATCTATTCGCTTTGTTTGAGGAATTCTCAGCTTAAGCAGTCCGCGTCGACGATAATCTCGCTCTTTGAAGGGGAAAAAATGGATTTCCACAAGTCTGGAGAGGTGCCATTCGACAGATTTGACGAATTGCTTGAGTCGCAAGAAATTGACCAAGACACTCGTTACCCCCCCATGCTTCGCGCTGCTGAGATACTAAAGAGTAACGGAGTAGTTTCAAAGTTACCTGAGGCAATTGCGGCGCTTGACGACAAACAGCGGAAGAGTTTGTTAGCGGACTGCGCTCCTTCTGAGAAAGCACGAGCAAGAACAATCGATCCAAGTCTTGCACTTGCAGCTCAAACTCGTGCGGTCGAAGACACAGAACCTCCGGTGAATCTTGGTAGCAAGGCCGACAAAAGTAGAAATATTACGATTGGCTTATCTGTATTATGCCTTTTGTTGTCGGCAGGCATGTATTTTATTTTTCTCTCAGGAGACCTTCCTGGGGCGAATTACCAAAACCCACCGATTGAAGAAACCATAGAGGGAATGTTCGGACCTGAGGCCAATATCTCCTACGATGGAGCGACCATCACGGTCACCAACGCGCCTGCAGTTTATGCGGGACCCGAAGCTGCTCAGCTCGTAGAGCCCATCCTTTTTGAAATGTGGGCCACCAAAAAGTGGCAGACACTGTCTGTTACAGTTCAAGGTAGTGCCAAGGCAAAGACATTTGAGGCAGCCAACACCATGCCCGATCCAAACGACATGGGGGCGGAAATGCCGACACCGTGAGGTTTTGGACTTCCCTTTTTTGGATGACTTTGAGACAATATTTAGTGAGGTGGGGATGAGAAAGTTACAAAAAGGTTTCACTTTAATCGAGCTGATGATAGTGGTGGCAATGATCGGCTTACTTGCTTCCGTCGGGTACGCCTCCTTTAACCGATACATCTATGAAACTAAAGTAAAAGAAAAGGAAGCCAACACCCAACGCATTATTGACGCCTTTGACCAAGTGGCACGATTTGGGTCTTCAGCAAAGATGATTGGCGATGGTTTTAAAGCTGGTGGTGGCGCTTTTAACAACTCGCGTTTTGTTACGAGTGGCGGTTGGACCCCCACTTGGACCAGCTGCATCAATAGTGGGGGGAAATGTACGGCTACAGCAAATTGGGACCGACCACTTTGGAGAGAACTAAAGTTTGAGCTAATGCGCCCTGCGAGAACCTCGTACTTGGCCTATCGCTGGGAGAATGCGTGGTACAACTACTTACTGCTGTACACTATGTCGGACCTAGATGGAGATTGTCCGCCAAACACTTGGAGCGGATGTGCGGAGTACAAATACCATCAAGTTATTCACTACAAAAAACTTAATCGCACCATCCGTCGTGTCCGTTACTTCTCTAGAGACTAACCGTCTCCAGCGTGGTTAGAAATCGGTAGACTACCTTTCGATACATTCGTTCTTTTTGAGACTTAAAAGACTTACCTTTCAATCTATCCGAAGATTTGAGAACATTGTTAAGGGATATGGGGATGAGAAAGTTGCAAAACGGTTTTACGTTGATTGAATTGATGATTGTCGTCGCGATGATTGGCGTGCTTGCGGCGGGTAGGGTATGCGTCCTTTAATCGCTACATTTATGAGACAAAAGTTCAAGAACGAGAAGTGACCACGCAAAGGATTATCGACAACTTTGAAAAGTTTGCGCGATGGGATGATTCTGCAGCGGTTGGTGATGGGGTTACCGCGACAGGAGCGGGTACGTTTAGTGCTTCTCCATCGTTGGTATCAGGATGGACGCCCAGTTGGACCAGTTGCACCAATAATAACGGCGGGAAATGCACGGGCACCGCTAACTGGGACAAGCCGGTATGGAAGGCGCTGAAGTTTGGATTGACCCGTAGGGCGCGGACTTCTTACTACGCAATTATTTGGGACAATGCTACCTGGAAACGATTATTGCTCTATTCAATGTCTGACTTGGACGGCGATTGCCCGCCAAGCACTTGGAGCGGATGCGCAGAATTTAATTACCATGACATCCGGTATTACAAACGATCCAGTTTCTTCTACAAGTACAAGCATACTTACTCGAGAGACTAAGACGAAAAAGGGAAATCAAAGGGCTTAGTTCTATCTGACTTGTATAGTTTTTGTCCCTCCATGGGAATTAAAACTTACTGTTCCTTACATACAATTTGGTACAATTCGAAGACTTTTCTTTCAATTACTCTAAGCATTTGAGAAAATAAAGGGAGAGGTGGGGATGAAAAAGTCACAAGTCGGTTTCACGTTAATTGAACTAATGATCGTCGTAGCGATGATTGGAATTTTGGCTGCGGTCGGAATGGCGTCATTCAATAGGTACATTTACAGTACCAAGTTGCAAGAACGGGAAGTCACAACTTCTAGGATTATTGATAACTTTGAAAAATTCGCGAGATGGGACTCTTCGGCGCAGGTAGGTGATGGTTTCCATGCTTCCGGTGGAACTTTCGCTCAAAATCGAAATTCGTTTACTGGTTGGACACCGAGTTGGACGACATGCCTTGGGGGCGGAAAATGTACAGGAACCCCTAATTGGGATCAAGCTGCTTGGAAAGAGTTGAAGTTCGGACTTACCCGACAAGGGCGCACTGCTTACTTGGCACGCATTTACGAAAGATCTACCTACAAACGGTTGGACCTTTATGCAATGTCCGACCTAAACGGCGATTGCCCTCCTGGGACGTGGAGTGGTTGCTCCGATTATCGCATGACGCGAATCTATTTTTACAAAGACGGGCGTAAAGTAACCAGACAATTCGTTTATTCTAGAGACTGAAGGTGAATATGAAACACAAGTGTCAAAAAGGTTTCACGTTAATCGAACTGATGATCGTCGTATCGATGATTGGAATTTTGGCTGCTCTCGGAATGGCTTCGTTCAATCGCTACATCTACGAAACTAAAGTACAGGAACGGGATGTTACCACTCAACGGATCATCGACAACTTTGAAAAGTTTGCGCGTTGGGACAACTCCGCACAGGTCGGAGATGGCTTTTCGTCGACAGGAGGCGTCTTCAATCAAGCAACCTATTTGGTGGCGGGGTGGACGCCAACATGGACCAGCTGTACGAACAACAATGGCGGTAAGTGTACAGGGACAGCCGATTGGGATAAACCTGTTTGGAAGGCTTTGAAGTTTGGACTAACGCGCCAGGGCCGGACTTCCTATCACGCAAGAATTTGGGAGAATGTAACCTGGAAGCGATTGGTTCTGCTCACCATGTCTGACTTGGACGGGGACTGTGCTCCAAGTCAATGGAGTGGCTGCGCAGATTATATTTACTACGACATTCGTTTTTATAAGCGTCAGAATCGCTTTTATAAAACCAAACGTTACTATTCCAGGGATTAAGGGAAGTCAGGATTGAAAAAACAAAAGGGATTTACATTAATCGAACTGATGATCGTGGTGGCTATGATTGGAGTCTTGGCATCAGTAGGAATGGCAAGTTTCAATCGCTACATGTACGAGACCAAAGTCTCAGAGATCAAAAACAACGTAGAGCGAATTTTCGGTAACTATGAAGCATTTGGTCACAGCGCTACGGTGGCAAGTGGCAACGGAATGGATGAAGACTTGTACTTTCCGATGAATGTGACAAAAACAACAGGAGGGTGGCAACCCCATTGGACACTGTGTATGAACACGACGCCATGCAAAAGTTTCGGGAATTACGAAAATCCAACCTGGAAAGTCCTCAAATTTGAACTTGCAAAACAACCTCGGGCTTCTTTTTACATTTGGACGAGGAGGTACAGCTCCTACCGCGACTTTCGCGTGTACGTGATCCACGATACCGACGCAGATGGCGTACGTGACTACAAAGTATACCGGCGCATTTACTACAATAACGGAAACCGACTCAACCAACGTTGGAATTATGGCGACGACTAAGTGGTGACGTGCGTCCAACGATGGAGTAATGGAAATGGTGGCGGCTGCAGAAGGCAGCTAGAGCGTGTGGAGCAAAAAAAAGGACCTCAATTAAGAGGCCCTTTTCAAAAGTAGAGATTGTCTCCTAACTAAGGAACTAAGTTCCACTTGTAGTTGTACGTTGTCGACGTACTTGCTGATTCAAGGGTCAGCGTCATATTTCTGGCAGTCTTTGGTAGTTGGTGATTGTCTACGCAAAATGATGATGCCGCTTGTACGTGTTTTACCATGGTGTCGCGCCACTCGGTGGAGTACGTACGTCGCGTTTCTGTAGCGCCGTCACGACAGTCACTCCATTTGCACTTTGTTTCCCAACCAGATGGTACTCGAAATGGCCAACGAGCGCTGATTGGATTTACTTCTTGGTTAGCCTGTCTTTTTACTACAACACCTGTCGCAGTGGTTTTGCCATCTACTTTAAAGGAAGGAGTCCAATCATCTGTGCTAAGTGACTTATCTGGAACTTGTCCGTTACCAACCAAGTCTCGATTGGTAAGCGCAAAGCAAATTCGCTTCTGGTTATAGTTGGTAATCTCCATTACGGAGTCCAACGACTGCTCGGGAACGTTGTACTTGGCGGCTACGTTCGCTTTGCTAAGTATGATGGTTCCCGGGGCCACTTTCCCTGTAATCGCTGGATTCTTAATGGTCGCCTGCGTTTTCTTGTCTAGATCCTTCTGGGCCTTTTTCTTGGCCACCACCCCAGCCCCCAAGTAGCCTCCGAGCATCAGTAGTTGGCAGCCACTGGTGAGGCATAACGCGAGTATCAACGAAATTCTTCCTAGCTTTGTCATGAGGGGTGATTAGCAGCACAATTCATGCTGGCAACCTGAAAAATTGAGGATTGTAAGAGATCGTTCGAAAATGACCTGTATTTGCTTCTTATCAACAGATAACTCCCCTTGAGGGATATCGGCTTCAGCGGTAGTCTGCGGACATGTATTCAGCGATTGCGTCTCGAATCTTGCTTGGTTCCGGTCAGCTCGGCCATCAGGAAGCCTTGTCGATCCTACAGTCATCAGAGGAGGAGTTTCTGCCACTTTTGGACGCTGCTTATCGCGTGAGAAAACACTTTCATGGAAACCGCGTGCACATTCATGTTCTGGAAAACGCAAAGCAGGGGGCTTGTCCAGAAGACTGCAAGTTTTGCTCGCAAAGTAAGCACTTTGAGTCGCCGGGGGGAGAAGCTCCACACAAAGAAGTCACAGAACTCTTAGACGGTGCTGCGCGCGCGGTATCGGCTCAAGCAAAACGCTATTGCATGGTCACCGCTACTCATGGACCAAATGCAAGAGATTTGAAAACGATTTGCGACGCTGCAAAGAAAATCAAAGAAACGTATCCTGGACTTCAGCTTTGCGCCTCTCTAGGTTTCTTGACCGATGAAAAAGCAAGCAAGTTGAAGTCAGCTGGCATTGATCGCTTTAACCACAATATAGAAACGAGCGAGAACAATTTTCCAAATGTCGTTACCACTCACACGTACCAAGATAGAGTCGCTACCATCAATACGGCGAAACGAGCTGGACTTGAAACTTGTGCTGGAGGAATCATAGGGCTCGGTGAATCGGACCAAGACTTAGTCGATATGGCATTTGCATTGCGTGAAATCGGCGTTGATTCGATCCCCGTTAATTTTCTCAACCCGAGACCAGGAACGCCATTCTCTCAGCGAGAGAAAGTAACGCCGCGTTATGCGATTCGCGCATTGTGTTTGTTTCGACTAGCTAACCCTTCTGCGGACATTCGCGTCGCTGGTGGAAGAGAGGTGGTTTTGAAAAGTATGCAGTCGCTAGCTCTCTATCCTGCCAATTCACTTTTTTCTTCCGGTTACCTGACTACAGGCGGAGCAGAGCCAGATAGCGATCGTCAGATGATTAAGGACGCAGGATTCGTTATCGAAACTGATCTGCCAGTCTTGGCCTCGTCAAAAAAACTTCCGGTGGTTCAAGCTCGTGGTTAAAATAGACAAGGTTTATACAAAGGGTGGCGACAGCGGTGAAACCTCACTTATCGGTGGAGACAGGGTTTCAAAAGACGATTTACGCATCGCATGCTACGGCACAGTTGATGAGTTGAATGCATTTATTGGTGTGGCACGTGGTCTCGTTGATCAAGAAGCAGAACTAGAGTCCTTGGCAACCGTGTTAAAAAGGATCCAAAGTGAGCTTTTCAACCTTGGATGTCAGCTCGCTGCGCAACCAGAGTTTAAGAAAAAGATGCCCGAGATTCGAATGGATCATCTGAGCACCTTAGAGGCGGATATCGATAGAATGAATGAAGGACTGCCTGAGCTTACGTCTTTCGTTCTTCCAGGAGGAGGCCAAGCCTCCGCTGCGTTGCATGTTTGTCGAACGGTATGCCGCAGAGCTGAACGATTGGTAGTTGGTTTGTCAAAGACCGAAGACTTGCCCGCAAACGCTCTTCAATACTTAAACAGATTGTCTGACGCATTCTTTGTTTTTGGAAGGTATGCATCGACCGTAATGAAACAACCTGAAGACATTTGGGACACAAAAGCAACATGACTAACAAGACGCACGAAACTAACCAACAGCACCTCACCGAACTAAGAGAGGCAGCTTTTCGCTTTTCTTCAAAGGTCAGAGGGCAGGCCGGGCTGATTCTTGATGAACTGATTGATCCTGATGGGGATCCTATTTCGCTTCTCGCGGATACCGAAGGGGATGCCGGTGCATTATCGCTTGCGGTTCCTTTGGAGACGATTACTTTTGAAACCTGGCTTCTAGGTCAAATTGGCGACGCAGAACAGTTTGATTTAGACATTCCAAGCCACAAAGAAATATGGATGAATTTTGGTGCTTGGATCGGGGAAACGTTAAGAAGAAGGCATGGTGGACATTGGCTGGTTCCCAACGAAGAACACGCGAATTGGCGACTGGGTTTTTCTAAGATATTGCTAGAGATTGCGCCTTTCAGGTTTGCGGAGCAACTACTTTCCAACGGACAAGGTGCCGCACAAAATTTACTTTCAGAAATTGAGAGATTACGTGAAAACCACGAAGAACAACTTGAGCGTGACAACGGAAAGGCAGTCGACCGATTTACGCTAAATCACTACATCCGGATGCACACTATTCCGCTAGGTCAGTGGTTTGTGGTCGATTTCAAAGAGATGGAAAGAATGTGGAACACCGCTGCGACCAAAGACTTGGTTAAAGCGTTGAAGAAACGGAAAAGTCAGATGCCGCCAGAGAATGGTCCAATGATAGACCAAGTCATCGAGGGCATATCGAAAGCCGAGCAAAGCAAGCCGCTAGGAACTCAGACGCAAGACCGCGGTTTGTTCGAAGCTGTGGTCCAAATGCTGGCTATGAAACGAGCGACCGCACCGATAGCCATGGACATTATGGAAAAATTCGTAATGCCTTCCATGTACATTGGGATTCCAGAGAAGTTTCCTCCCTTAGATGAAGACGACATCAAAGCACTTCACAAAGGAATTGAACTGTTTGAGCTCTACGTAGATATCGTTCCCCATAAGTATCAGGCTGACGACGAAGGATTCTTAGGGTGCATCCCAGAAGAAGATCTCGCGAGCCCTTTCGCTGGGCAAACTAAGCTAGAAGTTGGCAATGGAGACTGGGTCATCGTTAATCCTAAGAGGTTTAAATCCATGCTGCTAGAGTTCGACAGTAAGCGTTTATTGGGCCGTTACGATGAGTTTGTGAAGTACATCGCCAACAACGATAAGGCCCCGAACCGGCGGGATAATGGACGGTTTTTAACAGAAACCGTTGGACGAGCGCTGGCCGACTTAAAGGCATGTGTTGTCGCCGGTAGCAAAGAAGGTCATAATCTGCTTTTTCGCATGTTACCGCCTATGCCGTAGGGCTGATTTTGATCTTATACTCAGCGCGTGCTTGAACATGCGCTCCATGCCCAAGGCGTGACGATCTCGCTACCGAATGGTGGTGAAATTCTTAGAGACTCTAGTCTCTCTGTGGCTTGGGGGGAAGTTGTGGCTCTTGTAGGTCCTTCTGGTTCTGGTAAGTCCACGCTTGCAAGAATGCTGTACGACAACGATGGATTACGGCGGCAAGGATTTACCACCGATTGGAAGAAACTGGAGTTTGACGACTCTACCCTAGGCTTGGTTCCGCAAAATGGAGCGACGTTTGATCATCTGGACGTCCGCGGGAATCTCGCGTTGGCGTTGTCTGCGGCCGGGGACGCAAATGCTAATGCGAATATTGAGTATTGGCTGTCGGCGGTTGGCCTTCCGCAAGAGTGGGCTAAGCGAGGCCGGGACGTCACGACCTTAAGTGGCGGACAGAATCAAAGACTTGCCATAGGCCGGGCGTTAGCAAGCAGTCGTCCATTTCTTTTTCTTGATGAACCCTCGGTGGGGTTAGATCCGAAAGCTGTTTCGGGCTTGTCCTCCCTTCTGCGTAAAACAATTTCCGGTGAAAAACGTGCAGCACTAGTGGTTACTCATGATGCGGAGTTTGCGGCTTCCGTCGCTGACCGTATCATTTTACTCGACGCGGCGAATTGTCAGATGCGGCAGCTGCAGGTCGCAAACGCAGATGAGCTTCGAGGCGCCATGCAACTGGTGAAAACGCCACAGCGACTTGGGCATGGAAAGAAAAAATCTCGCGTCCGATTGGGTGCTCTATTTCAGCCCTTCACCACGCTTGGGATGGTCTTCGGTTCTCTACTAACGTCTCTGCGAACCAAGAAGAAGTTATCGGTGTTTTGGAAAGTAGCCCAACAGAGCATTTTGAGACCTGCATTCTTTTACGCTCTGGTTTCTGCGCTAATTGGATACACCGTACTTTTTGTAATGAGTAAGGTTGGAGGTGCTGGGGTTCGAATAGAAGCAGTGCTCGAACAGGTAGCAGGTAGTTACGCTATTGCGTTGGCGCCACCTCTTTCTGCTATGCTCTTTGCGGCAACATCGGCCGGTGCTACGAGCGCCTGGTTAGGTGGCATAATGCTCACTAAACAGGACGTTGCGCTGCGCGCAATAGGAGTTGACCTAAATGGATATTTGCGCGTGCCGGCGTGGTTGACACTCAGCTTTGGCTACCTAATTTCATCTACAATATTTTTGTTTGGACTGATCGCGGGAGGGTGGGTCTTGTGTTGGCAGTACAACATCGAACAACCATTGTCGCTTCTTACCTCTGATCTCTTGGATCCTCATCCTTCTCGTTCTCATAATTTGAGAAGGATGGTACTTCTTATCGTCCTGTATTCTGGTGGTCTAGCATCTTCTGCAATAGCTTGGGGACTCTCCTTAAAGTCGACCGCTGACTCTGTAACCCGCGCGATGACCAGCAACGTCGTTTACTCCACTATCTGGGTTGTCATGTTGGAACTCTTGACGGCGATGGTGCTACTGCCCCTATGAGGCTAGGATGGACCATTTTGGGGTTGTCTTTAGCTGCCGCTTCCGCTTTCGGGTTAGTTAGCGCTACAAAGTTGTTGGTCCGTGCGTCTATGTCAGCACCGTTAGATTGGAACGAAGCGCACCACACCTTGGGAAGGCCTACCAAAATACGTAACGGCGGACGGTGTGGTCCTCAAGTTGCCACTTGGTCCAAAAACTACGAAAGACGCGTCGACTCCGTTAGCATTATGAAGAACGGACAATGCATTGCAAAAGAATCGTCAGCGTGCGATTTACGCATTCAAATATCTTCAGAGCTTTTTGCGAACGAAAATGGTTTTTCTAAGCAGATCACGCGACGTTTAAATCAACAGCTAAAAAACTTTGATGAGTGGCCAGTTGGCAAGTTTGATACATTAAAGTCGGTTACGGCAACTTGGAAGAAAGTAGGTTTGACATCATTTTTGAGGGTTGTCGCCAAGATTTCGTTCGAGAAGGCAAAGGTTTACGCGATGATAGATTTCTATCCGGAAGCCGAAAAGGACAGCGTTAAGATTACAACGGAAGCTAACCTGGATATCACATTTAACAACGGTCTCGTTCAGTGGGTCTCTGATATGATTCGCGGCAACAGAATTATCGCATGGGCGGTGGATGGAGAAATTGACAAAGTACTCTCCAAAGCATTTGGCCCGATTCCATCATTGGAGTTGGGAGACGGGCATGCGTTGAAATTCAGGTTGTGCCCCAGAGATACCTTTGACATTGGGGACAATGGAGAGGTCGTTGCATTGATGGCAATTGATACAGACTATCCCGCAGTAGACGATGATAGCGTATTTTCAGAAATTGTTTCGTCTGGTGAGTTGTTACAATTAGACATTTCTCAGCAAGGTCTCAACGCAATAATGCATGAACTAACGAAGTCCGGTTTTTGGTCGCAACAAATTGATCTATGGGATATTCCAAAAAGGTTCTCAGAGATCGAAACAGTTCGTTCTATGGTCAGTGTTCGTCTTGGCAAAATGACTTTGCTTAGCTCACCAGATATTCAAATAGACGGGGAGTCGATGTCCGTGCTTATGCCATTCGACTTTTCTATCAAAGATGGCGTTTCCGAGTTCAACGCTAAGACGTTTTTTGATATCGATTTGACAGCTGATAGCTTAAATCTTTTTGGACGAGTGGATGTGGAGGATATTTCTGTAACTTGCGAAAGCAAGGGGTGGCTTTTGCCGTGCTACGGAGGAATCGTTCATCACGCCAATTCCTATATGAGGGATCTCGGTGAGGTAATTCTGGCCGAGGTGAATGGTTGGCTGAGTGCCATGGTTCTGGGGCAAACCATCGTTACACCGGGCTGGGGGACAGCAAGATTTCAACAACTCAAACTAGAGATGTCAAAAGCGGTGATTACGGTCACTGGCATTGGACAGATTAATTGGGAAGACTAGTTGGTGGATTACCACGGCTGAGAAGTTAAACGTGAGGAGATTTTCACCTTATCAATGACGAACAACTCATGCTATGAACCGCGGCATGTACAAGTTCTCCTTAATTTTTCTTCTTTCTCTGGGTTTGATGGCATGCGATCCATCGGACGTACCTGCCGGTGGTGGCACCACCGTATGCACGGCTGACTCTGACTGCAACGACGGATTTTGCGGTTGGCTCGCCGACAACAGTCGCGTTTGCAAACCCTGGGCAGACGTCGGAGATTCCTGCCGCGGATTTGTAAGAGCAGAAGATCGCGCATTCTGCGATCCTTCGCTTCACTGCCTTCGAGATCCAAGCGATCCAACATTCGATCTTCCCGGAACGTGCGTAGAAACTTGCGCAAGTGATAGCGATTGTAACGACGGTTTTTGCGGGTATGCAGACAATTCAAGCAATCCCGCACGTATTTGTAAACCGTTCCAAGCCGAGTGGGACTACTGCGGCGGCTTTGTTCAACCAGCAGATGTGACCCAGTGCGCACCGGACTTTCTTTGCTACAACGACCAACCCAATATTCCGGATGCTCCTGGCGTTTGCAGCAAGGAATGTTCTTTAGATTCAGACTGTACTGATAGCTTCTGCGGATACGCCGACAATAACGGCACGCAAATTTGTAAGCCGTTTCAACAAGAAGGTGATACTTGTGGTGGATTTGTCCAACCGATTGACGTCACCAGATGCGATGCAGGACTTTACTGCTACAACGACCAACCCAATATTCCTGATCTCCCAGGCGTCTGCACCGCTATTTGCACAACGAACAGCGATTGCGATCAAGCTGACTTTTGCGGCTTCACTCATAACGGTGCGAGAATCTGCAAACCACGCGGAACCTACGGAGACAGCTGTGGAGGTTTCGTAGTTCCTGAAGCGCGTCGAATCTGCGAAATCGGCCTTTCTTGTGTTGGCGGGCCTATCGTTGACTTGCCCGGCGTTTGTGAGCTGCGATGCACGACCGACGCCGACTGTGTTGGGTACATGGGCAATGCAGGCGGAACGTGCGGTCTTGACCAGCATCAAAATCAGGTTTGTCGTCCGTAGTTGATATCGAATTATTCATCAAGAGAACCTCCAACAGTCGTTGGGGGTTTTCTTGCGTTTAAGTTGCAATAGACGGCGTTGGCAATCTGCATTTTATCTACAGAAAATGAAGGACTGGTGTTACGTTGCAACGCAACATGTCTAAGATTTACGTTTTGATAGTAGCTCTGTCTTTTGGGGGCTGCGACCTCTCAGACGCTCCCTCTGGTGGCGGCGACGATTCATGTACCTCTGATTCAGATTGTTCAGCTGGTTTTTGTGGCTGGCTTGCCGACAACAGTCGGGTTTGTAAGGGTTGGGCCATAGCAGGAGATTCTTGCGAAGGCTTTGTTGCGCCACAGGACAGAGCGTTCTGTGAACCGTCTCTAACGTGCGTTGCCAATGATCCCACGTTTGACTTACCAGGCACGTGCACCGCGGTCGCAAGTTGCACCTCAGACGGCGATTGCAATAATGGATTTTGTGGGTTTGCTGGCGATACAACAAGTTCTCCACGAATCTGCAAGCCTTTTCAAGCCGAGTGGGGGTATTGCGGTGGCTTAGTTGTTCAATTGTCCAGCTGGAGCAAGTGCGCTCCAGGATTTCAGTGTTTTCAACACCCCAGTCGTCCTGATGATGCGCCAGGGACCTGCAACAAAGATTGCAGTGTTGACTCTGATTGCACGGATAGCTTTTGTGGATTTGCTGACGATAGCGGTACTCGCATTTGCCGCGAGTATCGGCAAGAGGGGACGGCCTGTGGCGGATTCGTCTCGCCCGTGAATGTCTCGCAATGCGAGCCAGGACTTTATTGCTATAACGACCAACCGAACATGCCGGACCTTCAAGGAGAATGCGTAAGAACGTGCTCCACTAATAACGACTGCGCGCCTTCTGACTTCTGCGGCACCATTGCGACTGGTGCAACCATTTGCATGCCAATTCCTTAGTTGCAGATTAGTCCAGAATGTCCATTAGCGTACTCCACTCCGATTCGGTAACGGGTTGTATGCTTAATCGACTACCTTTTTGCACTAGTGCCATAGTAGCAAGGGCAGGGTTATCTCGTACTTCTTGAAGGGGAAGAAGACTTTTGAACTTCTTTACAAATCTAACGTCAACCAGCATCCATCTTGGAGCTTCTTCGCTGCTTTTGGGGTCGTAGTACTTGTTGTTTGGATCAAACTGAGTCGGGTCGGGATAAGACTCTGTGGCAACTTCGGCAATACCAGCGATGCCAGGCGGCTTTGCGTTGGAGTGGTAAAAAAGAACTCGGTCGCCGATTTGCATCTTGTCTCGCATGAAGTTTCGCGCCTGGTAGTTGCGGACTCCATCCCATGGTTCTTGCCCCACACGCTGAAGATCATCGATTCCGAATACATCAGGCTCGCTCTTCATGAGCCAAAAACGCTTTTGGTCTGTTCTTGCTCCGACTCTAGGTTTACCGCCCACAACTATCCTTGATGTTTAAACACGATCACGCGAGCTGGCCTGAGAATGTCTTCTCCAATTTTGTACCCTTTGGCGTAAACGTTAGCGATCGTATTGTTTTGCTTAGCATCCTCTGTAGTTTGCATGCTAAGCGCATCATGAAGCTCGGGGGTAAATTCATCACCGACTTTTTCACCTACCGGCTCGACACCGTATTGCTTCAATTCAGAAATAAACTTGCGCTCCACAGCTTCGATACCGTCAAGTATCGGTGAATTTTCACTTGCTTGGTTGGCAGCTTCGATAGCCCTGGTTAGGTCGTCCAGCACCTCAATAAGTGAGATAAGCATTTTGCGCCGCTTCTGCTCGATTTTAACTTTCGCATCACCTTCTACGCGAGCTTTTGCTTTTTCTACATCGTCCTGTGCTCGGTCGGCTCGAGCGGACTCTTTTTCTAATGCCTCTTTGGCTTGCGCCGTACGACGTTGTTCCGCAGCAATGATCGCGTTTAGCTTTGAAATTTCATCTTCAAGGGTTTCGACGTATTTGCCGCCCATGTCTTCGTCTTCCAATACGGTTGGTTTGGCAGCCGCCATTGCCTCTTCGAGCTCTTTTGCAGCGGCGACCGCATCAAATTCTTCAGGGGCTGAATCAGGGGTTTCATTTGACTCTGGATCACTCACCACGCAAGGGTATCACCCTTGCTACGTCAGTCAAGACTGAGTGGTAGCAACAGGAGTCAGTCGTCGAAATCAAGCCTTTGGAGACGACGTTTGGGTTTCTTTAGCTCTCGTTTTTCTAAAGAGAGCTTCCACCTGTTCCACACTGAAAGAACGCCATCAATAATGAGTCGATATGCAAAATAGATCGAGCTCCCGAGAAATGTAAATACGCCACAAAGTCCGGCCGTAAAAACTAATAAGCCGATTCCCAGGTTTCCACTTGTTCCTAGCGCCCCGCCTACGGACATTCCATACAGAGACGCTGCCCCACCGATCATTGATCCCGCGCCACGGGCAAAATGAGAAAGCATTTTCTTTTTGCTTACAACCACTTTTCTTTCAATAGGTTTTATTATCGCTTGGCTGTCTTCGACGCAGACCAAACACTGTAGTTCTTGGTGTTTTTCACACCAAGGCATGAGGCATCGCTGGCATTGCCTCTCCGTCGGAGTACTGCACAACTTGCAAGGTGGGCCAATGGGGGCTTCCCTAAACGCCATAAGCTATTCTATCATAGGAAACGATCGTTCATTCGTTGGACTTGGGAAGTTCTAACCGAGGTTTGGGTTTAGCAAGCTCTTTCTTTTTTTTCCAAAACTTCAATCGGTTCCACAAGGAACCAGACAGATGGTAGGCTACTCCGATTTTCTGAAAAATAATATTGGTCACGAGTCCCA
Organism: Deltaproteobacteria bacterium; assembly: GCA_020630875.1. Taxonomy (GTDB): domain Bacteria; phylum Myxococcota_A; class Polyangia; order Haliangiales; family Haliangiaceae; genus JAHDIH01. The sequence continues at coordinate 34,378 of JAHDIH010000004.1, read as the reverse complement.
TGAAAGCCATGAGAGAAAAAACTCCTAACAGATTCCATCCAAAGGACATAGGGTTCCCAACGAAGAAGAATAGAGCAAGAAAAGAGCCAGAAACCGCCAAGCCAAGCCCAGAGGCCCCCATGTTTTTTAGTGCTGAAAAAGTACCGCGTTTATGGTTGGCGATAGCATCATTAGCTGCTGCGACTATCGCGTCCTTTTCTGCGCTACACTGTCTGCATCGAAGAGTTTCGCTATGAGCCTCACACCAAGGCATGAGACACCGCTTGCACTGTCTCTCTGTCGGCGTTTTGCACAGTTTGCACGGCGGCCCAACGGGCTGCTCCCTAAATTTCATGTTTTATTTTATCACAAGGTGCAAGCTTAGTGTGATTTCGTCAATCTGAGTCCCAAGAGTTCCATCTTTGGAGTTTCTCTTCAGCGACTGCGAACCCCTCGGAAGTGGAGGGGAGAGCTCGGGTAATGGGTTGCTTTATGTCGTCTATTTTTTTTTCTTCTCTCCGCGCACCAATAATCGAAGCATTAACTCCGAGTCCAAATGCGGCGAAAAAGACTATAGAAGCACTCAAAGCGAGGATGCAGCCTAGCCCTAAGAAACCTCCTACCCAAGTCCAAACTCCAGTCGATTCTGATAAGCGCACCGCCAATGGTAAGAGCGAGGCTGAAATTGCTCCAGTAGCTACTGACCCGACGGTACCAAGAAGTGATGTTTTTAGCTGACGTTTGCTAGATAGTAATTGTGATTCTATTGGTGCTATGGCTTGCGACATCTCCTCGCTGCATAGCGAGCAAGTGGTAGAGGAAGACTTCTTAACGATGTGACTTTGGCAAACAGCAACGTTGCAGCGTTGGCATTGTTGTTGACTGATTGCTTGGCAAATTACGCAGCTTCCGCTGCTTTCTTCTCTAAAAAGGCATTTGGTTGATTCCTTAATTCGTCGTCATTCTTTAACCCTTAAGAAGTAGAGGGGAGTAATCTTGTAATGGGTTGAGCAATTTTGTCTATCTTTTTTCGTTGTTGCCGCACGTCACGGTTGTTGTCACGAATTTTTAGGCCAAAGGCTGCAGATAGTGCTGTAGACACACATAGTGCAAGGAGGCAGGCAATTGGCAAAACAACTCCTGGCACCAGAAGGAACAGCCAGAGTGAGATCGCAGCTGTAGTCGCATATCCAAAGGTACAAACAATTGATGACTTCAGCTTCCGTTTACTGAGCGCCAGCTCACCTTCTATTGGTGTTATGGCTTGCGACATCTCCTCGCCGCATAGCGAGCAGGTGGTAGAGGAAGACTTCTTAACGATGTGATTTTGGCAAACAACAACATTGCAGCGTTGGCATTGTTGTTGACTGATTGCTTGGCAAATTACGCAGCTGCCGCTGCTTTCTTCTCTAAAAGGCAATAGTTATTATATTGTCCCGTAGTTAGATTCTATTAGGAAGGTTTCATCTGCAAAATATCTTATTCCAATCGACCTGCCACGTGGTACTAAGGAATCGTGAAACCTAACTGGCATCAGGCGCATGAAGAAGCCTGCGCGGCAAAGAAGATAACCTACATCGACCCCGATACCGGTTACACGGTATTCACGCGGTTGGCTCATCAGCAAAGAGGTACTTGCTGCAGCTCGGGCTGCCGGCATTGCCCTTATCGGGATACAGAAGTTAAGGACGGATAGTTCCAGGTTAACGTCGCTTGTTGGGCGATAGCTTCTTCTCATCCAGTTCGCCCAACCTGGCAGTGAGCGGAATTGTTTTCCCGCCACGGTCTACCACTAGGGTGAGCTTAGAACCTACTCCTTGCATCGCCACAAAGTTACTTAGCTCTCCGCCGCTAGAGATTTCTGTACCATTAGCAGAGATTATAATGTCTCTTTCGCGCAGACCCGCCTTAGCACCAGCACCACCCTTAACAACCTTGGCGACGATGACGCCTTTTTTTCTCTTTGTACCAACTAATGTTGCATTCTCGCTGTCCAGTGGGGCCATGTAGATTCCAAGGTAGCCTCGTTTGAAGGTCCCACCAGCGATGAGTCCATTCATGATCTTTTTAGCCATGTTAGAGGGAATAGCAAATCCAATACCTTGATATCCACCCGACTTGGAAAGGATGGCGGTGTTGATACCAACTAGTTGTCCTCGCATGTTAATGAGGCCACCACCCGAGTTGCCTGGGTTAATCGCTGCGTCGGTTTGAATGTAGTCTTCGTAGCGAACAATTCCAACGCCAGCTCGCCCCTTGGCTGAAATGATACCCATGGTGACCGCTTGGCCCACTCCGAAAGGATTGCCAATCGCAATGACCACTTCGCCGAGCCGAACTTTGTCTGAGTCGGCAAACGTTGCTGGTTTCAAATTGCGTGGAGGCTTCGTCAGTTTGATGACTGCAACGTCGCTCATTGGATCTGCACCAACTATTTTGGCATCGTATTCCTTGCCGTTATGGAGGGCGACGCGAATTTCGGACGCATCCTTTATGACGTGAGCATTAGTTAAGATGTGACCTTGCTTACTGACGATGACTCCAGAACCCAGACTTTTGGCGTATCTCGGTTCACCACGGCGCTCCATGCCAAATGGCGAGTTGGGATGATTGAAAAAGGGGTCGTTAAAGAACGGACTCATTTGCCTTTTAACTTCCCGCTTGCTGAAAATATTAACCACCGAAGGGACGGACTTCGCAGCAGCATCGGCGATGGAGGAAGAACCACTAATTGGTAGTTGATTGGCGAACGCTACGTTGCTCGTGGTTTCTGTCGAAGAAACGCTTGCAGCGAGCACGAGACCTAGGACAACCAACAGCGAAGATCGAAATACATTGCTCATATTTGTAAGACTCCTGGTGAGCAATATTTATTCCCCTGTAAGCTGAGAAATATTCTGTTGTACGAACTCTCCGATGGATTGCGGAATCGTCGCGGGGACTCGAGACAGCGTACTTCGAGCGAAATAGTTCACTTTTGCCGCCGTTTGAGGTGGTTCCGGTGGTTCAGACTTGCTGTAAATGGTGAGCTGTTGCTCAGCCCCCTTTTGAGAGATGAATTTGACTACAACGACCTCTTTCAATTCTGACGTGGTTTGCGATGGTTTGTATTCCTTGGGCGCCACCGATTGAATTTTTTTGAAGAACGTTGTTAGACCATCATCGATGGACTTAGGAGACTCCTTTTTGGCCCAACCGAACTTTTTGGTTTTGGACTTCGAGGTAGATTCGGACTTAATTTCCTCCTCCGCGGAAACAATGGTTACTGACTTGCCGCCAGTAGATAGCGTGACTTCAGCAAGATCCTTTTCTTCTATGTCGATGAACCTTCGTAAAGACAGTCCCGCCTTGCCCCCTGTAACCGTTCCTAAAAGTGAACCGGCTAGGGTGAAAGACGTATCACCGTTTACTTCTGTCACGTACCTATCGGAGGAGCCATAGACGTTGTCTCCCACAATCAACTTGCTCTGTTCCGCTCCAAAAGTAAAAGTAATGAGACTCTCCGAATCATCCAGTCCATAGTCCGCCTTATTCGTTGTTGCTAACTTTCCAAGGGAAGCGAGCGCGCGAAGTTTATTCCACTGCTTCTCTAGTTCTAACGATTTGGCTCCCAAAGGAAACTCTTCAGTGGTGGTTTTGGTATCTGTGGTTGTCTCTCGGGGCGTAGGTGGTTGACCTTCTACTGCTGGTGTTGCTTTAGGAGCGGGTCGCTCTGTCTTGGTAGTTCGCGTTTCAATGCCCCACCAGTAGGTGCCCCAACTGTCTTTGCGCTTTTCAAGTTGTAGATTGGTGGTGGTGTCCCGTTTTCCTACCACGACATGTTTGTCGTAAGAAATCAGTGTCAAACCACTTTTGTTCCAAACCTCAACACTGCCACGGTTTTCTTTTTCATCTTTGCTGTCTTCTGTCCACGCTCTGTAGCCATAGCCGAGCATGACTACGAGCAACATGCCATGGATTGCGATTCCGCGATTCATGATTGCCTCCCCGTTTTGCGTTTGTAATATGCAATGTAAAGTAGCCCTAATCCGAGAATTAAGAGGGGGACCAAAATGACGTTGGCCCAGAACCAAACCATATTCTGGTTCTTTGTGTGAATAATCTCGATGTCTTTTTCATGTTCGATTTTGCCGGCCAGCTTTTCTTCGCCGCCAACCCAAAGAATGCTATTGGCGACAACGATTTGCGCCATGCGTTGGTACACGTTAGTTCGAGGGTTTGATTTGCTTCCGAGTGAGTTGTCCGAGAAAAGGTCGGCATCCGCAAAAACCATACTTCTAAATTTGTTTTCTTTGGCTGGATCTTTTTTCTTCAATTCAACCGCTGCGGCAAAGTTGTGAACCCGTCGCTTTTCGCTGTCGGCATCAAACATCAGGTTGCTGTTGAGGTCGGCAAATGCTGTGTTTCTACTTTTTACGACGAAGGTTAGCTTTTTGTTTGCTGGAAGATCGCGCTTGGTCAACGAGCCTGGACGAACCAACATCATACTTGCATTCGACTGACTGGCGACGGTCGTGGAAGAGTGCGCGGCAAAGCTACTCGTCAGTACGAACATTTTGTGCGCTTTGGGAGCAATGTTGTTCACTCGAACATGGCTTTTATCATCGAGTACCAGTAGAGGATCGAAGGTAACGCCAAGCTTTTGCAATACAGAATCCAGTCTCACTGGACTATCGGGATCGAGTGCCACGATTACATTACCACCTGATTCGATGAACTGACCGAGTGCTGTCGTTTCTTCATCAGAGAAAGGAATGGTCGGTCCCAAAATCAACACTGCCGCTGCGTCTTCAGGAATCTTACTGGCAAGGCCTTGCGTCGCGCCTAGATCTTTCACTTGGTAGTTTCTCGAGCGAAGTATATCCTTAAGGGTATTGGCTGCTCCCATAGTTTGAGCAGCAGCAAACCCTTTTAGCTTGCGAGTGTTTAGTTCTCCATGCCCCACCGTAAAGTAGGCAACAAGACTCTTTCGCACGGCCTTCATTAGTTCTTTGTTAACCAACTGATCGAGCTCACGGAGCTTCTTTCGCGCTTTTTGATCGTCGGTGGGAATCAGCAAGCGCTTTGGATTTTTGGTTCCTTTGGCGAATACAATGGCGCCATCTGATGATACCGACAGCTCTTTTGCTAGCTTAGCGTCGATGACGCGGCTCTTATGATGAACGTTAATAGCTGCGCCTTTTCTTTTTAGCTCGCTGAAGTAGTTTTCTACTTCTTGTTTCGTGATACCATCAGGAAAGAATAGATAGACGTCGATGGGTTCTGACCTATCTTTGACAATGGCGGCGGTGGCATCGCTAGGCCGAGTGGTAGCAAAGTAGCTGTAGTCCTTTTGAACGTCTTTTTCCTTGGCAACTCCGCAAGTTACCATCGTGAGACTGAGAGCGAGAGCTACAGTCGTACCAGCGGTCGCTACTTCTCGAACTCGAAGTCCTTCTACCGTGCCGCTACTCTTGCTCATGGCCTTCGGATCAAAAGACATCCGCCTGGAAGTGCCAAGGGTGAATTCTACCGCAAGTAGCGGCGTTAGAGATACCACCAAAGCGATCATCCACAATATGGTTCCGGCGGTTTTGAACTTTGCAAAAGTAGCTTCGTTTGCAACGTCTATTCCAAGTAGGCCGGCGCCAGTCGGGGTAGTGAGGAAGTATCCAATGACTGCGACCACTACGCCTAGTTGGCACCACAAGAAGGTTAATTCAACCTTGCGGTGCTCCGAAGGAGCTTTTTTGAAAGCGACGACTCGAAATATCGTGGAGCCCAGTACCGCGAGAACACCAAGCAGCGATGGCACCGTTCTTAGCAAGTTCATGTCGCCAAGCGCGCGCTCTCCAAGAAGCAGAAGAAATAGGCCCAAGCAAAGAATTGCCGTTAGCCATACCGGGGATACAGTTCTTAACGCCATCGTTTTGCCTCCAGTGTTTTGGTTGCGAGGAGCAAAAATAAGTAGATCAGGGATACATAGTAAATCACGTTGGAGAGGCTTAGTATTCCTTGAGCCGTGCCAAGCTCATAACGAACCCACCACATGTCGAGCATCGCTCCTACGTCATTGAGCGGGGGATTTAAATTTTGTGACATGGGATGCAACAAGCAGAGAATCACGCAAATTGCAACGGAGAGGAATAGCGCGATGAGTATGTTGGGACTAAGCGCGCTGGCAAACATTCCAATAGCGAGCGATACGGCACCAAGCAGAATCATTCCGGTGTACCCAATCACAATCTGACCGGTCGAGAACTTTCCGTCGATAAGCAGCGGGATGTAGAGAGTTAATAGTACGACGCAGGTTAGGAAGAATAATGAAGCGAGGTACTTTCCGATGACTACTTGCCAGTCCTTGGTTGGAGAAGTTCTGTACAAAACTATTGTCTTTTTGGAGCGCTCGTCTGCAATGAGTCGTGCGGATAAAACCAAACCAGCCACCAGAACGAGTCCCCCCGTCCAAGCAAAGTAAAGTCTCAATACTTCAGCGGAGACCCTTGGTTTCGGGGAACTTAATATCCACTGAAAAAGCACTCCATCAATAAAGAGTAGTAGTGCGGCAACGATGTAGCCGATGGGAGAGCGCAAGTACGTTGTGAGCTCCCTTCTAAAAATCGTACTAATTGTCATCGGATTTTCCTTTCTTCACTAGCTCAACGAACGCGTCTTCCAAGTTTCCGGTGCTTTCGATAGCGCTAAGCCCTACAAGAGCGTATCCCGCCTCAACCAAAGTTTTTGCTGCGGCAGCTCTGATGTCTCGGTCTGCGTTCACCCTATACGTGACTTTGTTACCGTGCTTTGTCCCGGCATTCACCTTGGCGCTAGAGTCGATGTCGCCCAGCAAACTGGCGATGGCTGTTTGCTCTCCCGAAGAGCCGTCCATGTCTATGGTGATATCCACGTACTGCAGGCTGTCATCATGCAGTGGGGCAAAGAGTTGCGCGATTTCTTCTTGCGTCCCCTCCGCCAAGATTTCGCCTTTGCCGAGTACCAAAAGTCTGTCGCAGGTTTTGCTTATTTCTGTGAGGATGTGGCTCGAAATCAATACGGTATGTTTTTCCTTTAGAGCTGCAATCATTTCTCGCATCTCAACGATCTGCACCGGGTCGAGACTCCTGGTAGGTTCGTCCAAGATCAGCAGGGTGGGATCGTGGATAATCGCCTGAGCCACGCCAACCCTTTGCTTGAAACCGGATGAAAGCTGTCCTATCAATTTTTGTCTTACGCTTTCCAAGCCGGTAAGCCCCAACACTTTCTTCAGCCTCGAGTCGATGTCGGATTGGCTCATTCGTCGAAGTTTGCCCGCAAAACTCAGGAACTTTTCAACGGTCATATCTTCGTACAAAGGAGGGGATTCAGGTAGGAATCCAATCTTTCGGCGTAAACTGTCCGGATTGGTAACTACGTCCTGATTTCCAATAGAAATGCTACCTCCGCTCGGTCTGAGATCTCCTGCAAGAACCCGTAAGGCGGTCGTTTTTCCAGCACCATTGAGTCCTAGAAAGCCGACCGTTTCTCCCTCTTCAATTTCGAACGAGACGGGGCCTAGGGCTCTATGAGCGCCATAATATTTGGATACGTCTTGTGCGCGAATCATTGTCGGGTAGGTTAGCGGCAAAAGCACTGGTGTCAAGGGTCGTGAAAGCGTGAAATAATACGGTAATTCACCCTTAATGAATTTGAGTCTGATACTGTACAAGCCATGACCTCCAAGGAGGACAAATCAACCGCGAAGGTGCGGTTTTCTACACTTGATGAATCGCTAAAGCATTTGTCTCGCGATCCCCGTAGTCTGCTGGATTTGGGGCATTTGGAAGAGATCCGCTACGTCACCGAGATCGAAGACCGCGACTTGCGAATCGGGGCGGGGTTCTCTCTGCTCGAAATGTTAGAAAACGATCTAGTCCAACGCGAGGTGCCATTGCTAGTCGAGGCCATCTCAGACACAGAAGGTCAATTTGTCGGACTCACGGTGAGCGAAGCACTGATGGCTGGCGTATTTGAACTCGCAACCGCGATACTTGCGTTAGGAGCGTTTGTCGAAATTCGGTCCCGCCGTCGTAGACGTACGGTCCACGGAATTGAATTGCTTGGGGCGGATAAGTCAACGTCACTGAAGCCGGGCGAAATCATCACGTCAATTGTTATTCCATCCTCTAGTCGAGGGTCTCATCAGCTTTGGGATTATCAGGATGGAAAAGCATTTGCCGCGACTCTTTTTTTCGAGTTCGGTAATATCGACAAGCCTAGAATTTGCGTTGGTGAAGCCGTGCCGGTTCGTCTGTTCGGATTGGAACGCGTGCTCCGGCATAAACCTCCACCCGAGAAACTAACTAAGGCCATCAAGAACTCTGTCGAGCGAGAACTAAATATTGCTAGTCGGCAAGAATTGATCCCCTACGCCTTGAAGGCAACCCAAGAGTTTCTCGATGGGATGCACGACAGAAAGACTGAGTCTGAGCCAAAGCATAACAGAAGAAGACGTAGGATCGGATTTTTTGATCGTAGTGCCCCTTCACTTGTGTTTATGGGGATGCTTGCGTTTTTGCTATTTGGTGGTTACGTCATGTGCCGGAGCACGAAAGGCAGAACGTTTAAGCCGCAAAGCCGCCACATCCTTGCAGCGTTGACCTCTGGAGATCCGAACCAAATCGATAGCGTATTTCGGCAAGCTTCTCCCATATATCGAGAGCGAGTCATTTTGGATGAGCTTCGTGTGAATACGAACTACTTAAGAAAAAAAATTGGTTCTTTCAAGCGCATCACTAAGATCCGAGACTCAGCCGTTCATAGTGACGAGGGAGCGAAGACAGCGGTCTACAACCTGGTTGTCGAATTTGAAAAGCTCACGACAAACGTTAATCTTAGCTTCCACTACTATGACGACGATTGGCGTTTGTTGGGGTTTCAAGTCGCCATGCCTAAGGATTTCGATTTGGGCGAGCCCGATTTGTCTGAGTGTGAAGTTACCACAGAGATCACAGATGCTGTGGTTCGGCTCTCCGAAAACCTTTCTGGGAGAGATTACAGCACTATCTATAGAGAGGCCGGAGACGTTCTTCGTAAGTCGAAGAGTAAAAAAGATTTTTCAGCAATGTTGTCCGACCATGAAGTGACCTTAGGAAAATTCGTTCGTAAGTTAGACATTCTTGGCTGCAGAAAGTCCGTTAGTGGCAAAAAAATTAGAACGGATCTTTTGATGGAGTACGAAAGTTATAGGACCAAAGTCGAAGTTGTTTGGGGACGAGTGGGACAGCGAAAAAAATGGGTGTTAATGGCTTATCGAGTAGATATGCCAACTAGGTAAGAGATTATGAAGATATTAAGAGTTGCAGCCGGTGTATTAAATCAAACTCCCTTAGACTGGGAAGGTAACGTGACTCGAATCCAGCGTGCTATTGCGGAAGCAAGACAAGCGGGTGTTGGACTGCTATGCCTCCCTGAACTGTGCATTCCAGGTTACGGCTGTGAGGATGCTTTTTCTTCTCTACATGTGGCGGAAACGTCATTGACGTTGTTGGCCGAACTTGCCAAACACAGCAAGGGGATGGCGATATGCGTGGGGACACCCGTTCGCTATGAACGTTCCTTGTACAATGGTGCTGCACTTCTGGTTGATGGCACCCTTGTCGGAATCGTATGTAAAAAGAATCTGGCTGGCTCGGGCGTGTACTACGAACCACGTTGGTTTTCTCCGTGGCCGGCAGCGACTAAAGCCGTACTTGAAACAGAGCACGGTGACGTACCAATCGGAGATCTGGTTTTCGATGTTGGAGGAGTACGGCTAGGTTTCGAAATCTGCGAAGATGCTTGGGTGGCGGGACGAGGTGCTACTGGATTGACAGAAGCAGGCGTAGACTTTGTCTTGAATCCAAGTGCCAGTCACTTCGCTTTTGGTAAATTTGAGGTGCGGCAGAGGATTTGCTCCGAAGGCTCTCGAATCTTTGGAGCCACCTATATTTATTCCAATCTTATGGGGAATGAGTCGGGAAGGCTGATCTTTGATGGTGGTGCCATCATCGCAAGTCAAGGGGAGACGGTTGCGCTTGGACCACGTTTTTCTTTTGCTCCGGTTAACGTGACCTGTGCGGAAATTGATCTTGAAGAGACTCGTAGTCAAGGCAGACCTACTACGCCTGGAACTCAATCTGGTATCGTTAGTGTGGATTTTGATTGGCAGTTTGCAGACAGTTACCATTGTCGACCAGAAGTAGCTGCGTTTGAAAAATCCCCCCAGCTAAAAAAGGAAGAGTTCGCCAGAGCAATAGCGTTAGGGCTTTTCGATTACATGCGCAAAAGCTATTCTCGCGGTTTTGTTATTTCGTTAAGTGGCGGTGCGGACTCCTCCGCAACCGCAGTGCTGGCCTGGTTGGGACTAGAACTCGCCCATCAAGAATTAGACAGAGAAGCTTTTAGGGAAGCTTTGTCTTACCTTCCCAAAGAGTGGGTAGACGACATAAACGAACTTCGAAAAGGCTTGATTTGTACGGCCTATCAAGCGACCAAGAATAGCTCCACTAAAACCACGAGTGCGGCTAAAGCGCTCGCTGACTCACTTGGTGCCACCCATTACTATTTTGATGTGCAATCTTTGGTCGATGGCTATACGGAGCGTACGGAAGAGGCCCTGCAACGAGAGCTGACTTGGTCGGAAGATGACCTAGCACTCCAGAATATTCAAGCTCGTGCCAGAGGGCCAATGGTGTGGATGCTCGCTAACATTCGCCGAGGATTACTACTGGCCACCAGCAATCGTTCAGAGGCTGCCGTTGGTTATGCGACCATGGATGGGGACACTTGCGGCGGCGTCAGTCCTATCGCGGGGATTGATAAGGCCTTCTTGCTTGAGTGGCTAAACTGGATGGAAGAAGAGGGGCTGCAAACCAGCAAAGGAATGTTGAAAGCCGCCGGGTTAATGTTATCAAATCAACTGACACCAACTGCTGAGTTACGCCCTGAAGCACAAAGTCAAACAGATGAAAAAGATTTGATGCCTTACCCCATTTTGGAGGCAATAGAAGAGGAGGCCGTACGGGATCGGCATCCCCCAGTGGATGTATGGAAGCGAGTGGTATTGCGATTTCCAGAAGTTTCTCAAAAGCAGATGGCACGCTGGGTGGTTCGATTCTTCACCTTATTTTCAAGAAACCAATGGAAGCGCGAACGATACGCTCCATCGTTTCATGTCGACGATGAAAGCCTGGATCCAAAATCTTGGTTTAGATTTCCGATCTTATCTGGAGGATTTAAACGAGAACTTGAAGAGCTACGCAATGAAGCCGATTTGACCTAAGAGAATTCTGTGAGGATTAATCAATTGTTAGCTCAACGTCAGTCGCCACTGATAGGATAATGGCATGAATCCGTATTTGTCGCTGATCAAGCGTGTTTTGGAGAATGGCGAAGTTCGCACTGATAGGACCGGTACTGGCACCATCTCGGTGTTTGGAGAACAGGTTCGCTACGATCTGCGAGATGGCTTTCCTCTTCTTACTACTAAGAAGGTTCTGTTTAGCGCCGTCGTTCGAGAGTTGATTTGGTTTCTCAAGGGGAGTACCAATATCAATGAGGGGCTAACGGAACATACTCCCATTTGGGACGCTTGGGCTGATGAGAATGGCGAGCTCGGCCCAATCTATGGTCATCAATGGCGTAACTGGGGCGGGACAGGAATAGACCAAATCAAGACGGTTCTTGAACAAATAAAAACCAATCCGCAATCAAGACGGATCATTGTAAACGCATGGAACGTAGGTGATGTTCCCAAAATGGCACTCCCTCCGTGCCACACCATGTTTCAGTTTTACGTGGCGGGTAACCATTTAGATCTACAGCTCTACCAACGCTCGGCAGATTTAGCACTTGGTGTCCCATTTAACATTGCAAGCTACGCGCTTCTCCTGATGATGGTAGCCGGTGAGTGCGACTTGACGCCACGTTATTTTATTCACACGATGGGAGACGCTCATATTTACCAAAACCATTTGGAGGGTCTCAAGAACCAGTTGACTAGGGATCCTTTGCCTTTGCCCAAAGTAACGATAGCGAAGAAACCGGTGTTGGAAATTGAGTACGAAGATATCGTTTTGGAGAACTATGAGCATCATCCGTTTATTCGCTTTAAGGTAGCAGTATGAATTTTTCGATGATTGTTGCCGCTGATGAGAAGCGAGGAATCGCCAGAGATGGTGATTTGCCGTGGCATCTCCCAGGCGATTTAGCGCACTACAAAAACTATACGTCTCGTACCGCGGATCCCAACAAGCAGAACGCAGTCATCATGGGGCGAACGACCTGGGACACCTTGCCACCAAAGGTTCAGCCTCTACCCGGACGATACAATGTGGTACTGTCCCGTAGCATCGAGGAGCAAGTTAACGAAAAGTGGCGAGTTTGCCGCAACTTGGACGATGCCTTGGTAAAAGCGCGAGCTAACAAAAGTGTTGAGCATATCTACATTACTGGTGGCGGGCAGATCTATACCGAAGCTCTGGAATATCCTGAGTGTCAAACGATAATTTATACTCGTATTCTTAAAGACTACGGTTGTGATACGTTTTTTCCTGAGTTTGAAGATCGCTTTGAGTTTGACGAATTGTTCGACAAGCGAACTGAAAATGACACAACTTACAGGATCGAAATTTGGCATCGCAAATAGAAACACCTGCGCTCATCACAATCGAAGACGAGTCTAGTGGACTGCGCGCCTACTTAGCGGTTGATAGTTTGGTTAGTGGACGCGCTGCTGGAGGCGTTCGTACCAAAAGATACGAGAGTAACGTGTTGGCGAAAGAAGATGCGCTTCGGCTGGCATCAGCGATGAGCGAGAAGTGTCAAGCTGCCAAGCTTCCTTGTGGTGGATGCAAAATTGTTATTGACGCAAGTCACTTAAAAGACAGAAAAGCAGCCTTCGTGGCTTTAGGAAAAGCACTGCAGCAGTACCAAGGATTGGTTAATACCGCAGGTGACTTAGGGACAACGTCTCAAGACTTAGAGAACCTAGCGAGCGTTTGCGATTATGTCAGTACTGACGAGCTTGACCTCGCTGACGCGACCGCGACAACGGTGGAAATTGGCATCATGGCGTGTATCAAAGAGCTGGGTAAGCCCGTCTCGTCAATTTCAGTCGCGGTTCAAGGCTTGGGAAGCATGGGACTTGCCGTTACTCGCCGACTTGCCAAACTTCCTATATCTTCACTTTACGTCTCGGATCTTAATCTGGACTTAGCTCAGGACGTAGCCGAGGAAATCTCACAAGAAAGAAGTATTCCAACGACTGCTGTTGAGCCTAATAAGTTCTACGAAATAGAAGCAGATATTTGGTCGCCTTGCGCGACTGGCGGTGTCATTACCAAGTCTGTAGTAAAGAGTTGCTATTTTAAGGCAATTTGTGGAGCCGCTAACAATCAACTTGCTTCAGCGGAAGTATTGGAGTTGTTGCGTTCTAGAAACATTTTGTACATCCCCGATTACATTGCTTCATCTGGAGCGGTAATTAAGGGGATTTCGGAAGGAGTATTAGGCGAGCTAGATTCCAAGCAAAGAATCGATTCTATGCGTGAAATCTGCTCTAAGAGTTTATCGAATTAGTAACTTCCAGAAATCTCCGACATTTCTCCGTACGGTACCCAGATGTTTTTTATTTCGCTCGCGCGCCGCATGAAAACATCACCTTGTCCTTGTGTCGCAGTCTCAAAGTTTCGCTCCAGGCCATAGTTGACCCAAGTCCGCTTCATGTTTTCGGCTGCGGCATGTTCGACAATTCGGCTTCCCTCTTTAGAACCGTGATACCAAAGTCCGTCAACGGCATCATGGTTGGCAAGTGTCGCAGTAAGCGTTTCTTTATCTCCCGTAATAATGTTGACCGTTCCGGCGGGGACATCTGAAGTCTCAATGATCTGATAGAAGTCTGTCGCAGCCAGTGGCCAGCGAGTTGATGGAACGATGACCACTCGGTTGCCAAGCGCGAGTGCGGGCGCCAAATTAGATATGAATCCTAAGAGGGGCCACTTTTCTGGACATACAATGCCCAACACGCCCACTGCTTCAGGCATTGCGATGGTGACATTGCGGAAAGGCGTATGATGCACATTGCCGTCGTATTTATCCGCCCGTGCTGCGTAGTAGAATAGTCGCGTAATCGAAAGTTCTACTTCTTCAATCGCCTGTGATGCACTTCCGGTCATAGTGGTTAATCTGGCGATAAACTCGTCTTTTCGTACGCTCAAATTCTCGGCGAGGAAGTAAAGTACCTGCGCTCGATTATGAGATGTGGCTTTCCCCCACTTTTTCGATTTTGTTGCTGCTTCTACAGCATCGCGGATGTCTTTTCTATTTCCCAGACTGGCTTCGCCCACTCGGGAACCTTTTGGGTCCGTAATGCTGTAACTATATCCACCGTCAGGTCTCTTTTGTTTGCCGCCGATGTACATTTTGGCAGTGCGATCGATTGAAGCAAGGGGATCAAAAGAAAGGTCAGAGCTAGGAGTAGGTGGAGTGTACTCCGCGGTAGGGGACAGGTTAAGCGACTCTTTAAGGTACTCATAGAGGCCTTCTTTACCTCCTTCTCTTCCAAAACCAGACTCTCGGTACCCACCGAATCCAGCGGCGGCATCAAAGACGTTAGTGCAATTGATCCAAACCACACCAGCTTTCACCTTAGGTGCTACATCCAAAGTCAAATTCACGTTTTCTGACCAAATGCTTGCGGCTAAGCCGTACCTCGTGTTGTTGGCTAAATCTACAGCCTCCGCTGGCGTTCTAAACGTCATTGCTACCAGGACAGGACCAAAGATTTCTTCTTGCGCGATTTTCGCGGATGGAGAAACGTCGGTGAAAAGGGTTGGCGGGAAGTAATAACCATCGGTAGGTAAAGGGCAAGAAGCCTGATGGCACACTCCCTCTTGCTTACCGGCCTCGACCAAGCTGCTGATTTGCTTGAGCTGGCTGGCGTCAACGATCGCGCCTACATCAATTGCCTTGTTCAAAGGATTGCCAACCCTCAGATTTTCCATTCTACGTTTAAGCTTCGCATAAAACTTTTCCGCAACGTTTTCTTGAACCAGCAAACGAGATCCAGCGCAACAGACTTGCCCTTGGTTGAACCAGATCGCATCTACTACGCCTTCAACCGCAGCATCAAGGTCGGCATCGTCGAACACAATAAATGGGGATTTGCCTCCAAGTTCTAGGGTAAGCTTTTTCCCTGTTCCCGCGGTAGCTCGGCGAAGGATCCGGCCTACTTCAGTAGAACCTGTAAATGCTATTTTTCCTAAATCGGGGTGTTCAACGATGGCTTTGCCTGTTTCTGCGGCCCCCGTCACAATATTGACCACGCCTTTGGGCAATCCTGCTTGTTGACAAATCTCAGCGAAAAGTAAGGCGGTTAGCGAGGTGAATTCGGCTGGTTTTAGGACGACGGTATTCCCCATGGCTAAGGCCGGCGCAATTTTCCACGCTAACATAAGCAGAGGGAAATTCCATGGAATGACTTGGCCTACCACTCCCACAGGTTCGTAGTTTGGAAACTCTTCGTCTCTGAGTTGTGCCCACCCCGCGTGATGGTAAAAATGTCGAGCTACTAAAGGGATGTCGATGTCGCGGCTTTCGCGAATGGGCTTGCCGTTATCTAAAGTTTCTAGAACTGCAAAAAGTCTAGAGTGCTTTTGTATGCCTCGCGCAATGGCATACAAAAAGCGAGAACGCTGATGACCTGAAAGTGCCGCCCATTCTTTTTGCGCGCTTTTCGCCGCTGCAACTGCGGAGTTAACATCACTTACGGTTGCTTCGCTGATACTTGCGAGTTCTTTGCCGTTGGCAGGGTTCACGGTTGGAAAAGTGGAAGAAGTGGCAGGCGTGAACTCGCCGCCAATGAACAGTCCAAACAAGCGGTTATGGGAATCGAGCCATTGTTGGGCTATGCTGTCGCTCTCAGGGGCTGGGCCGTAGTCTAGGTTGTCTAATATTTTTGAAACTGAAGTCATTTTTGATTCTACCTGTTATGCCATTGGGTGGCGGTTGAAAGCGGAGTAACGGCCGGTGACGAAATGCTCGAGCTGTCTTTCGATATCAGCAAGTAAGCTGCTTGCGCCAAATCGAAACCACTTAGGATCTAACCAGTCGTTTCCTAACTCTTCTTTGATCAACGCTAGCCAAACAAGCGCCTGTTTGGCCGTTCTGATCCCGCCAGCGGGTTTAAAACCAACCATGTAACCCGTCTTTTCGTGGTAGTCGCGAACGGCGCGCACCATTACTAGGCTCACGGGAATGGTAGCGTTTTCTTTTTCTTTGCCGGTACTTGTTTTGATAAAGTCTGAACCAGCCATCATGGCGACTTGTGAAGCTCTTGCGATGTTACTCATGGTACCAAGTTCTCCGGTGGACAAAATTGACTTCATCCGAGCCTCTCCACAAGCTTGTCGGTACGCTTTTAGTTCTTCGTACATTGCTCGCCAATTTCCTGTGAGCACGTGGCTTCGGTCTATCACAATATCGATTTCTTTAGCACCATCTGCAACCGAGGCTCTTATCTGCGCAAGTTTGTAGTCCAGTGGAATATGGGCTGCTGGAAAACCAGTTGAAACTGCTGCTACGGGAACATTGCTCCCTTGGAGTTCAGCCACTGCTCCTTCAACGAAGTTGTGGTAGACGCAAACTGCGCCGGTGGTGATATTTTCGACGCCCAATGCTGTCAAAATCTCAGAGCGCACAGGGGATTTTGCTTTGGCACACAGGCGTTTCACTTTACCTGGCGTGTCGTCACCTGAAAGTGTGGTGAGGTCGATGCACTGAACCGCTTGCAGAAGCCACGCCGCCTGCCATTCCTTCTTTATGGAACGCCGTTTTCCTAAAGAGGAAGCACGACGCTCCAAGGCACTACGATTGACGCGAATACCAAGTGCGGCGTCTAAATCTAAAGGTATTCCGGGATTTCGTTCTGTAGATTTACTTTTCGATACCCTTCGCGTTTCCACTCGCTTAATTTCAGCCATGATTCCGACGTTTGTATCCTTAAAAACCCCCTCACGGCAATGATCAATGGGAAATAACTTGAATTGTAATCATGTCTGTTGCTACGGAACTTGACGCGCTAGGTTTCCGAGGATGATTAATCGGGTGAAGAGGGTCTTCTCTGGCCACAAGATAACCAAAGGGGCAGCTTTGTTATTCGGCTTGGAAGCCGCTTGTTCGATACTGGGTTGGATCCTTGCCGACCCTCAGTTGTACGAAAGCACCATTTCAAGTGGTGGGCAGGTGTTTCACGAAGGGAGAGTCTGGACGCTGTTAACCAGTCCGTTCTTTCTATTTTCCTCCCAGTGGTTCAGCTTGATTTTTCATGGATTGATACTGTGGCTTTTCTTTCCCGTACTTGAGAATTGGTGGGGACTAAAAAGATTCTTAAAGTTTGCAGCGGCCACTATTTTGGCGTCGATGATTGCTGGAACCGTGGCAGGTTATTTCATTTCAGGACAGCTCAATCGACCCATCAATGGGTTAGACGCATTTACCTATGCCGGAATCGTAGGTTACGGAATTCTCTACAGCACCCGTGATGTCACTTTCTTTGGGGTGCTCCCGATGAAAGGTCGCCAGTTGATGCAAGGTATCATTGGATTTGCTCTTGTATTTACCATCTTGACCAAAGAATGGGCGGTAGGAGCTTCCTATGCGGCATCTATGGTTACGGCTTGGATACTGGTCTCAGGCAAGTGGAATCCCAAACTTTGGCGGCTCAAAGCCAAACAAAAAAAAGCTCGTAAGCATCTTACCTTGTTGCAAGGTGGCGCCAAGAAGTCGGACAAAATGCTTAATTGAATCCCTTGAGGAATGACTTAACATAGCAGTATTCTTTGCCCATGGACCCCAGTGCATCTATGTCCACCATCTTTGATGGTTCCCGCGCACGGATGCGGCAACTTCATCGCGGAAAGCTGACGGTTGTCGAGGGGCCGAATAAAGGTTCGGAGATTCTCAT
The DNA here is from genome assembly GCA_020630875.1 of Deltaproteobacteria bacterium. GTDB lineage: Bacteria > Myxococcota_A > Polyangia > Haliangiales > Haliangiaceae > JAHDIH01. The sequence continues at coordinate 16,440 of JAHDIH010000004.1, read as the reverse complement.
CGAATCTCAGCGGGTAGTGATAGGACGGGCAGACTTTTGCGACATTACTTTGAATGACAAGTCGGTATCCAACCAGCACGTGGAAGTAATGGCTACCGACGAAGGTTACATTTTAAAAGATCTTGAGAGTCGTAATGGAATCTATTTGGGTCAAGCTAGAGTACGAGAAGTTGTACTTCATCCTGGTATAGAGTTTAAGCTAGGTCGTTCCAAGCTGCGTTTCGATCCGCTAGACGAGACTATCGACATAGAATTGTCCGACGCGGATCGCTTTGGTGACGCTATTGGTATGTCTATATCCATGAGGGAGATTTTCGCTCATCTAGAGAGACTCTCTACTACGGATATTTCCGTCTTAGTAACTGGAGAAACGGGTACCGGGAAAGAAGTGGTAGCAAAAGGCATTCATGATCGTTCAACGCGAGCCAGTTGCCAGTTTGTGGTGGTTGACTGCGGTGCCATACCTAAAGAGCTTGTTGAATCCACGCTGTTTGGACACGAAAAGGGGGCGTTTACCGGAGCTGATGAATCGAGGGTTGGTCTTTTCGAGTACGGAAGTGGCGGAACAATCTTTTTAGATGAAATTGGTGAGCTCGATATTTCGATGCAGCCCAGTCTGCTTAGGGTACTGGAGTCCAAGACCATCACTCGGGTGGGGGGGCAAGAACGCCTGCCAATAGATGTGCGCATAGTCGCAGCTACCAATCGAGACTTGAGAAGTCGCGTGGCGGAGGGCGAGTTTCGAGAAGATCTGTACTACCGATTGGCTGGAGCGCAGGTGCACTTACCACCGCTGCGGCAAAGAGCAGACGATATTGGTATTCTAGCAAGTGAGTTTTTGGCTAACATAGCGACCCAACGCGACAAAAATATCAGGCTGGGACAAGACGCTCTCCGCTCTCTTAAAAATTACAGTTGGCCTGGAAATATTCGAGAGCTAAAAAATGTCGTGGAGCGAGCAGGTTTTCTAGCAGTTGGTGAGGTTTTGTCTCGTACCGACTTAGTATTCGATGGACAAATGTCGGTTGGTGATGCGCTTCGCTTAGAAAATGTTGCTTCGGATGCGAGCAACGCCAAGGATGTGAACGTCGACGAGCCGTTCAAAGACGGTAAACAAAAAGTAATAGATGCTTTTGAATTAGCTTATCTTTCTCAGTTGATTGAAATAAACAACAACAATATTAGTCGTGCTGCGCAGCAAGCTGGTATCACCAGATATCATCTGCGGGAACTACTTAAACGACACGGGATTGCACCTAAACGCTGAAGACGTAAATAAAAAAGCGGCGAGATTTCTCTCGCCGCTTTTACTTTCTCTACCTTACTTACGCAGGTCCGCCAATGGGACGTGGCCGCTTGCGAGGTGTTTTCGTTGGCCGACTAGGTGCTGGGCGTCTTGTCGGGTTAGTTGGTCGTGGTCGAGTCGCCGGACGACTAGGTCGTACTGGTTGTGGTCTCACGGTCCCCGGTCGAACTCGTGTTGGTTGGGGCCTATTAACTGTGGGTCGTACGGGACGCGGTCGTGGTCGAACCGATGACGGCCGAACTGGTCTTGTCGCGGGACGAACCGGTCGTGGTCTGGTCGTCGTAGGACGAACTGGTCTTGTTCGGGTTGGTCGCGTCGTACGAGTTGGACGCGGACGTCGGTAACGTGAGCGTGGATTGTATCCTCGGCTCGGTCGAATGCCTTGGCCACGGTTTACAACATAGCCTCGCGGTACTCTGTTTCTTGCACACCAATATCCCGGGCGATAAACGTATCTGGAACCGACATAGTCGTAATATGGGCTGATCCAGACCTGACCGGAGCGTTGGCGTGCCCAACGGCCGCGAGTCCAGTTCCAGCGGTATCCATTCCAGTGCCAGTTACCATCAATCCAAACGTGACCGTAGCCAGGTGACGCTGGGATGTCCTCAAACAATGGGCCCGGGGGATAGCTGCTAACATGAAAAGTCGACGCTACCGGAGTCACACCGACCGTACTGGAGTTGGCGTAGTAGCCCGAATCGTAAGCTGATGTCTCTAGATAACAGCCACTGCTAAGTAGCGCGCCTCCTAGAACCATTGCGATAATTGTTATTGGATAGTTTTTCATTGTTGTCTCCTGTTTATATTGACGGTCGAGTCTTTGAAAGAATTCAAAAGCAAACGGTTGGTCTTTCTTTTAATTTACCATTCTTTGTACGAACATAAGACGTGTTTTGGCGCTCGCAAGTCACTGATTTAATTTAGCAATTGTTTTCAACTGGTTAGCAAGTGGTGTATTTGTTTTTCACATCTGATTTCACGTAACATCTCGCACGAAGTGCGGCATTCCCGACGCGACTGTTGCTTGATTTCACATATAAAAACGACAGTTTAATGCTCGAACCATCTGCTTTGGACTACCAAAAAAGCGCCGCTAAAAGCGGCGCTTTTTCAGGTTGGAAATAAGAACTATTTGCTACGCAGACTAAGGGCAATACGTCGGTTTTGAGCTTTGCACTCATCTGTGTCGTTTGCAGGACAAGCTGGGAACTCTGAGCCGAATCCTTCAGTTTCGATTCGCTTGGTGTCAATTCCAGCAGCAACCAGTGCTGCTTCAACAGCTTTTGCTCGTTTTGCTGAAAGTTTCTTGTTTCCAGATGCACTTCCCGTGTTGTCGGTGTAGCCACCGATTTTTACCGTTGCGTTCGGGTAACAGCTCATGATCGAAACGAGGTTAGTTAGTTGTTCTCCGGACTTTTCTTGATCAAGCTTTGAGCTTCCGGTCGCAAAAACAAGTCTGTCAAAGTTAAACCATTTACCTTTGGATATGGCTTCGTCGCTATCAATGAAAGTTACTAACTGCTGTTCGATGCCGTTACCATTCCCGGTAATCGTCTTCCCACAAGAAAGTTCTTTAGTGAAAAGAGACGCTGTTTTGTCAGCTACTGCTTCAGCGCCGTCAGCTACCGCACCACCAACTGCTTTGGTACCGTCAACGACCGCACCGCCAACTGCCTTCGTTTTGTCAACGACTGCACTGCCAACGTCCTTCGTTTTGTCAACAACGGCACCGCCAACCGCTTTGGTTCCTTCTACAGCTTTAGACATTGTGCTCGAAACTTTGTCCTTCGCTCCATCTGATAGGAAATACCATCCGCCAAAAGCAACCGCGCCGATGAGTGCAATCGGTGCCAGCCATTTCATGAAACTACCGCCGGCTTTTGCTGCACCTGCTACTGCCGCAGCTGGTGCGGAAAGTCCAAGCGCGCTACCGATTCCTGAAGGAATGGCGCCGAAGATATTACCTGATTGGCTTTTCAAAAGTTTAGCAAGGCCAAGTGCGCCTAGTCCTTTGGAACTTACCAATTTTCCGAGAAAGCCTGTTACTAGAGGTCCAACGAATCCAAGAAGACCGGTAGCCGTTCCTTTAGAGATACCGGCAAACTTACCCAGCAGCCCGAGCGCTCCGTCAAGTTTGCTTCCAGAGCCCATCGCGGCAGAGATTAAGCTGCTTGCGCCGCTGTTGGCGGACGCGTTGGGTCCCAAAAAGCTACCTAGGTTGGAAAGAATTCCACCGTGGTCCGTTCCAGAGATTGAGTCAAATACCTTCCCGAAGGCGGAAGTATCATTGGATTTGCTGGTTAGCCCACCGAGAATAGTCGGTACTAACGCACCAATTCCCTTGTTAATAGAGGCTTCGCTTTCACCAAAATGGCCAGCTGCCTTTGTGAGTAAGTCAGGAGTGACAAGATCTGTGATTGAGTTGATGAGATTGCTCATGCCCTCTTGTTTCACAAGTTTCTGGAGCGCGTCCAGGTCGAAAAACGCAAAAGCGACAAGTAAATGTCGTTGCGTGAATTTGTGTGACTAACTAATTTTCCCTGTCGTCTTAGCCAGACATACGCATTCAAAAAACTCAAAAAAGTGATTCTCTTGCACCTGCCGTGAGACGCTTGTAACAGCATCGCGACATAAATTAGAGCTTGGATACCGACACCACTTGCGGGTAACCCTCAGCAAATTTTAGCTCTACTTCGATTGGATTGCAGCAGTTGTCGCAATCTTGAACGAGAGATTGACGCGCAAGTCCGAGGTCAAAAGTTACTGAAACTTGAAGCCAACAATAAGGGCACGCAATCAGTACTTCGTCGTCCACTATGGCCGTGCGCCGAAGAGTGACATTTCCGTTTGTTCCGAGATGTCGCTGCAAGAAGCGTTGCTTGGTAATCTAACCATTGTGAACGTACTCTCTGCTTCAACCGCTACGGGGGATTGATCGGGTATTACGGTGTTCGAAGTGGCACCCACTACGTTGCTTTCGAAACGGGCTATCGTCTGCCCACCTGCGATTCTGTCAGTAGTTTCTATTGTCCCTGCTAGGCCAATCTCGCTTCTTTGAACGAGATAAATTTTCTGTGAGCCCAATCCCACGATTTGTAAATCCATTGTGAAACCTGGGTTGTTGTCGTTGTCATCATCGATTACCGCAGGGTCATTCGCCGTAGTTGGTAGAGGACTTGTGTCATCGTCAGCTAGCATTGCGCCTTCAACCAAAATCTCTGATTGTTGCGAGAAACTAGCCGGAGCGGTAACTTCCACTTTTCGCTCTCTTATTGGTCTTGTGCTTACGTAGTTGGGGCCAATGGTATTGGTTGCTAAAGCGTTTCCACTGTCAAAGAGAACCTCGCACAAGCGTTGGCTGCTGTCGTAACCCGCTGCCGTCTTGGTGAATTCTGTGAACAGTAACGAAACGGTCTTGCTGGTAGTGACACCGATCACGGGAACTTGCGTACGAGTTACGAGGATGTCGCGCAATGCCCAATTGCCAGCTAAGTCTGGAAGTTCGTCAACTACAGGAGCGTCAACGCTGGCGTCAACGGGAGGCGTAGAGCCATCCACCGGGGGTTGATTAGATTGGCCTTCGCCAGCGCATCCGACTAAAACAGTGACAGAAGCAATGAGTTTCAAAATAGTCATTCTCTAGCGGTACCATTTTACGGAGAGGCTGGCAGCCCAAATTTGACCAGAAATGGTAAAACCAGGCCAACCCGGGTTGTTGGTTTGCAATCCCTGACTTTCCAAAATCGGCTGATCTGCGAGATCTATCGCGTCCGGAAACTCGTCAATCACCGGGTTTGCACTACCGAGATCCTTAATGTGTTCTCGACTTAGAAGAAACGAAGATTGTAGCGCTAAAAGAAGTTGCAACTGATTTCTCTTTCCAAAACGGTATCCTCCACCGATTCCAGCGACAATTCTATCGGCGTCGGCATAGTTTTCCGTTCCACTTTGAGTAGGTACGGGACTCGAGCGAAAACCTATGCCGGTAGAGACCTGCCACCTGTTGACGTTCCATGTGCCATGCCCCGTAATGTCTAAAACGTTGCGAAATTTGAGTTTGGCTTTTTCGTTGTGCTGATTCAAGAACGTTGACCAGTGGGCATACGTCCCTTCGATCCCTATCCTAAGCTTTTTTGTTTCGATTAGGGTTCCAAAGCTTGCTCTCCATGGTTGCCAGTCTGCGGAAAAGTCGATCGCTTGTTCGCTGGTCGCTCCGGGGCTGCCACTCGCCGCCCAAAGTTGGATGGCGGTATCTCCAGTGGTTCGTCTTGAATGTGGCGTGCGAATGGAAGCAGAAAACGATAGGTATTTGTTTTGTTCAAAGTTAACCCCTAAGGTGGGAGCCAGCTGCGTACCGACTCCTACTGTTAGATTCGTTTGGCTACTCGTTTGGCCTACCGCTTCTGGAACGAAGACATTTCCGTTGGTTGAGGCCTTAATTAAAAACTGGGTCGAAAGTCCAACGGACCAACGCTTACCAAGTTTTGCTCCCACACCAATGGCAAGGTTGGGAGCGACATTATCATCGGCATGAAGCGCATAATGAACTCTGTTAGAAAATACCGCTTCGCGTTCGTCTGAATAGAAGGTCGATACGTTGTCGCCAGCGACTTTGAAGTGACCTATGAATCCCACGTTGAGCCAGTCCGTCACCGGTGTGACAAAACCCACTGCTAGCGAGTGTGCCGCAGGCGGCCCCGCTCCATTGCCGCGTTGGTTTCTTAAGTCAGCGGTGGCCAAGTTTCGAGGAACATCGCTTCCGTCCGAAAGTCGGGCACCATAAATTTTATCGCTAACGTCAACACCATTGGTGCGCGGTAACAAGCGTATGGAAACCCTACTGCCAGTGACCACCGAATCAACTTGCTGCGTGGCTTTCGCTTTTGCAAGTAGGGCGGGATTTGCAATGACCGCACCGGGACCAGGAGATGCGGTAGCCATCGGGTTTGCGAGCATTAGCTGATCGGAATTGATACCGCTAAGGTCCGCGGGACTAGCAGCTGCAGCGAATGGAAAAATAAGAACGGCGATCTTCACACCTGAAGGGTAGTGAAATAATCGCCGAACGTCACCCCAGGTTGGTGGGTGTTCTATTGTTATTCTGCTGCAGGAGCTTCGACGGCTTCAGCGGCTGGCGCTTCCGCAGCAGGAGCTTCTACTTCTTCAGTGGCAGGAGCTTCGACAACTTTCTTTTGCGGAAGTTTGATGAATCCCTCAGAGGACAAACATTGAGCTTTTTCGTCTCCGTTGATCCATTTCTTGGTCTCAAGTGACTTCACGGCGAAACGTCCGGAGCGTTTCTTCAAGATCTCGTACTTTGCTGTCTTTTTTACTGATTCCACTCGAGCCTTTTACACGCTCTGTATTCTCGTTCCAAGAGGAAAATCGATCAAACGTGGCCCGTAGTGGAAAACGCTGGTTTTCGATGCGCATATTTGGACGTCGGGTTCAAGTAGTTTCTTTTTTCGTAAACTCGGGTCTCGTGTAAGTTCAGAAAGAGTTGAAATTATTAAGCTGTTGACCAATGGCCGTTATTTGGGCGTAGGGGGGAAGGAAACACTTCTTGACGTTTTTTCAGCTCGGAGTTACCAGCAATACTGGAGTGTATTCACTATGAGCAAGAAAAATCCTACCAACTCAACCTCAGGCCTCACTAACGCAGCGGAAATGTACTTTTCGTTAGGAAAGCGACGTCTTTCATTCGCGAACAGAATTGACCGTGAGTACTTTTCAGAGAAGGCAATTAGGTCTGTGGAGTCTTCGGAACTTCTTGCTCACTCTGAGAATGGTGAAACCACGACCGGAGAATACCTCACGCAATACGAGCTGACCGACGGAAGTCTTGTCGAATTGAAACAAGCGATACGAACCACTTGGGACAAAGACGGAAATGCTGCGGACGAAGAGTTCTTTGTTTTGCAGGACTCTAGAAGTCCGGCGCTGAAAATAATATCGGAACACGAAATTCATCACCGCGCGACATGGGACAAAACAACCATCGAACCACCAAAGAAACTCAAGCCGACGAGACGGCGTGACGCAGAGCTTTCGATTCGAACAAACCACTTGGTTCCGACAACGCACTCCATCGACATGGTCACTGAAAAACCGACCATCAGAACTATGGGATTGTTCGAGCAGGTGGAGCACGAAGTTCCGTTACGATTTGATCAGCCAATTGTGCGTCATCAGTTCGTCGCTAAAGAAGTAGTTCATCAAATCGAGTCTACGGTTGAACAACCGGTGGTCGAAGAAGTGATTGTTCATAAGGTGGTAAATCATCAAGTGAACGTCACGGTCGAAAAGCCTGTCATCGACGAAGTGATTCATGAAGTCCCCGTTGACTTCGATGTTCCGGTGAAAATCGAGAAGGCGGTATACAACGAGCAAGAGCAAGTAAGGGAAGTCATCGTCAACGTGCCCTTCGTAGTCGAACGAGCTAAGGTCGAGGCGAAACAAGTAGAGCGAATTACGAATCATGAAGTTGAGTTGATGCAAGAGCGGGCAGAGATTACCCCCCGATACTCTGAGGTGCTGGTCAACCACATCGTTGACGTGGAGATCGAGAAAGCAACTGTAGCGAAGAACCTGGTGTCGAAAGAAGTGGTTCATGAAGTCGACTGTACCGTCGAGAGTCCTGTGCTCGTGCCTGTGCCGGTTACCAAAGAAGTACCAGTTGAAGTAAAGCTGCTTGTTGAGAAGGCGCAAATAACGGAGTCGTATGTTGAGTACGAAACTCCAGTGACGATAGAGCTAAAAAAGGAAAAGGCCGACATCAAAGAGAGGTACGTCGAAATTAGTACGCCTCGCGAGATAGAGCTAAATGTGGAAAAGCCAGTGGTTAGTGAGCATTATGTTGAAGTCGAAAAACAACATGACGTAGAGCTGTCAGTAGAGAAGCCAGTGGTCACCGAACACTACACGGAAGCTCCAGTAGAGCACACGGTGAACTTGTCAGTAGAAAAGCCAGTAATTGAGGAAATCTACTTTGAGACACCTGTTTCTCACTCCGTTGACCTTGTCGTCGAAGTACCAGAGGTCATTGAAAACCGAGTGCAGGTACCCGTTAGTCGGTTCGTTGAGCTCGAACAAGAGAAAGCTGAGATTGTCGAAAGTTACCGAGAGGTATCCGTTAAGAAAGTAGTGGATGTAACCGTCGAAGTACCAGAAGTCGAAACCCGCTACTCAGAAGTCCCAGTTGAACACACGGTTGACTTGGTTGTTGAAAAACCTGTGGTGGTTCCTCAGTACGAACAGGTCAGTGTTTCCCATGACGTCATTCTTACCGAAGAGATTGCCGAAATAAGTCCCCACTACGTTCCTGTGGTTAAAGACGTTGTCGTGGACCTCAGTGAAGAGAAAGTTGCGATTCGTGAGAACTATTCTGAGAAAACTGTGGAACACGTGGTTCCTTTGCAGCGAGAAATTGCGAACATCGTAGAAAAAGTTGCAGAGCATCCGGTAATCAAAGAAATTCAGGTCAACCGTCAAAAAGCGCTCATTCATGAAGTCTATACGGACAGTGTTGTTGAGCGTAAGGTATCTTTGTCCGTTGAAAAGGCGGAACTTGTAAACTCGTACAGCGAGGTTCCGGTAGAGCGAACGGTTGAGTTAGCCGTTGAAACTCCTGTCATAACGGAAGTGGAACATAAGGTGCCGGTTGAACACGTAATTTCTGTCAACGTGGAACAACCGAAGATTGTAGAAGCTGTTGAAGAAAAGCGAGTCACTCATACGATTCCTGTGGTGGTTGAAAAAGCAGCGATATCTGAAAAGATTCAAGAAGAAATAGTCGAGCATGAAATTCCTGTGGTGGTACAAACGGCAAGAGTTCGCGAAAAGTTAGTCGAGCAACCTGTCGAGATTGAGGTAGTTCGGACTGTAGCTAAGCCTGTCGAAGTGGAAGTCGAAGTCGAACACACGGTTCAGCAGGTTAAAGAAGTGTTTGTAGACAAACCTTTTGTTGTAGAGAAGATGATCGCCCGCCCGGTTGAAAAGATCGTCGAAGTGACTAAGGAAATTCCTTCCATTCAAGAAGTGATCGTTGAGAAACGAGTGCCGATCATTAAAGAGGTAGTGCGCGAAATACCAGTGGTTACGGAAGTGGTGGTTGAGAAAGAAATACCAGTCGTTAAAGAGGTTATTCTTTACAAAGAAGTACCCATTTATCAAGAGAAGATCATTGAACAACCTGTCGATGTGATCACCTATCGGACGGTAGAACGAAAAGTTGAAAAAGAAATACTTTTGTACAAAGACGTTCCTATGGTTAACGAAGTAGTAGTTGATCGCCCGGTCGTCTACGAAGAGCGGGAAGTGGACCATGAGCTTGTTTTGCACCATGACGTTGCAAGGATTCATGAAAAGATTATAGAAAACCCAGTCGAAGTGGTTGTTGAAAAGATTGTCAATGTACCTGTCGAGCGAGAGGTTGAGCTTCGTCACCAAGTGCCTGAGATCAAGACCGAGACGGTCGAGAGAAAAGTGCCGGTCGTGAAGAGGCAGGTCGTAGAAAAAGAAGTGGTTCACAACGTCATTGAAGACAAGATTGTGCCTGTGGACGGCGGAGTTATTTTGCTGAAGCGCGAAGTGGCGGAAGTAGAAGAGTTGATAGAAAACGTTCCGCTTCGTGTCGAGGTTCCGGTACCGGTACCCAAAATGATCGAAGTGGAGGTAGAGCATTTAGTTCCTGTATATAAGGAGAAGCCAGTGGAACGTCAGGTTGAGCTCGTTCGCGAAGTACTCAAAGACGTTCCGGTGGAAAAAGTGGTGGAGCTAACTCGAGAACGACCAATAATTCGTCAAGAAGTTACAGAGGTTCCAGTCGAACATGTCATCTCTGTAAAAAGAGACAACCCTGTGGTCCGCCAAATTGTGGTGGAACAGGATGTGGAACATGATGTGCACGTTCGACGTGAAGTGCCAAAGATAAACTACGTTACACAAGAAGTCGAAGTAGAGCGAGAGGTTACGTTACACCGAGAGGTACCTTCGGTATCCTATAATTACGTCGACGTTCCGGTGACCCGCGAAGTAGAGCTTCATCGAGAGGTGGCTGAAGTCAAAGAAGTACTCAAAGATGTGGCGGTTCCTTTTGAGATCGAGTTGAAGCGAGAAGTGCCAGTGGTGAGTGAACGCTATGAGGACGTAGAAGTTCCTTATGCGGTTACGTTGAAAACGGAAGTAGCCCAGGTGAATTACAACCGAGTCGATGTTCCTGTCGCATTTGAAGTAGACGTAAGACGCGAGGTGCCGGTAGTGACCGAAAATGTCATAGAAGTGCCACTTGAGCATCAGGTGACACTGGAAAGACAAGTTCCACGCATCGTCGAACATGTAGAAGAAGTCGAGGTCACTCGAAATATTTCTGTGAAGAAAGAAGTTCCTGCAATTACTACCTCAATTGAGGAGGTAAGTGTGGACCGGGTCATCAACGTGCGCAAGGAGGTTCCAAACGTTACTGTGGACGTTCAAGATGTTATCGTGGAACGAGATGTTGTCACTAAAAAGCAAGTGGCAGAATACAAGATGCTCGTAGAGGATGTTGTTGTTGAGAAGGTGATTTCTTCTAAGCGTGAAATTGTAGACCTTAACTTGGTAGAAGAGAGTGTTGAGAAATCTGTTGAGATTCCCGTTCGTAGAGAGGTCGCGGTAATTAAACACGACGTAATCGATACACCTGTAGAGCGAATCATACCTGTTGCCAAAGAAGTGGCCACCTATCAACATGACGTAATCGATACTCCGGTTGTCAAGACTATACCGGTGATCAAGCAAGTTGCAGACCTGCGGAAAGAAATTTTCGAAGTGCCGGTGGAAAGAGTTGTTTCTCTTGAGCAGGAAGTCGCAGACGTACGTTTCGAGTACACAGATGTTGTCAAAAATGAGGTGGTGTCTTTGAAAAAAGAAGTGGCTCAAATACAACCTAAGGAAGTACTCGTTGAGGTTCCAGTCGATATCGACGTTAAAGTAGAAACTCCTGTACTTGTAGAGAACTTTGTCGAAGTTCCGGTGACTCACGAAGTCACGCTGAAGCGCGAAGTGCCGAATCTGGTAGAAAAGGTAGTAGACGTTGCCGTTGATCGTGAGATTGAAGTCAAACGTGAAGTAGCGAATGTCGTGGAAAAAATAGTAGAAGTGCCACTTGACCACCACGTGAAGCTGGTCAGAGAAGTTCCCGAGATTGTGGAGAACGTTGTCGATGTTCCCACTAAGCATGTCGTAACGCTTTCACGTGAAGTGCCTGCTTACCAAGAGGTGTATAATGAAGTTGAAGTTCGACACGACCTCGAATTGAAGCGAGAAACACCGGAAATACACTACAGAGTAGAGCATGTACCAGTCACTCATGAGGTGGTTTCTCAAAGCGAGGTGCCGGTAATCCAATACCGAACCACGGAAATACCAGTCGAACACAACATTGAAGTTCAGCGCGAAGTAGCAACGATTCGTTCCGTTGCTGAGGATAAACGAGTGGAGCATACCATTCCAGTAGCTCGAGAAGTTGGTACGATTCGTCAACGAACACAGGAACAGCCAGTTCCTCGGACAATCGATCTTGCCACTATTGGCACCGAAAGATACAAGAACACCCTGACGTCGTTTCCCGTTGAGCTTGATGAAGATCTGAATTAGTTTTCAAAAGCGAAAAAAATGGCGGGAGAGAACTTAGTTCTCTCCCGTTTTTTTGTCTATTGTACTGCCGCTACTTTGTCTTTAGAAATGGGCTTGTAGCTTAGCTCTGCAATGGTCTCCAAGTAAGACACTCGTGTCATTGCAATCGCATCTCGGTGCTCTACCAGGGCGATCGTCTCATTCTGGATGCGCTCCGATATAGCAATCATTTTTTGTTTTAGCGAAGCTACGAGCTTACCACTGGACTTTACCATTTTTAGGGATAACAGTTGTAAGTGCAGTTCGTTTTGACGTTTCTTGTAATCGACGATTTTTTGTTCTCCGATTGTGATTTTTGTTCTGTGGTTCTCAATGTCTCGGAACATGCGATCGATATCCTTTATTGTCTTTGTTAGTTGTGGAGCGTCGTTGTTTTTAGCTAAGTAGGTGGCAAGACGAACCACATCCCTATGCCTTTTTAGGTTGAGCGAAAATTCTATAGGCGTCGATTGAGATACCGTTAGCGTTTTTTCCTCTCCGGCTTCCAGTTTTACAGGGATGTAGTGAATCGTCCCTAGCTTTTGTGCCTCATCGAAGTCACTCTCAAGATTCCACCCTTTTGCTATGGTATGCCGGACGTAAACCGTCGTCGCCTCGTGCAATCGGTTCTTTACTTTGTAATCCGCGGTTCTAATTCTCTGCATGTTGACGTCTACCCAACCTTGAAACACTGAGTTGACTCCTTTAATTACGTCTGACTGCTTTTGCTCTACTTCCACAAAAATTTGGTGGTCTAGTGCGAATGGGACCATGGCACTTTGTCCTGGAGAAACCGCTTCTGTCAGTCCTTCGCCAATGAAGCGACCTTTGCCGTAAACCGTCACCGGACCGAACTCCAACGTACTTTCTGTGGGGTTGAAGAACCTAAGAGCTTTGAAGGCATATTTGCCGTTTCCTCTCGTTGACTCCCTGTCGAACAAGTACACCACGCGTCCTTTCGTGTCTTTGTTCATAACCGAGACCATCGCACTGCCGTTGTCTTCTACTGAAATCGGTTTGGTCGACTCAAAGTGACTTTCCCCTCGAGGGCGCGCGTTTTCGTCTCCGCTGATGCTATCTCTGACTATTCGTGTACTGGTTGGTTGTCCATCTACAGCTTTGCCTACTCGTACGCTTACTTTCTCTGGAGCGACACCAGCTGAAATTAGGTTACTTCTTAAGATGTTTGCCATCCGCCTTGCCGTATTTTCATCTCCACTAGAAAGTCCTTCCACTATGTATTTGCCGTCGTGATCTCCGTTGATTTTCGCTGAGAGATCTTTGAGTTGTTGGTTGGCTTGTTGCTTTCTTCGGATTTTCGACTTTCTTTCTAAGGCGGCCTTTTCGCGGGCCCTTCTAATTTCTGGAGTTGGCTCCTGAAGGGTACGGTCTCGGGCTGGTGACTTTTGAGCCGAAAGTGTAACAGCCTCTACCATGGCGTCCTCTGTAACTATTGGACTTGGCGAAGCCCCATTGCTATCCATGTCCAACGCCTCTTGATTACTAAGTGCTGCAATGATCTGTTTGTCTTGCTCTTTGTAATTGTATGGAGAAGTCCCGGTAGGAGGAGCGATAGCAAACATTTGTTCGCCACCAAGAGACTGCCTATTGACATTGCGAATACTCCATAAGTCGTACTTAAACGACATGGCGGAGCTTGACCCCACACCAACCAACACATCTTTCCAGTCTTCACCACTTGTATTGTCCACCACTGCCCATCCTTGTAGATGAATGTTTCCGTCGTCTCCAAGTGTGGCGCGGTAGGACGGTTTCCAGGCTGGACTGTCAGAGACGTAAGTAAGGACAACCCTGGAGTTTTTCTTGTGTAACGGCGCGGCGATTGTAATTTCGACTACGGAGCCACTTCGGTTTTGACTAGGAAATGAAACCGGTAACGCCTCTCCGCTCTCGGCATCTTTAACGGTTAATGACTTTAGAAAGTCGTCGACTTTATCTCTAGGGACCGACAGTTGAATTTTTCCGTCGCTAAACGCAGCGTTCCTTTCAAAGTAGGCCACGCCATTGCGGTAAACCACCACCTTGCCCAGGCTCGCGGCCTTAAGCCCTGGTGAACAAGCTACGCTAGTAGCAATGATGGTAAGGGATAATAGTCCTCGGATTTGTCTCTTCATGACTGTTAAGTCATAGAGGCATCAAAAGGTTCATTTTTTAAAAATCAAATGCACTGACGGTGATTGAGCTATTGTTTACGGTCACCGTACAGCTATTTCCGTTGGGACAGCCGTGGGACCAATGAAACGAATTATTGGCAGAACCGTAGGCGCTAACGGTGACTGAGGTTCCTGGCTTTACCGGCTTGCAGGCGTCGTTGGTCGGGCCTGGCATGCAGGTTTGTCCGTACGTTCCTGAAGGAGCTGAGATTGACATGTATCCACTACTATTATTGGAGGTATCGATTTGCCCATAAACAATGACATAGGGCAGAAAGCTTGCCGAAACCGTCTTGTTACCAGTCATTTGCAAGCTGCAGTTGACGTTAGAGCCGGAGCAGCCAGAGGTCCAACTATCTAAGTAGTGGCTGGCTTGTGATGAACGTATGGTAAGCGATTGGTCGGCATCATTTTCGAATGTTTTGCTGCAAACGTTATTTCCGTCTCCGCAATTGATTTGGTTGCCGGTTGTGTAAATTCTTCCGTCGGTAGGGGCAGTGACAGTCACGGTAGCACTACCTTTTCCTGTTAGCGAAACGGACTGAGTACCGTTGCTCGTTTGCACCAGCAGTGTTGCCGACTTGTTACCGATGATACTCTTAGGAGAAAAACCAGGACTGACCGAGCAAGAAGCACCCGGCGCCAGTGATGGACAACTTTGGCTAATGGAGTAGCTGCTTGCGTCGGAGCCAGTTACTGACCAATTTAAGGTCACGGTTCCCGTACCACTGTTCGTCAACGTTACGTTGTTGTTGGTGGTGTTCGCGTTAAGCGGCTTAGTTCCAAAATCAATGACGTTAGTGGAGAAGCTTAGATCTGTTGCTGCTACAAGACCCTCTCCAAGCATCGTAACCTCTTTGGAAAGACTGTCGTTATGTGGCGAGGAAAAAGAAAATGACAACGTTTTCTCCCCGGAACCGTTTGGTAAAAACGTTACATCAATAGTGCATTCGTCTCCTGCGGTGGCTAAAGTTTTGCCGTCGCAGTTGTCAATCACAGAAAAAGATGATTCGTCGCCACTGATAGCCACGTTCACGGCACCGCTTCCTTGAGCATTAGAAACCACCAATTGGTACCCTGCGGATTCGATACCTTCTACAACGGAACCAAAGTCGTGCTCTTCCGTGGCGACTTCAACGACAAACGCCTCTTCCGATACTCCCGCGTCGGAATCTCCCATGTCGGTGGGGCCTGTAGCAGAACCACAAGCCGCAGTAGTCACTAGAATCAAAAGAAATCTCATGACCCCATTTTACTCTAATGACGAGTATGTCAAAAAGACACTATGTCGTGTGGCCAACGACATATAGCGACCCTAGGAGAAAAAGTCGGCTATATCGTCATCAGAAAGTTCTTGCTGACTTGGCCTGCTTCCGTCGTCAAAAGAAGGAATGCGCGGCTCGCTAGCACTTTCTCGCTTATCTTCGTTTTTGGGCACCTGATGGAGCATCGTGGACTTCAACATGGCGCCGGCGGCTTCCGACTTTAAGGGCAGGTCAATGGCGTTGGCTGAAATGTTTTGTGGTGAAAGTGCGGCCCAATTTTGAGATGAGCTATCCGAGACGCCTAAGTCTAATTTCGATGATTCGATAGACAGTGGTAGGTCGATAGCATTGGCGAGCGCCGAATCTTCGAAGGTTGGCTCTTTCCTTTGCGGCGGGGCATTTCCACCTACGATGGTCCGTCTGTTTGGGCTGTTTTCGTTTGAGCCGGTCACTTGTTCTATCAGCGCTGGCTCTTGGGGAATCGTCAATGCAGAAAAGTTATTTTCTATGTCATCGAATAGAGCGGTTTCGCTCTCTAGCCTACTTGTCAACAGCCCTGTAGTGGCGGCGTTCACGTTGGCGTTAACATTGGGAGCCTCTGAAGGGGAGGCGCCTAGAGCAAATGCCAGAGCTTCGTATTGGCTGTCCTTTCGAGACTTAGTCGTTGCGGTTGGAGTTTGTTCCTGTGCTTTAGGATCGTTTGGTTTCGAAATGACACATTCTTCGACAGGCAGACTGGCTTGAGAGGAATTTGGCAGGGCAGCTGCCTTGTCAATGGAAGTTTCTTTCTCTGCAACTGCAACACTTTTGAGCTTGTTGGGTTCGCAA
>JAHDIH010000004.1:0-111 GCA_020630875.1 Deltaproteobacteria bacterium | reverse complement strand
ACTTGCGGCTCGTCACTTTCGAGCGCCGAAGGTTCGTTATCGAGTGGCTCGTCACATTTGAGCTTGTTGGGTTCGCAAACTTGCGGCTCGTCACTTTCGAGCGCCGAAGGT
>JAHDIH010000011.1 GCA_020630875.1 Deltaproteobacteria bacterium | reverse complement strand
GGGTGGCCCGCGAGTAACCAACGACAGTGTTCGTGCAACCTGCGTGGATGCGCTACCAGCCAAGCGTACTGCGACAACAACCCGGCCCTTCCAGGTGGAGGTTGGGTAGGAGAATGCCCTGCTGCCACGCTCTACCCGTCATCTGTTGCAACCAATAAAGAGTTCTGCTTCTGCCAGCAAGGGCCCAGCTCCTGTCAAACGAGCAATTCTCCAAGCAGTCAGTACTGGCAGCGAGAGAGAATCTGCACACCGAGTGATACTGGCAACCCGCCCGCGGGAGGATCGCTAACCTACCAAACGGGCTCTAACATTCACGCTATTGTTGAAAACAATTGTTCTGCCATCTGCGAGTGCGACTGCAAACCTGGATATTACGAGAACTTTGATGAGCTCTGCTATCAGATCGACGACAACTGCCCTGCTCCCAACGAAACGCAAACCAAAGAGTGCCTTCTCTATGATGCCGGCGTGGTGCCTCCCGGGCAAACTAGCGCATTGACGGTGCGCACACGTATCTGCGAGTGCGTCTCCAGTGGAACGCAATGCCCGGAAGGGGAGCAGCAAGTCTGTGAAGTCATCAACGGAGAAACCGTTTGCATCTGCGAAGAGATTGTTAATCTAAACTGCGGACAGGGTGAGGTCTTAGAGTGCCTTTCCGGACGAAATCCAGAGTGCCAGTGCGTGCCCTGGGATCCGCAAGAGTCGCCATGTGAAGAAGATGAAATTTTTGTCTGCAACGGTACCGAGTGCATTTGCGATTCCAACACGGTTGGTGGAACACCGACTGCCGCAGAATGCAGCTCGGTGTGGGACAACCCTGTCGTCTATCAGGATGTCTTACTGGAAGAAATCATTGCGCAACACAAAGGAACCGTGTGGAGTAACGCATGCCTCAACAATCCTGGCACGATTGGCTGCATAAAGCCGGCACGACAAGGTGGTAACTTTGTAACAGCTGGCAAGAAAGGAATTGAGGTTCCTGCCTCATTTCTCGCTGCAGGAGAGTTCTTTGAAAAACCAGGTGAAGTTCGTAAATGTGATGACCTCGCTACCGCTCAGTTTGGCAATGGCGGAGCCAACGAGTCAGGAACTATTCGAATCGTACAAAACCATTCTTGCTACTTCGGCACTGCAACATGGACCGACCCAGATACGTTGCTGAGTCAGTCGAACGTTGAACCAGCATGGAACAATCCCGACGCTTTCGCATACCCAGTCTTCCGCCCATCTACTATCCTTAGACATGTTACGAATTACCGATGGAATGGCTTAGCTGGTGGAGACTTTGACGGAGACGGAAATGACGATGTAATTGTGTTCTCCGGCAACTCAGGAGAATACCTTGCAAGAATTGATATGTTCAGGAGCTTGGGAGGTACAACCACAAATCCGTACTGCCCGACGAACGATTGCGCCAACCAAGTCCCGCCAAACAACTTTGTGCAACCACAAACGCAACACGGCACCTTTGCTGCAGCCAGCGGAGGTCCAGCCACGGGGAACACTCCACCAAAGGCTTATGATGTAAAGGGTTCAAACATTGACAACGTGGGGAAAACGAAGTGGCAACCCTATGCTGTACCGATAGATTTTGACCGCGATGGCCGACTTGATCTGCTTATTAGTGGCGGCGGTAATGTCGGAGAAGGAAGTGCGGGCATAAATGGCAATACCTACGGTGGAGCAATCAGCGTCCTCCAAAATGAGTGCACTTACATTACTCCGCCACCTGCTGACTTCAGAGCGGCAGAAGGAGAGCTGCTTCCCTGCGTTGCAGGCTCAACAGTTCTAAATTGGTATAATGTAGCAAGTAACGCAAGTATGGGGGGATATCTCGTGAACGCATCCATTCTCAACTTCCCGGATCGCAGTGAATTCATGAGCAAGATGCAAGCCGGACAACAGTTCTTCCCTCCACTCAATGACGACAAAGGACACCAGCCTGTTTTCGACTACATCGACGTAAACGATGATGGAAAAAAAGACCTTATCGTTGGCGCGCCAGCTTGTTGTTACAATCCAGACGCTAGGCTGCGACTCTACGAAGGCCTTGACTCACTCTCGGTGGCTGTAGGTGGTTATTCGGCGCTTCCTTTCGCACCGATGAATGGCCCCACCGGAATATTTGGCGGTGACTTCTCCCTTGATGGAAAGCCCGACATTGTGGCAAGCACGGACAACTGGAACGCCCAAAGGTTGCCTTTGGGATGCGATGGTGTCGATAATATGGGCAACCCTATTCCTTGGAACGCCTCTGACCCACTTTGCAACAGCCCCGACTTCTCTCGAAAGTTCACCATTGGTGGTGAAGCGGCCCTGTTCCAAAACATGTGCTCGCAAGAATACGGAAGTACCGAGGACTGTACCGGCAACCCTTTTGCACCAAGGGACATTAACAACGACGGGTTACAAGATCGCTCACTCGTTTGGCAAACCGCACATAGTAGTCCACTTACTGACGCAGACCAAGGCGCAGCATTCAACTACGACGGAGACCCGGACAACACGATAGACCTTGCTATTGCCGATGGCAATGGAACTAGTGGCTCATTCTATATTTTCTCTAACCGCGTCAGTGGTACGTTCCAAGCACAATCCGAGGCAATCTCAAAGCGAGTGCCACTACAATTTATTGATGACAATATTGACCAGGTGATCACGGACGTAGCGGTCAAAGCAAAAGAGAACACTCATTACTTCTTGGAAGGTAACCTAATGCAGCTATGGTTTGACAACCAACCAGCAGATGCCAACGGCATCCACAACTGGGTACCAGGACGCCCCTGCCCCTCAGGAAGCTCCTACGACATTTGTGCGAACTTCCAAGACCCAGGCCGAGTACTCTACTTTAAAGTTGTCTTCAAGACTGGTGCCGTCAAAGCGCCAGAGCTGCATAAACTTGAGTTTGCGGTCAACCATAAACAAATTGTTGAAATCTTCGCGGCGGGAACGGTTCTGTCCGATGGTGTTCTTTACACCGGCTCTTACACGGACTTCGGTGACGCGGGACACTTCTACGCGTTCAACGCGGCGATGGACACCTGCTATTGGGATGTAGCCAACAAGATCGAATACCAAACCAATCGCGATATCTACACCACAGATATTCATGGAAAGGGTCAATACCTGATTCCAAGCGACGGGGCCGCCAACGCGCAAATGCACGAAACGTTTACTACAGGACCTTCTTCTCCTACCTCAGACCAACTGCTGGCAGAAACCATTTATTGGATGCAAAGTCCGAAGTTCGCCGGCGACCAAGGCTACCAGGTTCACGGCGCGGTCGAACATTCTACCCCAGCAGTGATACCGCCTCCAGGATTACCACTTTGGTACATCTTTGCCGATGGCGACGACCAGAACAATGACTTTGCCGACCGCCAGTTGGTGGATGCCTTCATGGCCGGCCCAGACGACGACGGATACGTGCAAGGCGAAAGTTTTGGAGCAAGGGATACCTTCGCGCTGTACGGCTCCAAAGATGGTGCGGTTCACGCTATTGAAAATAACGTGGTCACAGGTGAGTACGGCGTAGATAGTCAAACTTCCAAAACAGGGCTCTCCGACCAATGCGTACCTAATGTAGATGGTACGTACCAGGATTGCTGCCTCAACCCAGGGCTGACTGGAAACAACGGAACTGAGATGTGGGCCGTAGTTCCACCGTCAGTGGCCGCACGCATGAAACAAGACTATAAAAACAGTCAGACCATTGGCACCAAAGTGACTCACTATCCAGACGGTGCAGTTCTGGTAGTAGACGTTCGAGATAGAGTCACCGGAAAAATGAGAACCGTAGCTAGTTTAGGCATGGGCAATGGCGGCCGTCACGTCTTTACCATGGACATCACGAACCCGGAAGCTGGCCCCATTGGCCTTTGGTCCAACTATGCCGGTGGCGATGGAGAGTCAGGTAAAGCCACCACCAAGCCAGTATCCGCGCGAGTAAAGATCAATGACGAGGAACGTTTCATGATTATCACCGCGTCCGGTGTAGACCCATTCTTTGAGAAAAAAGGGCGCACCATGACCGCCGTCGATACTCTCACGGGTTCACCACTATGGCGTTTTAACGCGCTCTGCGCCATCACCACCGATGTCGTTGCCTACGAAACCGACGATATTGCGGACCAGATGTACTCCCTGCAGCGTGGACTCGATGGTGCGAGCAGCACCGACGCCATGCCGATGCTGGACGGTTTCATGGACAGAGCATTCTTCTGTGATGCCTGCGGAGTTTGTTATAAACTTCCGATTGCGCAAAACAAAGGTGGCGGCTGGCTCTTTGCGCAACCTGCAGAGAAAACACCAAGCGACCCAGCACTTGCAGGATTCTCCCCTAGCTTTGATAAACGCTTAGGCGGCAAGGGAATTGTCTTTGATACCCGCGCGCTTTACTCTCGTACCCTCAGTAGTGGACTCAACCTTGATACGGTGCCTCCTTGCGATCCATCGCAATACGACTGTGGCCTGCCATACAACGGAGAGACTCACGCTAACGGTGACGCGCTTCTTGCTGGCGATATTGTTCAGTTGCAAACCTACACCTGGGAAGACATGGAGCTTCAATTGATCTGCGAAAAAGACCCAACCTACCTAGTAGCTACCGAACAGGTCACGGAGACGGTCTGCTCGGACGTCCCGAAGAGCCAAAGAGTTTGCGCGTGGTGGGGCTGCTTTACCCACAGCTGGGTAGAAAACGTTTGCTCGCCGCAAAGCGTCCCTGGAAACTTCAAACAGATTCAAACACGCAGCGTACGGTTGGGTGGCAACAAAACTGTGAATTGGAAAGACCTCTGTTTCTGTCAATTCTGTGAAAATGACAACGAGACGCATTCGTTCTGTAAGCCAGGTTGGGCTTGCGACAACTACAGCGCAGTGTGGTGCCTTGACGAACAGTCGGCCCCTGTCGATCCAAGCTGCCCTCACCTGCCGGACTTTGACATGACGCCAACCGACCCAATCTCTGGAACAATTGCACTTCGCGCAGATGTTACTGGACGAACCACAGCGTTCTATGGCACCGGTGGACTTACCAGCTACTCCACCGACCGGCCCAATAACTTCTATGGGGTATACGCAGACACCGGCCAGGTCCGTTCCGTCATTCAAGCGCCTCAGAAAAGTGGCGTTTGGGGCAAGTTCTATGGTGGCACCTTGGTTACCAAGACCAACATTGTGACCACCGTGACGTGGGATCCTATCCCTGGCTCCTGCGACGATGGTTCCACGGAGGTTTGGGTATTTGGACTCAACCGCTGCGAAGAAGGTAACGGAACTATTGGCGCCGTCGGCTGCGAAAACGACGATGCCTGCGTCGGTGGTTTCAAATACGAACAATGCCCGGCAGAGGTCAGTTCTGGTGCGGTTAGCAACGTTTATGGTGATGCGGACGCTATCTACTTCTCCACCCTTGATGGCTCCATTACCAGGATTGGAGAACCAAGAGCAAGGAATGCAGGAGATGACACCAAGAACAACACCCACCAACAGACGTCCATCAATCTAGAAGAAGGATTCAGTCTGATGGGATGGTCTAGTTTCTAACACAAGGGAAAACTCTTAACGCAAAAAGGACGAGCGAAATGCTCGTCCTTTTTATTGGTTTATCTTAAAGGCGCAATCAGTTTTTCATAGAATCAGAAGTAGTAGACGTTGCCAGAGAAAAAGTCGCGACTTCAGCATCAAACTGCCCGCCGTCGTCGCGATGCATTTGATACGTTCCATGCATCGTCCCCACAGGAGTGCGCAATTGACAGCCTGAAGTGTACTGAAAGCTTTGCCCAGGATTTAGATGAGGTTTCTCTCCCACCACGCCCTCTCCCTTCACTTCTTGAACAGTGCCAAACCCGTCGGTGATGATCCAATGGCGAGTTTCTAGTTTTGCCGGCGTTTTGCCTTCGTTCGAAATAGTTACGGTATAAGCAAACGTGAATAGCTTTTGTTCTGGTTGCGAATGGTTAGGCAGGTAGACCGAACGGACTTCTACCCTGATACCTTGCGTGCAAACACTAGAAAAAGGCTCTGCAACGGGAACCGCCTGCTTTTTTCTGGACGTAGACGCATCAGTGAAGACTATTGTTTCTCCAGCTACGGTGGCATCACGCTCTTCTACTTGATCAAAGTGACCAAAAATAAGACCGTGAACAAGTTCAAAGGCATCGCTATAAAGTTGTTTGAATTTCTTTGACGCGCTCATAACCGTTAACCTAGTCATCATGAACGTCTCAGACAACCCCTTTTTTTATGCGCCTGAGGAAACGTACTTTTCAATCATATAACGCTCGATTAGTGGAATATCCTGCGGTTCAAACTCAGCTTCATTTTCATCGATCATTCGCTGAATCATAGACTTTACCTCGTCTGCAGTTTTAGGAGGTGCATCATCTACATCCGACAGATCGTGGCATTGCGAACATGCTTCTTCGTAAACCGCCTGAGGAGTTCTTTCCACGAGGGTCTTGGGTTTGCGAGAGTTAGCCATCTCTGGAGTGATTGCAATTAAGTAAGAAGTCACTGCTAACTCATCTTGGTGAGAAATCGGCGCAAATAGCGCAGGCTTTTTCCCCATCCGAATCACCGTACGATACCAGTCGCTTGGTTTTCGAGGTTTCAATAAAATGGTGCGCATGTCGTGGCATTTGACGCAGTTGGTTTGAAGCACATATCGCCCGTGAGTCAGTGTATCGGTTTCCGACAGCAACTCCAGATCGGTCCCCTCTGGTAGACCAGCATTCGGAAGAACCTTTTTTAGCCGAGCCATACTTTGCGGGGTAAATGCGTCCTTTTCCGAAAAAATGACCGGAGCAGACAGAGCCA
This sequence comes from Deltaproteobacteria bacterium, assembly GCA_020630875.1. GTDB lineage: Bacteria > Myxococcota_A > Polyangia > Haliangiales > Haliangiaceae > JAHDIH01. The sequence goes on along the minus strand of JAHDIH010000011.1, from coordinate 55,095 downwards.
TGAGCATGACACTTGCCCAAAGAATAGTGGTTCCCAGCGCGGGCATCCACTCTTCAAGGTGTCGGAAGAACTGCATGATCGAAATCTTGATGATGAGCAAAAATCCAACGGAGAACCCCAGAATGATGTGAGCCACAGTCCTTGCGGGAAACTCCACCTGATACAGCCACATGCGAGGCACCATATGAGCCATGATTGCCGCGTAGGTAATCAAGAAGCCGTAACCGAGGGCGCGGTGCATCACCATCGCCCAAGCCGGTGCTTCACTTTTTCCGGTAGACTTGTCGAAGTCGTACCCCCAAAGTTTGTACATTAAAAATGTCGCTACTACCCCCAGTAGTAAAAACAACATCCCTAACTTAGCGATGGTTTTCGACTCCAAAACCTCAGGTTGAATTGCTATCGCAACGAAAGCTAACCCTAGTCCGAAGAAAAGCCACAATAAATTGTGGCTGGTCTTAGCGTGCATAAATCTCTCTCTATCGCTTATTCAACGGCACGAACTGACGTTCTTTTTCGCCAGTGTACACCTGACGTGGACGCCCAATGGCTTTCTTGGGATCCTCCATCATTTCTTTCCACTGAGCAATCCAACCCGGCATACGTCCGAGAGCAAACATCACGGTGAACATGTTCACTGGAATACCAAGCGCTTTGTAAACCATCCCCGAATAGAAATCGACGTTAGGATAAAGCTTACGATCCACGAAGTAACTGTCGCTTAGCGCAATTTCTTCAAGCTCTTTGGCGATATCAAGCAAAGGATCACTGACACCAAGATGCGGAAGCAGATCGTCGGCCATTTCCTTAAGGATCTTGGCGCGCGGATCGTAGTTCTTGTAGACGCGATGACCAAAGCCCATCAAACGCTCTTCCTTCTTTTTCACGCGCTCCATGAACCCTTTGTAATCGCTGCCACCGGCCTTAATGCGTTCAAGCATTTCGATTACCGCTTGGTTCGCTCCACCGTGAAGCGGTCCCCAAAGAGCGGAGATTCCAGCACTGATTGAGGCGTAGAGGTTCGCGTTACTCGAACCAACCAATCGGACGGCAGATGCAGAACAATTCTGCTCGTGGTCAGCATGCAGAATCAACAAAGTATTCAATGCTTTCACGATCTTAGGATCTATTTCATAATCCTCTGCGGGAACTGCAAACATCATGTGCAGAAAGTTATCGCAGTAACCCAAGTTGTTTTTGGGGTACATGATTGGCTTCCCCCGAGACTTTTGATGCCCGAATGCCGCAATCGTTCGGACTTTTGAAAGCACGCGTGTGATGTGCGTATCAACGTTGGTATCCGGGTCCAGGCTGTCGGGGTAGTAAGCTGAGAGCGAGCAAACCATTGACGATAGCATCGCCATAGGATGGCTTCCCCAAGGAAATCCATCGTAGAGATGACGCATACCTTCGTGAATCATCGAGTGGTACGTTAGGTCGTCGCTGAACGTCTTAAACTGAGCAGGTGTGGGAAGTTCTCCGTATATAAGGAGGTAGGCTACCTCAACGAAAGAGGACTTTTCCGCGAGTTGCTCGATAGGATAACCACGGTATCGAAGAATACCTTCTTCGCCGTTCAGAAACGTAATGGCGCTCTTTGTCGAACCGGTACTCTTGTAACCTGGGTCCAGGGTGATGTAGCCCGTTTCAGAACGTAACTTCTTGATATCGATGGCACGATCATTTTCGCTGCCTTCAATGATTGGTAGTTCGTAGGTCTTGCCGTCAATGATTAGCTGTGCAGTTTTCGTCACGATTTCTCCTTATAACAGCCGGAAGATACCAGAAAAACAGTAATAAATCGAACCTGCGACGGCTATGAATTCACATCACCTTTCCCGTTCGGTACTTTTAAGCCCTGTATTTTCTGTACATTCTACGATCTCCCAACCGCCGCACCTACGTTGGCATCGCTCTGGATGTCAAAAAACGCGTGAAGCAACACAATGGAGAGCTTCCTGGCGGTGCTAAGTCGACGCGGGCCCATCGCCCCTGGCGCGTCGTTCGGGTCCTCGGCCCATTCTCATCAAGAGGTACTGCACAGCGAATGGAAGCACGAGTAAAAAAGCATCGGAAACAATACCTGTTGCAATAAACATGACCCTGCCTCATATTCGGGTTGTTGGAACAGCTGATCACAATCAACCAGCACGGAGATCCATTATCCAAGCGTGGTGCTACCCGAGCAAGAACGATAGCAATGCTGAGCAAGGGAGGATTGGCCGCAGCTGGAGGCCTAGCTGCGGGGCTTATCGCAGGAAGTGCTTTTGTAGGGCTGTTAGTCGGCGCTATCGTTCTGACTTCTTCTGCTTGGAGCAGCCGTTTCGACTCAAGCATTACGGAAGCCTTGCACTTGGTGGCCGCAGGAGAGCTGGATAACGCCAAGTCGATTTCCCAAAGCCTCCAAAGAAAAGCCATCCCCCCCCATGCCAAACCGCGACAATTATATTTAAAAAGCAAAGTTTGCTGGCACACGGGCAATCGGCAACTTGCATTGGATGCCCTCAGCGAATGTCTGAACCTCCTGAAAACCCAGAAGTCGTACCTCAGCGACCCCATGTTCTGGGTCGTCTATTTCGACCACTGCCAATTGACTCTGCTCGAGACCCGCGCTTTGCCCGAGACGCAAAGCCAAGCTCCGCCGGAGGGACAGTATTTCCAGTTGCAGATCGCAACGACGAGTCTTCTGCACTGTTTTTTTAAACAATCGCCCAACGACTTCTCAAAAGACCTTACGGAGCTGCAGCGGCAAGCAACCACTTCGCAAGCGGTTTTTCTCTTGGCTCTTATCGCTTGGGCCTACCAAAAAAGAGGACAAGAAAGCGAAGCGCGAGATTGCGCGGAAACAGCCAGCCTTTGGCTCGATACCATTCCGCTAAAAGAGATCGCGCCTTCACTATTTCGCTGGTGGACGTCTAGTGGCTTGGCGGAACAGGAAACCTGACGTAATGTCCGTATCAGTGGAAGACAACAAGACCAGTTGGCTTAGTGAGCTGATGTACATCTGTCGTGGGCATATCATTTTAGTTGCTATGGCCGCGCAAGTTGTTTTTGGTTGGCTAATGTCCGGACAATACCTCTGGACTCTCACGTTGTGCGTCGCTATCGACTGGTTCTTCATAAACTTACTAAATCGAGTTACCGACCTTGCCGAAGATGAGCGTAACAATATTCCGGGAACCGAGTTGGTCCGGCGCAACGTAACAACCATTGCGGTGAGTTGCGTGATTCTTCTCGTTGGTTCGATGGTTTGGTCCCATTTGCAAACACCAGAACTTACGATCTGGCGCACCGTAGTCTTTGCGCTTGGCGTTTTTTACAACTTCAAGCTCATTCCGTTCCCAGGTGGTGCTACCAGGCTCAAGGAACTGTACTTTTTCAAAAACTTCGGTTCTGCGGTAATCTTCTTTTTCACTTGTTTTGTGTACCCCCATACGCTCCTGGCAAGCGCCAGCGTAATGAGCGATGCAACCTTCTGGCTGTTGGTCGGCTTTTTTCTAACGTTCGAAATGACCTATGAAATCGCCTACGACATTAGAGACGTGGTGGGAGATACCGAAGAAGGCGTCCCAACCTACCCGGTGGTTCATGGCTCGGAAGCCTCTGTTCGTATTAACTACGCACTTCTTGCAATAAGTTCCACGATACTCCTGGCAGGCTTTTTGACGTCTCATTTAGGGATCCGAGAACTTTTAATGATCGCGGCCCCGATGATTCACTTTGTATTATTTTCACGCTGGAAAACGACTATCACAAAGCAAAACTGCATTTTCATCACCCATTTGGGTACCGGTTTGTTGCTATTTTATCTGGCCGGAAACTACTTATGGCTGAGAGCCGGCCTTCCCGCCAATATCTTTTTGGGGTAGCCATTTTGTAGCGACCAAATAAGGAACTGCCACAATTAACAGATGAATCCACCAAGCATTCGGCCCGGGCCTAAAAATCATCAAGTAAAGAAATACGGACGTTGCAATAAGCCTCGGTACCGCTGTCGAAAGCTCAATTCCGCGCTTACTACGTCTCGCCTTCACTGCGCAGACTGCCGCGACAAACGCGAGCATTGAGGTCAACGCCCAACCGACCCATGGAGAGACAGGCTCACGAAACACCCACTTTAGCCCTCCCCACCACGTCGCTACGATGATTCCATGAGTCACTACAATGGTTGCAGCCATACCTACGATCCAAGATCGGGCTTTCAAGCAAAGTGCAGACGCTGCCGCAAAGGCAGCCCAACCAGCGATGCCAGCGAAAGGAACATTGAGGTGACCACCTTCTGCCCAGGTCCAAAGCCCAGAGTTAGTCGCCACAACTTCAACCAATGAAGCATCTAAGCCAACGAAAACGGCTAACCATCCGGGGTGCGAACCAGAACTTCTTAAAGCTGTCACGACCTGGACTCCCGATAGAATGACTAGAGGCCAAATCAAGACGATGAACAGCGGCACCCGATCAATAAACAGGTGCCAATCCGTGGAGTACCAGTAATGTTCGTACGTCCGAATCGCAAAGTTTTCACAACACCAGGCGCAAGCAAGTATCGTGACGTAGTCTCGAAGCAAAGGCTTGAGCCCCTGCTCCCGTGCCATGAAAGCCAACGTCAACAATATTGTGACTAAGCAAGCTATTTCGAAACCGATCACGCCCCACGCTACTTAACCCTCAAGTAAAAAGCCAATCATCACGCAACCTACTTCTTCTGCAAAAACCTTACCTCCGGCAATATGAATCGAAATGCGACGACGACAGCGAGAGTGCATCAAATCCAAATCGAAGACAGAACGTCCAGGAACAATACAGACGCTTGAAACGTTCGCCCCCAAGGCGTGACGCCAGATCTCTTCGCCAAGATGATTACGAAGAGCTAAAACGGAGCCGAGACCGGGGCCTTCGATGACTTGAACACCATACCGGTTCGACAAGTCAGAAATTTGCATGACCTGCCCGCCAAGGCTTAAAGCATGCCCAGCTGCTCGTTCTCCCACCGCAGCGGGACCACAGCGAGATGGACTCTCGGGCCCCTCAAGTGAAGGCCTGCATCCAACCACAAGCAACATGACGACAAACATTCGGTGCACAATCCTTTGTCGTTCGCTTGATCAAAACGTTGACTCGACTCGCTAAATCGTTCCCTCGTGACTTGCGCTAACACCATGCCGGTCCTAGGATCATTCAGTGGTAGCCGTTACGATAAAATCCGCGAAGGAAATTGAAGGAATGCGTATCGCTTGTCGACTTGCGGCAGAGACGCTGTCTGCGGTGGGAAAAATTATCAAACCTGGCATCTCGACTGAAGACATAGATGCTTTCGTGGTTGCCGACACCAAAGCCAAAGGTGCCATTGCAGCGCCGCTTGGTTATAAAGGGTCTGGAAACGTTCCTTTTCCGAAAAGCGTTTGCACCTCTATCAATGAAGTCATCTGCCATGGAATTCCTTCCAAAGGCGTAATTCTGCAGGATGGCGATATTATCAACGTCGACATTACCCATATCGTCGACGGCTTTCATGGCGACAACTCTGCCACGTTCTATGTCGGCACCCCATCTGATGAGGCAATTCATGTCACGGAGGTAGCAAGACGCAGCCTGGAGTTAGGCATCGCGGAGGTTAAACCCGGAGCAAGGATTGGCGACATAGGTGCGGCCATTCAAGAATTCGCCGAAGGCCAAAACCTGTCGGTGGTCCGTCAATTTACGGGGCATGGGATTGGAAGAAAGTTTCACGAACCACCAGCGATTCTGCATTTTGGAGAACGTAACAAGGGACGACGAATAAAAGCCGGGATGATTTTTACAATCGAACCAATGATTAACGTTGGCGAATGGCATGCTGAGATTTTGCCAGATCAGTGGACCGCTGTTACCACCGACAGAAAACTGTCCGCGCAATTCGAACACACGTTGCTAGTTACGGAAGATGGTGTCGAAGTACTTACAAAACGAGATGGCGTTTTGGAAAACAGTGAGATTTTTTCTGATTGGACGCCCAGAAAGGTAGAATCATGAGCGGTTTTCCATCCTTAAGGCTACGCCGAGCAAGGCATCAAAGTTGGTCGCGGCAGCTCGTCCAAGAAAGCAGGTTGCATCCTTCGGACTTGATACTTCCGCTTTTTGTTCACGATGAAAAATCAACGGAACCTGTGCCATCCATGCCAGGAGTCGCGCGAATGACCGTAAAAGACGTTGCCGATGCTGGTAAAAAAGCGAAATCGCTGGGGATACAAGCTGTCGCCTTGTTTCCGGTGATTAGCGACAAGCACAAAGACGAAGGCGGAACTCACGCATGGGATCCGACCAACTTGGTATGCAAAGCGACAAAAGCCATCAAGAACAAGGCTCCCGACCTAGGAATCATTTGCGACGTTGCCCTCGATCCGTTTACCAGTCACGGTCAAGATGGAATCGTTTCCGATGGAGCAGTTCTAAACGATGAAACTGTCGACGCCCTTTGCAAACAAGCGGTGATTCAAGCAGAGGCAGGCGCGGACGTCCTAGCTCCTTCCGATATGATGGACGGCAGAATTGGCGCAATCCGAGCAGCTTTAGACAACTCAGGTCACAAAAACAAGATCGTTTTATCCTATGCCGCAAAGTACGCTTCTTCTTTTTACGGACCGTTTCGCGATGCGGTCGGCTCAAGCGCAGCACTAGGAAGTGCGGACAAAAGAACCTACCAAATGGATCCTGGTAACTCCGATGAAGCGCTCAGGGAGGTTCGCTTGGATCTGGAAGAAGGGGCCGATTGGGTAATGGTCAAGCCGGCTCTGCCCTACTTAGATGTTATCTATCGCGTTAAAACGAATTTCAAAGTACCGACCCTTGCCTATCACGTCAGTGGCGAATACGCGATGCTCCATGCCGCGGGACAAAACGGATGGCTCGATTTGCGCAAAACGATGTGGGAGAGCGTCGTTTCTATTAAACGAGCAGGAGCCGACGCCATTCTCACATACGCCGCAATGGATCTGGCTGAGGCCCTCGGCTAGTGAAGATTTATTGTGATTCGGTCGTACTACCTACCGGGCGTCAGGTCGTAGAATCGCCGGCGCTGGTCACCATAAAAGACGCGACCATCACTTCCGTACAAACTTCCGACCTGGACATGGCAGATGCAGACATTCATTTGCGCGATGCCATCCTTGCTCCAGCATTGGTAAACAGCCATACCCATCTGGCACTTCACTCCCTTCGAGGACTCACATCAGGTCAAGAAGCCAACATGGTGGAAGACATATTCTTCAAGGTTGAGAGCAAGCTCAGCAATGATGACATCTACACGTTTGCGGCAATCGGCGCCTACGAAGCTCTACTCTCCGGCACCGGACTCGTATGGGACCACTATTACGCAGGCGAGTCCGTAGCAAGAGCCATTGCCGACACAAAATTGTGCGGCGTTGTCGCCCCAACACTACAAGACGTTAGCGGCCCGGGAGTGACTAGCTTAGAAAAACAGCTGCAAGCTACGGAGTCGTTAAATGCTGAAACTTGGCAAAGTAATGGAATCTGGTCTGCAGTTGGTCCCCATGCCACAGATACGGTAAGCGACGAACTTTGGAAAACCTGCACCTACATTTCAGACTCTCTCAATGTTCCTATTCACGCTCATCTTTCTCAGTCGAGAGAAGAATGGCACCGGTCCCTTTCTGCTTACCAGAAAACTCCCACCCGGCGAATGGCCGATCTGGGCTGCTTCTCAAGAAAAAACCTTTGGGCCCATGCAATTTACTTAAGCGCCGAAGACTACCGACTTCTTGAATCACAAACGATTGCGTATTGTTTGCTGTCTCAAAGCCAGTTTGCAGAACCTGCCAACATCGTAGCCTATGAAAACCAAGGTATTGATTGGACGATCGCCACCGACTGCGCAGCCAGCAACGACAGCATGAATCTTCAACGAGAGATATCGAGCGTGAGCACGGTAGCGGCCCATCACCTTTCCAACGATCCGGAAGACACTTCCAGAGAGTCCGCCAGAAAGAACAACGCGAGCATTTGGTCGCCGGAGTACTTAGTTTCGCGAGCAAGTCATTTACCGGGCGCATTACATCCTCAGTTTTTAGCGGGAGCAATAACTCCTGGTGCCATTGCCAATCTCGTGGTCTACGACAAGAACCACCCCGCACTTTGGCCAGGAGAAAATGCAGTGCGAGCCTTAGCCTACTCCAATGCGGCCCCCGCCATTCGTCGAATGATGACCATGGGCCAATGGCTGACCGAAGACTTTAACCACAGCTCAATTTGCAAGTCCGACCACTACGCTCAAACCGTTCACGAAGCTAGCAAGCGCTATCAATCACTACGAAAAAGCATCTAAACTGTACTTTACGAGCGGCGATGCTACACTCAGAGCGTGAGATACGGTTTGGTAGTTTTGGGGTTTGTTTTCGCTTGTCAAAGCCAGCAAGACTCCCCTCGTCAAAATCACAAGCTCGCGTCAATAGTCCCAACCGGCTCGGTAACGTCCAGCCCATTAGTGGAGGACTACGTGCTCCAATTAAACGAATTACCGCTAGTACCTTCTTCAGTGGGAGTTGCAACGTCTCGACTGCTAGAAATACACAGCGACTTATCGGATAAACAAGCAAGCAATGCATACTACCAATGGCTCGCAACTGCGCGAAAAGTAACCACGGAGTTGCGAGGTTCTCCCGGCGCTCTTCAAAAGCACTTTGCTAAGGGAAACTTAGCAAAAAATGGTCTCGAATCCATTTTTGTTGATGGGCAAGTAAGTGATGTAAGAATTGACACCGACTACATTCGCGGAAAATTTTCTGCCATTTTGCCGCAACAGGAACGGAAGTTTCTTGCACTGCGCGCCAGGCTCAGTCCTGCGTTCGAAGGAAAAATGTTTATCGGCAACGTTTCGAATATTGCAGCACTCGCGAGAGGCTTTGGTGATCTAGCAAAGCAACATCCTTCACACTTTCACAGCTCCGAGATTCAAAAGCTCCATAAGCAACATCTAGCTCTATTGATTCGTCTAACAAGTCTAACAGACGACCAACGTCGCCAAGACTGGCTGAGCTTTCGTAAAGAGCTTTGGACTGCCTTGCACTTGCTCTCCTCAGACGCAGAGTATGGCAAAGTTATTACGGACTTCCGAACGCAGATGGGATTGGGCGAAGAGCCTCATTCCTTGAGCGCTACATCGGCTTTTCTTACGGCTCGCGGCCTAAATTAGCCATTTAGCTCTTTTAAATCCGATAGTCTCGTTGTTCTATTGGGCATGCCATCAGCATTCTCCCTCTATAATACACTTACTAAAAACGCCGAGTCTTTTGAGCCGATTGAGGCTGGCAAAGTTGGGATTTACGTTTGCGGCATGACTGTCTACGATCATATCCATATCGGGCACGCTCGAGCCATGATTGTATTTGATAGTTTTGTGCGATACCTGAGGTCGGCAGGTTGGGATGTCAACTTTGTTCGAAATTTCACCGATGTAGATGATAAGATCATTAATAGAGCCAATGAGGCAGGTGAAGATCCTCTAGCCTATGCGCAAAAATATATCGATGCGTTTCATAAAGACGGTGATGCGCTCGGCCTGTTAAGACCCGATAAAGAACCACGAGTTTCCACATCAATGGAGGCAATATTCACACTGATACGTTCCTTACTAGAGCGTGGGCACGCCTACAAAAGCGAAGGGAGCGTGTGGTTTGACGTAGCCTCTTGTGGCGACTACGGAAAACTATCCAGGCAAAAGGTCGACGAACTGAGGAGTGCTGATGAGTCGGCAGGCAAAAAAAACTCGGCAGATTTTGCACTATGGAAAGCCGTAAAACCTGGAGAGCCGAGCTGGGAAAGCCCTTGGGGCGCAGGACGTCCGGGATGGCATATCGAATGCTCCGCCATGGCGGCTGAGTGCATTGGTGAGACGATAGACATTCACGGAGGTGGTCTTGATCTCGTGTTTCCTCATCACGAAAATGAAATCGCGCAATCGGAGTGTGGCCACGGCAAACCCTACGCTCGCTATTGGATGCACAACGGACTTCTCAATATGGCTGCTGGTCAAAAGATGGGAAAAAGTCTAGGCAATGTGATCAACGTACGAGCAGCGCTTGAAGATTATCCTGCCGAAGTATTGAGATTGTACTACTTGCAAAACCACTACCGGTCCCCGCTCCTATGGGACGACCAAGCGCTTCCCACCGCGCTCGCGATGATGTGCCGACTGTACGAGGCCCTGGAGGTAGCGCAAAGTCTAGCGGGCAATGAGCCAGCAGCAACGGTAGTCTCAGATCTTGGTGATGATGCCAAGGCGGTATGGCAGCTCGGCAACTCTTTCGCCGACAAACTAGATCAGTCTCTCGCCCAAGATTTCAATACCGCGCAACCTATTGGTCACTTGTTTGAGTTAGCACGCGCGATCAACCGCTTTTCGAATCACAAAAAGGCAAAGAAACGCGGCGGTCCGGTCGTTCAGCCAGCAATACAAGGGTTTAAAAAAGTGGCGGATGCTCTTGGATTGTTTCAGCAAGAGCCGGCACAGTTCTTTGTTCAAGTTCGCGAAAAGTGCATTCGCAAGTTAGGCATCACGGCAACCGATGTGGAGAACTTACTAGACGAGCGAAAAGCCGCTCGTGCGGCCAAAGACTGGGACCGCGCCGATGAAATCCGCGCCGAGCTAGACGCCAAGTCCATTCAAGTCATGGACAGTCCAGACGGCGTGACCTGGCGTGTAAGTATTCAATAGGGATTTGTTTCTAGAAAAGTATCCCGGCGTAGGCCATACCTACGACGCCACTGCCTTCGAGTTCCGAGGGAGCAATATCTATCTTAGAAGCCTCCATGCGATAGCGAGCATCTGCACCAACAGCGACCAACCCCAGCCTTTTCTCCAGCCCCAGCCCCACCGAGGCGATGTTTCTTGAAAAACTAGTAGTAGAAAAAGGATTGGTAGAGCCGCCACTGGATCGCGCGACCGCAGCCACCACGTAAAGGTTGAGGGGCATTGGTATTGGTGGCAACAGCTTTGCTTCCAACCCAAAAGATTTCTCTTCAAACTCCATCTCTGATGAGGAGGTTTTGTCGTAGGTGATCGCTACGTCAATAATCGAAATAGGACGAAGCCCTAGCATCACCCCAAGACCGGAACTTTCGTTTTGGCCGTCGTGAGCGATAAGTCCTCTGCCAGCCAGCATGAATCCCTCCGCAGAAGCAACGGTAGGCAAACACAACATGACAATGGCAAAAATGACTCTCACCTCTATATAATGCCGGACGCCACAAACAAGCGCCACTTTTACATTGAGCAGAGGAGACATTCATCACACCTATAGTGTGTTACATAAGCCCCATGAAGAGCATGACAGGATTCGGACGAGCCGCCACTTCCTCCAATGGAATCGACTGTACGGTCGAAATCAGGACGGTTAATCATCGTTTTCTCGACATAAAAATTAGGCGCCACGGCGTCTCAGCTAAAGCCGAAGCCGCAGCAGCAGCTCTTGTCCGCAACGCGCTTGCTCGAGGGTCGGCTTCGATTAACATTCGCGTGACTCACAACAATGTAGAGGAACTGTACAGCGAAGCAGCTGCAAAACGAGTATGCCAGCAACTAACTCGAATGCGCGATGCTTGTGGCCTGACGTCCCCTCTTCCTTTGTCACTCATTCTTTCCCAGCCAGGAGTCAGACAAGATGAAAGCAGCGATGATGACCAAACGGTTGCCTTGGTCAGTGCCGCTACAAAAGCCGCTCTAGAAGAACTGGTTCAAAGTCGCAGCGAAGAAGGCAGATCACTCGAAGAAGATCTAAGAGCTCGCCTGGTCTCACTTGAAGAGAAAAGGTTAGCGATTGCATCGCAGGCCAGCGACATTTCGGCAGAGATAGCGGCTCGACTCAAAGAGCGTCTCTCTGCATTGCTCGAAGATAATACCCTCGATCCCGCACGCCTTGCTCAAGAAGTCGCACTGCTCGCAGACAAAGCGGACGTCACCGAAGAGCTGGTGCGACTGGAAACGCACATTCAAAGCTTTACACGCTGTTTAGGCAAAAACGAAGCTACAGGAAAACGACTCAACTTCCTGGTTCAAGAGATTGGCCGGGAAATCAACACGATCGGCTCTAAAGCCCAACAGGTATCGGTTACGGAGCTTGTAATTGACTGTAAGTCCTTGATGGAGCAAATTCGCGAGCAAATTCAAAACATCGAATAGTCTTGCAGATTGGGCAATGACCAGTCACACTCCAGCCGATGTTGCGCCTAGACAATGTCTGTAAGTCCTATCGAACCGCCGCTGGTGCGCTCGATGTGCTTAAGAGCGTAAACCTCAACATTGACGATGGCGAGTTTGTTGCCATCATGGGCTCCTCTGGCTCCGGAAAGTCAACGCTCCTTAACGTTTTGGGAATCCTGGACGATTACGACAGCGGGACCTACACCTTGGCCGGCGCCACAATTAAAGACTTGAGTGAGTCAAAAGCTGCCTACTACCGCAACCAGTTCATTGGCTTTGTCTTTCAGTCGTTTCACCTACTGCCATTCAAAAACGCACTGGAGAATGTAGCCCTTCCTCTTTACTACCGAGGAACCCCTCGCAAAGAACGATACGACATGGCATCGGAAGTACTTCGCAAAGTAGGACTCGCGGACCGAATGGACCACCTTCCCAATCAACTGTCTGGGGGACAAAAGCAAAGGGTTGCCATTGCAAGAGCATTAGTTGGCAACCCCAATCTCATTCTCGCAGATGAGCCCACGGGGGCGCTTGACTCGGACACGTCCCATCAGGTCATGCACCTTCTGGAGGAGCTAAACGACGAAGGCATGACGGTGGTAGTCGTAACTCACGAGTCAGATATTGCAGACAGGTGCGGACGAACGGTGAGACTCGTGGACGGTCAGATAGCAAAGTGAGACTGTTCGACACATTTGTTGAGGTATTCGGCGTCCTTTCGCGCAACAAACTACGTTCCGCACTTTCCGGGCTTGCTGTCGGATGGGGGATGTTGGTTTTAGTGGTTTTACTTGGAGCAGGAACCGGGCTTCGTAACAAAGCACTTTCTATGTTTTCTGACGACGCGGTTAACAGCATTTGGGTCAGCGCCGGCAAAACAACGACGCAATCCGATGGATTCGCCAGGTCTCGCCAGGTCACCCTAGACAACGCCGACTATGAGGCTACCAAACGTGCGGACTACTCGGACAAAGTGACCTCTCGTTTCTTCTTTTTAGTTCCCACTTTCATTCGCTACAAAGACCGTTCCAGCGTCTACGAGATCCGCTCGGTTCATCCCGACCATCAATTCCTTGAAAAAACACTTATTGACGACGGTCGTTTCCTTAACCAAATGGACGTCGAGAAGAAACGCAAAGTAATTGTCATCGGACAGCAGCCAAAACAATATCTGTTCCGCGGAGAAAACCCGATAGGCAAATGGCTAATCGTAAACAACACCGCATTTCGGGTCGTGGGAGTATTCCGCGACGAAGGCAACGAAAATGAAGACATGAAAATGTACGTACCGGTCTCTACCGCGCAACAACTTAACTTTGGCACGAGACAGGTGAAACGCGTCATGTTCACCATTCCTGCCGGTGAGACGCGTAATGCAGAGACGCTTGAATCGCAAGTTCGGATGGACTTTGCAGGCCGGCACGATTTCTCACCTACGGACCGAGGGGCACTAAGGGTCCGGAACAACCAAGAAGAATACGAATCGATCAACAAAGTATTTGGGGCGATACGCTGGTTTGTCTTCTTTGTTGGACTTGGCACCGTCGTCGCAGGTGTAATCGGCGTGGGAAACATCATGATGATTTCCGTGCGCGAGCGGTTCGCAGAATTTGGGCTCCGGAAAGCCATTGGCGCTACTCCCATACGAATCGTTGGGGCGGTATTGATGGAGTCGATTTTTCTAACTGCGCTTTCAGGTTATGCGGGGCTGATCACCGGCGTGCTTCTTCTCGAACTCTTTGCACTGGTCCCCGCCATTCAATCTAAGCTTCTAAATATGACCATCGACCTAAACGTTGCCTTTGGGGCGCTTGGTATTCTGGTTTTCTTTGGCGTCATGGCCGGACTAATTCCGGCTTACCGCGCAGCCAAACAAAACCCAGTGGAGGCGCTGAGAAGCCGATGAGAATATTTGATCTCGATACCGTAGTAGAGGTGTTTCAGACCGTACGTCGCAACCCACTACGAGCGTTCCTAACGTCCCTTGGGGTTTTCTGGGGGGTATTCATGCTGATTGTGATGGTCGGCGTGGGGAATGGATTAAACAACTTTGCGGCATCTCAGATGAATGCGTTTTCTGTGAACTCAGTATTCGTGTGGGGACAGAGCACCACGCTACCTTATAAAGGACAACGTCCAGGGCGTCGCATTCAATTTACCAACGAAGATTCTCGCGCTCTTGCCAACCTGCCGCAAATGAAAACGCTGGCGCCTAGCAGTTTGCTTGGGGGATGGCCAAATCGTAGCACTGTGGTTGCCGGTTCCAAAGCCGGACAGTTTCGCGTGCTCGCTTCGTATCCCGTCACCGCTGAAGTAAAAAAGCAAAAGTACCCGTCAGGACGATTCCTCAACGAAACCGACATCCAAGAGCAACGTAAAGTGGCCGTGATAGGCAAGCAAGTGGTCCAAGACTTGTTCCCAGACACTCCCGACCCTGTCGGTCAATGGGTCGAGATATCTGGAGTATTTTTTCAAGTAGTGGGACTAACCGAGCCCCTTCTTACTTCAGGGGAAGGCGGAGAGCGCGATGAGCAAACCGTCTACGTTCCATTCTCCACTTACCAAAGAGCTTTTAACGAGCCCAATAGAGTGCATTGGTTCCAAATGGTGGCCGCGCAAGACTCATCGGCGCAAGATCTCGAAGACTCCGTGCGCGAAGTGCTCATGGCCAGACATAACGTCCACCCTGATGACACCAAGGCGATTGGCGCGTTCAATGCCGGCGTGAAGTTTGAGGAAACGAGAAGCTTGTTTGATGGGATCACACTAATCATCTGGATTGTCGGTACGATGACGCTCCTTGCGGGAGTCGTAGGCGTTTGCAACATAATGCTAATCTCTGTCAGAGAACGATATGCAGAGATAGGTTTACGCAAAGCCCTTGGAGCTCAACCAGGAATCATTGTGATTACGATTATGTGCGAAGCCTTGCTTCTCACATTGACCGCCGGCTACTTTGCCATCGTGGTCGGCATTGCGGGACTTCTGCTCTTTGGAGAAGCTATCAAAGGAAGCGACATTCCGCTTTTAGATCCTCACCCTAGTTTTAACGCAGCGATAGCTGCTGCAATCACCTTGGTAATTGCTGGTGTACTAGCGGGAATACTTCCCGCCAGGCAAGCAGCTAAAGTAAGCCCTATTGAATCCCTAAGAGACGAATAATGAAGAAACGAAGACTACTCCCCGCCCTATCTGCACTAATCATCCTAGCTTTGCTGGTTGGTTCACTGTGGTTTCTAAAAAGCAAATCCAAACCAAAGGAAAAAACCTTTGCTACAGGGACTCCGGCGATGCGTGACATTATAAAGAAAAGCATCGCAACGGGACAACTTGTTCCCAGAGAACAGATATCCATAAAGCCACGGGTCAGCGGCGTGCTTTCAGAAATAAACGTAGAGCCAGGTGATATCGTCGCCAAAGATCAGGTGCTCGGAGTCATTGAGATTGTTCCCAATGTCGTAAATTTAAACGAAGCCCAGTCCAGAGTACGTTCCGCAAGAATCGCCGCAGACAACGCTCAGCGAGAACTCAACCGACACAAAAAGCTTTTCGATGAACAAGTCATCTCAGAGTCAGAAGTGAGCCGCTACAAAGTTGACTACGACCTAAAGAGGCAAACCTTGGCTGCCGCTCGCTCTAACCTAACCCTAGTTAAAAAAGGAGCTTTGGGAAAAAAGAACAGCAATACCCAAGTTCGTGCGACTGTGGCAGGCATGGTACTGGCCACACCTTTCAAAAAAGGATCCACCGTAATCGAAAGTAATGCTTTCAATCCAGGAACGGACATCGCTGTCATTGCAGACATGAAAGACATCATCTTTGAGGGAAAAGTAGACGAAAGCGAAGTTGGAAAGCTCAAAAACGGAATGAAACTCAACATCAACGTTGGCGCGATTGAAGACAAAGTACTTGTAGGAACCCTAGAACATATTGCACCACAGGGAACCCCGGATCAGGGCGCCATGCAATTTACTGTACGAGCCAAGGTAGAAATACCAGACGGTGTTCTTATTCGCGCTGGCTACAGCTCAACGGCTGACATCGTATTGGACAGTCGCACAGGAGTCCTCACGGTCGACGAAAAGTTCGTAGGTTTTGACGAAGACAAGAAACCGTACGTCGAAGTCGAAGTTGGCGACAAGAAATTCGAAAAACGAGATGTTAAACTTGGTTTATCTGACGGGATCTACGTCGAAGTGCTGTCTGGAGTGCAAGAAAAAGACGTACTAAAGGTTCAGACAGGCATCCAGTCGTAGATGGCAACAAAAGACTGGGGTATGATTAACGTGTGACGCGGCAACTAGCAGCGATCGACGTAGGCTCCAACGCAATCCGAATTGTAATAGCCAGTCATGAGTTAGAAACATTGTACAGTGAGCGGGTACCTCTTTCGCTTGGCGCTGAGGTGTTTGCCAACGGCAAGATTTGCAAAGAGACGACAAAAGACCTACTTCATGTTTTCGGAGGTTTCGCTTATCGTCTGAAGACTCACGAAGTAAGTGCGGTGAGAGCTGTTGCAACAAGTGCCATGCGTAATTCCAAGAATGCGGATAAGGTAATCGACAAAATAGAAGACCATACCGGAATCAAAATCGAAGTAATCGATGGGAGTGAAGAGCTTCGTATTGTACAAGCAAGCCTCGGGGAGCAAATTGAAAGATGCGACATCGTAGCGGACTTGGGGGGCGGCAGTCTTGATCTAGGCCAGCGCAATGGCAAAAACTGGAGCTACTCCACTCTGCCGTTAGGTACTCTGAATGTAATCAATCACTTTTCACTTCCCAAGTCTTTAAGCGAACCGAACCGCAAGCTACTAAAAAAGTACGTCTACGACCAATTGGATGCTGCTTCCGTCGGACAACTCGGCGACAGAGAACTCGCGGTCACCGGGGGGAACGCACTTGCTCTATCAAAAATCGTTGGCGAAGCACCTGGACTGCAACGAAGAGAGCTAAAAGAGTGGATAGAAGCGAACTCGGGTAAATCGCCGAAAGACCTGATAGCAGACTACGATTTGAGGCGGGACCGTGCCGAAGTAATCAATGTCGCTGCCGTAGTCATTTACCGACTGATGAAACACACCAAAGCAAAGTATGCGACTACCCCTAAGGCGGGAGTACGGGATGGTATTTTGGTGGAGCTTGCTAAAAAACCTGTTGAACGCCAATGACCAACCGGGGCTTACCTTTGGTAACACCATTGAGGGGAAATGCGATGTCAAGTCGGTTTATGATGGCTCCAATTTGCGGAATCATCAATCGGCCTCCAAAACCAACATTGTGAAAAGGAGTTAACTCACTAAATGAGTTTGCCGCGTGCCCCGCATCGTAAAAAAGGACGCCTCCCAAGCTGACCGACTTCCACTTCAATGGAAGCGACCTTGCCTCAAAGTTCATTTGAAGGCGGCGCTGTCCAGCGAATGCGCCAATAGGATAGCCGCGAAGGCCTGTCTGTCCACCGATAGTATAAAACGCATTGTTTCTTTCTTTGAATCTGGCCGACAGCCGAACGTTTGCGGCCAAACGAAAGCCTGGAAGGGTGGGACTAATCGCCTTGATTCGGCCCGTGGCAGTACGATCAATCAACCCAAAGGTGTCGTAACGAGCGGAAAAGCCAGTAGTTGCGGTAACGTAGCCTGACGTAAACCACTTGGCGGAAAATGAGGCGGAAGCACTAAGATTTAGATAATCGTTTGTCGACCCTAGCAACTTAGGGCTCAAAAATGCCGACAGTGACAAGGTTGGACTGAGATTGCGACTCTCAGGAACACCGAAGGACTCTAGGTTTTTGTAAATATGAAAATTGTTACGAAAAATGGAAAGTCCAAGCGATGGGCCCGAACTGTTTTCTGTACGTGCAAGAACGTCCCTTTCAAAGGATGCGGCAGAGACTCCGCTCAACTCGGCGGGAACTTCAGACTTTGCGAAATTGACCGAATAACTGGCAGTAATCCTTTTTAGAACTCGCTTGCCGAAAGACCGTGTCAGAAAGGCTTCCGCATTCACCGTAGACCGTTTGTATTCAAAGGGGATGGTCTCGATTGCCATGGTTTCGGGTACGTCGTAGTTCCGCAGCTGAGTCCCGAGAAATGAACGACGAAAACCGATGCTATGACTCTCGTTGATTCCCCAAGACCACTTTGACCGCAGCGACCAAAAAGGACGAACGAACGACGCCGAACTTCTCGACCCTTCAAGCTTCCCGGACCGACGGCCATAAACGAGAGCGGCGAAGACTCGAAGTTCATTATTAGACCAAAAAAAGTTCGGATCAAAATAACTTGGACCGACGTAGAAATCACCTAGGTTTAAGGAATAGTTTAGAACCACTTGCTTCTGCAGTCCAAGGAGATTGTTTTCCGACAAACCTATAAAGAGCAACGACAACTTGTCTTCTTGAATTTCCCAAAGCGAGTTAGTTCGCAAGCTCCAAACATCACGGGTGACGACAAAAATGTCGACCACAGTCTCGTCCTTGGTTTTAACGGGAATAATGATCGTGAGCGTCAAAAATGTAGGGACGTTGATCTTTCTCTCGGCTTCCTCTATCCGTACCCGATTCCAAACATCCCCCTTCGAAATAATCAGTTGCCTGGCAATGACTCGGCTCCGTGAGGTGACGTGCCCCTTGTTGAGAAACTTCAGCCTCCCCTCATCTTCTAAGATGACATCAAACTGTTTAAAGTAGATATTTCGTATGGTTTTCCCCTCAGGCGCTTCATCCAGCTCCCGACCTTTCGCAGCTAGAACCTTTTCTACAAGTGGTTTCTCGTAACTGGTCGGCTTTCTGCGCCCTACTCGCTCGGGTTCTTCCTCCTCCGCAAGTGCCAGGCCTGCTGTCATGAGCAAGCAGACAAGCGAAAGTCTTGTCATGAGTAGGTTCATTCGCGTCGATGCTACTCGATGTGTCA
This sequence comes from Deltaproteobacteria bacterium, assembly GCA_020630875.1. Lineage (GTDB taxonomy): Bacteria > Myxococcota_A > Polyangia > Haliangiales > Haliangiaceae > JAHDIH01. The sequence continues at coordinate 35,995 of JAHDIH010000011.1, read as the reverse complement.
ACTCGATTGTTGCGAACCATCCATTAATTAGGGAAGCTACGTTTATGGATTCTCCCTTGATATGGCTCGATATGGAAATGACTGGACTCAGTACGGAAACCTGCGTACCGATTGAGGTCGCGATTATTGTCACCGATGGAGATCTCAATCCCCTGGGCGAATGGGAATCTGTAATCTGGCAACCACCATCACGTCTTGAAAGCATGAGCCCTTTCGTAAGAAAAATGCACACCGACAATGGTTTGCTCGCTAAGGTATCGCAGGCGACCAAAGACACCGCCGATGTAGAGCGGCAGATGGTTGACTTTTTGCTGAGCCACAGCAAACCAGGGAAAGGAGTACTCGCGGGAAACTCCGTTCACCATGACAAACGATTTCTCGAGAAATACTTCCCCACGTTTCACAGCCTACTTCATTACCGCATCGTTGACGTGTCCTCAATAAAAGAACTGTCTTCTCGATGGTTCGGCGATGAGGTTAAGTATAAGAAACCATTGAGTGATCATACGGCATTGGCGGATATCCGCTCTTCCATTGCCGAATTGCAGTATTACCGAACTAATCTGTTCAAATGACCCTTGCGGCCCTGACCCATGTATGGTTTAAATGCCCTCCTTTTAGGAGCTTTTATGTCCACTCACACAATGATACCTCGAGCCACTAGCTCGAAACCGAAACGAAAGTTCAACAAATTACTTGCTGAAAAAGACACAGTAATTGACTACAAGAACGTGCAAATGCTTAAGGGCTTTGTCACCGACAGAGGCAAGATTCTTCCTCGTCGACTGACTGGCGCTTCCGCAAAAGAACAACGTAAGATTGCTGTAGCGATTAAACGTGCTCGCGTATTGGCGTTGATGCCTTTTGCGGCAGGAGAATGAAATCATGGCTAAATTAAGTGCAAAACTGAAGAACGAGCGTCGTCGCAAGACGATTGAAAAGTACGCCGCAAAGCGTGCCGAGCTTAAAAAGATAATTAAAGACCCAAAGTCTTCCGACGGTGAAGTAGAGGACGCAAGTCGTAAGCTTCGAGCTCTACCTAGAGATTCAAGTGCTACCAGATACCGCAATCGATGCGAGCTGACTGGAAGACCTCGTGCGTACTACCGAAAGTTTGGATTAGCTAGAATTGCATTCCGTGAACTTGCCCTAAAAGGCGAGCTTCCTGGTGTGACAAAGTCGAGCTGGTAGGAGTTAGAGATGCCTAGTAAGATAAGAAAAGGAGACACCGTTGTTGTTTTGGCCGGAAAAGACAAAGGCAAACAAGGCGCTGTTATCGAAGTAATGCCGAAGAAAAACCGTGTACTGGTTCGGTCAGTCAACATGGTTAAACGGCACAGCAAACCGACCCAAACCAATCCACAAGGTGGGATCATTGATAAGGAAGCGCCGCTTCATGTATCTAACGTCGCACTCATTGACCCAAGCGACAACAAACCAACTCGCGCAGGCTTCAAAGAAGAAGACGGCAAGATGGTTCGAATCAGCCGCAGAACTGGCACTGTAATCCCTCTGGTTACTGAGTAAGCAGCAAGGTGACATCTAAAACAAGGTCGGCTATTACAGCCGGCCTTTTTTCTTGGGTAAGTCGAGTGCTTTCCCCCCTTCCCCAGTTTCTAGTGGGCTCTGGCCGCGCCGCGTGCTAACTGTCCAACATGACTTTAACCTCTCGCACTACGACCTGGTGCTATAGAACGTATTTAGCTCTACTCGCTTTGATTTCTAGCGTTGCAGGAGCATGGACAACCCTGTACTTTCATTCGTTCCTTGATTCCCCAGCCGGATACAGAGCGGCGGCAATCTTCGGCACTGCAAGCTACTGGGAGATGATTACTAGTGCGTTATCTGCACCAGGTGTGAAAGCTAAACTCTACCTCACCCTTTTCGCGGCATCTCCCATTCTTTGCTTTGCTTGTGCGATATTCTGTGTTTCTGCCCTAGGACTCTTTAGAAACAAAACTAGTAAGTTGGCGGTCACTTGCTGCGTCCTCGCAACTATTACTCTGTTGATGACATGGGCCGGATTTACACCTATCCACGACTTGGAATACAAAGGCTACTGGGAGAAGTCTCACTACGTCTCAACGTACAAAATGCTGGTTTGGCCGGCGATAATCGCTAGCGTTGCAGTCCTTACACTCGCGCTCTCCACATCATGGGCTTTTAGACGCTCCGCGACAACATCGGCCACCTAAGCTCCGCTCGTTGAGTTACTCGTTAGTTAACGAGAAGTGCCACCACTCACGTGCGTAGGGTCTGAAATCGTGTAATACGCTTTGGAGTAATCTTCGATTTGCTCGCTGCAAGTTCGTTATCTTCCCCTTATTGCCAGCCAACTTGTCAAAGTAGTCGTGCCTGGTCCCCATATCCAGTGGCGTCCCTGTGCTCCATTCCACGAGCGTGGCATCGATCGCGGTACCTTTGGTGTGGCTCGACCTTTCAGCAATATACCCTGCGTTGACCAACTGCCTTTTATCAATCGATGGAAAATACTGCGACTTCAATGTCTCGTCTGTTGGCATTTGGGTCCATGCGAGCAAATCGTCTACCGCTACTTGGGGTCGATAGCAATCCCAAAGGAGAATCCCAAGCGCCGGTCTGGACTCGCTCAAGTCGCGAGCGGCAGCTATGACTGCGTCTGCGGTATCCTTCCGCAACACACAACGACCATTGCTTTGATATCCCTCAAGAGGCCTACCAGTAACGTTCTGAGTTGTCGCATACACCAACTGAACTCGTAGCCGAGAGTGGGTTGTAAGCTCTACCATTCCGGCAGGGATTGGTTGTTGGATCGCAGGTCGTTTTTCAACATCACCACGTGCCGGGACGGCTGAAGCAACAGTCTGGCGCTGCTCTTGCGACCGTCCAGCATCACTATTGCAAGCAACGCTGCAGAACAATACCAGAGGCCAACCCCTCACTATGTTTTTCATTACTACCTTCGAAAAAAAGAACGCCGCCCCACTCAAGGGCGACGTTCCGAAGTCTCGAGACAATTATCAGACGCTTTCGAGAGCACCACTGTACATTTCATCAAGCAGGTGCATATTTTGTTTCTCTACGTGCTTTCGCTTAACTTTAAGACTTGGTGTTAACTCGCCATCTTCTACTGTTAGGTCTTTCTCGAAGATTCTGAACTTCTTGATCGTCTCGTAGCGAGCCAGCCCCGCGTTCAACTTATCAATTGAGTTTTGCACCAAAGCACGCACGTCGTCTCGCTGCGTAATCTCGGCATAACTCAGTTGGGCGTGACCATTTTCTTGCGCCCATGCCTCCATGGTTTCTGGGTCAAGCGCAATAAGTGCCGTGCAGTAGTTTCGCTTGTCGCCGTGAACAATGATTTGGCTCACGTAAGGACAAATGGCTTTAAACTTACCTTCTAATGCTTGTGGAGCAACGTACTTACCACCTGAGGTTTTAATAAGGTCCTTTTTTCTATCGGTGATGCGCAAGAATCCTTGCGCGTCTATTTCCCCGATATCTCCAGTGAGCAGCCACCCCTCATCGTTCAGCATCGCTGCCGTTTGTTCTGGAAGATTGTGATACCCGCGCATAATTCCTGGGCCGCGAAGCATAATTTCTCCATCGGACTCCGCAATTTTCATTTCCGTCCCCGGAACCGGCATCCCTACAGAACCAAACTTGAAGTTTTTGGGGCGGTTGACCACGGTTGCCGCACTAGATTCGGTAAGGCCATAGCCTTCTAAGATCAAAATGTCAGCAGCATGAAAGAACTCTGCGATGTCCCTTGAGAGTGGAGCACTGCCTGAGATGAAGAAACGAACTCGCCCTCCAAACTTCTCTTTCAGTTTACTAAAAACTAGTTTGTCGGCGACTTTGTACTTAGCAGCAAGAAGCCCACTTGGCTCTTTACCATTTTGACGCAGACGAGAGACCTCACGTCCCACCGCTAGCGACCAGGTGAAAATTTTCAACTTCAAACCGCCACCGGCTTTAGCGCCGGCTATCACCTTATTGTAAACCTTTTCAAAGATCCGTGGTGCCGCCGCCATAAACGTGGGACGTACAATTGCCAGGTTATCAATCAGCTTCGGAATCTCACCATCAATGGCCATTTCGTAGCCGGTCGCTAAGTGCGACGAAAGTAGGCACTTTCCGAAAGAATGCGCGAGAGGTAGCCATAAGAACTGTAAATCTTTCTCGTTTAGGATACCTGTGTTGTCGATTGCCTCGCCAGTGTAGCACCAGCATTCGTTAACGAGCTTAACGCCTTTGGGGCGTCCTGTAGTTCCAGAAGTATAAATCAACGTAGAAAGATGCTCAGCGGTGAGCTTACCAGCAATGTCTTTCAACGCGTCAGGATGGTTTCTGTTGTACTCTGCTCCCATCTTCTCAAGTTCTGCCAAGCTGAACACCCACTCTTCATCGCTCTCTCCTTCAAAAAGAACCGCGTGAGTCATGGAAGTAAGGTTTGGCTTTTCGCTACGAAGTTTGTCTAACTGCAGCGCGTTCTCAATGAAGCAAACTTTCGTCTCGGAATCGTTTAGAATGTAAGCACACTCATCGGCAGTATTAGACGGATAGATTGTGGTAGTCGCGCCGCCAGCACAAGCAACTCCCAGATCAGCCAATACCCAATCCACTCTCGTCTGGGACAGCACCCCACACCGATTTTCAATCTCAAGACCAAGCTCGAGCAACCCGCCAGCGATGTTTTGCACTCGCTCTAAAGCTTTGCTCCAGGTCATGGACGTCCAGCGACCATTGTCTGGATAGCGAAAGGCAACGCGCCCCGCACTTTTTTCTGCGCGGTAGTAAAACATATCCGGCACAGTCTTAAACTTTATTGCCGGCTTGCTTGATGATGCTTCTTTTTGCTGAGCTTGCATGTCGCGCATCATAGCCAACAAGTGATTCACCGCAAGTACAAGTAAGTTCTTAACGAACATAAACGATGACGCGTCGCATCACCGCGTGCTTTGTAGTGACTTCATCCAAGTATTCGCATGTTATGCCAGCTACGGTGCGAGTGTCTTGAGGTAGGCTCTCCTTATGAAACTGACCAACAAGCCCAAAGTCATCATTCGCAGTTGCGCCAATTATGACCCCAACGAGATCGCGGAGATTCTAGGCGAAGGAATGGACGAACTTGGCGTGGTTTTGGAAGGAAAAACTCTGATCAAGCCGAACCTGGTGGCTGCGGGCGAAATGTTTCCTCACGCGCACACCCGACCGGAGTTCGCTGAGGGAATGCTCAAAGCAGTCCTAGCAAGAGACAGCAAAACAAGTGAAGTTGCCGTGGGAGAACGATGCGGCATTACAATACCAACGCGCATGGCTTTCGCCGAGTCTGGATTTAACGATGTGCTCAAGAAGTTTCCAGAAGTAAAGCGCTATTGCTTCGAAGAACAACCACAAGTTGAAATCCCGTTAACTCACGAGCAACGCTTACGCGATTACGTCTTTACGCCGGAATCGGTAGCAACCGCAGATTCCTTCATTAATATGCCGAAGTTCAAAGCTCATCCATGGACTACCGTGACGTTCTCCCTAAAAGCCTACATAGGTATTCAAGACGACAGGCATCGCCTCATCGATCACGACCACAAGCTCAACGAGAAAATCGTGGACTTACAGCATATTATCCAGCCCAAGTTCATTGCCATTGACGCCATCACCGCCGGAGAAGGCCGAATGCTCACGCCTACCCCATTTGACATGGGATTGATTGTCATGGGTAACAGTCAGGTCGCTTTTGATTCAGTGTGCTGCCAAATCATCGGCATCGATCCGCGCTCGGTGCCGCATATTCGCCTTGCCGAGGAAGCTGGTTTTGGAACCACAGACCTCAGCGAAATAGAAATCTCAGGGGACGTCACGCTGAAGCAAGCACGTGAGCGCGCGGAAGGTTTCGAAGTCGGGCTTGTCCGCGTGGAGAAGTACTTCGAGGGCACCAACATTACAGCCTACGCGGGGCCCCCTCCAGAAAGAGAACACAGTGACTATTGTTGGGGAGGCTGTCCAGGTGCCATGGAGGAAGCCATCGAAATACTCAGACTGTTCGACGAACAGTGCGACACCAAGATTCCTCGCATCCATGTGGTATTTGGAGCCTATGAAGGAGAAATCGACGCAGGTCCCGAAGAAAAAGTCGTGTTCATCGGCGACTGCGCCAAGTGGGAAGGAAAAATTGATGGTGAATTTGTCGCAATCGAATCACTCTATAAGAATCGAGACACCATCGATCCCCACCACGTAAAACACGAAGACATCTATAAGAAGATGCTCAAAACCACCACTAAGCTTTCCTTTCATCGGGGAGACAATCATGTGAGGTTAAAAGGCTGTCCGGTCTCGGTTGCCGAACAAGTGCTCATGCTCACCGGATTATCTGACATCGACAATCCTTATTTGGACCCATCGCAAGTCGCAACTTTCAATAAGGGGTACCTAAGTTGGCGCGGGCGGATGGCGCTCAATAAAGTCATGGGAAAAAAGTATCAAAAGAAAGGTGCGTTTAAAGGCCGCGGCGACGCGGCACCAGAGCTTGCGTGAAGGAAACAAGTGCTCGATGACGTTATCACATACCGAGTCAGGCAACTGGGAGGACAAATAGAGGTCAAACCAGCGATGAAGGACTCACTCTTAAGTCTTTCTTTTCCGCACGTTCTCTACCCCAAGCCAACGGACCTTCCTTGGGCATCACGTAGACAACAAGAACCAATCATTGGCATTGGCGAATTCTGCGACAGGTATGCGGAGCTGGTAACAGGTGCACCAACAAGTTTCGCCAAATTGTTGCGGAACGAATACTTCACAAACCACAACAAGCCTTTAGGCCAAACCTTCATCGAACCGCAGTATTTCGCCCCATTTGAAGACGAAGAGTGGCGAGGCGATTTCTAAGATGAAGCAATGGTTGACCTTTCAACTATTGCAAAGGTGACAGGAAACAACCCCACATCGTTCATTCAGCTTGCTGAAACCTACGACTACCCGAGTAAAGTCTATATTTGCTTACAAGACCCCAAAACGAACGATCCCTCCGTATGGGGCACAACCACACTGTGTTTTTCAAAGAAGTTTCACGATTAGGATCACTTTCTTCTTGGCTTCACAGCTACTTTACTTTCGAGGAGTTACTTAATGCGATTGAGGACGCAACACAATAAGCTAAGTGTCGGATGAAGCATTCTTATGATGTTGCCAAAAGGCTCCCAACGCTCCTAAGAACAGAGCTACAATTGCAATGCCCTGCCCCATCAACTCCCCGCGCTCAAAAGCATTATCGTTAGGAATTACTCCCACACCGAATAGTACTCCCGCAGCTACCATACCAACCAACAGAGTTACCGCGAACCAAATCAAAAACGCTTTCAATGGACTTCTCATGATTAACGGATAGCACCGTTCAGCCAACTAGCAACGAAAATGCAAGCGTCAGTAGCGAGGGATAGCGGTATCTACTGAAACCGACCAGGCATCGATGCCGCCGACCATGTTGTAGACGTTGCGGAACCCGAGGCTCACAAAGTGCGACGCAGCATTGAAGCTCCGTCCACCGTGGTGGCAGTGGAACACAATTGTCGTTGCAGGATCGAGTTCTTCCAGTCGCTCCATCTGGTCGTCATCAAACAGAACTGCGCCAATGGTTGCTTGGGCTCTTTCATCTTCTCCGCGCACGTCCAAAAACTCGAAAGCATCACCAGCATCGAGCTTGGCTTTGACCTCTGCGGGAGAAATTTCTTTAACGCGCGGTGGTTCGTTAGGGTTGTCGATGCGGAACCCAGGTTGAGGCTCGCTAACGTAGTCGATAGTCACCCCATCCGCCCGACCAGCAGATCCTCTATCGACTTGAAAGGTCAGCCCGTTCGCTTCCACAGCTATCGTCGCCGGATTTGCCGGACCGATGCCAAGGTTGGGTTCAAATGTGGGAGCGATGCTCAAAAACAATACGTCATCGGATTCCGCTTCCGCCATGGCACTCTTCAGCGCTGCAGCAGCAGAATCTGTCAGTGTAATCACTGGTACTTTGACTTCAGAGGAAACTCCCAGTTTCTCTTGAAGCTCGCCTGACTCGTACATCGCGCGAACAATATCACTGCCACCAATAAATTCCCCTTTCACGTAGACCTGAGGAATCGTAGGCCAGCCGGTGTAGTCTTTTATGCCTTGGCGAATCTCAGGATCCGTAAGGACGTTGACCGTAGAAAACTTCGGTCCCAGGTCTTTCAAAATTTGCATCACAGTGGCGGAGAACCCGCATTGTGGGAATTGCTTTGTCCCTTTCATGAAGACAACGATTTCATCTCCTTTGACCAAACCATCGATTTTACTTCTAAGCTCGTTTGAAAGACTCATGACTACTGTTTATATCCCCACCAGCTCCATGGCAAGGGTTGCATTTGATTTCCCGCCTAGCGCTTCTCTGATAGTCTCAAGGTGTGAAAATCGAGATTTTTGGCTCCGTTGGGGAGGTTGAAGCATCCGCCTGGGATGCGCTGAATCACGGTAATTCACCTTTTTTACTCTACGGGTTCCTCAGCTCGCTTGAGTCCACCGGTTCTATTGGCGGTGATAGCGGCTGGCAACCGCTGTACGTTACGGCCTACGAAGACGAACGGCTCGTAGGTGCTCTAGCAGCATTTATCAAGTCCCACAGCTACGGGGAGTACATTTTTGATTGGCAATGGGCCAACGCAAGCGAGCGTATGGGCGTGCCCTACTACCCAAAAATCGTAATGGCGGCGCCGCTAACGCCAGCGACAGGAAAACGAATCCTTCTCGCGAAGGATGCCCCCGAGGAAACAGCCGACGCGCTAATTTCCGTGGTCCTAGAAATCGCCACCGACATTTCCGCAAGCTCGGTCCACTGGTTGTTCTGCACCCAGTCCGAACAAGCAATGTTACGCTCATCAGACTTCATGCCTCGCGCTAGCTTTCAATTCCATTGGGAAAATCAAAAATATGAGTCTTTTGATACGTTTTTGAACACCATGACCTCACGTAAACGAAAACAAATTCGTCGGGAGCGGCGAGAAGCGATCGCTGGAATTTCAAAGATAGAAACCTACAGGGGGCAGGACATTCCAAATGAGGCGCTTCAAGCGATGGATGGCTTTTATCGCAATACGGTCCATGAACACGGCGGCTACGACTATCTGCGTCCTGGTTTCTTTGAAGCGGCACGAGACGCTCTAGGAGAGAAAATGATGATTGTCGCGGCTTACATCGGAGAAGAAATCGCGGCTGCCGCGCAATTCTGGGTTGGCCAAAACGCTCTGTACGGCCGGTATTGGGGCTGTAAGTGCGAGGTACCGTTCCTCCATTTCGAGCTTGCCTACTACCAAGGCATTGACTTTTGCATCGATAACAACATTGCTCTTTTCGAAGCAGGTGCTCAAGGCGGCCACAAACTTTTGCGAGGATTTATGCCACGTCCGACGTTTAGTAGTCATTGGATCAGGGCTCCCAGGCTTTCCTCTGCTATCGAAGAGTTTTTGCCACAAGAAAAAAGCGAAGTGCAAAGACGAATGAAAGAGTTAGCGACGCGTTCTCCTTACAAAAACTAAGGCGACAAAGTGTTTTGCGAGGTAGGATGCGCCCATGGCAGACGAAAAATCTAGAGCTGGACGAAACTTCTATGGTGACGCGGACATTCTTACATATCTAGAAGAAACCCATCTTGGAAAACCCGCACCATTTGACGACGTATTCCGTAGTGCTGGCGACAATGAAATTCCAACGATCATGGTCGGAAAGTCTGAAGGAAAGTTTGTGGGCATGTTGCTAAAGCTTGCAGGGGCCAAAAAGGTCGTAGAAGTAGGGACCCTCGCTGGCTACTCGGCGTGTTGGATTGCCAGTCACTTGCCAGAGGACGGTCACCTCTACACGTTTGAAAACGATCCGCATCATGCTCAAGTGGCCACCGCCAACCTAAAGCAAGCCAACCTTTGGCACAAAGTAACGATTCTTGTTGGTCCTGCCTTGAACAACCTGCCATCGATTGAAGAGCATGGCCCCTTTGATGCGGTTTTCCTCGATGCGGACAAAGAGAACTACCATCGCTACACCGAGTGGGCCGTATCGCACACCAAAACAGGTGGGCTTCTCCTTGGAGATAACAGCTTCCTCTTCGGTGAACTTGTCTCACGCCAAGTGGAAGCAGCGGTAAACATGCGTAAATTCCATGAGTTAGCGAGTCGTTACTACGACTGCGCCAACATTCCCACTCCTGATGGTCTGCTCCTAGGAGTCAAACGATCCCCAATGTAGGCAAATGCGGGCAATTGTAATTTATTTAAGATTGCATCCGGTAAGACATGTGCTATTCACCCGCCATGATTAAGAAAGTTGTAATTTTGAGCATCGTTCTAATCGGCTGCGGAAGTGACCCTTCTGGAAAGAAAATAGCCGAGGACAACGTTAAAGGTGGGGCCGACGGCAAAAGCGAACGTTGGGGAAGCGGCGACGACCCTCGTATGTTCAGCAACGATCTTGAATATCGTTTGGCAGAACTTCCACAAAATGCGGAAATTCCTAATATTCCTTGGGCAGGAAACTATTGGCCGACTTATCAAGACAACATCAACTACAAGTGGGATGGCGACAATCCCCCTCCGTCTACCAAGTACGGGCAGGCGTTTGGCGTTGAAGGTATCGAAGATGCCGTTTCACGTGATCACGGAATCGACAGCATGAGCTGGAGAACCGCGTGCGATAAAGATGCGGATTGCAACGCTGACCTAGTAGAAAAGTGCGCCATTCGCGACGGCAAGGACAGTGGCTACTGCGTTCCGACTTGGTTTGGAATTTGTCACGCTTGGGCCCCCGCTGCGATTCTCGTTCCAGAACCGGAACAACCGGTTACGCACAACGGCGTCGACTTCGCAATCAACGACATCAAAGCTCTTATCACGCTTGCATACGACAGAACCAACACTCGATTCGTTTCCCTTCGTTGCAACCTTCAGGACATTGAAGACGGGGATGAAGCAATTGCATGGGATAGCTACGGACGCCCTACCGACCGTAATCCTGAGTGCAGAGACACCAACCCGGGAACGTGGCATGTACTCATGACAAACTACCTTGGGATTCAGGGACAATCGTTTGTTTACGACCGCACTTTCGATGCTGAAGTGTGGAATCAACCGTTGCGCGGCTACCGCACTCTTGAGCAACGCGAAGTAACGCCAGAGGAAGCCAACCGACTTATCGGAGTGGAAGATGGGCCATCGGGCAACGGACAGATTCACACTTTTGATGCGGTAAAAGTGAGTGGGCGAATCTGGAACAAGTTTGACCCAGTTGACGTTACACCTGGTACCGACGTGACGGTTGAAATGATCGGCGACAGCAACCTCGATGCGGATCTCTACGTCCGCTGGGATGCTGAACCAACGCTTCGTTCGTTTGATTGCGAAAGTAACAGTAACGACGCAGACGAGTCATGCACTCTGGTAGTTCCCGCGGGCGCATCGGAAATGTACGTCGGGGTTCGCTGGGAATCTGGTGCCACAGGAACCAGCGTAGCGATTGAGGCCACCGTGGGTACCGTTGTCGAAACCGAGTACGCATTCAACCCGGATGCCAAATCACTTTACTACATACGTTCCGACGTAGACTTTATTGCAGAATCCCCCGCATCTCGCGACGGAAACCTCGCATCAGACATAGATCGCTACACCCATGAAGACAACTACGAGTACATTCTTGAACTAGACGCTGACGGAAAAATCATCGGCGGAGAGTGGATTGGCGCCTCCAAAAACGAACATCCTGACTTTCTTTGGCTGCCGACCAGTCACCGTGGTTCTACGACAGCAGAAGGAAAGATTCGCTACTCCAACGTGAAGACTCTACTCGACTTATCAATCGTTGCAGACAACAACACCGGTACTGGAGAAGAAGTTACCGTTGATGAAGCTGACACCGTGAAAAAGGGTGAGTGGAAACACTTCGGTCCGTACCACGTTGCTCCAGGGACCACCTTAACCGCCAACTTGTCTGGCGACGCGGACGCGGACCTGTATGTCAGAAAAGGTTCAGCGCCATCCGCTCTTGCATACGACTGCCGGCCTTACCGAAGTGACTCCGACGAAAGCTGCTCCGTAGTGGGTGGTGAGGTTTACGTGAGCGTTCAAGGCTATTCAACAACGACCGACTTCAGCCTGAACATCAAATACATCGATGGTAGCGGTGAAGAAACTCCAATTGAACCGGTAGATACGATTACTCACCTTGACGAATCAGGAAGCCTCGGAAGTGGCGAGTCCAAGATTTACACTCTTGATGTACTTGCCGGAGAAAAAGTATACGTAAGGACGTTCTCGTCTAGCGACATGGACCTTTACATCCAAATGAATCAAGACCCTACTACTAGCGCGTACCTATCCGCGGGATACACCGCATCCGGTGATGAGGTAGTCACCATTACCCCTCAGTCCAACGGTAAGCTGCACATCATGGTGTTGGGATACAACAGTGGTTCGTACAAACTAACCACTGCTGCTGAGTAAGTAAGAACGTGTTAATGGGACGCCCTGAGGTTGAATACCTTGGGGCGTTCTAGTTTTTCGGACATTACAGGGGTTGAACGCTTCGGTCTAATCGCAACGCTCAATCTCAGCGAGTTCTCATCCATAAGAGCCTTTTGGGTAGATTGAGGGACCACCTGTCGTGATAGGTCGTCCCATATTTGTACGTTAGCTCACAGTACAAGTATTCAAACATGGTGTATGGTATTCACATATGAGGAACTACAGTGATCAAAAACAAGACTAGATCCGACGGAGTGATACTCCAAACCAGATCTGCCAAAGACAAACGCAAAACAATCCGGTTTCGGGCAAACAAAATGGCGGGCTTGGTGTCAGGTCACGGTGGTAGTTTCCGCGTTCAAGATTTCAGTCTCGGGGGAATTTCTGTAGAAGGAACGCTCCCCAAAGAGGAAGAAATGGTGGTTCAACTGTTTGATGCCGATGGCTCCATAGACGCGCCGGTCGCAAAAGTTCGCTCGTTTAAATCCACTACCAGTCTTAGGTTTACACAAGTAACCGACGAGCTAAGGGACTTCATAGGATTTCGAGTGTACACTGAAGTTTTGCGCAAACACCAACCGACGGTCCTGCTGTTCGGGACCAACACCGCTACGTTAATGGAACACCAAAGAGCCGAGCTACAGAAGAAATACAAATGCGACGTCCTCGCGACCAACTCTCTTTTAGGGCTAATTGGTGCACTGCAACAAAGCCGTCCCCCGGTATCACAGGTGATCATCGGAGAGTACGGTTTCGCTAGCAAAGCATTTGAAGTAGCAAAATACTTGGAAGACGAACAACCAAACATTGGTTGGGTGATCGCCAAGTCGGATGCCGAGGCGGAAGAAGCTGTAAAAAGTACGGCGTCTCGCAGTTCCAAAACGATGAAGTTCTCTAGTTAGCCTTTTCACCAACGCAAAAAAGGCCTGGGTAAACCTGAAGAAGGTGCTAGATCTTCAAGCATGAAGTTAATACCAATCATCTTATGCCTCAGTCTAGCGTCCGCCTGCAAGGACTCCACCAAAGACAACGCCCAGAAGAAAACAGGAAGCGTCGCTTCTGCTGCTACTGTCAAGGAAGCCGCGGCCAAGCCCGTAGCAGCGAAGACGCCAACAGCTAGTCCTGCCCCGGTAGCAACAGTCGGTGCATGGAAGAAAATTCCTAATGTCCACGGCCTCCAAGCTGACGTTCCTAATGGGGTAACCCCAAACGGTATTGGTGGTGCCGCAGGCTTCCATACCAAAGACGACCGTTTTGGTTTTACGATACGTGAAATAAAAGGAGATGCGCTCAACACAAACTTCAAACAAGCACAGAAGGATGCGAAAGAAATATTCTTCAAAAAATGGGTCAGCAAGTCTGAGACAGATGACGGCTGGATCCTTTCCTACACGTCTTCCAAGCTTGACAACGAAGCCAATGAAGTGGGAACCAACTACAGCTTTGAAGTGAGAAGAGTCATCGCAGGAACCACTTACAAGTGCTATGGCGCCATTGCAGACAAAGAAGGTCTTAAAAACGTCATCGATTCTTGCAACTCCATTCGCAAGAACTAAATACCAGCTGGTTTGAAGGCCCGAGTGATGCAGCTCGGGCTTTTTCTATTTGCACTACGGCTGGTAATTGCCTGTTCGTGCAGCCTCGTACTCTCTTTCATTTACGAACTCAATTGCGCCGTCAGGAAGCAGATACAAAACAATGGCATTCCCCTCCTTTGTCGTAGGTCTGTGCGCAGAGCCGGCAGGATAAACCATCCACCCCTGCCCTTTGCCATCGAACGTTGCATTGCTATCAAGCGGTAAAATTAAATCAATCTCACCATTGGGGTGAACATGAAATGGTCCCGCAATGTCGTCCATTTCAACTATGTCGATACTAAACCCGTGAAAACCGTCAGGCTTGACGACGCGTCCGTACTTTATGCCGCCTGCTTCGCGGCTGCAAAATTCTCCACTTGCAATGCCTTTCTTACAAAGCGCCAACACATCGCCTTGAAAGCTCGTTGAGAACTCTTTGTCCAACTCTGATTGCAAGTTGGAATCTAGCTCCCGCCCCTTGAGAAACGTAACTACCGGATTAAGAAGGACCTTCAGCTCATCAACAAACATACCGGCAAGCTAGTTCAAGGAACCGACAGCTTCAATACTTGCTGGGTCTTTTTGAGGCCAGCGCATGCCTGAAAACGAAACCACTTTGTTGTAATTTCCAACAGGGCCACTTCGCCAGACTTGAATTACTACCCGGCTCGCGATAGTTGCTCTGTAGCGACAGCGACTAGAATAACAAGCGAAGAAAGTATCATCGAGCGCAAGGCCTGCGAGCCTGGATCAGATCCGGGGAAGTCGACGCTAGGGAGCATGAGCCCTCGCATACCCCCGCGATCGGAGATTCTATCAAGCGACTACTCTACGAGTTTGAGGTGGGGAACGTGCGTATCTTTGGTTGTTGGTGGAATATGCTGCGGTAATGGAGCTTGCATAGACTCAGGCTCTTCAACTTTTTCAACTTGCAAGTCTCGCGGCGCAGACTCGCTCCAAACTTTCATATCGCCATCCTGGCTTCCGACCAAAATAAAGACGGCATCCCACGGAATTTCACAGTGAAAAGGCTGACCACCGAATGACAAGGTCGCTTCGACGCCACGTGCGTTATACATGAAATTGTCGCATGGCGGCATTAGCTCATGCCCAAAGCGAAGCACTAATCTGTCCTGAGTACCAAAACTACTAGGTACTTTCACGCCTGTCTTTCGTGGATCCAGGTGAAGTAGCACGGGCTGATCCGCAACCATTTCTGAGAAAACCCGATACTTTTCTTCCCTGGCGTGAATGTTCACAAATTCCTCAAGACTACGCTCACTCGGCTCTTGCGCAAACAGCACTCTAAATTTGTCTTTGGTCATGAGCTCGCTAGCCACTGCAAGCTCGCAGACCACGGCAGGGTCGGTCTCGACCAAGTGTACCAGCGCCTCAGCGACTCGCTCGGAGTGGACCACCTTGCCGACGACTTCACTGTAGATTGTAGTAGCCGATTCTCCGCTTTTTCGTCCTAGTTCGATTTGCTCAGAAATCCAACTCAGGGTTTGGTCCGCAGTAAAAGGAATGAGTAACGCGAACATTTCTCGCGCAGCGTGTTTTTGGTTTTCCAAGACCATTGGCCGGAAGATACCGAATCAAATCTTGAAGTAAAGCAGTATCTTAGCTGGGACCAAAAAAATGACGCTAATTCCCTATTTCATCGAACAAACGGCGTAAATCGGTCGGCGTTTCCAGAGATCTCATGCGATCCAGCGACGTTGTGACGCAGGTATTGCCGCCTTCAAAGTGAGTTCCATCTTTGGTGTAAAAACGATACTTCAGCTGCGTCGAACTTCTGCCCATCTTTTCCACCTTCATCTCACAGTCAACGCGGCTGCCAAAGCGCAGTGGTCTAACGTAGTCTCCGCTTACCGTGACCACTGGAAATCCGATCCTGCGTTCCTCAATTAAGCGACGGTAGTAGTCTTCTCCTCGAAGCACCCGAAACGCTTCCTCAAACGTCAGATGCATCCAGTCAATGAATACTGGATAGTACATGATTCCAGCGTGGTCGATATCAGCGAAACGAACGCTACGTTGCCACAGAAATGCCAAACTTCACTTTCCAACCCGATGGTAACTCATCAAAGTCATATCTTTCTCCGCTGGGGAGTATCAAGGTGTGCATGGGTTCCTCGGGGAAGTCGTTCAAGGTCAATCGAACTCCCTTAGCGACTCCGCCAGACTGTTCCGGTACAAAAACACATTTGTGTGAAGACTCCACCCATTTGATGGACGCTGCCACTAGACTCTCGTACAGAGTCATTCAGTCGGGACGCTTTTCGTCAGGGTGCTCATCGTACCAAGCAGCAATAGATTCTTCCGTGACCACCAATGTAATATCTTGGTCGCTTACGCACGCCTGACAACCAAGCCGTGACTCCGCCCTGACATCAAAGGCTTTGTCGAGAATATCCTCTTCGCCTTCGTCAATTTCAGACAGAGAATCTTCACCGGCATTCACCCACACATGGCATGTGGAGCATGCAAGATTACCACCGCAGGCATCCCCCATTTTTGCGCCACCTTCTTTGGCCGCATCCAGAAGAGAGGTCCCCGCCTCTACTTCCACTTCTACATTTTGCAATTCAAATTTTACTTTTGGCATTTTATCCCTCCAATCCTGAGGCTACATCTTTTACCGATTGCCCGACCGCGGCTTGACGTACCGCACGGTCCATTCGCTTCTGAGCCCATGTTTGCGACGCCTCATCCAATTGAGCGATGGCATCACGAATCGGCGACGCTTTCGCACCAGCCAAAGCCACTCGAAGCGCATCAAGAGCTGCATCGACTTTTTCCTTTTCGGCATCGCTGATTAGGTTGTCGGACTCTGCCAGCGCCGTTTCCGTCACTGTAAGCATTCGCTCGCCTTCCATTTTTTGAGTTCGTAAGCTTCGTTCGTGCATGTCCACTTCTGCATATTCGTACGAGTCCACTAGCATCTTTTCAATTTCTTCATCAGTCAGACCATAAGAGGGTTTAACCTCAATGGCGTTTTCAATGCCGCTGGTCAACTCCTTCGCAGAAACGGTCAAAATCCCGTCTGCGTCGATAGAGTAAATCAGTTCTATCTTGGCCATTCCTGCAATCATCGGCGGCACGCCACGCAGTAGAAACCTTGCAAGGCTTCGGCATGCGTCCACCGTCTCTCGCTCTCCTTGCACCACGTGGATATCAAACCCGGTCTGATTGTCCGCATAGGTCGTAAACTCTTGCTTGGCACGAAAAGGTATCGTTACGTTCCGAGGAATAATTTTTTCTACTACTCCGCCCATTGTTTCCACCCCTAACGACAGTGGAATCACATCGAGAAGAAGAATGTCCTGATCACCACCAGCCAACTGATCTGCTTGTATCGCCGCCCCTATAGCGACCACTTGATCTGGATCCACATCGGACAAAGGTTTTTGACCAAAGAACGTTTCGACAAAGTTGCGAACGACCGGAGAACGGGTAGAACCACCAACAAGGATAACGCCATCCAAATCCTCGACGGAAAGTTCGGCGTCTTTCAACGCCCGTCTTGCCGCCGCGCCTGTTTTCTTCAGCAGAGGTTTAGCAATCTCTGAAAGACTATCCCTGGTTAAGGTTAGCTTGCGCCCATCTAGCTCCACAGAAGCTTCGTCGCTCTCCGACAGCTGCTCCTTTAAACCACGCGCAGCAGCAATCAGCCCTTGCGCCCCGGATTGCGTGGACGTATCAACATCTTTGCCAACAAACTCAGCGATGGCGTGGTCAATATCATCGCCTCCTAAAGACGTGTCGCCACCAATCGCCTTGACCTCAAACACCCCATCGCGAAGTTGTAGTATGGAGACATCGAACGTTCCTCCTCCTAAGTCATAGACCGCAAACAAACCATTTTTCTTTTTCTCTAAGCCGTACGCAAGAGCAGCCGCGGTGGGTTCCGCAAGTAAACGAAGTACTTCAAGTCCGGCAATCCGTCCCGCATCCCGGGTCGCCTGTCTCTGTGCGTCATCGAAGTAGGCTGGTACGGTAATAACCACACTTTCTACGCTGCTGCCGATCTCCTCCGATGCGACCTTGGTCAATGCCTTCAGAATATCAGCGGAAACATCAATAGGAGTGACGCGTTTGTCACCTACCAAAAAAGAAACCATTCTGTCGTCGGTCTTATCAAATCGATACCCTTGCCATTGCGAAGCATCGATATCATTGGGGCCTTTCCCTACAAAGCGTTTAGCAGAGGCAACAATCCTACTCGCGTCGCTTGCATTCATCGCTTTCGCTCCTACGACTGGGCCTTTGTCTTCATAAGACACTACCGAAGGA
Source organism: Deltaproteobacteria bacterium (assembly GCA_020630875.1). Taxonomy (GTDB): domain Bacteria; phylum Myxococcota_A; class Polyangia; order Haliangiales; family Haliangiaceae; genus JAHDIH01. The sequence goes on along the minus strand of JAHDIH010000011.1, from coordinate 17,619 downwards.
ACCAAGCCTGGACCTAGAACCGTGGGAGCCCCATCTTGTACGCGCGCGACTACGCTGTTGGTAGTTCCCAGATCAATTCCTACCACCACTTTCTTACAGGCTTTGGTTTTGCTCTCGCCTGGCTCTGCAATTTGCATCAATGTCATATCAGTTCACTTTCCTCACAAGTCTCAAGACAGCGATTCACGTAACGCAAACGGACGAGTCCTTTTGCCACGCTATCGAGCGCGGATGCATCGCCGGCAGCAAAGAACTCCGCGAACGTTTGTTTAATTTGCTCTAGCACTGCTTTTTTATCTTGCGTTGCTTCTTCAAAAACACGCTCCACATACGCTTCGTCATTAGCTTTGATGGCCACCGCCAATGCTTCGCGCAATTCCATCGTCTCGACTAAAAATTGGGGCGAAACCACTACACCGTCTAGAGAACCACCGTGCAAGAGCAAGATATGTTCGGCGCGGGCTTCTGGCGACCGCAAAAGTTTGTACGCGTCGTTAATGGAAGCTGTCTTTTGTACGGCACTCAGTCGCTCAGAGGGATCAACGCGATCAGGATGATTTTCTTTACAAGCTGCAAAGTAGAGATCTTCCAGCGCGCCCCTATCTACTTCGTAGGCTACCGGCAGTCCCAATGTCTCGAATGCGTTGAGCACAACTAGAACTCAACAGACTCACCGCACCCACAACTACCTTTAGCGTTGGGGTTGTTGAACTTGAAACCGTAGCCCATCATGCTTCGAACAAAGTCGAGCTCTGTTCCTTGCAGGTATACGAGGCTTTTTGGATCTACGACGATCGATGCACCATGAGCGGAGAATGTTTTGTCTGTTGCTTCAATCTCATCGGCCCACTCGAATACGTACGCAAAACCAGTACAACCACCGCCTCTTATTCCGATTCGAATAATTGCCTCTGGCGTTCCGCGCTTATCACGCTGCCGCAAAATCTCTTTTGCGGCGCTTTCTGTGATGTCGATGTGCACTGTGCTACTCTTGCTTTTCTTGGTAGTCAGCGATCGCTGCTTTAATGGCATCTTCTGCCAGCACTGAACAGTGGATTTTGACAGGCGGAAGATTTAGCTCTTCCACAATCACCTTGTTGGTAATCTCTGCAGCTTGCTGAATCGACAATCCTTTAAGCATCTCGGTGGCAAGAGATGAGGAAGCAATCGCAGAACCACAACCGAAGGTTTTGAACTTCGCGTCTTCGATAACACCGTCGTCATTCACCTTGATTTGCAACTTCATTACGTCGCCGCAAGCGGGTGCCCCCACAAGACCCGTGCCAACGTTTTCGTCAGCCTTATCCATCGAGCCAACGTTGCGTGGATTTTCATAGTGATCAATTACTTTTTCGCTGTATGCCATTGTTAGTTTCTCCTAGTTTAGTGGGCAGCCCACTGAATTTTTGAAATATCGATTCCCTCTTGATGCATCTCCCAAAGTGGAGACAGTTCTCTTAGTCGTTTCACAGCGTCCACCACGATTTCAGTGACGTGATCGATTTCTTCTGCCGTGTTAAAACGTCCGATACCAAATCGTATGGACGTGTGCGCTAGCTCTTCACTTACGCCCAGTGCTCTCAAAACGTAGCTGGGCTCTAGCGACGCAGAGGTACAAGCAGAACCAGAAGATACGGCAACATCTTTCATTGCCATCAGCAGCGACTCCCCTTCTACAAACGCAAAAGAGATATTGAGATTTCCTGGATGTCGCCTGTCTTCGTGCCCGTTGACAAAAGTATCGGACAGTTGCGACGTGAGACCATCGTAGAGGCGCTTTCGCAATGCGACGATACGCTCATTTTCTTCTTTCATCTCCGCTTTTGCAATTTCAGCGGCTTTCCCAAAGCCTACGATTAGAGGAACCGCCAGCGTGCCAGAACGCATGCCGCGCTCGTGACCTCCGCCGTGAATTAGAGGATCCAGTCTTACGCGAGGTTTTCTACGCACCCATAGTGCGCCTACTCCTTTGGGGCCGTACATTTTATGTGCGGTAATCGCGACTAAGTCGACGTTGGTGTCGGTAACGTCAAACGGTACCTTCCCCGCCCCTTGCACTGCATCAGTATGAAACAGCGTCTTGGGATTTTTGTTTTTTACCGCCGTACAGATTTCTTTGATGGGCTGAACCACCCCAATTTCGTTGTTTACCAGCATTACGCTTACCAACACCGTCTTATCGGTGACCGCTTCTGCGACTTGCTCTGGCGTTACCAGCCCATCAGTGCTGGGTTTCAAAAACGTAATTTCAAAGCCGTCGCGAGCGAGACTTTTACAAGCATCGATGACTGCTTTATGTTCTGTCTCGACAGTGATGATGTGATTGCCACGCTTTTTATAAAAGTGAGCGGCACCTTTGATCGCCAAGTTGTTTGCCTCGGTCGCACCAGAAGTGAGCACGATCTCTTTTCCCATTCCGCCGATTAGCGCGCCAATTTGCTCGCGAGCCAGATCAACGGCAGCTTCTGCTTCCCAACCAAATGCATGGTTACGACTTGCGGCGTTGCCAAACTTTTGGGTGAAATACGGAATCATCGTTTCCATCACTCTTGGATCCACCGGAGTGGTCGAGTGGTTGTCCATAAAAATCGGAGTCTTAACGGCCATTACTTTCCTTTCGCAATTCAGAAATTGCAACGTCAATCTCGGGCTCGGTTCGGAGCCCGGCAAATAGTGGTGGAACGGCGGTGTCGCCGTGCTGCTCGCAAACGCCACATTCAAGCTGACCTTCTGGAGCTCGACAGCCGTGGCAATTTTCCAGATATTTAAGTGCTTCTTTAAGATCACTTTGCAGCGTCTTGAGTTCTTTCATCTGCAAAGCGATCGCATCTAACCGACCTTGAAAAACGTTTCTTGCGGCACTAGCGGCAAGTTTACTGCTAGGAGCATCTTCGAAGCTCGATATAAAGTTCTTGATGTCCCCAAGCGTGAAACCCGCTGCTTGCAGCTTAATGATCCACTCGGTCCTTTCTACAGAAGCCTCGGAATAGAGCCTGAACCCGCCGCTGGAACGCTTAGCAGGCTGCAAAAGCCCCATCTCCTCGTACAAGTGGATGGCCCGTACGGTTTTACCGACAGACTTGGCTAACTCGCCGACTTTTATGAGTTTTACAGTGGACATCAAATCAAACCCTCACGTACACGTAAGGTTACTACAACAAGTTGATATTGATGGTTAATGGCCCCGCCGTCAAGGCCTAAATCCAAGATATCCTACCTTTAACCACTAGTTTCCAGAGCACCGACCTTCCCCGTTCTACACGACATCGACGAGCAATCCGGTTATACGTGGTGAAATGACCATAGCAATCAACGTATTCATCGGCTTGGTAGCTCTCATTCATATCTACATTCTATGGTTTGAGATGTTTGCTTGGACTACGAAGGGTCCTAAAGTTTTCAAGGCCTTCCCTAAAGAGCTTTTTCCGCAAACCGTGTCCATGGCGGCCAACCAAGGTTTGTATAACGGCTTTCTGGCAGGCGGCCTGATTTGGACCTTCTTTATTGAAAACGTTGCGTGGAAACAAAACGTATCGCTATTCTTTCTCGCCTGCGTTGCGATTGCAGGTATCTACGGAACGCTGACGGCGGCCCGCAAAATATTTTTCGTACAAGCACTGCCGGCACTCATTCCTCTGTTATTGACTCTTGTTGGAAGTCTCTAGCTGTCCTCACACCGACTCAGAGGCACCTTTGGTATTTTCTCATTTTCGTATTCTTCAAGAGCGGCAATGTCTCTGTCACTCACTGCATGACCACGCCTTGCTACCAACCGACGTTGCACTATGGCGGCCTCTTCGAACCGCCCAAGCGAAGCCGCTACCCTTGCGCCAACCCGCAGGCACACAAGACAAGCGGTATCGATCTCTAGTGATTTTCGCACAGTTTCATAAGCACGTTCGTTCATATTGCTAGCGAGATAATGGCTAGCTAACAGCCCCCACTCCACCGCAGTCTTTGCGCGGCTTTCCAGCGCTCTTTGTTCTCCACATGGCACTCTGCTGGTTATTCCTCCATCAAGTGCTATCCCTATCCTGGTAAAGGCGTATTCATCCTCCGCGACTTCCGCTAATGCGGCCTTGTGGTTGTCTTTAACGTGCACTTGATAAAGCGCACGCCAATACTTCGCACGCGCCCACATGGGATTTTCGCTCAACGCTTCTCTCAGTCTCCAGCTAAAATTTTTCCCGCCAAAGAGCAACGACAATTCGAGGAGTCGGTCGTGTAATTGACCATTCCCTAACGACTTTTGGTCTATCGTGCCTTGAGGTAAATCCAGCGTCGTGGTGCGAATCACAAAGTCCCGTTTGGTGTGATACATTTTATATCGACTATTGATTTCAGGTATCGTCCCGATGGTCGTCTCCCACGCGTTGGGAGCGACAGCATTCAGCTTCTTAACGTACTTCTTAAACTGAGGTAGCAAAAGCCGATCTGAAAAAAGCATGTGCACCGCCTTCCATGACTCAAAGTAGAAAGTCCTGCGAGTTAGCCTTCGACGCTCCTTTTTGGACAACGTTATTAGCTGTTCAAAATCAAATGCCGCGCCCTTGCTGTATTTGTCGTTGTCACCGAACTGCGACAGCGGTGTTCCCAGTACAATGGTATTTCCGTCAACTTTCACCGTTTGAAAATAGCTTGCCAGTCCTTCCGTTAACCAATGAGGCTGCATACCACCATACGCCAACATCAATTGATGTGTAACTTCATGAAGTAATGGTTGAGTCACCCCTCCTCCACAAGCAAGAGCTTTCCACTTTTCTGAGAAGTCTTTGGACAAATAGGTCACACCTGCTACTCCCAGTGGCAAATAGGCCCTCATGTTGCTACAGCTCGAAAACATGGTAACGGCGAAACGATTTTTAAAGCGCACTTGCCTGTCGTAAAGTTGAGACATCCCAACGTTTATCGCTTCGGTTTGCGCTTCCAATTTTGCGACGACGTCTCTAGCCGTTTCTTTGGGAAGGTCTGACATCAACTCAAACCTTGGCGACATGGTGATATGCCATCCGGCACTGTTACGCGGAAACGCTGGCCGGCAAGCCGAAGCTACAAGTATTAATAACAGTAAGCGCATTACAACGCTTTACCAGGGCAAAGGGTTGCTTGGCAATGAGCTAGTTATCCTCTGAGATGCGTCGCAATTTCCGTTGGGATCCGTTCTTTTAGCGTAAGGTGAAACGACTTTTTTCCGTAAATCATCAGACGTCCCCCCGCCTGGGAAGGTACAAGCGCGAGGACTCCTGAGTTTGCCACTTCACTGGCGGAAGAGCGATCGCAAACGGAGCTGCGAATTCCTAACGCAAACAACTCCTTTTGCAGCTGTCCGCATACGCGACGGTTCTCTGGGACTTCTAACACTCCTCCGAAGTGGCCGTTCAACTGATACCAATCGGTCACGGAAATTCCTGCAGCTTTGGGTTCGCCACTAGACAGGATAAGCCCTCCGCCGCAAACGTCGTAGCCATCCACGATGACCACGCGACCAAGTGCAAGGGATTGCCTGTGGCTGTCGCAAACTAACGGTTGCTCGAGCTCGAACCTGATGTCGGCGACTTCATGCTTGCCAAGACTCGCCCTGTCTTGCTTTTCAAGGTTGGCGACATCGGTCACGTTTTCTACCTCAGTCACTTGAGCCCACACCGCCTGCGTGCCGACTTTCACTTTCACACGTCTGCCAGTCTTTAGATCGTTACTTCCAAGCCAGAAAATTCTAGTGGCAATGGATTGGCTGACCAAGGGGGCCCTCGCTGCAGTAATGACGTTGCCGCGCTCGGTAAACAAACTATTGGTGAGGGTGATGGCGATAGACTCCCCTGCTACAGCGGTTGTCTTTTCTGGTGCAGACCACACCTCAATGGACGCTACCTTGGTCTTTTCGCCGCCTGGATAGATAGCTACTTCATCCCCGACCGTAAGTTTGCCTTGCTCTACTTTGCAAGCAATAAGCCGTCGGTCATCAAAACGGTAGATATCTTGGACTGACAATTGAAGCGCTTGGCCAAAAGCTTCACTAACTGGCTTGATGGTTTTCAGGGCGCCCAGCAGAGTTTGCTTAGACCACGGCAACGCATCAGACGTAGAGGTAATATTTTCACCTTCCTTAGCAGACACCGCAACAAACTCCGAAACATCCACGCCAACGTCTTTCAAAAATGCTCGATACTCATTTTCCAGTGCGTCAAAGTGGGACTGTGAGTAGCCTACAAGATCCATTTTGTTAACAGCAACTACGACTTGCTTGATGCCCAGCATGCCAAGCAAGTAGCCATGGCGTTTACTTTGTTCGGCTACGCCTTCATTCGCAGCCAGTAGGACAATTGCACCATCAGCTTGAGCGGCGCCTGTAACCATATTCTTAATGAACTCACGATGCCCAGGAGCATCGATGATTACAAACTGCCGGTCTTCGTGATGCATCCAATGTTGTGCGGTATCGATGGTCACGTTTTGATCGCGCTCGCTAGAAAAGGCATCCATGACAAAGGCCCATTCAAACGGAACCCCACGGCTTCGACAGCTCTCCTCTATAGATTCTACTTTTCCTTCGGGCAGAGAGCCGGTTAAGTGAAGCAGTTGCCCTACGAGGGTCGATTTTCCGTGGTCTACATGACCTACCATTACTACTTTTGTCGTGTTCATTACATGTACCCCTGCTCACGAAGTTTTTCGAATGCGTCTTCAGCTTCCTGGTCCTGCGCTCGAGTTGATCTCTCCGCAATATTGGTGGTTCTTAGTTCAACCAATATCTCGTCCACATTGGTCGCGGTGCTGTCCACGCGAGATGTGCAAGGTGCGCACCCTAAAGAACGATAACGTTTGCCACTAGGGCAACTGCCTTCGCCAGCAAAGTACACTGGCACTACAGGAATCTCTTCCCGTTTGATGTAAGCCCAAATGTCAGACTCGGTCCAGTGAAGAAGCGGGTGGACGCGAATATGAGTCCCAGGCGCAAAGTCGGTTTTATATTGGTCCCATAGCTCAGGTGGTTGGTCTTTGAAGTCCCAGGTGAAGTTTTGTCCTCTAGGCGAAAAGTAACGCTCTTTCGCGCGGGTACCTTCTTCGTCTCTACGAATCCCCGCAAATACCGCATCAAACTTATGTTTGCCAATCAGCGACGCAAGGGCGTCCTTTTTCAACTTGCTGCAACACTCAACTCGTGTCGCTTTTCCGTTAGGAAACGTTTCTCCTGATGCCACAACTTCTTCGTTGGTTTCTACGATAAGTTCAAAACCCCACTTTTTCTGAAGCTGATCACGAAAGCGAATCATCTCAGGGATTTTGTAAGTGGTATCCACGTGCAGCATCGGAATAGGAATGTGTCCGAGAAAAGCTTTACGCAAAAGCCAAAGCATGACGCTAGAGTCCTTACCTATGGACCAAAGCATTCCGACCTTATCGAAAGACTGGTACGCCTCCCGGATTATGTATACCGATTTGTCTTCCAGTTTCTGTAAATCACTCATTGTTATCTCCGGTGTATCCCGCATTCTTTGTGCTCAGGTGATTCCCACCACCAGCGCCCAGCCCTAATCAATGTCGTGTCGTTTTCTTCGCCAGCTCGCCAACCTTCCACACTTCGCGAACAAGGGGCGCAACCGATAGAGGGGTATCCTTGCTCGTGCAGGGAATGAATAGGCAGCTTGTTGTCACGTGCAAAATCCCACACCTCTTTTTCACTCCATTCGATGATGGGAGCCAGTCTTGTTATGCCGTTGGCCTCATCGTGCTGTACCTCTTGCAAGGATTTTCTTGAGGCAGCTTGCTGACGCCTTAGTCCAACAATCCAGTGACTGCTTCCACGAAGCGCCCTTCCTAGTGGCTCCACTTTCCGTACGTGGCAACAACGCTTCCGCTCCTCGACGCTGTTTCGAAAGCCGTAGATGCCCTGCTCTTTGTAAAGTGCGGCGACTGACTCGGCTTGCGGAAAATACACGTCGATTGAAATATCAAAATGTCGCTCAATGGTTTCTAGATACTGAAGACTTTCTTCTGGCAGCCGCCCTGTATCGATGGTGAACACGCTAGCCATGGACAATAGTCCAGCTCGACGAACCAACTCTAAAACCACGGTATCTTCGACTCCTAAACTTGTTGCCAAGGACAACTTTTTACAGTCTGTGGCTTCGGACTTCCAAGTACTCATACGGACGCAACCTTTCTCGGTTCTCGGTAGGCAACGACCTGACAAAGAAATATGGCCCTGACCACGGCACCTAACAGGAACCCGACTCCTAGCACCTCAGCCCCGGTCGACAATGCGAATGTCATTGCCATCAATCGGCCGAGAAGGTTCATCGCCGGAAAGAACAGTGAAATGTCATCTGCTCGCTTCCTTCTGTGAAGACGCAATAACTGCGGCAAATACGATATTTCAATAGCAAGCATGCCAAGGGTGCCTAAAAGCCACATACAACAGTACTCTACCGCAGAACCGCAAAATAGCATCCGACCAACAAGCAGGACTACATAATACACTGATATTAAATACAAAACGGACACCTCGATTGTACGGCAAGGAGCCGCACTATACGCTTGCTGCTTTTAGTAACAAGTTTGAAGTACTCTCTTTCCCATGAGACTTCTGATTGTACTTTTCGCCCTTGGTTGCTCGTCCCCATCAACACCTTCCGCGGATGCTTCCTTGGGGGTTTGCCAGGGGAAGGTGGGTCTGTACGGAGAATACGTAGACTGGAATTCCAGTGAACAAAGCTTCCTAGGCGTCTTTGAAGCAGAGGTAAGTGGTTCCTCGATCACTACATTTTCGACCCCGCCAAACGGCAGAATGGAGACCTGCAGTAGTGCGGACGCGACTACGGTCGTCACCGCCCTGCACCCCGACTACCTGCCAATGTCGATGACACTTTACGCACCAGATGACGCAGAAAACTTTACGGCGAGAGGACTAAAGACTTCGGAGAGGCAGGCATTTGAAAGTGAGCTTGGAGTTTCACTTTCGGACGTAAGCATTCTGCTTCAAGTCTTAGAGGGCACTGATGCAATTACAGTCACTGGGTGTCAGTCTAGCTTCATAAGGACCAATGACAGCTGGATCGTTGGAAACGTTCCCATGGACAACTCCTTTCCTTTCATCTTTTTTACGGGGTGCGCCACCCAGCCCAACTATCAGCTCGGTGCTTCTTGCGCAAAAACGCCGCTGCTCGACAATAGTCAAGAAGCGGCGCTTCCAAAAATTCTGTATACGTACGCTAGGTGCGACTAGTCGATAATGACTAGGTTTTCACAAGCGTTGTTGATTGTTTGTACGACTTGTGGAAGCTGATCTTCCAAAGCTCCGGCACAAAGGTCCCACTTGAGCCCTCTGCCGTCGGCGATAAATAGGTCAGAGACTTCATTGAGAAGGTCTGCCTCTTGCGCCGTTCCGTATGCCCCCTCTTGTGGCGATGGTGGTTGTGTATTTCCGTTACACCCTCCTTGGCCTCCACCAACACCGACAAATACGATATTCTCTTCGGTGCCTGGTTTAATAGCCCGAATGTCGTCGTAGATTTCTTGCGCTGTCCGATTAGAGTCTTGGGGTTGTTCGTCTTCATCTGTCACGGCAATGACAACTAAGATCGAGTCATCCCTCACGAAGCCAGTATTTTCAGAGTCGTTGAGCACGGCTATCGCGGCGCTTGCGGGCTGCTCCTTGCCACCACTTGCACATCCCGTTTCGAGGTCGCCAACGCAAAGAAACTCATCGGTAAAGGTCGGAGAAGAACTGTCCATCCAAAGCTCATTAGTAGAGAAGTTACACGGCTGACTCGCTGAGAAGTCATGTAGATTGGTTCCGCCCGGCCCCGCACAAGCATCTGCCATACCAACACGAAGACTTTCTAACCCTTCTCCGATATTTAACAAAGAAGCCGAGAGCGCAGGAAAAACGTCATCGCGTAATGCTTCTAGTTCTTCGCTCATTGAACCCGAACCATCAACCGTGAAGAGCAGGTCTACCTTGTCGCAAACGGTTGGTGGATCCACAATTACCGTGCCGCCGCCGTCCATCCCATCACCAGGATCCGTGCCGGGACCGGGTTCTGGATCGCCCCCGCAACCTAAAACTAATAAAAATGGTGCCAACTTTTTAAAGTCCATACTTACATCGTAACATGAACCACCTTCACTGCGGTACCCCCATATCGACATCTTTCAGTTTTTTTCGGCTGCCACAGTAAGTTCGACGTTATGCCGCGACATAAGTATCAAGAAAATCAGTAGGTAAGAGCCCATTTGCATAATTACATCTAACCACAATGTATCACCTACAATCGCTTCGCATAGTATTCCCACGGCATACGTTACCGAGGCCACAAGCACTCGCGGCTCAACGATTAGCGCGAACGTAGTAAGCACGGAAAACACCGCGACCTTCCTCGCGAGCATCATTGATGCGACATCAAAATCGACCCAGAGGGATGCGAACGGAGGAATCATCATAGAAACCTGCAAACCGGCCATTGCGAGGATCCCAAAAAGCAACCACCGATTTTTGATATGCCGGACCTTCCAGGCAAATAGTGCCAATACTGAAAACAGGAAAAGTCCAGTTAGCAACATCGAGACGGGCTCGCTAAATGAATGCCTCAGCCACTCTCTAAGTAATCTCGTGATCAGCGAAAATACTGCGATGGGGATTAGGGCCTTCATTATCAGCTGGCGTGCACGAAGCAAACTAGGATCCTCTTTGCTTCGTTGCCCATTGCGCTCGATCTCTCTTTCACAATGGGCCAAAAGTTCCGGCGTTGAATATTCGCTACTGCCAGCAATGGACAAGCTTACGCGATAATTCCCCTGCGAGAGCTGCCATTGAACCACGTCTGTCATGAGTTCCGTCATCTTCTTTTTGGCAGGCTCAAAATCCGAAGCCAGCTGCAGGGCTTGATCGTATGCGAACCGAGCCTGGTAATAGTGCTGCATCGACTCAGGCCCCTGCTGTTTCATTTGCTCGTGCGCTTTTTCGCCGACGGACAGCAGGCGGTAAGCGCCGTGTGTTTCCATAAAAACCGACAGACGCCTTTTAAACTCTGTTACAGACTGTGGTCTATCTTTGGGCAGTGGCGCCATGGCGTCCAAGGCGAGTCGTTTCAAGATGGGAGGTGTCGCGTCATTAAAGTCAGGACTACTTTTGGCAATAGACGCCATTATTTTCATTAGAGAGTCCCCCTCATGTGGGGGGCAACCTTCGAGAATATGATAAAGAATGCCGCCGAGCAGGTACACGTCGGTTCGCGAGGTAATAGGATCGCCATCTACCATCTCTGGCGCCATATACGCCGGAGTGCCAAAAATCCCCGGCTCTCTTTCAAACTCTTCCGTTGTTCCCGAGATTCCCCAGTCGGCAAGATAAACCTCTCCAAACTCTCCAACTAATACGTTTGCGGGCTTAATATCCCGGTGAATGATTCCAGACGCATGGGCGTACGATACGGCATCGCACACTTTTTGAAGAATCTCTAAATGACTGAGCAAACTCGTAGCGTCTTTTTCTAAAAGGTCACTCCAGGTTTTCCCACTTGTTTTCTTCATCACGACGGTAGGATTTAGCGGATGAACTACCAAGTCGTAAATCGGGACAATGTGCGGATGATCGAGTGTCGCGGTACGACGGGCTTCTGCTGAAAGACGCTTCGCCATCTCCCTGTTCTGCAAGTTTTCTTTTAGTGATTTAAGAGCGACTTCACGTTCGAGCTGACACTGCGTTGCAGAAAAAATTACCCCCTCCGCACCGACTCCAATCATTTCTCCCACAAGGTAGGTAGGCGAGTCGTGATCGGTGACTACCTTCGTACTCACCACCAAATCATCTGCTTGCTCTATCTCATAGGTCCCCTTACGAGTCTCTAGATCAAAAAACGCTTTATCTTTGGGTATATGCCCAACCTTTGTTGTCTCACTCCCAAGCGCGGCCTGACCGACCTTTGTCGCCTTGTCCCCCACCAATACCATTATAGAGACGCAATAAGGCATAGAACAGCCATTGGATAGGTTTTCTTTGCTATTGCAGGTGATGAAACCAAATAAGAGGTTATTGCCATCCCTAAGAACCTAATGGGTAACGTAATATTTGGTTATGCGTTCCCTTATTGTCCTAATTATTTTTGCGAGCTGTGGGCAAAATATAAAGCAACCACAGCACACCACCTTAACCAGGGCAGCGTCAGAGCAAGCCCAGTCCGAACCGGAGGCAGCGTTAACACAGCCCTCAAGCGTTAAAAGCAACGTAGTGACCTCACCAGAAGTGGATGCCACTGCAATAGAGTTAACGTGTGGTTTACAAGAATGTGCCGTGTACAAGGACGACTACCATACTTCTGTAATGGCGCATGAAAAATTCGGAGTGACCGAAATACCAGATGAAAACGACTACAAAGTTGACAAGAGTGTTTGCGTCGCAGCAATTAGCAAGATCATTCGTTCAGAGCAAGCTAAGGAATGTAGAGACGAGTATAAGACGTTCTTCTCTTGTATGTCTTCAAAGGTGAAGTGTGGCGACTTCGACAATGCGAGCGTTCTGCCGTGTCAACCATTAACGGCTGATTGTGCTTCCTTGTTCAGTCATTCAGGGTGGGACAAGGATGGATACAAAACTCGATTAGTTGAATACGGGCATACGCCTTAAGAAAGTTACAGACTCGAGACATTCGCAGCAGTAACGCTCATTATTGGAGTTCTCCCCCCAACAAGAACAGTACCGGTTAGACTTTTAACTTACTTCAAAGCAAGATCTGTCTCTTCGTAAGAACCGGTATTGATTGCACGGTTGTTAGCACTAACTCCTGCGCTAGATATGTTGTAGATAACAAAAAGGAGTGACCCTAAAACCAGCGATTGAATGACAAGATCAAAGCTCCCCACATCGACCTGAAATGCATCCAGAAGTAAACTAAAACCAAAAAGAACGGACACGACCAGCATTTTCCTGCTAACGATCATCGACAACGTTAATAGCGCAAGCAGCCCCAAGCAACGTCTGGAGAATATCACCAACCATAAATCGGTGTCCCTTGCTACCGCCGCTATGGCGGGCAGCATTTCGGTCAGCTGCAATACAAATCCAACGAAAAGACACGTTTTCATCCAACTCAGAGTGATGTTGCGGGCGGCATAACAAATCGCGCCTGTACCTACCACTGTAATAACTCCGTCGTATAGCAAGGCGTAGGTAACTGGCATGCCGGTGCGTTGGCAATACATTCGAACAAGGCTCCCCAAAAGAGTAACCGCAGCAAATGGAACAAACCACTTTAGTAGAAACTTACGGTTTCGCTTTTCCAATGCTTCGTCACGAACTCCATCCATTTGTTTTTTGACAGCTCGTTGACAACGCTTTCTCAACTTCGGATTATTGCTGCTCTCCTCGCTCTCAAGTAGCGTCAGAGCAACCTGCGGTTTACCGACCCGAAGCAGCTCTTCCACAGCTACTTTGGTAAGTTTTGAAACACGGTCTTTGGCCACTTGCAAATTAGGAGACGCAATGAGCGCTTGTGCGTAGGCAAACCGAGCTTCTTTGTAATGAAGTAAAATATTACGCCCCTGCTTAAGTTCCGACATTGCAGCATCTCCGGCGTCGACGAGAGTGAGCGCGCCAGAAGCTCCAAGAAAGTTACTTAAGCACTTCAAAAAAGCTCCCACCGATGGTCTTTGGTCAGGCTGGGTTTTCATTGCTGTCTCAACCAAGAACTTAAGCGCCAGAGGTGGGCTCGTTTCAAAAGTGAGCGTCTCGTTTAGCATGGCCGAACGCATGACGGCCTGCAAGGAATTGCCTCTGTGCGGCGGGTGTCCTTCTAGTAGATGAAACAACAACGCACCAAGTAGATAGACATCGGAATAGCAGTCAATCGGAGGAGCGTCACCGTTGGGCCAAAGACTTCCAAACATCTCTGGCGCCATATAGGCGGGAGTACCGTAAACCCCACCATCTGATAGTGACTCAACAGTGCCAGCGATTCTCCAGTCCACCACATAGACTTCGCCAAACTCTCCTAACATTACATTTCCTGGTTTTAGGTCACGATGAATGATACCTTTTGAGTGAGCGTAAGCGATTGCCTCGGTTACCTTCAGAAGTACTTCGACATTTTCTTTCAAGGTAAGGTAGGAAAGACGATCGTCCCAACTCGAACCAGAGATCCTCTTCATCATCACAGCCGGGTTGTTATCGTCGAGAACTAAGTCGTAAACTGGAATAATATGCGGATGATCCAGCTCTGCAGTGATGCGGGCTTCTGCAATCAAACGTAGCGCCGTCTCCTTGTCTTGCTTTTCTGGCAGCAGCGACTTTACTGCGACTTGCCTCTGAAGCCGAACCTGCTCCGCGGCATGAACAATCCCCTCCCCTCCAGTTCCAATCTCAGAGTACAGAACAAACGACTTTTCACTAATTGTGGTAGGCCTACGGCTGTTTCGTTTTATAGAGTTTTTGTGAAACAGCGTCGGCTCAATCACGCTTCCATAGTCGCCATTGCGGGTACGCAAGTCATATTCCCCCACGACAGTATCTGCTACTTCATCTACCTCTTTAATCGCAGTATCCATTTCCTAGTGATGCTAACAATCGCTTTGCAGACGATACAACCACAGCTGTAGCAGCTTGTTGGACACTTACCTACAAAAGCTATACGCCTGACGACAAATATATCTTTGTCAAATAATGTTTAGAGTTTTTCGTACTGAAGCAAAGGCGTCCATAGTAAACGATGGTATCTCCACGCGAATTACCCGGGTTCTCCGAGGTATCTGTCCACGTACAACAAGAACTGTCGCAGGTTACTTGGTCGCCGCCAGACTGCGGAATAAGCTCCTCTTCCTGATCGAAATAATATCTCAGCTTACTTCGACCTACCAAAATCTCTGTTGAAACATCGCCAGTACCAGAGTCCGCACTAATCACTGTCACCTTCTTTTCCAGCAAATACTTTGTACCGCCGCTAAAGGTGTTCCACGCTGCTCGTTGAGCCCATTTCGCTGTCAAAGGCTTGGGCTCTGGTAGTTTTACAATCCTCTGAAACGTTTCGTTCAAGTGAAGATTCTTTAAGTCAGGATCATTGCTAGCGCGAACCAGTCTTTCTAAACAAGGATCGCAATTCTTCTCGTCCTTGAACTCCTTAAGAATTTTTAGTGCTTCGGATGGTTCGCCTGACAAGTTGTAAGAACAAGCCAAGTTGTATCTTGCTTTTAAATGACGTGGGTTAGCGGCCAAAGCCTTCGCAAAGAGAACCTTAGCTTGATCCCAATCCCCGGCCCGATGCTTCGCCAAACCTTTTTTGTTGAGCTGCCTCGCTAGCGCGACGCTTTCTTTAGAAACTGACTTGGCAGAGGCTGACAAAGATGGGAATGATACGGAAGCCGAGTAAGACGACGCTACGGAGGAACTAGTGGCTATTGAAGAAAAACTCTTCTCAGTTTCTATCGACTTTTCACCGGGTTGAGATTTTCCTTTGCATCCGAGCAGTAAAAGTATGGCGACAAACAGCAATGCCTTCATATGCGAAGGTTAACACCTAATGCATAAGAGTATTCCATATAAGGCGAACTTCACTAATCAATCACTACCGGTGCTATGGTAGACGACCCGGCGCCATAAAATTCAATTTCGGTTGCTTCCACAATTTCTGTGACAATTTCGTCCCCCTCGAACCGTATTTGGAACATCGCACCATCGGCTGAAAACCCATAAACCACGCCGCCCCAATAACCGATTCCGTAAACCCTATCATGACCTAAGGTTCCCCAATTTTTGATCACTTCTCCTGTTGTAGGATCAAACTGAACGAGATCGTCCATGCCGTCATCAAAGTTATTCACGGACCAATACGTGCCGCCGTTTTTTACCGAAACTACATCGCCACTCGATGAGTAGCCCAAGCTCGCTTTGATCTCTGTAATGGTTCCGTCATCTGGGTCAATTGATACGTACCTCGCGCCTTGAACAGTGACTAATATTTCTTTGTCTGGGTCCAACACCCCTTTGGGGACAAAAGACAACGCATTCGCAAACATTCCCTCGACCACAAGCGTGCACTTGGCAGTTACCGGATCAATGGAGACCAATCCGTGTTTCACGCCAGAGTCCCCTTCTTCGAAAGCTGCAACACCAAATATTTGGTCCTGTGCATTAACTGCGATGTCGGTGACAACATTGCAGTTCTCCATCACTCCAATCGTTTCAAAAGTACGCGAGATCGGTTCTAGCTCATAAAGCGTATCACTGGAATGGGCGTAAACCTGGCCTGCCGCTGGTGGGCCACCACCTCCATCACTTGTTCCCCCTGCATCCGAGTCTCCAGTAGATGGGGCGTTGCTACTCGAACACCCAAATAGCACTAACAACATCACAACTTTTCCCCATCTAACCGACATCTCAATAGTGTATCGTTGATTTGAATAATATCGAATGTAGGAGTTTTCTCTACGGTGTTGCGAAATTCAGTAAAACCAACCGCGCCAAACCAAATTTCGCTGGCTTAGGTGACCACAAGAATCACTTTGCATAGCGAGTCTTCCCATTTTTATCCCAGAATATGACTTCAGGTGCTTTGTCGAGGCATTTTTGTATTCCTTTGCAACCTCCGCGACGACCTGCGAAGAATCTCGTGTGGGCTACTTCAATTCCCCCTGAGTCGCGGGAGTTAACACGTAAATCGAACAATTCTATGCCTCTTTGGTCTGGTATTGGAAGTATGTATTGGCGAACGCCTGGTACAAGATAAACGTACGAAATGTCGGACCTATCGTTAATTTCTTCGCTTCCATGAGGTACTGATGACGGAACGACTCCAACCCAAGCCGTAGAATCAATAAGTGAAGTCTCTACCTCAAACCTCAGCGCGTTGCGATCTCTTCCCACAATAGCAATCCGTGTATCCGTGTTGTTATTAATCATCAGGCAGCCTGAGAGATTGCTAACAATCTGATTCGATTGCGCAGCTCCCCAAAGCGCACCGCCGAGCGTACCGCCAACCAAAGAAATCAATGAAATAATGACTGCTTGTTTCGCATATAGACCCATTTGCCATTCTAACGAACCGTCAGCAATTTAGATCTAAGTTTTCCAATGTGCAGAAAAATGAACCAAACTAAAACGAAGCTTCAAACACTACAGCAACCGAATAAAATGCTTAGCCAAATCGCCGAAAAAAAAAGAGAGGACAATAACTAAACGTTATTGTCCTCTCTAAAAAAACCTGGCGACTTCCTACTCTCCCACAGAGTGGCCCCTGCAGTACCATCGGCCCTAGAAGGCTTAACTTCCGTGTTCGGGATGGGAACGGGTGTGGCCCTTCCGGCGTCGTCGCCAGGAAAAGATTGAAACGCGAGAACGAGTGCTTCTTTGCAATACTTGAAAATTGCCTTCTTTCTGTGGGCCACCAAAAAGGTGGTCCACGAAAATTAAGGTGATCAAGCCGCTCGACCATTAGTACTGGTTAGCTCCATGTATTACTACACTTCCACACCCAGCCTATCAACCACATAGTCTATATGGGGTCTTTGAAGACTTGCGTCTTAGGGTTACCTAATCTTGAGGTGGGCTTCCCGCTTAGATGCTTTCAGCGGTTATCCCTTCCGAACATAGCTACCCGGCAATGCCACTGGCGTGACAACCGGAACACCAGAGGT
>JAHDIH010000003.1:148070-560445 GCA_020630875.1 Deltaproteobacteria bacterium | reverse complement strand
TGTCTGAAGCAACCGGGCTTACGGGCGCCATCGGAGTCGTTTTGTCAGTGGCCTGGGTGACCTCTTTCTTACAATTCATGGCAAAACACAGCAGGATGGCAGCAGAACTAAATATCTTCATAACCTCAAATATTACAGTGTCTTAGCATTGACAAGACCTAAAGCACGGTCACTCAATATTGGTTCGTTTGTCTGCTACCAGTAGAGTTGCTATACCTATATATTGGGAACCTAGTAGTAGATGAGATCGTCACGTATCAACACGCCGGGGCGATTTGCCCTGAGCTTAGTCGCTGCTGTCTGTTTACAGGCGGGACTTCTTGGTGGGCTGTACCTATGGGAGCAAAGTCGTCCACTTCCTGAGTCGCAGCTAGAAGTTAGCTTTGCTGGCGATGGCGAAGGCAAGGTGCAAATTTATCGATGCGCCAACTGCGTGACAACTGGCGGAGACGGAAGCGACTGGCTAGGGACACGGGGGCAAATTTTCACCAAAAGCGTACTCCCTTCTGAAGACATGCTGCTGCAACCGATGGGAAATACGTGCAGCGGTAACTGTACCTTGAAGGTGAGCGACGTAGACACACTGGTGGTTAAAGTAGTCCCCAATGATGGCAATGTATTTGGAGGTTTTGGTGGGTGCGAACTTCAGGACGATCCTCGCAGTTGCGTCGCCAGACCTATTCGTCGTTTGCGAAACAGTGGAAAGGTACGCGTTACGTTTGATCGCATAGCAAGTGAGGTTGAAGTGGCGCTAGTTGAACTTCCCAAGAAAAAGAAACAGCCGGAAAAAAAAGAGGAAGAAAAGGAAAAATCCGAAGAAGAAAAGACCGACAAGCTCAAAGAAAAGAAGCCGAAGCCAAAGAAGAAAGAATTGGTGGCGCAACTGCAGCAGCAACAACCTCCGCCACAGCCCAAAGCAAACATGAAGGCGGTCGAAGTTAAGCAAGAGAAGTCTGAAAAGGCACCTACCGATGCTAAGTACCTCTCTGACGAGGACCGAGACACGGAAAAGGAAACGCGCGCAGAAAAGACCAATCTAGATAAAGCGCAAGATGGTGCAGACAAAGAAGCTTCTGAGGCGAGTAGCAACGAAGATGAAAAAGATCCGGGGGCGGCAGAAACCCTAATCGCAGATACTCAAGACCAAGAAAATCCTGAGCTTGATGCAGAACGGGATGATGACAAACAAAGCGGAAAAGTGGCTTCCGTGCTTGCCCCAATGGCAGGTGGGGACGGGTTGCATCACGAGCACGATCACTCCGCTGGAAAACTAAACATGCGCGATATTAAAGGCAACGGCTCGCTGATTCCCACTCCCAGCGATCGCAAGGGGGGCAAGCGTGGCCTGCCTGGTCTTAACCATCAGCTCTCGCTGACGGCGCTTGATAGCGTGATGGGAACGGAAAAAGTTCTAAAACAGCAAGAGCGAGGAAGAAAGTGGCGCTCTAAACGTCGGGGCAATAACAAATATCAGAAGAAGCAACGCGCCGTAAAAATGGCGCTTGAAAATTTTATTACGGAAGTTACGCCAGGCAACCAAACAAGATTAAAAACGCGTAAGTCTCCATTTGCAGCTTATCTGGCTCATATGCATCGGGACATTCACCGGCTTTGGGGATTTGGTTACTTGCTGGAGCTCGACAAAAAAGGCGGGAATCACCCGCTAAACAATTGGGACCTAATTTCTAAGCTTGAGATTATCGTGAACAGCGATGGCACCATTGATCGAATCAACATTGCCAAGCATTCTGGCGTTTTGGAGTTCGACGTAGCAGCTATCGATACGGTGCTCACCGCAGGGCCGTTCGATCCACCACCACGCCAGATTTTATCACCTGACGGCAAAGTCTATCTGCATTGGGGATTTTACCGCAACCATCGCCAGTGCGGGACTTTTAATGCGCAACCGTTCATTCTGGCTAAAGCTCCTACCAGATCAGGGCCAGCCGATAGCGAAACTTTTGCGAAGCGAAAACGCAAAGGCAGAAAAACAGTGGGGCAGCTAATCGAATCGCAACGTAACGAAGCGTTTGAAAGAAGCGGTGTTCTGTCTACAAGCGATCCTGAAGCTAAGAAGACAGCCAATGTGTGGATTAGCGGATACGCGAGGCGAAGCGTCAAGCGCATGCTTGGAGTCAGCCGCCGGCCGTTTCGATCCGGTGAAAGTTTTTCTGCTAACTCTGAGGCAGAACTCAAAGCGCTGTACAAAACACTTATTAGCGAAACTCGAGGTAAGTTTGTCGACTGGAAATTGTTAACAGCGTCCGGATTTCGCAAACGTTTTAGGAATTTGCCACGTGGCCTTGAGGTTTCTAAGGACCAGCTACTATTGGCGGTAACCCAAAAGAAAGAACAGTTTGTTGTGGTGCTAGAGAAGAGTGGCGGCGGTACGTTCAGAGCGGTCGGACTCTATCGTTAGGTCTTGTCATTGTGTCTGTGCCGCACACAGGAATCGTGGACAAAACGACACGAGATTCGTTACGCGTTATCATTGTTACGAATAATTTTCTCTGTTTTTGCTACGTTAGCGAACTGTTGGTGTCTTAGAAGTGTTGGCACGGAGATTGCTCCTTAAGTCAGCAGGAGGAAAGACAAAATGAAAAATCCATATTCACTAGGAGATTTAATCGCAGGACTTTACGCAGGGCTCAGCCCAGACTTACCAGAAGAGGTCGCCAACATGCTTGTTTCGACGATTGTGAACGAAATCGTTTCGTTTGATTGGCATGATGAGGACGAAGCCTAAAAGCCAATGAGCCACCCCCCAAAGGGGGTGCGAAGGAAGGGAATCGAACCCTCACAGGAATTACCCTACAAGCTCCTTAGGCTTGCGCGTCTACCAGTTCCGCCACCTTCGCAGCGGTCGTTTCATAGGATCTGTGATGGCCTGTGTCAAGTACTCAGGGTAGACTTGCGAGATGGGAATGTCCGCAGCGGGTCGTGCTCGCCGAAGCACCACGACGCATAGAAGCGCGATAGTGGCGTTATACGCGCTCATGGGCGCGATTGCGTTGGTTATCGCAAAGATCGCGGGGGTTCCGTTTCTGATTCACCATAATTGGCTTGCCGCATTGCTTGCTGGAGGTCTGATAGGCCTGGTGGTGGTCGTCTTGAGCCGTATCTCGGTGAAACATTTTGATTGGGCCAAACGCTTAGACAATGAGTTCCACGCGCTGTTGGGGAACCTCAGCCGATGGGACATCATGATTTTGGCCTTTTGTTCCGGAATCGGCGAAGAACTATTGTTTAGGGGGGCTTTGCTTCCTCTTTGCGGATTGGAGCTGCAGGCTGTTGTATTTGGACTGCTGCACATTGGGCCGAATCGACACTTTTTGCCCTGGACGCTAATGGCAGTCTCCATCGGCTATGGATTTGGCTTGATGTCTCTTGAGTGGGGACTTGTGGCTCCTATTACAGCCCATGTGTTGATCAATTGGCTTAATTTGACTCACATTGCGCGCACCAGGGCATAAAACTGGGCCGAATTAAGGAGCTGACTTACTCTTCTCAAGTGAGAGTATTGCTTGGACTTCTGTCGTTGTTTTGGTGCTCATGGGCAGTCGCGGACCCATCAGTTTCGCCAGCGGATAAGCTGGAGCGTTTGTTTTCAAGTCAATTCCAATTCGATGCAGATGGACAACCGCTGGTAACGATCGAATTAGTAAGTGGCAGGCAGCAGGTCCGGATCGGAGGCGGCATTGTGGTGCGTCCTAACGGCGACGGGTCATCCGCTATTCTGGGGGGCGACGATTGGACGATCTCAGTCGGAAAGTCGCAAAAAGCAAAAACTAAGAGTTGGGTGGTTGTGGAACGAATTCGAACCATGAAGTCTTCGCAGGTCGAGCGTCGGTTGGCATTTTGGAAACGTAAGGAACCGACCGCGACGATGTTTGATACGGGAACGATGTTCGCTGTATCTGGCGCCATTGTAGATAATCGGGAAACTGTCATTGCCATTTGGCCTGGGGCAACCGCAGACGTAAAATCAAAAGTTGAGAAAGCCAAGTTGAAGTTTGGCGTTCCCGCAACAACCTACGAGGAGCTCGTTTCAAAACCAAAGGGCGTAATCACTGCTCGTTCCGCCAAAGCTACCGTCGCGAATCCCTCCATATTGTGGTTTTTTCCAACCAAGGGGACCATCTGGGTTGAAGGGGTCACGCAAGGAGGAGGGGGCTCTCAAAAACACACTAAACAAGTAACGCGAAAGTACCGCGGTGCTATCTACGCCACGGTTGGTGATGATGGCAACCTTACCGTTGGCAACGCGATTGGCGCAGAGACCTTGTTAGAAGGGTTGGTTCCTGCAGAGATTTATCCCGACGCCCCGCAGGCAGCACTTAAGTCTCAAGCAATAGCCGCGCGAACTGAACTTTTGCAAAAGCTGGGACGACGTCATCATACCAAACCGTTCCTGTTGTGCTCCACGCAACAATGTCAGGTCTATGCCGGTGCCGGTGCAGAAGATCCGCGAACGACAAAAGCGGTAAAGCAGACGCGTGGCGTAACCATGGTAGCAAACCGCAAGCTGGTTGATGCTCGCTACAGCGCGGCATGCGGTGGTCATACCGAAGATAAGCATGCGATTTGGGGAGGTGATGTGGACCCGGTCCTTTCAGCCAAAAATGATATGGCTTATTCCGGTCCGCCAGTCATGAATCGAGTGGGAGGCTTTCTCAAGAAGAGAGGAGCCTACTGCGGGGTGAGCAAGTGGAGCAGGGGGCGTTACCGATGGAACAAGCACGTGCACGCGTCAGAAATAGAAGCCAATCTGAAGTCCCGGGGCATGTCCATCGGCACGCTAGTTTCGATTACTCCGCTTCAAAGGCTAAAGTCCGGGCGTTTGTCCTCTGTAAAAATGCAGGGCAGTCATGGCGAATCAGTCATTCGAGGGGACCTGAACATCCGAAGGGCGTTGGGGAACCTTCGGTCCTCGTTATTTTTGGTTACCAAGCGTGGTCCGGACTTTGTATTTAGTGGGGCGGGGTTTGGCCACGGAGTGGGCATGTGCCAGTTAGGAGCGATCGGAATGGCCGAAAAAGGCATTTCTCACCAGCGAATCCTTAAACATTACTACTCAGGGATCTCGCTTCAGAAGCTTTACTAAGAATTTTTTGACGCGGCTTGCTAAGAGATTAGTTAAAACATGCACTTGCGAGTATTCTCTTGTTACTCTACAATCGGATTCAAGAGATAAACAAGCATGCCAAAAGCTGCAGGGGGCTAAGCCGTCATGCTCTTTAGAAGCCGAGTTACTTCAAAATGGGGGAGTATACTCGGCTTCACTTTTTCTTTTTTGTAACTAAACTATTGCGCGGTCGGGTCGATACCAAGAGCTCCGCGTATTTGCAGGTAGCCTACTGACGCATCAAAGTTTGGTTGTTCGATAATGGTACCGGCGAGAGTCGGCATTGAAATTTCTCCGATAGCTGACGTGATTACGCCATCCAATTGACCGCCGATGGCGTTCATGAACTGCTCGATTTGCGGTGCTGATAAAATGTTCGAGCCTTCGACTCCTTCCGTTAGGACGTCGAACGTGAGTTGCGATGTCGGGTCGGAAAGTGCAATGCCGCCATTGGGGCCAAGAGCAAGTTGAGCATCAAGAGAAAGTGATACTGCCACTCTTGTGATTACGTCTCCGGTTCCCCGCTCAATTACATCGATAATCAAGTCGCCTGCAGCGATGCTCATGGTGCCGTTTTCGTTGTCTAGCAGCGCGATGGGAGGTGCCATTGGGTTGATTCTAAATTCGCTAACGAGACCTCCCAGACTACCGGTGTCTCCGTTTTCGATTGGAAAAGATGTGTTCAATGCCCCGGAGCTCCAGGCCACATGAAAGACCTGATTTAGCATATCGTCAGCAAACGTCATCTGGGTGGCGAAACTGGTGGGGGCAATGGCTGCGGCGGGCAGGGGCATGGGCGACTTAAAATATCCTAACGATGACCCCTGGGTGTTCATTGCGCTCATTGAGGTATCCAAAACAATGGTTCCACCAGTCGCATCGAATTCCAAAACCGTAGGCGAAACTGCAAGTGTCATTTCACTGCCAAATACCGTCAACGTTTGAGCTTCGGTAAAGCCTCTGATTAGTTCCTGTGCTGTGGGGGGCATGTCTTCTTCCATGGTTTCTTTGATGCTGTCCATGAGTTGTTCTTCGAAGTCGAGAATCCAGTCTGCGAAGTCGAGAATAATTCCGGAGTCAAAGTCGAAGTTTTGGCTTTCGGTTTCCGCTTCACGAATGTCCACTACAATCTCGTCGTTGGCATCGAGAGAAATATCGAGCTTGCCACGTACTTTTATCCAGTCGGCAACGATGGTGTAGTCTGACCAAACTCTCGGCAGAATGCAGAGTGTTTTCCAATGCACTCGACCGACAACATTTGGGTTGTGGATGGTGAGCTCAAAGTCGATACCGCCATTGCGAGACTCAAGAGTTGTTTCGTAGTGGCTTGCGGTGAATTGATCGACGAATACGTCGTATTTGGTACACCCTGAGTCATCAGACGTCAGTGGCTCGCCTGTCGCAAGGGTCGCTTCAATATCCATTCCAGCCACGATGCCGGCGATTCTTTCTCCCATTACGTCTAAGGTGGCTTGGTTTAGTCGAATGGCCATCGCCTCCGATACCGGGTCTCCTGGCGCTGCGAAAGTGCCGAAAAGTACACTTCTAGAATCTTGCGACTCGTTTCCGTGCTCGTCACGAGCAATAGTCTGAAGAACATTTACTCCTGGGACCAAATCAACTTTGGCGGTGAAGCGGCCATCTTCTCCAACCTCAACGGTTTTTCCAGCGATAGTGACGGTCACCACGGACTCGTCGCTAACCGAACCAGTTACCGTGGTGGAAGTTTCCGTTTGAATTGTTCCTCGGTTAGGGGTCGCAATTTGCAACTCTGGAGCATCTACGTCGTTACTTTGGTTGGGATCGATATCCTTGTCGCATCCAGTGAACAAAAGAAGTATGGCTAGCAGTCGTGACATCATTAGTAATACGTCCATTGTACCGATGGTTTACCCTAAAAAACAGAACACTTTTATATGCTGCGCCGCGTAAATAAGAATCGTCTCAAAATTAGTAGTTTTGTTGCGCGATGCGTCATCGTGACAGTTGCTCTTAATCAACGCTTTATTCGAATGGCCCATCCGCGTAGTCTCTCGCTAGATGTCTAGATTTACATTATTCGTCGTCACGCTATTGCTCGCGAGTTGCGGTTCTAACCAAAGTGCAACTTCTTCCGTCTATTTAATCACTAACGACGATCAGTTGATCGGTGGCCCTCAAGCGCTCGGCACGATTGGTGATTACATGCTGGAGAACGACAAGATTCGAGTGGTGATCCATGGTCCTGAAGTCAACCGAGCCTCACTTTTCAATGGAGGTGGAATTATCGATGCAGACCTTCAGCGTCCGAGTGGCGAAGGTGCTGATGAACTGACAGAGCTCGCACCAATTTTCTTTTTGGAAGGATTCCGCCCTGAAAAATTTTCCATAGAAAACTCAGGTAGCAATGGGGAAGCGGCAGTTCTGGTAGTCGAAGGGGTCGGCGACGATTTCTTTCAGGCTGCACATCTCGTCAATCAAGCGATGCTGTTCGAAGCTGGTTTGAAGTTTAAAATTAGGTACATCCTTGAGCCGGGAAGTTCGGTCGTTGAAATACGAACCACCGTGACCAACGACACCAACACGGTCCATCCTTTTCCATTTCTTGAGCCCTCACAATTCGCAGGGGCCGGACTGGACATTCCTGGTATCGAAAATGTTGAAGTCTCGGTACCGATGGGGTCTCTCATTCAATTTAACGGAGCGATGGATAAATTTGTTGCTGGCGTTCCCGGTTTAGATATCGAAAATGCAATCCGAGACGCTTACGAGATTTCTACCGGACTTCCTGCATTTCCTGGAATCGTCACCGAATACATCGCCGCCTCCGGTAAAAAAGTGTCGTATGCATACTATGCCCCAGCAACAGATGACAATTACGTCAATCAGTTCGCGGATAGCTATGCCGGACAAGAGATCAAGCCTAGCAGTATCGTAGTACCTTTTATTATCGCGGGATTGATGGGGACTTTTCATCATCATCCTCCACCTGTAATGCTGGCAAATCAAAACTTCTCTTACTCTACATTCTTTTCTGTCGGGGCTGGAGATATCGCATCGGCAGCAAAGCCGTACTTCGACTCTACCGGGCAGGAGATAGAGAAGCTTACTGGCAGACTTCTGGACTCCAGATCCCTCGCGGGAATTGAAGACGTTCGTATCGTTGTCAGGGAAGAAGCCACTAAGCGTTTTGTGACTGCCGCTCGCACGAATGGGGCAGGCGATTGGGCGTGCACGGTCCCGCGAGGCGACTATGAAATTGTCGTTGCTGATGACGTCTACGATCGGGCAAGCCAAATCGTAAGTGTTACGGCTGCTACGTTCGTGGAACAACAAGTTGCCCCACCTGCAGAGGTGGCCGTCAACGTCGTCGATGAAAATGGCGTTGCAGTGCCAGCAAAAGTGACCATTGTTGGACGGCACGATCCTGCAGACAACAACAAAGATCCTCGAGACTTTTTATTCGATCTATCTCTGGGCGATTCGCAGCGGTCAACTGATTTTGAACCGACTAAGTCCGGATACGTCGAGGGGTTGGTCTACACTGATGCGTACGGTACCGCCTCCATCAAAGTTCGTCCAGGAACCTACGACGTGGTTGCATCAAGAGGTCCAGAGTACGAGCTGTCCACGGAAGAAATTGAAATTGGCACCGGCCAAACCAAGCAAGTGGGACTTGCGCTCAAGCGAGCTTTCGAAACTCCTGGCTACATCAGTACGGACTTGCATTTGCACGCATTAAATTCGCCGGACTCGGGAACGTCGTTGACGACCCACGTGCGAAGCCTGGTCGGGGAAGGACTTGAGCACGTCGCGTCTACCGATCATAATGCGATTGCGGACTACCGGCCGGAAATAGTAGCTGAAGGACTTGATGACTGGTTGCATACCTCCATTGGCGTTGAGGTCACGTCTTTCGAAATGGGCCACTTTAACGGGTACCCACTCGCCTACGATGCAAGTTCGCCACGTGGAGGTGACATCATCTGGCAGGGAAGAACGCCGCAATCGATTTTCGATCAAATAAGAGAGCGTGGAGCTATTGACCCAGAAAACACGATCGTTCAAGTCAACCACGTCAGAGACTCGATTCTTGGCTACTTTTCTGACTTTAACTTCAGTCAAGATACAGGGAACCCAGAGGCGGCATCCGGCTTTACCGCTGTGTTTCAACCCTACACCAACGAGTTCGGTGTGGAGAATTTTTCATGGGACTTCGATACCATTGAACTTTACACTGGAAAATACCAACACAACGTTCGTAACTACCGCGTTCCGGATCCATTGCCGCCTCTTCCTCATCCCACAGGCATTACGTTGACTCCCGGAGAGGTACTTCTTGATGCTGATGGCAAGGTTGCATTCCCTGGTGTAGTCGACGACTGGTTCGCGATGCTCAATCGAGGAATATTTAAAGTGGGCGTCGGAACGTCCGACAGCCACGGCCATACCGCTCCCGGGTTTGCTAGAACTTACGTGAACGTCGGAGAAAAAGACGACCCGGCGATATTGACCGACCAAGTGGTAGTGGACGGCCTCAAGTCTGGAGACGTTTCTATCAGTCAGGGCCTCTTTCTGAAGGCTTCTATGGGAGACAGCTCGATGGGGCAGCTGCACTCAGGAACCAGTGTGCTTGCCATTGAACTACGCGCTCCGCAGTGGGCCCCAGCAGAGAAAATTACGGTATGGGCCAATGGTGGTATTGTGGAAGAGATTTCACTTAGCAGTGAAGAGCAGACTAGCTATGACGGAACGGTAACACTTAGTTTAACGGTTGATTCTTGGGTAGTAGTGGAGGCAACCAGCTCAGCAAACATGTTCCCCATCCTCACTCCACAGGAGGAGGAGATTGACTTGGCAGCTCCGATCATTAACGCACTGAGTGTCGGTTTTGACTTTGAAGACTTGCTTAATCCCTGGGGCAACGTGAGGCCGCAGACCAAATTCATAATGAATCCGTACGCCCTCACGAATCCCATCTTTGTCGACGTGGATGGTAATGGAAAGTTCGATGCTCCTCTACCTACTCCAACATCGCTAAAAAATGCGCCGCCGGATATTTTTAAAGAATTTGAAGGGTACCGTTAGCCTTGCGCATCTTGGTAATTTTGCTTTTGGGGCTAACGCCAATGGCGTACGCTCACGACAAGCCCACAGAAATTCATGTCGCGGTCCAGCGAAAAGCTTCCAATGTAGGATTTCTTTTGCGTTGGACTCCTGGCAATACTAAGGGGGGGCCGTGGAAGGAATTGATCGCCATGCGCTCCAACTTTGCCATTGCCAAGGCCAAAACTATTTTGAAGGTGAGCAAAAATGGAAAGCCTTTGAATACAAAGACAGCGAAGGTTAAGTTCGGAAAGAAGGGAGCGTTGTTGCTGTTTTTCACCACCTCGGTAGAGCGCGGTGACCGTTTGACGTTATCGCTGCCAGCGTTCGCTAACGTGACGACCCACGCTTTAGACAAACTTAGTTGCGACAATTGCAATCGGCGGCCGGCCAAGTCGAAAACGCCTTACAGATTCTCGGTCCCATAGAGCTCTTATTGGTCCAACTCTATCTCTCCTGCATCTAGGTCGCCAGCTTCCTCGGCGGCTTTGGCGGCCTCCGCTTCTGCTTTCGCCGCTTCTTCTGCGGCTTTGGCAGCTTCTTCTGCTCGGGTATCTAACGTTTCTTTTCTACCATCGACGACTGCTTGAGTCTTTTCCATTTCGGCTTTGGTAAGTACCGTTAAGACCACTCGGTTGTCTGGGAGCGTTCCGTTTGGAGAATCTGCTCCGTACCCGGTAGCCAAAATGCGCTCTTCGGTGATGCCTTCCAAAATCAGAGCGTCTTTTACTACGCTTGCTCGTTGCCATGAAAGCTCTAGATCATCCGCTGTTCCGCTAACATGAACCGCGAGTTCGTAAGTAATAGACCCGTGATCGTAGAGTATTGCGGCAAGCTTCTTCACTGCTACATTTCCTTTGGCGGTGAGTTGTTCAGAGTTTCTTTCAAAAGCAATTGCCGGCTGATGTCCCTCTACTTCCAAAATCGATTGCGGTAAGGAATCTCGACACCCGTCATCGTCTTTATAGCCGTTGTTGGTCTCCTTGTCTTGAGGGCATTTATCATTGGCATCGATGACCCCGTCCTCGTCGTCGTCGATGTCTGGGCACCCGTCATCGTCTTGGAAGCCGTCTAAGTCCTCTTTTTGCTCCGGGCATTTGTCGAGCCTATTGATGAGACCATCGCCATCTTCGTCACCTCCGGCGCGTAATGTTTTGTTCTCGGGACCGCCGAACGTTCTAACAAAGGCGGCAAGAAATTCAAACTCAGGAGCGATAGCAGTTCCTTCCCGGCCAGGCATGATGTGAAGTCGGGCGTCGGCACGTAGCCCCATTCGTCGAGAACCGATGTACCTCACGCCCGCGCCGATATAGCCGTTGGGCCAAATACCATTACCGATTTGTTGTTCGTCTGAAGAAACCGCAGTCAGCGCGCCAACACCAAGAAGTGCGAAGGGTTGCAAAGACTTGTCGCTTCTGAAATCTAGTACAGCGTGAATTCTTGGGTTGAAGACAAAGATTCCATCACCACTGGACTTCATTTCTGTTGGCATCAGCGCCACTTCTATTTCGGCTGAAAACTTAGGACCGAAAAGATACGCCATTCTCAATCCTACATCGAGGCTTGGAGCAATTGCCGTTTTGGTGGGGTCGTTCGTGCCCAGTCTTGAGTCTTCCGAGAAGACGTAACCACCAATAAAGAATCCCGCTTCCCACGTGTGCTGACGCTGAGCTTCAGCAGTGGTAACAAAACTAACGGCAATTAATGATACTAGAAATCCGCGCATTACTCCGATTAGAACAATAAATCGGGCGATGCGCAGGTTTTTTTCTAGGTTTCTTGCTCGCTAGGTGCTTGATACGGTGGAACTGGTACAGAAATGGTTACCGCCTGTTCCGCCGGAGAGCCTGCAAGCTCGATGGTGTGACAGGAAATGGGGTAGTCGTCTCCTTGCGACTCCACGTAGCCTTGCACTGCTTGCATCTCTACTTCTTTGGGAACGATGAGCATGCAAGCTGTATATTTTCCAGGATTAAAGTCTTTTAACGTCACTGGCATTCCAGCAAAACTCATGTACCAGCCGCCAGTATCACCCAACGGATCTTTGCCCATCAGCGTTAACTCGTGGACGGTGCTTGCACTGACGATTCCCTCTTCGACGAAAACTTGTGCGAAACCAACTTCGCCATCTTTGCCTGCGATAGTAATTTTGGCTGTTATGTTTCCATTAGAGACGTTGATATCTGCCTTGGCGGTTTTTCCAGAAGACACGGTCACTTCTTGCCGGTGAGTCTTCATTCCATGCATAAACGAACCGACCATGGCACTGACGCGGTATTTGTCAGGTGCCAATCGATCAAGCTTGTATCTTCCGTCAGTACCCGTTTGAACACCGTAAACCGAACCGGGAGCTGATGTTGATTGAACGCTAACAATGACCTTTTCCACTGGCTTACCTGATTGGGTGATTTTTCCTTCAAGAGAACCGAATGGCTCAAGTGTGATTTCCAAGTTCTCGAGGGATTCTGCCGTTTTGGGAAGCATCATGGAACGAGCTCGTCCCCATTTTGTATGTTCCGCAGTTAACATTAGTGATCCCTTGCGGACGCCAAAGATAATGAATGTGCCATCCGCGCCAGTAATACCGCTTTTTGCATTTCGGGCACCTGGTGGTCCGCCGAATTGAGCTTTCGCGTTGGTACCATCTCCAAAGAGCATTCCCCCTGCGAGAACCGTAGCGTTATCCACTGGTTTGCCGTCGGAACTGATCACTCTACCTGAGATGTAGCGACCTTGGGTGAGTTTGACTTCTCCAAGATCGACTGTCTCACCTTCTTTTACTTCTACTGCGGGAATTCGTTTGGTTTGAAAGTTCTTACCGCTTACGTTGAACGTATAGGTCCCCGGAGCTATGTCTTTCACTTCGAACTTGGTGGTGTCCTTGAACGTCTGGCGAACTCCACTAAACGGACCTGCTCCTACGGAGAATTCGGTCAATGCGTCATCTGAGTCCAGCTCTACTTTTCCTTTGATCGAACCAAGTTTTGGCATTCGCAGGACAACGTCTTCTGCTCCGGCCTTGAACACTTCACCTCCGCGCATGCGGCGCCTTCGTCTTTGGGCACCTTCCCTTGCGGCGTTTACCTTATAGTCTCCTGGGGCGAGGCCAGATAGTACAAACTCACCACCAGCGTCTGTGAGAGCGGTTGGCATTCCTTTGAGGCGCCACGAGGAGCGTTCGATTTTGGCGCCTCCCATGATGTCTGGGAATGCTGAAACTTGTGCTCCTTCTACGTCCTCTCCTTCCGAGTCAACAACTTTTCCAGAGATGCTTAAAGTTTGGTCGATGGTCAGATCTATTTTGTTGCTCTCGCTTAGATCAATCGTTTTTACTTCGGAGTTGCCGGAGTCGTGCAACGCAGCAACGTTCATGGTTTTCTCCGGAAGCCCCCCAAACTCAAACGTACCATCTTCGGCCGTATAGGCTTGCCGCGGCGCACTCCAGTCCATGCCATCCACCTTCACCCCAGTCCGAACCCTGGCGGAGGCCAGAGGTTGTCCCGCTTTATCGAATACGGTACCAGCAAGTCTTACTCCTGGCGGCATTTTGATCACTACGTTGTCAGTGGCTTCGCGAATGGACAGGGTGGTGGGTTCTGATGTGCCTGGCGCATGCTTTTCATGGGTCGCAATAAAGCGAAAGGTCCCCCCCGGGAGGGCCGGAAATGAGAATTTTCCGTCTTTGTCTGAGATGGCGGCATTTTCTCTGGCTCCTTGTTGCGACCATCCTGAAACGCCGGAGTAGATTACCATGGCTCCTTTGACAGGAGCTTCTTTGCTATCGAGAACGATACCAGCTACGGCTTGCCCTTTCTCGAGGAGTATCTTTCGCTCCGAGGTCTTAGTTGCGCGAACCCAAGACGACTTTGGCGCGAACCCTTCCGCTTCTACCGCTATTCGGTAAACATCTGGTACCAGGTTCGTCAGTTTGGCTATTCCTTCGCTGTCCGTCGTGCCATTTCTTTTTTCGGTGCCTCTAAGGTTAACCGTGGCGTTTGCTACTGGCTCTTTGGATTCTGCATCAAGGACGGTGACGTCAAGCGACGAACCTTCTGTCAGCGTAAGAATGATTGGGTCGCTTTGGGCTGCCATGTTCACGGCAACCGGTCCCGCTACTCCTTTGTCACTTCTGGCCGTAAGCGAATACGTTTTAGGCAGCAGGTCTTCAAAGGTGAAAGAACCGTTTTCATCTGTGGTTTTGTTTTTACGTGGGCGACTGTCGACGGTGATAATCGCGTCAGGTACTTCCTTGCCGTTTTGGTCTAACACCAGTCCTTGCAAATACTTTTTGCCAACGGGGTCGTCGTCAAACAAGAATGCGGCTTCGTTCTCACGCTCAGCAAGCGTCTTGATCGTTCTTTTGTGGGTTTGCTTGCGTGCTGTCTGTTGAGTCTCTGCAGTATCAGATGATTGGTCGTCACCTTTGGTGACGAAGAGGTAACCAGCGACGCCAACCGCCAAAATAATGATAAGTGGAAGTATTTTTTTCATAGGGAATCCAATCTCGCGCAGTCTAATCCGGACTGGCTGGCATCGCAATAGGTCATAATGTAGCGTAGGCTCATGAGATTCCTACACAGCATGATAAGGGTCTACGACCTCGATTCCGCGCTAAAATTCTTCGTGGAGGGCTTGGGATTGAAAGAGATCCGCAGAAAAGAAGTTCCTTCAGGTAAGTTTACATTGATATTTTTGGCCACCGAGCCAGGCCAGCCCAGCCCGAACTAGAGTTGACCTACAATTGGGAAGAACCACAAGAGTATGGCGGGGGGCGGAACTTTGGACATCTGGCGTACGAGGTCGAAAATATTTACGAGCTTTGTGAGCATTTGCAGTCGCAAGGTATAGCTATCAACCGGCCGCCACGAGATGGAAGAATGGCGTTTGTCCGCTCGCCGGATGGTATTTCTGTGGAATTGTTGCAAAAAGGACAGGCCCTTGCGCTCACATCGCCGTGGAAAGAAATGGAGAATGTCGGAACATGGTAGCTCGAATGGTTGCAACGTTACTTTTTTTGACTGGGTGTTCCACGTCGAAGACGGACGTAGTCGCTCCCGAAGAAATTTCTAAGTGCTCACAAGAGATCGAAGGCTGGCTTCAAGAAATAGCAGCCGCTAAGAGACTGCAAAGCATGGTCGTCGCAACCGTTAAAGGTGGTAACAAGGAAGTTTGCGGCTTTGGTAAAATCTCAGAGGCGCGTGCGGAAAAACCAACCGCTGAAACCATCTACCAAATTGGTTCACTTACCAAAACAATGACAGGGTACCTTTTGGCGGACGCGGTTCAAAAGAAGGTCGTCAGCTTGGAAGATACCATTGGAGATATTGCTGATGGCAACGCTGGCGTTTCGTCCATCACGTTTTCCCAGTTGGTTACGCATCGATCTGGGCTTCCTCGAATGCCAGGGAATGGTTTTTTGGGAATGAGTCCCACTGACCGGCAAGATCCATTTGCTTCCTATACTTGGAAACTTCTGGTAGATGAACTAAAAGGTAGCAATATTGAAAAGAAGAGTTACGAATACTCAAACATGGCGGTCGGTCTTCTTGGAGAGCTCATTGCTCGAAAATATAGTACCACGTACCGAGAGTTGTTAAAGCAAGCGCTCTTTGTTCCGGCTCAAATGACTACCTCGGTCGTTTCGACGACCGATTCCAAATTTGAAATGGTGGCGCCTCCCCACGTGCGACCTAACGTTCCTTACTCCATCTGGCACTTTGACGTCATTGCTCCTGCTGGTGCGGTGAACTCGAACGTAAGCGATCTCATTAAATATGGCGAATTTCTCATGAAACAATCAAAGGCAGGGCATCCAGCCCTTGAGCTTATCGCTAACGATTTACCCAAAGTAGGTTATGGCTGGCACGAAAAAGACGGAGTGCTGTGGCACAACGGCTCGACGTTGGGCAGCGAGTCCTTTATGTCGCTTGATCCCCAAAGTGGTTCCATGGTGATCGTTTTGTCTAACTCTGGTGCCGCAGATATTGTGACCCGACTTGGTTTTTCTATTACCGATTCACTGCAGGGGAAGAAAGCCAACTTTGTAGTCATTCCTCCTTCAAACAAGAATCGAAAGTCTGTCGCGGTTGGTGAAGAAGTTCTCAAAAGATACGTCGGCGACTATAAAATAACCGACGCGGTGACGATGACTGTCTCAAAGCGCGACACCAGTCTTTGGGTTCAAGTGACGGGACAGAATGCCGTCCGTCTCTATCCGTCGGCCATTCATACTTTCTTTATCAAAGAGCTCTCAGCAGAAGGCACATTTCAGATCGATAACGAGGGGCAGGTCACTGGCGTACTTTGGAAGCAGAGTGGGCAGGAAAACTTATTTCCCAAAAAGTAGCGTCTGTTTTAAGAAATCATTGAGGCGAATTAGAAAGCGATATAGGATCTAAAGGTGAAATTACTGCGAAGTATGCTGATAGTGACTTTGATCTCCTGCGGCAGTGCCACCAGTATACTAGGAGATGCCTCTACCTATGACTCTGCAACTCTAGATCCATGTGGTGAAGTACAAGAAGTGGTCATTGAACAGAATCAGAGTAGTCAGTCCGTGGACTGGCAAGGTGGTCAGCTTGGCGCTGTTGTCGGATCTCAGACCTTCGTTGTTGTTCAATCAGCAAAACTGCGAAGCATCGAGTTGATTATTCTAAATTGCAGTTCCAATTTCCCCGCCCCGCAGTTTGAGGTCACCTTAAAGGAGTTCGAAGGGAATGATATCGCTAGTTTTTCAGGACTGTTACTCGAGGTAGAAAGTGAAGAATGCGGGCAAGGATTTAGTCCTGACTTAGCCAATTACCCAAGCCCTGCTAAAATAGAGTTTCCTTCCTGTCCTCAGCTTGATCCAAGTAAGAGGTATCAAATTGAAATCAGTACCAGCGATGGAGCCCCTATAATCGCTCATAAAGTCGATGGCGATCCTTACCCCCCAGGAAAAATGTACCGCGGCATAACTCCACAACAAGATCACGACTGGGTATTTAGGGTTACAGTATCGCCGTAATTGGTGATTCGTGACTGGGAACCTCATACTTCAAATCATTCGTAAAATTTATCCGAGAGTTAAAGAAGTAAAATTGTTTGGTGTTAGCGAACGTTAGTTTCGTGAATCCATGAGTTGCAGTACTTCGTGGGGAGAAATGTTGTATACCGAACCGCATCCATCGCAGACCGTTTCCAACGACTCCTCTTCTTTAGCCATGTTCTCCACTTCGTCTCGTCCAAGCGAGGCTATGCCCAAGATGAATCTTTGTCGTGAACAACTACATGAAAACTTGATGGGCTCATCTGATAGGAGTGTGTACTCGTGACCATCTGCCACTTTGGCAATTAACTCCGCAGGAAACTCCCAAGGCAATTGATTGTCACTGACGTCGAGCGCTTCCGTAATGTGACGGGTCATTGCGACAATACCTTCTCGTTCTGCTTCCGGTAGCAGTTGCACCACGTAGCCAGTTGCCACCGTCTTTACATCGGTGACGTGGCAATGGAGTCTGAAAACAGAAATGATCTGTTCCGATTCTTGCAAATACTTCATCATTAGTTTTTGAACACTGAATTCTGCAGGAGCGTCGATGATGCTTTGGTGCATTTCTCCGCCGCGAAGAGAGTAGGTTACCTGCAATACCGTAGTCTTTTCCTCTCCGCTTCCAGGTCGCTGTAGACCACGCAGTATTCCATCTCCGGTGGTGTCAGCGAGAAGGTCGCTAGGCAGAGAAGGTTGCGACAGTCGCATTTGTACACGCCGGTTCGGTGCAGTAGTTTCTCTCACAAGCACACTCGCAACTAACATTTCTACTAGCTTTTGGGCTTCGACTCCGGAGGACTTTTGAAGCTCAACAACTTTAGTCGCAGCAGACGATACATCACACGCTATAATGCGAAAGGCCCCATCGTTGGTCATCGCACGCACGGCAGAATCTGTTATTGGTTCTTCAGACAACTTGCAGGAAATCTACGTATTCTCCGTGAGTAAGGCAATGGGCCCAGACGCGTATCCAGTCACCTTTTTTCACATCTTTGGGTAACTGGGTCAGGTAAACGGTGTTCTTACCGCTATCCGCGGTGACATCGGTCTGCTCTGGGTCAAAAGACAGGTAGCCACCTTTGGTCAGTTGCATTTTCCCATCGAGTCGGATGTCTACTTGGTTGGAAAATTCACCTTCAGGCCAGTTCGCGAAGTTGTTTTGAAGCTCAATTGCTGGTTCCGTGGTTGCTTTACGTATTCGGATCCAGTTGTACCAGTGGCCTTCAAAATTATTTGCCTCACTTTTGGGCGCGTTGGGATGCCTAGCATGTCCCTTTGCTGGATCTCCCCACATGATGGGTAAGACGGTGTTATCGATCAGTGCGTTCTTTG
Organism: Deltaproteobacteria bacterium; assembly: GCA_020630875.1. GTDB lineage: Bacteria > Myxococcota_A > Polyangia > Haliangiales > Haliangiaceae > JAHDIH01. The sequence continues at coordinate 541,873 of JAHDIH010000003.1, read as the reverse complement.
ACAAATCCATACTTGAGAATCTATTGGCAGCAAGCTCTGGAATAAACGGCAAATGTTTTCCTAGGTGTTTTGAATCGCCGTCTGTTCCATTTATTTTGGCCATGTAACTTGCTGGGATGGCACCTGCAACACCACGTTTTCGATTGTACTCAATCGCGTTCCAATTTTCTGGTCGGCTGGTCGGCAACCCGTGCTTTGTTGCTGCCGCAGGAGAGTTTTTTCCGCACGCGGTAACGTAGGGAAGAAGTAATGTGCCACCGGTTGCAGCAGCTAGTGATTCCAAAAAGCGTCGTCGATCCATTCCTCGACAATAGCAGGTTAATCCTTCGTCTGCGAGGAGACCCTAAAATATCTGCGAGTAGACCAGACAAAAAAAGGAGCGACATTTCTGCCGCTCCTTGGTTGCTCTTAGGTTTACTTAAGCAGACGGGCGACGACCTTTCTTAGGTTTGGTCGGCGTAGGAATAGGGGTGATCACTTCATCTTTCTTCTTGTCGTTTTCTACCTCTATACCTATACGCTGCACGTTATGGTGGGCTAGCACGAGACCTTCGATTTTGTTCATCATCTCAGGGTGTTCTTTTAAGAATAGTTTTGCTTTTTCACGACCTTGCCCGATGCGCTCCCCTTGGAAAGAATACCAAGCGCCACTTTTATCGACAATCTCTGCTTCAACACCGAGGTCAATAATGTCTCCCTCTTTGGAGATACCTTCTCCGTAAACAATGTCGAATTCAACCTTCTTAAACGGAGGAGCCATTTTGTTCTTCACCACTTTTACCCTGGTTCTGTTTCCAACAATGGCGTCACCATCTTTGATGGCACCGATTCGCCGGATGTCCATCCGGATGGAACAATAGAACTTAAGCGCGTTACCGCCAGTAGTGGTTTCTGGACTACCAAACATCACACCTATTTTGTGACGTATTTGGTTAATGAAGATTACCGTTGCGTTGGACTTTGAAATAGCACCTGTGAGCTTTCTCAACGCTTGGCTCATCAATCGAGCTTGAAGACCCATGTGCGAATCACCCATATCGCCTTCAAGTTCCGCTCTCGGCGTAAGGGCAGCGACCGAATCCACAACGATTAAGTCCACCGCATTGGATCGAACCAACATATCCGCAATCTCTAGTGCTTGCTCGCCGAAGTCCGGTTGCGACACCAAAAGCTCGTCTTTATTTACACCGAGTTTCTGGGCGTACCCGACATCGAGAGCGTGCTCGGCATCGATGAACGCACAAACGCCACCTCTCTTTTGAGCCTCCGCAACTGCGTGCAAGGTTAATGTAGTTTTACCACTGGATTCTGGCCCGTAGATTTCGATGATGCGTCCCCTTGGGATCCCACCGATGCCGAGCGCGATATCTAACCCAAGCGAGCCTGTAGGAATGACGCTAACGTCCTTGTTTATCGAGTCCGTTCCCAGTCGCATAATCGAGCCCTTGCCGAATTGCTTTTCAATTGCACCAAGCGTTAACTCGATAGCTTTATCTTTGGGACTTTGATCTTTTGAACTCTTCTCTACTTGTGTTTTTTTAGCCATTTGTTGTTTCTCCGGTATGCTGTACAGGTGTACCGTACCGGTCTGACAATCAGGCCGACGTCAGGGACAACGAATCAAGTGTGTTGTGACTGTAAGCATCTGAAAAGATATAACTTTTGCTCGCGGTGAAGTTTTCCGAATAGCCGTTTCCAAACGATTCGTCTTGCCAAGGTGAGAGAGCTTCACTGATGTCGGCACTTTCGTTGGCTACCGCGACCAGAATGTGTGGCGAGAGTACTTCGGATTGAAATCCCAGTTCGTCAAGAGACTCAGAAATTTTGCTACCGAGACTTTTAAAATCATTTTGGCCGGACTGAACCGAGGCCCAAAGCTCATTGGCGTGATCCACGGAAGGAATTCCGACCAACCCTTGCACGGAAAAACTAAAGGACTCGACATCGGTCAAAAAGGTTTTCAAATGGGCCGCTATTGGAAGCAGACTTGGCTCGTAGATTCGTCCTAGTGACAAAAATCGAACCCGGTAAGCGCTTGCCGGCAACCATTGTACGGAAGCTCCTGACTTTTTGGTTACCGCAGATAATGTTTTGCAGCACTCTCGTAAACTGTTCGCAAGTGCCAACGGAACGGTTGCGCACACGTCGACGATATCGTGCTTATCTGGCGTCATCTTGGAGGACTGTACACTAGTCGGGAGCTTGTGGGGGTGTTCTGTCCACCACATGGCCACGTTTTTCTAGTCTCATCGACGGCACGCACCACCTGAGTAACTCGGCATGAGTACAGCTCAAGTGTAAGCTGTCGGTTATCGGCTCTTTAGTCTTCGCATCAGTAGCGCCATGGCCGAGTAACAAGCGACTAATCGTATTTTTTCTCTGGAACGAGGGTAGAATATTTTTTGAGTAGTGACCTCTCCATTGCCGTAGCATGCAATCCAAACGGTTCCGACTGGCTTTTCTTCCGTGCCGCCGCTAGGTCCCGCGATTCCGCTAATAGAAAGTCCCCATGGCGTGTTAAACCTTTCACTCACGCCCTGAGCCATTTCTTTCACACAGGCCTCAGAAACCGCCCCAAACTGCTCCAGTGTTTTCTCGGAAACTGAAAGCTGTTGAATTTTAACCTGGTTGGAATACGCGATCACGCCGCCTTCAAAGTATTTCGACGAGCCACCCGCTTTAGTGAAGAGAGCTCCAAGAAGACCTGCGGTACAGGATTCTGCAACGGCCACTTTTTCTCCTGCCAGGATTTCTCCCAACACCTGTCCCATCGGTCGTTGATCTGTGGTGATGATGTATTTTCCGATGGCTTCACGAATCTCCGCATCCACATTATCGAGCGCAACTTGCTCTCCTGCGATGCGGAGCGAAATTTCGGGAATGCTTGCTCTGTAGTGGAACGAAAGATTAGGATTACTTTTTTCGATACTGGAGAGACGCTTGGCCATCCCGGATTCCGTTGCGCCAAAGGTCCTATAAGTTATCTCTGGTATGGCAGAGAGTTCGAAGCTGCCTTTGAGTTTGTCGCCAACTTCAGGCAGCATAGCTTCCAGCTCTCGAGGGACCCCTGGCAAAGAGAATACCTGCGCGTTGCCAATGGTCATTTGAGAACCAGGTGCCATTCCTACAGGGTTTGCGATGGGAGCCGCGACGGCAGGAATTCTTACTTGCCGTAACGTTAGTTCCGTAGGCTCTCTACCGATCGCTTCGTACCGTTTCTCTAAGATGGCTTTGGCTTGAGGGTCGTACTTCCATTCACTGCCGAGAACCTCACAAAGGACGTCTACCGTAATATCGTCTGTGGTAGGGCCAAGGCCACCGGTGCAAATGACCACCTGGGCTCGAGCCGTTGCGATCTCTATCGCTTGGCGAATGTCTTCGGTCACATCGCGGCAGGAGGTGTGCCATTGGACGAGTAGTCCCAGTTTTGTCAGGTTATCGGCGATTCGTGACTTGTTACTGTCCACAATATCGCCGCGACACACTTCGTCACCGATGGTAATAATCTCAACCGCCATACGACATCGTACTCAAGGTTAGAGGGCGATGTAAGGAAGTGTGGTGGTTATTTAATTTATCGGTCGGCAGAAGCGTTGACGTAAAAGGAGAACGTCTCGTACAATTTTACTCTAGGGGTGGGGGAACCACTTTGAAAATAACATGAAAATCCGTTACGCAGCCAAAACCGATGTTGGGATGAAACGAACCCATAACGAGGACTATTTCTCACTTGTAGAAGAGGAACAGTTATTTATTGTTGCTGACGGCATGGGAGGTCATGCCTCTGGCGAGGTTGCCTCTAGCATGGCGGCGACGGTGATCAACGATTTCTACGCGCGGACAAGCGCCGATGAAGATTCGACCTGGCCCTACAAGATGGACAGGACACTTTCTTACGTGGAAAACAGATTGGTTTGTGGCGTGAAGCTCGCGAACCTTCGAATCTATGAAACGGCCGCGCGAGATATGCGCTACAAAGGAATGGGCACTACCATTGTTTCTTCGCTAGTAGACAAAGACACTATCTATGTGGGGCACGTTGGCGATAGCAGAGTGTACCGAATGCGCGATGGCAATATTGAGCAACTTACTCGCGATCACTCGTTGCTAGAAGATTACAAAGAAGCAAAGCCAGACATGACTGAGGAAGAGGAGCGAAACTTTCCTCACAAAAACGTCATTACGAGGGCGCTTGGAATGCGTGAGACGGTTCAAGTGGACATTAGGGCGCACAAAATTCTTCCCGGAGACCACTATTTGCTTTGCTCCGATGGCTTAAGCGGAATGATATCCGATCCTCAAATACTGCAAATTGTGGATGAGGCGGCGACGCTGAAAGAATGCGTTGCCAGTTTGGTGGATGCTGCAAACCGCAACGGTGGTACCGACAATATTACGTCGCTCATTATTCAGTGTGAGTGATGGCTACGTTCAAAGTAGATAGACACCAGTCGCGTATGCGCGTGACCGCAAAGTCGTCGCTTCACGATACCACTACCGTATGGGACCAGTTGACCGGGAGCGTTGATGTGGACGTGCCTGAGTTAAGCAGCGCCAAGGCAAATGTAAACGTTGAAATGAGCAGCTTTGATGCGGGATCGTGGCTAAAAAATCGACATCTAAAAAAGGAGATGGGACTGGGAAAACCACAAACTGCATCCTTTGAACTCTTGAGCCTTTCCGTTGCGAATCAAGAGGCAGGGGGGAATGTTGCTGCTGAAGGGATGGGCGCAATAGTGTGGAACGGTCAGCGTGCACAAGTTTCGCTAGAGGGCGAAGGGACAATTACAGAGCAGCATATTGCAGTTACCTGTCGTTTTATACTCAACGTTCGTGATGTTGGAATTACGCCACCTGGATTTCTTGGTATGAAAGTAGAAGACGAAGTGTCGGTCGTCGTTTCATTGCACGCCAACGCTGAATCGAACTAACGTGCCATGGCACTTTTGAGTTGCTTAATGCGAAACTCATCGCTTTTGTGGACAAAGTTCAAAATGCACTCCGACTCTCCCATGTAGAGTTGAATATGAGCATCACCACTTGTCCATTGCATTCTTGTTTTACCGTCAGCTCTACTCGCAATGGGGTCGCCAAAAACATCCGTAATCCACGATTCCATTTGCGCCTGGTCGCACTGCAAAACGCTTAATTGAAGTTCTGCCAGGGGGGTGTCCGCTTTGGAACCATGGAACGTCAGTTGAGTCTGCGCTTTGAAGCCTTTAAATGGTTCGTTTACGCCAAATCTGGTGGCATTGAGCATGACGCAGCGAAAAATCGGCTTGGGCGCGCTTCCCTGTTTTTCTTCCGTACACACGCCTTTGCCTCTGGTTTCATCCAGAGTGCTTTTTCCAACGAGCCAAGGTTCCACACCCAATATTCCTTTGGGAGATGATTTACATCCCGCTTGAGCTAACGCCACGAAAAGCAAAAGGCGAATCATCTTTGCCCCCCGTTTTTTGACTGACATGTTTCGCATAAACCATAAAGTTCATGACGATGACTCGTAAGTACGAACTTATGCAGCTTTGCAATGTTGTCTTGCATTACTTCTATTTCGTCATCTTCAAACTCGACGATCAGTCCGCATTCGGTGCAAATTAAATGGTCGTGGTGGGCGCCTTTGATTTCGTAAACTGTTTGTCCGTCTTTGAATTGTCTTGCGTCTGCAATTCCTGATTCGGCCAGCAGCTTAAGCGTACGATAAACAGTGGCGTAGCCTATTTTGGGGTTTTGTTTTTTTACGCGAAGCAACAGATCGTCTACAGATACGTGGCCTGTAGTCCGCAGGAACGACTCCACGATACAATCTCGTTGTTGCGTGGTGTTGAGGCCCTTAACCCGAAGGTACTCTTTCCACATGAGACCGAGTTCTTCGTAAGAACGTACTTCGCTCGTCATGTTATCAAAAATACAGCAAATGCTTGAAATGTCAACGGTTAGCGTAGTAGGTGGTTTTCAATTACGAGTTTGACGACTACTTGCGCGAAGAGTAGTCTGCTACTGTGAGTGCAGACAAAACGCCATCATTTGACGAACTTCTCAAGTCATTAGAAGGGGTTGTAGAAAAACTTGAAGCCGGAAACTTGTCGCTTGAGGAGTCGCTAAAAGCCTACGAGAAAGGGATCGGCCTTGCTAAGCAGGGGCATCTACTTTTAGAGAATGCGGAAGCCAAAGTTGAAGAGCTTATGGAGAGTGGGAAGACGAAGCCGCTAAGCAGTCAATGAAATGGCTGGATTATCAAAAGGAAAAGGCGACTGAGGTTGAACAAAGCCTAGAGTCGGTACTTTTAGAGACGCTGGGGCGCAAGGGGCGTCTCGCCGAAGCGTGCCGCTATGCCGTATTGGGAGGGGGAAAACGACTAAGGCCGCTTCTTTGCTTAGCTGCTTGCGAAGACGTTGGAGGGGATGCTTCCGATGCGATACGTGCCGCCACCGCAATTGAACTGGTTCATGCGTACTCTCTGGTTCATGACGATTTGCCCGCGATGGACGACGATGCGATGCGTCGGGGAAAACCGACCGTACACGTCAAATTTGATCAGCCAACCGCAATCTTGGTAGGAGATGCGCTCCTGACCGCGGCCTTCGAGATCGTACCACCACCGTTTGCAAAAGAGCTCGCCCAGAGTGCCGGTGGAAAGCGTCTTATTTTGGGACAGATGTTGGACTTGAATTTGAACGGTGAGCCGGCTGACTTAGACGAAATTCATAGACATAAAACTGGGGCGTTGTTTGAGTTTAGTTGTTTGGTCGGCGCCGTGCAGGGCGGAGCCGCGCCTGAGGTCGCAGGAAACTTCAAAGCGTTTGGCACTAGAGTTGGTGTAGCATTCCAATACAGGGACGATATCCTGGATAACGAACAAGTTGAGCTAGCGAGAACCCGATTGCAGAAGTGGTCCACTTCCGCACTAGCTCTGCTAGAGGTAGGTGGGAGTACTACTCCCAGGCTGCGGGCTTTTTGTGAATGGCTTGTTGGATCTTGAGTTGGTTCGTTGACCTGTTCGATCGATTTGCAGTAAAATAGATAGAATGTCTGATTGGGATGATGCAACTCGGCTAACTTCAAAGTCCGAGATCGCAAAGCCGGCTCGTAAACGCGATCAAGCGTTTTTAATCGTTATTGCCGGTAACAACGTCGGAGAGATGTACCAGGTGACGCCCGATGGGTTGATTCTCGGCCGTGGTAGCGACGTTCCCATTCGGCTGTTCGACGATGGCGTTTCTCGCAATCATGCGCAGGTCGTATTAGACGGTTCGGATGTGATGCTCAAAGACATGGGCTCTAGCAACGGAACCTTCTGCAATGGTCTGCGGGTGGATAACAAAGTTTTGACGGACGGAGATAAGATTCAAATCGGCCGAACCACGATTTTGAAATTCACTTATCACGACGATCTGGACGAACAGTTCCAACAAAGTTTGTTCGACTCTGCGCTAAAAGATTCCCTAACCGGCGCGTTCAACAAAAAGTACTTCCTAGAAAGAATGGACAGTGAGATTAAGTTCGCTCACCGGCATGGCTCGCCATTTTCACTGTTCTTGTTCGACTTAGATCACTTCAAAGCCGTAAACGATACCCATGGTCATCTGGCTGGCGACAAAGTATTGCAGGTTTTTTCGCAGACTCTGATTGAAACACTAAGGAAAGAAGACGTCTTCGCTCGCTATGGGGGAGAAGAATTCGCTCTTGCGTGTCGCTCAATTTCCAAAGCAGATGCATTAGTCTTGGGCGAACGACTTCGTGGCCTGATTGAAGCCATGGATATTGAATACGATGGAATAAAAATACCAGTCACGTCTTCTATCGGATTGGCGACGCTTCCGGAGTTGGATGTTTACGAAACGCAAGCGATGATTGCCGCTGCCGACAAAGCTCTGTACAAGTCAAAACACGCGGGGCGAAACCGCATTACCGCAGCTTAGAAAAGTTGCCCTACATATCTGCGGCTGCTAATCTGCAGAATGCCCAGAGCACTAATTTCTGTATTTCTTTTTGCCTGCTCAAGCGTTGATGGCGGCAAACCCAATGTCGCTTCCGCTGACGCAAAGCTTGCAATGACAAAACCATCGGTTACTAGTGCTACGAGTAATGCTGCTCCAATGACCGCTACTGCGACAGTTGCATCTAACGCTATTTCGCTGACGCCCAAACTTGTTAAGTCCTACTTTTTGGGAACGCCATACGAAAAAGCTTCGGAACGGTTTGCTGCAAAAGACTGGTCAGCAGCGAAAGTAGCATTTGGAAAAACGCACAAAGGCGTTTCAAAAGACGTCGCAGTCCGAGCTCAAGGGCTGTCCGCACTCTCAGCAACGTTCTCTGGGGCTCACAGCGACTCCGCGCCAAGGCTTGAGAAAGCGGCAAAAGAAATTCCTTTGGCGGCGGACTACTTCAACTACTACGCAGCTCGCGCCTACTTCTATACCAAACGTTACGCAAAGGCGCGTCAGCTCGCTTCGCTGGTTCCTGCGTCTTCTGTAGGCTACGCGGAGAGTCAGCTGTTACTTGCAGACATTGAGCGAACCGCGGGAAAGCGGGATGCTATGGTAGCTGTCTACGAAAACTATTTCTCCTCGGGGCAGTCTTTAAGAAAAACGGAAGCGAAGTATCGGCTCGCTAGAGGTAAAGAAGGACAAGGTAAAAGGCCGGAAGCGGTGGCTCTGTACCGGCAAGTCTATTTTGAATCCCCACTTTCTTCTTGGGCAAAACATGCGAAGGAAAGACTCGATAAATTGGCTCCCCGACGCAAGCCGCCGACAGCTGATGAGCTGATCACCAGAGGGATGGTCTATTTCAAGGCCATGCGGAATCCATTATCAGAGGCGGACTTCAGTGCCGCTCGAAAGGCCGCTGGGTTGACTAGCGAAAGTCATTGCGTAGCTGCTTATCATCATGCGAGCAGCATTTTCAAAAATAGAAACAGGAAGCGTTCTGCGCCAATATTTGATCAAGCTGTAAAACTATGCCGCAAAGCTGGCAACAAAAATCTTACCGTCAAGTCCGCGTATCAAGCTGGACGTTCCAACGCCTACAACGGCTACTACAAGGAAGCGATTGCACAGTTTAGAATCGCTGAAACGGAAGATCCTAATCATACGTATCGAGATGATGCTCGACTGAGAGCCGCTGAAGTGTATGAGAAACAAGGTAATCTAAAAAAAGTAAAATCACTACTGTCCAGCATCCCCACCGACTACCCCGACGGCGATATGAGAGCAGAAGCGTTGTGGCGGGTAGGTTGGCTTGAATACAAAGCTCGGAACTATTCGAAAGCTAAAAAGGCATGGGAAAAACAAATAGCGGTTATGCCTCACGACAAAAACTATTGGGCTGAAGGCCAGCCGCAATATTGGCTTGCTCGGGTCCATGCGATTCAAGGCAAGGACGGCAAGGCGTTGGACCTGTACGAAGAGGCTATTCGAAAATACCCACTCTCGTACTATTCTCTTCTTGCATTTAGTCGCGTGCGAGAAATCGATACAAGACGATTTCAACAGATCAAAAAAGATCTGAAAACGGCAAAGGCTACTCCCGATTTTATTTTGAGTCAGGTTTCTCGTCCTCAGTTCTCGACCCCCGGCTTTGCAAGTGCTGTGGAGTACATGAAGCTTGGTTTGTTTAGCCGCGCAGAAGCGGAATTTAGAGAGCTGGGCATGATTCCACCGGCGGGACGAAGTGAGATAACCGACAACGGTAAGAAGCAAGATGTGTGGGCCATGGCGTATCTTTATCATCTCATTGGTAGTTACAGCAGCAGTCATTGGATGACCCGATGGCATATTCTTGACTACAAAAAACACTGGCCTGCAGGCAATTGGCGAACGCGATGGGAAATCGCGTATCCGAACGCTTACGGGGACCTAATGACGAAGTGGGGAAAGAAACGTAACATCCCGAAGGCAATGTTGATGGGAATCATGCGAGAGGAGAGCGCCTTCAACCCTAAAATGGAATCGTACGCCAATGCCATTGGTCTTACGCAAATGATTTTTTCAACCGCATCACGTTTCTCTAAAGGGACTGGGGTGACAATCAACAAAAAGAATTTCAGACCCAACATGCAAAATGCTGTCAAAAACGTAACCGTTGGCTCTAACTTCTTGGCGTTCTTGTTCAGAAAATGGAACAACCGACTGCTTTTGATTCCACCATCCTATAACGCAGGAGAGGGAGCAGTCGGTCGTTGGTTACGAAAGAGGGGACATCTTGACGCTGACGAATGGTTGGAAGAAGTAAAAGTCGACCAACCACGAAACTATTCCAAAAGAGTGCTTTCAAGCTTTTTTGCTTACAGTTACCTGTACGAAAACAAGATTCCGATTGTTCGTAACAACATCCCTTCCTCGCTGTATTAGTAACGAGGCAATAGTTCGATATTATAGTAGTAGTCGAATCCCGTATCTTCATTGTAAACAGAGATGTCTGTTTCGAAGTCGTAATCTGGAATGTTCACGATTACCGTACCAGCGCCTAGTAGCGAGTGGACTTGGTAGCAATCAAACGAACAGTCAACGGTGACGGTAAACGCTTGATCAAAGAATGGCTCAAACCCATCAAAGTCTTGCCATGCAAAGTCTAGTTCAATGTCTCCAAAGTTGGCGTCAACGATATAAGAACCGCCATCGAATACATCAAACGCTCTGTTTAAGGTCACCACAGGCGTTACGTCTTCGAATCCATCGTTATCGTCGTAAATAATGCAACCAGAGGCAAAAAGTGAGGTTAACAATAGAAGTTTTGTCATCATGAGACCCAATGGTAGCAAATAATATGCCACCCCGTCAGGTCCCTCAATTCGTTGTTTAAAGGTTTCTGATCGGTGAAAAATAACCACACTGTGAAAACTTTGGCGGTCCGTTTCTGTAATTGACCGTTCATTTCTCCTCAAAAGTACTGTTCGTTAGAACGCATTTTTGGGTATAGGGACGTATGGCAAAGCTCTACTTTCGGTACGGGACAATGGATAGTGCTAAAACCTTGAATTTGTTGGCGGTGGCCCATAATTATCGTAAGCAAGGAAAAGTCGTGAAACTGTTGAAACCAAAACTGGATACCCGGTTTGGAGAAGTGGAGATTGCGTCACGCGCTGGAATTTCACAGTCGGCGGATGTCCTTATCGACGCAGAGAGTGAGATCTTACCCGAGCACTACGCTGACGTTCACTGTATATTGGTCGACGAGGCTCAGTTCCTGCAACCCGCGCACATAGAGATGCTACGGCGTATTACTTTTGCTCCTGGCGTACCTGTCATATGTTACGGTCTGAGAACTGATTTTCAAACGAAGCTTTTTCCGGGCTCGAAGAGACTGCTTGAATTAGCCGATCGAATTGAAGAGGTTAAGGTGACATGCCAGTTTTGCAATCGTAAGGCGGTATTTAACTTACGTTACGGTGAGAATGGAAAAGGACTTACTTCAGGACCGCAAGTTGCGCTAGGTGATGAAAATTATGCACCAGTTTGTTGGCCTCACTATGAGGAGAGAACGTCCTGACTTAGTTTGCAGACTCTGTAGTGATGGTGCCTTTGGACAAGCCTGTATTGCCGCTTCTTCCTTCTGGCGTTTGGCCTTGGTAGCTGGCTAGTGGTTCCTCCTTACCGGTAGAGGTCGGGATGGCTAGCACGTGTGACTTCGGAAGGATGTTTTCCTTGTCCGCACCTCTCTCTTTCATCGCTTCATTGTGCTTTGACCACTGTGCGTACTGCTTCCGGAGCTCTGTTAGCGCCGCCGACAGGCGCGATGAAGTTTCCATGGTGTTGAGTTCACGGCTTTGTCGTTGCTGCTCAAAGTTAGAAAGTTTTTGTCCCGGCGGCATACGATTACGACTATGAGCGATTTGGGCTTTCTTGAGTTCGACTGTAGCTGCTTTTTCGAAGTAAATTGCTTCAGCATAAGACGCTAGCGCTTCGGCATGACTGAGCTGGGATGCGAGAAACGATTCTTTGAGGAGCTGTGACTCGTAGGTCACTTCAGCCTGCTGAGCATTGAACTTCGCTAGGTTTTTGGCGTCTTCATTTGACGATGATTGAACCTGGCCCTCTTTCTTCTTCACATTACTTTTGGCGTGCTTAATCGAATGCGTAGAAGTGGTAGCCAAGTGCCGACTGCGGATGAGGTAAACGTTTACTCGTTTAAGATGCCGTTCCGCAGCGTACCGTTCCTTTTTACTTGTTAGAATCGATTGGTTCTCTATTGGTTCAATCTTTCCCAGCGCCGCGTCGTCAATCCGAAAACGCAGAGGCCCTTGCGGCGCCAGAGTACTTTGACATCCAACCACCAGAAGACCAAGTAGTGTAATTAGTCGATTCATGCGCATTTATAGCAAAAATAGGCCTTGGCCTAAACAGTGTTGTGGACTTTGCTGGGAGCTGTATAGTTAGCGCATGAGTAAGACCGTTTTGGCAATCGATGTTGGAAACACGAACATTGTAGTGGGGCTGTTGATAGGTGGTGTGATGAAGAGCCAGTGGCGTATCCGAACCGTGGCGGATCGCACTAAAGATGAGTACATGGTGTTATTTGAGAGGCTTTTTACCATTCGGGGATTGTCTTTGGACGATATAGACGACGCTATTGTGTCAAGTGTAGTTCCTCCCGCGGAGAGAGGGTTGGTTGATTTCTTTGGCCTTCTTTCCATTGACCCTCTCGTGGTTGGTCCGGGAACAAAAACAGGAATGCGTATTCTCTACGACAACCCGAGAGAAGTGGGAGCCGATCGTATTGTCAATGCGGTCGCTGCATTCGAGCGTATCAAGGGCGGGGCGATCGTGGTCGACTTTGGTACTGCTACGACCTGGGATGTAATTAATGAACAAGGGGAGTATATGGGAGGGGTGATCGCGCCGGGAATTGGTATCTCCTCTGAGGCATTGTTTCGTAGAGCCGCCAAGCTTCCACGAGTCGATCTTACCGCTCCAGCACAAGTTCTGGCCAAGGATACCGTTTCAGCGATGCAATCGGGTCTGATATTTGGATACGCTGGAATGGTTGATTCTATTACTTTGCGGCTCCGAAAAGAACTTGGAGTAAACTGGCCCGCGATGGCAACAGGTGGAACAGGAAAACTTGTGATTGATCAATGTAGCGAAGTTACCGACTTCTTACCAGATTTGACTATCGAAGGCTTAGCCGTAATTTATTCTCGGAATCGCTAAAAGCATATGGTGCTTTGGGTGGAACGACCGTTCTGCTCATGCGAAAATTGAAGCATGATACACTCACCCATCGCAGCTGAAGAACTGTCAGCCGGCGTTCAAAAGGTACTGTCTCAGGGCGGAGCATCAATGAAGATGATGGCTGCAAGGGGACTTGCTCCCATTGCTGATCCTGCTGACTTTTTGGTGGTTCTTTACCAGTTATCTATCGATAAAGACAAGACGGTGTCGGACTCTGCCAAGACCACCGCCAAAGGGCTACCTGCCCATATTCTGGAAGGAGCTTTGGCAAAAAAGTTAGACGCTAGGGTCTTGGACTTTTTGGCAGGGCAAAAGAAGGAAGACTCCAAAGTTCTAGAAAAGATAATCTTTCATGCTTCTACTCACGGAGATACCATTGCGATGATCGCAAAAACTGGTGATGCGGAGATCATCGGTTTGGTAGCAACCAACGAGTCTAAGCTGCTCGCATTTCCGAAAATTATTGAAGAGATGTATCAAAATCCAAAGGCTCCGATGGCAATAGTGGATCGCGCTGTTGAACTCGCCATTCGAAATAATGTGGAAGTAGGAATTCCGGCTTGGGAAGAAGTGAAACAGGCACTCGAGCAAAAGAATCCAGGAGGTGCGATCGATGAGGCCGATGAAACAGAGGTCGAGGCGCAGGCCGCGGCAGACCAAACCATCGCAAAATTGAGCTCCGATAAGGTTAAGACCGACGAGGCGGACATTCAAATCCGACATATGACGATCTCCCAGAAGATACGTCTTGCATCGGTGGGCAACGCCTTCACTCGTTCGGAGCTGATACGCGATTCCAAAAAGATCGTGGCAATGGCAGTCATCAAGTCTCCTGCAGTGTCTGACAATGAGGTTCTTAAGTACGCTAAAGACAACTCACTTATCGACGATGTCGTTATGTACATTGCAAACAACAGGCAGTGGACGAGGACGTATCCCATGAAGCTTGCCCTGGTAATGAATCCTAAAACACCGCTTAGGCAAACGATGACTTTCATGAACTTCTTGCGCCCTCCAGATTTACGGCTGGTGGCTAAGTCCAAGGACGTTCCCAGCGCGATATCTTTGAAAGCAAAGCAGTTGCTGAAAACGAGGAATAAGTAGTGCTTGGAGCAGGTAATCCTCGTTTTATTGCCCACCGCGTGTACACTTCAGGAGGGGATTTTCTTTCCACACTTCGCCTACTGTTCAGTCTGTTGGTAGTTCTACTTGTGATCGACTGGGAACTGATTGGCAGTGCGTATCATTCCTTTGTTGGTTTGGAAATTAGGGCGGGACTGGGGCTACTAGTAGAAGGGATTCTCCACCACTTTTGGATTGATCTAATCGTATTTGGTAGCTTGATGCTTGTCTTTACGATTTCACTTGGACAATTTGCCTACCTTGACCGAGGTTACGAGATCGTCTGCCATCTACTTGGTGCGTGGGTAATCCCAAGAGCTTTGGTGTCGCTGCTAGGGCAACCTGAGGTTATCGGCATCGTTGCGGGAGGTCTTTGTCTCGCCATCGTCCTATTCTACGGGCGCAAGGGAATCGTTAGGCATGATGGCGTCGGCTATTCTGGCTTTGGACCTGTGCTTATCGGTTTAGCGATCCTTGCTATGGTCGCCTATCCGATTGTTAACATTGTAAAGTCCGGTGACTCTTTGAAGCCTGCCGAAGAAGGTAAGCCATCTCCCACTTTAGAAGTTATCGATACGACTGGCAAAACAGTGGTGCTTCCGTATGCGGGGCAACCCCAAGCTTTGACTTTTTGGGCTACCTGGTGCGGTCCATGTAAGCGGCAACTTGCACAACTGAAAGGCTACGAAAACGATAAGGGACCGATTCGCTACATTAACCTTGATGACATGGCGAGTGCGAAGGCGTTGTTTCAGAGTCGTGGTTACAGAATGGACCACCTGGTTTTTGGGGGAAGAGACGCACTACGAAAATTTGGTGCGAGAACCATCCCCACTACGGTTTTCATTGACTCCAAAGGCCACGTTCAAGAAATGATGCAGAGCGGCGTTTCGCCTCGCCAATTAGACCGTCTGTTTAATAAACATCAATAAAGACGATGTATGGCAATTAATTTGTCCTACAATGTAGGACAAGGTAGACTGAGTCTAGGTGAGACTTAGGAGTTATATAATCGGAGAACTTTCGTTCTTTCTCGTCGCCTCATTACTGTGTGGCGTTGGAGTTAGTTTCGCTCGAACGATGATTAACAAAACGGGTAACGCAACGCCACCTGCATTCAAATTGTCAGGGCAGGGAGCTGCCGAAAACATCCCCTCCTTCGAGACGCGCAAAAGAACCGTAGGAATGGAGCCCGCAATTTTTGCTGGTAAAGATCCTGACTTGCTTTTAGCGCCGCTTCGCGAGCAAGAGCCTAAGGAGGTCAAGTTAAATCGTGGAGGTACGTCGCTTTCGTTCCGTATCAAGTTTGAAGACGGTAGCAAGGCGGCATTCAAACCTCGGCAAAGATTCGCACATTCGAATCCGCGAAGAGAGATTGCAGCCTTTCGAGTGGCGAACTTACTCGGCCTGGATGCTGTGCCACCAGCTGTACCTAGAAAGTTTAAGCGTAAAGCGTTTTACAAAAAATTTGTGGGTGATGGTTTTGATCTTCAGTTCATTGCTGATTCCATTCTTTACACGAAGGACAACGAAATATGGGGGGAGTTATCTTGGTGGATTCCTGCTATTCGTCCTGCAAAGATCGGCGGCTTTCCGCTCGATTCGACGGAGGGAATTGTGACGACTCGAAGGTACCTTTCTCCTAACGGTAGGATTCCCAAAAAGGATTGGAATATGGCGAGGCAGGTTAGTTCAATGTTGGTCTTTGACTACATTATCAATAATCCTGACCGCTGGAGTGGTGGCAATGCTGAGGCTACCCCGGACAATCAACAGCTGTTTTTCATGGACAACACCATGTCGTTTGGTGCTGAGCGGGTCCTTCATGAGAAAGTTGACTATTACATGCGAAGGTCTCAGCGGTTTTCAAGAAGCCTTATTCAAAGGTTACGTGGGCTATCGAAAGAGCAGTTTGCGAAGGTGGTCAAAAGCGACATTGCTCCCTTCAAAGAGTTACTAAAGCAAAAAGAGGTGGAGTACATCGAGAAACGGAGAGTGATGTTTCTCGACTACGTTGACGAATTAATCGCAAAGCATGGCGAAGAAAAGGTTCTTTACTTCCCATGAACGGTTTGCTTTCTAGGCAACTCGCTCTTTTTTACGCATACCGTCTATTTGCGACAAGCTACCTTTGGGTTCCGATTCTCGTGAAATTTAGAATCGCGCGTGGATTAGATTTTTCACAAGTCATGATTCTTGGCGCGATTTACAGCGCGGTAGTAATCGTAATGGAACTCCCGACAGGCGCATTTGCTGACAGGATAGGCCGAAGAAGCTCGATGGCTATTGGTGCAGGCTGCATGACGGTTTCTTGTTTAATAGCTTTTTCTTCTCACTCTTTTGAAGTGTTTTTGCTCGCCGAAGTTTTTGCCGCGGTATCGATGTCCATGTGTTCGGGGGCGGACTCCGCCTACCTCTACGATTTGTTGAGTGCGCATGATAGAAAGGCAGACTATCCAAAACACGAGGCGATAGCGTCGTCTTTTCACCAAGTAGGGTCAGCAGCAGCATTCGCTGGCGGCGGTTTTTTGGCATGGAACAACCTTGCCGCACCTTATCTTGTGACCGCCTTGACCGCGACAATTGCGTTGGCTTTAGCTCTGCTCATGAAAGACGAAAAGGCATTTCCGAAGCGGAGGAAGCGGACTACCTCCATTGCTGAGATTGGTCGCCATCAACGTACTGCCGTTGGACTGGTGTTTTCCAGCAAGCACTTGCGTTGGACCATTGTGTACTCTGCGTTGGTATTTCTACTACTACGAGCCTCTGAATACCTTTATCAACCCTATTTGGAGAGCCGAGGTTTTGAAATTTGGCAAGTTGGTTTGGTTTTCGCTGGGGTGTACGTCACCGCAGCGGTAGTGGCTCGCCTCACCCCGACGCTTCGTCGGCATTTAGGGGAAGGACGTCTTTTGGCGTTGCTACTCGCTATTTTGGCTTGTACTTACTTAGCACTAGAATTTGCCCATGGGGCTTGGGCTCTCGGAGTGCTTCTTTTGCAAGCATTTGCCAATGGACTTTACTCGCCTCTGGTGAAACCGATTATCAATCGCTACGTAGAAGAGTCCGACTATCGCGCTAGCGTGCTTTCCGCAGAAAGTATCGCGCGCAGATTTGGGATTGTAGTTTTCTGGCCTATCGCAGGGTCCTATGGTGCAGGTACCGCCACGACAGCGTGTGGCGTAGTTGGCGTGGCCGGGGCACTTCTTCTCGCTGTGGTGTGGTCGATAACCATAAAGTCGGACACTCCAACAAAAGCGGTTTCGCGTGCAACAAAGTGATCTGCGGTCTGTCTTAGATTTGCATGCTCAAACTTTTTCTTGTTCTTTTTGCCTTTGCGTGTGGTGACACGTGGCAAGCCCCGTATCCAAACAAAGCTACTGTTGAGGAAAATCAAATTACGGTTGCGGATGACGACGTCGTGACAGACGTCCGACGGGATGAAATCGCCCCTTTGGATTGTCGACTTGGTAACGATATTTCCGAGAAAAATGAACTGAAAGAGAAAATGGAGGCGTTACGCCATAACGTTCGCCATCGCAAAAGTGGAACGACCAACAAGAAACAACGAAGTTTTTCGCATCACCACCTCCATAGGTGCAGAAATAATCCGTTCGCCAAGGGCTGTGATTAGTTTTTTGTCAGTCGATTCCGCAGCCTGGCAATGTTGTTTCAAAGCTGTTGTTGGTTTCGTCGCACTCGTTGTACACCGCGCCACCCATACCATCATCATCGATGAATGCGGCGACCGAGAGGTCACCACTATGCTCTCCCATGGAAACCAATATGGTGTCGCGTTGGGATGGAAGTAGGTACTTTGATGTTTGCAGTACCACCGTTTCGAGTATGGCGCCTTGTTGGTCTTTGACTTGACCCATAAGTGGAATTCCGTCGGAGACTCCCACCGAGCCTTCATTAATTATGTCGACTGCGAATACGATAGCACCACGCAAACACTGTTCGACCCTGATGTCGGTAATGACCAAGTCCGGGGCGTTAAACAGTCCATCTGGTTGAACGTTCTGCCGGAAGTTGTTGAGTCGTGGATTATTCCAGTTGGTTGGCTCAACCCGCGGTACTTGACCATCTTCGGATATGTTGGTGACGTGGTAAGAATGTTGGTTCCATATTCTTCTCGTGCGAACCCAATTATTGTCGGTGTCTTCTATAATTTCAATGCCATCTCCTGCACTGTTTCTATTAGGTTCCGGAACAATTACTTCTGACTTTCCATCGTTGTCGACGTCAACAACGATAGGCATTTCCATCCGGGTGTTGCTTCTATGACTTGTGTCTTCGTACAGTACCGTGCCGTCGGCACCGCTTAGTATTCGAAATGACGTTTCATCTGCATAGACTACTTCCGCGGCGCCATCACCTTCAAAGTCGAAAACACTGGAGCCGGTAGCTCTTGAAGAGCAGTCTCGATTAGGTACCTTCCACAGAACGAACTCATCATCTTGGTCGCATTCTGCGGGACGATTGGCGCCAACGCAGTCAAAGTCCATCACGGCGTAGAAGTCCGCCCCTGCGGTTCCTACCTCCGCCCGACCGTCACCATCAAAGTCAGCAACCGTGGGAGGACCGCTTTCGTTTGCTCTGTTCGTCCCCTTTACGCAGTCGTCATGAGGAATGGGAGCCCGGAACAGCTCAGTACCATCATGATTTAAGACGAAAACTTCACCTTGACGTACGATGACCACTTCTCCTTCTGGATCGCTGTCAAAGTTGCCAACTGCGTTGTATCCATCGCAAGGTTTGCTTCCTTGGCAATAAGGAAAAGCGTCGTCGGTATAGGTATAGGTCCAAATGTGAGCACCGGTGGCGCCATCGTAGACCGTATTTCCTGCGATCACTTCTGGACTACCATCGAGATCTAGATCTGCCACAGTTGATACTGGACCTAAAAAAGCGTTGTTACCCACCCCGGCATTGGGACCCACGGTTACTTTTCCGTCCCAAATGAGCACTCCTGTTTGTCCATTCAACACCACATTGCCCACAATTACTTCTGGAGAGCCATCCCCATTCAAGTCTGCGATCGACGGTTGTACCCCGACGGAACCATGACTATCGTTGCGCCAAAATTCTTGCCATTGAGAGCCATCTGCGGTGACTCTTTTATAGGCGATCATTCCTGTTCGAGTATTGGCAACAATTTCAGGGTTGAGTGCAGACGAATCGCTATCGGGATCCAAATTTGCGAGAGCAATTCCACCTGAGTTGTCGATCCATAGCTCGCTACCCATGGCGGGGTCTCCACCTAAAGTGGCAATCGTCGTCATGGTAGCAGGGGTAGTCGCGTCTCCGTCTGCGTTGCATCGACCACTTACGATTCTGATAACTCCTTTGTTAGTGCAGCATCCATCCGCGGGATAGTCAAAGCTTGTAAAGACTAGGTCAGGAATGTCTTTCGTGTCGGTCTTTCCATCTCCGTTATCATCCGTAAGGTTAGCCACGGTAGGAGTCATGACAACTTCATTAAACGATGGGTAATCGAGACCATCTGCGGTCCAGCGACACCCAATTTTGGGGGTGAAGGAACCAGGAGGGGGAACAAATTCGCACTTGTCGTCCCCCGTGGCAAGCGGCAAGCACTTGCCGATGAGTGATTCGCAGTATTCATCGAGTCCGCACTCTTCGGTGAACTCGCAAGTATCTCCTGGAGGCAGGCATTCGTTACCCCAGCAAAATTCCCCGTCACCGCAACACAGTTCTTGGTTGGCGCCGCAAAGTTTCTCTGCTTGGCAGTCGGCAACGCACCTGTCGACCAAACAAGATTGTTCGTCGCTGCAGCACTCGGTGCCACATATGTTGTCGCAGGTCACCGGATCGATTCCGCCAGCATCAGGAGACGATTCACCGGGTGGGGTGGTGTTACAACTGACAACCAATAGTATTAAGATGACCCTCATTATACCTGCTGTGAACCTCGCTCAGTGTAAGATGCTAGTGACTTATGTCGGCAATCCCCCCACTGGATCGCTCATAAGCGTTGCAATTTCGGTAGGGCAGACGCCCAAACTACGACGATGAGTTTCCGGTTGACAGCGTAAGGTATCGGAATGAGGATGGCACGTGACCAAAAAGGTTCATATGGTTTCTTTGGGATGCCCCAAAAACAAAGTTGATAGCGAAGCAATGATTGGCTTGCTCGCCAAAGATGGTCATGGACTCGCCGATATTCCGGAAGATGCCGACGTGATCGTCGTCAATACTTGCGGATTTATCGAATCCGCTAAGGAAGAGAGTATCGACACCATTCTGGAAATGGCGGAGTACACCAAAGGAACAGACAAAAAGTTGGTGGTGACAGGATGCCTGGTCCAGCGTTATCACGAAGAAGTCGCGGAAGGGATTCCCGAAATCGATGTCATGCTTGGGTCTTCCGACTTTGGCGACATCGTCGAGTCCATTAAAGCGCCGTCTACGAAGCGTCTCTTGCCAATCGTAAACGTAACGGCTCAGCCAACAAAGATGGTGGATCACACGACTCCCCGTATCATTGTAGGTGGGCGTCATTCGGTTTACTTGAAGATTGCCGAGGGATGCGACCGCCCTTGTGGCTTTTGCATCATTCCCAAGCTCCGAGGAGAGCAGCGCAGTCGTTCCTTGGACTCCATCGTAAGCGAAGCGAATATGCTGGTGTCCGGAGGGGCCAAAGAAATAAATCTTATCGCACAAGACTTAACTCGGTACGGCTACGAGTTACCGCACAAACCAACTCTCGCGGACTTGATTCGCAAGCTAGAAGACGTTGCTGGTCTTGAATGGGTTAGGTTGCATTACACTTACCCCACGGCATTTTCAGATGATCTAATCGACGCAATAGCGGGAAGTAGTAAGGTTGTCCCGTACATTGACGTTCCGCTGCAGCATATTAACGACGGTGTTTTGAAAGTCATGCGTCGAGGGCATAGTTCGAGAGTTACTTTGGATTTGTTGAATCGATTGCGCAGCAAAATTGACGGTCTGGTTCTTCGTTCTACTTTTATCGTGGGGCATCCTGGAGAAACAGAGCAAGCTTTTCAAGAACTTCTTCAATTTGTAACCAGGGAAAAGCTCGACCACGTTGGTGCGTTTACGTATTCGCAAGAACCTGGAACGCATTCTGCAACACTTGCGCAAGATGTTCCTGCCGAAGTTGCCATCGCGCGGCAAGCGCAGATCATGGAAGCGCAAAAAATCATTAGTCGAGACAATCTCAGAAAACTAATGGGACAGAAACTTCAGGTGTTAGTGGATGGACCTTCTGAGGAAAGTGAACTGGTAATGGCGGGGCGCTACTACGGACAAGCGCCATCAGTAGACGGTTTGGTCTACCTGCAAAATGGAGACTTTCAATCCGGAGAATTGGTGGAAGTGGTGGTGACCGACACCTCCGACTACGACCTCGTTGCATCACCCGAATTCAATTGAAGCAATTTGAAACTAATTTGACTTTCTGGTGTCTACCAAACCATGGGCTTGTCCAAATGCGTTTTGTTATTCGTTTTCGTTGGATGCTCCTCTTCTGGGGGTTATCCAACACCTAAGCTCCGAATTACCAATAAACCAGCATCCGTAAGCTATAAAATCCTCAATTGGGTGAATTTACCTGAAAGAGAAATACCGCGTTCGACCTGGGGGGTGATCAGCGAACGCCCTGCGGCGGACAACCCCTATTTTTTGCCGGTCGTCGAGGAACGCCCTCATAAAGTGCGGGTACTTTGGGACACCAAGTACGTTCGTTTGGCATTGTGGAAACCAAGAAGCGAGCTTTTGAAGAGTCTGGCAAAAGAGATGACAATCTCGGTAGAAGGGGGTCAAACCGAACTACGAGCGTTAGTCGGAACTAGGGGCGAGGTAGAAGCCGGCGTGATGAGTCTAGAAGACTTTGGTTTAAAAATCGAAAAGGTGGATGGAGTCCGCGGGATGCTGTCCCTGGTGGTTAGTACGACACAACGACCCACTCGAAGATCTATGGCAGGATTTTTAGGAGGTGCATCCGTTTATGCGACGGATGGAAATGGTAAAGACAAACACATCGGAAGAGGTCTCCGTTTTCTCGCCGCTAAACAAGTTGCTACGTCTCGCGCAAAGAATTATTGGGTGAAAAATGACGGATTCATTCGCGGTGCATTTTACACAGCCCCGGGGCCTTTAAGCGTTTGGGGACGAGGGATAGCAGGGGCTGGGACTTCGCATCCCAATGTAGAAGCAGGGACGTGTTTGTACTCGCAAGAAGGAGAGTTGATTGGCATGACACTCGCCGCACTGAGTTGCGAGGTCGAAGAAGGAGGAATGATTGCTTCTTGTTTTCCCGGCCGGGTCCCAGAGGACGTGCGCATTCTCGACGATAGCGGTAGTAAACAAAGCTGCGCCACAACTGAGCAGGCAAACGCCATTGCCAAGGACAGCTTCCGGCACAATCATTCTATTTAGGACAACTTTCTCCTATGAGTTTCCCTGCTTTTTCAAGTCCCGCGGTTCTAAGTTGCAAGCCGGTAACGCCATCCCCAAGTTTCTTGCGAAACGCTTCTGCATGGCCTTTCCCGGTGACGTCTCGTAAATACGGGGTAAATTCGAACGTGTCAGAGTGCTTGGCGTTGTGACAACCAACGCACAGCGATTCTTCAGGATGAAGTGAGATAGAAGACGGCTTGCTGTCTTCCGCATGAATGGACCCGGGACCGTGGCAGTTTTCGCACTGTACGTTTCTAAGCTCGTCGTTAAATCCTATGTTGGAGCCGCCAGGCTTGTCCCAACCGGTCACGTGGCAACCGATGCATTCAAAATCGAACTGTTTGTTGTCTTTTTCGAGTGTAGCCCACGCGTTGGCATGCTTTGTCGTTTTCCAAAACTCGACCGCTTCATCGTGACAATCTTCGCAAGCCTCCATTCCTACGTAGCTGGCTTTGCCTTTTTCTGGCGTGGCTGGTTTCTCGTCTTTTCCAGCAAGTACATTCGCAGCGCCGGCCGCTTTGGCGTAGTTGTTTTTTGCCTCTACGATATCTGGCCTGCATGCTAAAGACTTCTTAATGCGCATTTGCGAAAACGTAAACCAGCGGTTGCCTGCGGCAGGTTTGCGCAAAGGACTTTCTTGCAGTTGTTTTCTTTCTTCTTGCATTTGCGACAGCTCTTGCTGTTTTTGAGCAATAAAGGTCGCATCCGCATCCGCACTTTTTTGCCACTCTGGAATTTGAATTCGCAGTTTGTCGATAAGGGTGGTTAAACTTTCGATCTTTGCATCAGCCGCATGTTTTCCAACGGCGTCTACCAAAGGCCCTTTACCCTCCAGCGAAAGTTGCATCTTCACTACCGACTGTCCGCGGTTAGCTGGTTGCAGTATCCAGGTGTCGTTGAGTTTTTGAGCGGTGTCTCTGATGTCCTTCGGTTCAGGACAGTTTTGACCGGCGATCGCAACATCGATGCCAGGAACCGCACGTACGATATCCGCAACTTCTTCTCTGGGCATGTGCAGTACCGCGACAATGAGCTCCACCTTTTGGGCTTTGAGAGCCGCCACCGATGCCTTAGTTGATTCGATAGGCGACGCTACGGTCGCTCCTTTCGCGGAGAAGTTCTTTGAAGTAGCACCAAGGATGCCGACTTTGTGGGTGCCAATGGACTTTACAAAATGACTGCTGACGTTTGATAAGCCCGAAACGTTTCCAGCCAAGCGAGGTATCAGGACATCACCACCGTACGCGAAATCGTATGGTCCTAGCCCGACTGCCGCGACGTCCAGTTGGTTGGTGAGAATGCTGGTGAGGGTTTTTGCTTTTAACTTCTCTTGCTCGGAAGACTTTCCCGCCGGATGAAGACCAGGGTAGAGAGTCGAACCAGCATCAATGAACAGAACGTCGCTCATTGTTGAAGATTCTTGGATAAGTTTCGCTGTTCTTGCGATGTCTCCCAGTGGATCGGTGGTGCAACCGCAAGGTTCCATGTGACCTTGCAGCTCCGCAGTAACGAACAATGTTATTGGTTTCGGTAGTTTAGGAGGCTTGCTCGGGGAAGAAGAACAAGTCACGAATGCCAGTATAATGAATGGATAATAGAGCTTGTGAGGCATTGTTGGGTCCTTGACAGGGTAGTGCGACAAGTGTAGTTTGCGCGCTCCTGTAATTTAGGATAGCGATCGGCTTCTGTCGATACAATCGAATAGGAAACACGAAAATGGCAGTAGCAATACGATTATCACGACATGGCTCAAAAAAGCGACCTTTCTACCGAATCGTTGCTGCAGAGAAGCGTTCGCCGCGAGACGGCAGGTTCATCGAGCTTCTTGGAACTTACGACCCACGCAAAAAAGACTTCCACATCAAGCGCGAGCAATACGACAAGTGGATTTCCAATGGGGCACAACCTTCGGACACCGTTCGTTCGCTTGTGCGTAAGTCTGACGCACCACCTGCGAGCGCGTAACTCCAATGGCCGACATTAAGGAATTGCTTCACTACGTGGCGACTCACTTGGCAGACGTCAAAGATGAGGTGCGTGTGGAGTTAGTCGAAGAACGAAGTGCTGATGTCTATGAGCTTGAAGTCGCAGAGTCAGATCTGGGCCGAGTGATTGGACGGGGCGGCAAGACCGCACGAGCAATCAGAAGTCTGGTTAGCGCCATTTCGCCTCGTGATGGTAAACGCACCATCGTCGAAATCCTTGAATAACGTCGCAATCGGTTACGTTTCCAAAGCCCACGGTGTGCGTGGAGCTGTAAACATTACGCTCAAACCACTATCGTGGCTGGAGACGGATAGTCAGGGAAAAATTCTTGCTGTGACGCATGACAGTCTCTACTTGTCTTTTGGGACTCACGTTGAGATTGCGTCGAATACGTTTGAAGTGGCTAGTGTGAAAAGTAGCAATCGTGGACAGATTGTATCCTTCACCACCGTCACCACTCGCGAGCAAGCGGAGCAATTGCGAGGAAACGAAGTTTTTATTGAATACGACATCGATGAAGACTTTCCCGCCGCTGCATTAGTGGGGCTGTCTGTATTTCAAGAGAATTCCCTTGTCGGCAAGGTCTCTGAGGTGATTCACGGTGCGCAAAGTCGGTTAGAGGTTCGCTCAGAGACGGAAAAGTTTCTCGTGCCGCTTGTCCCGGAGTTAGTACGGATAGAGGCAAGCGGAATTGTTGTATCGCTACCAGAAGGATGGCCCAAGGAATCGTTGTGAGGATTACGGTCGTCACGCTCTTTCCTGAGATGTTTGCTGGATTTACGAAGGCGACGATTCTGGGACGAGCCATCACAGACGGAATCGTCGAGATTGAGCTCGTGAACCCAAGAGAGTTTGCGCTCAATAAACACCACACCGTTGATGACCAACCTTTTGGTGGTGGCCCAGGGATGGTCATGCAAGTGGACGTATTGAAAAATTGCTTAGACAGTTTGGGCACGCGCCAAGAGACTCAGCGAATTTTGTTATCCCCTCGTGGCGTACCTTTTTCTCAAAAGATTGCGACGGAGCTGAGCAGGCAACCGCACCTGGTATTTGTCTGTGGGCGGTACGAAGGCGTGGACGCGAGGATTGAGTCCTACTTAGATCTAGAGCTTTCTATTGGTGATTTCGTTATGCAGGGGGGCGAGGTCGGAGCCATGGCGATTATTGAAGCCGTCACAAGACTCATTCCGGGAGTTTTAGGGAAACTGGAGTCGGCGGAGTCGGAGTCGTTTTCATCGCATTTACTCGAGCACGCACATTTCACTCGGCCAAGGGAATTTGATGGCAGTGAAGTTCCTGAAGTTTTGCTGTCCGGCAACCACCAAAAGATTGCAGCATGGCGGGAGCAAGATGCCACCGTCGCAACATTGCAAAGACGGCCGAAGTTGTTTGCTCGGCACTTGGCTGCCAGTAAAACCGGCGAGGCTCTGGCGGGAAAACTTCACATCGCTTTGGCTCATCATCCTGTTAAGGACAGAGCGGGGGAGGTAATTACCACCTCGGTTACCAACCTTGATCTCCATGACATGGTTCGAATGGCAAGGTCCTACGACCTTGCGAAAGTGTGGGTGATCAGTCCCATCAAAGCCCAACGGGACAAGGTCCTTCATATGGCGAAAAAGTGGAATCAAGAACTCTCGACTCACGACAGGGCTCGCGGCTGGCAGAACTTAGAAGTGGTCTCTTCCATAGAAGAGATGAAAACCATGTTAGGTCAGCCTGCATTGATTGGTACCTCAGCGGCAGGTGGTCGAGAAGGAATGGTCAATGCTTCCGACATTTGGAAGATCATCGCGTCAAAGGAGACGGTTTTGTTGTTTGGAAGCGGTTGGGGCCTCACCGAAACCGCACTAGCAGGCTGCGACTACGTCATGAATCCTATTCTGAATGAATCTCAATACAACCATCTTAGCGTCAGAACCGCTATGGCGGTGGTGTTGGACCGTGTGGTGGGTCCACTTGTCGATTCCTACCACCCAATGACACAGAGTCCTTGACGTTTGGGGCAATGATCTGGCAAAACTCGGCCTCCTATTTCGACGGAGTCCCGCTATGAGCGCCCCATCACTAATACAATCAATTGAAAAACGTTTTCTTCGAGAGAAGCCACTTCCAGAGTTTCGTGCTGGCGATACCATTAAGGTATCCGTACGAATTCGTGAAGGTCAAAAGACACGGCTTCAAGCATTCGAAGGTGTTTGCATTCGTCGCTCCAATGGCGGCAATCGTTCTACTTTTACCGTACGTAAAATTTCTTACGGCGTTGGCGTGGAAAGGGTATTCCCAGTGAATTCTCCGAACATCGACAGTGTCGAAGTGAAGTCGCGCGGCAAGGTTCGTCAAGGTCGTCTGTACTACCTCAGAGAACTTAAAGGGAAAGCAGCGCGAATCAAAGAACGCACTTGGGATCGCTCAGCTGACAAACCCAAAAAAGTTCGTCGCAAGCGCAAGCCTAAAGCCCAGTAGGCGTCATGCGTTGGCAGCGTGGCAGTCGTAGCGAACACGTAGAAGACAGAAGAGGTCAACGAGCCTCTCGCCAGTCGAGGCAACCGACGCGGATGGGACCGGTGCGCTTACCTGGAGGAGGCGCTAAAATGACTGGTGCCGGTCTCGCTATCATCGCCGTGATCTTCCTCGTCAACCACTTTGGACTCATGTCTTCAGGACTTGGTGGAGCGCAACAACCTTCTAACAATCGACCGCGCGCCTCGTTTCAAAGAACCGGCCGAGACACGCGTGATCTTGGAGGGCGACCACTGCCATCAGCGGGGGACACTCCCGCATCGGAAGAGACGCTGGTTGATTTCGTTCATTTTCTTGTCGATGACATTCAAGGAACCTGGGAGAAAATTTTTGCTGCGCAAGGGCTGACCTACAAACCGGCAAGATTGGTACTGTTCAGTGACGCGGTAAACTCTGCATGCGGATTTACAACTTCTGCGGCAGGGCCGTTCTACTGTCCGCTGGATCAAAAAATCTACATCGACCTGTCGTTCTATCGTGAGTTAGCAAGGAAGTTTCGCGCGCCCGGAGATTTTGCACAGGCCTACGTGATTGCCCACGAGTTCGGGCATCACATCCAAACGGTGCTGGGGATCTCCAAAGAAGTGAGATCTCAACAGATGAGAAATCCATCTCGCAAGAACGAACTGTCTGTGAAACAAGAGCTGCAAGCAGATTGCTTTGCGGGGCTGTGGGGCCATCAAGCGGCGAAACGAAATATGCTAGAGGGTGGCGACTTAGAAGAAGGGCTCACCGCTGCTTCTGCCATTGGAGACGATAATATGCAAAAAAGAGCAGGAGCCAAGGTGCGCCCGGAAAGCTTCACTCATGGGTCTTCGGCGCAGCGCATCAAGTGGTTGAATCGAGGACTGCAGTACGGCGAGATCAAGCTTTGCGATCCCTTCGCGGAGTAAGTGACCTGAATTACAGTACATTCGAATTGGTCTAGTCAAACTTAGAATTCTTTTAATAGGTCTAACACCTACAAGCAGGTCCAGTGTACCCTCTGCACATGAGGTTCCTTCTACTAACATTAGTTGTCGTTTCTTCCGCTGCTCAAGCGGCTCCTCGGGGCATCAAATTGATGGAACCAATGCAAGAGCAACCACTCGTGGAACGAGCAGCTGGTGACCCTGTCATTGTTTACGCAAATCCTTGGGGTGCCCGTTACACTCGAGGAAGCCATAACTCGTCTCAAAATACTTCTGGGATTTTGAGCGTTTCGAGCGCTAATATTTCTCCACTACCAGCGACCACCGAAGAATGGGCGTGGCTATACGATTGCATCAAAGGACAGTTTGCTCCTTTCAACGTCATCGTGACCGACCAAGACCCAGGAGCCGCAGAACACATCGAAGCCAGTATCGGCGGAACACCGCAAGCTATCGGGATGGGTGCGGGAGTAGGTGGTGTAGGACCTGCTGGTTGTAGTTTTGGTGGACAGGGCATCTACCACTCACGTGCCGTCGTATTCAATTTTGAAAACCAAGGGGTCGGTCACAACATGTGCTGGACGGTGGCTCAAGAAGTCGGCCACGCGTTGGGTATGGATCACCAAATGCTTTGCGCAGATCCCATGACGTATTTGACCGGTTGCGGCTTTGAGAAAACATTCCAAGACCAATACTCACGATGCGGCGAAAACTTTGAGAGAAATTGCCAGTGTGGGAATGCTCAACAAAACTCGTTTCAACACATAAAAGACCTTGCGGGAATTGCGGAAGATAACGAGTCACCGAATATCAACATTCTCTTTCCGCCGGACGAAGGCTTTGCACCGGTTGGCTTCACCATGCGAGTGCGAGCTACTGACGATCGAGACATTCAGAGAGTCGAAGTTAAACTAAACGGTGAGTACTTCGGCGAAGGACGTTGGGGATTTACCGACCTGAAGACGCCGTTCACTTTGGGGCTGGGAGAGCATCAAATTGAAGTTATCGCTACTGACATATTTGGAAAGACTTCTGTTAAGACCTCATCGTTCACACTCACTACGGACGGACAGCCGCCTGAGTGTTTCAAGGACAGTGAATGCAGCGCGGGCCAGGTATGTTGGCAGTTGAAGTGTTTCGCCGACGCAGGGCAGAGTGGTAACGGTCAAACGTGCGAAAATAACAGCGACTGTTTGTCTCAAAACTGCGCGACGTACAAGAGCGAGGCTCTATGTGCGGTGACATGCGATCAACTTAATCCCTGCACGCAAGGCTTCGAATGTACCAAAAGTGGCGAAGCGAACATTTGTTGGCCGGAAAAGGGGGGCTCTGGCAGCAGTGGTTGCGACTCAAGCGGTGCGCCGCTCGTGGTGCTGCTAATGGTATTTGCCATGGGACTGCTACCTCGTCGACGCGCAAGTTTGTAGTTTACATCGCTGCAGATACCCACTAACTTGTGTCGATGAAGTCCATTACTGTTCTGATTCTTGCTCTTGGTACAGCGGCCAGTGCCGCACCGGGAAAAGTGATTTTCGATACCAGCAAGGTTGAGCAAGATATTACGCGTGTAAAACAAGAGGGCGAGCCAACTATAGTCTACGTAAACCCCTGGGGAGCAACTTACACGCAAGGTGGTAACGATGCGGTGGCAAATACGTCGCCGATTCCTGGAATCGCTACGGCTACCATTCCGCCACTGGACATCACGCCATCGCAGTGGGCATCGCTGTACGAATGTGTAAGATGGCAATTTGCTCCATTCAATGTAGTGGTGACGGACCAAGATCCGGGGAACGTAGACCACATTGAGGCGAGTATTGGGGGCAGACCGGAGATGCTCGGCTTGAGCGGAGGGATTGGTGGGATTGCCCCAGCGACTTGCCAACCTTTTGGCATTCCTTCTGCCGTGGTATTCAACTTCGAGTCGCAGGGAATCTCTGACAGGATGTGCCATACGATTGCGCAAGAGGTCGGTCATGCGATGAGTTTGGATCACCAGATGATGTGTGAAGATCCAATGACCTACTTGGATGGTTGCGGAAAAAAATCGTTTCAAGATGCAGACGTTCGCTGCGGAGAAGATCAAGACAGAGATTGTTCTTGCGGCAACCAGACTCAAAATTCGTACAAACATTTGCTACGTATGCACGGCGTTGGGCCAGACTGTGGTGACCGGTGCCCACCCACGGATAAAATTAAGCCAACTCTTGAAGTACTGAGTCCAAAATCTGAGAAATATAGGACTGGTGGCGTACTTTTCCACGCTCTTGCAAGCGACGACTACATGATTCAACGAACGACAGCCTCGCTGAATGGAGAGAGAATTGCATTAGGATTTGAGGAACTAAATCGTGAAGTGTTCCTACTTGGCCTGGGGAAGCATGAATACGAAATCGTGACGACGGACATTTCCGGTAACACGGAGTCTGAAACTGGATCCTTTATTTTCACCAAAGACGGACAAGAACCTCAGTGCCTTGGAGACGACGATTGCGAGACCGGAAGTACTTGCTTTGAGCAAGAGTGTTTAAGAGAGCTTCATCGCAAGGGCAACGGCAAACTTTGCGAATTAGATAACGATTGTTTTTCACAGCAGTGTCAATTGAAAGGCGAAGAAGCACGCTGTTCAGTAGCTTGCGACTTCCTAAACCCCTGCGATCCAGGCCTAGTGTGTCTTGAAGAAAAAGGCGACAGCTTTTGCTGGCCAGGCAACAAAAATAAAGGAAGTGGCGGGTGCTCTACCTCAAGCGCCCCACTTGCTCTACTCTTCGCTTTCTTCGCTGCGGGAATGCTGCCGCGTAGCCGAAGATAGCTTTGAATTGATTAAATGGAAGAGGCGGTAAGGCGTTACGAGGAAAGACTGCGAGCACGTATTGCTGAGTATTCAATACGCGCTATGAGCAACGCCAAATGGCGAAAAGTCTTGAAGTCACTAGCTGAATTTGCCCCGCTTCGCGCTTACGTTAAGCTTTTACTAGACGCTGAGGAACGGCATATCGGTCTGTACTCTGCTTTAGATAGTGGAGGAGCAGAACCTTATGGAGTCACGGCAATAGCCGATAATGTTGTATTTGGATGCGGTTCTGTGCTCTACAAAGAAATAGAATATTTGTCGATTCCATTTTCTATTGTTCAGAAGCGTTACAACCGAGAAGAAGTTTTGGAACCGAGAAGCCGTCTGCAACCGATAGACGGACTAACAGAGGAGCTTGCGAAGCTTGGCAAGCTCTTGATAGAAGAGAACCAGAACGATATCCGAATTTTCGGATACAAATAACGGAGGATCAGAGACCTAGCAATGCTCGCGCGCCAGGGTCTGGTGGCCTGACCGTAACCCTGTCAACCGCTGGTTTTACTAGCGTCCGGGTGACATCCGCTACTGGCATGTACGCGGCTTTTTGCAGTGCTCTAATTCCGCCAACGTTGTTTGCTGAAACCAACGCCCATGATTGATACACATCCTTGGTTCGTAAGACTCGCGCCATATCTTCGAGCATCGCCGAGCCAAGGGAGTGCCCTCGGGCATGCGCGGGTACGTACACACCGTAGATATAGGCTTGTGCTGGAGCGATCACAATCTCACGTCCAAGTCGTGGTTCCTTGAGCGTCGTGGTTGATGCCCAAACAATTCCCGCGGGAGAGTCGTCCCAATAAGCGAGCACGGCATCGTCTCCCGCAGCCAATCGCTTTTCGACAGTCGCCCAATCCTGTTTTAGGTCTGAGACTATTTTCATTCGCGCATCTTGGTCCCAATCTTCTTGCTTCTCTTGGGATAAATGGAGCATTCGCGCGCCTTCAGCAAGGGTTGCCCCTCTGGTCCAAAGCTCTCCTCTGAATAATTGAAAGGAAGTGACGCCGGCGACTTGTTCGGCTTTTGCTGCAATCTTGGCCCACGCCGCACGTGCCCGAGCCGTCGCAGCCTCAGGAACTTTTTGAGCTTTACTGACTCGCTTGGCAACACTACCGTAGGTCTTGGCTACAGTTGCTGTTTTTGACGTTCCGTAGGCAATCAAAGAAACGGCTCGATGCTTTGATTGCGGAAGCTCTGGAAGCGTGTACTGACTGGCTCCCATTACCACATCTAGTGATTTTTGCCCGCGCGCCATGCATCGCACGGCTACGTTACTAAGTAAGTCTTTCCCACATTCATCGTAGTCCGATATTTCTGGATCGACCGCCGCGGCTAACACTACGGACCTTGGGCCGTCGTCTACGGTGAGTGCGAGAGCCACATTTCGTGAGCCTGCGGTAATCACTACAACTTCAGATTTTTCGCCATCGGTGGATTGTGAAAGGTGCTCGGTTAGAAGCGCGAACGATGCTCCTCCGGCGAGTGGTGACGTTTCGTCCAGTTGCGCCCACTCTTGTTTCGAAAGGCGCTGGATGGCTCTGACCGCATAGTGATTTTCCGCTAGTACTTTTGCTTTGCGCTTGAAACTCGGTTCTCCCGTAAGCGACATTCTGCGGTGCTCGCCACCTGCTTTTAATGACTCGACCTTGCAACCCTTGGAACTAAGCATCGACGCCAGCGAAGCACGCAGTACCGAGGGGTCCTCAAAGGGTTCTAGGGCCAGCACATCCCATTCATCGGCTTTGTGTAAGAGAAACTTAGCGAGTGCCTTGCCAGCTCTTGCTGCTAGTTCTTTGCTGACCGTAAAACTGATGGAAGAAGGCCTTGGCCCTGCATCCCCCATCATACGCAGCTCACACATTTTTATCCCAGCTAGTCTGACTTCTCTTCTGTACATGGGAGCGACGAAGCGAAGCGAGCCATCGATGCTGCCTGTCACAACGTAAAGACTGGCTTCAAGAGGAACGATGAAGTTACGCCACCATGCATCCAGCCACTTTGGCGACGCAAACACCGACTGTTGGGTTTCATCGCAAAGCTGTTGCCATGAGGCCCGTAGTTGCGACCAACCGGCTTCGTCCTCGATGAGTTTAATGTCCATGCTACACAATACCTGGCATGATGCTTCATTAGGAAGGGCTAGGAGCCGGAAAAGGGGCACTGGGCCTTGCTCCTACACTCCCCCGTTACGTAGAATTTCCAGCAATGAGTCAAGCAGCATACGGTAGTACCTTGGGGGCAGTCTGCGAGGGGGTACGCAATGCTGCGTCTTCACTCAACCAACAGTTCTTAGACAAGCAAGAAATAATCAGATTGATGTGTATTTCGGTCATTGCTGGAGAACATATGGTGATTATCGGACCACCGGGAACGGCTAAGTCTGCGCTCATCAGTAACTTTTCTAAGCTGATAGAAGCCTCCTACTTTGAATACCTCTTGACTAGGTTTACCGAGCCGAATGAAATTTTTGGACCAATCGATATCCAAGCCTTCAAGGCAGGGCAGTACACACGACGAATCGAAGGTATGATGCCAACGTCGGAGATTGTTTTTCTTGACGAGATATTCAAAGCGAATTCGGCGATTCTAAACTCACTGCTTCACGTGATTAATGAGCGTAAGTACCAGCATGGTTCCAATACCGTTGACGTACCGCTGCTTTCTCTATTTGCCGCATCCAATGAAGTCCCGGGCGATGAAAATCTTTCTGCGCTTTTTGACCGCTTTTTGATTAGGGCTTATTCAGGCAATCTTGATTCGTTTCACTTTCAAGAATTGATGCGTCGCGGAATCAATTTGGAACTCGCACGTATGACAAAGGCGCGTGGTGGAGCGGCGTTGACATCTGCACAAGCGCTTCGAGCAGTACAAGTAGAAGTTCAACAGAAGATCCGCGTTCCCGATGATTTCTTAGCTAAGTACAAAAGCCTGGTTTTCCAAATCCGTTCTGAAGGAATTAGCATCTCCGACCGGCGCTCGGTGAAGCTTCTCAAGCTGTTGACTGCTTCTGCAGCTCTAGACGGTCGAAACGTTGTAAACGATGCAGACTTATTTATCATGCGTCACGTCTGGAATAATTTGGACCAAATAGACTTACTTGACCAAATTGTCTCTCCTGTCGTGGATGCCTACGTCCGGGCCCATCCCGATCAGGTTAAATTTCTCGGAACGCAAGCGAACCTAGAAGATGTTCTTGCGGAACTTCAGCTGATCAAAGAAGTGCTCTCGAGATCTAGTGAGCTATCAGACATTCAGCTGTTTACTCAACTAAGAAATCTCAATGAGATTAAGACCGTACTTTCAGGGATGCCTGGTGCAACTGCTCAGCGCATGGTTGCTGAAGTTGACCACCTACTCAATACGGTGTTTTCTTCTTCGAAGTTTGGCGCATAACAATGAATGGGCAACGCTCTTACGTTGCGTGGCAAGTCGCTGGACTGGCCTTGCAACACGTCACTACGGATGACGGTCCGCTTAGCTCTTCTAAAGCTGCTATGTGGCACAATCAATTGATGCAGCTTGGTTTTTACTTACCATTTTTTTGCATTCGCGACGTAGGAC
This sequence comes from Deltaproteobacteria bacterium, assembly GCA_020630875.1. GTDB lineage: Bacteria > Myxococcota_A > Polyangia > Haliangiales > Haliangiaceae > JAHDIH01. Next base: position 507,299 of record JAHDIH010000003.1, on the reverse strand, counting down.
TTGCGCTGACTACAGACAGGTCGAACTTCAGTGTGGGAAGTTTGCCAGTACTGCAAGATTTGCCTGGCGTAAACACAAAAAGAAGAGCTGTTGGTGGATACCACGATTTGATAAAAGAACTTGCGACCTCTTCTCATGTGCAGCGAATTGCTTCCATGCGACTGCGCGACGACATGGTGGTGGCACTTCTAGTAAAGATTCTTGCTGAGGCGAACGACCGCTGGCACCAAAAACACCACATTGTAGATCAAGAAATTCTACCCGTCGGACAAGATACTTACGAGAACGTAGACTACGCGAGCGCATGGCGGCATTTTGGTGGGGAGCAGTGGTTTTCTCTCTTAGAGATTTTGTCGGACTTGCGCCTTCACATTATGACATCCATTGAGCTTATTGACTTAGAAACGATAAGGGTCATTGGAATGTTTAAAGGCGAATCCGATAGCTTTGGAAGTGCCGTGGAAAGTGTAGATATCGTCGCAGCATTAGATTCTGCGGACGCTCATGACGTCTCCAGTTTTTCCCTGGACTTGCTTCCTTCTGTGCTAGAGACAAAACGTGCCAGTGGCGTACAGTCCATGGCGATTGATGGATATGCGTCCGTGGAGCGCAAAGGAAAACTCGACTCGTTGGTGCTTTCGCAATTAGCGTACGATGACGACATTTTTATCCAAAAGTATATCGAAAAAGAGCTGTTGTACTTCGGCCATCAAAGGCAGAGTGATGAAGAGCGGCGATTGCAATATATTTTGGTGGATTCGTCTCCTTCAATGCGCGGCAGACGAAACCTATTCGCGAGAGGTCTTGCGCTAGCGCTCATGAAGAAGATGCTGCTTCTCGGTGAAGAAATACGGTTCCGATTCTTCGACTCACGGCTGCATCCTGTGCAAAAAATGACGAGGTCTTCGGAAGTGCCGGTTTCTTATCTGCTGTCGTTTAAGTCAGGACAAGGAAGAAACTACGGACAAGTTTTTGCTCAGCTGGCAAGAGATTGTGAATTACTTCGCAAAGAACAGAAACAGCAAATTGTTTTGTACGTATTCACTCACGGTCAGTGCCACGCCCCTAAAGAGTCCGTCGCGAAAGTGGTTGAGAATGCTGGGCTGTACACGGTGTTTATTTTGCCAACCACGGACCAGCTGCCAGAGTTCGCGGCTTCTTCTGTTCAAACGCAAGTGATTAGGCCAGAAGCATTATCAACAGATTCTTCTCAGCGTGCCCGAGCCTTGGAAATTGTTGATGATATTGCCAAGCGAGTGGAGGAGACGGCTTGACGGAATACGTTTCTATAGAAAGTCTTCTCAGCCGGGCCGAGTCAAGTCAACAGCGCGGTCAATGGGCGCAAGCGGAAGAAGCGTATCGAGTGTTGCTACTTCAGTCTCACGTTACAGATTACGAGTACGATGACTGGGCCCGAAAGTTGATTCGGGTTTACGAAGCAACAGGTGCGGCGCAACCTGCAGCCTATATTCACGCCTATCTCGATGGAAGTAAGGCACTGAAGATGTCAGCCAAGAGACTGCAAGCTGAGATGCTAACTCAGCAAGGCCGACACGCGGAAGCTGCAGAATGTTACCTTGAAGATGGAATGGTGGCTCACGCAGCCATAGCGCAAGCTAAGGGGAAGAATCATGAGGATGCTTCCGAATTGTTTTTGAGGCTGTTTGGTTCTGAGAAGATGCGCGGGTTTGCCTATGAGATGGCGCTTACGTATTTTAACTACGGAACAGAAACGACAAGAGCAGGAGGAGACAAGGCTCGATCTCATGAGGCTCTAGTACAAAGTCAGCAGATTTTGGAGTCTCTTGCCGCCGACTTCGAACAAAAAGGACTTAGAGACCGAGCTTTTGATTGTTATCAGGTACTGCTGGAACTAGGTAGGAACACGGAACAGTTTGAAAACCTTGCGGAGGGGTATATCGGTTGCATCAGGGTGCTTAAAGAAGACAACCTCAAGTTCTATGCCTTGCAGTACTATGAGGATTTTATTGCTCAGGCTGTGGCTCGGAAAGAATACAACGCTGCCGCTACGTTGCTCTCTGAAGCTGGTCAATACTGTCGACGTTCGGGACTACCCTACGGCCGGGGCTATTGGTCTAAAGCCGGTGATGCTTGGGCAAGATGCGCGCAAAAGCATTTAGAGGATGGGCTTCCCGTGTCGCTGGCGGAAAACGCACTGCTTGCATCAGTGGCGTGCTACTCAAGGATTGGCGACTTTGCATCCGTAAAGCTGTTGTTTGAAAGTTTAGCTACCCTTGAAGTGTCGGAAGCTAACAAGAACCGATATCGCACCGCATCCGCTCGTTACAACAACATTCCTCCAACGAATCAGTCGTCTCCCGAACTTCCTTCTTATCTTAAGAAACAGAACGTTTACGCAGAGATTTGGTATGCGGATTTGTTGTCTTGGGAAAAAGGAAGTGACATTGAGTGGCTTGCCATGTCCATAGTTAGTGACTTGAAATATCACAACTCGATTCGCCGAAGAGCACTGTCGATTTTGTTGCTTCACGATGCTGATAAACGAAAAGGAAGCACAGAGATAAATTTGCAGTTGATTAGACTGGTCGGCGAACTGCAATCTTATGGTGCGTTGTTCCCGCTTGAGGCTATGTACGAATCAGGGAACGACCAAGTTAAAGCAAGTTGCGTCTCGGCCCTGAAGTTTCTCTATTTTAAGCGTTCTTTCGTAATCTTGAGAAACGCACTGTCGTCCAATACCGCTGATATTAGAAAATCTGCGGTGGAGGTACTCAAAGGACGCGTCTTCCCTCATGCCCTTAATCCGTTACGGCAGATTGTAGACAGCTACGATGCGCGTGAAATAAGTGACGCTGCTATTGAGGCAATCGGTAAAATTCAAACTGTGGAAGCTGGAGAGTATTTGATAGAGCTCGTGCGTAACGAACGTGGCACAATGCAGACGGCCGCACTTTCTGCACTGGCGATGATTGATAATCCTGACATTGCTCCAATTTTAAAGCAAAACATTGCGGTGGAACAAGATGACACCACAAGGAGGAAACTTGAAAAAATTATTAGTAATCTTCGTTAGTTTTTTAGGGTGCGATGTGCCTGCGAAGGAACTGCCAAAGGAAACGGTAAGGACCTCTGGACTTTGGGAGTCTTGCGCCACGACCAACGATTGCAACGCACCAGCGCGTTGTTATGAGCAGATATGTTCTTTGCCCGTTAACGACTTGAGGCTATCTGTTAGGCTTGAAGAAGGTCGGCTGGCGCTGCAGAAGAAAGACTTTGTCGTCGCGAGAGAAGCACTTTCGTGGGTAAGCACCAATGACAGTCAAGACACTCCAAGACTCCCGCAAGCGAATTGCATCTTATCTAAAGCGGAGCTTTTGTCTAAGGAGTACGAGAAAGCTGCAAGAGCGGCGGTCAAATGCTTACATTATTTGCCGCGAGGTTCCGCGGATGCAAAAATGGGGGCTTCCGTTCTCGCGGTGCTGCAAAGCAAAGGTTTGGATTTGGACGCCATCAAAAGCAGGAGTGCGACTTCCTACTTAACGAAAAAGGCAAAGGAAATACCTCTGACGGCATTTGTCGAAGTTACGGACTACAGCGGAAGTAAGCAGGATAAACTCACAGAGAAAATTGATGCAGTTTCAAGTCAGTTCGCGAAGTGTGAACAGGCTTGCGGCGGAAAAGCGTGCTCGGTAGCCTACAAAGTAAAAGCGAAGTTCTCCAGGGGGGCGTACGAAGAAGACGATGGGTATCGTCCTCAAATTATTGGAGAGCAGCAAGATGGTCCTCCGGCCGCGGGGGCGTGTTTTAGGCCGATTCTAGAGACCACGTTAAAGGATCGCTCTTTGAGGCATAGGTGGAGTGGTACCGTAAAGCTTGGATTTCGACCTCAGTCGTAAGGTTAAGTTTAGTAAATTCAGTCACTTCCAACTCATTAAATTGGTGAAAATTCTTCCAAATACGTGCTAGAAATACGTCGTGTCTCTCGAGAAAATAGATTTGCTTACCTTGAGCGAAGAAGAGCTAACAGCTCTCGCTTTAGAGTGCGGTGAAAAGAAGTATCGAGGAAGGCAGCTTTGGGATTGGCTGCATATCAAGAGAGTGAACTCTGTTGCTGATATGTCGAACCTTTCCAGTTCTTTTCGAGAGCTTCTCGCATCGAAAACGTACATCGAGCGACTGACGCTAGATGAAATGCAAGTATCTGTCGATGGTACCCGCAAGCTGCAGTTCATGACCTCAGACGATCAGGCCATAGAATCCGTACTAATTCCGGACGGCGACAAGACTACAATGTGCATTTCTTCACAGGTCGGCTGCGCGATGGGGTGCACTTTTTGCGCTACGGCGAAACTCGGACTGAAACGAAACTTGCGGGCTTCAGAAATCGTGGCTCAAGTTTATCAAGGTGTTGAGATCCTAAATGAACATGATGAAGGGCGACGTCTCACGAATATTGTATATATGGGGATGGGAGAGCCGCTTCACAACTACGAAAACGTGGTTAGATCCATTGAGCTAATTTCTGACCAACGAGGTCTGGATCTTTCATCCCGACGTATCACTGTGTCGTCTGTGGGACTTGTTCCAGCAATCGAGAAATTAGGTAACGATCCAAGGGTTAACCCGAATATTGCCATTTCGTTAAATGCGAGTAACGACTTAGTCCGCAATGAAATTATGCCAGTCAATCGTAAATACGATATCGACAAATTGCTAACGATGTTAAAGCGCTATCCGCTCGCCAATCGAAGAAATATCACGTTCGAATACGTACTTTTAGCTGGAGTGAACGACTCTTTGGAAGACGCAAAGCGAGTGGTTCGATTGCTTCATGGTGTCAAAGCCAAGTTAAACGTCATTCCATTCAATCCGCATCCTCTAGCACCTTTTAAAAGACCGACCGAGGAAGCCATAGATGAGTTTCAGAAGGCTACACGAGCCGCGGGACTTGCTACCTACATTCGTCGTCCTCGCGGAGATGATATTGCGGCAGCGTGCGGGCAGCTTGCCAACCGTAAAAAACTACAAGTCATCGCTTAGATTGATTGCGGTTTTATAGACTTCAAGACACCGTTGCCGTGCAAAAGGATGGTCTACTATAGGAGCCGGGTACGAATCGGTGCCATGCTCAGGAACCCATTTTTTGACGTAGATTTTCTCTTTGTCAAATCGTTTGAGCTGGAGCGCTGGGTTGAAAATTCGAAAGTATGGTGCAGCATCAGTGCCACAGCCGGCAGCCCATTGCCATCCTCCATTGTTGCTCGCGAGGTCAAAGTCCAGAAGCTTGGATGCAAAGTATGCCTCTCCCCACCGCCAGTCAATGAGCAAATGCTTCGTCAAAAATGATGCCGTGACCATTCTAACTCTATTGTGCATATGTCCGGTTTGGTTTAATTCTCTCATTCCTGCATCGACTAAGGGATAGCCAGTGGTTCCTTCGCACCAAAGTCGAAACTCTTCTTTGTCGTTTTTCCAAGGAATGTTGCGATACTTAGCTCGGAAAGCTTCCTTAGCAACATGAGGAAAATTGGCGAGGATTTGGCTGTAGAAGTCGCGCCAAATTAGTTCGCTTAAATAAACGGAGCTTAGTTCCGAGGCGCCCCGAACTTTCTCTCTGATGCTAATAGTTCCAAATCTAAAATGGATTCCCAAGCGACTGGTACCATTTAGTGCGGGGTAGTCTCTGGTTTGTTCGTATCCTTTGATTAGTTTTCGTGGAACGCTCGGTGGTGGAATAGCTAGGTCGCTACGCGTGAAACCAATAGACTCTAATGTCGGAAGAGGAAATTGGAGCGAGGCAATTTTGTTCAAATGTTTGCGACTTGAAAAACTCTTTGCTGGTGCCAAAGATTGTTTTTGCATTTCAGCAAGCCAGCGTTTCTTATAGGGAGTAAATACCGTGTAGGGAGACCCATCCTTTTTGCATATTTCCAGCTTTTCAAAAATGACATGGTCTTTGAATTGCTTTAGTTCAGCACCTTTGGATTCCAGCAGAGCAGCAATGGTGTCGTCTCGCTCTATCGCTTTGGGTTCATAGTCGGTGTTCGTATAGACGGTTTCAATTTCGTACTCAGAAGCTAATTGTTTGAACACTGACGATGGCGTCCCAATCGCTACTTTCAGCTGGCCCTTTAACTCTCGATGCAGCGTTTCGATTGCGTCGTAGATGAAAGTTACCCTGGCGTCGTGTTTGGGAAGCCCGGTTAGAATGTCCTTGTCGAAGATGAACAGCGGTAAAACCGGGTTCTGACTAGAAGTCAGTGCATGAAAGAGTCCGGCATTGTCTTTGGTTCTTAGGTCTCTGCGAAACCAGAAAACGGAAATCTTCATAGTGAATACTTAGCGTAATTTCACTTAACTTGAAACCTTTCTGCGAAGTAGGTGTCCTTCTAATATGCGGATCGTAGTTCTTCTCCTGTGCAGCCTCCCATTGACTACCATTGCCGACTCCCTACGGTCTACGCGCAATCAGCGGTTGACCGAGGTTAGTCATAGAGTTTCCATCTCGGTGGTGAACGGACTAGCCACCGCTACTGTACAGCGCACGTTTAAGAATCATGGGAAGAAAACAGACGAGGCGACGCTGGACATTGTTCTTCCAAGTGGCGCAGTAGCTACGGGGTTAAGAATTAAAGGCAAGAATCAGTGGTTTAAAGGCGAGCTTATGCACGCCAGGAAAGCCGAGGAACTCTATCGCGAGCTTACTGGCCTAGGACCGAGTAGGCCTATGGATCCAGCGCTTCTTTACTGGGAATGGACGGATCAGTTGGCGTTACGAGTCTTTCCCATCTTCTCTGGAAAGACGTCTACTATAGAATACACACTCACCATTCCCACAGAGTATGAAGATGGACAGTACCTGGTCTCCTATCCAAGACAAAGCAAAGGCTTGGCTAAACCAAAGGTAGGAGTCAAAGGGCACAGGACGGTGGTCGTCGATGATTCGATAGTGAATGGCAACTTCTTGTTGTCTCAGAAAAAGCCGAGCAAGCTCGCAACAAAGTTAGGTTTCTCTGATCCCTACCTGCTAGTCGTTCCAATGCAGGTTAGTACGACAAAGCAGGCAAAAAACGTTTCTGTAAGAGTTCAAGCAAAGCATACGTGGGCAAGTGACCTAGAATTGACCGTGATAGATCCTGCTGGTGACCAACATAGTTTATCCGAAGGAGACATGACATCTGACGATAACGACCTAGACCAAACGTTTGAGCTGCAAGATGTCAAGAGCGTGAATGGCAGATGGCATTTGTTGGTGCGAGACAACCATCCGTGGGATAGCGGCACAATAGAAGAGTGGACCGTAAAATTTGCAGGCACAAAGCGAACCCACAAGAAAAAGTACTATATTCCACAACCTTCTGAAGGAGGGGGCTCGCGAGCAACCATCAAGATTGCAAACAAGCGAAGCAAGTATTCAAACTTGCGCTTTGGCAAAGTCGATCTTGTTGAAAATAAACATTTTCAGCGAATAGAATTCGACGCTTCGAGCGAACTGTCGAAGTTGGCTAGAAAGCACCGAGTGGTCTTTGTGATCGACCGGTCTCGCACGATGAAGCAAGAAGGTGTTGACGCTCAGCTTCGACTTGCGAAAGCTTATCTTGCCAATGCTCCGAAAGCGCAATTTGAGATTGTTTTGTATGACCGACGCGCCATTGCAACGTCTGATTCATTTCTGGCTGCGAATCAATTCGATGCGCACGTGAAGAGTCTGCGAAAAAGTGGAAAGCTAGTTCCAGCTAACGGCAGCTTTCTCGATCGGGGACTCAATAAAGCAAAAAGGGTTCTCGCTAGAGAAATAGGTAGTAGGCACATTGTGGCGTTTACCGACAATCGACTTAGAACACGCTGGAAGACGGCGAAAGTAACGCAAGCTTTGCGCGGGATGGGGGGCGTGGTGGTGCATGTGGCTCAAGTGGGAGGCTTGCAGTCAGACTTCGCAATCACGCGCAACGACAAGCATCGTCTCTACTCCCTGTCCACGTTGACCGGTGGAGTCGTAGTCAACGTGGATGGACTTTCTCTTGCGAGAACCACTCATCTTAATGATGAAGCAGAATACTTGGTTCGTCCTAATCGAATCGATAACGTCTTGTTCAATGGAAAGCGTCAGGAGGATTCGATATCTGAAGGACAAGGAATCAGAAAAATGGAAGCGCTCAAGCAAGCAGATAATGAAGTGAGACTCTCGGGGCAACTTTGGACAAGAGAAGTCTCTTTCTCTGCCAAAGAAGAAGAGCGCCTAAACGTTGCTACTGCTGGGTTCGTTTTTTCTCATGATCTCTACGAACCTTTGACGGATGCAGAAAAATTTGTCGTTGCGATGTATGGCAAGGCTGTCTCTCCTGTTACCTCCTATTTAGCCGTAGAACCTGGCGTTCGTCCTTCGACCGACGGAATTTTGAGAGGGTCAGGATCAGGTTTTGGAGCAGGAGGAGGTAGATTGAGCGGGCTAGGTGGGCGCTTTTCTCCGCCGCCGTTCGACTGGAAAAAGCTTGCAAGACGAATTTCAAAACGCTGTGGCGTAACTAAGCGAACCAAAGCGATAGTAGAGACCAACGACACCGAGATTGCTGATGTTCGTTTGGTATCAGAAACGGGTTGTATATCGACTGAGTTGTGGAAAGTGATGCTGCCATCTCACACTATGTTTCAAGGGGACAAAGAGCACGAACTTGAAATCTTGCCAGTGTCCAGATAGCCTGAAGATGTTGGATTTAGAGCAAATTGAAAGAAGACTGCATGAGGCGGAACCTCGCGAGCTTGAACTGACTTTTCTTAGGGTAGCTGCGGAGGCTGTTAATGTCGTGAGCGGGGCCATTTTTGTTCCCAACGAAGATGGAGACTTGATTCCCGTAGTCAATCTTGTAGAGAATCTTGAGGTCCGCATTCCACGCATCTTGCCTAAGCGTGCGGGAATTGCTGCGGTTACCTTTGATAGTAACGAACCTTATCTGTGCAATGACACAGGAAGTGACGAAAACTACACTCCGTACTTGCTCTCGGTTAAGTCAATCGTCGCCGTTCCCATACGGTACCAATTTAAGGCGATTGGTGTCGTGGCTTTGTCGTCTCCAAGACTCAACAAGTTTTCTACTACCGATGCTGCGCTGCTGATAGAAATAGGCGCCATCGCTGGAAAGTTATTACGACGCCAACAATTAGATAAGATTAGCAGAATGACCACCGGACAACCCTTTTTGATTAAAGGTATGTCTCCCGCGTGGTCAGAAGTGGAACGCAGAATAGAGCGAGCCGCACCGACTCTTGCTCCTGTGTTGGTCCACGGTGAAAGTGGAACGGGAAAAGACCTTATTTCGAGAGCCATCCACTTTAACAGTAAGCGTCGCAATAAGCCCTACGTTACCGTCAACTGCGCTGCGATACCTGAGAACATGCTCGAGAGCGTGCTGTTTGGTCACAAAAAGGGAGCCTTTACTGGCGCGACGTACGACAAGCAGGGGGAGTTTGCAAAAGCTGATGGTGGGACGTTGTTTCTCGATGAGGTGGGGGAACTTCCGCTAATGTTGCAGGCTAAAGTATTGCGTGCTGTAGAACAGGGCGAAATCCAGCAACTTGGATCCAACAAGCCGGCTAAACGTGTCGACGTTCGATTGGTATGCGCTACGAATCGAAACTTGGCAAAGATGTCCGAGAGGGGAACGTTCCGCGCAGATCTCTATTTTCGCCTTAGTGTGGTATCGGTTACCTTACCGCCGTTGAGAGACTACAAAGATAACGTTCCGGTGATGGCAAAGATTTTTGTCGCACAGGCTGCAGAGCGGCATGGACTACCATTGCCGGAGATCGAAGAAGGCGTAGTAGGTGCGCTTATGGACTACAATTTTCCAGGGAACGTTCGTGAGCTAAAAAACTCAATTGAGCATGCCGTAATTATGGCCAACGGCGGAAGAATCACCGCCGCCGACTTACCAGAAAAGTTTACGTCAGTAGCTACACACAGAAGCGAGCCGCCGCCGTCCACACTCCGACCGTTGCGTGAGATGAGAGAAAGTTGGCTGGCTGCTAACGAGAAGGACTACTTACTGGCGTTGTTGAAACAAACGAAAGGAAATGTGTCTGCCGCCGCCAAAATTGCGGAGGTGAATCGCGTGACGTTCTATAAGTTACTCAAAAAGTATGATGTTGCTGTAGAAAAAGTAGCATCGGTCAACTGATATTCATGGATGGCCAGACCAAAATGGCCGCCACATCATTACAATGCGCCGGCCATTTGAGATTAACGGAGCTGTGATTAGAGAAGCTCTACAGATGGTAGAAGATTAGCGATTCCCTCAGCGGCACGCTTAGCATTGCCCTTAGTTACGTACAGTTCGCTTGTAGCGATAACCTGCCCATTTCCTGCTACGAGATTTACGTAATATTGACCGTTGGAAGCCTGCTTTACTTCGAAGTTAGCAGCGTCTTGACCATTGTCGTAGACCGAGAACGTGCCGTTCATTGCAGATGCTTTGCTTGAGTAGCCTTGCGAAGAAAGTACGACCTCTCCATTTTTCGCATGCAGGTTGAAGTAGTGCTTTCCGTTTTCTCCGGCGAATACATCGAAACGAGCTCCAGTTCGTTCTTCCATAAAGTCAGCGTAGGCTGTGCTTGCTCGCTTTACGGCTTTGGTCCCTCGGACTGCATTGCTTTTAGTGGAGTACATCTCAGATGTTCCGATGATTTTGTGGTTCTTCGCTACAAGGTTGAAGTAGTACTCTCCGTTTTTGGCTTCAAGAACTTTGTATTGTCCTTCGTCTTCCGCGTTTTTCATTACGGAGAGAAGTCCAGATAGAGCACTAGTTCTTGACTGGTAGCCTTGCGATGAAAGAATAATTTGGTGATTCGCTGCGATTACGTTGAAGTGGTACTCGCTTTCCCCTTTGAATAGTTCCACATAGGGACGGCCTGAAATTTCAGCGCCAGTGGAGCCAACTTGCTCGTGGCCAGATTCAACACCGCAAGCAGCAGAAACAGATAGAAGAAGAATGATTGATGATTTGAGTAGCATGATAGATTCCTTGGTTTGTTTAGATGCTTGTTAATAGAGCAAGTCTCATGCCACAGTGCGTCTACGTGATTTCAGTTATTTATGAAGCAATTTACTGTAATGTGAGTATACAGCTGTAAGTTTTATTGTACATGTGGGTTGTTGGTGTGAACGTTTTTGGTCAAGCATTCCAATCTAGCAACGACCAGGCCGCATTTTATGTGGAGGTAGCTCAAGCTGCTAGGCGGTCGACGCTGGGTGGATTACATTACCGTTATGAAACTTCTGACCGAATCGAACTTTGACGCTTTTCTTGCAGATGGCGATGCTCCTGTCTTGGTCGACTTTTTCGCGACGTGGTGCGGCCCGTGCAAAGTTCTAACGCCAGTATTGGAATCTATTTCAGAAGAGTTTCCACAGGTGCGGTTCGTTAAGGTTGACGTCGACGCCTCTCCGCGATTGGCTGCGGCATTTGGCGTTCGCTCCATGCCCACAGTAGTGCTGCTCAGGCCTGAGGAAGGTGGCGGCGCAAAGACGCTACACTCTGCAATAGGAGTAAAGCCAGCTCACTATTGGAGGGCGATGATTACAGAGTCCCTTGCTCCTAAAAAATCGCTACTGCAGCGGCTCTTCGGCAAAAAAGAAGCGCAGTAAAAATACTGCGCTTCGCTTGGTTACTCTTTTTTTCTTAAGGAAAAATTCCGCGCTCTTCGTAACTTGTTTGCAATCGCTTGAGTCCGATACCGTAACAAGCAGTCCTTCGGTTGACGCCATTGCGTTGCATAAAGGTATTGGTGTTATTGTAGGTTTCTTTCATTAGTTTCGCGAGTCGTTCTGCGACGCGTTCTGCATCCCATCTCTCCGATCGCTTGTTTTGCAGCCATTCGAAGTAAGAAACGATCACACCACCGGAGTTTGCGAGAATGTCAGGAATGACATCGATTCCCTTCTTCTCCATGATTTTCTCCGCCGCAGGGTAGGTAGGTCCATTAGCGCCTTCGGCGACGAGCTTGCAAGTTAATGCTTCCGCTTCCGCTTCGCCTATCTCAAGTTCTAGTGCCGCTGGGATAAAGATGTCGGCTTCAAGTCCGAAAAAGTCTTCTCGCGATATTTCTTTGGCTCCTCGATAGCCGGCCACAGTACCTGTTGCCGCGACATGTTCGCCAAGTTTATAGGGATTGACACCTTCTGGGTTACCGATATAGCCGCCAGCGTCACCAGTTCCGACTAACACGGCTCCCATTTTTGAAAGCAGTCGTGCCGTGAAGGAGCCTACGTTTCCGAATCCTTGAACAATAAAGGTGCAACCATCTAGGTTGAAGCCTTTTTCCTCGGCCCAGTGACTGATGCAATGAACGAGACCCGTACCGGTTGCCTCTTGGCGACCGTACGACCCACCAGAGGTAACGGACTTACCGGTTACCACGTGTTTCACGCTGTTCTTCACGGTCTGGCCGACCATGTTCATGTAGGTATCCATCATCCACACCATGGTTTGGCTGTTGGTGCCGACGTCGGGAGCTGGAATGTCCCACTCTGGCCCAATATTGCTACCGAGAGAGTGAGTGAAACGTCGCGTGATTTTTTCAAGCTCGCTTACCGAATGCTGACGCGGGTCGAACTTGACGCCGCCTTTACCACCACCAAAAGGGATGTCATGCAACGCACTTTTATACGTCATCCACGCCGCCAGAGCTTTCATTTCATCCAGGTTGGCCTCGTGATGGTAGCGCATGCCTCCTTTGTAAGGTCCAAGAAGGTTGTTGTGTTGGACCCGGTAACCTTTGAAGATTTTCCACTTCTTGTTATCCATCCGCACAGGGAAGTTAACGATGACTTCATTCTTAGGTTGGCTAAGAATGGCGCGAACGTCCTTGTCTAAGTTCACAGCATCAGCTGCAACATTGACCTGTTGGATAGCGATGTCAAAAAGGTTACCTCTGTCCTTAAGGGCAGCTTCGGTTTGAGCTCGTTTACGTTTTTTTTCAGCCACAATAGATTCCTTTGATTTAGCTCAAGCCTAGCCCAAAAGCTCGCGGGAGAAACAACCCGTGGCAGCAATTTATTTAGAAAAGCACTGCTGCGAAGCGTCATTATACAGTCGACAGAAAGGACCACTTTAGGTACTACGGGGCATGGATCTGGCAAATGTAAAGCACATTGTAATTCAAACATGGCCTAAGATCCGAATGGATTGGAAAGTCGCGTCAAAGACGATTTCAGAAGCCGCCCGATCCGTCAGTTCAAAAGATCGGCAGATGTTGAGAGATCTGCTTTACGCCATGATCCGCAGCTGGCCTCTTGTGAGTCGCTGTCTGCCCAATCGCGAGCGCAACGATCCCTGGCGTCTGGCTTGTGGCGCCGCAGCCTTAACACTTGATGCACCGTTCCCTGACGACCAGACTGACTGGAAGGGGATTGCGGCGAAGGTAATCGTTAAATCGAAAGGAAAGTTACATCTGGAAGATGTCTTTGGAATGGCAGACTGGCTTGCAGAGACCATGTGGAAAACCTATGGCCACACGACTTTGGCCATGATGAACGGTTTTGCAACTCAGGCTAGGGTTGGACTTAGAGTGAACCCGACGCGGGTTAGCCGAGACCAAGTAGCAGCCCATCTTTTGGAGTTGGGAATTCAATCGGAAAACCACGAGCTTTTGCCGCTTGCTTTATCTCTTCCAAGTCGAACGGCAACCCTTAAAGATAGCAAGTTATTTAAAGACGGCGCATTTTACGTACAAGATATTGGCAGTCAGCTCATTGCAGAACTGGTCTCCGCTGAACCCGGGGAGTTGGTAGTTGATCTTTGCGCGGGGGCAGGCGGAAAGACGCTAGCGTTGGCTCATCAAATGCAAGGACAAGGTCGTTTGGTTAGTTGCGACACTAGAGGTGGAGCGTTGAAAATGCTCAGAAACCGAATAAAACCTTCCGGCTACACGAACGTGACCACTCACCAGCTTCCCAAAACCGATATACTGCGCGAACTAGAAGGTACTTGCGACAAGGTACTCGTGGACGCACCGTGCAGTGGTCTTGGCACGTTGAGACGAAAGCCGGAGCTTCTTTATTCCTTATCGGAAAAACGAGTCGAAAATCTCGCAAAGCTGCAGACTTCGCTTCTAGAAGATGCTTTAAGATTGTTAAAGCCTGGTGGAAAGTTGATTTACGCAACTTGTACGCTCCTTCCGGATGAAAATGAAAAAGTGGTGGAACGCTTCGCCTCGGGAGGCAACAGGACTTTGTTGCAAGTATCCGAGGTCCTAGGAGATAAGCTCTCGGTGTATTGCGACGGGGGGTGGCTCAGGTGTTTCCCTCACAAGCACGATACGGATGGATTTTTTGCCGCGCTTATTGAGAAAAAATAGTGGCTAACGAAACGGCTCGCGCTTGACCAAGAATGTGCTAGAGCTCCCTTATGTCTGATGAAGCTAAGGGTTGGGATGCGATTGATGCAAGCTGTCAAGCTGTCTACGGAAAGCAAGAAGCTCGGCACTATGGAACAATGATTAAATGGAGGCTCGGCGGCAACGATCCCTTAGACGGTGTGAGTATTTACGAGGCAGACGCATTTTGGCACTACGTTTCTTTTGGACTCACAGAGCTGTACGAAAAAGAGAGCGAAGATCTTGATTGTTCTGGTTGGGGGTTCGAGTTAACGTTCAAGCTAGCGAAGACAGAAGAGGAACCTCCGGTATGGCCGGTAAACCTAATGCAAAACTTGGCTCGCTACGTATTTCAATCGGGGAATGTATTTGCCGATGGTCATCACCTTGACGCTAACGGCCCCATCGCGGCGGATGAGGCGACGGCAATGACAGCTCTGCTTTTTACGCACGATCCTCTGCTACCACAGGTTACGGGACCCAACGGAACGTTTTCATTCTTGCAACTCGTTGGCATTACGGCTGCTGAGCTGTCTGCGACAAAGCGTTGGAGCACAAAAGGGGTACTTTCTTTGCTTGCGGAGAAAAGTGAAAACTTGGTCACGGCTTTGACTCGTGATTCGATTACTGACAATCCGGACGACGCCGACAAGATTCAAGAAGGGATCAAGCGAGATGGTTCTTCCATGGGACAGCTTATGGTTAGTGAACTGTCGTGGAGTTTGCAACAAGGGCAAGTCACATTGACTGTCGGAGCGAACGCCGCACTCGACTTGGCGGAACTTATTCCTGCCAGACTGGGGTTCGAACGGCCGTTGTTCTTACTTGGCCCCGAACAGATCATTGTTTTTTCCTCTGGAGAAACGACCACCGCCACTGAAGAAGACGATGCTTTGAAACTAAACTTAGCACCTCACGACGTTCAAGCATGGAACAATACCGTGAAGTGCAAAGAAGGAACGTATCAGCTTACAAGTGATATTACTGTCGTGGTGGAAAAGACGCACATTCGCGACAAAGATGGCAACGTGACGGACGTCATAGGCTAAAGGTTTATGGTAACGAAGAGAAATGAAAGCGTCATTCGGTATACTTGTCGCGCTCTGCGCCTGCACCGCGAAGAAAAATGCCAGTTTGGTAGATCACGCCGCGGATAGAATACAGCCTTCAACGGATCGGAGAGAGACTCCAGTGTCCCTTGATTGCGTTGGAAGGACGTTGGACTTTAGTCTTTTCAAGGAAAAGGTTTGTGTGGACGATAGCGCAACGCCGTTTCCTTCAACTGAGAAAGCATCTGTGAGGGTCGCAGCTGCCCGTAAAACTATTGGCGTCGGAGAACCGTTGGTAGTGCAGGTAGAAATAAAGAACATCAGTGGCCAGCGACTGGCGGTGCCTATTGGGGCGGGCCCATATTGCCACTTTTTCGATGATGGTGAGATTACCGACGAGAATGGAAAGCGAGTAGACGTCGTCAACCCCGAGGTAATGATTGGAGGGCTAGGCGTGAGTGAACGGAATTGTCCCGGAAGATTCGGGCGTCTTGTTTACTTAGAGCCTTCTGGCACTTTGTCGACTACCCTCAGGTTTGAGGTAGGCCAGTCCAAATGGTTTGTTGATGAACCGAAGCAAGGAATGATGACTAAGCGTAAAGTCCGAGAATTGGACAAAGGAAGCTACAAGATAAAGGTCCACTCCCAACTCTACTTCGCTCCCGAAGCTCACTGGGAAGGGCGTTTCAAGTACACCATTCCCTTTGAAGTGCGCTAAAACCATCTAGCTTTTTAGTCCCGCTTTTTTGAAGCGCTACTTGGTCCAGATTTTTGCCATATCAGAGACAGTGCCATAGACGACCGGTCCCTGATGATTGCGAGCCAGGAATTGGTCGACATGGGTCAGGGCGTCGGTCAGCCTTTCTTTAAATCCAGGAGCGATAAAACTACCTGGATGATAACCAACGGAGAATACTTTTGGTTCGGTGAGCACGCCACCACTCCAGTTTTTTCCAAAAATTTCGATCATTTCGTCTGCCGTCACGTAGTCGCAGAGAATCCCGTTGTCTGGCACTTGCAAGATATCCAAAGCATCTGGCCCTGTGGTCCAAGGTTCGGATTCTGATGGAAAGTAAGGCTGCGACGTATCGTTTATGCCTGGCCAAAGTTCCTGGTTGCGGGCGAGTAGGGTGCCTTCGCCGGCCCACTCTTCCATGCGTGCGTGATTATTGGCGCTTGAGTCAGCTACGTACCCTTTATTGGCAAGGGCGGCTAGCGTGGAGCCATCGGCGGTCCATCCGCCCGCCCTGAAAGACGTAGGCTTCTCAAGTCCGTATTCGATAAACAACTCATCGGACTTATCTAAAAGGGTTTCGAACTCTGTTTGAGTGTATGCCGCACATTCTACGGTATAGCCAGTGGCATCTTCCGCGCGTACCGTTGAGGGGACATGACGACAGGGAACGTCGGTAGTTTCCACAAAGTTACAGTACGGGTGAATGTGCAATGCGATCTCGTCACCACGAGATGCTTGTTTTTGTTTTAGCCAATTTACCAAGAACCCTCGTCTCGCATCGGTCAAAGTCGAATCTGTGAAGGTGTAGGGCCCCACAAAATGGGTATTCCGCATGAATGGATGTTCGGCGTAAAGTTCGTCTTGTAGTGCGAGCTGCTGGTTGGTCGGGTTGGCATCATCCCAGTCGTTGGACACCAGAGTGTATAGGGCTTTGGTTCGGTGTATGGTGTATTTCGCGAAAGCTTCGGTTTTTCCATCGGCAACAAAAAGAAGTTCGTGTTCTCCTACCTCCAGATCTGCTACCGGAACTTTGATGTTGGTGGTGGAAGAACTAACGTTCCGTCTGAAAATCTGATTGTCATTCGTCCAAACAGCGATTCGCGAAGCCCCATTGATATTTAAGTCGAAAGTCAGCTCAGCGTTACCAGGCGATACTTCGTCGGCTACGAGGGAATAAGGACCTTGTGTGGTAAGGTCGTAAGCCGCATTGTTGGTGATAGGTGCGGAGGGAACCGGATCGGGGTCTCCGCCACCGCAGGAGACCATGACAAGTATCATTAGTACGCGCATTGCCCGGGACCCTAGCACAACCCCTCGAAATGGGGCGGAAAATCATATGGGGGAAGAAGCGAATGATATTTATTAGAATGTGTTATTGGAAAATCGCGTACGTAAAATTGCGGGAAACCAACCGCTAACGAGTACACTCTACAGTAATGAAACGATTGAGCTTAATGATGTTGGTAGTTGCGATGGGTTGTTCCGCAGGAGAAGACGAAAAGTTTTACGGTAAAGTTTGGGCGGATCAGAACAACAACAAGCTTGTTGATAAAGGCGAGGTGTTCTTGCAAGACATCAGAATTTTCATTGACGAAAATAGCGACGGGTTATGGCAAGCTTCTGAGCCAGCGACACTGACCGACGAAAACGGAGAATGGGAACTGCCGTACATGGAAGGCGAGCAGTCGATTGCGCAAGCCATGCCGTTTGGCCACTCCAGCACTTTTGCAGGGGTTGCGAGTGCCGAAGTAACTCAAATTATTGGCGGAAGCTTAGCATCGATTAGCGACTATCCGTTCATGACCGATTTAGTCGTTCGTTCCAACGAAGGACACTTTTGCGGCTCTTCTTTGATTGCCGGGAGGTACGTGCTTACCGCAGCTCATTGCGTTACGGGAGCCGGTAACTTTTCCGTCGCAGCTGGACGGGACAGTCTCCGGGATAGCAACGTGATAGCAGAGGTGGAGAACGTAAAAATCCATGAGAACTACCAATCGCAAGGCAGTATTGATCACGACATTGCGATCATTACGTTACGAGAACGAATCATGTTGCCTCGGGTATCGCTTGCCGATAACCGACGTAAGTCGGAGGGCGCTTTGGACGGCGGTCAAATGGCTACCGTATTAGGGTGGGGCGTGACAGAAAGCGGACGTTCCAGCGCGGATCTTCTAGCGGTAGATCTTCCCTTGGTTGACTTTGATGAATGCAATCAGGCGTATCGTGGTCGCTTAAGTGAAGACATGATTTGTGCTGGTTACATCGATACAGGTGGTGCCGATTCCTGCCAAGGGGATAGTGGTGGACCTCTTGTTGTTGCCGAAGGCGACCGATACTTTCAAGCCGGCGTAGTGAGTTGGGGGCAGGGCTGTGGCGACGCCGGATTCCCTGGAGTTTACGCGAGCGTCGCGTATTTCCGCGATTGGATTAACAACAACACCGAACTTGAACCATTTCCCTCTGTAACCGCAGTAGCGGGAGAAGAAATTTTGTTCGGCAACCTTCGCTAGGGCAGGCAAAACTAATTACACGAGAAAAGGCAGGAGTGATTCACTCCTGCCTTTTTGTTAGAGCCGGAAAAGAATTACTAACGATAGTTGGTTCCACGAGACGGATGGAAGGGTAGTACCGACGTCAAGCAACGGCACACTTGAAGGGTGGATGTCGAACCGCAATCCTGCGGCAATTTTGGGAGAGATGGCAAAGTTGCCACCAATGGCGATGTTAAAACTACCACCGGAGGCAAGTTCGGTTTCTCCGGTATACATCTTGGCTTCGAGGACGTTGACGTCAAGTCCGTACCCCAGCATCAGGTACGGAGAAATTCTTTTGTAGTGGTACGATACCCCTGCATCAACTCCCGCAGAAACCGTGAACGCGGTGACATCGGTAGCGAGGTTCCAACCTAAGTAAGAAATGCGGCCTCCCACCAAGATACCGATATTCTTTTCAAGCACGTACTCGTAGCCAAGATGCAGTCCCATGGCGAAGGCGCTATCGGAGAGCTCTTTGAAGTCTCCAGAGGGGAATGCTACGGACGGCGCAAGCTGTAATCTGACTCCTGAGATTGCTTGAAAAGACGGCGAGGGAAGAGGTGAGATCGCTAAATCGGCTTCTTGGTTTGGAGCTGTGGCATCTGTTTCTGCAGCCGGGTCGATGCTTGTGGGGGCCGTTTGTGCACCCGCACCAATGGGAAAAGCGCACGCTATCAATAGGATGAAGGTCTTCACTCGTAAGCCGTATCCAGAATTGACCTGATCTACAAGAAGAATATCAATCGGCTCGACAAAGATGAGCTTCAGTCACGCATTAAGGCGCGGGGTTTAAGTCGACTGATGTCCTCTCCCCACGTATAGTCCGCCAAAAGTCATGTCAGGTAAAAACAAATATAAAGATACGCTTAACTTACCCCAAACGGATTTTCCAATGCGCGGAAACTTGGCGAAACGCGAACCAGAAATTTTGGAAAAATGGGAAGGCATGTATCAAACGTTACGAGAGCAGCGCGCGGATGCTCCCAAATTTACCCTGCACGACGGGCCACCTTACGCAAACGGTCATATTCATTATGGCCACATCATGAACAAAGTCTTAAAAGACTTGGTGGTAAAGACGAAAACCATGATGGGATTTGACGTGCCGTTTACCCCGGGATGGGATACTCATGGTCTGCCTATTGAGCTGGCCGTTGACAGGGAGCTGGGAAAGAAGAAAAGAGAACTCTCGGTCGCCAAGTTCCGTGAACTTTGCGCTGAGTACGCTCATAAGTTTGTCGACATTCAAAAGAGCGAGTTCAAACGTCTTGGTGTTTTTGCGGATTGGGACAAGCCTTACCTCACTTTACAGCACAACTATGAGGCCGCGATCATCCGGGCAATCGCTGCGTTTGCGAGAGGAGGATACCTCTATCGCAAGAAAAAACCCGTCTATTGGTCGCCTGGCGCGCGAACCGCCCTGGCCGAGTCTGAGATTGAGTATAAAGATCACACATCGCCCTCCATCTTCGTCCGTTTTCCGCTGGCTTCCAGAGCAAACAATGCTGCACTAAATCCTGCGCTCACCGATAAAGATCTGTCGCTTGTGATCTGGACCACCACGCCTTGGACCATTCCGGCCAACCTTGCTGTGGTGATTAAGCCCGACTTTGAATACGTGGCGCTAAAGTCACCCAAAAATCCTAACGAGTATTTGATGGTTGCTAAAGGTTTAGCAGCTTCAGTGGCTTCTTCTATTGGACTCGAAGAGTCAGAAGTAGAGGGTGCGCTTCCCCTTGCCAAAGTCGGGATCGAAAAACTAGAAGGGGAGCGGTACCATCATCCTTTTATAAAACCTACAGAGGACAATCAGTTTCGCCTTTGGTTTGCCGACTACGTGACACTCGAGCAAGGGACGGGACTGGTTCATACGGCCCCAGGTCACGGTGCTGATGACTTTATCACCGGTCGCAAACATGGACTTGAGCCCTACGCTCCCGTAGACGAACGCGGCTGCTATACGGCGGACGTTCCGTTGTGGGAAGGCGAGTACGTATTTAAGGCCAATCCCAAAATTGTAGAGTATTTGGATTCTTCTGGTCACCTGCTTAACAAGCCCGGAGAGTCGATACATCACAGCTACCCGCACTGTTGGCGCACCAAAGGCCCGGTAATTTTCAGGGCTACGCCACAATGGTTTTTAAAGATTGATCACAACGGCTATCGGGAGCGTGCGCTTGCGGAGATCAAAGCGACAAAGTGGGTGCCTGAGTGGAGTGAAAATAGAATCTCCGCGATGATTGGCAATCGACCGGATTGGTGCTTGTCTCGGCAAAGAACGTGGGGCGTGCCAATACCGGTCACGTATTGTCCTTGTGGTGAAAGTCACGCAGATGCAGAAGTGATGGATCACATTGCCAAGCTCTTCTCGAAAGAAGGAGCTAATGCTTGGTACACTAAAACACCGGCAGAAATACTTCCCGTGAACTTTGAGTGTTCGAATTGCGGGGCTGATGCCTCCAAGCAATCGCTCGGCCAGGATATTGTGGACGTATGGTTTGAGTCAGGATGCAGCTGGCACGCGCTAGCAGGAGAGCCGTTCAACTTACCGGAAGTGGATCTATACCTTGAAGGTTCCGATCAGCATCGCGGTTGGTTTCATTCTTCGCTCCTTGTTGCTCTTGGTGTGCAAGGGAAGGCTCCTTATAAAGAGGTAATCACCCACGGTTTTGTCTTGGACCAAAACGGAAACCCGTACTCGAAGAGTGCTATTGAGAAGGCTCGTCGTGAGGGGAAAAAAGTGAAATACGTAGCGCCGGCTGACTTAATAGCCAATCGTGGCGCTGAGATTTTGCGGATGTGGATTGGTTCTACTGATTTTAGAAACGACACACCGTACACGGAAGAGCTTTTGAGCCGGTTGACCGATTGGTATCGAAAGTTCAGAAATACGTCTCGGTTCATGCTCGGAGTCTTGGACGGATTTGACCCCAAAGAAACCAAGCTGCAAGACGCTCAGCTTTCCGCATTGGACCGGCGCGCACTAGAGAAACTTGGTGCGGTTGTGGCAAACGTGAGAAAACAATATGAGAACTACGAGTTTCATCAGGCTCACAGAAGTCTGGTAGATTATGTTTCGATTGACTTGTCAGCGTTTTATCTTGATGCAGTAAAAGACGCACTGTACGCGAACGGAAAAAACGATGCAGAGCGAAAGTCGATTCAGGCTGTAATTTACCAAATCTTGCGAAGCCTGACGCTATTGTCCGCTCCCGTGATGGCCTTTACATGCGAAGACATTTGGAGTCATCTTCCCAAAGTGCCCGGTGATCCAGAGTCGGTCCATCTCGCGCAGTTTCCTGTTGGAAAGCTAGAAACCGAGAGCAACAGCGAATTGTGGGACGTAATCGTGATCTACCGTGAGTTAGCGTTGAAGGAACTAGAAGCTTTTCGAAAAACAAAACAAAAAACGCTTGATGCCCACGTCAGATTACTGGCTTCCAAATCGCACTTCGAGCGGCTTAGCGGTGCCAAAGAGCTGTTGGAAAAACTATTAGTGGTGTCGGAAGTGGAAGTAGTAGAAGCTGAGGAGCCCGCCGCGCAGGTAAGCCTCCATTCGGGGGAGCGCTGTGGAAGATGTTGGAAACGGGTCGATTCAATGTCCACAGACACTCCGGACGTATGCAACCGTTGCGCTTCTGCTCTTGCTGAGCTAAACCAATGAGCATGGATGAGCAAAAAGGCCAGACCGTAGCCAAGAAGTGGTGGCTTTTCTCTATTGTAGGGATTGTATCGCTTGCACTTGATCTTGGTACCAAATATTGGGCCAAGGCTTCTCTTTCTGGAGATGGTACTGCTGTAAGCGTAATTGATAACTTTTGGGACTGGCAACTTGCCTTTAACAGGGGGTCTGCTTTCAGTATGTTTACCGGGCAATGGCTTTTCTTAACCGTCGTTGGCGTCATTGCGCTGTTTGCCGTTTTTTGGATGTTGCACCAAGCAGGAGTAGACCAAAAGTTAAATCACTGGGCGCTTGGGCTCATTGCTGGTGGGGCGATTGGCAACCTAGGCGAACGAATCGTATACCGCGAGGTCACTGACTTTGTGGTGTGGCGTTACTACGAACATCGTTGGCCAACATTTAATATCGCTGATATGTGTCTGGTAATAGGGGTGTGCCTACTACTTGTCGACTCCTTTCGTCCTGCTACCAAAGCAAGAATTGCAGCGGAAAAGGCAGAAAAACTCCGTAAGAAACGCGAAAAGCGTGCGAAACGCGGCTAAATGAGCATCATAAAGCGACGACGAACTACCAACTGAATAATATTTGGTTTATTCTAAAGGTATGGTTCGGTGGGGGGTTCTAACTATACTTTTGGCGGCTGGTTGCCACAGTCCGGATGAATACGGACGACTTGGTCCTGGAGGCGGAGGCGGTGGGTTTATCATTCCCGACGGAAATCCGGTAGTCGGAGCCGATGCGGCGGTCGATGCTCCGGCAGCAGATGCTACTGTCAATCCGGATGCCGCTGCAGGCTCTCTCAATGGTCGACTCTGTTTTATGAATGGGCTGCTCGATCCCTGGGACTGTCAGACAGGCAATGCTCCGGTAAATACTCTTGTCGTTGAACTCGCAGATGATCCGAGTGTCAGTAGCACGGTTGACTCTCTAGGTAATTTTAGTTTGAACGCGCCAAATGTTACGACCGCTGTAATTCGCGTTTATGGAGATGCAAACTTCAAGGATACGCTGATGACGGTAGATGACGTCAGCAGTACCTCTATTATTCCAGTATTGGAAAAAGCAAAGTGGGACGCACTTCTCAGTAATCAAGGTATTTTAGAGGTTCCTGGAACGCCGCACGCGGTGATGAATTTTAAAGAGGGAAATGCGAATGTGCTTTCTTTGAACGTCGAAGCACCTACGGGAACGTTAACTCCAATAATCTCTGACGATACTTTTGCCATTGGTTGGGGACAAGATCCTGCAACAGGAGTCAAAGGGATGGCAATCAGTGTGAACATGAACGCGCAAGGCGCAGATTATGCAGAGCTTGGTTACTACAAAAATATGGATCCGCCAACGGTACTGCGACTGGATACTCGACCAGATCACGTCACTATAATTCGCGTTCAAGTGGCGCCGCTTCCGTAAACAAGACCTTAGTTTTGAAAGGAGTCGAGGATTGCCCGCCACGCCGCGGCTTTTTCTTCGGTTTCTTCGAACTCTCTTGCTGCGGTTGAGTCTGCTACAATGCCGCCTCCGAAGTGAAGTCTTAGCTGCGAGCCAACTATTGTTGCGGTACGAATGGCAATGGATAAGTTGATTGAGCCATCTGGTTTGAGCATTCCAATTGCCCCGGTGTAGGGACCGCGAGGATGCTTTTCAGTTTCGTGAATGACCTGTTGCGCTCTTATTTTGGGAGCGCCCGTGATTGAGCCTCCAGGGAAGGTGGCTCGTAAGATGTCACCGATAGAACTGCATGCTTCGGGCAAGCAACTAACTTCAGATACCAGATGAATCACTTTGGGAAACATCTTGATATTTGCAAAGGGATCGACGTGAACGGTGCCCGTTTGAGCTACACGCCCCAGGTCGTTGCGTTCTAGGTCTACTATCATTAGATGTTCTGCTAGCTCTTTGGGAGTCCGTCTAAGAGCAATGGCTCTTTGAATGTCATCTTCAGTGGAGCCCGCTCGTTTTCTAGTGCCTTTTATTGGCGCGGTCGTTAGGACTCCCTGGGCCGTTCTTCGTAAGAATAGCTCAGGTGACAGAGAAATTATTTCGCATGTTCCAGCGTCAATCACCGCACCGAAAGTGGCGGGAGAAATGGCATTGGCGCATCGATACAGGTCAATGGCTTCTCCTCGTTGCTCTATTTGAGCTGTGAGAAGTCTCGCGAAGTTGGCTTGGTAAATATCTCCAGAAGCTATGTATTCTTTGATCTTCGCAATTGCATCACCATAATCACGTCGTGGCGACTGGTCCAACAACGCTGCAAGTTTCCAAGTGCCGTTGGTGGGCAAAGACTTCGGCTCACCGTTATCCTTATGAGAAAAAGAGAAGTGCTTGTCGTACCTTCCAAACCAAACGTCTGGCGTATCGGCTTTTCTTCTAGGAAGTTGCTCCACAAATTGTCCCGCTTCATAGCCGATGAATCCTATAGCTACAGATTTCGCAGAGAAGTCTGCAAGCCAATTGTCTAACAGTTCAAAAAGTTCCCCCTGTTGAGGAACACCATCAATTTGGACTTCAGGGTACGAAGCAGAAAATATTGAAGAAGGGTTTTCTGCTACAAATGAGCTCGAGTGTTGTCCGTAGTCCACTCTGCCACTGTGTAGAAGAACTCTATTTTCTCCAGAAAGATTTTGGTAGCAGTTGATGGCATCGGTACTCATGTATTGGTCCTTGATAACCAGCTCAAGCAGAGCGCTTGGGTTCAATCATTGCGGCGATAGAAAGTACGATAGAGGTCATGAGTAGTGCATTTCCTACCACATTAAAGTTAAGTGTTTTGTTTACGATAAGAATCGAGTGTTGAAAATAGATCAGGCAAAAAGAAATGCCAATCAGAAGTAAGTGCTCCGCTGCATCTCCTGTTTTACTTTGCTGCTCTGTTGATAATTTTTGCGGCCTATTTAACGCGTTAAACGCTAGTTCTTTGATCAACAACAGGGAAAAAAGCCAAGTGGCTACTCGGCCTTCTGAAGTTAGAAAAACTAGCGTCGTGTAAACGAGGATTTTGCTCGTGAGAGCCGCCCATAATTTCGCAGACGTAGTTACCGTAGCCATCTTTCGAGCGAAGAAGGCATCGGCGAAGTCAGTTGTAATTGCCAACAAGAATAGAAGGGATGCTAAAGCACTCATCTTTGGGCTGTAGTTGTCGATACACACGACAATCAACGGAACCGATCCTATCTTAAAAAGCGCGATTAGATTTGGCAGCGTTGTGATCTGTTGGCTAAAGGACGGTTTTGTTGGTCCCTGCACCAAAGACATCAAGTTCTCCTGGATAGGTAAACGTATCCGTCACCAGAACACTCCACAAAACTTGTACCTGAAGAAACGACTCCATGTGGAGCTACCACCTTCGGAAATACTTTGCCTGTCCACGCGACGAAATGCTCTAGGTCGCAATATAGTGGAGCTTCCGAAGATACGCGTACTGCATCAATTTCCCCTTTGGCCCGTAGGGCTAAGGTCCCAGTTCCATGGCAATGAAGGACTACAGCGTCTTGACCACCAGGGATGTTTCCGCAGTCCCATCCCAAACTTGACTCAATGCCATGTAAGTTCTGTTCAAGTACAAAGAGCTCATCTTTGTTCATGTCTACGGGATACAAGTGCCATGGAGAAAAATCAACAAGCATCCATCCTACTCCGCGGATCGTAAAGACTGGTTCTGCTTCCCCTCCGAGAAACGTATCTACAGCTTGGCCTCTGACCACTCGCGGTGTCGGGGCGTACTCCAGGTGACCACTAGTAGCGATAACGCCGGTGTTGCGCATGAGCATTGTCGATGTAAGGTTAACTACAAGTTCTTTGCCAGTGATTGAAAATGTTGGGTTATCTCCTCCAAAAGCTCGTTGCCTGGACGCGGTAAAGCTGGCAAGGCCATCGCTAGGGGAGGGGGGAGGATTGTAGCCTCTGTCCGTCTGTTTTCTTTCTTCAAATTTTGGTTGAGTTGGGTTGGTAGTTTCGCGTAGTGGAACGAATTCAGATTGGCCTTGCGGTACAGCGATTTGTACCGCTTGGGTTACTGGGCCAACGTCAAACTCCGGTGCGGACTCGGGCACGCGATGCCCTGGATCTGTGGTCTGTGATTCTATGATCGGAATATCCGAGGATTCTTCGCCCATGCCCATCGCAGCATGAATTTGCGAGATTTTTTGCTGATCAAGATGTTGGCTCATCTCGCTTGCAAGTTCGCTCTTTCCAGCTTCAAGAAAGCAGCGATAGGCATCGGAATAATTACCAGCGCGAGCATGGGCTAAGCCTAGGTACTGGCTAATACGTTTCTGTGATGGGTCTATTCTTTTGGCAGCACGCAAGGAGTCTATCGCTCCATCAGCATTTCCTAACTTGAGATGCACAAGTCCTAGGTTCATGCGGTAAGCTGGGTCGTCACTGTTGTTGATGACTAACCTTTCGTACAGGGGGAGCGCCGAGTCAAAATCGTCAAGTCTGAACAAACTGAGGCCAAGTAGTGTCAGTGCCCGATTGTGATTGGCATCGATATCAACTGCCTGTTCAAAAAACTGGCGTGCATCAGCTACTTTGTTCTGCCGCAGTCGCACACTTCCTTCTGATAATAGTTGATCGACTTTTGCTGCAGGGGTCATTGTTTCATTTTAGGGGGATTTATCGCAATTTCCATCCTATTCGCTCGACTTTTCGTGAATCGACAAGTGGTTACGAAAGCATGATCTCGATCTCAGCCATGATTTCTTGTTCTGAGTCCTCAATGTCGTCGCTGGCTATCAACTGCATTACACTTAGCAACACATCCTCTTTATGGGACTTCAGAAAGGCAAAATCTGGAATTGGAGGTGGTAATGACGCATCGAGGTATTGCCGTAAGATACCCAGCTGCTCTGGAGACATCCCCGCCTTTGTTGCAAATTCAGTAATATGCGCAAGCTCCTCAGGGGTAACCTGATCATCAGCCCAAGCCACTTGAATCAGCAGCTTAATGATTTCCATGGTCAAGTTCTTGGGATTTGTTGATTCTGCCACTACCGACCTACTCTAACACGCTCGGTATGACGCTTTAATAGAGTCATGAAGGCATTGCGCTCGGGGTAGCGAGAACGTCAATCAAATCCATTTTTGTGATGATAGCCGAAACGTTGTCGTTATCCACAACTACCGCAACTTCCCCGCGTTCGAATACCCGTGGTAGTTCGCTGGCGTTCGCATGTGGAGCAATGGTGGATACTTTGCGTACCATTACTTCAGCAACGCGGCTGTCACCAGTCGCTTTCTTAGACACCAGCGCATGAAGCACGTCACTTTCCGTAAGAATGCCAGCCAGTTTCCCTTTATCTAGGCATGGCATTTGCGATATCGCGTGCTCTTTGAAACGCGCAACAGCAGACGACAGGGTTTCTGTGGCATCTGCAGTGACCACTTGCCGGGAAGGCAAGGCTCTTAGCACATCGGATACGCTGCCCAACTCCCAATCGGTTTGGGCAAACCCATGTTGCTTCATCCAGGAGTCAGCAGCAAATTTAGTCATGTAGTTACGGATTGAATCTGGAAGAATTACGACGACACGTTCCCCAGGTTTCGCATCCCTTGCCACTTGCATGGCAGCCCAAACCGCCGAACCACTCGAACCACCCACAAGAAGTCCTTCTTGTCTTATTAACTGACGAGCAACTCTAAAGGAGTCTCGATCGTTCGATTTTATCCAGCGATCGACGAGGGAGCGATCGAGAACGTCGGGAATAAAGTCGTAACCGATTCCCTCTACTTTGTAGGAACGGATTTCACTAGGCCCCGCAAGAATAGAGCCTTCAGGATCAACTCCGACTATTTGTACATTCGGAACGACTTCTTTTAGCTTTTTGGCGATTCCGCTAATGGTACCGCCAGTTCCAGCCGTAGCCACAAGGTAGTCAATTTTGCCGCCGGTTTGCTCTAATATTTCAGCAGCAGTGCCTTCGATGTGTGCGAGTGGGTTACTCGGATTTCCGTATTGATCTAGAATGTGTGAGTTAGGAATGACTTCATTGAGACGTTTCGCCACACTGATGTGGCTCTCGGGAGCATCGTATGCTGCCTCCGTTGGCGTCCTAATAATCTCAGCACCCAAAGCTTCCAAAACCACCTGCTTTTCTTGGCTCATTTTTTCAGGCATGGTGATGATCATGCGATAGCCGCGAACGGCGGCTGCCATCGCAAGTCCGATACCGGTGTTACCAGAGGTCGGCTCGATCAGTGTATCGCCTGGTTTGATGCGACCTTCTTTCTCTGCATCGATCAGCATTCGTACGCCGATGCGATCTTTCACCGACCCACCTGGGTTCATAAATTCGCATTTGGCGATCAACTGACCAGGAAGGCCGTGACCAATGCGTTTAAGTTCTACAAGGGGCGTGTCGCCAACAGCGTCACATACTGATTCAAAAATCGTCTCGGGCATGCCAGGCATTTTTATCATCTTTGGGTGCTCGAATCTGGACGAACGCGGACTATATGTCGTGATTGGTAAACATTGTAAGTGTGGGGTAAAAACACCGTTATTCGGGAAGTTTATCCCCATCGAGGGAACGGTAAACTTTGCGGTAAGTGACTAAAATCACGCCTCGTGAGCCTTGTTCAGCTCGGGTACGCAACTTGCATCCTAATCAGCCATGAGAATTACCATGACTGCTCTGTCCCTATTATTGGTTGCCTGCGGCGGTGGCTTCAGCGTCGAAAGTGGGCCAAATGGCACCGGAGGGACCGGTGGCACTGGAGGAACCGGCGGCACTGGTGGTGGCACGGGCGGCGGAAACGAAGGACCAGGAACCTATTCCGTACAGCTGGCCAGTACCGACCAAGCAATCACGCTTGATGACGTTTCAGTCGTAGACATCACCGTTTCGTCTCAAGGTTTCACCGGGGACGTTCAACTCGAAACAACGGTTCCCCAAGGATGGACCGCAGCTTTTGCAAATCCTAGCGTTAGCTTAACCGACGGTGCGGAAGTCGTAACGTCGGTCGTTTTGACTCCTCCGCTAGATGGTGGCGGCACTACTTTTGATCTTGCGGTGAGAGGCGTCAATCCGCTTGTAAACGGAGAATCATCGCCAATGCAAATTGAAGCACTTGCAGAGTACGTCATTGCGATGACTGGAAACCATAGTTACCCCACGGGCGTAACGTTGCCGGTAGGTACCAAGTTGAGCTTCCTGAATGTAGATGGAACCCACGCACGCGTTCACTCTGACTATGGGAATGACAACTTTCCTCATCAGCCACAGGGAGCGCAATCTGCTCAAGGTGACTACTATTCCGTGACCCCAACGACGTCAAGACAATACCAATTTTATTGCCATACTCACGGACAAGGAACCGGGGTTGGCAACTTTGTGCTTCAGTAAACCATAACGAATAATTCTCAAAAGGCCGCTTTGATTAGCGGCCTTTTATTTTGCCATTCTTTATTGATAAGACCAAAAGGACCCATTAGCGTGGCTTGTGTCCAAGACTTCTTATCTAAACGCAGAGCTAAAAAAGCGCATTCTCATTATCGACGGAGCGATGGGAACCATGCTTCAAAAAGCGGGAGTGTCAGAGAAGGACTATCACGGACAGCGTTTCGCGGGCCACGATAGGCCCCTGGAAGGGTGCCACGATGTGTTGTGCCTGAGTAAACCTTCGGTGATCGAAGATGTGCACAGAAGCTTTTTACAAGCTGGCGCCGACATTATCGAGACCAATACCTTCAATGCTACTTCAATAGGCATGGCGGAATACGGACTGGGGGCACTTGTAGAAGAACTTAACACTGCGGCCGTAACCATTGCCTTAAAGGCTGCTGCAGCTTTTTCGACGCCAGACAGACCTCGACTCGTGGCGGGCTCGATCGGCCCCACCAACAAAACAACATCGCTTTCTCCAGACGTGGACAATCCGGCCCATCGCGATATCTCTTTTGCGGAGTTGGCTGAGGTTTATCGAGAGCAAGCTTTGGCAATGGTCAAAGCGGGGGTCGATATTCTGCAACCGGAAACTTCGTTCGATACGTTGAACTTAAAAGCCGCACTTTATGGAATCGAACGCGCTTTTGTTGATGCGGGAGTGCGGGTTCCCGTATTTGCATCAGGAACGGTTGTAGATGCTAGCGGGCGAACGCTGTCGGGACAAACAGTGGAAGCGTTTTACCACTCTATCTCTCACGCGCCCCTCGCTGCTGTCGGTTTAAATTGCGCCCTCGGAGCTAAGGAAATGCGGCCGCACGTTCGCGCATTATCTGATGTTTGCACGAGTGCCGTTTTGTGTTTTCCCAACGCTGGGCTGCCAAACGAACTGGGAGAGTATGACGACAGTCCTAGTTCTATGGCGGGGATGCTAGGTAGTTTCGCGGAAGAAGGATGGGTCAACGTGGTTGGTGGCTGTTGTGGGACCACTCCAGATCATATTAAAGCGATTGCAGACGCCGTTTCCGTTCATGCTCCACGCCGCGAAAAGTCTTTGAGCTCCGCGACAACGCTCTCCGGCATGGAACCTCTAGTTATCGATGAGCACTCTAACTTTATCATTGTAGGAGAACGAACTAACGTTACTGGTTCACGCAAGTTTCGCCGGCTGATCATGGAGGGGCTTTTCGAAGAAGCTTTGGAAGTTGCTCGGCAGCAAGTAGAAGGCGGTGCCAACATTCTTGACGTTTGCATGGATGATGGAATGCTGGAAGGGGAAGAGGCCATGACGCACTTTCTCAACTTGATCGCTGGAGAGCCCGATGTGGCACGCATTCCCATAATGATTGACAGCTCTAAGTTCTCGGTGCTTGAAGCCGGACTGAGGTGCGTGCAGGGCAAAGCTGTCGTCAACTCGATCTCACTGAAAGAGGGGAAAGAAGCCTTTGTGCAGCAAGCTAATATCGTTAGAGCGTATGGCGCAGCTGTAATCGTCATGGCATTTGACGAGCAAGGGCAGGCGACTAACGTTGCCGACCGGGAGCGCATTTGCAAAAGAGCTTACAAAATTCTAACCGAAGAAGTTGGGTTTCCAGCATCAGACATTATTTTTGATCCGAATATCCTGACGGTGGCAACAGGAATGGAAGAACATAACGACTACGCCAAAAGTTTCATCGAGTCTCTTGCCGTGATTAAAAAGGCCTGCCCAGGGGCGCGTACTTCTGGTGGTGTTAGCAACGTGTCTTTTTCTTTCAGAGGGAACAATCGCATTCGAGAAGCTATGCATTCGGTCTTTCTATTTCACGCAATCAACGCTGGGCTTGATATGGCGATTGTTAATGCGGGCCAGCTTGAGGTCTACGATGAGCTTGATCCTAAGCTGCGCGACATGGTGGAAGATGTGATTTTCAATCGATCGCCAGATGCCACAGAAGTTCTACTTGCAGCTGCCGAAGCGTATAAAGGCACTGGCAAAGAGCGGGTCACCACGCAAGCATGGCGCGAGGGTAACTTAGAAGAGAGACTAAAGACGTCGCTAATTAAGGGGATTGGTGACTTTGTGGACTCCGACATCGCAGAAGCTCTTGAAAAATACCCGTCGCCGCTGTCAATCATTGAAGGGCCTCTAATGGCTGGAATGAACGTCGTGGGGGACTTGTTTGGGGCAGGAAAAATGTTTCTTCCACAAGTGGTGAAAAGCGCAAGGGTCATGAAAAAAGCAGTCGCTATTTTGGAACCCTTGATGTTTGAAAAAGGGGAAGAAGTTAAAGCTAAAGGAAAACTCGTTATCGCGACTGTCAAAGGAGACGTTCACGATATCGGTAAAAATATTGTTGGGGTCGTATTGCGGTGCAATGGCTACGATGTCGTGGACCTTGGCGTAATGGTGCCCGGCGACAAGATTTTGGATGCTGTGGTGGAACACAACGCTGATATTCTTGGACTTAGCGGACTAATCACGCCTTCGCTCGATCATATGGTCGCTGTCGCCAAAGAAATGGAAAAGAGAAATTTAAAGATTCCGTTACTCATTGGCGGCGCTACCACTAGCGCCAAACATACCGCAATAAAAATTGCGCCTCATCGTACACTAGATGCCGCTCTTCATGTTCACGATGCCTCGCGAGCGGCGACAGTTATGAACCGATTGCTCTCTGAAAGCAAAGCTGAATACGTGGCGGAAGGCTTGGCCAAACAAGAGACCATCCGAGAGAATTATAAAAACCGCCAGAAACCCGCAGTTTTGAAGATAGAAACCGCGCGCTCCCGCAAGCCAAAGCTAACTCATGCTCCCGTTGCGCCGGAATGGACGGGGCTTCGTGATCTGAATCCCACCGTGTCAGAGTTGTCAGAGTGGATCGATTGGTCTCCATTCTTTCATACCTGGGAGATAAAAGGAACCTACCCCAAACTTCTTGACGACTCTGCAAAAGGACAAGAGGCCGCCAAGCTTCTCGCAGACGGCAAAGAAGTACTTTGTGAGTTGGCTGGAAAGCTAGAGCCACGCGGCGTGATGGGATTTTTTCCGGCCTATTCGGAAGGCGATGACATCATCGTCGCATCGGAAGGTAAAAAAGTTACGTTTCCGATGCTTAGGCAGCAGCGCGACAAGTCCGAATGCTTTTGCTTGGCAGACTATGTGGCTCCACAAGGGAGTAGCGATTTTCTTGGTGCCTTTGCGGTAACTTCTGGTCATGAGACTGCTGCGTTAGTAGAAGCCGCAAAGCAAAATGGAGATGATTACCGCGCCATTATGATTCAAGCTCTTGCGGACAGGCTCGCAGAAGCGTTTGCGGAGTGGGCTCATGCGAAAGCTCGTCAGAACTTTGGATATGAAAAAGAAAATGAGTTAGGGCTAGGCGAGCTGATCAAAGAAAAGTACCGAGGAATTAGGCCAGCATTCGGTTACCCCGCATGTCCGGACCATCAGCCAAAGACCAGATTGTTTGAGCTTTTGGAGGCTAACGTGCGAACTGGAATGAGTTTGACAGAGTCCTTAGCAATGACTCCCGCGGCTAGCGTCAGCGGACTTTTCATTGCGCATCCTGATTCTCGATATTTTGCGATTGGTACCATCTCCAAGCAACAAGCAGCGGACTATGCACGGCGTCTTGGAGTTTCTGTGGAGGTCGCAGAATCCTGGTTAATCCATAATATGGATTAAAAAAGTGAGGTAACCCTTCGACCGGCAGCTTTCTCTATCCCCCACGCGATTGCGCAGGTGGGTTTCACGATAACCGATTTTGAGCTTCCCGACGGGCGGGCTTGCACGCCTCGGACAGAGGCAAATCCCGGGACAGAATTTGTAGGGGAATACGAGTGTTGCCGTGATTCCGTATCGAAGAGTCTGATCTCACCTCGTTATAGTAAGCTTGGGGGCTGACCACAGCAAGGGAAGAAGTGTGCTGAGTCGTGCGACAATCCGCTACATGTCATGAGGTGTGCTACCTAAGTTGTTGATTTTATTGCATTTATGGGAATGTGGGGGCGGATGTTTAGGTAAGATGTAGTGAAGCTATGGCAAACGCATACGCACAACAAGACGCACGCAGTGGGTCTTTTCAGCAGGTAAGCGAAAGCAAGGGCAAATCAAAGTCCAACGCGATGGCAAAGCAAAGCCGCGCATCGAATAAGCAAGGGACTTCCGGTGGGGGAGGACTAAGGGCGGCACTCGCAGATTTTTCGGCCAGCGGTATCATCGAGTACGGTCGTCTTGCCAATGTGTTGCGACTGCTCGCAAATTCTCCAGGGGAAGAATCAAAGCTTGAGTTGGGAATCTTCTTTTCAGCCACGGCTTTGAAAGTACTTAAGGGCGATGCTGAAGCAAATATTCAGTGTTACATCGACATGAGTGACACGAACAAAATCGAACTAGGGATCGAGTGGGACTGTTTAGTTGCTGCAGGAATCGATTTTAAATTGTTCGGTGTACGTGCAGGTGCACGTGCAGGAAAAAAGTGGTCGGGAAGTATTCTCATCAAGCAGTTTCATAACCACGAAGATGCAGCAATTCAGATGATGCACTTTTTTTACGATCTAGCCGGGGCACTCGCAGCAAAGACCGGCGTGGAGAACGCGCTAAAAGTCGCGGGAAAGCGTGAAGAGTTACCTGCGATTAGAAACGACGTAAACGCTAGTTCAAAGCCCAGTACGGCTGGGCTGCGGTATGATAAGCGTAAGTCTTCTGAAGGGTTGTTTGGAGAATTCTACGCTGAAGATGGGCCGGTTGGTTTTAAAGGAGGCTATGAGCATCGCCACGACACCATTCAGCTATCGTCAAATAGTACTGGCACCTTTAATGTGCACGAACATCACAGCATTTGGTCCGGCTCAGCCACGTTCAACGTAATGGGCGTTCCCATCACCGTAAACTTCATTAGAGACAGGTCCGATACAAAAGGCTCCCCGTACCTTTACGAAAATGGCGTGTTTCGTGATTGCTACCTGACGTTTACAGTTCCCGTATCTACTGTAAAAAAGGAATACTCTATGGGAGAAGAAGACTTGGTAGCATTGTTTCTAGGTGCTTATACTAAGTTTGATTCTGCACTCAAGGGCGTTCCAAAACTTCGAAAAGGAGTTTTCAACACATTGTTTAAGGCGGCGGAAAACGCAATCGCGAAGTCCCAAAAAGGTATGAACTTTTCTTTGGTATTTGACTGGAATGAGTTTGGCGAAGGGGATGCTGCCGACGTGGAGGAACACAACCTGATGTACATTAGGTCGGGGTTTGATATTGGCTGGAGCAAAGAAGCGGAAGCGAGCCTTCAAGGTGGAGCCTTAGGCGGCTCGGCTGGCGCTAAAGTATCCGCGACCCACAGGGAGTTCTTAACAGATCTTGAGATTGTTGGGCACAACACGACTTCGTATATTCAGCGTCAGTATTTGTATCAGCGTGGTGCAGGAAAACAGCGGATCGAACCAGGTAGCGTATTTTCCTATGACGATCAGCGGACAACCTGGCACAAGTTTGTGAATCAAAACCAAAACGCAATTGCTAAACTTTTGGTTACCATTGCTGAGCCGAGTCATCGCTATCATGTTCCTTCGGTGGCGGCTGCGTTGAATTTGCCAGACGATTTTAATTGTTCTCAGGTATCCTGCCTAGATGACGATGAACTTGATGAGCTTTTGTTATCAGGACTGCCTGCTTTAGAAAGGCATTGGCTGAGCGAAGACTATCATCATCGCTCTGTAATGGTCGAGATGGCGCATATGGGAGACGCATTATCCTTGTACAATGAGGGTCAAATCACAAAAGAAGACGCCGGGCAAAGAATGTTTCAAGTGATTAAGAAATATAAAAACGATCACTTCAAACTAGAGCACATCATTACGTCCTGTGGAAACTACAGCGTCCCGTTGTCGGATGTAGCGATGTTAATCAATCATTGTTGTAACGGATCCGAATATGCAGAGCTAATGGCTACGCACTTGGCATGGCGAGCAGAGCAACAATGCATGGAGATGGAGTACGAGAGAGGCGCTGCAAAAGAGACGTTTAATGAACTAGGAGATCGCGTGCTTGAAATGAACACAGCCCAAGGATCTCTTGATGATGCGCAAGCGGCCTACAATCTTGGAAATGTGAAAGAGGCGTTTAGAAATCTTCGTGGTGCCGAGAGTAGCAATGACTTTAAACATTTAATAGAAGTCGGAAAACGTTATTGTAAGTGGGGAGATTGCGATAGTGGTTTGCGAGTTTTTGAACGAGCTCTCCAGATAAAATCGACGGCTGCTAGCTACAATACCGTTGGGTACCTGATTTGGAAGAATCTCCATCGCGAGCAGAAGGGCACGTTGGGAGACAAAGTACTACTGAAAGCGATAGCCTACTGCGATCAGTCGGTCAAGATGCGTCCTACGCCTCATGGATACAACAACCTTGGAATCATGTATTGGGACTGCGTTCGTGATTTCGGAATTGCAGACTGCTTAACCAACGCGAGACTTAGCTTCCAAAAAGCGATTGAGCTAGGTCATCATTCCGCCTTCGACAATTTGGCTGCTTTAAACCGCACTTACGGAAACTAACGGCATCTGGCCGGTGGGTCGGG
The DNA here is from genome assembly GCA_020630875.1 of Deltaproteobacteria bacterium. GTDB lineage: Bacteria > Myxococcota_A > Polyangia > Haliangiales > Haliangiaceae > JAHDIH01. The sequence continues at coordinate 470,998 of JAHDIH010000003.1, read as the reverse complement.
ACACTGAGCGACGGTAAATAGATCCATGGAAAGTGCCACGCCGACGTGAAGAAGTACGCCTCCCCATATTGAACGGGTACGCATGGCGATGGTGCCTAAAATCAACCCGGCTCCTATGGCGCCAATAGTCTCAGTAATTGGCTTCTGAAAGTGGATCATACAGTACGGAATGCACATCACGAAGATAGCCATGGAACCCATCGACGGTGCCAGCGACCTCAGCATAAAGCCGCGAAAGAAAAACTCAAGCGCCAGAAACTGGCCGGCGTACAGAAGTTCCCAAATCCAGAAATCAAACGCGGAACGATTCGCGAGTTTGTAAAATGGATATTGTTTGGCAAACGATGGAGTTTGCGATGCGATGTAAACTACCGGCAGTATCAGGGCGAATAAAATCAAATAGGTTTTTATGTGAGAGACGAACCCGCGGAAACTCAGGTAATAGTCACGCAGTCGTTCTCCGGGGGTCAGTAGAATCACTACCATCGGAATCAACATGTATCCGCCGATTCTCCAACCGGCCCACCAGGCTTGGGACCAAAGTGACCAGTACTCTTTGTTGGCCTTGGTTCTAGGCACTAGCTTCTTAAATGTTCGGTCGTTACCGTAGTAGTACTGAAGAGTGAGGACAATAGCCACGAGAGCGCAAATCCATAGCACGCGGAAGTAGTTCACTTCACGCTTTTGCTCTTCATCAATGGCGCGCCAGTTTTTTTCGAACAAGCGAGGAAGCCAAAGCAGTACGTCTTTTACTGTTGTCATTTTTGCTTACTAATAAACTCCGCGCCTTGACGTAGCCTACGTCTGCAGAGCTCTTTGCCAACAACTTCCATTGTTTCAAAGAGAGGAGGCGACGCTTTCCTGCCTGTGACCAGCAGCCGAAGGAGCATGAAAAGATGTTTGGTCTTTACTTCCTTAGCTTCGCAGAAATCGCGAGAAGCTTGTTGCAGCGCTTCGGCTTCCCAATCTGGAAGAGCCTCGTAGTTTTCCAGTAGTTCTTTTACAAGTTTAGCAACTTGCGTTTTTTTGAGGTCGCCGATTTTCAGTTTTTCAGCGATGCCTTTGTAGTCCAAGTCGCCATCGAAGAAGAACGCTGCGGCTGGGATGAAATCATCAAGTCGTTTGATTCTTTCGCGCACTAACGGAAGCACTTTGAGCAAGTGGTCGCGATTAAAGCGCCAACCCATCAACAAATCTACGATTTCTTCATAGGACTTTTCATGGATGTATTTCTCGTTGAGCCATTGCAGTTTCTCACCGTTAAATACCGGGGCGCCTAAAGAGACTTTGTCCCAACTGAAAACTTCGGCCATCTCTGGAACCGTGAACTTTTCGCGATCGTCACCGTAAGACCAACCCATGTTGGCAAGAAAATTCACTAAAGCTTCGGGAAGTACGCCAGCGTCTTTGTAGTAGTTGATCGATACCGGATTTTTTCGTTTCGATATCTTAGATTTATCACTATTACGAAGCAGTGGCATATGGATCCACTCTGGCTGATCCCAGCCAAAGGACTGATACAGAAGCACATGTTTGGGAGTAGAAGAGATCCATTCTTCGGCACGAATTACATGAGTGATTTCCATCAAATGATCGTCCACGACGTTGGCGAGGTGGTAGGTTGGAAAACCATCGGACTTGAGAAGAACCTGGTCGTCTACTTGCGTATTTTGAAACTCGACCGGGCCGCGCAACTTGTCTTCGTATACGGTAACGCCTTCAAGCGGGGTCGCCAGTCTCACGGTATGGGCTTCTCCTTCCGCGGCTCTTTTCGCAGACTCTTCTGGATCCAATGTTCGACAGCGGCGGTCGTATCCTGGAGGTAACTTCTGCTGCCGGCGCTGCACCCTGAGTGCTGCAAGTCGCTCTGTGGTGCAAAAGCATCGGTAAGCCTTCTTTTTTTCGACTAGCTCTTCCGCATACTTCCCGTAGATATCGAAGCGTTCGGATTGACGGTACGGGCCAAACGGACCACCGACATCGGGTCCTTCATCCCAAGTGAGTCCGCACCACTTGAGCGCATCGAAAATCATCGCCTCACTATCGGCTCTGGCTCTTGTCCTGTCGGTGTCTTCGATACGCAGTACGAATTTTCCGCCTACTTTCTTAGCGAAGACGTAGTTAAAGAGGGCAATGTAGGCGGTACCTACATGAGGGTCGCCTGTAGGCGAGGGGGCAATGCGAACGCGGGTTGGTTTTGTCATGACATGCTCCGATCGTGATCTTGATCGCTGCAAGCTTGTAGCATGACGTGGTAGAGTTCAAAAGTGGGGAAGGTGTCGACTATCATTGTACTTGTCTCGCTATGGGTCCAAGGGGCTGCAGCGGACGTTTTGGGGATGAAAGGGACAGTGATTGACTCCCGCTCAGAGAAGCGAGGAGGAAGCATCGTGACAATCTCGACGGTTGCCTTGGAGACTGGGGGGACTAAGGAAGTGTTTCAACTCGGTGGCAAGGTTGCGGGATTGCGGACCGAAGTGTCCCATCAAGTCCGCCGCTTTGCACAAGGCGATGTCGTTACATTTGACGGATACGAATCATCAACAACGCTGGGGAAGCGGTTCTTGGTGCCTCGGCGCGCAGTTAAAGTCGCTGAGAATTCTGAGTTCGTACGGACGGCCTCAAAGACTTCCAAGGTGCCAACCTTCTGGGCCTCCAATTGCATTAAGATGGAATTTCAAGACAGAGGGACGACGCACCTGGTGGGAGACAGCGAATTTCAAATAATGGAAGACGTACTCGAGCATTGGGAGTCTGAAACAAGTAATTGTTCCTACATCTCTTTTCAATACGAGGGGCGAACCACGTTAGACGCCAAAGTAGATGCCCATAACGTTGTTATATTCAGGGAAGGCGAGTGGTGCCGGCCAGCTACTGATGACTCACCCAAGGTCTGCCACAGCCCCGGGGCAGCGGCGATAGCCTTTGTAACCTCGGTGGACGATCCGGATAGTTCTCGCGATGGCGAGATTGTGGATGCTGACATTGAAATCAACGGCGCCAACTTGAGCATTTCCAACAACGGGCAGACGCTCGGAGAGGCTTCGTGTCTCAACGATCTATCTAGTGTGCTGACTCATGAGATCGGGCACTTACTCGGACTTGATCACAATTGTTGGAACGGAGAAGACGATAGAGGAGAAGACCACCAGGGCAATCCTCGTCCCTCTTGCAATCAAGTACAATCCCCCGAACTTCTGGATGCGACCATGTGGTGGACGCAGGCTTGCGGAGAAGAGAAAAAGGCGACAATAGAAGCCGACGACAGGGCTGCCATTTGTTCTATCTACCCGCAAAGTAGTGACCCCGGTAGTTGCGAAAGACCATCGCTTACCAAGTCCGGCAACTGCGGATGCACCGGTGGGGAAGGCATACCCCTTTCGTTGGTACTGCTCTTTACATGGTTTTGTATAAAAAGAGACTAGCTCCCAGTCGATAGATTGTAGCGAGACCAACGACCGTTGAAGATTGAAGTCTGACTACCATCGCATTCTTGGGTCGCTAGCAGAGATTCTTTGAGTGAAAACATCATCGGCAAGCGTTGCATCCACCTGTGCCGAGTAACTGTTGCTTCGTGAGTCGTTTCCGCAAACGGGAAGGTAATGGCAGTGTACGTCCCATTTGACCTCTCTCTTTTTGGCAGCACATCGGTAACTACCAGCGCAATCAGCGGACCAACTCATCGCCCCCTTGTTGTCTAACGCACTTACATCAGAAATGCGCAAGCCTCCTCGTTTGCACATCCCCGTTGCATAAGTGGCGCGATGAACGAAGCTAGTCGCTATTTTCGCTTTCTGTGGTGAGTGAGGGCGAACGTAGCTGCAACCAAAGCATACCGCGACGATGAGAATTCTAGCCATCGCTTCAATAGTAGTACGACTTCGAGGTGGCGTAGTAATCGGCGGATTCAAAAAATCGCAATTGACAGAAATTGTCAGAGCTACTACGGCACGAACTTATAACCAAAGCCATAGACCGTAAGAATGTATCGGGGGTTTTTTTGGTGGTCTTCTAGTTTCTTGCGGAGTTTCACCACAAAGTTATCTACGGTGCGATTATTGGGGGCGACTTGTCCTCCCCACACTTTTTCGTAGATTTCCTCGCGCGAGAGTGCTTCGCCTGCATTGTCTTTTAGGAGTCGCAAAAGCTCTAGCTCGTAGAAGGTCAGTCGCTTGACCTGTTTGCCATTGGTTAACGTATGTTTTTGCAGATTGACGTTCCAATCCCCAATGGAAAATTCTTGCACGTGGGTGTCGTATTGGCTTTGCCTTCTAAAAATGGCGTTGAGTCTTGCAATGAGTTCTGCAACAGAAAAAGGTTTCGTCATGTAGTCGTCAGCGCCAGCTTCAAGTCCGCGAACCTTGTCACTTTCTTGTCCCTTGGCAGTTAACATTACTATCGGAGAAAGTACTCCTTGTGAACGTAGTGTCTCGCAGACCCAGTAGCCGTTATTGTCCGGAAGCATTAGGTCTAAGATGATGCAGTCAGGTTTCCATTCAATTGCTTTCGTCGCACCAGATGCTGCGGTGGAAGCGGAGGTAACTTGAAACCCTTCAAACTCCAGTGCATGAGTGAGACCACGTACAATTTCTGGTTCGTCTTCTATCACCAATATGCGCTTCTCATCGGCCATAGCAAAAGACTACTTCATTTTCTCACTTTCCTGGGACAAAATTAGTGTCATGATTATTTCTAATCCAGGATTGGCGTTTCTAGCGGTTACCTTCCCCCCATGAGCTTTCGCAACCTGCTTCACCAGCGAAAGACCAATGCCTGACCCGCGTGTTCCCTCGGTATCAGATCCCCTGACAAAGCGGGAAAATAGGTTGGTTAATTCATTTTTTGCGACCCCAGGACCGTAATCTCGAAAGTGCAACGAAAGCTTTTTTCCTTGCAGGTGGGTAAATATTTCTATCTTCTCGCCTGAGGCTGCGTACTTTCCTGCATTTTCCAACACGTTCAGAACGGCAAGGGTCAAAGAACTTTCGTCAATCTGCACTACTACATCATCTGCGTTAATCACTACGTTTAGATTACTTTCACGAAGTGAGGGAGAAGCGATCTCTACCAGTTTTTCAAGGAGAGGCTTCAAGCGTTGTGGCGCAAGCGAAAAAGTACTCTTGCCTTGGTCAATTCTAGAAAAGTCTAAAAGATTCTCGATTAGCTGAGTCAGGCGAGTCGACTCCTTTTCAATTACGGCGCCGAAGTCCGTGATTTGTTCTTGGCGATCTACTTTTCCGGACTTTAGCAGTTCTCCGTACATCCTAACAATTGATAGCGGCGTACGTAGTTCGTGGGACACGTTGGCTACGAATTCACTTTTTAGTTCATTGGCACGTCGTTCTCTTCGTACCGTGACGAATAGAGCATAGAGACCGCAAAGAATTACCAGTAGAGCGCCCGAGATCATTAACAGGTCGAACGCGATATTCTGGACACCAGAAGGAGTTTCTGCTTTGTGAGTTACTCTAACCTTCCACCTTGCAAGCGTCCTTGAGAAAATGATTTCGGCGACGTCACGGTCATTGTGACTTATGGGATTTGTTCTTCCATAGACCAACGCTCCCGTTTCATTAACGATGCGGTAGATATGACGTGATTCGATATCAAAGTATTTTGGAAAAACAAATCCTACGAGATAAGAAATGTCGTGTTCGAGAATCAGGTAATAAGTCTTGTCACTCTTTTTTAGTTTTTTGTAAACGAACAACAAGTCTACATCCCCCAAGACGAGATGCCGATAGGTGGGCTCAGAAAGGGCCGTAGCTTCTACCGCCATTTCTTTTAGCAAATGCGGAAAAACTTTATCCAAAAAGACGTTGGGACGGGAGCGTTTCGAAAAGTAGCCACCGGGAGTAGGCTGCAGTTTTTCGTCGAGAATTAGTACGCTGGTCACCGCGGCTTTTTCAGATTTGATCTTTTCTCTTACCGCTGAGGGGTTTTCAGGGTCGATGCTTTCAAAGATGGCTTGGTCGGCCCTGGTCACGGTGTATTCGATATTTAGTACTTTTTCGGTGGCAAGCTCGCCCATCGTTTCCAAAGCAACCTGCCGCTGTGAGGCCAGAGAGTCCTGAGAACGTGCGTAGCCGTACCAACCGAGAAGCCCAGAGGCGACGGCGATGGTGATGATTCCCGCAAGGGGGGTGATTAGTGCTCGCACGTTACTTATTGTCGCACAATGTTACGGGCAACTATCAATCTAAGTGCCTGGAACTTGATAGGTTAGCGGGTCCGTGCTAGCTAAGTTCAACGCATTGCATGGTGTAACGCGTTGATTCCTGTTCAAAACTTAAGGAAAATACGATGTCTGACTCGATATTCGATGACCAAACACCGAAGGTCGGCCAAGAAATGGTCGCCTACTGCCCTTCTTCTCGTTGTAAGTGCGACACAGCCCACGTGGTGATGCGCGTCTACGAGACGGAAATCAGACGCGTCAGGTGCTTGGTGTGCAACGATTTACATGCTTTTCGTCCTGCAAGGGGGGGAGAAGAGGAAGAAACAGAAGAAGTACCACTTAGCCAACGTCTCAAGACAAAGCCAAGCTGGGACGATGCGATGAAACAGGTTTCTGAAACGGATCTGCGGAATTGCAGTCCTTACTCTGTGCGAGGCGATTACCAAGAGCTTGATATCATCACTCATCCTAAGTTTGGGGTGGGGTTTATCACCGAGCTTTTGCCAGACGACAAAGTCGAGATCACCTTTCAGGATGACAAGCGGGTCCTCATTCACCGACGTGGTGACTTAGCGGGCAAAGTGCCAAAAAAGATTGCTTCAGCACCAACGCCGCGCCCAGCGAAAGGTAAAAAGAGACGTGGCAAACGTCCGCCAGCGGATCCAAAACTAGAAAAAGAACTAGAAGCATCCAAGAAAGCTCGGCAAAAAGCGCAAGAGATGGTTCGTTCCACTCGCGATCAAATGACCAAAGATTTAGCGACGGAAAGTCTAATGAAAACCCGCAAAGTTGGTGGAAAGAAGTCCGCGAGGATCTAATTCCAAGCATGTACCTACATGTAGGTCCACTATTTTTCAGCTGTTTTTAGTCAAAAAGTTGCCCAACACTGCAACAAGTATTTGTATAAGAGCATGTCGAAAACATGCAACCACTGCAGTAAGTCTTTTATTGCCTCTTTCGTATACCAGGTCGCGATTGCCGAAGGGGCCCGTCAATACTTTTGTTCGATGGAATGTCGCAAAGCTGGGCTTGGAGAGGAATCTTTCCGAGCAAAACGGGCTAGGCGGGTAGCTATCCTCAATCAGAAAGGCGGAACCGGCAAGACTACCACCGCTGTCAATTTAGCAGCTGGTGTCGCTGAAAAGGGGCACAACGTGCTTCTTATCGACAACGACTCTCAAGGGAACGTTGGCGTGTCACTTGGCGTTAGTGGAGAGAAGTCTTTGTATCACGTCATTGTAGAAGGAGCGGACCCCACTGAGGTGGCTGTACCCGTGAGGCCAGGCTTAGATGTGATTACCGCCGACGCAACCCTTGCCGCGGCTGATGTTTGGTTGGCCAATCAAACTCCGAGACAACGAGCACGTGTTCTCACCAGGCGTCTCAACTCCATGCGGATTTCTCGATGCTACGACTATGTTGTCATTGATTGCGGTCCTTCTCTCAACCTACTCAATCAAAATGCATTGAGCTACGTCGACGAAGTGGTAATTCCCGTGACGTGCGACTACCTTGCGTTAGTTGGGGTCAAGCAGGTGTTGAAGACCCTAAAAGACGTCCAAAAACATCTTCACCATGCCGTACGAGTATCGGCCGTGTTGCCAACATTTTACGACGCACGGACTCGACTAGGGAACGAGGTATTAAAAGCACTGCAGTCTCACTTTAATGAAAAATGTTTGCCGCCAATTAGGGCGAACACGAAACTAGCGGAAGCTCCGAGTCACCGACAAACAATATTTGAATACGATCCTGCATCTCACGGTGCCAGTGATTACTCGCGAGTAGTGAACTGGCTTATGGATAACAAACACACAGCAACGTCGAACGTCGAGCGAGCGGCATAGGGGGGAACATGAAAGAAAAAGTATTAGAACACAATCCATTATCAGAGTCCGAGAAGATCTTGTCCGAGGACTTTTACGGAACGCACAGCGCAGTCAAAGCAGAAACCGCGCCGGCTCCTAAGGAGAAGCCTACCCACTACAAAATTATGTGCGTATCGATGTACCTCAAAGATATCAAAGAACTCGAAGAGAAAGTAGCAGCACTAAAAGCGAGAGGCTACACAAGGGCCAACAAGTCGCAGCTTATCAGAATGGCGCTTAGAAGAATAAACGTGGACGATATTGAAATTCCTACATTTTAGTTAGAGAGAAATTTCTAACTAACAGCGTATGCCGGGGGGCATACGCTGTTTTTTTATAAGTCTAGTCCCAGTCCAAGAATGATCGCATGTGCTTGGTCTGCCCTGGCAGCTTTAGTTGCCATATGACCACGGTTTCCATTTTCCGCTAGACCATTCCAAACGGTTTTGCCGTAAGTGTATTGGTATTGCCCTTTGATAATCCAGCTGTCTTTCCAAGCGTAAGAGAGCCTAAGCCCTGAAAATATTGCGGTTGCCTTTGATGAGGCTCCGTCCTCCAGCCCTTGAGTTTGAGAGCGCTTTGCAAGCAGAGGCATCGCATTGGCGTGAAGCGCCAATCCCAGTTTACTCGTTAGCTTAGGAACATTGATTCCAGCTCCAATGGTTGGTCCTTGAAAATTCTCTGATGGAAGACGCGCAGGATTGGCGGCGGTATCCCCTACGTTTTTCACGGCAAAGTGATCCCAATGATAACCCAGCCGACCGACCAAAGTGACTCCTTGTCTATTTCCAACAATGTAGCCAAAGCCAGCTCCGACATCCAGCGCTTGAGTGCTGTAGCCAATTTTGGATACGGTCGTACCATCGTTGTACTTAATGCCAGGTACCGCTACGCCGTAGGTATAGCCCAAGTCAAAGAGAATTATTTTTTTTTCGTCGAGAAGGTAATGTCCGTCGACACTGATATCAATATTGCCTGTGCTTGAACTAATATTGTAGGCCGAAAGCGGCGCGTCGTTTCCTCTTGTATCAGTCGCGAACTTGCTACTGTTCGCGGAGAAGCCAAGCCCGGCATCAAGTCTCATGTCAAACTTATTGTAGGCCGTACTTTCTAGCTCATCCTTGCGAATCCAGCCTTTGTCGCCATAATCCGTCTTGACGTAGAGCCAGCTGCCAGAACGAGATCGCTTCACAAATCTAAGACGCTCTCCCTTTTCAAGCTCGGTAATTTCCTCTGACGCGGAACGAGGCTTAGAGAACAGTGACATAGACGCTGAGGCGTACATGACTCGCTTTTGCTTTTTTCGCTTTCTTTCGCGCTCTTCTTTCTCTTCCTTTTTCCGTTTCCTCTCTGCTTTCTTTTCGCGCTCACGTCGTTTTTTGTTTTTTTTGCGTCGCTTGTTACTTGAAGAGCCAAGAAGTTCATCGACTTCGTCTTCTTCATCATCTTCGCTGAGTCTACTTGGTCGATCGTCTTCCTCGTCGTCGTCTTCAATGATGTCGTCGTCGTCGTTTTCGATAAAGTCACCATCATCATCATCGTCGGAGACTACGTCTCTTCCTCTTCGATCTTTGGGAGCTCTTTTTTTCTTAGAAGACCGTTTCTTCGAACGACCTTTTACAAAAGCTTTCTTTCTAGTCTTTTTCTTTCTAGCTTTTCGTTTGGGCGCTTCAGGTTCTCCTTTGGCTATAGAAGAGCGTTTAACCCACCCTTTTTTGCCGCCAGCTTTGATTTTTGCCCAACTTCCTCGCTTTGAGATAATCGTCACCTTAACTCCCGCGCCAACTCGAGACGTGGTTTTGGATGAAACTCCTGGCGATTGCTTGAGCTTCACGGCACGTTTGGTGACTTCAGCAGCCGCTGGAATCGCTAGTAACAGCGAAATACAAAGTATTATCAGCTGCTTAGGCAACACTCCACCGATGCGCCTTGTTGAGCTCGACAGCAAACCGCCGTATTTATTGATATTGTATGATTTCATGGTTCTCTCCCCCAAGCATATGAACCAGTTTCATTTTAACCTTAAGAGCGTGTGGGGACGCTAGTACCCATGTAGGCGAATAAAACTTCATCAATCTCGGAAGTCCTGGAGACCATTTGACGTACAATGAGACAAGCCATGAAAGAAAGAACGAAGTTTATATTCGAATTGGATGCCGTTGGCGGCCAAGGACGCCAAGAAGTGACTGGGGCAGTTGCTACGGTATCTGCTTCTCCACCTTCTGGGGAGTTCGTTGAGGAGGTCTCTGGAGCTTTCATGCATAAACAGCAGCATCTTGGTAAGGTGGAAGCCAAGGACATCTCTTTCGAGGTCGATATGGGGGCTGCAGACAATGCTGTGGTTCAGTGGATCTGTTCTGCTTGGAATAGCGAACTGGTCCAACGCAACGGTGCGCTTACCTTCGCCCAAGAATGGGGGAACGGAGGAGGTGCTACAGAGTTGAACTTCTACGGCGCGCTTCCCACCAGCGTGACACTCCCTGCACTGGACACCTCAAAAGACGGTTTCGCATTGGTCAACGTTTCGATTCAACCAGAGTGGGTAGAAACCAAAGGAGTTGCGACATTTAACACAGGTTCCAAAAACTTCGATGGAGTCAGAGACAAACTGAGACCTAGTAAAAGTCGTTTTGCGCTCTACCTAGACAAGAAGAGTCTGCAAAAATCTTGCTTAGAAGTACAGAGTGTTGATTCTCTCAAGTTAGGGGTCAAGCTAGATAAAGTTTTTTACGGGGCCGACAGAAATCCGCACCTAGTACCCACAGCTCTCGAAGTACCCGAGCTGTCATTTAAACTACCGTTAAAAGACGCTCAACCTTTCGTTAATCTGCATTCGAACATGTTTGAAAAAGGAGTAGATACTAACGTCGCGATGACCGGCGCGCTTGTTTTTCAGAACGGTCGGTCCGTGCCGGTTTTTGCAGCGGGCTTCCAGGGATTGCGCCTAAAGGAGTTGACGTTTGACAAAGCAGACGGAAAAGATCCATCGGTCAGCATCACAATGACGATTGAATCCTTAAAGCTTGGCACTCCTTCCGATATTGCATCGGAAAGCGGCAATCTTTTCGATCCGACGATGAAGGGGCGTAAACCAGGCTTTGGTTAATGCCTCAAAGTGGTACCCACTTTAATTCCCCAATAAGCAAGAACGACGCCGACCAATACAGACGCTAGCATGTAGGCGGAAGCTTCTTTGGATGGTAATTGCTGCAGCTGAAGTGTAAAAGCAGAAAACGTCGTGAACCCGCCCAAAAAGCCAGTGGCAATAGCCGTACGAGCTTCGGTTTGCTCAGGCCAGTAACCAAAAGCGATTCCGATTAAAAATGCACCAAGCACATTAACGAGTAGTGTACCGCTCGGGAATTTGTCATCTAGTCGGTTTGCAACCCAAAATCGCAGAACCGACCCAAGTCCCCCTCCTAAGAATACGTACGCGGCAGTCATCCAAAGAATCCTATGGCGTAGACGTTATACAGCGCATGGGCATAGATGGCGTGAGCTAAGGAGCGATAGTGAAAGATAACCGCAAAAGCGATTCCAGTCAGGAGTCTGTATACAAAAGAAGATAGCGTAAAGACTTCAGAGCCGATGACAAAATGATGACTTAGAGAAAAAAGGGCACTGGACACGAGTAATGCGATTACGAATGCAAGTTGGTTTTTCATATTTCCGGCAAGTACGATAAATCCTCCGCCAAAAATGATGAGCCTGAATAAAAGTTCTTCGTAAATTCCGGAGCCCGCAGAGCTTACAATTAGTGAAGAGTTGATGCTCATTGGAATGAGTTTTTCCATCACGAGCCAGATCGCGCTGCTCAACGTTAACGCGTAGATTGCAGCTTCTAGTAGCATTGGCAATCCATGTTTCGCAGAGAGCATACTCCTGTAGTTGGGTTTGAGTAGGATGTAGAGAAAGAAGGTTCCCAATGCCGCAGCGGAGAGTGCTAAGTACGGTATCTGTTCGTTGCCGGAGAACTTCCAAATCGCTGGCGATAAAAGATCGAGTGCCGCGATGGTACCACTAAAACCAATGCCAAACTGGTAGATTACGAGAAGCGGGAACGTAAGTGCCAGGCTTTGTCCTGTCGTATAGATTTGACGGCTCATCCCTGGAAAATACGTCAGCCTGCGGAAGAGGGCACGTTTTTTGCTGCTTAGAAAAGCTTCACGTACAGCCACACCGTTGCAAGAAGGAGCATAGCCGCGATGGCCAAGCTGTTTGCCGCCAAAAGCCATTTAGGTGGCTTTTCGTCTTCAGGCATTTCAGGGGAAAGCATTAGTTGATGATGCACGATTGCGAATATTGGGGACGTTACCAAAGCTATCGCCGTGGCAAAGTTAATAAACGGCTTGAATCCGTAAGGCGGAATGACAAGTTTTAGGAACAATAGCGTTCCTACCGCAAGGACTACCGTTATCACGATGTATTTTCGTTGGTTATACTTGCTGCCGGGGTTATTTCTTGTGTGTGCGCCAATTGCTCCAGCAAGAGCTCTAGGAAAGCCGTCTAAGACAGTGATCGTAGTAGAAAACATAACAGCTACGGCCGAAGTACCAACCACGTACTTGGCCCATGTACCGAGCGTTTCGCCATAGATAGCTATAATTTTGGTGGCGAAGGCTACGGGGCTGAGACCTTGAATCGAATCTCCGTAAGCCCATGAGCCTAAAACAACAAAGCATACCGCAAGAATGGCGGCTCCTAGGTAGCCTACTTTGAAATCGAGTTCTGATTCTTTTGTTGTGGGCCTGTAACCTGTTTCCTCTATTTTGGAAATTGTCCATTGTGAATTCCAAGCAGCCAGATCCAAAGGCGCGGGCATCCATCCCGCAAGCCCACAGATGAAAATCAGCTGGGCACCGTTCCAATCAAAGGGCGACGAAAAAGTTGGTAGTGCAGAGTAGTCAAGCTTGGCCAGAACCACCACCGTTGCGAGTAACGTGGTGCCAGTGAATATTACAACGATCATTTTGATGCATTGATCGAGCCATCCGTAGCCACCTGCAAGTAATATTAGTACGCAAATCGTTAGTAGAAGGCCACATGTCAGGTAAATGTTGATCGTTGGTCCGCCACTTCCGACCAGTAATGCATTAACCAATCCTGCAGTAGTTATGGTTACCGCTCCTTGGACAATCAACATTGTGGCACAGGTAATGACAATGTATCCGGTCAGAACAGGCTTTCCAAGGTTCTTATAACCCATTAAAACGCTTTGGCTTGTAGCTATCGTATAGCGAGTCGCAAAGATAAAGGCAGGCATCTTCATTGCGTTGGCGAGAATGACCAACCAGATCATGCCCAGTCCAAAGAGTACTCCCGCACTCGTAGCTTGCACTAAATGAGAAACCCCAACAGCCGCTCCAGCAAACAGGAGACCTGGTCCCAACACCTGCGTCCAAAAGTTTCGTGAGTCGGTCATCCCTGTTTGTATACTATTGTCTCCCTCGACACTCAAATGCGACGCTCGCCTGTTTCTATGATTTAGTGGAAGTCCCGGCTCGCAGTTTTGGTGGCTTTCATCTCTGGTGCCCATAGTGATTCAGCTACCAAATGCACAATTCCTTCTTGTACCTGCAAAGTTCCTGTGATTCCTAAGAGGTTCTTCGTTTTAGCTATCAATTTATACTTTTCAAAAACCGTTTCCCAAATGACCAAGTTAACAAACCCTGTTTCATCTTCAAGAGTCATGAATACAACACCTCCCGCGGTCTGCGGCCTTTGCCTGCAAATGACCATTCCTATATACTTTTGTTTTTGACCATGCCGACGGCTGTTGAGCACGCGCGCGGTAGGGATATTCATTTTTTGTAATATTTCTCTTAGTGCCAGCATCGGGTGACCTTGAGGGCTAAGGTGCTGGGTTTGGTAGTCCCAAGAAATGGCTTGGTTGCGGCTTAACGGAGCGAATGAAATGTCTCGCTTTTCAGACTTTGCTAGTTCTAACTTGTCTTGCTTGTTATAGCTGCGCGTGTCCCAAAGCTGCTTTCTTCTACTGTCTCCAAAGCGTAAGGCTCCAGACTCCGCAAGTTTGCTGCGCGACAGCGTGTCTAGTTTCGTTCTGTAGCAAAAGTCTTTAGTGTTTTTGTAAGGGATACGTCTATTGGAAACAATAGTTTCCCCGGTTCTGCGAGAAAGTCCCTTAATACTACTTAGTCCTAAACGAACCGCTAGCTTGTCATCCTTTTTTTGCAGGGTCGCCTCCCATTCACTTTGGTTGACGCATACTGGCAAGACGCTTACGCCATGACGTTTGGCATCATGGACTAGAGTCGAAGGACTGTAGAATCCCATAGGTTGAGAATTGAGCATGGCACAAAGGTATTCAGGTAGGTAATGACAACGCAGGTAAGCGGTGGCATAGCTGATGAGCGCAAAGCTTGCGGCGTGACTTTCTGGGAAACCATATTCCCCGAAACCACGGATTTGTTCAAAGACGCGTTCGGCAAAGTCATGCCTTATTCCCTTGGCAACCATGCGACTTACCAGCTTCTCTCGGTGTTTTTCGATTCTGCCTGACCTGCGCCATGCCGCCATGTCTCTTCGGAGCTGGTCAGCCTCTCCAGGAGTATAATCCGCGGCGACCATCGCTAGTTTCATGACTTGCTCTTGAAAGAGAGGAATGCCCAGTGTCTTTTTTAGTACGGGTTCAAGAGAAGGGTGAGGGTAGGTGACTTTTTCTTTTCCTGCGCGCCTCCTGAGGTAAGGATGAACCATTCCGCCTGATATAGGTCCTGGACGGACTAAGCTTATTTGAATCACAAGATCGTAAAAACTGTTAGGTCTCAGTCTTGGAAGCATGGACATTTGCGCACGGCTCTCAATTTGGAATAGACCTACGGTGTCTGCTTTGGAAATCATTTGGTATGTTTTGGGGTCTCCCGCAGGAATTGTATGCATATGGAACGTTTGATTGTGGTGCTTTTCTATTAGATTGAAACATCGATGAATTACGGTAAGCGCGCCGAGTGCGAGTAGGTCAACTTTGAACAACCCGAGTGCCTCTATGTCGTCTTTGTCCCACTGAATAATCGTACGTCCAGGCATTGTCGCATTTTCTACTGGCACCAGTTCGTTGAGAGGTCTGTCCCCCAATAGAAATCCCCCGGGATGAATAGAGAGGTGTCTAGGGAAATCTTGTATTTCTTGTGCGTATTTAAAGAGAAGCGATATCACTTTATTGTCCTTATCTACCCCTATCTGCGGAAGAACAGATTGCTCCATACTACCGTAGTGCCCAGCGATTTTAGCTGTCTGGTCGAGTAACGTTTCACATACGCCCAGTGCTTTCCCTACTTGCCTTATTGCAGAGCGAGCACGGAACCTCACGACATTGGCAACCATTGCGGCACGCTCTCGGCCATACTTGGTATAGACGTGTTGGATTACTTCCTCTCTTCGCTGATGTTCAATATCCAAGTCAATGTCAGGTGGTTCAGCCCGCTCAAGCGAAATGAATCGCTCAAATAGTAGGTTGAGTCGCACGGGGTCAACAGAAGTAATTCCAAGACAGAAACAAACGATAGAGTTTGCTGCGGACCCCCTTCCTTGGCATAGAATGTTCTTCTCTCGACAAAAGCGTACAATCTCATGCATTGTTAGGAAGTAGCCGCCGTATTCAAGCTTCTTAATTAAAGCGAGCTCTTTTTCAATTTGCATTGTAACCGCTTTAGGAAGGCTTTTGCCAAAGCGTTTTTGAGCGCCTTCCATCGTTAGTTTTTTGAGCCAGCTGAAAGAGGTAACGTCCTCTGGTAGCGACTCCTCTGGATAGCGGTAGCGGATACTGTCTAACGTAAATGTACATCGCTTTGCAATTCGCATTGTATTATCAACTTCTTTGGGGCTGTCTGCGAAAAGTTTTTTGAAGTCGCCAGGTGATAGCAATTGATGTCGGTGGTTGCTTCGCAACTTAGTGCCTGCTTTATCAAGCGTCGTGTTATGCTTGATGGCGGTAAGTACGTTCTGCAGAGGCCCCCGTTCTTGGCTGTGATAGAGAACTTCAGTAGCGGCCACCGTTGGTACGTTCAGTAGTTTTTCTTGCGCTTTTATGGCTCGGTAGTTATCTGTGTCGCAAGGGGTATTGTGACGAGTAAGTAATAGATACAGACTCTTCTTGTAGAAGGGATGCAATTTGCTTGCAATGGCTAAAGAGCGAGGTGGAACTAGGACAATGAGACCTTTGCTGCATTCCGTTAAATCTTGGTAAGAGAGGATGAAATCTTGTTTGTGGGTGTACTTTTTACCCTTGGTAATCAGCGTGCATAAGCTTTTGTATCCAGCTTTGTTTTCTGCAAGACAAACTACTTGCTCTCCTGTACTGAGTGTTAAATCAGCTCCGACGATTAGGTTGATTCCAAATTGTTTGGCTGCCGTATTGGCTCTCGACATTCCGTACAGTCCATTGTTGTCTGTAACGGCCATATGAGTGATTCCCAGCTGGCTTGCGCGTTCAAACATCTCATGAGGATGACTAGCTCCCTCCAGAAAAGAATAGTTCGTTTTAGTCCATAAGGGGGAAAACATAACTACTCTACCACTCCATGAAGATACCAGCGATTTCGCACGGCATCCCAGTAAGTCCACAGGCAACGTTGCTCTGAAGTCTCCGTAAAGTAGTAGTGCCTACTGACTCGTTGGTTCCACCACTGGTCGTCGAAGATGTAAGGGCCTTGATGTAGTAGCACTTTGTCGCTTTGAGGGGCGCAAGGTAACAGTAGTGGGCGTGTGTAGATTCTACGCAGTCTTTGGTAGGAAGGTGGCAAAGGTTTCGCTTCTTTTAAAGAAGTTGTCTCTACCAACTGGTATTGTTTTTCCGGTAGATGTCCATCGCCCAGTTGAATAGATAGTACCGAGTGGTTACCAAGCATGCTGCGAATTGCTGCGAGTGCTTCCGCCGCTTTTTGTGGATTACGCCTGGTCGTTGTTTGCCAAAGGGAGAGCTGTTTCTTTGTCGCCTTAGCATAGGTCGCGGTCAGACGTATTTCTACAGCGGGGGAGGGCAGAGATAGTGCTTCGATTCTCAGACGGACTAATCCTAGGAGGAGCTTTTCATCGAGAGACGGCTCAGAGGGGACGATGACTTCGGTAACCGTACTCTGATTGTCTAAAGAAAACTTAATGCTCAACGAGCCCAGAGCCACGTAGCTCTTTGCTAAATCTTTTAGTAGTGGGTGGAGCTGTCGCTTAATGAGGAATAAAAGAGACTGTGCATTCCACACTTCATTGTCTAAGACTTTGTGTTGCACGAATTTTTTCTTTGGACTGTCGTGCTTGATGGTTTGCCATGTCTGTTTTGATGCTAGTTGGTGGATTGCTTGTGCTTTTTTTCCATAGCGTTTAAGTAACTCCCCAGAAGGAATTTGAACGAACTGTCCTAGTGTTGCGACGCCCAGCTTTGCAAGGTCACTACTAAGCTTAGGTGGAAAATTAAGAGTTTGAATCGATATTTTTTGACCGGATAGCATTTCTTCACTTGCCGATGAAAAGACACGGACAGGCTCTTTTTGAATGTTTGCGTGGGCAGTAGTAAAGAATTTAGTAAATCCTACGTTAATGCGACTTAGGAAGCCCTGGTTGCTGAGTGCCTGGTGAATCTTACTTCCCCAGCTTTTAAGACTAGGAAATATAGACAATAGGCCATCCGCATTGAGCCAGAATATTCCAGGAAGCTCGGTGGACACTTCTACTTCAGGAGAAAATAAAAGCAGAGTTTTCAAAATTTTGTCACTGTAAGTTTTAATTTTTTTTTGATCGCTAATGCAAGCATGTACACTGCTTTCCAGAGACAAAGCTTCCGCATATCGCATCCCCTTCTTTAGTCCTTTACGTCGAGCCGCCCGGTTAGCCATGAGTACTTTTCCATTAGGGCTGTCTTTGTCTAAAAGCACCGTAGGACTTAGCAGCGTTTCAGGATGAATAATACCTTCTATTTGCAGTGGAAGGCGAAGGACGTTAACGCAAGCCAGCTGGTCCATTGAAAACCTCGCTTTTGGTCCAGCTGTTGCCGTTGCGTTTGTCTTTTACGATATTGTAGTTACAGATGTATTGGTTACTTCCGACGTTTTGATACGTGGGATGGATTCTGAGTGATATTAATGAGTTTAATGAGTTTTTGTTTTTTGCATTAGAAGTTAAGAAAACCATAGCGGCATCTGCTGTTTGCCCTAGTTTGGTCAGTCTTCCTAAGGCGGAGGTTGGCAATGTCTCTTTCTCAAATCGATCGATGATAATGAGTCCAAAAGAGTCTGACTGCAGTAGTTTAATCGCAGCTTTGGCAGCGGCAACAAAGTTAGGAGCCACCACAATAATAATCGCACTTACGTCAACGCCCGAGTTACCCATGTCTTGCGGGAAGAAAAGTTCATTGCCAGTGGTTATCCAAACCACAGGCTCTTTAGCGGTTTGCGCCTCATAGATAAGCGGAGCAACCACTGAGAGGCCTGTCATACCAGAGACTTCAGTTAGTCTCCCTTTCAAGGATTCCAGCGCCCAGCTGCTCTTAAACTGCCTCTTTTTAGCTAGTTGCGATGCGGTGGTGATTAAAGTCAGGCTGCTCACATGTTCAGTGTACGATCCCGCGATGACATTCTTCAAGCCACCCCAGGCACTGATTATGAAACGCGCAAGATCTTAAGCTGTTAGCGAATCTTTTCGTTTTCTGAGAGCAAGCGTAGCGAGCAAAAGAAGCAGCCAACTTAGGGTTGGGGTAGAGCTGCAGTTGCCACCCCCGGCAATATTTTCGTTGTTGTCGTAGAAGTCGTTGCCATCGTCATCCACGTCGCAAGCATCGCCTAAGCCATCGGCATCCATGTCTTCTTGTCCTTGGTTGTGGTGTCCAGGACAGTTGTCAAGTGCGTCGTCAATACCGTCTTCGTCCATGTCTCGGAAACAGGCATCGCCAATGCCATCGCCGTCCGAGTCAAATTGGTCGGGGTTGACGTCGACGCGGCAATTGTCAGGGACGCATCCGCCATTGCCGTCATCAATGCACAGTCCACAGAACCCGTCGCCGTCGCAAACGCTATCGCCGTCAGAATCTAGGTCCCTATAGTCCGGCAACCCAGAGCCATCGGTATCCACCGGAGGGGTGTCTTTGTCGAAATCGCCAGCTTCGATGGCATCTGATACGCCGTCGTCGTCAGAATCGGAATCTAAGAAGTCGGGGTTATCAGGCCCTCGACCTTTATCCGCACGGAATGTGACGTCGGTATCTACTGGAGTACTGTACGGATCGCCATCACCTTCTTCATCTCTATCGTAGATGTTGTCGCCATCCGAATCTAAATCAAAGACGTTCGGGGTACCGTCGCCATCGGCATCGTGAAGTACGTAAGGATTTTGTCCATAGTAATTTTCCCACAAGTCGCTCACGGTATCGTCATCGGAATCAATGTCTGCATAATCGAGCACGCCATCGGCATCGTGGTCGGGAATATCATAGTTGATCAACCCAGACTCGGCACCATCTTCAAGTGCATCTAAAAGTCCATTCGCGGAAACCGGTCCGTCAACCCATAGATCCCCATCTTCTGAAGTTAGCCCATGTCCAGCTTCCACAAAGTCAGGAATATTGTCGTCGTCGGAGTCGATGTCGTAGGCATTGGCAGAGCCTGAGTTGTCAGTGTCTTGCGGAGGCGTTGTTTTGTCGTTGTCGCCCGCTTCGAAAATATCAGGGATGCCATCGTTGTCGGAGTCTAAATCGAGGTAGTTAGCCACGCCATCGCCATCGAAGTCGACGCCGGATGGCCCCTCATGAACGTCAAGGATGCTGTCGCCGTCGCTATCTGCAGAGTTTCCAAAGGTATCGTCCCATTTGTTGTTAGGGTCGGTCTCGGTTCCAGCGTTACCATTGCCAAGGTCGCCGAAGACGCAATTGATGGTAGAGTATCCGGCGAGTCCGCCGCCATTGAATTGTCCGTTGTTATTGCAATCCTCAATCCCATCGGGTATTCCGCCGCCGTCAGTGTCCCAAAGCACGGGGGAGGTGGTGGTAGCGCCAGCATCGGCATCAGGTATGAAGTGGCACGCTTCACCGGGTTGCAGCGGCAGTGTTGGAGGACAATTGCTGATGTCTGTATCGGGGTGACGCAATGCCTCTGTCATGCCAACTTCAGTGCCGTCGAACAGTCCGTCGTTGTCGGAGTCTGGATCCAAAACGTTACGAATACCATCGGAGTCGGTGTCGAGGGAGTAGTTAGGCTCGCTGCCATCGATAATGCCATCATCGTCGGTATCAGCATCGTTTGGATCACTGCCTATCGCATTTTCTACGGAGTCTGCCAGTCCATCTCCGTCGCTGTCTGGAAGAGCAGTACCGTCGTCAGCTGGATCTTGCGGATCGCTCTCGGTCGAGTCGATTTGCCCGTTGAGGTTTAGATCTTCACCGGCATCTGGCACGCCACCATAGTCGGTGTCCGCGAGTAGCATACTTGTTGTTGAGAGTGGGTCGGCATCAGAGACGAAGTGGCCTGAACCAATGGAAGTATGTTGTGGGTTGATGGTAGCCAGGGTCATTCCACGCTCGAGCCCGTCAGAGAGTCCGTCGTTGTCGCTGTCAGGATCTAGTGGGTTAATCAAGCCGTCGTTGTCGGTATCGGCGGAGAAGTTGTGTTCGGCACCATCAAAGATCCCATCGTCGTCGGTATCGGCATCGTTAGGATCGGTGCCAAGAATTTGTTCTTGCCTGTCGGACAGTCCGTCGCTATCAGCGTCGTCGTTGGCAATGCCGCCATCGTCGAGAGGATTGTTCGGGTCGCCTTCGAGCGCATCGACGGCGCCATTACGATTGATATCTTCTGCGCCATCAATAACCCCTCCGCCATCGGTGTCGGCGTCGACCATGCTGGTGGTGGTCGACGGATCGACGTCTGCGACAAATGGGTTGGTGCCAAGGCCGTTGTCAGAGACTTGTACGGTGATGCCGAGCTCGGTTCCGTCAAAGAGTCCGTCGTTGTCAGAGTCGGCATCGAGTGCGTTGATGAGCCCATCGCTATCGGTGTCTTGGTCGAAGTCGACTTCTTGCCCGTCAATAACACCGTCGAAGTCAGAGTCGGGATTCAGCGGATCGAGATGCAGCGTTGGCTCCAATGTGTCGTCGAGTCCATCGTTATCATCGTCGGTATCGGAGAAGTCGCATTGTCCGTCGCCGTCGGTATCCAGGCCGTCGTTGGCGACATCTCCTCCTGAAAGGTCTCCGCCGGTGATGGCGCAGTCGTCGCAACCGTCGAGGTCAATATCGCGGCAACGGTTGGGATCGTTGTCGTCAATGTCATCGGCATCAAATACGCCGTCGGCATCGTTGTCGAAGATGTCGCACTCGCCAATTGGCGCCAGGATGTCAACGCCGTCGTTGTTTGGATCGGCAGGTCCACCAGTTACCGCGCAGTCGTCGCAGTTGTCGCCGTCGGTGTTTTCGCAAACAAACGGATTGAGTGGGTCGGTGTCGACGTTATTGGCCACACCATCGCCATCGATATCGGGATCGCCTGCGTCGCATAGTCCATCGGAGTCTTGGTCTGGTCCGTCGTTTCCAGGCAACGAGTCGACTAGTGGTCCAATGTTGTCGACTCCGACGGAGCAGTCGTCGCAGGTGTCACCGTCAGAATCACCGCAGATGTCTGGGTCGGTGGGAGCTGGGTCTGTGGCATCGTCGACGCCATCGTTGTCAAGGTCGACGTCGCAAACGTCGCCAACGCCATCGGAGTCGCCATCTTCTTGCATCGGGTTCTGAACCAGTGGGCAGTTGTCGATAGGGTCGTCCAGACCGTCATTGTCGGAATCGTTATCGCAAGCATCGCCCTCTGCATCTTGATCTGCGTTTTCTTGCCCCGGATTTGAGATTAGTGGGCAGTTGTCGGTGACATCGAATACGCCATCGTTATCGTCGTCGTTGTCTCCTAGGTCGCAGAGTCCATCGCCTTCATTGTCGGGACCGTCATTGAACGGAAGGGCGTCGCTGGCCGGCCCGAAATCGTCGGATCCCACCACGCAGTCGTCGCAGCTGTCGCCATCGGCATCACCGCAAGCGTTAGGATTGAGTGGCGCTGGGTCGGAGCCATCCACAATGCCATCGTTGTCGTCATCGTTGTCGCAATCGTTCGCGGTACCATCGTTGTCGGTATCTGGCGAAGCGGTCAGAGGATTGTCGTCAACGCCATCGAGACAGCCGTCGTTATCATCGTCTGTATCACCACCGTCGCAGATGCCATCGAAGTCGGTGTCGGGACCATCACTTGATTCGTTTGGTGGCCCACCCGAGAGGGCGCAATCGTCGCAACCGTCGCTGTCTAAATCTCGACAGACGAATGGATCGAGAGGGTCGGTGTCTGCGGGGTCGTCAACGCCATCGTTATCAGAATCAAAGTCGTCCAAGTCGCATTGGCCATCGCCGTCGACGTCGGCGCCATCGTTGGCCGTGTTGGGCGGTCCACCAGTGACTGCACAGTCGTCGCATAAATCGTTGTCTACGTCGCGGCAAAGGAACGGATTAAGAGAATCGACGTCGGCGCTATCTACCACGGTGTCGTTGTCGTCGTCAGGGTCGGTAAGGTCGCATGCGCCATCGCCGTCCGTGTCCAGTCCATCATTGGCAGGGTCGTCGGTACCGCTGACGCAGTCGTCGCAACCATCGGCATCGGTGTCATTGCAGATGAAAGGATTCAGTGGCTCGGAATCATTACCGTTTGGTGCGCCGTCGCCATCAGCATCGCCACCAGGTTGACTGTCGCAAAGACCATCGCTGTTGAGATCGGGGCCATCGTTTGCGGTATCAGGTGGTCCCCCAGTAACGGAGCAGTCGTCGCAGCTGTCGCCGTCTAAATCTTGGCACAGATTTGGATTCGTCGAATCGATATCACTAGTGTCAGGTATCGTGTCGTTGTCGTCGTCGGTGTCGCTGAGGTTGCATTGTCCATCGCCATCGGTGTCGAGACCATCGTTGTTTGGCAATGCGTCATTCTGTGGCCCAAAACCATCGGAGCCTACCGAGCAGTCATCGCATCCATCGCCATCGGAATCGCCACAAATATCGGGGTTGATTGGTTGTGGATCGCTGCCATCTGGAACGCCATCATTGTCATCGTCAGGATCGCAATCGTTTCCTAGCGGGTCCGAGTCACTGTTGAGTGAAGTCGAGAATGGGGCCGGGTCAACGTTGTCAAGGCACCCGTCGTTATCATCATCGGGATCGCCGACGTCGCAAAGTCCGTCAACGTCAAAGTCGGTACCATCGTTGCTGCCGCTTGGCGGCCCACCCGTATTGCTGCAGTCGTCGCAGCCATCCATGTCGGCATCTTGACAAACGTTAGGATCTTGCGGGTCGGTATCTACCGTATTGAGCACCGTATCACCGTCATCGTCAGGGCCGCCGTCGCATATGCCGTTGGAGTCGGCATCTGGTCCATCGTTGAATGTATTTGGCGGGCCACCAGTGACAGAACAGTCGTCGCAGTTGTCTGCGTCGGCATCTTGGCAACGGTACGGGTCAAGTGGGAATGGGTCCGTCGCGTCACCAACTTGGTCGCCGTCGTCGTCGCCGTCGGTTAAGTTACAAAGTCCGTCGCCGTCCGTATCTAAGCCGTCGTTGGCGGGGTCGTCCGTACCGCTTAAGCAGTCTTCGCAACTGTCGCCATCGGTGTCGTTGCAAACGAACGGGTTGAAGTCGTCGGAATCATCTGCGTTTAGAGCTCCATCGTTGTCGATGTCGGGATCTCCAGTGTCGCAAAGCGTATCGAGAGGGGCGTCAAAGTTTGGCCCATCATTGGTTGGGTCGTCGGTGCCACCAGAGCAGTCGTCGCAGCCATCGTTATCGGAGTCATTGCACACGTTCGGGTTACGATCGTCGGAGTCGTTGCTCTCTGGCGCACCGTCGTTGTCGTCGTCGTTGTCAAAGACGTCGCAGATGCCGTCGCCATCAAAGTCGGCGCCATCGTTATTGACGTCGTTGTCGGCAAGTGGTCCAAAGCCATCGACACCATTGGTGCAATCGTCGCACGTATCGCCGTCGGCATCACCACACGCGCTCGGGTTTGTGGCCGAAGGGTCGGAACCATCAACGAC
Source organism: Deltaproteobacteria bacterium (assembly GCA_020630875.1). Lineage (GTDB taxonomy): Bacteria > Myxococcota_A > Polyangia > Haliangiales > Haliangiaceae > JAHDIH01. The sequence goes on along the minus strand of JAHDIH010000003.1, from coordinate 446,896 downwards.
GCCGTCATTGTCGTCATCGATATCACAGTCGTTGCCTTCTCCGTCATTGTCTGTGTCGACAGAGAAAATGAGTGGTAGAGAATCAGTCGCGTCAGTGCATCCATCATCATCGTCGTCTGGGTCACCTAAGTCGCACAGGCCATCGCCATCGGTATCGATACCGTCATTGGTCGTGCTTGGAGGGCCCTGGGTGACCGAGCAATCGTCGCAACCATCAGAGTCGGAGTCTTGGCATACGGTATTGTCGTTGTCATCAATATCGTTTGCTGCGACGACGCCATCGTTGTCAGCGTCATTGTCAAAGTCATCGCAAATGCCGTCGTTGTCGGCATCGGTGCCGTCGTTGAATGGATTGGGTGGTCCTCCTGTAATCGAGCAGTCGTCGCAAGTCGCGCCGTCTCCGTCCAAGTCTTGGCATCGGAATCTGTCAAGCGGCGCAATGTCAAAGGCATCGTCAATGGTATCGCCATCGTCATCTGGGTCGCCAGCATTGCACAGTCCATCGGAGTCCGTATCCGTGCCATCATTAGCCAAGTTGTAGCTGCCGTTGGTGCAGTCGTCGCAAGTATCAGAGTCGTTGTCAGAGCACACATTGACGTTAAAGTCGTCGGTGTCATTGGCGTTAAGAGCACCATCGCCATCGATGTCGTCATCACTTGCATCGCACAAGCCGTCGCCGTCGAAGTTTGGCCCGTCGGTAACTAGGTCGTAGCTGCCGCCGGTACAATCGTCGCAACCGTCGTTGTCGTTGTCAGAACAAACGTTAGGATCTAAGTCGTCGGTGTCTGCCGCATTTAAGGCGTTGTCGCCATCGATATCTGGGTCGCCAACATCGCAAAGTCCGTCACTGTCAAAGTCTGCACCATCGTTGGCGGGTAAACTGTCAGGGTTGGGGCCGAATCCATCGTCGCCTACCGCACAGTCGTCGCAGCCGTCGCCATCGGTGTCACCACACACGCTAGGATCGAGGTCGCTCAAGTCAGGACCATCAAGCGTTCCGTCATTATCGTCATCTGGATCGCAATCGTTTCCTAGACCGTCAGAGTCCGTGTCTGGTGAGAAAATAGTCGGTGCGGGGTCTGCGGCGTTTAGGCATCCGTCGCCATCAATGTCGGTTTCTCCCGCGTTGCAAGTGCCGTCGGCATCGTCGTCCGGCCCATCGTTGTTCACATTTGGCGGCCCGCCGGTGATGGCGCAGTCGTCGCAGCTGTCGCCATCGGCATCGGCGCAGATATTTGGATTGAGTGGATCTAAGTCGACTCCATTGAGTACCGTATCGCCGTCGGTATCGGTTTCTCCATCGTCGCAGATGCCATCGCCATCGGTGTCGTTACCGTCATTGCTGGTAGATGGTGGTCCGCCGGTAATGGCGCAGTCGTCGCAAGTATCGTTATCAGCGTCTTGGCAAATGTTGGGGTTGGTCGAATCAAGATCTGGTCCATCAAGAATCGTATCGTTGTCGTCGTCGGTGTCGCCCGCATCGCATGCTCCGTCAGCGTCTGTATCAAGTCCGTCGTTTAGCGGCACATCTGTGCCGTTGGTGCAATCGTCGCAGCTGTCGGCATCGGAGTCATTGCAAACGTTTGGATTGTTGTCGTCGGAATCGTCACCGTTCAGCGCCAAGTCGTTATCGATGTCAGGGTCGCCAACATCGCAAAGTCCGTCGCTGTCAAAGTCGGCGCCGTCACCGCTCAAGTTGTACGTACCGGAAGAGCAATCGTCGCAACCGTCGGCGTCTACGTCAGAGCAAACGAGTGGATTGGTGTCGTCCGTATCGTTGGATTCTGTCGCTCCATCGCCATCATCGTCATCGTCGCCCGCATCGCAAAGGCCATCGCCGTCTAAATCTGCGCCGTCGTTGGCAGGTAGCGTATCGGTATTCGGACCAAAGTTGTCGTCACCGATGGCGCAATCGTCGCAGGTGTCACCGTCTGAATCTTGACAGACGTTCGGATCTAACGGAGCGTTGTCACTGGTATCCAGAGTTCCGTCGTTATCGTCGTCAGTGTCGCAATCGTTACCATCGCCATCGCCATCGGTATCAGGAGAGAACACAGTCGGTGCCGGATCTACGGCATCGGCACAACCATCACCATCTTGGTCAGGTGGATCAGTTAAGTCGCACTGTCCATCACCGTCGCTGTCGGCTCCGTCATTAGAGGTATCAGGTGGTCCTCCGGTGACCGCGCAATCATCACAAGTGTCCGTGTCGGCATCAGCGCAAGAAAATCTATCAAGCGGATCGGTGTCTGTACCATCTGGCACGGTGTCTCCATCATCGTCCGTATCACCAATATTGCAGATGCCATCGCCATCGGTGTCGATTCCATCGTTACCGCTTGATGGTGGTCCGGCAGTAACCGCGCAATCATCGCAGCTATCGCTGTCGGCATCAGCGCAAACATTTGGATCCAGTGGGTCGGTGTCTACTCCATCAAGCACGCTGTCGTTGTCGTCGTCGTTATCACCGAGGTTGCAGATGTTGTCGCCGTCGGTGTCGAGCCCGTCGTTGGCTGGGTTGTCGCCAGCCCCTTGGCTGCAGTCGTCGCACCCATCGGCGTCGGTGTCGTTACAAACGTTTGGATCGGTGTCGTCGGAGTCGTTGGTCTCTGGTGCCCCGTCGCCATCGTCATCGTCATCGCCCGCGTCGCAAAGTCCGTCGGAGTCGAGGTCCGCGCCATCGTTTCCGGGAAGGGAATCGTTTGCTGCGCCAAAGTCGTCGGTACCTACAGAGCAGTCATCGCAAGTGTCGCTGTCGGAGTCTCCACATACGTTCGGATCTAGAGAGTTCGGATCAATGCCATCATTTACGCCGTCGTTGTCGTCATCATTGTCGCCCGCGTCGCAAAGTCCGTCGGAGTCGGTGTCGGTGCCATCTCCATTAGGCAGAGAATCACTTGCGACGCCAAAGTCGTCGGTACCGACAGAGCAATCGTCGCAACTGTCGGAGTCGGTGTCGCCGCACGCGTTTGGATTGAGTGGGGCAGGGTCGGAGCCATCGCTTACGCCGTCGTTGTCGTCGTCGGTATCGCAGTCGTTACCAAGCCCGTCGGAGTCCGTGTCTGGAGAGAAGGTGTTAGGAAGCGGATCTACCGCATCTTCGCAACCGTCGCTGTCCGTGTCGGTCGTGCCATCGGCATCGTCGCAAATTCCATCGCCGTCGCCGTCCGGACCATCGTTGTTCACATCTCCAGGGCCGCCGGTGATAGAGCAGTCATCGCAATTACCTAGGGTGTTGTCGCCATCCGCGTCGCCGCAACGGAAACGGTTAAGAGGCTCAGGATCGGTTCCATCGTTTACGCCGTCGTTATCGTCATCTGAGTCGCCAGTATTGCAAAGACCATCGTTGTCCGTGTCCGTGCCATCGGTGGAGGGATTGGGAGGTCCGCCGGTCACGCTGCAATCGTCGCAGCCATCGCTGTCGGCGTCGGCACAAAGGAATGGATCTAATGGCGCGGTGTCCACGCCATCCAGGACGCTGTCGTTGTCGTCGTCGTTGTCTCCAACGTTGCATTGACCGTCGCCGTCGGTATCGAGTCCGTCATTGGTGACGCTACCACCAGAACCGTCGGCCCCGGTTTGGCTGCAGTCGTCGCAACCGTCGCTGTCGGTGTCGCGGCAGACGTTTGGATCAGCATCGTTGTCATCTGTTCCCGCTTCGACACCGTCACCATCATTATCCAGACCTGTACAGTCATTTGCTGTATCTGGCGGACCTCCGGTGACTCGACAGTCATCACAGGTATCTAAGTCGGAGTCGCCACAGCGGAAATTGTTGAGTGGCTCTGGGTCCGCGCCATCGTTGACGGTGTCGCCGTCATCATCCACGTCGCAGTGGTTACCTTCGCCGTCCCCGTCGGTGTCCGGCCCAAAAGTAGTCGGAAACGCATCCACACCGTCGTCGCATAAGTCGTTGTCGTCGTCTGGGTCGCCGCTGTCGCAAATACCATCGCCTTCATTGTCGGGACCATCGTTGGAAGTATTTGGTGGGCCAGCAGTCACCGCACAATCGTCGCAACCATCAGAGTCTGCATCTTGGCATATATTGGGGTTGGTAGGATTCGTGTCGGCACCATCTAGCACGGTGTCGTTATCGTCGTCGTTGTCACCGCTGTCGCATTGGCCATCACTGTCGGCATCAGGACCATCGTTAGAAACAGACGGCGGATTGTTTTGCACAGCGCAATCGTCGCAACCGTCTGAGTCTAAATCTTGGCAAACGTTAGCGTTGTTGTCGTTGGAGTCTGCTGGATCGTCGACCCCGTCGTTGTCGTCGTCGGCGTCTCCGGCATCGCATAGTCCGTCGTTTTCAAAGTCAGGTCCGTCGTTTGCTGGATTATCCGTGCCATTGGTGCAGTCGTCGCAGGTGTCGCCATCAGAATCGTTACAGATGTTAGGGTTGTTGTCGTTGGAATCGTTGCCGTCGAGTGCGCCGTCGTTGTCATCGTCGGGATCGCCAAGATCGCAAAGCCCGTCGCCCTCAAAGTCTGCCCCGTCGTTGCCAGGGTTAGGTGGATTGTTGACCACCGAACAATCGTCGCACCCGTCCCCATCTACATCTTGGCAAATGTTGGGGTCGCTTGGGTTAGAGTCGTTACCGTCGTTTACGCCATCGTTGTCATCGTCTGGATCTCCGGCATCGCATTGTCCGTCGCCGTCACCGTCGGTACCGTCGTTTCCTGGAATTGAATCGCTGGCGGCGCCAAAGCCATCTACGCCAATAGCGCAATCGTCGCAGGTATCACTGTCGGAGTCGCCGCAAATGCTTGGGTTGAGTGGGGCCGGGTCAGCACCATCTAAGATGCCATCGTTGTCGTCGTCGGTATCGCAATCGTTGCCTTGACTATCCCCATCGGTATCTGCGGAAGGAGTGAACGGTTGCGAATCGTTGGTGTCGAGGCAGCCGTCGTTATCATCGTCGGTATCGCCAGCGTCGCAATCGCCATCGGAGTCGTTATCCGGTCCGTCATTGGAAGTACTTGGAGGTCCGTTTTGGACGGAGCAATCGTCGCAGCTGTCACCGTCTAAGTCTTGGCAGATGTTGGGGTTGTTCGGCGCCGTGTCTGGGCCGTCGTTAACGCCATCGTTGTCGTCGTCTGGGTCACCCGCATCGCATTGCCCATCGCCGTCGGTATCGGTGCCGTCATTGGAAGGTGCGAAAGTACCTGTCGAGCAGTCGTCACAAGTGTCGGAGTCGATGTCGGAGCAGACGTTAGGATTGTTGTCATCAGAGTCGGAAGCATCAGCGGCGCCATCGTTATCATCGTCAGGATCTCCTGCATCGCAGATGCCATCACTATCAAAGTCTGGCCCGTCATTGGTTGGTTGGTCGCCGCCACCGAGAGCGCAGTCGTCGCAGGTGTCGTTGTCGGAGTCATTGCAGACGTTAGGATTGTTGTCGTCGTTATCTTCTCCATCAAGAGAACCGTCGTTGTCGTCATCTGGATCGCCCGCATCGCACAGTCCATCGGAGTCGAAGTCGGGACCATCATTCGCCACTTGCCGGCCTCCGCCGAGAGCGCAGTCGTCGCAGGTATCACCGTCTTGGTCACCGCAGCGTGTCGGATCGAGAGGGAAATCGTCTTGATTGTCATCTACGCCATCGTTGTCATCGTCGTTGTCACCCGCATCGCACTGTCCATCAGTGTCGGTGTCCGTACCGTCATTGGCCGGAGTGTTGTCGGCTGCTGCGCCAAAACCATCGGTACCAATCACACAGTCGTCGCACGTGTCCGAATCCGAGTCGGTGCACGAACTTGGAGACAGTGGGCTGTTATCAGAGCCATCGATAACGCCGTCGTTGTCATCATCGACATCGCAATCGTTACCTTCACCATCACCATCGGTATCCGCTGACGGATTGTATGGTTGCGAGTCATTGGTATCGAGGCAGCCGTCGTTGTCATCGTCTAAGTCGCCAACGTCGCATTCGCCGTCGGAGTCGTTGTCGGGGCCGTCATTCGTAGTCGACGGTGGTCCCCCGGTTTGGCTGCAGTCGTCGCAGGTGTCGCTGTCTGAGTCTTGGCAAACGTTAGGATTATTCGGATCCAGATCCACGCCGTCGAGTACGGTGTCGTTGTCATCGTCGGGATCGCCGGCGTCGCAAAGTCCGTCGCCATCAGAATCTGTTCCGTCATTACTTGGTGCAAAGGTGCCGCTAGAGCAGTCGTCGCACAAGTCAGAGTCGTTGTCGGAACAAACGTTAGGGTTGTTGTCATCGGTGTCGTTGGCGTCGGCAGCTCCATCGTTATCGTCGTCGGGATCGCCGGCATCGCACTGGCCATCGCCGTCAAAGTCGGGACCGTCGTTGGCAGGCTGGTCGCCAGTTCCTAACGCACAGTCGTCGCATGTGTCTCCATCGGAGTCGTTGCAGACGTTGGGATTGTTGTCGTCAGTGTCCTCAGGGTCGGGAGAACCATCGTCGTCGTCGTCAGGATCGCCGGCATCGCAAAGGCCATCTCCGTCAAAGTCGGGTCCATCATTGGCTACTTGTCGTCCTGGACCATTGGTGCAATCGTCGCAGGTGTCGCCGTCTTGGTCGCCACAACGTGTCGGGTCCAGCGGGAAGTCGTCGCTTGCATCATCGACGCCATCGTTGTCGTCATCGTTGTCGCCCGCATCGCACTGGCCATCGGTATCGGTATCGGTACCGTCGTTGGCAGGCGTATTATCGGCGGCGGCTCCAAAGCCATCCACCCCGATGATGCAGTCGTCGCATGTGTCGGAATCGGAGTCTTCACAAGAGTTCGGAGTCAGAGGACTGTTGTCGGCACCGTCGGCAACACCATCGTTATCGTCATCGACATCGCAGTCGTTGCCTTTACCGTCGGAATCGGTATCTGCCGAGGCTGTAAAAGGTGCTACATCGTTGCCATCTAAACACCCATCGTTGTCATCGTCAGGATCTCCAGTGTCGCATTGGCCATCGTTGTCGTTATCAGCTCCGTCGTTGGCAGTGTTGGGAGGACCACCCGTTTGGCTGCAGTCGTCGCAGTTGTCACCATCTAAGTCTTGGCAGACGTTAGGATTGTTCGGATCGTCATCGCTTGCGTCTATGACGGTGTCGTTATCGTCGTCCGGGTCTCCCGCATCGCAGAGTCCATCGTTATCCGCGTCGGGACCGTCGTTGGAAGGTTGGTCTCCGCCGCCTAATACGCAGTCGTCGCAGGTATCCGAATCCGAATCGTTACAAATGTTAGGATTGTTGTCATCGGTATCGTCGGGATCTAGAGAACCATCGTTATCATCATCTGGGTCTCCCGCATCGCACAGACCATCACCATCAAAGTCAACGCCGTCGTTGGCGGGGTCGTCACTACCAAGGGTACAGTCGTCGCAAGTATCGCCGTCGGAGTCGTTACAAATATTTGGATTGGTATCATCGGTGTCGTCGCCGTCTAGCGCGCCATCGTTGTCATCGTCTGGGTCGCCCGCGTCGCAAAGTCCATCGCCATCAAGATCGGCACCATCGTTCGAAGTGGATGGTGGTGCATTTTGCACGGAGCAATCGTCGCACGTATCGCTGTCTAGATCTTGGCAGACGTTTGGATTGAGAGGGTCGGTGTCGGCGCCATCATCTACTCCGTCATTGTCGTCATCGGTGTCGCCTGCGTCGCATTGTCCGTCACTGTCAAAGTCGGCGCCGTCGTTTCCAGGCGTGTTATCTGCTGCCGTTCCAAAACCATCTACGCCAATGGCGCAATCGTCGCAGGTGTCGCCATCGGAATCGCCGCAAATGTTGGGGTTGAGTGGTGCTGGGTCGGCACCATCAAGGATTCCATCGTTATCGTCGTCGACGTCGCAATCGTTTCCTTCTCCGTCGCCATCGGTGTCTTGTGAGGTGGTAAACGGCGCACTGTCGTTAACGTCAGGGCACCCGTCGTTGTCGTCATCGGGATCTCCTGCGTCGCAGTCACCGTCGGAGTCGTTGTCGGGACCGTCGTTGGCGGCATTGGGCGGGCTGTTAACTACCGAGCAATCATCGCAAGTATCGGAGTCGGTATCCAAACAGATTTGTTGATTGAACGGGTCCGTATCCGGACCGTCGTCTACGCCGTCGTTATCATCGTCGGGATCGCCGGCATCGCACAGGCCATCGCTTTCAAAGTCGGCGCCGTCGTTGTTGGGATCGAAACTTCCGTTGCTGCAGTCGTCGCAAGTGTCGCCATCGTTGTCGGAGCACACGTTGACGTTGCAATCGTCGGAGTCGTTGGCATCTAGGGCGTTGTCGTTGTCGTCGTCTGGATCGCCGGCATCGCATAGTCCATCACTATCGCAATCCGCTCCATCATCCGCCGGGTCGTCCATGCCGTTGGTGCAATCATCGCAGCTGTCGCCATCGGTATCGTTACAAATGTTCGGGTTGAACGGTGCCGTGTCTTCCGTATCGGGAGCGCCATCGTTGTCGTCGTCGTTGTCTCCTTCGTCACAAATGCCGTCGTTGTCAAAGTCAGGTCCATCGTTACCTGTGTTTGGCGGTAATGCTACGGAGCAGTCGTCGCACGTATCTGCGTCAAGGTCTTGGCAGCGAGTATTGTCCAGTGGAGCGACGTCGGAACCATCGGCGACCGTGTCGTTGTCGTCGTCTGGATCGCCTGTGTCGCACAGCCCATCGCCGTCGGTGTCGGTACCGTCGTTTCCAGGCGTGTTGTCGGAAGAAGTACCAAAACCATCAACACCGATAGCGCAATCGTCGCAACTGTCGCCATCTGAGTCGGTACACTGCATTGGATCAAGCGGCGCCACGTCTGAACCATCGGCAATACCGTCGTTGTCGTCATCTGTATCGCAATCGTTCCCTTGGCCGTCGCCATCGGTATCTGGCGAGAAAGTCGTTGGCGCCGGGTCGTTGACGTCAAGACAACCATCATTGTCGTCGTCATCGTCAAAATCGTTGCAAATTCCATCTGAGTCAGGGAAGTCATCGCCATCGTTGGTGGTGCTTGGTGGGTTGCGCTGTACGGAGCAGTCGTCGCAGGTTGGACCATCGCCATCCAAGTCCTGACAAATAGTAGCATCAAACGGTGCACTATCGGAGACATCGTCGACCCCATCGTTGTCATCGTCGACATCAATGCCGTCGCAAATACCATCCGCGTCGTTGTCGGCTCCATCATTGGATGGATTGGGGACGCCCTCTACCGAGCAATCGTCGCAATTCAGACCCGGTGAGTCGTCGCCGTCAGAATCCTGACAGATAAACTCGTTATGAATTTCCGTGTCGGCGCCGTCGAGCACCGTGTCGTTGTCATCGTCGGGGTCGCCATCATCGCAAATGCCGTCGTCGTCGTAATCACCATCACTGGTGGCGGAAGGTGCTTGATCGTTGGCAGGCGTGACATCAGAGTTGGGACCAAAGCCGTCGGTGCCGATGGTACAATCATCGCACGTGTCGCCGTCTGAATCTTGGCACACGTTAGGATTGAGTTCATCCAAGTCGGATCCATTGGCCACCCCATCGTTATCTTTGTCCGGGTCGCAATCGTCGGCGATTCCGTCGCCGTCCGTGTCGGGAGAACAGGTGAGGGGGTTGTCGTCGCTAACGTCCGGACAGCCGTCGTTATCATCGTCGGGGTCGCCTAAGTCGCAAATGCCATCGGGCGGGGTTCCCAAACAAGGACCGGTACTGTCCGTATCGGTGCCGTCGTTGTTGGGTTGCGGATTACCAGCCACAGAGCAGTCGTCGCAACCGTCGCCATCACTGTCGGTGCAATCGTTGGGGTTGGTATCGTCGTCGTCAGTGCCAGTGCACGGTGCCAGACCATGATCTACGGTATCCCCATCTTCATCGCAATCGTCGATGACGACACCACTGTGGTCTAGTGTACCGGTCCAACCCGCCGTGGCTGTAACGGTTATCGTATAGGTTTCATCACCTTCAGGCAATGTATCGTCTATCCCAGAGAATGAAAACGTCTGATTATTTTTACCGGTAGAGGCGTGGGGAACGCTCGCGCTGTAGTCCGCACTTGTTGCGGCACCACCGTAGGTAACCCTCCAATGCATGTCGCAACTTCCTCCACCCGCAATCTCAAACTGCCGTGTTTCACCGTGTTCGGTTATATCGATGGAAGGTTTCGTGACTACCATACTTCCAGAGGTGCAATCGCAAATGCCATCGCCATCTAAATCTGGTCCGTCATCTGCTGGATTGTTATCGGCGAGTGGTCCGAGATCGTCGGTTCCCACCGCGCAATCATCGCAGCCGTCACCATCTTGATCACGACAAACGTCAGGATCGAATACCGAAGCATCTTTGCTATCGTCCACTCCGTCGTTGTCATCGTCGTTATCCCCTATATCGCATTGGCCATCCGAGTCGTTGTCGGGGCCGTCATTCGCCGGGGCCCAAACGCCAGCAACCGAGCAGTCATCACAAGTGTCGCTATCAGTATCGATACAAACGTTCGGATTGGTATCATCCGAGTCTTGCCAAATGGAACAACCTTGTGTGGGACAGGTGCATCCGGGGATGAAGTTCATGGCGTTGTCGCCATCTTCGTCGCAGTCCGCACCTAGGGTGATCGAAAAGTTAGCTGAAGCTGAACCACCGTTGACTAAGGTAACGACTGCGTTAATGATAATCGGAGCATCAGGGACCGTTTCCTGCACATTGACAACTCTAGAATAAGGAAACGAGTTTTTACCAGAACTTGGCATGTTGGTGGTGTAGTCTACCCCGAGCGTCCCTCCGCTGATGGAAGCAGTCCAATGGATATCACAAAGTCCTCCGCCGGTTACTCCAAGTTCAACCTCTGTCCACGCTCCCTCTGCCGCTGCGCCATCTCCTGTCGATGTTACATTGCCTCCCCCCGTGCAATCGCACACCCCATCGCCATCTAGGTCTGGCCCATCGTTGTTAGGGTTAAAAGTTCCGCTGCTGCAATCGTCGCAGCCATCGCCGGTAAAACCATGTTCGGTGTCAGAGCAGACATTGGGATCGAAGTCGTCACTGTCGCCTCCGTTACTTACGCCGTCCCCATCAATGTCATTATCGCAAGCGTCGCCTTGGCTGTCGCCGTCGTAGTTGTTTTGGTTCGTGTTAAAGATGTTTGGGCAATTGTCGTTACTGTTGCAGACGCCATCGGAATCATTGTCTGCACAGATAATATTGAGACCCAAAGTATTGCCGCTGGTAGCAGTTATATCTGCTGTTTGCCCCGCTGTGTTGTTGTTGGCTGTTACGTTGAAAGATACTGTGGTATTTCCTGAACTGCTTACGGTTACGTCGCTAGGACATCCTAAGTTGCTGCTGCAAGAGACTGAAACGGTACAGGGAAACGTGCTGGGAGGTTCAATTTGAACTATTTCATAGACCGCGGAACCACCTTCTATGATATTGAACGGTCCTGCGACGTCATACGTACCGTCACAACCGACGCGTTGCTCCACTGTTGAAAAATTCTCTGCTTTTTCGACTCCACTGCATGCAGCAAGCCATACCACCAACGGTACTGTCGTATTTCGGACGAATCCCACATCGAATATTATAGGTGAGCATTAGTCACTAATGGAATGTAGGTAAGTTGATTTTTGTTCATTTTTTGAGCAAAAGTATCAGTGCGCAATGTACTCCGTAGTCGTACGAATTGTTATTTTCGGAACGAATCGATATCGATGTCGTAGCTTTCACACCACCTACGTACCTGTACGCGTGCTTTCCCCATGACTCTTGCTACGGCAGAAACGTTGCCATCATGTAACTGCAAAAGGTCTAGAAGCTTTTGTTTTTTGTCCAGGTTCCCCTGCAAACCAAGCTCCGCCAGAGTCTTAACGGTAATGGCGGTGCCGCGGGACAGCGCCGCTGCACCATGCACGGTTTGAACTAATTGTCGGATGTTTTGAGGCCAAGACTGAACCAGCAACAGCCGCATGGCCTCTCTGGTGACAGCCGGTGATGCCTCAAAGCTGTTCTCGACCGCAGCTCGAAAGAGCATTCCGAAGTCTTCCTTGCGTTGGGCGAAATCCGGAAGCGTCACCGCAAAACCCGAAAGTCGAGCCAATAAATCCTCACGGAACAAGCCTTCTGCTACCAACTTGTTCAAGTTTTTGTGCGAGGCCGCAATGATTCGTACGTCTACTTGATGAGGCTGACGAGCACCGACGGGTTGGCACTCATTTTCTTGCAACAGCCGCAACAGTTTTACCTGCGCAGAAAGAGGCAGGTCTCCTATTTCGTCAAGAAAAAGAGTGCCTCCGTTTGCTTGATCTACCATTCCGGGCTTATCAGCTACCGCTCCAGAGAAAGCGCCTTTGACGTGCCCAAACAGCTGAGATTCCAAGAGGTTTTCCGGAATCGCCCCGCAGTTCAATGGGACCCATTGACCTTTTCGCCCAGAAGCGGTGTGAAACTGTTGGGCCCAAACTTCCTTGCCGGTTCCCGTACTGCCAGAAAGTATCATGGGCAGGTTGGAATCCGCGACTCGGGTAGCACTTTCGAGTAGTCCGGCAAGCCGAGGATTCAGAGAACGACAGGACGCTTCTTCCTTTACGTCTTGTGTATGGGCGATGGGACATTCGAACTGGTCGCGGAACAGAAAAAACGACGCGCCAATTTCGATGACATCTCCGTCATGCAGTGCGACTTCGTCAACGACCTCGTGGTTCACCCAGGTACCGTTTTTGGATCCTAAATCTTTGAGTTTCCATTGCCCGTTGCGCACCGTCATTTGTGCATGGTTGTGACTCATTCTAGCATCTTGGTGCCGCCACTGAATTGCTAGGTCTGCGTGGTGAACCCGCTCGAGTGAGGCGGCAGTTCCGCGGCCTATTTCGACTGTTTGCGCCTTGCCCAGATGAACTCTGCGGCTCGGCAAGTGCAAGTCTTCGCAACAAAGTAGGTGCACCAGGAAGGTACTCTTTACCGTTTTGTCCGAAGGGGCGTCGTCGCCCCATGTCATGGTGTCGTCCATCAGTCGACTATAGTTAACTATCGCAATTAGACCTATCAAAAAGAGGGGAAAAACTGCGGACTGTAGTAGAGTTAGGCATGAAAAACGTCGTAGTGGGGATGTGGGTGGTTTTCTTGGTTGCTTGCGGTAGCGACAACGACGGAGGCGGAGAAAGTGGCGGCCCTGCTACGTGTGCTTCGGCGGCAAACGCGATTTGTGAAAAAGCAGGTGAATGCGGCACTCCGTTTATGTTGGACATTTTGGAGTTTTCATCTGTCGCGGAGTGCAAAGGATTTTTGTCCGCGTTTTGCGCAGATGACATGCAAGATTGGCAACAATGCCAAGACGAGCTTCCGACAGCCCAATGCAATGGCAACGAGCTGGTGCCACCAGCTAGCTGCGATGAAGAAGACGATGAGAACTAGCAGCTCAAACGTTCCGACGTAGGTGAACGTAGGGAAGGCCGCCTTTAACTTAGAAGGCACCTAATTTCTGCCATCGGTCATTGCCGACGAGGCTGCAAGCTAGGTACACTTGTCTGGTCGTGGGGACGCCGCAGCATCATATCATTAAAGAGACAACGGACACCATTACACGTCTGTTGCAGGCGGAGTTCAAAGATGCGGGCTACAAGCGGGTGCACGTCGTGGAAGAGGCACCAAAGCCAGACGCTATCGATGGCAAGCTTCCCGCAGTCTCCGTTTATCTGTATCAAATTTCAACCGACGTTCATGGAATCGCCGGTAACATTTCCAACGAAGTTGTTTCCGTGGCTCAAGACGACGGAAGTGAAAAAGAGTTTATTAGGGCAAGGCGTCGGTTTTTGCGTCTTGACTACTTAGTGTCGACTTGGGCGCAGACTCCAGAAGATGAACATTTGCTGCTTGGACTTGTGATTCGTACGGTAATGGAAAATCGAGCGATACCAAACGATAGGCTCAAGGGAGATTCGTTTGACGAGGACTTCTCGTTGCCTTTGCAAATGAGCGCGAGATTAGATGAAGGAACGTTGGCTCGGTTTTGGGGCAATCTTCAACAACCACTACGTCCGGGAATTCAATTGTTCACGGTGGTGCCACTTGTGCCGCAGGCACTTACACCGCTAGCCACTCGCGTGAAGAAACACTCAATTCAATACAGGGATTTGAATAATCCTGAACAATTAGAGGAAGGTCCTGTAGACACCTTTTCTAGAAAAGATCTACTCTTAGGAAATCGATAATTCGTAGTCGCTCAGCGGCTTATTTAAAACGGGGAATAAAGAAGGAAAAAAAAATGGCATCAAGTTACTTATCACCAGGGGTTTATGTAGAAGAAGTTGATCGAGGTCAAAAGCCGATCGAAGCCGTAGGAACCAACACCGTTGGCTTTCTCGGAGAATCAAAGAAAGGCCCACTCAACGAACCGGTATTAATTACAAACTGGTCGACTTTTGTAAAAAACTTTGGCGATTTTAAAGACTGTTCGCCTCATCTCGCTCACGCGGTGTATGGATTTTTCAACAACGGCGGCTCTCGTTGCTTCATTGTGAACTGCGCCTCCAAGTCGACGACTACGACTAAAGCCAGCGCCAAAGATGAGAAAAAAGAGAAAGAGACTAAAGAAGCAAAAGCTGCGGCACCTGTTTCTTCTGATTCAGACTCTCGCTTTATCGGTCGCGATGGCGGACCCGGCAATCGTAGTGGCATCAAGTGTTTCGACGAAGTAGATGAGATTTCGATTCTTTGCGCGCCAGGGCAAACGTCGCCGGCGGTACAAGATGCGATTCTTTCCCACTGCGAAACACGCAAAGATCGCTTCGCCATTCTAGATTCTGCAGAGACCATCTCTGGCGGAGTGGATCGCATTCCAAAACCACGTGATTCGAAGTACGGTGCATTCTACTTCCCTTGGATTCAAGTGTACGACCCAGACAAAGGAAACGTGTTCGTTCCACCATCGGGTCACATCGCCGGAGTTTATTCGCGAGTCGACAGTGAGCGCGGCGTTCACAAAGCTCCCGCCAACGAGATGATTCGTGGCGCTCTTGGATTGAAATACAATATTTCCAAAGGAGAGCAAGATCTTCTCAACCCCAAAGGCGTTAACTGCATCCGCAACATGAGCGGCGGAATCCGTATCTGGGGAGCTCGTACGCTATCCAGCGATGCGTCTTGGAAGTACATCAACGTTCGTAGACTATTCATTATGGTGGAGTCTTCGATTGAACAAGCGACGCAATGGGTTGTATTCGAGCCCAATGACCAGCGTCTTTGGAAACGGGTACAGCGAACCATTACGTCGTTCCTCACCCAACTATGGCGTTCAGGAGCTCTGATGGGCACTCAACCAGAGCAAGCGTTCTACG
Source organism: Deltaproteobacteria bacterium (assembly GCA_020630875.1). Lineage (GTDB taxonomy): Bacteria > Myxococcota_A > Polyangia > Haliangiales > Haliangiaceae > JAHDIH01. Next base: position 431,659 of record JAHDIH010000003.1, on the reverse strand, counting down.
TGAAGTGCGATGAGGAGACGAATCCTTCCGAAGTGGTCGATGCTGGCCAGCTGGTGGTCGAAATTGGTCTGGCACCAGTTAAACCCGCGGAATTCGTAATCTTCCGGATTGGTCAGATGGCTTCCGGTGGTGGTGTAGAGGAATAATATTGATATTTTTTCTTCGCCGGGGGGAGATGAATCTTCCCCCACGCGTAGGATTACCGTATCAACCCAAAGGAGATAAATAATGGCTAACCCAAAAATGTTAAATCAAGAGAACTTTGCTTTCACCATCGACGGCTTCACGTGCCTATGCATGGATGCCCCGCAGGTAAGCATTGCTCAGGAAAAAATCGAACAAAAATTCGGTAGTTCACGTTTTGCTGTAAAGACAGCCTCTACGAACTTACCCAAAGTCGAGCTCAGTGGACTGTCGATGACATTGGCTGACGCGTTCCCTTTGCTTGAGCGGGTCATTGATCAATCTCTTTCTGGTACCGCAATTCAAACTAACGCTTCTCTTATCACGACTGACTTTGAAATGAAGTCAATTGCAGAAGAGACGTTCATGAACCTTCTGATTTCAGAAGCTAAAGTGAGCGGTCTTGATGCCTCTGGAAAAGAGCACGTAAAAGTTACGTTCAACGCATCAGCTGAGTGGCTTGAGCCTGCAGATGGAACCAACCAAGTAGTGTCGGTTCCTGAACCAGAAGCTATCCGGCGTCCAATGAACAACATGTTCCGCGTTACTGGACTTCCAGACGCTATCGCTCGTGAAATTAAGAAAACTGGTGAGCTTTCCATCAAGACCACGATCAGCGAGTCTTATACCGGTGCCAGCCCGATTCCGCGTCTCCACATGAACTCCATGGTGGAGTACAGCGACATGGATTTCACTTTGAACATGACGACTGAAGTTAACAAGGCCCTCAACGAGCTGTACAACCAGTCGATGCGTCAAGCGCAGCGTCCGCTTGGAAACATTACCATCACGTACTGTAACCACGACGGCAGCGCACTCTACGACTTCACGCTAATGAACTACACAATCACAAAGATTGATAAAGGTAAGTCAAGCGCTGGGTCGCAAGGTGCCAAAGAAGGTTCCATTTCTGTGGCATGCGAACGCATCACAATGGCGCGTGCATAAGTAGAGGACTATAAATTTGGGTTGAAACCTCGCACTTCGGTGCGGGGTTTTTTCTTTGGCTTTCGACTCGACGATTTACTCACATATCAAGCCGCTTAGGCGAATAGCTCATGGTGCGCATGAGCCCGCCGTGATTCTCAACAAAGTCACATGCTATAGAACCTCGGTGAGATATCTAGCAACGCTGTTGTTTCTTGGGGCTTGTCAAAAACAACCGTCTTCCTATCCCACTGCAGCACCACAGCCGTTGCCAAGACCGGCTGCAAAGGAAACCACTCTCGAAATAGGAATAATGAGCTACGATGATTTGGTTTCGCCATTTTCTAAGGTACCAGGCCTCGTTAGGAAAAAGTGCAGGAAGCTTTGCAATGAACAAGAAGAGCGAGAGTTTTTGGCCCAGGTAAAAATCTTGAATTCTGGAAAAAGAATACTTTGGCACTACCTGATAGAAAATCCTCCGGCTTTGACTGTAGAACGTGAGTATTGGATGGTGGCGAGCAGCTTTGAAAAGCTTTCTGTGCCCTTCCGAGTCAAATCCTCGGTAGAACATCCCAGTTGCGATGCCCTAGTAAGCTTCGACTCTTCTTTGCCTACATCGAGCGACCCGAGGGGACTTTTCTTTGGCTTGGCGAAAGGGACTCGGCTGATGGCTCGAGTTCATGTCCGAGATGGGGGCGGGTGCGCCATGACCACCAGCATCAACGGAATGCATGGGCTCGATGAGTTTTATACTGAGTAATTGTACGCCGATATCCCACTAGGATCTTGCTCGCGGAGCAGTTTGTGGCTCTTGCGAGATCCCCGAAGCGGTTGAAAGTGTTACTATTTAAAGGGAGTTTTTATGTCATTTAAAACACAGTTTCCATTTACACTACCTAAAGGTCTCGTCGACGGAGATGGCAATGTCCATACCGAAGGCATCATGCGGCTTGCAACAGCCAAAGACGAAATCGTACCGCTGCAGGATTATCGAGTACAAAACAATCGCGCTTACTTGGTGATCGTTTTGCTATCTCGAGTCATTGAAAAAATTGGCGGTATTGAGCATATCGATGTGAAACACATTGAGAATCTTTACTCGACCGATCTTGCTTACCTTCAAGAGTTTTATCGTAAGATCAACGAACAAGGGGAAGCAAAACACGACATCGCGTGTCCCTCTTGTGAGCATGCCTTTCATATTGACATGGCTTCTGGTGCCCTTGTTTCTGAAGAAGGAGGAACAGGCCGCGCAAGCGGTCAGGGGTAGCGTCGTGGACAGTCGCTCTTTATCCGCGAGAGCAACTGTTCCAAGAAGCAGCTTATATCGCGTATCACTTTCACTGGCCCTTAGACACGATTTTCGACATGGAGCACGAAGAACGCCACACGTGGTTGCGTGAGATTGCTCGCATCAATAAGGAAATCAATGAAGCACGTACTAGGAGATAGTTATGTCTGGTAATCCAAGAGCGCCGGGGGTCTATGTATCACAAGCCGCTTCGCCGGCAGCAGGACTCGACGTTACGGATACTTCGGTGCCTTGCTTTGTAGGGCTTGCTGAAAAAGGACCGCTTAATGAGCCCGTGGTCGTTTCGACCTGGGAAGCCTACGTCAAACTTTTCGGCAGTGATACGCAGTTTTACATGACTCCCTCAATTGAGGGGTTCTTCAAGAACGGCGGCCGAAAATGTTTTGTGGTGCGCGTGGCCCACACGAACGATGATGCGGGAAACGAAGTCGCGGCCCCAAGCCAAATGACCTGTCTTAACGCTTTGGGAAAGCCTGCGCTTACGATTCAAGCCTCGAGTGCCGGAAAATGGGGGAACGAAGTTTGGGCATCTGCCAAACAAGAAACCGGCGCTTCTGCGCTTCTTACGAGGGATGTCGATATTGGTGGCGACTTTGCAAAACTTGCTTCGGTTCGAGGTTTTTCCGTTGGCGACTTAGTTAGAATTCATGGCGGGGGGGCCTCTGAGTTTGTCGTCGTTACCAAAGTCACTGATGAAGGGATTGGTTGGTCTTCTGAAACGCCAATTGGTAATAAACACTTAGCGTCGGCTCCATCGTACGCCACGGTGATTGAACTGGAAATTCAAGTCGCACTCAGGGACCGCAAAGAAGTCCATCGCAAACTGCAAATGCACCCGTCTTCGAGTCGATACGCGCCTCGAATTTTGGAAAGTAAATCTCGGCTTGTAGCGATTGCACAGGTGGCAGATGCCGCTAGCGGTGAATATTCAATCCCAGTAGACATGCCGCTAAGCAAGTTGAATGGTGGTAGAGACGGCACCGACGTACTTACCGTGGAAGATTTTGTTGGCGCGGATCTTGGTCCAGGCCGGCGTACAGGGCTGCAAATTATACGCGAACGAGATGAAATAGGACTTATCGTTTGCCCTGATGCGATGGTGCTATGCCAGCGGAACCCAGGGCCACTTGGCCACGCTCACGCTCAACGCGTGCAAGATGCGATGGTCGACATTTGTGAAAATACTAAGTACCAATTCGCGATTTTAGACATTCCCCGCACCAAAGATATTGAAGAGGTAAAGCGGTGGCGTTCACGTGTTGATTCTTCTTACTGCGCTTATTATTGGCCGTGGCTAAAGGGAGAAACGTCCAGCGGAGTTCGTGTGTTGCCGCCGTCAGGGATGATGGCAGGCATGTTCGCTACCACAGAGCGGGAAGGCGGAGTTCATATTGCTCCTGCCAATCGTAAGCTGTCGGGAATACTGGATATTGATTTGCAAGTGACAGAAGCTCATTGTGCAGAACTGTCGCAACGGAGCGTGAACACCTTTAAGGCTTCAAAATCATTGGGGATTCGTCCGTGGGGCGTCCGAACTGCATCTTCCGACCCCCAATGGCGTCATGTCACGGTGCGTCGGACCTTTATCATGCTTCGGCGAAGTCTGGACTACGGACTAGGGTGGGTGCCGTTCGAACCCAACAACGCTAACACACGGAAAAGATTAGTGATTTTAGTTAACAGTTTTTTGAACCAACTCTTTGCAAAAGGAATGTTCGCTGGGGGGAATCAAGAGGAGGCATTTTTCGTAAAATGTGACGATGAGAACAACCTCCCAAGCGCCATTGGCGCAGGAAAATTGCTTTGCCAGATTGGCGTGGCGCCTGCCGTGCCAACTGAATTCATTCTTATCGACGTTGAGCAAGAGATGCTCGTCAACACCTAGGAGACACCATGACTGATACAAAGCGGAAACTACCCCAACTGACTCACACCTTCCGGGTGACGTTCGCCTTTACTTCGGGTGCAGGTGACTCGATTGCCAAGGAAGAAGCGTATTTTAAGTCGGTATCGGGGCTGTCGAGTGATATTGCAGTCGAAGACGTCAACTCCGGTGGTGGTAGAAACGCTATGAAGCTCGCCGGAAATGTTTCTTACGCCAACGTCACGTTGACCCGTGGTTTTTCGGGACAGTCTGGACTTCTTGACTGGCATCGCAGCTGGGCGCTGAGACAAGAGGTTGGAAAATTCGGAACCAAAGGCACGCTAGAAAAAGCGACCGTCACGATTGAGCAACTTGATCCCGCAATGGGAGCCACCGTGATGGCTTGGGAATTCGTAGATGCTTGGCCGTGTAAATGGTCAGGAGCGGATTTTGACACCGAGAAAAGTGAAATCCATATCGAAACAATCGAACTTGCCCACAACGGCATGACGATGAAAGCAGAGGGTAAACAGTGAGCGAAACCGCCACAGAATCTCCAAGCGAGATTGGTAGCGATTTTACTCCAAGACTCGCGGCGATGGCTGAGTCGTATGGCGAACGTAAAGTTTCGTCGTTAACTCGTGGCCCAGCAGCGACTCGAAATATCGAGTCGTCTCTTTCTTTTTCGTCGCGAATCTTAGACAGGTTCTGGCAACCGCAACGCATGTCGACCCGCGGACTCGCGGGCTCGATGTATTCGCACCCAATGTCGACGACGGCGCCGTCCTGGGTTTTTCCAACACCATGGTACGCGGATGAGCTAGAGTGGATTGCTAGCGCGACAACACCGGGCGACGAATTTCAAGAGCCGTCTGTAATTTCAAGTCAACAAGTGAACTATGAGTTTGTGGCACCATCGTTGGCCAGCGATGAACGAGGAAAGTTGCGACCAAGTCGTCGAAGTTCTGCCATGACGTCTGTTCGACGTCCTGCTGGGCTAGGTGGGTACGCTGCAAAGAAACGGCAAATCCAAGTTGTTCAAAGACCGTTAGCGATGGAAGCAATTCAAGACTTTACGCCAAGGGCGCTTGAACATCTTGCGTGGGCCGACAATACCTCCGCAAACGGTGTTGGTGGTTCTGCCACTACGTTTACGGCCCCTTCACGTAAGACCTTGCGCAGTCGCCCGGTAACGCCGGAGATGACGCCGCTTAAAACCATTGTTGCTTTTGATTCTCCGCGAGTAGTGGATGACTCGATGCCCGCCAGTATTGACGAACTCACGCAGATTGTTTCTCCCAAGCCTACGCGAGCCGTTGCACGTGAAGGAATATCAAGGAGCGCAGCCAGCCATCTTGCGACCACACTACCAGGTCGGACAGACGCAGGTCTGCGGCCACAGCTTTCTGCAAGTCCTGTGCAAGCAATCCTTACGCCGGAGCAGTCCGAGGTCGCGGCGTTCGACCCGCGCTCGGTCATAGCGACACCTTTGATTCTTGAAGACGGTGGGCAGGTTGCTGTTTTTCTAGGGGGCGTCGTGGCCAAACAAGTGGTTTACGACCGAGGAGGAACCAAGCAAGTTTTCAGCGTCCCGTCGATGGCGTACGTAGACATTCAAACCGATGTTTCACCCGTTGAACCAATGCAACTGGCCCAGCAGAAGTCTAACCACATCGATTCACCACTTCCGGGACGCATCGGCCAAACGCTTGACTATGCTGCGTCCGCAGCTGCAGCTTACCCACTACTGGCTGAGTTTGCGGCTCCCGCGGCAACCGCAGAAGGTCGGCAGCTGGGACTGTCCGATTCGCAAATCGTGGCATCTGCACTTCTCGCTGAGCAAGGGCCACGAGCCATTCAAAAGCGAGTCGCCAAGTTGGACCAAACTTTTGTGACGGCGCTGGATGCTTCGGCAAACGACACCTCTAAAGATGCGACCCTCGGATGGGATAACGCACCCGTGGAGTTTGCCAAAGCCGCTCCCGAATTTGAAGAAACTAACATGAAGCCACTTTCTCACTCCGCTTCGCCTTCTAAACTTCGAGGAGCGTACTACCTTCCTCAGTCAATGGTGACGCAAGAGCCCGCAGCTAGTGATGAGGTCAAGGCGGCTCTTCGAATCGCATCCTCTGAGATGGTAGCCGCATCGGTAGAGAGCGGAAAACTCGAGCTGATAGCTCCCGCAGTCGTTGAAGAGGCAGCGAGCTCTGCGCCTACAGGCGAATGGATGGCTGCGGTCCGTGACGTGTTAACCACAATGCCAAGTTCGCAAGCCGCGTCTATCTCGGTGAGAACCGCAGCCGCCGTATCCGCATTTTCGCAAGTGTTTCAAGCTAGAGGTAAGGTTCCCACAGCGGAAGACATGCAACTTTTGGCGGCAGAACTTCCAAAGGTGTATGCAGAAGCCATGCCCACCCAAAGAGGCGGGAGCAAGGCAACGTTGGCGGCGGCGTCATCCGGCTTTGCCGACCCGCTAGCGGAGGTGGTGTACCCAACGTTTGATTCTCTCGGGCGAAAAGTTTCCGCAGACATCCGAATAGAACAACCAGTATTGGTGGCTCCTTCTCATGAGCCGACCTATGTTGCTGGTCCACAAGAAGCACCGCAATCGCCAAATAGTGCCCAAGTGCAAACGTTGCAAACGCAGCAAGCTGCAAGTGATGGTCGCGAACTTCCGCAATGGTTCAAAAATGCAGCGCACGAACTGCTCAATCGAAAAGGTGCGGCGCCTGAAGAAATTGTGGTCCGAGAGCTGGCGTTGGTGAACACTAACGCAGGAGCTCCTGCTAGCCACATGGCAGCTGCTTCTGAGGGACACGAAATGAAAAAGGACGTTGCTGGCCCGACGCAGGTGGTTGAGCAAAAACTTGATGAAGAGGAAATTCGTAAGGCGGTACGAAAAATCGTCGCAGAGATGAACCGTCTAAAAGCACGGAATGGGAGTTGGTAAAGCTATGAGCGAAAAAAACAGTATTAAGTTTACAATTTGCAATGCAGACAAAAAGGAACAAAAATTTGAAGCGCAGTACAACCCCAGCGAAACCTCACTGAGTCTCACGAACAACTGGGAGCCGATTGCTGATGGCGAAGAAGGACAGTCTGTAAAGTTTATCAGCTCCGGTGTCGGCGACTTTTCCATCACTTTAATCGTTGATGGTTACGATAAAATCGGCAACCCAAAGTGGGTAGCCGAGGAGATCGAGAAACTTATGGTGCTCGCTCGGCCAGGAGACAATACTCCGCCGAAAGTATTGATGGTCTGGGGGTGGGGTTCCGATTGTCAGAAGTACGGAGTGATTAAGTCGATCACCGTAGATCATAAGCTATTCGATCCTATTGGAAATCCTATTCGCTCGTCGGTAGCCATTAGCTTCATGGAAGTTAAAGAGAACGCGAAGGTTGCTAGGTCTAATAAAACTTCTTCAGCTCAAGCAGGCAAGTAGATGGGCGATATTACGATTGACATCTCTGGGGTAAGTAAAGAAGCTGCGGCGTCTTTTACCGGGCATTTGCATCTCGCAGTGAATAAGCCGGGTATGCTAAGACTGGGCGCGTCGCCATCAAAGAGTAGCGAATTTGGAGAAAAACAAAGTGTCATCAATGATTTGGAAAACCAGATAGAACTGGGAGCCACGGTGACACTTTCGTCGACCCAGTTCGGTGACTTCTTCGAGGGGTACGTTGCTTCTGTTGATGTTCAGCGTTCTTCTGGAAGTGGCACCGATAACGTAAAAGATCGGGTTACCCTGACTTGCTTCGATTCCGTCCTTCACAAAAGACTGATAGGAACCTCAAGTAGGGTTTTCGGTAGTAAGGAAACCTCGGCCTCGCAAATCCTAACCGACATTTTCGGTTCAGATAAAATCGAATTCTTGCACAGCGCCAAAGAAGTTCTAGACGGAATGACTTTTGGTGGAGAAAATCCGCAATGGCTGAGAGAAAACATCTCCGACTTGGACGTTCTTCGTCAATTTTGCTACGACGGCGGCTTAAACTTTTGGAGCGGTTACAAGCGTTCCGGTGAAAAGTTTACCGGCAGCAGCAAAATCTTCGTCGATGGCTTTCGAGACATAAAAAAGGGGCGTCATTGTTCGACCTTTAGCTCTACCGATACAGGAGCATGGAAAAGTTTCAGAGCGTCCATGTCACTCAAAGGTGGTCAAGAAGGACTCATATCAGATGCGATCGTTCGTTCTGGGACGGTGAAGGCTAAAGCGAGCGACAACAATGCAGGACTTGAGTCTGAAAAAGGTACGGTGAACGATCGAAAATTTGCGAAGCAAATAGTAACCGATGCTCTAGGAGAGACTGTAAAGAAACTCGTTCATCGTAGCGGTCTCAGTATCGATCACGCCAAAAAAATTGCAGAGGGAGAGTATCATCGCCGAGCACTCGGATTGGTGGAAGCTCAACTTAGCTTGGTGGGAAGTAGTGAAGAAGACAACTCTCCATTGTTGAACTTGCCAGGAGACGTCCTTGAAATTGACGTCGATAACGATGCCGGAGTCACCAGCAAGTTTGATGGCGCATACTTTGTTATGGGGCTGGACCTAGGAATCAATCTCAACGAAATTACCGAGGCGACCGTGAGTCTCTCAAGACCTTTCGTGATGGAAGTTAGTAAAAAGTGAAATCCGAGCTGGCCAGAGCCGAAGTACTCGGCGTCGATCGTGAGGATTATCCTACGGCAGCAAAGGTTCGTTTGCACTCTCTTGAGACCGGGGAACCTTTGGAGCTTTGGGCTCCGTTTCGCTATCTTCAGGCCAGTGGGGCAGGTCCGACATCATCGGAAGGCTACGGCGTTAGTTGGGCGCCAAACAAAGGCGACATGGTGTGGGTGACGTTTTTGATGGGAGATATCAACTTCCCGATTATTCTTGGTGGAGGCTGGGAAGGCGAAGCCAGCAAGAACGCCCCAGATACGTTCCCAGAGAGCCTGTCGGTGATGGCTTCTGCATCAGTGTCGCTAATAATGGACACTGACGAAGAGAAGATACTGATGCGTTGCGAGCCGGACAAAGCCAAAACGGCCACGATTGCGTTGGGAAAGACTAAGGCGAGTAAAGCAAAATCTGCGCGAAACAGCGCAGCTCCAGCGGTGAAGTTAAACGGTTCTGCTGAAAAAGAAGGTTTTTCTGCCGCCACACCATCGGGGGATATTTCTATTTCTTGCAAACAAAAGATTGTGCTTAAGGCTGGTGGCGACGTCACCATCTCGGCGACCGGCGACTGTAATGCCGTGAGTAATGGCACCGCTTCAACCTCTGGCAATGCTACCTTGGCGCCAACTGCGGCGTTAATCGGTAACGTCCCATCACTAGGAGCGTAGAACCTATGGAAGGTACAATGATTGGTACGGTATCAGGAGAAGGTAATTCTCCGGATACGCTGTTGGTGGTGCTCGATCATGTCTTCGATAGTTCGGATGCGATTGAAGCTAAGGTCGTAGTTCCTTTTGCGACAGACTGTGGCGGGGTGTTTTCTCTCCCTAAGGCCGACGATAAAGTACTCGTACTTCAAGTCGGTACGCAGTGGTTTGTGCTGGGCTCATTGTATGGGGCACCGCTTCCGAGCTCTGACGCGGAGGTAAAAGAAGCCGCCAAGCAAAAACGGATACGAAGCAAAGAAGGCATGCAGTTGATTTGGGACGATAGCGACGGGGCCACCAAGTTCTCTGTTTCTTCTGCGAATGGCAAAAATCATGTAATTGTGGAACCTGAAGCAAAGGCTTCCATTCGCATCACCGTTGGCAGTGGTGACCTCATCCTTGAAGCGGATAAGAACATTACCATCGCTGGTGATGATGTTTCTCTTACCGCCAAAAGGGACTTGAAAGTAAAAGGTTCGTCGGCTGTTGGTTTGCTGGCTAAGGCAGCGCTTCAGATCACTAGCAACGGCCCTGCTCAGCTAGGAATGCCCAAAATTGGAGGAGCTCCAAAGCCACCCAGTAAGCACGGGTTCAGTTTTGATGGTTCGACTTCTGACTCATCTACCAGTGGCGACACTGGCGGTGGCACAAGTAAAAAGCGTAGCACTGCATCACTTCCTGCAAGTGGCGGCACAAGCGGTGATGCGGGAGACCGTGCGGATGCAGGTGCATATTCTAGCCCGAAGGAAACCAACGGCAGCGCGGCACCGGATGCGCCCGGCCCATCTGGCAACAAACTGAAAGAGAAGCTGAAAGCATTCGCCAAAAGACTGCCTATGAAAATTGCTACCACACTCGTGCAAGAGGGAATCAAGTATGTGATTAGTTCTCCTGCTGGCAATATTGAAGGTGCCAAAGTGGAGATTCGCGATGAGGCAACAGGGGAGGTGGTCGCAGAGGCTCCGCTTACTCCTGACGGACAAGGAAACGTGACTGGAGAAGTCGTGGCACCTGCCACGGAGGATCCAACCAAGGTAGAAGTTGTGGATGGACAGGGAAATGTCATTGCGACGCAACCTGGCGGTCACCGCGCGGTAGAAGGAACCGTTTCACCTTCTACCACCATTGGTGATGCCAAGAAACCTTTGCCGGAATCTGCCGCTGAAGCGGAGCGCAATCGTAGGAATATGGGGGTTGAACGCGCCAAACTTGATGCCGCCGACGCAGCAGCTCGAGGTAACCTGCAGCCTGCCAAAGATATGGTAGCTGGTGATCTGCGTGGAGCCGCAGCCGGAGTGGTGGTCCCAGCGGCAGCCGTCGCTGCAAGTTTGCCCAATCAGTCACGGGCTTCGGCGAAGTTAGATGCTGCCAAGTCTGAGTTGACTCCTGATATTCCTGGCCAACAAGAAGTTAGGGATGCGCAATCTGCAAAGCGCGAAGTGCAGCAGGACATTGCAAGCAAGCGGCAAGAGGTCGACCGCGTGGCGTCGACACCTGAAAGACAATCACGTGCCGTACAAGCAGATGCGGATCGTGCGGGGCGCGATGCTCGGGACATGGCGAATCCGAATGCCATTGACCCTACCGGGCAAGTGTACGAGTCTCGGGCCACCATCGAACAGGGCGTAGACGGTGCCGCTAAAGATTTATCACCAAATGTTCAGGTACCCAACGATCCGTTTATCGACGCTGAAGTCCAAGCAAACCGTGGTTCTGCGGATATCAAGCGTGAGGCTGCGGCAATTGGAGCAGACGAACAACGATTGGCTCAGTCTGGATCTGATGAAGTATCCGACACCAAAAACAACGCTGATGAAAAATTGGCGGACGCATTAAAAGACGAGCTAGACGACCAAGCTTGACCAGAAAGGTGCGTGCTCACGTTGACGAGTAAACCACCGGCTCCGTATCCTATCTATTGAAAGCTAGGGGGGCTTATGAGTGAAGACGATGCTGTAATTTGGCAAGATGTTTTGGAGGAGATTTTAGCGGGCCGCGGTGGTGCGCTTGCCTGTCCACATTGCAATCACAGTCCACTCAAAGTCGACAACACTACGGAGCTTACAAAGATTTCCTGCAGTGGTTGTGAAGCGTTCATTCAAGGACGATTTGGAGGCCTGAACTAGTGGCTGGTGATTCACATCTTGGCAAGGGATGGCGATTCCCGGTGGCGGTTAATCTTACCGGAAGTGTTGCTTCCAGTAGTTTGGAAGAAAACGTTCGCCAATCCATTTTCGTAATTCTAGGTACCGCGCCAGGTGAAAGAGTCAAACGTCCAAAATTTGGTTGTAAACTCCAAGAACTTGTATTTGCACCGTGCGTTCCTTTGACGGGGGCGCTTGCGGAAAAATACGTGACAGAAGCCCTCTTCAAATTTGAGCCCCGTATCGGCGGAGTGGATGTGGACGCCCTGCCAAATCCTACAGAACCAAACCGACTAGATATTCGGATTCGCTACGTTCTTAGAGAAACCAATCAAGAGCGTAACCTTGTTTATCCATTCTACCTACGTGATGAAGAAGAGGAGGGTTAGATGCTACCTTCACCAAAATTAGACGACAGAAAATACGAGGACATACTCAACGAAGTGATAGCGCTAATCCCGCGTTATTGTCCTGAGTGGACCAATCACAATCCCTCGGATCCTGGAATCACCTTACTTGAACTTGCTGCTCACATGACCGAGCAGATTCTTTATCGACTTAACCGTGTACCAGAAAAAAATTACGTTGCATTTCTAAATCTTTTGGGGATTAAGCTGCAACCTCCTCGAGCAGCACGAACGTTGCTGCAGTTTGCTCTTGAAGAAGGAAGCTCGGCTCAGAAAATTGCGGCAAGGACGTTGGCGGCAACTCCGCAATCTTCGGATCAAGAAGCTGTTGAATTCGAAACGGCTCGAGATGTAATGATCATACCTAGCGCTATCGACCGATGCTTCAGTTACTACAACGAAACTTACTCCGAAAACAGAGTCAGCGAACGAGTAACGCCGTTTGAAGTATTTGGCGGTATGCAAAGGGTCGAGAGGTTCATCTATCTTTCAGATCCTCGCTTTGCTGGGGCCGGAGAAGAAAGTGTCCTCAGAGTTCAGCTGGGATGCCCAGACTCTGGAGGAAGAGATTTATCACGGCAGCTCGAGTGGCAATTTTTCGACGGCGATCGGTGGAAAGAACTGGAGATTGAACCGATCGATGTGGAACGCGGAGAAGTCTGTTTTGCAGGTCCTATTGCTTTTGCGGAAACCGAAGTAAATGGCATTGCTGGCCTATGGCTAAGAGGACGACTCGCGGAAGTCCCGCAGAAACCAGAGCATACTGAAATCGACACGGTTCGTAGTCGAGTAGAAGTGGTAGGAGAGGGCGTGTTGCCAAACATTGCGCTCTCCAACATCAATGACGCGTTCCTAGAGTTGGATCTAGCGAAGAATACCTTTTTACTAGGGAGTGAACCTCGCGTCGATTCTGTGCTTTACCTCAGTTGTGAGGAAGTAATGCAAACCGTAGGTGCTGAGGTTGCGGTCGAATTTGTGTTAGCGGAGCAAAGTGCTTATCCGAGGCCTAAACCTTCTGATGATTTATCGCTCGTTTGGGAGTACAGCGATGGAAAACGTTGGAGAACGATAGGTAGTTGTACGCCTCGCGGAGTGGCACCCGGTGCCGCCGATGAGCATGGCTTTGTTGATACCACCAAAGCACTTGCGCAATCAGGAACCATTAGCTTTCGTCGCCCCGCAGACATGGGAGAGTCGGACGTTGGCGGTCACAAAGGACACTGGATTCGTGTTCGCGTAGAACGGGGCGATTACGGAAAGCAAGGAAGCTATACTTTGGACAACGAACAGTGGGTTTTCAAAAATGAAAAGCCATTGCAGCCTCCTGTAGCAGCGCAAATAAATTTCCGATTTCGCGAACCTTATGAAGCGTGTCGTCATACTTTGGCGTTCAATGACTTTCTGTTTAAGGATGTGACTGAACAAGCGCGCTCAGAATTTACAATCTTTCAGCCGTTTGGTCCTCACTCTGAACAGTCTCCCGCGGTGTACCTCGGCTACCCGGTGCAGCCACCTAATGACGAAATCTCAGTTTACTTCGACATGACTGAAGAATTAGGGCTGGCCGCGTCTATCTCTGATGTAGATGTGGTTACGGCAGAACTAACCAACTACGAACAGAGTCAGCAAGCGTCTTGGGAAGCGGAACAAAGAGTCGTGTGGGAGTATTATGCTGGCAAAAGCTGGCAACCTTTGGCGGTGAAGGATGAAACCAAAGCATTCACCACCTCTGGATTTGTAAACTATGTTGCTCCACCAGATTGGGCCTCTACTAAGAAGTTTACTGAGAACCGGTTTTGGATTCGAGCACGTTTAGAGATGGGTGGATACGTAAAATCTCCACAAGTGAGACGCCTTCTTTCCAATTGCGTTTACGCAGACAACTTCCGAACCTTTACTAACGAATGCATTGGCGGAAGTGACGGAGGTCCTGCACAAACCTTTGAACTTTCTCGCGCTCCACTTTTAGAAGAAGAAGTAATTACCGTCCTTGAGCCAAGAACTCCTCCTAAAGAAGAACTGGTAAAGCTGGGAGAGGATGCCATCATGCGTGCGTCGGAAGACGAAACGGACGAACGGATGTGGGTTCAATACAAAAAGGTAGAGAGTTTCTTTCAATCTGGACCTCGCGACCGTCACTACACCATTGACTATGCATCAGGTGTGGTCACTTTCGGGGACGGACGTAACGGAATGATTCCACCCGAGTCGACTGATGGTATTGTTGTTCGTTCTTACCGCGTTGGCGGAGGGGCTGGTGGCAATGTCAATGCCAACACCGTTTCGTCATTGAAACAGTCGCTCGCTCATGTCGAAGGAGTTACCAATCCCATTGAAGCCGCAGGAGGAGCGGATAGAGAATCGCTTGAGGGCGCAAAATCTCGAGCGCCTTACACGATAAAGAGTCGCGATCGCGCCGTCACCGCAGAAGACTACGAAATGTTAGCACTTCGAGCCTCTACTCTTCTGGCACGAGCTCGCTGCGTGCCTGATCGCACCAGTCGCGGCGCAGTGACATTGGTAGTCCTTCCTAAAGCATCTGACGGTGACTTAACGTCTCGTCTGGTACCTTCGCTAGAAGTAACACGTTATATCAAGCGGTATCTGGACGAAAGACGACTTGTGGGCTCGATGCTCAATGTCGTGAGGCCGCGTTATCGAGATCTTTCCATTTACGTCACGCTAGTTCGTAAGACGGTTGGTTCGGCTGATAGACTCAGAGCTGAAATTGAAAATAACCTACGGGTCTTTCTTCACGCGCTTTCTGGTGGCGTTGATGGGCAGGGGTGGCCGTTTGGCGACGCCGTTCGTCGGTCAGAGTTAGTGAGAGTGGTTGGCGAGGTTCCTGGAGTAGAAGGCGTGGATAAATTAGAGATTTTCGATGAGTCACGACGAGTAGGAGTTCAACACGTTCGTTTAGAAGAAGACGAATTGCCATTTTTGGTGAACGTTCGAGTTTCAGAGAAAGTTCACGACGAGATACGATAAATGAATCCTTCTGCTTCCATAATCAAAGTGCCAGACTTAGAGGGACTCTCCCTAAATCGCGCGATGCTTATGCTTCAAACCTCCAATATTGAAGTAGGGGAAGTTCTCTATAAAGAAAGTTACGAAGACAAAAATACCGTTCTGGCTCAAGAGCCAAGGAAGGGACAGATACTTTCTTCGGGCCAACAAATTACGTTGTGGGTAGCTCGCCGTGGGTGCGTAGAAGACTTGCCAGCCATCTATCGTCGAGATGATGCATTAGGCCGCAATGTGATGCGAGACGTCTGCTATCTGTTCGAACATATGTTCGGTGAAATCGGCGACAGTCTGGCCGAAGGCGATCGTTTCTACGATCCACATGTTTGTCCGCAAGAGTTCTTGCCTTGGCTAGCATCTTGGACTGCCATGAGTTTTGATCACGGGTGGGATGAGGAGAAACAAAGAGCTCTTGTGAAGCGCGCTGTCGACTTGTTTCGTTTAAGAGGCACGAAAAAAGGACTGATGCTATTTCTACAATTGTTTACAGGGCATGAACCGGAGATTGAAGAGCACGTATATCCGGTCTCGGGGTGCCGGACTGGTAATAGTCGTATTGGAGTTGATGCGGTAGTAATGCATCCCCCACGGCTCGCTCATTGCTTTGTAGTTACTTTGCCTAAGCTTGAAGAAAACTTAACGCCTGAATTTATTCTGCGCGTCCACCGAATCATTCAGATGGAACGCCCCGCGCATACGACTTACTACTTACAGTTTGGCAGAGAGAAAAAGGCCGAACCACTTCAGGCGATGTTTGCTGTGGGAATTAATGCTCGTCTGGGAGTTAACGTTCCCGAAACTGAAAAAAGTGTGCCCAAAGAAGAAAAAGTACCAGCAACGAAGCCTGAAAAAGCTAGGGTTAAGCCTGCTACTACTCGAAAAAAGACGACGGCAACTGGCACCGAGAAAAAGAAAAAAACAACGACTCGAAAGAGGACAGTCAAAAAGTCTGACAAAAAAGACGATTAGGATTGAAGGACAACACTATGAGCAACGGTAACGACAACTCAGGACAACGTTTCAAACGAATCAACTACTTCAAAGGTTTTTTGATGACGGAAGACGATATGAATGAGGCGGAAGCCTATCATATCGACAAAAGAAAACTGCAAAATAGGGTGCTCCACGCGCCAGGAGTGGCAATGGGACATGGCGGAGACCTGCGGGTTCTTGCGCGAGCGCGGGGAGATTTATCCGTGGAAGTACAGCCAGGATTCGCTATTGATGCCGCAGGAAATGAACTCGTGCTTTGGGAGCCGACGATCCGAAACATTTCGGCGGACGAATTTCGACTGCCGCAAACCATCTATCTGGTTCTTCGGTTTAGAGAAGAGCTAACGGATTTCGTTGCCTATAAAGAAAACGTAGATTTCAAAGGGCACAAAAGGGTTGAGGAGTCGGCAGTTGTTGAAATTTCACAAACAGAGCCTAACATTTCTCGCGAAGTGGAACTGGCAAGGATTTACCTTGAAAAAGGAGTGACGAGAATTAGAGATGCTCGCGATCCTAAAGATCCTAGAGCCAATGAAATCGATCTGCGTTTTAGGCCGCAAGCGGGGGTGGCGGGGTCGCTGTTAGCGCCTTCCATGCGGCTTAGAATGGACTCCGTTCTTTGGGATTTGCACAACACATTTCTCGAGTACACGCGCCGTTCCGTCGTTTCAGCGATGCAGGTCTTGCACAATACTTCGACGGCATTGATGCTTTCTTCTACAAACACGGTAGATCTAAGGAACGTGTTCAACATTTTCTATCTTATTGTTGAGGCTCAAGGGGAGACTTGTCTGGAAGTTGACGTGAATCATCAGACCATTGCGCAAAAAGATGAATTTGCGGACTACAAGCGTCACGTAGAAATTCTTCGAGGTTTGCTCGCTGAGCGCAAGCTGACGCTTGAGGCTTTGACCAACCTGCTAGCCTACCAAGCTAAAGCATCTGAAGTAGCACTTCAGGCTGTGAGCGGAGAAGCTGCAAAAGTAAAAGCTCCCAAGAAGAAGAAAAAGGAAAAAAAGGTCGCCTCCATTGGCGATTGGGAGTCAATGAAAACGGTCCCTGAGCCGCAACCATCTATGGAGCTCGATGGCGTGTCGTGGATGCTTGTCGATCAAATCGACATTTTAGACAAACAGTCGGAAAAGAAGCATGACTTTGCCATCAAAGATTACAAGGACAGGTATCGCTCACGGCAAAAACTAAAATATCCAGACGGAACGGTGATCGAATCCACAGGGTACGCCCATGTTGGCGGTCACGCCGAGTACACCATTCAAAATCTGACGCCAGGAAGACCGGTAGTCATCCTCAGAAGAATGGACTACGTCTATGGTGACTACGAGATAGAATACCTAGCTAATGGAAAGTCCGTTGGGTTTGCTACTTGTACGGGGACTGACAGAATTCACCGCTGGCGTAACTGGCCGGTGTTGATCGATGCGGAGCACGTGACCGATTCGACGCTGACCATAAAACAGGTAGCATCTAGCGCGGATCGTGACGTAAACATGTTCCATCTTTGGTTCTATCAGCCCAAGTAGTCTAACGTGGGCAAAGGTGCTGCTAATTGGCTCTAGTCCTGTGCAGAACAAACAGGACAGGGACTTTTTTCAACCTTTTCAATATGTTAACTTTAAGACGTGTTACTTAGACTCTTAGAGCCCCTCGCAAGGCCCATTTGGGCCATCCGCGGTAAAATTTCCGCCGGCAAAGCGATGAAAGGCAATCTCAAGCATGACGTCAATCGCATGAAGCAGATGAAGGGCCGAGCTCAACAAAAAGCTGGAATGGCCGGAGCCAAAGGGAAGCAAGTTTCTGCTGCAGCAGGAAAAGTATCGGGGGGCGCCAGCGGTGGAAGTGAACGTGCGGGGATTCGAAAAGAGGGATTCTTTTCGAAAAAGCATATCTGCAATGTTTGTAATAAGACACTCGATAAGACTTGGGACGCTTGTCCCTTTTGTGCAGACGCGTCGCAAAGTCGGACTCAGGCTTTTATTGTGGATCACTCGGGCGCTGGTATGCAGCTGCTTGGTTGGCTCGTCCCGGTGGCTGGCCCGTTGAAAGGCGAACTTTTTGCCTTGTCTCCTGCTTCATCCGTGGGGACGGATGCGGACTGCCACGTGGTTCTGATTGATCCGTACATGTCCGGAAAACATGCAGAGATAAACGTTGAAGCTGGGATCTGGGTACTAAAAGATTTGGGGTCAACCAACGGAACGTTTGTTAACGACAAGCGGATCGACAAGCGAGAGCTCGTCGATAACGATTTTATTAAATTTGGCAATTCATTGGTTAAGTTCAAAAGTATATGAAGCGTTTGATTTTTTTCATAGTGATGATGTTTTCGTTGGTAGCGATAGCCAGCACGTCCGCTACAGTTCAAGTCATCGAACCCAAAGAGTGGAAAACGGATCCGAAGTCTAAAAAGACCGCCCCCCCAAAAGTTCGAGCGGAAATTCGGAACGCTGCAGAGGGACTCACCGCTAAGGCTTTCAGTTTAGAAATAGAAGACAAAAAGGGAAATCTTCTGGTTTTGAGTCCAGAAGAGAATGGCGTGGCTGACTTTACTAGTGGTGGTGATCCTGCGGCGGTAGTTTTTCTAATCCAAGGTGACGAGTACTGGATGGGAAATGAAACGTATCATGAGCCCGAAGACGACACCGACGAGCCGGATATTGGCGGCTTCACTGGTGTAAAAAGTTCACTCCCATCAATTTTGGAAATTTTACCCGAGGGCTCTGTCGCCGGCTTAGTGACTTTTGGAGAAAAAGTAAAGAAGGTAGACAGCTCGGAAAAACTTAGTGCAGATGCGTTGGGGGCGCAAAAGGACTATAAGGGGCAAAATGCGGTTGAGTTTGTTGGCGGTCTAGACGAAGCAATCTCGTTACTTCAAAAGCACGGCGATAAACGACGAATTCTGATCATCATGGGGGATGGCACGGATAAGCGAGGCGACGTTGCACAAGAGTTGTCTGACAGACGCGGTAAGTTAAAAAGATCGGAAGTAGAAGTCTTCGGAATCTTGTTTAAGGCTGAGGGAAATCAAGGTGCTGAGAGTTTGAAGCGACTAGCTTACACGGGGTTCAGAAGAGCTTCTTCGAAAGATGACCTTCCGAGGATTACCAAGGAGTTTGCAAACTCCATCAACGCCACCTACTACGTTACGTTTCCTGGAATTCACGAAGAGAGCAAGCGCTTCTTACCCTTTGATGGTGAAGAGCACGTCGCCAAGATCGTGATTGGAAAGAAAGAGCTTGAGCTCGACGTCAAACTAACGAAATGGAGTCCTCCGAAGAAGGCAAAGAAGTTTAAATGGTGGCTTTGGATTCCGCTGGCCATTATTGCTCTAATCGCTATTGCTGTTTTCGCTACAAGAAATACCCTAGGGAAAAGTGCGGTGGCTCCCCCACCACCACCACCTGAGCCACCGGCGGCCGCGCACACCATGATGATGGGGGTTGGAGGTAGCGACGATGGATTTCCGATCGTTGGTTGGATCGTTCCTCTCGAGGGGGCTCAGAAGTTTCAAACGTTTAAACTGATGCAGGGAGCTACCGTCATCGGTACTTCGCCGCCAAGTCAAGTGGTGGTGATGGACCAGTACATGAGTACGGAACATGCAGAAATTGTCTGTTCGCCTGCTGGCTTTATACTAAACGATAAGAACTCGACTAACGGAACGTTTGTTAATGACAAACAAATTGAGTCTCACGAGCTGGTGGACAACGATGTGTTTGTGCTGGGTGGTACGAGATTCAAGTTTAAATCCATCAACTAATATTTCTCGGTAAGGCCCAAGATCTCCCAATCTTCGGGATTGTAAATGGCTGGGCAAATCGAAAATGGTTGGTGACTTCTTTGGGCCGTGAAGTACAGCCTTAGAAACTCTCTTCGAGCTAAGTTGGCTGCATTGAGATATTGTTTTGAATCAAACGAAACGTAAGGTCTTTGTAGCGAAGACTGGGTGTTGAGCCATCTAGTGTTTCCACCCTCGTGCTCTACTTGGAATCCACCTCCAGGTAACCCGGCACAATCCGGCACGCCGCAAGTGCAAACCAAGATGTTGTACATCCCACTACACCTGACCGAATGTAGGAGGGCGGGCAAATTTAGCGGCGTATCGAACCAAGATGCAACCGATTGGCCATTTAGCAACAGAGCCGCTGACAAACAGTCTAATTTGTCTCCTGGATGGGGCTGTAGGACTACCTTGATCCCTAACACCGACAGCTCCATCACGTCATAAGATAGCGAAATTTGGTGGGACAGTGAATAGATATCACCGATAGATTTCGGTAACATAGCTGTGCATGTCGGCAAGAGTATTATTTCGCGACAGTCAGGGCAGAGACGGACAAGTTGTTTTGACTCCGGGGACTCCGTGCTACGTCGGGCGTTCGTTGGACTGTGCGATTCGTTCAGACGACGCGATGGTGTCCCGCAAGCACTCGCTCATCCATATGGAAAACGGTCGGTTTGTGGTTGAGGATCTTGGTTCGGCAAACGGGACGCACGTAAACGAAAGGCGAGTGACGAAACAGGCTCTCGGACACAATGACGTGGTACGTTGTGGCTCGCTGTGGCTTCGGTTCGTTCAAGAGGAAGCCGCCCCCGTGGAGCCTCCGCCAAAGATGACATCGAAGCTTCCCGCGCCAGCACCTGAAAGACCGGCGTCAGCCTCTGTTGCTCCGCCGATGGAACAACCGCAAGTTTCAACTGGTGGTTCTGCTGATTCAGAACTTGCCGACGAGTTAGAAAAATTACAAGGACTCTACGATAGAGAAGTTGCGGACGGAAAGCGAATCCGTTCCGAAGCCAAGACCTTACGAGATCGAATAGAAGACATGCGGCAATCGCTGCAAGACAAAGACGATCAAATTGCGGCCCATGAAGACGTTGCTGAAGATCTCAGGCATGAGCTAGGACTCCTCAAGCAAAATAGTAGTGGAGCGGAAAAGTTTCTACGAGAATCAAAAGAGGATTTGAAGTCAAGAGAGACGCAACTTGCGAAAGCGGAAGATGAAATCGGCCGCCTCAAAGACGAATTGTCTGAAGTCAGTCAAGCGCTGACCGCGGCTACTAAAGCGAAAGACGAAAGCTGGGGGAAACTCAACGAACAGATGACAGAGATTGAGCAGCTTCGCCAGGTCATCAACGAACAAGAAAAAATGGTAGAAGAACGGCGTGTGGGACTAATGGGGCAAGACAGCGCCATCAAGGAACTGCGTAGTGAGAGAGAGCAGCACTTAGAAGAATTAGCTACTTTTAAGAATCAATTGAGAGAGCTCTCAGAGTCCAAAGATCGTTTGCAAGCGAAAGTGGAAACACTTGAGGAAGAAAACCATCGCGTTACCAAACTCTTGGCAGACTCTTCTGGGGGAGGGGCTGAGGCTGCAGAGCTCACTAACCAATTACGTGACTTACGCGTGGTTTATGGGCGTCTGGAAGCCGACTTTGAAAAAGCCACGAGCGACGCAAAGAGACTGCATGAGGAAGCTGTCGAGCTTAGGGAGCAGCGAGTTCAATTAGAAGTATCTCTCAGAGAATCCCAAGACCGGGCTAGTACCGTCAGCGGGGAACAAGAGTCTTGGCAGGCTCAAAGGGCTGAGTTTGAGATTGAGCGCTCTCGCATTATCGACGATCTAGCAAAAGTGGAACTGGCCAGGGATGAAGCCATCCAGAGTTCTCAACAAATCCAAATCGAAAATACTCGCCTGAAGAGAGAGCTCGAACTAGCTTGTGGTGGCGATGACAACTCTGAACTGCAAGTTGAATTGCAAGTTGTCCGCCAACAACTAGAAGCAGCCAGGGCAAATGTGGCGGCAGTCGACGCTAAGTGGAAAATTCAAGTAAATGAGCTTAATGCAAAACTGGAAGCCGCACCTGCAGCTTCCAGTGGTGACTCCGCGGTGTTGCAGGATATGGCGATGGAAGCCTATGAAGACACCAACGATGTGTTGAGTGAGATCAGAAACAACGTACGCCTCTTGAATGACGAAATAAGAGAACTAACCAAAGGTCAAGCGAGTGAAGGCATTGTACTTATTCTCGACACCCTAGAGTCGTTGCAAGGTGCAACTGAGGACGCCAAGGGCGCCATAAGAAAAATTAAAGAAGTAGCGGAGTCCTAATGACCAAAAGAAGCAGTCGAAGTGAAGTAGAAGATCTTGTAAAAGCTCGGTATCCGCTAATCTATATAGTGAGCCACGAGGAAGATCGCGTTGAAAAGTCTCTCAAGAACATGTGCATTGCGCGAGAAATGCGTTTGGAGTCGTGGTCGATTACGGAAGGCTTTAGGGTTGTAGCAAATGGCTCTGGGACCAAAGAGGTCAAAGACCCGCTAAAAGCTCTGGAGCACGTGAATCGTGGAGAAGGTAAAGCGCTCTACATCCTTCGCGACTTTCATCCTTTTCTGAAGGAACCGATGGTAGTCCGACGATTAAGGGACCTTGCTTCTTCGTTGCGCAAAACAAAAAAATCGATTGCCATACTTTCACCAGTCCAGAAAATTCCACCGGAGTTGGAGAAAAATGTAGCGGCAATTGTTGATTGGGAGTTGCCGACGCGAGACGAGGTAGAAGGAATCGCGCGGAGTCTTGTGCCGCAAGCTCCACCGGTCACTCAACAACAAATCGAATCCGACCCAAGTTTCATGGAGCGGGTGGTGGAAGCTGCTTTGGGCCTTACCGAGGTCGAAGCGGAAAACGTGTTTGCCAAGTCCATGGTACGAACGCATACCTTTGATATCGAAACGATTCTTGCTGAGAAGAAGCAGATTATTCGTAAAAGCGGAATGCTCGAATACTACGAACAGCGCGCTGAGTTCACCGATGTAGGAGGACTGCAGGAGATCAAAGGATGGCTGGTAAAAAGGCGCAACGCCTTTTCATCACGAGCACGTGACTTCGGATTGCCATTACCAAAGGGAATCTTGCTTATCGGATTACCAGGGACTGGAAAGTCACTGACTGCCAAAGCGGTTGGGGCATTGTGGGAGATGCCACTTCTGAGGCTCGATGTCGGCAAGATATTTGCTGGACTTGTAGGATCTTCTGAGGAAAATATGCGAACGGTTATCAAAACAGCTGAAGCGATTGCACCAGCGATTTTGTGGATCGACGAAATTGAAAAAGGTTTCTCGGGAACAGGAAGCTCTGGCTCTTCTGATGGAGGAACCACGTCGCGTGTTTTTGGGTCTTTCATTACTTGGATGCAAGAAAAGACGAGCCCTGTATTTGTTCTTGCTACCGCCAATGATGTTAGCTCGTTGCCACCTGAACTGCTAAGAAAAGGTCGCTTCGACGAAATCTTCTTTTGCGATCTCCCTACCAGAGAAGAGAGGATGGACATCATTGATATTCATATCCGGAAGAAGGGGCGAGACAGCTCCGGTTTCGACCTAAGCAAACTCGCGGACATGACAACGGACTTTTCTGGAGCTGAAGTTGAGCAAGGCGTTATCGCGGCACTATACGATGCATTTGATAGTGGCACCGATGTTACGCAAGAGGGACTCGAAAAGACATTCGATGAAATTGTACCGCTTGCCATTACCATGAGTGAAAAAATAGACAGAATGCGCGACTGGGCCAAGACCAGAGCTCGTCCAGCTGGTAAGCCCGCCGATGAAAAGTCAGGGTGGTTGTCAAAACACGGATCAAACGTCGAAACTCCCAAAGGGGACAACGATAGGAAATTGGAACTATAGAAACTATGTCACACTTTACAAAATGCGATTTGAAAATGACGAATCTTGAAGCTCTCAAACGAGCTTTGGATGAACTTAAACTTTCGTTCTCTGAGGCTACTAATGAAAACCAAGCGGTAGTGCGTGGTTGGAAAGGTCAAACCTTAGAAGCTGAGCTCTCGATAGACATGGGCAAATACGACGTCGGGGTGATCAAAGCTGAAGATGGCACCTACGAGCTGACAGCAGACTGGTGGGGCATTGAAACGACAAAAGCTGTGACGGAGCAGGAATTTCAGGAGCAGCTCAAACGTAAATATGCTTATCACAATGTGAAAATGGCTTGCGAGGAAAAGGGCTATTCGGTCGAAGAGGAAGTCAACGAAGAAGACGGAACGGTTCAGCTGGTCATGAGGAAGTGGGTCTAACTATGCAAAAACAGGACATAATAATTACCATTGGCCCTGACGGGGAGGTTTCGTTTACAATAAAGGGAGCTAAAGGAAAGAGCTGTATCAATGAAACTAAGTTTCTTGAGGAAGCTTTGGGGGGAGAGGTGCAAGAGCGTGAATTTACAGCGGAATACTACGAAAGTGGTGCTGGAAATTACCAATCAAGCTACTCTGGTGGGGAAGAATCTGACGATTAAAGAGTATAATTGACGTTGTCCACTATAGAAAAAGACTTAGAAGAGTTTTCTGATGACTTGCTTGAGAAATGGCAACCAGAACAGATTCTTCAGATCCTGAAGAACCGAGCGCTCAAAGGCGAAAAACTCGATATGGCGGAACGTGCGAAGTACGAACGTGCTTTGGGAGCCGACTTTTCTGACATCCAAATTTACAGTGGAGCCATCGCGGACCAGCTTACGCGAGCTCACAGAGCTAAAGCGCTTACTGCGGTAGTAGGCGATGGATCAGAGCAAACTCCGGTGGTTCTGTTACGCGGTGACGTGGCTCGTACCAAGGCCCACAGTATTGAGTCTCAGATGATTCTGGCGCATGAGTTTGAGCACGTGAAACAAGCCCAAGAGGGCGTACATGCTAAGTCCGAGTTTGACTTCGAGAGTGAACGCTCGGAGCATGAACATGGCGCTGAAGCCGCTGAGCAACGTTACCTAGACTTCCACCGAGGAGCCGAGGTTGCGGTGACCCAAGTATCTAGCGAAGAGGTCGTCGACCGACTTGTAGAAGCATATGCTCGATATTTGGTAGAAAATGACATGGACGACCGCTGGTAGCGGCTAGCATGAGGTATCCTTATATGGGGTGTCTGATGAAGAAGAAATTGAAGTAGTGGAAAGTAAGCATCAATTGATGATGCTTGCAGAAGAGGAAAGACTTGCCGGGATGACGATTGCAGGATTCGCAGTCGACGGAGTTTCGTTGGTCGAAGCCGACTTGTTTAATTGCAGCATCGCAAAGATGAGCATTAAGCAAGCAGACTTTTCAGACTGCTTGTTCGAATCAGGACTAATGGAACAGGTGGATGCAAGAGCGGCCTTGTTTAATAAGGCACTTTTCTATATGCAAACGATCAAAGGCGCAGACCTCACAGAATGCATTTTTGACAATTGCGAAGTGCGAGGCTGTGCGTTTACCAACGTGGGGTTAACTAAGACTAGTTGGGTCGGGACTATAATTTCAAAGTCAACTTTTGTGAATTGCGAAATGCATGGAGTCAATTTTTCCAACGCGGCGATTACCAATTGCCGCTTCGAGGGAGATGCCGCCGGTTCGCTCGCAAGGTGTGATTTTTCTGGTAGCTTACTTGTTGATATTGACTTTCATAATGCCAATCTTTACGGCGCCAATTTTTATGGTGCGACTATGGTTCGCTGCAATTTTCGAGGAGCTAATCTTTGCGAAACAAATCTTGATGGCGCGAACTTTGTGGAATGCAGAATGACCGGTGTGGAAACTGATGGCGCAAACTTTGGATGATTTTATATGACTAAACGAGCAGACATAAGACAAATTACTAGGAACATCGAAGAGTCTCTTTCTACGTACAATGAAGAGCAACTGAGAAACATGTTGGGACACGTTTTTCGCGAGTATGTTGTAGAAGGCCAACCCAAATACTTGGTGCATCAAACCGAGACAATTGAAGATTTAAATGGATTGTCGTTTGCGGAGTTGATAGCAACATTGCAGTCGAGACTTGATTTAGAAGAGCTCGGTCAATTAAAGGTCGAAGGTGGACAAGTTTTTGCCCGGGTAGGGGGAACGTGGTTAGCGGTGGATTCGGCGCAACTGCCTACCAGTGCGGCAGAACCAGTACCGCCAGTGGCGGCTCAGCCACCGGTGGCTCCCGCAGCTACTCCTCCGCCACAAGCAAGTACCCCGGCAGCACCAAAAGCTGCAGCTACTCCTCCGCCATCATCAGCTCCTCCAGAAAAAAAGGAAGCCCCCAAAGAGGCTCCTAAAGCTATCGGCGATGACGATGCATCGAAGCGCTTCTCTTTGTTGGAGCTAGACTAAGTGTCAGCAGTTGCTAAGCGATATTACGAACGCGGTATCAAAGCTCTTTCCCGGGGGGATTTGCAAGAAGCAACCGAGACGCTAGCTTCCGCAATTGAAGTTTATCCAGCTTTTGTTTCTGCGCGCCTGGCTTATGGTGCAGCACTTTGTCGTTCGGGAAATGCACAACGAGCGGCAGAAGTGCTGAGGGCAGGGCTTGCTAAGAAAAACACAGGGGTATCCGAAGCGGCGTTGTGGGCAGGACTGGGGGATGCCTTATCGAGTATTGGGCAACTGAAAGAAGCGGTTGATTCGTTCAAGCAAGCCGCACGTTATCCCGGCTTTGAAAGGCGCGCACAATCTGGAATCGCCCGGGCGCATGGTAAAGCCGGCAAGTACGCTGATGCTTTCGCTGCACTTGCTGTGGCAGCCACTGACGTTTAGCTTCGCTAAACTGGGGCTACCCTCTGCGCAAATACGATGGTACGCCTATTGGACGAGGATTGTCCGGTCGCGAATTCTCCCAGGGTTCATCCAAAATTTGCTTAAGTTCCTCGGTGCCGGACATTGGATTACTTTTCACCATTGCCACGCTGTAATTGGTTTGCATTTCCTCGGAAACACTCAAATCCCACGCTCCCTGGGTTCCTTCAATTTCATGCCACTCGAGTTGGAGCGTAAATTCTTTTTCGCTTCGATGAAGGTCTCTAAGCAACGCTTGCGGGACTTGCTCTTGCAGAGCTTTATCGATATCTCTCGGTTTACGTTTGGTTTGAACGTGTAAAGAGAATTGGGAGTCGTTTGGAATTACAGCGCGAGGATCATCGGCTGACGTTTGTATCGCAACTTTGAAACGGTCAGTACTACGACTTAGTTTTTTCCACTCCAAGTCACTTAAAATTCTTTCGTCAGCAGCTTCAGCTAGTAGTTTATTGACGCGCTGGGTTCGTTCGTTCTCTGTTTGTACTGGCGCGTAAGATGAGAGGTCCTCTGGCGGAGTAATTCCAAACCAGTCGTCAGGATTTAATTCATCGTTTCGCCTTTGAAGCATGTCAATGACCTTTTCGTCTTCGTCCACGTTTTTATTGTCTCCCAAGCTTACAGGTGGAGCAAGTCCTACAGTTGGGTCAAGGCAAAAAGCCCAGCTCCCAAAGCACCACCAAGTAAGATGGCAGAAGCCCAAATTCCGAAGTTAACTTTTTCGTGGCCTTGCTGAGGATTTGTGAAAGATGAAGAGGCGGCGCGGTGGTGCGATTGATCTCCAGGGAGTTGCCTTAGTGCTTGCTCGCAGGCCAGAAGCATTTCGCTGGCATTTCCAAAGCGTCTTTTAACGGTTTTTTCTGTTGCTTGAAAAATTATATTTTGCGCTGCCAGAGGTACTGATGTTGGAAACGGAGGCAGAGGCTGGTTGGACAGTTGCAAAAGCACTTCCGACGGCTTGTCACCTTCAAATGGTAATCGGCCTGTTAGCATCTCGTAGCCGATAACGCCCAAACTAAAAAGGTCCGTCCTCGGGTCTGAGCTTTTGCCTTTAGCTTGCTCAGGGGACATATAGTGGGGAGTTCCGAAAGTCATACCCGCTTTGGTATTGGGGCCTTCTTGAGACTTGAGTTTTGCTACGGAAAAATCAAGCACTTTTACAAAATCTGGCGCACCAGCCATCTGTAATAAAAAGATGTTGTCTGGTTTTATGTCCCTATGTACGATTCCCGCAGCATGCGCCTCTACGAGTGCCGCGCACACTTGGTGCAATATACGAAGTGTTCTCTCGGGTGAGATTGTTCCACTTTCCCATATTGCTTGTTTCAAACTCTCACCATCCAGATACTCCATGGCGATGAAGAGCTGGCCTTGTTTTGTTTGGCCGAAGTCAAATATTCGTACGGTGTTCGGATGCTCTAGCATTGAGCAACTTTTTGCTTCGTTGTAAAAACGTCTCACCCAACCTTCATCGCTGGCGAGTTCTTTGTGGAGCATTTTGATAGCCACTCTGCGATCCACAGAAATCTGATGCGCTTCATAAACTACCCCCATTCCTCCTTCACCAATGAGGCGTATGATTTTATATCTGTCATCAACGACAGTATCGACCAAAGTATCCATACTATTATTGAGGCGGCGAGAGCTGCACCTTCCGGCTTTGTTGTACCTTATCAACGCTGACCGGAACTTTAGCTTTGGACTTTCTAGAAGAAGCACTTGTGATCTTAAAGCGACTGCTCCGTACAACCTTTCCGCTTGAGTTAAGAAGGTACCCTACCCAGCCGGTCGCGACGCCAGCTTTCGTTCCTTTGTCTAGAAGTATGGTAGTCGATTTTCCTCCGTTGGATTCAAATCTACGGATTCTCGCAATCACGGGGCCACTGGGCTTGCTCTCTTCCGGTTGGGTGCCGTCTGCGGGAGTACCCGCGCCTGGAGGGCCGTCCGGCGGAGTTTCTACCGCAGGCTCTGGTACCGCTGGCAGTGATGGCGGTGCTGCAATCTGGGACAGAACATCTTCCGCACTAACCGCAACGGAGTCCTGAGGAAGGTGCCGTACTTCTATTTTGTAAGCCGCAGCGTCACCTCTTTTGGGGGCGTAGATCTGAAAGTACAGTTTGCCGCTAGCCCCCCGCAGCGTTAGTGTTTTTGTTTTTTTGCTTCTTTCTTTTCTCGTAGCTTTTTTTTGCCCGACTTTTTCGAAGTATTCATCGTAGACGTTAAACGCCGCATCCAGATTTTTTCTAGCGGGTTTTGTTACCAACCGCACCTTAACTGCATGTTGCCCTTCTGGAAGTTGTACGAATTTCCAATCAACTCTGTCGCCTCCAGGGTAGGTTACTATGTCGGTAGCTCTTCCTTTGCCATCTTCAAGCTTGATTTCTTTGGCGGCTTTCGACTTGAAGTCTTTTCCAGAGTGTTTGTGTTGATCAATTGATACTTGGCAAGACGCAAGTAGAAAAATTATAGAAAGTTGTTTCATAGTCATTTCTTGGGGCCTGAGAGTACAACGCGCTTTGCTCTTATCACGGCGTTTCGTGGGGCGCTCACGGTGGCATGGGTTTGGGTCTCAGTCACTTTTGACACTCTGAACCTACCACCTGGAATGGTCTTTCCTGCCGAGACCACTTTGCCAGACCAGGAGCTGGTTACGCCGTGCTTACTCCCGACCTTAATGATAATCTTCGTTTTGTTTTTTCCGCGAGACTCCGCACGCAAGATGGAGGAGCGAATTGTTTTTCTCTCGCTCTTTTTCTCCCTTCGTTTCTCTTTTCGTACCACCTTCTTTTTGGGAGTGTCGTCTACCACAGGGACGAGAGGAAGTGCTCCTAGTAGCGCCACTTCACTGCTGGTGCTGCTCGCGCCGACGCCTTTTTTAAGTTTTACGGAAAGGCTAAAGTCTGCAGTGGTCTTTCGTTTTCTTGCGTATACGTGAACCAACAGCGTGCCAGCTGGTAGACCCGATTGTTCGATGGTTCGTGACTCAACGGTGTCATCTTCGTCTTCGTCGCTTCCTTCCTCTTCTTCGTCGTTGTCGTTTCCTGCTTCGCTGTCGAGAGTAATTTCAGGGTCAGAGGTTAGAAGTTCGTAGTTGCCGTTGTATAATTCGATTCCTATATCGTTCATGTCAGAATCACCAAAAGGCGCTAAGGCACGAACTTTTAACGTTCCGCTCGTTGGTAACTCGATCTTGTACCAAGCTGATCTTTTTCGATTCGGAAAAGATACTTTGCCTTCGACGTCTATTTCGTAGATGTCGTCAAAGGTTAGTTTTTTTGGTTTGAGCCATGGCTTCGACTTTGCGGATCGATATCCGTTGTGTTTAGAGCCTCCACAAGACAGAAGCAGCCCAATTAGCAGTAAACGCACTTCTGGAGTATAGCAATACGCGGGCCGCGTTTCGAGCTTGCATGGCGGGGAATCACACGTAATCCGAGGGAATTACTGCCTATTTTCATTTTTTTCGTTCGATGTTTCGGAGCGCGATTGTCGCATTCCTCCGTAGCTTCTTGGCACTTGCTCTGGACATGGCCGTGCCCTTAACAAATCTTTTGTACGCCGAAGAGCGCATTTCTAACACTTCATGCAGGTTAGGGGCATAATTCTTGTAGGGTGTGAATGTAGGTGGAGGTGCTTTCGAGGTCGCATTGTAAGGGCATACCTGTTGGCAGATGTCGCAACCGTAGATATGGACGCCCATTTTTTCTTGCAGGGACGTCGGGATATCACCGTCGTGCTCAATCGTTAGGTAAGAAATGCATTGTGTAGCATCTAGCTTATACGGCTCGGGGAAAGCCTTGGTCGGGCACGCATCTAAACATGCCGTACAGTCTCCACAGCCTTTGAAAACAGGATTGCCAATTTCTCTTTTTGTCAGCGGTAACGTCGTAAACAGTGAGCCTATAAAAAAGTAGGATCCTACGCCTGGGATGATCGCCATAGTATTTTTCCCTGTGAAACTTAATCCGGCTCTTTCTGCCAGGTCCCTTTCCAGCACAGGAGCCGAATCTACTAATGCCCGGAATTCAAAGTCACAGTCTACAACGCTAGCTAGTTGCTGAGCTAAGAGTGACAGCTTTGATTTCATCACATGGTGATAGTCTCGCTGCGTAACGTAGCACGAAATTTTTCCGGAGGAATCCGTGGTGGCGTCAGATGGTTTGTCGTAGTTTAACGCGCAGACGATAATTGACTGGGTGCCTTCGAGTATCTTATTTGAAGATTTCCGTGCTTCAAAGTTGATATCGCTGCTCATGAACGACATCGACCCGTGATACCCCTTCTTTAACCATTGTTCGTAGTCGGCAAAACGGACCGGAATCGTATCGTTGGTGACTGCGGCTTTCGCAAAGCCGATTTGTTCCGCGCACGCTAAGACAATTTCTTCAGTAAGCATCACCAAAGTCCGAAGCAGGAACACTGTCGTCGTCTGCTGGTTGTCCTGCGAAATATACCGCATCGTATGGCACGGTGGCATCGGCTAGCTCGGGCTGAGGGTAGGACACCGTGACTCCTCGGTAGTTTTGCAACACGACTTCACGTTCATTTTGCTCGACAATATATTGTTTCATTATGGGTACTTTTCCCATGCCGCCTGGGATATCGATTGCAAGGTGGGGCATAGCCATTCCCGTGACGTAACCTCTGAGTCCAGCCATTAAGTCGATGGCTGTTTCTACGTTCGTTCGAAGATGATCGGTCCCGACAACGGTATCCCCTTGGAATAAGTAGTAAGGTTTTACCCTCATCGCCAAGAGTCCCCGAAATAGTGCTCGCAGGCTTTGGACGGATGAATTGATGCCACGAAGTAACACCGTCTGGTTACCAAGCGGGACTCCTGCGTCCGCAAGCATATTGCATGCGCGTTTGGTTTCCTCGGTGATCTCCTTCACGTGATTGAAATGCGTGTTGATGTATAGAGGATGGTTTTCCTTTAATATCGAACAAAGCTCCTCATCGATGCGCATCGGGCAAACCACGGGGAGACGAGTACCAATTCGTATTATTTCAACGTGGTTAATTTTCCGCAACTCACCAATGATGTAAGCCAGCCGTTTGTTGGAAAGGAGTAGCGGGTCTCCGCCGGAAAGCAGAACATCTCTAATTCTACCGTGACGGCGAATGTATTCGAGACCCTGCTCGACTTCGTCTCTAGTGGGAGGGGCGTCGCCGCCAACCAGCCGCCTTCTGTTGCAATGTCGGCAATAGATTGCACAACGGTCAACGACCAAAAAAAGTACGCGGTCTGGGTATTTGTGTACCACCGAACTAGCCGCTCTTCGTGGCTCCTCTCCAAGAGGATCGTTCCATTCGTAAGACTTGGTATTGCACTCTTCTGGCAGCGGAATTGTTTGCCTTCTGATTGGACAGTGCGGGTTCGATTTATCCATCAACCCCGCATAGTAAGGAGTTGCTCCCGTGCGAAACAGCCCTTGTGTTTTTTGAAAAGCTTCGCGCTCGCGATCGGTAAGGTTGATGAGTGAGGCGAAGTCTTGTTCGCTCCGTAACATATTTTTAAGTTGCCAGCGCCAGTCGCTTTCATGCTTTGCAATAGGCAGTTTCACCACATCTTGCGGTATCATTCAGTTTCATGCTTTGCAAGGGAAAGCGCTTGCTCTAAGACCGCCATTAGTCCCGGGGTGGTAGTCATTTCCACAATTTCGCTCAAACTGAACCAACCAGCGTCCGTTGCGTCCGAGTTTGCCTTCAAATCACCGCCGGTGATTGTAACCAGGTAGTCGGCGATAACGTAGTGGAATGACTCTGCTACCACGTCGAAGAGCGTGACCAACGGTCCCACACGTACTTGAAGATTAGTTTCCTCTTTCATTTCTCGCATTACGGCCTGAGCGAGCGACTCACCAAATTCGACGCGGCCTCCGGGGATAGTCCAGCAGCCCTTGTTGGGCTCCTGACCACGCTTGATAAGCAGGATGGATCCCTCGGACAAAGCGATTCCACCGACGCACAACGTCGGCTTCAAGTGACTTCCTCACTTGGACATAGCGGTGCGAGTTGGCAGTTAGAACAGTCGGGCTTTTTCGCATGGCACACCCGACGCCCATGCCAGATAAGCCGTTGCGCAAGGTTGGTCCATTCTTGCCGAGGGAAGCCGGCCATCAAGTCTTTTTCGATCTTGGCTGGGGTGCTTTCACTTGATAGACCAAGTCTACCGGCGAGGCGTTTCACGTGGGTGTCTACGACTACGCCACTTTGAATTCCATAGAACTCCCCAAGCACGACGTTAGCGGTTTTTCTCGCTACCCCTGGCAAAGCTGTTAACTCCTCCAGGGTCTTGGGGACTTGTCCCTTGTGCTCGGATTCGAGGATCGCGGCAGTTTTAACGATGTTTTTAGCTTTCTGACGATAGAATCCAGTGGAGCGAATGATTTCCTCTACTTCATCTAAATTGGCATTCGCCAGTGACTTTGGCGATGGGTAGTGCTCGAAAAGCACTGGGGTCACCATATTGACTCTTTTGTCGGTAGATTGCGCCGATAGTATTGTGGCGATGAGTAGCTCGAATGCCGACGTGTGATTGAGCTCGCACTCTGCATGCCCCCAAAGTTTCGCAAGAGCCGTCAGCAACTCCCCACGGTGTTGGTTTGGTTTTCCTCCCATATTCGAAGTGTCCTTGCCTAGCCCTGTCGGTGCAACCTTTGCGAGTGACTTTAAAGACTTGGTGCGGTAGCCTGCGCCGGTGTATCGGTGTCTTTTCGTTGTACTTTTTACGGTAGCTTGTGGCCCCTCTAAAAAAGAGGTCAAGGAAGCTAATTCTAGCCTCTACGATGATGATTTTTCTAACGTGTTTAACGCATGCGTCAAAGAGGTCAGAAAACGTTACCCTCATCTAGTTGAAGATCCCGTAAGAGGGGAAGTCGCTACGTCATGGCATCCCGTCCGAGGCCGAGGCGTGACTGGTGCCAACGGACAAACCGTTGGGGGGGGGGCGGCCAACCAAGCACCCGGTGCCGCCGCGGGACAAAACGGGGGAGGCACGTTAGGTCAAGAAGCCGTTCGCTCCGTATACTTTGTCCGTTTTAGAGTCGTGGTGAGAGGAAAACAACCGTGGCAGATTGATGTCGTTGGTCAAGCTTCTAAGTGGCTCGCGGGAGAAGTGCCGCAGCCACTTCGCGGGGGAGATCGTCCCAACTGGCTTGACCCGCTGATCAACGATTTGCATGTGCGCATTCATAAACGCTTGTACAAGGTAGCGAAGGTTGGTGCACGCCTCGATAAGCTGCAAGATAATTTTGTTCCAACGAAAAGCCACTTGCCGTCAGGAATTCAAGCACTGCTGAAGTCAGTACAAAGCAACCTAGAGACTGATTCAGATGCCGCAATGGAATCCGTCTCGGGAGACTTTTTGTGGGGGAAGCTAGGTAAGCAAGAAATGGTACAAGAACTTCAGAAAAAGGATGGGGAACTAAAAAACAATGTGCTCGAAACCTTGGCGGGTTTTTGTTCCATCAGCAGCGATAGTAAGACGGTGACATGCGTTGGACCGAAGGGGAGCGCCAGCTTTGTACAGAAAGAATATCAATGGTTTTGGACTTCTTTTGTCGAAAAGCAGCGTTGATTAATACTGCGGCTCACTACAGAATCTCAACGTGAGATTTTTACTATTTTTCGTAGCCGTTTCTTGTAGTTCGTCACTAACCACGAACACCGCGTCTCAGACTGGACAGTCTAAGTGGGATAGGCAGGTAGGGGAGGTTCGTCTGCGAGGCACCCCAGAGATTCCAGAAGAGCTTAAGCGCGATTTGGCTCGTTACACTTCGGGAAGAAGTGCCTCCGCACTTTCGATGGCAGCGAATGGCCACTTACTGGTACGCACGCGTTTTGGCGATACGTCGCAGGTCCACTTGGTGAAGCAGCCATTGGGCGCCCGGCAACAAGTAACGTTTCTACCAGAACCGGTCTCTTCCGCCTCATTCGTACCTGGGAATTCAAACGCTATGGTTTATCTCGCGGATGTTGGCGGGAACGAGAAATACCAACTGTTCCGCAGAGATTTGAAGACCGGTGTGACGCAACAACTTACCGATGGCAAAAGCCGAAACGGTGCTCCGCTATGGTCAAAAGATGGCAAGAAGATGGTTTACAACAGTAACGGACGAAACGGAAAGTCATTTGACTTATGGGTATCTCATGGCGTTGCTGGTGACAGCAAACTTCTTCTAGAAACTGATGGTTGGTGGTACGCCCATGATTGGTCTAGTGATGGAACCCATTTGTTGGTTGGAAAATACGTTTCTATCAACGAGTCGCACGTGTATTTGCTGGAGGTCGCAACTGGAAAGCTTAAGCGACTTTCGCCTGAAGGACAAACCGCCAACCCCGAAGCTCGCTTCGGCGCTAGCGATGATGAAGTCCTAATTGTAAGTGACAAAGACGGAGAGTTCCAAAAGCTGTATTTGCTTAACCTTAATGATGGGAAATGGAAAAATCTCACAGAGGGACTCAATTGGAACGTGGGATCGCTTGAAGTAGCCTCGGATAACAAGCGTGCGGTCTTTACTACCAATGAGAATGGCTATGGGAAACTTTATGAGTTGCAGTTGCCAAAGTATTCCTACCAAGCGATTGCGGCCCCAGATACCTTGGTTGGTGGTTTAGGGTTTGCCCCAGGAGCGAGCAACAAGTTAATGATGACTTTGTCGGGGCCCACTTCGAACGGAGACGCTTTTGTCTACTCGTTCACCGAAAAGAAGTTTTCTCGGTATACCGAAAGTGAACTAGGTGACGTGGCAAGAAGCTCGCTGGTGAAGCCAACACTCATCGAATATACGACTTTTGATGGAAAGAAAATTTCTGCATTCTATTACAAGGCTAGTGGAGAAGGTCCAAGGCCCGTCGTTGTTTCCATTCACGGTGGCCCTGAGGGCCAAAGTCGGCCCTGGTATTCTGCAAGGACACAATATCTACTGAATCAGGGCATATCTGTTCTCCTTCCGAACGTGCGTGGTTCCACTGGGTACGGTAAGACGTTCGTAAAGCTAGACAATGGCTTCAAGCGTGAAGACTCCGTGAAAGACATTGGTGCGTTACTAGATTGGATTGACAGCGCTCCTGACCTGGACGCCAAAAAGGTGGCGGTCATTGGGGGGTCGTATGGTGGGTATATGGTAATGGCGTCGCTTATGCACTACAGCGCCCGAATCGTTGCAGGAGTGGAAGTCGTAGGAATTTCTAACTTTGTGACATTTTTGGAAAACACCGCGGATTACAGACGTGATCTTCGACGAGCAGAGTATGGAGACGAGCGAGATCCAAAGATGCGTGAGTTTCAACAGAAAATATCTCCACTTAATCACGTAGAAAAAATTAAGTCTGCATTGTTTGTGGCTCAAGGTGCAAACGATCCTCGCGTTCCAGCAAGTGAAGCGGAGCAAATTGTGAATGCTGCAGAGAAAAACGGCAAAGACGTTTGGTATTACTTAGCAATGGATGAGGGGCATGGCTTTAAGAAAAAGCCAAATCGGGACTTGTACAACCAACTTGCGGTAATGTTTTTAACCAAGCATTTGTTGGGGCCGTGACGGGGATAGTGGCAGGTTAATCCAAGAATTTTATACAGAATTTTTCGGAGTCAATTTTTTCGTAGCCCTCAGGGCAACTTTCGCCCGACTTTATTGGACCAAGCATTTTTGCCTTTTGTTTTGATCCTGCTGAGATCGGCGCTTTGCCTAACCACTTTCTTTCTTGGGCTGCCCACGCTTTGCATTTGTTGCTTAACGTTTTCTTAACCGCGGGAATGCACGCTTCGATCCTGACCAGCGTGTGCTTAGCAATTTCACTCACTATTAGTTTTCTTACATCTAGGCTGACGTCAGCATTCTGTAGCTTACTTCTTGTATCTCTAAGTGCTGCCGCAATGATGAAGTTGTGAGTTTCTCTATCCACTTTCTTTATGGCTGCAATCGCTTTCACCGTGTCGAGACGTGTTTTTAACCAGTTTTGCATCTCGTTTGCTGGAGGCGGGGCTTGTTTCTCTAAGTCGCTATAACGTCCCCAAAGTTGTTTGAGTGGCGCTGGAAACTCAGGGGATGAAAGCGGCGCCTTATGAAGACGTACAGATTCGATCTCTGCAAACTTAAGCGGTACCGCTGGTGATTTGGCAGAGCAAGCGTTCCCTACTAAAACAAGGAGAATAGAAAAAATGGCGTGCATGACCTGACTTAGCACAACCAGGCGATTTTTTCAGTTTAGTACACTCATTCGCTGAGTAACGTCCAGCGCCATAGAATAAATGCCTACTTCGCTAAGGTATTGATTAGTCCTGCACCGTAAGCGATGGTTACCGGAAGCAGTTCTTTTTGTTGCTCTCGCATGCACTGGTCCGACATCTTCCAATGAAGCTTGAATTTGGTAACTTTGTATTCTGCGATGCAGGTCCCTCTTTTGTTTTCCAGTCTAGCCCACTGGCTTTGAGCTGCGATGATATCCAGCTCCTCTGGCACTCGTGGCTTCGGTCGCTGCAAACTACCGGCGATCTTACTGCTTAGCGAAGTATTTGGCTTTAGGTCTTTGCCAGGACGAATTGGGATAGTACGAGGTAGCGTCGACTCTGAAAAAAATCGCCGAGAAACGATGTCGGCGAGTCCTGACTGACTTGAGTTGTGAAAGTATTCCTCCCAGGTGGAGAAGACTGGGACAGCAACACGCTTGTTCGGCATGGCGATTCTGCCAAACGCTAAATGCGCAACCTTTTCGAATCGAGAGCCATGAGCCATAAGCGACCCTCTGTTGGTTCCTTGCACCAATGACTCCGCATCATTCCTGACGTGGGCTGGCGAACTCATATCGGACAGGACGTGCAGCGCATTGCCTATGGACACTAGAAGTTTGGCGAGTTCTGCATCTGAAAGTTGGCTAATGTTTTTGAGTTGCATAGAAAGCTTTTCAATCGGGTAGCTCCTGTCGGTGCGTCCTAGCCATTTCAGGGCACTCAAACCGGTTTTATGCGACTTTCGCTTTAACGCGCGTGAAGTTAACTTTGAAGCAACGGGCGGATCACTTTTTAGGCCACGTTTGTTAGTCGGGTCTAAGAAGTGATGCTGTCCACTATTCAAATCTGCAACCGCAGCACCGAGCGCGATCCAACTTTTAGCTGGTAGTTTTTCGTTATGAGGTACAAAACCGCACGATGGGCTGAACTTAGCCACCGTAGCGTAGATTTTTGGAGCTTCAGACTTCTTCAGTGTCAGTACGGTTTCTAGGCCTCTTTTTTTACCTGCGGCCTTAAGTAACTCGTCTAGGTTAGATTGAGCCGCAGCTCGCGCGGCAATACCGGCGTGGGTTTGCGATTCCCACGCGTGTGCTGGCAAAGATAGTGAGAGAAAGGTGAGTATAAGTGTTATTTTACGGGCCACAACGACTCCAATACTTTAAAAGTTTCTTTGGTAATCAGTTCTAGATCTGATTCGTTTTTGCACAGGTTGTTTCCGCAAGTTAAAATCAGCGCGATGTTTCGGGAGTAGTCTACAAGTCCCATTGCCTTAACTGGCCCCTGGTCTCCGATCACGCCGTCCACGTTGCCCCAAGGAAGAGCCTTCTTTTCTTTCGCATTCGGAAGTGAGTCCACCATTCCAACAAACGATTCCCTGGCGGCTTGCGCGTTTGAAAATGTCCACATTCTCACCGCGATATCGTAACTCTGGTCGCTGTTGTTGGCTTGCAAGTGCATGGTCGAATACATGTCCGTGTCTGGTTGGTCACCCAACGGCCCAGCAGTGTAGTCCCCCTTGTAACTTAATACGTCTTCTATAAGTTTGGGTGACAATAGCTGAGATGCGACAATGCGACGATTAATGCCGGTTGGCACTGCTATTTCTACATCATCGCCTTCGGACTCGGCCAACGCTTGCTCCCATTCGAAGTTAGTAGCGATTGCGGGAGCACTTCCCAAGTACTCGAGGTGTCGTTTATGAGAGAACCCTGAATTTAGCCCAGGCATCACGGCTTGGTTCGATCTTTGGTAGAAGTCAAATCGACGCTCAAAGCTTGGAAACAGTCTATCTGAGCGGTAAGCGATATGATTCTTTTTATAAATGTAGAGGACAAAGTCTGAAACAGAATGATCGCACACCTTAAGTTTGGGGATTACGTACTTACCATTAGCATCGGTGGACGTAAGTTTTTCCTCGAACCCTGCTGGCAGTTGTCCGTTCGTTTTGGTCCAGGTGGCCCAAACGACGGCATTGGCGACGGGGGCGTTGTTTTGATCTAACGCGGTGCCCTCAAACTTGCCGCAATAGTCTCCAGCTTTGGTTGTATGGGGATTTTCGGGAAAAGTGGCTACCTGTGGGGCGCCCGAACATCCGGCTATGAGTGTAAAAAGTAGTAGTCTGAGCATGAGTTATCCTCACCTTCCATTGCGACGCAAGGCCGTTGCTTCTATGATAGTGGAACCGACGCAAACGTTGCCCAATGTTTGGGTATTTTAAAAGGGCAATCGACCGCTATTGTGACGGAAAGAGGGGAGAAACAGATGCAATGCAGAAAATGTGGCTATGAAAGCCCTCCGGGGACGGCCTTTTGCTTAAGTTGTGGAAACCACTTCGGTGGTCTTTCTGCCGATGTTACTCGTCCACCAACCAAGACGCGCGCTGCAACGCTTGCAGCAAGACGTTGGCTGAAGTTAACTGTAATCGATAAATCAGGCGCAGATGGAACGTCTTACAATATTGACACCGAAGACTGCACCATTGGGCGCAATCCTGGGGCAACGGTTGCTTTTGCGGACGACCCATTTTTGGCTGACTCCCATCTTCGGATTAGGAAAGCCAGTGGCGGCATTACGCTGGAACCTTTGGATGAGTGGAATGGTATTTTCTTACGAGTTGATGGCTCGATTCAATTGGAAGAAAATCAAGAGTTTTTGGTCGGACGACAGGTATTTCGACTTCACTTAAGTGGCGGGCAAGGTGGAGATACAATTACCAGACACGATGTCGCGTTGTTCGGAAGTCCGGTCAAGAAATCTTGGGGGCGTATTGTGCAAATTCTCGCAAACGGTGATCTGGGAGACGTTCGCTTGCTCTGCGGGGAAACGTCAGTAGGAAGAGAGGAAGGGGAAATTCGTTTTCCCGAAGACGGATTTCTTTCGCGAATTCACGCCATGTTACGGATGGATGGTGGCAAGGCGTACCTTTGCGACCTCAAAAGCTCTAATGGGACGTACGCCAAATTTACGAAACCAATTACGGTTGGAACTGGCGCATGCTTTCGAGTAGGAGATCAGCTCTTCAGGGCCGAGCTCTAGTCCTACGTTCCTTTAGCTGTTCGATAGAACTCTCAAGAGATTTCTTTACAATATCATCATCGACTCCGATCAGCGCTTTTTCATAGTGAGACAGCGCTTCATTGGGAGTACTGATTTCCGCAAGCGCTTGGTGCACTTCACTGGCGTCGGTGACTTGAGCCAGAGCCGCCATAATCGTCCTGCGGGCTTGAGCTTGTCCGTTTAATGCCTTGGCGCGGCGTACCAGTAGTTCACTCTCCCATGCCAGGCGCAAACGCTCTCGATTGATGGGCCATGATGCATTAGCCGGGGTTACGAACCTACCACTCATCAGATCCGTAAGGCTTACGTTGATAGACTTGCCTGTGCGGTCGTGCAGCAGTAAGTCCATCGTATTCAAGTTAACTAAAACGCGAAAAAGACTTCTTTCGTCGAGAACGCTTGCTCGGTGCCCAATAGGAAGTTCGTTACGGTCCAATGTTTTGGTAGACGATGCCAAAGAGATCATGTCGCTTCTGTTTTTTACGAGTCTGAGAAGAGCTCGCGCATTTTGGATTCGTTTGAGTGGCCATCCTTGTCTCATTCTCCAGTTGTTCGCTGCATCGACTCCAATTTTGGGGGATGTGTACAGGTCACCGACGACATCTCTATGCTTTGTTCTGACAAAAGTCCTACTAGGTGTTTTTTCTACTACGACCGTTTTGTTACTGATTCCACTCGCTATGGTGAAGATTCCTGAGCCAGCAATGGGAGTGTCTTTGAGGATCGTGACTGCTTCCTCTGTGGAATTCGCAGAAGATAAGATGCGATTTACCAGCACCGTCGATGGTACCGCGCCAAAGTTTGTCTCGCTTGTCGGCAGAACGTGCAGTGAGACTAGAAGTTTTTTTTCATTTACTCCAATGAACGCACCTAGCTGTGATGAAAAACCTACAGTGACGTAGTTGAGGTTTAAGTGTTGGTGGGCAAAGATCCCAAGTGATTTAGATAAGGACTCACCGTTGTCTTTAAGGCCCGGAAGCGCAAGACTTTTTACCACCATCATCGGACGGTTTTGATGAGCAGATGACACTACCGTGAGATTTCTTGAGGCGGTGTCCAGTTTGCCTGACGACGTCTGACTTTTCCCCAGGTCGTAAAACAATTCATCGTAAAGTGCCTTTCTGTAGGTCACACCAGAGTAGTGGGCGAGGTTGGCCAGCTCCACATTTTCTTGGAAGCTCAAGGACTTTGGAAGATTACGTAACCGATACTTTACGGCGATTTCTTTTGCAAACCAGTCCCATATCGTATCAGAGGCGTATTGCCGCTCAAAGTCGGTAGTTAGTGGTCTGTCGCTTTTCGATAGGTTGGCAAGTTCTACTCGAGCGGCCCCTCGTTTATCCGCTACGCCTCGAAGTAATGCCAAAAGATGACCCTTTTTCCGTTGGGCCACAGAGTCTCTGAAAATTAGCTTTTCACCATCCGTAATCGTTTGACCTGCAACGGGATGGTAGTAGTTGGGGTAGTCTCCTTGCTTTTTAAAATAACGCCATGAAAGGGAAATAGCGATAACCACAATGATCACAAGAACCAACGCAAGTCTTAGTCTTGTACTCGCTCGTCTTGGCTGCTTTTGCGGCAGAAGCGTCACCATTGGAGGCTAGTGCTGCGAGGTGTTTGGTGCAAGAACTATATCATTTTAAGTAGTTCAGTAAGTCTGAAGCTTCCACTACGCCACCGTACGGCGCCATTCGTTGCCCATTTCTTTCCTTGACAACAAAAGGAAGGCGAGAGACGCCATACTCTTTGGCCACAAGGAGTGCTTCTTTGGTTTCTTTGGTTTGATCGTAGACAACTACGGAATAGGTTTCCAAAGCCTTGGCAACTTTGGCCGAAGCCATGACTTTTTTAAGTTCCTGGCAAGAGGCGCACCAGTCCGCTGTAAACACGATTAGTTTGTTGTCGTCTGATGATGGGGAGGGAGCTTTTGCCGTCGAGTCGCAGCCACTTGCGAGCATGACAGCGAAGAACAGTGGCGCAAGTCGGCTCATTTTTTACCTGGTTCAGCGGACGCGGCTTGTTCCACGACCTTCCGCATCTCGGTGGGCGTCACAGGCTTTGTAATTCGAGCGCGCTCTGTCCCGGCACTGTCGAGGAACACCAACGTTGGCAGCCCTCCTTTATACTTAGTTTGCACGAGGTTATCGATATCTGAAGGATCGGTCATGTCGATTTTCACTGCTATGAAGTTACTTCCTAAGGCCGGGTAAACCTCGGGATCGACCATGGTAATGTCTAGTTTTTTGCATGGGGCGCACCAGCTAGCCCAGAAGTCTATCATGACACCTTTGTTACTTTTCTTCGCGAGCTCTAGTGCTTCAGTCATTCGTTCTTGTGAGTTGCCCTTTTTGACCCAGACTAGTTCCGCATTCTTGTCTACCTTTGGTGGCGGGGGAGCTTTGTAAAAACTTAAGAAGAGACCGGCGCCTCCCACGACCCCGAGAGCTACTCCCAGCGCTTTTCGCAGTTTGATAGCGTTTGATGTTCCATGAAAAGAAAGATGGATTGATCCGATGGCAACTCCTACCAGGGCAAGAGCTATGGCTCCTAGTCGGAATGGAATACTATTTTGTACCAAGTCCTCAAGCGCGGGAAATAGCGGACGTAGATAGTAAAAAATCATTACGAGAATCATTATTCCGAAGAAACTTTTTATCCACTCCATCCACTGTCCACTGCGTGGGACGCTCATAGAGAACAGGGCTAAAGCCATGAAGATTACGCCAATACCAAGCGCATAGAAAAACATCGCGAGACCACCCTCTATGGCAACCGACAAAAGCTCTGCCCCCTCCGCTTGACCACCTTTCGTTGCAATCGCGGTCAACATACTCAACGCAAACGGGCCAACGCATGGGGCTGCGATTAGTCCGCCAACCAGCCCCATCCCAAAAGCACCTTTATAGCCAGCACCTCCTACGTTGTTGAGCTTTTGTTGCAGGCCGTAGGGCAGTTTCATTTCGAAAAGACCAAAAAGGGACAGCGCGAAAGCCAAGAACATCAAACACAGCGGCAAGACAACGTACCACTCGCCAAGCAATTGTCCGAAGCCTGTTTTTTGCCCTGCAAGTGCGAATCCAACTCCCAAAGGGGTGAATAGCGCTGCCATTCCAAGTACGTAGGCAAACGCAAG
Source organism: Deltaproteobacteria bacterium (assembly GCA_020630875.1). Taxonomy (GTDB): domain Bacteria; phylum Myxococcota_A; class Polyangia; order Haliangiales; family Haliangiaceae; genus JAHDIH01. The sequence goes on along the minus strand of JAHDIH010000003.1, from coordinate 388,387 downwards.
CAGAAATGCTTTTCCGCGAGATACCGACTCTCCCTTGGCCCCAAACAGACTCATGGTAATCGGAATCATTGGGTATACGCATGGGGTGAGAGACGTAAGGAAGCCAGCGACAAAGGCTACTCCGTAAAGATAGAGAATGCCTTTGTCTTTCGCGTCGTTGTAATCAAGGTCGCTGTCGCAACCGGTAACGAACAGTAAGAAGAACAAACCCAAGAAAATGGGAGCTAGAAATCGAGAGTTTGAGCGTTTCATTTCAATCATTAGTCGCTTGGTCGGGCATGGTTGTTACAGGAATGTTCATTATAGTAGTATGCTAGGTCGTGAGCGAGGATAAGCTACAAGAATTACGTACAGAGATCGATCGCATTGATGGTGAGATCGTAAAACTGCTCAACACCAGGGCAATCGCCGCAGAAGGGATAGGAAAGGCCAAAAGTCGGGCAGAAGGGCCAACCTACGCCCCACAGCGCGAAGAAGTCGTTTTGGAAGGGGTTAGGAAACTTGCCGGGGAGTTTCCTGCAGATGCCGTTGTCTCCGTATTTAAGGAAGTTATCAGTGGTTGTCGTTCCCTGCAGAAGGGGCTTAGAGTTGGATTTCTTGGTCCCATGGGGACCTTTACGCATCAAGCAGCGCTTGCGCATTTTGGTAGTGCTCCAGAACTTGTTCAGAGTAAATCGATCAATCAAGTTTTCTCAGACGTAAGCAGTGGAGATGTAAACTTCGGAGTCGTGCCAGTTGAAAACTCGCTGGAAGGAAGCGTTCGCGAAACGCTGGATTTATTGGTGCAAGGCACCGTTCACATCGTAGGTGAAGTGGCTACGCCAATAAACCACCAACTGATCGGAAAGAAAGGCGCGACTATCAATAGAATCGTCTCCCACCCGCAAGCGTTGGCGCAGTGTCGAAGGTTTATCGCGTCTAACTACCCTCGCGCAGAGCTCGTACCGACCATTTCAACGGTGGAAGGCGTCCGGCGAGCCAAAGATGAACTCCACACCGCTGCATTGGGGTCAAAAGTAGCAGCGGAAGCTTATGAGCTTGCAGTCTTACAAAGTAACGTGCAGGATCACAGCGACAACTTTACGCGCTTTTTCGTCATCGCTAAGGAACCGCTTACAGAATCAAAGGGGCCGAACTGGAAGACTTCGTGCTTACTGACGCTTCAGCACGAAGCAGGCGCATTGCTTTCTGCACTTAAGTCTTTCGCGGAAGCCGGGGTGAACCTCGCTAAAATCGAAAGCAGGCCCTCAAAAACGAGAAAGTGGGAGTACGTATTTTTCGTTGACATCCATGGGGGAGCTTCAGAACCCGCGGTAATCAAGGCCTTAAATACCATAAATAGTAACGGTGCTGCGCTCGTTCTGGGTAGTTATCCGGCGAGCGATTTTTGAGGAAACAAACCCTTTAGACGTCCACGGATTCATGCCATCTTGCGCATATGCCATCGATGCTCAGTGACGGTACCGTTCCATCTCATATCGGCGAACTATTGCCATACCAACCAGGAAAACCGATTGAAGAGGTACGTCGTCAACTAGGTCTAGAGCACGTTGTCAAAATAGCATCTAACGAAAATCCATTGGGACCATCACCACTAGCGCTTAAAGCTATGGCTACTGACCAAACGGTGCTTTCACGTTACCCTGATGCCGCTTGTCATAAGCTCACCTCCGTATTGGCGGAGCAGCGTGGGGTGCCTCAAGATGAGATCGTGGCGACTGCCGGTTCCAACGAATTGATTGGTCTTGCGATGAGGGCATTTTGTCAGCCAGGTCGAGACAACGTGGTAATGCCTCAATACTCGTTTATTTCTTATAAGTTGCAAGCCAAAGCACAAGCCATTGAGTCTCGTGAGGTTGCCCCAGTAGACGGGTTACGATGTAACGTAGAAGGAATTCTCGCTCAGGTTGATGAATTTACAAAAATAGTGTTTGTCGCCCATCCAAACAACCCGACAGGTGCTCATCTTTCTAACGAGGAACTGGCAACGCTGATAAGGAAACTGCCGGCTAGAATTGTGCTGATAATTGATGAGGCGTACTACGAGTATGCGGTGGTCAGTGACGACTATACATCGGCTGAGAAATATCGCGGGGACAGAGAACGACTGATCATTACTCGTACCTTCTCAAAAGCTTATGGTTTAGCTGGAGTACGCGTTGGTTACGGAATTTCCACTTCCGAAATTACAGGGATTATTCATCGAGGACGTCGACCATTCAACGTAAACACTATTGCTCAAACCGCAGCTTGTGCGGCCGCATCCGACGATGACTTTTTGAAAGCTTCTCAAAAGCAAAACACTCAATGCATTGCAGAAATGCAATCACTTTTTGATGAATTAAACGTGAGGCACGAACCGACTCGCACTAACTTCATATTAGCGAAGTTTGGGCCAGCATCGCAGTCAGTACATGATGCTCTTTTGAATCGCGGTTTGATTGTTCGCCCCATGGCGAACTGGGGACTGCCAGACTACCTACGTATTTCTACGTATCATGAAAACGATCGAGAGTTCGTCCATCGTATACTGCGAGAAGTATGCGCGTCGTAATCATTATCTTGGTTTTCTCAGGCTGCGTTATTAATGCTGGCTCCGCGAACAATAAAAAGAGTCGTTCGGTAAAAAAGATTGAAAGAGCCCAGACCGCCGGAGATGCAATTCTTCGCTACGTACCTGATGGCGCCAACCTATTGCTCGAATTTGATTTAGAGCGCGTTAGAAAAAACGAAAAGGTAGGAAAGGCTTTTGAGTCGGGCAGCTCTGACCTCTCGATGGTAGGGGTAGCCAAGATAAGCACGTTGGTTCTGGCAGGGTTCCACGTGGGAACCAAAGAAGCCGGGATGTTGATATTCGTCAAATCCAAGTCCAAGCCGGAAGAAACGTTCACCCGAGTTCACGGTGATATTTACGTTGCGGGCCCCCCTCAACTTAAAAAGCGGATAGCACCAATGAAGGCGCATCCGAAGCAAAGCATACTCGGTGACAAACAGCTTATGGCGCTTCGTGCAGGCGCGATGCCTGAAAAAGCCAAAGCGGCGAGTTTTCGTGCGGTATACAATATCGACTTGCAACAGCAGCTGGGTTTAGCAAATATCATGGGAATTGAAGTTGCCCCGAGTTCTCTGTCGGTGTGGGCCGACGTCGCTGATGACTTTGCGCTGGTAGCGATGGCTAACTCGAGAAGTGCGGTAGAGCGAGAGGAGGTCGTTAGAGCCGCCAAGCGGTGGCTGTTCGGAATTGTTGGCAGTGAAGTAGGGCAGGCCTATCAGCTGGCGAAAGTTCGTCCCACGGTGAGGCTCAACAGCCAAGAGAAAACCACCGTAGTCGTTGCCACGATAGGTCCCAAAAGTTTAAGTCATTACATAGAAGGGCTTTCTCGAAAATGAAAATTGTTTCTAAAATTAGTGCCGATCTTAGCGGCAGGGTTACGGTTCCAGGAGACAAATCAATATCTCACCGAGCGTTAATGTTCTCGGCTATTTCTGACGGAACTTGTGAAATCCTTGGGTTGGGAACTGGTAGAGATAATATCGGGACTCAAAACGCCGTAGCTCAGCTTGGAATAGATGTTGAAAGGCAAGGGGAGCGAGTCGTCGTTCACGGCAAAGGCTTAGACGGAATGACCGGCGCCGGTGGTGTTATTGATTGCGGCAACTCTGGAACGACAATTCGCCTTCTTACCGGACTACTGTGCGGACAATCTTTTTCTACCACCCTGACGGGAGATGCGTCGTTAGTGAAGCGTCCGATGGCGCGAGTCACCAAGCCGTTGTCACGGATGGGCGCTCTTATTTCCGGAAGCCAAGACCAAGGAAACACCTATCCACCACTCGTGGTACATCCCGCGGCTTTGACTGGAATTGAATACCAAATGCCAATTGCTAGTGCGCAAGTTAAATCCGCGTTGATCCTCGCGGCTCTGTACGCGAAGGGAACCACGACGATTGTAGAATCTGGGCCTGCTCGAAATCATACCGAACTTATGCTTGCGAGTATCGGTGCCCCCATACTGGTACAGGGAAACGTGATTACGGTGACCCCATCTGGTTGGGACCGGAGGCTCAAGGCAGCTCGCATTGAGGTTCCTGGAGATCCCTCTTCTGCCGCGTTTATCGTATGCGCTGCGGTGCTTTGCAATGCGGAAAGGGTCACCATCTCTGATGTTTGCGTAAATCCGACTAGAACTGGGTTTGTTGATATCTTGGGTGCTATGGGCATCTTGGTTGAAAAGGAATGCCAAAGAATGGTTAACGGAGATTTAGTCGCAGATTTGACTGTCTCTCGTAACGCCGCGGCTCTTCATCGCCCCACCGAGATTTCAGGCGAGGTGGTGATACGTGCCATCGACGAAATACCGATTCTTGCGCTGGTTGCGGCAACCTTGCCAGGAACGACGGTATTTCGTGACGCTCATGAGTTACGCGTAAAAGAGTCAGACCGAATCGCCAGCACTTGCACCCTTTTGTCGAGTTTAGGAGTGAAGACTGACTCTGGACCTGACTGGTTCTCCGTGGAGGGACAACCTTCTCGGCAATTTCTTTCGGCTTCCGTTGATTCTTTTGGCGACCATCGCATTGCCATGACTGCCGCGGTCGCTGGGTTGCGTAGTGACGGAGAGGTTATCGTAAATAACGCCGACAACGTCGAAACTTCATTTCCAACATTCGTATCGTGCATGAACGAACTTGGCGCACAGATTGAAGCAGGCTAAGGAGAGTCGCACTGGGCGAGTGCACTTACTTCGCCCTTCGTGATGATTTGAGGAAATACTTCGCAGTTAGGATTCGCATCGTCGCATGCAAGCACAACTCGATTATTGGGGTAGTCAAGTTCAAAAACGGTCCCTTGTAAGTCTCCGGTTGCTAATAATCCATCGACCTGAGAAGTCAGCGCCCCTAATTCATTCCTCACAGTGGCCAGAATCGGGATGGTATCCGGAACCACGTACACATCGAATGTCTTGTCGAATTGCGCGACGGCGCCCGCGCGGCATGAAAGCTCACCTTCGTCGCATGGGCAAACGATGCCTTGCAGGCATCTGCCATTGCCTTGTCGTTGCGTAATATTGGCGGTTCGCTCCCAGCAAGGCCCTCTGAAGTCAGACAATTGTCCGACGAGTGCTAGTTTGGGAAGGGTCGCTAACGCTACGTTGTATTGATTGCCATAAAGCGAAACCGCCGCAGTTGGAAGAGTGTCTACATCAGGAGCATTGGTGGCGCCTACGTAATTCCGATAGCGGAGGTACGCTGATTGACCAATCATTGTTTTAGGAACAGCGCTAGCAATAACCAACGTTAGGTCTACACCTTGCTCATCAGCATCCAGCTTTGTGGGGTCCTCGTTATAGGCCAAACACGCTCCAACCGTCGGGCGACGGCCGGTATATTTTATCACCGTATCAGCGATGGCTAGTTGTCCTCCGCCAAACATCGTTTTGGAGAATACGGCGTCGCATCGCTTAGCTCGATCCTCAGAGTTACCAACTACATCAGGCACGATTGTTACTTCCTGGTCTGAAAATCGAAGTGCATTTTTCGAAAGTAAGTCAGCTCCGAGTATGGCTTCTACTGGAAAACTTCCCGTTTCGCCCGCATTGCAGTTGGCGGCGTCGCAAAGCGCGTATTGCCAAACATCTGCGGAGGTAAATGCAGCACGGGATTGCCATCCTTGTGATGTATTTCCCATTACGAGTACTTCCGTATCCTTTCGGCCTTCTTCCAAATTATGTTCCATGGTTAACGGCGATAGCGTGTCTATAAGAGCAGACTTTACGTTTCCATCTATCTCCAATCGCATGGTTGCCATGTTCGTGTCTAGGTATTGAATGTTGATTGGCAGCGAGTCAAAGTCGCTTATGGAGTCTCTACAGGCCAACAGGCTCAGTAATGCGATTGGCCAGTGCTTCACTTAGCCATTGTGCGTTACTCCCGCCATGGTGCCAAGGCTTGAGCTTGTCAGAAATTCGAAATGACCGCAGTTTGTCCAGCAACAGTCACGGTATCTCCGTCGTTATCTACACTTCGGTGGATGTATCCCATGGCAACGTTTCCAAACGATGAAGTCATGGTTCCGGCGTTGCTACGGGCCTCGTGAGAAATTTTTTCCGGAGCGGGTGGTGCATCACCTTCAAAGGTAAGTTTGCGCAGCTGTTTGCTTGGTTGTCCCTTGAAGTGAACGCGGGAAACCGGCTCTTGCCCAATGTAGCAACCCTTTTTGTAATCGACAAATTGGCCTAGTGTGGATTCGAAGGGAAAGTTATCTTCAGAGACGTCTATGCCATATTTGGGACGACCGCCTTCAACTCTAATTCTTTCGTGGGAATTAGTACTTTGACGCTTTCCAAGCAGTGGAGGATTCCAAACATCCACACTCGTGACCCAAACGTGATGGGCTTCGACTTCCTTCTTTTCGATGGTGACGTCATCTAAAATGGCATGTTTGTTGAGAAAACTTTGCGTTTTTTCGACAAGGCATGGTTCCAAAAGAAGTAGCAGGCCTTCCTCTTGCACGAGTACATCGGCGACACCTCTGACCCGACCTTTAGCGTTGAGAAATGATGCCACGGCATGTTGGCCCGTAGAGAGCGCATTGAGGTCCGCGGTACATAGTCCGTGAAGAAATCTTGTGCAGTCTTTGCCCGTAACCAGTAGATGAGTACCGGATATGTCCCAGACGTTATCCATTGTTAATTTTTCCCGCGGCTTGCAGCCGCCTTACGCGCCTTAAGGCTGCTTGCTCCGCACGTTTTTTGTCGTCTTCGTTGAGAAGTTCCAACGGAGGGGCTTTGCGAGGTCGCCCTTCGTTATCAACGGCAACAAACGTCAAGTACGCTTTAGTCGTGTAGCGTACTTCTCCGGTATTGGGACACTCCGTTTCCACTCTGCAACCTACTTCCATCGAAGTGTTACGTACGAAGTTGACTTGCGACTTAAGAATGACGATGTCGGAAACTCGTACCGGTACCATGAAATCCAACCGATCTATCGAAGCGGTTACCACCCCACCTCGCGAGTGTCTCATTGCCGAAACTCCAGCACAAACGTCAATCCATTGCATCATTACGCCGCCGAACAAAACGCCTGCAGGTCCATTGGTGTGTCCAGGCATCACGATCTGAGTCATTGTACAGTGTGATGCGAGTGGTGTACGAGGAGTCAAATTACTTCGCAGCGGTAATTTTCTTCAATCGCCGAGCCTTAAGCTTGGCTTGACTTCGTCTACGTTTCATCTTTAGTGTTCTTCTGCTGTCTCCGCGGCCCATGACGGGAATATGGGCTACGTGGCCTTCGGTGTCAAGCGCTCAAAAAACTAGTCCAATGCGAAAATGCAGACGTCCTCGAGGGTCGTCTCCGAGGACCGGATCTATTGGAACTGCATATTCCAATGAGAATGGCAGCAAATCCCATTGAGATCTGATTCCAATTCCGACTCCATGACGCAAATCCCCCAGCTTGAAGCCATCTAAACTGTTGGTAACGATTGCGGTATCAATAAACATTACGCCGGCAAGAATATCGAATAGCTGGATTTGAACGTCTAAGTTATGAATAAAACGAATGTTTCCACCAGTAGGGATTATGGCGAACCTTTGAATACCCGCAGGCCCAACCAGGGGGTTACTCAGAATCTCTGTCAGCGCTCTGTCTTCTTCTATTCCTCGTATTTCTTGGTTACCTCCTGCAAAGAACCGTTCCACCGCTGGTAGGAGCACGGCACCACCAAGGGGAACGCCGTGGTTGTACCTTAAGTAATTGCCAACGACCGCCCGATTTTTGATGGACCAGAAGTTCTGTAAGCTCGCCCCAAATTTAACGAACGTACTTTCCCCGAACAAGAACTCGGTAGCCGTCTCCACGTTGACTTCAAGACGGTAGCCATTATCCGGTGCGATCACCTCAGGCGTATTCCCTTTTTTTCGTTTGTCGATGATTACGTTGAGGCCAAAAGACTCCGTACGGGTTCGAATGGGGCTGCTTAGTAGATCTTCGTTGGCTCCGGAAGGACGAATGAGGTCTTCATCTCGATTCCACTGGCGAATGGCGTAGCGAAGTCCAATTTGCCAGTTTCGTAGCAACCCCGACTGAATCGTGCGACTGATGCGAAGTCGCGAGCCAAAACTTCTTAGTGCCCCAAATCTGTCAGAACGTCGTTGACGGAGAAATCCAGTAAGCTCAGTATTGAACGCAAGACCAACTGTTCTACGTGAAAGCCACTGAGGAAACTCAAAGGTTGACTCGACTTCGTGGTACTCTTCGTAGTCAACAAAGGTCCTGAAGTAGTCGCCAAATCCTCCATCACCGACTAGGTCCAGGGCGCTTTCCGCACTTACGTTGCCGCGAATTCCTAACCCAAACATGTTTTGGCTTTTGGTAGCCGCTTTTGCAAAAACCGCTTCCAGGTCCGAAGTATAACCAAGAGCAAATTCGAACGCCGCAATGTAGTCGCTTGCTTCTTGAAGGTTCAACACTAAGTTGGCAGTGGTGTCGTACAGCGTGGACGAGCGTGATGCCTCTTTAAGCTCTATAGAGCGAAAAAGTCCCGTTGCACGCAGTCTTTGCCTCGCCGAGTCAAAGTTAGAAGTCGTAAGCGTTTGTCCTCTTGAAAGCGAAAGCTCGTCTTCTATAATCCACTTTTCTGTTTTGAAGTTACCGCGGATGGCCACTTCGCCCACCTTCATTTTCTTTCCTTGTTTTATTGCGTGAGTGATAAATACCTTGTTGCCGTTGCTGGTAAGAGTGGTCTCGACTTTTGCGTCTTGAAAACCAAGAGTTCCCAAGTAGGAAAGTATCTGTGACGATTCTTTCTTTACTAAAGTCGGGTTAAACACCACGCCTTTTTTTAGTTTAAGCCTTGAAAGGATCTTCTCTGTGGTTACCTGCAGAGGCTCCCTCGAATTTAGGCTTTCAATTCTCACCTCCTCAACAATACTTTTTGGCCCTTCGTCGATGTGAAAAAGGATGTTGACCCCGTTAGGTAACGATTTGCTTCCTAGCGTGACGCCAATCGCTGCGCCATAGCTTAACAGTTCTTTGCGTCGTGCAATCTCGCTTCTCACCTTGACGTTGAGATAGCCTTTCTCACGGTAAGTAGAAGCGATGGTTTTTCTGTCTTGCTCCAGTTGGCTTTTGGTGACGAATCCGCCGTTGAGTAGCCCATAGATTTTCGTTTGCAGCTGGTCGGCCAAAAAACCGTCTTTTAGGGCTTTGTTTCCCGTAAACAATATTTTGCTGACTTGCGCTTCACGTCCTTCTCGAATAAGAAAAGTGTACTTCTCTGACTTTGAAGCCTGATTGCTACGATCCCTGCGCCACTCTACCGTGACGTCAAATCTTCCTCGTTTCTGATAATATTCCGTCAGCGCGATCGCGGACTGTTCGGCTTCGTATTCATCGTAGGCAGACTCGCTGGCAAAGGTGAGCACGTTTTTTAAAGACTCGACGTTGGCATTGGGGTTGTCGACGACGATGAACTGAACTTCTACTTTACGCCGTTTGTCGATTCGCAAGGGAAAGTCTATGGTCTTGGCTTCTCTGTTGAAACTGGCTACTTCGTCCAGCCGGCCAGTCACCCGAACTCCAGGGTAGCCTTCTTCGTGGTAGAGCTTTCTTACTTTTTCTAAGCCTTCGCGCAGGGTCTCCGTGGTGAATGGTTTGTTGCCAAATGGAATTCTTAGAAAACGTTGTTTGATGTCGAACTCTTCTCTAATTTCTCGGTTTGTGACGACGACATTGGGGTCCCTCACCCGGTCAGGGGATATGGTTCCCAGCCGATAACGCTCACCACGATCGATCGATATGTTGATTTCTACTTGCCATTTTCCGCGCTTCTTTGAAGCCATGGAGACCTTCACATCCCCAAATCCCTGTTGGCGGAAGTATTTGACGACAATGGCCGTCTCAATCGTTAATCGTTCTTGTTGCGCGACTTTATCATGCGGAAATATCGAGCCGGGTCTTAAGCGAATACGCTTTTCAATATCTTCCCGAAGAATTAAACCAATATCCGCTTTATCCATTTGTCCGAGAGTAAAAATCCAACGGAGGGTGTGAGAAAATGAAGCCCCGATGCTTTGGTCTTTAACGTCGACGTTGATGTGGCGGACGCGGAGGACCGGGCGTAGGGTAAGTGAAAGTTGATTGCCCACTAATTGCTTGCTTTGAATTTCGTATCCTAAGCTTTCGGAAAGTTCAGTCAGCCTATCGGTTTCGAAAGAGGATAGGGAGCGCATCGTGCGCACTACCGGCCAGAAAAACTTATGAAGCATCGGCGCCGGATCGCGAAGCTGTCCGACAATCACCAATTTTCCAATAGCGATATTTTCCGGTTCTGAGTTCTCCGAGTTTTCCACTTCCGCGCTTGGTTCGGCGGCACCGTTCTCTGAAGGTTCAACGTCGTCATCGTCTTCTGCAAAGGGACGAACTTCTGGAGAGGCGTCCACCGACTCTTCAGAAGCGTCCGCGCCGAGTGTCGGCGATGCACTGGGAGTCTCAGTCTCAGGAGCATCGGACGCGGCAGCATCTTCCATGGGAGCCACTACAGGCTTGGGCTCATCTGAGGTGGCATCCGTAGTTTGCGCTAAGGCTTGCCCCGTCGCAAGTAGAATCAGTAACCCGATTTTGGCATTAACGCCAAAGTCGGCGATAGAGACCACTAATCCGCCTATCGGTTCTGTCTTCTTCACCACTCTCAAAGGAGAATATCCCGTATTCTGCGTCGATCGAAAAGTCTTGGTTGAGAATAAGTGAGCCTTTCACGCGAATACGTCGCTGTTGCGCACTTTGGGACCAAGAACCGGACAATCTTAGGTTCGTTGTCCAACGCTCTTCTGCGTAGAACTCGATTGACGAGGTACTGATGCTGAGCCTGATTATGTCAATATCCGTGAGGTTTCTTAGAAATCCTGACGCTCGATCACCAAAGTAGGAGCCGAATAGGTCTTTTCCTAACTGGTCAAGGGGGTTTTCGTCCTGATCCTTGCTGTCTGTATTGGAAGTGATGTTGTCTGGCAATGAGTCGTCGCCAAACCTTTGGCGCAAGTCGTCGATAGTTCTTCCCAAGATCATAAGGCTGATAGTTTGCGACTTGTCCAGTCCGGTATCTGTGAAATAGTCGAGTACGATTTTGGGATAACCGCCGCTCATTTTCAGGGTAATTACGTGATCTTTACCGGTTTGGTCTCGATAGTCGGCGGTGGATTGAACTTCCACGCGCGGGTTGTCTTCGGCCAATGGGCGAGCGGCAGAAAATCGTATGTTTCCTCCTGTTTCAGTAAACTTAGCCCGCACCGATGGCAGGCTAAACCGTCCTCTTGTTACTTCGATGGCTCCATCAAACCTAGGATCGCCAATGCTGCCGCTAACGTAGATTAACTCGCTCTTCAGCTCCGCATCTGCGATGTTGTTTTTTATTTGCAAGGACTGCACTTCCAACGTCAACTTGTCGCAGTCTATTTCTCTTTTTGAGCATCCTAGCTTGGCGTTGGCGAAGATGGGGTTGTCGGCGATGGAGGAACCGTCACTACTCCCGATACGCGAAGGTGTGATGAATTCTGTGACATTCAGGCTCTGAATAAAATAGGCATCTCTCACTTGCACACTACCTCCGACGTGCAGGTCGTCAAGTTCACCTACGATATTGATTCGGTCGCTGTTGAAGGTGAAATCTAAAACGTTTGGGATCCGATAAGGAATGTCTCGCGCCCAAAGCGTGACGTCGACCGATTCGGGCATCAAATTCGTGAGGTCAATTGCGCTGTATTGTTTGGCTCCCTCATCCTCACAGCCGTCTTTGCCGATACCGATTCTGGATTCTTCGTCCACAGACGCTTGGATGTTGTCGAAACAAAGTCTGTCAGCGTCGAACTTCAAGCGACCTTGAGTCACTTTGACTTCTCTACGTAGTCCCCTCGGACGGACCGTCAGTCGTTCTGCTTCCGGAATAACGGTAGGGGCAAGATCTATTTCTCCTAGAACAATTAGGGTCGATGCTTCATCGATGATTGCAATATCTTCTACAAGAATGGCGCCGTAGGCATCGGCAACTTGATTGGGAAAGAACGCACGAAGCATCTCTCCGGATATTTCGCCTTCACCTAACACGTTCCAGTCGGTAATCGACAAACCGTTAACCTGTGCTCCGACATTCGCTTCAAATACCGACCGTCTGCCGGAGTATCGATCAGAGGTTGCGACGGCTAGGCCATCGACTTGTATCCGGTCGTCTTGGAACGTGACTTTTGCGTTTCCAAAGGTCACCACACTCCCGTTGCCAGGGTGCCTCAGTTGGATCTTATCCATGCTGACATCGCCTTGCAGTTCAGGTGCGTTCCAAGTCCCCGCGGTGGTCAAGTTCATAGACACTTTCCCCGAGATGTCTCCAGCTTCCAAGGCTAATAAATTACTGATGATTCCTACATCAATGTCACCTTTTAAGACAAACTTTGGACCTTGTTCGTTGGCTGAGCCACTTACCGATATCACTCCACTTGGCGTTTCAAGTTGGGCAGGTCCTTGGAATACGAGCTGAGCGCCATCGTACACTGCAACCAGTGGTGTGATATTTCGAACCACTGCTTTTTCAACACCGTCGCCGTACGAAAGGAACAGTTTGTTGATAGTCACGTCAGCACTGAATGCTTCATTCTTTAGAAGGTCCTTACGAAACGTGACTTCGCCACTTACTTTGCCACGCACGCCGTACTCTTCAAACAGCAGCGTAGAAATGTGGTCCAATTCCAAATTACTAAACTCAACTCTTAGTTCTGAAGACATCAAGTCTTTGAGTGAAACTGTGGCATCGTATTCCAATCTTGCTTGAGAGTGTGTGCCTTTGATCGTCACGATGTTGTTGTTGGAAGAAATCGCAAATTTTCCGTTTCCGAGCAGTCCGTCGAGTACCCAGTTCTTTGCCAGAGCGATTTGACCTGAGACGTTGGGATCTGATGCCGTTCCGTTTAGGTCGAGCGAGGCGTTTAGAGTTCCCCCCAAAGGGGATTGGCTTGGAGATGCCGGGCTAAGAAAAGTTTCCAATACAAAATTGCGTATTTCGAGACTGCTCGTCAGCTCTCCGGTACTACTGCGGCTGAGTTCCAATTGACCGTCGCCGCCACCAGAACGGGAAAAGTTTGCGTCAGCGAACAAATTTCCTTTGTCGAGTGTGCCGTTGACTGCGAAAGTTTCAACCGGGTCTCCAGCTACCGTTAGTCCGTCCGTGATTGCTGAGAAGGTACCGTCTAGTTTTTCTACGTTTCCCGTCAAAGAAGCTGCAACAGTAAGCGTGCCAGACAACGCACTAGAAATATCTGAAAGCATCAGTTTGGTGGTTTCAATGGAAGCTTTCTCTAGTTTTCCTCGCTCTAGATCGTATGAAAGGTTTCCTTTTAGGCCACCTTTCGAAGACGTAATCTTTTGTGCCACCAGCTTATTGTTGTGATAGGTCGAGTCGATATTGACGCTGTCAAACAAAGGAATGCCAGAGGCAACGGCACTTGACGTTAACTTTGGATTGTCAAAGCTTCCGGTGAGCGTTCCTGTCCCTTGGAGACTCGATGCCACCAAAGGGAGTTCGAAGTCTTTAAGGACGCCTCCTAGATTGGGAACGTCAATAGATTTGAGTTCGAGGTTAAGCTTTTGCGTGCTTAGTCCTATGTCACCGGCAAGAGCCACCGAGTTTTTGCCTCGAAGAAGCGACAGCTCTTTGATTGCCAGCCGCTGCTGCCCATTGCGTTGCAACAGTGCAAGCTCTCCATCGAATCTGGACTTTCCTAGATGATAGTCCATCTCTGTGAGTCTTAGGTTTGACATTGTTCCTTTTACATTGGCTCGTCCCCATAACTTAGAGCCTTTGGCTGCATCCGTAACCTCGCGAGGCACGCACCGAGATAAATCGATGCTACTTGAAGAAGGCGTGTTGACACTAAGTCGATGAAAACGTCTCAGTTCGTCGTCGAAGGGGTTAGCGATGGAGGAGCGAAGGGTGATCACGCCTTTCTCGACTTTTATTTTCGCTTGATCCAACGTTGCTTCGTTGGTTGCATAGTCCATCTTCAATTTGAGGTCCGCGACTTGTGCGGGGATGCTGTCGCAGTTTCCGAATCCCGGAAGCGACAGATCCAGCTTTTGCATCTGAACCATCAGATTGTAAAGTACGGTTGGACCACCTAAGTGAAGGTTAAGCGCCAAGTCTTTTCCTTTAGCTCGGCCGTGACTGAGGTATTCTGCAAGTCCTCCCGCATTGCTCACATCTAAGTCCATGACGTAGGTGCCACCAAAGAAGTGGTGGTCGACATCTAGCATACCGCCTCGTATCCGTACTTCAGAGTTAGCGACTCCAGTACCGGCAAAGTCCCACCGGAGATCGGCTGTCGCAGTCGGTTTCGGCCAATTTAGTGGAAGTTGGTGTAGTTCGTTTGTTTTTAAGTTAGCAAACTCCAAAGGTTTGACGCCAGGAATGTGCAGTGTCGCCTTCTCAGCGCTAGGGACAAGAGAGTAGAAAAAGTCAAAACGTAGTGGGTTTCGCAGGTCCGCGAATACAAATCCTGTGGATTGTGCGTTTTCAATAGACAACTTGTAGGCAGGGTTCTCTTGAGTTTCTTCGACTCTAAGTTCTATGTCGATGTCGAGTTTTTTAACTTCAATGTCACGAATATCAAAGACGGGACCAGAACTTGCGTAAAGACCGCTCCGTACTGACTTTTTGAGTTCGTAAGAGTCGAACGCAGCAAGGATGCTGTACTCAAGCGTATCGTACTTATTGTCTCTAATCAGCTTCGGAATCTCGACTTCTCGCACAAAGAGGTAACCGCCTTCGAGTACCTTTACATTTCTAGCAATGTAGTTGCCTTTCATTAAAGCATGCACGTCGACCTCTGCGGTAATGGTTTCAACTTCTAGAATCGGATGGCGGTCATCATGAATTCTTAGCCCTTTGATCTCCACCGGCAGCCATCCGCCAGTAATTCCCTTGTACATTTTTGTTACCGGCCATGTGATTGATCGAATTTCTGTTCTTCCAGAGAACGAATCATTCATTGCACTCTTCACTTTTAGTGCCAGGGCGGGGCCATTAAACATGATCCTGGCGATGGCGATTAAGATCACACATGTCAGAAGTAGTACTACAAAGAACCACAACATTTTTTTTCGAAAAGGAGTTTTCGTTTTTAGCTTAGACGTCGAATTTCCTTGCCTATAGTGCCAATCGCGGCTGTCTGAGCTACCGCCGTCATCATTTGGGAATACTCGACTCACGACTACGTTAACCTACCATGACGCCTATAGGACACGCTACGTTTGTGGATGCTAGTAACTTTTTCCTAGCGTACTTCGTGTTTTTTTCTTATTCTAGCCTATAGGGGGAAGGTGAAAACGATGACAGCAAAAAACAACGACGAGGGGACAACATTGGCATTACGAAAAGAAGTAATCACAACTGCAGCATTCGACAGAGGAACAACAGGAATATTGTTGTCACTATGCACTTTGGCAGGAATTGCCGTAGGGTTTAGTGTTTCGAATATTGCTAGTGCGGTTCAAATGTCCAAACCTAAAGCGGAAGTCAGGGCAGCGTCGCACTACTCAAGCGTCGCACCAGCATGGCTTGGAATTGTAGTTCGTAGTGACTTAGACAGTAACGGCGCGAAGGTAGTCAAGGTTACTCCAGGATCGCCCGCCGCAAAGTCGGGAGTTTTGCCAGGAGACACCATCTTAACCGTAGCAGGGCAACGGACTAAGTCGGCGACTTCAGTGGTACGTAGCGTGCGCAGTCAAGAGCCGTACGATATTGTGCAGATGACCGTTCGTTCGCAAGACAATGGAATTAGAACTGCTTATGCCAGGTTGGATTTAATGCCAAGTTGGGTATTCCGCAAGGTGCGGCATCAACTGAGCTTGCGATGCATTTCCGCTCTTGGTGGTGAGCAGTGTAGATTACGTTAGTAGTATTTTACTCAAAAAAAAGGGCCAGAGGTTTTCTCTGGCCCTTTCTTATTTGGATACGGTCGTTTTTAAGGCGTTCGCTTCGCTTTCGTTGGCAACATAATTGAAAAGCCAACGCCCATGAACAAGTGGTTGGAGAACGAAGAGTCGTCGTCTGTGACTTTGCGGTCAAAGTTTGTGTCAAGTCCAGATGGGTTATCACTGAACAGGTAGCTGCGTACTGTTAAATCCAAAGCCAGCCACTCCGACAAGAACAGATGAATCCCACCACCGAGGTAGAGTCCGATCTTGGTACCATCGTTGAGGGGTAAGTCGTTGCGTGGATCTCGGTCGCCTGGCATTCCAGGTTCTCCGTCAGGATTTTCGTCGCTGCAGACAGAAGAGTTACAACTATTTTCTAACATCGCGAGCGCCACTCCAGCTTGGAAGTAGAAGTCGAAGCTGAGAAACGCAGAATCGAAAGCCGCGAGTTTTCCGTACCAAGGGGTGAAACTTACGTAAGCGGCGCCATGAATCGGAATGCTGTTGAGATGCTGAGAGTACTGATCTTTACTTGGAGTCGGGTCTGCATCGTAGTTCGGGTTTGACGTATCAGGAAGAGTTTCTACAATTCTCTCCGTTAGATTGGTATCGATAGACACGTTGTAGACTCCTAAAACACCGATCGAGAACATATCCGAGAAGTGATATTCTAGTTTTAAGCCCGGTCCAAGGGAGTGCCTGTATTCCGCGTTGACGGTAGATTCGAACAGCGGGGTCACTTCGAATCGTTTTTTGACCCAGAGAATCCGTCCCCGGACAGCTGGTTGTTTATCGATAGGAACGAAAATATCGTCCAACGATTTTTTGGATTCAGCGTTCGCCACATGAGGTAGAGCGACGAGTGCGATTAGAACTGTATTTGTAATTAGTTTAATCATGGTGGGGGCCTCTAGCGGAATGTTGTGTAGTCGAATGAGAATGGAATCCAAACGCTAATTCCAGCCTGGAAAACAAGGTGATTGACAAAAGCAGAGTCAGCTTCTTGCTTGGCAGCATCTGCGTCTTTCTCCATACCCCGGTTTCGATCTTCAAATTTGTCTAGGAAGAGGTAGTCTCTGACGCCAACCTGAACGGTGAGCCATTTGGTGATGAAGAATCTAAACGACGCCCCAACATTAGGAGTTATGAGAATGTTAGTAAACGGATCGTTTGCTGCGTTACGCGGAATCACTTCACTCTGAGTCACCCCGATACCTACGGTAACGAAAGTTTCCCACTGAAGAATTTTCTTACCGAACAGCGCGAACTTTCCATAAATGGGTACGTAGTGAAGGTTAAGCGCGGCACCCCAGTTGTACTTGTTTACGGTGGGGAGTCTGCGTGCTTGCCAACCTGTAAGTTGCAATGCGGGCAGCGGGTCGTCTGCGAAAATGCCACCTTCAACTCCTATCGCCAATCTCGCGGACAAGTAGTAGTTGAGTTGTCCGTTGAATTGATAGTGACGAATGATGTTGTCATTCATTGTCACACCAATCGATGGCGACAGCTCGATACGACGTTGTTTCAAGAAAGGATTGTGAACCACAGCAACAACGTCTGCATTCGAAAGCTTTCTCTCAGGCCGAGCATCAAGCTCAGGCTCCAGTGTCATTTGCTCTTCACCCACTTCTGCTGCTGGTTCGGTCGATACTTCGTCTTCACCTATAGTGAGTTCTCCAGCATCGCCACCGGCGTCAGTCGAGGGTTCAGAGACGTCATTGTCATCAAGTTCGATTTCATCGTCCTGCGACCAAGCAGGAACGGTGATGAACATGAGCAACGCTAGTAAAACATGTTTGAATGATGATGGCTTCATATTGCTTCCTTCTCACGCGACGTGAGCAACCTGCGAGACTATGCCTTACTCAATCGCTCAAAATCAAGTATCCGCGCCACCTGAGCTTGCCTCGTCGCGATCAAAGAGAGAGGAAACGAACAAAGAGGGATCGAACGGACGCAAGTCTTTGATCTGTTCACCGACACCGACGTACCTCACGGGAACGTCCAATTGGTCGCAAATACCCAGTATAACGCCTCCTTTGGCCGTTCCATCCAGTTTCGTCAGCACAATGCCAGAGAGGTTACTGGCGTCTTTAAAAATTTGAGCCTGTTGAATAGCATTCTGGCCCGTGGTGGCGTCAAGCACGATCCAGGTCTCGTGAGGCGCTCCTGGGTTGGCCTTGTCGCAAACACGTGAGATCTTTTTTAGTTCGTCCATGAGATCGACCTTGGTGTGAAGACGTCCCGCGGTGTCTGCAATAACGACGTCGATGCCGTCTCGCGCTCCTTGCTTTATCGCTTCAAAAATTACCGATGACGGATCGGAGCCAGACTTTCCTTTCACTACTTCTACACCGGACCGTTCCCCCCACACTTCAAGTTGTTCCACCGCAGCGGCGCGAAATGTATCACCCGCCGCAAGAAGTACGGACTTTCCTTCCGCCTTCAGCTTGGCCGTGATTTTTCCGATGGTCGTGGTTTTTCCGACACCGTT
Source organism: Deltaproteobacteria bacterium (assembly GCA_020630875.1). GTDB lineage: Bacteria > Myxococcota_A > Polyangia > Haliangiales > Haliangiaceae > JAHDIH01. The sequence continues at coordinate 369,933 of JAHDIH010000003.1, read as the reverse complement.
GACACCGATCATTAACAAGACGAAAGGTTTGTGAGCCGCGAAATCTATTGGCGGGTGTTCTCTTGTTACGAGCGCGGTACTCTGGTCTACAAGAGCGTTCCACACTTTTTCCCCGTCGGTCAGCTCAGCCTTAGATAACGTTCCCTTTACCCCGCTTAGCAATTTCTGTGCTGTTTTAGGGCCAATGTCGGCGGTGAATAGAACTTCCTCCACTGAATCGAGAAGGTCTTCGTCAAGTTGCTTCTTTGAAAACAATTTGCTGAGTTTTGTTACAAATCCGCCTTTTGTCTTCTTCAAGCCTTTGCGGTAGGCATCTTCTTGAGAGTCTTCAGGTTCTTCGGGTAGTTCCGCTTCTTTTTCTTCTGGGGCGTCGGGCTCAACGTCTTGGGCAGGTTCTTCGCTTACCGGTTGAGTTAGCTCCTTGCCTTCCGGTGTTGGCGACTTGGCAATTGCAGGTTCTGCATCGCTGTGCGTCTTTCGTCCAGAGACCCTTTGGTCTGCTTTTTCAGGTAAAGAAGGACGCTGCTTTTCTTTAGGAAGTTGCTTCTCGGATGCGCGACGAATCCCGAACACAACACCACCAATGGTGAGGAAAGCTACAGCGATAGCGATGATTTCAAACATGGGGGTGATTTATAGATGAAAACGTAGAAGTGGCAACCGGAATCTCAGTTAATGCGTCGATTCGTTGATTGACATGAGCAAGTGTCATTTCGTTCACGGTAGCTTCAGCGAAGTAGGCTTTCTCTACGAGAAGGGTAAGCTCAGTCAATTTTCCTTCTTCGAAGTGGCGTTTGGCGTAATCAATGGTCTGTCTAGGTGTCGCAACCGTTACTAGTTTCTGTGGAAGTAGTGGCAGCACAAGCTGTCGGTAACTCTCAAACATGGCTTCTCGGAAAGGGAATAAGCCGATCGCAACTTCTGAAAACTCCCCTTTGTGGGGCATATTGACGGCGACCGTCTCTGGAACGTGCCCTTCGGCCGTGCACGTCACTAAGTGGTTGCCAGGGGGCAGGGACTCAATGGAGAACCGTCCGTCTGGTGAGCTGAATACCTCTTGTTCGTTCCAGCATAGTGTACCGCTTAGAGGCACGTCTTTGGGAATTGATACAATGGTACCGGTAAAGTGATTCGCTCTGCGGGAGGTTTTGCGTCTTGCTTTGTTCAGCCCTCTCACTGGTGGTGCCGAAGACGTTGGTGAGCGTTCTGGAGTATTTTTGGTCTTCTGGTAAAGAAAGGCAGTGAGGCCGACGAACGCTAGTACCGCAAACAACACGATGACGCTGGGCCAAGGCGAAGAAGGTTGGGGAGCTTGAACTTTAAGAGAAAGCGGTGCCGAACGACTCGGACTCAAACGACCAGACGTGGGGGAAAACAACGCTTGAAGTTGATGCGGGCCTTCTCCAAGTTCGGCGCCCAGTAGACTTATTTCGTAGTTGCCACTGGAATCCGTGAGGATTTGAGCGACGCTTCTCGAACCAGAAACAATAGTAATGGCTGCTTTGGGGATAGGACGTAAACGTTCTTTGGTGGTGAGGGTCCCTGTAAAAGTTTGCCTAGCTTCGTAGGCTAATATTGCGCTTGATTTGAGAACGAGCGAAAGTGTGGTAGTAGCGCGTGAAATAAAATTGGCCTTGGACGTTGCTGGGTTGAATCCCGCGTTACCTGGAAAGGATAAGCGTATCGACTTTTCACCAGGCTCTCCGATTTGTTCCTTAGTAAGTTCGAATTGAAATTTTCCTGAAGTGACTTGGACATCTTCGAGTGGAACGTCTTCAGCGCCATCATTAAACGTCGCTTCCAATACCAACGTCGGGTTGGAATTTTTTCCCGATGCTTGTCCTCGGACGGTCAGTGATGTTCCATGATCCGCGACGTTAGGAACTTCTAACGAAATTTTTAATGCCGTTTTTGAAACATCTACCTTTTCCAACGACACTCGAGCCGCGGAAAACTCCGGCGCTCCTGCGAACACCGCACTGACGTCGTAGATACCATCCGTGATGGGGAAAGAGGCGGTAAAGTATCCTTCGTCGTCCGTTAATGGTGTTTGCAGCTGGTCGCCAATGGTAACGGTAACCCCTTGATTAGGAATCGGTGTTTTGGCGTAACGGTCCCGCAGCGTTCCGGCAACTGCCACCAGTTCATTCTTCCGAGAAACGGGGTCAAGCTCAATTTCAGCCCGTCCTTTCACGTTCAGAGTGGGGGCTGCGAAGGATTGAGCGCTCGTAATAACGAGCCAAGTGGCGACAATTATTCGCATCGACTCCTAATCTAGACCACAGGGCAAATTGGGGCTAGGTCAAATCGACTGAATTGCGTTACAACCCCCCGATATGTCAGAGCGATCGATGATGGTGGTGCTGGTGAGAGCCCAAGGAATCCGATGAGAATTACCCGTGTAGAAATAATTGGCTTCAAGTCTTTTTGCGATCGCAGTGTGATCAATATTGATCACAACATCACGTCCGTAGTGGGACCCAATGGTTGCGGCAAGTCGAATATCGTCGACGCGATTCGTTGGTGCATGGGGGAACAGTCCGCCAAGCACCTCCGTGGCAAAGCTATGGACGACGTGATTTTCGCTGGTTCTGACGGTAGAGGGCCAGCGTCTATGGCAGAAGTGACCCTTACATTTGACGACGTTCAACCGTCACGATGGATGGCTCCCGCTGCATCAACGTCTCCCGTTGACCAAAAGGCCGCCAACGACACGGAAATAGCGAAAGATACCAACTCGGACGAAGGTGCGGAAGCCACTATGGAGCAGGTTTCCGAAGAAGAGCCCACACCAGAGGAAGCCGACAGTTTTGACATTTTTGCGGAGGCTCCACCGCCCGTCGACTTTTCTCAGTTCACAGAAGTGGCGGTCACCCGACGACTGTTTCGAGACGGAACGTCTCAGTACATGATTAACCGTATCCCTTGTCGCTTAAGAGATATTCAAGATTTCTTCATGGGAAGCGGCGTTGGTACGAAAGCGTACTCTATCATCGAGCAGGGGAGAGTCGGGCAAATCGTTTCTTCCCGTCCAGGTGATCGGCGAGCCATCATTGAAGAGGCCGCGGGGATTACAAAGTTTAAGAGCAAGCGTAGGGCCGCTCAACGGCGTTTGGAACAAACCAAGCAAAACCTTGCTCGAGTTTCTGATATTGTTACTGAGCTCGAGACGCGCCAAGCATCTTTGAAACGACAAGCTCAAAAAGCGGAGCGTTACCGCAGCTATAAAAACGAGCTTCGTGGTCTGGAACTGTGGCAGACCAGTTTCGACTACCTTCGATTAAAGAGTGCCAACCGATCCGAAGAGCATGGTTTGAGTGACGCGAAGAAGCGACTTTCAGCCGATCGCAAAGCCATTGAAGAGCTTGACGGGTCTCTAAACGAGCAGAAACTCGCAGTTGCGGCCAAAGAGCAAGAAGTAGCAAAGATCAAAGAGCGAATCTTTGAACTTGAGAATGAGAGCAAGCTGGCTGAAAACCGCAAGACGTTTCTGCAAAAAGAGCAGCTTGAAATCGCGGAACGCATTAAGGTTGCGACGGCGCGCCGTGGTGAGATCTTCGGGGCGCACCAAGATAAAGAACAAGCGATACTCGAACAAAGTCAAGGGTTGGATTCCTTGATGATTGAGCACGAAGCTACCGAAAAACAATTGGCAGACCGCAGAACGCTGATTGCGGCGCTAGAGTCTGAAGTCACTACCCTGACTGACGAACTACGAATTTCGGAGAATAAACGAGATGAAGCCAGGGAACGCTTTGCGGTCAGCAATACTCAAGCGACCTCGAGTAAAGAAACCGTAGAACGGTTGCAACAAGAAGTCGCTAAACTGGAGCTGGAGTCAGAGCAGTTGCAACAGGAGTTAAAGGGGCTGGCTGCTCAATGTCGACAAGAAGAAGCGCGACTCGCATCACTCAAACAGACGCAGCTTGACTTAGGAAATCGTCTCGAACAACTGCAAGAAAACAAAGATCGCCTGGCTGCAGAGCGCAGAGAGTTGGCTACCAAGCTAAGCGATGGCGCCGTCCAACTGGCCGAGCAAAAGTCGCGACTTAAATCTCTGGTAGAGATTCAAAGACGCTGCGAAGGAATGCCCGGTGGTACGAAGGTGGTACTTTCAGATGACAAACGAAGTCAACTGTCGGGCATCAGAGGGCTCGTTGCGGATAAACTCGTGGTCCCGGCGCATTTAGAACTCGCGATAGAAGCTGCTCTTGGTAGTTACCTGTCGGCAATCGTCGTCGACGACTCCTCCGCTGCACTCGTCGCGATCGAAATGCTTCGTCAGGAAGAAGCAGGAGCGGCTCTCTTTGTAAGCAAGACGTCCTCTTCTGTTGCCAGAAACCATGAAGTCTCGGATTCGTCGATCGTGGGGTATGCGAGTGATTTGGTTGAAGTTGCTCCCGGATACGAATTTTTGGCACAAACGGTTTTGGCCAACACTTTGATTGTTCAAACTACATCCGACGCCCTGCGGATGCAGCGAGTTGTTGGTGGCTCGGTGGTTTCTATGCAAGGCGATGTCATTGACGAAAGAGGCCTTATTTGGGGCTGTCAGGACCAAACGCAACACGCTGGGATTCTCGCAAGAAAACGAGAGATCGAGGAGCTGGAAGCAGAAATCAAGGATCTGCAGCAAAAACAAGCTTGGTTAGAAGGTGAGTCCCATCAAGCTCAAGAGCGTTTGCAAAATACGGAACGTGCACTTGATCAAAGCAAAAAAGAAGCTCATGAAAAAGAGGTAGCCGTTGTCAGCGCCGAGAAAGACGCAGAAAGTGCGCGACAAAAACGTGACAGTTCTCGCGAGTCGCTAGCAAAAATAGACAGTGAAAAGCACCAGTTAATTCTATTGGTGGAGAGCAAGTTGAAAAGCGCCTCTGAGGCGGCACGTGAAGTACAGGAACTTCAGGCTGAAATAGAGCTTTTGGCATCGAGAATCGAACATTTAACATCTGCGGTTCGGCAAGCTCAGTCGCAGCATGTTGAGGCAGCGGATTCGCTTCGTGAACTTGAGGTAAGGGCCGCGACGTTACACGAAAAGAAGTCTTCCGTGGCGTCCACAGCGCAGCAGCTAAAAGCATCGATGGCGGAAAGTGCCGAACTACTAGCTAGGATTGAGGAATCGCTAGCTGCTGACACGGTGCGGAGTGAGACAGTGAAAAGTGAAGCGGCGGGAGAGGTTGCAACGATTGAATCTCTTATCGAGCAAAAGGACAAAGCGGCAACGAATCTTGCCTCTGGAATGCAAGAGTTGACCGCGGCCCATCAGTCGTTAACAGAGGCAGATGCAAAAATGAGAGAGTTGAGACAAGGCGTTGAGACTCTCTCCGAGAAAGCGAATGCAAGTGAAGTATCACTGGCCAATGCTGCGACGGATCTTCGGGTTCTCGCACAAACCCTCTACGACCGTCATCAACTCACCATCGCAGACATTCTTCACGACTACCATCGCAAACCACTTCCCAGCGAGGAGGAAGTAGCACGCTCGGAAGAACTCCGGCGACTGCTACGTAGGATGGGAGATGTCGTCAACCTTACAGCGATTGAAGAATATCGTGAGGTTTCTGAACGATACGAGTACCTTGCAGGGCAACGAGACGACCTGGAAAACGCTGTTGAGCAACTTGAGAAGGCGATTGGCAAAATCAACCGAACGTCTCGTAAGATTTTCAAAGAAACGTACGAAGCAGTAAACGCACAGTTCCAAGAACTCTTCCCCAAGTTGTTCCGTGGTGGCAAGGCTCACTTAGCTTTAACGGAAGCAGAAGATATTCTTGAAGCAGGAGTCGAAATTTTTGCTAGGCCGCCAGGAAAGAAAAATTCTACAGTCGAGCAGCTTTCTGGTGGAGAAAAAGCACTGACCGCTGTAGCGTTGATTTTTTCGATATTTCTAATCAAACCATCGCCGTTCTGCATCCTTGACGAGGTTGATGCGCCTTTGGACGATGCGAATGTCGACCGCTACAATGAAATTGTTCGCAGCATGACTGACAGATCTCAGTTTATCGTGATCACGCATAACAAACGAACAATGGAAATTGCCGATTCCCTCTATGGAGTGACAATGCAAGTGCCAGGAGTTTCCAAGTTGGTAGGCGTTGCCCTTAGCAAATTGGAAAAAAACGCTAGTTGATTCGAATGCCGTGGCGCAACAGTTGATGTTTTACGGCAGTGAAGCTCGACTGCTGGTTGCGTTGAAAGATTTCTTTAGCTAGAGAGGACGCCTCGTTACTTGTGGCATTCATTTCAAGCCAAGGAAAAGCGGCATCGACAATTCTCCCTTTTTGCTTGGCCGCAGTCAGTGCGGTTGTGGCAGCTTTTACGTCTTCAAAAACGCCAGCGAAATCAGAAACGATCACAATTCTATTGGTCCGGCCATGATTAAGCGCTGAACTGATGGCTTGAGAGAAACCCATAGACCGTTGACCTAGATTCCAACCTTGCCGGTAAGGAAGTTGTATTCCTCTTACTTTGCAAAACAATCGAAGTTGAGAAAAGCTTTTGTCGCTGTCCGCGGATACTAATGGTTCGGTCCATAGCCAGTCTTTGGCATTACTCCCGCGTTTGATCGACTCCACGAACTGCGAGGTACTTTTATGCAGCTGACGTAAGTCGAAAAGTGAACCGTCGGATCCGGCCTGAATATGTTGCCATTCTGGCGAGTTGATAGGAGGTGTGGCTGGAAGTTTGAGTTTAAGACCTTCTTGGAATAAAAAATATTCGCCAATCTTGCTTACTAACTCCCCAGCCGTAATATCAGTTAAGTCTTCGTCAACGATTGTACTGAGCGACAGCAGGCTATTGGATAACGATAGTTTGTGTTGTGGTGAGTTGCCGGGTAAAACATGGGAAATCACTCGCGAATCAAAACAGAGCAGTCCTACTTTCATTCCACTCATCATGTCTTTCTCCATGGTGTTGGATAAGAGATCTATCGAGTGGTCGAGCTTTGTATAGCCTAATTGGCCGCGCCTCATTGAGGCCCCTGCGTCCAGAAGGTACATAGTGGAGATCAGCACGTCGGGTTCGAACTCTTTTACGACCAGGGAACCTTTTTTTGCCGACGCTTTCCAAGCGACTCGTTTTAACGGGTCCCCAGCGGCATAGTTTCTTAGCTCACTAAGATCTCCTGATTGCCCTTTGCGCTTGTTCCGGTTCTCACCTGTTTGATGGCTCGATGTTTGAAAAGTCTTTTTGCTGATTCCTTTGATAGCTCGGCTGGTTTTTGGATGAACACGAAGACCTATGGGACTTGGAAAGTAGGAGCGCAGATGAAAAAGACCGAATGCATCCGACGTTGTGGTAACTATTCCGTGCGCTACATGATAGCCCACCGATTGGCCTACTGCTGCTAGGTTGACTTGAGCTTTGGTCCTCGGTGGAACTACAAGGTTGACTACGTCTTCCGCCGACAATCCACTGCCCGTTTGTGGTTTGCAAGAAACGAAAGTAATTGGTTGAGGACTGTCATTGTTGAATTGCAGTGTGATATCGAAAGTTACACCTTTGGTTACTTTGCCTTGAGCTAGCTGATCTTGGGTAACCCACCATTCTATCGTCACCAGCCGTCGTCTCAAATGTACCACTAAGGAAAGACTCAAAAGATAACCGCAACAGAGCACTACAAGCAATACACCACCGAGTGCTGCGATGGGAGCATTGGTTAGCAGGATTCCAGCAACAAGTACGACTAGTGACGTCAGTCCCGTGATAAAGCAGGTTATTGTGGGGATTGGTAACATCTATCTGGCTTGCACCGCGCGGTATGGAACTTTCGAAAGCGCCTCTTGAATTACTTGCTTGCCGCCGACCCTTTGAAGCTCCGCGTCTGCGGTCATCACAATACGATGAGCTAACGCGAAAGCCGCTAACTCTTGTACGTCATCAGGAATCACGTAATCTCGTCCTGAGAGCAAAGCGAGAGATTTAACAGCATGAAGAATGGCCAGTGACGCTCTTGGCGAGGCGCCAACGAGAACGTGTTGATGACTCCTGGTAAATTGAGAAATCGCCAAGACGTAATCAAGTATCTCTTCTGCTACGAATACTTCGGAAGCGAGTACATGCAATCTTTCGATTTCTTGAGCGCTTACGATAGAGTTGATTTTGGGCTTTGCTTGACCATAGGCCAAAAGCATTCTTTTTTCGTCGGCGACACTTGGGTAACCCATCTCTAGTTTGAACAGAAAACGGTCGATTTGGGCATCGGGAAGCGGGTATGTGCCTTCATGCTCCAAAGGATTCTGCGTGGCAAGCACAAAGAAGGGGCTAGGCAATTCATAGGTTTCACCATCAATTGTAATCTGACTTTCTTGCATGGCTTCTAAGAGAGCAGATTGTGTTTTGGCGGGCGCTCGGTTTATTTCATCCCCTAGGACGACATTGGCGAACAAAGGTCCTCGTTGGAGTTTGAATTGACTGGTAGCCATGTCGAGAATGTTGGTACCCGTAATATCGGAAGGAAGAAGATCGGGGGTAAATTGAATTCTTTTGTTTTCGCACCCCAAAGCTTCCGCGAATGCTTTGACCAGGGTTGTTTTGGCCACTCCCGGTACGCCCTCTATCAGCACATGACCTTTGGCAATTACCGCGGTTAGCAAAACTCTAGAGACGCTACGAGGACCAATGTAAGCTTTGCCCACTTCGTCGATGATACTTTTTGCAAGTGATTGCACCTGCGTCAATATGTTTGGTTCTATTCTGTTGTTAGTCATTGCTGGGTTCTTACTAGTTGGTGAAAGCGCTGCAGCTTATCTGAAAGAGTCATCATTGCTGCGGTAGAAATATGCCCTTGATACCAAGGGGATTGAGCTTGCGCGAGATTTGGGACGCTTTGAAATGCAGAAGCGCAAACTTTGTACTGCTTGGCTGCTTCTGGGCCAAAGTTTTCGCTTAAGTAGCGTATCGCCTCGGCATCGGTTGGTGGGATCTCTCGCTGCAATAGCGAGCAAAGCGTTTGAACAAGTTCGTCCTTCATTAGTGATGCTGGGATTACTGCGTTGGCTTGTTTCGGATTCTCTTCAATGGCGTTAATTGCTTGTGGGGCATTGTTTCCTCTGATGTTAGCGAACTTCGTCCAACTCGCTGATGCTGGAAGTCTATGGCTTAGTGGTACAAATAGCAGAAAGAAGAATGGGGCTAAGACAGCAAGCACGATAGCTATTGCTTTTGCTCCCGCTTCTGTGAACAAGTAGTCGTTGGCTCCATCGACGATAGCATTGAGCTTTTCACTCCAGTTGCCACTACGATAAATTTTGGTAGGCGCACCAAACAGTTTCGCTTCGCCAGTCAAAATCACCAGGGTCGATTGACCTGGGCGTTCGCCAGAAATATATCGCAACACGTTAGAGGTGAATTCGCGGTTTTCTTCGAACTCGAGCATGCGATTGATGAAAATGCTCGGGTCTGTCACGACAACAAATTCACCGCGGCCACGTTTCCCTGCTGCTACAATGCCCTCACCACTGGAGAACCCAAAAATGTTCGAACTTTCATTTTTAAAAACGGCGGGTTCATTGGTGTAGAGTTTGGCAACGCCATTGGCAATCGGGTGATTGCTTCGTGGTCTGGCAATAGGGGCATGCTTTAAGCCTTGATAAAATTCTTGAGCCTCGGAAGTACCGGTGGTGCGTTCAAAACCCAGTCTGCTTAGCGCAGGGCCAGCGCTACCACTGTCATCGGCAATAATGACCCTGCCACCGTTTCTCAGAAAAGTCGTGACGTGAGCCGCTTCAAGTTCGTTTTCATAGTGAAGGATGAGCAAAATGTCATTCTGTTCAAGATCGTCCCAGGCTATTTCGTCAGGCACCGAAACCTCCATTCCAAGCGCTGAGGCTAACAGAAGAAGGTTTTGTGCTCCTCGCCAAGCATCACTGTCGATGTCGTAGTCTTCGGCGGTGGCACGTGCCGTTATCATTAGCAGTACTGCCAATATCATCGCCGCAAACCTCATTGGGGTAATATAGGCTAGAATGATTGTTCGTGCTTGCGTTTACTTAGAATTCTTAGCGCTGATTAGGTGAGTTAACAACTTCCCGTTGATTTGCACGCTGATGCCGTTTTCTTTGCGAAGCTCACCATACCAACTATTGGCCGCTTTGCGATGAGGGCCATCAACAGGGATTTGCTCTTGCACTTTTTTCCAAACGGTTGGCGTTCTTTCATGAACGACTGGGAACACGTAGTGTTCGTCAAGGTGTGGGATGGCTTGCTCCAGAGACCATGTGCGAGCCGGCAAAAGAGAATGCATGCCCACGATGTCCCAACCCCAGTTTGTTTCTATTGGTGCCGCGATTTCTCCTTCACCTTTCAAACCGAATAGGGCATTGGCAAAGTTTTCTTCGAGCTTCCCTTTTCTTGGACTCATCACAAAGTTACGAACCTCGGTGTCAAAGTCTCCCGCCACTTCTGCTATCGCGGTTTTGAGGTCGTAGACGTTAAGCTCCTCTTGTCCTTGTAATGCTCGGTAGGCAATGTTGATTCTTCGCTTTGCCTCGTTATTGTGGTTGGTTTCTGCGTTCTTGATCAGCTGCGCGTATTTTTTTTCAAGTTCTTTCTCTGTTAACGAGGACGGTCTTCCCTCCGCCGCGTAAATCGCGAAACCTAATCTGCTAGTGGGACGGTCTAGGGCAAACTTAGTAGCAATGGGGACGTTGTCAAACTCGTCAGGGGTGACGACTTGCAGGCCAGGCGACGCACACATGGTCTTGATGGTTTCATCGATCCTAGCTAGTTGTACTTGTTTGTTTCTTGCGATTTTCTCACTTTCATCTGCGGCTTCTCGCATGGTCTTTTCGTCGTCCCAATTTGATTCCAGGTACTCCAAGGTGTTCTGCGGAAGGCTGCAACCTGGATACCAGCTTTTGATGAACCCTTTTTCGTAGTCTGACATCGCGTGCCAAGACGGAACGATGGTGCCGAAGTTGAAGTAACTTTCTTCATCGCGCAGCTGAATTTTTGTGAAAGTGAGTCTCTGTACTGCCGACTTAAGCGCCGCTTTGGTTTCGATAGTCTTAATTCTGCCGTAAAATGCACCGCGTACTTCTTCGTGATCAAAGTAGTCTGGAATTCCTTTCTGTTTTAGAGCTTTGAGCTCACGATAGGTTTGTTGAAAAGCACCAATGCCGAGATTCTCTACTCCTTTTGCTTGGGCCGCGAAGTTTCTTAGCATTGCGCTTACAAGTGCTTGTCGATAGCGGCGTCTCGTTTCTGGTGTGTTGTTCAGCTCTTGTTTTTCCGCTTCTTGGGCGAGTAGCTCAAAGTCTACGCACTTTTCTAGTGCTTTCTCCTGCGTCATCTCAGTCATCAGATCGCGAACGCAGCGGTCTCCTAGTGGTTTCCCGTTAACGGTTCCAACGGTGGTTTCTTGTGCTGCAATTACTTCTCCCAAGTTTACCGGTATTGGCGGTGGGGCGTTGGTTTGCGACTCGCCACAAGAAACGAGTAAAAAGAACAGTAGCAGTCTCATTTTTGTAAAAAGGCCAGACGAACCAGATCGCGCCCACTCCCTACGATGCATCCGCCGGCGATTACAGCAATGAATGCCGCGGCGTAGTTTCGCTCGGCAGCAAAAGCAATACCTCTACCGAAGAAGTAAAGGCTGCCCAGCATTAGCAACAGTCCTAAAATTGAAAGAACAGAGAATCGCATCACAATAAATTTAACACAATCAGCCCACAGGCCACACCTAGCACCAATCGAAAACTTAACCACACCAGGCCGTACTTTGACTGCATTAGTCCATAAGCTGCCTCGTAGCGAAGCTTTGTCCGTCTTTGCTCAGATAGCGGGCGATGAAAGTACAGTCTGAACAAGAACGCCCAACCTAGCAACGCAGCTGCGATTAACAGCGTTTTCATTAGTGCGGTTCGCCCAGAGTACATTTGGTGCAGCGAACTTGCGATAGCGTCGTTGTGAAGAATCAACGCGAAAAGGGCTATGGGCAGAGCGCCGGCAACCAATATCAAAAGTTGCGAGAGCAAAAGGCGCCGGTCGAATCGATTTCTTGCTGATGGTGCCGCGGTTAACGTCTCGGGAGGATGGGGACGTACGAGCCAGAAGTGCGAGAAGCTCAGGTAGCAAACCAGCGAAACCCCCATGGAGGCGAATCTCAGAGGTGAACTTGAGATATGGAGTGCCATTCCCTCCGTGAGCGCGAGTGGAAGCATCAAAGACCCGATGTAGCAAGGTATCAGCAGAATTGCAGACCGGAACAGAATGCCGAAGAACAACGCTCCCAAACCAGTTAAAAGCAGGACGATGCCGAATATTTTTGAGGAAACGCCGATTTGGAAGATCGGCAGCAGCAAAAACAAAACCCAGCAGCACAACGCAAACAGCACCATTATAATTGTGGTTCTGTCCGGTCTTTTCGTTTCCTTGTCCGGGGGCACCAGCGAAGTCTAGCTTGAGGAAGTTGCGATGACAACGATGAGTAACTCCCGCTAGGTACAACCGCAGGTTTCTGGTAGTTTCCTTTCATGGGTGCTAAGAAACGACAACGGGTTGTCACGATTGACGGTCCAGCAGGAGCGGGGAAGTCTACCGTTGCGAAAAGCGTGGCCAAGACCTTAGGTTTCCAGTTTCTCGATACGGGGGCCATGTACCGGTCCGTAGCGCTAATTGCACAGGAAATTGACCTAGATTGGGAGGATGACGATGGACTGTGTCGATTGGCCAACGAACTGAAGATTCACTTCGTTGACGACTCCGTCGGACAGAAGACCCTAGTGGACGGACGAGACGTGAGTTTGGCGATTCGAACGCCAGAGATATCCAGGGGGGCTAGCATCGTTTCTCGTCATGCGGGGGTCAGAAAGGCACTGCTGACACTTCAGCGCAAAGTGGCTTCCTTGGGGTCGGTGGTAGCTGAGGGACGAGACATGGGCACCGTGGTCTTCCCAGATGCCGACTTTAAGTTCTTTCTGGAAGCCTCGCCAGAGGTCCGTGCGAAGCGCAGAGCTCTTGAGCACACTTCAAAAGGTGAAACCGTTGATTATGAGCAGTTATTGTCGGAAATCAAGAGCCGCGATCGTAAGGATCGTACTCGGTCCATTGCGCCTCTGAAGCCCGCAGAAGATGCTTTAACAATCGATTCGTCCTTTCAGACCGCTCAAAAGGTCATCGATACCATCGTCGGAGTGGTTCGAAACCACAAATGATCGGCTGCTTACACCGATCTGAGTTGACAAACTCGTCCAATAAGTCGTAGAAGGCTGTTCTAAGCTACGGCTTTGAGCGAATAAGGAATTAATGAATATGGTTGAGGCGAACCGCCAGGATAGTGGAGAGGAATCTTTTGCAGCGCTTTTTGAACAAAGCTTAATGCAAGAGGAAGTTAAAGAAGGAGATATCCTTCAAGGCACTGTGATAGCAGTGAACAAAGATTTTGCGCTCGTAGATATCGGGTACAAATCAGAGGGACAAATTCCTCTGGATCAATTTCGTGGTGCTGACGGCGTAATCGACGTCAAGCCTGGCGATCAAATTGAAGTTCTTTTGGAAAGCCGAGAGAACGATGCAGGGATGTGCGAGCTCTCTAAAGAGAAGGCGGACCGCCTGAAAGTTTGGGATGAAATCTCAGACGCTTGCGAGCGAGACGAGCTCATCGAAGGCACGGTAACCCAACGAGTGAAGGGGGGACTCAGCGTCACCATTCGCGGTGGAGTCAAAGCCTTCCTACCAGGATCTCAAGTCGACTTGCGACCAGTACGCAACTTGGACGTGTTTCTGGGACAGCGATACAAATTCAAAGTTATCAAATTCAACAAAAAGCGAGGCAACATCGTATTGTCCCGCCGCGTACTTCTTGAGAAAGAAAGGGCAGCTCTTAAAGAGTCAACTCTAGGACGTCTTGCAGAAGGGCAGATTGCAGAAGGAATCGTTAAGAACCTGACTGAGTACGGTGCATTCATCGACCTTGGTGGGATTGACGGACTTCTTCACGTAACCGACATGAGCTGGGGACGCGTAACGCATCCGAGTGAAATGTTCGGAGTGGGCGACCACGTTCGTGTTAAAGTTCTTAAGTTCAATGCGGATACCGAGCGCGTATCTCTCGGACTCAAGCAAATCACAGAAGACCCATGGATTCGTGCTCAAGAGAAGTTCGTTCCAGGAACTGTGGTACGTGGAAAAGTTGTATCACTCAAAGACTACGGCGCATTCCTAGAACTTGAAGAAGGCATCGAAGGTCTTGTTCACGTTTCTGAAATGTCTTGGACTCGCAGAATCAAGCATCCGTCTAAAATGGTTGCGATTGGTGACCCGGTAGAAGCCGTGGTTTTAGATATTGATATCGCGAACAACCGCATCTCTTTAGGGATGAAACAACTAGAGCCGAATCCTTACGAGCAACTTCTAGAGAAGTATCCGCTCAACACCAAGGTTAAAGGTATCGTTCGAAACATCGCCGACTTTGGTGTGTTCGTAGAAATCGAAGAAGGAATCGACGGGCTGATTCACATCAGCGACATGAGCTGGACCCAGCGCGTGAAACATCCTTCTGAAATCTTCACTAAAGGTGACGAAGTAGAAGCGATGATGCTCAATATTGAGCACGACGAAGGCGACAAGCCAAAGATTTCTCTTGGACTCAAGCAAATGGGTGAAGACCCATGGGATATTATTCCTCGCGAGTACAAAATCGGACAAATCGTTGACGCTGAAGTCGTTAAGATTCTCGACTTCGGAGCTTTCGTGGACCTTGGAAGAGGCATCGAAGGGTTGGTTCACGTGTCAGAGATTTCTGACGAGCATATCGATGACCCACGAGCTGTACTCAACATCGGTGAGACTGTAAAAGTAGAATTCATCAGCATCGACATCGTGGAGCGAAAGATTGGACTTTCGATAAAATCTGCACGTAGAGCCAAAGAAATGGCGGATGCTCAAGGTTACACCTCGGCTCAAGCCGCTGGTGGAGCAACATTGGGTGACGTTTTCAGTGGCAAGCTCGCTGGACTTGGTGGAGACGACGATAAAGAATAGCCCGTATGGAAAATGATGGTGGAACCTCGGTAAGAAGAAGCAGACGTGAAACCATCGTTTCAACTATGAAACGCTCCGCAAGATTGTGGGGCTTTCTAGGTTTTGCGCTCCTTGTGCTATTTTTAGCCAGGCGAGCGCTTCTTCCGTTTATATTCGGTGCTCTTTTGGCCTACATTCTTGCCCCTATTGTTCGACGAATTTCCGTAAGTTCGTCCGGGGAGCGGCGCATGCCAAGAGGGGCGGCGATCGTAATTTGCTACATTGTAATACTCGCGGCAACCGCGGCCTTTTGGGCTTTTGTCATACCGCGTCTTTCCGTGGACGCTTCTCGGCTTGCCGATGAGTTGCCGACGCTCTACGAGAAAGCTGATAAAGAATGGGCGCCGGAGTTAGCGAACTGGATCGACAACCAACTGCCGCAACCGGAAGAACTCAAACCCAAGGTGACCGAAAGGCCGGATATCCCGTACGGTGCGTCAGGGCTGATCAAACCCATGGACGATGGCACCTACGCAATTGTCCTTGAGCCTCAAGGATTAAAAGTGTCGCCGTCTCGGGATGGTGGATTTGTAATCACTCCAAAGACGACAGAAGAAACTCCGTACACCACAGAAGATAAGATTCGTGCTTCGTTCAAACAAGTCCTAGAATATTTTAGAACCGAAATTGGCAGCGTATTTGCTATCGGAAAAAAGATCATTACATCACTGCTTGGAGGGTTCTTTAGCTTCTTCGTCACACTGATGATTGCGGCCTTTTTGATGATCGACCTAGAGAAAATTCACAAATTCGTTCGTTCGCTTTTTCCTGCGATGCATCGTGACGACTATGACGTTATCGTCAAAGGAATTGATGAAGGATTGTCTGGGGTCATACGTGGTCAGGTCATGATCTGTTTGGTTAACGGAGTCTTGACGTACGTTGGCTTGCTTATCTTTAGCGTTAAGTACTCATTGATTCTTGCTGTTGTCGCTACGCTTCTTAGTTTGATTCCTATTTTTGGAACACTGTTATCTACGGTTCCCATTGTCATCGCAGCGCTCGTTTCTGGAGACAGCGGACTTGAGGTTACCAAGGCCATTGCAATCGTGGTTTGGATTGGCGCAATCCACTTTGTAGAGGCGAACTTGCTAAATCCAAAGATCATTGGAACGTCGGCAAAAATTCATCCGGTGCTCGTTATCTTTGCACTAATAGTTGGTGAAAAGACCTGGGGGCTGACCGGAGCACTGCTTGCCGTTCCCACATGGTCCATAATCCAAGTAATATTTCTGTACATAAAGGACAAGAGTTGGAAGCAATCAGCCGGGCCGGAATCAGAGGAAGACAATGGATGAAGAAGGTATCAGTCTACTAGCGTGTGCTCGTTGTCGTGGTTCTTTAGCCTCTACCAAAAGAACCTGTGAGTGTATGGAATGTGGGGTTAGATTCGACTGCGGAGACTTCATAGATATGTTGGATGCTACGACAACACCTGAACCAACCACTATGGATCAACGTATCGCGGAAAGTACTCTTTACGCACGGCTCTATGAAAAGTGGTGGCGCCCGTGGTTTGTAAGGTTCACTTCGGGAAACGACTCTAATCTTTTAACAGGAGGATTTGGTAGTGAATACTTCGTTCACAAACAAAGTCTTGGGCTAGATCACATTGATGGTCCTTGGCTGGATCTGTCTTGCGGAACCGGTTTGTTTACTCGTGGAATTGCATCAAGTTGTCCTTCACAAAGTGTCATTGGTGTCGACATTTCAATCCCCATGTTGGAAGCTGCGCATGCAAAGAATCGAGCCTATGACAACGTGACACTGCTACGGGCCGACGCCCATGAGCTTCCGCTTAAAAGTGGTGTATTTTCTGGGGTGAATAATGCAGGAGCACTTCACGCTTATCGAGCTCCAGAGGATGTGTTTCGTGAAGTAAGGCGCGTACTTCGAAGTGGCGGAGTTTATGTGGGCAGCGCGTTTTTACAGTCGTCTTCTTTTGTAAGGCGAAGGCTAGCGTCCTTAGTAGGCATTAGGACTTTTGACCAACGAGAATTAGCGGGATGGCTGTCACGGGTTGGGTTTAGGGATTACGAGGAGGCGATTTTTGGCGATATCATTATTTTCAAAGTCAGAAAACCCTGAGTCTTTGGGCTTCGGCCGGTTTAGGTTTTCGGCGGAGTTAGTAGCAGGACGGCTTTATGAACGCGACGTTTATACGCTAGGGGATGGTGACAAGACGGTACTGATCATTCAAGAGTTACCAGGGATTGGGCCACAAACCTTAAGTTTAGCAAAGAAGTTCGCCGATGCGGGCTATTACGTTGTACTTCCTCACTTATTAGGAACCGTCGGAAAAGTTTCCTACGTCTCGAACTTCCTAAGAGTCTTTTGCATGCGTCAAGAGTTTGCATTATTTTCCAGTGATGATTCCAGTCCTGTCGTGAACTGGTTGAAGTCACTCTGCGCCAAGGTAAAAGCGGACAGAGGAAACGTTGGGATAGGCGTTATCGGCATGTGTTTAACAGGTAACTTTGCAATCAGCCTAATTGCTGATGACGCGGTGCTAGCTGCATACGCAAGTCAGCCCTCATTACCATTTCATTCTGGTGGGGGATTGCACTTATCGGAGGACGAGATTGTTCAAGTTCGCGACAAACTGGACAAAGTAGGGCCGATGATGTGCGCTCGTTTTAAGCACGATCCTCTGTGTCGCAATTCAAAGTTCGAAAAGCTGGAAGAGACCTTTAATAAAGACAAGTTGAGAATTCAACTTGATGTTGTACCGGGAGTTGGTCACTCGATTCTTACTTTGGATTTTGTGGATAAAGAAGGACATCCGACGCGAGAGGTTCTGGAGCGGGTCATTCAGTATTTCGATCGCACCCTGCAATGACGCATCGAGTCGCAACATAATGCACGCCGCGGCGCGTCAGGGCTTTCGCTGTAGGGAAGAGTATGGTGGTATAGGCGTATTATGTTCATGCAGAGAACCGCCCTTTTTCTGGTGTTTGCAACGGCATGCAGCGAACCACTTCCTGAAAGGGTCGACGATGGTCATGGCAGTTTTGGTGAAGAAGTAGCATCGCTGTTTTGTCGTCGTCTCGATTACCATGCTGACTTAGCTGATGGCGATGGAATTGTTGATGTTAGTGGTGCAAGGGCAAAAACGTATTGCTTTGGTTACGACGTTCCAACTTCCGCACCTCCACAGGCGCAAGCTTTTCAACAAGATCGATTACTCACTGAGCAGACCTTAGACCACCTTGTCCCCGAAGATACCGCCGCAAAGTTGCAAACGATTCTTGCATCCAAGGAAGTGCATCTTGCGCACGACGATGGCGTGACCCGGGGAGCCGCCAACGCACTAGCAGAATTTTCACTTACGCTCTCAGAAGATAGTGAGTCGCTAACGTCCATCGCCCACTTTGTTAACCAAGAAGGGCTCTCCGCCAAACCGGGGGGGATGATCGCCGCGTTAACAAGTTCTCCTGAGGTTTCTACCTCTCTTGCTCAGTTTCTTGCCGAGGTGGCTCCAGGTGGCCGAGCTCGAGATGGATTTTCGCAAATGCTTACCGGAGTCGGCGCATCTCTCAGAAATTTTGGCGCGGGCGACGAACAAGAAATTCTATCGATAGCCTCAGACTATCTACTCTCAGAGCAACCACTCATCAACGGCACGTCAAGTCCCGCGGTAGTACTCGATGAGAGAGGGAAGGCGAAGGTTACGCGAGTAAGTGGCAGCTGGCCAATGGGACTCGTTGACAAGAATAACGACGGTCTTGCAGATACTGACGGGGCCGGAAACTTTATAGATACCAATGGTCAGCCTGTCGTCGTCGAGACGCCATTTCCACATCCAAACTCTCCAGGACTTCTTCCGCGTGATTCTCTTGGTCGAGTACTTTCTGCTCCTGGTGGAAGTACCGTTTACGAATATCGCGATACGGGTAAGACGGTGATGTCAGCTTTGACACGCAATGCACCTCTCTTTTTCGATCCAGAAACGCAGCCGCTGCTCAACTTGCTTGGCGGAATGCAAAAAATGTTAGGCTTGCGTAGCGAATCAACTCGCACTTACCCCAATGGTGAAGAAATAACGTACCAAGGTTTTGATGGAAACGATTCCCCGGCAATGGATTTGGTGCATAGTTTGACGACTTTGCTTCGCCATCAAGAAATTGATGAGCTGTTGGTGGGAACAAGAGAATTGTTTCGCACTAAAGAGTCAGAGCTTGCGCATTTTGCCGAAGCCGCTGTAGCTACCGCCCGTCGACTGGACAACTATCCTAATGCCGTATTGGCTAACAACCAAACGCTAATTGATGATCTATTGCCACACCTGCAAGCCATGGCAGCCCACCCGGGGTTGCACGAGCAATTGATAGAAGAGTTGGCACGCCCGCAAACCACGACCATGATGCGTAAATTCGCAAAAAGCATGAAGTTCCGCGATAAATTTACGTTTGGAGTTAATCAACAAGTGGTTGGTGACTTCACAAGTCCAGTTGATAGAAGCTTTACCGACTCAGGATCCAATCGCTCTTTAATGCAACGCATTCTGTACCTTGTTTCCGACTCGAACAGACTCAAGTATTGTAACAAGCAAGGGGCACGCGTAACTGACCCATTGAATCTTGGAATTCCAATTAAAACCTACGATGAATGTGCGCTTCTTCAAATCGATAATGTGGCAGTGTTTTTCGTTCAGTCGATAGCGTACAAGAAGCAAAATGGAGCAGTGGTTTACGATAATGGCGTCCCTGTTCGAAAGGCGGAGCTTCCGTTTAACTGGGACAGCACTCTCATTGAACTGCTAGTGACCGACAACATGATGGAGGATATGGTTGGAATCGAAGGGTTCAGAACGCACCCAACCCCTGAAGCGTTGACTCGCGTACTACTATTAGACCCTGCGCCATCATTCCTTGCGGAAATAGCCGACCCGGTGGAAACAAAGCATGGCGTCAAGTACACTCAAGTACACAGTGACGCGCTGCCATCTTGGGAAAAAGACAACTTCTATAGCGACCTTCGACCGCTAGTACAAGTCTTTGCAGATCATGATGCCGAGGAAATACTTGTCGACATCCTGACCGTGCTCTATCAACATTGGCCATCGGAAGATTCCACGGATCATAATCGGGTAGAGGATACCCAAGGTTATGCGAAGGCTTCTAACCTCCAAAGTTTCGAGCCATTCTTAATTGAGACGCTAGAAGATCCTGACTTTGTACCTTCTTTGGTAGGATTGCTGCAAGCCGTAGATGCTACCTCGGCGGGGGGGCAACCTCTTGCGCGAAGTATTGATGAAATGGTTGGTTTTGTGCTGTCGGAGGTACCAGGACTTCGGACTTGGGGCGGCGATAGCGAAATACCGAGACTTGATGGGGGGCCGCACGACAGTCTAACTCCTGCACACCTTATGGTTTACGGACTAAGACGTGCGCAAGATGCGGTGGCGAGTGATGTAAACTGGCCGGTAGGAACTAAAGGCATGGTTGATGCTTTGGTTCGTGGCGAGAATGTTTCAGGCTGGCGGTTTAAGAATAGAGATCTAGTAGGATTGTCGATAGCGACTATCGATTTACTTCGTGATCGTATCTCGGAGCACGATGCCTTCGGGGACCGCGACGATTGGGCTCGACAGACTTTGCCGGAAGACGCTCTTTCTATGTTGACCAGTCCACTTACCAGCGGCTTCTTTGATATGGCCGATGGCATTCCGGCAGACGTCCGGCGAGAACTAAGCAAAGTTGTTTCGACCATACTTTCTGATTCCGACAATGTAGAAGCTGTCGTTGCAGGTTCCGCAACAATGATTGATTTAATGGCTCAAGGTGAAGAGTTCTACTCTGTGTTGCGACTGGTTGGTACTGGAATTACAGGGGATAACGGTTGGGCTGATGCACTCGTGAGACTCAACCACCGTTTGTTGTCCGTAGACAGCGAAGGGGTCGTGCTCGGAATCATTAATCGAATGTTTTCCGACTCGGGAAATGGTCGGTTACCGGTGGCCCATCTTTCTACAGTGGTGGCTTCTGTGTCACGAGACCAGCCGACGCAAGATGCGTCCAAAGCTCATACGACCGCAGACGTTCAAGCAATAGCCGATTCAATCTCCGGTTTTTTTAATGATAAAGATCGTGGTTTTCCGAAAATTATTCGAATTATTGAGGAACGAAATCGATGAAGAAATTTATCGTATTACTTTTGGTCGCAACCGAAGCTTCCGCAGGCGGACTTCAGCTGCCAACAAGAGGAGTCGCATCGGTAATGCGGGGCGGGGCATCTGTTGCTGGTGGAGAAGGACTCGAGTTCTGGAGCACGAACCCCGCGAGCATCGCTTTTGAGACAGGGACCAATCTGCATGTCGACTTTAGCTTCGTATCGAGGCCTCTATCGTACGAGCGTGTAGATTCCGGAGGGAACGCTCTTCCATCGGTAAAGGATCAGAACAAAGGGTTACCGATTCCAACCTTAGCGGCAAGTTGGAAGTTCAACAGCAAAATTCGGTTTGCGGCAGGTTTGTACGCTCCCTACGGAGGGCTTCCGAAGTTTGATATTGACGGGCCACAAAGGTACTCGATGGGAGATATGTCGCAAACCGCAGCCATTGCGTTAGGCTTTGGCGCTTCGTATAAAGTTTCGGATAAACTGTACGTTGGCGGTATGGTGCAAAACTTTGTGTATCGTTTGGCTGCGACCTCTGTCGTCTCCTCTTGTCCAGGGCAAACGTTTTGTGCTCCGGAAGATCCAGACTTCGATGCGGTAGTTAGAGCTGATATTTGGAGCTTTCTTTCGCCCAGCTTATCGGTTGGTGCGGTCTATTTACCTAAAGACAACATGCGAGTAGGTCTTTCTCTGCAAGCGCCAGCTAAAGTTACTGGTGGCGGTAGCATCGAGGTAACACTTCCAAGCGATAATATTTTTGACAGTGCCGAGATAAACGGTAACAAGGCAGACTTAGATTTCTGGTACGCACCAATTGCTGCCGCTGGTATTGAGATAAGAGGAAAAAAGTGGAGAGCGGAACTTTCCTTGCAAGCGGAGTTTTGGAAAATGCTCGATCGTATTCGTATTGACCCAAGAGACGCGACTATTGAAAACGTGGTTGGCATTGGTACCTATGAGCTTGGTGCCATTGACTTGGACTTTAGTTTTAACAACGTCTACTCCGCGCGAATCGGCGGACAGTACTCTCTGTCGGACACACTGACGCTCTCTGCTGGTTACGCTTACGAAACCGGGGCAAGTCCCGACGAGAACGTATCGGTTAAGCTCATTGATTTAGACAAGCACTTTCTTGGCGCTGGACTTCGCTATCAGAAAGGAAAGTACACGTGGAGCTTAGCGCTTGCGGCTACTCCACGTACTACTCATACCATTGCTCCCGGCAATGGACGCGAAGCACAAGTAAATCCCATTAGAGGCGCCGAAGACCCGCCGGTATTTGTTAATGATGGAACCTACAAACAACAATGGCTACTAGTCGGACTTGGGCTAAAGTACAAACTCAAGTAAATGAAACTCAACTTGAATTAATGAAGGTTGGGAGACGTCCGCTAGCAATGACAAAGGTGTTGGCGGCAGGCGTTTTGACTAGTGTGTTGGGGGTTGGGTGCACGCAACACCCCTCAGGGCCACTGCTTACGATTGCACCGGTAGATAAAGAATCGGATAAGACCTTCGCTGACACCCCACTTCTTCGATCTACTCAGACTTCGTTTGAGGTGATTAATGAAGGAGATGCTGACGCCGTACTTCGGGACGTATCGCCATTGGGACTTTCGATCACCGCTCCGTTTGAATTGCTAACTTCCGGAACCTGCATCAGCGGACTCGTCTTGCCAGCGCAAACTGGCCGCTGCACCATCAATATTCGATTCAGCCCGCTTGAAGAGGGCGCCGCATCGCAAGAAATGACTTTGGCCTATAGTAGGGGTGAAGAATCCTCAGCGGTTTCAAAATCGAACGTTTCTTTGCGGGCTAAGGGGTATCTGGATTGCTCCATTGCGTTGGATCTCTCGACGTCCCGAAGCGATGGGATTGCGGCTGCAGACATGCAAATGGCGGAGGATGCGGTTCGAGGGACTGCGGATGGGGAAGCTCTTACGTTTGATGATGGCTACGCCGACGGGTACAGTTCGGGATACGCCACAGGTTATGCGGAAGGTTTCGACCACAATACGGCCTATCCCGCCGGATACGATACTGGATACGACCTAGGGCACCAAGCGGGTCTTGCCGACAGTGCATCCTGCGTTAGCGGTGACAATGACGGATTCAACGCCGGGTATGGAGATGGAAATGCGACGGGATACCATCAAGGTTACCCTGCCGGATTTACAGACGGGTACCGTGCCGGAGATGGGGTAGACTATTCCTTGGGGTACGCGGATGGTTCGTCGTTGGGACAACAACAGGGGCGTAACGACGGGTACACCGCAGGCGAAAACGATGGTTACTCAGATGGCTATGCAGCTTGTTATCCCGATGGTCATTCGGATGGGTACGATTGGGGGTACTACGATGGTAGTCGTTGCGGCAGTTTTAACTTCATCGGCATTGGGAAGTTACGCTCCGAAGAAGTGGACCGTGATAAATATCTGCAACTGTGTTTTGAGCAAGGCTACTCCGATACGTACAGCATGAAGCCCTATTGGAATGCTTTCAATGCGGCCAAAGATGCAAATGTCGAGTACCAAGCAGGACGGGCGGAAGGTATCCCTGTTGGCAGGTCGGCGGGATATAACGTGGGATTGGTTGATGGGTATGCCGCAGGGATAAGCGATGGTGAGACCGTAGGTTTTGCAGATGGAGCAGCTGAGGCGTACCTTCGCTGCTATAACGACAGTTATCCCATAGGCTATGACGCCGGGTTCGCTGCCGGCTACGATAGCGGTTACAATGCCGGATACAGCAGTGGTTACTACGACGCGGCGGATGCCTCCTACGATGCGGGGTACATTGATGGCTTTAACGCCATGTATACGACCAGCTACGACAGTGGTTACGAAGCAGGGTATTCGGTCGAGTGGGACTCCAGCTGCGACTCAGGTTACAATACGGGATACTCTGATGGTTACGGCGACGGATACAACGATGGCGACTACGACTACTGCTATTGATTTAACTCAGTGAATTATGCGTCGTCGTCGGCTCCGAAGAAATGCGGCAAGCAATAGTAGTGCTAGCGGAAGCGTGGTGCTTCCGTGGCTGCATCCGGCTCCCCCGGCGGTTGCCCCCGGATTTTGATTTGACGGTACGCACGGTACATTACCGGCTGGGTCGGGGCCATCAGGATTAGGATTGTCGCCATCGGTGAATGCGCAATCGTCACATCCATCGTTATCCGCGTCTATGCCACAAACCCACGGGTCGTTGGGGGCACTGTCTTGGCTGTTGGGGACACCATCACCATCGTCATCGTCGCCCACGTCACAGAATCCATCACCATCTGCATCTGGCCCATCGTTTCGATAAATGTCGCAGGGAGCTGTGAATCCTTGGTTGGCGCAGATTGTAGGATCGGTTTGTTGGCCTAGATCAAAATCGGCGAGTGCTCCAAGTCCGTCTACCTGGTTGCTGCAATCCTCGCATCCATCGTTATCACTATCACCACACTGTGTTGGGTCGTTTGGATTAGAATCGAAAGCATCTGGAATCCCGTCGTTGTCGGCATCCGCTCGGCACTCGCCGTCGTTTGTGCCAAACCATGCTCCATCATCGGAGGTGTTGAAGTTCGCAGCTGGTCCGAAACCATCTTGTCCGATTACCAGTCCATTTCCCCCCACGTCACTGATAGCCGTGACGCATGCAAGATAGTTTGCCTCCGTCGTAGCGTTGGACGGATCGTTATAGTCCCAGAAGCAAGTGTTGCCCCTTGAGCAATCATCGCACGTGTCCATGTCGAAGTCGCCGCAAACCAGCGGGTTACGTGGTGAGGGGTCTCCACCTGCTCGATTAATGCATCCGGTGGCCACCACGTTCAACGAAATGTCTACGTCGCAAACCCCATCGTTGTCATCATCGGTATCAGTGGCGTCCGGAATCCCGTCGCAATCGCAGTCAGGCTGAGTTTGGTCGCAAGACGCACTCGTCAAACAGCAGACGCCACCACTTTCGGTACATCCTAAGTCTGCCGCTTCAGCCTGCCCGACGAGACCGAGTATCATTAGTAACCCCACTGACAATTTTACCATCCCTCACAGTCGCATAGGATGATGTAGGCAATTAAGAACCAAACTCAGATACTTTGGTACAACCAGCTCGCGTCAACGATGGACTAAGAAACAAAAAAGAGCCCTCACGAGGAAGGCTCTTTTCAGATCGTTTCAGAAACTTATGCAGCTTCGGCTACAGATTGATTTTTCAGCCAGCTTCCTTCAATCGTACGGAAAGCGGTAGCTGCTGATTCTTCCAGGGTGGCTCCTGATATGCTCAGGTTGGTTCGAGCGTCACTTGACTGAAGTACTCCAAGGAACAGCGACCAGATTATGTCTGCGCTTTCTCCAGGGCTTATCGAATGGTAGCGATCTTTGCTAACACCTTCAGCGATGAGTGCTCCGAAGTGCTCTCGCAGACGTCCAAGACCTGATGACGTTGCTTCTGCCACTTGGTCTGAAAGTTGTTTGCGTACACCTGGTTGGGAAATGAGACGTAGGATTCGAGTTCCTTCCACGTCTGCGGTAGCCCATTGAAATAGGTAATTCCACGCTGCCTTAAGACCTTGAGGGTTCCCTGAGGAACGAATGGTTTTCAGTTCTCCATCGATAGTCAAAAGTGTTTCTTCTAAGAGGGATACGTATAGGTCCTCTTTAGAACGGAAATAGAGGTAAATCGCGCCCACAGACAGCGATGCCTGCCGTGCGACTTGTTCGATCGATGTTTTGGCGTAGCCTTTGGCTGCAAACACTTCTCGAGCTGCCTCTTGAATCCGACGGCGGCGTGCCTGTCGTTCCTGCTGTCTTCTCTCTTGAGCGGTAGTCATGTGAGTGGTTTACTCACCCTGGGAGCTTTGGTCAACAGAGAAATGCAGTGTGGGAAAAAAAATATTGAGGTTAACTCAAGTGAGAACACTTCAATACTCGCCCTAAGTACTTGAAATCTAGTAGCAAAATATCGTTCGATGGGTGTAATTCACTGATTTTACGTCAGTTTTCTGAAGGGCGGAAGAGTTGATCACTGATTACCGTAGAAAGATCTTCGAAGACTTTGGCGCGGTCGGACTCGTTGAAAATTTCATGCTGCATCGAATCATACGACGTTAGCGTACTCTGAGCGGTCAGTTTGCTACGAACGGCTCTAGCAGTCTCAGGATTGGCGATTTGGTCGTTCCCCGCGACCAGCCAACTGGACGGAACCCGCATGTCTGGCGCGCGGTTTTTCACCATTTCCTGTGCGGACTTTGCTTCAGTGTACCAACGGGCATTGGCTACGTCATGGCACAGGGTGTCTGCGGCGCGCTCGTTCTGTTTTTCTTTGTCCGACGTTAACATGTCAGGAGTCAACTCGTTAGGAAGCGCGAGGGTTGGCACTAGTTTCCCTGCAATAGTAGCCAATGCTTTTTTAGCAGCTGGGACTTCCACTCCCAGTCCTAAAAATGGGGACGACACCACCAGGAATGTTGGGGTGATCGCAGGAGCTGGTGAACACAACATATGAAGTGCAACGAGTGCCCCGTTCGAATGAGCCACAATAACCAGCGGTAGCGCTGGGTCGCATCGTTTGTTGAGCTCTGCAATCGCGAGCAGTACGTCTTCGTGATAATCGCTGAACGAGCGAATAAAGCCCCTTTGTCCCGTAGAACGGCCATGCCCTCTAAAGTCAAAGCTAAGGGCACTGAGCCCTGAGGCATTCAAGACGTTCGCTACTTCGCGGTAACGGCCACAGTGTTCTGCGTAACCGTGAAGAATGAGCGCGTTTGCTTTGGCGCTCGTGGTTGGAAACCATTCTCCGTAAATGGTCTCGTCTTTACTTCGCGGAACCTCAAAAGTTTCAGTTGGTGCTTTGGGGCCTGGCGCAATCATGGAGCTACACTACACGGGCTGCCGCTACAAAAAAAGGTTTGCATTTCTGTAGTTGCCTGTGCGTTGACTTGGTCACGCATTACATATAGATTCCGCAGGCAAGATGAAGCTGTTTTTGATATCGATAATGTTGCTTTTCGCAGCATGCCCGACCCCCAAAAACCCAAAGAAGAGCTTTAACCAGCTTAATCTTGCGAAAAACCGATTTCAAAATGCTGACTACGCCCAAGCGGAAGTCCACGCACTTAAGGCAATCACATACGATCCCCAAAGCTTCGAGGCCCATTACCTCTTGGGCATGATCGATCTACGGGAAGTTTACGTACAAAAGAAAATTCTCGAACTCGACGGTTGTCTCACCGGAATGGACGCCACGGCTCACAGGGAAGAGATGAGCGAATTCCTAGGAAAAGCTCGCAGCCACTTTAAGACCGCGATCACCTTGGATTCCAATTACGGTCAGGCCTATGCAGAAGCCGGGGTTGTCGAACTGTTGGCGCAGTCTCCCAAGGCGGCGATAGCTTTGTTGAATCAAGCACTTCTTCATCCTAGTCGTGTCGGTAACTTAGCCCAAGTAAGACTCAACTTAGGTTGGGCCCATTTTGAGGACAACAGCCAAATCGAAGCGCTGAAAGAGCTTCGACAGGCCCTCCAATTCGCCCCAAACGACTGTCTGATAAATTATCGGCTCGGGCGTGTTTATTTCGCTGGTAAGGAGTGGGAGAAAGCCCTACAGTACTTATCGCAAGCCATGACTGAGGAATGCAATTATCAAGAACCTTACCTGTACGCCACTAGGGCGTACCTCGAGTTAGGAAGAAGTGCGGAAGCCCAAAGCTCTGCTTCGAAGTGTTTATCGCTCGGAGCGAAAAGTTGTGTGGCAAACATGTGCGCTGCGGAGGGACAGTAAGTGGATACTTCCTACGGCCAACGACTAGCGAGTAAGCGTGAAGCTCTCGGACTCTCCATTGAGGATGTGGCGCAAAGTACTAAAGTTCCTAAGAACTCGCTCCGCGCTCTTGAACAAGAAAAACACGACGAGCTTCCCGCTCCCGTTTTTGTTCGCGGCTTTATTAAGTCTTACGCTCAGGTTCTGGGAATTGATGCAAGCGAAATACTTTCGCAATACAGTGAGTTCCAAACTCCACACCTTGCAAAAGGTACCAAAGACTTCGGTGAAGAGATCGAAGAGTTCGACGGTTACGTACCCTGGCAAAAAATTGAAGAACCAGTCACGAGCCGTAACGGCGTGACTCTGGCAGTGGTAGTGCTGTTAATTATCGCGACCGTGACCATGAGTTACTTGATGCGTGGACCAGAAACTGCGGGCGAGGGTGTAACACAAAACACCGTGGCTGCGGATACGTGGCACAGCTAGTTAGCGACCAAGCGTTTGTTTTGTCAAAACGTCCTTGGCGGGAGGCCGACTGGATGGTTGATCTTTTTTCGTTTGAGTTTGGTCGCCTTAGCGCCATAGCGCGCAATGCTCGGAAGTCTTCCAAGCGATTTAGTAGTTCTGTGGATTATTACCGTAAGTTGGACATCGAGTACCGAGTGTCTAAATCTTTCGCTTCTCTTACTTCTGCCTCGACCAACATAGATTACTCATCTGTGGCAAGCGATCTCGTGTCATCAGCTATCGCAGCGTATGGCACAGAGTTTCTTTCCGTGTGCGTGGTCGCGGGACAACCTGAGCCGAGAATGTTTGATGCCCTGCAAGCGTTCTACGCGGAACTCTCCGAGCGGCCTTTTGGTTCGTTATTGTCCCTTCAAAAGATTATCCTGCAAGAAATCGGTATCGTTGGTCCACTGCAAGGCTGTGAGTGCGGCAACCAGGGAGCCATTAGACATTTTTCGTTAGAGAACGCGGTTTTGGTTTGTGAGAGCTGTGAGTTGACCAATCATAGTCGCGAGATTGGGACAGAGGCTGCTTTGGCGCTGATCGGCCAAGACACGCAAGAAGCTTTCAGTCGCCAGGCTGCGACTTGGCTGGCACGGGTGCTAATTAGACAAATCGGCAAGCCTTTGAAGTCTCAACAATTTCTAAAGCAGGTACTCGCACTTCATCAATAGGTGGATGTTTGGTAACAATAGGGCGTGTCGCGTTATTTACTACCGGTAATTGCCTCCGTCGGGGTGGCCACAGGTACATTTTTAGGACTTTTAGCGGGCAAACCTGCGGATGCTCCCGCTATGGTGACGGGAACAGCTGATGCGTCCCCGGTCGCTGACGCAG
Organism: Deltaproteobacteria bacterium; assembly: GCA_020630875.1. Taxonomy (GTDB): domain Bacteria; phylum Myxococcota_A; class Polyangia; order Haliangiales; family Haliangiaceae; genus JAHDIH01. Next base: position 340,698 of record JAHDIH010000003.1, on the reverse strand, counting down.
CAAACGCCATGGACAAACGTGACGCAGGCTTCCGAGATGCTGCGCCAATCGACGACGCTTCAAACTTCGATGCTTCACCTCGCCAGCTAGATGCTGCTAGCGAGCAAGATGCCATCGCGTCATCCAAGAAACCGGTGCTGACCCTACTTATTGAGCCATCTTCGGCATCAAGAAAGGCGAAAGTGGAGATCAACGGCAAACGTTTCAAGTCCCCTTGGCAGGTAGAAATCGAAGAAATAGATGGAAAAACTCAGGCTCGGGTCAAGGTATCTGCCCGAGGTTACAAGCGTTTTAAGAAAACCTACGATCTCGCGGGAGCCGATCTTGGAGTTACCATCAAGTTACGAAAACGTAAGCGTAGCAGACGATCTGGAGGCACCATTGACCTCTAGTTAGGTGGCTGCTAGGTTCCCGCAACTTCTCGGAATTTCTCGGAATTAAACGGCCACAGCCTATGAATGTACAATCACTGATTTTCAACCTGCAACGGTATTGGATGGATAAGGGCTGCGTGTTGCAGCAGCCTCTCGACCTCGAGGTCGGCGCGGGAACTTTTCACCCGGACACGCTGCTTAGATCTTTGGGGCCGGAGCCCTACCAAGTCGCTTACCCTCAGTTTTGTCGACGTCCTTCCGACGGACGTTACGGTGAAAACCCAAATCGTCTCGGCGGCTATTTTCAGTTTCAGGTGGGATTGAAACCTTCTCCTATCAATGTTCAAGAACTGTATCTGGAGTCTTTGGAAGCCATTGGACTTTCTAGTAAGGCTCACGATATTCGTTTCGTAGAAGACGACTGGGAGTCGCCGACACTTGGTGCTTGGGGGCTTGGCTGGGAGGTTTGGTGCGACGGGATGGAGATTACTCAGTTCACGTATTTTCAACAAGCAGGGGGGATCGAACTGATGCCAACCCTCGCTGAACTTACGTATGGAGTGGAACGGATTTGCATGTACCTGCAAAACGTCGATAGCGTTTACGATTTAAAATGGAACGACAATTTTACTTACGGACAAATTCGTCACCAACATGAAGTTGAGTTTTCAAAGTACAGCTTTGAACAGGTCAACACCGATCTAAAATTCGACATGTTCAATCGCTACGAAGAAGAGTGCAAAAGGCTTCTCGCTGTAGATCTCGTACTTCCTGCTTACGACTACTGCGTAAAGAGTTCCCATGCGTTCAATTTATTGGATGCTCGTGGCGCGATTAGCGTTACCGAAAGACAGCGCTACATCGGTAGGGTGCGAAATCTGGCCAAGGGATGCGCAGAAGGTTACTTAAAAAGCAGAGCGGCATTGGAGTTTCCACTGCTCGGTGAAGCGGGGCCAGACGTTGCCAAGGTGTTTAGGGAGCACGAAGAGGCGGGGCTGAATGCAGCAGCTCTTGCGGCGGGGCGTGCTGCCAAGTCTTATTTGGAGAAGCATTATGCCTGATTTACTTGTAGAAATTGGATGCGAAGAAATTCCCGCACGGTTCACTGATGGTGCGATGCAATACCTTTCTTCAGAGTTTCAAAAAAGACTCAAGGAACAACGGATCGCATTTGGCGAAGCTCAAGTGTTTGGAACGCCGCGAAGGCTCGCTCTAATTCTGAAAGATGTAGCTACGACTCAGTCAGACCATGAAGAACTTTTGGTAGGTCCTCCAGCAAGGATTGCTTTTGACGCTGATGGAAAACCGACGAAAGCAGCGTTAGGGTTTGCTAAAAAGAATGGCTTGAATCCGGAGGCTCTCCAGAAGGGGGAAGTGGAAGGAAAAAAAGGCGAATATTTGCGCTGCCTGGTCGAGCACACCGGAAGACCCTCTCACGAGGTTTTGCCGGAAGTTCTTACCAGTCTGATTGCAAATTGGCCTTGGGGAAAGTCCATGCGCTGGGGAGCCATGGCGGAGACTTTCGTTAGACCTCTCAGATGGCTCGTCTTTTTACTCGGAAAGCAAGTACTTCCTGTTACATTTGCTGGAATCCACTCAGGATCGAAAAGTTATGGTCATCGCTTTCTATCCGAAGGTTCCTTTGAGGTAGACGTTGAGAACTACTCGGACCAGCTTCGTAAACATTATGTAATGGTGGATGCCACAGAAAGACGGAAGCTCATCGAAGCCGGACTCGCCTCAATCTCGGAGGGCACCCTGCGAGTTCGTGAAGATAAGGAACTAGTAGCGGAAGTTAGCCAATTGGTGGAGTGGCCAGAGCCCGTGGTCGGAACGTTTGATGAAGCTTTTCTGTCGATACCGGATGAAGTAATCGTTTCTGCGATGCGATCGCATCAACGGTACTTCGCTTGTGAAAACGAAAAGGGACTGACGAACAGCTTTGTCACCATCGCCGCAACCAAAGCCGATGACATGGAGCTGATCAGAAAAGGAAACGAAAAGGTTCTGGTGGCCCGGCTGTCCGACGCCAAGTTCTTCTACGATGAGGATCTCAAAACCGGCCTGCAGAGCATGGGCGAGACCCTCTCCTCGGTGCTCTATCATAAACAACTTGGGACCATGGGAGAGCGAGTGCAGCGTCTTGGAAAACTGGCCAAACTTGTATCTCAAGAAATTGGCGGAAGCGACGTTGTTGAAAGAGCAGCCGCCATTTGCAAGAGCGACCTTTCCTCAAAGATGGTGTCGGAGTTTCCGGATCTTCAAGGAGTCATGGGGCGCTATTACGCGACGGTGGCAGGAGAGCCTGGTCAGATAGCGCAGGGGATCGAAGAACACTACCTACCACGTTTTGCAGGAGATACGCTGCCGACCTCTGATGTTGGCACAGCATTGGCGGTTGCCGACAGGTTCGATATGGTGGTTGGTGGTTTTGCTGGAAACCTAAAACCAACTGGTTCTGCGGACCAATTTGGATTGCGACGAGCTTCCATTGCCCTCTTGACCCTACTGGCAGCAAAAAAGTCAACGTTATCGGTTGCGAGTACAATCGATAACGCGCTTGGTTTGTACCGTGAGCAAGGCAAATTTTTGGATCGAGACGTATCCTCCGAGGTGTTTTCGTTTCTAACCCAACGAATGAATCGCGTGCTTGGGGAGCAGTATCGAAGCGATCTCATTAGCGCGGTTTTGAGTGCCGGTTGGGATAACGTTGCTGATGTCAAAGCGCGACTTTCTGCACTCTCCAAGTTTAGTACTACCGCTGAGTTCAGTTCTTTGGCTGCCGGATTAAAACGAGTTTCTAACATTGTTAAAGGCCACGATGCCGGATCCGTAGACCAAAGTATTTTCTCTGAGGCTCCGGAGAAATCATTGTGGAAGGCATTTTCTTCAGTTCAAAACACGGTGTCGGACTCTGTGGCTTCTCAACAGTACGATGTAGCTTTGGCTAAGCTTTCTGAGCTGAAGGAGCCGATTGATCAGTTTTTCGACAAAGTATTAGTGATGGACAAAGAAGAGTCCATCCGTAACAACCGGTTAAACATGTTAGCAAATATTAGAGATGCTTTTGGGCGTATCGCTGACTTTCGCCAAGTAAATACGGAGGAGTCGTGAGTCGACATATCTTCCGCTTCGGCGATGAAAGTGCTGAAGTTGCAGAGAAGTCACTTGTCGGAGGCAAAGGATATTCGCTTGCGGAGATGTCCCGATTAGGGTTCCCGGTACCTGCAGGGTTTACAATCTCAAGTGGCGTTTGCCGGACCTTCTTAGCGACGCAGACGATTGCAGATGGGATCTGGCGAGAAATAGATGCGGCGTTAGAAGACATTGGAAAGTCGTGCCGGCAAGGGTTTGGCGATGAAGATAGCCCCATGCTTGTTTCCGTTCGTTCTGGGGCGGCGGTTTCCATGCCTGGAATGATGGACACTATTTTGAACGTTGGCCTGAACGAAAGGACCGTGGTTGGTCTGGCTAAAAGTACCGGAGACGAAAAGTTCGCCTACGATTGCTACAGACGACTTATTGCAACCTATGGTGACGTGGTTTTAGGTGTAACGAAAGATGATGAGAATCCTTTTGAAGCATTGAGCAACGAAGCCTGCAGGCAGGAAGCTTGCTCTACGGTTTCTGAGCTGTCGCTTGATGCAACGAAGAAGCTAATTACGAAGTACAAAATCTCAATACTTGAAATCACAGGAAAAACGTTTCCAGAGGATTGTAACGAACAACTGCGCGGAGCGATTCACGCGGTTTTTTCTTCTTGGTCCAATGCCAGAGCTCTCTCGTATCGAGCGCTGAAGAATATCGATGACAACCTGTGCACGGCAGTGAACATCCAACGGATGGTATTCGGAAATCGCGGCGACAAGGCTGGAACTGGGGTCGCATTTACCAGAAATCCTTCGACCGGAAAAAAGGGAATGTACGGTGAGTTTTTGCAGTCTGCTCAGGGGGAAGACATCGTTTCAGGGGTTCATACCCCGAAGTCTTTGACAGAGATGCAAAAAATTGTGCCAGAGGCTCATGCTTCATTAATCTCAGTGGCCACTCAACTAGAAGCACACTTTGGTGATATGCAAGACATCGAGTTTACCGTCGAAGATGGAAAGTTGTGGCTATTGCAGTCCAGGTCTGGAAAACGCACTGGTGCCGCGATGCTTCAAATCGCGATTGACTTAGTAGACGAGGGACGCCTATCGAAAAGCGACGCAGTGATGAGTTTGGAAGTTTCCAAGATCGATGAACTGATGCACCCAAGGCTGGATCCGAAGCACGGCGCGGCACCCATTTGTCACGGTCTTCCTGCGTCTCCAGGGGCAGCTGTGGGCGTGGTAGCCCTATCCTCAAGCGAAGCGGTAGCCTTAGCCGACAGAGGGCTTACCCCGATACTGGTACGTCGTGATACTTCTCCTGAAGACATCGACGGTATGAAAGTAGCCGCGGCAATCGTAACAGAAAGGGGAGGCATGACTTCTCATGCCGCGGTTGTCGCCAGGGGAATGGGCATCGCTTGCATTACAGCTGCAAGAGGAATGAAGTGGGCGAAGGACAGTGTGACGTTTGGGGATGAAACATTAGCCTCAGAAGCTTTTATTACAGTCGACGGAAAGAGTGGAGACGTCTACAAGGGGAAACTTCCGCTTCTTCCTGCAGAACCAAGCGATAGTTTTCAAACCGTCATGGGATGGGTTAACGAATTTAGACGCCTCAAAGTTCGCGCCAACGCGGATACCGAAGCCGATGCCCGTTCCGCGCGTGGTTATGGCGCGGAAGGTATCGGGTTATGTCGTACCGAGCATATGTTCTTTGCTCCAGAGAAAATAGCTTTGATTCGTAAGGTCATCTTGAAACTCGGGGACAGAGACGACACGCTGCAAAAGCTCCTGGAAATTCAATCGGCTGACTTTGCAGCAATTCTAAAGGTAATGGATGGACTTCCTGTAACTATCCGCCTGCTTGATCCTCCTCTGCATGAGTTTCTTCCAAAAAAGGAAGATGACATTGCTACCCTCGCGGTGGCACTCGGTTGCGATATCTCAGTAGTAAGAGACGCCGTGGAACGTCTTGCGGAATCAAACCCCATGCTTGGACATCGAGGTTGCAGGTTAGGAGTTACGGATCCAGATCTTTATCGAATGCAAGTAGAAGCGATTTTGCGAGCTACCACTGCACTTAGAGATGCGGGATTAAATCCCCAACCTGAAATCATGATTCCTTTCGTTTCTTCTGCGGGAGAGTTAAAACTTCTTGCGGAATTGGTTGCGGCGGTGCCAGGCGAAACGGTCCCGGTAGGGACCATGATCGAATTGCCTCGCGCGTGCATGGTGGCGGACCAAATTGCAGCTCATGCAGATTTCTTTTCATTTGGTACCAATGACCTGACCCAGACCGTCTTTGGATACTCTCGCGATGACTCGGCCAAATTTTTACCGGCGTACGTAGAGCAAGGGCTGCTTCGAGCGGACCCTTTTGTCACCATCGATCGCGCGGGAGTAGGCAGTCTTATCGAACTAGCGGTCGAAAAAGGACGTAGTAACAAAACGAAGTTAAAAATTGGTATCTGTGGCGAGCATGGCGGCGATCCTTCTTCTGTGGAGTTTTGCCACCGCACGGCATTGGATTACGTTTCCTGTAGTCCGTATCGAATACCGATAGCGAAGCTATCCGCGGCTCAAGCCGCATTAAGACGAGACATTAGAAAGTGAGGCAACCATGACGGAAGCTCAAAAGTCCAACCTGTTTATGAAAGTTTTTGGTGTGTTAGTTGTTTCCTTGGCTGGATGTGCAGCCTCAGGAGACGCGGTGGAGCCGCCGGAAGATGAACTGTTTTTTCCGACAGCACTTGCTTCAAGTAGCGTCGGTGCAGAGATGTTTGTAGTTAACGCAAACTCGGACTTGTCTTTCAATAGTGGCACCATTCTTTCTTTCGATGCAGACCAAACTCGCAGTGTGGTTGATGATTGGGTTGACGGGCAGGTCGTGCCACAAGGCTGCACGAGGGACGAAGTTCAACCTCATGTGTTGGTTTGCCCCGCAGATAACTTTCTAGTGGAAGGCAAGGTCGCTCGAGTTGGCAGTTTTGCGTCAGCTATCTCGGTTCAACAACTAGCGAGCGGTGACGATCGCTTGTTCGTCTCAGTGCGCGGTGATCCTTCCGTGACATGGATTAATAGTTCGACGGGGGCGTTGAACTGTCATGATACCAAGCTCCCTCCGCATCGCTGCGACGATACCCATTCCTTCGGACACTTGCGAGACGATGACGAGTTGCCGTTTTTGCCGGAAGAACCTTTTCAATTGTATATCGATGGAACCAATGGCTATGGAGTTGTGAGTCATCTCTCTGCATCCGCCGTGTCTCTCTTTTCTGCACCAACGGATGGGACTCCTCCGATGTTGACAGATATCTTGGGTAATATTTTTGCTGCCAACTTAAATGGCACGGTTGGATCCTACGGTGTGGCTGGAAGGAAACCTGGAACAGCATCCGACCACGTGTACATCACATCGAGGACCGAACGTCGGGTGCAAATGATGTCCGTCGATACGACCACCGGTACACCGCAAGCTATCCGGGGTGAATTTTTCTTTATGACTGGCGTGGTACAATCCGACGAGGCTCGCGCCGTTCGATTTTTTGATGATGGCAAGCGCATGGCGGTACTTCATAGTGACCCGCCAACGGTGCAAGTTTACGATACCGAAGAAGATAGTACAGGCTTTCCAAACAATACATTCGTAGGAGCTTCTCAAGCATGTGATTCGGCGTCGGACATGGTGGTTCACGAAACTCCAGAGGGGCGATTTGCTTACGTCACTTGCTTCTCTTCTGGTGAGCTTTGGACAATTGACTTGGATACGCAAAGCGTAGCGAATGTGACATTGATTGGTCGTGGACCTAGCGGCATTTCGCTGGGGGGCAACGACTTACTATGGATTGCCAACTTTTTAGATGACAGCCTCAGTGTTGTAGATATTTCGAATGACGCGCGATTCCCGCAGACCGGCGTGTTGCGGTTAGGAGACAACTAATGATTCGTTTTGTAGTATTGTCAGCGATCACACTTTTGGCTACCGGCTGCCCTGACTCTGCCATTACCACCTCTCCGTTGAACCTGAGTGGACCTGGGGATATAACGTTTGCATGTTACGGAAGCTTACAAGTAAACGGCGAGCCGATATTTACGGCTCAACCCATTGAGAGTTGTCAGTCTTGGGCTGAGGGAACTCCGCCACCTGGTCAGGAAGACATCGGTTCGGCATCTTTCTACGGCTTTGCATTGCAACCGTCTGAAGGTTCTATAGCGATGATCAGTTTTCCTAGCAGCGGGTTTACCGAATCGTTGATAGCAGTTGAAGATGCTAACAACCTGGCGCCGGGCAAAAGTTCCATCCCCGTTGGCACACTTCCTGTGGGACTGGTCACCGACGACTCCGGATGCTTCGTGTCCATTGCAAATGCTGGAAGCTGCGATATCGCCAATCTAGATGTCACCTCAGCGGTTGATCAGAAGCAACTAGCCAACCTCACAAGGGTGGGTTTGAAAGACGGCGCAGGTACCTCGGTTTACGCGGTGCCTAGTGCTTTTGAAAAGAAACCTGGCACCGGACCCATTGGCCAGATGTGTCCGCAAGCTGCCGTTGGCGTTGGGTATGTTGCGTTCCCTCATTGTCACGCCGTCGCTGCAGTAGAACTTGGAACGGGGCAAATATTGGACAGTGTGACGTTTGATGCGGCAGGAGTAGCAACGATCAACGGACCAAACCTATCTTGCCACAGTACTTGCGAAGACGGTGACATAGATTTGGTTCCGGGAGCGGCACGGCCTGTCACGTTATCGGTAAATAAGAACGGAGACCGTTTGGCAATCGGTGCAGAGAACAGTTCGCTCGCCACTGTGGTCGATCTTAGCCCTGGGGGTGGCTTTTCAGGCGTGGACCAGGTGCTGCTGGAAGGCTCCGTTGGCCTGCGGCAAGTTGCTCTAACGGACGTCATTGCGATGGGCGGAGATTTTGGCGCTATCGGGGGAACCGCCGGTGACTTTCAATTCATATACGGACTCGCGACTGACGGCTCTATTCGCGTTGCCGATGTTTGGCTGCAGAACCACGAGTGCGAGACTCAAGCAGACCCAAGGGAGCTCTACCAAGAGACAGATGTGGCACGGTTGTCTTGTTTGCCAATCGGCAGTGTCGCCAGAAGGGTTGGGGCCAACGGACCAGGAATAAGAGTTCCTTACGCCGCGACTCCTACTGACGTCGCGGTAGCGGAAATTACACGGAACGTCACGCCGCTGATTCATCCTGATAATTTGGTTGGTAACTTTGCGTTTGTGACGTTGTCCAACGGCCTCGTAGCTACAATTAACATCGACGACGACAACTTTAAGGATTTTGAAGTGGTAGGCGATGAAGGGGAGGTCTCTTTAAACTTAGCTATCGCTCATCAGATCCGTGACTCTGTCCCCAACCGGAACTTCGAATCCTTCGACGCCGACGGCGATCCTATCTGCGCGCAACCTGATTTAATTGTTGCTGGGGGGCCGATGCTTGCGGGGTTTGTAAGCAGAGGGTTTAGTAGCTCCATTGTTTCGGAGGAAAAAACGCATTTACTGCCAGCTCTTCGAGATGAGAAATGCGTCACAGGAACTACCGAACTACCCGTGTCAGAACTGTCTTTCATGGCGTCTGTGGCGACTCGGGAGTTGTCTTTTCCTGATTGGGCCGCATTACCAGCAGTTCAAACGTGGAGTTTGGTTTGGGAGGGTGGCCTCTCACAGGATGCAGTAGGCGCGTCTGTAGATGGACAACCATTTCGGTCGGGACGTTTGCAAAACAACGGAGGTAATCTTGAGTTAAGGGATCCTACTGGGTCTCTGTGCCGTACAGGAGTACGGCCTTTTGATATCGTGTCTGTAGCAGGTTGCGATCCTGCGGTCGGAGACGGTCATTGCGCTATCGGAGAAACGTGTTTTGTGGCTCCGGAAAGTGGTTTGCCCACCGGAGTTTGTATCGCCGAAGAAAATGTCGCGACCTTGCCTTCTTCTTGTGGTGAGTATTTTGCTTCAAACCGCGAGTTTAGGGTTGTCGGCGCCAACGCCGACAGCTTGACCCTAGCGCCGCGTCGAGAACAACTTACTACTACGCCTCGCGGTGGTTGCGTCTCCGATCAGCAGTGCGCCGACTTGTATACAGAGTCACGTGCTCTAGCTGTTGATGACCACCCTGGTAACTTGATCTTACCGGAACCGACCCAAACGTTTGAGTACAAGTGCGCGGCAGATCCGACGAGAGCGTCCACGAATGACACCTGCCAAATGACCTGTAGTGTCGATGCCGACTGCAAGGTTGGAGCCGCTTGTGAAGGAGGGTTTTGCATTCAAGCACGCATCCCTGCTAACGAGTGTTTGGCGGGAGTGCAACGCTACCAGCTTAGGGCTAGTGAGGCATTTGTTGTAATTGGCACTACCGACGGTTACGAACACAACATTATAAAAGATCCCGCGACCGGCCAATGCGTCCCCGATGCCAATGCAAGTCCTTTGCTTGTGTCGCGCATCCCACTCGAAGCACCGCCATGCGTAGGGGACGCCATTGCGGACTATAGTGTCAACCCGTGTTCTACGACGCTACCGCACTCGGAAGCTTTGCCAGCCTATCTTAACAATCAGTGCGCACAAGGTTCCGATGATGCGTTCGAGGTGGAAACCAGAACTGAAGAAGTGATTCGTTTTCAAAACAAGTCGATGCGTTTGCACTTAGCTCGAGGATTTACCCGCGGCGACGGAGCTTGTAACGGAGATCTTGCGGGAATAGGAGACGAATACAGCGCAGTTTATCGAGGTTACGCGCTTTCGTTCACGGTGACCAATGGGCTCTCTCCACATATTTCTGCTGATGAGTCTACTCTCGCAGTAAAAGTTAGGCAGGGACCTCTAGGTGGTATGTGGGTAATGGACCAAGGCCGTCAAGTGATCGATTTTACTAATGTTCAGGGGCAAATTGTTCGATTTGATCCATTCGACTTTAGCAATACCACTAGAGTACTCAGATAGCTGCTGCCAAAAATTTGCCGCACCGATCCGTATAGGTAATGATTAAGCTATGGCACACAAGCCCTATAAGCAAAAGATAGAAGTCCACCTAGAACGAGGTCACATCTATTCTTTAGTGGGAGCTGCTACGCTAATTGCGGCCGTGGTTTTTTGTATGGGCGTTTGGATCGGTCAGCGTTCCACGTCAAAGAAAACAATACAAGCCTTCGGGAAACCTGGAATTTCTGAGCTAGCACAAGTCTGCGATAGGGTGCAGTCTGCACCGGTCGCTGACGATGAGGACGCTGTGGAAGGAGCGCCTGAAGTGCCTGTCGTTGAAGAGATTCCGAACAAGCCCGACGGCGAGGGCGAATTTACTTTGCAACTTGCTTCATTCCAGTCGAAACCTGAAGCGGTAGCTTTCTATAAAGAAATGGTGAGTTCTGAATGGCAAGCGTACCTCATCCACTCGAAGCTTCCAGGGCGAGGTGTTTGGTATCGGGTAAGGCTTGGGGCCTTCGACAATTACGATGCCGCCATCAAAGCCAAGAAGCAATTCGAGAAGAAACAACAGGTTATAGCGTACGTCACTCGTCTCGCTAAACCGTAGCTTGTTCAACGTCATAGCGCCGAGGTACACCGGAGTGTGGCTGGTAAGGGCAAAGAGACGCCGCTCATGAAGCAATATCTCGGTATTAAAGCTGAGTATCCTAATGCGATCCTTTTCTTCAGACTTGGTGACTTTTACGAAATGTTTTTTGAAGATGCGGTCCTGGCTGCCGGTGCCCTCGACCTCACTTTGACGGCACGCCATAAGAACACGCCTGACCCCATTCCGATGGCAGGTCTTCCACACCATGCCGCTCGCGGATACATTGCGCGCTTAATCAAACAGGGGCATAGCGTCGCGCTTTGCGAACAGGTTGAAGATCCTAAGAAAACGAAAAAGATCGTTAAGCGAGCTGTGGTTCGAGTCATAACGCCAGGAATTGCACTTGATGAAGATATTCTTGATGCGAAAGCTGGTAGTTACGTTGCTTCGATTTGCAAAGTGGGCCCAGATTTGGGCTTTTCTTTCCTAGATGTTTCCACTGGAGAGTTTCGCACCATGCAAACGAACTCCGCTGCGCGGATGTTAGCTGAAGTCACCAAAATAGGACCAGCTGAGATTCTGGTGGACGACCCGTCCCTGGAATGCTTGTCGGAGCTTGCCGCACGCCTTCCCGGCTCGTTATTTCGTAAGAGCTGGAACGGTTTGAATTTTGACGAATCTGTAAAAATTTTAGAGGAAGAAATTCCATCATCGGTTCAAAAGAAAAAGAAAGCGGCTACTGTGGCTGCCGCTACGGCTCTGCAATACGTGAGAGAAACCCAGAAAGGCGGCACGCTACCTTTCGTGAGAGTTCTCTACTACGAGCCCAACGATTTTTTGACGTTAGATGATACGGCCGTGAGAAACCTCGAGCTTTTGTCGACGATGGTGCGAGGAGAAAAAAAGGGGTCCCTTCTTCACACCATTGATAAAACGCAAACATCTATGGGGGGGCGTCTGCTTCGTGCGTGGATGTTGTTTCCTTCTCTCTGTTTAAAAGAAATAGGCAAGCGTCACGACTCGGTAGGTTTTTTTGTAAGTGCTAATGGTGCCAGAGATGACGTTCGGATTGCTTTGAAGTCCATAAGCGATGTCGAGCGAATCCTAGCAAGAATCTTGCTTGATGTTGCTGGCCCGCTAGATTTAGGTCGTTTGCGTGATTCTCTGAACGCCGTGCCTGAGGTACTCAGCGGGATCCAAAAGGGAGGCTTGGTTTCCCTTCCAGAAAAAGTGACATTGTCTGCCTCGGTGCTTAAGACAACAGCTAAGGTAGCTAAAGAGTTGGCTCTAGCTCTGTCTGACAGCCCACCGCGAACCGTAAGGGATGGAGGTTTCATCCGTGAAGGTTTTTGCGAAGTAGTAGATGAACTAGCAGCATTGGCTAAAGGTGGGAAAGACGAAGTCAGTCGAATCGAGGAGAGAGAACGACAGGCCACAGGAATCCCCAACTTGAAGGTTAAATACAACCGAGTCTTTGGTTACTTTTTGGAAGTGAGTAAGAGCTACTTGGACAAAGTACCAAAGAGCTATGCCCGAAAGCAGACCATAGCCAATGGCGAGCGCTATGTGATTTCTGAACTCGCAGAGCTGGAATCAAAAATACTGTCTGCCCAGGAAAAACTTCAGACTCGAGAAGCAGAACTCTACGGTAGGCTTTGTCAGGTGGTCGCCGCTGCTCATGAGCAACTATTGATTGTCAGCCAATGGCTTGCCGAGGTTGACGCGCTTGCGGGGCTTGCAGAGTTCGCGCACAAAAATCAATGCCATCGTCCACAGCTGGACAGCGAGCTAGAGCTAAAAATTACCGGCGGCCGCCATGCTGTTATATCGGCGCAGCTTGCTGATGGTAAGATGTTCGTTCCCAACGATTGTACGTTTTCAGATTCTAGGAAGCTGCTTTTGATTACGGGGCCCAATATGGCAGGTAAATCTACTTATATGCGACAAGTTGCGCATATTGTAATTCTTGCGCAAATGGGAGCGTACGTTCCTGCCACAGAAGCTCGCGTCGGACTGGTGGACAGGATCTTCACGCGAGTGGGGGCGGTGGATGATGTGACCACGGGGGACTCTACATTCATGGTCGAAATGCGCGAAACAGCCACTATCGTTTCGGAGGCAACTTCTCGTTCGCTTGTGATACTTGATGAAGTGGGCCGTGGCACGTCCACCTACGACGGTGTGTCCATTGCATGGGCTGTGAGTGAATACTTGCACGATGCCGTCTCTGCAAGAACGATGTTTGCGACCCACTATCACGAACTTGCGCAGCTTCAGAACCAATGTCCAAATGTTGCGAACATCTCGGTTGCCGTAAAAGAGCACCAAGGAAACATTGTTTTTCTGCACCAAGTGCGAGAAGGAGCAGCAAATCAGAGCTTTGGAATCGACGTTGCCAAGTTAGCGGGACTTCCTAACTCTCTTATCAGCAGAGCGCGGGCGATTCTGTCTCAGCTCGAGTCTGGCAAGAAACTTAGTGAAAGCACGCAAATGGCCCTGTTTAGTGCGGCTGATATGCCAAGCAGATCCGCTGTCGAAGATGCGATTGCGCAGACAGATCTCAATAATCTCACACCGTTACAAGCGATGCAGCTGATAGCAGATTGGAAAACGCAAATTACTTGAATGAACAAGGCTTCGTGGGCGTCTTAGCCCTTGAGTGCCGATCTTGCGGAGACTACACTCACAGGGGACCAACTATGAAAACCAAAACGATATCCATTATTATTCTTTCATTACTTGTCAGCACTGCCGCCGAAGCTCGTCGAAAAAAACGGCGCGTCAAAAAGGCAAAGCCGATGATGAACGAAGCCGCAGTGGCTGAGTTAGTTGGTGACTTCAAATTTGGAATGACCCAAAAGCAGGTGGTGAGTATCGTAGCAAAACAGCTAGCGGAAAAATATCAAGTTGAGATATCTGCGACAACAAATACCTACGAGCAAGATGTCTTACGAAAACGACGAGACCGAGAAGTGACAAGATTTAAGAAAAGTCTGGTGAAGTTCAACGGCAAAAGGACTGGCTGGGACGTCTCCGTTATCGACGATCAATTTCGGCATAAGCTCGGAGAGTCAATGCTCGTTAGCTCCGAGTCGAGCAACGGTAAGACTCAAAAGCGTTTCTTCTTTTTCCATCACGGAAAATTATACAAGATGTATATTACGGTAAACGAAGCGAAGCTTGCCAACGCAAAGTTTGATGCTATTGCGGGCGTGCTTGTGAACCGATACGGTAGTCCTAGCAAAAAAGTAGGAGATGAAATCGTATGGACCGGCAAGAAAATTTCTTTAAGCGCTTTTGATAAATTGAGATTCTACGATACTTTCGCATTGTCAATTACCGACAATGCTTTGAAATCTTCAGTGTTGGCTTCCTGGAAGGCCAACCCTAAGCCGAAAGAGAAAAAAGATCGGGTGATCGAGTCTGTAACGAATCAGGACTACGAACTTAAAATGGATACTTCCGGCGACCACCTCAAGAACCTGTGAAGTCAAAAGTCAAAAGTTGAAAAAGCCGCCTTTTACTGGCGGCTTTTCTCTTTATCATCCTTAGAGTGGGGCAGTTAGACAGCCTGTGCTTCAGCAATTAGTTGTTTGGCATTGGCTCGAGCGGCTTTGGTAACGGCCTTGCCGCTAAGCATACGCGCCACTTCATCGAGGTGGTCTTTCTTATTTAGCTTGCGGACGATAGTTTCTGTGCGACCTTTGGTTTCCGACTTTTCCACATGAAAGTGGCTGTCTGCATAGGCAGCAATTTGAGGGAGGTGCGTTACGCAAATAACTTGATGTTCTTTAGACACGGCTTTGATTTGCCTTCCCACCACTTCTGCCGTTTGTCCGCTAATACCTGTGTCAACTTCGTCGAAAACGTAGCTTGCCACTAAGTCGGCTGCTCGCAGTACCACTTTCAGGGCTAATGTGATTCGAGACAACTCTCCTCCCGAGGCAATTTTTCCCAAAGGCTTTGCTTTTTCGCCTAGGTTACTACTAAGTTGAAACTCAACCTTCTCAGTTCCATGTTCGCTGAGATCGGAATCTTCGATTTTGGCTTCGAGTGCGGCTGCTTCCATTCCTAACTCATGGAGTGCGCGGTTGACTTGTGAGACCAATTTCTTAGATGCTTTTTTTCTGCTCTGACGAACGCCTTTCGCTACTTTCATTGCAGCGACCTCTGCTTCCGCCATCTTGTTTTGAAGTGTTTCAAGAAAAGCATCTCGATTATCGTGCTTTTCGAGTTTTGCTCTTAGATTGTCTGCGAGCTCTATCACTTCTTCAATAGACGATGCGTGTCGACGTTTTAATTGCGAAAGGACGTCAAGTCTCTCTTCTACTCGTCGAAGAGCTTCAGGATCGTCCTCTAATTCTGAAGCGAAACTTTGCACGGAGCGAGCCGCTTCATCAACGAGGGCTTGCGCTTCCCCGCACTGCTTTAGGGCCTCTTCCAACACCGGAGCATGATGGGTTAGTTTTTCCAGGTACTTTGTTGCTTTGGCGAGTTGGTCTACCGCTGCTGACTCTCCCGAGAATAACAGAGAGTCTAGATTTTGGCAGGTAGTACTCAAAAACTCTACGTTGGCGAGTTTGCCTCTAGATTCCTCAAGTTCTATTTCTTCTCCTACAATTAGATTGGCGTTATCGATCTCACCAATTTGGTAACGCATGTATTCTATTTTTTCTGCCTCGAGATTGCTGTTTTCCTTGGCAACAGAGAAGGCCTCTCGTTGTTTTTTCCACTCAGCTACGAGTCCTGATAATTTAGTCAGGTCGTTACCAGCAAACGAGTCCAGGATAGAGCGATGCGTACCTGAGTCTACTAAACCTTGATGTTCATGTTGCCCCGATAGGTCTACCAAGAGCACACCGAGCTGCCCGAGACGTTTGGCGGTGGAAAGGGTTCCGTTGATGTACGTTCGGCTTCGTCCTCCTCTGTGGATGATTCGTCGTACGACCAATTCTGGCCCTTCGCTGGCGACGCCTGCATCGTGTAGGATCTCGTCAACTTTTTCTTTGAGTGAATCGGCGATTTCGAATTGCGCTTCGACCACCGCTTCTTTTTCCCCGGTTCGTGGAATGTCGGCACTGGCTCTTCCACCTCTCAATAGGTTGACCGCTTCTACTATTAAAGACTTGCCAGCACCGGTCTCTCCCGTCAGAACGTTAAGTCCTGATTCAAATTCCACCGCAACATCCGATAAGAGTGCAAAGTTCGTGACACGTAGATGTTTTAACATTCTGTATTTCTCCTTGCGGCATGAGCACCCCAATGTAGTTTTTCTCTAAGAATATCGAAGTAAGGTTTTTCCGATTCGAACAGATGGAGAGGACTTTCTGACACTTTGATAGACACAAGCGTTCCTGGTTCTACCGGTGTGGCGGTTTGGCCATCAACCGTCACAATTGCTGAGTTACTACGACGCGGAGCGACTACGGTAAGTTCTACGCCTTGCGGGACCACTAAAGGGCGGTTGGTCAAGGCATGGGGACAAATCGGGGTGACGCCCATGACAGACTGTCCAGGAAACATTATTGGGCCCCCGGCAGCGAGGTTGTAGGCTGTAGATCCTGTGGGAGTACAAACAATCAGTCCATCGGCACGATAAGAGGAGACGAACTGGCCATCGAGCCAAACTTCGAGTTCGAGAAGTCGGGCCACGTTCGCTTGGTGGACGACCACGTCGTTGAGCGCGAGTTGGCTTGTCATACCACCTACAGATACTTCCAGGCGTACACGCTTCGCTATAGGAAGCTCATCATTGATTGCGCGTTCTATTGCGGTGAGTACTTCCAGTCGGTCGAAAGCCGCCAGAAAGCCGAGTCGACCAAGGTTAATTCCTAAGATCGGAGTATCGGAGGTGCCGAGATCGGCGGAAGCCCCCAAAATAGTTCCGTCCCCGCCAAGACTGCAGATCAAGTCGCAGGTATAGAGCTGAGACGGCAATATCCTGCCACTGGCTTTGGGGAAGGAGGCTGAGGTGCCGACTACCTCATGCCCCCGCGCTGTAAGTGCTTGAACTAGCTCATTTTGTAGCGCAGTAGCACCAGCATGGTCGGGTTTTAATATCAGTCCTATACGAGTCATTTGTACAGTAGTTTCTATCATGGCCCAGTGACAGCTTTCAAAGTCCTGTCGTACAGAAAATACTAAATGTTGTTCATCGCCAGTGAGCTTGACAAGACACCTCGATCTCGCGTACTAGATCGCGTTCCCACGTAAGGATCTTGTAATGTTAAGAAGTCAAAGAAGTTCATGGCTCACCAATGAATCAGCACACGCTCAGCGCGGTTGGTACATTGTTGATCTAGAAGGCAAAACACTCGGAAGAGCCGCAACGGTTATCGCTAGTGTTTTACGCGGAAAAAATAAACCAAGCTACACACCCAACGTCGATTGTGGTGACTTTGTAGTTGTTATCAATGCGGAAAAGATTCGTTTGACTGGTAACAAGATGGCTAACAAAATGTACCGTCACCACACTGGTTTCATTGGCGGACTAAAAGAAACGACTGCTGAGAAGCTTTTGCAAAAGCATCCAGACCAACTCATTAAAGATGCGGTTTGGGGAATGCTGCCCAAAGGACGTCTTGGTCGTAAACAAATGAAAAAGCTGAAAGTGTACGTGGGACCTTCTCATGACCATGCAGCTCAACAACCAAAAGCTTTGGAAGTTTAGGAAATAGAAATGAAGGACAACCGTACATACGCGACTGGGAAACGAAAGACAGCAATTGCTAGAGTCTGGGTAACCCCAGGTTCTGGAAAAATCACTGTCAACAAAAGAGAAGTAGAAGACTACTTCCCTCGCGCAACTGGGCAAATGGTTATCAAACAACCGTTCGAAGCTACCAGTACACTTGGCGCTTACGACGTTTGGGCAACGGTACGCGGTGGAGGGCAGTCGTCTCAAGCTACTGCAATTCGTCACGGGATTACCAAATGTTTGATCGAAAGAGAGCCGTCACTTCGGCCTCCACTGAAAGCGGCGGGATACGTTACTCGTGATTCACGTAAGAAAGAGCGTAAAAAGCCAGGACAACGTGGTGCACGCGCACTTTTCCAATTCTCGAAACGTTAAAAAATGGCAGCTGTTGCCGTTATTGGTGGCGGTGGATACACAGGTGGCGAACTACTTCGCTACCTTGTACGTCACCCTCAATTTACAGTAGCGGCAGTTTGTGGCAGTTCCACAGCGGGTGAGTCTCTTGATGAGGTTCATCCGTTTTTACGTGGAGCGAAAGGGCTACCAAAGTGCATCACCACTTTCGATGCTGCTGAAATTGCAAAGCAGTGTGAACTGGCTTTCTGTGCTCTTCCGCATGCTGCAAGCGCCCCCATTGTTGCCAATCTAATTGCGAGGGGCGTTAAAGTTGTCGATCTCTCCGCAGACTTTAGATTGAAAGATATCGAGATCTACGAAAAGTGGTATGGCGCGCATCCCAATAAAGAATTAGTCCCCCAAGCCGTCTATGGCCTATGTGAGTTTAATCGCGTCAGGATCAAAAATGCATCACTTGTGGCAAATCCTGGCTGCTATCCAACAGCCGCCCAGCTCTCATTTCTACCTTTACTGCAAGCTGGACTAAGGCCAAAGTGTATAATCGTGGATGCCAAAAGTGGAGTGAGTGGTGCCGGCAAAAAGGCTTCCAGTACCACCCACTTTGTAGAAGTTGGCGAAAGTATGCGCCCCTATAAGATCGCAAGGCACCATCGGCATACCCCTGAGATTGAGCAAGGGGCAGTCGAGTTCGGTAAAGTATCACCTTCTGTACTGTTTACACCACACCTTGTTCCCATGAGTCGTGGAATTTTGAGTACTTGTTACATTGAGAACCCATTGGCCGTCGATTGCCAAAAGCTTCTTGTGAGTGCCTACAAAGATGAGGCATTTGTGCACGTAGTGGACCAACCACCAACCACTGAGTCGGTACGCTACTCCAACCATGCCCATTTGTTCTCCAAACACGACGACATCACGGGCTATACTGTTGTCGTGGCAGCGATAGACAATTTAGGAAAAGGCGCCGCGGGCCAAGCCATTCAGAGTGCTAACTTGATGTTTGGAATTTCAGAACAATGCGGGCTGTAGAGCTGTACGGCGTCTTCAGAAAATTACTGGAACTGACAGAGTCTGGCAAAAATTGCTTCGTTCAATACAATTGATTGAGCCAATCTTGACCGCAATAGTTCTTTGGAGACCTGCAAAATACCGTTGGCAACGAGAGGGGCCCGCGGCGCGATTCGCTCAGCGACGGGTTGGTCGGCCAAAGCGTACTGCATAATTTCGCCGGTAAGAAAACCGGCGGCATTCCACTGGCGAAGGAGGAGTAAGGTTTCATGATTCTGTTCTACAGCAAACGCTAAAGCCAAAACCTTCTCATCTACATTGGTTAGCGAAAATTCTTCACTCAACTGCGCAAATGATGACTCTTCCGGGCTTTGGTCGCCTATTTGCTCCCACAGTTTATCGGCTTTTTGTTGCACCATGCCTACTAAGGCATTTTCTTTATCCATACTGAGTACTGTTGCAACTAGCTCGGTTGAGGCGGCTGGCGCCGTCTTCTGCCTCAACAGTCCCAGCCCAAGTTGCAGGAGACCCCATTGTCCAATTGCGATGACTTCATCTCGATGAGACTTGCCGGTTTTGCTGGCAGGCGTTGGGGGGCTTTCTTCAACCTTAGGTGGACTCGGTACGATGTCTTCTGTAGGTTCATCATCAGTCTCAAATAGTTCATTTAGTTCGAAAGTTACTACGGAAAGAGGGCAGTCCTCGTCCTCACGGGCGAAGCCAGCAACTGTCAACCTCTCGCCATCAGCGGACAATGCCATCTCAGCAACAATTATCGGCGCTAGAGTTTCCCTTATGGTGCTACCGCGTTGTAGGTCCACTTGAGTGAGGGAGTCTCCACTCACGACTATCGCAAAGGAGCGGACTCCGCAAACAGAAATGTGGCTTGTTGATGGAAACGCCAGATGTTGCACCGGGCGCCCTCCTTCTTTGCGAATCACGTAGATATGTTTTCCGTCGTTTGCTTGGCTACTCACCGCAAGCATGCGCCCGGAAAAAACGGCCTCAGCTGAAGTAAATAAGTGACCTTGTGGAAGTTGAATTAGCTGTTTCCATGTCGACGAAGAAGACAGTTTTGATTCGAGCCACTTCTCGCTTTGGGAAAGGATACCGTAATCGCCTGCAGACGCTGAGGTGCTTGGCCGACTTTCTTTGGTGCCATCGGGCCAGGTGATTGTCGCGTTATCGCCGTCGATTGTTGCTATTAGAGCGTTGCTCGCGGTGATTAATTGACCTCCTGTAGTATCAAGCTTCTCAAGGCGGCCTTCAGCATTGGTCGAATAAGTGGCCTCATCGGTTATCAACACCAAAGATGCTCCCGAGAACGCAAAATCATTGCAGTGCTTGTCGACCGAATATCGGTTACCGTCACCGATAATCGTAACACCGCCACGTTTCTTAATTGCAACTAGCCTATTCTGTTCGTCGCATGCAATCAAACGCCCCATAAACACATGATCGCATAGGTGAGCTCAGCAGGGAAGCCCGTTACTGGGTGCATTGCCTCATGGCGGGCAAGTCGCTTGCTTCTAAAAGGCAGTCAACCTCTTCTTTGCGGCCTTGTTTGTGACAAGCTTCGATGCACAATGGCAACTGCCTGCCTGCTATGTCTTCACTGGAAAGCCAGTCTTTGAGTGCTTTGGTCACGACTTGTTCTTCTGAGAGAGCACCGTTACCATGGAGTTTTTCTTTCACCGCAGGGTGTGAAACGATGTACCGGAGCATTTTTATTTTTGTCCAGGACATGTCGTCAGCCTTACGTGCGGAGGTCCCCCAAGGCTCCCAATCCTTAATCATTTTAATATCATAGTCTCCATTGAAGAGCTCTTTGCCAAGTTCGCTGAACTCCATCGATACTTGTTTCACGCATACTTTCTCGCAGCGAACTTTCGATTGGCGACAGGAGGCAGCAAGTAAGACAAGTAGTATCGTTGTAAGCCGAAGCATCGAGGGGACCATAGTGCAGGCAATGCCGGGTTAGCAACCCGAATATTGGAGATCCAGGGAAGTCGCCATGTCATTTTGTTGGCACACGGTGACCTTGAGTGCTAGTCGTTTCTTCCCCGTAAACAGCCGAAGTTCTTAAAGAAGACAGTTCCCTAGGTGTATCGTTTGATGCGAGACTGTCGGTTGCTGTAGTTGCGCGGCGCTGGCGAAGTGCGACAATTTAGGCAACCATTATAGGTATGGGTGTCACAATTTACGCCACACTCGATGGCTTCTTCCATGAAGTTGTCGCTGAGACATTAGTGGAGCAAAGAGTCTGTACCAGTGAATCTACTACGTACTACCTCGTGGACCTGTTAGCGGAACTAAGCGTTTCTCCGCTGCCGGAAGAACCACTAAGCTTAAAACTCGCGCGAGCCAGCGGCTCTCTGGAAGAGAGTACTCTTTTGAAAGAAGTCGGTGATACCTCGCTGTACGTCACAGGACTGTTTACTGAAACGATAGAAAAAGGAATCGTTTCTCGAGACTTCTATGAGACTCTTGGTGAAGCGGCTTATTCTCGTTTGGCTTCCAGCTTCAGAGGCCGCACAGCTTTAGCGGATGTGTACGAAGAACTTTCCTTGCGATTTAAAGACTTTGTTCATGTCATGGAAAACGTTCGCAAACGACTATGTATCGAAGCTCCTGCAGCGACAGAGAGATTGTTGCTTTTATCAAAACAAGATCAGCGAGCATCCCAGATAGTAGAAGACGAGAAAAAGTCAGCATGACGATTATTGCGTTGCAGCGTGGAATCGAGGCGATGTACAGAATCAGACCTGGGCCTAGCGTCGATGCTTTTTTGGTCGACAGAAGCGGAAGGGACAACCTAATCGGTAATTGCGAAACAGGTGAGCAAATGATTGTCGTGCAGTCAGGCGATGACGTTGAGTTAGGTCTGTATTTAAGTGATGAACTACTCGCGGTTTCTAATCGAATTGAGGAACTTTGCGACCCTCGAGTGAGGAATTTTCACGCGGGAATGCAACTAGTGGAAGGTGTTAGTCACTTTGTACTTTCTGTGTGGTGTGGTGGAATGAATCGCCAGCTGAGTGCTTTTGAGTTGGAGCTGCAAGCGGAGGTAGACAAGTTCGTGGTTGCCTACGTTGTGGGCTCTTATAGCAACAAGGAAAGCCTCATTAAGCGTTTGTTCGAAGACTTTGGATTGGCAAGCGACTTGAGCCCTAAGGTTAAAGAGCGTTACGTGAGAGCCAACTACCTTGCTCGCTGCTTCTGTGAAAAACTTCTGAACAAATACAAACAGGCGGGCGACATTCCTGCGATGCTACGCGAGCTAAGGCGCTTCTACCGGATGCCGTTGGCTAATAAGCTTTTAGCAATCGCCAGTTAGTCGAGCTCACTGTTGTCAATCAGTCTTGTCGTTCCAAGTTTGGCAGCAAGTGCGATAAAACATCGGTCATGGACTTCCGTAACTAGCTCAAAGGTCTCTCGATCTCGAATCTCCACGTATTCCGGTTGCAGCAACGGAAATTTTTTAAAGTGCGTCAATGCCATATCTCGTAGAACGTGGGAAGCTCGTTCCCCATTTTTCGTTGCTCTTCGCACTAGGTCTAGTACTTGACTAAGTGCTACCGCTTGAGCTCTTTCCGCTTCGGTAAGGTAGGCATTTCGTGATGACATCGCAAGTCCATCTGCTTCCCGTACGATAGGCATTCCCACAATAGTGACGCCTTGATCTAGATCTTCAACTACTCGTTTTATAATTGCCAGTTGTTGATAGTCTTTCTTTCCGAATATAGCGGTGTCTGGACGAACAATGTTGAATAGTTTGGTTACGACCGTAGCGACCCCAATGAAATGGGTCGGTCTGCTAACGCCACATAACGGCTTTATGAGCTCTTCTACGATTACATTGGTCTGATACCCCTCGCTGTAAAGACTGCTGGGACAAAAACCAACGGTGGCTCCTTTTTCTTGAGCTTTTCTAAGGTCTTCTTCTTCGCTTCGCGGATAGACTTCTAAGTCTTCTCCGGGAGCAAACTGCGTAGGATTGACGTAAATGGAAATAACCACTTCATCTGCTGCACGTGCTGCTTCCTCAACCAAGGAAAGGTGACCCTGGTGCAGATACCCCATGGTAGGCACAAACCCAATAGTTTTTCCTTGGGCGCGACAACTTCGCGACCATTCGCGCATTCCTTCTTTAGTCCGAATGATTTTCATTTTTTTCCTGGAGTGGAGTAGACAGGGGAGGGGGAAGACTTTTTCGTAAGTCCAAATGATTCTTCCTCGCTCGGGAAAGAACCACTTTTTACGGCACTGTCGTAGTCCTTCAAAGCTTCTACGATAGTCGCTTCCAACTCTGCAAACAGTCGAACGAACTTGGGTTTGAACGACGAGTTCATACCCAATAAATCTTGAATCACTAAGACCTGTCCGTCGCATGTTTTTCCAGCGCCAATACCAATCGTTGGTATATGCAGTTCCGTGGAAATTCGAGCCGCGATAGAAGCGGGGATTCCCTCTAAGACGATAGAGTAGGCCCCTGCTTTTTCTAGGCCCTTAGCTTCTGCTAGCAAGCGCTCAAGGCCGTCGGAATCTCTTCCTTGTACCTTGAATCCGCCAAACTTGTTTACGGATTGCGGCGTAAGGCCAATGTGTCCCATTACAGGTATCCCTGTATCCACGAGCGCTTCCACCAAAGGAAGATGCCTTCCTGCTCCTTCTATTTTTACCGACTGGCAACCACCTTCTTTGACCAGCCTTCCTGCGTTTCTAAGGCCTTCTTCTAGCGACGTCTGATACGACATGAATGGCATGTCTCCGACCAAATGGGCAGTTGTATTTCCACGTCCTACGCATTGGCAATGATATATTATCTCGTCGATGGAAACGGCTAAGGTATCGCTGCGTCCTTGCATCACCATCCCCGCAGAGTCTCCTACCAAGATGATGTCAATGCCAGCCAGCTCTACCAGCCTAGACATAGTCGCATCGTATGCGGTTACCATAGAAATCTTTTCTTCCCGACTTTTCATCGACTGAAGCTGCAGTGTCGTTTTTCGTTTCATCATTTTTCTTTCTTAGAAGGAACGAACACTTCTGCCGACACTCGGACGCTTTTGATGACCAAGGTTGGCAGTTTGTTTTTTATGCATTCGATCGTCTGCGGTTTGGCGGCCCTTCTCGTATGAACAAAAGGAATTCGTCCGTTGCTTACGTTCCACTTTTTGCCGTCCCACCTTGCATCAAAACCTAAAAATGCTCCCGGATTATCGTTGCTGCAAGATTGAACCGTTGAATAAATTTTGGCGCGAACGGCGGCCGCGATGGGGGTTGAGGTTGTCAGCTCAGAGCCGCGACCTAAATTTCTGTTGCTTTCTTTCAAGTATTTCTGCGCGAGAAGTCGCTGGCTTTGTCTTGTTTCTTCTCTTAGGTACAGTGAGAGCGCCGCCACAACCCTGACGTAGTTCGGTGGTGTGCTGCCGCGGTAACTTAGAGAGGCAGCATGCCTCTCAGCAACGGCGAGTTGGAAGTATTTGTCGTATTCTGGAAGAGCCACCCCTGCTCTAGAGGAGACCCTGCGGTGGCGGTCGATTCGCAAGCCTCGCTCTGAGATTTGGTCAATCAGATCCGTTCTTGCGTAAAGACCGACAAGTAAGGCCTCGGTTTCGTCTCTCATTCGGTAGCTGTCTTTTTGCAACAGTTCTCTGGCTTGAAAGTATTTTCCCTGTGCCGATAAAATCTTTGCTTGAAGCGTTCGAAGCGAACGCATTTCTGAGTGCGCGGTGACATGACTAACCGCTTTTCTGGCATTTTTTAAAGCACCATCTAAGTCGCCACTTTGGGCGCTGCAATTACTCCACTGTAGGAGGTTGCGTATGTTAATAGGGTCTCTTTCAGCCGTTTCGCTAGAGTTAAATCGCTTAAACGCCTCTTCGTAGTGAGCTGCGCACACGCTCCAGTTTTTGCTGCTGGCTTCCACTTCCGCAAGTCGAACCACAGGAATATGAGACTGTGATTCTTCCTTTGAAAGTAGAATGAGTTCCTCTTTGCCTTGCTGACGTTCGTCAATTTGTGAAAGCTTTTTCTCAATTGCTATCATCTTTTGGTTCAACTTAGAGTTATCTGGGTTGAGTACTCTTTCCCAAAGCTTACTGCTGCCGTTGTCAGCGCTTGCCATCGAACTAACAACGGCAGAAAGTAGGAAAACAAAAAACTTCACTTTAGATGCCTCGCTATCGCTTTGTCGTAATGAAGGATTCGTGGCGACTTCGCCAGCCTTGAAAAGTGCATGTGTGCGGCTTTTTTATTACCTGAGGCTTCGTGTACTAGCCCCAGGTAGTAGTAAATTTCGCTTCTTGGCTCAAAAAATATTTGTCCTCTTGCAAGATCTTGTTTGAAGCTCTCTATGTCTACTTTTTTGACCAGCTCAAGTGCCGCACTAGCATCGCCGTAGCGATCAAAAGCTACAGCTAACCCCATCATATTGCTGTTGCTCGGAGCCATAAAGTTAGCGAGTTCAAACTGTGTTACAGCTAATTCGATTTTGCCAAGTAGCATTAACGTCTCGGCTCTGTTGGCTATCCACGATGCTTCCTCACTAGTTGACGTTCCTGGTCCCCACTGACTGATTAGTTTGTCGTAAGCCGTTACAGCGTTTTGATATTGATGGAGCTTAGTATAGAGAACCGCGATGTTGAAGTGAGCGTCGGCAACGCGAGGGTCTGTTGGAGATGCTATATCCAGGAAATTTTTCCAACGAGCGAGTATCGTAGTGTCTTTGTAGTATGTAATTGATTCAGTAGCTTGCTTGGCAAGCCAGTACGCTACGTCGTCCTGTGCTTGAACAGGTGTTTTGGTTTGCCAAATGTCTGCGTGACTTTGGGCTGTAAGCAACACTATAAGTAGGAGCAACCGCACTACATGAAGTATGCCACCTTGCAACTTGCA
The DNA here is from genome assembly GCA_020630875.1 of Deltaproteobacteria bacterium. GTDB lineage: Bacteria > Myxococcota_A > Polyangia > Haliangiales > Haliangiaceae > JAHDIH01. Next base: position 314,736 of record JAHDIH010000003.1, on the reverse strand, counting down.
AGTGCAAAGTCCCATTGCCTGGTATCTGACGCAAACTGCATGTTTTCAACGCCTTATAAAGATTCTGGATGGAGTTCAACTTAGCTCTTCAGCTAACTTCGGTAGCTTGCGTTGATTTCGACGTATTGGTGGGACAAATCGCAGAACAGGCCACTTGCAGTGGAGGCTCCGACTCCCAAGTCTACTTTTATCGTGTAGGACATCTCAGACATGACCTGATGCACTGCGAGCTCAGAGAACTGACAAGGCCCACCGCTAAACACTTTGTGACCCCCGATTGAGATGGTGACTCGATCCGTATCAACGTTGGCATTGCCGATTGCGCTTAGCAGCCTGCCCCAATTAGGATCGCAACCATGGATCGCAGTTTTTACCAATGGCGAGTTGGAAATAGCACTCACCACCTTTTGCGCTTGTTGAACGTTTTTGGCTTCAGTGACTCGCACCCATGGTACGTGGCCGACGCCCTCTCCATCTGCCATCAACTGGAAGGAAAGATCCGAGAGAAGGTCCGTAAGTAATGACGTGAGACGCTTTTCAGATACCTTGGTTTCTGATGAACCACTCGCCATTAAGAGCAGCATATCGTTGGTGGAAGTATCGCCATCGACGCTGATGGTGTTGAAAGAGGCGTCCGCTGCCTTTCGAAGCGCTCGCTGGGCAACCTCGCTATCGACAATTAAGTCAGTAAAAACATAGGACAATGTAGTCGCCATATTGGGTCGAATCATCCCCGCGCCTTTAGTACAGCCTAAAAGCGTGAAGTCCCTATTGAAATTTTGACGGACCGCTGTTTTGGGTCCTAAGTCGGTCGTGAGAATCGCCTCTGCAAAATTGTGGAATCCCTGAGGGGAGAGATTGGCGCACGACTCTCGGATACCCTTTTGTACCGCCGCCATGGGGAGAGGACAACCAATGACTCCAGTAGATGCGACCAATCCTTGAGAAGGTGGCAACGATAATAGCTTTGCGGTTTGCCACAGCATTTCTTTAGCGTTGAGTTCTCCTTCGGCGCCAGTCCCTGCGTTGGCATTACCACTGTTGGTGATAACGAATCTAATATGCGACGAGTGGTCTAGTTGTTTTCGTGAAAGCTGAACGGGGGCTGCTGCCATGGAGTTTCTGGTGAAGACAGCAGCCGCAGTAGCGTTGGGTTCTGTGCAAAGAGCCAAAGCGATGTCTAGCTCTTTGCCGCGTTTAATGCCGCACGACTCTCCTGAGAAAACAAAGCCTCCGGGAATAGCCGGGACGTGGAATTTTCCACCCACTATATTGAGCTCTGTGCCCCAGCTTGACCATGGCACTTTTTGTATTTTTTACCACTACCACAGGGGCATGGATCGTTCCGGCCCACTTTAGGTTTGTCACGTCTCACCGTTTTCTTGGCTTCTGTTTCTTGTTCCTCAGCACCTTCAGAGCTCGACTCCACGGTTTTTCGCTCTTCTTTTTGCGCTCCCGGAATCTCATAGTCCTCTTTGAGTTGAACTCTGAATACGTTGGCCGTCACGTTTTGCGTGATGCGATCCATCATTTCCGAGAAGAGCGTGAAACCTTCCTTTTTGTATTCTTTCTTGGGATCTTTCTGTCCGTAACCACGAAGGTGTATGCCTTCTCGCAACTGGTCCATCGTTTGCAAATGTTCGATCCACTGTTTGTCGATTTCTTCTAGGTAGTAGTGCCGACAAGCCCACATTAAGACGGGACGGCTCAACTCCTCTTCGCGGTCATCGATGCGCTTTTCTACTTGCTCGAATACCAGTTGAGCTACTTTGTCTGTGGAAGTACCTTTGATCGGCAATTCGATTTGAGTGTTGAACGTATCGGAAAGTTTGGATTGAAGTCCATCCCAGTCCCAATCATCTGTGGATACAGACTCGTCGCAATACTCGTCTATGGTTTGCCCAAGAAGTTGGTCTACCAAGTCGTAGAGTCGCTCTCTCTGTTGTATTAGCGAGGCCGCAACGTGAGTTTCAATTAGTTTTGTCAGAGCACTTTTGCCCTCTGGATACGTCTTTTTGATTTCATAGATCCAAGCTCCGGTGGTACGCCAGACTTCTTGCGCAAGGATTCTCCAAGGCTCTACCGCAAGTTCACCACCTTGGGCTCTCGCCGATTCTTGCTCCGAATTGATATGGTCGACTACTGCGTTGACCTGTTCCGACACATTCTGGTGAATTTCCTGCACGAGGGACTCGGGGGTCCAATTGCCAGATGCTGTGGGAGGAGACGGCTCTTTACCTGCTTTTTCTTCTTCTTCAGTTAGAGGAGGGAAGTACTGGCCGTTGAGTATTTGACTGCGAAGCCCGTAGATAGTCTTTCGCTGTTGATTCATCACGTCGTCGTATTCGAGAACGTTTTTTCGTTGGTCAAAGTTTCGTCCTTCGACTCGTTTCTGAGCATTCTCAATCGCTTTGGTAACCCATTTGTGCTCTAGAGGATTGTCATCATCCATCCCCATCTTCTCCATCAGGGCTCGGTACTTTTCAGAGATGAAAATTCTCATTAGTTCGTCATCGAAAGAAAGATAGAATCGCGACCCGCCAGGATCCCCTTGTCGGCCAGCCCGACCACGGAGCTGATTGTCAATACGTCGGGACTCGTGTCGTTCCGTACCAATGATCTTTAATCCTCCGGCGGCAAGTACTTCTTCTTTTTCCTTAGCGCATGATTCGGTGTATTGGGCTGTTAGCTCTGCTAGACGTTTTTCTTTGTCGATTCCGGAGTTCTGTTTTATTTCTTTGTCCAAGTCGGCCTGAGCCAACACTTCAGGGTTCCCTCCTAAGACAATGTCAGTACCCCGACCCGCCATGTTGGTGGAGATGGTTATTGCACCTTTGCGTCCAGCTTGTGCAACCACCAAAGCTTCTCGTTCATGTTGCTTCGCATTGAGTACTTCATAGGGAAGCTTGTACTGCTTTAGTAGCTTAGCGATCACTTCCGACTTTTGGACAGACACGGTTCCTACCAAGACAGGTTGACCTTTTTCGTGGCTTTCTTTGATCTCTTGCGCTACGGCTTTAAACTTGCCGGGTTCATTGGCGAAGATTAGATCTGCTTGATCGTCTCTGGCGATCGGGCGGTTTGTGGGAATCACAGACACACCTAATTTGTAAATTTCATGAAACTCTGCGGCTTCCGTGTCTGCCGTTCCGGTCATTCCCGAAAGCTTGTTGTACATTCGGAAGTAATTTTGAAATGTAACGGTAGCTAACGTTTGGTTTTCAGCCTCAATCGTGACGCCTTCCTTGGCTTCGATTGCCTGATGCAGTCCATCGGACCAACGACGTCCTGGCATTTTTCGGCCGGTGTGCTCGTCAACAATGATCACTTCGCCATTCTCTACAAGGTAACTTTTGTCGCGCTTGTAAAGGGCGTGCGCTTTAAGGGCTTGTCCGACGCGATGGTTGTAAGCAATTGCAGACGGGTCGTAGAGATTTTCAACCTTGAGAAGTTTCTGCACGCGCTCAACTCCAAGGTCCGTGAGGATCACGGAGTGTGCTTTTTCATCAACCGTGTAGTCGATGTCTCGCTTTAGTTTTGGAATGATTCGGTTGACCTCGATGTACAAGTGGTTGCCGTCTTCGGCGGGCCCCGAAATAATTAGCGGGGTTCTCGCTTCATCGATAAGAATCGAGTCAACCTCATCGACGATGGCATAGTTAAGCATTCCTTGAACCATTTGATCTGGAGACTTTTTCATATTGTCTCTGAGGTAGTCGAAACCAAATTCGTTGTTTTGGCCGTAGGTAATGTCGCAGCGATAGTTCGCTTGTCGCTCGTAGCTATCGAGACCGTGAACTACGGTGCCCACCGACAGCCCCATGAAACCATGCAGGCGACTCATCCACTCACCATCGCGTTTCGCTAGGTAGTCGTTGACGGTCACCACGTGAACGCCGTCACCACTCAGTGCGTTGAGGTACGCTGGCAGCGTGGCAACAAGGGTCTTGCCTTCTCCGGTTCGCATCTCAGCGATTTCTCCGCGGTGCAGGATTATTCCTCCCACCATTTGCACGTCGTAGTGCCTCATGCCCATGGTCCGAACGGAAGCTTCTCTGACTACGGCGAATGCTTCAGGTAACAGCTCATCCAAAGATTCGCCGTTTGCGATGCGCTGTTTGAACTTACCAGTCATGGACTGCAGTTCTGCGTCACTCATGGTGTTGTAGCGTTCCTCAAGCCCGGCAATCTTATTTACCAGGGGTTTGAGTTTCTTTATCTCTCTGTCGTTTTTGCTTCCGAGGAGTTTCTTAACAATTCCCATTATTTCCAGCCGATCTAAATTGTGCTTGCAAAGCTACCATGACCAAAGAAGTCGAGGTAGGTGAGACAGCCTACTTAATAATGATCAGAAGACGTGGCAACGCCAAAACACCCAAGAAATGCAAAAATGGCCCCGAAATCTGCGTTTCGGGGCCATTTTAGAGCGATCTAAGTGGGAACTAGATGCCTTGGCAGTCTGCGAAAATCCAAACGTCGCAAGTGCAATTGGCCATTCCACCAGTACAAGGCTGTCCTGTTGGGTCTTGGCAGTTCAATCCGGTGTAGGCTGGTGCGCAGAGTGGGTCTGCGATGCATCCAGTCTCGTCTGCGTCGTAGGCATCGCACGTTGGTGGATCAATCATACAATCCACTACCACCGGCGCAGTGGTGTCTTGGCAGGTTTGACTGGATTGGCTGCAGCATTCGTCGACGCTACAGTCGGCATTTGCCGAGCAAGCAGTCGGGTCGATCCGGCAACTTGCAATTGGAGTCGGTCCAGCAATGCACACTCCGCTTACCACATCGCAGCAGTCGCTATCGCAATCTGCGCTCAGTGTACAGGTTTGTGGAGGAGGGGTATTGTCCGGGATGCAGGTGTCGCGGGTGGTGTCGCAAGTCCATCCATCGCCGAGCGAGTTGGTACAATCGTCGTTGGTTTGGCAAAAGTCAGATGGCGTACAGTACCCGATGATACCGGAGTCATCGCAATAACAACCTGCGGTACAATCTGCATCAGTGTTGCAGGTGTCGGCAGGAGGAGGGGAGGTAGGAATGCAGGTGTCGCGCGCTGTATCGCAAGTCCAGCCTTCTCCTAGGTAGTCGCAGTCGTAATCACTGTAGCAGAAGTCTGAAACCACGCACTGGCCATCTTCGCAGTAGCACCCTTCTGTACAATCCCAATCAGAATAACATTGGTCGTATCCACCTCCATCAGGTACGGGGGCTGGCTCGGTCCAGCCGTCGCCACCCCAAGAGCTGTCGTCATCGGCGTCGAAATACAGACACCCACTAGTGGAAAACAGAAACGCGACCAACAAACATCTCATCATCATGACGGAATCGTAGCTTGCCATGGCCTTGCTGGAAAGTCGCTCAGGCGCTCCCTGTGACTTTAACCACGAGATTGCCAAACTTTTCCTCGTTTGTTGGGACGGGCGCAAGTTGACGCAACGCTCTGTTGGCCTAACGTATTGGAATTGTATTGAATGAGACACATTAGCTTCTGTTAGAGAAGACATTGGAGGGACCATGGAGCTAAACTTACGGGGTGGAGCTTTTGTATCAGGGGCAGGAAATACCGGGATCGGTAACTTTTGGCGGGGTAGGGCCTACCACAGCGTTTATCAAAGCTGAGGTCGTGATGCCTGTGGGAACACGATTGGTTCTTCGGGATGGAGATGCGAACATCGCTTTAGTGGTGATTCGGACGGTGGACGAAAAAAGTGGAACTTCTGGGGTTTACGTCAAAGCTGACGGCAAACTGGATAAAGAATTTTGGCAAGACAAACGTACTTCGGAAGAGGACTTTGATTTTTCATTTGACCGCGATGCGGTGGTGGAGGAATCGATAGAGGCCTCTAAAGAGACCACGAAGACAACGGTGATGATGTCCACGGACGATCTGGAATCTGTTTTTGACAGTGGCCCGCCCGAAGATCAGAAGTAACGATTTTTTAGCCACCTGGCCATTGCGATTGCTAACCCTAATGCAATCAAGGCAAATGCCACTTTGTTATAGTTGCTGAGGATAGACTTCAGCGACTCCAAATTGCTACCAACGGCATAGCCTCCAGCGAAAAGTAACGTGGTCCATAAAATGGAGGAAATCCCTGAGTAGAATAGAACTTGTTTGGTAGTCATTCCCGTCATACCTGCTGCTACTAGAAACAGAGATCTGAAACCAGGAATAAAGCGGCTGACGATAAGGTAAGCGGGGCCATGTTTGCGAAACCTGTGTACCAATTGGTCAAGCGTGCGTTTCTCTCGCTCCGTATCAATTTCTTTGCGTGCTCTTTTCTCTTGCCACTTTCTACCAACTCCAAAGGCTATAAATGAACCGAGTAGCGAACCAACGATAGAAGTGGAGAAGACCAAGGCAAGGTTCCATTGGAAAGCGGAAACGAGTACCGCGGAAGCCAAAATCATAGTGTCTCCGGGGAACGGGGGAAAAACATACTCAAGAACGGCACCAGCCAATAGAATTACAAGACCCAGTAGACTATTCTGATCTTGAGCAAACGATATGAGCCAATCTTCCATAGTAATTCCTCCAGCCTTGGAGTCAGGGCAAAAGATAGCAGTTGTTGCTCCTTCTGGCCCGCTTGTAGTGGAAGATATGAAAATGGGGCTTAGCCTTTTGAGGGAGAGGTATGAGGTAGTTGTGCCCCCCTCCATTGGGCGAAAAAGCGGATATTTGGCGGGAGATGATGGTGAGCGGGTGGCGGAGATGAACGAAGCGCTGCGTGATCCGTCCATCCGAGGTATCGTGATGGCAAGAGGCGGCTACGGCCTCACGCGAATTCTACATCTTCTAGATGGTGCAGCGCTAAGGCGCGATCCCATTCGAATTATGGGATTTTCCGATGGTACGGCACTATTGCATTGGGCGAACTCTCAAGGCGTTGCAAGTGTGCATGGGCCTGTCGTGACGCAAGTTGGAAAATTAGACGAAGAATCAAAAGAAAAGTTCGTTGACGTGTGGAGTGAATCTCCACAGCAAGATGACGTTCCCAAGTGGGGCGGCAATTTATGTTTACTTTCTCATTTGGTAGGGACTGACTACTTTCTCCCTCCAAGTGAATACCAATTGTTTATCGAAGACATTGGCGAACTTCCGTACGCATTAGACAGAGGGGTCACCCATTTGCATGCGAGCGGTGTCTTAACCGGCTGCGTCAGCGCGTTGTTGGGAGAGTTTTGGTCTCGAGATGGGAAACACAACTACCGGCAAGCGGTTGCAGCGCGCTTGGCCGAGCTTGGCATTGAAAGCAGTCACGTCCCGATTGGGCATGGCTCCGCCAATCGCCCTGTGTGGCAGGGGATTTAGCGAAGCCAACTAGTACTTATTCGACAATAACTCTGTCTGAAGAACTTCGACCAAATGTTTCAGGAGAGTACATCTCTTCTGCTCTGGTCGGTGGTGTAACAAAGTTACCTGGAGTTGTCGCACGAACAAAGTAGCTGTATTCGAACGCTCCGCCATAGAGTAGGGAAGCGAAAGCTTCAACTCGTTCGTCGCGCATGTTTTGGTGTTCATACCATGGACGCCACCACCACCATCCGTAGCCTCGCGTTTGCTTCGCGTTAGTGTCTTGCGGCAAGTCTTCGGTAACCGCAAGGTCCGGGTTAAGCGTTTCGAAACCTGCAGGCAGAGGATCGACAAGTGCGACATGGTAGCGCCTGCTCTCGGCTATCATCTGCAAGTTAACCTTCACTCTAGCTCCAGCTTTTACTTTCCAAGTGCCGTCTTTGAGTCGGGTGACGTCTTTCGGATCGTCAACGGCTTCATAGCTGCGAAGGACGGTAAACCCATGGTCGGCGGCAGGCAGCCATAACGACTTAGGAGCGTATTGCATACCGATTCGATAGTACATTCGCCCTTTGCCATCCTTCTGAAGTATGAGGTCGGCGTTCTTTTGTTTAGCGATGTAGTCCATGGGGACATCTAAATTGACGTTTTCCGTAGTTCGCCCTTTGAACTTATGCTGCCCAGCAAATTGGCCACCAAGCCACATCTTTGCGACGAAGTTTGGCGTGATTTTTTCGAACGTGTGGAAGTACTTATCCAGCGCTAGTAAAATGAACACGTTTTCTTGCGTGTTGCCCCATTTGCCTTTCTTTTTGTGGGCTAAGAGTCCCTTGACTACTTTGGGAATCAGCGTCGATTTTGGATTGTGATAAATAAGTCCTTCAAGCAACGTACCGTCGACACGACGACTAGAATGAAGCACGAGGTGGGCGCCATCACTGTAAGAGGTCACGAAATTGGCAGCACCTGCAGTTTCACTGACTCGATTTAGAAGCGCTCTATGAATTTTATCTGCACTCGCTTTGCCGGCTTTGTTGCGGGCAAAAGAGTTGTAGAGCCATGCGATGGTTTGTAAGTTTCCTTTTTTTAGACCAATCCTCGCGATAATGTCGTTACCTTTGGCGTTGTCAAAGTCGCCACTCAGCGAACGGACGTACAATGAGTAGGCCACAATGGTATCTCGAGCTTCTTGCGAGTAATTACCAGGAATGTGCCTCTCGATATTCTTTGCGTAGCGAGTGGCTCTTTGAAAGGAGCGCTCGCTGATGGTGAATCCTTTTTCTTTTGCTCGCGTGTAGGCGTGTAAGACATGAAGGGAGACAAACGGCCAGCTGCGATAGCCGCGGCGCCAGAATGAAAATCCTCCATCGTTGTTTTGCAGGTTTTCGAGTGCTTTCAAATCTCGCCGCACAAAAGCTTCTAGTTTTGCCTTGGATGGTAGACCGTCGGCTTCGAACGCTTCGAGAACATCTCGAAGTCCCGCGATGGAAAGTATGCGAGAGGATCGCTGTTCCGCGCAGTCAAAAGGATAGTCGACCAAATATATAAGTGCATCAGTAAGCGCCTGCAATTGTGTGGAAGAAGTCGTTATCTTGAGTCCGCCGAACTGGGTGACGGCATCGCTTGGCATCGCTACTGGTTGTTTGATGGAACCACTGTCTATCGTTCCGTAGGTCGCAAACGCTTCAGTGGTCGCGGGCGTCCATACTGGGAATGCGACTTCCCCGGCATCGGCATAGCTTCCGCTTGACGTGGCCACTTGAAAACGGGCGGTTCCAGCCATCTCTGCTGCCGCAGCGAAACGAACTTCCACTCGGTCGTTGGCGGGAATCGAGACCGACTTGCCTTGCCCCGCGGTAAATGACACGTTGGACCCGCGAATGGCGACTGAGGCGTTCATCGGTTTGTCGGTTTGGTTTTGAAGTACGATTGGCATTTCGAACTTGTCGCCAAAATTTAAAAAGCGAGGAGCTGATGGCCTGACCATGAGCGGTAGTCTTGCCGTAACTGAAGACTCGCCTTTGCCAAAATAGGTTCCTTCAGCTACTGCCACCGCTACGACTCGGTATCGAGTGAGATTATCAGGCATTTTGATTGAGACGTTAGCTTTGCCATTGGCGTCAGTTTTCACTCGAGGTGCAAAGTGAGCCAAAGCATTGAAGTCGGAGCGTACGGCAATTTTGGGGGCGCTTGCTCCAGCGCCGTAACCGAGCCCGCCGCCACCAGCGCCTTTTCCAATGAGCTCTTCCGTCTCCATGCCAATGGTGCCCCAACCACCAGCTTCTTCGTCGGCCATTTCCATCTCCGCCATGGCACTCATTGGCGCTCCTGGACTTCTGCCTCTACTCCTCATTGCCTTCATTTTTTTTCTTGTCGGAGCGGCGCTCTTTTCGTCCATTCTGTTTTTGTTTTCGATCTGCTTAGATAATTCGACAAGCGATGCCAGTCGAATGCTGGTCCTGCTTCGTATGTCGCGAACATCGGAGCTTCTTTCTGGGTAAAAGTCATTAAGAGGATTGGCAATTTCGTATCCGGTCAGTGACCAGATGGATTCATCGACCACCACTAATGCTACCTCGGCATTGGGAACCGGTTTCCCCTGGCGGGTTAAGGTGACCGCAACAGAACTTTTCGCACCGGGTGAAAGCTTTTCGTCTTTTGGGGTCACTTCAATCTGAATCTCCCGGTGGTTAGGCGGAATTTTCAAATTGAGGTTTCCCGTGGCGTGGGCTGGACGAGGAGGAACTCCGGTGGCTTTCTCGCCTTTGTCGTTGGTTCTGTCTGAAGCACCAACCAAATCCACTTGTACATGAAGGTTGGGAGTGTAGATGTCTTTGAGCGGAACGGAGATAGTTGTAGAAGACGCTGTCATCTTAAACATCTTTGTTTCCACTATTCCGCTTCGCCTTAGAGAAAGTATACCGTGAGCGGGAAAGAACGGGCTACGAACCAAAATCTCTGCCGTGTCACCTGGTTTGTACTCGTCTTGGTTAGGAATGAGTCGGACGGTCTCCAGATCTACTTTGTCGGTCTTGGGCATATTTCCGCCGGAAACCCAAGTAGTGATTACAGTACGATTGCTGCGGCCTTTGCTATCGGCAACCGTGCCGGTAATTCGATAACGCCCACCATTTTTCGTGTTGAATTTACATTCTACCGCATCGTCTTTGGAAGTCACGACGCATTGTTGTGCGTCCTTTTCTAGCTCTTTGTATTCTCCTTTGACGTACGTCCAGTCAAGTCGGACTGCGTTTACAGTCATTGTTGCGTTTTTGATAGCTTTTCCATCGTGGTCGACTGCGATGGCGTCGATTTTGATGTCGTCACCTTTTTTGTAGAAGTACCGTTGAGACTTTAGCCCAATGTAGAAATCCGAAGGATGCACCAAAAGGCTGGCGGAGGAGGCCCATGTCTGTCGGTTGACATCAGTGACCCGCGCGTTGGCAGAAACTCGGATGGGCTGGGACGGTTTTACAGAGGCCACCGTAACGTCAATAGTATGTTTTCCTGTAGCGTCCGTTTTTCCGGTCACGCTTTCTCGCTGACTGATTTTGTCGTCGCTGTTGCGGCTCCCTCCACGCCAGTTCATCCACCAAGGCGTCCATACTCCAAACTGAAACTTGTCTTGGTTCGGCGGTCTGAAACTTGCGCTGGCGGTGGAGACGTCCCAGTTCGTGTCGGCCCCTATCAAACTCCCACCAGCGTAGTATTTGGCTTCGACTGTAATCGACGCATTTTCGCCTACCATGTGAGGACCCTGGCTGGCTTTAGCGTTTACTTGGTATTCGGGCCGGCGAAATTCCTGTATTTGAAAAGTGTGAGACCGCCGACCGGCATTGTCAGAAGACAGCTCGATCCTTGCATTACCAAGATTGGGAGTTTTGGGCAGCTCAAAGGAAAAGTCGAAGCCACCCAAACTAGAAAGGGGGGTGGTGCCTTTGCTGAGTTTGTTCCCGCGTGGCCCATACACCTGATACGAAAGTTTCGAAGCTGAAGTCGCTGCGATGTCGCCACCGTATTCGATCTTTCTAATCCATCCTTTGACGGAGACCGTCTCTCCGGGTTTGTACATGCTACGGTCATCGAACACGTGCCATAGGTGGCGAGTCCCACTTGTATCCTTGAACCACGGAGAGCCTCGGAGAATGGCAGTATCGCCAGCCTTGCTGGCTACGATGTACTGGGGCGGGCTGTCCCATCGGTAGTCGCTTGGCATTTTGGGAAGAGGGAAGGTGGCCTTACCGGCCGATGAAGTGGCCTTTTGAGCGAAGTCTTTGCCTGCTATGGCCACCCCGGTAAGTGCCGCGCCAGTTTTTAGATCAGAGGCCCAAATGGCAAGGTTATCGTTGTCGTTTGAGGCGTGCAGTCCAATTTGCGTGGCTTGCGCCCATGCGAACACTCGGGGTTCTAACCTTTCTGACGACGTCCGAGGGGCCCTGACATCTACCAAGACATGTCCCGTCGTTTTCCCTTTGAATGCTTTGGTCAAATCTATCGTAATCTTTTGCAGGCCTTCGTCAGAATCTGGAACTTTAATCTTTTCATGATGAACTTTTTTTCCAGGAGGCTTTCGATAGGTCCAAGTGTTGCGCACGTAGGAATCTCGTAGGTAAGCCGAATATTTCGTGAAGTCTGCTGGGGTTACCGCATACAGCGTAACGTCCAATGTTTTGTGCTTTGTCACAAAAACATCAAAGGTGGGTTTCTTAGCAAAGGGATCCACAGTAATGAATCCGCTCTCCCCCCATAAACTCGGGTCGTAGTCACCGACGAAAAATGGCCGTTGTTCCTCCTTGCCTAACGTTTGTTCGAACTCATCTTTGACCGTGGAGGGAATGGTAACGGTATAGGATGTCATCGGCTTAGGGACGCCGGTAATGCGAATCTGCCTGTGGCTTGCCCATACTTTTCGACCCTCTAGCTCCGGCGTTATTTTTATTGATGCTGGGTCGAAATGCTCTACGTCCAGCGGGTTGTTGAAACGAATCCACCATGTGCTTCCGGGATGGCACGGGGTGAGGGCTCTGTAGTGGCACTTCGCCTCTTCTATCTTCAGTGGAGGATAGGTGTGGTAGGAGAAACTTTGCGAAGACTTCGTTTTATTGGGACCTTCGGCGGAAGGTGAGCCTTTCGGGAACGTGACTTCGATAGCGGTGTCTTTGGGGAGTGGTTGGTTTGCAATAAATGCGATGTAACGGTCGCCTCGTTCGTCTGCTTCTAGCCTCGCAATCATCTTTTTTACCTGTTCGGACTTTGCGATTTCAGCCTCTGTGGCCAATCTGATGGCGACATTGGCTTTGCCCGCGGTTACTTTCATCGTAGCGAGAAGAGCATCCTTATCGACAGCTTGATCAAACGATGCAAACATAACTTCTTGTACTTGATGGTTGCCGGCATTGGGCCAAGAACTTTCTAATCGAAGTGGAGAGGTGGTAAATTGGAACGAAACCTTTTGAGCTAGTTTGCCGCCCACGGTAGAAGTCGTACCTGCTGGAATCGACACGGTATACGTCGTGGATTGTGGCATCCGCGCTGGCGGGTCGAAAAGCAACGTTTTGGTTCCTATCCATCGCCATTTCCCTGCAACCTTCGGCTCAATACTTACGGGAACGCCTTTGGCCACCGTGTCGGAATGAGAAGTGATGGCAACCATAGGGTGGTTGAACGTCACGCTGACTTTTCCAGCAAGGGGAACATCCCCCTCTGGGCCAAATCTAAGAACTTCGAGTGGTCCCTTGTTTTGATCGGTAGCAACCGCGGGAGGGGCGAGTTCTTGCTTGGAAGGGAAGCTGAGCGCAACTTCTTTCCCCGGCCTTGGGGCAGGTTGAGATTTTTCTCTCAGGGCGAACGCTTTTTTATCTCCCCCATCGACCTGCAAAGGAGAAAGTCGTGCAAGAAGTTCACTCGTTTGTTTGTCGGTGAGTTTTTGAGTCTTGGCAACAGTATCTCGGCTGCCTGGAACGTAGCGTTCTTTTCCTTCCTTTACATCGAGTACTACTCCCTCAGGTACGTTGCTTGGCGTTTGTAAGTCTTCTAAGGCTACTTTTTTGGGAGGCACGGTCTTTTTCGTTCCACAATGGAGTAAACCTAAGCCGATGCTCAGGGTGAGTAAGAATTGATTGAATTTGGTCACAAGGGGGAGTTTAGTCATTTTGTATTGCTGCCAGCTAGTTAGGGGGCACCAAATATCTACGCTTGGACTATGGATTCGATCTATTTAGTTGACGCAATTGGTCAGTGAATACTGGTGGAGTCGGGTTTGGAGATTGCATTTATTGTCCCAAACTTCTCCTCGTAACGTGAAAGGTTCTTGGTCAAGACGCCTAACAAGCTCTTCGTGTGACGAGGAGAGGATATTATCCTCGAAAGTACGGTGGCTTTCCGAGTACCAGGTTGAAGAAATGCGAAATCGAGGATGAATTCGTTTTCATTGTGATTCACGAAAACCATGTTGGCGTACTGACCGTTGGCGACTTCGTCATCGAGCTGCAGTTGGATGTTGGGACGATTCTTATTTGACTCTGCCATAGCGGCACACTAGCACCGAAAAGCAAAATGGGCGCGGCCGCTGCGTAATCCAGAAAAAGAAGGAAGCTTTCACCACCAAAGATAGGGGGAGGGGAAGGTAGTGAAAAAATTTAAATATCTGGGGTCCGCAAGCAGGTCGCGCTTGTAAGTTGTACGAATGGGACTCACATATCTTCCTTTGTAGGACAAGTATTTTTTAAGTAGCTGTTTTTATTGATGCAAAATACGGAAATGAGGTCTATGGTGAGGTAATGAGTCGCGTTGTAGCCCTAGACGTAGGAGCCCGTCGAATTGGAGTGGCAGTGAGCGATGAATTGCAGAAGTTTGGCCACCCCAAGTGCGTACTCGACCGGCACGGGATAGAGAAAGACGTTCAGCAAATTCTCGAGATTGCAACGGAGGCAAAGAGTCTTCAAATGGTCGTAGGACTCCCTTTGGAGCTTAACGGAAGAGAGGGCAGGCGTGTCTCCAGGGTGAAAGCGCTAATGGCTTCTTTCTCTGAACTGGCGCCTGAGATTGAAATAATTTGGTGGGACGAACGTTTCAGTACCGCGGAAGCATTGCGAGAAAATAAGCGCAGACGACGCTCCATTGACGCAGAGGCAGCAGCGGTGATTTTACAAGGTTGGCTCGATAGTCTTGAGCAGAAAGATGAGAGTTGACCCAAGTAATGTTATGACGTGGGTATGGCAAGCGAGACGTTTAGACGAGCGCTAAAAATTGTAGCGGTACTGTTTGTACTCATTTTGGTAGCCGGGTTGTTTTTGTACATTCAAGTCCGAGGGTATCCCGATGATGCTATGGACGGCAATGGAGAGGTCGTTTCGATTACCATTCCGTCTGGCGCATCCTTTCCGCAAATAGCGCAGCTTCTAGCAGAACATAAGTTGATTCGGAAACCTACTTGGTTTCAGTATTACGGAATGAGCGAAGGAGCGACTACCAAAGTGAGAAGTGGTAAGTACCAAATTCCGAACAACATGAGTGCAAGCCAGGTGCTTGAAATCTTGCTTAAAGGCGTTCCAGAAAAAACACTGAAGGTTACCATACCAGAAGGACTTCATATGCTTGAAGTCTTTGCCATTTTGGAGAACGAAGGAGTTGCTTCAGCCAATGAACTTGAGCGACTCGCACGATCTCCAGAGTTCTTAAGAGAGTACGGCATTGGAGCTCCAACACTTGACGGATACATGTTTCCCGACACGTATCAGTTCCGGCAAAATGATAGCCCCAAGCGTGTGCTCAATAAGTTGATTGTTCGACATCGGACCGTCTGGGACGAAGTGATGAAGAAGAATAAGAAGAACGCGAACAAGGTCATGTCAAAGTTAAAGTGGAACGAACGAGAGCTGTTGACGTTAGCCTCTATTGTTGAAAAGGAAGCGGTTGTCGCAAGCGAGCGACCAACGATTGCTCAGGTGTTTATTAATCGTCTTGTTTCGCCGTCGTTTGTGCCGCATCGGCTTGATACTGATCCAACCATTCGCTATGGCTGTACCATCCCGGAGAAGAAGTCAGCGGCTTGTAAGAAGTGGGATCCTAGCAAGCGTCTTAGGACTGCTCAGCTACGTGATAAAGACAATCCTTATAATACGTACCAACATGAGGGACTGCCGCCAGGGCCAATATGCAACCCTGGAAGAGCCGCCATGGCGGCCACCATGAACCCCGACGGAACCGGTTACTTCTACTTTGTATCTCGAAATAATGGCACGCATATTTTCTCGAAAACATTCGCTGAACATGACCGTAACGTCACGAAATTTCAGCGGAATAAGTAGTGCAGACGAAATAATACCCTTGACGGTGAGGGTTGTTCACTGTAAAGTGCCGACGTGTTTGACCATCAGCCTACTACCGTAAACCTAGGTCCTTCTCGAGTTACGAATCATGCAGATGATTTCCCAAGCTCTTTATCGAAATCAGATGCTGGTGCTTCGATGGTGGGGATACCGGTACAGATGTTTAAAGACCCCGCCTCTTGCAAGTTGATTAGTGGTCCAAGTGAAGATGGCACGATGGACGGTACGTATCAGTTTCGTTTCGAGACCAGTCATCATCGAGGATTCGATCATGAGCCGGTACGTGGCGGTGTACGTTTTTTGGAAATCGGGTTTTACGTTTCCGGTGAGCGCATTGTTTTTGACGTGCCAAGTGATCCCGGTGGAGAAGGTGAGTCTCATGGAATTGTGTCTTCCGCGGCACTAGCAGCTACGTCATCTTTGTTGACTAAGCAAGACATTCTGCTCATGAGAGATATTGCAGTTCGTGGGAGAAATTCTGACTACACGCTGTTCGTCCGTCTGTTAGAAAGGTTGCATAGCCGCGTCAGCAAAATCGAAGGCCGAACGGATGCGATGCAACGAACCGTTGAACTGGACTACGCGGGACAGGCTCGCGCAGCGCTTGTGGCGAGAAAACTAGCGTCGGACGGCATTCCACTAGGGCGAGAATTCGATCTCGAAGAAACCGTAGAGGGGGCAGTCCTGCAACTCCTTTCTGGAGATGGTAGTTCGATTCCTTATAAGAACATACTTGAGGCCGGTGCGGTGATATCTCCACATGGCACTGGTGCGAATCGTTCTTATTACAAGGACGAAAAGGGAAACATCGCTCAGATTGCGGATGCCATTGCCGTTGCTCGGGATGAAGGCGCAGTTCGTGATCGTCCCTACTCCAATCAAGCTAGGGAAGAACTACTCAAGTTGACCTTAGGATTGCCGGGACCGTACGAAGCAATTACTGCAAGTCCCCATGTGCCAAGTAAAAGTTCTGACACCGAAGCGACGTATTACTGGTTTCGTGACTTGCCAGAGATGGCGTACTCGAACTTTGTAAAACGTTACCTTGACTCGGTGGCCCACTATTCGGCGGAGAAGAAAAACGCAATGTGGAGTGGAAAAGAAAAAAGTAGTGTCGTTGCGTTGGATAACGTGGCAGCGGCAATGAAAGACTACACGTTGTCTGGCGCCTACGATGAGGAGGGGAGATTCTACGTCAGCGTTTACGATGTTTGGGATCTTAAGCCCAAGTTACCCAAACTCATCCAAGACAAAATTGATGCTCGTCTGCAAGGCGTACCGGCCCCCCCAGAAATCTATTTCAGAATTTATTGCAACCCAGAAACTGGAGCGCTTGACTCTGGTCCCGGGTGGGACGTTGAAAAAAACTAGATCTAACGGTACGCTCATGCGTGTGTAAAGGTATGGTAAAGTTAATTGGACTCTCTATTATTGCCTGCCTAGTTGCTGCGGTGCCGGCTGA
This sequence comes from Deltaproteobacteria bacterium, assembly GCA_020630875.1. Classification (GTDB taxonomy): domain Bacteria; phylum Myxococcota_A; class Polyangia; order Haliangiales; family Haliangiaceae; genus JAHDIH01. The sequence continues at coordinate 297,653 of JAHDIH010000003.1, read as the reverse complement.
TGCTCTGTCGTGCTATGGGGGGCCACAACTACTCAGCAGTAACTCTGTTGCGGGGCAAAAGTCGCGTTTCATGATTACGTCGCAAATTCACAAGTCCGCGGACTTACTGGCGGGGCTGAAGGTCGTGGGAGGAACCATTGTCGAGAATGAGTTTTTCGAGAACGGATTGGTGATTCTGGTAAAAGCCGATTCGAAAGCAAAAGAAATCGACGTGCGATTTGAGAAGACGTCTCTTGGGAAGTTCAAAAGGGGGAAGGTAGCAACGTCGAAACAACCAAAGAATGCCGTGCTAAGGCAAGACTTTCACAAAATTTGGCCAGGTCAGACCGTGGCTGACGAACAGCTGGAGTTAGACAAAGACTTTGATGGGTACGTAAAATTGGAAATAGGTGGTAAAAAATACGTTCTGTTCGGGCGTACCATTATACTTGGCACGGTTGATTGTAGTGCTACAACCCCGCTAACGGCAGGGCGACCGTTGGTAGCGACACTGCTGTTCTTTGACGGGACGTCTAGAAAACTTGGAACGTTCCGTATCAACAAAAAGATTTCGATGCCACAACGATTACGCAAGCCTGCCGATAAGAGAATGGAGTCAAAAATTGACTAAGGTCGTTGTAATGGCATTGCTGTTGTCAGTAGCGCAGCAAAGCGAGGCGCTTAAGTGCATGCGGCCCGCGGAGATGCTGCTGCCAAACCAACAAGAAGTTCCTATCGTTTCTCGTCATTTTTTTGTAGGTGCGAAAGCCGACAAGTTAAAGATTGCTGGGGGGAAGGTTGTCCGTAAAAAGATTCATGACGGTGCCGTTGAGTTTATTGTGAAAGCTTCTGTCGGAGCGAAGGCCCTAGTTTTTACGTTGCCTCACCGCAAACTCGGTGTTTATCCGATTAATCGTTTACTTCAGCGACCCAAAAGAAGCCTACCAAAAGTAGAGTCGTTTCAGGCCAGCACTCGTTGGGCATGGCCCAATGACAGTGTCGCGGTGGAACACATCAAGTTTAAAGGCGATGGCTACATGAAAGTGGTTTTGGCAGGCAAGTCGCACTATTTCCATAGCAAGAAACTCGTTATGGGAAGGACTCCAAAGTGCGGTCGCTCGACGCCGGTTTCTGGTGGTAAGAAAGTAAAGATTTTCTCAATTGGTCTGTGGCCAAGCGAGACGGCTGTATCGCTGGGACGTTATACTTCGACAGCGAATGTTCCGAAGAATCCGTAGAGCCTTACTGCTCAGAAAGCCGATCGACTCGGAGTCGTCCGCGGTAGTCAGTGCGCTGCCTTTGTGGAAAGCGCTTACTGAGTCAGAGAAAACGCGGCTTTTGCGAGACGTTCGAATTCTTGTGCATGAAAAGAATTGGCAAGGAGTGGGAATGGCACTTTCTATGGAGCACAAAGTCACTATTGCGGCGTATGCTGCCCGGATTGTGCTGTACCGAGGCATCGACGAGTACCGTGATCTGCACTCTATTTACGTGTTTCCTTCGTCCATCAGCGAGCGAAACGCGGACAGTAGCGGTCGCTTTTTGGGAATGGCGAACAACCTTGGTCAAGTGCTCCTTTCCTGGGCGGCGGTCAAGAAGGGGATTAGAAAATCCAATGACGGACATTGCGTCACCACTCATGAGTTTGCCCATGTGCTTGATGCCGCGGATGGTAGTTTTGATGGCACGCCGGTATTGAATCGAGGGGCGTACGCTCCTTGGGCTAGGGTAATGAGCGAACATTTTCTACAGTTGCGTGCTGCGTCAAGAAAGAAGCGGGTCATTGATGAGTACGGAGCAACCAACGAAGCTGAGTTTTTTGCGGTCGCAACGGAGTTCTACTTTGAGAAGCCTAACAGCTTGAAGAAACGAGCCCCGGAACTTTTTTTGGCCCTCGACAGCTACTACAAACAGAAATCGACTTAGAACCCAAGCGATCTTTGACTCTACTTCACGAATCTTTGGCAGGCTAGCCAGTATTGCGAGTCAGACGTGGCATGTTACGATAAGCCATACACAAGGGGGCCTGCATGGGATTGGTTAGTGAAATTGCGTCGCTTCAGGATTACGACGACTACAAGTCTTTAAACTGGGAAGGATCGTTCGATGATTATCTCGAATTAGTAAGAGACGATCCAAAGATTACTCGGAACGCCTACCAACGCGTTTACGACATGGTGCTTTCTTTTGGCACGGAAGAGTACATCGACAACAAGAAGAAGTTGATTCGATACAACTTTTTCTCGGATCCGAAACACGGTAGTAAGGATGCCGTTTTCGGTTTGGACATTCCTTTGATGCGACTGATGGATGTACTCAAGAGTGCTGCCAAAGGTTACGGGACCGAAAAAAGAGTTATTCTTCTTCACGGTCCGGTTGGGTCCGCTAAATCAACCATTGCAAGAATGTTGAAACGCGGGATGGAAGAATATTCTCGTACCAAAGAAGGCGCGCTGTACACCTACTACTGGAAACTTTCTGGGGACCTGACCGAGCTTGCTGGTGGTAGTGAAGTATTCGCATGCCCAATGCATGACGAGCCTTTGCGTCTCATACCAATCGAGTGGCGAGAAGAAGCGATTCGTAGGCTACGACTAGGAAATGATGAGTTTCGCGTGAACCCTGTTGGAGAAGTAAATCCAGCCTGTCGACTTATTTTTAAGGAGTTGATGAAACATTATAAAGGTGACTTCGAGAAAGTCATTTCTCACATTCGCGTGAAACGATTGGTGCTTTCTGAACAAGACCGCGTCGGTATCGGAACCTTTCAGCCTAAAGATGAGAAGAACCAAGACTCTACGGAGTTGACGGGGGATATCAACTACCGGAAGATTGCTGTTTTTGGCTCTGACTCTGACCCTCGAGCGTTCAACTTTGATGGTGAGTTTAACGTTGCTAACCGTGGAATTATAGAGTTTGTAGAAATTCTAAAACTTGATGTCGCATTTTTGTACGACCTGCTAGGTGCTACGCAAGAACATAAGATCAAGCCCAAGAAGTTCGCTCAAACCGATATCGATGAGGTCATCATCGGTCATACAAACGAAGCGGAATACAAAAGGCTTCTCAACAACGAGTTCATGGAAGCGCTTCGTGACAGAACCGTGAAAGTTGACATTCCATACATCACAAAAGTTTCGCAAGAAGTAAAAATCTATGCCAAAGACTACAATCAGCAGCGGGTAGGGCGGCACGTTGCTCCGCACACGCTCTACGTCGCAGCGCTTTGGGCTGTGCTGACCCGGCTGGAACAACCTAAGAAGCAGAATCTTTCACTTCTGCAAAAAGCGAAGCTCTACGACGGCAAAACGCTTCCTGGTTTTACGCAAGACAATATTAAGGAATTGAGGAAAGAAACACTACGAGAAGGGCTTGATGGTATCAGCCCGCGGTACGTACAAGATAAAATTTCTAACGCCCTGGTATCGGACAAGGCCAACGGGGCGATCAATCCTTTTGTCGTGATCAACGCATTGGAGAGCGGTCTCAAAAGTCATTCGCTCATTTCTTCTGACGACCAGCGACAACACTACATCGAACTGATGAGTGTCGTGAAGCAAGAGTATGAAGATATCGTCAAAAACGAAGTACAACGGGCAATTTCAGCTGACGAGGATGCGATTTCGAAGTTATGCGCAAACTACATCGACAATGTAAAAGCCTACACCCAGAAGGAAAAGGTTAAGAATCCTTACACTGGGCAAGATGAAGAACCCGACGAGCGATTGATGCGTTCGATTGAAGAAAAGATCGACATTCCAGAAAGCCGTAAAGACGACTTCCGAAGAGAGATTATGAACTATATCGGTGCTCTGGCCGTTGAAGGACGAACCTTTGACTATCGAACCAACGAGCGACTTCATAAAGCACTGGAAGCAAAACTCTTCGAAGACCAAAAAGACTCGATTAAGTTGTCGTCTTTGGTGTCGAACGTTATCGACAAACAGACTCAGGAGAAGATCGACATTGTAAAAGAAAGGCTCATTCGTAACTTTGGTTACGATGAAGTAAGCGCCACGGATGTACTTAACTACGTAGCGTCGATTTTTGCACGAGGCGACATTAAAGACTAATGGATCCTAAAGGCATAGGAACTGTATCCGTTGAACTCAACGCAACTGCAGCGGCATTGCTTGCCAAGCTTTGTGTGGAGATGGGAGATGACTCTGCTGCTGGCGTATTGTCTCGCGCTCTTGGACTATTGGATCTCTGCCAACAAACAAAACGAAGAGGTGGGCGTTTGTGTTTTGTGAACGAACGCGGGGAATCTTCCGAAGTCGTATTTTAGGAGGGTAGTTGTGAGTCAAAGAATTGATCTGGATCACAGACGCTTTAAGCAAATTGTTAGAGGCAAGATTAAGGAGAATCTCAAGAAATACATTAGTCACGGAGAAATGATTGCGCGTAAAGGCAAAGATACTGTGACGATCCCAATGCCGCGCGTGGACATTCCAAGGTTCAAACATGGCTCTGGACAGCAGGGCGGCGTAGGACAAGGAGAAGGTGAGGTTGGAGATTCACTTGGAGAAGGTGAAGAAGAGCAACCAGGACAAGGCGAGGCAGGGGATAGGCCGGGAGAGCACATGCTTGAGGTCGAGATGTCGATCGATGACCTTGCGGCTATACTGGGCGAAGAACTCGAGTTGCCAAATATCGAACCAAAAGGTAACGACGTTCTAAAAACTACCAAAGAAAAGTACGTGGGCATTAGAAACGTGGGGCCTGAGTCTCTTAGGCATTTTCGACGTACGTTTAAAGAAGCTCTTAAGAGACAAATTGCTGCTGGAACCTACGATCCGGAAAATCCTGTCATCGTCCCGATCAGGGAAGATAAGCGTTTTCGCTCCGCTAAATCTGAGCCTCTTCCAGATAGCAATGCCGTAATCATTTACATGATGGACGTATCCGGTTCTATGGGGGATGAGCAAAAAGAAATTGTTAGGATCGAATCGTTTTGGATCGATACCTGGCTGCGTTCCCAGTACGAAGGTATCGAGAGTCGCTATATTATTCACGATGCCGTAGCGAAAGAAGTCGATAGAGAAACGTTCTTTAGTACTCGTGAGAGCGGTGGAACGATGATTTCATCTGCTTATAAACTTTGTTCTAAGATGATAGAGGACGACTATCCTGTCAGTGAATGGAATATTTACCCCTTTCACTTTTCTGACGGTGACAACTGGTCGGTCGACGATACCACTTCATGCGTTTCTCTTCTTCGAGAAAAAATCATTCCCAGTTCCAATATGTTTTGTTACGGACAGGTCGAGTCGCCCTATGGGTCAGGGCAGTTCATCAAAGATTTGAACGACAACTTTTCTGATTCTAGCGATGTCATTACCTCTGAAATAAAGGACAAACAGGCGATTATGGGATCCATAAAGGAATTTTTAGGAGCCGGAAAATGAAGCCCAAACTTTTCCCAGAGCATCTTCAGGAAATGCAGAGGCAAATCGAAGGATTTGCCCGAGAGCTTGGTTTAGATTTCTATCCGATTGTTTATGAGATACTTGATTACAAGACAATGAATGAGGTCGCCGCGTTTGGCGGATTTCCGACGCGTTATCCTCATTGGCGTTTTGGTATGGATTACGAACAGCTGTCCAAAGGTTACGAGTTTGGATTGCAAAAAATATACGAGATGGTCATTAACACTAAGCCGGCGTACGCCTACTTATTGGAAGGGAACTCTCTCGTCGATCAGAAAACTGTAATGGCACACGTCTGTGGACACGTCGATTTCTTCAAAAATAACTACTACTTTTCAAAAACCAATCGAAAGATGATCGACGGAATGGCCAATCATGCCTCGTTGGTGCGAAAGCATGCATCGAGACTTGGCATAGAGAAAGTAGAGTCTTTTATCGATGTCTGTCTTTCAATAGAAAATCTCATTGACCCGATGTCCCCGTACATCAAACGTAAGAATGAAAAGGAAGAGAACTTAACAATAGATTCAGCCGTTCCACGGTTGAAAGCTAAAGGCTACATGCAAGAATACGTCAACCCTCCCGAGTTTTTAGAGGCGCAACGTAAAAAAAGAGAGGCTCAGCTTGCTGCTAAGCAGAAGTTTCCAGAGCATCCCGAGCGTGATGTATTGGCATTTTTGATCCAAAATGCTCCCTTAGAAGGTTGGCAGCGTGATGTGCTCGAGGTCATTCGCGCCGAAGCATATTATTTCGCGCCGCAAGCAATGACAAAGATTATGAACGAGGGATGGGCTACTTATTGGCACAGTACCATTATGACAGGAAAAGCAGCATCGGCTGCAGAGATTGTTGACTATGCAGACGCATGTTCTGGAATTCTCGCGAGTTCTCAAGGGCAACTGAACCCTTACAAGCTTGGTGTCGAATTGTTCAGAGACATTGAGCGCAGGTGGAACAAAGGGCAGTTCGGGATGGAATGGGAACGCTGTGACGATATTGCTGAAAAGAACTTGTGGGATACGAAAGCGGGGTTAGGTAGAGAAAAGATATTTGAAGTACGCAAATTGCACAACGACGTTACATTTATCGACGAATTCTTTACGCTTGAGTTTTGCATCGAAAACAAATTTTACAGCTACGACTTCAATGACCGTAGTAGTAACTGGGAAATAGCGAGTAGAGACTTTAAGGAAATTAAGGAGAAATTGCTCGTGAGCCTGAGTAATAGAGGTCAACCAGTTATTGAGGTTGTTGACGGTAACGTAGACAACAAGGGGGAGCTTTTGCTACTTCACCGTCACGACGGCGTAGACTTGGATCAGGGTCACGCTCGTGACACGTTACAGAATCTGCATAGGATTTGGACCCGCCCTGTAAACGTCGAAACGCTGGTCGAAGGAGAGACCAAGCGTTTTCGTTGGGACAATACCGGTTTCTCAGTACACTCGGTCAGTTAGCGAATAAACGTAGGCGCCTTCGGTTTAGCTGGCTTTCGTCGTTTACGACGTTTCCTTTTCTTCTTCTTCTTCGGAGCGGATTCATGCAGTTCGATTACTTCCACCGGAATCGTACTTTCCAGTTCGATTTCCAAAATTGTGTCTGCGATTCGATCACCTGCAGTTGCTGCCGCCGCTGGTTTAGGTATCGTTTGTAGCTTTTGCTTAGTGGTTGGTAGTTCAGCTGCTTCAGTTGTTTCAGCTGCTTCTTCCGCTTCGCTGGTTGAAATAACAAACGTAGCGGTCATTGCGAATGCCATCATGGCAAGCATTGCTAACAGAAAACCATACTTTGGCTTAGAGAATGCGGTGAGCTGAGTCAGCGAGTTCTCTGGCGAAGGAGAAAGAATTGAAACGGAGTCCGGAGACAACTTTCTGCCAGTACTTATGCTCCTTAGGTCGCGAAGAATGTCATCACACGTAGCATACCTGCGCTCGGGGCGACCCGCTGCAAGTTTTTTGGCAACGACAGTTAGGTTGTGGCCCGCAGTCATGGGAAGATCTGGGAGTTTGAACTCCAACTTCTTGCTGAACAAAGCCGCGGTGTCTTGGTCTTTGAATACTCTTGCACCAAGAATCATTTCGTAGGTAACGATACCCATCGCATAGATGTCGGACTGTTCATTTTGAGGAAGTCCCTTGAGTGTCTCTGGTGCTAAATATTGCGGAGTCCCCATGATTACCCCACTTTTCGAAAGGCTTTCACTCGACTCGGAAATGGACTTAGCAAGACCTAGATCTAAAACCTTGAGAGTAGGTTTTTCACTCGTGATCATGATGTTGGCCGGCTTTAAGTCTCTGTGGATAATACCAGCTTCATGCATTCGCTTTAGCGCAATCGACAATTGGCTAATGAACTCAAGTACAAACGTATCAGAAGGATTGGGGTTGTTATAGATGTATTCGTGCAGTGTAGTGCCGTTTACCAACTCCATCGTGTAGTAAAGAATATCGTCTTCGCTTCTACCATAATCGTATACTTGTGCGATTTGCGGGCATACCATTGTTTTGGCGATTTTCGCTTCGCGTAGAAATCGCTGCTCGGCATTGGTAGAGTCACCGAACACCGGTCTGAGAAACTTGATTGCTACTTCCAAATCGGTGTCGATGTCAGTGCATTGGTACACTGCGCCCATTCCACCCTTACCCAAAAGGGATGTGATTTTGTAGCGATTCGATATAACTTTACCGATGAATTTATCAGCATGGGTCATTAGTAGCTCCACCTCATGCCCAAAGTAGCGTGTCGTTTGCCTATCGAAGCTACTGGAAGTCGCTCAGATTTGTGGTTCTTCCGGTGCAGCCACATCGCGACGCCCAAGCTTACGGCGCCAATAGTCACCGTCGTTGCCGTTACCGCATTTCCGATAACGATTCGTCTGTCCAATGCATCGTATTGTGATTGAGATGTGGTAGTAGCCGCTTCCGCTGCGTAACTTCGAGTTACAGCGTAACTTGCTATCGAAGAACCTAGCATGAGGCCACTGACCGTTAGGGCCCAGGTTGTGCCGTTGCTGGACCACCCTGACTGCTTGGGTTGAGTAAAGATAAACTTTGTTTCTATGGGCTTACTTTCGGCTTCGTAAAAGTCTGTCGGCAAATTTACTTGCACCGCATCGTTTTCAATAACGATTTTCTGTTTCGCCGTAGTGTTTCCTCTTTCCCAACGAACGACGTGTTCGCCCATTGGCGCCCATACGGTCAGAGGAGTTCTGAAGGTTTCATCTGGAGCAAACCAAGATAGTGACACTCGCTTTGCTTGAAAGTTGATGTGAACGAGCTGATGATTGTTTTCGTCAAGCCGACTCCTAATTTTTTCGATCTCTGATGGAACCCACGAAGGAATTTCAGTGTCTCCTTCCCATTCCCTTGCGCAACGCTCTAAGAACGTCATCGCTCGTGCCCAGCTCTTGAGTTGCGAGTATGCAAGTCCGATATTACAGTCGTACTTTGGAAGATTCTCGGTCGCAGACGCTCGTTTGAATAAACGAATCGCTCCATGGAAATCTCCTCGTTCAGCGCTGGAGATTCCTTCGATGGACAGCGCTTCTGCCTTTTTGTTTTCTGCCGTCGCGGGAATAGCTGCTAGCAAAGTAGCCACTGCGAGGTAAGACGCTTTTCTTTTGTTGCGTCTCATTCCAAGTATCAACGGTAGAAACAAGATAGTGAGAATACTGTTGCTCGACTTTGAACTGCAGCCTGATGTTAGAGAACCCGTCTGTTGCTGGTTTTCTTCTGGCTCGGTTTGCCCTGTTTGTCCCGTTTGACCATCTACCGCGTCCAAACAGAATCCGGGTGGTTTGGCCAGATCGCGAAGTTGGTCGACTCTTGCTTCAAGGGAAACCACAATACTTTTGTTTTCTGCCATGTCGAATATCACGATTTCGTCATCGCAAACCGTGCTTCCAACAATGATATTCTTTTTGTCAATTCCGGCTATTCCGGAGATCGAACACTCATTGTCGCTGGTGAGGTTAGCGGAGTCATTGAACGGTTGTTGTATCTCAGTACCGTGTGAGATCCAGATTTGATCGTTGAGAGATGTGGCATCTCGTACGCTGTTTCTATGATTTGCGTTGGTGAATGGCAGGGACTTTGAACTATTGAAAAGATCTAGGGCTTTTTCGTTGTCGCCATCAAGTGTCGCAAGCAGTTCGCCTTCGCATGTAGCGTGCAAGCCAGTTACCTCAAAGGAATACGCCCTTACTTTGGAAATTTTCTTTTCAATGATGTCGTATTCGTAGAGTTCGGAGAAACCGGTTCCAGGGACGACGATATGCAACAAGGATTCGTCGTATGGATCGCCAGCGATCGATATATCTCTCCAATTGTTGGTAAAGATGTCGCCAACATCCGCTACCGGCGTCCAAAGAACGCCGGAATTTTCAGGCGTTAACTCTCCGCTGTAGACAAATCCAGCAGCGGTGACTCCATAAAACTCTTCAGCACCAGCAGTCCCAAATAAACATAGGACTACAATGTACGCACGGAGAGCCTTTTTGGCGACATTGTGGTGAATCATATTTACTTATTATCGACAAAATGAGTCGCTATTCAACAGTAAAATGAATTGTGGTCACGATTAGTTTGATTTCTGTGCTTCTCGCTTGAGCCGAAATACATAAACTCTTGATTTTGCTGGGTCACCAACGATCAGGTGATGATCCGCAGCATCTTGGTGTGCTGACAAGGTCAGACCAAAAGTTGCTGAATCTGAGGATAGTTGAGAGACTTCACCGCTGGAGTCAAAGATTACGACCTCTCCCGACTCTCCGTTAGCGGTAGTCACGGCAAAGTAGCCAGAGTCACCGATGTGGGTAATCGCACTACCAATCGTCCGGCTTCCCAAGTCCAATGCGATCGTTTGCTTACCGTCGCTGTCAAACCTCTCGAGGCATGATTCGTTGTTATTGAGTTTACCTAAAACTAGAGTACTCGTTTCGTTTGAAGAGGACTGACCATGACATTCGGTGACTTTGGTAAGCGCGTCACTCGAAGCCTCAAGCTGGAACAGTCCGCTGTCCGCCCCTTTTTGAGAAAAGAAAATGGACCCCTGACCAACGCTTAGGGCGTAGCCAGTTTGAGATGCCCCTGGGGCAATCAGTGATCCTTGCCAATCTGTGTTGTCTTGCGTTCTCCAAAGTCGGACTACAGCTCCTGCATTGACGCCTTGAACGTTTGAAAACGCTGGAACTCCAACGACTAACTCGTCCCGGGAACCAAAGGTCCCTCGAATGGTAGCGAGTACCTCACCGAAGTCATTGACTGAGCCTCTGTTTGGGCTGACGTTTATAGGAAGGGCTCCTGTGGAGTCCAGCAGAGGGAGTTCGCTTAGTGGTTGCCAGCCTTGTACCTTCTGGCTTGCATACAATCCACCATGAGGACTTCGTTTAGGACTACCGGTTACCAGCCATTCGATATCGTTAAACTTGCTGTGGGTGACGCTAAAGCCGATATTTCCGCCATCCACGGGCCCCTCTAAAAATGTTGATGGCTCAGAGTTGCACGCTTGAAGGGCATCAAATATGGCGACCCCGCCATTGCTGCCATAATCTGGCGTTCCGACAAATAACTTCCCGTCTGCTGACGTCGCCAGAGAGCTTCCGAACGAAGTGGTACTTTGATATTGAAGGACGCAAGGTTCATCAAACAAAAATGAGTCGGGTAGGAAAGGCGGGGTTTTTACGCAACCCGACAACACGAGTATCAAAGCGATATGCCGCACCCCAAGCACGATCTAATTGTACCAGAACTGCCATCCATATAATGATGCGATCTTGACAATTTGCATCATGCGTGTCGTACACCTCACGATATGTACTACCGCTACTCCTTTACTGCTGTTTCAATCGGTGCGTCTTCGTTGCGTTTGAGATTAAATTTCTTTGCCATTGCCTGATCTAATAACCTCGGTGGGAGCAATCGTGGAATGACCCAGTTTTGCAACTTGCCTTTCACAAGAGCGTATCTTGCTCTCGGAGACCTTTTTTCAAACACGTCTACCACTTGGCTCCCAAAGGAGTCGATGGTTTCTCCCGCAGTGCCTTTTTCCAATGCGTACCGCTGCATGGTTCGCGCAGCATCTTCATAAGGCGTTCCCTCTGCCGGGCCCAAATCGGTAGCGGACTTCTTTTTCCAAATATCACTTGAGACGCTTCCTGGCCCTATCACTATTACGTCAATTCCAAATATCTTTAACTCCCTTCTCAAGGAGTCGGACAGGCCTTCAAGCGCTCGCTTGCTGGCGGAATACGAACCAAGAAACGGGGCTGATATCTTCCCCCCTGCGGATGATATCATTACTATTTTTCCAGGCTTTCCTTGAGAATGCTTGTTGGTCAGCAGCGGAAAGAATGCTTTTGTAACGGCGACTTGCCCAATAACATTCACTTCCAATTGATACCTAAGCTCTTCTAGAGACTGAAGCAGTACAGCACCACTTGTGGCCACCCCTGCGTTGTTGATCAGCCCCACAAGTGAAGCGCCGGCAAGTACGGTTCGGGCCTCTCGCTCGGCGGCCTTGATGCTTTGAGTGTCCGTAACATCGAAGATAAGAGGATGAAAATTGTCACCGAGAGATTTTTTAAGTGCGTCACCATCGGATTTCTTGCGGACACTGCCTAAAACAGAATAGCCGCGGCGCAGGAATGACTTCGCTGTTCCCAATCCTATGCCTGAAGAAACTCCGGTAACAATTACGTACTTGTCGCTCATCACAACAAGTTATAAGCAGTCGTTATGGCCAACAAGAGGGAAATGGGCCGGGGGAGCAAAGAAAGAGAAGTGGTAAGACTATTTGGTTTGGAGCTCGCCAATCCAGCGTTTGTATTCAAGCCAAAAGTCCTTACGTTCTTCTGGGTGAATGGGAAGCCACGCAAAGAGCGCGTACATTAAGAGTCCTGTCGCTACATAGTCCCAGACGAACTCAGGGTAAGTAAATATTAGAATAGGCGGCCCCAACAAGAATAAGGCTACTGCGAACTTAACGTAACCTTGCATCTTGCGGCCCTTGTGAGTCATGTAAGGAATGGGCACTAGGTTCAAGATGCTTAATAACGCAACAATTAACACCAATACTTCAATGGGGACGAACTCCAAATAAAGATTAGAGTTGGGAAATGCCATAGCGACTAACCCGCTTATGGTTCTCGGAAGCCCACAGTACGTTAGTGAATAATTAAAAGAAGCGGTGTTGGCACGAGCTTCACGCAAACAACTAGAAGTGACCAAAAACGCCATCGCTGTCGCTCCGAGTGTTGGATGTCCTAGTTGATTAAACCCCACCAACACAATTAGAGCAGGGATAATCGATTGAGTCAGGTAATCTACGCTGGCATCAAACCTCGCTCCAAACTCATTGGATGTGTTGGTCAGGCGAGCAATTCGTCCATCTAGCGAATCCCCCAAGATAAATCCTAAAAAAAGAGCATAGGCAGCGTAACTAACGTTTCCCTCTGCCACAAAGTAAATTCCAGCAATTCCACCGGCCAAGTTGATAGCGGTAAAAAAGTCTTTCGCCCCTAGGTATCCGATGTTCCAACCGAATCCGGGGTGCGCCGGGTCCTTTTTAAGCTTCGTAACGATTATGTGCAGAATGTATAGTGTTGCAAAAATGGCCGTCGCTGAAGAAAGAATAACAATGATGCTTTTTGGCATTCCCAGTACGAGCAACACGGCAATGCCAGTGATGTATGTGTCTCTTCTAAAAATAAAGAGGATCGGAGCCATTAGTTTAGAGGGAATGGAAGATTGCTTTGGCGCCGTTTGAGGTGTGGAGAAGAACCAAGGGTATCTGGAGGAATCGATAGGCATGTTCCAGCGATGAAGGTCTGCGTAAATTTTCAAGGCTACCAGTATCGCGAGGGCACCCGCGGCGACCGAATACCACAGCCACCACTCCGGTTGCCCGCCTCTCGCAAGACCAATCCCAAGCCCAAACAGAAGCATTGCGGTGGTAAAGTCATCTGTGAGGCTATCAAGCCACTGTCCAAACTTACTTCCCTGAACTTTAAGGCGAGCGAGATCCCCGTCGCCAGCATCAAGTATTGCGTTGATGAACAAGCAGATTCCACTGGCGATATAGAGTGAAGCAGTTCCCAAACTAGCGCAAACTGCTGCGGCGATACCAAAAAGAAGAGCCAAAAGAGTTACAAAATTTGGGGTGGCGCGGGTTGGCGCAAGCATTCGGGTGAGTGGTCGACAAAGAGGTCTTAGCACCAAGGCCCCCATCACACCGTCTTCTGCTACGGACTTATTGAGTGAACGTAGAACGAGACGTTTCGCCTGGGCCAAATCAGCTTGGGTCCGGACGGTAAACAAAGGATCATCTTGGCCGTCGACAAGCTTACTAAATCGATCTCTTGTATACACTTTCTCAAAAGCGACCACGACGAACTCGCCTTGCGGCTTGGAGGTCGCTGTTTGTACCTTGAATGCGGCCGGTAGCTGCTTAAAAAGTAGCTGGCGAATCGCTTCGTGTTCGGCCGTCTGGGCAACGATAGTTACTCCGTCCAAACCGCAACTAAGTGCCATTCTGCTGTGGCGAACGACAATCGGAATACCAGCAATTTGGGCGTCTATCGGCAGGTCGCCGGTATCGCGCAGGTCAATTAGGCATTCCATCAGAGGATGGGAAAATCCTACATTATATGTGTGAATGCAAGTACCTTATGACAGGGCTAGACAGATGATTCGCAAGTCTGTAAAGTCGCGCCGGACGCCCAGATAGCTCAGTCGGTAGAGCAGAGGACTGAAAATCCTCGTGTCCCTGGTTCGATTCCAGGTCTGGGCACAAAGCAGACAGGGGTTATGGCAGAATTCGAATTCGCTACAACCTCATTTTTTACGTCTTCCATGCATCGTCGGCTTGAGCGCCGCTCGGTATTCAGTTCAAAGCGAGCTGGTGGTTCCTCAGAAGTTTTGTAATAACTTTACGTAGGCGCGACCGTTCTGGCCGATGCATTCTTGGCATTCCAGTGCTGCCTGATCAAGAAGGCTTGCAAAATGCAAAGCGCGACCGAAATCCAAAGGTAGGATGGCTCAATCACGTATTGCCGAAACGTTACCAACACCACTATAGCGAGGCAAACGTATCCTAACGTAAGCGATACTGCGATTGCTCTATTGTAGTGCAACACGATTGCAGAACCAACAAAGAGCATCAATGCGACCAATTTTAGCCATGAAACCAACATCGCCTTGTTCCCAACGATTCTGTGTTTGGTGACGTTTTTTGTATCGTACTGCAAACGAAAGTCGGTCGAAGTCCAGGTTCGCCCGTCTGTCATTGATTGTCCCGCTACTTTACCGTCGATATAGGTATAGCGTAGAAGTGGCCCGTCTTTTTTTACGTTTTCCGCTATCGTGACCGCCGTGGATTGCGACAACGCAGGCTCATCTACTAGATCGTGATCGGCTTGAATGCAAGCAAGTATTCCAGCGAGTACGGCCACCGACAGTTGCCACTTCCAAACGATAAGGAGGGAGAGGGTGGTCATTCCGCAAATCATCACGACGTTGGATTTAATGAACCACAAAAATACTATCGCAACCCCTACGGCAACTGTCGTTGGCTGCCACGAGATATCTTTTCGTTTAACGCAGGCGTATACCAACCATAGAATAATGCCAAATATACCAAGACCAATAGGGCGCGTAGCTTGTGCAACATAATTGTTGTCAATGGTGTTTACGGGCATCGTTGATTGTTGGTGCGTTCGAAGGTAAGCCCTCCAGCCCTCGTCGACAGCTGCTAACCTTTGACCAACCAACTCGTTGCGATCAAATTGTGCATGCAACTCCGATAGAACTCTTTTGTCTTTCGAGATAGCAGCGGTTAGTAGGGTGTTCAAAAGCTTGTTGCAGGACTCGGCGTCCTGAGCTAGCACCAGCTCAGAGAGCATGCGAGATTCAACGGGGGTGAGTCGAACTGGCATGCGATCGTTTAGATGGAATCTCAATCGGGAGATTGGACACCCATTTGCTTCTAGCGAAGCGAAGAATTCTATTCTGGGAGTGCTAATGGTTTTTCCGCTTGTGTTTCTCGAGCCTAGTATCAATGCGCAAGCAATAAGTAAGATTAGTTGCAGTACGAGATAACGCATAAGGCATGTTATCCGATTTGCTGCCATCTCGGAGTATCCTTTACATTATTAGTTGAATGAGGTACTGAGTCCGCGGGTGGGGCTCACCCAAGAAAGACTCCCTTGACTACATTTACAGATCTTAATCTAATTAAACCACTCTTAAAGGCTTTGGGCGAAGAGGGGTATACCAAACCTACTCCTATCCAGGAGCAGGCCATACCACCATTGCTGGAAGGCAGAGACGTGCTTGGCTGTGCGCAAACTGGGACCGGAAAGACGGCGGCTTTTTCCCTGCCGATTCTACAGTTTCTTAGTGAAAAGAAACCGCGACCTGGGAAGGTTGACATTAAAGTATTGGTCCTGACTCCTACGCGAGAACTTGCAGCACAGCTGGGGGAAAGTTTTGAATCTTACGGTCGTTATCTAAACAATAGGCATTTCGTTGTGTTCGGGGGAGTGAACGAACGCCCTCAAATATCAGCTCTCAAAAAAGGCATTGATATACTTGTAGCGACACCGGGAAGACTTTTAGATTTGCATTCTCGTGGCTACATAGATCTGTCTACGGTCGAGTTCTTCGTTTTGGACGAAGCGGATCGCATGCTCGATATGGGATTTATTCACGACGTGAAACGGGTGCTAGAGGCACTCCCAAAGAAAAAACAAAACCTGTTGTTCTCCGCAACAATGCCGAAAGCAATTGCGAGTCTCGCTGGTTCTTTTTTGAAGAACCCTGTGTCGGTCGAGGTGACTCCAGAATCCACAACTGTAGAGCGAATTAACCAGTCCGTTATGTTTGTGGAAAGAGCCAACAAAAGGCGTCTTTTGGCACAGTTGATGACAGAGCAAAACATAGGAAAAGCCATCGTCTTTACCAGGACCAAACATGGCGCCAATCGATTGGTTAAGCAGTTGGACAAGTCAGACATTACCGCTGTTGCAATTCATGGCAATAAGAGTCAGGCGGCCAGAAACAGAGCGTTGGCAGATTTCAAAGCGGGAAAGGCTTTGGCGCTGGTCGCTACCGACATTGCATCTCGCGGAATTGACATTGATGACATTACCCACGTTTTCAACTTTGACTTACCAAACGAGCCAGAGAGCTACGTGCATCGCATCGGCAGAACGGGACGGGCGGGACGAGAAGGAATCGCCATTGCGTTCTGCGATGAGACAGAGGGCGCCTACCTTAGAGACATCGAAAAGATTATTCGTATGAGAATACCGGTGGTAGCGGACCATGAGTTCCATAGCGAAGCTGCAGTACCGGGAGAGCGCCCGAAGCGACCCAAGGGCCCTAGCGGCAACCGCAGTAGATCACCGAGAGGCCGCAACAATCAAAGACGCGGAGGAGGGGGAGGCCGTCCTGGTGGTAAGCCTTCCGGCGGCAAGCCTTCCGGCGGACAAAAGAAGCGTAGGTCACAGGGCCCACGTCGAGGACCCAAGAAACCGTCCTCCTCTGGTACGACTTAGTCGAACTAAGTGATGCGGTCCACGTTGAGGTGCCGCTTTTGCTGAAATTGACTAGGTTCTGGGAATGCGAATAGGACTTAAGCTTGCAACCTTCTTAATCTTTGCGTTCGCTATCGGATGTGGTCATGTAGAGCCCTCGGTAGGTCAAGACGAGACAACAGAACCGACAAGGGACTGCCAATCCTCAATAAGCGGCTATACCTTGAGCTACTTTCATGGCACGCAGCATCGGATTGCCAATATTCGACTACCCTCAGACTACGACTGTCATAGACCCACTCCCATCGTTTATGCGCTTCACGGCTGGTTCGGCTCGGCGGATCAGATGGAACGATCGAGTGAACTGACGCATTGGGCAGACTTGAACGGGTACGTCATTGCTTATCTACAAGGCACCGGCGTAGTTAATAGTTGGAATGCCGGTAAATGTTGCGGGGAAGCAAAGCGAAAAGACGTCGATGATGTTGGCGCATTTTTAGCCGCCGGAGAAGCCATTGAAAAGGGCCTAAACATTGATGAAAATAAACGTTTTGTTGTTGGGGCTTCGAATGGAGGGGCAATGGTGTATCGATTGGCTTGTGAAACCAAAGATTACCTTGCCGGGGGAGCTGTTGTGGCGGGGTTCGACGGTACGACGAGCTGTGTCGACCCAGACAATTTTCCTGTACTGCATATTCATGGAGATGGCGATTGGATTGTTCCACCAGAGGGACGGCAGTTATACAATATCCAGGCATTGAGCGAGACTACCGAGCGTTGGAGCGGCCGCTATGGCTGCACGTCGCTAGAAGCTAAAGACTGGGGCCTTGATTGCGTTCATTACGATCAGTGCGATGGCGGAACCACTTATACCGCGTGCTACGCTGAAGGAGGTCATCGTTGGCCGGGGGAAAGTCACAGTCGCGAGCTAATCTTCAGGTTTTTCGAAGGTTGGAATTGACGTTGTAAATCCTTGGGGTAGCTTAACCATATGACCTCAGCCAATACCTGTGAGCGCATAATGTCATCGGCGACGAGACTTTTTAGTGAGGTAGGCATTGCCCAAACTTCACTCAAAGATATCGCTGGTGATACTCAGCTGACGGTTCCGGGGGTGCTGTACTACTTCAAAACAAAAGAAAATCTTTTGAATGAACTAATGAACGATGGGGTCCGCGAGCTCTTAGCTGGCATTGATATTGAATGCAAAAAGCTGTCTGAGTCCAAAGACTTCGAATCCTTTTTGTTAGCTATGCAATCTAGAGTTCGCGAAAACCGGCTTGCGTTGCGTATTTGGTTTCGAAACTGGGGTGATTTCAGTCCCCTGAGAGCCGCCACTGGGAAGCACCTCGTCAACAAGGCAGCGATGGTTTTGTCGGCGGCGCTTGGCCTTAGGGCAGAGCACTGTGTGGATCTAGTCTTGGCTCTTGCCCCCTTGATGGGACGTAATGCGTGGTTATCTCCACTCGAGATGGTGGAAGTTACCGGGGAACGAACTTTGGAACTCGCGGAGGCGCGGCTCGACAATCATCTGCTACTTGTTGCTCGCGTTCTGAAGTCATCGTGGCAGTGAGCTATGGGGCTACTTTGATTATTTTCGAAAGTGCGTCGTCAATAGTAGGGGCAACGATGTTCCATGAGTACTTAGCAGCCTGACTTGCGTAGTTACCAATTAGCTTAGGAGTCGCGATAAGTTCAGCTAGTTTTTGCTCGAGCTCTTCGCTTGTTTCGTAGAATGTTTCTCCATGAAACTCTTTGGCGATGTGTTCCGGGTAGGCGAGACGCTTTGGAAGAAGAGGGTGAGAGCCAGCGGCTATCGCTTCTAATACAGCGATTCCAAAGTAGTCGTGGGTTGCCGTCGTGGGGGCGATATGCGCGTTCGCTAGTAGCTGGTCGTATTCTTGTCGGCTTTCCGCATACCCCCAATGGACAATATGCTTTTCCAGTTGTCTTTTTGCTTGGTCAAATATCTCCGGGGATTGCCTAAATCTTTGTCCTAATACGGTGAGCGAAAAGTCTAGTCCTTGTTTTGACAATGAAAATAGGATGCGAAAGAAGTCGTCTGGATTTTTATCGAATTCCCAGCGATGGTTCCAAACGATGTTTGGTCGATCCTGCTCAATCCTTGATGCGTTGTTCTCCATGATGCCGATGGGAACGACCTTGGACTTTGGCGGGATTGTATCAAGTAATGCCTTGGGAGTTTTGTCAGGGAAATTGCTGAAGAATGGCGCTATTGCGCCCAGGCAGTCGTTCTTGTGAAATTGGGAATTAAACCAAATTTCGTCTGCCACAAGCATTGAGGTGATGTTTAGGAAGGCAAAACGATTATCTCGTTTGTCTCCTGTTTTCACCGGGTAGGTCAGTTGATTCTCGTGCATATAGAGAATTACTTTTGTTCGCTCGCGGTTGACGTTCGCTACCGATAGAAATGTCGCCAGGTCTAACATGTCGGTAGCAATAAGGACCTCTGGATCCTGTAGTTGTTTGTACTGATTGGCAAACTTCAAAGAAGCGCCGTGCATCCTCCATTTCCAATGTCTGGCTGGCAGCGTTAGTGTTTCGATCGTACTTGTGCAATGCTCTTTAAGTCCATCGAGCCATTGTTTGTGAGACCCACCATAGAATGGCTCGAGTATTAGTACCGAAGTCAAAACGGGGAAGGAAAGTAAATGGAACCGCGCATGGTTTGAGCTTCGTCTGATAAGAATCTAGGGCCAAAGATTAACTTCGTACCTTTTTCTTTGAACTCACTCCAGGACTCAATCAGTGAACTCTCTGCCGCTACAACGAAGGGAACGTCCGGTGAGCTAGGGTTTAGTGCGTCGAACTCTGGAGGTAACCTTGGACTCGTCGTCTTAGTAGAACCGGGAGGGAGTAAGAAGCCCCAACGAACTTCCCCACCTGCAAAGTAACGAGTTCGAGCGATAATGCCATCGACGGAACTAAGAGCACCGTCACTAGTCCAATTGAGTTCAAACTGATCGCTGTTAATCATTACAGCATTAGAAGATACTACTGCAGGAAGAAGCTCTGTTGTTAAGTCTATGTCGTGTTCGCTGGTTGGCATGGCTATTTGCGCCCCGTAAAACATTTTGGATGGTTGGGAACCGTTGTTTCCTGTTGGCCCCTGCGGGACCTGAAGACTGTACCGAACGTACTCTGTAAAACCTGGCAAAAGTAGTAGCGTTCGTCTTTGAGAATTACCTGACTTAAACGGCGCGCGATAGCCAGCTCCATTAACTACGTGCTCCGCTTGGACGTTTACGGTATCGCCTAGGTTGCCTCCCATTACCCCCATGGAAAATGCTGTGAAGTCGGTACGCCATGCCGGCATAGCTACATTAATGGTTCCTCCTGATGACGTGTCGATACCCTTAAGATCGGAGAAGGCTAAAATCGTAGCGTTGTCTCCTACTGCCACACCTAACACCGCCATCTTGTTGTCTTTCAGGCAGCGCTCACTAACCTCCAGAGTGATCGGTTGGTCGAGTTCATTGATAGCCCATTCTTTGCATCCGTTTATCGCGCGGATGATATTGGTTCCAGCGGGAGGCGTTGGAAGTTGGATGACGGCTTCGCCAACAGTCTGATCTGAACCAGTCTCGAGATCGTGAATTATCGCATCATTGTTGTTGACGTCGACAATGGTTAAGATATCTAGTCCGGCAATAATAGTAACTGATGCGCTGTTAGGAACCTTGTAATTTGCTTTTCCACTGTCATCGGTCCGAATCGTAGCGACTGGTTCACCTACGGAGTCGCTAATCAAAATCGCGACGTCCTGCATCGCGTCCGAACCGTTCATGATGGTAATTTGAAACTCAGTTTCGTCTGCGACGGATGCATCGACCAACGGAGCATCGACTGCCTCAGGCGATGAGCTGTTTCCCCCGCAAGAAATTAGTACCGTAAGCAGAGTTAGAAAACGAATCATTGCTCGATGCTAGTCAAAGCATTGTCTCAATGCAACGACAATGGGGCATCAGTGACCGCGAGAGGCTAGATCCTTGGCGACGGAGGTGAAGAACTCTTTATGGTTAAAATCACTAACCCAGTCTGTGTCCCAAAGTTGGCCAGTACCAACTAAATCGATGTGATCAGCCGCGATGCATCCCATAAACAACCCCCACTTGGAACTCTCGATAGTTACCAGACCATCGTTTCCTCCACGTTGATTACGTAAGACACTATATCCAAAGAGTAGACTTGGGTTAACCAAATCGCGCTTGTCTGGATTGGGGTACACTCCTCCCGCGCAAGCTTGGTCGTCCTTATCACTAAAAATCGTTCGTCCCGTTCTACCGGCCCAGCTGTAGTACTTGATGTGAGGAAGAATTGGAAAACGTTGACTTAGAACTTCGGCATTGGCCTCAGACAACTCTTGCGCTTGAATGACTACGTTGGCGTCGCCAGATGGTGCACCTACTAACGCTGCGTAGCCGTTTGCTATTGCGTTCACTAAAGGAGCTGCGAGATTTAGACTGTTACCTGCGATGACATCACTCAACATGGTTCCGCGGTGCGGAGTGCTGAGAGTCGTCACACTTGCGACAGAGGACGGGATCAAATGAGCTACCACGCGAGCGTCAATGCCTCCTTGTGAGTGACCAATAATGTTGACCTTACTATTCTTCGTTTCTTGCAGAATGCATTTGATTTGCTTGGTTAGTGCGGGACCGCGTAGCATCTCAGAGGAAGCTATCGGCTCGACTTGCGTGACGTATACTTCATACCCTTGTTGCCGGAGGTGTTGGTCTGCGCCCCCCCAATATCCAATGAAACCTAACTTGTCGAATCCAAAAGCTCCATGGGCGAGCACCAGCGGATGTTTGCTCTTGTTTGCGTTTCCATTGCTTTTTATCTGCTCACGCAAACCGATGTCTTCGATAGTAGTTCCGCAGTCTATTGTGGCGAGAGCATCAATAGTGCCGGAACCGTCCACGGGAATGGATGCATCATGATTGTGGGGCGAAATCTTCGGAGGCGAATCACCACAGGCCCCCCACAGAATCAGACAAAGCAATAGGCGCATAGCAAGACACTCTCATACTTCGTATTTGGGGAAAAGAAGATTAGTGATCGGAGCGAGCTAGTTAAGTTGAAATACCCTTTGGGCGTTGTCGTGGAGGACTCTTTGCCTCAATTCGCCATTACCTTCTGAAGCGATGAGGACTTTGGCGACGCTCACGGCTTGATGGTAAAATGGCCAGTCGGATCCGTGCATTACTTTTTCACTGCTGCATCTTTTAAAAATTTGCTCGATCCCTTCGAGGCCTTGACAGGACACTTCCATGTAGACGTTGTCGTAGTGATTTACAAGTTCAATGGCAAGGTCGTATTGTAGCGCCCCTGCATGTCCGAGAACAAAAGTAGTGTCCGGGAAAGAGTGAACGGCGCGCCAGTAATGCTTCAGCTGACATCGTTCGTCGGCGGCCTTACTTACGATTCCTACGGGGCCACAATGCCAAATCACAGGAATGCCAAGTTCTCCGCAGACTTCGTACAGCTCCATCGCCCTTGGATCATCTGGACGCATGTTTTGGACTGCCGGATGCATTTTCATGCACACCGCTCCTGCCGCCGCCCACTTCCTCAGTTCGTTCGTTGCGTTTGGTCTGCTTGGATGTACCGAACACCCAACTGGGAGGTTCTTATGTTTCTCACCAATGGAAAGGTAATCGCTGGTATTCCAAGATAGCGTGGGGGTATCGATCGCAAGAATGATCGACTTCTTGATTCCGAGCATTGTCATTTCGCTAACTAGATTGGGGGCAGTATGCGTTTGACGCATTCCTTTCTTCGTCAGCGAGCGAATACTCATATCTTTCTTCATATTTCTCATCTCCGCCTTCGGAATGTTGGTATTCATGTAGCGGTGGAGATTAATTGGCGTCGTTTTGGGCAGGTAGGTTCGTACGTCGGCTGTTTTCTTTTCTAGGTCAACGGTGCCTTTTTTAACAAAAGAAAGCGCAAGGTGGGAATGTACATCGATGATTGGCCCTAAATCATCGACCGCATACAAGTTGTTTTCGCGCCATGTAAAGTAGGGGAGTTCGCTGAGTTCTCTGAGTTCGCTTATCGTTGCTCTAAAGTGGGAATGGCACATCTTCCGATATAATCGGCTAAAGAAAAGTCACGTGCAAACCGTTATAATGAGAATTTGATACCTGCTTGAATCATTCTTGGTTTCGAAGGACGGGCACCAAAAGGCCGATAGCTGACCAAGTATTGCGTTCCAGTGATGTTGTCCACTCTAAGGTATATCTTGGAGAACTTAGAAGGGCTGTACCACGCACTGCCATCTAGGTTGTACGTGTCGTCGGTCGAAAGTCCTTGCGTCCCCGCAGAGTCCAACATCGCAGAAGTAAAGGAACCGTCGAGTATCACTCCGAGCTTTGCGTGGGTGATTCCTGTGCTAATCACCACATTGTTCTTTGGGATGTAGGGAAGTCGGTCGCCTTTTGCGACGTTCCCCCAAATAGGATTGGCGCTAACAAATCCTTGACGAAAGGATGAGTCGGTATAGGTATGCAAAAGTTTGATAGGAATTTGTATGCGTCGATTCTTTATCAGAAAACCAGAAAGCTGATTTTCGACTCCCCAGGTCCATACTCTCCCGCCATCAAAGGTTCTTCCAAGATCTTGTGGAGCACAACCGCTAGAGATGGAGCAGTTTCCCGTTAGATTCTTGTAGTCGTTAAAAAAGGCGATGGTTTCGACTGAAATATCTGCCAGTCCTGCCCTGAAGCCTACTTCGTAGTTTCTGCTTCGTTCCGGAGCTGTGATCTCCGTCAGCCTGGGGGGAGTCGGAGCGAATCCCCAGTAGACCGACCCCAAAAGCGAGATGTTGTCGCTCATGCGAAATACTGCGCCTCCACCTGGCATAATTCCTCCGTATACGTCTTTGTTACTTTGGCTTGTTAAGTTATCGGCGAGCTTGTTTCTTACGAGTTCCCCTCTGACTCCCACTGTCGTAATTAGTCTCGAGTTCCAGGTGCTTTGCAGCTCAGTATAAGCTGAAAGAGCGAAAGCCTCTGATACCGAATCGGTATTTTGGTCTTTGGCACGTCCCGTGTCGACTAAGGAGCCATTGGTCATCTCAAAAGTGTTTTGAAATTGGTCACGGGTAATCCTGTCAAAATGGAATCTTGTACCCATTTCTAGCTGATGGGTGCCGCGGTCCTTTAAAAGCGCAATAGATGCTAGGTCCTTTCTAATTTTTCCTTGCAGACCCGTGGAGATAAATTTTCGATCGTTGGTTCCAATCAATAACTCGTCGATTCCTCCTTGGCTGTCGGCTTGTCCGGTAAGTACCGCGTAAAGAGCTTGGTTAATTCCGCCTTGAGGGGCCGCCAGAACTTCTGAAACAGAAGTGCTCCCCGCAAAATCATCAAACTTCGTCCATTTGCGGGTAAAGAAGTTACCGTAAGCTTGCATGTCACCCCGATAACTGTTGCCCTCGAATTGGTAATCTAAGGTGACTCGTTGGTGTTTCCAGGTCATCTCTCCTAGGTGGGATGCTCGGTACCGTCGGTTGGGCGTTTCTCTGAGATCTTGTTCACTAATACCTAAATACGTTTCTCTAGAAAGCTCATCCGCGTAGCCTAGCCTCAAAGTCAGAGAATGAAAAAATGACTCAGAGACGGCATTTTCATAACGAAGCTTGGTAACAAACTCTGACTTTAAGAATCCTGTTGCTCCTCCATTGTCCAACTCTTTTATTCCTTGGCTGGAGAGTTGAACACCTTCGAGTAACGCGGAGTAGTTTCCGGAAACCAAAGCGAGTCGTGCGTGCTGCTTAGTGAAACCAAAGTTTCCCGTCGCCAAGTCTAGTGACGCCGCATGTTTGTGAGGGATGGGAGCCGAATGCAAGTTGATTGCTCCACCAACCGTAGAAGGGCCAAAGCGAATGGCTCCCGGTCCTTTCATTATATCGATACCTGTCATCCGGGTTACCATCGGAAAATAGTAGGCCGCAGGTGCAGAATAGGGGGCAGGCGCTATGAGAACACCATCTTCCATTAGAGTGATCTTGGATGAACGCTCGCTGCTCGTGCCGCGAATTCCGATGTTTGGTCTTAAGCCAAAACCTTCCTCTTGCCGTACGTACACTCCTGGAGCTTGTAGTACTTGATGGATGTCATTGGACTCGCGATTTTCGAGTGCTTCTTTCGTGATTTGAGAGGCCGCGCCCGGTACCGGACTATCGACAATGGTGACCACATCACTATCTTTGTCTAGTTCGTCATCCTCGATAGAATCGGCGTGGGCTGTTACCACAGCTAGCAGAATTACAATGAGCCACTTCATTTTGTTGCCTCCAGGTGAATGGGAGATACTTTGGGTTTGTTGGTTACAAAAGTGCTCGGTCCAAGCGTCTCGTCAAGCTTTGCTAAATTAACGGTTGGGTCTATCAGCCGCTGCCGCCGCCTTCCGTTAAGAGAAATCCACGCGTCGCAATATATTTTCACATTGCGGTGTCCCTGACTTTTGTAATCTTCACGAATCTTGTGAGCTAGTTGGAGTATCAAGTCAGGTTGACCCGACATTTCCCTTTCCTGTCGCATTGTTAGGTACTTTCGTGGCGAGATTTCTACTGCCTTATTCCGCGTCTTTGAACTGACCAGTTTGTAGTTGACGCTGCCGTGCTTTTCGCGAACCATCACTTTCCACGAATAGCGCATGCCGTCTTCGTTCCAAAGTACGTCTCCAGGGTAGAGGTAATGACGCAATGGAAAAACGATTTGAAAACCGCAATAGCAAAGGATTGCTGCTAAACCTTTTCGCCCGACCACACTTGCAGCCGAGACTGACACTTTTCCTGACCGAAACTTACGTGGCCAATCAGCCGCGAAAAATATTGTCGCGGAAGCCATCATGATAAAGGGAAACATTCCTATATCGAAAAGAAGCCAAGTGTAGAAATGAAAAATGATCACCACGGCATACGCTAGAGCGCGTGTTTTCTTCAGGCTGAGCCAGAATACAATCGTTGAATCAAACAAAAATCCGCCCCAGCTGCACGCAAAGGCAAACCACCTTTCATCCATCAAGGGCCCGATTAGCGGCATCTCCGAACGCGCTGTAAGCCAGATGTTTAGAGGCTGGGCATGGAGTAACCAGTCCGTATTTAACTTTGCCAGCCCTGCATAGAAGTATACGCATGCAATTTGGAAGCGAATAAGGAGTAAGCAGTATCGGGGGACTGTGGTTGGTAGTTTGTGGCGGGAAGCGTCGAATGAGTAATTTCTATGGGCAGGGATAAAACAGAGAAGGCCCGAAAGTAGCGCCACCAGATAATAGTGATTCAAATAATTAGTTACATCCCAAAGCTGACTCCAACAGAACAAAACAGCATAGACAACAATCGCAGGACGGTATTTGAATCCTACTGTCACAGCAGCGGCAAGCACCAGTAAGGCCGCATGGGTTGCGTAAACGACCGACAACGTTGGTGGAGTAACGCTTTCGATGTAGTGAAAAAAGAAAGTAGGTTCGTCGTAGAGTTTGCTAAGCCATCCAGACAGCAACAATCTAAGGTGCGACGTCATCATGACAATACCGAGCAATATGCGAAAGAAACCGAGACTGGCCCCGTCGACCTGTTGCGATAGATAACGTTGGCTAAGCATAAAAACCGCCAAACAAGAAATTGATAATCATTTTCAATTCATGCTGGTTGTCTCCTGATTCAGCTTAGCTGTCAAGAAGTTATGGCGTGGTTGGAGGTGTGGTCTCCGGGGTTGTTGCTGGTACAGAACTTACGGGAACAGACGTGGAGGGCGGCGCGGCTGGTGCGGTGGTTACTGGAGGCGGCGCTGATGAAGGTGCCGCCGAGCTTACAGCATTGGCACTTGTTGCCGCAGAACTACTGTTAACCGCCGGTGCGGCACTCGAAGCGGGGGCCGCAGATGATTGGCTGGCGGGCGCCGTCGGTTGGGTCGCTGTTCTTTGTAATTCTAGATCGACGGTAACCGATGCTAACCCATCTTTAACTTGTGGACTTCCGTTCCATGTCGTCCGCTTTACGGTCCTGGATTTGTAGCCTGCTTTACTTAGGGTAAAAGTCGCAGTTGAAGGAATTGAAGAACCTTTGCCAAGGTAAATGCTGGTAGGGGTAAGCCCATAACTTTTCCCTTTGTAGGTTACTCTTGCTTTTCTTGGCGTTGAGTTAACGAATATCTTGTAGATGAGTGGCGTCAAAGAGACCTTTGGTAGCGGCCCGCTATTGGTGTTATATCGAAGCGTTTTGGTGTTAAATCCATTCCGAGAAATTACCAATCGATGATCTTGGTTTGGCGATAGCTCGAGTTTTTTGGAATTGACGACCGTACCATTCAATTTTACGACAGCGTCCGCCGGAGTAACTACCAGTGCGCTGGTAGTTGCAATTGCGGTGGTTGTTTCGACGCTTGAGACTGAAGATGACTTCGCCAATGGTTTTACCGGGGCAACCGAAGAGACCGGCATCTCCGAAGAGAGCGAGCTGCTGGCCACGTTGTCAATTACTACCGTAGTTGGTTCTTGTGGTGCACGGGGCACCGGTTCAGACTTTTTGGAACTCGAAACGGCGTAGAATGCACCTCCACCGATTAGTGCTGCGCCAAGAAGCGCCAATGGCACTTTGCTCTTGGCCTTTGGTTCTTGGGACGGCTCTTGCTTCTCAATCGATTTGTCCGATAGTTTTTCTACCCCAGGTAGGTTGGTCGCGAGTGCAGTAGATGCCAACGGATCAACCGTTTGACTCATTGGGGGAACGGTGTGTTGTTGAAATTTTACTTCTGGCTCCGCGTGCTTTTCCTCGGGTTCTCGAATCTGAGTTTCAGCCTCGGCCTCTTCTTCATCATCAGCAACTCTGGTTTCTTGCTCGTCTTCGGGCTCGAGGTCTTCTTCTGATTCAATCAACACGTTTGGTTGGCCCTCATCTTCAGGACCACCTGCAGCAATCTCTGCAAGTTCTGCTTGCGTTAAGACCTCGGTGTGTTGTTCTACGAAGTCGTCGGTGAGCTCGTCCGCTAATGGGGCATCTGCAAAAGCTCGGAGCGCACTCGAGATTCCGTCGCCCATCCGTTCTTCAGGAACGGAGTCTTCCACTGGGGGCGTAGTTTCCTGGATGCTTTCATCGGCGGTACCGAGATCCCATATGTTGCTCGCTGATGCCGATGCTTCCGGAACAATCCCTGCATGGGTATCCGGGCGGATCGTCTTTGCGACTAAGTCCGCGAGTGACTGAACTTTTGTCGAAGCGTTAAAGGCTTCCTCATCTGCATCTTCATCGGTGACAAAGGGTCTGAAAGTTGCTTTCGCTTGTTTTCGCGCTTCTGTTGCTGGTTTGCCAACGGCTTTGGCGTGTTGCGCTTCCCGTTGTTCCTCTTTTCCAGCGAGGATTCTGCTGAGAACCGCGTTACTATGATCTCCCAACGAATCGAACTTAAGACCCATCCCAGGCGCAGCTTTTTGTTCTCCCCCAGGTTCTCTTGTCCAAACGATGACGCCTCCACCACTGATTAGCGGTGAGCCTGTTTTCAATTCAAACTCGAATCTTACGTGAGTCCCGATGGGTAGTGGTTTCTTGGTACGTATAAAAATTCCACCATGAGAGACGTCCATTGCGTATCTCTTGATGAACTCGTCCAACGTTTCACTTTTAAACTTGATACGTAGTGAAACTGTCGATGGTTGACCTTTGTTCGCATTGTCAGACATGAATCCCCCTGGATGCCATTGGCAGCTGTTAGTATAGCGAAAATGAGAGCTAAATACTTGGTAAGTTGGTCAATTCGTTGGCTATTTTTGCTTTTATCAGGAGCTTCTGCAGGTGCAGACGGGGTAGTAGCTGCGGATCACCGCGTAGCGAGTGAGGTGGGCGCCAAAATCTTAGATCAGGGAGGAAACGCATTTGACGCTGCGGCTGCTACCGCGCTTGCGCTAGGTGTAGTCAATCCTGCTTCTTCTGGTATTGGCGGTGGT
This sequence comes from Deltaproteobacteria bacterium, assembly GCA_020630875.1. Taxonomy (GTDB): domain Bacteria; phylum Myxococcota_A; class Polyangia; order Haliangiales; family Haliangiaceae; genus JAHDIH01. The sequence continues at coordinate 268,739 of JAHDIH010000003.1, read as the reverse complement.
GGCCTTGCGGTTGTCTACGAGCAAACAAATAGGCAGTCAACGTTCTTTGACTTTAGAGAACGCGCTCCCTCTGCACTAACGCCGGCACATTTTGACGTCAACGGCGTGGTTCAAAAACGACTTTCTACAGAAGGCGGTCTCGCGGTGGGGGTTCCAGGAGAAGTCGCTGGTCTATTTGCCCTTTGGAAAGGGCGGGGGAGGCTTTCGTGGGCGGAGGTCGTCGCACCAGCGATTGCCTTAGCTCAGAAGGAGAGAACTGCGTCTAAGTTTTTACAGGGCGTCGCAAATAGAAAGGCAGCAAATCAACCAGCAATGAAAAAGAAAATTGAAGAGTGGGCCAGAGGGACAATTCATCGACTGGAATTGGCGCGAACGCTTCAAGAGATTTCGAAGCAGGGACCCAAAGCATTTTACGCGGGCGGGATTGCTGGCTCGACTGTGAAAACAGTTACGGACGCTGGTGGCGTATTGACGTTACAGGATCTCAAAGATTACCGAGTTAAAACCTCGCGCCCGCTTGTGGCTCAGGCGTTGGGATATGAGATCAAAGGACCGAGGCTTCCTTCATCGGGGGGATTTGCGATAGCTGTTGCGGCAAGCATTCTTGAAACGGTAGGGCTCCCCCCGCGACACTCCGAAAAAGCTCGTCACCTACAAGTAGAGGCGCTGAAACACGCTTTCGCCGATAGGGCGAGACTACTCGGTGAGAAAGGAAAGTTGACGAACTTATTGTCGGAAAAGCGTCTCAATCGCATGGCTAACAAGGTCGGTGACAAAGTCTCTGCGCATGACGCCTACGGCGGAGATGGCGTAAAAGCAGGGACTAGTGATGATTCTGGCACGTCTCACTTTTGCGTGATCGATGACTTCGGAAATGCGGTTTCACTTACTACTACCGTAAACGGTTCGTTTGGGGCCAAGCTCATAACTCCCGGTGGGGTAGTGCTTAACAATCAGATCGATGACTTTTCGCTGGCCGAAGGGGTAGCGAATATGTACGGCCTGATTCAGAGTGAGAAGAACTTGGTGGGAGGAGGAAAAACTCCGCTTTCATCGATGTCACCTCTTTTGATTTTCAGAAAAGGCAAGGTCGTCGGATGCCTTGGTGGCTCAGGGGGACCGCGAATTATTTCAAATGTATTGCAAGTCTTTGTGCGGCACTTTGTGTACGGGCACGACCTGCAAACGGCGATAGATTCGCCACGACTTCATCATCAATGGAAACCCGACGACCTACGTTACGAGCCAAACGAATCAAAAACTACGATCGAAGCTTTGAAGGCTCGGGGGCACAGTCTGAAAGTAGTCAAATGGCCAACGGCCGTTCAAGCAATCAGCCTGGTTGGCGGAACACTCTCGGCAGGAAGTGATTCTAGGAAGGGGGGCAAAGCTGCCTATTCAAAAAAAGAACTCCACGTCTGTGGTTACGCTCGTTCCTCAAAGCCTAAAAAGTATCGGTTTTTGTGGTGGTAGTTTACGACTTTGTCGGTTCGAGCCAACGGTGGTCGTCTCGCTTAATTTTCCCACTAAGGATATCTTCCCGGATCACTTTTTCTTTTTGTCCAAGGGCTGTTATTGCCGCACGTACGTCCCCAGAAGCTCTTTGATAGACTGTGGTGCGTAGATTTTCATTGTCGTACTTAGAAAAATCCATGGCATCGCCGCATGTGATGGTAATCGGAGACTCTTTGCCAATAGCGTGAGAACGACCCGACTTGAGAACTTTCGCCACATCATTGCTGATACCATTGATGAAGATAGGAATGACTATAGCTTTGGTTCTGAGGGCGAGTTGCCCGACCCCAGGTTGAACCCGCAGAAGTTCGTAAGGGTTGTCCGTTTTACTTCGTTTGCCTTCCGGATGAATTCCTACAATGGTGCGAGGATCGTCGAGTACGTGTTTTAAAAACTCGACCGCTTGTTGATTGGAGCGATTGCCTTTGGTTCTAAAGATCGGCGGATACATTACGCCGCCACCGATCATAAAGTTCATCGCGGCACCGCTTGGCTTGTCGTAGAAGAAGTCTTTTCGTACGGGATAGTACTGCCTGGTTCCCCAAGTGATCCCCCTTTTGTACAGCGCTAACATCGTTACGTAGAAGTCGAAGAAGGTACGATGGTTCGCTGCTAAGATGATCCCTCTGTCGGGTTTCAAGTTGATCAGCCAATCGACGTTTTCGGTGAATAGGCGTCGCCCAAATACCCGTGTCATCCATCGTTGCTGTACTTTTCGCAGGTACCATTGCTGGGCGCTCTTGGTAGGACCTTTAGTATTCGCAAAATGACCTACCTTTGAGGAAAGCTCCGTGAACTTTTCTTGCATCGACATCGCTGGGCAGGACTTACCATACCCAAAAAGTAAATAAAAATGAATTGTAGTCGCGACGTTTTAAGCCAGCTAGGCGCCTTGACAGCAATGTTAGCCGCCCTTATTTTCGCGACGCTTCTTTATAAGCGTAAGTGCCCCATGTCTTTAAGTTTTTCAAGTGATTCACTATCCAAGCTCGACCGTATGGCTGAGCGTTACCCATCCAAACAACCTTTGGTGATGCCTGCATTGCACATGGCTCAAAAAGAGTTCGGTCACCTTAGTGACGAGGCGTTGCAACTCGTAGCAGCGACACTCGGGCTGCCCTACCCACACGTCTATGGTGTTGCCACGTTTTATACGATGTACAAACGCGAGCCGTCGGGCAAAACGACCTTGCGAGTTTGCACCAACGTGTCGTGCATGCTTCGTGGCGCCTACGATGTGTTGGACTCTCTGACGAGCAAACTCGGGGTTGAAGTCGGTGGCAGTACGGAAGACTTTCACGTGGTGGAGGAAGAGTGCATCGCCAAATGTGCGAATGCGCCAGCAATACTGGCAGGAACTAAGTATTTCCTCGACCTAGAGCCTAAAGACGTTGACGACATGCTCACGTATCTTAGAAGCAACCCACATCCAGAATCCGAGGTCGCGTAATGAGCGAAACAAAAATTGTTACCGCCAATTTTGGCAATGAAAAAGCACGTACCATTGAGGGCTATGAGTCGCTCGGCGGGTACAGTGTGGCTCGTAAGTCTCTGTCGATGGACTCTGCGAAAATCATCGAAGAGGTTAAAACTTCTAATCTTCGCGGCCGTGGCGGCGCGGGATTCCCTACAGGAATCAAGTGGGGCTTCCTACCCAAAGATGCCAAAACCGTTCATCTTGTCTGTAACTGCGATGAGTCGGAACCTGGAACTTGTAAAGATGGGGAGCTAATTACATGGGACCCTCACTTGCTGATCGAGGGCATGATTGTCTCTGCGGTCGCATTGAAGGCTGAAGACAACTACATCTACATCCGTGGCGAGATGATGGCAGAATATTTGGTGCTGCAAAAAGCGTTGGATGAAGCTTACGCCAAGGGCTACCTTGGAACCAACATCTTCGGAAGCGGCCGAACGTGCCACATCACTCTCCACCGTGGAGCAGGCGCGTACATCTGTGGCGAAGAAACGGCGCTATTGAATTCGCTTGAAGGTCTTCGCGGTCAACCTCGGCTTAAGCCTCCGTTCCCAGCTGTCAAAGGTCTCTTTGGTAATCCTACCATCGTTAATAATGTAGAGACGCTAATGAACATCCCAGCCATTGTCGACAAAGGGGGACAATGGTTCGCCGACCTCGGGGTTGGTCGCTCTGGTGGAACACGAATCGTTTGCGTCTCAGGTCACGTTAATAAGCCTGGCGTATACGAGCTTCCGATGACCATCACCATGCGTGAGCTGATTGATGACGTTTGCGGTGGCGTTTGGAAAGGTCGCAAAGTTAAAGCCGTGATTCCTGGAGGGTCGTCAATGCCGCCGATGTGCGACGACGAACTTGACGTTCCGGTAGAGTTTGACGCGATGATGACCGACGAACGAATCAAACCTTGCGAGTACGGCCCCGGCAAAACCTTCGACATGGGCGGCGGACGACAGCTGCGTACCATGGCAGGGTCGGGAGGCATCGTCGTGATCGATGACGAAACTGACATCACCAAAGTCGTGTGGCGAATCATGAAGTTTTACGCGCACGAGTCGTGCGGACAATGTACTCCCTGTCGTGAAGGGACGGGGTGGCTCGAAAAAGTATCCAAGCGCGTCGCCTTCGGAAAAGGTAAACCTGGAGATGCTGAGCTTCTCGGATCGATTGCTCACGGTATCGCAGGCAACTCGATTTGCGCACTAGGAGAAGCGGCAGCTTGGCCAATGATGGGCTTTCTAACTCGATTTTGGGATGAGTTTGAAGCAAAGATAGCTGCAGCCCAGAAAGGAAGTGCGGCATGAAGAAGTTAAACTTGATGGCGTCACTGCTTATAATGATAACTGCACTACCGGCGCTGGCCGCGACCAATGACGCTCCTACTACCACTACTGGTCAAGCGCTGTTCTTTTGGTCTTTTGCTGCCTTGGTGCTTGGTGGCGCCGTATTTGTTATTACCAGAAAGAACTTAATCTCCGCCGTAATGGGAATGGTCGGCACCTTTCTTTGCATCGCAGTGGTCTACGTGATGCTTTTCGCATCGTTTCTCGCTGCAATTCAAGTTCTCGTTTACGCGGGGGCGATTATGGTGCTCTTCGTATTCGTTATTATGATTCTTAATAAGCCAGTCGATGAAAGTCTCGAACCCAACTCTAAGTTTGGTATCGCGATTGTCGGGGTTAGTCTCGCGTTTATCGTTTACCGACTTTCTACTGTGCTTTGGGCTGTCAACGACATCGGTCAACTAGCGGCTCGTAAACCAGCACCGGGATTTGGGACGACAAAGGAAATCGGTACGGTTCTTTTTCGGGACTACCTCTTCCCATTCGAAGCCGTGTCACTCGTGCTTTTAACCGCAGTGGTTGGCGCACTTGCTGTCGCAAGGCCAGGCGCCAAACGAGTGTATAAGAAAGAGGAGGTGAAGCAATGAACTGGTTCCTTCACATTTCGTATGGGCATTTCCTAATTTTGGCAGTACTGCTGTTTACCATTGGTGCTGTTGGCGTTTTGGTTCGCAAAAACGCGCTAATCATGTTGATGAGCGTTGAGCTAATGCTCAATGCAGGCAATATCGCGATTCTTACGTTTGCCAGATTGCACGGCGACATGCGCGGGCACAACCTTGCGTTTATTGTCATCGCTGTAGCAGCTGCCGAAGCTGCGATTGGTCTAGCGATCGTGGTGCAACTCTTCCGAACTACCGCGCATGTTGAAGTCGACAAAATGACTGAGTTGAAAGGATAGGACCATGGAAACCAATAGTACACTTTTGTGGATCCCGCTACTCCCCATTATTGGGGCAGCATTCAACATTCTTTTTGGTCGGCATCTTAGTCGGCGGACGGTTCATGTAGTTGGCGTGGGGGTGATTGTTGCAGCATTTGTCGTCGCTCTGACGGCTGTTGCGGGTCCTCTTTGGGACGCATTCGCGGCATGGAAAAATGGTACGGATGGCGCTGGGGCTCCCATTCTTCGCCAACACCTCTACACTTGGATCGAAGTTGGCAGATTAAAGCTAGACTTTACGTTCCATTTAGACACGCTATCTGCGGTAATGATTTTGATCATTACCTTTGTCGGGTCACTTATCCATCTTTACTCCACGGGCTACATGTCCCACGAGCCGCGTTACGCTGCGTACTTCGGCTACCTCAATCTTTTTACTGGTTCCATGCTCGTTCTTGTACTTGGTGCCAACATGCCGATGATGTTTATCGGTTGGGAAGGGGTAGGGCTTTGTTCGTACCTACTTATCGGTTTCTGGTTTGAAAATGAGAACTACGCTACAGCGGGTCGGAAAGCGTTTGTTGTCAACCGCATTGGTGACTTCGCATTCATTCTTGGAATGTTCGTACTATTTTGGGGAATGAAAGCCAGTGGAGCAGAATCTATCGGTTTGGATTTCATGAACCTACGCAGTCCCGCTGCCGTAGAAATGTTTGAATCCTCCTACAACTCTGTGCGGATGATTGAACCATCCGGCGGATTTTTGGACGAACGATTCGCTTTCTTTGCCGGGCTGTTGTTCTTTATCGGCGCATGCGGCAAGTCGGCTCAAATACCACTTTACGTCTGGCTACCAGATGCCATGGCCGGTCCCACTCCAGTGTCGGCACTCATCCACGCCGCGACTATGGTTACCGCTGGGGTCTACATGATTGCGAGACTGTCCTTTTTGTACATGTCATCCGCCACGGCGATGGCTATAGTGGCCGGAATTGGCGCACTCACGGCGCTTCTTGCAGCGTTCATGGCGTTCGCACAAACCGACTTAAAAAAGGTACTCGCTTATTCTACCGTTTCACAACTGGGCTTTATGTTTGTGGCCGTTGGCAGTGGTGCGTTTGTGGCGGGCATCTTTCATCTAATGACCCATGCGTTCTTTAAAGCAGGACTTTTCCTTGGTGCTGGCTCCGTCATGCATGCCATGAGCGGGTCAGGAGACATGACCAAAATGGGTGGGCTTCGCAGAAAACTGCCGATTACCCACGGCGCGTTCTTTGTCTATTGTTGGGCTATCGCGGGACTGCCGCTTATGAGTGGATTCTTCTCCAAAGACGAGATTCTAGCGGGCGCATTTTTCGCCAATGGAGAAGGATGGTTTCCTGGATACGGCTACATTTTATTTGGGATCTTGACCCTCGCCGCGATCGGGACCGCGATCTACATGTACCGGTTGTACTTTATGGTCTTCTCAGGAGAGTGCCGCGCCGACGAAGAAACGCAGAGTCACATCCACGAGTCCCCACCGTCGATGACGATTCCTTTGGCGGTGCTTGGAGTCTTGGCAGTATTTGCTGGTTTCCTTGGCCTACCTCACATTGGCTCGCTTCCCAACCTTCTTGGCAGCTGGCTGGTGCCATCGATTTTCTATGATGGAAACGGGCTTGCTTCCACTCTGGTGGATTATGAGATGGCCGGTCATTTCCTCGACGGAAAAGTTGTTAAAATGGTACCGCACTCCGCGGCGTGGATCGGAGGGCTCATGGGAGCGGCAACGCTTTTCGCCATCATCGGCGTAGCAATCGCGTACAAACTTTTTAACGGTAAAACGGCTCCCGCCGTAGACCACTTTGTGACAAGTGAGCGCGGAAGCAAGTTGTACGACTTGTCGAAGAACAAACTGTACGTAGATGAAATCTACGAAAAAGCATTCATTGGTCCGTTCCGGAACGTGGCAATGGCACTGTTCAAGTTTGTGGACAAGTTTGTAATCGACGGCGTGTTCGTCAATGGCAGCGCCTTTGTTGTCGACTTCTTTAGCAAGTCTGTACTATCCCGGGTCCAAAACGGAAACATTCAACGCTACATAGCTGCCATGTGCGTCGGGTTGGCGACTGTTTTCGTTTTGGCGTGGCGTACGAACTCCTTTATTTTTTCAACCTCCCCTGAAATGAAGTGGAAGGAAAAAGGGGAGGGCGTTGTAGAGGTAGAAATACTTCCTGGATTTGGTCCCGAAAGTAAAAACGTAACGGTTCACTGGGACTTTGATGGAGATGATAAAGCTGACGTGGACGAACAAGGTAAGAAGTTGATCGGGACTGTTCAAAGCCGCTGGCTTGATCCCAAAGTAGGACACAAAGTAAAAGTCTGGACAGCGGAAGAGAAAACAGGAGACACCAACTCCGGCACTCTCGTAGTCCCAGTGAGAGGAGCAAACTAATGGAAGGCTCATTTGTATTACCGTTGATTCTCGGGCTGCCCCTCGTTGGCGCCCTCATCACCATGCTACTGCCCAAAACCGAGCATGGGCTCATTCACGGGGTTGGCATCGCTTTCTCTTTGATTACGTTTCTTGCCTCACTCGCCATCTTTGGTTTTTTCAACTTTGATATTGGGCAGTACCAATTGGTTTTCGAGAAACCTTGGATTCCGCGTTTGGGCTCCACTATCAAATTCGGAATCGATGGCATTTCATTATGGCTTGTCGTACTGACCACATTTCTAACTCCCATCGTATTCCTGGCTTCGACTAAAGCGGTCACCAAACGCGTGCGAGAATTCGTCGCTACCCTTCTCATATTGGAGTTTGGTATGCTTGGTGCGTTCGTCGCTTTAGACGTCTTCTTATTCTACGTCTTTTGGGAAATCATGCTTATTCCCATGTATCTGCTCATCGGTATTTGGGGTGGTCGTAGACGAATCTATGCTTCTATCAAATTTGTGATTTACACGATGGTAGGATCTTTGCTCATGTTGGCAGCAATCCTGTTTGTCTACCTTCAATATGCCAAAGTCACGGGCGAGTACACTACGGACCTTACCAAGCTGACTGAGCTCATCTTGCCGAACGGTCAACAAGTCTGGCTCTTTGCCGCCTTTGCGCTGGCATTCTCCATCAAAATTCCGTTGTTTCCGCTACACACCTGGCTTCCGGACGCTCACGTGGAAGCACCTACCTCAGGCTCGGTAATTCTGGCTGGCGTACTGTTGAAGTTTGGAATTTATGGCTTCATCCGATTCGCGATACCGCTATTTCCTTACGGTGCAGAAGTCTTGTCTCCTGCTATTTGCGTGTTGGCCGTCATCGGAATCATCTATGGTGCGTTTGTTGCTTTTGCGCAGGATGACGTTAAAAAACTAATTGCCTACTCCTCAGTGTCTCACCTTGGCTTTTGCGCTCTGGGACTGTTCGCGATGACGTCTATGGGAATTCAAGGTTCCATCTATGCGATGCTGTCTCACGGCTTAACCACAGGTGGACTTTTCTTGGCGATTGGAATGCTTTACGAGCGCCGTCACACCAGACGCTTGTCTGAGTACGGCGGAATCTGGAAACAGATGCCGGTATTTGCAGGATGCTTCCTTATCATGATGCTTGGCTCCGTTGGTTTGCCTGGCCTCTCTGGTTTTGTGGGAGAGTTTCTCACGTTGATTGGAACGTTTGACGCTTCAAGTTCGCAAATGCCAATGCCTAAAGTAATGGCAGCCTTTGCCACGACCGGAGTTATTTTTGGTGCCATTTACCTTCTGTTCATGTTTCAAAAAGTCATGTTTGGACCGCTTGATAACGAAGCCAATAAAACCTTGCCTGACTTGTCTCTTAGAGAGCGGCTGGTGTTCTTACCATTGATCGCAGGAATCTTTTTCATGGGACTCTATCCCAAGCCATTCATGAAAGCGATGCAGCCCTCCGTAGAGAGATTTCAAAAAAACTATCAGATCAAACGCCATGCTCCAGATGGCGAAGCACGGCTCACCTTTGAGCTTCCCAACAAGAAAGTGGGAGAACCATCATGAACCAAGCAAAGTTTATGGAAGTCGGCGACTTGTTTTACATGTTGCCCCTCATCGTCATCGCGGTCGGCGCGCTATGCGTCGTCCTTTTTGACTCTTTCGTATCGCAAAAGGCGAAGTCGGGAATCGCCACCGTGGCGTCCCTCTTCGGTATTCTAACGGCACTGACCGCGGTGTTCCTCGCCAAAGAGATTGGCGATGAGTCTCGGTACTTACTTCACAACATGCTCATCGCCGATCGTTTGGCTTACGCAATCATCGCACTTTGCGCTGGCGTGGTTGCAATCGTTGCGCTACTGGCGAAAGTGGAGCAAGAGATACACCGTTGGGTGCAAGGGGAAACGTACTCTCTACTCCTATTTGCTGGGGCTGGTTTAGCGGTAATCGCAATGTCTGCAGACTTGGTCTCCCTCTTCATCGGAATCGAAACCATGTCACTTGCGGTCTACGCGTTGGTGGCAAGTCGTCGCCATCACAAAAAGAGCATGGAAGCGTCCATGAAGTACTTTATCGCCGGCGCCTTTGCTTCCGGAATTTTGGTCTTTGGAATCGCACTGCTCTATGGCGCTACTGGTGAAACGAGCTTTGCCCACATCAACGTAGTCTTAGACCGTGGAATCGATCAAATGAGCGCAGAGATGCTTTCCATCGCGGTAGTCGGCACGCTGCTTTGCGTTGCTGCGTTTGCATTCAAAATCGCTGCGGTGCCGTTTCACATGTGGACGCCGGATGCGTATGAAGGCGCCCCGTCCTCTGTTACGGCATTCATGGCCTCCGCTGTAAAGGTTGGCGCTGTGGTCGGAATGATTCGCCTATTCACTTGGGCTCTGGGCGGTGACGTCATGCCTTGGGGCTACATGGGGTGGGCTGATCCTATGGCGATTATGGCGGCTCTCACCATGACAATTGCGAACATCGCGGCGCTTCGGCAAACGAATATCAAACGCATGCTCGCTTACTCTTCTATCTCTCACGCCGGTCTCTTACTTCTTGGTGTGATATCCGAAGGACTAGGAGCACCAAGCGCCCTTGGAAACGTGGTGTTTTATCTTTTCGCCTACAGCATCATGACGCTCGGTGTTTTTGCAGTGGTGATTCACGTAAGCTCGGATGGTAAAGAGCGAAACCTAATTTCCGACTTTGCAGGGCTTGGAAAAGCAAATCCAGGAATGGCGCTCGCCATGACGCTACTACTTCTTTCACTCGCGGGCATCCCGCCCACTGGTGGCTTCCTTGCTAAATTTGGAGTGTTGATGAGCGGTGTAGAAGTCTACGATCAACAACTACTTTGGCTTGTGATTGTGGGAGCGATCAACAGTGCTATCAGCATCTACTACTATCTAAAAGTCGTAATGACCATGTACTTCAAACCAGCGGAGCAAGATCTAGCCTTTCCTGCACGCCCTGTACTGGTAAATCTGGTGATTATTTGTACAGTGGCGGTTCTTCTGATGGGAGTATTGCCTGGTGTGTTTAAAATTCTCTGAACTTTAAACGAAGCGTCTTACGGCGACCAAAGGACAATCGGTGGATTAAGCCGATACCTACATTGCCTACATCGAAGGATTGCGTCAATGGAGATGGATGTGTAGCCGATTGCCTGACGATAGAGCAATGTTTTGGCTGTAATGGGCTGCCAAGCCAATGCAGCAGCACTTGCGGAGATACTGTCATTGCGAGCGATGAAATATGCGACGATGGCAATATTGTTGGAGGAGATGGCTGTGATGCCGGTTGTTAAATCGAAACAGGGTTTCCTGCTTTGGAACCCGAGCTTATGCAGTTCTACGTGTGGTGACGGTTGTAGCGACGTTTGCGAAAGTGAGACGGGCTTCATTTGTAGCGGTTCACCGAGTGTTTGGATAATGAGCTGGGGGATGGCGTGCTAGATGCAGCTGAAGCCTGTGATGATGGGAACATCTCTGTCAATGATGGATGCGACAGCGCATGCCAAGTCGAATCAGGGTACGTTTGTCCAACCCCAGGTGTTGCCTGTGACGCTGAATGTGGGGACGGAATGATTGTTGGCACAAGAGACCTATTGATATTCGTACTTGTAAGGTCTAAGGGGAGTGTGCTTTACCGAACCGGCTAAAAGGAAAGCGCTCAAGATCTTCTTTTGAGTGTCCATATTTTCCCACGTTTGAGGCGTAGTTCTCTGAAAGTATACTTTGCATATTCTCAGCAGGACGAGAGGGACATACGTCGCTGTTAGTTTTGATGGCCTAGCCGATGAGCATATAGCCGTTTGCTGGCCGCTTCTTTACCCAAGCGGATGAAGATGGTGTCACAAAGGCTAAGGAATAGGAGGGCCGGGCGAGTTTTTCCTTAATAAACTTCCAAAGATTTAAGATAAAGGGGGCGTGGTGACCGTTTAGTTGTTAGTTTAATGAGTGTTGATATTCATGATAGCAGTAGCTAGCTCTGGAATAGGGAACCTACCATCTGACAGGCCTGCCGTTCAGGCCAAACTCACCAACCAAGTTAGCATTCCTTCTGTAAGACGACAAGCTAGGCTGTTTGTTCATCATAGGGTGTCTCGTTGCCTTAGCGTTCACACAAAGAACCCTTTCGCAAAAGGAAATCTTCGTTTGAAAGTTTTATTGTCGGGAAAATGAAATCATTGTTGAATGGTTCTGGTGTATCTCGGGCCACCATTAGCTGCATTTCGCGAAGTTTACGCAGTTTTGGTTGGCCAAGCATCTCCGCAAACATATCTTTAGCAGTAGCCTACGGCCCGGGAGATACCAGCAGTCTGCTAACTACTGTAAAGAGACTCAGCGCGTGGCCGAAATTAGAGAAGGAAGAACAGAAAGTCGTATCTGTAATGATTCGTAGGAATAAGGGATTCATGAAGAAATGTTTTTCTCCTGCTGGCACCTATCGCTTAAGGGGAAGATATACTGTTAGGTTGGAGATTGATGAAAATGGGCACGTCGGGAATCTATCCACCTCAAAGCTCGGGAGTGAACAGTTGGCCTTAGGTTTGGGAGGTGGCTACATCGAACACAACAGTAAGAAGATGTTGAAGTGTCTCCAGCGCATCATCAAAAATTTGTCTTGGCCGCGTACCAGCAGCAAACGATTGATTGCTTTCCCTCTGAGGGTCCACGATCCGCTGAATCGGTTTGAAATTGGTGAGATAAACAAACACACCAACTACTGGGCACAATCGTGTTTTTTGACTAAGGGAAATGCCAAACAGATCGTAGTAAGAGTTCGGAAAAACGGAACAGGAATAGTCAAAGGAAAGGGGCACTTCCGAAACTGTATGCAGGAATACTTTAGAGAACAACAGCTACCTTTTTTAGAGTCGTCGCAACGTCTCAACCTCCGTTATGTACATAGACCTCCCACACTCCGGCCAACTACTCGTAGTGGATTTGGGCCTGGTGGAACGAGAGGCGTTAGCCTTGGGACGATTCGATAGCATTTCGCAAAATGTAGGTTTTACTCGTCAAAGTATTTGAGCGTCTGGTATACAGAATGCGAAATGGTCATCGTCATCAAAAAAGATGTAGAGCTTATGCAAGCACTCGCAATTCGCCGCGTTGTATTCATTGAAGAACAGGGAGTTCCCGAGAGTATTGAGCTTGATGAACATGACGTTACGTCGCAACATTTCTTGGCGTCGCTAGCGGGACTTGCCGTTGGAACTGGTCGTCTTCGAGTTGACAAGGAGGGACGTTGCAAGCTTGAGAGGATCGCCACGCTTCGCCACTACAGAAAAATGGGAGTAGGTTCTGGAGTGCTTATGGCCATGGAGGACTACTTAAGAAAACGAGGAGAAACGGAGTGTTATCTAAACGCTCAGTCTTCCGCTACTAAGTTCTACGAAACACGGGGTTACGCCATTAGCTCTGAAGTTTTTCAAGAAGCGAACATTCCCCATGTGCGAATGACAAAGAACCTGCTTTCGTGAGAAATAGGTTGCGGGTGTTTCGTCAATGCGACTCAATAGAGGGGGGCAGACTCGCTTTGTCTATCTATGACTCGCGTTTCCAAAAAATCAATGTTCGATGAAATCGTCGAAGCATTTTCTGTTCTGAAACACAATAAGACAGGTCTGAACTATGATGCCAGCGAATGCGCGAAGAGACTAAGTGATGACCCTTACGAAGAGAAAGTTTCATGGAATCTCGGATCGTCGGGCCTTAGCAAAATTGCACTCTTGATTAGTCTCGAGATTGCCGCTCAAGAGCGGCCAAGTTGGAGTGGAAGAAAGAGGAAAAACTACAGTGTCAAACTATGCTTCACCTAAATGACAGTGGGTTATTTTCCCTCCGCCGAACTTTTTGAGGAAAATTTTCGGCGCGCAAAATGGCGAGAAAATTCTCTTCGGCTAAGCTGAACTGTGGTTTTAAAAAAGTGGTGTTTGCAACTAAGTCATAAGCCGAGTTCTGTTACCCGAGGGTGGCGATCATTCATCTAGTAGCACTGTTACCAGCACTCTTTAGCAACCTACCCGAGAATGTACGCGAGCAGCGATTCTCTGTCTGGTCTTGCATCGGATGGGGTTTACCCTGCCATCTTTGTCACCAAAGACGCGGTGCGCTCTTACCGCACCATTTCACCCTTACCTCCAAAGAGGCGGTATATTTTCTGCGGCACTTTCCTTCAAGTCACCTTGACTGGCCGTTAGCCAGCATCCTGCTCTATGATGCTCGGACTTTCCTCTCGCACTAGTAGTGCCAGCGATCACCTCCTTTAGTTACAAACACCACCGACTTTGTATCAGTGTTCCCGGTCTGTCTGCAAGGTTGTAATATTATCAGCGGCGCTTACCGCTGAAGGTTCTTTTTCTGAAATCCCACCAATATCGCTAACGTATTATCCTTGTTAACAGTAGTAGTCGCTGCTGCTGCCACATTAAGTGAAAAGTCGGCTTCGTCCAACCACTCGAACCCGAAGCCAAGAGAATAGGCAGGGACTATGCTGGTTTGTGTATCTTCCGTAACATTTCGGAACCAGGCCTGTCCGGCGCTCGCTTTCAGCCATACGGACTCCGTGGCGTAGAACTTAACTGAGGCGCTGGCAATCGCTTGTACTGAAGATTTGGTAGCACGAAGGTTGGTGGGAAGATGTTCTCTCCACATGTTTACGTCAAAGTTTGCAACTAACGTCCAACGTTTGCTCAGAAAGTGTCCTAGATTAGCGTTGGTGCCTAAGCCCGAAACCTTTTCGTGACCTTCGTAGTTTGGAATTGTAATTCCCAGGCTCATTCCAGCAGTCCAACCTTCATGGTGGTCAAACTTGTTTAGACGATGTGGGGTATCAAGGTTGCTGGCGTTGGAAGAGCTGGTGATTGCAACAAGAATGAGAATGACTTTGTAGTATTGCATGTCTTACCCTGTAACTAAGGCGTGTCTGACTTGACGACGCATTCTTGCGCGAATCACGACTGTCTCTCTTACAACATTGAAGAAGTCTTTAAGGGGGTTGACACGCGAGCGAGCATCGTCACTCCAGGTGATGGCATGTTCTCCAATGGTAAGTCCTAGACGCTTTGCTAGACCTAAGACCTCTAAGTCAAATGACCACCCATTGATTCGTGCATGAGTAAAACAACGTTCTACGGCGTGCTTACTGAAAACTTTGGCACCACATTGAGTGTCCTCTATACCTTTCAGCAACACCGCTTGGATGGCACCATTGGCGATTCTGCTCCATACTCTGCGGTAGAGAGGTTGAGAGGTCTCTACTTTGGCTCCTCCTACGTACCTAGAGCCAATCACGATATCGTCTTTTTCAGAGTTGGCTAGAATTACCAGTCTTAGCAGTTCGCTTGCGGGGATAGAACCGTCAGCGTCTAACATTGCTCGCATGCGTCCTCTTGAAAGAAGCATTCCTTGACGAACTGCATATCCCTTTCCTTCGTTTTGGTGATACGCAATTAGACGCAGTTCTGGAATTTGTTTCTTGAGGTTAGAAACCACGGTTGAGGTTTCGTCTGACGATCCGTCGTTAACGACTACGATTTCAAACGAAAAGATTGAGTTGCGAAACGTCTCGGCGACCGTTTCTATCGTTGGGGTAATTCGTTTGGCCTCGTTAAAGGCGGGGATTACAATACTTAAATCAATCATGTTAAAGGTCCTTTCTGTTGTTGAATACGAATTTTGCTTGTACTGGATAAGTCCAAAGTAGAAATACGGCGATAGAGCAGGTTAGCTTTGCCACCACGTACGGGCAGCTCGTGGGAAATAGCGTTACCCCCAAAGAAAGAAGAAGGGCGGTTACCAATGCCACCGCAATGAATTGAACAACTTGAGTTGTTGACGTGGTGCTGTCTTCTTGAAACGCCCAGTGTTTGTTGAGCATAAAGTTTAAAGAGGCACCAGCAAGAGCTGCGATACCTACCGCGGGTGAAACCGGTAAGCTGAATCTCTCCACGAGCACTACGAGCGCTAATAGGTCGATAATCGTTGCCGCGATCCCGCTCAATGCTGCTTTTGGCATGGCGTAGGATGGAGTTTGAGTCTGCGAGTGCATGGAGACGGTTAATGCAGATGCCATGCCATCTCGTGATTTCAGCTACTTAGCGCAGTGTTACCACGGGACTGGTGGGAATTCTGTCAGTTTCTGACGTTAAGCAGCCGAAGCTGACGATTTCCAACAATTAGCTTGCGGCAATGCGATCGCATTGTTATTCCCCGTTCGATGTCAGAATTAGCTAGAAATATCGCGGTAGTGGCTCACGTTGACCATGGAAAGACCACTCTCGTTGACGGACTGCTCGCCTTAAGTGACGACGCAGACAAGAGAAAAAGTCTTGATCGTGCAATGGACTCTGGGGACCTCGAGAAGGAGCGTGGCATCACTATCACGTCAAAGTGTACTTCCATCACTTGGAAAGGAACGCGAATCAATCTTGTAGACACACCTGGCCATGCTGACTTTGGTGGTGAGGTGGAGCGTATCTTAGGTATGGTTGATGCCGTACTTTTGGTTGTCGACGCTTTTGAGGGGCCAATGCCCCAAACTCGCTTTGTTACCAAGAAAGCATTTGAACTGGGCCTCAAACCAATTGTGGTTGTTAATAAGATCGATCGAGACGGTTGCGATCCTGTGGGAACGGTAGACAAAGTTTTTGATTTATTTGGAGAACTTGAAGCAACTGACGAACAACTAGACTTTCCCGTAATCTATGCATCAGGTCGTGATCGCTATGCGATGGAAGAGTTGGGGCAAGAGTCGGATAATCTCGATCCATTGCTGGCTTCTTTGGTGGAAAACATTCCCACTCGTCCTACTCCTGAAAGCACAGATTTTTGCATGCAAGTGGCTACACTTCAATACGATGACTTTCTAGGGTACGTTGCAGTCGGTCGGGTTACTTCTGGCATTTGCAAAGTTGGTGATCGGGTGTTGCGCGGGCAAGAGGGAGGCAAGCACGAAACCTTCAGGACTCAAAAACTCTTCGCGTTTCGCGGAGTCGTCCGAAACGAAATCCCTAGCGCAAGCGTTGGCGACATCGTTGGAATTGCGGGAATGAAAGAACTCAAAGTGGGAGATACCATCACGGTTCCCGCTAACCCAGTATTTTTACCGACACTTGCGGTAGACGAACCGACATTAGCAATGACCTTTAGGCCCAACGATGGCCCATTTGCGGGAAAAGAGGGGGACTTTGTTACCTCTCGAAACATCAAACAGCGGCTTGATAGGGAGCTACGATCGAATATCGCTCTTAAAGTGGAAGAAGGTCCAGATGCCGGGGTATTCAGCGTCAAAGGACGTGGTGAATTGCACCTTTCCATCCTGATTGAAACGATGCGTCGAGAAGGATTTGAACTTTGTGTATCTCAACCCGAGGTGATCCTAAAGAAAGATGATGCCGGCAATCTGCTTGAGCCATTCGAAACGGTGCTCGTTCAAGTCGAAGAAAGCTATAGTGGCACCGTAATCGAAGAACTCGCTCGACGGAAGGCGAGTATGCAAACGATGGACAACATGCCGGGAGGCAGAACGCAGCTGACGTTCCGCATGCCAGCTCGGGGGCTTATCGGTTATAGAGGGCAATTTCTTTCAGAAACCAGAGGTACCGGAATCATTTACACGCAATCTGATGGCTACGATAAGCATGTAGGACCAATCCGAAGTCGTAGCAATGGCGTTTTGATTGCTCAAGACTTGGGCGAAGCTAACACCTACGCACTATTTACTCTGCAAGAGCGCGGCAAGTTATTCGTTGGTACTCAGGTTCCCGTATACGGAGGAATGATCGTCGGAATTCACGCGCGCAATAATGACTTGGTAGTTAATCCTACAAAATCTAAAAAACTAACCAACTTTAGAACTACTGCGGCAGACGAAAAACAGGTCCTGACACCACCAATCGATATGACGCTTGAAAAAGCATTAGAGTTTATCAATCAAGATGAATTGGTAGAAGTGACGCCCAAAAACATACGCTTGCGTAAGAAAATATTGGATCACAACGACCGAAAACGAGCAGAGAAATCTGCGGCCGGGGCTTGAGCGGTCCTGTCTTGGGCGTAAGTACCGACCAATGCCTGACTTGAGATAAAAAGATCTTCTTAAGCTACAATTAGTGCTATCTTCGCAACCGGAGATGACAAAGAAAAAGATATTTTTCCTGAGAGGATTGGTTAGAGAATCACGCCACTACGACTTTTTCAGAGGTAAGTTCAGTGAGCGATTTCCGAAGGTCGAGACTTACGGTTTCGACCTTCTAGGGACAGGAACAAAGCTTTCGGCGGATTGCCCTACAAAGATATCTGATTACGTAGAGGATTTGCGCGCTGACTTTTTGCGTGAACGTGCGGACGTTAATATCTTCTTGCCAATATCTCTAGGAGGCATGGTGGCTTTTGACTGGCTATCCTCTTACCCCGATGACTTTGATCATTCCTACATTATAAACTCTAGCCTCGGAAACTACTCGCGTTTTTACAAACGTTTCATGCTTCGAAATTTACCGTTGCTAGCCAAAGTTGGACTTAGTCGGACGGTAGAATACAGCGAAAAGAGCATGCTTGATATCGTCTGTAATAATTCTGAAAACAGAGATGAGGTTGTGGATCACTGGATTGAGATTCAAAAAGACGCTCCGATGACCACTAAGAACAAAGCAAAGCAGTTACTCGCCGCCGCTCGCTTTACATTGAATACCAAATCCTTTCCAAGAGATAAAGTAACGCTGCTTGTGGGCGAGGGGGACCGCCTTGTGTCGCCTGAGTGTTCTCATAAGATTGCTAAAGGACTTGGTTTGACCTTAGTGTCTCATCCCACTGCTGGCCACGCTCTGCCAATTGACGAACCTGAGTGGCTACTCGAGCAAATCTCCCGGTCGTTTGTTTAGGGGAAAGGATATGTCTTTAACTCTGGATGACCATGGAGAGTATATTTTGCCTAATAGCCGGCGTTGCGAGGATTGCTATTTAGAAGATGTCGGTACTGAGTTCCACATTTGGAATTCTGGAAATCGAACGGTTAGTGTGAATCTCAAGCAAGCATGGCAGTTGCATCCCGGAGTCGAAAATGAACTGCAGGCAATCCAATCGTATTTTGTGGAGTTGTTGGAGTTGAAATACGAAGAAACGCTTACCAATGTCTTGAATGACTAAAGTTTGCCTATTCGTCATTGGCAAGCGCCATCGCTTCCGGGCGGAAGACAATCCGTTTGCAGCGTGGACAGCACTCGATAGATTCGGCTCTTGCTAGTTCGTTATAAAGCTGTGGAAGCAGTGCGACGTGGCACCCCATACATGCCCCATCAAGCGCTTCAACGACGGCTTTATTGCCATGTTTTTTTCTGACGCGGTCGTAGCGATTGAGTACGCTCTTATCGATCTTCGCAACCAGCTCTTCTCTGCCAGCACTTTTCTCATTGGCTTGTTTCTGTAGCTCTTCAACTTTTACTTGTATTTCAGCTAGGTCTTTTTGTGCCTGCTCTTTTAGTTCCGCAATTTCTGCGTCATGAGTGGCCAAGTCAGCGCGCCTTTTTTCGAGCGTGTCAAAAACTTTTAGAAGTTCTGCTTCTCTTTCCCCCACGCTACGTCGTTTATTTTCGATTTCACGCGAAGCGGCGTTGTAATCTTTTCCATTGCGGCTGGCCTGCAACTTTGTTTTGGCACCAGCTAAGCTCGATTGCTCTTCTTTGATTGAAGCTTCTTGACTCTTGACCCACAATTCATTCTCAGCGATTTGGTTTCGCTGCATTGTCAAGAGTGCTTCAAGTTTGTCAATATCCTTCAGTAGCGGTGCCAACTTGGCTGGTAAGCGCTCTGCTTCGGAGGTCACCTCATGCACTTCAGAGTCAAGCTTTGAAAGTTCTACTAGAAGTCGAATCTGCTGTTGCATGGTGGTGTCTTTATCCTGTTGTTCTGTTGGGAGTTAATGGTGGGCCCACCAGGACTTGAACCTGGGACAGGCCGGTTATGAGCCGGCTGCTCTAACCAACTGAGCTATAGGCCCCAACTTAGCCGAAACTATCGACTTTTGAGCGTATTGGCAACCTCTTAGGTTTCAACAAATGACTTCAGGCGTTTTGATCTTGAAGGATGCCTTAGTTTTCGAAGTGCCTTCGCCTCAATCTGCCTGATACGTTCCCTGGTTACTTCGAAGTCTTGTCCTACTTCTTCTAGCGTATGGTCCGACTTTTCGCCGATTCCAAAGCGCATACGAAGTACTTTTTCCTCCCGAGGAGTCAGTGTAGCCAGGACTTTACGGGTTTGCTCTGCCAGGTTAACCGAGATCACGTTCTCTGAAGGAGAGGTAATACTCTTGTCTTCGATAAAATCACCAAGATGGGAGTCTTCTTCCTCACCAATGGGCGTTTCGAGGGAGATCGGCTCTTTGGCAATTTTGAGCACTTTACGAACTTTATCCAGTGGCAGCTCCATTCTTTCCGCGATCTCTTCAGGCAGAGGTTCACGGCCGAGTTCCTGGACAAGGTAACGAGAGGTCCGCACCAATTTATTGATGGTCTCAATCATGTGAACAGGAATACGGATCGTTCTAGCTTGGTCTGCAATAGCTCGTGTGATCGCCTGCCGAATCCACCACGTTGCGTAGGTTGAAAATTTGTAGCCACGACGATATTCGAATTTATCGACCGCCTTCATCAGACCGATATTACCTTCTTGAATGAGATCCAAGAATTGAAGTCCTCGGTTGGTATATTTTTTTGCGATAGAAACAACCAGACGAAGATTGGCTTCTACCAACTCCGACTTGGCCCGTTCTGCCATATCTTCGCCTCGTGACATGGCAAGATACGTTTCTTTTAGCTCCGAAGTACTCATCTTCGACTCTTCTTCGAGCTCAACTACTTTACGCGCAGCTCCTTTGAGAGCTTTCGCCATCTCTTCCAATCCGTCGAACCGCAGCCCGGTCAGCTTTACTAGGTGGTCTTGTTTGGCAGGTGAAGATTGCGCTTCTTTCAATGCCTTCTTCAATTGTGCACCGTTCATGCCCAATCGACGCTCGATGGTAACGGTCGCAGACTCTGCTTTATCCAGACGGGCCTTGAGGCCTTTTAGGGAGGCCACAATCCTGTCGACCGTAGGCTTGGAAAGCCGAAGCTCTGAAAGCGTATCGTGCATTTGTTGCCGATAGCCTTTGATCGACTCTCGAAGTTTCTTGCGCTTTACTTCACTTGTCGACTTATCAAGAACTTGGTCAAGCGCTTTGTGCGTGTCCTTTTGAAATTTCTTTACTTTATCAATGATTTTTACAACACGTTCGGCATGCCATTTTTCGTCGAACTCTTGCTCGTCATCATCGATGTCCTTTACCAAATCTTTGACTCTGTATTTGCCGGCGTCAAGCAGTTCGCCCATTTCTACTAGCGTATCCACAGCGACACTTGAGTTTAACACCGCCTGAAGCATCAATCGCTCGCCTTCTTCAATTCGCTTGGCAATCTCGACTTCTCCTTCTCTTGTGAGAAGTGATACCGAGCCCATTTTACGAAGGTACATCCGTACGGGGTCGCTGGTTCGTGAGTTCGCTACGTCGTCGTCGTCTTTTCCTTTTTTGCGTTTAGACTTAGACTTGGTTTTCTTGGTTTCTTCAGGCTCAGCTTCTTCAAGCTGTTTTTTTATTTCTTCAGCATCTGGAGCAGTTTCGACGAGTGGCGCCTCGGCGACGATGTTCAGTCCTTGTGCGATTAAATCATCGAGCCATCCTTCAACTTGGTCGGGGGTGACGGACTCCGGAAGAAACTGTTCGATTTCGATGTAGGTGACGTAGCCTCGCTCTCGTCCCAGGTCAACCAGAGCTTGCTTCGCGACCCATTCTTGACGTACTTCTTCCGTCATCTTTTTGAGTTCAGCTTCGGTCTTTAGTGGCTTTGCTCGTTTCTTTGTTTTGGTTTTCGTGGCGACCGCCTTGGTAGGTTTATCGGCCTTCTTAGGCACTGTCTTTTTTGCTGCCTTAGCGGTGGCCTTTTTGGCTGGCTTGGCGCTGGCCTTTTTGGCTGTAGCTTTTTTAGTCGTTGCCTTGGTCGCGGCGGCTTTTTTGGTGGTTGCCTTTTTAGTCGCAGCTTTCTTTGGCGCGGCCTTTTTAGTCGCAGCTTTTTTTGTTGTTTTCTTGGCGGCAGTCTTTTTTGCAGCAGGTTTTTTCTTAGCTGTTGTTTTTGCGGCAGACTTTTTAGTCGCGGAGGTTTTCTTTGTCGTTTTCTTAGCTGTTTTTTTAGTTGCCATGTTGTCCTACTTGTTTCCGCAAATTAATGATTTCTCTGAACAATGCACGCTCGCGTTCTGAGTCGCCAACCCTTCGAGCATCATTAGCTTCGAGTTGAAGAGTTTTGAGTTTTGTACGTATAGTATTGTTACGGATAGCATTAACGATTTTTTTAAGACTTTCTTCCGGTTTCTCTACATCGAGAAACGTTCCGGAAATGATCTTATTAATAGACGCGGATGGTAGCTCATTGGTCACCGCCGAAACAACTGGATTTCCAAGGATAATCGCTTCGTAGAGTGGTTTTAGCCGTTCATCCGTAATCCACTGACCGAGGTTCTCAGCTTTGGCGGTTTCGCAAAGTTTTGGATGGTCGTGCATCAACGCTACGAGTTCGAGTTCGTAGCGAGGTGGCGAAGGCGGGGCAGTATTTCTGGGATTTCGATTAACCTGCTGAGATTGCTGTCGATTCTGGCCCCTAGCTGCTGCTCGAACAGTATTCACCGACACATCGAAAGCTCTCGCTAGTGACTCTAGTGCCACGGCTCTTCGAGTCGTATTGGGAAGTTTTACCAAATACGCAGCGGCTTGTTCGAGTTGCTTTGCCTTATCGGAGCCTGTAGATACACGCCTCATCCAGACTTCGTGAATCAGATAATCTATTGCTGTCGGTGCGTTGGCGATAAGCTTTTTGAAGCTTTCCGGTGACTCTCTTACAGCACTATCGGGATCTTTTCCTTCTGGCAGTTTGGCGACAAGGCAATGAAGGTCTGCGTCTAGGCACATCGCTATCGCTTTGTGAGTCGCTTTAATTCCCGCTCCATCGCCGTCGTAACAAAGTATCACTCGTTCACACAGTCTCTTTATTTTTTTGATTTGCTTTTCGGTTAATGCGGTTCCAAGCGGCGCAACCACATTGCGAATTCCGTACTGGTGAAGCACAACAACATCAAAGTTTCCCTCCACAAGCACGAGTGACTTATCTCGTCGGATAGAATCTACAGCTTGCGGAAGCCCGTAGAGAAGATCAGATTTCTTATAGACTTCACTCTCGGGGGAGTTGATATATTTAGCACCTTTTACGTCATCGGATAGGGCTCGTGCGGAAAACCCCACCACATCGCCCGCTGGAGTCGATATGGGGCAAACTACGCGAGCTCTGTATCGGTCGTAAACGCTGTTGCTTCCCTCTTTTTGTACGAGTAGCCCGACATCGATGGCATCTTTTTGAGGCACTCCCGTTTTTCCTAAAAAGTCACTTAGTCCTCTCCAACCATCCGGCGCATACCCAAGGCCGAAACGTGTCATGCTTTCTTGGGTGATTCCGCGTTCCAAGAGATAACTCATGGCCGGGTTGGGATCTTCACTCATTCCTTTTCTAAAGTAGTTTTGAGCTGCAGCATTAGCCGCAAGAAGTGCTTCTCGTCGCGATCGTTGCTTGGACAATTCATGAGACGAAGTTTCCGGTAGTGCGATAGAGTATTGTTCGGCAAGACCGCGAACGGCTTCATAGAAAGATTTACCTTCGATGAGCATCAAAAAATTAAATACATCACCCTTGGACTGACAGCCAAAACAATAGAAGAAGCCGCGTAGTGGGTTGACGGAGAACGATGGCGTTTTTTCTTGATGGAAAGGACACAGTCCCTTCAAGTTTCGTCCTGCAGGTTTTAGTGAAACGTATTTGCTAACAATCGCACCGATGTCCGCTTGATCTCGAATTTCTCGAATCGTTTCTTCTGGTATCAGCCCCACGCTAGGCCGACTGAAATAGCGTGTAACAAACGAGAGCTATTGTACCAATGATCGTTAGTGCAAGAAGGACTTGAAGCGCAGTGGTTACCGCTACCGTACTCTCGGGGCCATGAACCACATCGCCGATGTCGTGACGATGGCGTTTAGTGGGATCTTTTCCTTCTGCGCTCACGTGAAGAACGTGCCAGATGGCAGTCCGGAAGGCAAGTGCGATAACAAAAAGCGCATGCGCGGTTCAACCTGAAGTCTGTTCGAAGGACAGGCACGATCTTAGCCGGTCCTACTACCGTTCGCTGGCACGAATGAGCCGCTGGAACGCTAGCCGAGCGGCCTTGGTGAGCTCTGCCATTTCTTCGTGTGCTTCTGGCCAAAATGGGTCTGAAGAGTGCCCGTAGAGCACGCAGATCGTCTGATCCATGACGACCACTGGTGAAACAAGCACGTGCTTGGGTTCGTCAGCCAATCTTGCAAAGAGTCGTTTGTCGAGCTCAGTCAGTGGCATTGCGGGACCGATAAATGGTTTTTGAGTCTCGATTGGCGTTTGCAGGAGTGATTTTTCGTTAATCGGTAACGCGACGTCTGTCATATCGTCGCCACCATGTTTGGTAAAACTTTTCCAGCAGATCGCAACTTTCCCTCGGATCACCCACATTACCGCGGCGTTGAGTTGTTGCTCTTGAAACAACTCAAGTCCGGACATTACGAGGCCTGCTATTTCGTTTCTTTCGTTCGCTTTTCTAATCGCACTGACTACGTCCCTGATTCCTTCTAGGGGCTTGTTGGTTTCTACGATTCCTTTGGGTCTGGAAACTCTCTTTAAGGCAATTTTTCCTATCGCTCCATCTCCCAGGTCGGGAATCGGTCGCTCCATGTTGGTAGTTCTGGTGTCTTCGACCGCATCAACATCCGATAGGGTTTTGACGAACCTTCGATTTTCTGCACCTGAGATGTGAGCATTTTTGTTGTCTGTGACCCTGTCACTCCGCAAAAGGTTTTGGGCACGCATGATTCCGTAGACCACTTCTAGTTGGTAAGCGATGCGAAGCTCGCCGGCGATGGCTTGCATGATGGGAAAACCGATAGCGCTTTGCAGCTGTGCCGGATCCGTAAGCGGTTCCATCACCCCAACCACGACCACTCCGGTTTCCGTGTACCAGATTGGGACCGCACTGAACTTCATAGCTACTTCACGAGGCAATCGTTTTTGGACGTCCGAGTCAGCGTTTTCGAAATGTGCTTTGGAAGCCAGTGGAAGTTGGTAAAACTGCGATAGCTGAAGACCTACCTCATCTAACGTTGTATGCCCAAGTTGCACCAGGTTGGTACCAATTCGTCCGCCAAAGATGGCTTGTCTGGCTACCGCCTCACGGAGATGCTCTTCCGTGACAACGCCAACGGCCACCAAATGTTCCCCAAAACGCATCTGAGTTTAGGGTAACAATGGGACGCACTTCAAATCCACCCCGGAAGGGCCATTCCTACGCGATGGTCACATCATCGCACAAGTATACGTCCTGAATGGCATGTAAGAGTTTCACTCCGTCCTTCAGGTTTCTTTGGAACGCTTTCCTTCCACTGATTAAACCCATTCCTCCGGCTCGTTTGTTGATTACGGCCGTGGCTACGGCATCTTGGAGATCATTTTGCCCAGAGGCACCGCCACTGTTGATCAGCCCAATCCGACCCATGTAGCAGTTGGCCACTTGGTAACGAGTCAAGTCGATGGGATGATCTGATGATAGTTCGCTGTACACTTTATCGTGAGTTCTGCCAAAACCCACCCCTGGATAACCGCCATTGTTGGTGGGGGCTTTCTGTTTGATGATGTCTGCTTGAATGGTAACTCCAAGATGGTTGGCTTGTCCTGTGAGGTCGGCAGAGGTGTGGTAATCCTTGTCTTTGGTTTTGAATCCCGGGTTACGGACGTAACACCAAAGCACGGTGAACATCCCGAGCTCGTGGGCTTCCGCAAATGCATCTGAAATCTCCATCAACTGTCTTCGGCTTCCTTCAGAACCCCAATATATCGTAGCGCCAATGCCTGCTGCTCCAAGGTCGAAAGCTTGTTTCGCAGTTCCAAAAAGTGTTTGGTCAGCAATGGCTGGGTAGGTCAAAAGTTCGTTGTGGTTCAATTTGGCAATGAAAGGTATCTTGTGCGCGTACTTTCTGGAAACGGCTCCTAAAACACCAAGCGTAGAGGCTACGGCATTACACCCGCCTTCAATTGCAAGCTTAAGGATTCCTTCGGGATCGAACATTGTCGGATTAGGGGCGAATGATGCTGCCGCCGAGTGTTCGATGCCTTGGTCCACCGGGAGAATGGAGAGGTAGCCAGTTTTGGCAAGTCTTCCATGGTCAAACATTTGTTGCATGCGGCACAGCACTTGTGGCGAGCGATCGGTTTGCGAAAATACCCTGTCGATGTAATCCGGACCCGGCAGATGCAGTCGCTCTTTGGCGACGGTCGAGGAGCTGTGCTCAAGCAAAGACTGCTGGTCACCAAGAATTGATTTAATCGCGCTTATGTCACCCATGCCTGTTCTTACTAGTTCGCGCCCCACCTTTCAACCAAGATTGGGAAATGCCGCTACGGAACCTCGCGAAAGTCGCCTTCGTGAGTTATTGTGATCTTGTGGAGGGGGAATCAATTCACCCGCATATCCGCAATGAAAATTGCTTAAGGGACGTGTTGGTAGTGTATTTGGGCGTATTGGCCGCAATGT
Organism: Deltaproteobacteria bacterium; assembly: GCA_020630875.1. GTDB lineage: Bacteria > Myxococcota_A > Polyangia > Haliangiales > Haliangiaceae > JAHDIH01. Next base: position 242,381 of record JAHDIH010000003.1, on the reverse strand, counting down.
TTGCAGTGTCTCCTATTGGTTTCTCCATCCCGCTCTTGGGATCTGTAAGTGGTATCGTCACGGTGGTACTTTTCCTCTACGTCCCGATGCTCCTTGCTCGCAATCGAGGAGAAGACATTGCGAACTATGGCTTCAACACAAACCGTTGGCCAAAAAGTTTACTGTTAGCGGTCGTGTCGATGGCCATCATTTTGCCGCTGTTTGTTCTTGGACATTTTGCGTTACGAGAGTTCATTTGCGATACCAAAGAGCTGGCTAAACAAATCCCAGTTATGGCATGCGGACAACAGGGATGGTCCTTTCCCGAGCTTGGAAATTGGCGCGAAATGCCAGGACGAACCCAGGCCTTTTGGGAGTACGCCGCTACCCAGTTTGGCGTTGTCGCGTTAACGGAAGAGTTTTTCGTGAGAGGCACGCTTTTAACACTTTTGGAAAAACGCCTTCCGCCCAAATTTCGTTTTCTCGGCGGAGGACTTGGGCTCGCCCTAGTAATCAGTTGCGTACTGTTTGGATTGATTCACTGGCCACTTCACGGCCCCGGCCAGGCGTTAGCCACGATGTTTCCTGCACTGTGGTTTGGATGGCTGCAATCTGCTACCGGCTCCATTGTGGCGCCAGTCATCTGTCACGCCATGGCCAACATCGTACAAGCCATACTTTATGCTGGCTTCGTGTAAGTTCTGGGGGATTAGTCCCATAACTGGGGGAACAGACCCCATCAAAGTGTGCGATTCCTTAATCAGTCGAAGGAGACAGGGCTTTTCCATGGAACAAGAATTGCATTCATTGGGCATGTGAGTATTCGAGATTCTGATGAAGAGCCAGCTAAGCAAGTTGGCTACACGATGATGCAACCACTGCCTGAAGCGAAAAGGTTACCATTCGCCTCAGGGACCGGCACCAAGATGCCTCGTTATCGCATCGAAGCGGAAGTGTTAGGCACCGGAGGGCAGGGCGAAGTCATGTCCGCATTGCAGGATCGCCTGCAACGTGAGGTGGCGGTAAAAAGAGTTCGCAATGAAGTGGATGACGGCGACGGCGATCACCGGCTGGTGGCGGAGGCTAGAATTACCGCCGCTCTGGAACATCCCAATATTGTACCCGTTCATGACCTCTACTACGAGTTCGGTCGGCCGAATGTTGTAATGAGTAAAGTAGCGGGCAGCACTTTAGAAGAAGTCATACAAAAGTCCGAGCCGATTACAAAACTTTTAGAGGTGTTTCTGAAAGTCTGCGATGCGATAGCGTTTGCTCACGATCAAGGGATTGTTCATCTCGACATTAAACCGGCCAACATTTTAGTGGGGGACTTTGGTAAAGTTTTCGTTGTTGATTGGGGGCTTGCAACGAAAATCGATGAGTTGGATGGTGGTTCGCTGTTTGGCACGCTTGGTTATCTCGCCCCAGAAATGCTTCCCAAGTCTAACGCGCCACTTGGCGTTCATACGGACGTTTACTTGCTAGGCGCCACGTTATTTCACATTATCGAAGGGCATGCCCCTCACCAAGGGCGTTCAAAAACAGGTCAGATTGCCGCTATTGAAGCTTCTGCACCTTCGTTTTCTGACTCGACGCACGATTACCTCAAGCAGGTTTGCAGAAGAGCGATGGAAGCAGACGTAGAGACTCGAACCGGTACGGTAGAAGAGCTTAGGAATGCGGTAGCCAGGTATTTTGAAATCAACGGCGCCCTCAAGCTTCTTGATACGGCTCGCGACATTCACAATCAAAGAAATCGTTTGGATGGCTCCGTCACGATGATCGAAGGAGCTCGCGAAACACTATACTTCAAGGCCCGGTTTGCCTACGAACAATGCCTTGCGATGGACGAAAAATTAGTTGTCGCTCGCGCTGGTCTTCGTAACTTGATGAGCGAGGTCGTTGGCGAAGAAATTCGCTGTGGTCGTCCCGACAAAGCTCTGGTGATTGCAAGAAGCAGCGATCTTACCTCTCCTGAAGTGATTGCCAAAGCCCGACAAGCGCGGGACAAAGCTCGCTCTGCCAAAAAGGTAGAAGACGAGCCTGGAAACGTCGTTGCAGGCCGGCTGATTCCGATTGTGTTCTCTGTTTGGGCTGTCGCAATGCTGGCGGCCTTGATTACGGCGCCTGCCATTGGCTTTCTTCAGTCCCAAATTGTAGCCGATGGTATCGCCATAACACTGTTCTCCATTGCGATTCGTTTTCTTAAGCTGGGCGAAAAAGACCGATTGGCGAAATTGGTACTGAGGGCGGGGATTGTCCTTGCTAGCTTGGGGATTGTCGCTTCATTAACCTGTTTGCATCACTCTTTCGATCAGCGCGTGTTCATGGTAGCGAGGCAGTTCTTTTCTCTTTCTCTGGTGACCACGCTTCTTATTGTGCTGGACATCCGACTGGTTGTTGTTGCGGTCTTTTATGCCTTGTTCTTCTTCTTTGACCCCGCGGACTTTCAGGTTCAACTAGTTAGGGACGCGGCTACGTTTTCCGTGGGGGCGGGAGTGCTTTTATGGATTAATCGCAGCAAGCGACGTAGCGCGCCCTAAGCTTTCTAGGGCATAGTCCCCCCATGCGAGTGAGTGGTAATCCAGCAGTAATTTCTTTAATCGAGTTGGCGTTGAGCGAAGACTTAAGTCGTGGCGATATTACAACAGAAGCAACGGTTAGCAGTAAGGCAACAGCCACTGGTGATTTCGTGGCGCGAGAAAAAATTGTAGTTTGCGGCCTCGATGTTGCCGCCGAGGTTTGCGCCAGAGTCGGCGGCGGGGAATTAACTTTTTCAAGGCACATTGAAGACGGCGTGATAGCGAATAAAGGCGACGTCATTGCTACCGTTTCTGGTTCAGCCGCTTTGATACTGCAAGCCGAACGGGTGTCTCTCAATTTTCTTCAAAGGCTCTGCGGAGTTGCCACGCAAGCTCACACCTATGCCCAAAAAATCGTCGACTACCCTTGTGCGGTGGTTGATACAAGAAAGACGACTCCAGGCTGGAGGTACCTGGAAAAACAAGCGGTATTATGTGGTGGTGCTAAAAATCATAGGTTCGACTTGTCCGGAGGGGTCTTAATAAAAGACAACCATATTGCGGCCGTTGGGTCTGTCGCAGATACGATCGTTGCCGCACGAAAAATTGCTCCCCACGGCTTAAAAATCGAAGTGGAAGTCACCAACGAAGCCGAGTTTGAGTCGGCGCTTTCCGCCGGGGCAGACATCGTCCTGCTTGACAATATGACGCCGGCGCAAGTGGCATCTCTTGTCCCCAAAGCTAAAGCAAAAGGGGTGGTGGTCGAAGTGTCAGGAGGCATCACTCTTGAGACCATCGAGGACTACGCCAAAGCAGGAGCCGACGTTATTTCCAGTGGCGCTTTGACTCACTCCGTACGTGCCGTCGATATTGGGCTGGACTTTCGTGGCTGAGTGGCTCGGAACCAACAGGCACCACGTGAAGCAGTGCCCGTCTACAAACGACCTTTGCAGACAGCTGGCAGACGACGGCGCGCCGCATGGCACGCTGGTCACGGCGACAATTCAAACTCAGGGGCGAGGTAGAGGAGGAAACGACTGGCAGAGCTTGCCGGGAAACCTTTTCATGTCTTTTTTGGTTCGCGGACCAATGCCGGCAGAGCTCGCGGCGAGATTAAGTCTCTCTGCGGGGCTCGGCATTCATGAGTCCTTATCGCAATGGGGGGCATGCCACATTAAGTGGCCCAACGACATATTAATGAACGGGAAAAAAGTCTGTGGGATTTTGGTAGAGTCAACCGGTTCAGGAAACCTCGTTTCCACGGCCGTGATCGGAGTCGGAATCAATGTCGCGACGGCTCCGAAAGAACGTGCGTATCTACGCATGGTGGCGCCGGACGTAACGTTACAAGAAGTACAGGACGTCGTGGTTCAGCGTCTCGATTTTCGAATCGAAGAACTTCTCACGGTCGGTCTTCGGCCCCAGGTGGGAGCCATTAATGAGAGACTGTGGAAAGGGCGCGGGAGCGTGAATGGATTTTCTGGAGTTTGCGATTCTCTATCACCGGCGGGGCATCTGATACTGCGCAGTGCCGATGGGCAAACGAAAAGAGTTTCCTCTGCAGAGATTCAATGGGAAGGTTACGCGTGAAGTTTGCGTCGCTAATCGTCAGTGTGACACTTTTGCTGATCGCTTTATGGTTACTGTTTTTCGACAAAGGGGATTCGTCGGTGAGCAGCGTAGCGGAAAGCGGCTCGAGTCGAACGGTTCAATCTTCGTCAGGGCCACCTCGGGAGAGTCCAGCGGACTCATCGGTTGCAAGTGACCCATCGCTTGGGGACTCTTCCATGGACAACACGCTTGCCGAGATGGATGCCGGGACTCCTGTTCGCTCCACTATGTCGGTGGCCAACGGCATTGTGATTCGCGAAAAAATGCGAGGCGTCGTCTTGGGCTGTGCCGCGAAGCATCAAGTCGAGTTGCCACGTTACTTCGAGGCCCGGTGCCGAGCAGACATCACGGATAAAGTGACTACGATTCGAAATCTTCAATTGAAACTGCCTAAATCGCTCGGAAACGAGCCATTCGAGGCTTGTTTGGTGCAGGACGCCAAGGACGTTATTTTCGATCTGGACGATAGGGATCGCACAGGTCAGCTTGTGACGGCGGTCGTTCGCTTGAGCAACAGTCACGAGTCGAATGATTGACGTTCGGTAAGATCCCGAAATCACTTTGTTACGGTAGTTCTGTTAGATTTTGTTACCTACCTGTCACGAAAGGTGTGGTAACAACTCGGCCTACCTACCTGGGGCATTGATGCAACGTATTCAAAAGATACTTCCGATATTAATATTCTTCTTCGCGTTTTCTGCGTGCGAGCAGTTGAACGCTCGTCGTGAGCTGCAAAAAGGCGACCAATTCTATGGAACGGAGAAATACTCCAAGGCCGCGGACCACTACGAGAAATCTCTAGAGATTGCTTCCGATGGGGACTCTGCTTTGGTGGCTCACATCAACGCCGCTTCGGCGTACGCGGAGATTGTCGCTGAGGAGCCTAGACCGGTAGGACCGAAAGAACCAGAGAAGCCAGAAGAAGTCGCAGAACCGGCAGAAGACGCAACTCCAGAAGCTCGAACCGCTTATGAAGAAGCCATGAAAGTCTACGACAAGGAACTGCAGAAGTACGATCAAAAGGTCATCGACTACAAGAACGACCTGGAGCGCTACAACCGCAAGATGGAGCGTTACGTGCGGACCGTAGAACAAATGCGGAACAAACAAATCGGCCATCTCGAAGGCTGGCTTGCGTTGGCCAAGTCAAATAAAAGCCATTGCTTGGGAGAGGATACGCCGGAAGAAACAAAACTGAAACTGTTGGAAGACGGTAAAGAAATTCCTCAAATCTGTGTCAAACGACAAGAGGTGATGCTTTGGCTCACAAGTCTTTGGGAGAGCACGGAACAGTACGACAAAGCGATTGCTTACTGGGAGGAGACGCTGCAAAAGGAGCCAAACAACCGAGATGCCGTGCGCAACATTGCGGTTTACTACCAAGGGCAAGGCAAGTTTAAGGAGTCGGTCGACCTGATGGCACGAGAAGCCAAGTTGGTACCAGACCTAGAAGAACGCTCGGACATCTACGAGTCAATGGTACAAGTCGTCCATCACGAGTGGCGTGACATGAAATGGGGAGAAGCGCAAAAGCTTGTCGATCAAGTCGTCACCATCGTGGATGCGGCAAGGCTCGAAGCCGGAGATTCTCCGGTCTTGACGGAGCAAATGCAAAAATTAATGTATTACCGTGGGCTACTTGCTGGCGGAGCTTGGGCCCAGGCCATTGAAGTTGGCGCCCAACGAGACTTCCAAAAGAAAGCAGCGCAGCTTCGCGAGAAAATGGAAAAAGCTGGAAGTGAAGCGGAACCGCGAAGTGCGGCGACCGATGGAAAGAATGTAAAGAAGGGGAACACTGATGTTTGATTCATTTTCTACCCAACGTCGGAGTATCTTTGACAACAAATTATTTCTTGGATGCGTTGCGGTTGCGGCCCTTGGCACTTCGGTTTCTGGAGGTGCTGCGGTTGTCAATTCTATGTGGCAGATCGAGTACACGCAGATTCCACAGATAGAGTCCAAAGGGTACCAGGTAGCACTTGCTGCTGTCGCGCCTCCACCGCCGGCTTCGAAAGCGAAGACGGTCACCACAAAACAAGTGGTTGAAAACGTTCAGATGATCGAGCGGAAAGATGATGAGTCAGTAGATGAAGACGCACCTCCCGTTCAGGAAGAAGGCGGTGAAGAAGGTGGTGTCGAGGGTGGCATTGCTGGTGGACAAATCGGAGGGACGGTTGGCGGTAGCGTTGACGGCGTACTCGGTGGCTCGATTGGTGGGGCGGCTCCCATCAAGAAAAAAGACAACATCATGGCTCCCAAACTATTCAGGAAGCAAAAAATCTCTGGAGAACAGCCAAAGCCGGACCGGCCCGATCAGTTAGCCATCCAGCGTGCAGGTTCCGCCAAAGTCGTTGGTACCTGGAAAATTTGCGTGACAAAAACAGGCAAAGTGAAGTCGGTGAAAAGACGCAAGTCGACTGGCTATTCTGCCTACGACAGGAAACTTGAAAGCGCGATGCGCAAATGGAAATACAAGCCGATGAAGATCGACGGTCGTCCCGCTGATGTTTGTGGCAACACTACAGTTATCTATCGGATCTCCAAAACTGGGATCTAGAAGAAAAGAAAGAAAAAAGGAACAGTCAACATGTATTCAGTATCACTAGGAGCAGGGTTTAGTATCAGCGAGATGCTCACGCATATGAGCATCACCCAAATGATCGTGTGGATCTTTATGGTCATCATGTTCATTTGGATGGCAGCAATCTTTTTCGAGCGAATGATTCGACTTAAGAAAGCGGGGCAGCAATCTCACGACTTTGTTCAGTCGCTAAAAGCATCTTTGGGACAAGGCAATGTCGACAAAGCCTTAGCAGACGCTAAAGCTTACGACCAGAGCCCAATTGCCAACGTTATTAAGGCGGGACTCACCGCGCGCGCTACCACCACCGGAAGTCACGACGACGTGGTCGATACGGTATACCGCGCCATCGAGCGCTCGAAAGAGCGAGAAACTAACACGCTTCGCCGCGGACTTGGTTCTATGGCGACTATCGCATCCGCGGCTCCGTTTGTGGGACTCCTCGGAACAGTGGTTGGTATTATCGGTGCATTTGCGACCATGGGAGAAAGTGTCACGCTGGAAGCTCTTGGACCAAAGATTGGTGAGGCCCTGTACGCCACCGCATTTGGACTTATCGTTGCGATTCCAGCAGCCATGCTTTTCAACTACTTCACCACTCGCGTAGAAGGTTACGTCGTCGATATGAACGAAGTATCTTCTGAATTTGTGGATCACGTGCTCAAGGAGGGAAGGGCCTAGTCATGGGTTCTTCCTTAAAACGGAGCCGACGTCACTCGGCAAACAACGCTGCATCGCTAGCGGAGGTACGCGCTGAAATCAACGTGACCCCGCTGGTGGACGTATCGTTGGTACTTCTTCTCATCTTCATGGTGGTGTCACTAAAAATCTCTAGAGGGATGGATGTGCAACTGCCGGAGACGTTGGTAGAGGAAAAGGAGCAACAAGCTGATGACATGCAGCCAATTGTTTCCATTCTTGAAAACAAAGAAGTATGCCTTGAGAAGAAATGTGAATTTGGCAAGGTTACGAAAAAAGAAGCTTTGTACGACTTACTCGATGCTCTGAAGAAGAGTTGGAGAGAAGGCGACGAAGACGTGAGACAGAAGCTAACAATTAAAGTTCACCACAGAGTGCGTATGCGTGACGTGAGACCGCTTATCGTATTGCTCCACGACGACGGAGTGGTAGATCTCAACTTCGGTACCTACGCGCTGGAAGGGAAATAGTACAATGGGAATGTCAACAGGCGGAGGCGGAGGCTTTAAGAACGATATCAACGTTACGCCACTCATCGATGTCGTTTTGGTTCTATTGATTATTTCAATGGCGACCATGTCACCAAAACTGCACAACGAACAAGTTACTGTGCCTCCTGAGGTCGAAAACAAAGACAATTACATCACTAAAACCCAAGTTGAGATTGAGGTTCTTGAGAGCGGTTCATTTTCTGTGAAGATGGGCAAAGCAGTGAGAAAGATTCAACGAGGCCAGCTTGGAGCCGAGTTTGGGGAAAAAATCATCAGCCGCGGATTGGTGTTCTTTGACTGTGCCGATCTCGTGACCTGGGATGATTGCATGACTGCAATAGATGTGGTTCAGGCCATCGATAAGGACGTTAAGGTCCAGTGGCGCATCAAGAACGATGTCATGGCGAATGCGGCTTCGCCGACCAACTAAGAGTCTCCAATAGTTCTTTCTAGACCGTTCCGACATGGAACGGTCTTTCTTTTTGTCAGGCAGTGACAGAAACGAACGGTATGGTGAACCTAACTTTTTTGGTACACCGGAATAAATTAAGACTGAAAGAAGTTTGGTTCGGTTGCACTGGTTCTTGACGAATGGATGGCAGCTTTGTACAAGCCCTAAATCAGTCTATGCGTTCAAGAGGAGACGAGTAATGTTGAGAACTATACCCATACTATTAATTGTAGCTAGTTGCGGAGCCCGCGATCTAAATACGGACCTACTTCCTGAAGGTCCTCCTATGGTCCTACAAATTTTCATGAAGGAGCGGATTCCACAAAACGTAGGGAGTCTCGTAACCGACCAATTGGCATTCGGAACGCACCCGTCTGTGGACGAAACAGATGACGGCGTCGTTACCAACGCCACCGTTACCAACCAAAAAATCCGCATCATCATGGATGAGTTGCTCTTGGGTCGAAACCTCGAGGAAATTCAATGCGCGGAGATTAACGGCATGACCACGTGGGAGCGCATTCCTGAGGGAACGACTCCTGAAGTTTTGGATCGCTGCACTCGTCCAGGGACTGAAAACTGTACGGAACTGTGCACGACTCTGGCACCAGTACTTTTCGACAACGGCGACCCCGTCCTTGATGCCAACGGAAATCCCGTGATGACCCCTATCGGGTTGGCCAACTTGGCACCGAGTGGATTCTCGCCGGTACACTCGCTTAGATTCATTCAAGGTGCTGTAACCATTACTTGCGATGGCGATGACATGCCTCTGAATACCACCGATACTTTCTGGCAACCCTCTGGCAACCAATTGCTTCCAGCAGGTAACCAAGGGATCACTGGACTCGGACCGGCAATCGTCCTTCAACCCGCAAACGGTCTAAAAACCGGCGCGGACTGTACGATCAACTTCGACCCAAGCGTGACGGACAGGGACGGTGAAACCGTTTGTACGCCTGACTTTGCTGCTATTGCGCAAGACATCATGGATTTAGGTTTCCACGAAGCAATTGAAAACTTGGAGTGCGCGTCCGCTGGCGACGCTTCTGGCGCAGCTTTTACGACAGAAACACTCGCAGTAGCCAACACCTCTCCCGCAAGCGGCGCAACAATCACCCCAGCACAAACATCTCTGAGCATCATCTTCAACGCACCGATTGATCCTGCATTGCTAACTCCAGCGAACTTTGCGTTGTCCGACTCGGTTGGCCCAGTGGCTGGATACAGCGTCGTGCCAAGGATGGACAATGCTGCGATTGTTGACATTACCAACCTCACCCTCGTCGGTAGTGAAAACTACTCGATGACCATATCTTCAGCTGTGGCAGATCCCTTTGGCGGCACTTTGCCAGCAGCCTTCACCTTCACCTTCTCCACGAGCCCTTAAGGAGTTACGATGTTAAAGAGAATTTCAATACTATTTACTGTCATTGCGCTAGCGGTACCCGCCTATGCGCAAAATACAACGACGGGGGCGATTCACGGTCAAGTTCGTGAGCTCAATGACAACTCAACCATCTCCGGCGTAACGGTCATCGCGAAATCGGGACAAGGTTCTTCTTCGCCGGTCATTACCGGAAGCAACGGCCGCTATCGGATTACCAGCTTGATTCCTGGGAAATACGAACTGACGTACTTCTACATGGACAAAATCGTCGCGAGAAAAACGAACGTTACCGTTAGTATCAACCGAACGTATCCCGTGTACATCAAGTTGGATACTTCAAAGCTTGACGGTGATGTCGTGACCATCGAAGGTTCACCACCTCAAATTGATACGAAATCAGCAGCTCTTACCACGACTCTGGATCAAGACTATGTGCAAAACATGCCGGTTCCAGGGCGAACTTTCGAAGACACCCTCGGTGCCGCACCTGGTACTTCAGGCGACGGTCTCGGAGTGGCGTTCTCTGGGTCCAGTTCTCTTGAGAACCAGTACAACGTCGATGGTGTGAACACCACGAGTCTCACCTTTGGTACGGTTGGTTCTCCTATTATTAACGACTTCATCCAGGAGATTGAGATCATCACTGGTGGTTACCAAGCAGAGTACGGACGGGCTACTGGCGGTATCGCCAACGTCGTCACCAAATCTGGTTCCAACGAATTTAAGGGGTCCGCGTGGATTAACGTTCGCCCTGGTGCCCTCATTGCTCAGCAAGAGCAATTCGAGAGTCAGGTTTCTCCGATTAATATCGAGTCCAACGTGCTGTTTGCCGGAGACATGGGGTTCGAACTCGGCGGACCGATCATCAAAGATAAGTTGTTCTTCTTCCTAGGTTTCGCACCACAGCTCTCTGTGACAGACGTGGATCGGATCATCAAGCGCCGCACCGACTGCCGGACTCCGGGACAAGAGCTTTGTACCCCTGGCGGAGGGGACGGATTCGAAGACGTCAAAGAAAATGGCGACTACATCCTCGAAGAAGTCGACCGTACGCAGCAACAAGCGAAGGGCATGGCTTTTTCGATGCTCGGAAAGTTAAACTTCTCTCTTACACCAGAGCATCAAGGCCAAGCGTCGGTTGTTGTACAACCAGGTAGCTCGACAGGAGTTGGAGTTTTTGGCCTCGTCGACTCAGAAAAACGAGAATCGAAAGGACTGAACACCAACGCATCATTCAAGTGGACTTCTAAGTTCAACAACAACGATACAGAGGTGGAGTTCCAAGCAGGAATGTTCCGCAACAGCTTCGAAAGCTTCGCCGCTAACAGCGCAAAGAATACAGAAGCGTCTCAAACTGCCTACGATGCCAACTTAGGAATTTGGTCTGCGCTCGGTGGTGAAACTGCCCGCGTTGCTGCCGGTTGTACCGACGCCAACGGAGTTGCGACTGCAGACAATCCTTACCCACTGATCTCTGTGTGTCCGGACGAAGGTATCGTCGGGTACCGCTTCGGTGGTATCGGCGCATTGGCCGATGATCTTGAGGCTAGAATCAGCGGTAAAATTAGCCTTACCCAGCGTCTCCGACTTGGTAAATTTGGTAACCACGAAATCAAAGCAGGAGCGGACGTAGAGAGAAACAACGCGAGAAGTGTTCGTCGCCTTTCCGGCAATGCCGCTTATCAAATTTTTGCAAACTTCACCCAGGTCGATCAATGGGGCGCTTTGGGGCCAGCTGTCGAAGGGCCTAACCCAGGCGATAGCAACGGCGATGGCATTCCAGACCTAATGCAAAACGCAAGTGGCGCCAGGGTTTGGGACCGAGTTTGTTCCGATACCGGCAGCGGTCGCCTTCACCCCTGCGATATTATTGGTCAAAACGATCCGCGTGGTGACGTAAACGGTGAAACCATGAACTGGTCTGCCTACCTTCGCGACTCTTGGGAAATCGTACCGAACCTGACACTAAACGCTGGTATCCGCTACGAAGAACAACGCCTTCGTTTCTCAGAAAACTTGCGTAACACTACCGACCCACTCACAGGAAACGAACTTGGTAAGAACGCGATGGTTCTCAAAGACATGTGGGCCCCTCGTATTGGACTTATTTGGGATTGGTCAAAAGTTGGTAAATCAAAACTCTTCGCAAACTGGGGACGTTTCTACGAGTCGATTCCAATGCAGATCAACGATCGTTCCTTCGGTGGAGAAACGTTTGTTCGTGAAGTATTCACTCACGATAACTGCGGTGCAGCCGACCCTGCGGTTGGCGGTCCTCGTGGCCCGGCCTGTATGTTCCAAGGGGGAGAACCGACGTACGACGCCGACGGACGACCCACCAACATCATCGATACCGATTTGGATGGTATTCCCGACAACTTAGCTCAAGGGCAGGTATTCGGAAGCGGAGTATTGATTGCGCCAGGAATCCAAGCTCAGTTCATGGACGAATTTGTAATGGGCTTTGAATACGAACTTCTTGAAGACCTAAAAATCAGCTTGAAATACCAAAACCGTCGCATCGGTCGCGTTTTGGAAGACGTTTCTACCGACAATGCTACGACCTACGTGCTTGCCAACCCTGGCGAGTGGTCAAAGGACGAAGAAAACAAAATCGACGGACAAATCGAAGACTTGACCACACAAATTGACGCGGAGAGCGATCCTGACAGGCTCGCTGAGCTCGTTGGTGAGCGTGCACGCCTTCGTGGCCAACTCGATCTCTTCAGAGGGATTCGTACATTCGACACCCCGCGACGTGATTACAACGCCATCGAGCTCTTGGTTCAAAAGCGTTTTTCTCGCCAGTTCTTTTTGCAAGCCAGCTACACGTACTCACGTCTAATCGGAAACTACCCAGGACTGTTCTCTCCTGACAACGGACAAGTCGACCCGAATATTTCGTCTCAGTTCGACTTAATTGAGCTTCTTTCGAACCGCGAAGGGCCACTTCCTAACGACAGACCTCACTACATCAAAATCGATGGTTACTACAAATGGGACTTCGGTAAGTTTGGTGAGTTGACTACTGGCGGTCGTTACCGCGCATTATCTGGTACTCCTCGCGATGCTCTTGGACGTCACTACCGCTATGGATTCAACGAGGCTTTCCTTGTGGGACGTGGCGAGTTAGGTCGAGTATCGTTTGATATGTCGCTAGATGTTCACGTTGGTTACAAGTACAAGCTCGGTCGTGGAATGGAGCTAGAAATCTTTGGCGATGTATTCAACGTTTCAAACCGTCAGTCCACCGCTGCTGTTTCTGAAACTTACACCACAAGTTTCGCAAACCCGATTGTAGGCGGAAACACAGAAGATCTCGTCTTCTTGAAAGAAGTGGACGACAACGGTCTTGAGCCGGCGGCAACTCGCCCTAATGCAGCCAGCCGTTTCCAAAACTTTGGGAATACAACAGGACGGTATGGGCCACTCAGTGTTCGTCTTGGTGCTCGCCTTACTTTCTAAGAAAGCTTAGTTAGCCCTAAAGCCCCTCGCGTCACGCGAGGGGCTTTTTTTAGTGGTGCCGTACAAGATGGCTTGCTTGAGGCAACTAATTGTCGAATTATGGGGCGTGCGTTTGAATCCAGAGCAACATGCCGCCGTGACTCACAGTGGTGGACCGCTGGTTGTACTGGCTGGGGCTGGAACCGGAAAAACTCGTGTGCTCGTTCATCGGATCGCATTTTTAATGCAGCAGCAGTCTGTATCTCCAAGAGAAATACTCGCCGTCACATTTACCAACAAGGCGGCCAAAGAGATGAAGAACCGATTGAGGTCCCTTGTTGCGTTTCCCGTGGAGCGTATGTGGGTTGGAACGTTTCATGGCATTGCAGCGCGCATGCTTCGCCTTCATGGGCACATTATTGGGGTTCCACCTGACTTCACTATCTTCGATGACGACGATCAGAAAAGGGTGCTCAAGCGTATATTAGCAGACCTCAATCTTACCGATGAAGTAACGCCGCGAATGCTTTTGAGTCACTTTGGTGCGGCCAAGCACAAAGGGGTTGTTCCAACGGAACTCGAGTCCAATATTTACATCGAAGATTACATTCAGCAGGTTTACCCTTTGTATCGACAACAGCTCGAGAAAGAAAAGGGGCTCGATTTTGGCGATCTCCTCGTTTTTGCCAATAAGCTTCTTCGTCACAAGGAAGGCCAAGCTCTCGCATCACGTTTCAAACAAGTTTTGGTTGACGAGTTTCAGGATACCAACCGCATTCAATACCTCTTGGTGAAGGCACTGGCCGAACAAAATGCATCACTCACGGTAGTTGGCGACGACGACCAATGCATTTATGGCTGGCGAGGCGCTGAGCCTAAAAACCTTTTGGATTTCAAAAAGGACTTTCCTGACGCGCGCGTAATTCCACTCGAACAGAATTACCGTTCGAGTCAGAATGTTCTTGATGCTGCGAACTCTATCATTGCTAATAATCAAAGACTCGCAGATAAAAACCTATGGACCGAGTCCGGCCCTGGAGAACTGCTGCCTTGGCATCTTTGCGACGATGAACGCGAAGAAGCAACGCTCGTTTGCGACTCGATTTTCAGTCTTCAGCGAGAAGGACTTTCGCTTGGGGATATGGCGATACTGTATCGAACGCACGCGCAGTCGAGAATATTGGAGGAGTACCTAAGACGCTCGGACACTCCTTATAGGGTTGTCGGTGGTACATCGTTTTTTCAACGTAAGGAGATCAAAGACATTCTCGCTTACATACGTTTGGCAATAAACCCTGCGGCTGACTCTTGTTTCGAGCGAATTATCAATACTCCGACTCGCGGCATAGGCAAAACAACCCTTGGTAAGATCAAACATCTTGCTAAGAAGTCAAACATATCGTTCTGGGACGCGTCTTTGTTAGCGGCCATTGGCGAAGGGGCCGATTTAGGCAAAGCAGGAAGAAGAAAGCTACAGGCGTTTGTCGAAATCATTGGCGGGGTGCGGGAAGTGATTGAACATGAAGCCTCCGTTGCGGAAGTAGCCATTCAGTGTATTGATCGCTCAGGCTATAGAAAGAAACTTGAAGAGGCGGAAACTTCTGAAGCCCAAGATCGGCTTGCTAACCTTGCAGAGTTTGTATCAATGGCTTCGGATTTTGATGAAGAAACCGGCGGAGAAGGGACGCTGCTTGAATTTGATGAACGAGTTGCTTTGTCATCGGTTTCTGATGATAAAGATGGACGCGGCGAGTGCATTTCTATGATGACCATACATGCGGCAAAGGGGCTCGAGTTCGATGCGGTCTTCGTTGTTGGGCTTGAAGATGGTTTGTTTCCGTCGTTGCGGGTTAGAGAACACTCCATAGATGCCGAGCAAAAACAAATCGAAGAGGAGCGCCGGCTCGCTTACGTCGCAGTAACCAGGGCAAAGCGTTATCTTCAACTGAGCTCTGCGCTTTCACGGAGGGAGTGGGGGGAAGTCAAGTTCAACCAGCCATCCCGTTTTTTAGATGAAATCCCGGAACGGGTTTTGAAGAGTCATGCTACGCGTCGGCAAAAGAAGTCATTTGAACGTAACAGTAGGGGCAGAGACAGTTACAGCCAACTAGAACCTGAGGTCGAAGATTTCGATCAGAGCGTTGAAGATGACGAGTACGGTTTCGTTGCGCGGAAGAAGAAAAGCCCAGCAGGGACCGTAGCAATTCCATCAGGAGCGTTTGTGGCTCACAAGACATTTGGCAAAGGTAAAGTTTTGCAGTCTACCGGTGAGGGACGAGATGCTCGTCTCCTGATCAATTTTTCGAATGTCGGTCTTAAGACCGTAGTTGCCAGATTTGTTACTGAGGTTTAGCCTGACATTTCTCTGAGTCGAGAAAACAAAGATGCAAATCTGCTAGAAGGTTTGATAGAAGCTGTTCTTCCGCGTCGGTAAGGTTGTTTTTGGTTTTCTCAGACAGCACTCCAAGAATATCAATTACCTGTTTCGCCGAGGGTAAGTCTGGCTCTGATGCTTCGTTAGTCTCAGGATTGGGCATTTTACCCAAGGCGATCATTGCAGAAGAACCCAGCGAGAGTACGAAGGTTGAAAAATCAATTGGCGGAATAGCTCCTGAACCCATACATTGAGCATAACAGAAACGGAATTATAGCTCATGTCCAGCACTGGCTTTTGACACGAACTGGTAATTTCTGAGACCCTAGGCGAGCGACGCAATAGACTGTGAAAAACATTCACCGGGAGATCCCCATGCAACAAGAAGCAAACGGAATTAGCGAAACTATCATGGCGGAGAGTGCCTTCGTAGACGAACTTAAGAATGAACTCGGACGAGTAATTATCGGTCAGGAGCGTTTTCTTCAGCGAATCATCATCGGACTGCTTACTGGTGGTCATTTGTTGGTAGAAGGGGTGCCTGGGCTCGCCAAGACTCGTGCCGTAACCGCCGTTGCGTCTTGCCTGCAAGCTACGTTCCGTCGCATTCAGTTTACCCCGGACTTACTCCCCGCAGACATTACAGGAACGACGATTTTTCAAGCTGGGGCTTTCAAGGACCGCTTCGGTCCTATTTTCGCAAACTTGGTTCTTGCGGATGAGATTAATCGTGCGCCAGCGAAAGTGCAGTCCGCGCTTTTAGAGGCAATGCAAGAGCAGCAGGTAACCATAGGTGAAACCACGCACCGGCTCCCGGAGCCGTTTTTGGTGATGGCCACCCAAAATCCTATCGAACAAGAGGGAACCTATCGGCTGCCAGAAGCGCAGCTTGACCGATTTATGATGATGGTAAAGGTCACGTACCCAAGTTGGGAAGAGGAGCGAAAAATTTTAGATATGTTAATCGCACCGTCTGGCGTTGGATGCCGGCCGATTGTAAATATCGAAAAAATTGTTCAGCTTCGCTCGTTGGTTCAACAAATCCATATAGACGACTCCATTCGCGACTATATCGTAAACTTGGTTTATGCAACGCGCTCTCCTGAAAAGTTTGGTGCTGAAGTCGGCACCTTGATCGCGCAAGGCGCATCCCCCCGGGCTACGGTTTTTCTAGCTAAAGCTGCTCAAGGAATAGCGTTTCTAAACCATCGCAGCTACGTCACTCCCGATGATGTGAAAGCAATATTACTAGATGTCCTCAGACATCGGGTCGCGGTAACCTACGAGGCAGAAGCTGAAGAAGTAACTGCGGATGATATTGTGAAACGATTAGCGGAGAAGGTTGCTGCTCCGTAAGTGACTGAGTCCACTGACATACTAAAAAAGCTCAAGCGAATCGAGGTTTACTCTCGGCGAGTTGTGAATCAGCAAATGGCTGGGTTGTACGAGAGTGTATTCAAGGGAAGTGGCATCGCGTTTTCTGAGATTCGAGACTACTCGTTGGGAGACGATATACGACGCATCGATTGGAACGTTACCGCCCGCATGAACGCCCCCTTTGTTAAGGAATTTTCGGAAGAGCGAGACCGGACGGTGATATTCATTCTGGATGGAAGTGCGTCGACGTTCTTCGGAGGAGACAAACGGGAGCGCATGCTAGAGTGCATTGCTTTGTTGGCATTCTCTGCAGCGGGAAGCCGCGATAAGGTTGGATTGTTGATTTTTAGTGATGAAGTACATGAGTACGTACCTCCCCGTAGAGGTCGTAGTCATGTGATGAGTATTATTGCAAAAATCTTAGCCTGGGATATTGAGAAGTCGGGAAAGTCTACAAACGTGGAACTTGCGTTGGAGTTCTTTTCTCGCGTAACGAAGCGCTCCTCTGTGGCTTTTCTAATATCTGATCTTTTCGCGGAAGGGTGGGACACCAGTTTACGACTAGCGTGCCGCCGGCATGATGTCATACCGATTATTACCAAGGACAAGAGCGACCGAACGATGGAAGCCTTGGGTGTGGTTCCTATTCGTGATGTAGAAAGCGGTGAGATGCAATGGCGCTATGTGAGCCGGAAGGCCGCCAAACGAACCGCACGGAATTACGATCGTTGGCTCGAAGACGTGCGACGTAGAATTGGCGCAGCAGGAGCCGATAGTGTTGAGCTTGAAAGTGGAAAAGACGTAGCTAAATCTCTTGGGCGATTCTTTGAGATGAGAAAGAGGCGCAGCCGGTGATTGGTGTCTGTTTGTTGCTTGCGGTGGCGGGGAGTGGTTTCGACTTGCCTCCAGCGTTAGTAGAACCTCCGAAGGCTCGTGCATCAATCGGACCACCGCAGACCGAGCTAGGTCGTTCTGTGTCCTTGTTTATTTCTGTTACGTATCCTGCTCAAGTGAGTTCCGTAAGGCTGGGCAAGTTGGACCTTGGAGAAGTCTTCGAAACCAGACGCCGTTCGAAAAAACAAGAAGTTGTTGCAGGACAAAAAGAAACGACCTTTGAAATAGAACTAGTGCCTTGGTACGTTGGAAAGTTAAGAGTGCCGAAACAAAAGATTGTCTACGTCGTTGATGGTCGCGCCTATGTTGTGTTTACGAACGATACGCAAATCGATGTGCAAGGCATCGCAGGTGAATCTAAGACGAGAAGGGATGATCCAGCGCCTGTAAGACTTTACCTGCAGAAACTGCGGCTCATTTGGCTCGGATTGGCAGTCTTGGTGTTACTCATTGTCCTAGGTCTGATTGCGCTTTTGGTGCGTCGCAGACGCTTGAGAGAACGATACGCGAGCTGGAATCCAGAAAGTCGTGAACTCTTGCGACTGCGACTCGCGGAAGCGAACAAGCTAGCTGCTAATGGTAGAGAAGTGGACGCGTTGCATCTGGCAGCCTCAGGATTGCGGTCGCATTTGGCCCGGGTTGAAGACAGTTGGCGGGAAGATCTGACGACAACTGAATTGGATGCTTTGCTGCGAGCTAGGAATCAAGAGGCAGTCGCGGACTGGCTAAATGACGCCGACAAGATAAAGTTCGCGCGAAACTACCAAGGGGGAGTATCCGGACTCTTGTCCCAGCTAAATACGATATTTGGCGTAGGGGAAGACAGTGTATAGCTTAATCGCAGCATTCGTCTTCTCCGTGGTCGCACTAGGGGGAGTAGCCTATGGACTGTCCACCAATGGCTATCAGTTTACTTGGCCATACGTCTTGATTGCACTTGCGGTGCTGCCGCTTTGGGGCTGGCTCGCTACGCGGTCGCGGCAAGTGCACGTTTCTCTTTCGACCGATACGTTTTTAGGGGATCCCCGAGTGAACTTACTTACCCGTCTTAGATGGATTCCCCTTGCTCTTCGGATGGTGACTCTGGGGCTCATAATCATGGCCATAGCTCGTCCCGGAAAGCGGCCTCCGGACTACATCTGGGTAGAGGGAATAGATATCGTTATTGTTTTGGACTCTTCTGCGTCCATGTCATTTCAAGACATCAGACCGTCGCGGATGGCCGCGGGAAAGAAAAACATTACGTCGTTTCTGCAAAAACGGAAGCACGATCAAGTCGGACTCGTAGTTTTTGGCAGAGATACCATGATTCAATCTCCGCTTACGTCTGACTATCGTGCATTGCAACATATCGTCAATGCGGTTCGCATTGGAGATATTGACTCCTACGGTACAGCTCTCGGTGATGGACTAGCCCTGGGCGTCAGACAATTGCTTCGATCGAAGGCACGCTCGAAAGTAATCGTAGTGATGTCAGACGGTGCAAGTAATCAAGCAAGGCACTTTTCGCCTGAGCAAGCAAAGGACCTTGCGGTAGAAAGCGACGTTCGTGTCTTTACGATGCTTTTGGGTCCTCAAGAAGGCATGGGGGTTAACCCCAAGCTTTTGGTGGAACTCGCTGATGCTACAGGGGGCGATTACCTGACGAGCGAAGATGGCGAAGAACTAGAACTGAGCTTTAAGCAGGTCAGAGAAACACTCGAAAAAGACCGAAGACGAAAACGGATCGTGAGACCTGTAGAAGTGTTGAGACAACCTTTCGTGCTTCTAATTGCTTTGTTGCTTTTGGTTGAGATGGCTTTGCGTCGTCTTGTCTGGAGGTTCTCTCCATGAACTTCAGGTGGGACATGCTGGGTATTGCCGCTGTGGTAAGTGTCGTTTTGTTGGGGTTCGCATTGTTGTTTGCCTACGGAATTGTTCGCACGCAAAGGCGGGTGATGCCTAAAGTGAATCCTCGGCTCGGACTCCGACTTTGTCTGTGGGGCGCCGTTGCTGGGCTGGTGTTTCTACTTCTTCTGGAACCTCATGAGGTCTCACTTGATGTTTCCGAACGTACTGGACTGGATATTTCATTTGCAATAGATGTGTCTAAATCAATGAGGGTCGAAGATTGGGATGAGACTGATGGAAACTCTGGTACGTTGCAAGAACGATTAGTCACCGCGAAAAGTGTCGTAGAGAGACTAATGGAAAAGAAGTCAGGTTATCGCGTCGGACTGTCGGCTTATGCTGGTGCTGCCACGTTTTTCCCTTTGACTACCGACCATGACGCTGCGATGGCGTGGCTAAACTCTATTCGAACAACAGACTTTCCCGGCGGATCTGATATGGCATACGGCATTCAACTGGCGGCCTGTTTAGCTAATGAGTCCGTTGGCTATGGTACGGAATGCGCCCATCTAGCAGGATTTGACAGTGGCGATGAAGAAAACGCAGTTCCGGATAAGCGAGGTCGTGCCGTTGTCGTACTTACGGATGGTGGCGGGGCGGAAGATGACCTTGTTTCGGTTGAGGTAAAAAAAGCAACAGAAGATGGGAAATTGGTGCTTCTTGTTGGTTTCGGTACGGTGTCTGGTGGAAGAGTGCCCGAGCTCAACGACAAAAACGAAGTTGTTGGGCTAAAGAAAAATAAGGAAGGGACCGGCTACGTGTTGAGTACGTTAGATGAAGTGAGGCTGCAAAACTTGGCGCAACAAAGCGACAACGTTCGCTACATTAGGGCGAAAAATACTGAGGCGGCGACGTCTCAGCTCTTAGATGCGTTGTCCGAATTGAAAGAAGGGCGAATTGGTGACGACAAAGGGGAAGCTAGAGTTCCCACAGATACCATTTATTGGATTGCGTTGTTTATGCTTGTTGCTGCAGAACGACTGGTAGGGGCTCGGTATGTTTAGGGTTTGCTTGCTTTCAGTTTCTCTGTTTTACATGCAGCCATCTGCCGCGGTGGATGAGGGCAACGAATTCTACCAAAACGGTCGATATGATGAAGCACACAGTGCTTACGAACAGAGTCGACTGGAAGAAGGAGATAGTTCTGAGATCTTACTAAATTTGGGGCTTACCCAACTCAAAATAGAAAAACGTTCGAATGCTATCGAATCGCTTACGAAGGCTTCTGAAGGAGATGACAAAGCTAGCGGGCTTGCTCACTACACTGTCGGAAACCAGCACTTTGACGACTCAAAGTGGCCGGAGGCACTAGCTTCGTATCGCCAGGCTTTGATCATCGATGTAGAGAATGAAGATGCCAGGTACAACTACGAACTTGCCCTAAGTCAGTTGCCCCCACCACCTCCAAGATTTCGTCAGAAGCCAGGAGAGCCAGGAGAGCCAGGAGAGCCAGGACAACCAGGACAGCGAGGCGAACCAGGAGAACCAGGAGAAGAAAAAAATCAACCGCCTAGCGAAGGAGAACCTCAAGACAGCCTTCAGACACCTAATGATGGTCGTTCCAAGGAAGAGCGGTTGGAAGATCTTGAAGCGCAAGCGAACAGTAGACGACGTAAAAAAATTCGCGATTCAGCGAGAAAGGGGTCTGGTGCGAATCGCTCTGGCAATGATTGGTAGCATTTTCTTGTCAGAGGTTGCTGTTGCGGAGCATTCCGTGACTCTCTCGACATCCAAAAGCGTGGTGGAAGTTGACGAAGAGTTTTTGGTGACGGTGGAGTCTTCGTCACCCGGCCCCATAGAGAAGTTTGGTCGTCCAAAGTTTGAAGGGGGCACGGTTCTCGATTCCACTGTAGCTTCGGTGGTAACTCAGAGCGCAGGAAAAAAGGTTGAGAAAGAAACTCGTATCTATCGAGTCAAGTCATCCGTTGCCGGAGAGATTCTCATTGGTCCGGCCTACGCCATCTACAATCAAAAACGCGTGGAAAGTGATACATTGAAGGTGGATGTTTTGAGCAACAGATCGCAAGCGCAAGTGACTGTTGACGGCGCGACAATTGCGGGATGCAATATGCCTGATGAACTGCCCGCGCTACTGCTGTGCACGCAGCAAACGGACGTTTTCCCCGGACAGCCCGTAGTGGTAGAGTGGGTAATCGTTTCAGATGAACCGGTCGTACAGTTGAAGTATGAGCTTCCAGACTTGCCGAGTCATGTCGTGCTACGTGACTATAAGTCTGCAAGATTCTCGAAGATGCCAAAAGGAAGCTCGGCCGTGTTGTCAAAGGTGGTGATCTTTCCGCCGAATGTTGGTTCTTTGACCATAGATTCCAGCCGAGTGGACGTCCAAATGGCTTCTCGAGGTTGGCTTACGCTGGAGTCTCAAGGAGCCATTTTAACAGTTTCTGATATTGCCGGCATGAAGCGAGGAGTTCTTCCTTCTACCAGTCGCTTTCGCCTTGCTTTGGACAAAGATAAAACAGAAGTCGGTGATGGATTTACAGTAAGTTTATTGGTGGAGACAGAAGGAGATATTTCAAGCTTCACTCCGCCAAAGTTGGAAGTTTCCGGGCTGTTGATTGAGTCACCGACAGTGCTGGGAACGACGAGTCAATCAAACGGCTCAAGGCATACCACCACCACTCGGTTTGGCTATTGGTCCAGAGCAACGCGAGCCGGCAGGATAGAAATCCCACCTGTTAGTTTTGAAGTTGCGAACTACGCTTCTGGAGCCCTAGAGGTGGTTGATACTAATGCAGTTTCGATTCTGGCGATTGGAGACACCATCGTAACGCGACCTGACATCGCGGGGGATTGGACGTCAAAGGCAGGTAAAACTAAGAATTGGCCCAAAGTGATCAAAGATGTCGCAGTCGGTATCTCTATGTTGCTTTGGGCCATTTCTTTATTGGTAATAGGGGGGCGATTTAAACCGGCTCGCAATGGTGTTCGAGAAAAAGCGAAGGTAGCTACGAACTCTCAAGATTGGGCCATAGACGCTCGGAAGCTACTGAAACATAGAGCGACCAAAGAATCTAAGGCGCTTTTGGACGTATGCGACTACATTGACTATGGAAACGTTACGCTTTCAAGGCCCCAACTTAAAGCGTTGACTCGACGTCTTCTTAAGGAAGTAGGCGACCAATGATAGCTCTTCTTCTTCTCCTTGCTAGTTCGCTCAATTCCGGAACGTCAACATCAAATGCGGTTGACCGTGGAGATGTAATTAACGCTTTGGAAAGTGCTATCGCCGAAGGCGAAGACGATGCTTCGCTCTTTTTCAACTTAGGGAATGCGTACTACCTACAAGGAAGGTATTCTTTAGCACTACGAAATTACTATAGTGCAGAGCTTCGTGTGCATCGGAGCGACGTTCATAATAATGCCCAAAAAGCCCGATCGATGCTCAAGCAAAAGCATGGCGTAGAATTATCAAAGCCAGAATTCAGTCGGATGCCGTGGTCTTCGATTGCAATGATTAGTGGTCTTCTCTTAATCATTTGGCAATTTTATCTGGTTGTTTTCAGCAGACGTCACCACGTGATCCTTCCAATAAGTCTCGTAGTGGTAGTGATGCTATGCATCCAGTACTACGGTCATCGCCGTGCAGAGTACGTCATCGTCGTTTCCGCTCAGGCCTCGCTGCACTTGGACCCAGAGCTTGCTAATGAGCTAAGTACTGTGTTCGAAGGACAAGTTTTTGAGGTTCAGAAGCATCAGGATGGAAAAGTAATGGTAAAAAACGATGTAGGTGAGGCTTGGATCGAGGGTCAGTCAGTTCTTACCATCGACTAAATGTAGTATAATCGAGATAGGTTGAAGGCTAGACGAAAGCAGGACGTATTGGTAGGGGGAGGGGACTGGATTGCATCTCTTTACCAAAAGATTGACATGGTTGCGCGAACGCAAACGCCGGTGTTGGTAATGGGGGAAAGTGGTACTGGCAAAGAGCTTGTGGCGCGCTTAGTACATAATGGTTCTCCGCGGATTGAGTCGCGCTTTCTGGCTGTCAACTGTGGCGCCATTCCTGAAAAACTAATTGAGTCCGAACTTTTTGGCCATAAGCGAGGCGCGTTTACGGGCGCTTCCAGTGATCGCATGGGGGTTTTTGAAGCTGCCAGTGAAGGCACATTGTTTCTAGATGAAATTGGAGAACTCGACGTCTCCATGCAAGTGAAACTTCTTAGAGTATTGGAATCTCAAAACGTACGTAGACTGGGGGATGTCGTTGATAGGAACGTAAACCCTCGTTTGGTTTTCGCCACCAACCGTAACCTAGAAGAGATGGTTGAAAATGGCACTTTCCGGAGAGACTTGTATTTTAGGATCAACATATTTCCGATAAATCTTCCTCCCTTGAGGGAGCGCCTGGAAGACATTCCCTTGTTGGTAGCCCATTTGCTTTCGACTATAAAAGAAAACAGAGAAGGCCGGGTGGAGTCTATTTCTCGTGATGCGCTGCAACTACTAATGGGACACCACTTTCCTGGCAACGTTCGTGAGTTGGAAAATCTGTTGAGACGCGCGGTAGTCGTAGCCGACAGTGGACAGATAGAAGTCCGACATCTTTCACTGGGGGCTAAGAAGAACTCTGGTATTGATCTAACGACAAGCTTTAGAGATCTAAAGAAGTCTGTGGTGGACAACTTTGAGAGCGAGTATCTAGCGACGCTGTTGCGCCATCATCGAGGAAACGTCGCCGCTGCGGCTAGACAGGCACAAATGGATCGCAAGAACTTGTGGCAGCTTCTAAAGAAGCACGAAATCAATGCCGACTCGTTCAGAAGCTAAGCGAGTAGGTCGAGAGCTTTTTTCATCTTCTCAATGCCTGTCTCGATGTCACTCACGCTGCACGCGTACGACATTCTTAAGTGACCAGGGCTACCAAAAGCTGAACCAGGAACGGTGGCAACACCTGCTGTTTCAAGAAGGTAATTGCAA
This sequence comes from Deltaproteobacteria bacterium, assembly GCA_020630875.1. Taxonomy (GTDB): domain Bacteria; phylum Myxococcota_A; class Polyangia; order Haliangiales; family Haliangiaceae; genus JAHDIH01. The sequence continues at coordinate 217,740 of JAHDIH010000003.1, read as the reverse complement.
AGATCCACGTCACTTTCTATCGAACCTTGTATGTACGATGAGACGTTGGGGAAGACATAGAACGCACCGCTCGGAAGCATGCAAGAAACTCCTGATATCGCGTTTAGCTTGTCCGTCATGATGGTTCGTCGTTTATCGTACTCAAGTTTCATTTTCGAAACGCAATCAAGTCCACCACGAAGCGCGGCGAGCGTGGCCAGTTGAGCAACATGGGTCGGGTTGGAAGTACTTTGACCTTGCAGCTTTGTCATACCACCAATTATCTCCTTCGGACCCATTGTATAGCCAATTCGCCAACCAGTCATCGCGTAGGCTTTTGATGCGCCGTCTATTAGTACTGCTCGCGAAAACAAAGATGGGGCCACATGCAGCAAAGACTGAAAGTTTCCATTGTAGGTTAGGTGGCGGTAGATTTCGTCGAGGATGGGGACAAGGTTGTTACGAGTACAAGCGACGGCTAAAGCCTTCAAACTTTCGTTGGAATACACAGCTCCGGATGGATTACTCGGAGAATTTACCATAATCGCTTTGGTCTTCGGAGTTATGGCATCCGCGAGTTTTAGCGGGTTAATCTGAAAGTTGTCTGGCGTTGTATCGACGAATACGGGAACTCCCCCAGCAACTTTAATCATCTCAGGATAAGAGACCCAGTAAGGTGCAAAGACGATAACTTCATCTCCTGGATCGATCACCGTCATCAGAGTATTGAAGAGACTGTGCTTGGCACCACAGCTGACAATGATCTGGCTGTCTGCCGCGTACGTTAGTCCATGGGACCTTTTGATATCTTTAGAAATCTCTTCGCGCAGCTCAATGATACCGCGGACATTGGTATAGGTACTGGCGCTTTCGAGGTTCTCAACTACGTAGTCACGAATGTGCTTGGGCGTGGGAAAGTCAGGCTCTCCTGCGCTAAAGCTGATGATCGGGACGCCGGCGGCGCGCATCGACTTTGCCTTCGCGGAAATTGACAGAGTTGCTGATGGTTGTATGTTCTGTATTCGCTTAGAAATCATTGTTGATACTTTCTTTTCAGAGCCGCAGCTACAGGTTTAGGGACTAGCCCTGAGACGTCGCCGCCGAGGCTTGCTACTTCTTTTACGATAGAAGAGGAAACATAATGGTTGCGTTCGTCGGTCATAAAAAAGACGGTGTCTATTTTGGGCGCCAGTCGCCTGTTCATGTGAGCGAGCTGAAATTCATACTCGAAGTCCGCTAACGCCCGAAGACCACGAACGATAAATGCAGCGTTTTCTTGGGCACAATAGTCGATTAGTAAGGTCCTCTCGATATGATCAAACCGTACTTTATCACCTGCTTCGCGTACTTCTTCTTTAATGAAACCCATGCGTTCTTCGATCGTAAACAGTGGGGATTTTCTCGGATTGGTCGCTATGGCTACAATTACTTCATCGAATAGTTCCAGACTTCTCCTAAGAATGTCCAGGTGACCATAGGTTACAGGATCGAATGTTCCAGGATATACAGCTTTTTTAGTCATCGAAACCTCTTAAGCGTCAACAAAACAGTATCACCATAACGGTGGCTCGCAACCTCTTCAAGTGAACTGCCGGCAAGGTTGGGGGGGGCGTTCTTTTTATGTTCTACCACCAAGATTGATTCATCTGGCAAATTCCATCGAGATAGAACCGCGAGAGTCTCTGAGGCCAACGATGAGGCGTACGGAGGGTCGAGAAATACAAAATCGTACGCTCTTTCTATCTTGCTTAAGGCTTTGGGCAAGGTTCCTTTAATGACGGAGTAGCGGTCGCTTATTCCGAATGCCTCGGCTTGCTGTTTTAGCTGTTGTACCGCTTTGGGATTCTGCTCGACGGCTAACACAGAGGCTGCACCTCGTGAAATTGCCTCAAAACCAATAGCGCCACTTCCCGCGAAGAGATCAAGGACGTGCATTCCTTCCCAAGGAGCGTAACGAGAGAATAGCGCTTCGCGAACTCGTTCGGGAGTGGGTCTAATCCCATCAGAACGAATCGCACTCAGCCGCCTCCCGCCTAGTTCACCGCCAACGATTCTCACAGTAGAAACATACGCTAAATGCGACTTGAGGTATCACTTTCAAGAGAAGTGATGCTCGAAGGCATCACTTTTTCTCCGATTCCTGTACGTTGGGTGGGGTTAAGTGATGGAACGAAAATTGCTCTAGTAACGAGTATGAAGTCAAACGAACGAATCTCGTCAAATTCTCAGTCTCCTATTTTTGAAAACTCTCAAAATGTCGTGCTGTGTTCCAAGTACGATGATGCAAGTTCAATTCTTCAAAGACTGGCAAAAGGCGGGGGCGATTTTGGCAGTGTGGTAGGGGTTCATTATCTAACCGAAAACACCAGAGTTGAACTGTTTGAAAAGTGCCGTGGACGTTCGATACGTTTTGTGGGACGCCAATCGACTTTTGCTCCTTCGCTTCCTAAAGAGAAGAACAGTATGGCGCTATTGTCGCTGCTTCATTCTTGGGGGCAACCAATAATTCGTAAGTGGCTCGCAGTGATTGCTCCCGATGGTAGGTACCTTTTAGAGAAACTTATAGCGCAAGGTCATCTGCAGTGTTTTGGTGAATTCTTGTGCGTAACGGCTCCTTCTTGTCCCAACGTCGCGATGGATTTCTCTTGGGATGGTCGCTTTCTTGAAGCGAAAGATTCGATTAAAGGCGAGGAAAAGTTTGCTCTTGTAAACTTACTCTTGGCCCTTGGTGAAACCAGTAAGCTCGCCGTGCTTGCAGGTGACGATCCAGCTATCGCTTCGTTGCTGTCTGCTCGGCGAGAGTCTTGGACTCCGAAGAGTCCTGCCATCGTTGTAGACAGCAGCGAACACTCGATATTCAGAGATGGGATTGAAGTAGCAAGTCTTCAGCGAAAAGTAGTGCTTCGACGCTTACTATATAAGTTCTGTGAATCCCGAGAAGTGCTTCTCAGTAAGGAAGAACTTGTGAGGGCCGTGTGGAAAGTGGACTACCATCCTTTTCGTCATGACCCGACGTTGTTTACCAATATTATGAGACTTCGTCGCCTTATTGGAGACAAGGAGGGAGTCGTGATTCGGAGTGACGAGGGAGGGTATCGTTTCACTCCGCCTGCCAACTTTACCTATCGATTTTGATAGGTAATCTTGATGTTTTGCCGGTCCGGAGTGGTGTCGGAGAGTAAAAAGTACGCTGTTACTACAACGGCTATTCCTCCTAAGGCCACGTAATCCCAAGCCGCTGAGCGCTTCTCTGTTTTGGTGGAGACGTCGATTGCAGGCGTTTCCACTTTGGGAAAAAGAAGTGCCTTGATTGACGTAAGGTTTTCGACAGGGGTCCTTCTTATTAGTTTGGCGTAACTAAAGCCTGCGCTGGGGTGTATTTGCCATGCTTCCCAAGTGTTATCAGGCTGTTTAAGCAGAACTTTCTCTGCTCCTGAGTGGCGCATGATCTCTTGAAGAACGTCAGGCGTAAGTGATAGCTTTTTAGCTCTTGCCTTTTGAAGTGACACCTCGAAACCACTAGCGGAGGGAAGGGGTAACTTTTGAGACACCGTCGCTCGATAGTCTTTTACAGTTACAAAACCGTTACTATCTTTGAGCACAAAACGATGCAGTGAACCAGCCGCTAGTGATACCGCGCCAGTAACCGCTTCATTATTGAGGGTGACTTTCGTATCTTCAGGGAGCGTTACAACTACGGCGTGATCGCCCGCTATTGCATCTAAGTTGCCGTGCAGTTGAGCTTTGGCAATGACTTTTTCTTCTTCCTGAGTGCTTTGTTGCCAAACGTAAGTGTAGGCTTGTTTCCTTTGAGCGCTGTTTTCTTCGGTGAATCGAAAATGTTCCAAGTACCGCGCCCACGTCCATGCTAGTGCAGCGCACTTGCTACTTTTAGCATCGCATTCTTTGGTGGTTTCGAGCGCTAGCTTTTTGCTCCTAGAGCCTACGGACTCGCCAAGCCGCAGTTGATCGAGCCTACCATCTGCTAGCGTCAGTGCTCTAGCCTCCAGTTTCGAAACTAAGGTGTCGGAAGGTGCGTCACCGACAATGACGAGCAACGGTTCCGACGCGAAAGCGAACTGGGAAGCGAAGAGTAGTGCTATGGCGTAAGTTGCCGGAGCCATTGTTGCAACATCCATACTTGTTTGGCTTTCATTGAAACGAATTGAACTCCAAAAGCACTATCACTTTTCCAACGTACAATTGCGTTGAGTGATTCAACTTTTTCTCCTACGCGAACAAAGAGAATGATCTCTTTGTCTTTTTCAATTGGGTTTCCCCAAGAAACTTGCGCGCCGCCCACCGACAGGTTGGAAAGTACCACTTCGTGCTTTTCACCTTCAAACTCCATCTCACATCCAAGTTGAGTGTTGGAACGTTCGTGAAGTCTCTCATCTTGCTCATCGGCCACGCTCTATTCTATAGTCTTAATGCGTGGGAGGCATAGCCAAAGAGATCAAACTTTTACAGAGATGTGTGCTTTCTTTCGTAGTTTCTTGACCCATTCTTCGACCGCTTTTTGCAGGCGTTGACCATAAATTTCGTCTTTAATTTGGGCTTTCATCTTGGAAAACGGTGCGAGTGAGTCTTTCTTTTGCTCAGAAACGAAGAATAGTCTGTATCCTTCTGGGCCTTTGATCGGATTCGATACTTTTCCGGGAGTGAGTGCGAATACAATTTGTTCCCAGCTTGCCGGCATGGTTCCTCGTTCAATCCACCCCAAGTCTCCACCACCAGCCTTAGTTACCTCATCCGTCGAGTTAAGTGTGACAAGTTCTTGAAACGTTTTAACATCGGTTGCTTGCTTGGCTATCTCGTCTGCTTTGGCTTTTGCGGCAGCCAAAGTTTCGTCACTAGATCCAGGAGGGGCGCCGATGACAAGCTGATAAAGTCTGACGCTTCCCACTTGGCCGGTAGACCGCTTTTTTATTGCCTCGTATCGTTCCTCAACATCTTTGTCTGTCACCGATACTTTAGACCTAACGAAAAAATTGACGGCTTGCACCCTCGCGTATTGTCGTTTTAGTACCTCTTTGTAACTGGCAATTGTTTGACCTTGGGCGGCAAGTTCTCTGGCAAGTCCTTCATCATCGAGTTCGAACTTAGCTTTGGTAGCATCAAGCTGCTTTTTGATCTCTTCGCTACTCAGTTTGCCAACATTAGCTTCTTTCGCCGCTTGCAAGATTAGTTCTTCGTCGATTAGCTCTTTTAGAAGCTGCCGTCCGATTTTTTGCATTTTCCGTTCACGCTCTTTTTTTGAAACGCTTTTCAACTGAGCGTGGAATGGTAGTAGCCGCGGCGCCAGATCGCTTTGCAATATGATGCCTTGGTTTACTTCTGCCAACACTCTGTCGTAAGTCTCCGCAGTAGCAGGAACAACCAGTAGCAGGATTAATATCAACAAATGCTTCATTTTGGTTTATCTTTCTTTGTCTTAACCCTAAGTGACTTAAGCTTTTCAGAGAAAATTTCGATTTTGGCCGACTTGCGTAGCTTGGTAATTAAGGACTTCTCAAATGCTCGGCGGTTACTTCGAGTCAATTTTGATTTGATTTTCGACTTCGCTTTCTCAAACGAAGTAGTGTAGCTGGGGCGATATTCGGTTCGCCTAATGACGTAGTATTTGTCTTTTGACTTGATTGGCCCGACGACATCTCCATTGCTTGCGAGGCTGAAGACGGCATCAACGATCTCAGAAGGAAATTTCTTACTATCTTTTTGTAAGAAACCTAAGTCTCCGCTGCGTTGGGACAGTTCTTTGGACACGCCGTACTGCTCAACCAATCCGCGGAACTTAGCATGTTCGGCTGGCTTTAGTAGTTTGGCCTTCGCCAGCACGCGATTGGCTGCGGATCTGGTACGGGTTGCTACAGCCGCGGCCCGAACCCGATTGGGGTTAAAAAAACTCGCTTGATTGTTGTCGTAGTAGTCTCTGACTTCGCTTTCCGAAGGACTATAGCTTTTTCCGCTCATCTCAGCGCGATAGAGCTTGTCTATCATCGCTTGCTTTACCATCCGAGTAACTTCTGGATCTTTAGACAGCCCTTTTTTCTCTGCGGCTTGAGCCAGAATCTCGAAACGAATCATGGCATCGAGTAACGACTTTTTGTTGTGTTCCGTTCTGTAACGGACTCGAAGGTGCGGGGCTTGTCTATCGATTTCTCCTTGAAAGTCAGCAACCGTAATCGCCACGTTTCCCACCTGAGCCAACACCATGTCTGGTTTGACACCTTTTGTGTTGAGACCGCTGCCTGCGAGTGACTTTTTCTCAGCTTCTGGGGCTCTTTGACAGCCAACTGCCAGCAAGAGAATAACTATTCCATACTTCATACAAATCCAATTAAAACGTTAGCTTACGTAACATAGCGCAGGATGGTCGACAATGCATCTGTTGCACTCTCAAATGGACGAGTTTGCTCGCTCGGAGAAAACACACGAACTATTCGATAGTTGCCCGGCAATTTCCACGTCCCTTTACTCGAACGAACCAGCTTTATCAAATCAGCCCATGTAATCGGCGCATCCTGCTTGAGAGTGAGGCTCATTTTCGTTCGTTGCAGGTGCAGGTGGGTGCATCTAATCTTCTGAGATTTCCGTCTTAGCGGCACGCACGCCGCAAGGTTTTGGACTTCTTGTGGCACTGGGCCAAAGCGATCTCGCATTTCGTCGACGAGTTGTTCTGAAGTCATGTCTTCACTAGGGGCGGAAAGTAGGTGGTACGTTTCTAATCGAAGCCCGACATCACGTATGTAATCCGCGGGAATGTAGCTCGCGACGTCAACTTTGAGCTCTACTGGAACTTCGTCGACAGCGTTGAGGCCTTGCAGATGCGACACGGCTCTTTTTAACATTCTAGAGAAAGCGGCAAGGCCGACCTTGGAAATGGCACCTGATTGTTTTTTTCCAAGAATATCACCACCGCCTCTAATCTCTAAGTCTGCGGATGCCACAGAGAAACCGGCTCCCAAGTCTGTATACCGGCTAAGTGCTTCCATTCTGCGTTTTCCTTTGGCGGTGAGCCCATCCATCGACTGGACTAGTAAGTAGCAGTAAGCCCGTCGTTTGCCGCGCCCTACACGGCCTCGAAGTTGATAGAGTTGAGACATTCCGAATTTATCGGCATCGATAATAATCGCGGTATTAGCTTTAGGGATGTCCAGCCCGTTTTCGACAAGCGATGTAGCGACTAAGATGTTGCTCTCGCCCTCGATGAAGGAATGCATCGCATTTTCTAAGGCTTTGTTGGATTGTTTTCCGTGAGCAGCAACTACTTTCGCGTTGGGAATCGTGCTTAACCAATCCTGCCACTCTTGTAGTGACAATCTTTGGCCTACCGTTTTCTGGATTCGGGGAACGACAAAAAATACTTGTCCGTCTCTCGCTAGTTCTGCCAGCACGGCACGCTTAATGATTGCCTCCTGTTCCTCCGCAACGTAGGTTCGAACGTCCAGTCTTTGCGTGGGAGGTGTCGTAATTAGCGACAGGTCTCTTAAACCAGATAGTGCAAAATGCAACGTCCGAGGAATAGGAGTCGCCGACATAGCCAATACGTCAATGGTAGAGCGAACGTTCTTTAGTTGTTCTTTGTGCTTCACGCCAAAACGTTGTTCTTCATCTATAACTAACAGCCCCAGTCGACAAAACTTCACGTCCGACGAAAGCAGTCGGTGCGTTCCCACCACGACATCGCATTTTCCATTTTCTATAGCTTTTAGAGTCTCGGTTTGTTCTTTTTTGTCGCAGAAACGAGATAGGCGTCGAACGTTCAAGCCGGTGCCTTCTAAGCGTTGACAGAATGTGCGGTAGTGTTGCTCCACGAGTACGGTGGTTGGTGCCAGAATTGCCACTTGATGACCCGCATTGGCAGCGAGGAAGGCGGCGCGCATGCTTACTTCCGTTTTTCCAAAGCCAACATCGCCGCAGATGAGCCGGTCCATAGGGGTCGGTCCAGTCAAGTCACCGATCACGTGGCTAATCGCTGTCATTTGATCTGGCGTTTCCTGATGAGGAAACCTTGCAGCAAAGCGGTCGTACTCTTCCTCTGGAGGTAGAATCGGCTCCCGCTTGTTGGCGGCACGTTTGGCGTAAATTTGCAGAAGTTTTTCTGCAAGCTCGGCAGCATCCTGGGACACTTTTTTCTTCGTTTTGGCCCAAGTTTGCCCACCCAGTTGGTCTAGTTTTGGGGCTTTACCTCCTGCGGAGGCGTAGATCGTTAGTTCACCCATTCGATACACAGGAAGAAACAGCTTTCCTTCTCTGTATTCTACTTCTAGAAGTTCAGCGGTCATTCCGCTGACATCAATCATTTTTAATCCGTTGAATCGTCCTACACCATGCGTTTCATGAACCACAAGTTGTCCCGCTTCTGGGGCAGGAGCTTTTCTTTTGCGAGAAGGCCTGCGAACTTTACCGCTTGCATCTGCTCCAAACAAATCACTCGCGCTAAGTACCGCAATACTCTTTGTGTGGTTAATAAAGCCATTGCCGAAAACTCCTCGAGTGATGAAGAATCCTGATTCGCACTGCGACAGGGGCTGAGTGGTAGATGTCAGGTTGTGCTCAGCCGCTTCCAGAAATCCGGTTAGCCGCTTTCGCCGCGTTTCTGTTTCACACACGACAAGTCGCTTTTGAATATCTTTGGTGTCGTGGAGCCACTGATTTAAGGCGTGGGTAGAGTCCTCTACGTGTCGAGTGAAAAGATTGTTCTCACGTGTATTGGATTTTTCAGCGACGATGCCTTCTTTAGGGAAAAGGTAACTACGGTCATCCCAGCTGTTTTCTTTCAAGTCCTCTGACCTGCCCCACAGGTCGGAAAACGTGGCGACCAAGGAAGGTTTTTCTATGGCAATTTCTCGAAGCTCTTGTTCCCGTTCAATCCCGTTGTTGACCTCCGAGATTACGTCGTCGAGTTGGAAAACAAATTGCGAACGATCGCGGAACAGCGATAATATAGTCTCTGTTTCATCGTGCAGAAGTGGCCATAAACCTGCGCTCAGAGGACCCGACTCCCCGCTGACAAGTTGTTCAACCATTTCACCGGCTACCCTGCTTGGCAAGTTGAGTTCCCCCGCGAGTTCGTTCAGTAGTTGTTTGGTGTTCTCACTGATGGTCCACAGCGATGCTGGTACGAGTAGTGCGGAGTCGGTCGTTGTTACGGTGCGCTGGCTCTTGGTATCGTAGATCCTGATAGATTCTACGATCTCATCGAACCATTCAATGCGAATGGGAAGCTGCGACTGGCCGGAAAATACATCGATGATGTCACCACGCATCGCCACTTCTCCGTGTTCTATTACTCTGGGTCGGCGGCGGTATCCGAGCTCATTGATTAGACGATTGACGAAAGCTTCAGGGGCGACAGTTTGGTTTACGTCGATTTTTAAGGTTCGATTTTGGACCGAATCTTTAGCAATGAATCGTTGCAGCGCTGCCATCCCACTGGCGACAACGATATCGGGGCCGTTCACCACGGTACTAGCAATTTTGGCAACACGAATCGCTTCACTTGTCTGAGACGACAGGTAACCAGAGAAGGGACTCTGCTTCATTTCATCTAGTTTAACAACGGACTTATTTCCGAGAACTTTTAAAACATTACAGATCCGGGTTGCCTGTTGTTCGTTGGCCACAACCGCAAAAGCATCTGCATTATGGTCCAAAAGTCTTAGCGCAAAACCGGCAAGAGAATCGTGGGAGGTAATTTTAGACATCGCTAGCCAAGAGCGTTTGCCCGAGCTCTCCGAGGCTTTCGATACTGTGAACGTCTTTGGCCGATGCCGGGCAGATGGCAACGCACGCGTGGTGTTTGCTGAGCATGGTTACAGCGTTTGCATCTCGAGTGACAATCTTTTGCCAATTTTTTGCTACAGCGACCAACTGCGGTGGGGCGTCACGCATTGCGTCTGCCGAAGGCAGGGGAGGCGAAGGTCGGTGCACTCGGTTGATAATGAAGTGCCCAAATGGCATTGAAGTACTCTGGAGTCTTTCGTAGAAGAACACTGCCTCTTGCAGCGCTTCAACTGCAGGCGAGGCAACCAAAATAAAGGAAGTGGACTCTCCTCTCAGCAAAGAGAACGTTTCATCTGCTTTCTTTTTGAAACCTTCGGTAACATCTTCGAACTCGCTAAAAAACACCCCGATGTCGTCCACAAACTGACTGCCGACGAACTTGCTGAGGCGCTTTAAAATGAATTTTCCCGTTCGTTCTACGGCGCCATTACCACTAGACTTTTTGAACCACTTTAAAGCGGTTGAGTTAAGAGCCTGGGTCATTCGCTTGGGAGCATCAAGAAAGTCTAAAGCGTGCGCCGTCGGTGGGGTATCGACTACGAGTAAGTCGTAGTTGCCTTCCGAGTGAAACTGTTGCAGCTTGGTCATCGCGGCGTATTCTTGGCTGCCAGCCAATGAAGTAGAAATCTGCTGATAGATGGGATTGGCGAACACTCGTTTGACCGCTTCTGGGCTGGTCGCGCACTCTTCGATCACCTCATCAAAGGCCAGTTTTTGGTCGAGCATCATTGCGAAGAGCTTCCCACCTGCTTGTACGGTGCCAACTTTGGCCAGTACGTCTTCGTCGATCTCCATAACTTTGTGCCCTAATTCTGGCAATCCAAGACTCGTCGCCAAACGTTTGGCGGGATCGATGGTTAAAACGAGTACTCGTTTACCTAGCAATGCAGCCTGAATGGCCAACGCAGCCGCCGTTGTAGTCTTTCCTACTCCTCCGGCTCCGGCGCAAATTAGTACCGACTTTTCGCGTAGTAGCGATCGCAGTTCATTGTTTGCCACAGAGACTGGTTATCACGAGGAACCATTGCTAGCAATCTTCTATCAGACCTGTAAATATGCGATACAGTACCATGGCCAAATCTTACGTATTGACGGGCAAAGATGTTGCTACAAAGCTGACTATCGAGCATAAGAGTGATGGGAGCTGGCTCGTTACGGGCGATGAGGGGACTGCCGACGTTGACGTGCGGCAAATAGCAGCAGACCGATTTTTGGTTGTTGCGAACCACAAAAACTACATAATTCGGACTACCAAGGGACCGAAGGGGACGGAACTGACTTGCGCCAACCAAACCGTGAGGTTGGAGTTAGTGGACGCTTTGCGCTACGAGCTTGCTGCAAGTTCGAACGCTGCCGGAGGGAAGACTGCCAGTGGGGGGGAGGTTTTTGCACCAATCGCTGGTCGAATTGTTAAAATCGCAGTTGCCGTCGGCGACATTGTGGAGGAAGGCCAATCGGTCATAATTCTCGAAGCGATGAAGATGGAGAACGAAATTAAGTCAGAGTACGCCGGACGAGTGGAAGCGCTTAAGGTAAACGTTGGAGATTCGGTGGAAACCGATCAGCTAATGCTCGTTCTGGTTGCTAATTGAGTTCGCCCTGCGGTAGCCGAAAGGGTTTCGAAAGTATGAGAGGTTTGGAGTTTCGTTAATGCGTTACGAATTCTTTCTCGTTTGACCTTCAACGGAATACGTAAATCTGGCTGTTTGGCAACGAGCCCTCCGGGGATCCCATCCTTCTCGGCATCAATCAGGTCGATACCGTGGAGTTCAAAGTTAAAGAAGTTACGCTTTGCAACAGATGCCAATGCGACTTGGCATACTGCGGGCGAAGCCATTGCAACAAAAGTACCTATGACCGGAATCATCGAAATACGGGTGGTCGATATGGGAATCTCGACAATTCCACCTCCCTTTTTCCAGGGTTTTTCGGGGTTGATTCGGTAAGGCGTGCATCCCACCGTTAGTCCTCGTGGGTCTGTCATTCGTGCACTACTTTTCCTTCCTCTAATTTGGGATGCGGTCATGGCAAGCTGCTTTGCTGCAAAGTAGGGAGGAGAAGGAAGGTAGGAACTGTCGTAGGCATAGCCTAACTCAGTCAGCACTTGCGCGACATTTGGGGAAAGGTCGTAACCAGGGCAGCGAAAGCCTTGCATCTGGTAGTTTAGCTTTTCCTCCACGATTGCGTGAGCACTAACGATATCTTCCTTGAGCATGTCGATTGGTTGATCAGAGAAGACGTAGCGATGCCAAAAAGAATGGTTCGCAAGTTCATGGTTCAGCTCGAGAGCACTCTTTAGCCGTTTTTCTGCAAGATTTGCAGATTCTGTAATTTTTTCGTCGAGGTCTCTTCCTACGATAAAGAAAGTTGCCGGAATGTGCAGCTCTGCGAGTAGCTTTAAAAAGCGTGGGATGGCTCTGTCTATGACGACACTTCTTAAATCCGTAGGTGGAGATTCAAGCCCGTGGATTCCGAAGTAGCAGTCAATAGGATCGACATCGATGGAAACCGCACAATATTTCAACGCTTGTCACCCCACCGGATATGGTAGGTCAACGTTGCCATCCCTTTCAAGACTTGCGGGACCCGCCTTGCGAGGCTGATAGCTGGGCGTCGCTTCTCTTCTACCTCGACAGGGATTTCGATTACATGCAACCCTTCTCGATGACTTCGAATGACAAGTTCACTGGCGAAAAGATCACGGTCGACTACACACAGTCCTACAATTGGTAGTACTGATTTTCGGTGAAATAGTTTTAGCCCGTGAGTATCTGTCCCCTGAAAGTCGACGGCAAGTCTCAACATTCCGTTGATAACTTTGGTCGCAAAGCGGCGGAAAACAGGCCTTTGGTCGTTGGCTCCCTTCATCGCCTTAGACCCGACAACCATGTCCGCTTTGGTATTTTCGATGGCAGTCATTGCTCGTCTGTAAAAATCGTCGTCGCATAAGTCGATTTCATCACATGCGACGTAGTCGCCTACGGCCATTTCAATTCCCCGTCTCAAGGCGGCTCCGTAGTTGGGTTGGTTCGACAGAATGCACGTAACCTCTTCCATTTCACGAGAGAGCTCTTCTGCAATTGCTTTGGTAGCGTCCGTGCTGCCGTTTTCGGTGATGATCAGTTCGAATTCGAAGTCCGGACGGACGCGGTTTACAAGCCCGACGACAGCATCACGAAGTAATTCTTCTTCGTTGTAAACGGGGATTACGATAGAAAGTAGTTGGTTGGTTGGCATCGCGATTCTGCGCATTTAGTACCTTGAAATGGCAGGGATAGCTACAATTTCTTGCCCTAAGAGGCCGATCAGCGCACTATGAGGAGGGATGAAAACATCACGCTCAAATCGGCCTCATCGGTCGTTGATTTTAAGGTGGCTTAAGGCCCAGTTCAAGTCTCCCCAAGGGACCCCCCTTTGGGCAACCACAAGCCCGCTCGCGGGACAGGTTTCAGTCGCCTATATCGGGCATGGCACGGTTGGGATTCAATACCACAATGCGGTCATTTTAGTAGACCCACTTCTAACCTCGTCGGCAGGGGGATTCAAGCGAAACTTTAGTGCTGGAATTGCTCCCGAAGCTCTGGAGCAAGTCAATCTTGTGCTGTTGAGTTCATTGGCTTTCGATTCTACCAACAGAGAGTCTCTCAAAAAGATTTCCCGCCGCGCTTCACTTATTGTGCCTCCGGGTGGTGCAACCATCGCGAAGGGGCTTGGGTTTTCTCGTGTTTGCGAAATATCAGTTGGCGAAACCATCGGTATTAATGGCATTGAAATTGAAACTACGTTTGCCAAGCGTCCTGAAATAAAGGGGACGCCTGGGATGTCGTTTCTTATTAGAGGTGACGGCCCGAGCGTTTTCTATGCTGGGCAGACAGGCATGAGTGATAGCTTTGAAACGGTGGGGCTTCACGGGCGGCCGGAAATCGCGCTGTTACCCATCGGTGGATACTACCCCATGGTCCAGCACAACCTTACGCCGGAGCAGACAATCGATGCCTTTTGCAAATTGGGCTCTCGCGCTCTGGTACCGATTCGCTACAATACGTTTACTTTTACGAAAGAGCGTGATGGAGAGCCGCTGATGAGGTTTTTGGCGGCAGCTCGCGATATGGGGCTTCGCGACAACGTAAATCCACTAAAACAAGGCAGAAGCATCACATTCGGTGAGCAGCGAGAATCAGAGACGGAACCTCATTGGGTTGGTACAAGGCGAAAGAGCCGCGCCAAGGGATCGCTTCCTCCTCCCAATCGGAATATTGGAGACGCCCTCTCTAAAGCCAAGCTCTTGTAATCAGTCTCTGTTGCAACTACCTTAAACTCGTGGTTTCTGACCGTCACGGTGTGCTTGTTGCACTTTTGCTAACCTGTCTGGTCGGCATTCGCCTAGGGGGACCGGGCTTTTGGGAACCTACGGAAATATCCAACGCGACCTCAAGCGTGCTAGCTAACGAAGCTTGCGTCGATGCAACCTGTCAAAAACTGAAGAATGTCCCGTTGGCTGAAACCTTGGCACGAGATTTGGCGGCTTACAGTGGAGAGAAACTAGGGGAAGGGGAGTGGGGACTAAAATTTCCTAAGTTAGTTTTATTCGCGCTTTCCCTTCTTGCGGTGTTTTATCTCGGGCAAGCAGTACGTTGCAGCGAAGTAGGTCTCATTGCGATGGTGATCTACGGTTCGTTTCCTGCTGTGTTGATGTCGACCCGAACCCTTCTTGGTAGTGCTGAGACGTTCTGCGGAGTCGCGATGACGCTAGCCGCATTGGCCAACATCTTGGCGCCAGAAAAATCAAAGAGTCGATTGGCCTGTGCAACGTTTTTCTTGGCGGTGGGAATGCTTCTTACGGTGACCGCCCAGGGCGTCTTGCATGCGGTGGTGGTTCCTTTGTACGCTGCGGCATTCGCTTCTTTTCTACAGGAAAACTCTCGTGGAAAGCTTTTGGCCCCTGTGTTGTTTGGCCTTGCGACGTTGGCATTAACTGGGACCCTGGCAGAAATCTTTGTCGTCCAGGAGCGAATTCCGGGGACAAGGCATTGGCTGGGCCAGAGTTTTCGCGTTACCAGCGGGGTAAGTAGTGAACTCGTGGGGCCATGGGCAAGCGGTGATACGGGTAACGTCTATTTTGCTTGGGCAAAGCATTTTAGGACACCGTGGGAGCTCGCGGCGTTCGGAATGTTTCCGGCGGTCGCGTTGGTGCCGGCTGCGCTGTTGTCTTTGCGCAGGGACAGTACATTTCTTCTGCTCAGCATTGTTGGCTACTTTTTTCTGTCGATTGTATTGACCGAGAAAGTAGCTCCCCATGCGTTCTTCGGCTTCGCACCATGTGCGGTGATGGTGGCCGTGTTGATCAGCGAGATCAAAAGCAATAGAAGTTATATGCGGGGAACCGCTGTTCCTCTACTTGTACTTTTCACAGGGTTGGTCCTCATAAAGGATGCGGCATCGGACCCTGCTCTCGTTTTTTTCTCGCACCTGCCCAAGTCGCCGCTTGCTTATCCAGGAACCGATTTTGCGTTTTGGATTATGGCGATGGGACTCGCGTTCGTAGTTCCTGTTGTAACTACATTTGTCACGATCCTTTCAGCTTCCTTGCTTCGAGGTTTACTGCTGTTCACGGGGGGCGCAGTCGGTCTTTGGATTCTGTTCGTTACGCAAGTGGCTCATCCCTCATTATCTGAGAAGCTTTCGAGCAAGAGTCTTTTTGCGCAGTTTCATGCTCACAAGAAAGATGGAGATCAGCTTTTCGTTGTAGGAGATTTGGGAGATGGCCCCCGGTATTATGCCGGAGACAACTACGAAAAATTGAGTCATCGGCGGAAACTGATCCCCAAACTGGCCAGTGAAAGTATGGTTTATGCGGCAATGAACGCCTCGGAACTTTGTCCTGTGTGGAGAGAAACCAAAGGAAAAAATATATTCGCCATCCACTATACAGAAACTTCCAAGTCGCTCAAAGACAACAAGTCAAAGGTCTTAGTAAGTAACAAGCTTCCCCAAGGCGCTAGGGATAAGAATCCCTTGACCACGCTTTTCAGTCCTACGCCACCGGCAAACGAGAAGAAGCTCGTATCGTTTAAAGAAGGACTTAGCATTGTTGGTATGAAGATCCCCTCAAAGGTTTCAAGTGGAGATACCTTTGAAATCGTCCTTCATCTGAGAGTGGACAAACAGATTAGCCGAGATTGGAAACTACTCGTGCACATTGACCCATTGCATAAAGCACAACGGGTTAATGCAGATCATGCACTCATTGAGGGGAAATGTGCGTCAAACTACTGGCCAGTAGGAATGTACGTCACAGAGCGTTTTTCGGTCAGGGCACCCTCTTCAGCTGGTAAGTGGAAGCTATGGAGCGGTTTTTTCTATGGCGGACAGAGCAATTTTAAGAATATGACCGTGGAAAGTAAGACGCAGGGCGTCGAGGTCGATCGCGATAATCGTGTTGCTTTAAAGGTGCTGGTGGTTAACTGAGTTGCGATAGTTGGAACAATCGGGTTATAGCCACGGGGGGGCGGTAAGATGATGTCAATATCAAGTAAAGAAGATGGTAGCGAAAGACGACTGGCACGTCGCGTTTTTACCCGCATTGAAGTAGACATCAACAATGATGACCACTTCTTGTTCGCTTATATTACGGACTTGTCGGAAACTGGAATCTTTGTTTCTACCAACAAGCCTGAGCCAGCTGGAAGTCTTTTGCAGCTTAGATTTTCGGCCCCTTCCGGCGGACCATCGCTTGAGATAGAGGGCGAAGTAATCTGGACCAATGAGCTGCGGCCAGGCGACTCGTCTAGCATCAATCCTGGCATGGGGATTCGTTTCGTAGAAATGACCGGCGAAAAACGTCGTATGCTTAATTCCTTGGTTACAAAAATGGCACTGTTGAATCCTGAAGACAATCCCGAAAGTGAGCCTTCAGGCGACTAAGTAGCAAACCGTTCCATTGTTGGTTTGCAGATACGATTTGAGTTTAACCAAAGCCCTTGAGTGCATTCGCGACGCCCATGACTTAGATAGTCCTAGTTCATCCGCACATTCTTTTAAAGATTTACCTTGAAAGTAGTGATTGAGAATTAGGTAGCGTTCCTTGGAGGACAATGCGCAAAGCGCGGTGGTCAAGGCACCCGTCAGCTCTTGAGCTATCGGCGGCTTTATTGCACCAGGTAGTTCCTCAATTACAATCGGTTGACTCTTCTTGTCTATGAGGGTTGCAGACTCTAGTGCTTCCTTTTGCTCGATGTTGCGCTTGTATTGTCGTCTGGAGAATTGACCTATTTTGGCTACGCCATCAATCATCGCTCCGTGAATTCTGAATCTTGCGAAAGAAGCGAAGGAATTATGACGGTTGGGACAGTAGCGTGAAGCTGCTTGTACAAGTCCTTCATTCCCCATCGCGACAAGCTCCTCAAAACCAACAGCTCCACGCATTCTTTGGTACAGGGTTCCCGCAATGCGCCTCACTAGATCCAAATGTTCAATAACCAACTTCTCCGATTTCATACTTTTGGCAATAGCAAAGCTTGTGCCGACATAACCTCTTGAAAACGTGTGCTATTTTATCTCGGTCATGTTCCATTGTTCCACTCGATGTTCCAATGGTGTACAACACGTTTCGTGATGACTAGTTTGGCGTTTAAAACCGACTTGTTCTTTGTAGAAGAAGTCGCTTATCATCCCGGTTTGACGGTGGCGCTTTCTGCAAGTAATCCAACGTACTATTGGGGGAACTACCTCCTTTATGAAACTCAACCGACTCCCGAAGAGGCACGGCGAGAGTTTGAGCGTTATTTTCCCGATGCAAAACACTGCAGCGTTGGTTGGCAAGAAGACGTGCCGCCTCTCGCTAGTTGGAAATCGCTAGGGTTCTTAGAAGTAGATGACTTAGTTTTAGTTTGCGAAAGCGCCAACCCGTCAGATAACTACCACTTGCTGTCTTTGGACTGTTGGGGCGATGTTCGTAATCTTTCGGCGCAGGTTGATCCGCAAGAAAAAGGAAACGCTGACTATAAGCTCTTCAAAGATCGACTATTTAAGCGCTATGAGCAACTTGTTACAGAGGGGAAGGGGCAGTGGTTTGGCTTGTGGGAAGGAGGCAAGTTGATAAGTCATTGCGGAGCATTTTGGGAAAACGGCGTTGCCCGTTTTCAATGTGTGGAAACCCATCAAGAGTTCAGACGCCGAGGGCATTGTCATAAGCTTACGAGTGCAGCGCTTTCCTATCTGTTTTGCGTAAGGAACATTGATGAGGCCATCATCGTCGCCGCGAAAGATTCCGTTGCGAGCAGGATATACGAGCGGTGCGGATTTGTGAAAACGGGAGTTCAACGCGGCGTTTGGCTTGCTCCTTAAGCGGTATCTTCCGTACGTTTCATTAGCTGTTCTGAAATTGCTTTGCCAAGCGATTCCGTCATTAGCTTTTTAACGATTTGATCCGTCGTTTCAGCATCGTGACCGTGGCCGTAGATAAACGTGATGCCCATGCCAGCTTCGATTGAATCTTCACTAGCATCAGACTGGGTTACAATCCACTTAACGGCACCATGCAAGCGGATTGGTGCTTCCAACTCAGGAATGGTCAGCTGAAATATAAACTCGGTACCAAGGGGCAAAGGCTTGTCGGTTTTTATGAACGTTCCACCTTTTGAGATATTTAGTGTGTAATCCGAAAAGAAACTATTGAGTTGCTGGTATTCTACTTTTAGTTCTATTGGGTTACGTGAAGTATGGGGACGTTCGTTTGCCTCAGTCTCTGCCACAGTAGTATTGTAACAGAGAGTTCAATGAGAATGCCACCACAGCAGTCGAAAGCGACACGTCTTATCTTGGGGAGGGTCGCAAGTTGGTGGAGTACGCGAACGTTGATTGTCGTTCTACTGTTTATCGCTGTGCTTACGTCGCGAGCGCCAGTGTTCAACGACTTTAGCTACACCTACTGTGCGATTATGGGCCTAATCGCCTCTGTGGCGGCGTTCTGCCAGTGCACGCGTTTTGGTAGGTACCTGACAAAACTAAGGAGGACCAACGTCACGCTTTCTACGGCTATGGTACTCAGCGGGATCTTTTGTATCCCGGCGTCCGTTCCAATCCTACTTTTTTTTCCATCGCTTTGCAGTTGGTCGCAGACGCTTCTTTTCTTTGTCGCACTACCGCTCGCGGGAGTGACCGTTTGCGGTACCCTTGGGCTCTCACTGGGAAAGCTTACGCGACAGTGGAAAGGTTGGCAGGTCTGTTGTCTGGTGGTACTGTTGCTGGCGGGACTGGTTGTGGTTGGCGGGTGGGAGTTTTACAGTCGTCCGCACGTTTACGTGTACAACGTGTTGTGTGGTTATTTTCCGGGAAATCTCTACGATCTTATTCTGAAGGTTCCTACGCCCCTTTGGACAGTGAGAGTGCTGCAGCTGTTGGTCGCATCTTCGTTGTTTTTGCTTATTTTTGGTCGTGGAAAGAGAGTGGCGCAAAGCGCGCTACTTTTGGCGAGTTTTGTCTTGCTAGTATTCTGCCGTGAAAAAATTGGGCTTTCCTACTCTAAAGATGATATCGCTTCGGCCTTAGGTGGACGGTATGAGTCAGAGCATTTCGATTTTATCTATCCCGCTTCCGCCGCCTTTGCTCCTCATATAGAGCTAATCGTTGCCGATGCAGAGTTTAGGTTGCAGCAGGTGGAAAGACGTCTCGATACGCAACTAACTAAAAAAATAACCGCATACTATTTCGAAAGCCCTGAGCAAAAAGCAAAATACATAGGCGCCAAAAACGTGTACATGGCCAAACCTTGGCGACATGAAATCTACCTGCATCATTTGTCGTTTCCACATCCCGTGCTTCGACACGAAATAGCTCACGTCGTGGCAGGGGAGTTTGGTGATCCCATTTTTCACACCAGCTCAAAAAAAATCCTGGGGCTTCCTGTTTTGCAAAATGTGGCGCTACTTGAAGGCATCGCTGTTTTTGCGGATTGGCCCGATAAGTTCACTTCCGACTTCACCCCTCACGAGGTTACCGCTGCTAGCAATGCCTTGGGCGTAAGGCAACCTCTTGCTTCTCTGGAAGGCGTCGGCTTTTTCTCAAGTTCGTCTCACAACAGCTACATGGCTGCTGGCTCATTCGTCGACTTTGTCAATCGCCAATATGGCATTGGAGTGGTCAAAGAACTGTTTGCAAGTGGGGGAGATATGAAAGGAGCTTTGGGCCTGTCAGTTGGTGCGCTAGAAGAGCAATGGGTCGCATTTATTCAGCAGCGGGCGAACGAATCAGCAAAAGAGGTGCTTCAGCAGCAGCTTCGTCGACCAGGGGTATTTGCTCAAAAATGCAGGAATGCTACGGGCCGAAAAATTGAAGACTGGAAAGCTGCGGTACGCCAGCACGACGACGACGATACCTTAGGAGCTCTCGAAGAACTGTGCAGTGCCCAACCCAATGCGGCCTACTGGCAGCGGGAGAAAGCAGAATATTACATGGATCGCGGGAACTTTGCTGCTTCTGCTTTGGTCTTGGCTTCACTGAAAGACCGACAGAAGTGGGCTTGGCCGCAGGTCGCGTTAGCAATGGAATTGCAAGCGAAATCGTTTTGGCTGCAAGGGAAGTGGGATGACGCTGTTCACGTAATCCAGGAAGCAAGACTTGGCGGGGCTTTATCTTCATCGCAACGTAGGATGCTAGACGTGATCGGATACGGTCTTGAAAACAAAAAGCCCAGCCTCCTAAAGCTCTTTTGGGATGACGGTGAGCTACCATTTCAGGTGAAGTTGATAGCGGCACTGCTAATCGACCCCGAGGATGACATTCTAAGGTATCTTGCGGCGAGGAATAACCTGCACTTAGAAACGGCAGAAAGTGTAAAGATTGTAATGGAGCAACTTGTTGAAAGTGGCAGTTTGCCCAACTCTATCTACCGAGAAGCATTACTTCTTGGCGCTAAGGCGTCGTTTCTATCCTGCGCTCCGACACGCGTGAGGTATTTTACGAAGAAGCTAATGGCTCAGGAAGACAAAATGAGCCATCACATCGCTGCGGACTGGAATGACAGGTTAACCTTTTCGTCTTTCATTCACTGTCGGGCCGGGGCGGATTGACCAACCAAACTTCTG
The DNA here is from genome assembly GCA_020630875.1 of Deltaproteobacteria bacterium. GTDB lineage: Bacteria > Myxococcota_A > Polyangia > Haliangiales > Haliangiaceae > JAHDIH01. The sequence continues at coordinate 196,888 of JAHDIH010000003.1, read as the reverse complement.
CAACTCCCCCCGACGCAACCATTGCCTGTCCGTTTGGCAACGCTAGCAAAACCAGTCCAGGACGGGGGGGAGTCAGAGGCAAGCGTGCCACATGGTCTAAGTCGCCATTACCGAAATCCCTAATGATATCGATAATAGTACCAGAGGCTGACGTAACGTAAACGTTACCTTCGCTGCTGACGGTTTGGCATTCGCCTCCGTCAAGCGGAGTTGGAAGTAGGGCCGTTTGCGATACGTCAGAGTCATCGAGCTGCCATACCTCGCTTGATAGCTCGCTGAAAACTACCCACCCCGAAGTCGACTTCGTGATGCATGAGTTTGTCTTCGGTAGACTTTGCGTGGGCAAAGGAGCCCATTCTTCATTAAAAGTCTGGTTTGGCTCTGATGCATCCCCGAGACTTAGTGCTACGGGCGTTCCATCCTCAATCACAGATTTGCTGACGCCCGGTAACGCGGTATCGTATGCCGCAACGTCTGCAAACGGCCACGTGACTTGCTTACTTTGACTGGAGCCTACGACAAGTCCATTGGCGGACAGTTGGAGGATGGAATCACCAACACCGGCGTTGTTTAGCGGGATGTGAGATCCGCTCGGTTCAACAGACAGATCAAACCAAGATGCTTCATCGACTGTCCCGCTCGCATTTTCTCCTCCCCAAAGAAGCAATGCTCGATTGTCTACGTTGCCTACCAAGACTTTGCTTCGCGGAGTTGATAGCGGCAGACCCAATTGCATCTGATGCGTGTAGGCGTTGTAGATTAATACATCTGCCAGATAGTCGTCGCTGTCGTCGATGCCGCCCACCAGAGTAGCCCCAAAACGATTACTGCTGCCACCAATGTCGTGAGTTGCCGTGGTACTTTCAATCGATGTGCCGATGCTACCCTCAGGCGCGAGGTACAGTCGTAAGGTGGTGTCTAAGCTGCCGGGAATGGATGGGGTTTGTCCCCAAGCAATGTCGTTTCCAGAAACGTCTTTGGCAATAGCCATTATCTTTCCCGAAAAAGTATCAATGTCGACATCAAACTCTAGATTGAATTGTCCATTTTCCTTTTGCGACACGTATTCTTTTCCGCTTATCGTTACGATCAGCGTTTCTGTATTGTCAATTACGGAAAACCGTTCGTCAGAGAAAATGTCGAGTTGCAACGTAGGGTTGGTTTGGCATGCAGAAAATAACAATAGCCAAGGTAGAAATCTCAACGCGGTCACTCGTCTTTTCCAAGCGCGTTGGCTCTATTGGTTGCGGCTTCCACTGCATTCATCAAGGTGGTGCGGATTCCACCTTCCTCTAATGTATGCAGTCCCACGATGGTCGTTCCTCCCGGTGTCGTCACCATATCCTTGAGTTCACCTGGGTGCTTACCAGTTTCGAGCAAAAGCTTTGCGGCGCCTAACATGGTTTGACCGGCAAGCTCTAGTGAGTGACTCCGTGACAATCCTACTTTGACCCCCGCATCAGCTAGGGCATCAAGAATCAAAAACATATAGGCTGGGCCACTGCCGGAAAGGCCGGTTAGCGAGTTCATTTGTGATTCAGGAATTAAGAATGTTTTTCCCACGGGTTCAAAAACTGCTTTTGCAAGTTCTGCTTCCTTTGCGCCGGCATTTTTGCCTAAGCAAAGTCCCGTAGCCCCCTCTTGAACCAAGCAGGGAGTATTAGGCATGGCCCGAATCACCCGAGCTTTCGACCCCAGATTGGATTCAAGGAGTTGCGTTGAAAGTCCTGCAGCTACCGAAATGACGAGCGTTTCTGGAGAAATGGAGTCGGCGACTTCTGCGAGAACCTCGGGTACGAGTGTCGGTTTGACGCATATCACAAGAATATCCGACTTCGTGGCGACAGCGGCGTTGGATTGCAGCATCGGACAGCCATAGCTTGCCAGTAGTTCATCTCTTCTCACTTGCCTTGGATGGGAGCCGCAGAGGTCGAAAGCTGCTGGAGACTCGTGAAGTCCACGAAGCAGTGCTTCGGCCATGGTTCCAACTCCGATGAACCCAATAGTTTTTGCTTTGGTCACGGGGAAGTTATAGCAGAATTTTGGCAGTTTCGGGCCGCGTAACTTCGGATGCCCTTTTAGCCGATGTTAAAAGTCTCTAAGGCCACAGAAGAGTTTTCTGAAAATCGCGCGTACCTGAAGTCAGAGAATATTTGGTGGGTTTCACTTTTTGCTAAGTGCTTAGCGTACAGCTCGCCGACAATAGGAGCCATCATAAATCCGTGTCCCACAAATCCGTTGCACAGGAAAAAATCTTTACAATCCGGATGCTCGCCGAGTATTGGGTTTCCATCAGGGGAATGGTCGTAGGGGCCTGACCATTGCCGCAAGACCTTTAGGGATTGGTAACCTGGCATCACTCGGGTAAGCGCCCTGGCATACTCCCGAAGAAAAGAAAGACTACTTTTCATTTCTGTTGTGTGAGGTTCGTCTTTCAGATTAATCCCTCCCACAATTTCTCCACGCATGGACTGGCTGAAATACAGCCCCGCTTGCAGGTCGGATACGAGTGGCTCGAGACACGCCTTAAGTGGCTCGCTAGAACATATTTGATGACGAATGGGGTGGGTTGGCAAATCCACGTGTAACAATGCTGCAATTTCCGGAGACCACGCACCGCATGCATTGATGAGTCGTTTGCAATTTACTTTTCCCGAAGTGGTGTCCAGAGCAAACCCTTCGCTTTTTCTTTCGATTCGCGTGACTTCGCAGCGCAGCCGAACCTCCCCGCCAAGTTCGCAATACTTTTCACTGTACCCCCACAGGAACGGCCAAGGGAAAATGACACCGTCTGTGGGGTTGTAAGCGCAAGCTAAAACACCATTAGTGTTAATTCCTGGGACTATTTTTTTGGCGTAGCTTCCTTTTTCCAAGCGGGTTGGTAGGCCGGCATCCCGTTGAAGTTTGACGCTTTTCTCTAATTTGTCGACGTGTGCTTGGGAGCGCGCAAGAAAAAGATAGCCTCCTTGGCGTAGCCAAACGTTAACGCCCAGCTCTCCGGCGAACGAATCGCAGCGATCCATCGACTGTTTCATCAGTTCGATGTTAGTTTTTGTGGTCCACTGTTGCCTGATTCCCCCGCCATTTCTTCCAGAGGCGCCGCTTGCTAAGTAACTCTTTTCTAAAACGACAGTGTTGGTCACGCCTAATTTGGCGAGATTGTAGGCGATAGAGAGCCCCATTATTCCCCCGCCGACAATCGCTATTTCGAAGTCGTTATTCATCGTGATCTTCCAACGCGGCGAAGTGGCCCAGTGAGGTCGGAGTTAGTGGAGGCCGGCAGGTAAATGGCGGGCATCGCTTACCGGTAAGGGCTGTAATCTGACTGGCAACTGAAGTCAGGCAGTTTTTGCCTTGGCACGGACCCGTTCCAAAACCTGTGTAACGTTTGATTTCTTCGATGTCAGGATAGCCGTCGTTGATGGTTTGCAATACGTCTTTGGTTGAAACGTCTTCGCACCGACAAGCAAATGCTTTAGGGGAGTTTATCATCAGCGTTCTAGGGGCTCTGACGGGAAGGTAAGCCCGGGGAGCTTCGGAACTCGCTATTGCTGGCAACACGTCATCCCAAGCAAAGAATTCAGAAGGATAGCCAGTCACGCTGCCGACGGCGACTACGTTGTGAACCGATGTTTTTCCAGAGTCGTCAACCCGTATCACGTATCCGTCGCGACTTAGGCTTACCTGACATCCTAGTTGCCTTCCAATTCCGGAAGCAGCGGACCACAGCGGTGGTGCGACGACAACGTCGCAATCGAACGAGCCATCGGTAGTGATGAGCCTCAGGCCGTCGCCAAGCGCTTCACAGCGCAGCACGTCTAAGTAGTCGTACTCGTAAACTTCTACGTCTTGTATTTTTAGTTTCCTTGCGAGATTCGGTTCGTGTTTCGGCAATGCGATCGACTGCCCGGGAATAACGTTTCGGTCTAGAAGGGTCGCAATGGCACGGATTCCAAAAACTCCAGGTAAGTCGCTTCCCGGCCACACCGGTGCTTCTTGGTAGCAGCCCATTGCGATGATGACGCGGTCTGCTTTTACGGTGATGACTTCATGTGCCGCTGCTGCTACGAAAACGTTTTCTTCCTCATAGTATGCGATGACCGATGCCTCCGTAATTACGTTGTGGGGGGCGTCATCTATCTTCTTTTGTTCGATTGCGATAGCGTCTTTGCCCAACAGCGGGAGGATTTTCTTTCCCGCCCGGCCGTAGCCAATCACAAGAGCGGCCGTTTCAATCTGACGGCTTGCTATTTCGGTTACATTTGCCATGGTGGGAGGCTCACCAAGGCCTGCTAGTTTCCGGACGACCGCGGAGGTAACGTCGTTTAGTAGCTTAGGCCGCGTCATGAGGGTGTGATGGTTCATCCCTTTGTGAAAAACGCGGTCGGTCAAACTAACGACGTCATGAGTGACGTTGGGATAACCATTTTGGGTTTCAATGGTCATCCCATCTTTCACCGCTACCATGCAGGATTGAACATTTGGTTCGTTATTAATACGAACAAGGCACCCCTCACAGGATCCCTCCAAACAGAACGGCCCACGTTTTCGGTGGTACTTTAGGCTGCGAACAAAGGTGTTAATTCCGCTGGTCAACATCGCTTCGGCAACGGTTTCGCCTAAAAAAGCGCGGATTGCCTTTCCATCTACTGTAACTTCGATAGGAGTGCGGTTGCTAGGTAACCTCTTCACAGAAGAAGGAGTAGCAAAATCTAATGGATGCAGCGACAATATTAGGCAAAAAACGCTGTAGGGTTCATTTGCTAGAACGGTTGCAACGGGTACGATAGGATATGTCCCAAAATGACGGCACAAAAAAACCGCCCTCGAAAACGCTATTCGGCTATCAGGCGCCAGCAACTTCTCCACCAGCAGATGGAGAACCAATTAAGAAACCAATAATACCAGGAGTTTCTCAACCGGCGGCGCCACAAGTACCAGTGGGGCAATTACCTCCTTTGGGGCAACCTGCGAATCAGGCAACGCCAGGCGCACAGGCCCATCCATTGGGGCAACCAGCAGCGTCTAAACCAACGCAAGTGGAGCCGGTAGCCTCAAATCCTACAGGTGTGCCACCAGATCCTCGTCTTCCAAGTAACTTTGGTGCGCAACTCCCGCCGCCAGGCGGCAACCAAGAGTTCGTTGCGCCTCCGCCCACCCAAGATGCTTTTGCAATGGCGCCGACAACTCAGTCCTCGGCCCCTCCTGATATGGAGATTCCCCCTGGAAGTTTTGAGGCCAACGCAATGGGCAAACTTCCACTCTCCAATTTTGCGGGAGACGTAATGTCAAAGCTGCCGAGTTCGGCCGCGGGAACCATTTTTGGAATTCCCCTTAATAAACTTCGTGACCAAATGCTTGAGAACAAACTTCTTAAGGTAAGCGGAATTGCGCTATTGGTATCAATTTTTATTCCATTCTCTACGTCGCCAACAATGATGTCTTGGGATCTTCCAAAGTTTGTCCCACTTGTATGGCCAATCATTGCTGCCGTAGTGTATCTGTTTCTTGCTTTTGCCCCGGCTAGCATGCGAGCGAATGTCCCGGCTGCGGTGCTTCGATGGGTTCCATTCCTGGTAGCGTTGATTGGCATCGGGTCTTGCTTTGCTCACGTTGGCCCCGCGGGGTTCGCGAAAATTATGGGTTTTGGAGAAATGGAAGCAACGATTGGATTTTACGCATGGGGCATGATTTTCTTGACCTTTGGTCTGATTACACGATTGGTGGATCCCACGGATCAATTAGCTCGCATCATCATCGCAATCGGTGCCGCGATGATCATTCCTCTCTTTCTCAAAATGTTGTTTGGCGAAGCGTGGGAAGGAGGCGCAAAAAATGTAATTTTCAACATCCCTTGGCTCCTGGTGATGGCGGTGGCTTCTGCGTCGATTGTTTTTGCGTTTAAACCATCGCAATTTCCAAAGCTTCGTGGGGTGGATAAGTTTGCTCCGCTGGTAGCAGCAATAGTGATCGCTTGGATGCCCATCCATGCGCTTACCAGCTTGATTCAATTTGGTGCACCGTTCGTAACGACACTTCTGCTGTTTTTCCATAGCATCATTTTTCTTGTGGCCTACCTTGGGGTCCTCATGTTCTTGGCGCCAGAAGCTTACGATGAGGCTAAAGGGTTGTGGCAAGGTTTTCAGTCTGCGGGATACGGAGAGCCTGGCCAATACCCACCGTCGGGCCAGCCCGGACAAGCTCAGCAACCGCAGCAACCGGCGGCTCAGTACCAGCCCCCCGGACAACCCGCCGGCAATCCTGGCGACGGCACACCGCACCAATAGGCATGTTGATTCTTGCTTCTGCTTCACCACGAAGGTCCGAGCTGTTGGGACGCATTGGGGTGGCATTCGAGGTCCGAGTCTCTGATATCGATGAGTCACGAGGAGAGGAAACCCCAGACGCGTACGTCCGAAGACTCGCCGCCGGAAAAGCCAACGCGGCGAAAAGGGGGCCGGGCGATTGGGTGATCGGCGCAGATACCATTGTTGCGCTTGGCTTACGTACTCTCGGTAAGCCCAAGAATGAAGATGAAGCGAGAGCCATGCTGGGTACGCTCTCTGGAAAATCGCATGAGGTGATTACTGGCGTAGCTTTGGTTGGTGATAGCGAGAATGTAATTTCAGTGACGACCTCGGTATCCATGCGTGAGATAGACGAGCGCGAGATTGAAGGCTACGTCAAAAATGGTGAGTGGAAAGGCAAAGCTGGCGGTTATGCCATTCAAGGGCAGGCCGCGGCATTTGTTGAATCGATAAATGGCTCGGTAACCAACGTTATTGGCTTACCTCTTAGTGAGACAACCGAACTGCTCAAATCAGTAGCGTTGATTCAGCCCACATTCGTAGGCCCCTGTGCTTAGCAGGGTAAATTCCGTTGCGGCGCGAGTCCAGCAGGCCTGCGTCGAGAGTGGGCGCAACCACTCGGACGTAACTATTGTCGCCGTGACCAAAAAGCAGCCTAGTGAAAAAATCGAGAAGTTGCTTTCCTTGGGTTTTTGCGACTTTGGCGAGAATTACGTACAGGAGTGGCAAACCAAGAAGAGTTTACATCCCAGCGCTCAATGGCATTTTATCGGCAGGCTGCAGCGCAATAAGGTCAAGTTTGTTGCTGGTCACGTAAAATTGATTCATTCGGTTGATTCTGTTTTATTGGCGCAATCCATCGCCAAACGTTGTGAAACGTCAGGGCTCCAGCAAGAGATACTTCTTACGGTTAATGCCGCAGGTGAAGAAAGTAAAAGCGGCTTTCTGCCAGAGCAGATAAAAGACGTGACTCGAGAGTTGTCGTTACTGAAAAATATTTCGTGCGTCGGCCTCATGACCATGCCACCTCTAACTGACGAACCAGAAACTAGTAGAAGTTACTTCAAGTTGCTCCGGGATCTGCGCGATCAATTGTTGCTCAATTTTCCAAAGATGGTTCATTTATCCATGGGAACCAGTGGTGACTTTGAAGTCGCCATTCAAGAGGGGGCCACCATGATACGTCTAGGGACCACTTTAGTCGGTCCAAGACTTGAATAAGCACCTGTCGACTCGAATGTGAGGGGGGGAGCGTATATACTCTTCCCTCATGGCAAATCCTCAACCTAAGCGAGCGCTCGCCCGGCGGGTACTGGGAATTGATCCCGGAACTAGGTTTTGTGGCTATGGCGTAGTAGAGCTCGGAAGTGACGGCCCGCAATACATAGAGTGCGGAGTGCTTACTGCGGATCAAGCTAAGCCTATGGAGTGGCGTCTGGGAGAGATTGCAAAGTGGTTGGGCGATGTGATCAATGAGTTGCGTCCTGGCGAGGTCGCGGTAGAACAAGTCTTTTCGCACATCAATCCCAAGACTGCGTTGGTGCTTGCACAAGCTCGCGGCATGGTGTTGGCGGTTGCGGGGCTTCACGGGTTGCAAGTGTCTTCCTACGCTCCGACGATGATCAAGAAAACGGTTACAGGGCGAGGACGAGCCTCTAAAGATCAAGTGACACTGATGGTGCAAACGTTGTTCGGGCTAAAGAATCCTCCCCAAACCGACGCCGCCGATGCATTGGCCATCGCGTGGACGCATTGTCAGTCCGTAAAGGCAGCGTTTTGATAGGTTGGTTGAAAGGGCGGATTGCCGAGAAATACGCAGGTGGCGTTTTGGTAGACGTTGGCGGGGTTGGCTATTTAGTAGGGGTATCAGCCAATACATGGATTGAACTGCCGCCGGTGGATGACACCGTGGAACTGCGAATATTCACGCAAGCGCAAGAGAACAAATTGGCGTTGTATGGTTTTCTCACTAAGGAAGAAAGACGTTTGTTTGATTTACTTATTACCGTAAAAAACGTCGGCCCTTCTTCCGCTATGGGAATGTTGTCCGGTGGGGCCACTCCTACGACTCTGGCTCGAATGATCTCAGACAAAGAAGTTAAGCAACTCGTAAAATTAAAGGGAGTGGGCAAGAAGACCGCAGAAATGTTGGTCGTTGAGCTACACGAAAAGTGCAGCAAGCTTTTACTGGACTGGGGCCAAGGTGGCGCGACGACCGCAGGAACACCAAAGATTTCGCAAAACGCGGTGCAAGAAGAAGTAACTCAGGCATTGACCCAATTGGGCTGGAAACCCGCAGAAGCAAGCAAGATTGTGAGCGAACTCAACTACGACGAAGGCGCAAGCACCGAAGAGGTTTTGAGGTTAGCGCTCAGAGCCATGCAGAGGTAACTGATGGGACGAGACAGGCATACAGAAGACAGTCCGCTTAACCCGGCAGAGGCACCTACGGAGCGAATGATGCAAACGGCATTACGCCCACAGTCTTTCGATGAATACGTAGGCCAGGGAAGTCTTATCGATAACCTCCGCATTTCCGTCAAGGCAGCCAAAAGCGGTGGGTGGGCGCTGGACCACTTCTTGTTCGCGGGACCGCCAGGACTAGGAAAGACTACGATAGCTCATGTCATCGCCAATGAACTGGGGGTTAAGCTGCACGTTTCTAGTGGTCCGGCTATCGATCACAAAGGAATGCTTGCGAGCTTACTCACCAGTCTGGGAGAGCACGATGTGTTGTTTATTGACGAGATTCATAGACTGAGTCCCATCGTGGAAGAAAATCTATATCCAGCCATGGAGGACTTCAAGTTTGATTTGTTTATCGGAGAAGGTCCTCACGCCAAAGCGATGACCATGCAATTGCCTAAGTTTACGCTGTTGGGCGCAACCACAAGAATGGGGCTTCTGAGTTCACCGCTTTTGGATCGGTTTGGTTTTCACTGGCAACTTCAATACTACTCTGATGACGATATGACTTCTATTGTCTCCCGCTCTGCAGAGCTTTTATCTGTTGACGTGTCTTCTGATGGGGCGGCGGAGATTGCCAAGCGAAGTCGTGGAACTCCAAGGATAGCTAACCGACTGCTTAGGCGAGTACGAGACTTTGCTCAAGTAGAACAATCTGGACGGGTAACCCGCGAGTTGGCGGCGTCTGCGCTGGACAGATTGGCAGTCGACTCTCGTGGGCTTGATGCGCTGGATCGAGCGTACCTAAATTCAATTGTGGATCGTTTCAATGGTGGTCCTGTAGGTATTGATGCCATTGCAGCATCACTGTCTGAAGAGCGGGGCACTCTTGAAGATGTGGTGGAGCCATTCTTATTGCAAGCTGGCTTCATCACGCGGTCGCCAAGAGGCCGCATCGCTACCAAAGCGGCCTACGAACACCTTGGCATGACCATGCCAGCGAAACAGCAAACGCTGTTGTAAACGAAAAAAGCCCCGCCAATGGCGAGGCCTTTGCCGTTGTTGTTTGCTAGTACTACTAGTCGATTACGATTGGTTTAAGGTTCAATCCGCCTGGATACCAGTAGCTTGTAAATTGTCCGTAGCCGTACACCGAGATGCCAAATGGTTCGCTACTGGTGGCCTTGTGCGAGCTGTTTCCTTGTCCGCCAGCCGCTAGTGGCACGGTAGCAAGCGAGAAACCAGTATTGCCAATGGCGGTGAAGCCAGAGACTGTATTTCCGTCTAGTTGTACGTTGGCACCAGAAGGAGCAATGATGTTTACAAAGTTGGTTTCGTAGTTGGTGGGCGCTAAAAATCTGTAATCCAAGCGGTATTGATCGACTGGAATTGAAAGAGCCATGGACGGGTCGCCGGTAGATTCGGTGTCTTCGCCTTGACCACGCATGAATGAAGCGACCAAGATCTTGCTGGAACCGGTAACCTCAAACGTTTGGTTGGTCATGAATTCCACTACTTCGCCAGCCTTGCCAATGGTGGTAGGCGCGCCGCTTACCGGAGGGTTGTAGCTCAGGGTGGTGCCCGCGGCAGTAGCGGTGATTCTTACTAAACGTACACGGCTTTCGTCTCCAGGGACGGTGGGTTGAGCCACGATGTATTTGTCGGACAAAGCTTCCGTCGGGAAGATTGTCTCTTCCAGATGGTCGCAAGCGAATAGGTCTAGTGGCACAAAGGCGCAAAGGTGACCGCCTGTAATAATCACGCGTTCACTAGAGGACACCATGCTTCCCGATAGGTCAGCACTCGCTCCTTCACCAAGAACTTGCAGAACGTCTCCTTTGTTTAGGGTCACCGTTTCGCTGCTACCTGCAGCGATTGCTCCCACGCCAGTTCCGCCAAGAGTTGCTACCGACGGATTGACCGATACGGTGGTATTGTCCTGAGTCGCGGTAACGGAGAAGAATCCTGGAATAGATGGGATGGGGCTGGTGTAGCCGTCAGGGTAGGGGCTTACGCACTCTGTGCACCCAGGATAGGAGGCCACCATGTGTTCGGTTCCCATCGCGTTGGTAGGAATGAGCAGTGATGCATCGTTGGAGAACGAAAACTCAGTTCCTGCTTGGTATTCAAGCGGGTTGAATTGATAGACGGTAATCGGAGTGTCAGATTGGATGTGGTAAGCGCCACCCGCTGCGGTGACAGATTTACGGTCGCCTTCGACGCAGAGATCTTGCCGTTGGATGCAAATGCCCGCAACTTCAAGTACGCACACGCTCTCGGTTCTGCTGCACTCAAACCATGTTTGAAGTTGATCAACCCAAGGTAACGTCTGTGTCGATACACTGTCAGGGGCCACTGTGACCACGGTAGGAGCGGCCAGTCCTCCACCAGATATGGTAACTCTTGCGGTATCAGAACTCGCGTTCGCCATGACTACCGCGTAACCAAACGTCGCTCCGTCGACTCCGTTGGCTGTGGGGGTCGCAAAGTATTCGCAACCGATGTAACTGCTTCCTAGTGCGGCTCTTGAGCAAGGCCCTTCGCACTTACCGCTATCTCCACAGCTCAATCCGAGCGAGGCATCGCAGTTTTCAGTTTCGAATCCACTTCCATCGCTTTTGCACACTTCAGAACTTCCGTTGTCCATGCATTTTGCTTCGCCTGGATCGCACTTGATGCAACCAACTCCTGGGCTGCATTCGCCTCCGCAGTCGTCAAGAACCGTGAACGTACCGTCAACGCAGACTTCGTAACTGCCGTTTTGATTGCAACGGGTTTCGTTTCCGGTGCAAGGGCCGCCAGTGCTTGATGAAGGACCGCAGGCGGTCACTGAAAGTAAAGATAGGGCAATTAGTCTCAACATAGATAGGTACTCCTAGATAGTGAAGTATCCTACTTAAATCGATGTCATTTGCCAATCGTTTATCTGTTAAGCCGACTCCACCAATGATTTAAGTGAGTTGTATTCAAGCCTTGTAATATGCTTGCGAACTTTCTTGATTTCCCCCTTTGAGATTCGCAAATACGACAACAATTCTTTTTCATGTTTGTTAAAGAATCCACGCTTGTACGCAAGTACTACCGTCGCCAATTTACGCACTGAGTCAGAGCAGGTTGGAGCTCGCTTAGCAAAAGTATCTTTGTCGCAAAGCGGCATATCATCCGATCCCTGTTTTGTGACACGCGCCGCAATCAACAAGTGCAAGTTGTGATCGTATCTGCCCCACGCGACGAATCGGTGAGCGAGCACGTCATCAAAGAGCTCCTGATCTTGCTCCGAAAGCTGTTCCACTTTTCGCGAAAGTTCGTCTGTCAAAAATTTTCCAACCACGCGGTGTTTGGCTTCGGTGAGTACAATGTGCATGACCCATGCGTTCCAAAGTGCAACCACCGGAGCCGCTACAAGAGGAGCGTAGCCACGAAAACCAGACCTAGTAAGAATTCGCCTTGCGATCATTTTCGCTACAAAGTTACTTGCCATGTACTTGAGCTTGTAGGCGATGTACCAAAGAAGTTTGCTACTTCGTTCGTTGTAGATGCGCGGATTTAAACCATGAGAAATTAGTTCGGGTTCGGGCAGCTCGATAACCGCGCGACACATCGCTCGGCGAGAAGCTTCGTCGTGTGGTTCCTGACTCGTAACCACAAAACGTGCTACCGCTTCCAGTCCAATCTTAATTAGAAAATAGGTCTCGATGACCGTAAAACCAATCGCAGCGCTCCAGTAGATCAAATGGTTTCGAACCCATGGGCCTTCCAGCGACCACGGATCCTCAAAATATTTGATTTCGAAAATAGCCACGAGTCCGCTGAAGAAAAAGCCAACCACTGCCGCGCCGAAGATAGCGAGCTTATGCCATTTAAGCGCTCTCTTGATTGTTACTTCGGGCAGATCGTCGTCAGCCTTATCAAGAACGACCAATCCCCATCGTTCCAACCATCCTGGTTTATCCACCTCTTCCTCGGACACGTGCTGGCTTTATCAATCCTCGTCGGATATCTCAAGGAATTGACGCGATACAGCATGGCCGTGAGGCAGGATCGTTTCTAAGTTACTGAAATTAATGAGGTTGTATTATTGGAAAAGCAGACCAGACAAAAACTTAGGATTAGCATCGACGTCGATGTCGGCGACAATTTCTTCTGCGCGCTTGGCGTGCCTCAAAAGTAAGGAATCAAATATTCCTTCGGCGATTCCAATATTGAGCTTGCCGATCAAGTTTCTAAACGCTTGGTGAGTTTTGAGCCATCGCTCTGGCTGCATTTTCCAAGCCGCGATATAGGCAAGGTCTGATTTGCTTAGAAAGCGGAACTTAGCCTCTCCTTGATCGAGGGCGGTGGTCAACAGTGCGGTAGAAATGCAGTCTGCAACAGATGCCTCGCCAACATCGCTGTCTCCCAGTATCACTTTCAAAAGCGATGCACCGGCTGCCATCTCGGTCAATCTGATGGCGATGGTAGACAAATCACCTTTGGACTCTATTGGTCTGAAAGCTAGAGAACCAGGTTCGTCGATGGATTCGGCAAACGCTGGCATGAATCTGGTGAGGCCTTCGAGGATTTGTTTGTCGCCGCCGGAGAAGGCAGGTTTGTTGCTCACGAGAGTTCTCGCAGCGTTGGCGACTTTTCTAATTAGTGCCACCCCGACCCGGTGAATTCTACTGATTGCCACTTGCTGCAGCGCTTTTACGCCCACTTCGGCTTCTCCTCCTGAAAGATGCTCAAGCCCTAGCGACAGGGTTGCCATGGTGGACTTTATTGCTGCCGTCATCGCTTCATCGTCACTCGTGGTCACGCGAAGGGCAGACAGTGCGTTGTTGGCAAGAACCATCAGCCCTTTACTTGTGGCTATTTGGGAATCTTTGCTTTCGATCAGGTTGAGCGCTTGGCGGAGGAAGCTCTCTTCCGATTGACTCGCAATAATTGCCGGTAATGGTGAGGCAGGATTGAGGTCCGTAAACTGATCACTGGTACCTTCGTCTAAAGTGACGGACGCGATATCAATGGGAGCAAATATTTTTAGGGCGTCAAAGTATTCTGTGAAACCTAAGTCTGCTACTCGCCCACTGCGCCAGCGATAGGCATTTTCTTCCAGTTGTGCGGGAAGCTCGCTGCGCGCTGCCATGATAGACAATCGGGCGACCCTCTGATCGAACCTGTAGAGAAAGTCTACAAGATGATTTAGCCACTTTGCTTTTTCTGGGTCGTCTTCCTTTACGACCAGTATGAAAAACGTATCAGGAGTTGTAATCCGCGTACGATCGTCGTGGTCGTATGGTTCCTCTCCTAGTGACAAATCGAAGATTTCACAGTCTCGCTGTAAGACAAGCGCCGTTAACTCGGGGTCGACACTTTGCCAAATTTCTCCCAACTTTTCGTAACCGATATGCAACAGCGCATTTAGCCAAATATGCACGTTCGGGACATTGACTCGATCGCCAAGCCACACATCTAAGTCCAAGCATGCTTGCCACTGTTGCTGGGATGCCAGCGCTAACAGCTCTAGGGAGTCTTCAATGCCGATACGTTTGATTAGCAAGAAGAAGTCTTGCTCCGGCAAAGCTTGAACGGCTTGCAGTGGATCTTCTGCATCGATTAACGAATTCGCGATCTTGTGAGGGGACAGCGAAGAGACGATGGGACTTGTGATGGACGCCATGAAGTAGTCCAATACCATCTCATGCGCCGGTTTCGAAGCAGTTTTATGCTGGCAAATAAGCTGGATTGACGGTTAAGTAGCATCGTGGCTCACATCACCGGAAAAGTCGTAAGGGCGATGCAAAAGGCCATTCCTTCGCCTGAAGGTGTCACCGTAGGATACTCGGGGGGCCCTGACTCCGTAGTTTTGGCGGACGCTCTGAGGTTAGCGACCCCGAGTCGGCCGTTATCCCTTTTGATGATTGACCACCAGAACCGTGATATTTCGAAGGAAATTGCACAAATGAAAAGACATGGGGACCAGCTAAATGCTTTATGTCGAGTCGTTCCGGTGGCTGTGGAAGAAACCGGGAATGGTTGGGAAGATGCCGCGCGAAAAGCGAGGTACCATGTTTTTGATAAGGAAGAGGGAACCGTGGCGTTGGGCCACACCGCGTCCGATCAGGCGGAAACGGTCTTAATGAGACTAATTCGCGGAGACAATTGGCGCTCTCTGTCAGGAATTCCGAAGAAAAGAGGTTCGTACGTGCGGCCGCTTTTTGAGTTTTCTCGCCAAGACATCTTGAACTACGCTGCGGAGAGAGGACTCCATTTCTCCCTGGATCCAAGCAATCAATCTCGCGACTACTTTCGCAATCGCGTAAGGCACGAAATACTGCCAATACTTCGCCGCGAGAATCCATCCATAGACGACGGTCTGATTAATCTGGCGCGGGATATTAGTTCTCTGAGGGCTGTCGTGGAGCAGAATCGTCCAGCTACCGATAGGTTGGATATTCACGAGCTTCCCGCCGACGATGTAATGCGAGCCGCCATTTTAAGTGATTGGATACAGGCCTGCGGACGCAGCCGTCCCAGCAGAGAATCGATGCAACAGTTGCTTAAACTTACGAGTTCCTCTGCAGGGAGCAAGAACTCTTCGATTCCAGGGCTACGGCGTCACTACAATGAACTGCGATGGGACCACGAAATTTCACCGCCACCCGTCCTAAAAATTGCGATTGCACCAAAAGATTCGCGATTGCGGTTGGTACAACCAGGCGACCGGTTTCGACCGCATCGATTGAAGGGCCGGTCAAAGAAGCTGTCTGATTTGTACGCTGAATCGAAAGTTTCTCGTTGGCGACGGTCCCAAATGCGTGTGTTGGCGGCGTCCGATGGGCGACTTCTTTGGGCGGAAGAGGTCGGATTGGCGTATGGTGTGAGTTCCACTGAGGTTGACGTACATAGATCGGATGGCTACTAAGGATGCAGGTAGCGGGAAACCATGCCATACTGACGACGCGTAAAGGCGAGGATATCTGTGAAACAATCTCATAAAACACTCCTACTCTGGGTGACTCTCATTCTAGTTTTCGTAATGGTTTACAACTTGTTTACGGAAGGTGATGGCAAGTCGACTGAAACCGATCTGACGGCAGTAGCCGCATTATTGAACGACAAAAATGAAGCTTCTTCTATCAAGTCAATCACGGCTCACACGCTGACCGGGGATACCTCCGCTAAATACGTCGTCGAATTCAACAACGGGAACAAGAAACACTTCCGGGCGCCTTATCCCGGAGAGCTGGAGCGTAAAGTTTTAGAAGCTAAAGAAAAGTTTGGCTCAGAGGTTTCGGCTCTGACGTATAAGACGGAACAAACCCAAGCCAGTTCGTTCTGGCAGAATCTTCTGATTTCGTGGTTGCCGATGCTGTTTCTACTTTTTGTGTTCTTCTTCTTTATGAAGCAGCTGCAAGCCAGTGGCGGCAAAGCAATGAGTTTTGGAAAATCAAAAGCTCGCTTAATGACGGAGAACCAAAACAAAGTCACTTTCAAAGATGTAGCCGGGGTCGACGAAGCCAAAGATGAAGTCGAAGAAATAATCGATTTCCTAAAAGACCCCAAAAAATTCACACGACTCGGTGGGCGTATCCCAAAGGGCGTTCTCATGATGGGACCTCCCGGCACTGGAAAAACGCTACTTGCTCGAGCCATCGCCGGGGAAGCGGGAGTGCCGTTTTTCTCTATCTCGGGTTCGGACTTTGTCGAAATGTTCGTTGGGGTTGGTGCCTCACGGGTTCGCGATCTCTTCGAGCAAGGCAAGAAGAACGCTCCATGCATCATTTTTATCGATGAGATCGATGCCGTTGGTCGTCAACGTGGCGCGGGGCTAGGCGGAGGACACGACGAACGCGAACAAACTCTTAACCAACTTCTTGTGGAGATGGATGGATTCGAGTCGAACGATGGCGTAATTTTGGTGGCTGCCACGAACCGTCCCGACGTCCTGGATCCTGCATTGTTGCGGCCGGGTCGCTTCGATCGCAGAATCGTCGTACCTCGGCCTGACCTTGGAGGCCGTCACGGAATTCTCAAAGTCCACGTGCGAAAAGTGCCAGTGGGAGACAAAGTCGACCTCGAAGTCATCGCGCGAGGAACACCAGGTTTTTCTGGCGCCGACCTGGAAAACCTCGTGAATGAGTCTGCGCTGATCGCTGCGCGTAAGAATAAAGACATTGTTGAAATGGTCGACTTTGAAGATGCTAAAGATAAGGTGCTCATGGGCACGGAGCGGCGGTCTGCAATAATTAGTGACAAAGAGAAAAAGACAACGGCGTTTCACGAGGCCGGTCATGCTTTGGTAGCACTCCTTGTAGGAGAGCAAGCCGACCCATTGCACAAAGTTACGATTATTCCGCGAGGTCGAGCCCTTGGTTTGACTCAGCAGTTGCCGGTAGAGGACCGACTCAGTTTGACGCGCGTGTTTGCGCTCAATCGAATTGCAATAATGATGGGCGGCCGGGCAGCAGAAGAACTTGTATTTAACCAACGCACCACAGGGGCTGGAAATGATATCGAACAAGCCACCGACCTTGCTCGGAGAATGGTGAAAGAGTGGGGCATGAGCGATGCTATCGGACCACTTAACTTTTCATCTGGTGGCGGAGAAGTATTTCTCGGTCGTGAAATGTCTAGTGGAGGCGAGGCTTACTCTCAAGAAACCGCTCAGAAAATTGATGCGGAAGTTAGGCGTATCGCAGTGGAGCAATACGACAGAGCTTTGGACTTGCTCAAGAAGAACAGAGCGGGCTTGGATGCGGTAGCTGAGGGGCTCTTAGAGTACGAAACCCTTGCAGGGGAGGAAATTAAAACACTTCTTGCCGGCGGAAGCATTGAGAGACCGACTCCTCGTACCAAGCGCAACTCCAAGCCAGTCAAGACGGCTGAAAGCCCTGGTCTTGGATTACCGGAACCAGAGCCAGTCTAACGATTGTGGGCGCTTTGGCTTTTCCCTAAGGCTTGCGCACGCAATAATACGATGTGGGGTTTGAGCAAGTTACGTTCTGTAGTGGAATGACTATTGATTGGTCATCTCCCGTGATCGTTGGCATATTAAATCTAACCCCAGACTCGTTCTCTGACGGGGGAAAATTTTGCGATCCTAGCAAAGCGGTGACCCAAGCCGAACTGTTGGTCCAAGGGGGAGCGAGTGTTGTCGATGTGGGCGGGGAATCCACAAGACCAGGCAGCACTGCCGTAACTATCGAAGAAGAAATTTCTAGAACCACACAAGTAGTGGAGTCACTGAGTCGACGTGGAATTGTAGTTTCGATAGATACTACTAAATCAGAGGTAGCCAAGGCTGCGCTTGCGGCGGGGGCTGAAATCGTAAATGATATTTCCGGTGGAAAATTTGACTGCAACATGTGGAACGTAGCGTCTCAAGCGAAGCTGTATATTGCGGGACACGTTCGGGCTGACAGTTTCGAAACGATTCACACCGAGAAGAATCAAGTTGACGCTACGGCAACCAAGTCGGACTTAGTAAATCTAATCGCTAAGATGCCGTCCATTCTGAGAAAAAAAACAGTGGTGGATCCATGCTTGGGGTTTGGAAAGAATGTCAAAGATAACATCGCTCTTGTGGACAGAAGTCTTGAGGTCGTGAACGCCTGCAACGCACCGGTTCTCATCGGGGCATCTCGAAAGAGGTTTGTGAGAGCGCTTTTTCCATGGGCAGATAACGAAGCGTTAGTAGATTTCGCCAGCGCTTTGGTCTCAAAGCGTTCCATCGATGCAGGAGCGCACATGGTTCGAGTTCATTCTCCGCATACGACTCGGATGGCTCTGGAGTTTAATGCGGCATGGGCAAAGGAGGCCCAGCAATAATGTCTTGGTTGCAAGCGCTCACTGGAGATACGTCGTGGACGCGGCTACTTGTGATGGCATTGGACATCTTCGTTGTCTTCTACTTGATCTACCGAGTTCTCCTCATTATTCGTGGAACGCGTGCCCAACAAATGGTGTTAGGCATTGCTATTTTGGGCTTTGCATTCTTTATCGCTGAGAGACTTCAGATGACAACGTTGTCATGGATTCTCAACAGCATCATCAGTTATTTTATAATCATTATCATTGTTTTGTTTCAGCAAGACATCCGTCGAGGACTTACTCGTTTGGGGCAGGTCATGCAGTCGGGGCAGTCCTATCAGTTGGTTCATGTAGTTGACGAAGTCGTTTCTGCCTTAATGCAGCTCGCAAAGCAACGGACGGGAGCTATTGTGGTGTTTGAGCGAGAAGCGGGAATTAGTGCATTCGCTGAGCATGGCAAAGACCTAGACGCTAGAGTTTCCAGGGAACTTGTCATGGCACTCTTCGTTCCGTCGCGAATTAATGCACTGCACGATGGTGCCGTTGTAGTAAACAAGCGTTTGAGAATTTCTCGGGCAGGGGTGCTGCTTCCTTTATCGCAGCAGGTCTCTTTGGCGGGGGATCTTGGGACACGTCATCGCGCAGCGATTGGAATTACAGAGGAAACAGATGCCATTGCTCTGGTCGTGTCCGAAGAGCGAGGGGAGGTTTCTTTATGCTTGAAAGGGAGCATTGCGCGCGACCTTGAGGAAGAAGAAGTACGAAATGCGCTAAGTTCTCTGTTTGATTCTGAAAAGGAAACAAAGAAAGTAGAGGAAGAAGCCAAGGCGGCCGCGGAGATAGGAAAGGCATTTGCAGGCCTGGCTGGCACAGTGGACGAACCATCAGAACGGGGGACTCATGGCAAAGGTTCGTGAGTTCATCGTTGCGGCAGTGACGCAAAACATTAGATACAAGCTGGTGGCTTTGTGTTTGGCAATTACATTGTTTGCGTTGGTAAATACAACGCGAAATCATGTGGGCTGGGTTCGAGTAGGGGTCACGTATTCTCTTGATAGCGAGCGCGCCTTTGTGGTGGAGCCGCCAGCTTTTGTTGAAGTTTCCGTCAGAGGTTCGTGGCGTCGCGTGAAACAGCTCACCGAAGAGGGGTTGGATCCTGTCCGGATCAAGGTACCAGCAGAAAGTACAAGTGACTTTACGGTGAGAGATCAATTTACGCTTCCCCCTGGGGTGGAGTTTGTAAGCTCAGATCCGCGAACGCTACGCGTGGAAACAGATCGCTCGAGTGAAAAGTCGGTCAAGGTCGTCGTGAAACTTGAAGGACTTCCAAAGCAAGGGTATGAGGTAACAAACGCTACTGCCAGTCCCGCAGTAGTGAAACTGTCGGGGGCAGAATCCGTGTTGGCTCGTATCTCGGAGATTGCTACGGCGCCGGTTCGATTGGATGAACGAACAGAATCAGCGACAGAGGTAACCAAACTACAGCTTCCCAACGAACTGGTACGCACTCTCCCAGAGAGTGTTAGTGTGAAGATTGATGTGGGGGAACGAGTCGTAGAAAAAGAGCTCGGCACATTTGAAGTGAAATTGACTACTCCGCCAGGGACTTCTTTCGATTTTAGTCCCCAAAAAGTCAGGGTTTTGGCGAGGGGCTCAGGACTCGCTTTGCAAAGCATTCCAAAGATAAGCGTACATGCTAATTTGACCGCTGCAACCGACAAAGAAGCTCTCTGTACGGTTAAACCCGCAGTTCCTGGGATATCTTTTGAGGTTGTTCCGACTTCGGTTGTTATCAAGCAGTCTACGAGGTAAAAAATCATATGGGATTCTTTGGAACCGATGGTGTAAGAGGCAAAGCCAACGTCTATCCAATGACATGCGATGTCATGCAAAAGCTTGGTATCGCTGTTGCGAGTGTACTTGGTGGTGGGAAAAGTCCGAAGATTATCATTGGAAAAGATACTCGGTTGTCTGGATATATGTTCGAGTCAGCATTGGCATCAGGAATTGTCTCGGCGGGCGGGCGGGTGCTCCTTACGGGGCCACTTCCTACTCCCGGAATAGCATTTTTGACAGCGTCGATGCGCTGTGATGCGGGGCTTGTCATCAGTGCTTCTCACAACCCATATCAAGACAACGGTGTTAAGATATTTGGGCGAGATGGTTTCAAACTACCCGGACGGGAGCAAGACGCCATCGAAAAGTTTATCGAAAGTGAGAACTGGCAACGCTCTTTGAGTCCCGCGGACAAAATTGGTGGTGCTAAAAGAGTAGATGATGCGGTCGGTCGTTATGTTGTTCGATGTAAATCTGCACTGCCAAAACATATGACCCTAGATGGTTTAAAGGTTGTGATTGATACCGCCAATGGTGCAGCGTACAAGTCCGCACCTTTGGTCTTCAAAGAACTAGGGGCTGATGTTGTGCTGTTAAACTCGTCTCCTAATGGCAGAAATATTAACCACGAATGCGGCGCGTTACATCCTGAAGCTCTTGCGAAAAGTGTGGTTGAAAACGGTGCGGCAATAGGTGTGGCACTCGACGGTGATGCGGATCGATTGATTCTAGTAGATGAAAAAGGATCGGTTGTAGATGGAGATGAAATCATTGCGATCGCTGCAAAAGCCCTTTTGGAACAAGGGGCTCTTCCGCAAAAGAAAGTTGTAGCTACCGTCATGTCTAATATTGGGCTGGAGCAGGGATTGAGTTCCATGGGAGTGTCTCTTGTCAGAACGGCAGTTGGCGATCGTCACGTTGTCGCAAAGATGAGAGAAGAGTCTATTGTGCTAGGTGGAGAGCAATCTGGTCACTTAATCTTTCTGGAGCACGGAACTACAGGAGATGGCATAGTCGCTGCACTTCAGGCCGCGTCGATGATGATTGATTCAGGACGTCCACTTTCTGAACTGAGAAGAGTGATGACTAAAAGTCCGCAAGTTTTGGTAAATGTTGTAGTAGAGAGTAAACCTCCCATAGATTCAATGCCCAAGGTTGTTTCTCGAATAAGTGAGATTGAAAACTTACTTGGTCAAACGGGAAGGGTTTTGGTTCGCTATTCAGGTACCGAGCCCAAAGCAAGAGTGATGATTGAAGGTCCCGATGAAAGTCAAATTTTGACTTGGGCTACTGAATTATCAGAACTCTTAAAAAAAGCTGCTGCAGAATGATTTGCGGAGTCGGCGTTGATCTCGTTTCCGTGAAGCGAATCGATGATGTCATTCTCCGTCATGGCGACCGTTTCTTAAATCGCCTCTTTTCTTCCTTAGAGCTAGCGGTTTGCAATGGAGACTCGGCAAGAATTGCAGCAAGGTTCGCGGGAAAAGAGGCTTTCGTTAAAGCCGTTGGTGGGTGGCATGGAATGCAATGGCGCGACATTTCTTTTGGGAGAAATGGTGGTGGGGCTCCTTACCTTGTGAGGACTAAACCTGTAGACCGCGCGTTGGCCCTAAGTCACGCGACTACCGTTTGGGTCACATTTTCTCATGAGAAGTCTATGGCCGTAGCGACGGTAATTGCCGAGAGGTCTTAGCAAGGCTGTCAAAATCGACACAACGTGTTCCACGTGACACATTCTACTCGCATTAAGCCTAATGATTTACACTAGTTAAGTGGTGGCATGGCAGTTGCTCTAGGTAGAGGTATGAGCAACTACACAGAACTTCAAACTTGTTATGTTACCCACCGAGGAGAGTTTTTTGGCGTCGCCTTGAAGCTGACTCGGAACCGAGAAGCTGCCCAAGACTTGGTTAGCGAAATGCTTCTTAAGGCGTGCGCCAAATGGAATCTCTACAAACAAGGTACGAATCTTCGCGCGTGGTTGTTTAGGATATTAAGAAACATATTTTTGAGCGACAGAAGGAGAGCGCTATGCCATGCGCGCTACGTCGAAGCCACCAAGATGATGCCCGCCCCCAAAGTATCCAACGTTGTCGAACAAATTATTGCAGAGGAAGATACCGCGCTTCTTCACCAAGCCATTACTAAGTTGTCCCCCAATCATCGAGAGATTGTTGAACTCACCGAATTTCAAGACAAGAAATATCAAGAAGCTGCAGAACAGCTATCGATTCCACTGGGAACCGTTATGTCGAGACTCTACCGTGCCAAGCAGCAACTGGCAGATGAGTTACTTTGCAACGCTGCCTAGTGTAGCAAATACGACAAACTCGCCCATGGGAAACTTGGTATCTAGGAACTCACCAAAGTCATCAGTAAAGTAAACCCTAGTTACCAAGTCTGGGCGCAAAACGCTGACCGCTTGTGTATTGATACGTTTGCCATAACTACTTTCCACAGAGATGAACTGATGTCTTGTTTCCTTAACGGGGGAATCCGAAGAGTAACTTACGAAAGACTTGTCTTCTGGCCTGTCTGCTAACCCGAGTCGAAAGGCAACCGTTCGTTCTATTTCAGAAGACAACGTCAGTTTCGTGTTATTTTTCACGAGTCCCACCGCAGCACCAGCCACAAGAGCATTGGCTCGAACTTCGGCCGAGGAATGACGCCGTAGTCGAGAGAAGGTTTCGTTGTCAATCTCCCCACGTTTAGCCAAAGAAGCGCTCGCGTTAATCGCGAGTAAGGGATTATTGGATTTAGTCGCGAATGCCAAGCGTTGGGCGACTTGAGGCTTAGAACTTCCGTTAAGAGACCATGCCGCAGCCGCTGCGATGATAGAACTTTTGTTGTCCAAATACGACAACAGAGACCGAGTGGAGTGCCCAGGTAAACTGGCAAGTGCAAGTGACGTTTCGTATACCGTACTACGTTGATGCTTACTGCCTCCCGTGCACCGTATCGCCGCAATTCGTACGCGCCTATGATTGGCTCTAAGCCACTTATGACAGGGGGAAAGCTTGCTTTTGGGAGAATCGGCGCTACTCAGGGCTCTAAGCAGCAGCGTGCGAGACTCGTTTTCAGTCGCCTCAGGCATCCAGAGTTCCGCCGTTTTGTTTGACGTAGCAATGTTGGAAGCGGCTTGTGCGCTTGGGAGAGAACGGTAGCGAATGGCTCTTGCTACCAGGGTGTCAAAAACTTCTTGAGAACCGGAGAGTCCAAGTACGTGAGCTACTTTGTCACGCATTGCAGGAGTGGACTTGGGATGGGTAAGTAGAACCGCGAGTTTTTTCGAAAGACTGGTCGATTTGACTCCCTTTACTGTTTCAAGCGCGGCGGTTAGCGTCTTCTCTTCAGTCTTTATGTCGATCAGCGGAAGAAGAACCGTCGCAACTTCTTCTTTTCGTTCTGGAAAGTTTTCGAGCGCGGTAATCGCGGCGTGAGTACGACCGAATGACTTTTTTGCGACTACCTCGGCTAGCAGTGCCGAGAAAGCCCTGTCATCACCGGTTTTTCCCAGTGCAAGTAGGACCGAGATGGGGATTACTCGATTGCGGTCCAGTTCAAGTAAGAGGTGGGGAGTTGCCTCCGGAGATGAAATTTCTTGCATGATACCTACGACTTCCCTGGGCGAGGATGGAATGGTTCCTGTGAGACCTAAAGCCAATACCTTTTGTGCATTCTGCCCTGCATGAAGGATTGCTTCCCTGGCTCGGTCTTTGCGGGAAGACATCGCTAGGTGAGTTACCAAGTGTCGGATCACAGTGTCAGCATCAGTAGATGAGACCCGCTTGGCAATGGAGGCTAAGCTCATGTAAGCAAGGAAAGCCTCATCTGGCGGAGCGTTTAGCCCGCTCGCTTTGATAAGAGGTTGTATCTCTGCAGCTCCACCAATCCTTCCGAGTGCTTCAATAGTCGTTTCTCTGATAGTGTTTCGATCGTCTTGAAGCAGCGGCACCAATGCTGAGGCCGCGGAGGTTTCGTTCATTGAGGCGAGGGTTTCTATTGCAGCGAGTTGCACCAGTCGAGAGTTATCGCGAAGCGTCGCGAGAAGGGGCAACACCGCATTGGGAGCGGCAAAGTTTGCCAGTGCTTCCGCCGCTTTTACTCGAACCGTTGCTTTAGAATCCTTCAGTGCAGCAATTAGAATCGGTACGGCGTTTGCATCTCCTATGTTCCCAAGAGACACCACCGCCGCTTCACGAACTTCAGGTGATCTGTCTGTGGTAAGTCTGCCCACGCGTTTGAGTGAAGTGGTGGTTTTTCCGAGCATCTCCAGTGCCAATATTCTTCGTTCTTCGAATGGAGATTTAAGCCAAGATTCAATTTCTTCGGTTAGGGCAGGACTAAATCGTTGTCGGATTGCGGCCGTTGCTGCGCTTGCGATGTTCTTGTCGAGACTATCAATTAACGGCGAAAGGTGCGGGAAAGATTGCCTGATGTCGATTGCTGATAGCTTTTCTATTCCACTCAGGACTTCTTGTCGATTGCCGCTGTTTAGCAATTCTGCCATTTCCTCGACTTCTCCAGGCCAGGCAAATTCGCCGTCGGCACTGGCCAGCCCCGATGAGATTAGGAAGGTGATGGCAAGGATAATTCGCACGTGGTACAAAGCACTAGTAGATTAACTGAAAATACCGACCGGAGCACGCGATGACAATCAAACAAATACAATCAATCTTGGAATCTATTGGCGCAACCCAAAAAGATGGCGCCTACGACTGTAGTGAGCGGCCTTTGGTGCTGACTGTTGCTATCGGTGCATCGCAATCCCGCATTGCTGAGATTACAACAATTCACTTTGATAATGACTTACTAAGGGCTGTTTCTTCTACTGGGGAGCATTGGACCGCTGCTGAAAACGTGCATGCCATTAGCGTCTCCAAAAAGGGAAAACGAGCGTTAGGCTTGATCGGGTAACTTTTCAGGAGCCACCGTATCCGGTGGCGCTCCGGCAATACTTTTTCCTACCGTCAATTTGCTAGTATCGTTGGCGGGATTTTTGGCTTCAACCGTACCGTCAGACGCTTCCTCCGCGAGCATTGCTCTCCGCACTGCCACCCCCCAGTCTCCCGTTTTTAAGACCTGGTCGGCGGAATCTAATGGCGCTACCGCAAGCCGTTGAGTTGGCGCATACCCCACATGCTGTGTGGGACGCTGCAAGCTGGTCTCCCCATCTTTATTGACTGGTTCCTGAGACTCGGAGCTTCTGGCTTCTTCTTCCTTTTGCCACGGGTATTTAATTCTTCCGTGGTGCGCGTGCTTTATTGTATTGCACAGACTCTCACTTATTTTTCGCAGGTCGCTCATTGTAAGTCCAGAATCATCCAGTTGGCCCAAGTCTAATTTTCCATAGACAATTCTTTGAACCAAGGCTTTGATGGATTGCTCGTCTGGGGAGGACAGGGTTCTTGATGCGGCTTCTACGGCATCAACGATAGCAAGAATGGCAGTTTCTTTGCTTTGTGGTGGGACGCCAGGATAGCGAAAGTCCGTTTCTACTAGCTCTTCGGGATTACCTTCTTTTTGACATTTGTGCCAAAAATATTCCAGGAGACCATTGCCATGGTGCATGTGCATAAAGTCGATGATTCGCTCTGGCAGTCCGGCTTCGCGCCCCTTTTTTATTCCGTCAGTGACGTGGGCGAAGATTGCTTTGCAGGACTCTATGGCGGGAAGCGTTTCGTGCGGAGACTTTTGATCTTCTTGTTTGTTCTCAATGAAGTACTTCGGTTGAAACGACTTTCCAAGGTCGTGATAGTAGGCACCAACTCGTACCAAACGACCGTTTGCGCCAATCGCATTGGCACAGATTTCCGCCATGTTTGCCATTGCCAGACTGTGTTGCCAGGTTCCCGGCGAGTTGGAAGAGATTTGAACTAACAAGGGGTTGGATAAGTCTTCTAGTTCTACCAACTTCGAGCGTGGAACTTCAGCTAGTGACCACTCGAACAGAGGTAGGGCTAGTGCAGCTGCCCAAGCCGATAGGCCACTTGACAGTAGACAGCCAATGGCTGGGTTGGTGAGTCCAAAGCTGCCAATTTCCAAGGCGTTTACCTTGGAGATTCCTACGAACGCAACTCCTGAAAGAATCCCCGCAACGCCCCCAGCAAAGAGTGCCGTGATTTTACTATGACGCTTGAAAAGAGAAAGAATCACTGGAGCTGCTGCACCTTGTATCAGAACGACCACCATCGCGGAGGTATCAAATGGAGTCATCCAGCCAGCGACAATAGCAGCGAGAAAAGCCAAGGTCAGAGAAGCAACAATATCAACAGCAAGAAAAGCTACCACCGTGATCAATGCAAATGGCATTGCCAAAGGACTTATTGTGGTGAGAAGCAGTACTGATTGACATAACACGGTGAAAACTAAGAGTAGCGAAAACAGAACCGTCTGGGTTCTAAGTAGCTTTCCAGCATGAGTTCGTCGTATCTGCATTGACGAAAGAAAAATGGCAATGAAAAAGGAAAAGAATAGTGCGACAAAGGTTTTCGCTGCTGACGGTTTTTGTGAATTTGATAATTGGTCTGCTGTTGCTTGAGTTACGAGTTGACCTCGCGTCGCCAATATTGGGGTGCTTTCGCTTTGATGGTACGGGACACGTTGAGTCATCGAGACTTTGTCCCCAGGTTCTAGTGGTGAATGTTGCATTAGCACCACGGGAAGAGCCAGCACGGACGCCAGAAGCAGTGCGAAAATCGCAGCGAGAAAAAAGCTCTCGCGAAATTTCACTCTGGCCCTACGTTTGATTGGTTCACTCATTTTTATTATCTGCCAATCGAGAACTGCGCGATGGTACGAGGCCCATCAACCTTGGGAAATTGCAGGGACTGCAACACACGAGAGATGCACTTGTACGTGCCGCCGCTTCTTTTCCCGTTAACTTTCACTGAGACCACCTTACCTGTTGGGCCTGCGATTTTCAGCCAAACAGCTCCGGAACCGCAGCGGGCCAGGGCACCAGATTTTTTAGCCATCACCCTATGGATTGCAGACTCGCTGAGTCGCTCCGAACCTAGGTCGGACGACATATCGAACGTATCAATGTCATCTGCATCTGAGCGTGCAAGCTTGCTTCCTCCGTTGGTGTTGCGATTTCCTCGTCGTTTGTTTCGCTTCTTGCCGGATGAGACTTTTGGCGCTTCTACGGTGATCGCAAAGCCCGCGGAGTCATCTCCAACTACACTGGCCATTTCTTGTGGTTCTTCTTTGCCGGCACTTCGAATTAGGAATACGGCAACTAGCGCAAGAACCATGGTCCCCAAAGCGATACTCAGATAGAGAATCCATTTTTTCGCCTTTTCGTCTTGCGCGAGATTTACTTCGGCTTGCGCTCGGCGCGCATCGTTAAGATGCAATGTCGCTTCTCTAACGTTGCCACCGAACAGTGGATGCTCACCAGCCTTACATTTCTCTCCTGTTTCGCTGTCCGTAATGGAGTGGTTGCCTCTCACTTCTCCTAGTTTGATTTGTTCAAGCAGTTGAGGCACTGAGTAGGGACCAAAGTCGAAACCATCTTTCCCCACTAGGTACTTTTCAAGTTGAATGTCTTCTTCGGTTAGTTTAGGCGCGGCTTTGGCGATTTTGCCCGACGCGATTGCTTTGAGTGCGGCCGCGACGTTCGCCATGACAGGTCGGTCGTCAGGATTTTTCGATAAGCAGCGAATAATTAGTTGGTCCACTTCTGGCGACGCAAGTCCCAGAGCGCCAGGCATCTCTGCTCCCACCTGGTAGAGGGTTCCGGTTAGGGCCAAGTAAAGCAGCAGACCGAGGTGGTACACGTCAGCTTCGCGAGTGGGGCGACTACGCAGCGATTCTGGCGCGTAAATTTTTGGCACTGGCAACAGTTTGTTTTTCACAGCGAACCAAGTAGCGTCGCTGAATGCGGGGCCGATTAGGTGAACCGACGGTCTGGAAGTAAAAACTATATTTTCCGCCGACAGTGCACCATGAGGCTTGGGAGCATTGGCAAGCATTTGAGCGACGCCTTGCATCATCCTGATGGCAATTGGCGCAGGAATCTTTTCTCTGCTACTGATACTCGCCATGGTTTCGCCATCAACGTGTGGCCCCGACAGCGTTAGCGGAGAGCCTCCCGCAATGCTAGTCGCGATCGCCATCCCTCCCGCGTTTTGCAAGGAACATCCGTCTAGGAGCAGCTCTTTTAGTTCATCGTTTCCATCAAACTTCGGAAGCAGTTGATAACGCAGCTCGCTTCCTGTCGGTGTCGCCACAGCGCTTACCGAAAACAAAGGAAGAGCCGAAGTAGGCACCAACGGCATCGAAGGTGGGCTGTCAAAATCTACGTCATGGTCCAAAGTCATTGAGGTATACTCAGCATTTTAGCGGTCGGCTGCGCGGACAGTCAACTTGGGTGTATGACGTTGTCGGTAAATGTCAGAAGCGCAGGCCGTTTTTTACGCGGTAGGAAAACCAGTCGTATCCGAGGTAGGCAGCTCCAGCAAGGCCGACGACCCCGAGTACGGGTGAGAATGCAACCGCAGCAACTACAGATCCCCCAGCTACTGCCGCAGCAGTAAGTCCTTTTTTCTTAGCTTTGAGCTTTTTTTGTTTCATTAAGGAAGTCACCTTTTAAAGGTGCACGAAACTGAGGATTGTGTCAAAACAAGGCATGGGTGAACGTGAATCTGGGATGATTTATTTTGGTAGTGCAGCCTTATTGTTGGCAGCGGGTGGTGCTTCACTGTTTTTTTACAGTCAAGCTGGAGCAGAGGTCTCTGAAACGAAAGCTGCCGACCAGGTAGTCGTGTCACTTCCGTCTGAGTCTGACGTGGTCACCTTGACTGCAGGGAAGAACTCTCTGGAGGCAACTTGGAAGCAGCTTGGGGTGAGCGATCAAGGTTTCGACAGGAGCGTTGCTGCCACATTTCTCGCAGATGCAGGGCAACTCAATACCGCTTCTCGTAATGCGCGGTTGGATGTTGAAAAACAAACCATCGTTAAAGCGCAAACTGGTAGCATTTTCGATCAGGACGCGGCAGTGGCACTGATTGAATCTGCCATGTACCGAGGGGAAAAATCTGTAGATTTGCCCGTGACCGAGGTGGTGCCGGAAGTCGATGATGTCGGAATCGAAGATGTCTCGCATGTCTTGGGTCACTTCACGACAAAGTTCAAAGCAGGAGACTCGAGCCGAAGTTACAATTTGAAGCTCGCTGCGAGTAAGCTGAACGGGTACGTCATGAAGCCCGGCGAAGAAATTTCGTTTAATGAAGTCGTCGGAGGACGAACCCATGATGAGGGGTACAAGATTGCTGGCGTAATTCAATCTGGGCAACTAGTTGACGGA
This sequence comes from Deltaproteobacteria bacterium, assembly GCA_020630875.1. Taxonomy (GTDB): domain Bacteria; phylum Myxococcota_A; class Polyangia; order Haliangiales; family Haliangiaceae; genus JAHDIH01. Next base: position 167,236 of record JAHDIH010000003.1, on the reverse strand, counting down.
CTTGCTGGAGGCACTTGTCAAATCAGTACAACTCTGTACGGTGCCGCGTTTTTCGCTGGACTTGGCATCACCCAACATACTCCTCATTCACGTCCTAGCAGTTACGTTCGTGGCGGGCTCGATGCTACCGTCGTATATCCTGTAGGCAAGTCAAAAGGAGTTGACCTCAAAATCCAAAATGACTACGACTTCCCGGTGGCCATTCATTTTATAGTGGCTCGCGGCAAATCTACCGTTCGGATCCTCGGAAAAAAGCGACCTTACGATGAAATCGTTTTTGAGAGGAAAGTAACCAAAGAGCTACCTTTTCGAGTGATTACACGAGAAGACGATACGATGCCGGTAGGCTCCATGACGGTGGATCAACCAGGCTACCCAGGCTACCGACTGTACACCTATCGAAAGTTTTACAAAGACGGAAAAATGGTAAATCAAGAGAAGACACCAGTACACTATCGTCCCGTAGTGGAATACGTTCGCGTAGGCATCAACCCTAATCCAAACCTGCGAGTACCAAAGGGGAAGAAAAAGAAAAATCTGTCCGTCATCTCAGGTGATGGGCGAATGGCGCAGTAGTTCAAGACGAGGTTGAGGTACCTGGCTTAGGATCTTTGTCTACGGTTCCTCCTGCTTGTTTCGCTTTGGCGGCCGGCGCAGGCGGAGGAGGTCCGTTTTGCATGGCGACACTGGGAGATGCGACGTTCTCGATTTTGACCGAAGTTACTGCATGAAGACGTATGTTTTGTCCCTGCAGCGTAACATTCTCACCTTCGACTTTTAGTTCATCGCCAGCATGGATTCCTACCGAACCACTTTCAGTGCCAATGCTAATGTTGCTGGATTTGACTTCGATGCCATCATCACTAACCCGAAGCAGCATGTCACCTACCGTAAAGGTGACGCACTTTTCGTCGTCATCCATCACGATGGATAAATCACCATCCTTCGCGGTAATACTTACTGCTTTGTCGATGGCATCGGGGTGAGCGTCATGAAGTTCTTCGCCTTGCCAAATGGCACCTACGACAACCAATTGGTGGCCGTAGGGCATTAGCAATACGTGATCGCCCTTTTGCATCGGAAACTGCCACCCACTTTCGTGAGCGGCTCCCAACCCAACGACTGAGCACCAGGAAATCTCCTGAGGTGAGTCAGGAGTCGTAGAAAGAAGGGCAATTTTTGCACGACCCCGTTTTAACGGGTCCTCGGTAGAAACCACTTTTCCAATTTGGGGTCGAAGTGCTGCAACTGCGTCATCGCTTTTGCTCTTTTCGAACTGATTGAATAGTACTTTTTCAAGTGTGCCGTGCATGCCCTCATATTATACTACGAGTTTGCGCGCTATGGACTTCCTCGCATGGGGCAAGAATGCGTGAGATAAACCAATCTTCAAAGATATTAGGTGTTTGGAAGAGCAGAACGTTTTCCTTTTAAGGAAATTCGATAATCTCAGTAAAGCCGTCTCTTACCTCTCCAGAGCTGTCAGCTACAGTGCCGTCTATCTGAGAAAGCTTTACAGCGCATTGGCGGATAACTGCGGAAGACGGAATCTTTAGTTCTCTTAAATCTAATACAAACTCGCTGGTGCGCCAAAAACGCGTCGGATAAACGCCGCCGAGAGTTAAGGAGTTTTTGCTAAAATATGGCTTCCCTTTATCGTCTCGGCACTTCACTTGAATCTGCCAATCTGTGGTAACCGCTTTCAGTGCACGAAAGAACAGGGAAAGCTTCAACTTCTTTGCAGTTTTTGAAGTGTTAACGCCTCGAAGCTCGATCTCTTGGTTGGCAAATTGTACGACTTTTGAGACTTGATTTAGAGCGGGTAACGTAGTCAAGCGAGTGGCCGCAAGCTGGCGGTGCGATTGATTGAACTCGGCATCAGGGACATTGACGACTCTGTCGAGCCATCCATAGAGTTTTTCTTGTAACTCTTTGCGTACCGTCGCATTTTTGCTAGCTATGTTTTTTTTCTCTCTTGGGTCTTTTTCCAAGTCGTAGAGTTCGTAATGGTTGCGTTGCATTCTGTAGATGAGTTTGTAGTTGTTGGTAATAATCGCACGCTGCTTTTTAGGATAGTTAGTCTCCGCAAAAACCTCGCGATACTTTGCATCTTGTTTGCTGAATAGTTGCGGGACCAGGCTTTGTCCCTCAAACGCGTCATCTTCGTACTTGTAACCAATAAAGTCGCCTAGCGTTGGCATGACGTCCATCACCGAGACCGGTCCCTCTACAACCTTGGGAGGAAGACCTGGTACGGAAAACACAAGAGGAACGTGGAGTAGTTCTTTGTACAGGGAATGTCCATGATTGATCATCCCGTGGTCATACTTGAACGCATCGCCATGGTCACTGGTGAGAATCACGATGGTTTTTTCTGCTCCTGGAATCGTGGCAAGCTCTTTTAGTAGCCGTCCCACGTGTTCGTCGGTATACGCAATTTCACTGTCGTATTTATCTTCTTCCGACTCTCCGTAGTGATATTTAGGATGGTTTACGTATCGTCCATGGGGATCGATATAATGCGCCCACAGAAACCACTTTTTGTGAGAGTTTGAGGCTATCCAACTCAGCGACTTGTCCGTGGTGTCGTGGGAGCTGGTTCTCCAAGGATCTCTTTTCTCTCCTAGGGAGTTGTCGTAAGTGTCGAACCCCTGCTCCATCCCCCAATCTTTAAAGTAGTAATGACTTGTGATGGCTCCGTTGTAATATCCCGCAGCTTTCATCATTTCCGCTAGTAGGAAATTGTTAGCTTTCAATTTGGGCGGGATTACTTTTTTTCCATTTCTGAATTCTTCAAGTGCTACACCGGAGTGAAAGTACTTAGAAGTTAAGAGCGCCGGCATCGTGCCCATGGTTCCTGGCGAAGGGGCGTTGGCAAAATTGAACGAGATGCCGCGCGCGGCAAGTAGTTCGTTTATGTTAGGCGTCAGATTGCGTTTTTTGTTTCCACCGAACGACATTTTGTCGTACCTGAGGGTGTCCACAGTAATGAGTAGTACGTTCCAGTCTTTCTGGAACGAAGCTGGGAGGGTGCGACTTCCTATGGTCGGTCGGCGGTATGTGAAACCGTCTTTGCCATCGCAGTTTTCGTCTTGGTTGTTGCCAATAATTTCTTTGGCTCCAGGATTTATCTTGGGATTGTTAGGGGCGCAGTCGTTTCCGCCAAGGAAACCGGAGTAGCCATCTCCGTCCCAGTCTGTTGCGTCTTGAAACTTATCGGAAAGAACTAACAGTAGCGGAGAAGCGGCAAGCACATGCCCCTTGACCGCGGGAAAGTTTCTTCGTGACAGCATTCCATTGACAGAGATAGCTAGTGTCAAAAGCGACAACGCAACTAAGGTCTTGGGCCGACCTTTGAATGCTCGGTTCCCCAAAAGCCAGCCCCAAAAAATGACGACAGGGACTAAAAGGATGCGCGCCGGCAATACGTACTCGACAGACGGCGATAACTTTGTCCATAAAAATAGCGCTAAGCATCCTAGGATCGTCGCTCCACCAATGACGGAGGTGTTGGAAAGAGATTTCAGTTTCGTTGGTAGTCGGTTACTTAGTCCGGAGATGACGTGCCAGACAATAGCGAAGAGAAGAAGTGTGACAACCACTATGGAAAACGACAACAGTAGCGCTGAGAGTTTAGGGTCTTGAAACTGCAGCCCGGATATCTTGACGCCAAGCGTTCTCCCGATGACGACGGCCAATGGCGTGACGAGTAGGGCTGAAATCACTGATGTGTTTTTGGCGAGATCGGCCGTTGGTTTCTCGGAAAGGCCTGCAAAACGACGAAGTCCCCAAATTGCGATGAGGACTGCAGCAGATATCGTTCCGACAACGGTCACTAATAGCGCCACTAGGAATACAGACAGACAGAAGAGTTGCCAGATGCCTTGATTAGGAAAAGGTGAGGAAAGGAGAGTCACTATCCATTCGACCCCTGCCATTAATAGTGTGGCACCAAATGCTCCGAGTAGTAGAGACTTCAGATCCGTATTTATTCGTCTGAACTTCAACTCAGGTCTTTCTATCACATACGTGAGCGATGTTAGACGCTCGTAGAGCTCCTATTTCTCTTCTTGGGGATTGCGATGGCCCAAAATCCTAGGGCCAGCAGAAAGCCACCGACGCCGCCACTTACCATCACTCGTTTCGGCCATTGCTCGGTAATTTCATCGACTAGGGCCATACCGACGCTGGTGGCTCCTTGTCTCATCGAAGCACGAACGCCATTGTTTCTTAGCATCGGCAGTTCTTTTTCTATCGTTTGATTCACTTGCTCGTAGCCTTTAGTTCGTAGTCCTCCAATGGACAATGCGTAGGCTAGGGTACCGATAGACAGAGCCAGCCCCACTCCAAGGATGGCTCGTTTTTTACCACTTGCAATAGCAATTGCTAGTAGGAGCACCAGCAGCAGTCCTGCGCCGAGCAGCCTCCATTGCTTCACATCCCATATCAGTTCCCTGAGGTGTCGAAACTTCTTTTGCGCTAAGACTTCTGAGAAGCTTATGGAATCAGGAAGTCTACTGATGCTTAGGTCCACATTGCTGGAAATGAGTGATTTCGCAATTTGAAGTTCCCCACTTTGGCTGCAAATATCTCCACCCAAGAGACTACCGCAGTCGTCGTCTGCCTTCTTTGTTAGTGTTCCGCCGGTCTCTTGTGCTTTAGCTTTGAGTTTGTCCAAAGAGACTTTTCCACTGTGCTTCGCCTTCTCAAGTGTTTCTAGAAACGCGGAGTGGTAGTCCAGCACCATAGAATCAATCCAGGCTGGGGAGGCGGACTTTGATATGGCCATCTTTATTTGCCCTTTATCAATTTCTCTGAGCTGGTAGTGTCCGCGAAACCGTTGAGTTGCCGCTTCTGCCCCTAAGGTCGCGAGGTGTTGATGAACGTCCGCCTTGCGCACAACGCTAACAATCTTTGATTTCTCGGTGATCATGTCTCCCACAGAAACAATCAGATTAACGACAACAAAACCAACGATGAATACGGCGATGAATGCGGTCGCGATAAAATTTCGCATGACATGGCTATAGCAAAACTTTCTCACTAACTAAAGCAAGACGATTGTTTCGCCTTCGCGGGCGACATGAGCTTGTTTCCACATGGCATGGGCTTCGCGCTCGATGCGTTTCATTTGGTCATCGTTGTGTTCTGGGGCATGATGAAATATCACCAATTTTTTAGCATTGGCCTCTTGGCACAGCCTAACGCCTTCTTGCCAGGTCGAATGGCCCCATCCTACTTTGCTGGCAAATTCTTCGTCGGTATAGGTACTGTCGTAGATTACGCAGTCGGCTTGGTCGATGAGAGCCAGTACGCTTTTGTCTCGTTTTCCCACAGAATGCTCCGTGTCGGTTACGTAACAGAGGGACTTCCCAGCAAACTCGATCCGGTATCCTGTGGCGCCCCCAGGGTGATTGAGTGGTGCTGTCTTGAGCTGCAGATCCGGGCCGTAGGGCGTGAGAGTGGCTCCGCATTCAAAGTCTTCAATCTTCAAGTTGGCGCTCAGCTGGGTCAGTGGCACCGGAAACATGGGCCGAGCCATTTGTCCCTCGAGTACCGAACGAAGACCTCCCTGATTTTTGAGATGCCCGGCACGGATCGTGACGTTCTTCCCTTTTTCAAACAAGGGACCAAAAAACGGAAAGCCACTGATGTGGTCCCAATGGGTGTGGGTGAGAAAGATTCCAATGTCATCCACGCCAAGTTGGCTCAGTTTCTCTCCAAGCAAACGGATTCCTGTTCCGGCATCGAACACAAGGTGCTGGCCATCGGCTTCAACATGAAGGCAGCTGGTGTTGCCCCCGAACTCAAGGTGGTGTGGAGTTGGGCAGGGAATACTCCCCCTGGTTCCCCAAAACGTAACGGAAAACTGGCTCACCAAATTAAGGTAACAGCGCCGCGGCTAAAAGCCAAGTTAGTCAATTTGAACAGGGGCTTTGGTCGTGACCCCTGCACCAAACCACTCAAGACCGCTGTGCTCTCGTAACGTCCCCACACCGCTCACAGGATCGATAAGAATGAATTCTCCATTTTTCGTAAATCCGTACACTTTGTCTTCCCAGAAACCCAGGCCAAAAACATCTTGAAAGCCTGTGTCACCAAGTACGGTAGCTTTGAACGTCAGTGGGTCTATTCGCGCCAGCGCTACTTTCTCCGGAGTCATTGACGGAACGTTAGCAACCGTCGCTAGTATTCCAAGATTCTCCACAAACACCATGTCTCCGCTTGACTCGATTCCGTTTCCATATTCGCCAACGAAGTCGATGGCTCCGTTGTCAGTATTGATTCGGTAGGAACTTCCGTCCTTATCTACCCCGATCAATATTTCTTGGTCTTGTGCTACGGGGTTAGGAACAAAGGTTAGCGCGGTTAAAAACGCCCCTTCGGCGAGACTGGTGAGTAGCGTAGGTTTGGCGGTACCCGCATCGATGGAGTAGACCCCGTTGGCAGTGACCCCGACGATGGCGCCATTGGCGGAGACTGCGATGTCGGTAATCGACCGTGGAAGCTCCCCAAAATTCCCTACGAAACTGGTCGACAAATCATTGGGATCGATCGCATAAAGATCGTTACCGGTATGAGCGTAGACCCTAGTGGATTGCGTGGATACTTCGGCATCGGCGTCACCACCATCGGCGTCACCTCCATCGGTGGTTCCGGATTTGCGATCAACCCCCGCAGCACAGGCAAAACAAAACAGAAGTGGGAAAATAAGTAGTTTCATCTGGACGAGCCGACATTCGCACATCTGGCTGACGATTTCTGTGACAAAAGTGATACGAGAGCAAATTTATCGGTACTGTGCGTCCCCATGCCTACTCAGCGAAAGGTACTTAGTTTTCACTGGCAGATTCTCATCGCACTGGTCGTCGGCTCCGGCCTGGGGCTTGTCTGTCATTCCGCCTTGGATGATCCGCAAACTATTGTAAAAGCAGGGAACTTTGTGGCGAACCTTTTTGTTCGGGCATTGCAAATGCTGGTGGTACCACTCATTTTTTCGTCGCTGGTGGCAAGCATCGTGGGGCTGAAGCGAGATGGCTCGCTTGCGACGATGTCTCGGCTTACGCTTGTATTCTACCTCACAACCAGTTTGATCGCGGTGTTTACCGGGCTGTTCGTAGTGAATGCGATTGGTCCGGGCAAAGGGGTTGAGTTTGATTCACTGTTTACGGGTGATGCCACAAGGGATCTCCCCACGACAACAGGTTGGGACGCGGTGCTTGGCATCGCGACAAGAGCAATTCCAGAGAACATTTTCGCAGCCGCCAGTAGCAATCGCAGCATTCTTGCCGTCATCTTTTTTGCGGTCCTTCTTGGGGTATTTTCGCGACGCGTGAGTACGGAGCACACCGCTACATTGAAAAAGTTTTACGACGCGATGTTTGCCGTGTTCATGGAAATGACAATGTTTGTGATTAAGTTTGCCCCTGTCGGCGTAGGGGCTGCAATGCTCGGGGTAGCTGCCTCTGGCAAGCTTAGTTCCTTTGGTTCGCTGTGGCTCTATCTTGTTACGGTCTTTGCAGGATTAGCCTTTCATGGGGCGGTTGCGCTGCCGATGCTGCTTCGTATTTTTGGCGGTCGCTCGCCCGTCGCGTATGCCAAATCCATGGCGCCCGCGTTAATGACTGCGTTTTCCACGGCATCTTCCAATGCCACGTTACCGTTAACGATGTCTTCCGCGGGGGAGGCTGGCGTGAGCGAGCAGACCCGGTCGTTTACACTTCCGTTGGGAGCCACTATCAACATGGATGGCACGGCGCTCTACGAAGTCGTCGCGGTACTGTTTGTGGCGCAAACGTTGGGTGACTTGTCTCTCGGTCAGCAAGTTGTGGTCGCGATTACGGCGCTTGCTGCATCGATTGGCGCCGCTGGGATTCCTAGCGCGGGGTTGGTGATGATGGTGACGGTATTCGAAGCCGTCGGCATGGGAGAGCGCGCAATCTTGGTGATTCCTGTCATTCTTGGAATCGACCGGGTGCTCGATATGGGGCGCACCACGGTAAACGTGTGGAGCGACTCCGTATGCGCGGCAGTAGTGGATCATCGCATCAAATCCGAAAATGAATAGAGTTATCGGTTTTGAGTTCCATTCGTTCGGATCTTGCCTTGCAATGAGGCCGCTTATCCCTACAATGCGCGAATGGGACGCAGCAAAAAATCCATCAAAGACCGGCCGAAGTACAAGCAAAAGCGTGCACTTAAAAACCGTCGTATCAAGGCCAAAAAAGCGGCATCCCGTCGCAAAGGCCTGAACAAAAAACGCAAATAGTTTGACGCGCCCCCTGGCGCTCAAGCTTTGCAAATTACTTTCATTCTCCCTGGAGATGAACCACAATGGCTCAGGCATGGCGAAGTTGAAAGAAGTGAATCAAAACTCCGACGAAGGAAACTTAAGTCGAATTCGGCAGTTACTATTCGGGGAACTAGCCGAGCAAGTAACGCAGCTTCACAGCGCCCATGTTGCTTTGGTGCAGACCATGGAAAAGCAGCTTGCGATGATTTCTCGTTCGATTGAATCTTTAGACGGGGCAACCACTAAGAAGTTGGTTACAGTGTCGGCGTCTATCGATGCGTTGGGGCAAAAGCTAGAGGAAAGTAAAGGCACCGCGGCATCCGAGTTCGCTGCGCTTGATCTTCGAGTTACAGAATCTAGTGACGCCATGCGCGCCGAACTCAAGCACACCGTGAAAATGTTACAGTCGCACATCGAAAAACTCGGTTCTGACAAGGCTTCTAAGGAATCTCTGGCTTCTGAGTTTTTACGATTAGCGGAACTCTTGCAAAAAGAAGAGTAACTCAAGTGGTCAGCGAAGGAGACACTGGCTTGCAAGCCGACGCCGTTAAATCGGAAATGCAAGAGTTACGTGAGTTGCTTTTGCTCACGCCACTAGAAAAAATTCATCATTCTGTAAAACTCACGGGAGACTCGTCTCTTTTGGTAAACGATGCGCTGCACAAACACCCTCCAGCCCAAAGTGAAATTACCGAAGCGCTAGAAGGGTACTTAGACTATTCAATGCCAGATCTCATCGCCAGAGATCCAGAGAAGTACGGTGCGGCTTTGGCGCCGGTGATAGGCCCAGCAATCCGAAGCGCGATAGCTCAAGCGATTGCGGCACTCAACGAAAAGATTGAAGGAGTCACGACCAGTATTTCTCCACGGTCTCTTTTGTGGCGGGCGCGAGCAAAACGGCTGAACATTCCTTTCCGAACCTACGTGATGGCCAAAAATAAGTCTTTTTGGGTAGAGCGGGTGATTTGGGCCAACGATGAAGGCATTTTGTTACGCGATGTATCGAGTAGCAAAGCGGAAGAAGACAACGCTATGTTTTCCGCCGTGCTCATGACACTTCGCAGCTACTCAGCCGATGCACTTAATTTACAAGTTGAGCGTTTTGGTTGCGATGTAATCGAACTTGGCGGTCGGGTCATCGTAGTAAGTGCGGTAGGGCAGTCTATTTTCGCCGTCGTGGCTCATGGAAGTATTAAGCCAGACTTTAAGGACTTGTTAATGGATCAACACCTCGCACTTTTGTCCAAAGCCAAGGATGAAGTGAAGAGTTTTGTTGGGGACGTTTCCATTTTTGCTAAGTACGAACGGCACCTGCAAAAAGCATTACAGATAGGGGAAGAGGTGAAAACCGATGCGCCAAAGAGAGGAGTGAAGTTCTATTTCTTTGTCGCGGTAATTATCGCGGCTTTGGTCGCACTAGGCTACTATTTTTGGCAAACGCGTGAACACAGCAAGGACGTTGAGCGTTCCGCTCAGCTATTGGACGCAACTCCAGGAATCGAAGTCCTGAGCCATGAAGACGACAAAATCGTTATATTGCGCGATCGATTAGCGCCTCCGGCTTCGACTCTTGTGCAAGGGTTATCTGGACTGACAATCAAGGAGATACCCTATCTCTCTGCCGATCCAAAAATTGGTTGGGAAAGGTTGCGGCGCTCTTATCCTTTGGCCTCGCTTTCCATTAGCAAAAACCTAGTGACGTGCAGTAAGTCTTGCGAGCAAGTAATGGGCTTTCCGTTTGAAAGTTATGGCTTGACGCTGGTCACCAACTAACTGTTGCTTTGGGAGTGTTCGTTAACCACTTCTCTAAATGCGCTGGTGATTCCTTCGCCATCCAGAGCTGAACCGGTAAGTTGTGGGCCGGTTCCCACAATTTCGCTAGAGGGGAAACAAGCTGAGAAATCCGGCTTGTCTGACTTGTTGCACAGGTAAACCTTGTGAATTCGTCGATACATTGGTGTTGTTAATAAACTAATCAACGATTCGTCAGTACAAGACGCTGGGTTGGTTCCGTCTGTCACGACTACGAGCGATGCTACGCCGCGTAAGTAAGACCGCAAAAGATTGGCGGAGCTTATGCCCTCCAGATCCCAAATCACAAGCTCCACGTCTCCCACTCGCTTTCGATGAATCCTCGCACCTATCGTCTCCAGATGTCCCGGGTCGAAGGTATTATTCACGAAGCGCCTTGTAACGCTGGTTTTGCCAACGCCACTTACACCAATCAAGCATACTTTGAGTCTCAATTTGATCATCGAGCTGTCTCACCTTACCCGGTATGGCAGTTCATGTTAAGCATCGTCGTCATGGTATTGAAGCGGAGCTGAAATTCGACCTCTGTGCCGAGCTTTTCGAGGTTTTAGTCCACCGCAAGTCTGCATGATTCGTGACTCGGCTTCTGTAGAGCCGACGGAAATTCCCAATACGTTGTCCGCACCGCTTCTGAAAGCGTCGGAGAAGTGGTGCTCTTTCACGATGCACACGATCGGTATATTAGTATTACTGCTCTCTCGTAGGTACTGAGCCATCTGTACTTCGAATGACTCGGTGTTGAAAACAATAAGGTGGGCGTTAACCAGATCTTCTGCGGTAAGTTCACCGTAGCTATTAAATTGTCTCGTACGAGCGAACGTCGTGCGCAGCGCTTGCGCAACACCGGTCCCCAGTGGGCGATCGCCGATCACGATGGCGGACGCAATGGAGGTTTGACTGGCATCTTCGTGCGAAAGGACTCGTGCACGACCTAGGTTCTTAGCTTTTTGCAACCAGTGATCGCACTCCTTTAGTGTTTCCACCACTTGTCCTCCCAATTGCGAAAGGCCTGCAGAAAAAGTTAGGTCTCTTAGCCATCCCGCGGAGGTTTTAATTTCGACATTCTTAAATCGTGCGAGCAATTCTTCTAAAATGCTTTTGGCCTGCTGGAGAGTCGCTCCTGGAAGTGCTACCAAAAATTCCTCCCCACCCCAACGGCAGGCGATGTCTGATTTTCGCAAGTGAGCCTTGGCCAGTTTGCCAAAAGACTGAAGGGCGTAATCACCGGCATGATGGCCGTACATGTCGTTGACGGACTTAAAGTTGTCTAAGTCAATGAGAGCGATCGGGACGCTGACCTCGAATCTTGAGGCCGTAGTTTGCAAACGATTTAGTTCCTTGGTTGCGGCGCGGCGGTTTAGCAAGCCAGTCAACAGGCAATTGTGTTCTACGGAGTGCGGCCGCAAAACGCCCTCAACGACCAACGTGAGCGCTTCAGGAGAAAGGTTGCCGTAAGTTTCGTAACCTGCCCATTGTTCTTCGGCTTCGCAATTGACCACGATCAGTTGTCCGTCAAATTCACCAAGAGGTGGTTCGAAGTCTGCGGCATCGATGATTACCAAGTCAGACCCTCGCTCTCGTTCGGAACGATAGAACGCGACTTCCACGCCATCGAGAAACGTTAAGCACTCAAACTTTTTCGGTGCTTTCGTAAAAATAGTGACCTGTTTGTTGAGGGTGGTCTCGACCACAAAACGTTCAACAGCGCGGAGAGCTTGGTCGCAAAGACCAGGCATTTCCTCGGTAGTGGCTGTCGAAAGTCGTCGCAGAGATTCAGCCAATCGAACCGCCCCAATTTCATCGGCCTTTTTGGCCTCAAGTCTTGCGTAGGTCGCGAGTTTTTCTGAACGACTCTGACCGTTTTGCGCTAAGATTTTCAAACTGCGTAGAATATTCGCGGTATTTCGCGTTCGACGCACCAGTGCTGTAACATCCCCCATTCCCCAAGTGAATCATGAAATGAGGTGACGTCAAAGGCGGTTCTGAGTAAAAGTCAAAGTCCCTATCTTGTGATCATACATTACGATACGTTAGCGGTTGTGGCGTCGTTAGAAAAATGGGTTTTGGTTTCCACCAACCAAGCTCTACTCGAGGTCGCGGCGGGAGAAGGAGTGGCCGTAAGCCATCGCGTTGATCGAGAGCTCGGACTTTCGATTTTGCTAGACGAAGAGCTCGACGTTCATGAACACCTGTCCGACAAATGCCGCTTCGTGTTGGTCACGAAAAGCGCGGCAAAAGGATCCGATCAAATCAGCCGTGCCGAAATATTGCAGCACGGAATTAAAGCGAGTATCCAGGATCTTGAACAACGAAGGGTGGCAAGTCGCGGAGACTTACAAGCATTGATGGATACCCAGAAGCGATTGACCTGTGTGGTCATCGATATTGATGGTCTTAGTCGCATTAATAAAGAGTGCGGTCATGCCGTCGGAGACATTGTTATTTCGCAAACTTCGTTTTGCCTGGCGCGTGAGTCGCGAGGAAGCGATCAACTATTTCATCTCGGAGCAGGGATTTTTGTAGTAGCGATTCACAAGGCACTGAAAGTCGGGGTGCAATCGCTTCTGGCGCGTTTGAGCGCTTCTCTTTCAAAAAACAGAGTGCGACTAGGAGATAGGCTTGTAGAAGTCGAATACAACTTTTCGGTGGCAGAAGCCAGCGGTGTCAAAATATCAGAACTTTTGAAGCAAGCGGAGCAAGGAGCCCTCGTTGCGAGAAGCGATGGGGAATCAGCCAAAAAAGCGTTGGCAAGGCTGAAAGTTGGCGAAGGGATTCACGTTCTTGCTCAGCCCATCGTCAGACTCGCTACCGCAGAGGTTGTGGCCTACGAACTCCTCACTCGTTACAGCGATGAGCCCTACCAACTCCCCCCTCAGTTTTTTCGTTTGGCGGAAGACAACCGAGAAGATCTTGCTGTGGATATGGCTTGTGTGAAAGCTTGTTTGGAAAAGGGCCGCACGATGAAGCATCCGGTCCACATCAACGTTAAGCCCAAGACCATGTCGTACTACGGCGAAGATTTCGTGAAGCAATGCGGGGGTAACCTTTCCGGCATTACGTTCGAAATCACAGAGAGTGAGATTGTCGGAGTGACCAAAGGGCTGGTTGAAGCAGTAGCCGCCCTTCGTAACGTTGGAGCCAAACTAGCGTTAGATGATGTGGGATTCGGAATGAGTCACCTGGAAGCACTTGTCGAGTTGGCTCCTGAAAAAATTAAGTTGGACAGGCGATTGGTACTCGAGAACAAGTGGGATTCAGTTTTGAAGTACCAAGCAATCGCCAAAACCTTGAACGTGAATATCGTTCTCGAAGGCATCGAGCTTCGTTCGGATCTCCACAACGCACTTAAGTGTGGATTGCACTTGGGACAGGGCTATCTTTTTAGCCCACCAAAGTAGAAAGTAGTAAAGAAATGAGTCAAGCAAAAATTGTAGTCGGTATCGGAGCGTCGGCGGGGGGACTCAAAGCCCTCAAGCAGTTTTTTAAAGGACTCCCTGATGAAACACCCGAGCACGCGTTTGTGGTGGTTCAGCATTTATCACCGGATCATGAAAGTATGATGCCGACATTGCTAGCCTCCAGCACCCGACTGGCGATCGCGCAAGCAAAAGAAGGAGACGTGGTGGAAGCCAACCGCGTCTACATGATTCCCCCCAATAAAAATTTGATGATTGACAAAAACGGTGTGCTGGCCTTACCAGAACGTCCGCCTGGTCTCAACCTTCCCATCGACATCTTCTTTCGTAGTTTGGCAGAAAGTTATGGGGAACGCGCCGTGGGAATTATCTGCTCGGGAACGGGAACCGACGGGAGCCAAGGCGTTCGGGCTATCAAAGGTGAGGGCGGGGTAGTAGGCGCTCAACAGCCATCCAGCGCTGACTTTGACAGTATGCCACGAGGAGCCATCGCGACTCGTACCGTTGACTTTGTCATGCCGCTACCTGAGTTGGCAGAAAAAATCACTTCCACTCAGCTGGAGGGCTTTGACGATGGGCCGCTGCAAGAGGAAGATGCGTTCGCTCAAATTGTTCAAATACTGACCAGAAGCACAGGAATCAACTTCCAAGAATATCGTAGTTCTACCATCACGCGGCGTATCAAAAAGCGTATGGCGTTTAATCGTTGTTTACTGGCAAGCGACTACGTGACTTTGCTCAACAACAGTCCTAAAGAGCTTCAAGGATTGCAAGCGGACGTATTGATTAACGTCACTCGTTTCTTTAGAGACGAAGAAATGTTCAAAGTTCTTGCTGATGATGTGCTTCCTAAATTGTTGGAGGCCAAACCTCCCGGGCAAGTAATCCGCATGTGGAGCGCTGGCTGTTCAACGGGGGAGGAGGCCTACTCTTTGGCAATGCTTGCCACGGAGGTCTATGGCGACAGAACGGATTTTAAAGTTTTTGCGACGGATGCTGATGAAGCCGCTCTCCGTTTCGCGAGCTCGGGCGTATACCCTACCAGCGTTACTCTAGATCTCAGCGACGAACGTTGCGCGGAATACTTCTATCACTCCGGCAATGAAATGAAGATACAAGAAAACCTTCGTCGCAAGGTAGTATTTTCCCAACACGACCTATTGAGCGACCCGCCATTTAATCGAATGGACTTGATCGTTTGCCGTAATGTACTCATCTACTTGCAAGAAGAGGCGCAACAATCAATCTTTTCTGCGTTTCGTTTTTCGCTTTCGCCTGGAGGCTATCTTTTCTTGGGACCAAGTGAATCTTTAGGGAAAAGTAAATCTGGTTTTGAAGTTGTTTCCGAGAAAGAAAAAATCTTCAGAGTAGTATCGGACGGAACACGACCCAAACTTAGAAAGCAATTGCACGCCAGCTTGTTCGCTAGCGCTGCGGCACAATCGTCGAGAGTTGTTAGTGATCTTCAGAGCGGGCCGCCAACCCAGCTAGGAATGAACGGAAAAGTTTTTCGTTCGGTGATGGAAAAATGCGAAAACACGATCATTGTTGTCGATAAAACGCGGCAACTTATTGCCACATATGGAGATGTTGCCGCCTTTTTAAGGTTTCCCGCAGGGTTGGTCACTAGCGACATTGTCGAACTAGCCTGTGAGCCGCTTAGAGATATCATCCCCTCGGTACTCGGCGAACTGCGTGATAGCGGAAAGATGGAAGCGGTTGATCGGTTTGACAGAAATGGTAAAACGTACCGAGTTACAGGAAAGCCAATCAGCGTCGGGCAGTCCGATTTATTCATGTTGCAAGTACAAGAGTTACTGCTGGCCGAGGGCGAGTCAGTACCACAGGCAATCGACGGAGACTTACGTTACGAACGAATGAGAGAAGAACTTCAGTTTACGCGGGAAAACCTCCGCGCGACGGTGGAAGAACTCGAGACTTCCAACGAAGAGCTTCAAGCAACCAACGAAGAGCTGTTGGCGTCTAACGAAGAGTTGCAATCCACCAACGAAGAGCTTCAATCGGTAAACGAAGAGCTAATTTCTGTGAACTCTGAGTACCAAGCTAAGATTCAAGAGTTGACTTCACTGAGTAACGACCTAGAAATTCTCTTGTCCAACACGCACATTGGCGTGGTCTTCGTGGACCGCAATTTATGCGTCAGGCGATACACGCCATTGGCTTCCAGCTATTTGGCCATTCGAGAGGTAGATGTAGGACGAAGTATCGCCGACTTGCAACTGCGGTTGCGCTACGATGGATTCTTGCAAGACTGCACGTCGGTTTTGGACACTCTGGTGCCAGTGGAGCGTCATTTCGTAGAACAAGTCGCAGAGCATCGAGTCAGAATCGTTCCGTTCAAAAGTGCAGACCAAAGAATCGAAGGATTGACTATTCTGTTTTACGATTATTCGGAAGTGGCTGCTCTTGAGCGAACCGTGGATACGTTCAGAGAGACACTCACCAATGCTGCGGCACGAGTGCAGGCACGGAGCGGTGGAAAGTATAAAATTCTTCTCATTGACGAAGAAGCTGCGTACTCAACTGCGCTCGCAGACTCTCTCCGATCTTCTGTCATGTCTCCTGCCGTAGTTCACGCCAGTACCCTCATGGAAGCGGAAGAACTTCTTGAAGAGCAAATCAATCTAGTGATTGTTGATGTTGGCTTTAACGGCGGAGAGGGACTCAATTTGATTCAAACATGGCGAAATCGATTTGACATTGAGGTTCCCTTCATCGCCATAGCCGAAGTTGTGGAATCGGAAGACACCGCCCGCGTCGCCTATGCCAAGGGGGCAGCATGCTTTGTGAAAAAAGATACCTCTCCGGCACATACGCAATCCTTTGCAGACGCCATTTTGGGCTTTTGGTTGGCTCATGCCGAGCTTCCTTCGAAAGTTCGAAATTAAAAGGACAAACGAAGCAGTCGCCTCTCTCTCATTAGTGATTAGACTACTTATTAGTCCAATATAAAATTGTTAGTACCAAAAAGTCCCCCCCAGGACCCTGCCTGGGGAGGGGCTATATACTTCATTGCTGTCGACGTTGTTTAGTCAGTCGACATTTGCGGAAGATTGTTCCAATTTTTGGCTGAGATTCGCTCTACCGCTTTTTCTGTGCCTGCCGTAGTAGAAGTGACGACCCAGTTGATATTGGGTTGTTCGTATTCTAAGTATTCTACAACGTCGTTAGACGTACTTGCGAAACCATGTTCTCCAATAACCACCAAAGAAATGGGCGGTCTATTTTGATGAATTGCTTCGACGAGCCCTAAAAGCGAGTTGGTGGCAAGCACCGAACAGTTGTATTTCTTTTGCAGCTGTCGTCTTTGCCTTTCCATGAGCTTTGGGCTTCGGGTGCCGAAGAGCAAAACGGTAGGCTGATGCTTGCGAAGGACTTCGGTGTAGACCCGGTAACCGATAAAGTCTCGCAACTCTCTACTCATCTCGGAGAACTTCAGCCCGGTATAGGTGTTGTTTGACCGCATCTTCACCACCGGCACGCTCACGGAGCCATCACCGTCAAACAATTGAATCACCATTTCATTTTCGTTAGGAACGGTTCCTTTTACCGCCACGCCACCGAGGCTAAAATTTTGTACCTCAAACGCGCTGGTGTACCCCCAAACGTGCCCTCCCATGTTGCTTGCCCGGAATCTAATGTTCCTCCGCTTGTCTCGTCTTGAAGGCCTTGCCTCCAGTATCACTCCATCCGACTTAATTTTTGCTCTCAAATTGTGTTCCCTCCATTTGTGTTCCCATCTACGTGAAGATCGTACATCTCAGGAAACATCGCTTCTGTGAGCTAAGATACACAAAATGAACAGCTGTCATATTGTTCAGCACCAGACTCGTCCAGCATCAGTCAGACCGACTCTTAACTGCGCGGATTGAAGCACTTGTAACGCACCGCCCAAACGTCCAAGGCGTTCTGGAATTAATTTGAGAAAATTGAAAAAAGTTTGAGGCCATCAACCAGTTACAGAGATGGACGGAACCCTTGTAGAATTTTTTCGAGCATTTCGATTCGGTCTTGGCCCCAAAGTAAATAGTCTTTCGTTTCCGTTTTTACAATCCACGTTGGTGCGCCAAAGATTCCTTTGTCGAGTGCGCTTTGGGTTGCGGCTTTCAAGAGCTCTTTCACTTCTGGGTCTTTAGTTCTCTCAACAAGTGATACCGGCAAGCAGCACTTACTAAGAATGTCTTGAAGCGTCGCTGGATCGCTAATGTCACGATTGTTGACCCATGCCGCTTCGTAGAGTTGTTCGGACAATAGGTCAATTTTGTCACCTGCTAGTAGGGCGAGGCGCAACGCCTTAACGGAGTTAATGGGAAACTGAGACGTAAATTGAAAGTTTCGAGCAAAGTAGTTCGCCCACCGGATTAACTCTCTGCCGTTGTACATTTGCTTTGGTTTTGGCATGACGTGCAAAGGAATCATCGGCGCCCCCACCGCTTTGAAGACTGCTCCCAAAAGCATTGGTCTGCGTTTAATCTTGATTCCGTATTGTTGTTCAAGCCTTCTTAGTTGGGTAAACCCTAGGTACGCGTAGGGACTGGAAAAGTCGTACCAAAATTCAACGTTGGTCGTCTTTGTGGGGGACATCAGGGGAGAGCTTTGCGTCCGCTTCTGGGCTGGGTTCCAGCCTTTCAGTACCTGCTCCACCATGGTGAGTCGGTCTTGCCCCCAGAACAAATGCAAGGTGCCATCGACGTTCACATTCATTGTTGGGGCGCCAAAGACCCCGGCGGCGACCGCATTGTCCGTCAGCAACCTCAGCTTCTTTTTGCTAGCATCTGTGTCCGCTTGCACCAAGGCCTCCTCGGTCTCCGCTTTCGATAGGTTTGCTTTTTTTAACGCCTCAGCCACCACTTTTGGGTCGCTAATGTCGTTTCCGTCCTTCCAATAGGAATCAAATAAGCTGGAGATAATTTCTGGCCACCTGACTTCGGTAAACGTAAGTAGGGTGCGAAGAGCAAGCACCGTTCGGTTAGGGTGATTGCTCGGCATCACCAAGGGAGTGTGGAAGAGTTCTGCCCAACGAGTCATGTCTGCGTGATTGTGAGCTTCCTTGGCGGGGGAGTAGCGAGTCATGGGGCCGTCCCCATCACCGCTGAGGGATCTGAAAACGCCCCCCAAAAGCATTGGTCGATATTGGAGCTTCGCGTCATACTTTTCCGCAAGCGCACCAATTTTTTTGGATGCTAGGTATGCGTAAGGGCACGAAAAGTCGAAGTAAAAGTCGATCTTCATCGGTAGACAGTATCGCAACCGATACTACTTTGTGACCGAATGTACGGGAATTAACACACGGTTGAAAAGGCGAAGTATTTTGACTTAGTGCTACTGCAATGGGACAATTTATAGAGATGGCACGGTTGGTAGATGGATTTAAAAATGGGGACCCAACACTCGGACGCAGGACGTTTCTTGTTCCTGAAAGTCATTCCGAAGTTCTCGCGATGCTCTACCACGAACAAACCGGCATCGTTGGTGGTTTGCCCGTGGGGCCACTCACTCAAGAGAGCCTGGGAGAATACGGAATCCGGATGTATCCGGACCAAGATCCTGAAGTACTCGAGGAAACTCGGCGTTATTTTGAGAAACTTGCAGAACGTTTCACCGATAACCCGCCTCAGGCGTAA
>JAHDIH010000003.1:163-147970 GCA_020630875.1 Deltaproteobacteria bacterium | reverse complement strand
AGTAGGGCGCAGATTTTGCCTTAGGAGCGTGTTTGCTGCAAACTCATGGGGTGCGTAAAGTAGGGCGCAGATTTTGCCTTAGGAGCGTGTTTGCTGCAAACTCATGGGGTGCGGCAAGTTCTCCTATTAATTCTTTGTGTTGGCTTCCAGGGATGCGCTCCAAAGCAAGTTTCTCAGGCTGGGTGCAGCTCTGACAAGGATTGCAAAGGCAACCGCGTTTGTGAAGCCAGTCGGTGCATCTCGCCCTTTAATCAAGCTCAAATGGAAGCACCGAGCGAGACCGAAGTAATAAAAAAGGGGGCGCCACCATTTTCTATGTTCGGCGGCGACTTGGCGAACACCGGAAGGGTTTCCGTCTCGTTTGGCTCGACACCACCCAAACCGCTGTGGACGTATAAGCTCGGTTTTCCGATTGTAGGGGGGCCTACCGTGGGCCCTGATGGGACTGTTTACGTAGCATCTCATGGTAAAAGTTTGCATGCTGTAAGCGATGCTGGAAAAGAAAAGTGGAAGTTCGAAGCCGCTGACCGAATCTGGAGTACTCCTGCGGTGGCTGAAGATGGCACGGTCTACGTTGGTTCTGATGACGACCATCTCTACGCGCTGAGCAAAACTGGCGACCTCAATTGGAAAGTTCGCCTGGGAAGTTGCAGAAATCCGACAGGTTTTGGGCCGGATGGGACGCGTTGCGATGTCGATGGTGGCCCTGTCATTGGAAGCGATGGAACCATCTATACTGGAGGAGACGGAATTTTCGCAGTGTGGCCCGATGGAACGTTTAGATGGAAAATGGCAACGGAAGAACATGTTTCTTCCGCGGTAGCCGTGTCGCCCGACGGAACCATTTACGGTGGGTCGCAAGCTGATGCGGTCTATGCCATTGATTCTTCGGGGGGACTAAAGTGGAAAGTTCGTTTGACTCACGACGTGGAGTCTGCGCCCACCCTTGACGCTGATGAAAATGTGTACTTTGGAGCAGATGATGACAATATCCACGCCTACGACCGCGATGGAAAGTTAAAGTGGCGTGTCGTAACGGAGGGAGACGTTCGGGCTTCGGTGGCATTAGCCCTGGACGGGACGGTGCTCGTTGGTTCCTACGACGGGAAGTTTTACTCCATTAACCCCAGCGGAGACGTCAAATGGATCTTTCACGCGGCGGGACGAATTCATGGCCCGGCGCTGGTCGACCCTAACGGCTCAGTGATGTTTGGAGCGCAAGACGAGCACGTCTACGCTCTTGACCGAAAGGGTCGCTTGCTATGGTACCTCGAAGTTGATGATGATGTGGACAGTCCTTTGGCGGTAACTAACGACGGTCGATTGTATATTGCTGGAGATGACGGCATACTGCGAGCCTACCAACTATCGGAGAAATAATTGTTTAATCCAGATGACGTTCTGTCATGCCTCGAAGAGGTTCATCCATCCCCGCTAAGTGTGGGACAAATTGCCTCAGAGTTAGGCGTAAAGAAACGGCACAGAGAAGCGGTGAAAAAAACGCTAGACGAGTTGGTATTCTCAGGAAGAGTTAAGAGTGTCGGTAAGGGAAAGTACGCGTTTGCCTCTCAGACAACGGAAGAAGGAAAACTTATTGTTCATCATAGAGGTTACGCTTTTGTGCACGTGAGCGAAGGCAGATCGGTGTACGTTCATCAGGAGAAACAGTTAGATGCTCTTGATGGCGACACAGTAGAAATTTCTATCTGGCCATCCGCCAAAGGCTGGGATGGTGAAGTCATTCGGACGGTAGAGCGGGGAAGAAAACAACTTACCGGGGTTGTCGCGCGGTTCCGCGGCGACCAGGCTGTCATCTATCCTGACGACCCACGAATTTCCGTCGACCGAATTCTCGCAAGGGGGAAAAAGGCGGAGGTAGGGACCTGCGTTGTAGTCAACGTCGAGCGGTATCCCACTGCATACGACAGAGAAATTGAGGGTAAAGTAGTTTCTATTCTTGGTGCTCCCAACGACCCCGATGTTGAGACCAAAAAAATTCTAGTAGGGGGCGGGATTCCTCTGGAGTTTCCAAGCGATGTCGTTGCCGAAGCTGAAGCTGTTCCACTGACTGTTGGAAAAAGTGAAATGGTCGACCGAGAAGATTTGCGGCAGTTGCCGTTCGTAACGATTGATCCGATCACCGCAAGAGACTTTGACGACGCGCTTTACTGTGAGCCGACGAAGTCTGGGTATCGCGTTTTTGTGGCAGTCGCTGACGTTTCTTACTACGTTAATCCTGGAACCCATCTTGATAGAGAGGCGCAAAATCGCGGCGTTTCAGTTTATCTGCCGGACCGAGTAATACCAATGCTTCCCGAGGCACTCTCAGCGGGAATTTGTTCGCTGAATCCGGAAGTGGATCGTATGGCGATGGTTGTAAAGATGGATTACACCCAAGACGGGGAGCGAACTTCTACAGACTTTTGCGCTGCGGTCATTCGTTCCCATGCGCGTTTTGCTTATGAAGATGTTGCTGAGGCATTGTATGAAGACGGCGGCAATAACTTAGGTGAGTATCACGAGATGGTTGCGTCTCTGGCAAAAATCGGAAGGCAAGCAAGGAAGAAGCGGCAAGCTAACGGTTCGCTAAATCTAGAGCTTGCTGAGCCTAAGGTCGTGCTCGATGAAGACGACGGTCGGACGGTACGGGAGATTGTAAAGTCTAAAAAAACTCAGTCGGTGACCAACGCCTATCAACTTGTCGAAGAGTTTATGATTGCCGCTAATATTGCCGTTGGTGAGTTTCTTTCTAAGCGGGCTCCCAAAGTAGTGTGGCGCGTCCATGAGCCACCAGATCAAGACAGGCTGGAAGAAGTTCGGCCTTTGCTTGAGTCGTTCGGGATTCCTTTAGACACCGAGCTTGCCACGACCCCTATTGGCTTACAAAAAGTTTTAAACCAAGTACAAACCACCGATGCGAAACAAGCCCTTGGTTTTGCTCTGCTTCGAAGTTTGAAACAAGCTTGTTACACTACGACGCCACTTGGTCACTTTGGACTGGCCGCAAGAGACTATCTCCACTTTACGTCCCCCATCAGACGTTATCCCGACGTCACAGTTCATAGGCTCTTAAAACGAGTGCTCAAAAGTGAACGAAAGCCTGCGGGCAATCCTAAGTTTAACCAGCCAACCGTTGAGGAACTAGATAGCGCTGCAAGCTTTTCATCTCAGCTTGAGCGAAGAGCCGTCGATGCGGAACGAAGCGCATTGGCTTTTTACCGCGCGCTGTACATGCGTCAGTTTGTCGGCGAGACCTATACCGGGCAAGTGGTTGGGGTTACTGACTTTGGTATCTTTATTCAGGTCAACGAACCATTCGTTGAAGGGTTACTTAAGTACGATCAGCTTGGCGATGAAAGGTTTACGTACGACCCGGTAGTCAGGCAGGCGGTTGGAAATGAAACGACTATCAAGCTTGGCGACACGATTGAAGTTGAATTGGTTGAAGTAAACATGCCGCTTCGAAGATTAGACTTCAGGCGCGCAGGCTATATTCCTTCACCAACTCGTGGCTTTCAAAATAGTCGCAAGGATGGAAAGCGTAGTTCGCGTAAGTCTCAAAAGGGGCCCAAAAGCCGAGAGCGCAGAGGCAAAGGAAAGAAGTCCAGACGCGAGTCACCGAATACAAGTAAGCCAAACAAGTCAGCGAAAAAGGGGCGAAAGACTACCAAAAAGAAGAAACGACGCTAGTGTTTTCGCAGTCGACTTTCGATACTTTTGAGGTCTTGGTCTACCAGGGGCTTACTTAATATTGCTTCGACATCACTTTGCGAGAACATGGTTGTTGCTTGTGATATCGGCAATGACGTCATTACAAATATTGGAATTGATTTAAGCCGCTCGTCCATTTTCATTGTTGCGACAAGTTTGGCCCCAGTCATCTCTGGCATCTCAATGTCGGTGATTACGGCACCATAATGGCGAGTGCGCATCAAGTCTAATGCTGAGGTGGCACTTTCAACAGCATCCGCGATCATTCCTCGTCTGCTGAGGTACATTGCAACCGCCGTTCTCGCGACGGCAGAGTCATCAACTACAAGAACTCGTTTGTTGGCAAGCGTAGTTCTGTTTCTTCTTGAGTGCATCCTTTCGAGGGCTTCCGTGTCGATTACCAGCTGGACGTTTCCGGAGCCACTGACGGTCCCGCTTGAAAAAAGCGACATGGGTAACATTAGTTTGGGAAGAGGTTTCACAACGATTTCACGTTCGCCAATTATTTTATCGACGTAGATCGCATAGGGATTTTTTGCACCTCGTACAATTATCACTGGTGCGGGGTAGCTGGCATCAACTGAAAACGTCGTACGTAAATCGAACTCGCGAACGCTACGTTCTTGCCAGTTGATTGGTGACATTGTTTTTTCGATGGTTCCTTGGACCCTCGATTGGTCAATGCAATACACCGTGTCGCCCACCTTGAATAACAACGCCTGCCCAACGGAGGTGACTCTTGGGATGGTTACGACAAATGCCGTACCCTGGTCGTCAGAGCCTACGTCTATTCGTCCGCTGATACTTTTTACTCTTTTTAACGCGTCGCTTAGGCCGACCCCTCGGCCAGATGCGACGTTAGCGTTATCTTTGGTAGTGAGCCCTTCGGCGAATAAGGTTGCGAGTAGGGCCGCCTTACTACTGCTTTCGATTTGTTGAGCACTCCAGCTTTCGGCCAGCTTTTCCTTTAGTCGCGACATGTTAACGCCGCTACCATTGTCTCTAACCTCAAGGTAAAAATTGTCACGTCCACGGCTGGCGATGATTGTAACTTGTGGGTGCTCGCCAAACTCAGCGTGAGCGATAGCATTCTTGACAAGTTGTATGACTACCGGCGAAAGCTGCGCTATCAGAAACGCATCTATTTGAGTGGCTCCACCTTTGATAACAAAAGCGATTTCCTTTTTCTGTTGAATGGCGGCATGTCTGAATCCCGGAAGGAGACGGCCGAGCCATCTTTCGACTGAAACCAAGCGGGTTTCTAGGATACTTTCTTGTAGGTTGGTAGAAGTGGTTTGCAGGCCCGCTAGTTCTCTTGCCATCTGTTGATGAAGGGACTGCAGCTTCGCGATTTGTACGGCTAACGTACCTTCTACTTTCGCCAAAGATTCCGCATTTTTTTCTCTTTCCCATTGCCTACGCGCACTGGTGAGTCCTGAAATTAGGTCTCTAAGCGATTCGCGAGATTGCGAAAGAATCGTCAGTTCTTGCCTGAAACTAGCGTTTTTGGTTTTCAGCGCAGCCTGATCAAAAACAAGTTGTCCGCTCAGGTGCACTAAATTGGCGACTTTTTGTTCTGATATGGAAATGCTAGGCATCGGAATTGGGACTGACGGCGTCTCGGCAATCGACTGAGGAATCGCGTCACCCAAGGCTTCCACATCGCTTGAGGCTGTTTTCAGTCCATCGATGGTACGCCGTGCGAGGGACTCTTTTTCAGGAGACAGGCTGGCCAAATGCACCGCCGCAAAGGCGGTAGTTAATTGAGAACTACTCACGGAAAGTTCTGCAACTATGGTTTCTAGGTCGTGGACGATCGACGCAAAGTCATGACGTCCGATTACTCCCGCACTGCCTTTTATTGTATGTAACGCTTCCAGGGGAATGGACTGATGGGTTGCTTGCTTTGTTGGCTCAAGCAACCAATCTTGGCAACGTTGGAAGCAGGTGGTGCACTCCTCTTCAAAGGAAGTTCGCAACATTTCTTTTTCTGCCTCTGTCAGTCCGTCAAACACTATTTAGTCATCCGTTTAGAAATCTGTTGGTAAAGTTCTCGAGGACGCGTCACCCCAATTAGGGAACCAGAAAATTCTACGGACGCAGCATCAAGTGCAACTCGAGATGTACCGATTACTTCTGAGACTTCAACCACAAACGCCTCGCGTTCGTGGGTTAGCATAATCCAGTGGTTGGCATCGCCGGCCCAACTTATCAGTGAGGCAATAGTACCATCGATGTTAATCAGTCCTTTTAGCGGTGGAGACGGCAGCGGCAGTTTTGTGACTCGAGAGAGTTTGTCAATCTGTACGCCACCAGCTAGTGCCACGATATCGCTATCGCACCTAACTATTACGACTGGTTCATCTTTCAACGGAACTTCGAGCTCTCTTAACTAGTTTGGCGGTTAGAAATCGATACACGATGTTGGCAACATCAAACGAAGTCGAGTGCGAAGACTGTATTACTTCTTTAAGCGTAGTCTGACCGTCCAACATTGATAGTATCTTCTTTTCTTGCAGCGTTAGCTCGGCCTCTCCCCAATGGGTTTGGTTTTGATTGCACGCCAAAAATACTTCGTCGAAGTCTCTGATCTCATCTTCTATCAGGTGCCATTCGTCGATCCTACGGAGCCCCTCCATTACCAACCCTTGCACGCCAACGGTAATCTGCGCAGAAGTTACGTTTCTAGGAAGTTCATCAAGCGTTTCGAATTCAAATGTTCCTTTTTGCCAACGCAACGTCTCGTAAATAATCTCACACGTTTGTTTCTTCAAAACGTGTTGCAGTTGTTCTTCAGTAAGTTTTCCGCAGCCGACAAGAAATTTTCCTATTGGTGCGCTGGTGGACGCTCGCGTTTTGAGTAGATCGTTCAGCTCTTGCTCGCTCAGTAAGTTTTCTCTGATTACAATTTTGCCAAAGACGTGCTCTCCAGAAAGGCCGCTTCCGAGTGCAAGCATCAACTTTCCTTTTAAAAACGCAATTCTTGCTGTTTGATGACGACTACGTACCCACAGGATTCCAGTTTGATTTTGAAGTTCGAGTAGCTGCAAAATTTCAGCTAGTGGCAATATGGAAAGGTTTCCATACATGGCAAGAGAGTTGTTGGCTTGCGTAAGCACGTTTCTTGCAAACTCTACGGTCAGGTTATCATCGAAAAATTCAACGAAAGCCTCCCGCATTGTAGAGTCTAAGATTCCAGCATCCGCTAAACGTTTCGCAAGACTCGCTCTTAGGTTGGAAAGCAAATTACTTCGTTTGGTTTCAGGAGCCACCGTAAGGCCTCGAACCCTAGGTTGTTTCTGACGCATCGCAGCATCCGTGACAGCAAGTAAGCTTTCGGGTGAAAAAGGCTTCGTGATGTAATCTACCACCCGATTTTGGCTCACGAAGCGATCTCCTATCTGATCGCCTCGGGCGCTCATCAGAACTACAGGAGGCGGGTCTTTGAAGTCTATCAGGGACTGACAGAACTGGTGGCCGTTTACCTTCGGCATGACGAAGTCGAGAAGTATCAGGTCAAAACTATTGGATTTTACCAGTTTTAGGCCTTCTTCTCCGTCTTCAGCGACGGTGACATCAATTCCTGCTTTGGTGAGAATCAACGAAACTACTTGTCGGATAGTAGAGCTATCGTCAACTACAAGTATGCGTTGTACTCCCATGTGGGCTAATAGTAGTGCGAACTTTAGCGCCTTACAACTGCCAACCTGGTATTACGTTTGGTAGCCTAAGGTAGCGTATTAAAATGGAGAACTTGCAGCAGTCACATACCGACTTTCCGTTGGAATTTGGTAGATACTACTTGCTCTCCCCATTGGCTAAAGGGGGGATGGGAGCACTGTATCTGGCTGCGGCCGGTGAAGCTGGAATGCCGCGCCTGGTCGCAATTAAAACGGTGTTGCCGCACCTGGCCGATGAGGAATACAAAGCGCGGTTTAGAGATGAAGCGAAGGTTGTTGTAAAGCTTGCTCACTCCAACTTGGTTCCCGTTTTTGATGCAGGCACCGTTGGCGGCGAACTTTTTGTCGCGATGGAATACGTTGCCGGCCAAGATCTTAGAGCCATTTGGAATCGGTGCGCGCAAAAACGTGTCGCGTTTCCTGTCGACGTTGCGGTTTACCTAATTCGAGAGTTATGTCGAGGGTTGGCTTACGCGCATTCGTTCCCGACGCTTGGACTGGTTCATCGCGACGTATCTCCGCCGAACGTGATGGTTTCCTATTCGGGAGAAGTGAAACTAACCGACTTTGGTTTGGCTACCTCGACGATCAAAACAGAAAAGACCGCGCCAGGAGTCGTTTACGGGAAAGTCTCGTACATGTCACCGGAACAAGCCCGAGGCGAAGAGTTAGACGGCAGGTCCGATCAATACGCGCTAGGGATTGTGCTTTGGGAACTTCTGACAGGCAGACAACTTTATCCTAGCCAACAAGACAAACCAAAGGCGCTGATAGACCGCGCAAAAAATGAAGAAGCGCCACTGCCATCCACCGCGACAAAAAGGGTAGGGGCAGAGCTCGATGTCATTTGCAGTAAGTCTTTGAGTCCTTTGGCGGAAAACCGATACAAAAACTTGTCCGAGATGCAGCGGGATTTAACTAAGTGGTTGTCAAAGCATGCTCCGACAACCGACTCGTCTAGGATTCAAGGATTCCTAAGAGAACTTTTCATCGAAGACATTGAAGCTGAAGAAACTCGAAACAGTGAGCTCTTAGATACTCTCAAAAAGGGAGTCACCAGATTTGGTGGTCGATCAAAACTTCCTCTCAGACAACAAGGAAAAACAGGACGACGAGCCGACGACCGTGGTGCTCAGTCTATCGATCGAAGGCTCGATGAGGATAGGCGCAATGAAAATAAAGGCGTTGGTTCTCGCGAAAACCCGCTAGGAACGGAGGAACTTGTCGGGTCAGTCCTGGACGGCCGCTATCGCGTTGAACGTTTAATCGGCGAGGGTGGCATGGGGCGAGTGTACAGCGCCGAACACGTGGAGATCGCAAAGAGGGTTGCGATCAAAGTGTTGCATCCCGTCTATCAGTCAATGCCAGATTTGGTGGAGCGCTTTCGGCGAGAGGCCAGGGCAGCCGCAAGTATTGGTAACAAACATATCGTTGACATCACGGACTCTGGTACCACGGCGGATGGCTCGGCATATTTCGTGATGGAGTACCTGGAGGGGAAAGATCTCTGCGACGTCTTGGAAGAAAAAGGCGCATTGGAAATACCGGTCGCGCGAGAGCTGATTCTACAAGTTTGCGATGCGCTAGCTTCAGCGCATGCTGCTGGTATTGTTCATCGCGACTTGAAACCTGAAAATCTTTTGGTAACTCATACTCGCTCTGGGGCTCCATTTGTAAAAATATTAGATTTTGGAATTGCCAAAAATATAGAAGCTGAAGAAGCAAGAGAGCGTAAGCTTACGACGCCGGGAGTCGCAGTTGGAACGCCGGAATACATGGCGCCAGAACAAGCCGCCGGTAGGCCCGCTGATGTTAGGTCCGACGTCTATTCGGTTGGTGCCATATTGTACGAGATGTTAGTGGGGCGTCCTCCGTATTCTGGAGAGAACTTCATGGAGATTTTGTCTGCGAAGGCTACGGTCGACCCACCGTTAGTGAACTCACTAAATCCTCAGATACCACAAGATGTATCCGACGTGGTTGCCAAGTCCATGGCCAGAAACCCAAGCGAGCGGCCTCAGACAATGTTGGAAATGTCAGAGTTGGTTTCAAGGTTTTCCTCAGAGCCAACGTACCAGAGTCCAGAAGATTCACACCGAATCGCAACGCGTGCCATGCCAGCAATGACGGCCGATCTGCCCGTGATGGAGGCAAAGCAGTCTCGGTGGTTGTTGTGGTCAGCCCTCACTGTACTCGCACTCGCAGGAGCTGCAGCAGCTGTATATTTTTCCGGGGTACTTGCGCCGCAACCAGCTCCCGCATTTCAGTACTTTGATGCAGCCCCAGACGCCATGGCAGACGCGGTGCCTGATGCACCAATCGATGCTAGGCCTATTGATGCTTCCCGCAAGCTCTTGGATGCGGCGGTGGAGACTGACGCTGCTAAAGTAGAAACCGTTGCTTCTAGTTCTCAATCGTCTGCGCCAAAGTTGACAAAAAAGGAACGAAGAGCAAAAGCGAAGCGCGAGGCGGCATCGGCCCTAAATAAAGCGTTAGCCGGAAAGAAAAAGTACAAATGGCGAACGACGCGCCAGTCAGCGAAACTTGCACTTAGAAAGGCTAAAGACGCCGGAGATAGTGGCATCGCACGGCGAGCAAACTACTTGGCAGCTCTGTCTGAGTTTCAACTAGGGAATAATCGCGCCGCCTATGGCTACGTCAAGAATGCGGGCTCGAGCTCTTCTACACTCTTGTTGCATGGTCACATTCTAACGAAACTAGGTAAGAAAAGCGCCGCGAGAAACATGTACCAAAAAGTCCTCGCAAAAGATCCCAAGGGGAAAAACGGCAAAGCTGCCAAATTAGCGCTTCAAGAATAGTTTAGTTGTCGTAAACGAAGTCGTAGCTCGCTTCAATTCTGATTGCCGTTTCCGAGGTCACCGTAACCATCCTTGCTTCATCAAACCATGGGTCTTCTGCATTGAAAGGGTCGTCAGGGAAGTAGAGTTGAGTGGTCAGTTCCGAGCTGCCACTACCGACTTTAATATGCAGGTGAGCTGGCCTGAAGGTGTTTCCGTTTAGGTACCTTCCAGGCACAATACTCCTTAGAGAATACTCACCAGAGTCGTTGGTAAGTTGGCGACCTCGAAACAGATTGTCAGGATATTGCCCTTGGCTGTCTGCTTGCCAAATATCAATCAAAATTCCTGACAGCGGAATGCAGTTGCTATTTTTGACCGTGCCAACAAGAAGTAGCTCTACGCCACCAACCGCGTCGGTAAAAAAATCGTTTTTGGAGGGAGAGTTATCCTGATGAAATGGGCCTTCGATATCGCCATCGGTCAAATCACATTGACTGGCAGGGGCGGCGTCATTTGGCAAACGTGCATCTGGTCGAAGAGGTGGAGTGCTGTCTCTACCGCACGCCGACAATAGCGCGATGCTAGAACCTGCTAGGCCGAATTTCTTTAGTACCTCTCTTCTTGTGAGCTCATTTTTCATAAAGTTATATTACTTGCAAAATTAATTTGCACAATCGGTATATTGTTTCTTCTATTGTATAGATAATCAATACAATGAACCTGTCACTAGAATCCTTACGTTGCTTTGTGGCCGCAGCAGAAACACTAAATTTCCGCAACGCGTCGGCCAGGATGAACTTGACGCCTGCAGCACTGGGGCAACGTATTAAAGCGTTGGAAGAAGAAGCCGGCGCTACGTTATTCCATCGAACCACAAGAAAGGTAACCCTTAGTAAAAATGGTCAGCTACTTCTTCCTGAGGCGAAATCCCTACTTAAAAAGGCGCAGGACCTATTCCTTGCAATGGCGCCAGGAGAGACCCCTCCTGCACATTTGCTCATAGGAACGCGTCATGAATTAGGAGTTTCTTGGTTGGTTCCAGCCAGGCGAAAAATGTTGAAACAGTTCCCGAAGTTGCGAGTCGATCTTCACTTTGGTTCGGCTCTAGAGTTAAACGACCTCGTCTCCATCGGTAAGTTGGACTGCGCGGTTTCTTCTCATCAGCTTTTAGGTCCCAAACTTTCGTTCGTGACACTTCATGAGGAAAATTACAAATTGGTTGGTTCAGCAAAAGTGTTCTCGCGGACTACCAGTAGAGCTCAACTGGAAGGGCGTAAACTAGTAGATGTCGATCGGACGTTGCCTCTGTTTCGCTACTTCAGGGATAGCAAGCAAGGCTTTTCTGCCCAACTGTTTTCAGAGGTTGTATGCGGCGGCACAATAGAAGCGATTGCTGATGTGGTACTCCATGGCGAGGGGGTCGCCGTCTTGCCCGAATATTACGTCAAGAAGCTCGTGAAACAGGGCAAGTTGGTCGAGCTGTTTCCAAAGCGCACGCTTCTTTCTGACACTTTCAAACTGATATTTAGAGAAGATTCCCCCCATAAAAATATCATTTGCGACATAGGATGTTTTTTGAAGGAGTTTGCGCTTCGTTAAGGAGTTCGGATATTTTCAACCAAGTCCACCACACTAGAAGGTGGAGCAGGGGTAACTTTTGAAACGGTAACCGATACCGCAAAGTTGATAAGCATTCCCAGACTTCCTATGCCTTCGGGTGAAATTCCCCAAATCCAATTTGCAGGAGTGTTAGCGCTTGGGTTTATAAACTTAAAGTACACAATGTAGCACGTAGTGAAAGTTAGCCCGGAGATGATTCCCGCTATGGCACCTTCTTTGTTAACCCATTTTGTAAAAATTCCCAAAAGGATCGCAGGGAAGAACGTGGCCGCGGCAAGTCCAAATGCAAAGGCAACGACTTGTGCAACAAATCCCGGTGGATTAATTCCAAAGTATCCGGCGATCAGTACCGCGAGTCCTGCTGCGACTCGCGCCGAGCGCAACTCGCCTTTTTCGCAAATGTCCGGTTTGAAACCCTTCTTTAGCAGATCGTGAGCAACCGCAGACGAAATAACTAGAAGTAGTCCTGCCGCAGTCGACAGGGCGGCAGCAAGAGCACCTGCCGCAACTAGCCCTACAATCCAATTCGGAAGTTTCGCGATTTCAGGATTGGCCAGAACCATGATGTCTCGGTCTACTGTGAGCTCATTAGTTTCTTCGTTTGCCAAGTATTGGATGAGCCCATCTTTGTTTTTGTCGTTGAATTTTATTAGTCCGGTAGATTCCCACTCTAAAAACCATGGAGGAGACTCTTGGTATGGTTTGTTAGCAACGGTTTCAATTAGATTAGTCCGGGCGAAAGCCGCGACCGCGGGAGCTGTTGTATAGAGAATACCAATAAATAGAAGTGCCCAAACCGCAGAGACTCTGGCCGATGCGGCTTTCTTAACAGTATAAAAACGAACGATAACGTGAGGTAAACCGGCGGTGCCGACCATGAGAGCTAGGGTAATGAACAGAACGTCGATGGTTGACTTACTGCCAGAGGTATAAGCATTGAACCCAAGTGAAGTAGACAGCCCATCCAACTTGTCGAGCAAGTAGACGCCTTTTTCTGCACTGTCGACAGTACTTCCCAGTCCGATCTGTGGGATGGGATTGCCCGTAATCATAAGGCTAATGAATATAGCGGGAAGCATGTAAGCGAAAATCAAAATGCAGTATTGTGCGACTTGCGTGTACGTGATGCCTTTCATACCTCCAAGTACGGCATAGAAGAATACAATGGCCATGCCGATTAAGACGCCCTGGTTAATGCCAACATCTAGAAACCTCGAAAAAACGATTCCAACCCCTCGCATTTGACCTGCTACGTATGTGAAGGAGATGAATATGGCGCAAACTACAGCAAGTACGCGTGCGGTTTGTGAGTAGTATCGGTCGCCTATAAAGTCCGGTACCGTATACTTGCCGAACTTTCTTAGGTATGGCGCGATTAGTAGAGCTAAAAGGACGTAGCCGCCAGTCCATCCCATCAAATACACAGCCCCATCTCTTCCCATAAATGAGATTAAGCCTGCCATGGAAATGAAGGATGCGGCACTCATCCAATCTGCCGCAGTCGCCATTCCATTTACCAGAGGTGACACACCTCCAGACGCCACGTAGAAGTCTTTGGTATTGCGAGCGCGCGTCCAAATCGCGATTCCAATGTATACCGCGAACGATAGTGCAACGAGAAGGAGTGTCCATGCTCGAACGCTCATGAGATACGTTCCTTGGCAAGCCTTCGGTCCAGACGGTTCATCAAGACAACATAGACGATGGTGATCAGTATAAAGGTGTAGATGGCCCCTTGCTGAGCAAACCAGAATCCGAGTGGGAAGCCACCTATTTGGTATTGGTCTAGGTAGTCAACCCAGAGTACTCCACATCCTAAAGACACCAATGCCCACAGAGACATCAGGCAAGATACGTACTTTAGGTTGGCTTGCCAGTAAATTTGTTTCAGGTCGCTCACCGACGTTTTCTACGCCAGAAAGCGACCATTTACATCAAAAAATGAAGCCTGAGTTCTATTTAGAAGCAAAGAGGTTACGAGCAATAACCATTCGCTGAATTTGCGATGTTCCCTCATAGATTTGAAGAAGTTTGGCGTCTCGCATTAGCTTCTCTACCGGATACTCTTTAGTGTAGCCGTAGCCACCGAAAACTTGTACCGCATCTACTGCTGCTTTCATTGCCATATCTGCACCATAAAGTTTAGCGTACGATGACACAATCGAGTCAATTTTCCCTTGGTCTACAGACCAAGCTGCTTTGTGACATAGAAGTCTGGTGGCTTCATAGGAAACCGCAATGTCTGCAACGATGTTTTGAATTGATTGGTGTTTGGCAATCGGGACACCGAAAGTTTTTCGCTCTAGCGCGTAGTTGCGTGATTCTTCCAGTGCTCTTCGAATCGCTCCCGCGGCGCCAGCAGCAATCCAAGGACGGCTGCGGTCAAAAGTTTTCATTGCCACTTTGAAACCCTTGCCTTCTTCACCAATAAGCGCTGACTTGGGAATTTTTACATCTTCAAAAATTACGTCAGTGGTATTGGAGGCTCGTTGCCCTAACTTGTCTTCCTTGCGTCCTACTTTGACCCCTGGAGTGTTGGCGTCCACTACAAAAACACTAATTCCGCCATGTTTCTTGGACTTGTCAGAAGTTGCGAGAACCGTATACCAGTTGGCGACGCCGCCATTGGTGATCCATCGCTTTTGTCCATTAAGTACGTAGTCGTCGCCGTGCTTGGTCACTTTGGTGGAGAGTCCCGCGACATCGGAGCCGGCATCTGGTTCAGAACAGCAGTAGGCTGCGAAAGTATTCGGCTCAGAAGTTAATCGTCCGAAGTATTCTTTCTTTTGTTCGTGTGTTCCCGCAATAAGCAGGGGCATAGCCCCAAGCATGTTCGCTGCCAATGAAGTATTGATGCCGAGACATCCGTAGGCCACTTCTTCTTGAATCAAGCAATGGTCAAGACAGTTGGCTCCCAGACCACCGTACTCCTCTGGAATTTCCGCATTCATGAGTCCGGTCTGCCAGGCCTTTTTTAGGAGTTCAGTTGGGAACTTTCCTTCTTCGTCCAATTTCCCAGCTACTGGAATGATCTCTTTTTTGGTAAAGTCACGCGCGGTTTGTACGAGCGCTTGTTGTTCATCTGAGTACGTTAGATTGTATGACATTGCGCACCGACAATAGATCACCCACGGCGATTTGCAACCCTACAGCGAACTGGATGAGCTATTTTGCTGCTTTACGCGCTTCTCTGCGAGCTCTCGCTTCTGCGCGCTGAGCATCCTTCTCTTTTTGCTGCGCAATAGCGTTTTGTGCGGCTCGTGCCCCCAATACGAAACCGATGATCAGCCCACCAAAAGCAACTAAAGGAATATAAACGAAGTGGGCGCTACTCACTTGTCACTATCCAGTAGCGTTTTCACCTGGGCTTTTAGCTGGCTAAGCTCCGCTCTATGACGGCTTTGCTTACGCCAGAGAAAACCGATAAAGGCGACAGACAACAGCCATATGATGACGTACGTGACCCAAACGTGTTTCCAGTCCGTCATTTGACGACGGCTGTGACGGTCGTGGTA
Source organism: Deltaproteobacteria bacterium (assembly GCA_020630875.1). Taxonomy (GTDB): domain Bacteria; phylum Myxococcota_A; class Polyangia; order Haliangiales; family Haliangiaceae; genus JAHDIH01. Next base: position 132,643 of record JAHDIH010000003.1, on the reverse strand, counting down.
ATCGGCCCAAAGCGACTCGACTACTGCTTTACGAAAGGCTGCGTTTTCTCTTAGAAACGCTTCGCATTTGGCTTCTTGGCTGCCTTCTGCCGGTGGTGCTAGGACTTGCGTGGCGCTCATTGCAGATATTTTGCTTTCCACTAAGGCGAGGTAATGGAACCTTTTACGCCAGGTGTTAAACTTCTCCGCTTCTTCGCTGTTTTGCGCGCCCGAAGTGTCTTGCGTGTTCACTGAAAGCTGTTGGCAAACGTCCCATCTGGGATCTGGTGGAGATTCCGCTGATGCGGAAGTAGAGGTTATTGAAATAACCAGAAGGATGGTTGGAATGAATTTAGCTGTGCTCATAGCGAGAATCCTTGGTCTAGTAGGTCATTTTTTAAAGTTTCTAGTTCACCCGCTTCATTAAGCTGTCTTGAGCGGATGAAAATCAACAGGAATGCGAAAATCAAAAAGAGAAGCACCGAGCACCAAAAAGCTGGCTTCATCGCTGGATCAAGAGACGATACGACGGTGGTTTGAGGGTGAAGTTTTCGCCATATTTTAACGCTCACGTAGATTAATGGAACGTTGATCATTGCGAAGATTCCCACGACTGCGCTTATTTTTTCGCTGCCTTCTCCGGCGTAAGTGCGAACAATAATATAGGCGACGGTAAGCAACCATAGGAGTAGGGAGGTCGTTAGCCTTGCTTCCCACTGCCACCAGATTCCCCACGCTGCTTTTCCCCAAAGGGAGCCGGTGATGAGCATGAGCGCCCCAAACAATGCACCTACTTGCGCGCTGGCAAGCGCCCAACTGGTGTACTTTCTATCACTAGATTTAAGTGACTTGATAGAGCAGAACCCTAGTGAGAATACGCACGCGAAAATCGTGAATGCGCATGGTACGTGGTAGTAGAAAATCTTTTGATTAAAGTAGAGTCCTCGCGCAATTGGTGCTTGCCAGAAGATCATATACTGGGTCGCGGCAAAGCCTATGGCGGTGAGTGCGGTGAGAATGTAAGGCATAAAAAGTTACTCCGTTATTGCTGAGTCGAAAGTCCACATCGCGGCGATCAACATGAAGATGTCGTACGCTAATAGAAACTTGAGCCAGCTGGTCATCGATGCTGCATCCATTGGCATTTGTAATATTGCAGACGTTCCCTTTGCAGCCGCCAGCAGTAGCGGCATTAAGATCGGAAACAGTATGACAGGAAGAAGCACGTCTCGTGCTTTACTTCGCAAAAGTACGGCGGAGAACAGAGAGCCCACCGTTGCAAATCCGAAGGTCCCGAGGAGCAAAAAGAGGCAAAGCCAGCCAAAGTTCTCTCCCACGGGGGCGTTGAAAAACAGGGTAGCGAACAGTACCACTACCGCTTCTACCAAGAGCATATAGACCGCTATAGCGAGAGTTTTTCCTGCGAAAATAGCGGAGCGGCTCATTGGGGTAAGAAGTAGGGCGCGCATGGTGTCACCCGTTAGCTCACGGGCAAAAGCTTTGCCCAGCCCTAGCACGCCACAGAAAGCTATAGTGACCCAGATGACTCCTGGAAGTGCGCGCCGGGCAATATCGTCGGCTTGATTTATTTCTCCCTGGGGAACAAAGCCAACAGAGAACACCACGATTAGAATAAGTGCAAAGAAACTAACGGTAATCAGCAGCTCTTTGCTTCTCATTTCGACTCGCATGTCTTTGGCGAATACTCGCCAGGCGTCTTTACCCCACACCCAAGCAGTATCCCTCAAGATTACCCTCGCGAAAAGCTAAGGGAGGAGGGATTCTGAATAAATAGCGGTTAGTTCGCTCTCGGAAAGCGGAGAAGATGGCGTTTGATTTTTTACAATTGAGCCGCGGCGTAGAGCGAGGACATGGTCGACCAAGCCAGTCAGTGGTTTTAAATCGTGGCTGATGATAATCGCACCGATACCAGCTTGCTTCTGCTCTTTCAGGAACGACGCGATCTGAGTGACCCCTCCGGCATCTAGGCCATTGAAGGGTTCGTCCCAAAGCAGTAGAGAAGGCCTGCCAACGATAGACCGGGCCAGCGAACACCTTTGACGCATTCCTCTGGAGTACGTCGCGACGGGGCGGTTCCATGCTTCTTGTTCGAGTCCGACCTTGTTGAGTAGTTCTTCTACGTAGCCTTCCGGGCTGGTCACGCGATACGCCTCAGCAAAGAATAGTAGGTTTTCCCTCGCGGTTAGGCCCTCGTACAGGAGGGATTCGTGACTAACCATCCCTATGGACTGACGCCTTTCTACAAGGTTTTGCGGACCATCGAAGTTGATGGTTCCCTTAGTGGGCTTGGAAAGCCCGGCACAGAGCGAGAGCATCGTTGTTTTTCCAGCACCGTTGGCACCAATTATGAGTGAGATTTTGCTGGAGTCAAAACTACAACTTATAGATTGCACAGCTTTTTTGCTTTTGAAACGTTTGCTGACGTTGTCAAAGGTGATTTTTTTAAGCGCCATTGCCTTCGGTTTCGTAGATGACCTTTAGTTTTTCACGAATCGCATTAGTTTGCTTTTGGTAGGCCTCTTCTTCTAACTTGTCAGCTTGTCTTTTCTTTTCTAGCGCCACAAGTGATTCGAAGAGCGTTCCTTTGTCATCTTGTATTGGGTTTCTACTTGCTTTCCATAGGACTGAGGCAATCCAGATCAAAAATAAAATTACAAGTCCCCCCACAAGCCACCTGGCATATTTTTGATATGCAGGACGTGCTGGTAGCCCAGAAAAATCAAGGTCGATCGTAGCTGGAGCGCCGACGCGCGTCATTTTGAATGCGACATATTTCGAGTCGACCTGCGGAAGGGACTTAAAATGTTTGTCTTCAAACGTTGCCTTTGCCCCGATTGCAGATTGGAGCTCGGGTGGGAGAAGCTTAACCGTTTCCGCTCCTACCTTTATTTTCATGCCGGGCCTAGCTACTACGATTACTCCGTATTCCATCGCCCCCCACGGAAGAGGTTGTGAAAAGTCGAAACCACCATCCACGATTTTGTGCGAAAACACCAAACGAATTCTATGTTGTCCCGGGGGAACCGCATCCCTCCATAGAAGTCCTTTTGTTGGGATGACTGACGCTTGCTTTGACAGCTCTTCTGGAATCTGGCCGCCGATAAAACCATTACTGAAAGGAATCAACACACCGTCTTCATTTTCTTGGTAGGGAAACGCGCCGGGATTACTCATGGTTAAATTTCCTTGAAAACCCATGTATTCGTCATCCATTGATACTTCGTATTGCCATCCAAACATCAACTGTTTGCCCACTACCACCCCCACAGGGGAACCGTGGTTAGGGACGTGAAAAAATGGCGTCGAGTAAAACGTGCCATTGGTTGACGTATAGCGTGCTAGGTATATTTGCGGAGCGCGAGCATCTGCGCTCAGGGGGAAGCGGGCGCCACTGATGTTGGTCCACTGAGCCACTACGGTAACCGTTACGCTATTGTCACCGGTCAAGGTGACCGACTCCTCGATGATTTTTCCTTTTACATTGATCTCCAACTGGTAGGTTCCGGGAGACAATGAATCATAGCTAATCGTGCCTTGAGGCCCTGTTGATTTAATTCCTTTACCTGCTCCTGAAATGCTTACCAACGTTCCGCCTATTGGTGCAGATTGTTGCGGCCCGAGCGCACGTATTGCTGATACAGATATTTTTCCAGCTGGGACGCCGTCAGATGCCTTAGTCGCTTGTTGTGTCGTGGTCGCAATAATTTCATCTGCCGATGCGGCTACTGAAGCTTGGGTTTCTATTTTCTGTACGACCTTTTTGGTTCTTAGGTCGACAAGTTCTGTAGTGCCTGGTTGTCCCGTACCGCTGGGATCGTAGAGGCCGAGTAGCACCGTGCCTGGTTTGGGCTTGGCGTGAAAGGAGGTCAGCATATCGCGCTCGCCAAATGCAGAACCTTCAAACGTCAGGGCGACTCCGGTTTGAAGTGGCATGCTAAATGGCTGACTCTGCAGTCGGTCGTAGCGAGTTTCTCCATCACCTAAACCGAGTAAGTTACAATAAGCGATGTAGGAAAAACGCGGGGATAAAGAAAGTCCACCGAACTTCGCAATACCTTGACGGTCCGTCTTTGATGTCACTAGGGTGGTATCGCCAGTATGGCTCATTTGAAGAAGGTGAACGTCCTGATCTGCAACGGGGCCAGTAGACTGCCTTGTGATGGTGACGTGCACTTCCCTACGTGGGGGAGGGGCTGCCTGCGTCTGCGTGCGTTGCCCGGCAAATGGCGTGGGAGATAAAAAGAGCGCAATCCCTCCGCTGGTTGGAATTTCGAATACTTCTGATTGGGCTTTTTGGCCATCTTTTTCCACTAGCGCGAACCACTTCGTTCCAGGATCGACACCTCGGAAGAAGGCACGGGCTTCTTTATTCGTTTTGACAACGAGTGGCTGTCTGTCTTTGGCTGCCGCGACAAGTTTCACTTCGTGGTCGGTTAAGATTTTGTCCATCGCGCCATTAAAAACTCTAACCCGCACGGTTCCGACTTCAAGTTCCGCCCTGGGCAGGGCCCTACCTGCAGCCGCCGCCATCGGTTGGGCTGAAGCTTCTGTAGCGAACACTGCAAGAAGCAGTAGGATTATTGGTTTCATGACGACTGCGCTTCCTTCTGTTTTTTAGCTTTCCGAACCGCTCCCGATACCAAACCGGCAATGGCCATTCTTGCCTTTAGCTCTTTGTCTATCATTGAGTCGACCCAATCCTCATTGCGTTTTTCTCCGTCGTTTTGGTGGTCGAGAGCTTTGAGTACGAGGACGGCACGACTTTTGTAGTCGCTGGTCATTTTTTCTGCTTCTTCGTCAGACAACTTTCCAAGGGCTCTGTCAAATTCGACTTCCTTTATTGCTTTTAAAAGAATTCGTTTTTCGATTTGCAGATCTGCTCGCTCAGGCATTGGGGCTACGGCAATTTCACGAGAACGCAGACGCCAGGCGGAAAGGTATAAAAATCCCGAGGCAACCACCACTCCGATGGTTAAGGCAATCCACCCTGATTGATGAATGTCATAGGGGAGGTCGTGATGGGAGTAGGCAAGAATCAGAAGGCCTATCAAAAGGCTTGTGCCTCCAATAAAAGCCACCTGAGGCAACACGTCACCCCGAAACGCAGTCCACAGTAGGACCAACGTGACGACGATAGAAATCCATCCGATGACCTGAAAAATTCCTGCATCAATACGGCCCGCGCCAGCCCATCCAAGAAATGCAAATGCCCCGAGAAGCGACAGCACAAAAATGATGCCAGCCAAAATCTTTGCTGACCGTTTATCAAGCTGGTTTCTCGAAAATGAGTTAACGAACGCAAGCAGCCCTAAAGTTAAGACTACAGCGATGCCGAAGAGCGCAAGTATTGTTGCGAAACTACGCATCCAATAGTTCCTCATCGACCCGATCTAGGTAGTCTAGGTCTTCTTCTGTTGGCGGACGTTCTTGTGTCACGACTTCGTCGTTCTTTTTTCGTTGCACCATGAAGAAGCCCGCAAGGATCAATACGATGGCTCCACCTCCCGCTAAAAGGAGTGGTCCCGCGGTAGTCGCGCTTCCCTTGGGTTCCGCCCGCGCGAGTTCTCCATCTCTTGCGACAAAGAAAGAAATTACTGCTTCCATCGCTTCGTCGTCTGTCGCTCCTTTATCGAATTGTTGTTTGAATATTTTGAGAGCATCGCAACGCATTTGCATCGCGAATCCGCATTCGCAGTCTTTGGTGTCGCGCCTGGGGCATCCACACGTGCAAATGAGGTTCTTAAACGTTTTTCCGATAATCGATTTGTTCGCGTGCTCGGCACCTAGTACTTCAAACGCATCTTGGCTTCCCTGTTGGCAGCGGTGAAGAAACGCGCCGTCTGTGTTGTGTCCTGAGCTAATCTGCTCTGCAACTCCTCCCGCTTGATGTTCGGCAGGTCGTGTCGGAGGTGGTTTTCCTTCTTGCGCATTGGCAATGGAAACGCCACCTAACATCGGCAAGCCGATTAGTAGTACGATTGCGGCTACTTGTCCTGGCTTGCCTAGTTTTCCTTTCTGTCCGTCGGGAGTAAGCGTATTTAGTACCGAGGTAGGAAACAGTCCTATGAGAATCCCAATTGTAAAGAGTACGAATCCCAATGGGACAAAACTTATCAGTGGATTCACTTTGATGACAAAGTTTACTGCCTTCGCAGTGCCGTCGCCGCCACGCTGAGCGCCTGCGAGCACGGTATACACGTTTTCGTAGAGGCCATAGTCAATATCGACTTCGCTCGTTTTGGTGTCACCCTTGAAGTAAGTCCTTCGTGATGGGTGAAGTTTGGTTACTTCTTTGCCGTTTTGCGTAATTCGAACGGAGCCAATTACCTCTTGGTAAAGATCGTTGCGTCGCTCAGTAATACCTAGAAATTCGATCCCGTAACCACGTATTTCTCCGCGACTGCAAGGGGAGATTGGTTGGCCGTCGATGTCTACGCATGGTTGAGTGAAGAGGAAGTCTTTGGACGTATCAAAACCGCGTCCCGCGAAACCAATGGTCATTACGGCTACGCCTATGTGGACCAAGTGTCCGCCATAGGTTCGTTTACGCTGAATCCAAAGTCCCGTAAAGGCACTAAGCAAATCCATAGTTTTAGCGCGAGCGCGCGTTCCTAGCGCAATCTCTTGGATCAGGGCCGCAATCGTAAAACCAATTAACCCCGCACAAATTAAGGCCGTAGGCCATTGAAAGAACGTATACTCAGAAGAGACGACCACTGGAAAAAGATTGCGCGAGCGGGGAAATAATACCGCCATGGCAATGATGGACAGCACGCCGACTACGGTGGGGGCCATCAGCATCTTCCAAAGTTTTTCTTTCGAGGTTTTGGTCCACGCAAGCATTGGAGCGGCCCCCATCAGAAAGATTAGTACCAACCACGTCGGTACCATAATACGGTTGAATACGTGGGGCGGGTACGAGTCACGAGCAGCTCCAAAGTGTTCTTGTATCGTTGGAAGAAGCGTCAGTAGGGTGACTACCAGAGAACCAAAAAGAAGAATCCAGTTGTTGGCGACGAATGCAAACTCCCGGGAGAGAAACGAGTCAAACTTGTTGGTGGTTCTAAGTCGACGCGCCCGCCAGATAAGAAGCCCAAAAGCTCCTAACATTGTAGTGGTCATGAAAATGATAAATAGCGCGGCGAGTTCTTTGTCTTCTCCGAAGGCGTGTACCGACTGAACCACACCAGACCGGGTCATGAAGGTGCCAAGGATGGTGTAGAAGAAAGTGAGGATGATTAGTGTGAGGCTCCAAATCTTAAGCATTCCTCTGGCTTCTTGCACAATGATGGAGTGGAGAAACGCTGTGATGGTGAACCAAGGAAGAAGACCCGCATTTTCAACGGGGTCCCAGGCCCAGATACCACCCCAACCAAGTTCTTCGTAAGCCCACTGTCCGCCGAGCCACAAACCTACTGATAAAAAGAAAAAGCAAATGAGCGTCCAAGACCGCATGGACTTAATCCAAAGGTCGTCAAGTCTGCCAGAAGCTAGGGCGCCAATGGCGAACGCAAACGGGATTGTCGCAGATACGAAGCCTAGGTAAAGGCTAGGGGGATGGATGACCATCCAGTAGTTTTGCAGCAGGGGATTTAGTCCATCTCCATCTGCTGGTGGGGTCGTAAGACTCGTATCAAACGGGTTTTTGCTGTAGATGAGAATGAACAAGAAGAACAGCTGCACCACCATGATGGTAGCGTTCACAAAGCCCATCATATCGCCGTGTCGTTTGCGACTGGTGAATACCGCAAGAGACGAAAAGATGGCGAGAAGGGAGACCCAAAACATCAAGCTTCCTTCTAGTGCTCCCCAATACGAGGTTAGCTTGTACCACGGGCTCATCGAAGAGTCGCTGTTGTGCGCGACGTAGCTAATCGTGAAGTCGTGCGCCATGAAAGCGTAGATAAGCAGGCAGGATGCTGAGACCGTCAGCATGGTAAAGGCGTGCAGGGCAAGCGTGGAGCTACGGATGAGTCCAGGTTGCCGGCGAACGTTACCTACGATACCGGTGGCAGCACTAAATGCGGCAATGACAAAGGCTACCAGCAGTACGACAGTACCCATAGTAGCGGTTGATGAATATGGAATGGATGAATTCAAGAGCTCCTCCAGCAAGGAGCTTAACCGACCGTAATGCTACGCTCTAGTAGCTTAGCGGGTTTGTTTGCGGTGAATTGTCTCAGAAAACGTCTTTATTGTTACGTGCTCCTTCGTATTTGGAAGGACACTTGGCAGAAAGTTTGTCGGAATGAAGGGTGTAGACATCGCCTTGCCTCTCAAGTTTGCCTTCGGCAACGACTTCCGCATTGTCTTCAAAAGTATCTGGGACCGCTCCATAATGAACCACAGACAGTTCTTTGCCGCTCTTTTCGACGATGAATGCGGTGGTAGCCGTATTTCCTTTGACGCTGTTGCGGATGGTCCCTGCTCGAACCCAACCGTGAACTTGCAGGTGTTTGCCTTCATGCTGGCTTGGATCGGCCATCAGCGCATCAACCATTTGGTACTTGGCCCCACCACCACTTGTAAGTAGTAGACCTACACCAACAGCTACCACAATGACGGTTAGTGCGATCTTGTGGTTTTTCTTCATGGTTTGATTGTAGCGATCCCGGAGGCTGGTGACAACCTAACCTCCCATGGAGACCATCGCTTTTTTAGGTCTCTTGCGAATGGTAAGAAAATCGTGCCCTTCGGACTTTCCTTGTAACTCGCGTTTTATTGCCGTCATTAAGTCGTCGTCGGAAGCATCATTACGCAAGATCTCTCGCAGATCTAAAAATCGATCGTGACCGAGGCAAGAATGAAGCTGCCCCAGAGCATTGATCCGCATCCGGTTGCAAGTACCGCAAAAATGATTGCTCATCGGAGTGATTAGTCCGAAGGCGTTTCCATCTGCGGTTTGGTACGTTCTTGCCGGCCCCGCTTCATTCGCGCTTGGCACCGGTGAGGTCTCCCCGAATTGCGTCTCAATGTGAGTTTTGATCTGCGCTCCTGTTAATAGTTGTCCCCCCATCAAAGAGCCCGAAGAGAGCGGCATCTGCTCGATAAATCGAACGACCATATTTCGTTGCCAAGAAAAACGACACAGTGCCGCGGCCTCTTGTAAAGACATGCTTGCATCAATTACCGCATTGATTTTTACTTTTAGTCCAACCGCCAAAGCATTTTCTATTCCTCGGATTACATCCAGAACGTTTCCTCCGCGGGTGATTCTGGCAAACTGCGATTCGTCGAGGGTATCAAGCGATACATTAATGCCCTTTAGTCCCGCTTGGTGCAGTGGCCCGGCGAGCTGAGTGAGAGTGGAACCGTTTGTGGTCATAACTACCTGCTTGATTCCTGGAATCGCTACCAGACTTTCGACCAACGGCACCAAGCCCCTTCGAACCGTTGGCTCTCCCCCGGTCAATCGGACCTTCGACAGTCCATGGGCGGCCAGGACGCTTACCAGTCGCGTGAGTTCTTCGTGGGTCAGGAGATCGTTTCGGCTGCCAAACGTGGCATCCTCAGGCATGCAATAGTGGCAACGATAATTGCAGCGATCGGTCACGGAAAGACGCAGGTAACGGATGACCCGCTTCTGAGCATCAAAAAGACTCACAGACGAGCTGTAGCATAGCTGTGGCCCTTTATCCTTGACAAAAAGGGGCTAAAACGGCATTACAGCGTCGTGCCCTTTGAAACGCAAATTAAAAGCTCAGACGATCTGGTAGGAATGTGGATGTTGCTCGTGGATCGGGAAGACGGTGCTGGTGAAAAAACAAAGTTACCAGTCCTTGTAGAATCGGGAACAAAACACAAATTTGTTTTGAGTTTCAAAAATGCAGCAGGAGCTAAAAAGTTTCTCAAAGAGTCCGATACAGAAGATGGCGTTCCGATGATGGTGGTCAAAGGAAACGCAATGACCATGATCGAAACGGCTCGAACCCTTGGTGCGGACGGGATACTCATCGACTACGATGCGTCCACCCAACGCTACGGCGGGGCGTCTCTTCTTCCGCAGGTCTGATCCAAAAACTTGCCCAGCGAGATCCTAACGCCGAAGATGGTGTAATGGAGAAAGTTGCGCGAATTAATCTAAAGCGAATCACGCTCGACAAAAGTGTCACAGCCAAGCTGAGGCCAACTCCAGTGGTGAAATGGGTTGGAGGTAAAACGAAACTTTTGCCCGAACTGACCGCACGGCTGCCGAAGACGTACAACCGTTACTTTGAGCCATTTGCTGGTGGTGCGGCTCTGTATTTCTATCTGGCTCCACAAAAAGCTTACCTTTCTGACTCTAACGGCGATTTGATAGGCATGTACCGAGAGCTGTCCATCAACACCGAGCGTGTGCTGGCTACGCTACGACGGTTTAAAGCAGCGCATTGCGAAACGCACTACTATCGCATTCGCAGTCGGTTTAACGGAGAGGGACGGGCGCTTGTGGGATCCGCGCGGGCTGCGGCATTTATCTACTTAAATAAGACTTGCTTCAACGGCTTGTGGCGAGTGAACCGCAAGGGACATTACAATGTTCCGATTGGCCGCTACGCGAATCCTAAAATTTGCGATACCGCTAAGCTTAAGCGATCGGCGGAACTCCTTGTTAGCACTCATCTGTCCGTTGGTTCCTATTTGAAGGCCGCGGCAAGGGGTAAAAAAGGCGACTTATTCTACTTTGATCCGCCGTACCACCCACTTTCAACGACGAGTAATTTTACTAGCTACACCAAGAATTCGTTTACAGAAGACGATCAAAGACTACTAGCCGAAACCGCACGTTCGCTTAAAGACCGAGGCTGCTACGTGATGTTATCCAACAGTGATACTCCGTTTATTCGGTCGCTCTACCACGACTTCAAGGTCGAACAAGTGAAGTGCAGTAGAGCAATCAATAGTAACGCCGCTAAGCGCGGCAGCGTCAACGAAGTAATAATTACCGGCTATTGAAAGTAAAAACTAGCACCTATTAGGTTGCCTAGTGCGTGAAGGAAAATACACAGCGTAACCGTTTTGGAGATTGTGCGAGCACCGGCCATCAACATACCAAATACGATGTACGGAACCAACAGAACTGGTTTCTGCATTGGTTCAGAGACAGGAAAGTGCGCCCAAGCGAACGACAGAGATGTACTCAGACTCGCGATTGCTACGGCGAATTTCGTTTTCTTTCCTGCTACAATTTGATTCCATGCGAAACCTCTAAACCAAAATTCTTCACATATCGGAGCTAAGATCACGTAAACTAACAGTTCATGCAACGAGATAAACTGCAGGGTTGGAAGTGAGTTTCTCTCCCACGATTGAAACGAGATAAGGCAACCTTTGTAAAGAAGCAGAAGTCCGGAGAAGATGAGGAAATCTCTTTTTAACGCCGACTCATGCTTGCGCGCCTTATCTTTTGGGCTAAGGGGGACTAGCAATAGGACTATCGCTAAGAGCAAGTATAGCGTGAGTCCCACATAGTCGAATGAAGAACCACTCGACAGCTGGTAGTTAAAGGCGATGGCGGCTGCTAATGCACGCAATGCATGAAAGAGTACGATACTAAGAATCGTCAGGACCAGTCCTCGGACAACCAGCCGTATCACAGTTTGTCGTAGCTTTTAAACTGCATCGAAAACGTACCGCGACCTTCGGAGAGTGACCGAAGCTTGGTGGAGTAACCAAACATATTGCGCAGCGGTACCGCCGCCATAATAACCTTTTTCGGGCCACGGTCGGTCATTTCTTGAATCTGGCCATGCCGTTGATTGATGTCGCCAATGACTCCGCCAAGGTGTTCTTCGGGGACGACTACCTCCACGTCCATGATTGGTTCCAACCTGTGGGCCGCTGCGGCAGCAATTGCCTTTCGGCACGCGTCCGCTGCTGCCGCTCGGGCTGACACTTCGGGTTGCGCATCTTCAGCAATCTCGATTTTGGTCAATACGATTTTCAGATCCTGCATTGGATAGCCTTCGGGACCGGTTTGAATGGCATCTCGTAGCCCCATTTGCGCGGCATCTACAACCTCTTGCGGCATCGTGTACTTATCGACGGCTACCTCGCAAATTTCTTCTACGCCGCTGTCACGAGGTTTTGGTTCAAGCTTGCAACCGACCACCGCAAACAATCTACCTTCAGCAAGCTCGCGCTCAAAAGTGGATTCGACGCTTGCGGTCTGAGAAATTGTTTCTCGAAACACGACCTGAGGTGTTCCTATTTTCGCTTCTACACCGAATTCACGCTTTAGCCTGTCGACGATAATTTCTAGGTGAAGCTCTCCCATTCCACTGATCAACGTTTGACCGGTTTCTTGGTCTTCGCGAACCTTAAACGTAGGATCTTCATCAACCATTTTCGCCAGCACGCCATCAAGTTTTTCTTTGGCGGCGTTGTTCTTAGCTTCTATGGCAGCAGATATCACGGGCTCGTAGGTTTCGATGGCTTCTAGTACAATCTGGTCTTTCGCATCGCACATGGTGTCTCCCGTCGATGCGTGTTTTAGACCACTAGCGGCTACGATACTCCCAGCGCCCGCCTTTTCTATGCGTTTGCGTTTGTTGGCGTGCATCTGGAACAGTCGCGCAACTTTTTCCTTTTTCTTAGTACGCGGATTGTACAATTCCATGCCGGCGGTAACGGTTCCGCTGAACACCCTAAGAAATACAATTTTGCGCCCGTCGTCGAGGGCCACTTTGAATGCCAACGCGGCAGTAGGCTCGTTGTCCTTCGGGCTTCTGGTAAGTTTTTCCTCTTTGCCAGGACGATGCCCAGCCACTGGAGGAAGGTCTGCTGGAGAGGGCAGGTACGCAATAACGGCATCGAGTAGTGGCCGAATCCCTTTGTTGCGAAGGGCACTTCCAGAAAGCGTTGGCACGATTTGTCCCGCAATGCATGCGCTCCTCACGGCTTCTTTGATAGTCGCAATTTCGATCTCTTGACCGTCCAAGTACTTCTCGGCGATCTCGTCGCTGACATCAGAGAGTGCTTCAAGTAGCGATTCTCTGGCCATTTTGGCTTCCTCTACAAAGTCGGCGGGGACTTCCGTTGGTTCTGGCGCTTCATTGAGATCCCCCGTAAAGAGGTAGGCTTTCATTGCAATGATATCGATAACCCCTTTGAAATTATCTTCAGCCCCCATGGGGATCTGAATCGGCACCGGGTTCGCTCCCAGTCGCTCCCTCATCGCTTCTTGCACTTTTTCGTAATCCGCGCCAACACGGTCCATTTTGTTGACGAATGCGAGACGTGGCACTGAGAATTTGTCGGCTTGTCCCCACACTGTTTCCGATTGCGGCTGCACGCCACCAACGGCGCAGAACACAACGACAGCGCCGTCAAGCACGCGAAGGCTTCGCTCCACCTCAATGGTGAAGTCTACGTGTCCCGGCGTATCGATTAGTTGGATTTGATGTTTTTTCCAATCAAAACTAGTGGCTGCGGCAGTAATGGTGATGCCCCGCTCTTGCTCTTGGACCATATGGTCCATGTGCGCTTGCCCATCGTGAACTTCGCCTACCTTGTGGGTTTTGCCCGTAATGAACAGAAAGCGTTCTGTTACCGTGGTTTTCCCCGCGTCGATGTGGGCTGCGATACCAATGTTACGGAGTTTCTCTATCTTGGCCATGGCTCGGCGGACTATACACGTACAAGCGTCAATACCTACCGATCGAATTAAACTCAGTGAAAGAAAAGATCGGTCGCACGTGTTATACCCCGGCGAATGTTCGGCATGTTCTCAAAAGGTGGCTCGCTCAAGCGCGCCCAGAAAAAGGCACTCAACAAGTACGCTCAAACGGTAGAACGTATGGCGGCACTTGAACGCCTCGTGGCAGAAGGAGACGACGAGTCGCTTTTGACCGTGGCAAAACGTTTCAACATGACGTGCATCAAAGGGGTGGACGACGAAGAGGAGAAAGCGTGGGTCGTTCGCACGTTTACCGCGATGGGGGAGCAGATTCTGCCGACTCTTGAGCGCTACATGGAAACCCACGCCACCATCGCTTACCCACTTCGCGTGCTTGAAGATGTGGCATCGCCGCAGCGTGCGATGCAGATCATCGATAAACTGCTGGCCAAAGAAGAGCCAGGGTACGTACTTGATACCTCCAAGCGCATATCACTGTTTACATGGGTCGCGGAGCAAGACGACCTGTCACCGCAAGAAGCTAGCAAACGAATTGCTCCTTATCTCGCAGACTTTGACGAGAGCGTTCGATTTGCAGCTGTCGAAGCACTAGACCAAAAGCCTTGCGTGGAATCGCTAGACGCACTTATCGAAGCGTTGATGAACGAAGATGAAGAAAGCCGCCGTTTCAAAGCTCGTATCCTTGAGTTTTTGGCGGAACACGAGATTCCGTTAGGCGACCACAAAAAGCCAGCTCGCACCCTAGTGCTAGAAAATTTTCCTGAGTTTAGAGTTCCTAAAGATACCGTTAAGAAAAAGTAGAGAAATATTATGCCAAAGCGTCCCGACATTTCCAGCGTCCTCATCATCGGTTCTGGCCCTATTGTCATCGGGCAGGCTTGCGAGTTTGACTACTCGGGAGCTCAGGCATGCAAAGCCCTTCGCGAAGAAGGCATTCGCGTCATTCTGGTAAATAGTAATCCAGCGACAATCATGACCGATCCAGAAATGGCGGATGCCACCTACATCGAACCGTTAACCGTGGAAATGTTGGATTTGATTTTGGCGAAGGAAAAACCGGATGCAGTACTGCCGACCCTAGGCGGGCAGACGGCGCTAAACCTGGCAATGGCTGCGGAAAAAGCGGGTATCTTGAAGAAGCATGGTTCGCAGCTAATCGGAGCTTCCGTGGATGCGATTGATAAAGCTGAGGACCGCGCTCGTTTTAAAGAGGCCATGGAGAAAATTGGTCTTGAAAGCGCACGCTCGCATCATGTTGGTTCTCTGGCAGAAGCCCGAAAAGCTATGGAAGATGTCGGTCTGCCGGCTGTGATTCGCCCTTCGTTTACTATGGGCGGTGCTGGTGGAGGGATTGTCTACAACGCTACTGAATTTGATCAGAAGGTAATCAAAGGTCTGGACCTAAGTCCTGTAGGAAAGGTGCTGATTGAAGAGTCGGTCATCGGTTGGAAAGAGTTTGAACTCGAGCTGATGCGCGACAACGCCGACAATGTTGTCATTATTTGTTCTATTGAAAACTTCGATCCTATGGGCATACACACCGGAGACTCGATTACGGTGGCGCCGGCTATGACTTTGACGGACCGTGAATACCAAGCGATGCGCGATGCCTCGCTGAAAATCATCCGTGAAATTGGTGTCGATACGGGAGGGTCCAATATTCAATTTTGTGTCGACCCAAAAACGGGACGGCAGTTGGTAATTGAAATGAATCCGCGGGTGTCGCGCAGTAGCGCCCTTGCTTCCAAAGCTACTGGGTTTCCTATTGCCAAGATAGCCGCGAAGCTTGCTATTGGATACCGTCTTGATGAGCTGGACAACGACATTACTAAAGTTACCCCAGCTTGTTTTGAACCTACTCTCGATTACGTCGTAGTTAAAATGCCGCGATTCGCGTTTGAAAAGTTTCCCGATGCGCCGCGAACTCTGGGGACGCAAATGAAATCTGTAGGTGAGGCGATGTCCATCGGACGTACGTTTAGAGAATCTTTAGGCAAAGCGGTTCGCTCTTTGGAGACCGGCCGCTTTAGTGTATTTGATGGAGAGGACAAACGGTCTCTTGAGCAATTATGCCGAGAGATGGCCATTCCTAATCCAGATCGCATTTACACCGTGGCCCAGGGATTTGCGCAAGGTCTTACGATAGAGCGAGCGCGCCAGCTTACGCATATTGACTTGTGGTTTCTAACGCAGCTCCATTCGGTGGTTCAGCAAGAACAAAAACTAAAGGCCAGCAACTTGGACGCTGATGCCATTCGAGAAGCCAAACGTCTAGGCGTAAGTGACCGGCGCGCAGGTGAAATTCTCGGAATGACCGAAGCCGACTTTCGCAAGAAAAGGCATGCTGAAGGTGTTTTTCCGGTCTACAAACGCGTCGACACATGCTCGGCTGAGTTTATGGCCCATACCCCGTACATGTATTCTTCCTATGAACAAGAGTGCGAGTCGCTTCCTACGAACAAGCGTAAGGTAATGATTCTTGGCGGTGGTCCCAATCGAATTGGACAAGGAATTGAGTTTGACTACTGCTGCGTGCATGCCGCGCAAGCACTCAAGGAAGAGGGAATTGAGTCGATCATGGTCAATTGCAACCCTGAGACCGTGTCGACCGACTACGATACTTCTGATCGACTGTACTTTGAACCGGTAACCCTAGAAGACGTGCTGGAAATTTGCAGAATTGAAAAGCCCGAAGGCGTGATCGTTCAGTTCGGAGGACAAACCCCACTTAGGCTCGCGGAAACGCTCGAAGCCAATGGCATTAAGCTTTTGGGGACAACTGCGGACGCCATTGACAGGGCTGAAGACCGGGAAAGGTTTGGTGCGGTACTCAAAGCTGCAAAGGCCAACGCTCCAGAGTGGGGGATTGCATCTTCAATTGATGACGCCTATAAAGTGGCAGCGAAAGTTGGCTACCCCATCATGATTCGCCCGTCGTACGTCCTGGGCGGTCGCGCAATGGAACGCCTTTACGATGACCAAGGCCTTGAGGATTACTTGGCACGGAACGTCGGGCGGGAAGGCATTGATGAGCGAGCGTTTCCACTCTTGATAGACCAGTTTCTACCAGACGCCATCGAGCTTGATGTCGACGTCCTTTCGGATTCTAGTGGTGAAACCTACATCGCCGGCATCATGGAACACATTGAAGAGGCTGGCATCCACTCCGGTGACTCTGCTTGCGTGCTTCCTCCCTACTCGCTTGATGACGCCATTGTGTCCGAGATTAGGGATGTGGCCACAAGGCTTGCCAAAGAACTCAAAGTCGTCGGACTAATGAACATGCAATGCGCCGTTTACGACGGTGGCGTTTACATCATTGAGGTGAATCCTCGAGCTTCTCGCACGGTACCATTTGTATCCAAAACGATTGGTACGCCAATCGCGCGTCATGCGGTAAAACTGATGCTTGGCAAAAAACTCTCCGAATTGAATCTGCCAACCACGGACCCAAAACACGTGGCGGTCAAAGAGTCGGTCTTCCCATTTAGAAAGTTTGATGAAGCGGATGTAATCCTTGGACCAGAGATGCGCTCCACTGGCGAAGTCATGGGCATTGACCGTGATTTTCCACTCGCGTTCATTAAGTCGCAACTGGCAGCCGGCAACCCACTTCCCAACGGAGGCTGTGCATTTATCTCTGTAAAAAATGCAGACAAGGAACGTGCCTTCGTGCTTGCCAAAAGACTGCAAGACTTAGGTTTTAAGCTTGAAGCTACTCACGGTACAGCTCGCTACCTAAGTGAGAAAGGGCTTACGGTTACTGGAGTCAATAAGGTAATGGAAGGCCGTCCGCATTGTGTGGACAGTATTACTAGTGGCGTTTACCACTTGATTATCAACACCACCGAAGGGCGTCAGGCAATTCTGGATTCGCAATCGCTTCGTCGGTCGGCGTTGACCAGTGGAGTTGCCTACTTTACCACCATGCGGGCGGCATTTGCCGCGGCAGAGGCCATTGCGGTGCAATCGCAAACCACCTTACAAGTTTCGTCGATACAGTCTTACCAATAAAAAGCATGCCTCTTCTGCAGGAATCATCACGATATTTAGTTCGCGGTTTCGGAGCGAATGCACGATGCAGAACGGGCTTTTAACCGCAGTCTTGTAGTGATTGGCCAATAGCCGCTCTTGTGATTGGTTCCGCCCAGACTCTCTTTTGTTCATGGTATTTAGCATTTATGCGGCTTCACTAGTTGCTGCTTGGTTCACATTTAGTAGAATTACGCTCTAGATCGGAGAGAATTAAGATGTCTGAAAAAGTACCAATGACGCCAGGCTGCCAAGTTTGGATGAAAGAACAAGTTCGTAGACTTAAGAATGTAGAACGTCCTGCCGTTGCCAAAGACATCGAAATTGCTCGTGGTCATGGGGATTTATCTGAGAACGCAGATTACGATGCAGCCAAAGAGAGGCAAGGTCTTATCGAAGCGCGCATTCGAAATTTTGAAACCAAACTCGCGCTTGCAGACGTCATAGATCCCACCGCGTTAAGCGGTGATCGTGTGATGTTTGGCGCTACGGTCAAAATAGAGAACGTGGAGACCGGCGAAATAAAGACGTACACCATCGTTGGTGAAGACGAAGCGGACATTAAAAAGGGCAGGCTCTACGTTAAAGCACCACTAGCTCGCGCGCTGATAGGGAAGTACGTCGGCGATGAAACGTCGATGAAAGGCAAAGAGTACGAAATTCTCGAAGTACAATGGCTCGAAGTTCCGCCTCGTACCGACAATATTTCTGTTTAGCCGAGCTACTCGACGTAGACTACGCCGAGCATGGTTGTAGGGGCATTGCTTCCGTAGTAAGGAAACTCTCCGGCAGTAGTAAAGGTAACGTCAACCGCAGTAGCGGTTGGCGTAGCGGTGGTGATGGGACTTGTTGCGTCTGGCGCGGGAGTCGAGCCACCGATGCCACCAGTGATTGGTTGAGCAACAAGGTCACCTTGAAACTGAACCATCGTTCCTACTGATACGACGGTGCAAGCTGCATGCGGATCCGCCCATCCGATTACGATACTAGCGTTCGGCGTTTGGTCGGTAGCATTGGCGCGAAGGCATCCGTTGACGGGGGAAATAGCAGAGTCTACGTTAACAGGCGCATCTACCGCAACAGGCGCATCTACCACGACGTTGCCGGTTGATAATTGGCACCGAGCGGTTTGTTGATTGCAGACCAGTCCGTCGTCGCAGTCGGCTGTAATTTGGCAAACATCGCCTTCGCCTTGGCTGCAACTAGCTAGAAATACACAAACAATAATCGAACGAATCACGTCTACTCCTTATCACAGGCTTCGGCGGATGGCTATTGGGCGAACGCACCTAAACCCAACATCCGCAAACCGACTACTACCATCCTCTAAACGGTAAGCTAAGCGGTGGGCCATATATGCCGGACTTAACCATGAAGCACCTTTAACCACTGACAATCCCTGGAGTTTTTCATCTGTCCACTCCGCTGCATTCCCACCAAGATGATAAACACCATCCGGGGTCATGTCAGAGATATTATCGCTGCCTTGGTGCAGACCTGAGAAGCCATCGGATCCCTCGGGCATGAGCTGTGGACGGACAGCGTATTGATAAATGGTCCCTCTGTAGTGGTTTGGTATCACGGCCATACCATGATTGATTCGATTGGCCCTAAAACGGTTGCCCCATGGGTATTGATTCTTTTTAAACGCATTTTGCCATTGCCCCAAAGAGGGAAGGGTCCCGCCCGCAAAGGCGCAATAGCTTTTAGCTTCGCGCAGCGAAACCCAGGTCATGGGAAGGTGGTCGTTGCTAAACGCGGCTGCTGGTCCTAAGGCAATTGGCTTCGAACTACATTTCTTGTGAGAAATACAATTTCTATATTGCTGGACGGTTACTTCGTACCGGTCCATGAAAAACGACTGAATGAGTTGTCGTTTGCTAGTATGAATTTGTCGGCAAAGCTCGTGCCGAGGCAACACTTTGTTGCATTCTAACGCAACTTCTCGTAGTTCGCTTTTGTCAGGCGGATTGATAACACCTTGCTTTATTGGAATACTGCTAGTGTGGTGCACTACCACAGCGAGAGCTATTTCGATGAAGATAGCCAAACCGATGCGAATAGGATGCGGTCTTTTTCAGTTTGAGCTCGCATTACGTACTGCATGACGTCAGATGCAGAGGCCTGTTGGCCTCTCTTGTGGACCCAACAGCGGAATCCCGCTTCTCTTACGTCGTGGTCTACGGCCGTTCTAAAAAATTCCAAACATTTTGTTTCCTCAAAGAAATGGGCGGCGGGGAGAATTTTGCTTTTGGGACTCGAAGCCGTCACCGACTTCGCTTGTTCGGTCAAATCAACGTTAGAGTCTTTCGCTAATTCGAACGCCGTCGCAGAGAGTACGTCATCTGTACCCGCCGCGGCATTTTTCAGTTTGCTTGCATGCGCGAACTTTGCGATAGAAGAGGCTCGCATCCATGCTCGCATTAGTTCTGGGCTCTTGCTGTCTTTGCGAGAAAGATAACTAATATCTTTGAATTTTGATGGAGCTAACACCGCAGCCCCAACGATCAAGTGCGCCTTGAAAGTCGCATCTTTCGTTTTCATCTTCTCCATGACTTTCCAGTAAAGCGCTTTGCTTTTTCTGCCGACGATTCCATCAGCGATCGCTTTGGCGCATGCTCGTCTTACAGACTTCTTTTTGCTGTTTAGTCCATGAGCGAGAGCTTTGCCCATGTTGATGTTGGCATTCCAGCGTGCTCCCGCCACTTGACAGCCGAGCGTTGCCGCCGCTTCGGTAGCAGAACTCACAATATTCGTAACGTCGTCATCAAATCCAGCCACAGCACTTTCCCGTAGCATGATCAGAAGTCTCCCTTGGTCGGTTTTTGTTCTGGCGAGATAGGCTTCTACGGAATTTTTGTGGCCCCCTCGACTTAAGACTCCTGCAGCCGCGCTCGCGACGGTGGTGTCTGGTTCTTCGAGCATTAACTCAAGACGTTTGGTAACTTCTTCGTCTTGTTTGGGCTCGAGCGCCAAAATAATGCTGACTTTTTCCTCTGAGTCTTCTGCTTTGGTTAGTGCTTCAAGTAGTCCCTGTGTCGTTACTACCTCAGGAAGGGGACGGATTGCTTGAAACGCTGCGACCCGAGCTCCTCTATCTTTAGAGCGAGTAGAGTTCTCTAGGGCAACGGACAACAAGCGTACGGTGGCACTTGTTTGTTCCGGGGTAGGCTCCTGAGTTTGCAGCATGTCATGGCGGAGCCTCTGCGCAGCGATGTCCCATCGTCCCAAGGTTACAAATTGTTCTACAGCTTGGGTGAGTGGCAGGTGCGTTCGCCTTACTTCAGCAAGTTTGGGACTCGCCATTCTTTCGTCGCGTGCGAAGGTCCAATACACGCGCGCCGTTCCATCATCGGATAGTGTCTCTGCAGCTACCTTTATCAGGGGAATATCTTTGGCAACTTCGAGCGTTGCATTGTCAAAGTCATCGTTGCCGCTCGTTCGGTCGATTGAAGCGTCTACTAACACGCCACTTGGGTCGATGCGAAGAAGGATTTTGGAAGCTAGCGACCTGTCATTTAACGGATGGTCTTTCTCCAATCGCTTTTCGCAGTCTGAAATGAAACTGTACCAGTTTTGTCCGAGCCGTTCGTGCAACGCAAGAAGTAGTCTTTCGTCGGCCGTCTTACCCATTCCTTCAGGCTGAACAGGTTGTGGGACTAACGGTCCCGCAACGTTTTTGTCGTCGGAACTACAAGCAGCAAGAAAGACAGTTGCAAGCAATACGCGTAGCATTCGCGAAGTGTAGCCAACTGACGGCCATGGGACAACCCCACGACCGTCATGATCGAGTTATGTGCTATTCTACAGATAGACCAAGATGGCGTCGGACGGTGAAGTACTCTTCTGACACCGCATACGCTAACAGGTCGCGTAATCTGTCTTTCTTTGAGATTCCTGACAGTCCGGTTTTCTCAACCGCAATTGCTTTTGCGGCTGTCTCAAGGTCGTCGCAAAGAATGAGTCCGATACGGTTGGCTGACAAATCCGTGGCGGACTGCCAGTTCGTTACAAGTCCGTCATCAAGCTCGTCCTTCAAGGGCTTACCGACCACGCAAACTTGGTCGAGAATGGCTTGCGGCAGTCCTTGAATCTTTCCTACGTACTGGGCTGCCGCATCGGTGGGAACGTCTTTCGCTCCCGATGCTACGAGTGCGCCTTCGAACGCGGCCTCAAGAGTTGGTACCGTTTGTAGGGCATAGTTTACATAGCGCTCTTTTCGGAAGTAACTGAGTCGCTTGGCCAGATGAAAGACTAGTTCTCGCTCAGGCAATGCTTTGGTGTAGCTTGCTGGGAGCAGCAATGACGGAGAGAGCTTTGAACCATCCGTGGTATTAGCAACCTTGATTTCACCTTCGGTTTCGCTTGTGGCGAAAAGCTGAGCTCCAATTTCCAAACCTAGAACTTCTTTTGCATAGTTCGTTAGCTTAGACACCTTACTGCTGCCAGCTTCCAACTTGTCTTGCGCAGACAGATTGTAAGCCGCCGCGGGTTTAGCGCTTGAGTTGGCAAGCGTTTGCCCGATAGCGCCGAAGACAGCACTTACGTGACGGTCTTCTTCTTGATGAAGAATGGCCTTTTGCCAAAGCTCTTCTGTCAATCTGCGTGACGCAACTTTGAGCGACTCTGCTTGAAACTTCTCTATGAGTTGTTTTTCTTCGGTGTTGGCACTGTTGAGGAATGCCAATGCTTGAGCCAGACAGTATGCTTTGTCTACTTCACCAGCTTCTCTGTAGAGATTGGAAAGGGCTCTGTAGAGTTCCGCTCTGTCCGGATTTTGCTTAAGTAGAACTTGCAGTTCATCGATGGCGTCGTCTCGTCTTTCTTCTCCAGAAGACAAGTAGAGTTCCACTAGTGTTTCGTGAAGCTCTGTGTTTTGTGGCGCAAGAGACGCTGCTACTTCGTACGCCGCGATTCCTGCATCTTTGTCTTCTAGGTGATTGGCACAGATGTCTCCCAGTCTGGACCAAAGAGCTAGTAGTCTTTCCGGTGACCCTTCGTCGCCGATTCGCTTCAACATTTTTCGGTAGGAGCGAGCCAGTTGCCTGTAGTCTCCAGAAGAAGACAACACTCCATCTATTCCAGCGAGAGCTTTGTCATGGTCGTGTTCGTTGTCGAGGCACAAGTTGAACTGCTCGACGGCCAAGTCGCGGTCGTTGAGTTTGTCTCGTGCGATTACCGCTGCTGTATAGTTGTACTTGGCGGAGTGTTCCTTGCTGTCCGCGTGCATAGCCAGCTCAGCGATTACTTCGACGGCCCTTCGCCATTGCTTCTGACCTTGGTAAATGTCGAGTAGTTTGTGCAGAAGAACTCTAGACTTCGAGTGATGTTTCTTGGCCTCTTGATAGGCACTCAGAGCACTGACTGGGTCGTTAAGTTTCTTGGCGTAGAGATCGCCGATGGCTTCGTAGGTGTCTGCTTTCGCTTCGTCTTGTTGGGTTTCCAAAAGCTCACGCTTTGCATCAATGACGGTTTTCCAGTCGCCTTTCTCTGATGCCACCGCTACCAACGCATCGATTGTCGGAAGGTGGTGGGAGTCCAGTTCGAGTGCTCGCCGGTAGGAACTCTCTGCTTTTCTCTTATCGCCTGTGGCAGTAGAGATTTCGCCGAGATTAAACCAAATGCCAGCTACCGTGCTCTCAGGTAAGGCGCCTCGATGTCGAGCAAGAACTTGTCTGTACGACTTGTCTGCCTCGCGATAGAGCTCTTCGCTTTTGGCGTTTTCCGCTCGTTTCAAAGTACAGTCGGCAAGTCCCACAGCCGCATCTAGGTTGTCTAGATCTGCCTCCACCGCTTTCCGGAAGAAGGCGGCAGCTCGGTCCAAGGTTCCGATACTTTGTTCGGTAGCACCGAGACTCGCGTAAAGACGCGATCGTTCTAAGCGGTCGTCTGTCTCTTTGCGTGCAAGCATTTCAAGAATCGGCAATGCTTCTTTGAGTCGTCCTGCCTTTTGAAGCTGAGGTGCAACGAGCTGTCCTGCTTCAAGGTTTTCAGGATCTCGTTCCAGGATGCGCAATCGTAGTTCTAAAGCTTGTGCTTCATCAATTAATTCGGTCGAGGCTAGTTCGGCGGCGTCGTTTAGAAGGGCCGTTCGTTCTACCGTATTGTCGATGGACTCTGCACAACGTACGTACGTCTGTATGGCACTTGCCCAGTTTTTCTCTTCGATATGCAAATCAGCAAGGGCTCGGGCCGCTTCCAAGTTTCTGGGTGCAAGCGCCAGTGCCTTTTCCAGATAAACTCTAGCTTCTTCTTTGGCTGAAGCATTTCTTGCAGAAATCCCAGCTTTGCCCCAATAAAGAGCTTCGTTAGGAGTTCCGCTCGCGAACGTTGCCGCTTGCGATAGCGTTTCTGCGGCACGTTCCCAACTTTCTGTTCGTTCGTAGAGTCGTCCCAGTGCTTCGATGGATTCTTTGTCGTTCGATCTTTCGCCCACCACATTGAGGTGAAACTCGATCGCGCGATGAGGGTCGTCTAGCTCGTTTTCGTAGAGCTCAGCAACTTGCTTATGAAGATCTAATTTCTCAGACGCGTCGGCCACGGAGATGTGTTGTTCGTAGACCTCAACGAGATCGTACCATTTCTTCTTCTCGCGAAGCAGTCTTTCGATTTGAGAAAAAGCGATTACGTCATCCGACTTGGTGTCTAGAATTTCTTTGTAGCGCTCGATAGACTCTTCGATTCGTTCGGATGCTTCCAGTTCTGCACCTAGTTTCCGCAACGCCGCAATCCGTTTTTCTCCTGTTTCTGCTGAAGCAATTCTTTCAAGAGTGCTGATGTATCCGGAAGTATCTCCAGAGTTGTCGTACAGCTGTTCCAGCTGCTTCAGCGCTCCGATGTCCTCAGGATTGGAACTGAGTACAGCTTCTTGCGATTGGATGGCATCACCAGGATTTTTAGTTTGGCCTGACGCCAATGCCGCGATCTCTTTGTTAATTGCGACAGCTCTGCTGTCATCTTTTCCGATAATGTCGAGACGCCTTTTCAGTACGTCTTGCAGCTTTCCGAACCTTTCGTTTCCTCTGTAGAGGTGCTCGAGGGCCACAAGGGAGTCTTCTCCGCTGTCAAATTTTGCAGCATTTTCGTAAGCTTCGGCAGCCTTCGGCGTGCTCGCTAGTTGTCCTTCGTAGAGTTCGCCTAAAGAAAGGTACAAGTCGACTTTTTGATCGTCGGTTGAGGCCTTACCTGCCATGGACTCCCAATGGTCTGCCAGTTCTACCCAACGTCCCACTTTGCGGAGGCTGTCTGCCAGTAGGGTGTTGGCTTTATGGTTGTCTGGATCGAGTCGCAGGGCTTGTTTTAGCGATGATGCCGCGTAGTCTGGTCGGTCGCCGTAGCGTCCGTACCAGTCGCCAACGTAGCTCCAATACACCGACGCGATGTTCTTGTTCTTCACTCCTGAAGCGATCTCTGAGATGTCCGCGATAAGATCCGTCCAGAGTTGTCCTTGGTCTGCGAGTTTCTCTGCTCGGTCCAGCAAATGGGTTTGGGTTGGATCTTCATCGATTGCCGCAGTTAGTGCTTCGAAAGCGTTCTCTGTTTCGTCAGCTCCTTCGTAGGCATCCGCGAGCTCGAGCCATAGGCTCCCGCGCTGATCGGTGGCATGCTCTAGGCGACCTAGTAGCGAAGCGATAGCGGTGTCCCAGTTTTTGTCTGCGAGCGCTTGTTCCGTAATTGTTGATAGCGCGTTCAGCGCCGTTGCATCACCAGGATTGCGAGCGAGCCAGTCCAGCCAGCCCTCCGTATCCGAAGCATCTGGTACTTCGTCGTTGATTCCTGCCCCGTCGCATTTCGAAACCAGGTCTTCGATGAAACCAATGAAAGCTTCTTGCGCCGTTTGATCGGCCCCTTTGCCTTCGAGATTAATCACTTCAATGTGATGCTCGGATTCGAGCTCACTTTTAGCAACCGGACCAATACCAGAAGCCACGAGGTAGTGATTTGAGGTCGGCAATGGGAATTGCCCGAAGATTCGGTCGAGAACGGCCGTAAGATCCGGGTCTCCGTGGCGGAAGCCCACCAAGAGGAGGGTGGTGTCGTGATAGTGCTCTCTGGCATAGTTCTTAAACGTTTCAGCGCCGGACATCACGCGCCTGATGGACTGTGGCGTAACGACGTAATTGTCGAGTCCTCCAAGAATCTTGACGAGATTGCGTCCGCTGGAAGTAATCTTATCGACGTCTGCGTAGGTGAAGACTTGGATATCGGGCCAACTGGCGTCTGCGCCTTTTCTCAAGGCTTCCGTTAGCAAGTCTCCTGGGAACGTCGTCCAGGTGGTTCGAATTGGTAGTTTACCCAGTGCGGAGGCTACTTCCGGCATCTCGGTGACGTTGCTCCAATGCTCGCGAATAATACTGTCGCAGGTCTCTTGGCCAAGAACTCGGCCCAGAAAGCTGGTGGCAGGAGCAAATGCTCCTTTGGTTAGAAGTTTGCCAACGTCTTTGCTAGCCTCCGCGTCTCCAGGTTCATCTCTTTTAGCGAGATGTTCGTTCATTTTTTCTAGAACGTTCTTCCAAGTTGCAATTCCGAGGCCGGCTCCGACAACTAAAACGACTTTTCCGTTTTTAATTTTGTCGACAAGTGATTCTGGGATCGTGTGCTCAAGCATCCTAAACCCCTCCTTTTCTTCTAATATGTTGTAAAAAATTGTTCTCAATCCCGCTCTGACCATTCAGCGCCAAGACAGGCGCAACTTACCTACATCGTCACCTAAACTCAAGGGGATTCATTTTGTGACTGAATTTTATTCTCACTATCAAACACTTACGTTTCTGAGGTAGACCTGCAGCTGTGTTAGCTGCCATACGAAACATTTATCAGTCGACGAAGAAAAACAATGATATCAACTGGTTCACTGAGTTTCTTTGCCGCCCACCGGCGGCGGTGGTGGTCGTGTTGGTTAAGAATACAAGGATCTCCCCCAATCAAATTACGTTCTTATCTTTCCTGGTTTGTGCGATCGCTGCGGTAATTCTGGCGTTTTTGCCGAGCTATTTCTGGTTGGTGATGTTTGCGATCATTTTTGAGCTTTCTTTCATTCTCGACTGTGCAGACGGCCAGCTCGCACGGGCTCGAGGAAAAGGATCCCCCATCGGTCATCACTTAGACTTTTTGATGGATGAGATTAAGGCAATGATGCTAATGGTGGCGGTTTCGATTCGAGTCGCATTCGAGGCTGCCGATGACAGGTATTTGCTCGTCGGACTCTTTGGTCTTCTTGCCTTGTCCGCAGGCATGGCTTTAACGTCGTTCACACGTCGACCGGAGTACACCGGTCCAAAAGCAGAAACTCCCCCGTCACCAAACAAAAGGGGACCGATTCAACTGATAGTTTGGCTTCTCAACTGGATTGGTAGAATTTTCGTCCACTATCCCCAATACATTTGGATCGCTGCGCTCTTGAATCGAATGGATTGGTTTTTATGGGCCTTCGCGTCGATTCATGCGCTATATTTCCTAAGAACCTACGCCATCGTATTTTTCAAACTTGGTAGGTTCGAAAGTAAAATGTAATGGAATTAACAGCGATCATCATAGCTGCCGGGATGGGCAGAAGACTGCATCCCTACACCGACAATCGGCCCAAGTGCCTAGTTCCTGTGTTGGGACGAAGTATTTTGGAGCGTCAACTTGATGCGTTTGCAAAAGCTGGAGTTACGAAAGTGGTAATCATTCGAGGCTACTTGAAAGAGTGTCTCGACTCGATTGTTGATCGTTCTCCACTTCCCATCGAGTTTGTTAGCAACGACGATTTCAAGAGTAACAACGTGTTACTTTCTCTCTATAAAGCCGTAGATTTTATCACGGGGGAAGTACTGATTTCCTACTCAGACATTATTTTTACCCATGCCGTGGCAAAAGTTGCCGCGGAGAGCAAAGCCGACTACGGACTGATTTGCGACAAAGATTTTCGAAGTATCTACGAAGGTCGGACAGAACACCCACTTGAAGAAGCCGAAGTTGCGGCCTACGAAGATGGTGCGTTGAGCTTAGTGGGGAAGGGCGCCGTCTCCGTGGAAGATGCGTCTGGTGAATACATTGGATTGATGAAAATGTCGGCTTCCGCTGCTGACTTCTTTCGAAACGAACTGCACGCACTGGTGGCTCGGTATGAAGATCAAGAAAAGCCCTTCGTTCGCGCCAAGACATTTCAAAACGCATACCTCTCCGATTATTTGCAGCATTTAATCGATCGCAACGTTCGGTTGGAGCCTATCGTTATCGAGGGCAGTTGGCGTGAAATCGATACTTCGCAAGATCTGCAGCGAGCAGAAAGTATGTTAGGAAAAGAGACTGAACCATGGTGAAAAAATTATTTGTAGTAGTACTTCTAATCTCAGCTATCGGTTGCGACGGACCATCGAAAGAAGATTGTAGAAAAGCGTTCATCAAAATTCGAGGCCTAGAAGGGTTGTCGACAAATCGCGACAAGGAGTCGGAGATCGATACGCATGTACGAAAGTGCATCAGCACAGTGTCTAAAGAGTCTGTGGCGTGCGTGTTGGATCCTGCAAAGAAAACATCGGAGTCTATTGCAACCTGCCCAGGGTTCGGGGCAGCCAATGAAAAGTAGACAGCTGTGGCTTCTCTGTAGCGTCATTCTCATCTCGCTACAGGCAAGTGCAACGCCTTACTTCTCAGCTATCGCTGAAGACCCAAGTGGAAACACGATCCTGCTTTCCTCTAAAGGACAGCTTTACGCAGAGACTTCCCCTGGGTTTTTTAAGCGAAGCAATGCCGGCGGCCTTTCCAGGGTGAGTCGACAGCTCTATATCGCTGACGGTAAAACCCTTGCGGTTGCTGCTAGAACTCCAGTTTTCTCTCTGGGAGCAGAAGGGGCTTGGCAACGCGAACTTATCTACAACAGAGGGCGCACCATTGTCTCTAGTGGCTCCAAGCAATATTTGATCATCCGTCGTCACGTTTATCGTTTTGTTGAAGGTCAATGGAACAAGGCCGCGACGCTTCCAAGCAACGTTGTCTCCGCGTGGGTAGATCCAAGCGGGACCCTATACGTCAGTCTTAGAAATCGGTCGATAAAGCGTGTAACGATCTATAAGAAAACAAAGCGCCGACAGAAAAAGGCAAAATTGCAGTCGTTGACAACACCACGAGGACTTAAAGGCATCGATTCTGTCACGTTGCACGGTGGTAGCGGTATGGCGTTGGCACGGTATTCCACACCAACATCAGAGTCGTGGTACCTACTTTCCGGACAAACCCTGACCCCGATAGCCGCGACAGCCCTGACCAACGGCGAGGTTTTGGGGTTTGCCAAAAAGCATCTATTGGTCAAACGCGGCGACAAGTTGGAGCTGTTTGTTGTCGAAAACGATGCCATAAAAGAATCAAAATTAATCGGAGCGTTCCCTTCTGGTGTTACCGCATGGCATCAATCGAGCAGCCGGCTTCTCATTGGCACGTTTGACGGAAAATTGTTCTCTTACAAAAGTGGAACGTTAAAAGAGTTAAATATCGCTGAAGAAGGGGCCAAAGACCGTAAATTCCCTGGAAAAGCACCAGCCAAAACGAGGTAGTGAAAATAGCTACATATGAATGTGAATCTTATTCATGTATGCTTTATGTGTGGGGGACTTCGGGGGGCGTCTTAAGCATTTGCTTGAAGACTGTGTAAATAGGGGGAGCTTAAGTGAGCTTTTGCATTTCGCTGCTGTTGATGGCCCGACAGATGAGTTGGCTTGTGTCGCAGCGCGCCTAGGTTATCCAAAGTTTGCATTGTCCCTGGTCACTCCCGCCATTAGTCCGACAACTAGAGGATGGATCTTAATCGCGCAAGGAAACCTGACAGCTGCACGCGAGTCTTTCTCCGGCAATGATGATGATTTGAGTCTGCTTGGGTTAGCTCTGGTGGGAGATTCAGTCGCGAGTCAGAGGCTTATCGAAAGTAACGCCGGACTCAGGGGATGGGGTATTTTTTATGCGTTACTGAATGGCGACAAATCAGTTCGGGCCGTTGCTGAAAACTATCTGAATGGCGACCTGGAACCCATAACGCGGACTCGAATTTTGGCAGCACTGTCGGGAGATAAGTCAGCTGTTTCTTACTTGGCGCAGGTAGGAGATGCTCAGTCTCTACGTCATTTGGCTAAGCTGTTCGGACACAATTTTGCTGCTGCCGATGCAATGTCAATTCAGAACTTTGTTGATGGCTATCTTGCCGTATGTCCAGAGCTCTCGACTGCGGTCATAGAACTTGAAACCAAGTCGAAACAGTCTCAGATAAGTCTATTGCAAAGGGCACTGCAAAAGTCAGACAAAGTCCCTCGTGGCAGGAGTTCTGTGATTGGCAGTTCTGCCCCGATTATGGAAGCAAAACGTCGGGCAGAGATTGCAGCGACTTCGAGTGCCACGCTACTGATTACTGGGGAAAGTGGTACCGGCAAAGAAGTATTTGCGCGAGCGGTCCATGAAGGTTCAAAACGAGCGGGGCACCCCTTTGTTGGCGTCAATTGCGCTGCACTCTCTTCATCGTTAATCGAAAGCGAGTTGTTCGGCTACGAGTCTGGCGCTTTTACAGGGGCAAGCGTTGGTGGAAAATCAGGAAAGTTTGAACAGGCCAGCGGCGGTACACTTCTATTGGATGAAATTGGTGACATGCCAATAGAACTTCAGGTTAAGCTTCTCAGAGTACTGCAAGAAAAAACGTACTATCGCGTCGGTGGCAACAAATCCAAAAAGGTGAATTGTCGGATCATCGCAACAACGAATCAAGATTTGCATCAAGCCGTACGTGAAGGGCGGTTTCGCTCGGACCTTTTCTATCGGCTGCAGGTATTGCATATTTCATTGCCAGCCCTCGCAGAGCGACCAAAAGATGTCGAGCTCCTGGCCAGGCACTTTGCCGCGCAACATTCGGCTCACATAGAAGACGACTACATAGAGCAGCTTAAGAGACATACTTGGCCTGGCAATGTCAGGGAGCTGTTTCACACCATAGAAAGAGACGTTTTACTTAAGGCTGGAGTATTGGCCGGCTGTCCTGACCTTTCCCATGCTCGTATGGCAGAGGGGAGCGGAGCTTCTATAGACTTAAATTTGGCTGACAACGAGCGCGGACTGCTGGTAGCAGCGCTGCGACAGCATAAGGGACAAATTTTGAAGGTTGCCCGGTCTTTAGGAGTTTCTCGTGGAACCGTCTACAACAAGCTTAAGAAATTTAGCTTGTCCCCTTCACAGTTTCGCTAGCAAAAATGGGGGTGCTTAACCCTGGCCATTTTGGTACGGTCCGTTCAAGTTGGTTAGTCGGCACGATATCGATCGAGGATTCAATACCCACTTAGATCCCGACGGGAATCCTGTGATTATCAAACGGATTTTTGAGGTCAATCGAGAGTGTGATGGATTTCGATTGGACAGGTATCTAAAAGAACGAATGCCACGCTTGTCTCGCAATCGGATTCAACAAATTATTCCTACCGCTGTCGACATTCTTGGCAAGCCAACTACCAAGTGCAAATCTAGGGTTCGTTTTGGCGATAGGGTCATGGTACGAAAAACTGCGCGACAAGAACCTCTTTGTCCACGAACCTTTACCATCATTCATAAAGACGAAGATCTTTTGGTGGTTAACAAACCTCCCGGGCTGCCGGTGCATGCTTCCGCCAAATACTATTTCAACACCCTGACCATGGTAATGCGTGAGCGACTCGGTGACGATCATGGTTACCATATGTGCCACCGCATTGATAAAGAGACCTCTGGCCTTATCGTCTTTGCAAAGACTACAGGCAGTGAGGCTTTTGTGAAAAAGCAGTTTGCCAAAAAAGAAGTCCGTAAGGAGTACTTAGCCATTGTTTGCGGCAGTCCTCCCGCTGAAAGTTTCGTCGTCAACAAGCCGCTAAAAATTACCACAGACCCTGATGCGATCATCGATATTAGGATGATGGTCGACTCAGAAGGACTGCCTTCAAAAACGGAGTTTTCAGTGCTCAAGACGTTGGCACCGAACTATGCCCTAGTTCTTTGTCGTCCCAAAACTGGGAGGATGCATCAAATCCGGGTTCATTTAGCGAGCGAGGGCGTTCCTATCTTGGGAGATAAGTTGTACCGGCATGGTGATGAGTTCTTTAGAGATTGTTGCGACGGACTTATCACGGAAGAAATGAAAAGAGCGATGGTGATGCCCCGTCAAGCATTGCACGCGGCTTCAATCGAGTTTACACATCCCAAAGGCGGTCGCGTCCGCTACTACGCCCCCTTACCGGTGGATATGCAAGAGGTACTAAAATGACAGAACAAAACCAACCTGCAGGAAAAAAAGCCTGGATGCTAATTATTGGAGCCATGGTTTTTATTGGACTCGCCAATGTGGTTGCTGGCTATTACGTACTGAAACAGTCCGAGGGCACTAGCGCGAAGGCACCCACTCGAGTCGAGCTTGAGCGACGCTAGGATCAACGACCAAAGAGACCGGAATCCATGAAAAGAATTGTAGTTCTTTGGTAAGTGGGACCCCGAGCGAGGACAAAATCGATGGTTTTTGTTTCGGATAAAAGTCAATGGATAGCTGCTCCATCGATAGTTGGTTACGTTTCGCAAGGTAAGCAATGGCGCTGTTGATGTCTCCCAGCCTGTCTACGAGGCCGACTTTAAGGGCGTGTTTGCCGCTCCAAATTCGACCTTGAG
This sequence comes from Deltaproteobacteria bacterium, assembly GCA_020630875.1. Classification (GTDB taxonomy): domain Bacteria; phylum Myxococcota_A; class Polyangia; order Haliangiales; family Haliangiaceae; genus JAHDIH01. The sequence goes on along the minus strand of JAHDIH010000003.1, from coordinate 100,347 downwards.
CTATCTGATCTACTTGCTTGATAGTCATTTTTCGCCCGTCCGCCACGGTCTTGAGAAATTGTTCGTAATAAGACTGAATCAACATTTGCATGCCTTCGCGTTCTTCTTTGGAGTAACTCGTCGTCATATTGGTTTGCGTCGTATTGCCTTGTTCATCGATCTCAACCGCGACACCAAGGCGCTTTAGCAATTCACCAAAGTTGAACTTTCCCGCAAATATTCCAATCGATCCTGTCAGGGTGACCGGCGTAGCCCAAATGGTTTGGCAGTTTGCGGAGGAATAGTAGCCTCCGGACGCTGCAAGGTTGGCCATTACGCACACGGTAGGTTTGCGCTTGGCTGCTGCTTTAACGGCGCGGGCGATAATCTCGGAAGCAAAGACGCCGCCGCCAGGAGAGTCGATGTAGACAATAATACCCGCGGTTCCTCTATCTGCCGCCGCTCGCGCCAGCGACTCTTTGATGGAGTAGGAGCCAGCACTTTTGCGTCCGATGAGGGGAATTGTCTTTGACTTGCCACTAGCAATATCTCCTTCAATTTTGACCACTGCAATTTTGTCCTTCTTCCAAAATCCATTGTTTTGTCGTAAATCTCTCCCGAAATGACCGGCCAACGTTAGTTTTTCAGCGACGTCCGTTAGTTCTGAGTAGGGGGACAAGCCATCAACAAGTTTGGTATCTGCGATTTGGGCCATCGTAAAATTTCTGGTTTTCGTCATTGCGACAAGCTTGCTCTTCGGTATCGCTCTACTACTTGCGATGCCATCAATCATCGTATTGTAGGTTTCCTTGACGTACAGTGCTCTTTGTCTTTTCGATTCTTGCGACGACTGATTTTTAAGTAAGGTTTCCGGCGTTGATTTGTAGGCTCCGATTCTTACGAACTCAGCAGAAATTCCGAACTTCTTTAGAGCGTCCTTTAGAAAAAATGTTGTTTTCCCCACACCACCCAAATCGACGTTTCCCGCGGGGTCTGCATAGACGTAGTCTGCTGCTGCGATGGCCCAAAGTGTTTCAAGAGAGGCAAACGTGACGTGAGCAACGACGACTTTTCCTTTTCTCTTCAATTGAAGTATTTGATTGCGAATGGCGTAGGCGCCGGAGGCTTCTGTCGGAATATTAATTATTCGAAGTACAACTCCCGCACACTTCGGGTCGTGAGCTGCAGCTGTCATTCTTCTGGAAATGGACACCAGTGCTTCTACTGAATCGCCGCCAACGGTAATGGGCCATGCGTAAGTATCTCGAGCGGCGATACTAGGGAAACGTCCTAGTTCAACCCCTACCGCATAGTTTCGAGTGATACCATCTGCATCAGAGCTTTGGGCTTGCCCACTCAAAGAGGTACGCATGGCGCTGAGGGACATCCTCAGCGCTGCAGATAACGCAAATTGGTTAACGTTCTTGCGTACGTCTTGTCTTGATATCGAACCGCCGATCATCACCTCGAGCCCTCTAGAGAGTTTCGCTCGCGAGAGAAGGTTTAGCGCGCCTTCGTCACTACCAGAGAGTTGCATCGAGGTTTGCAGTCGAAGTCTGTCGCTGCCGTACGGTCGAAGTGTGACTCCCAAGGATAGTGCTCTGAACTCTTTGGTTGAGCCAATTTGCGTTGCAATTGCATTAGTTAGCACAAGAGACCCGGCAAGGTGATTGTTAGCTCTAGCTCGCAAGGCAACGTCAAGCCCCGTACGATTTTGGTTGTCCCGTGACATGGGGACTCGATGGGTGGCGCCAATAACAACTCCAGAAAGATCAAAGGCGTAAGACAAGTAGCCGGTTGCAATGCTGTGAACGTTATCGTAGGAAAATCCGGCCCCATAGGCTAATTTGATCGGAAGGAATCGAAGAGAAGGACATCCTCGTTGAGTCGTTGCAAATAGGGACACTTCTGATATTTGCGCTTCGTTAAATGCCAAAGTTCCACCGATACTGCCCAATGCTGGGTCGCAGAGGAGTGACGGATTCGCAGTAATGTCCCATGGGGCCTCAACACCTTCGGTATGGGCAAGGAGCGGAGTAGCTGTCACTGGAAGTGAGACAGCCGCGAGTGTCAATAGTACCAGGAAGGGGCGCATGACGAATGCTACACCGGGAACATGGTGGAAAGTCGCAAAGTGGCGATTTTTTGCGTCGCTTTTAGTAGCTCAATCGCTCCGAATCAAGAGATAATACCAGGGTGTGGAGGGGAATATTAGTGGGGATGGCTGTGCTGCCATTTGTTGCAAGCGCGCAATCCAGTCCTGTGCTTGTTCAAAAACCAGCCTTGACGGGGCAGGCATCCGATGCCTTAGAAGCTTTGACGGTGCAAGCTTGTGAAGACGGTATAAAAAACTCAACGCGCAAAGTGGTTAGCACCAGAAAAGTAAAAAAACTCGAGAGAAAACACCGTGACTTGAAGGGGTGTAGTAATGCTGGTTGTCTGGCTAAGTTAAGTAGCTTGCTGCAAGAAAAACCAAAAATATTTGTTAAGGCTACGATCGAAGAATTTGGCGGCAGTTATAAGATCCAAATCGAAATGTCGGTACTTAGTGCGGGCAAAGTGCAAAAGGTTGTTGTTTTGGGAGATACCTGCCAGGTATGCACCACGGGGCAGTTGGCTTCCGCTATCCGTCGTACCGTTGGCAATGCGGTAAATGCTTTGTCCGGCAAAATGGTAGACGTCACTCTTAGTTCGGTGCCTTCTGGCGCCACCTTCAAAGTAGGGGAGACTGGTGGCTCCGATCCCTTTCGTGTGATGCTTCCGCCCGGTAAGCATTATGTATCAGCTACCAAACAAGGGTTCCCGACGATCACGAAAGACATCACGGTGAATACTGGCGGTGCGCAAGAATTCGATTTTAGGTTCTCGAAAGACGGTGGACCTCAAAAATCAGGTGGAGGTGGCGCTATGAAATGGGTCGTGGCAACTGGGGCCGTGGCAGCGATTGGTACTGGGGTTTATTTTTTGTCGATTGATGGAAAAGGAACTTGTTCGGCCGATGCTATGGCGTGTCCTGAAGTTTATGAAACCCGAGAAGCTGGTTGGGGACTGGTTGGCGGTGGTGTCGCGTTGGGCGGAATAGCTACCTATCTTTTTTTGAAGGGTAGTAACAGCAATAAGAGCTCACAAACCTCAGTGGCTGCCACTCCCGTTCGTGGCGGTGGCTTCGTCGCATTATCTCGTACCTGGTAGGCTCAGCTTCGTGTACTACTAGTTGTTATTCACTAGATAACGTCCGTAGATACCGTCAATGTCTGCACCATTGCTTATGCCATCTCGGACAAAGGGCATCCCTGTGTCACTAATTGTAAGACTTGGGGCGGTCGTTAATCGAACGTAGGAAATACTCGTAAGCCCCAGTTCGGATATATCAAACCCGTCACCTCCGGAAACTTCAAAGTTGAACGGATCTCCGCCTTGTTCTTCTCGAAAATATACCGGGTTGACTCCTGCGAACCCCTGCCAGTACTCCCTCTTCGGCTGATAGCTTGTTTCTTCTAAAGCGGTATAGTCGTAGGGAAAAGAAAGCCATTCTTCGCCGTTGCTACTTACTTCGACGACTAAGTGATCCATAAAGAAATTATCAGAGTCACCTATTTGGAAACCATTTTCAAACACGACAAAGTCGTCACCCGGTCCATCGAGGATACTCAATCCTTTCCAATAGAGTGCTACTCGACTGTTCTCCGGACTGTATCCCAGAGAAAAGACATCGTAGCCTCCGCCAATACCATTAATCAGGTGCTCGGGCTCAGTTACTCCAGGACCAGCGACGGCAGTTCCAAGAATGGCGTTAGCGTAAAAAGGACCGAGCTCGGTACGACAGTCCAGGCTGCAGCCATCTCCGGTCAATTTGTTGCCGTCGTCGCACTCTTCTACTCCTTCAACGAACCCGTCACCACAAAGTGATGGCTGCTGCCTCGTCCCGCGCATCCGTCATCTCCATTTCGGACTCTTGTGCGCAAGCCGAGAGGAGTCCAGCAAGTGAAAGTCGACTAACAAAAGAGAATCTGTTGGCTCGCGCCCCGTTGAAATACACCGTCGCCTCTAGCAATAAAAGAGAAAACTTCCTTGGTGGGAAGACAAAAAAAGGGCCTGCGCGATGCGCAGGCCCTAGTCTAGTTAGTTACTGACTTTATTGAAGAAGGCTAGCTTCTTTGGCAATGTCAGTTGTCGGTAGGTCCGGTCTAGCGATCTCAACCTTGATTGGTTTACCCGTAACAGGGTTTGCAGGAAGAGGGCAGCCTAGTAGCTCAAGACAGGATGGGAAGCAGAACACTTGACCTTGGTCGTTCATGTTTGGATCTGTTCCGTTGCAGCATGCGTTTCCGTCTACCGCGTTTGCGCAGAAGTGGCATGTTCCTTCTGTTGCGTCTACGTCGTCGAAGAGCTCTGATAGCGGCAAACAAGTAAAGTTGTCACCGGAAAGCGCGTTTGGATGTTGCGTTCCAGCAATCGCGGTACCACAAGTAGAGAGAGCACCTGGTGTCGGAGACGACACGTTGTAGGTCTCCGTGTTTTTGTCGGTAACGGTAGGGTCGCAGTAAAGTCCGCATCCAAGGTTATTTCCTCCGCCATTTTCATTGAAGTCGCGGCAGCTCTCTCCAGGTCCTGCGCAGTCGTTTAAGAACATGCAGTCTTGAAGCGTGGTTACGGTACCAGGAGATGCGCATGTTCGCGTTCCGCTTGCTAGCGCGTAGCATTGCGTTCCGTCAATCGTGCAACGCTCGTTTACCGTTCCGTTGGGGTCTGCGGACGGGTCTTGTAGCGGGTCGCAACCAGGGCTGCAGAAACCTACACTTTGAGATACATCATCAAACACGTTGCTGAATCCTGTGCATCCCCAACCTGCAGGACATCCTGAGTCCGCCATTGGGTCGGTGTTACATAATTGTTGGCAGCGAGCTGTTTCTGCTACCGCAACGCAAGCGAATGTCTTGTCGTCTGTTGGGTCTGCTGGTGTATCGAGGCCTAAAACACCACAAGTGTCACCAACCGGCATGTTTTCGTCGTAGAAGAACTGATTGCACTCATCGTACGTGGTGGTGGCGCCATCCTCTGGAGCCAGACATTTGGTAGAAATGATAAGAGGAGCGTTCGGCATGTCCATAGTCGGAGCCGAGATGAACGCGTACGAACACTTAGGTAAGTTGGCTGGGCATCGGTTGGATGAGAATGGGTTGAGTGGATCGCACTCTCCACCACCACCAACTTGGTCCATTTCGCAGAAGTTGGTTGCGACGTTACAGGTGAATCCTGTTGGGCAAGTTAGGTTGCCGTTGGCGTCGGAAGTACAGGCAGTTCCACCCACTACTCCAGCATCTACGTCATTATTTCCGTTACCACCATCACCACCGCCACAAGCGGACAGCGCGAGAGCAGCCGTGCATACTATTAAATTGATTAGTTTCATTTTCTTTCTTTCTGTTCCTTAAGCACGGCGATGGCCGTCGGCTGGAACGTGCCAAATTTGGCTCTGTAGGTCAACACTTATCAGGCAGTACATGCAACTACATTAGCGGTCTGTGTTTTCAGTAATTTAGACTGTGATTTGGCTCACGACCACGAGTACTGCGGTTTACGATCAAAGCGGTGGCGTGAGCGAATTCGTCTGGATGTTCCCGATTTGGAACGCATCACCACGGATTCGGTCGTAGCTCCGCCTCCGTAGAAATGAACGCCATCTAAGAAAGCTCCCTGCGTAACGCCTGTGGCGGCGAACATGACATTGCCGCTGGCAAGCTCTTCAATCGTATAGATTTTGGAATCATCGTCGCTCACCCCCATTGCAATGCCTCGCGTGCGTTCTGCATCCGACCGCCAGTGAAGTCTTCCGAGCATTTCTCCCCCAAGGCAACGAAGCGCAGCGGCAGCAATTACGCCCTCTGGTGCTCCGCCGGTTCCAAAGAGAACGTCGATACCGGTACTGGGATCGCAAGTGGCAATGGCTGCAGATACGTCCCCATCACCAATCAGCTTAATTCGTGCTCCGCAGTCTCGTACTTCTTGTATGATGTCTGCGTGACGTTCTCTCTCTAAAATAATTGCGGTGAGATCTCCCACTTCTTTATTTAGTGCTTTCGCCACGCGTTTTAGATTCCAGGTGATCGACTCTCTCAGATCGATGACCCCTTTGCATTCTGGGCCTACGGCAACCTTTTCCATGTAGGTGTCTGGGGCGTTAAGGAACTGTCCGTCATCTGCGAGGGCGATTACTGCCAGTGCGTCTGGCGCGCCCGTGGCACAGAGGTTGGTTCCTTCCAACGGGTCCACTGCAATGTCGACTCGGGGAGAGTTATCGTTCTTCCAACCGGCTCCCACTTCTTCTCCGATGTAAAGCATGGGAGCTTCATCGCGCTCGCCTTCTCCAATAACAACGGTGCCTCGAATATCGATATGATCAAAGGCTCGTCGCATTGCCTCAACTGCTGCTTGGTCGGCAGCGTCTCTATCGCCTCTTCCCATTAATCTAGCGGAGGCGATCGCGGCCCCTTCGGTGATCCGAACGGCTTCAAGAGCAAGGTTGCGGTCTTTCATGCCCCGAACTAACCATGGCATGGGGACGCGCGCAAGGGTGGAACTTAGAGCCCTTCGTGTTTGGAAATTAGTTCTTTAATCTCGGCCGGGATAGCGCAGGCCTTTCCTGAGCGTCCCACTGCCACGTGGATGGTGTGCCCCGTGGCCAGTACCACGCCGTCCAGTAGTAAGCTGTAGGTAAAGGTGACGCTTGCGCCGGTGAGCTTAGAGACCGTGATGTCGATGTCTAACAAGTCTTCATAGTGGGCAGGCTTTTTGTAGTTGCAATGGGCTTCGATTACAGGAAAACCTATGCCCAGATTATCTAGGTCTTTGCCACTCATTCCTAGCTGACGGAGGTATTCGGCCCGTGCCCCTTCGAAAAAGCGAAAGTGATTGGCGTGATAGACCACCCCCATTTGATCCGTGTCTCCGAATATGACTCTTTGTTGAACGATCATTGGACGACTCGTAACACCACTGGCTTAGTCAGGCAGTCTTCTAAGTTCTCAATGTCCGCCATAGCTTTTTTGAACTGCAGCACTTTGGTTGCGTGAGTAAGGACGATCACGGAGGCAAACTCTCCGGCAGTTTCTTGTGGCGTTCGGTCTTCTTGAATTAATTGCGCGATTGAAACGCTGTATTCGCCTAATATGTTGGTGATTTTACCAAGGACGCCAGGTTTGTCCCTTAGCGAAAGCCGGCAATAGAATCGTGATGTCACATTTTCGTCGGGGTAAATGGTCGCGGACTTAATATCTTGGAAACTTCGTGCGGGAAGACGCCCCTCAGATTTGCTCGTGATGTTGCGAGCAACCTCAATAAGGTCTGAAATAACCGCCATGGCGGTGGGCATCCCGCCTGCGCCGGCTCCGTAGTACATGGATGAGCCAAGAGCGAACGATCGAACGTACAAGGCATTCTTCGCGTCAGGAACGGAAGCTAGTAGCCAATGCTTGGGGACTAGGGTGGGGTGGACTCGAGCTTCGATACCATGTTTGCCATGCTCTTTCGCGATGGCCAATGGCTTAATCGCAAAGCCAAAACGCTCGGCAAATTTAAAGTCCGTGCTGCCAATCGTTTGAATTCCTTCTCTGTGTATTTTGTGAGGAGGAATGTGAACGCCAAAAGCCAACGTGACCAAGATCGATAATTTGTGGGCTGCGTCGCCTCCGCCGATGTCTAGGGATGGGTCAGCTTCCGCAAACCCACTTTTTTGCGCTGACGCCAAAGCCTCTGCAAAACTACTTTGGCCGTCGGCCATCAGGGACAGTATAAAGTTGGAAGTTCCGTTGACGATTCCATGGATCGACTCGATCCGGTCCGCTGCAAGTCCTTCGCGCAAGGTTCTAATGATCGGAATCCCTCCAGCCACAGCGCCTTCGTAGTAAACGTCGACCCCATGCTTTTTGGCGGTTCCGAATATTTCTTCCGCATGTTCAGCAAGAAGGGCTTTGTTAGCAGTAACCACGTGCTTGCCGGCTTTCAATGCTTCGATAACCAGTGTCTTTGCTTCTTTCGTTCCACCGATGAGTTCGCACACGATTTTTACGGAAGGGTCGCGAATCACCGCCATGGGATCGTCGGTAATTTCTACGCCCTTTAACGGTACGGTTCGTTTTTTTGCCATATCGCGGACGCAAACCCGAGTAACGCTCAGTGGAGCGCCAAGACGGGATACGATTTTTGATTGATTCTCAAAAAGAAGGTCGATCACTCCGCTACCAACGCTGCCCAAACCTAAAAGTCCCACCCCAATTTCGCTCATGCGAGATGCTACCAAAAATGAGCGATACCTGCTGGGTTCGTTGAATCTTTAACCAAAGACTTTTGCGAACCCGTTGGCAGGTGTAGGGTTCTTGGGTGTCAGCAATTATTGGAATCGAAGGTCGCCAGGTACTTGACTCGCGCGGGAATCCCACGGTGGAAGCGGATGTCCATTTGTCCGACGGGAGTTTCGGAAGAGCTATCGTCCCCTCTGGAGCATCCACCGGTCAGCATGAGGCTATTGAACTTAGGGATGGCAACCCCAACGTCTACCTTGGCAAAAGCGTTCAAAAAGCAGTCGAGTCGATTAACGGCGAGATTGCCGCAGCTCTTTTAGGGCGCGATGCGACGGAACAAGTTGAAATTGATACCACGATGATTCGTCTAGATGACACCAAGAACAAAGCGCGGTTAGGTGCGAACTCCATTTTGGCGGTTTCGCTGGCTAGTTCACGCGCGGCTTCTGAGTCTGTAGGGCTGCCGCTATATCGTTATCTCGGGGGAATGATGGCGACAACACTTCCCGTGCCACTGATGAATATCATCAACGGAGGCGCTCATGCCGATAACGGCTTGGACATCCAAGAATTTATGATCGTTCCCGCCGGATTCGACACATTTGCAGAAGCTTTGCGAGCGGGAGTCGAAACCTTTCACTATTTAAAGAAGATTCTCAAATCGCAAGGTAAAGCTACCAACGTCGGAGACGAGGGAGGATTTGCACCACAAATCGCGAGCTCAGAGGAAGCTTTAAATCTATGCCTGCAAGCAATTGAAGCAGCAGGTTATCGCCCCGGAGAACAAATCTCCTTAGCATTGGACGTTGCGGCATCAGAGTTTTACAGCGATGGGGTTTACACGTTCGAAGGCGGCGCACGCTCCTCGAAAGAGCTGTCTACTCTTTACGCCAAGTGGTGCAAAGAGTATCCGCTTATTTCCATTGAAGACGGACTTGATGAAGATGATTGGAACGGGTGGAAATCACTTTCTGACACGTTAGAAAATAGAGTGCAGCTGGTCGGAGACGACCTGTTCGTCACGTCAACGGAGCGTCTGGCGAAGGGGATCGAGCTTGGAGCTGCAAATTCCATTCTTATCAAAGTGAATCAGATCGGAAGTCTTACAGAGACTATGCAAGCGATAAGTCTAGCTACAGAGTCGGGTTACTCCTCAGTAATCTCACATCGAAGTGGAGAGTCGGAAGACAGCTTTATTGCGGATCTTGCGGTAGCGACCAACGCCGGACAAATTAAAACGGGCTCGGCATCTCGTTCGGATCGGATTGCAAAATACAACCAACTTCTCAGGATTGAAGCTGAGCTTGGGGAACAAGCCATCTTCGCAGGTAAAAATGCCTTCAAGCGAGTGGGTCACTGACTACCATAAGAGTTTCCCGGCTCGGTTAGAACAGGAGTTCTCTAAGCTAAAGAACCGTCAGGGCGTGTCGTACTACGATTGGCTCGCATCGCTAACAACAGGACGTGTTTTGGATGTGGGAGCTGGAAGTGGTACGTTGGCTGACTGCTGCCATGACGTGCTAGGTGGGGACTTGGTGAGCTCGGGAGGCTCCACGCTGCTTTTGGATGGCAGCCGCTTGCCTTTTGCAGACCGCAGTTTCGATACGGTCGTTGCGTCGTTGGTGCTTCCTCTTGATACCCAGCCATGTCGCATAGCCTCTGAGATGGAGCGAGTCGCGAGAAAAAGAGTTGTCGCTACGTTTGGCGGCGGCCCCGCTAATTCCGGAAACTTTGAGGCGATGCTTCCTCTGTGCAGTGCATTGATGCGCACGGGGGAGCATTACAATTTCCGTACGCGAGCCTCAATCCAAGAACTGTGGCGCACTGAAACTGTAGTGGAGTCGATGTATTTTTACTTCGAAGACCGCAAACATTCGGTGGATTTTTTACTCGCTCAATACGAGCTTCAGAGTCTCTCTGTAGCTGAGACTCTTGAATTGAAAGCATCTTGGAATGAGCTCCCCTTCAGGAGGGGGCCTGACGTTGTGATATTTTATGTTTGTGGCAACGTACCGATGCATTAGCTTGGATACTCACGGTCTCGTAGGTTGACGTATCGTAGTGGGAGCATGGCCCCCACTGCCCAAATGTAATGGCACCAAACAAGTTGATGGCTACTGCAAGCGCTATCGCAAACTTGACATGAAGTCGCAATTTGGGAAGACGTATTGCGAATGCAAGTAGCAATAACAAAAGGTAGTCGAGACAGAAGCGATAACCGAACTGAATCCATCCTGTGTTTTGATAGAATAGGGTTGGTAGAGCTACCACAAGGGCTGCGGCAAATAGCGCCCAACTGGCGTGCTTACTCAGCTTATTGTGACAAGTCTTGAACGAAATGAGCAGTAGTAGGTATGGCATGGTGATCCATACGGCAAGTCCATGACCGCTTATGGCGATATAAGGGGCACTTGTGGAAAGTTGCGGCGTAAGGCCAAAAGCTACAAAAAGGTTTCTTTTTAGATACGCCAAGTCAAACAAGCCGAGCGCTTCCATTTGAAATTGTTGTTTTACAGCTAGAAAAGAGTGACCAAACTCAAGGACGTTTTGGAAGCGGTAGTAGTTGTAGACCGCCATGGCCGTGGCAATTGCGGCGACGGGGGCAGCAAACCGAAAACTAACTTTCCAAAATTGACTCGTAGCAAATTGATGTACTCTGCAAGCTTCAAGAAAAAATAGGGGAAAGGCGAAAGCCAAAGGCGTTCTGGTGGTCGCTGCAAAGCCAAGCGCAAGACCCGCCAGCAAGGGAAAACGGCAACCTAAGGTTAAGTTCAAAAACGCAAGCAGCAAAGCTCCACCGATGACGTGAGCCGCATACCAAACACTTCCTTGAACTGCGCTAAACAAAAACACGCTCCCGAATGTTCCCGCAGTGGCAATCCAGAATATATCTGAGTTGTTGAGCGTCCCGAATCCATAGGTCCTCAGTCGCACTAAGAGCAGAAAGAACAGAGGGACGAACAAAGAAGCAATTGCGATAACCACTGGCGTGTCGGTAGCGCTTTTTCCGCCTAGGGCCGCGACGGGTAGCATCAAGACGGACGGAAAAGGAGGGAAGGTCATGTAGTAGCTAGGCTTTCCGCTTCGACTGAGAGCACTTGTTGGGAGCTCTTCGCCTGATAGAAGCGCTACTTTGCCAGGTTTGGACATCAAATAGCGCCCTCTGACATAGGCGCCGTTCGACTTTCTTTTGAATTGGTCAATCCTTGCCCAATCGTCGCCTTTAGGTTGACGACCATTCGCGGCGCTGTCGATGTCGGTTTTACCGTTAAGCCACGCATCGGCTTGCAGAACAAAGTGGGGTGATTCGCTTTGTCTGCAACCGGACTTCCCTGCCAAGAGAGAAAGTAGCAGCGCTGAGATCACGTATTGCAACAATAACGTCGAAGCCAAATTTGACTTTAGTGGTAGTGGTAGTCCTGGCAAGGATTTAGATGCTACCATCACGCAACTTGCGATTCAAAACCACATGGGGGTATCCCCTTTTAATCGTCATATTTTCTGTAGTTGCTACCTGGGAGATTGTCGTTGCATGTCGCTACAGCCGAAGCCACGTTTCCGAGACAGACTGGAAACGTGTTGGAGCGTATTTGAATGAGCGGGTAGGACCTGGGGACTTGGTGGTTTGCCAACCTGAGTGGTTGGATCCCCTTTGTCGTAAGTACCTACAAGACGTGATTACCTTGGATATGTTGGTACGGCCGAGTAACGCCGGTTACCATCGTCTTTGGACCGTAGAATACGATGCGCAACAGGGAACGTTTGGTCCATTGGCTGTAGCGTCAACGCAACTTGCGCCTTCTGAAGTTTTGTACCGCTTTAGCTCCGTGAAGCCTCACTCAATAGAAGAGGTGGAATTTTCTCCCAGACGCTGTCTGTCTGCTACCCTTTTTCCTGGAAGAGAGAAAATTTATGAGTTCGCCAACGTTCCTGCAGGAAAACTTCAGGTGTTTCTCGGCGTGGCTGATGTGTTTACCAGACGGGATATCCGAGAGCCGGCGTTACTTTTCATGGAGAGTGGCTCCGCGGTGCTGCGCGGCTTGGTCGGTGTGAATGATGGGTGGCAACGGTTTGAGCTAGACCATCCAGGGGGAGCCGTTAGAGTCAGACTCTCAACAGAAGCGAAGCAGCGGAAGATTTGCTTAGAAGGCGAGGTGCTGAGTGACTAACCGACTGATTGCTTTTCTTTTCTTCTGTGCAGCTACGATGGCCGTGATGTTCGCACAGACAGAACAAGGGCTCGCGCGAGATGAGATAGTCTACGTTCGTGCAGGGGAGAACTATGCAAGTTGGCTAACTAACGCAACTTCTAGTTGGGAGGCGTTTTCGAAGCAACGCATAGAAGCAACGTTTGGAAAGAAATTAGCTGATGCTGGGAACAACGAACATCCTCCACTCATAAAGTACGGAATTGGTGTTTCGATTGCGCTCTTCCATGACGCCTTACGTATTTGCGGTAAAACTACCGCTGCGCGAATTCCTGCTGCTCTTTTGTTCGCTCTACTGATCGTAGCTGTGTTTTTTCTTGCTGCAAACCTTTGGCAAGTGAGAGTTGGAGTTGGCGCGGCAGCGTTGACCTTGGTGATGCCGAGACTTTTCTTTCACGCGGGATTCGCCTGTTTCGATGTGGCAGTTGCTAGTTTCTGGATTTTGTCTGTCTTTTTTTATTGGAAGATGCGCGAGGACGCACGTTTCGCTCTGTTACTAGGCTTGTCCGTTGGTGCCGCGTTGCTTACGAAACACAACGGTCTCATTCTTCCTCCAATGCTACTTGGCCATCATTGCTTGACGCTAATGTTGGTTTCCCTATCTAGAAAGCGGTTTTTCATAGTCTCTTCGGTGTGCGTTGTCGGCTTTTTGCTAGTCGCGAAGATTACCTCTCTCCCCATCGCAGCACTTTGCGCTTTAGTCGTGACGATTGGCTTGACCGTCTGGCTTGGCAGACCGCGACGTTGGAGCTTTTCTATTCCTCGCTGGAACCCAAAAATGATTTTAGTGGGAGGCTTGTGTTTGGGGTTGCTCTCCTTGATTAGTCCGCTTTTTTTCATCGCGGCAGCTTTCGCAAGCTTACTTTGGATTACAGTGTCTTTCGTTAGTAACAACAAGCATACGAATCTCTTGGTTCTCTTGGGGCTGGCATTCGCGATTTCCACCGTGATGCTTTTTCTTTTTTGGCCTAAGCTGTGGCACCAACCGCAGCATGTTGCTGACTGGATCTCTTTTCACCTCAAGCACGTCCATTACAATTTTGAAGTTCTCGGAGAAAACCTCAACCATCCTCCGTTCTCGAAGCTGGTCACTCCTGCGATCCTTTGGAGTACGGTCCCGATTGCACTTTTACTCCCAGCGGTTTTTGGTTTGCTGGTCTTTGTTTCGCGACTTTCGTCCCCAGGTTACTCGCTACTTTTGGTGTCGCTTTTCTGTTCAATGGTATTATTCTTTTTTCCGAATACCCCAGTGTTTGCCAGCGATAAACATTGGCTCGCGGCTCTTCCCGTTTTTGCAATGGCCGCCTCTTTGGCGCTTTGTGAGGTGACAAAGTTAGTGCACTGGGGCGTGCAAGCTGCATTGGTATTCTTGACGTTTTTGGCGGGGGCCGCAGAAGTTTGGCAGGCGCGGCCCCTTGGATTGTCTCACTACATGGCGCAAGTTGGAGGACCAATAGGCGGTGCAACGATGGGAATGAATCGACAGTATTGGGGGTACAGCGCGCTGCATGCTGCTCCATTCTTGTTCCAGCATCCTGAAATCACGAAGGTTTACGGCCACGATGCAGATATGGCGTTCCCCCTGTACGCTATCGACAATCGTTTTCCGGCTCGAGTTCGTCACAGCGGAAGAGAGAAAGTTGGTATCGCGAAGTCTGATGCTGCTTTGGTTGTGCACGAGAAGCACTTCAATCGCCACGACTATTTGATTTGGCAAGACTACGGAACGTTTGCCCCGTCTGAGGTGATTACGCACCTCGGCGTTCCTGTTTTGAGTATTTATGTGCGACCTAACGAGAAAAGACGTTAACGTCTTCTTTGGGGACGTAGATGTACTTCGGTACAGCAGATTTGGCTCCGCTGTAGACCTTTGGTTGAGAACTGGTCGGAAGTTTTTGCTTCAGTTTGTAGTGGGTCAGTAGAGGTCCAAATTCTACGCCCGGTTTCCTGTCCAGGATAATGGCAGAGAACCGCTGTTCCCGTAGACGTGCTGCAAGTTCAGCCACCTGCCAAGAACGACTTGTTTTTGTCTCAGGAATATTTTGGGGAGGACCAAAAATCTTGGTTAAGCCCGGACTCTTCACAATGGTTAATTTCCAATGTCGCTCGATGCTGAAGTAGGTGCGCTTTAACTGCACGTCGACCAGTCCCATTCTGTGAACGTAGCTTGGTTTTCCCGCTTTTTCCGCGTACCAAGGGTGCCACGGAATCCAAACCTCACCATCGTAGCTTTGAATGGTGTTGATAAGATTGTCGCCTGCGTCAACATCTTTGTCCGTTGGGATAAAATCTTTGGGGTTCCATGTTGATAACGATAGTTGACCTGCTATTATTGCTGCAGCAATAAGAGGAATCGTAAATGGGACGCGTCTTGCGTACTCGCGGGGCAAAGCGCAGAGGTACTTGGAAATCATTGGTAAGATAAATCCACCACCTAGCATGCTTGCTGGTAGTAGATAAATGAAGTGATTATCTTGGCGAACAAAGTTGGTTGCCGTTAGGGCGTCGCATGTTACCAAAGCTCCCAAACTGAATGCTGTCAAAAAAGTGCTTCTGAGGAAAAGCCGTTTTGCCAGGAGACTTTCGACTCTTACCTTCCAAAAACGGGTAGTTTGGTACAGTGCTGCGATAGAGGCTGCTGTGGCTCCCCCCAGCGCAATGAACATCGGCATGTACGCATTGAAGTGGGCAAATTCTGTGCCCCAGCCGATAGCTCCTAGTAGGCAACAAAACGTTAGGATTGCGGCCCACGAAAATAGGGTGCGCTGACTTTGTTTAGATCTAGAAAAGGTGACAGCGGTAGTAAACGAAAAGACTAGTACCGCCCCGAGTAAGTAAGTAAGGAGGGGAAACTTGAAGAGCATATTGTGAAACGACAACCAAAATCTATCAGCGTTAAAGTCGTGTTGTTGGTGCACTTCAAATACGTACGTCCAAAACCAGCCGTCAGTGGCGAGGTTCATTAGTAGGGTGCCTCCTAGCCCGATTATCCCAGAAATAAGGATGTACATAGGAAGTCTCTTGTAGTTGTAAAAGAGGAGGAGAACGCCTCCCATTATGGTGAAAAGTACTCCTGTCTGTTTACAGAAAAAGGACATCGCGATGAGCATAGTTGCGATGGTCATTCGAAGATCACCTCGCTCGTAGGCTCTAAGTTGGGCCCATCGTCTTAAGAGAAACAAACCAGTAAATGCCATGGCGCAGAATAGAGTGTCGGCTCTCACAAGATCGTACCACCCCTCCATGTAAGGATAAGCCGCAGCAATAACACCTAGTCCACAGAACCACCCTAGGTTGGCGAGCGGACGTTCTTCTGGAGCGATTCGCCAGGTTAAATCTTTTCTTATCTGCCAACTCAAAAAGAGCAGTGATGCCACAGAGATGAGCCTACCCAACTGGTAGGTGATGTCCACTAAGTACCCGCCCATCGCGAGGACCGTGGGGTACAGGGGAGTGTACAAGTAGGGAATGAATTCCACCGAGGGTTCGGGGTAAATTGAGCTGCCTTCCGATAGCCGTTGCCCATGGATGAGCAAGCCACCTTCCATCCATTCCAAATCGTACGGGTAAGGCACCCGAAATATGATGGCGTAGAGAAGCAATCCTATTTGGTAGATGGCAGGAATAGCTAATACGGTTCCTATCACCACTGACGGTCTAATTTTTCCGAATGCTCCCATTATTGAACTACCATGGTCCCAAGGTAGAGTCGGTTGTCAACAACCTTATGGTCCGCACTAGTTAATGGGAGACGATCTTTGCCACGAAACAGCCCCATCCAAACCTCAAAAGTACCACGATGCTTAGGAATTACTGTCTGAGAATACGTTATCGCGAATTCTGGCTTCCACCACGTCGTGGCAAGCGGAGGCCTGTGATCTGCCTTAAAAACGACTCGCGCGTTGCGTTCAAAATGAACGAATACTTTCCAGTCCTCGTGAAACGTCGCTTTGGGAAGAAATCCAAAGTCGATTGTGAAAGGGGTATTTCTGATTCCTTTCGTCGGGATATCCACTTTATTGAGCGTTACGTTCTTCGCCGAGGCTTTGGGAGAAAGTCCTGAGATTAGCGCCGGCGACGACAGTGCTTTTGAGGCTAAAGCAGTAAACGGTTCCATATCGATTTGCTTGTCGAGTAACTTTCGTTCGCTCTCACAGTCGCTGGCGGAGACATCCGTTGTTTCACTTTTGTCTCGATCGATTCTGTAGGCTTCGATTTTTGACGTAGGGCTTAGCCAACGAATGACGTGACATTTTCGGGATGCAAGAGCTCGTTGCTCATTGTTGTTCTCAAACGAAAGCTGTTGATAAATCGTTCTCGCTTCATTCGTTTTTTTGGCCACTGTCAAAAGCGATTGGCCATCGCTAGTGGTTTGCTTTGCCGAGGTCAAGGTCAGGTCGGCAATCGTTGGCAGAATATCAACGTGGCTCACAGGCGAAGCTACGGTTCCGCTGCCGCTATCAGGCGATTTCACGATCATCGGAACTCTAGTTTGTGCGGCATAGAGGTGGTAGCCATGAAAGTCGACCCCATGCTCGCCGAAGCCTTCTCCATGATCCCCTGCGATAATTATCGCGCTGTCATCATAGACTCCCAACGTTTTTAACTCCTCAAGTAGTCGGCCAATGTGATGGTCTGTGTACCAGATTTCTTGGTCGTATCGGTCTTTGGGGGCCGAGCCAAAGTTTGGCGCGCCTTTGTGGGACTGAAACTCGTAGTGGGGGTCGTAGTAGTGGACCCAAAGAAACAAGGATTCTTCGGGGTGTTCAGCCAAAAAACGGATTGCTTTGTCAGTTTGCTCTTTAGATGAGCTTCCCTTAGTTTGTGCTGGCCCTTTGCCGCTTACCGAACGGTGAAGTTTAGCATTGGTGTTGTCGTAAAAATCAAACCCTTGGTTCATTCTTCTGGATTTGTCAAAGTACCAGTAATTGAGAATCGCACCTGTTGTAAAACCTGCGTCTTTGGCAATTTCTGCTACCGTAGTGGCTTCCGGCATCAGACCAGGCCACCCTCGGTGGCTGTGGTCGTAGGGGACGGAAAGAGGAAATACCCCAGATAAAATGGCTGGAATGGAGTACCGCGTTGATGGGGCGTGGGCCCATGAATTTTCAAACAATAGCCCCTCTTTAGCTAGGCGGTCGATGTTAGGTGTAGTCGGCCGAGAGTAGCCGTAAGCACCAAAATGATCCGCTCGGACTGTATCAATTGTAATTAGCAAAATATGTCTGGGTTTCTTAGTGGAAGAAAAAATTTGCGCTGGGGGACTCGTAGGTAGCGTGGGGTCTCCTCCCATGCAATTTTGATCGACGCCGTCGTAGGGAATCTCCAATGCTCCTGGATGGACAGAGCTGTCAAAATTGTTGCAATCTTCTCCTCCTAAAATGGTGCCGGTACCGTCTCTGTCGAAATCAGAAATGGCCTGTAGCATTGTTACTGCGGTTTTGCCGGGGCCAGCGTGCGCTGTAGCAGCTTTGACGTGAGGTGAAGTGCCTAAAGCTAGCATTGCGCAAGCACAAACGGAAAATAGAAATAAGGCCGACCGATTGGGGAGCCTCCGATTTCGCAAAGACCTTGAACTAACCATCCAACAGAGAGGTAGAACGATGATAGAGAATAACCATCTTTGCAGTCCCAGGGCGCTGGCATCTGATTGATGAGACAGCCACCAAATCGCGGCCGCAATCGAAAACGAAGCTAAGAGCATCGGAACAATAAATTTGTTTGTGTGCGGAAGGCGAAGCAGCTTTTTCGCTATCCAATGGGCGACAACGAGTGTCGAGCCGCACAAAAGTACCGTGGTGAAGGCATTAACTTCTAGAACCAGATCTAACCGGTTACGACTACTAAGCTTCGTTGCATACAGCGTCGCGATCTTCGGCAAGAGTAAGGTTAGGGTGGGGACTGCGATAGCGGCAGGCACCAGAACTTTGTCGCTTTGGGATGGCAGCTTGAAAGGCAAAAGAGAGACTAGACCGACGAAGACAGCACCTACTAAGGTGAAACACGTTCCGAATAGAAGTCCGTTAAAAATGATCGCGCCAACCTTACTGCCAAAGGAGGGGCAATATTGCCCTAAGAGCTGCCACCAAAATAGTTGTTGAAACAATCCAAGCAAGAAAGCGCTAAAGAATAACGTGACAAGATGGTCCTTGAGCGATTTCGACTCCTGGTTGGGTAGAGCGCTCATATCAGAAGGCTATCGAATGACGTGTGCTTGTCAATGTATATGGTGATTGTATCAGTCTTTCAGTGTAACATTCCGCATGCCAAAGAGGACCATAGGCCTGCTTGCGAGCTGGATCGCAACCTCGGTGCTTCTTCTTGTTCATTCCTTGCGCTTCAATTTTATCACTGATGACGCCTATATTTCGTTCGTTTACGCGCGAAATTTGTCGGAAAATGGTGAGCTTGTTTTCAACTTAGGAGATCGAGTGGAGGGGGTTACCAACTTTCTGTGGACCGTCGCTCTCGCTACAGCTCACTTCGTTGGTTTTAACATCGAAACGGCATCTCTCGTATTGGCTTTTACATTCGCGGCGTTAACCATTCGCTCCTGCATGACTATGTTTGAAGATTTTTCATGTCAGCTGGCAATTGCTCTAATCCTCGCGAGCTCTGCATCATTTGCGTGTTGGACTTCTGGAGGGTTGGAAACGATGATGTTTGCGTATGTAGTCGTCCTGAGCTTTTTGAGGTTTCACAATCATGGCAATGACAGGTGGGTGGTGGCATTATGCCTGATTGCAACCCTCGTAAGACCGGAAGGGTCGCTTCTTTTCCTGTGCTTGTGGGGCGCTTCGGTGCTTGACGCTCTAACCTCTGTGAAAGGTCCTTCGTTGCGTGCCCTCAAAAGTCTTCTGCTCTATCTCGTTTTGTTTTCGATTTTGATTGCTTGCCGGAAACTGTATTTCGGTGAATGGTTGCCCAATACGTTTTTCGTAAAAGCCGGTCAATCTACGGAGCTGTACAGTAGGCAATTGAGCGATCAGGGAGCATTTTATCTGAATCAGTGGTGTGAGAAGTCTTTTCTGTACTATCTGGCGCCATTCTTTGCTCTAGGAATAGTTTCGCAGGTAAAGCGGAGTGGCCTGGCCGCGCTGTTGCTTGTTGTTGCCTATTGTTTTTATTCCATTCGAGTAGGCGGCGACTTCATGGGACTTCATCGGTTTATGATGCCTGCGACGATACTCATTTTCGTATATTCAGTTTTTGGAATGAAAGCGTTGCTTTCCCTTGTTAAGTGGCATCCGGCGACTGTAGTTATTGCGCCGCTGATCTTTGGCGTGTCCCAGTACTCCATTTCCGCTGAAGCCGCCAAGCAAAAGTCAGCCGACTCCGGAATCGATGCCCCCGGGTATTTGAAAGAATACGCTGACGACCGAGCGGCTGTTGGGAAGGCGATGGAAGGGTGCTTCGAGCCAGAGCACTTTTCTATTTTTGGCGGGGTAGGCGCTCAGCCGTTCTTTTCGCGCGCACAGGGCGTAGACGTTTTTGGCCTTGTTTCTAAGGAAGTGGCTCATAAACTAAAACCGACGCGTCCGAGACCAGGACATAATAAGTGGGCACCTCCGCAGTTTTTGATGGACCATTACGATCCCGACTTCGTGTTTCATTGTTATCGGATTCATCGGGCCCCGATAAAGGGAAGGTTGTGTGGGGAAGAAGGCGTATGGAACCGGGCTGGTTATGTGAGGGACAGCGTCGCCGTGTCAGGACTCAGTCACGGAAATACTCAGTACACGTTTCTTCGTAAGAAGTCTGTAGAAATGAAATGTCGGTAGCAACGTTAGTGGCAAAGAAGTCTAACCTTCTGGTCGTTGCAGCGTTACTCTCAACGTCGCTTTTGCTAGCAAGGTACGCGAATAAGCCAGATCCCATTACCGAAGGTGCTTGGTTGTTGCCCACTGGTGGGCCTTACAATTTTGGTTTGCTTAACACGACAGATGGACAGCTTTGGGTGAACGACAAGCTTGTTGTTCCCTGTGGCGAAAGCTATCGATGTCGGCACGTGATGGAAGCAGGAGTCTATTCATTCAGGCAAGTCGGGACAGGTGTTCTTGTGTGGCATCCGCCAGGGCGGAGAGGCCACAACGAGTATGAGTACGTCCCGCAATCTTCGTTAAGCGATGCTGCGCCAGAGTCTGCAACGTTCATTCATCCTGGAACGTATCGTAGTGATGCTTGGTGGTTGCTAGCTCTCTTGGCGGTTTGGTTGGCGACATTCGTTATGTGGCACAGGCGTTGGATTTTAGACAACAGGTGTGTCGTACTATCAGCTTCTGCAATATTTTTCGCGGCGCTGCTGGTTCGGCTGATAGGCTTAGAGTCTGCGGGGCAAACATGGGATGAAGACGTCAATTGGTCGGCGGGCCGGAATTACATACAGAATTTATTGAATGGAGACTTCAGTCCGGCGGCTTGGCACTTTAACTATCAGCATCCTCCACTCACTAAGTATTTTCTCGGTGTTTCTGGCACTTGGTCTGCCGACTACGCGTCGGCGCGATTGGCTACTTCGGTATTGTCCAGCTTAACCGCTGTAGTATTAGTGTTCATTGGACAGAGACTCTTCAGTCTTCGAGCTGGCCTATTCTCTGGTGCGATGTTTGCTCTGACGCCTCACGTGGTCGGGCACGCTCGAATCTGTGGTCATGAAACAATGTCTCTCTTTCTGTGGGCGATGCTTTTGTGGCTGTGCGTGGCATGCGACTTCAATAAGAAACGGTCCTTTGTGTGGCTCGGGTTCTTCTTAGGACTCGCCGTGTTGTGCAGGTTTTCCAACGGCATCGTCTTCATCGCGGTTGGCGTTACACTGCTATTAGGACTCGAGAACCTCAAGCAAAGAGTCGTGAGAGGTTTTGTGATTGTGGCTCCGGTGACGGCTTTGACCGTATTCGTTTTATGGCCTCGACTTTGGCACAATCCACTTTCCAAACTTTCAGAATCAGTTGGCAAACTTACTGCCTCTCATGGCGTTGAGCCGTATCATTCCGTTTTTCAAGTTGAACAGCCTTGGTACTATTTCTTTGACTACTTTTGGGCGACTACTCCTGTGATTGTCTTGGTCCTCATGTTGCCTTATTGTTTCTTCGGCAAACGCCACAAACCTTTACTCCTGCTTTGGATATTGATTCCCTTTCTGATTATAATGTCCCCGGTTAAGCAAGACGGCGTTCGTTACGTACTTCCGGCGGTGCTTGGCGTTTGTTTGGTTGCTGGACGAGGACTAGATCTAATCTCTCAAAACATTAAAGTCGCACTGGTTGCGTCATTTTTTTGCTTTTTTGGCTTGGTCGTCTCTAACTACAAAATCCATCCGTACCAGATAGACTATTATGGAATGCAAGTTGGTGGAGTAGAGCAGGTCGCTGCCAACAACACTTATGAGGTAGCTTGGTGGGGAGAGGGCCTAGACAAATCGGTCGAATACATCAACGAGCATGCGGAGGTTGGTGATGAAGTGTTGCATCCTTGGGCCTGCGTTGAACCAAATCATATGACGTGGCTACGGCATGATCTTTGGAAACCAACTAATGCGAGTCGAGCAGATTGGTTTCTAGTTTACGCCCCACATAGAAATTCGCGCCACCCCAAATGCATCCCTGGTGCGGAGTATTCAGTGGTTTTCGAGGAGAAGGTACAAGGTGTTACGTTCTCTCGGGTTTACAAACGATCAGTTCAGAACTGAAAAGGTCTCTGTGCAGCTGGCATCGCCTTTTGTATGTTGAATGACGAGCTTCGCCGACAACTTTTTGCCGGTTCTTTTTCCTGCGAAGGAATACTTCTTTCCTTCAGTCTTAGCTTTGAGTCGAAATCGCCCGCCCCTGTATTCTTTTCCAGTCATGGTCGGTAACTCGCCAAGTTTGGCACTCATCGCACTCTCGGACTTCTCGATTTTTAGGACGTCGCCGATGGTAGTTTTAACCTTGCAGCTTGAGCTCACAGCCTCCACTTTCACTTTGGTTGATGACCCCGTAGCCATGGCTATGGATAGAATTAGAGTAAGCATGATTTTTAGACCTCCCAAAATGTGAATTTCTTCATTTTTTCGTGATTATCAATAGATTTCAGTCATTTGCAACGGCCAAGGGGCTCTTAGACTTGGTGACGTACAGGGTGTAGCCACTTTGCACCTTATCATTCTCCCTGGCTACGACAGTGATTCTATTACTGCCATCCCATAGCGGAACAGAGGCGTCGAACTTCAGAGAGTTGCCGCTACCAGCGCGATAAAATACCTTACGATTGAATATCTTTGCTTCTCTGTTAGAAACGAAAATGTATACATCTCTTACTTTGCTATCATCTTTGGCGATTCCCAGTACTTGAAAGTGAGACTTCGTCGTTTGGTAGGCCGAAGCTGATACTTCAACTGTTGGAGGAGTGACCTGCCAATGTTCCGTGAGCTTCTTAGAAGCACCAGCACCTCTTTTGGTCTCTTTCAACAAAACAAAGCCCGTCCGTTTTCCTGGTAATTTGACCCGAGCCCAATCACCTGATTCGGCATCAAGATTTAGCTTAGTTCCTGTTGGTAACCAACCTACGATCTCAGCACTAGAACTGGCAGCCTGGCGAATGGTTGCGCGAACTTTCGTTTGCAGTTTTCTTTCCGACTTTTGAAACGATACCGGTGATGTCATAGCGAATCGTAGCTTTTCGTTTACGCTTTCATGGGTTTTGGAGTCGTAGACGCTCATTTCCATCGCTATCTCTGGACGCTTTGGTTTTCGTACGTTGAACAAGAATTCGACTTGTGAGCTTTGGCCCGGTTTGATTTCTTTAAGTTCTGCACGAGCTTTTTTGAGAAGGAGTCCGTCCCCTGAAGCGTTTCGCAGCACGGCGGATGGTTCTTTCGCAGAACCTTTTCCGATGTTTTTAATCGTAACGAGCAGTTTATGAGACTCTCCTGATTGCGGGATACCATCACCGTTTCCTTGGTCTACCAGTTGGTAGGAGTAAGCAAAAACCGGTCGTTTAGCAGCTCGAATGCGAAGTGCTTTTTCTTTCAATGTCGAAACCTTTTTCCTGTCTGACGTTAGCTCCAGCGACACTTTGTCTAGTCTGTCTCGTTCGTCGGTCGGAATTTTTATCTGCGTCGTTTTCGTTAGAGATTTACCCGCATCGATGCGTCCTAGTGGTATCTCAATCTCATCAAGATGAGGGTTGGTTGATTTTAGTCTAAGCAGGATCCGGTTCGCTGTGGTGTTACCGTTGTTTTTGACTTCTGCACTGACGGTCAGAATGTCACCAGCTTCGACCTTTCCACCTTTGGAGAAAGTTACCTTGGAGGAAAGCTGCGTCGCTGAGACATTGCTTGTGCCTGATTTCCAATCGATTGCTACTTTGCCAAGTGCAGATTCAAGTGCTTGCTGTTGCTTGGCATCTGCTTTCGCGATGACCGACTGAGCACCTTTGAGTAATGTGGCACGGTCCCGCGCTTTGGGAATTGATAGCAAGAGTTGTTCTGCAAACTCAATCTCGAAATCCTTTCGGAATCGGTCTAGCGGAGGCAGGCGGTCTTCGTCGTCGTCGAGTACTTTTAGTCTCTTGTCCGGTTTGTACAGGTAGTTCATTGTGAACTTTGACTTGATTGGTTTGTCTACGAACTTACTGGTTAGGTGGGCGTTTAGGTCTTTCTCACGATAACTTCGGTCTGTTGGGGTGAGACGGATTTGATCTTTGTGCGACTTAATTTTTTCCGGAACAAACATTGGTTGCAGTTGGATGTCTGGAACAATGCCAACGGATTGAATCGATCTATCTCCGGGCGTCAAGTATTGACCTATAGTAAGTTTCAGTTTAGAGCCGTCACGATTGTCGTAGAGTACCTGGACAGAGCCTTTGCCAAAAGTCGGAGCACCAACGACCAAGCCTCTCCCAAGATTTTTCATGGCTCCCGCAACAATTTCTGAGGCCGAAGCGGAGTTGCTGTTTACCAAAACTACCAAAGGAGACTGGGTGTCACTGTTACCTTTGGTGGCGCTTCGAGGTCTTTTGTTTTTACCGCCTTCGTCAACGGTAGTGACTAAGACTCCTAAGTCTACAAATAAATCGGAGACGTAAATGGCCTGGTCGAGTAGACCGCCAGGATTCCACCTTAAATCTAAAACCCAACCTTTTGCGCCTTTTTTCGAAAGCGCAGCCATCGCCGTGGCGAGCTCTCGGGAAGTTGTGCGAGAGAAGTGTTTGATCGTAATGTATCCGACGCCGGGGGACAGCATTCTGCTTTCCACAGACTCCAATTTAATGATGTCTCGAATGATTCTAAACTTGAGTAGTTTCGCTTCGCCTTGGCGCTTCACATAGATGGTGATTGGAGTTTTGGGTTCGCCCCGCATACGCTCCACGGCTTCATTGCTGGTGAGGTTTTCAGTTAACTCGTCCTCAATTTTGTAGATGTGGTCGCCACGCTTTAGACCTGCACGTGATGCTGGTGTTCCTTTCATGGGGCGTATCACCGTAAGTTTCTTTTTTACCATTCGGATTTCGATTCCAAGACCACCAAACTTTCCGCTGGTAGATACCTCCATGTCTCTGGCTGCTTCTGGCGGCAGTAGTACCGAATGGGGGTCTAGGGTTTTGAGCATTCCGTTCACTGCTGCGTACTCGACTTCTGCTAAGTCGGCATCTGAGCTTAAGTTGGCTTGAATAAATTGAAAAATCTTTCGGAGTTCTTGAGACAGTCTCCATGGTGCATTTACCTTGGCAGTAGAAAATGTGCGTTTTTTGTTGTTAACGGAAATGACGACTTTGTTCTCTGTTTCCCTGGGTTCCACTAACACTTCCGGCACTTTGAACTGCACGGAATCTAACGCGCTGTACAACATTTTCTTAGGATCGATGCGTTTGGGTTCGACGTATTCCTCTTGGATTTTTACAAGCGTGCCGTTGAAAACCTCCAAAGCCACCAGATTGTGTTTCTTGGCTTTGGGTTTCTTTCCAGCCTGCGGACGATTCACGCGGTCGGCAAAACTTTCCGCTTGCGGCAGATAGAACGCCATCCCAGCTGCTCCCATAGCGGATAGAAGGAAGGCAACTCGGGCGAACGACAGTTTAGAGGCCATAACTGACAGTATACGTGTCTGAGTCATGTTTCGCCAGCCTCGAAGGAGTAAGGTTGTCGTGTCGGATTTTTGACGACATAGGATGACAATACTAGTTCAGCTTGGCATCCTTGCAGGGATGGACCCAACAGAGCCCTCAAACGAGGACGACAAAAAGGTCGTCGATGAATTAGAGCATGAGATCGATGAGGTTGAGCTCAAGGAAACTGATGAATCAACGGATCTCACTAAAGTAGACCGTGAGCTCGCAAAAATTGCAGGCAGCGGAGGAGATCAAAGACTCAAACTTATCAAGTACGACCCGGTGACCGCGTACGTGCAAGAGACTCGGCGCTATCCTTTGCTGGACCGCGATGAAGAGCACCGGCTCGCAGTTCGTTATGTGGAGCATGGTGACCTCGACGCAGCGCGGACCTTAGTTGAATCTAACTTGAGGCTCGTCGTAAAGATTGCTTACGAGTATCGTAAGGCAAATAAGAACCTTTTAGATCTCATTCAAGAGGGCAACATTGGTCTTATGAAAGCTGTAAAGAAGTTTGATCCTGAGCGAGGCGTTAAGCTTTCTTCTTACGCAGCTTGGTGGATTCGTGCGTACATTCTACGCTTCGTTCTGAACAACTGGAGAATGGTCAAGATTGGAACGACCCAAGCTCAAAGAAAGCTCTTTTTCAATCTCAGAAAAGAGCGACAAAAATTAGAGCAAATGGGATTTACTCCCACGCATCAGATGCTTGCCGAAAGACTCGATGTTACTGAAAAAGAGGTAATTGAGATGGAGCAGCGGCTGATGCCGGAGCCAAGCCTTGATGCGCCGTTAATAACGGATGACGGTAGTACGAGTTCACGGCTTGACTACTTGCCCAGCAATGGATTGCTTCCCGATGCGGAAGCGGCAAAGAACGAGTTTCAAAATACCTTGAAAGAGCTACTCGAAGAGTTCGCCGCAACGTTGGAAGGCAGAGAAGAAATCATTTTTCGCGAGCGTTGGTTAACTGAGGAACCAAAGACCCTGCAGGTTCTGGGTGACAAATTTGGCGTCTCTCGTGAACGAGCCAGACAGCTTGAGAAGCGACTGCTTGGCAAGGTTCGCAAATTTCTTGAGACCAATTGGGGGACGGACGTTGATATTGGTGCCCTTAGCCGCGAATAAGCTTAAGCAGCACGTTCTAGGGAGTATCTGATGGAGGGAACCCTCTACGTCATTGCTGTGCCGATAGGAAATCTCGAGGACGTGACACTCCGTGCGAAAAGAGTCTTGTCTGAAGTTTCTTTGATAGCCTGTGAAGACACTCGAAAAACCAAACACTTGTTGGCCGCCTTAGATATTGCATGTCCAAAACTTGTAGCATGTTACGCTGAGGTTGAAAGAGCGAGGGCTGACTCGATACTTGACTTTGTAGAAGAGGGAAAGCAGGTCGGGCTGGTTTGTGATGCTGGAACTCCAGCTTTATCGGATCCGGGAGGGCATCTAGTTCTCCGAGCACGTGAGCGAGGACTGTCAGTGGTTCCCGTCCCGGGAGTGAGCTCAATTGTTACTTTGCTTTCTTGCGCAGGTCTTCCTGCCACCGACTACAGATTTTTAGGATTTTTGCCCAGAACTCAAAAAAAGAGACAAGATAGATTGCTTGAAATTAAGACTTCGCCTTGGGTTAGTGTGGTATTTGAATCCCCCAAACGACTTCGCGGTATGCTTGCTGATGCTGCAACGGTATTTGAAGCCGGTAGGCAAATTGTAGTTGGGCGTGAGCTAACGAAGATTCATGAGTCCATTTATCGGGGCACGGCTGAGGAGCTCCTCGAGCAAGAAATTATGGAAAAGGGAGAAGTTGTGGTGGCATTTTCGCCAGGAACTCCAGAGATGCCTGCTTGGCATCATCTTGCGATAGCTTTGGTGAAAGAAGGACTAAGCTCCAAAACCGTTTCGCATCTTCTCTCGACCCATTTGAATGTGAAAAAGCGAGAGGTTTATGAATCAATTAAAGACTACTAGTTGTCGTTGCGAAGACCGAAGTCTTTCATTTTCATTTGCAGGCTTTTTCTGCTGATTTTTAACAGTTTTGCAGCTTGCGTGACATTGCCGCTGGTTTCGTCAAGGGCCTTTACAATAAGCTCTTTTTCTACTTTGCTTGTTTGTTCGCGGACTATTTCTTTTAAAGAGGAGTCCGCAAGCGATTCGGCAGAAAATTGCCCACTGTCCGTAATACTTTTCTCAGGCTTGTCACCTACCTGCCCAAGCTCTTCGGGAAGGTCTTCAAGCTGAATCGTTTCTCCGTTGGCAAAGAGGATTGTTCTTTCAAGAACGTTCTCCAATTCGCGGATATTACCTGGCCAATGGTATTCCGTCAGCTTGGCCAGTCCTTCTTTTGAAATGCCTTTGATCTCTTTACTTAAGCGGCTGTTAAACTTTTCGATAATATGTTTAGTCAGCAACGGAATATCCCCAGGTCTTTCTCGCAGTGGTGCTAATCTAAGCGGGACCACGTTAAGGCGGTAGAATAGGTCTTCTCGGAAATTACCATTTTTAGTTTCTTCTTCTAAGTCACGATTGGTGGCCGTAATTAGCCTTACGTTGACCTGCAGTGTTTTGATACCGCCCACGCGCTCGAACTCTGACTCTTGCAGAGCACGGAGAAGCTTTACCTGCATCTCGACCGGGATTTCCGCAATTTCGTCAAGAAATAGTGTGCCGCCGTCTGCAAGTTCGAAACGGCCGGGCTTGCTGGCGGTCGCGCCGGTAAAGGCTCCCTTTTCGTAACCAAACAATTCGGATTCCATTAGATTTTTTGGAATCGCAGCGCAGTTAATTCGGATAAAAGCTTGGTCAGCTCTTGAAGAGTTTTCGTGCAGCGCTCTTGCTACCAACTCTTTGCCGGTACCGGACTCTCCCGTGATTAGAACCGTCGATGGTGAGTCGGCAACGGTGTCAATTACATCATAAACTTTTCGCATGGGCTCACTACCGCCAACCAATCCAAAACGGCCAGATTCTTGAGAAGCGCCCTTGGCTCGCGGCTGACTTTGCGCAGCGATACTTTGGTTTACTGCTTTGCGAACTACTTGTCGGATCTGTTCCTGTTCGAACGGCTTTTCGAGGTAGTCGAATGCTCCCGCTTTTACGGCTTCCACCGCTTCGCCAACACTTCCAAAAGCCGTAATCATAATAACCGGAAGGGTTTCATCTCGATCTTTCAATTTACGGAGCAATTGCATTCCGGAAAGCTTTGGCATTTTCAAGTCGGTGATGACGACGTCGGGTTGCTCTTTTTCAACAGCTTGCAGCGCCTCCAGTCCGTTGGCAGCCGTTCTGACCGTGTAACCATCGCGAAGTAGAATAACGGACAACACGCGCCGAAGGTTCGGCTCGTCATCTGCTATCAATATGGCAGCGGACTCAGACACAGCATGATTTACGCACAGCGAGAGCGAAACTGAAAGCGCGAGTGAGGCCTAATAATGAGAGGGGGGTCACTCAGACGACGCGATGATTTCGCCGACTTTGTCAGCAAGCAATTCCTGAGTACTCTTCGCAGCTGCTGGAGAAGGAATAGCTGGCAGAAACACCGAGAAAGTAGAGCCTTTTCCCACTCTAGAGTGAACCTCGATGGTTCCTCCGTGCTGACTTATTATACGTTGTGAAATCGCCAGCCCCAGCCCGGTACCGCCTTCTTTGGTGGTGAAGAACGGAATAAATAGTTTTTCAAGTACTTCTGGCGCGATCCCTTTGCCAAAGTCTCTAAATCGTACTTCTGCAAAACTTCCATACCCAAGTCTTGAACGTCGGCGTCTGCTGGTTAAGACCTCTAGGGTGCCTCCTTCAGGCATGGCATGGAATGCGTTAAGTCCTAGGTTGAGGAACACTTGCCTTAAGGCTTCCTTGTCTCCAGA
Organism: Deltaproteobacteria bacterium; assembly: GCA_020630875.1. GTDB lineage: Bacteria > Myxococcota_A > Polyangia > Haliangiales > Haliangiaceae > JAHDIH01. The sequence continues at coordinate 70,911 of JAHDIH010000003.1, read as the reverse complement.
AATATGAGGAAGAAGTTCGTCTTGTTTCAGATTGATTTGAATCGGCTCGGCATTTTCATTTTTCTCAAGAAGTTGAATGGTGAACGCGATCACTTCATTTAGATCGACGGCTTCGTACTCCTGCGTCTCGGACTTTGCAAGTTTGGCGTAGTCGAGGAACTGAGTGACTACCTTGTTGAGACGGTTTACTTCTTCGACGATGATATTTAGGAATTCCCCAGACTCAGGGGTTGGATCTGCGGGGGTGCCATCCGGGTTTAGGAGCAGTTGTGCAGCACCTTTGATCGCTCCTAACGGGTTTCGAATTTCATGGGCCAAACCGGCGCTCATCGCACCAATAGCGGCGAGTCTTTCTCGCTCTTTTACTTTCTCGTAAACTCGGGAAGATTCGACGATGCTGCCAGCCTGCGCTGAAATTTGCCGTAGCAAGCGAATGTCATCTTCGTCAAAAGCATCGTTGGTGCGTTCGTCACGAACTAGCAAAAGACCAAGGAGCCAAGCACTTTCTTCGGTAGCTTCTGCCGTGCCAAGAATGGGAATTACGACATCGGTGTGCGCACGCTCAAGTTCATCAATGAGATTGGAGAGGGGCTCTTTGTTTCCTGTAGCATCCGCATCTCCGGCCTCCATCTTTGTGAGCTCCCGAGTTAACGAGAATCTGTCGAGATGGCCGTCGTTGAGACGGTCAAGAAAGTGCCGAACCACGGGGGCGTCCATTGATTCGGAAGGTTCGGTGCCAAGGTAACCTTGTCGTTCGAACTTCGTTCCCGTCGAGTCCAGCAAGTACAGCGATGCGTGGGTCGCTCGCCGGGACTCCTCCAGCGCGTGAATGATCTTGCTGGTCATTTGTCTCGTATCTACAACCCCCTGCATTTCCGCGAGTAAGCGATGAATCCGGCCACGAAGGGCACTTCGTTGACGAACCAACCAGCGGTTAATGCCATTTTCGAGTCTAGAGCGTATTGGTTCGAACAGGATAAGAATCACAAACGAGGCGACGATGGCGTTGAGAAGAAACAAGCCGTCGCGCTCTCCTCCAACCCAAGTGAGCAGCACCCCATACGTCGCCCACAGAAGAACCACCAGAGTCCCCAACACTGCCATCTTGCCCAATAATTCTTGCACGTCGATCAGTCGGTGCCTGAAAAGTGCTTGAGAAATAAAGTATAGGTAGAGAATCGTTAGCACGTTGCCGATGGTCGGCCATGTAATTCCAAAACGTGGCAGGACGTCGGTAAGCGCCAAAGTAGTCGAGACAAATCCTCCAATCAGCAGATAGAAAATCCTGGTTTTGGCGACTTGATTAGCCGTTTTCCGATACTGGAGAAAGAGATCCAGCACGCAGCGGTACAGGCCGGCGAAGACGTAGGCTCCGAATGGCAGTTGAAACCAAAGTTGGGTATGGAGCCTTTGTCCACTGATAGCAGAGTAAACCAGGGCGAGGTACGCCAAGAACGTCCACGCCAAGGTTACCCGTGGTGGGCGAGGGGTACCTCCTATGGAAGGTTGAGCCAAAAACTCTCGAAAGAAAGAAACGGCAGTCGGAGGAATCGATGCGGCGGGCCAATAGGCTAGCCATGCCACGAGTTCGCTTTTGGTGGCGAGCGCAATGTAAGTCGCTAAATGCCAAGCCGCGACCATGAAAGTAAAGGCGGCGAAAGATGTGTAGGTGCGTCTTGTTCTGTCGCGCAAGAGTACCGAAGCACCTATGGCTAAAACAACGAGACCCGCAAGAAGCGAGGAAACGGCTTGAGCATCCACGACATATAGTACAGCGAGTACGATGGCAATCAAGCGGGCCGGCCACGGCATTCAGAAAAAATCCTATGTAGGAGCCCTGCCTTTGAGACTTGGAAAACAGTCGGGGGCGTGTTTACATCTCGAATGCGAATTTTACCCTGGACTCTACTAATTGGTATCTCTTTAGGCTGCAAAGGGGAGAAAAACGCAATAGTAACTCCTGCTCCGGCGGTAACTCCGGCTTTAGTAACTACGCAAGAACCGGCCGCCCTCGCTTCTGGTCCAAAAAAGACTCCGCGTTCGGCACTGAAAGGCGTGCCGCTCGCCAAGGACTCCCGCGACTGTACGTTGGACGAAGTTAAAAAGTCTCGCGCCAAAGCGAATGCTCTTATCAAAGCTCAAGACTACGTCGGGGCGGTGCTCGAGTTTAAGCAATCGGCATGCTGGTATGCCAATGAAGAAGTCGAGACGGAAGAGTCGAAACAGCAAGCTTGGTACATTAGCGACTTGACCTATGCACTTTACAAAGCCGGATTCGGGAAGGAGTGCTACTCGATAGCCTCTCGACATTCTTCTCCGTATTCCGGCAATGTCTCTGCAATGCGTGGTGCAGAAGATAAAGTGGTAAAAGCGTTGGCTCACAACGAAGGACTTTGCAGAAAGCTTGCGATGAAGCCCTTCGAGGGCTTTTCACATGTCACGTGCAGTTTTGGTAAGCAAAGTGGCGTGCCACTGAACTTGTTACCGAACGGAGTCGAAGAGGTATGCGTGGCGGACTTGGGCGGAGACCTGGTGGATGACGCATTCACGCACAAAGGGCTCGAGCTTGCGATAGTAAAGAACGGAACGAAAACATCAAAGAAAGTAACTGTCGCAAGCGCCGATTGTAATTTGGAGAAAATCAGTTTCAAAAATGAAGGAAACAAGCTTTTGATGCAGCTTGCTGGAGCGGGACGCGACTGTGACGAAGGAACTGCGAGTTACGAGTATCGTACCGTTGTGGAGCTTGATTTGACTTCTGGAAAGACCATTGCCAAAGACGAACTCATAGTTGCTCACCATTAATTAGCGTCTGGACGGGGCTAGATGGTCTCAGCTTGCAAACTTGACCCGCATCCCCCAAGGCCGATAGAATACCAGTCATGGCTAAACTTATCGACAATCCTGATCGCGCACGACGACTTGCTCGAGCCATTGCGTCTGACCTTGTGGTGTTTAACGAAGCCAAAATTTTGGAAGGAATTTCCAATGATACCCTATTTCAGGTAATGAATGCTGATATAGAAGAGGGGCGCAAACTTTTCAAAAGCCGCGTCACGGAAGAAGTGTTCGCTCGAAATATTTACGATTGCGCTATCGTCAACGTACTTGTAAAGAATAAGGGAAAAATCAAATCGAAAATCTGGTAGTTGTTGCTTGCGAAGAGGACACAGGTAAACGCTTAGATAAGTTTGTAACCGACCATGGCAACTTGACGCGAGCGCAAGCGAGGCGCTTGATCGATGACCGGTTGGTTTTGGTTCACGGCGCTGCAGGTAAGCCATCCTACAGAATAAAAGTTGGTGACAAAGTGGAAGTCGAGTTTCCTGATGTTAAGGAAACGGAGCTTTTAGCAGAGAACTTGCCACTAAAAATAGTCTACGAAGACGAGCATGTTGTAGTTGTCGATAAGGCCGCACAAATGGTGGTCCATCCGGCGCCCGGACACCCTACGGGAACGCTAATCAACGCGCTTTTGTATCATTGCGAAGGTTTCACCGTGGGCGATGAAATCCGCCCTGGGTTGGTTCACCGAATCGATAAGGAAACTTCTGGTCTATTGGTCGTTGCAAAGACTCACGAGGCATTGCTCGATCTAACCTCTCAATTCAAAGCTCACTCCACCGAGCGGGAATATATCGGTTTGTGTTCTGTGAGACCTAGAAAGCCAGAAGGCACTTACGACACGTTTCACGGTCGGCATCCTCGTGACAGAAAGAGGTATTCATCGCTCGTGAAATCCGGAAAGAACGCGGTCACTCGTTACGTCACAGAAGAGACGTTTGTCGGCGGCGGTGCGATGTTGAGATTCCGTTTGGAAACAGGACGGACTCATCAGATTCGGGTACATTGTGCGGACAACGGTCATCCAATTCTTGCGGACAAGGTCTACGGAAAGAAACCGAAAAGCGAAGTGCTGAAAAACGTTGAAAGTAGGCTTACTCGTCACTGTTTGCATGCGGCAACCCTTGGCTTCATTCATCCTCACACCCGCTTAGAGATGCAATTTTCGTCAGAGTTACCAACAGAGATTGCCGCAGCCCTACATTCTCTGCGCGAAGGTTGATAGGCTTTCGACGTGTCGGAAATCAAGCTCTATCAATCACTTGTCATTCCAGAAGAGTTTTCTCATGGGTTTCCCGAACGTCATGGTGGTGTGTCCGTCGGGCGTAGAGGATCGTTGAACTTCGGCAGCAAGTGGGGGGACTCAAAGCAAAATGTGGCTGAGAATCTACAATTGCTCGCCGACCATGTAGGCTTTAACAAGGCGCAGTTTCACAGCGCACGTCATGTCCATGGCACTGATGTTCTAAGTTTTGGAGTAGCTGGTCCTGAAACCTACGATGGTATCGTAACTGACAAAACGAATGTTTTTGTAGCAGCAAAAGCGGCTGATTGTTTGCCTATGGTTTTTGCTGACCCTGTGTCGGGCGTTTGCGGTGCGGCTCATGCAGGTTGGCGGGGAACTCTGGGGCGAATGGGAAAGAGTATGGTTACGGAAATGATAAAACTAGGAAGTAAGCCTTCCGACATACGCGTTGCGATCGGACCTTCCATTTCAGTCGGTAGTTTCGAGACGGGACCTGAGCTTGCAGAAAAGTTCTTGCGAGAATTTGGCAAGGAAGACGGTTTGGTCGTGATGGGCCCGCAAAAAGAGCACGTCAACCTTCAGTTGGCAGCTCGCTTATGCTTGTTGGAATGTGGTGTCCTTGACGAAAGAATTGACTGGACGCCTCCTGACACCATGACCAATGAGGACCGCTTCTTTTCTTATCGTCGCGATGGCAAAGATGCCGGTATCCACATGGGATTTATTGCGCGGCGCTAGCTAGCGAAATTTGATAGTTAGTAAGCAGCGTTCCCATGACGGCATCTATTCTACTTTTCGCTATGGCAAGATCCACTGTGGCCCGTGCCAGTGCTAGTTTGGCATCTTGAGCTTCCAACTGCCGCTGTTGTACGTCGAAACTTGTAGACTTTCCTTGCTCGAAACGAATCGTTTCGGCTTTGATATTTCGCTGCGCAACTTTGAGAATCGTTTCACTGTTTTTCTTCAGCGATTCTGAGAGTTGGGCCAGCGAAAAAGCCTGCTCTAGTTCAATGTCGATTTGTTGTTTTATCTTTTCGACTTCTAGTGATTGCTTTTTTGTAGCCAGGTCACCAATTCGCTCGCCGGCGGCTAAGCTAGTGCGTCCGAGTGTGGTTTGATAGTTAAGGCCAGCCACAATAGTGTAGTTGTCTAAGCTAAACATCTTCTTGGTTGCCTCGCCCAGCGTGTTGGCAATTCCTGTAGGCCCACCTTGCAGGGTTAAATCCAGTCTGTCCCTATTATCTAGTCTAGCGGCGGTGCGTTCCGCTATCGCTCGTGTTTTCTGTGCTTTTGCAAGTACCATCAAAGGACTGACATCGTACGCTTTGGTTTTTAGTGCGGCAGTCGAGCCGGCAAAGGCATGCTCCGGGGGAGTTTCAGTCGTTACGATATTCGCGTTTGTAGTCGCACCGATTAACCCTGCGAGTGTCAGTTTTCTACTGCGCAAACGAAATTGCGCTTGTGCGAGTTCGTTCTTCCGCATCGCCACGATTTGATCTTGGGCCAATCGTTCCATCGGTGCGACTTTCTGTGCCTTTACAAGAATGTCGGTAACGCGTAGTCGTTCTTGTGCAAGTCCAACGCTTTCTTGTCTGACTTGTACTTCTTTCTGAGCGAACGATAACTCCCAGTAGGCCGCCACGATGTTTCGCACGAGGGAGTTTGCGACTACATAGCCTGTTTGTTGAGCTATGACTTCTCCGCGCTTGGCAACTTCGATTTGAGAGTTGGTTGCTTTTTTCCCCGCTCCTCGAAGTAGTGGCTGATCGACTCTTAGCGTTAATCCGGTTTGGTACTTCGAATCGAAACCAAGTGGTTCGTCGGTGTACCTGCCGGTTCCAGACACCGAGACCGTGCCACCGGTCGGTAGCAACTTACTGATGCTGCCCCCCAGTCTAAGCGTGTTTTGGATATCTACTCCAAACACCTGAAACGGTTGCCTCTCGAGACTGGCATTGGCAGTGATGCTCCAATCTTGGATTCCATTGGCCGCGGAGACTTGAGCTTGAGAGATTTGTGTGTCAATCGTAGCCGACTCCAAGTCGGGCTGACTGGCAACCGCAGTTTGCAATGCTTGCCTAAGTGTTAGTGCACTTTCGTCCGCAGCTGCAGAGCTAGCGATTGCTAGCAGTCCGACAATAGTCGTTACTTTTTTCATTTTCTTGAGAAGGAGACCTTATCAATCGTGATGTCCGTTGCAGGTTTTTGTCTGCGACCTTCAGCCTTGGGGACCCGCGCGATACTTTTTACCAGCTCTACGTTATCGCAATAACCGAAGATGGTGTGTTTATTATTGAGGTGAGGCGTTGGTACTTCAGTGATAAAGATTTGACTGCCGTTGGTGCCTCCACCGTTGATACCTGGTTGCCCCGGCCGGTTAGAGTTCGCCATCGCAAGAATGCCTGGCTTGTTGAACGTGTGGTCGTTGTCAACTTCGTCGTCAAACTTGTAGCCAGGGCCCCCCATGCCAACCCCTAACGGATCTCCGGTTTGAATCATGAACTTGGGAATGACCCGATGAAATATCACACCTTCGTACAGCGATTTGTTCTTCATTAGCTGTCTGGTTTTAGGGTGCGTCCAACTTTTTAGTCCTCTCGCGAGTCCCACAAAATTCGCGACCGTTGCGGGAGCGTCTTCTTCCAGAAGCTCACAATTGATGGTGCCCATCGATGTTTTGATGGCTGCGATCAGTTTTCCAGAGCCCTCGATATCTGACGTATATTTTTTCAAGTCGGACGCTTGCGGTGCAAAAACGTCACTGTTGCCTGCCGAATTCTTCAACACGGTGGGAGGCTTTACGGGCGCTGGCATTGCGCTACGTGGCGCATTAGTCTTGCTTTTGTTTTTCGTGGGGACTGGGTCTTTGTCGTTCGAACCCTTCTGGCACGATGAAACTAGTAGGGCGCTGCACAAAATTAGATATGTTCTCATTAACACTTGCTTACTCCTGATGTTGTTTTAGAGTCTAGCTGAGTTACCTGCAAGCATCGAGCGACCAGGTGCAAAATTATCAAGCGCAATGAAAAAGACTTTTGAAAGTGGGACGTTCGAGTCGTCGTCACCAGTGATGGTGCCGCTTAAGCGACAACTGTTTCTAGCCGGAATTCCTCTCACTAGTTTTGAGTTGCTAGCATCAATCTGGCCATTGTGGGCACTTTTGGGCTTTGAGGACTTGAATCAGCCCCTTGTCGCCGTTGTCGCGATCCCTTGTTACCTTGGCGCACTTGCAGTGTGGGCGGGAAGTTACAACCATTGGCTCCAACCGATCTCTAAACTTTTAACTCAACGCCGTAACGTTGGAAAAGCAGATGAAGAGGTGATTATTGGTGCTGCGAGAATGATGGCTCGTATTCCGGTCTACATCATTGGGCATCGTTTCTTTTTGTGGCTGTTCTTTTCGCTCTTGGCTGGTGCACTCTGGTACTGGCTTGGCGTCGTCGATTCTTGGTATTGGGTTCATGATTTCGTCGCTGTTGCCACGATGCATGGTTACGTGGTGGCGTGCATTCGGGCCATCGTAACCGCAATGATTCTTCGTCGTTTGAGAAATCGAACGTTTCCGGGGGAACAGCTAAACATGAGGTTGGTGGAAGGGTATCAGTACCGTTTCCGTCTGGTGGGGATGAGCGTGGCTGGCGGTTTTGTTGCCGCCTTCCTGATGTTTCTCTACTTTTTTATTCCCGTGTCTCAAGAGGCCTATCGGAAGATTGCGGCCCTATCTGTTTTTTGGCTGTTGGGCGGAACCGTCATTCGTATCTTAATCGACACAAAAGTCACTCAGCGCTTGGATACTTTTCTTGCCAGTGAAAAGTTGATTGAGAGTGCTAGTGCGACGGTAACCCCACAAGAAGCATTCAGCTTGTTGCGTTTTATACCAGCAAGGTTGGCAATGGTGCAGGCCTTCGTCCTCAGTGCGTTTATTGCTTGTTCCGTCGTTTACTTACGCACGGTGTTTGCCGCCGATTTCGACACCACGCTGATGATTACTTCGGTAGGGGGGATCCTTATTTTCGGGGCCTACATGTATGAAAACCTTGCCCACCGGCAGAAGACGGCAACGTTAATGACCTATCTCACCGCGGCGTACAGGTTCAGTCGGATTGCCAATGAACGAGTGTTATCCCTATGGAAAAAACTCATTTTTGCGGTCGGTGGCGTAGTGCTGTTTGCTTGTTTGCTGTCCTTTTTATGGGCCATCGCACAGTACCAAAACCTGTCGAGTAACTTTGTCGACAAACAGGCGGCATTAGGTCTAAAAGTCGCGAATTTAGCAATTCAAAGAGAAGTGACACGCTCGGAAACCCCGCCAACTTCAGTCCATGTCGTGAAAGCTTTATCGGAGCTGTACGAGGAAAGAAGAGGGGCCACGGTCTATCTTTACTCCGAGAAACCCGGCGCGTACCTCTGGCAATTTGGCAAAATCGGTGCGGTTCCTTGGTATTTCACAGCTGAAATGCTGACAGAAGAGAAAGGCTCCATACGACTCCCACAAGCCGATATCTCCGGCCACCATGCTCATGTGTCGGTTACGTGGCAGGACCAACCCTACAAACTGGGATATTTTGCGGTACTTCATCCCGAGTCTGCCTTAGCCACCGGACAAACGGGCAAGCCGTTTCAGGAACTCTTATTCTTCTTCCTCATTCTGGTCGTCGCTTGTGGAGGCATCGTCGTTTTGGTGGTCACCCAAGTGTCACAGCCCGTGGCGCAGCTTCAGAATCAAGCCAAACGACTTGCCGATGGTGATTTAAATAGTCCTGTTCGCTCTGCTGCGGATACCGATGAAATCGGTCAACTCACTTTCGCCATGGAAGAAATGCGGCAAACACTGGCACAAAAACTACGCACGTCTCAGGAACAAGCAGAAGCTCTTGAAACCGCTGTTGCCGAGCGAACCCATGACTTGGCCGCCAAAAACCATGAGCTCGCGAAAGCTTTAGATTCACTTACAGCAGCTCGTAGCCAGTTGGTTCGCTCAGAGAAACTCGCGTCGATTGGTCAACTTGTCGCGGGAATCGCGCATGAAATTAACAACCCGGTGAATGCTCTGGTAAACACCGTTGGGCCACTGGCGGAAACGGTTGACGAGCTTGCTGAAAAAGCCGAGGGGGTACAGGAATTAGCGACCGATGCTGCCGCCATGTTGGGGGTAATCCACCGTGGGGCAGAACGTACCAAAGCAATTGTTTCGGCGCTTCATGGGTACGCCAGGACGGACGAGCGTAAGGCGATTGTTTTTGACCTCAATACCTCACTTCGGAATACGGTGGAGCTAGCAAGGCATTCGCTACGCAGCGATTCCAAAATTGAGCTAAAGCAAGAAGGCATTCTACGGATCGAAGGAAGAGCGGGGCAGCTCAGTCAAGTATTTCTAAATCTGGTAACGAACGCGCTGCAGGTATTGGAACAAAAGAAGGACGGAGTTTTGACCATTAGCTCTCGAAAATTTGATGCGACTTATGTCGAAGTCATTTTTGCCGATAATGGTTCGGGGATGACCGAGGACGTTATCAGGAAGATCTTCGATCCCTTCTTTACGACCAAAGACGTTGGCGAGGGGACGGGGCTAGGACTATCGATTGTTCACAATATCATTGAGAGTCATGGTGGAACCATTACCGTAAACAGTCGTCCAGGGGAAGGAACCTCATTCACTGTCTTACTTCCTCATGTTCAACCTCGTGACAACATGACGGATTAGTATTACGAAAATGCCATTTTGGCACAAACTCATTTTTTGCTGACACAATTTCAATAGGTTAGAGGCTCGAAATGTTGGAACGGTTCTTGTATTAACTAGATCTGTGATTGATCCCGCACCCAATACAGACTTGAAGCTGGCCAACTTGATGACCGTTTTGGTGGTTGATGATGAGCCTGGCATCGTGGCATCCCTGAAAAGAACCCTCGAACGTGAAGGTATCGAGGTGGTTTGTGCGGAAGATGGCTCGGTCGCGCTTGATATCTTACGTAAACGTCGCATTGGTGTACTTTTGACCGACTTGATGATGCCGAAAGTTAGCGGCATGGATCTGCTGAAAGGCGTCAAAGCCGTGTCTCCAGAGACGGAAGTCATTTTGATGACCGCTTACGGAACGGTTGAAACAGCGGTAGAGGCTATGAAAGAGGGAGCGTACGATTTTGTCACTAAGCCTCTAAAAAGAGCTCACGTGGTTCGTAGTGTCAACAACGCATTGGAAAAGCAGAATCTCGTCGCGGAAAACAGAACGCTGCGGGCGCAGTTGCAAGAACGTAAACAACGGTCGGTAGTTGGCACGTCTTTGGCGTGGCGAAGAACCATGGAGACTTTGCGGCAAGCCGCACCGAGTGATGCTACTTGCCTCTTGCTCGGTGAGAGTGGAACCGGAAAAGAACTCTTGGCTCGATACATCCACGAGCACAGCAATCGAGCCGATAAGCCCTTTGTTGCGGTAAACTGCGCCGCGATTCCAGAAAGTATTTTGGAATCAGAGCTCTTTGGTCACGAGAAAGGCGCTTTCACCGGCGCGTCCGCCGCCAGACCCGGTCGTTTTGAAACTGCCTCCGGAGGAACCTTATTTCTGGATGAAATCGGCGAACTTCCTAAGCACGTTCAAGTTAAGCTTTTGCGCGTGTTGCAAGAGGGCGAGATTGAGCGCTTGGGAGACTCCGGAAAAACGAGAACCGTTGATCTGCGAGTGGTTGCAGCTACGAACGTTGATCTTCCAGGCGCTGTCAAATCTGGAGCGTTTAGAGAAGATCTGTATTACAGACTCAATGTAGTTTCCTTGAGCGTTCCTCCGTTACGCGAACGACAAGATGATATCCCGCTTTTGGCGCAACATTTTCTTTCACTCTACGCCGCGAAGAACGGGCGGGCGATTGAAGGACTCACCGAGGCCGCACTGGCGCGTCTTTGCGGATACCACTGGCCAGGAAACGTGCGTGAATTAGAAAATACAATTGAACGTGCCGTAGTGTTGTCTCGAAGTGAGTGGATAGAAGAATCTGTGTTACCCAACCAATTTAGAAACGTCACGGCAAATACCTCGAGTCAATTTATGTCCTTTCCCGTCGGGACTCCGTTAGAAGAAATTGAAATGACAGTAATCCTGGAGACTCTCCGGCACACCGGTGGTGATAAACGTTTGGCCGCTAAGTTGCTTGGAATCGCGACAAGGACAATCTACAGAAGGTTAGAAGGAGTAGAAGAGAAATGAGTGAACGTAACATTTGGCTGAGCACAATCGCTGTGGTCATTATCCTCTCTGCGTTCTTTGCTGCTAAGGCGTTTGGATACATTGTCGGTACGAAAGCGTTTCCTACGAATGCCACAGCATCTAGTGAACCTATTAAAAAGCGTAAAAAGAAGGAAGCCACAAAGCGTGATAAGTCGGGACAACCATTGGTTGACAGAAACATGTTTTGCCTTGAATGCGTGCCAACCGTGGAAGAACAAATTATTGAAGGCGACGCGGTAAAGACGTCTTTGCCGTTGAAGCTAGTAGCTACTAGTTTAGCCAATAAAGAGGCGCATTCTTTCGCAACAATACTTAATACGCAGACAGGGGCTCAAGGAGCTTATTGGGTGGGCGATAGTATTCCCGCCGCGGGAAAAGTTGAATTAGTGGCAGGACGCTACGTGGAGTTCGTTAACAACGATAGTAAACGGAGAGAAAGAGCTTACCTTTTCGAAAATGCCGCCCCGCCACCGAAGAAAGTTGAAAAGAAGAAGCCGGCAGGGAAGCCGTTGACCGGGAAGAAAAAGATCCTGGCAGATCTTGAGACCTCCGTAGAGAAAGTGAGTGACACTGAGTTTACCATCAAGCGCTCGGCAATTGAAAAAGCGATGGACCAACCCTGGGTGTTCTCGCGGATGGCCAGAGTGGTTAAAGCGCGTAAGAATGGAGAAGAAGTGGGAGTGCGGTTGTACTCAATAAAGAAGAACTCCTTGCTCTCGAAGATTGGACTTAAAAACGGAGATACGTTGCACTCCATTAACGGTTCGAATATTTCATTTAACTTCAAAGACATGCTCGATTTAGCAAATCGTATGAAAACCGCGGACAGTATTGATGTCTCAGCAACTCGCCGCAACAAACCCGTAAATTTAAAGTACAACGTGCAATGAGTTCACTTGTAAGGTCATCAGGAAAAATCATGTTAAACAAAAACATAAAAAATATTATCGTTACCTTCGTCGCCCTGACGCTAGTCGTCCCGTCGGTGTCTTACGCACAAGATAAGGATGCTCCAGAAGAAGCCGTCTACAATTGCGGAAAGCATAAAGGCAAAGTCTCCGTCTCCTTCAAGCCGGAAGTAGAGATCAAGGACTTGGTGACATGGGCGATGGGCTTCACATGTAAGAATTTCGTCTTTGCCCCAGGAGTAATTAGTCGAAAAGGGAAGGTTACAATTATTGCTCCCAAGAAGATGAGTAAACGCGAAGCGTGGAACTTATTTCTGACCTCGATGGAAGCTATGAAACTCACCGTGGTTCCCAAAGGGAACGTTTTAAAGATCGTAGAGATAGGGGCAGCCAAAAAGGAAACGCTTCCGGTCTACACTCGAGGCGGCCCCAGCGGCGCGCAGATGATTAGGTTGGTGGTAAGGCCTGAAAACATCTCTCCTGAAGACGCCACTGCGGCTTTCAATGCGCTCGTCTCAAAAGATGGGGCGGTGACGTCCCTGCCCAAGTCAGGAGTACTCATCGTAACTGACTATGGTGATTCGATTCGTAAGATGAAACAGATCCTTAGAGAAATAGACGTTCCTAATCAAGGGGAGCAGCTCTACATGATAAAAATAAAACACGGTGACGCAACTGAGCTTTCCACTAAACTAACTGAGATTCTTGGTGTTGGTTCGACTACCGGAAGCGCAGCACCAGCTCGCAACCGTCGTCGCGGTCGTAATACTCGAAATACTCAGACGAGTACTTCTTCGGCCAAGGACGCTCAAGGTGCAATTCCAAAGCGTCTGATGGCAGAAGAGCGCAGCAATTCCCTCATCGTCGTAGGAAGCCCTGCGGCGTATCAGCGCGTGCGCGCGTTGGTACAGCGGATAGATGTTCCCCTCGATGGCGTTGGTGGTGGTCGCGTTCACGTGCATTACCTTGACAATGCAGACGCAGAAGAAATGTCAAACACGTTGACGTCTGTGATCTCTGGGGTTCAACAACAATCATCTAACAACAACAATAACAACAACCGAAGAGCCCCGGCTCGTAGAACAAGGACTGCTACGGCAGCTGCCTCTTCTTCGGGGCCCGCGTTCGAAGGGGACGTAAACGTGGCGTTTGATAAACCTACGAACTCTTTGGTGATCATTGCATCAATTCGAGACTTTCACTCTCTAAGAGATGTCATCCGTCGTCTCGATATTCCGAGAAAACAGGTATTTATTGAGGCTTATGTTTTGGAAGTGAACGTTTCTAACAACATGGATCTTGGGACAAGTTTTCATGGCGGCGATCCAGATAGTGTAGGCGACGGCATTGTCTTAGGTGGTCTGCAACACAGCGACCTGTCTTCTCTTAATGTCGCAAGTCTTGCTACTCAATCGGGATTGCTTGGTGGATTAATCGGGCCGCTTCTTCCGGGAGCAGAACAATTGCTTGGTACAAGCATTCCTTCCTTTGGTGTGCTTTTCCAAGCCTTGGCCGGCTCTGGTGCGGTAAACATTGTTAGTACGCCACATATGCTAACGACCGATAACGAGGAAGCAGAAGAGTCAATTGGAGAAAATATCCCTTACCTCGACGGCCTTGCAGGAGGAGGCGCCGCTGGACAAATATCACCATTTGCCGCACAACAATCCGTAAGACGACGAGACATTGAACTACTTTTAAAAGTTACGCCGCACGTTAGTCAGTCTGGAAACGTTCGAATGGAGATCGAGCTGAAGAATGAAGACATTGCCTCGGCTAACTTTGGTGGACTAGGAGCTTCATGGTCGACCAGAGAACTGAAAACAGTAGTTACGATTCCTGATCAGGAGACCGCGGTGCTCGGCGGTATGATGTCCGAAAAAGAAGAGGTCGAAGAAAGTAAAATACCGATTCTAGGTGACATTCCGGTGCTCGGCTCTCTTCTTTTTAAGTACAAGAAAAAGAGCCGAAACAAGACAAATCTTCTTTTGATGATCACGCCGTACGTAATTCATCATCAATCGCAGCTTGCAGACATAAGGACTCGCAAAGAACTCGAGAGAATGGAGTTTATACGTGCAGAAACCAACTTCGACGCCACACCGTTCAGTGAAAATCTAGATTATAGAAAGAAGCGTGGAATGGTGGAGGAAGTCATTTCAACCGCAAGACGGTTTGAGCGCGAGCGCAAGGAGTTGGAGGAACTGGATAAGAATCGCGTTGAGTTTGAAGACGGCGCGGTTAACTTTGTTCCAGACGACAAACCTGCTGATGGCGAGAGCGAAGTTAAAGTAGAAGGGGTTCAGTGATGCAACCTGCATCGCATCTGGGGCTGGATCCCATGCTTCTCGGTCAGATACTCATCCGAGAGGCGGGAGTGTCAGAAGACGCATTGCAAACTGCGCTGGAGAAACAGCTTTCGGAAAAACGAAAGATTGGGGAACTTTTAGTGGAGGCAGACGTTATCAACGACCTGCAACTGGCAAAAGCGTTAGCGACGCAACAATATTTAGAAGTCGTTGCCGAGTTGCCACCTGCCGACGAACTAGACCTAAGTTTGATAGAGCCGATTCCAATCACCTTCGCTAAAGCTCACAAACTCGTTCCTTTCGCCATAGAAGAGTCCGGTCGAATTAGAGTGGCCATTGTGGACCCGCTTGCTTTGGATGGTATCGACGATGTCTCGGTACTTCTGCAGACACGGGTCGTTCCTGTGGTTGCTCCCGAAGGAAAACTTACCGAATTTATCAATAAGGTTTACGGGCGACTTCGCGCCGGCGCAGAACTTGAAGGTGAGGGGCGGGAAGACACGGACTTTAATTCCGAAGAGCTAGTCGATTTGCTCGACGTTAATGATGAAGCTCCGATTATTCGCTGGGTCAATTCTCTGCTCTTTCAAGCCGCCAAAGAGAAGGCGTCCGATATCCATATCGAACCAGGTGAAAAAGAAGTCGCCGTACGTTTTCGTCGTGACGGGGCTCTTCACATGCACAACACGGCGCCAAAGAAGTTTTTGCCATCAATCATTACGCGCGTAAAGATTATGGCTGGTTTGAATATCGCGGAAAAGCGACTGCCCCAGGATGGCCGCATTCGGCGTAAGATTGGCGGTAAGGATATCGATATGCGTGTCGCTACGGTTCCCACTGCCGCCGGAGAGCGAGTAACCATTCGTTTGCTCGATCGAAGTTCTGTACTGCTGGGGCTCGGCGACATTGGGATGAGTGAAGACACTCTCGAAGAAGTAAGGAAGATCATCAAGCGTCCTCATGGAATTCTGTTGGTCACTGGCCCCACTGGTAGCGGAAAGACCACGACTCTGTACGCTTGTTTGTCGGAAATTAAGTCTCCTGAACTAAACATTCTTACTGCGGAAGATCCTGTGGAGTATCAGCTCGATGGTATTTCTCAAGTGCAGGTCAATAGCAAAATTGACTTTACGTTCGCTTCTGCGCTTCGTTCGTTCTTACGTCATGACCCCGATGTGGTAATGGTGGGGGAGATTCGGGATAAGGAAACTGCTGAAATTGCAATTACGGCTTCATTGACCGGTCACTTTGTCTTCTCGACCATCCATACTAACGATGCTGCTGGCGGAGTAACCCGGCTCGTGGATATGGGCATCGAGCCGTTCCTCGTGGCGTCATCTTTAGTTGGTTTATTGGCGCAACGGCTCGTTCGTCGTCCTTGCTACGATTGTTGCGAAGAAGTAGTTCCCGATACGGAAATTTTGGAAGAACTCGGTCTCGATCCGGAGCGTTTTCTTCGCGGAGAAATCAAGCCTCCCAACGTGATTGGAATGCGCCCCGTAACTCCTGGAAAAGTATTGCGAGCGGTGGGGTGTAAAGCTTGCCAGAACTTAGGGTACCGCGGCCGAACCGGCATCTATGAGCTTTTGCTCATTGACGACCCTGTAAGAAAACTCACTCTTGAAAAATCTGATGCCACGGCACTTAAACAATCAGGAATGCAACGAGGCATGATCACGCTCCGCATGGACGGTGCGCGCAAAGTGATGCAAGGGTTAACCACCCCTGAAGAAGTACTACTCGTAACCGCTGAGCGAGAGGAAATGCACTAGTGCCGATGTATGCCTATAAAGGCGTCAACGCCAAAGGGAAAAAGGTAAGCGGTCTCTTCGACGCCGAGTCTCCCAAAGCACTTCGGCAAACCATGCGCAAAGACGGTGTTACCGTTTTGGAGCAGCGTGTGACGAAGAGTGGCAAGAAGGAAAGCGGCGGCAAAGGACTCAATAGAGAATTTCAAATCGCTGAGTCTCTTGGCATTGGTGGCGTCAGCAAACAAGATATTGCTCTTTTTTGCCGTCAACTGGGCACCATGCTCCGCGCTGGAACGCCCCTTGCCGAAGCTCTGACAATTCAGTTCGAACAATCTGAAAAGCCACAACTCCAATCGATCGTCGGAGAAGTTCGGACCGCGGTTAACGAAGGTACGTCATTGGCAAATGCGGTTCGCGCCCATCCTAAAGTATTCGATCATCTGTTTGTTTCGATGATCAGTTCGGGGGAGCAAGCTGGAAACCTCGAAGAAGTTTTGATTCGCATCGCTGAATTTACTGAATCCAGCGTCAAAATGAAATCAAAGATTATTGGTGCAATGATTTATCCAGTGATTATGATGGCGGTTGGCGGGCTGGTGGTTGTCTACCTGTTAACCAATGGCATACCTAAGATTGCAAAGATTTTTGAGACAAGAGATGTCGAGCTTCCTCCGCTGACTAAGTTCTTAATTGGTCTTTCTGACCTGGTCATTGGCTATTGGTGGCTAATGATCATTCTTTTTGTGGGGAGCATCGTTGGTTTTGTCATGTGGAAACGCACGGAAGACGGAAAGAAAACCTGGGACCGTTGGATTCTAAAGATAAAAGGAATCGGTTCTCTCGCAAGAAAAATTGCGGTAGCTCGCTTCGCACGCACGCTTGGTACAATGCTCAAGTCTGGCGTTTCGATTCTCGCCGCGATGGAAACGGCGAGAGATGTGATGGGCAATCATGTACTTATGTCATCAATTGATGTGGCTCGAGAAGACGTGCAACAAGGGGACTCGCTTTCCAATGCCCTGAAGAAAACGGGGGAATTCCCGGGTGGTCTTTTGCATATGATTAAGGTTGGCGAGCGTACTGGCGACTTGGATGGCATGCTGCTGCATGTTGCCGACGAAATGGAAAGTGACATTGATACTCGCCTTGAGCGTTTGACGGCTGTGATTGGTCCGTTGATGCTTATTTTGATGGCGGGATTCGTAGTAATGGTGGTTGTTTCGGTACTTGGACCGATGCAAGAAATTCAACAAGCAATGAGGAGATAGAGAAATGAATAGTAAATTAAGAAACACACGCGTTGGGCAAACAGGAATGACCTTGCTCGAAATTATCATCGTAATGGCGCTGCTAACTGGGATTATCGTTGCGATTTTCTCGTTTGTGGGGGGCCAGGCAGATCAGGCTGATATCGATATCACTGGAAACAAACAACAGAAACTGCAAAGTCAGCATCTTGTTTGGAAGCGAAAGAATATTGGAAAGAAGTGCCCAGGAAATATTCGTGACCTTGCAAATGGTAGAAAGAAAGACAAAGACGAGCAAGTGACGGACTCTTGGGGCAACGAAATGAAAATCGAATGTTCTGCCGGAAAGATCTCAATAATCTCCGGTGGCCCAGACGAAAAATTTGGTACCGAGGACGATATTAAGACTGAGTTCTAAGATGGCGCAGCGCGGAGTCACTCTACTTGAGATAATCATTGTGCTGGCAATCATGTCGGCGATTATTGTCACAGTTACTTCTTGGGGAGATCCTGACTATTTAGGAGACTCAACCAACGAAGTGAGTCTTGTGATAGCAGAGGGACAACTGCGTGCGCTTGAAACTGGAAATCACCATCGGGTAGTCATTGACTTAGACGAAGGTGTCGTTGAAGTCGAAGAATGTCAAAGTCCTCCTAGCTTCGGTAGCAAATATCAAAGAAGCATCAAAGATCGGAAAGTGCGGAAGCGAGAGAACACCGAGGATGAGGCTCAGTCTACGGAAGAAGTGCTGCAGAATAAGAACATTCCAGCAGCTTTCATGATGGGGCTCGAGCCGGAAAAGGCCGCCAAGGCTGCAGAAGTGCTTGCTGGTAAAGACTCCGGGCCGAACATGCAGTGTGGGCTTGCGTTGAATAACCGAAATTTTTCGCTCGGAATGCGTGGAGGTGACAAAAAGGAAAAGCAAAGTGAAGCTGACGGTGGTGGTGGTCAAGCGATTCGCTACAAGCTTCCAGAGCAAGTGAAGTTCTCCGCGGTGTACACCCGCGGAGAAACTGCTCTTGTTAAGGACGGACAGGCGCGTCTTCATATTTTTCCCCTCGGCAGCATGCAGCGTGGAATTGTAGAGTTGGCGCTCAAGGAAGATGAAACGGAGATTATGATGGTGACGTCCCATGGCCTGAACGGCAAAGTAGAGTGGCAACGTAAGCACGACAATCCCGAAGATTTTGTTCAGCTTGATCCTAGCGGTGAGCGGGAGGATGAGCGATGAAATTGCGAACGCAAGTCGGGATGACGCTGCTTGAAATTCTCATTGCGATGGGAATTGCCATCGGTACTGTCACTATGATTATTTCGATCAACGCCGCCGCTACAGAGGAATCGGTTTACTCTGAGCGTAGTACCGCCGCTGTCCCACTGGCTCGCTTCAAAGTAAACGAAATCGAAGCCAAACTCCTTAGGGACGGTTTTGAAGATGGTACCCAAAACGAAAGTGGGGATTTCGACGACGAAGGATGGCCTACGATCAAGTGGGAAGCAGAGATTCAAGCGGTAGAAGAATTTGATGCCGCAGCGTTAGCCGATATCAATAATCGCTGTTTGGGTGGAATGCTGGATATTGCCGAAGAGCAGAGCGGTGAAGAAGTTGACGACACGGCGCGCTCGCAAGCCGAGTCAAGAGCCACCCAAGCGGCCATGCAGTTTATGCCACTGGTTCAGGGGATTTTCGAAAAGAGCCTGCGAAAGATTAAGCTGACCGTATACTGGAACAACTTCGGAGGTGTTCCTAAAAATGCAGAAGAAGCCGACGAAGACTTTACCGTAGAACTCTACATTTTTAACGCCGTTGCGTTTCAAGACTCAATTACGCCACTAAAGGCAATGTTGGGAGTGAAATGATCCGGCAATCTGGCATGACGATGATCGAGATTTTGCTCTCGATGGCAGCATTCTCTCTGGTGATGTTTGGCCTGCTTTCAATTTTTAACTCGACCATCGATATTCAAGAGACCGTCGGGCTAGGGCACCAACGAGACCAACAAATCAGGGTGGCAATGGCGGTAGTGACTCGCGATCTTCGCCATGCGTATATTTCTGCTCATTCAGAGGAGGGCCAAGATCAAACATCCTTGTCCGCGGAGAGCCGTAGGACGTTGTTTAAGGGAGAAGACGATAGTCCTGTGGGAGAGTTGCGATTTAGTTCGATGTCTCATCAGTCATTCTATGCCAATGCTAGTGAGTCAGAACTAACGTTGGTCACTTACGAAGCACTACGTGACAAGGAATCGGACCGGACTAATCTGATTCGTAGGGAGCTGCGTCGATTGCCTGATCGGCAACACCGATGGAAAAAAGTACCGCAGCGAGTAGATGTCCTACTGGAATCAGTCTCTGGGCTTGAGTTTCGCTACTTTGATCTTGAGGCTGACGATTGGAAGAAAAGTTGGGACTCTTCTAGTGAGTCTCAGCGCAACCGCTTGCCGCAGTGGGTTGAAGTTAAGCTGGAAGTTCCTAATCCGTACCAAGAAAATAAAACGATCGAGTACGTTACTCGCGTAAAAATCCCTATGACAACACGATTGGAGTTTCGATGATGCTATTGCTCAAAAAGAAGCAAGGAGAGCGTGGAATTGCTATCATTGTGGTGCTTCTAATCATGGCGGCGGCGTGGACCATGTGTCTGTTTTTCTTTCGCGCTACGATAGTAGACTCCTACGTCGCCCATAGCCACGCCGACAGGTTGCGTGCCGAGTTTCTTGCGCGTTCGTCCATGGCAATTGCGGAGTCGCAAATCCGGTTGCAGATGACACTTGTTGACACGAGTCCGAAAGTTCAAGAAATGATCAACTCGGATAGCATCCTGGATTATAGCGACCAGGTAATGTGCCTCTTTTCCGCGAGCGTGGAAGAGAAGAACGACTTAGGAGGCGGCATCAAAGGTCTAATGGCTTCTAGTGGCGAAATGGCCGCTCCCATCGTCGGATTCGATGGAAAGATAAATCTGAACTGTGCTGGAAAGCCCAACAAAAATCAGCGCAAAGCGCTGCATGACTCTCTGCAGTCGCTCATGGCTCACACTGCCTACGACGAGTTTTTTCAGAGCGAAGACGCCAGCGGCTGGCGACGTGATCGTCAGAAGCAAGTGGAGGCAATTATCGATTACGTCGATCCTGATACTACTCAGTACGGCGCCGATGGCGTAGCGGAGCAGTACGGCTATGGCAACCTCAAAGACTCTTACTCCGCTCACAATAACTACTTGGATACGGTCGACGAAGCAAGAATGATACGTGGCGTTGACGATAAGTTTTGGGCACTTTTTGGCGATGAATTTACGGTCTACGGTGATTGTAAGGTCAATATCGGCTCTGTGGAGAGTGTAAAAATGATCGCAGGACTAATTCTGTATTCGGCTAAGAATCCTGAAGATCCTGTTCTTCGCGACCAGGTTAAATTTTGGCAGTTAGCCGGGGCGGTGCAAGAAGTTTTAGGGATGCCTGCTGCCTCAAGAAAGCTCCAAGATTTCATTGATACCGTAAAAGATCCACAAGGCTTGGAAGCAATGCAAGCGTTGGGAGAAGGTGCAGCTCAGATGATAGAAGAAGCGAATATTGAGCCAGTCGAAGGCATCGAATTAGACATTGCTAAATTGAGGCAAGTAGCGAACGAGGATCCTCGAAGAATCTATAAGGTAGTTGGAGAAGGAACTGCTCCCACATTCATTACCTACGATGACGAAGGTCACGTTGATAACGTTCAAAGCATGAAGTGGCGTATTACTGGTATCTGGGATGCCAAACGTCCGGGAAATCCAGTCGGTGGCTGGGTGTATTGGCGAGAGGAATAAGAAATGAGTATTGGAATAGATATTAGCCCGAGTGAAGTGACTCTCGCTTTTGACGGCAAAGTGGTGACAGCTCCCTATTCTGGAGATTTTACAGACGCCCTTCGGTTTGCAGTGCAGGAGCACGGATTAAGTGGTCAGGCTGCGATTGTGATTGTGCGAGCGTCGCAGAGCTTTTCTCGCGTATTGACGTTGGAGCACGTGCCAACGAAGAAAGCCATTCTTGACCAAGTCGTCGGAAGTGAACTCGAGGCCCATCTGCCATTGGATCTTGAGGACCTTGCGATTTCTTATTCGCCACTTCCAGCAGAAGAAGGGGAGGAGGTTGGCGCTTTCCTCACCACAGCTGTCCCCATCGAAAAAGGTAGCGAGATCGTGAGGCAAGTGGAACTTGCGGGGTTGACCGTAAAAAGAGTAGTGAGTTTTCCGGGAGCTGCAGCGACCCTCATTGGACAGGTCAAGGAAACCTCCGGCCGAGCTCGAGTCGCCGATACGATAGCTTTAGTCGACGTAGGACGAGAAGTTACTGAGCTTTGCGTGAGCCACCAAGATGCCCCGATCTATGCACGATCGATTCAGCGAGGTACTAGCGATTTGTCCTCAGCAATTCAACGGACTTGGAATTGCGACGTGGTTCAAGCGGAAGAGCTTATGAATCGATACGGCGCGGTTGCTAATGTAGATGATGAGTTTGCCGCCCGTTACAACCAAGTAGTTGGCAGTGAGCTCTTTGCTATGCAGCGAGACTTAGGAAGGGCACTTCAAGCCACTGTGGAGGCCTCGCACAAAAAAGTTGATTTAGTGGTGCTTGGTGGCAGTGCTTCGTCTCTTCCGGGAGTCGCAAGCTGGTTCGAAAGCAAGCTTGGAATGCCGGTGGTTGCTGCCAGCGAGTTAGGTGTGGGAGATGCGTTTTTAGCCGAGGCGGCCTCTGCTTATGCTGCCAACCGTCGAAGAGATTTTGACTTAAAGTTAGGACAAGCATCTAGCTCAGAGTTAGCGCATTTGTTCCAGCCTGCGTTGCGAATCGCATTGGCGCTAGGAATCGTCTCGATGTTTGGAGTCTTGGCGCTTCTTGCCTCTGTTTATTCGCAACGAGAAGAAACCGCTGCGCTGCGGGCAAAGGTCGCTGCAGAGTCCACAAGACTATACGGAGGCCCCTTAGATCCATCACAAATTGATGCCATTGACAACGAAGATGATACTTCGGTCTCGCTGTTGCCCGACTTAAGTGCCTACGACGTATTGTTGTCGGTAAGTGCGGCGCTGCCCAAACCAAAAGATGTTTCGGTGGAGGTCGACAAAATATCGATCGATGAAACGCAAGTCGTTATTGATTTGCGAGCAAAGAGTTCAGAAGAAATCGTAATGGTCGAAAAATCTCTCAAGAACATCGGTTGTTTAAAGCTTCGTACGAAGGGCGATGAACGCTTGGTAGCCAACGAGATGACAAAAGCCAGTCTGACCTACGATGCTGCCTGTTGGAGGAAAGATAATGAATAAGGTCAAAGAGTGGTTTTCTGGGATTACAACTCGCGAACAAATTATCGTGATTGGACTTTCTATGGCATTGGTTGTCGGCTGTACGCTCGTCGGTGCTTATTCGGTGCTAAAAAAGAAAAGTAAACTCGAGTCAGAGGAGGCGGAGCTGCGTAGTGCGTTGGTGGTAATGGCTCTTCACCGACAGGAAGGACCTCCGCTCGCTGATACCAGTCAAGTGGAAATACCTGAAGAAGCGCCGCAACTAACGACTCTTCTTGACGATGCCGCAAAAAAGGCCAGTAGTGGTTTCGCAGAAGAAGAGAAGATTCAGATTCCTCGCAAGAAAACGTTAGATGGAAGCAAAGAGGGCGACATTCAAGAGACTTTGATGCAGACCGATTTGTCGAGTATCAAACTTGCGAAAGTGATGAGGTTTCTAGAGGAAATAGAAAAACAGTCTGACGTTGTAAAAATAAAAGAGCTCGAGATGCGTAGAGACCTGAGAGATAAAGAAAAGTCAAACGTACGTTTGGTTGTTAGCGGCTTTTCAAAAGTGGTTGAGAAAGAAGAGGAATAGTGACCGAACGACAAGAAAAGTTGCTTCGAAGAGTCGGCTTCCCAGTCTTGGCTGTAGTTGCATTTATTTACGCTTTGCATCTGTCATTTCCATACGAGCGACTGATCAATGGCGCACTCGCCAACAGTAGCGTATCGCTAGACTACGATGATGTCTCCGCGTGTTTCATTCCTGGTTGCGTACGCTTAGAGAACCCCACTGCGAGCTGGAGTAGTGGAGAAGTTTCCGCGGAAGAGTTAACGGTCAATGTCTCAATCATGCGCGGGTTGTTTTCAGGATTCTCTACGTTAGCTGGCGATGTTGATATGGACTTTGGTGATGGAGTTATCGAGACCGAGTTTAAGATCGATGGTAAAGGAACCTCCAAGTTGTCTGTGGAAACGAATAAGCTTGAGACAAGCAAAGTTCCCAACGTAGAAAAGGTAATGGGCATTCCACTTGCAGGGCCACTGGATGCGAATATTCAACTTAGTTTTCCGAGTAAGAAAGGTCGCGTTCTTTGGGAGCGTCCTACCGGGAAAGTGAAGTTGCGTTGCAAAGACTGTGAAATGGGAGATGGTGTTGAAACCGTTGAATTCGCAATGAGCCCAAAAGCCGATGCTGAAGTAGTAAAAATGGAAGTCCCCCGGTTGGAGCTTGGAGACTTTGGTGGGGAATTAGATGTTAAAAACGGAACGATAACTTTTAACGACTTTGGAAGTCAGTCACCAGATGGGGAGTTGTCGGTTAATGGTACCCTAAAGCTTGCCAAGAAAAGTAAGGCCTGGGACTTTGATCAATGCTGGAAGTTCAGCGTGTCGGAGAAGGTAAAGGAATTCGTTGTTGAGGGGGGCGAAGGAGAAGAAGCTCAAAAGGTTGGCGAAATTTTCTACCGTGCAGTTAACGGCTATCCGAAGCAATCTGACAGCAAAGTCCATATGAAATGGTTTGGCAAACTAGGTAATCGGAGAAGTCGAAGAATTCGTTTGCCCGACAGACCGTGCGAACTTGGCAAAAAGAAGAAGCCACCACGGAAAAACCGTACGATTCGCAAGCCAAAGTCGTCCAAAAGTTCGTCCTCTAAGTCCACAAGCTCTGAGTCTTCTAAAACGTCTTCTTCGTCGAGCTCTACGAACTCGAAGGGGAAAATAGCCGATGAACTCAGACCACGACGTGGCCCGGACGTCAATCGTCGCAATCGGGACGAACGAGCTGATGATAGAGAAGAGGTTGGAGATTATATCGACGACGGAAGATCTGATGATATCCGCGGCGATGATGATCGAGATAGAGACGATCGGGATGTCGAGTTTCCTTCTGAGCAGGACGGTGATGGGGAGCCGCTTCCGCCGATTATTGATTAGGGCGCGTGATGCAAAAACGTTTTGCCCGGTCGGCAAAAGTTGAGCTTGGCATGCCAATCGACTTTGCCGCCGCCCTCATGTTCCAGTTGTTTTCATGTAGTGCTTGGGTCATTCGGTCGCGTATCATCTTTTGAATCGTAGAGAGTGAGTCATTCTGGTGTGTGGCGTTTGTCCAAATAAACTTCATCGATAGTTCACCGGGCCCTTCCATAGCCATAGCACGAATAATGTTTCCGCGTAGCTCTCGGACGTTACCGGGCCAGAGCGCTTGCTTCATTCTCGACATTGCATGTGGTGAGAACCAGCACTTGCCATAGTGATGTTCATTGGCTCGTAAGAAGTGCTCTGCCAGTTCTTCTATATCTTCGAGTCGATGACGTAGCGGAGGTACTTTGATAATGAAGGTACCAACTCTATAGAAGAGGTCTTCACGTATTGACGAAAATGAGTCTTCTGTTGGAATTTTGTTGGTGGCTGCAATAACCCTAAAATCAATTTTTTTACCTAGTGTAGACCCTACTGGACGAACGACGCCGGTTTCTAGGACTCGAAGTAGATAGGGCTGCAAATGTATTGGCATCTCGCCAAGTTCATCAAGAAATATGGTGCCTTTGTTCGATTGTTGAAACAGTCCGGTCCGGTGGGAGCTAGCTCCTGTGAAAGATCCTTTCTCCGCGCCAAAGAGTTCGCTAGCAACTAGCGCCTCAGGAAGAGCTCCACAGTTCACGGGAACAAAGGGGGCGTGTTTTCGTTTGGACAAGGCGTGAATGCTTTGGGCGACCAACTCTTTACCACTTCCTGTCTCGCCAAGAATTAAAACGGAGCAGTGACTTGAAGCCGCATGAGTGATTAGTCTCGCTACCTCTTGCATCGCTCGGGAGGAACCAATCAGTTGTGTTTTAGGTTGCGTTAGTTCCTGACCTGACATTACTTGCAATGTCTTTGAACCTAAGGAAATCTTGTCTCCAACTTTGAGTTGTGCGGTTTGAACCATAACTCCATTTACGACTATCTGATTACGCGCGCACTTTTCAGTAATTTGATGTCCCGACGAGGTAGCTCGAATGTCACAATGGAGGGCCGAGAGCGTTTCATCGCTTAAGCAAATGTCCGCAGCGCGGCTGTTTCCAACAACCTGTACTCCAGATGACTTTAATGGAAAGCGCTGTCCGGTCCTAATGTCTACTAGTGCGTTGCCTCGAGAGGTCACAGTTCGTTTGGGCTGTAAGGTTTTTCGTTTTGCACTCACGCAAGGCATTCGAACCGACAGCGCAAGAGTTGCTAAGGCCCCATGCCCACCCATTCAAAGCCTTCGCTAGAACGCTCCTTTTTCCATATCGGAGCATTCTTTTTCAGTTCCTCAATCAGCTGTCGGGCCGCGGCAAATGATTCTGCCCGGTGCGGAGAGGCAGCACAGACGATGACCGCAATATCTCCGATAGTTAGCGAACCTATGCGATGCTCTATCGCAACGCGGCAAGGTGCATGGGATTGTTCTGCGTCACTTGCTATCTTTCGCAGTACTTTCTCTACCATGCCGCGGTACGCCGTGTACTGTAGTTGAGAGACGTCGCGGCCTTGACTGTGGTTTCGAACCACTCCAACGAATATACAGATTCCTCCGAACTGTGGTGACTTTACCTTTGAAAGGCACCGGTCAATGGAAAGAGGCTCGCTGAGAAGTGCGACGTAGCTGTCTTGCCCTCCGCTTACCGGTGGGATCAGCGCCACTTCGTCTCCGTCGGAGAGAGGATGGGAAGAGTCTACAAATTCCTGATTGACGGCGATTCGACAACGTTGGCAAATCTTGTCCAGCGACGTCTGCTGAGTCGATACAAACTTTGCAACATCTCCTGCGGTTTGCTGCTCGAAGTTGATTACGTCGTAATCTTTACCCAATCGCTGCCTAAGTATCGCGAAGTATAGGACTTTGATGCTCATCTGCCTTATCCTCGGATCAATGGGTGGAAAGAGCAAGTCTCCGGTGGCACACGAAACTTTCGAGCCGATTTATCAAGCGATTCGTGAGATTCCACAAGGGCGTATCGCAACGTACAGTGATGTTGGACTCGTTTGCGGTTATCCCAGAGGCGGGCGAGTCGTTGCCAGAGCGCTGAGGGTTAGTACCAAAGAGCACCTACTTCCCTGGTATCGCGTCATGGGAAAGTCCTCTGGGAGTTGGGCCCATATCGCAATTCGCAGTCCTGGTCTGGCTTCGATTCAAAGACAAATGCTTGAATCGGAGGGGGTAGTGTTTAGTAGAAATGGGAAAGTTTCACTGAAGCAGTTTGGTCTTCTTCAACTACTCTGACTGCATCAGAGCTCTTGACTTTTTTTTCTTTCTGCCAACGTCGAGGTATGGGTTTCAAGGTGAAAGTTAAATCTAATGAGTTGTGGGCGAAGTATACGTTCAAAGAGATTTATCCACACTATGTATCAAAAGTGGAACGCAAAGGGCGAACAAAGACGGAGCTATCGCAAGTCATAGAATGGTTGACTGGTTACAACGAAAAAACTGTCTCAAAGTTGTGCGCAGAAGAAGTAACGCTGGAGACATTTTTCGAACGAGCTACGATTCATCCTAACGCTCACCTAATTACTGGTAGCATATGCGGCTATCGTGTGGAGGACATAATAGACCGATTGACTCAACACGTACGTTACCTCGACAAGTTGGTAGACGAGTTGGCTCGTGGCCGCGTGCTAGAGAAAATTATGAGACAGTAGCGCCAGTTATTGCCCAGTATTTATTTTTACGTCTACTGGCTTGTCTGAGTTCGCTAGAACTTCGACTGTGTCTCCTACCATTGTGCTGACGCCACCTGTTACCTCCACGGTCACAGATTTTCCGTGAGGGGTGTCTATGATTGTTGGAGCAGCGACTTGTGGGTTGGGCTGAAAGGTCAATTGGTATTGTCCTGTGTCCCAACGGTACGACTGCGTCGTTGGCACACCCGCAACCGCCCTTGCATTTGGGCGGGTCAATGCTTCCACGAGGTTCCCTTTGGCGGCACCAGATTCATCGACTACGCTAAAGGTATCGTCGCCGGGGAAGTAAGCCCATGCCAGGCCACCGACGAGTCGCTCCAGTTGCGACTGTTGATGGTGGTTGATGTAAAGCTCAGTTTCGCTAAGGAAGCTACTGTCTGCACCGTATTCTGCCGCAATGAATGGAGCGTTCATGCTGTCAGCTTCTTCCTGAGCCAAACGGTAGTCACGGTCGATGGCTCGTTGATTCCCATCGTAGGCTTCGCCAGCAAAGCCACTCACGACCGCGTACAGATGAGGAGAGTAAATTACATTTTCACCTATCGGTTGAACGTAGCCATCAATACCTAGGTTACGAATGACGTGGGGGGAGTAAAACATGGTGGCATGCGGCATCGTATTTCGCATTTGTTTGAGAATCTTCTCGTAGAAGGGATGAAGAATCTCCGTGGCGAAAAACTCATTTTCGTAGCAGCTGACGCCATTGGGCTCGTTGAAAAAGTCGAAACCAACAACGGTTTTATCATCTTTGAAGTGGTCAAAAACCGCTTGCCATGCTGAAAAGAAATGCTGTTGAAGCGGCACTCCGTCTGGCGCCATTTTGTTTTCCCATAAGTCGCAGTGAGCTTCGATGCTGCCGATCTCACTATTTTCGTGGGGAAACGCGTCACAAGTCCAAAGGGGAGCTCCCACACCATTATCGAAGCACGGGGACCATAGGTACTGGTGCATTTCGATGACCACCATGATTCCTGCATCTCTGGCCCAATCGACGACCGGTTGTACCTGCTCTGTAAAGTAGGACGTATCGATTTCTCCGATGGTTGGTTCGATGTACCTCCATGCCACCGGTAAACGGATGGTGTTGTGTCCCCAGCTTGCAATCCTGTCAAGGTCGGAGGCAAGCGGCCCTCGCGGCTCTCCGATGAAGTCGCCGAACTCTAAACCGGAGAAGTTCATTCCCTGAATCAGGACGATGCGGCCTTCACTGTCTCGTACCCACTTTCCATCCGTAGTGATGGTACGTTCCGCTTTCACTAGTGGAATAATTTCTTCTCCACCGCATCCGAGTAGCACTGCGAGTAAGACGTAATGCTTCACGAGAAAAATACCTCTGAGGCTGGAGTTGACTTGTACTGGCGGTCCAAAATTTCAAACCTTTCAATGGGGACTTCCGCAGGATGGGCATGACCGCAAGCCGCACTGAGTCGAAGAATCTCTTTACGCAAGTTGATCAGGTAGTTCGCGCACTTTACCGATTTTTCTGACGGATCTAAACCGCGTACCCTCCACGCAGAGTGCGTTGCGATGCCTGCGGGACATTTACCAGTGTGGCAATGCTGGGCTTGAATGCAACCGATGGCGAGCATTGGTTCCCTAGCCACCCCAATCATATCGCAGCCCAGGGCCATCGCTAACAGAGCATCCTGAGGAAAGCCCAACTTGCCTGACCCCATAAATACCACGTTTTTGTCCATGTCGTGCTTTCTGAATGCTTCGACTACCCGAGGAAACCCAACCTTAAACGGCAGGGATACGTGATCTGAGAAAGGTAAAGGAGCAGCTCCGGTTCCTCCTTCTCCTCCGTCAACGGCAATGAAATCTGGCCCAATTTTTTGCTCGGACATTTTTTTGGCAAGTTCTTCCCAGAACGGGGTATCACCGACCGCAGATTTGATTCCCACCGGTAGTCCGGTGGCGTCCGCAATAGATTCAATGAACGCGAGCATTTCATCATGGTTCGAGAACGCCGTGTGATGGGAAGGGCTGATGCAACTCTTGCCAATTGGAATGCCTCTAATCTTGGCAATGGTGGGGGTCACTTTTTTGCCAGGTAACACCCCCCCGAGTCCAGGTTTGGCACCCTGGGATAGTTTTACCTCAATGGCACGGACGTTATATTCCTCGCATACGGCGACAAGTCTATCGAGACTGAATGTCCCATCCTCGTTGCGACATCCGTAGTAACCAGTTCCTACTTGCCAAATAAGGTCGGCTCCGTGTCCGTGATGGGGCGAGACGCCACCTTCGCCAGTGTTGTGAGCAGCCGATGCAATTTGGCAACCTCGGTTCATTGCTTCCACTGCCGTTTTTCCAAGAGAGCCGTAGCTCATCCCGGATATGAAAACAGTAGAGTCGGGCGTAAATGGTTTCTTTCGGTTTCTCCAACCGCCTAGTGTTTTCTTGCAAGGGATCAAGTAGTCTGGATTGTCGCGTGGCTCGTCTAACGGAAATGCCGACTGTTTGATGACCAAGTGGTTCGTTGGCTCTTCGATGTTTAGATCGGTACCAAAACCAAAATAGGTATTACCTTTCGCTGCAGAATTGTATACCCATCGTCTTTGGTCGCGAGAGAAAGGCCGTTCCTCGTTGTTGGCGGCAACGATGTACTGTCTAAGCTCTGGACCAAAAGAGGAAAGTACGTGCCTGAAGTGCCCTACGATAGGATACACTCGGAGAATGGGATCTTTCGTTTGAAAGATGTCGTACAGAAACACGAGTAGTAGCAGAGAAGCGACGACCAATAAGATGATGAGCCACATGTCGCGAGCCTAGCGCAAAAAACGTCTTTGGTGGGGACGGGGCAATTCAATTGCTACTTTTTTAGAACTCTGCAAGTCGCGGAGCACGCGGGAATGGAATGACGTCACGAATGTTATCGATCCCTGTGGCGTATTGAATGGCTCGTTCGAATCCTAAACCAAACCCTGCATGAGGCACGGTGCCGTATTTTCTAAGGTCGCGGTACCACCAGTAGTCTTCCTTCGGTAGTTTCATTTCTTCCAGACGGGCGTCGAGAACGTCAAGCCGGTCTTCCCTTTGACTTCCACCGATTATTTCACCGATTCCTGGAGCTAAGACGTCCATTGCCGCAACCGTTTTGTTGTCGTCATTTAGCCGCATGTAGAACGCTTTTATGTCCTTGGGATAATTAATCACTGCCACCGGTTTACCAATAAGCTCTTCGGTCAAATATCGTTCGTGTTCGGATTGCAGATCGATTCCCCAGGTCACCGGAAATTCGAACTTCTTTTTGGCTTTTTGCAGCTGAGTGACGGCGTCGGTATACTCGATACGCTCAAACGGAGAGTCGATTAGGTTTTGCAGTCTACCTACAACTCCCTTGGAGACAAACTTATTGAAAAATTCCATGTCTTCCGGATTCCGCTCAAGCAGTGCCGAGTAGATGTACTTAAGGAATTTTTCAGCAAGGTCTACATCAGTACTCAGATCTGCAAATGCAATTTCTGGCTCGACCATCCAGAACTCTGCGAGGTGCCTTCTGGTGTTAGAGTTTTCTGCCCGAAACGTAGGACCGAACGTGTAGACGTTACTCATGGCCAAGCAGTAGGCCTCGACGTTTAATTGGCCGGATACTGTAAGGTGAGCTTCTTTGCCGAAGAAGTCGTTGGTGTAGTCAATCGCTCCCTTGTCATTCACCGGCAAGTTTTGCAAATCAAGCGTAGAAACTCTAAACATCTCTCCCGCACCTTCGCAGTCGTTAGCAGTGATGATAGGAGTGTGAATCCAATAGAAATGGTTCTTCTGAAAGAACTCGTGGATGGCGAAGGCCAAGGTATGTCGAACCCGGGTGACCGCCCCAATCAAATTGGTCCTTGGTCGAAGATGAGCCATCTCCCTCAGGTATTCCATGGAGTGGCGCTTTGGTTGCATTGGATACTTCTCGGGGTCGGCTACCAGTCCGATGACTTCGACTTCTTCCGCTTTTAGCTCGACGCTTTGCCCTTTGCCTTTTGACTCTACGATGCTGCCGTGAACCCGTAAAGATGCGCCAGATGTGAGCTTTTTGATATCCTCGCGTGAGGCCAGGGCGCCTTCGCATACCACCTGAATCGGAGTGACACTGCTTCCATCAAGCAGGTTGATGAAGCAAAGCTCGGCGTTGGAGTGCCGGATGGTCCGGACCCAACCTTGTACCATCGCGGCATCGCCGATAGGAAATTGGCCTCGTAAGATGTCGATTGATCGCGCCATAAACCCTAGCTAACATGCCTTTTGCAGCGTCGCCAGCGTCGGATGTTTCATTAGCACTTGCATTGTAAGTAAGTAGTCACCTACCATGGGATGTGGCGCGGTTGAACAACGAGGCAAGACGGCAGCAAATAATTGAAGCCTGCATGCCACTTTTTGCATCCAACGCAGCGGGAGAAGTGACCACAAAGGACATGGCAAACGCCGCAGGCGTATCAGAAGCACTACTTTACCGGCACTTCGCAGGGAAAGAGGAACTCTATCATGCCATCCTGCACGAATGCGTCAGCCAGTCCACGGCCACCGTGGAACTACTGTCAGAGCTACCAGACAGCACTGAAACGTTAATTCTATGCGTTTACGCCTTGATGTGGAAAATTCAAACGGGCGCCAAAGAGCCTGAAGTGGCGATGGTACACCGCATACTTCAGCGCTCCATCATGGACGATGGCCAGTTTGCCAAGCTGTTCATCGCCAAAACCTCGGCCCCATGGGTCGAAAAGATGCGACGTTGCGTCATGGGCGCGGCAGCTCAAGGTGATCTTGTCGGGAGTGAAGACGACGCAGAATTGGCCATTTGGCTGGCTCACCACGCTTCTGTAACCGTGCTGACCTACAGGCTGGCTCCTACCGAAGTCATGTCCTACGGCATGACTGATGAGAAACTTTTGGAACGTTCGGTGAGGGTCATGCTTCGAGCGGTGGGGGTTAAAGAAGCGCTTATTGAAGCGAATTACAAACCCAAAACGTTCTCAGCATTGATTGCTCACGCAAAGTCTTGACAACCAAACCTGAGTAAGTGAGTATTCACTTATGAGATTTCTTACAGGTTTGTTATTTCTGTCTTTTGCCTCCGGTGCATCCGCGGATGCGGCCAGTGAGGGCCTTGCCATTGCGAAAAAGAATGCGAAAGCCAATGATGGATACATCGGAGAATCCTCCACCATGGAAATGATTCTTTATAACGCGCAGGGCGCAAAGAACTCCCGCAAGATGAAGTCTCGAGTAAAAGAGACAAAGAAAGACGGGGATAAATCTATCGTCACGTTCCTTTCGCCTGCGGATGTAAAAGGGACGAAGCTTCTGACATGGACGAAGAAACGTGGCGACGACAAGCAGTGGATGTACCTTCCCGCCTTTAAGCGTACCAAGCGCATTGCCGCGAGAAACAAAAGTGGTTCTTTCATGGGAAGTGAATTCGCGTACGAAGACTTGGGGTCTCAAGAAGTTGAGAAATACAAGTTCAAACTACTTTCCGAGGAGAAATTCGGTGGTAGGGCCGTGTGGAAAATGGAGCGGATTCCGAAAGACAAACGTTCCGGCTACAGTAAACAAATCATGTGGATCGATAAAGCGTATCATGGTCCTCTTCAAATCGACTACTACGATCGTAAGGGTGCAAAGTTAAAGACAGCAAAGTTTACGAACTACAAAAAGTTTGGAAAACATTGGCGAGTCGGCAAGATCGATATATCTAACCACCAAACGCGAAAACGCTCGGTGATCAGCTGGTCGAAACGAACACTTGGTAAGTCGATTGATGATGAGGTGTTTGATGCCGACGAACTTGATCAGTAGTTTAATAGTTGTCGCATTATCTGTCGCTTCTCACGCGGACTCCTTTTCCAGCGAAGGAGAGCTCACATTGGAGGGACGTGGTTTTCTGCCCGATGTGAGCAGTGTAGATAATTTCAACGTCAGTCTCGCTGGCAGGCTAAAAGCGACTTACAAGAACAAGCCGTGGAGGGCCAATTTTTCTCTGTTTGGCCGAGCTGACGCTCGAGATGATGAGCGCTCAGCGATGTTTGTCGAAGAGGCTTGGGTTCAGTACAAAAAAAAGAAGCTCCGTATCGTCGCAGGTTACGACACGCGTAATTGGAGTGCGCTTGAGGTGTTTCATCCTGTCGATGTAATCAACGCTCGTTTTCTTGATGGCGACATTCAGTACCCTGAGAAGATAGGTGAACTAATGGTGAGCGCGCGACTGAAGTTTGGTGAAGGAAGTATTGAAGCGATGGCTATGCCTGTTTTCACCGAGCCTATTTTTCCAAGTCAACGGTCACGTTTTCGTTTTGCTCCGCCCGGAGTCGGACTCCCCGAGGCTTGGCATACGGACATGGATGGAAAGCGTACTGATAGTAACTTCCTACCTCAGTGGGCGGTGCGGTTGCAGTATCGTTTTTCTGACCTGGAACTCTCAGCCCACGTCTTGCATCAGCTTGATCGACAATCGCCGTTTCTTACTCCGGATGTTGTCAATGGCGTCGCGACCGCTCGGCTTTTGTACGCCCCTGTAATGCAGTTTGGTGGAACCGCACAACTGGTGAAAGGTGGGTTTATATTCAAAGCGGAAGGGGCTTACAGAAAGCTGACAGAACCTCAGTCGCTGACAATCCTTCCAGCTGTCGATTACGGCCTCGTCGCTGGTGGGGCAGAGTACGGAATTAGTCACGAATCAGGAGCTTCCTCCACACTACTTTTTGAGATGCAATGGCTGTTGGATGCAAAGGTGGAAGAAGTACCGTTTTTGGCTTTTAGCCGTCACGCGCTTTTGGGGTGGCGTGCCGACTTTTCCGATGAAGCAGGAACTACATTGCTATTTTCAGTAATCAGCAATGTCACCGATCCTCAGCAGCTACTCTTGGGCGGAGAACTGGGGCGACGACTAGGAAACGATTGGAAATTGACCGCAGGGTTCCGATTGATTCACTTGCCTGCCGATGATCCCGACAACAGGGTTGGGGCAGATTGGTTGTCGGGGGCGAATCAGGCCTATGCGAAGATGACTCGATACTTTTAGAAAAGAACAAAATGAGCGAACCAAAGAAATTTAAATTTGTAGAATTCATCGTAAACAAACCGCTGATGGCAATTGCTTGTGCGGTCGCAATACTTTTGGTGTTGGCGCCTGGAGTGAAAGGGTTGGTACCGAATTTCACGCATACGGCTTTCTTTACGGACGACGACCCGATGGTGCTGCAATTCAATGATTTTGAAAAGCAGTTCTCCAATGATGACAATTTGCTCATAGCGGTGAAATCACCTTCGGGAATTTTCGATGAAGACTCCGCGCTGTTGCTCCAGGAAATCACTAAAGAGATGTGGTTGGTCCCTGATATTATTCGGGTGGATTCGCTATCCAATTTTAACTGGGTGCATGATGTAGACGATGTCATGGTCGTAGAGGCTCTGATTCCCAAGAAGGTTTCCATGGAGGAGGCCAAGGCGGTCGAAACTCTTGCTTTAAAAGAAGGTCTATTAGAAGCGGCTGTGATCAACGGGCCGTTGACTCAAGAAATGATTGCAGCTTTACGCGAGGCTGAGTCGGGACTAATTGCGGAGGGGAAAGTTGATGTGTCTACGATTCCCGAAGTCGCGATGTTTCCGGATGTGCTGAAGCAACGAAAAAAGGTAGCGCTTTCTCACCGAGTACTTCCTGAGTACTTGGTTTCCAAAGACGCGACTACCGCACTAATCTACGCAAGGGTTCGCCCAGGCTTTGACAATCCGCCTGATGCGCCGTTAATTACCAACGCGGCCAAAAAGGTACTTGAGAAACTCAAAAGGACGGATCATGAATTCTACATGACCGGTGGTACGGCGATTAATACGGCTTTCAAAGAATCTGCTGAGTCGGACATGTCTCGGATAATGCCTATTCTTCTCGGGATTACGATTCTATTGCTCTTTTTGAGATTTCGTTCTGTTGCGGGAGTTATTCTTCCGTTGCTCGTGGTGATTTGGGGAACCATTGGGGCGTTCGGGTTTGGCGGTTGGATTGACATCGAAGTCTCTACAATTACCATTACGCTGCCGCAGATCATGATAGCGGTGGGAGTGGCAGATGCCATTCATATTTTGACATCTTACTTTTTGGCAAGACGACGTGGTGAGGATCGAAAAGAAGCGACGCGTTACACCCTTTCCAAAAATCTGAAACCGACGATACTCACAACCATCTCGACGGCCCTTGGTTTTGCGGCCTTCGTAACCGCTTCGTTAAAACCTATCATTGGTCTTGGCATTATCGCAGCGGCCGGCACTTTGGTCGCATGGCTTGCTACCTATTTGTTGGTGGGGGGGCTTCTCGTTTTACTTCCTTGGAAAGTTAAGAAGGTAGATACTGTGGAAGGCGGCGTAGCGAGCGAACGTTCCAAGCGATGGGCCAAAGTGCTCGACAAGCATCGATTAAAGATTGTGGTTGTCGGATTCGCCTTGGCGGGCGTGAGTATCTTCTTGTCTTTAAAGAACACGGTGAACTCTGACCCGTATAAATATTTCGCAGAGGGGTATCCACTCAGAGACGCACAAGACATCATATTGAAAGACATGGGCGGTGCATTGACCTACGAGGTCGTCGTTGACTCCGGCAAGAAAGACGGCATCAAAGATCCGGACTTCCTTAAGAGGGTAGAGCAGCTAGAAAAGCAAGCCCTTGATCTCAAGTTGGTTGGTAAGTCTGTTTCTATTGTCGAAATCGTCAAACAGGTCCACGAGACATTTTATGGAAATAACCCGGAGTATTACCGCATTCCTGATACCACTCCGCAAGTCGCGCAATTGATTCAACAGTACTCAGGAGGATTGCCTCAAGGTATGGGGCTTGATGATTCCATCGACTACGACTACCAAAGACTACGTATCAGGTTTATTTCAAAAACGACTGCATCTTCGGAGTGGCTTGATAACGCCCGTTTGCTTGAAAGA
This sequence comes from Deltaproteobacteria bacterium, assembly GCA_020630875.1. GTDB lineage: Bacteria > Myxococcota_A > Polyangia > Haliangiales > Haliangiaceae > JAHDIH01. The sequence continues at coordinate 34,490 of JAHDIH010000003.1, read as the reverse complement.
AAAGCAACGGCTCTCGGATTGAACGCGATAGTTACCGGTAAGTCTCGATTGTATCAGGGAATGAACGACCACGTGGTGGAATCGTTTATACGGTCACTTTTGACCGCGGTAGTTTTGATCAGTTTGCTTTTGCTTTGCGTCTTCCGGTCCTTGCGGGTTGGTCTGATAGCAATTATTCCTAACGTCATTCCTTTGATGGTTGGTGGGCTCACGCTTTGGATTATTGGTAAACCGATTGACATAGGAACGGTCTTGGTCGCTTCTGTATGCATCGGTATTGCTGTTGACGACACGATTCATATTCTTTCTAGCTACGACTATTGGCGTAATCAGGGAGATGCGTCTCAAGTGGCCATCGGCAAAGTGTTCTCCGGAACGGGACCAGCGCTTGTGGTGACTACCGCTATTTTGGTCGCTGCTTTTGGCATGTATGCTTTTGGTACATTTGTTCCAAACGTCTACTTTGGAATTCTCACGGCGACGGTCCTTATTGCGGCGCTTATCACCGACATGGTGTTTCTTCCTGCGCTTCTGATGCTGCTGGAAGGCGACGAAAAGGAATCTTAGACATTTCTTGCTCGCGATTGCGACAAAACTAGCTTGGGGCCAAGCCACAGAAAACTAACTTTGGTACGCTCAAGTCATGGCTGACGATATTTGGGGGCAGTGGCTTGAGCGAGATCTGTTGCAAGACGCCAGAAATGGCAAGGTCAAAGCAGCGTATGAGGTCGACCAAATGGTCGATCGAGTCGTCGATATTTGCCTTGCTAAAAAATGTCCAATCTTAGTCGGTGAAAGTGGCGTAGGGAAAAGCGCAATCATTGGTGAACTGGCACGGCAACTTGCCGATCCCACTCGAAATCATACTGCTGAACTTGCCAGTTTGTATGGCAATATGAGCCTGTACCAACTTTCTTTCCGCCGTAGAGCGGTAGGGCTAAAGAAACCCAATGAAGAGATGGGAGAGGAAATGGGAAAACTGGTAGATGCGATACTCTCTGCTGGAAACATCATTCCCTATTTTCGTGATATCGAGCTCGGGTACCAGTTTGATCTTGAACCACTACTTGAGTCACTGGCATTCAGACTTGACCTTCCCGTTTTGGGAGAAGGTGGGCAGAAGCGTGTGCAGCGAATGTTGGAGTATAATACCGAGCTTGAGAAACACTATGTGACCGTGCAAGTACAGGAGCCGAACTTAGCGGCGGCGAGTAAGATTATGGATCAATGGTGCGACAGTTTAAGCACTAAAGTTGATGCTGCCGCGCGAAGTCAGTCCATCTACTTATCCCATCGCTTTTTGTCCCGTAGCCGCATGCCGCAAAAAGCGATTGACTTGATGACGCAGGTGGTAGCTACCACGCGAACGAAAAGCGTGAGCGAGGGCGATGTCATTGCTCGCTTTAGTCAAACTCACCAAGTCCCGAAGAGTCTAATAGATCCAACGGTTCCGCTGGATCTCACGGCGCTTAAGCAACACTTTCACGAGTCGGTGCTGGGCCAGAACAAAGCCGTGGAAACGGTAGTCGATGTGATCGGCTTAATAAAGGCGGGACTTTCAGACCCCAGACGTCCGTTTGGAGTGTTTCTATTCGCAGGGCCTACTGGGGTTGGTAAGACGCACCTGGCACAACTTCTCGCTTCCTATTTATTCGGTGGTAGCGAACGAATGATTCGCATTAACATGACCGATTTCGCTGATGAAAATGGCGCAGATACTTTGTTTGGTAATCCCAATGCAAACGGCGTCGAACGACAGCGAGGAGTATTGACCTCAAGGGTCAGTGGACTCCCATTTGCGGTACTTCTTCTCGACGAGTTTGAAAAAGCTCACAAGCAAGTTCACGATAGGCTTCTGCAACTTATCGATGAAGGTGAATTTATTAATGGACTTGGAGAGACGGTTTCTTGTCGCTCGATGATTATTATTGCAACCTCTAATGCAGGCGCCGAAGCTTATCGGACCGCTTCCTTTGGGTTCCAGAACCGTCAAGCAGGCGTGGAACAAAAAGCCAGAGAGGTAGAGCGAAAGCTTCAAGAATTATTTCGCTATGAGCTACTCAATAGGTTCGATCGATTGGTTCACTTCTTTCCACTGCAGCGCGATAGTATTCGCAGGATTGCGGCACGAGAACTAAAGTTGCTTGGTGAGCGCGTTGGGCTAAGTCAGCGTCGGCTTACCTTGTCATGCGACGAAGCCGTGTTGGACTGGCTTGCGACTCATGGCTACCATCCCAATTATGGCGCTCGCTTTTTACGAAGGACTATTGAGCGCTCTATAGCGACTTCTGTTGCCGGAGCGATTGTAAGAGAAAATCCACCCGAAGAATCAGAGATTGCCGTTACCGTTAGAGGGGCCAAGATTGCTGCCTACGTTGCAAGCCCATCAAAAGTGGCGGCGGTCGTCGATGGTGTTTCCACAGTTCCTGCACGGACAAGAGAACAATGGATAAGCGATGCCAAATCGCTACTCGCTTCACTCGAACCTTTGATGAACTCCCTAGAGACGGTACGCTCTCGTCGCTCGGATGTGTTGAAACTTATGGGAGCGGCGGACGCATGGACCAATGATGACCGACGCAATAATTTGCTAGAAGAGTTTCAGAATCTCGATCTTCAGGTGCGCATGCAGGAGAATGGAGAGCAAGCGGCACAAATGCTAGAGGAAGCGTTGAGTGAGTCTGCGCCGACGGAAAGAATCGCTAGAAGGGTTCAAAGGCTCACTACAGCCAAACGCAACTGGGAAATGAGACTTGCGGAAGCCGGCCCGTCATCGATTTGGTTGATGATTGGCGTCACAGAAGCTACTAAGGACAACAGCGAATTACTTGAAAAGATGGCAGTAGCTGAGATGCGTTGGTGCCGGCAGTTGTCCCTCGAAGTCGCCGTCGCTGGTTACTCTGAAGAAAACGGCGAACTGTCTCGGGTCTATCTAGACGTGGAAGGGCCGGGGGCAAGTGAGTTTTTAAAACACGAACGCGGCGTTCACCGTTTCTTTCCAGGAACTGAAAATCACGCAAAGATTTTTGTGGATGCAGTACCCAAAAAGGAGAAAAGTAATTTGGGGCAAGTTCGTTCTAAGCGTAAACGGGCCGGCCGCCTAGGAATCTTCGTCGATGGCGAAGCTAGCTGTTATTTTGAAGAGCGCGGTATCTCTCGTACGGTTATTGGAAGTCACGACGTTCGTTTGCGTCGACTAAGCGCTACGTTGGATAAACTAGAAACCATCCCCACGGAAGTGGTTCGCATTTACGGAAAAGATGGGGTTGGTGCTCGCGATCCGGAGACCGGCGTGTCGCTAATGAAACTAAAAGACGTATTCAATGGTTTGTTTGACAGATTCCTAGAGGCTAGGCGTAGTTTAACTCGCTAACCTAAAATGGAGCGTCAAGGTTGCGCTGAGCTCTTGCAGCGTCCTAAAATTGTGGTCTTGAAGAACTTACTAATTGTCGTAGTTACATTGGCTTTGGGGTGCTCGGGGGAGTCGGGGGCAGGACTTGATCCCGCATGGAATACCGTGTTCCAGGGAACGGTTCGAGTCACCCTTTCCGCGGATCTTGGAGATACTTTGGAGACTCAAGAGGAACTAGGCACCATCACTACCGTGTTTGAAATGGCAGAAACGTACAATCAATCGCTGACTGTACAAGCCGACAGGCTGGATGAGATAAAGCTAGAAATGGATGCTAGTGGTCGAAGTTCCGTAGGTTTGGCAGGGCAGAGTCTGGGAGAGAACTTGATCGTCGGTCCGTACGTAATGGATATGACACTAAATACCGCTACCGCCAATGTTGAAACGGGACTACTCGAGTTTCTCGCCACTGGGAGCTACATCGCGACAACACCAGATTCCCGTGGTTCGTTCGTGATAACACTTGAGGAGTAAGGTGCCCAAAAGATAGCGTTGATGCTACTGTCACAGCAGCACTGTACAATGGTTTAGTGTTTGGTCTTTTGCTAGCAGTGGGAGTGGTGTCGCTTCTTGCCTTGGTTTTGATTGTTGTCGTTTGGAGGCAGCAGCGAAGTCGTATCGGCCAACTTACTGCGGCTCTAGAGAGTTTAAATAAGGCTTCCCAGCAGCGTCTTGAACAAGAAGGCGAGCGGACAAGAGATACATTTACTGGAGTAATGGACAGGCAGCTTACTCATCAGCGGCTGCAACGAGAGGAAATCGCTGGTGGCTATCAGTCCATGACGACTACGTTGGTGGCGCAGGTTACCGGGATTGCAGACCGGTTGGCGGCGCAGGTATCCGGACAGTCTGAGCTTCAGCAACAGCGGCTGACTCAAACGCAAAAGTCGCTACAGCTCCTCGTTGAGAACACGCAAGATAGTTTTCGCAATCAACAGCAAGTGATGGAACAACGACTGGCAGATATTCGAACGGTGGTTGACAACCAGCTTGCAACCATGCGCGAGTCGAACGAAAAGAAACTTGAAGAGATGCGAGTTACCGTCGACGAGAAACTTCAAGGAGCCCTCGAGCGGCGTCTTGGCGAATCTTTCAAGTCCGTGTCAGAGAGGTTGGAACAAGTACATCGTGGTCTGGGAGAAATGCGTACGCTAGCGGTTGGAGTTGGTGATTTAAAAAAGGTCATGAACAACGTAAAGACTCGTGGAACCTGGGGCGAGGTTCAACTTGGGACGCTGCTAGAGCAGGTACTCGCGCCAGCACAGTTCTCAGCTAATGTTGCCACCAAGCCTTCTAGTAGAGACCGAGTCGAATACGCCATCAAGCTCCCAGGCAGTGAAGAAGGTAAAGAAATTTGGCTTCCTATCGACGCTAAGTTTCCGCAAGAACCTTACTTGCAACTTAGGAAGGCCCGAGAAGATGCAGATCCAGCAGCAGTGCGTACGGCGTCCAAACGACTTCGAGACAGTGTGAAAGCAAGCGCTCTCACCATTCGAGAAAAGTACGTGGAGCCTCCTTCTACAACGGACTTTGCTTTGATGTTTGTGCCAACAGAGGGACTTTATGCTGAGATCGCGAGTCAACCGGATACGCTCGAGATGCTGCAGCGTGATTTTAGAATCATGGTTGCCGGCCCAAGTAACCTGGCAGCGCTACTTAACTCACTACAGCTTGGGTTTAGGACTCTTGCCATTCAAAAACGGTCTAGTGAAGTATGGGATGTGTTGTCTGTAGTGAAAACAGAGTTTAGGAAGTTTGGAGAAGTGCTTTCCAAAGTGGAAACGAAACTTTCGCAAGCCCAGCGCGTCATAGGAGATGCAAGAAGGCGGGAGAGGGCGATGCATCGATCACTCAAGGAAGTCGATGAGTTGCCAAGTGCTGCTCAGCAAGTGCTCAAACTCGGTGGCTAGTCGCTCGTTAGAATCACCGAGCGCGGCGTTATACTCGGGCTCGTGACCACCAGGTCACTTCGCCTTCCTGGGATTCCATCCCAGCTCGCAAGCCTTGCGCTCGAATAATTCTAACTTCGCTTTGTTGGTCGCCTGAGCGGCGACATCTTGTGGGACAAGTTTCGGCTCGCAAGCCTTGCGCTCTAACTTTGCTTTGTTTGTCGCCTGAGCGGCGACATCTCTTGTGGGGCAAGTTTCGGCTCGCAAGCCTTGCGCTCTAACTTTGCTTTGTTTGTCGCCTGAGCGGCGACATCTTGTGGGGTAAGGTTCGGCTCGCAAGCCTTGCGCTCTAACTTCGCTTTGTTTGTCGCCTGATCGGCGACATTTCACTCTACCGGCGAGTGTTAAGGGAGGTGGCACCCAGATTCGAACTGGGGAATGGAGCTTTTGCAGAGCTCTGCCTTACCACTTGGCCATGCCACCCTATGTCTCTTAGCGTTCTATCAAGAAGCTGGGTAGGGACGCAAGACTCGGTACATCCAAAAAGAACCTCTCATGAATTAGCGTCTTTTAGAGTCTGACGATAGTATCAGGCGTGTCGCTTAAGCAGATAGGACTCACGGCCGCCTGTATTATCGTTCCGATTGCCTGGGGAGCGCTGTGGGCGATGATTTTTTCAAGAAGTGACAAGTCGGGTAAAAAGAGGGTCGAAATCGACTACATGATTTGAAGCTGTGGTTGTTTTGTTCGCCATATTGGTAGGTGCCATCGCGGGGCTGGTTTCTGGCATGTTCGGAGTTGGTGGTGGGTTTATCATCGTTCCTTTGCTTGTGGCTCTCGTCGGCTTGACTCCTTCTATTGCAGTAGGGACCGCGTTGGTGGCGACCCTTGCCAACGCTTCGGGAGCCTATTTTAGGTTTCGTAAACTTGGGGCTGCTGAGGTTCGTTTTGATATCATGCTGATTGGTGGCAGCGTGGTCGGGGTCACTGCAGGGACGTACTTTTTGGAGTACTTCGCTACGCTCTCCACCGTGACGATTGCAGATACGGTCTTTCAGATAAGTGATCTCGTATTGGCTGGAATGTACGTACTGGTTTTTGGGGCGCTTTCGTTGCTACTATTTACGACCCCAACCCCAGAGCGGCAACTCCCTCCCAAAAAGGGCCCGCTGGCGAGATTACCGATACGTCCGCTCGTCATGCTCCCTTCATTATCACTTCGGGTATCAGGTCCTGTCGTCGGAGTAGTGGGAGCCGTCAATGGCCTTTTGTCCGGAATGATGGGGCTTGGTGGCGGCGTGACACTAGTGCCAATAATGCTTTATGGTTTTGGCTTTGACATGGTGCGTGCCGCTGGAACGGGCGTTTTAGTGCTGTTTGTAACGACGCTATTTGGTTCGGCGCAACAGGCCTATATTGGCAACGTGGATATTCCTATCGCTATTGCCTTGATAGCCAGCTCAGGAATCTTTACCCAAGTGGGCATACGCCTCACCCAATTGGTGCCTGCGAAACACACTCGAAAGATTCTTGCCACCGTCATGATTACGGCAGCAGCAATTCTGGTAATGAAGAATTTCTAAAATGGCCAAAGTCCCCAAAGGAAATAGGCAACTGCAAGTAGACAAAAACCTATAGCCCAACTAACGGCTACTTTCTCTGAAATTTTGGGAAGTAACGCTGCTAGAATTACGGAAACAGCGGAACCTAGGATCCCCCAAAGGATTTGCCCCCAATAGCTCATAGCGATGGTATCAATGGGAGGATGCCCCAACCGAAACGAACCCTGCGTGGGTAAGTAATAGAAATGGGCAACAGAGATGAAGTCTACCGCAAGATAAACAATGACGAAGCCACTCAGCCCTATGGCAATTAGATATCTCTGCTTAACCATTTCAAAGCCAGCCACTTCTCGAAAAGTAAGGAGTCATCGATGCTATCGGAAAAACGTGTTAGTTGTTTATCTGTGAGTTGATCGTTCATCGTTAGCAATAACGTGAGTTGTAACTTTCGCTTTTTCGTGGTGGCAAGGTCCATAAGTTGTTGCTTTGGAGGTTGGCCGCTAAGCCATAGTTTGACCAGACGGCCGTACCACGCAGTTTTATTGCTGGAGATCGTCACGTGACGGTTAATTGGAAGGCCTATGCGATTTAGCCAACTAGAGTACAACCAAAGTTTTGTTTTGGTCTCGCCTGCAAATCCGGTGTGGCTCAATGCCTTGGAAAGAATATCATTGGCTTTTTCATAATCTCCCTGCCTCGCTAGAAAGGTGAAGACTTCAACCGCCACGTCGTCGTGGTTGAGTGTAAAGACAGAATTCACAAGGGACTCAAAGCCCCTCGTATCTTTAGTTAACCACGATGCCATCACTCTGGTGGACAAGAATGGAGACTTTTCAGAAGCGTCGGCGGCACAAGAGCGTACTCCCATTTGAATGGAAAGCCTATCATAGTCCCCGGCCCGACAGGAAAATGTCAAAGTGTTGTCGGTCGCACTCAAATGAGGGGTGCAGCCTTGGCAGGCTCCCACGTGAGGGCGAAGGCGAAATTTGTGGAATCTTGCAAACTTAGATCGACGTCGTGAGTCATTGGTGGCGCCCATTTCTTTCTTTATTATTTGCGAGGCTTCGCCGGGGCGGTCATTTTCGAGTAACCATTCTGCCACCCGCGTGACAACTTCGACTGAGCTTTTTTCTTTGGCTCTTCGTATCCACTTTAGCGCCAGTCTAAGGTTGCCACGTTCTGCAAAATAGTTAGCGATCGATTCGGCGTAGTCGCAGCTGGTTGCGTCGCAAAACCTTGCCATAAGTGAGACGGCGGCCTCTTTGTCTTCTCTTTCTCTGCGTGGTTGTTGCAATAATGCGATTAGCTTGTTTTGAGCATCCTTTTCACTACTACGTTGCAAAAGCGATAGAATCGTCTTGGTCTCGTGGTTTTGTGGCAACGCTTTAAGAGAGGTAATTATTACTTTCTTTTCACCTCCCAAGGCAAACAGTCTAAGTTGTTCCCACGCTGGACGTATGAGAGCAATGCCATGAACTCTAAGAACGCCCGGCTGAGAGCCGCTACTTGAAAACTTGCGAGCCACCGAGGCGTATCTCACCACGTGAAGTCTGGAAAGCTGCGTAAGAGCTGCTGAATCATTGTGACAATTTAAGCTGAAATTCATCAAGTCGACGCGAGCTGCATACTTTGCAATGCGGCTGTACGTGACTTGGTTCACGTCTTCCATAAAATCAACGATGGTGTTTTGATCGCTTGCAATCTCATCGGATTTTTTACCAGCTAGCAGTGCCTGTCCCAAACAGAATACGGGCTTTGCTTTCCCTGCTTTGGCGAGTCTGTCTCTTGCTAGTAGTATCGTCTTTTTCGAGCCTAGTTTATTCTTTGTAGCGAACTGCGACATTGACTCGATAGTAGATAAATCGTCATTTTGAATTGCTGATTTAAGTTCCGAGTTCGCGGCAGCGGCGGCCAGCTTCTTTTCGTTTTCTTGGGGAGAGTGAGCCAGCCATCGCAGATGGCTAGGCTTTGATGAACTAAGCGCGACATCTCCCTGCGCTGTTGAGGCAAAGTTCGGGCGGGGTTTACCGCATGCTGAAACCAAAAGGAGAAGTCCGACCGCTAGGCGCATACCATGGTAGTAGCACGGAAGACGCGTCTTTGCCTTCTATCTTGAACATCGGAAGCTATGAGAATTCAATTCGTGTCTCTACGTGTTAAAGTGGAAAGGTGTCTATCGTAGTACAGAAATATGGCGGTTCTTCTGTCGCCTCGCCGGATAAGATACGGCTGGTCGCCAAAAGAATCGTGGAAACCAAAAAGCAAGGCCATGATGTGGTGGTCGTAGTTTCAGCGATGGGAAGTACCACTGATGAACTGCTAAAGAACGCCAACGCAGTAAGCAACGCACCGTCACGAAGAGAGCTGGACATGCTTTTGAGCTGTGGCGAAAGGGCATCGATGGCACTTTTATCCATGGCGGTGATTAATTTGGGGTACGAAGCTATCTCGTTTACAGGTTCTCAGGCTGGCGTTATGACCAACGATCGCCACTCTGATGCTTCGATCATTGAAGTTCGACCAGTTCGAGTTCAAGACGAGCTGTCCCGAGGTAAAGTTGTGATTGTGGCGGGCTTTCAAGGAGTCTCCTACAAGAGGGAAATTACAACGTTAGGCCGCGGTGGTTCGGACACTACTGCAGTGGCCTTGGCGGCGGCGCTCTCCGCCGAATATTGCGAAATATGCTCAGATGTTGATGGGGTTTACACCGCAGATCCACGAGTGGTTTCTGCGGCTCAACTTCTTGATGGGTTGTCCCACGAAGAGATGATCGAATCTGCGGCTCATGGAGCTAAGGTTTTACACGCGGAAGCAGTTGAGTTTGCCCGGCTTAGCGGCATTGCACTCTATGCGCGGGCGACGACAGGAAGTGGAAGAGGGACACGTATAGATAATGCAGCGACAGCAGGAAGTTTTGTCGTCTCGAGCCTGTCGCCTGTTTGTATGGTCGCTACAGACAGCCGCTTTGCGAAATCGGTGTTTGAGGAGTTGTCTTCTCTTCAAGCAGAAGTTTTGTTTGCAATAAGTTCCGACGCCACTCGTATTTTCTGCTGTCTTAAAGACAGTCCCAACCCGTCTCAGCTGCAAAGCGATATTTCTAAGATTGAGAACGTTGAATTTATGGGCGATCTTGCGGCTGTGTCGGTTACCTCGGTTGGCTCTGGCAAGGCCCCCCACGCAATGTCAGAGTTGTTGGCGTTAGCAGAGCCTGAAGCCGTAGCCACAATGATGACTCCAAACCGGCGAACTGTCGTTTCACCCCTTGCGCAAGCCAGTATTCTCGCTGAGAAAATGCACTCATTGATGCTTGGAAGTAAGCACTAGTTCTTTTGCCAAAATCGTGGTGTCGCTTGATTGCGGTGTCACCACAATGGTTGAAAAGTCGTCACAAATTTGCTGTGCAATTTCTGTAAGCTTGTTGTTGGTCAGATCGCTCAGTATATCCAGCGATTGACTTTTATAGTCAGTAGGGGTGTTTTGACAGAATGCTTCCATGGTTTGCGACAAGCGATCGATTGGAGTCGCGTGAGCAATTTCAAGGTTTCCCAAGCAGTGCGCTCGCGCATGGTCAAACTCTTCTAGCGTCAGTCCGTCGCGGGCTTCTGTAAAAGTCATTTTTAGCCTTTCCAAGACAAGTTGCAGGTTTTCCCCGGAGCACGCGGTTCTCATCATGGACCACCACTGAAGCGGGGCAGCCCACGAAAAATAGTCGGCCCCGTAGGTCAATCCGCCGTTGGTTCTTAAGTCTCGATTCAAGCGCGATGTAAATAAGCCACCAACCGCGGCTTCCCAAACCGTATAAGCAACGCGCGTTTCAAAGGTTGCGGGGCCAGGGTGAGCAAGCAATAAATGAACTCCGTGAAGTACGGGTTGCTCGATGGTTAGTGTTAGTCGTTGCTGGCTAAAGTCTGCCGTGACGTTGGGGGCGGCCTGCTCCCTAGAAGAGGGAATGCTTTCGCATAACTTTTCGATTACCAAGGGAGAAACGTTTCCGGTTACCCCGACGGTGCATGGAGCGCTCATCGCTGACTTCCAAACTCTGTGCAGTACTTCTTCCTTCATTTGATCAATTGAGTTGACGTCGCCGTATACCGGCCGAGAGTAGGGATGATTCGGGGCCGCGTAAAGTTGCACTCCACGCGCTGCAAGCCAGTCGCCATCCAACGATGCTTCTTCCAGCTCTGCCAATCTCTCTTTTGCAACTTTCAACCAGTTGTCTGTTGTGATGCCTTCTCCCTGGCACATCGAAAGGAACAGGTCCCACGTTCTTGTTAGCGCTTCTTCTAAGCAGGTTATCTTTGCATGGAGATGGGTGGCAGTCGTCGAAAAGTGCACAGAGGAGCCCAGTTTGTCGAGCTCAAGATCGAGTTTTTGGCGACTCAGCATTTTGGTGGAGCGTCGGGCTAATGTTGCTGCGAATGCGCAGGCGCCGTCGTAACCTTCAGGATCCCTCGCTGCTCCATTTTCCCAGACCAGCCAAATGCAAACCAAAGGGCTTGATGAAGGTACGTATGTGGTCAGTTTAGTCATTGGGAACTACCGAGAATAGCGACCATTCTTCCAAAACTTGGCTAGCGGCACTCGCCAACTCTTCGTTGCTTGGTACAACCTTCCACAGGTTTTGCATCGTTTCTAACGTAGTTCCATGGCACAGTCTCGATCCCAAAAAGTCTGCTGCGCCGTCAAGCGATAGCCATTCCCTGTGAAAATCGGTACGTTTTCGCATTGTTGCCGCCAAGATTAGTTCTTCGTTTACTGCACCATTTTTTATTCGCGTAATGTTTTGGCGGACGCGGTCGATCGCTTCTTGTGCGCTGGCATCTTGCATGAGCGTTACTTCCATTCGCCAAAGAGATGTTCCAATGCCAGTGGACGGATAGACGTGTACCGCGTGGGCCAATTGCTTTTCTATTTTCAGGGCGTTGGTGAGAAGAGACGCACTAGATCCTGCAAGTAAATAGCCTAGGGTCGCGAACGTCGCCCATTGTTTCTCATCGTGCCCGGGAACGATTCCAAACCAATGAAGTCGAGTGGATGGCACATCGGCTGCGACGACAGTCCCGGGTTGCAGATTGCTCAGGCGAGGGGGAGCCGACTTCGGGATACTCGTTGCCGGAAGCGTCTCTAACCGGTTGCGCGCAATCTCGAATTCTCGAGGTCCGCCTCCTGCAAGCACGAACGTTAGATTGCTTGCGGTGTAGTATTCCTGATGAGCTTTGGCTAAGTCATTCGTGGAGATGAGGTTTATAGCTTCTCTGGTGCCAATGATGGGCCGTCCGTAAGGATGATTTGGCAGTAGTTCCTTTAACATTATTTCTTCTGCTACGGCATCCGGATCGTTTTCCACCGTTTGCTGCCGCTCTTCCAAAATGACACCTCGTTCACTTGATAGAAACTCTTGCAGCTTTGGGGGATTGGTAATTCGATCGACTTCCATCTCCATGAGTTCGTCGAGCGCGGTGGTAGGGACGGTAGCTCTGTAACTCGTCCAGTCGGTCCACGTCGCAGCGTTGTTATCTCCACCGCAGCGCTCGATAAATTTGTCGTATACCTGAGGGCCAAATTTGGCAGAGCCGGCAAACATTAGGTGTTCCAAAAAGTGAGCGAGACCCGACCGCTCCTCAGGATCTAGTGCAGCCCCCGCGGAGAACCAGTGTTGAACCGAACAAACGCCGCTTGAGCTTTGCGCCTGAATCATCCGGACTCCGTTGTTAAGTGTAGTTTCCGATAATGGAAAAATCATGATGGTTTGGGCATCAAACTCAGCGCGTTCAATGCAAGTTTAGCATCTACAAATTGAGAGGGAGCAATGACTCCGGTTTGCGTAGATTGCTGAAGACGCAGAGCTGTCGCCACAATGTCTGCAGAAGTGCCGTAGATATCTTGCCCAGCGATTAGTTGCTTGTCATCGCCCGCTTCAAACTCAATGGAAAACTCAATTTGTTGACGTTCTTTCTCTGTGGGCATTCGACGTTTTTTGAAAACGAGGCTTCTGGCAGAGCTGAAAGCGGGGGTCTGCGCAAAGAACGGAAGAACCCGTCCCACGTATCCCAGCCCTTTATTCAAAGCTGAAAAATTAGAAATCCAAAGGTAGGTCTGAAGCGATTTAAGGTCGATATGTCTTGGAATGGAAATGACTTCTCCTCCGGGAAAGGATACGGCAGTTTTCCCTTGAGATGTCTTTCGGAGCATGGCTCCTGGTGCCACGGGGTCCCATAGTCCTTCTTTCCAAATCCAACCGTCTCGCGAAAGCGCTTCCATAATCGATAGCAGTGTTCCTTGAGTTGGTTTGCTACCACGTAATCGATAGATCACGGAAAGTTCTGTGTCCGGAGTTTTCTGCTCCATGATCACGCTGGCTCCCCAATCGGCAATTGCTACTTCAAAAGCCAAACCGTTGACCACCGCAATGCCGGCTTCCTTTGCTAGTTCATCGTACTGCTCAAACGTTGATTTTAGGAAATCTTGCTCCCCGCAGATGTCGACATAATTTATTTTTGCATCGATTGCCGCTTCTACGATGGCACTTCCGAAAGAAACGTAGGGACCTGCTGCGTTAACTACTGTGTCATTTCCTTCTAGGGCTCGCCGAAGCAATAGATGGTTGTGAACCGGCGCAACCTTGGTTGTGATCTTCGGGAAGTCACTGGCAAGCTTCTGGAGACGAGTCTCGTCTCGCGCTACCGCGCAAACTTCATGCCCATCATTCAGCAATCGTTTTGTGATTAGTTTTCCGGTGTAGCCGGTGGCTCCGTAAACAGCAACTTTCATTCTGCTAGAAGCTTAACCGGAGACCGAGCCGAAAGTCGTGCCCAAAATGCTGATACTGACCTGCAGCCGACGGTCCATTCAAGCCGTCTCTTAGCACCGCACATTTTTCGTAGTCGTATTCAGAGTCCACGCATTCAATGGTCTCTTGCGGCGAATATCCGCTATTGGTGACCGTCACGCTAGGAAAGTAAGTCAGGCTGTAAGATCCCTCAATTTTGACTTTAGGACCGATGTTTAAAATGGCGGTGGAGGCCAGCCCTAAACTCCAAGGCCATACTTGCTGCGTAGAAGTGGATCTTTTGTTGATAGCGGCTTGTTCCCAGTTGAGGTTTACCCCGAAACGAAATGGCTTCTCTTGCTGGAAATACAGTGTTTCTCCATGCTGGTAGTACCGATAACGAGTGGATTCTGTTAGTTGAACTCCTAACGTCAGCCCCGAGACGGTATCAAAGCCGCGGTGCCTGATGATTCGGTCTGGCAGGTCTCTGTCAAGATAGCGATACTCGAGACTTCCATGTTGAGAAAGAGTCCGGACTCTGTATTGGGCCGTGATGTCGAGGCTTTGCGATATTGGGCCGCGTACGCCAATGTTTACTTCTTGTGGCATTCCAAAGGTGACTTCTACTTCCCCGGTATCAGTCCCACCACCGAGTGACTCTGCACGTTGAATGGTCGCATTTCCTCTGGTGGAGATCTTTGAAAAGTCTTCTCCTTGATAACTAAAGCCAACGAACCAGGAGCGATGAGCGACTCCTTTGAACGTTCGCAGAATGGCTCCGCCCGAAAAGGTCAAATTGTCTAGGTCTAAGCTACGTTCGGTCCGTGCCACGATAGAGTGGCGCTCTGCCGCCAGTGGGTTTTCTACGCCGCATGGCATGCCGCCGCAGAGCGCAGCGATTCCAGAGCTTCCGCCGGCAAGCGCGGTGTCAATCGCGAAACTAGAGGACACTCGAGTAATCTTGTAGGAGACTCTTCCGGCAAATGAAAGTCGTCCACCGATCCGGAAGCCTGCAGCAAAACTGACTGGGGCAATCCGCTGCAGGTAGCCTCCGTCAGTGTGATATTTCGTAAGGGACCCGCTAGGCCACTTCTCAGAAACCGGAATATCTGCACCCACGGCTAAGAAAAAGTTATCATCAAGCCAGTGAGCGAGAATGGTGCCACTGGGAGCCAGGGTAGCGGTTCGGTCGCTTCCTTCGGCAAACTCGTTGCCATTTTCGTCAATACTTTTTCGAGAGAACTTGAGAGTACTAAGTTTCCCTCGTCCTTCGATGTAGAGGTTCCAGCCACGATTGAGCCAACCAATCGTTGCAGGGTTGGACATAATGACCCCAGGGTGGGCGTCTGTAACACCCAATAGCGGAAGTACACCGGCAGTATTTCTGTCCAGTGGGGATCCTGATGCGGTTGCGCATATCATTAGCGCGAATGATGCCGCGATAGCTCGCATGGAGGCAGGCTATCATTCTCTACATGCTACTACCTTGCGATCGGTCAAGTTTTCCCATCGCGACGCGCAGAATAAGTGAAATTTGTGCGAAGGACTGGCAATAGACAGTCAAACATTGGATAATAAAGGGGAACCGAATGGATCAAAGCAAGAAAACAATGCGCCACTTTTATTGTCGCGACTCTCTTTGGGAGAGTTTCGAGGATTTGGCAGGGGAATTCGATTGTTCAATTGACTACTTGGTCAACGAAGCGATGAGGTATTACTCGCTCTCGAAGAGTGCCAAAGGGGCTGCCGGAAAGGCTACAGTACCGAAGCCTAGTAGTGCTTCTACTCCTGCAGTAACCGGTGGAACACTGTACCTGCACTACGACGGTAATCGGTACGAAATCAATAAAGAACAATTCATTATCGGTAGAGGCTCTAAGTCTTCAGATCTACCGATTAAAGACGGAAATATTTCGCGCAAACATTGCGCGGTAATCAAGAAGAACGACACGTACTATATCAAAGATTTGGGGTCGACCAACGGGATCGACTTCAAAGGGATGCGTATTGACAACAAACGTATCGACGAAGGAGATGTCTTTCATCTTTGCGACTACGAGTTGCGTTTCACCTACCAAGCTGACTAGTCTCTGTAGGTGGCAGATGTAACTGCACTAAAGAGATTCGTCTCAGAACTAAAGTTGCCCTGCGATCGTGATTCCTGGAGTCACTTGGTGGCCATTGCATCAAAGCTTGTGGACAGTGAGTTTTTGCTATGGGAGCCAGATCGTTTTAAGCAAGCGGTTTTGATGGCGAGACTGCAAAGGGTTCTACGTGAAATTGCTCCACCTGATACTTCCGACAAATCGTTAGTTAAAGCACTCAAAGTGTTGGACGGCGTTGGTCCCAAAGTAGCGGAGAGCTTGATTGAGTCTGGTATTACATCCCCGGGGCAGCTGGTATACCACTTTCCGTTCCGATACCTGGACTGTCGAAATCCCAAAGAAATATCAAGTCTGTCGA
Organism: Deltaproteobacteria bacterium; assembly: GCA_020630875.1. GTDB lineage: Bacteria > Myxococcota_A > Polyangia > Haliangiales > Haliangiaceae > JAHDIH01. The sequence goes on along the minus strand of JAHDIH010000003.1, from coordinate 18,395 downwards.
GTGGCATGGGGCAGGTGGTTTGCGTAGGGATATCAGAGTCGGTCAAGTTTGTGCGTAGAGGTAAAGGCATGCGCTGGCTTCAGGGGACGATCCGGTGCCGCGTGGACTCGGCTGTGAAGCTTCGATTTCGTTGGTTTAACGCTTTTCCTTCTATGCAAACTACGTTTGCCCCGGGTAAAGAGTTGGTGTTAGAGGTCAATCTTAAAGACGACCACCAACTTAGTTGTGCCAACCCACGGATCGTCGATCCAAGCGAAGCAATAGCTTGCGTTTACCGAGATCTGGGAAAAGTAAAAAAGAAGACGCTCAAGAGAAGCATCAAAAGTGCGGTTGCTTTGGCACCGACGGAAATCCCCATTTTGTCGCCGGAGTTGGAAAGATCATTGGAACTTCCATCGATCACCGAGTCTATAGAAACCCTCCATGATCCTCCCGTTGACTTATCTGAAGAAGAATTCGCTTTGCTTCAACAGCAAAATACTCGCTGGCACCGTCGGGTCTCCTTAGAGATGGCCATCCCCGTTTGCGTTTCTGTAGAGCGAAAAGTACGAAACAACTTACTCAACGTCGCAGCAGCTTCTCCTCCTGTACCTTCAGCGGATATTTACCAAATGTTTCCGTTTGAACTTACGGAATCACAGAAGCAGACAATTGCGGAGATATCCTCAGATTTGGCTAGTAAACGGCCTATGAATCGCCTCTTGCAAGGTGACGTTGGAGCGGGAAAAACGGCAGTTGCTTTTGCCGCTGCGGTGCAAGTCGTCCGGGATGGAGGCAAGGTTTGCCTGATGGCGCCAACAGAGGTTCTCGCGGAGCAACACTTTGCAACGATTTCTTCACTCGCCGATAAAGCAAAACTCTCGGTCGCGCTTCTTTGTGCATCGTTGCCCGGACCGGTAAAACGAACGACATTGGCTCGGATCGCAGCTGGGCATGTGGACTTAGTGGTAGGGACGCATTCGCTACTTTCTAAGCAAGTCCAGATTCCAGATCTACGGCTTGCAATTGTAGACGAGCAACATCGTTTTGGAGCGCGGCAGCGGGTACGGCTGCGGGGGCAAGATGCGAGTGACCTTTGGCCTCATATGTTGGTCATGACCGCGACTCCGATTCCTCGAACTCTAGCATTGACCCTCTACGGTGACCTTGAAGTGAGCACCATGACTCAAATGCCAAGTGGGAGAATTCCTATCAAAACTAAGATAGCCAAAGGGCCACGACGAAATGAATCTGCAGGGGTTGTGATCAAAAAGGCACTGGCCGCCGGTGAAAAAGGATTTGTCGTTTGTCCGATGATTGAACCCAGTGAAAAACGAGAGGGTTGGGCCAATGTGGAAGAGTCTTTTGCGGGACTTACCACTCTGTTGGGGGAAGGGGTCGTTCGAAAGTGCCACGGGCGGCTGCCGCTTGAAGAGCGAAGTGAAGCAATCGCTGCTTTGAGATCTGGGGAAGCACGTTTGTTGGTCGCCACCACTGTCATTGAAGTTGGAGTAGATATTCCTAGCGCGAGTATTATGGTGATTTTGGATGCCGACCGCTTTGGGCTAGCGCAACTTCATCAACTAAGAGGTCGAGTGGGGCGAAGCGACCAACCGTCTAAGTGTTTACTAGTTGCGAGTGGCAACCCCACCGAGGACGGAATGGAGCGACTTGAGTCGCTGGCGGCATCAACTGACGGGTTCGCCTTAGCCGAAATCGATTTACAAATGCGCGGACCAGGTGAGTTGTTGGGAGAGAAACAATCAGGATTACCTTCAATGCCCTTCGGAGGGCTAGATTCGTATTTGGAATGCGTGGAGCAGGCTAAAGGTATCGCTCAAAAAATACTCAGCGACGATCCCGAGCTTTCCAAACCACAAAACCAAAGACTGTTTCGACTAGTAGCGGGCGTTTCAGCAATGGCAGGCGAGGCCGGGTAGCTACCCTTGAACCGACGCTTCAACCCACGCGTTGTAGGCTTCACTCACGTTGTTAGAATTGACAGCGACGATTTCTGGCACTTCGTTCGGATGAATTTCTTTTAATTGAGCCATCAACTTAGAGGTAACTCGAGAACTAGTCTTGATGATTGCCAAGACCTCACTTTCGTCTACCAGTTTTTCTTTCCACCGGTAGATTGAGCGGACTTGAGGAATCAGGTTGACGCAAGCGGCAAGCTTTTTCTCGACGAGTGAGCGCGCAGCTTCTTCGGCAGTGGATTGGGTAGGGAAGGTGGACAGTACTAATGTTGTCACACCTTAGTTTACAACGAGCGACTGACAATCTTTCGCCTGCTCGTCACATCCATAAGTGGTTACATAAGCCATCGACTACTACGCATCAAGCATACGCATAGTCGTCTTTTGAGCTCTATCGTGCCAGTAAGGCATTGCCGCGGAGTCAAAAAGTCTAATGCAGGAATGTGCCGGTCCAGCCATGCTCTGGTTTGCTCCCCATGGAGTTTTTGAATCATTGCAGCTAATGCTACATCGCCATCGGTCAGCTCGAGTAGTTGCTGATCCATGTTCCAACACTCCACGAACAACGTTGATTGTTCGGCCCAAGACTGTGAGTTGAATTTCGATTCAAGGCGTAGCGGTTCAAGTGACGATAGCATCTTGTTTTGGGTGAGCAGCAATTGCGCACCATGCTCTTCCCATCTAGGGTCTTGGGCGTGTTTCCGCTGATAATAGGCGACTAGCCAGCTTTGAGCTTTACTCGGCGGAAGTTGAGTGGGGGGCGCTAACACGATGTCCCAGAATTCCTGAAGCTCCATACCGGACGATACCCCAATCGAGAAAGTGAGGATAGTTTCCTTTTCTGCTGGCAGGACGGCTGCAACTGAGTACACTGCTTGTGCATGCGCGTTGTCATGAAATTTGGAGGGACCTCGGTTGGCTCAGTAGACCGCATCCGCAATGTTGCGAAGCGCTGCGTCCGTCGACAAGCCGAAGGTCACGAAGTTGCGGTAGTTGTTTCGGCCATGTCGGGAGAGACGAACCGCCTGGTTTCACTTACCAAAGAGTTCACGTCGGATCCCAACGACCGCGAATGCGACGTGGTTCTTTCCACAGGAGAACAAGTTTCGATAGGTTTGTTGGCTTTAGCGATTCGAGAGATTGGCGGCAAAGCGAAGTCCTTCCTTGGTCATCAAGTAAAGATATTAACGGATGACGCTTTTTCCCGCGCCAGAATCTCTAACGTAGATGGAGCTGCACTGACAGAGTGTCTTTCGAACGATACGATAGCAGTCGTCGCCGGTTTCCAAGGGGTGACGGACAGCGGAGACATTTCTACTTTGGGACGTGGCGGTTCTGATACCACTGCGGTCGCGATTGCGGCGTCGGTAAATGCCGACGTTTGCGAGATTTATACTGATGTTGACGGCGTATATACCACGGATCCTAACGTCGTACCCGAAGCGAGAAAGATCGATAAGATCACTTACGAAGAAATGCTGGAGCTTGCGTCGCTTGGAGCAAAGGTATTGCAAATTAGGGCGGTCGAATTCGCAATGAACTATAATGTTCCATTGCACGTACGTTCTAGTTTTAACGACAATCCCGGGACAATGGTGGTTGCCGCAGGAGAGAATATGGAAAGTGTAGTAGTATCAGGAGTTACCGCCGTAACTTCCGAATCCAAGGTAACCATTAAGCGCGTGCCAGATGTTGCGGGAAACGTCGCAAAGATCTTTAAGCCTTTGGCAGACGGTGGAATTGTCGTTGATATGATTGTTCAAAACGTATCCGAGAACGGTGAAACCGCTGTTACGTTCACCGTTCCGACCGACGACTTAGCGAGAGCGGAAGCGGTTTTGCAACGAGAGGCTCCCGATATTGCCACAGAGAGTAATATCCGTACGGATCAGAACGTGGCGAAGGTTTCCATCGTTGGGGTCGGGATGCGTTCGCACGCAGGCGTCGCACAGCGAATGTTTCAGATTTTGGCGGATGAGGGAATTAACATCCAACTGATTTCTACCAGTGAGATTAAGGTGTCTTGCCTCATTGAGAAAAAGTATGCGGAACTAGCGACCCGTGCTCTTCATGCTGGATTCAAATTGGAGAGTGAATAGTGGGTTGTTCCAACAAAGACGGAAAAAAGGGTTGTACCTCAAGAAAAGATGATTTGTTAGATGCAGTCGATAACGCACTCGACTATTGGTATCCAACCAGAGTCTGGGGAGAGATGCGCAATGAATTCGGACGAGGTCCCTCATTCGAGGAAGTTCAAGATGTAGCCGAGCTTCTTCAGGAGAACCTTGGCCTCGCTACATGGGCCGTGCAAGGTGGCGAAAGTGATTACTGTGACTTTGTATACGTCCTCTGCATTGGCAGGCAACCTGCGATAGGAATGGTTAGAGACCTTGGCGTCCAAAGCACGGTAGATATTGCAGAAGGTAGCTCTGACGTTTGCCTTCGTATCGCATTTAGTCACTTGGAACGAATGGCGGCAGTTCAACAAGTTACGATTTCAGTAAGCGAAGGAGATGGTTTCTTACAGGTCATTGAGGCGAGGCGTAGTGGGGTTTACGACGCTCCGCTTCTCAAGAGATTTCGTAAATTAGTAGCCTCGTTGGAATCGCTTGACTTTCGACATATTGATATGGGGGAAGTGAGTCATCCGCCCAAAGAGTTTGAGACCGGAAGCTACGTTGACGCGCTGTCGGACAGTCCAGACATCGTGAACTTCTTATTCTTCACCCAGTCTGCTGAAACCACGCAGACGACATTTTTGCCTGAGCCTAACACTTAACGATCGATACTTTGTTTTAGTGCCTCTCCCGCGCTTCCCATACGTGCTAACTCATCGGCCATTTCATTGCCTGGATCTCCAGAGTGACCCTTTACCTTAATGAACTGAACATCTGAGAAATCCTGAAGGAGTGCCTTAATTTCAGCAATCAGCTCTTTGTTGGCTTTTGCTTTCCAACCTTGAGTGAGTACGCCTATAGAATACGTAGAGTCTGTGTAAATATTGATAGCCTTTTCCCGGTCTTCTATTGGAATGACTTGCAATGCTATCGCAATGGCTTGTAGTTCTGCGATGTTGTTGGTGCCATTGCCCAACGGTTCGGCGATTTTGATCTGTTGCTTCGGAGTCGTTAAAAATACGCCGGCACCGGCAGGACCTGGGTTGCCTGAACACGCTCCATCAGTATAAGCCTCGTAGAGAGCGGGGCGGTTTGAGCGTTGGCTTGGGGCCGCTTTCTTTTTTACTTTTTTGCGGCTCTCTTCTGATGGCTCGAGGAGTAGGTTGCTGGCTCGCGCGTTGTAGACTTTGGCAGTTTCAGACTTTTGATACGTAATCGGTACCAAGCCCTTTTCGTTTGCTGGCAGAGAACCGTCCGGGTTGGCTTTTACGAAGACGGCTTTCCCGCGGAGGTACCTGGTAATCCATGTCACCGACCCACGCTAGCCCAAGTGCGGGCGAAGCCTCAATCTCCTTTTGCGCAAATATTGCTTGTGCTACAACCAAGCTGTGATGAGACTAACGATCTGCTGTTTATTTCTGGTGGTTGCTTCTTGTAAAGGAACCAAGAAGTCGGAGACCCCACAGCTTTCGCAACCGTTTGAGGAACTATCAGCTGAGCTTACTCGCACTTTACCTCATCTACCAGCGCAGCCAAAACTTGTGGTTGCGTTCAACGGAACGGAAATTCAAAAGTCTCCTTACTTCGCCATGGGACTTTCCATGGGGGGAAAAGAGCTGGGGCTTCCAGAACGTTGCCTTGCTCTGGTAAAGTCGATCCGGAGGGCAAACCTAGGACTAAAGACCCTTAATCCTCCGTTGGGGGTATTACTACTTGATGGGCCGACCATTGACTCTGTGGCTGGAGCAACGGAATGTCTTCAGAGACTTCCGATAGGACCGTTTGCTGCTGAGCGAAAAGCGCAAACCATGGACATAGTCGCGCTCAGCGGTGGGCCATCTGTCGCTACAGGCACATGGGTGGAGAAAAGCCTTTCTTCTTGGAAACCAAGTGAGCTGCAATCTTTTGGTCCTGGCATGAAGGACGTCGCTCCGATTAAGAAGCTTTTGGGGTTTGCGGGAGAAGAAAACATGATTGCTGTCGCCGCTACTTCGCTACCACCAGAAGCTTCTTTGATCGTTGGGGAAGCCGAGAGCTTCTATCTTGGGCTCACGTACAAAGACTCCCTAAAGATACGAGGCGGGTTCTCTTTCGCGGACAATGCGGCAGCGGCAAAACAGGTTAACAAGTCAACCAAAGACTTTTCAGAATTGAAACATTCCCCCTTGGGCCCTTATTTGAAGAGTGTGAAAATCGGACAAAATGCCAACTTTGCAATCATTGAAGCGGATCTTTCGACGCAGGACTTGTTAGGGCTGTGGAACGTAGCCAAACAGGATCCAACGCTGGGGGCGATACTCGCCAGGGTAGGGCTATGATGACGTTGCGAGTTATTGTCGTTCTTTTGCTACTATTGCCGGGGGCTTGTAAGAAAGACACCGGATCCCAAATGCCAGTATTAACCTTTTGGGATGTAGTCCCAAAGGATGCAGATTCTGTGCTGGCGTTTAGGAAATCGATTCTAAAGAAAGAGAACCTGGTTGCATTCTTAAAAAAGAAGGTAGCTGCGATAGATCCTTCGCTTAGTGCCCGGGTGTCGCACGTTGAAGCTGCTTGTGACATGACGGTGGAGCGGGACCTAATTGCGGTCGCGGTTGCGCATTCGCGTAGTTCAGAAGCTTCAGTGTTAATCCTACAAGGTAACTTCAGACAGGGGCGTCAATGCTTAGAGGCGTTATCCGCAGGGCCTGTGGAAACCTTGGCGCTCGAGGGGGCGAAACACGCCATTAGCTTCTCCTCTCCGTCGGGGACGCTGTATGCTGTTCAGGTACCGTCGGTGGGAATGGTTGTCAGTCATAGCAAGATGTTCATCGAATCGTCGCTGAAGTCGGACAAGCCTAGTTTCCTCCGAAGGCACTTTCCTTTGGTTAGAAGTGCTGATGCATGGGCTATTGGAGTCGTACCTTCAGAACTTAGAAAAAGCCTAGGCCAGAGGACAGCAGGGCGCGTGTCCGGTGTCGAGCTCGCCGTAGCGACTCTATTCCTCAAAGCCAAAAGCTCCAATGAGGTTAATTTGCACCTGTTTGTGCCGACTGAAAAGGAAGCCCAAAACCTGAAGCAAGCTCTGAAGCGAGAACTCCCACAAGCTGCCGTTATTGCACAGTATTTCTCGTTTGGTCCCGTGGTTAGTGCGGCTCAGGTTGACGTAAAGGATAAAAGGACGTCGATCACGCTAAACTTCACTGACTCCGACCTCCAGGCGATGTTAGATGCCATTGACAAGCGGCTGTCAGCTGCGCATACTCCGGCCTTCCAAAAGGAGACTACAAAAAATGGCAATCAAGACCCCACTAGCACAAGTAAAAGAAAAATTCGGTTCTAAGGAGAAGCTTGTTGAGGCCATCGTTAAAGGACTTCCTAATTTCGAAGGCGCGGAACTTGATAAACGCTCCAACAAAAGACTACTCCGCCTTGAGCGAGCAGTTCGAACAATTAGTGAAGCCGGCGGTGTTCAACGTGCAGCTCAAACCATCGCCGACCTACGAGGACTCGGCAAAGATGGCGACTACGTTAAATCTGTGGCGAGCTACCCCATCCCCAAATTGGCGGGCGAGCTCAACGCAGCCCAACGAAAAGCCAGCAAAAAGAAGAAGTAACGTCTCTTTAGTGTTGGGCTGGCTGTTTTTTTTGCTGCCTAACGCTTCAGTGGCAGATACGGTGATCCTACCCTACGGTTCTCCGGCTACTATTTCTCATCTGCAGATGGAAGAGCCGTTGAACCGATACGGGGAGGTTTTATCAGCAGCGCTTGACGGAAAAGAGACGAGTCTCTTAACTCCTACGTCGGATGCTACTGGCTTTCTTGCCTTTGAACGAAAGCCTGTTGGAGAAGCGGCGAGTCTTCCTGTCGGTACCTGCAATGGTTGCTTTACTCCAAAGCTGACCAAAGACAATCGGCTAGCTTGGGTTCGAGTGCACCAAAACTTTGAGGTGGAATCCAACGACTATAAATACCTACGGATTAAGATGGTTTACTCGGACGCGGTGGTCGTTCGAGTGAACGGACAAGAGGTCGTTCGAAGAAACTGGCGGGGCGGAGCAGGCGCGCCAAGCGGACTTTTACCTGCAAGGAGAAGGCGAGGAACACTAGAAGAAACGGTGTTGCTTCCGACCGAAGTACTCACGCTAAAAAACAAGAACGTGTTGACCGTTGAGGTTCGACCCGCGGCCTCCAAGAATCATCCGGTATTCGATGTGTCACTTGAGTTGACGCATGGTCGAAAGCTCGCAGTAGGTCCGTTAGTTCAGCGAGTAACCAAAAAATCGGCCGAAATTCTTTTCGTGACTCATTCGGCAACGAAAGCGCAAGTTCATTTTGGCAGCACCATCGATACCGACAAGGTGGCACTGAGCACTAACGGTGGGTACTCAAGACGTCATCGTGTACAACTAGATGGATTGGAGGGGGAGGTCGTCTATTACAAAGTTGTTGTCGCTGGCGTTGATACCAAACTGAGAAGTTTCAGGTTGCCTAAGACGCGCGATCTGAAGTTTGTCATCTATGGCGACATGCGTAACGGTCACCAAATTCACCGCAGGCTGGTAGAGTCCATGCGGGCAGAAGCACCACACTTTGCAACGAACACCGGCGATCTCGTAGCACGTGGAACCGATCTGGCAGACTGGCAGATGTTCTTCGACATTCAATCTGATTTACTTGCGGAAGTTCCGTTGTATCCCGCCGTTGGTAACCATGACACTGGTACCGCTAGTTCTTTTGGACTTCGGTTTAGGGATTGGTTCTCACTATGGCCCATGAAAAGTGATGTACCTCGGTTTGGCAACTGGTATTCTTTTGATGTTGCTGGGTTGCGGTTCGTAGTTCTAGACTCCAACCTTTACCAAGATCCTAGACAGCTCCGTTGGTTTGAGGAAACGTTGCGAGGTTCCCAAAACAGCCGTGCGGTTATTGTGGTCACCCATAATGGTCCGTACTCAAGAGGGCCCCATGGAGGCAGTACGTTTGCCAAGAGTCACTACGTGCCTTTGATGAAGAAACACAAGGTGGACTTTCTTTTTGCTGGGCACGACCATCTCTATCAGCGTGGAGAAGATGACGGACTTCGCTACATCGTAACCGGAGGAGGGGGAGCACCTCTCTATCCTATTAGCTGTGGAGTTAGAGGAAAGAGGAGATGCAAGTCAGATGATGGGATGAAAATTACCCGAAGAAAGCATCACTACATCACTGCCGAGGTCGGCCGCAATGTCATAGATTTTTGCCCAAAAGAGTTAAATGGTCGTCCTCTTGAGCCATGCATAAAGGTTCGCCTTAGAGCGCCCTAACGTTTAATCGTATAACTTTTATGAGAGATGTTTCCAGACTCATCTGCGACACGAACGGACAATAGGTGCGTTCCTTTTGACAAATCTTTGGGAAGCTCGAAAGAAAGGACCTCAGTAAGGTCGTCGAAAATAAGATCTTTTGCTCCGACCAGTTGCCATTTTCCTTGGCCGATACGCATTGCCGCTTCTCGAATAGCACTCAAGGAGTCGCTGGCGGTTACTGCTACCCGTGGATAGCGAACTGAAACATCTCCCAATTTGGGCCCATGATTATCTACTGCGAACGGACGGCTAATCTCCTGTGAAGACTTTGCACTGTAAGAAGCATTCGAGTTTTCATCCGAAGCTACAACTTTAACTCTGTAGTAGCCGTCTTCGAAAACCTCGGTGTTCCATTCGTAACTAGTTTCCGTATACGGCTTTTTGTTGAGAGGAAGAGGGGTCCATGTTGCGGAACCTTCGCGTCGTGCGAAAAGTGTGTATCCCGTTTTGTCGTCGTCGGGATTCTTTACCTTCCATTTAATCTTCACGACTCTTGTTCTCGGTTTGGTTGGTCCTTCTTTCACCACCGCCATGGCGGAAGCCCCTTTGGCCGAGGTTTCGATCTTCTCGATTTTTGTTGGCTTATTAGAAGGTAAGAATCGAAGTTGTACTCGGCTAAGATAAGATTTTTTTCCCGCCATTTTGACCTTGAACTGGAAATACCTGGCTCGTGGCACTCCCGTTTTGGAAGTAAACGACTGGCCAATGCTCCGCTGAGATGACAGTTGTTTCCATGGCCCCCATCCTTTTTCAGCGTCAGCTGTATGACCTGACCTAACGTAGAAGGTTGAAATAGCCCCAAGCCAAGAAATGTTTCCAAAGTCTGAAATGCTCTTTGCATCGAATACCTTGGACGTATAACTACCTTGGTCACTGCTTGGTTTGAGAAAGTAGACGGCCTCTGAGTCAAATGTTGCCAATGCCATGTCGCCGTTATCCGAAGCAATCGTCGCGACCACCCTCTCATCTACATCGACGACCGTGGCGCTGCTACTTGCATCGCTCACTAAATAGATCCGTCCCTTTTCGGCCGAACCTGCGAGAATGCTTCCTTCACTAGTTGTCGCAAGCGATGTAAAGTAAGTCGCGGTTAAAGCGTGAAGCTGTTCAAAATCTCCATCAGCGGAAATTGCGTATAACGCTCCTTTGCCTTTCGCGGCTCCTTGGCGTGGTATTTCAACGGAAGAGTTCGGACGCTTGTCAGCTCCTGGTTTGCTACCGGTACTTGGCATTTTGGGAACGTGGCCCTTGCTTGCATCTCCTTTGGCTTCGTCGATGTCTCGTTTGCTCTTTGTTCCTCCTGACGAAGGCCACTTAATGTCGTTGGCCGCCACAGCAACACCTGATTGAAAAGGGGTCATGGCGGTTATTTCGTTACCGGCAAAGTCCGCCATAGCAATTGTCTTGCCGGTTTTGGGAGCATGTCGATAAACGATAGCGTTGTCTGAAGTCCCAAACCAAACGTGAGTTTTTGTTGTGGCAATCGAAAGGATTCGCTTGTCTTTTGCTTCGAATACCAGTTTCGCTTTCCCGCCATTGATGCGAAAAAGTTTCGCCTTCGGGCCAACGCCCGCGTAAATGTTTCCGCCGTGCACCCCGAGCGACCATACAGATTCTGCATCAGGGATTGATGCAACTTTTTTAGAATTTCCAGCGGTTACTTTCCAAACCGCCGCATTAGGCATGGTGCCCGCGTAAAGAGTGTTTCCTTTGAATACTAACGCTGTCACAGCTACTGCGTTCGGTATTGTCGCGAACAATTTTGGGGATTTGCCGTTGGTTGCCGTGAAGATTTTTCCATCACTGGAACCAACGTAGAATGTCCCCTTGTGCATTGCCGATGACCACACCCCTTCTAAAGCAGTACCTTCGCTCTTGGTGGTAGCGTAACCCGTCCGAATTTCGCCAAGCGAGTTCAAAAGAGTTCCATCGTTTTTTCCTTTGCTAAAGTTCTCGTAGGTGTCGAGGGTCCAGCTTTTCTGACTACTCGCGAAAGATGGAAGTGCAAGAGAAATTAAAAATATCTGAAGAATTTTCATGGTGGTCCTATTTTTGATTGGCAACATCGACGAGAAAGCCTTTGGCATTTGCCAATACAGGTTTCCAAGGTATTTTCGTGTCGTATTTGAGGTTATACGGGGCGTGATGCGAAAGGCTTGCTTTCACAGGAATTCGATCCGCCACGCTATCTGGTAGATCTAAAACAACTTGAGAGCCTCGACTAAGTCCTTTCGACTTTGGAGTTAGTCTGACGATTAGATCGGTGCCAGCAGAAAAGCTTCTAAGTACATTGAGGAAGCTGTTCCAGTCGGTGGGAACTGCGGCGTCAGCCTTGGCTAGATTACCACTAAGCACTTGCAAGCGAACTCTGGAGCCAGCTAGTTCAGGGGGGACATCAAAGCCAACGCGTTTCAAAATTGGCTTTTGTCCTTTTCTAATCATTTGAAGGTCTACGTAGTTTTTTTCTCCAGGAACAAGTTTTGGCGCTCGCAATCTAATGTCGTTGATGATGTCTGGTTCTGAGTTTTGCGTAGCAACGATTGATAGTTCTACCGACTCGATTCTTGCTTTCTTGAACGGATTAAACATCACGGCGTCTACCGCCTTGAATCCTCTGAATGACATCACAGGACCAATTGCGCCAGTGTCACTGTAGTTATGATCCGTGAATTCAATCGGTGTGGATTCTCCGGCGATTTTAATCTTTCCCGAAACAACGACACTGCTCGGCACTTTGTCGGGCATGTACAGTGATGTCGCATTCATGGTTGCGATCCTGATGATTGTTGATGTTAGGTCCTGACTGTTTAGCGCTTCGACATAAAACTTGTTTTTTACAGTCTTTCCGGCGTTGTTTAAGGTGAGATTCATGCTCATCGGAATCATCGCGGTTCTTAGTCGCATATCTGCCATGATCATCGCTTGCGTATCGAGTACTAGGGATCCGACCTCTTTGATGGGAGACGCCACTACGAACGGACTAGCCTGTGAGTTAACGATCATGTGTACATGGGAGGTTGCAATGGGAGCGTACGCCTCTCCATTTTCAAACATCGGATGCCCGAAAGCGAGCAGACGGTCCCCATCCACGTAGCTTACCGTTCCGGTCCCTGTAATCGTCATGTCACCGCGAACCAACATCACTGCGATAGAGGATCCCAAAACAAACTTAGAAGGTCCCTTCATTTGTTGTGAGCCAGCAATAGAGCCGGCTCGGAATGGGGTCATGCCACCTGACCACATTTTCTGGGCATAGCTTAGTGCTTCGGTAGTCGCTCCAGCGATTGAAAGAGGAATGGTTTTTGAGTTCAGCTTCGGAGTGGGCACGAACTCCGAATGGAGGAGTTCGTTGATATCTCCACCTGGTGCCATTTTTTGCCATGTGGATTGCGACCCGATGAACGACTCCGATATGACGGCGCCGGCCTTTGCGTCCTTGGCTTGCCCAACTAACGGAGTTTGAAATCCTTGTTTCAACATGTATTTCATTGGCGTGCAGGCACCTATTGGAGTTTTGGTAAAACTCCATCCGTAGGAAAAAGCACAGGCTAACTTGCCATCAATAAAAAGAGGAGACCCGGACATGCCTGCCCAAAAGCCCCGCACCGCAAACTTGGGGTCGTCGGATTTGACCAAAATGATGGACATGTTTGGTAAGAAGTTGTGCTTTACATCGATGACCTCGAATTCGAATTGCTCAGGTTTAGTTCCATAAATGGTAGTAAGTCCCGTGCCTTTTTGACCACGCTTGACGTTCTCGAGAGGATAAATGGGGACTTTCCCTCCTGTGGGCAAAGCCCAAGTAATTTCATTCATCCCCAAAGAGACAAGCAGCGTTAAAAGTATCAACCGAATCATGGACTTAGAGAATAACCCTGAGAATCTGGTTTCGCCACTGAACATGCCCCACATTTTGCACAAACCGTTCAAAGTGTTGAAAGGTGTTGAAGCTTGAACGGTTTGGCAGTCCAGAATAAGGATTTACGGAGACTTACATTGTGGCATGCACTCTGCATAGTGCTAGTTCATGGAACGAAAACAAGAATACATTGAAACATGGAAAGCAATCGCATTTGAGATGGGGAGATCGGAACGTTGGTGTCGGTACATGTCCGTGCACCCTAACCATCCGCTGCCTGTGTTTAAGGTTGGGGGGATTGTGAGAATTCTTCACTCTGATCTCAACAAATGGCTCGAAGAGCAACGAATGCAACTGCTCAGGCCCTTGGTGGCTTGAGCAGTGCGTGTTAAACCGCTTTAGTATGAGTCAGTCGCTGCAGGCACTAACTGGAACATTTCGTGCGCTTTTCTTCGATCTTGATGGCACTTTGACCACAGACGGAGTAGTTGCCTCGGAAACGTACGCTTCTCTTCAAAAGGTAAAACAGGCGGGCATTAAGTTGGTGCTGGTGACTGGACGTCCAGCCGGATGGGGCCAAGCGCTGATGACGCTAGCTCCACTCGACGCAGTAGTAACCGAAAACGGTGGGCTAAGTTTTGTAAGAGTTGGCAGTGGCACGAAGAAGGTTTACGGAGTTCCAGAGACCACCCTTCCGGAATGGCGCAGAAAAATGCATGCCGCAGCAGTAGACGTTATCACAGAGCACCCTGGCGCTCGAATGAGCACCGATAGCCAGTATCGAGAAGTTGACTTAGCTATCGACTGGAACGAGCACGTCTCCATCCCAATGCAAGCCGCCGACGACATGGTGCTTCGTCTAAGGGAGCAAGGGTTTGCCGCCGTAAAATCGTCCGTTCATGTCAACTTTGGGCCTCCTAAATTCAATAAGCTGAGCGCATGCATGCACATTATCGAGCACGTCTTGGAAGCAGATCCCACTGATTTGAGTTCTTACGTTTACGTTGGGGACGCGCTCAATGATGCTCCAATGTTTGGGAAGTTTCCCAATTCAGTCGGAGTCGCAAACGTTAAGAAATGGTGGGACCAACTTGAGCATAAGCCGGCAATGGTCACTGAACAATCAGAAGGCGCAGGTCTTCGTCAGGTGATTGAGCAGATGTTAAAAATCAGAGCGCTTAAACGTGCTGATATCTGAAGCTTCCGAAATAGAGAGAGTTCGAGAGAAAAGCCCAAATGCTTGGATTTCATTTTTGGTCAAGTTCAACGGGTCTTCTCCACGCCATCATCGTGCAACAATGGTGGTGTCAGGGGAGGGAGAGCGTCTTTGGGGAACGGTTGGTGGCGGAGCCTTAGAACATCAAATTTGTGAAGAAATCGTGGATGCAAAACATCCATTTCTGAAGAAGTACGATCTGGCTCAAGACTTGGCGATGTGCTGCGGAGGAAGCGTGGAGCTTTTTTCAATGCCTTTGTCTCATTGGCCCACGAAACCGGCAGAGAACGTTTTTGTTACTTGGACCGGTAAGACGCATCTTACAAAACAAGAAGGGCGACTTAGCAATGGGTTCGTAGTGGCACTAAACACCAATACAAGGTTATTTGTTTTTGGCTATGGTCATGTAGGAAAACAAGTGGCTAACCTTGCCGCGAACTGTGACTTTGAAGTCATCGTTGTCGATGACAATGAAACAGATGCACTTGAGGGGTACGTTGGTGAATGTTGTGCTTCCTTTCATCTTCCCGACGTTGAAAAAAAGTTTGGAAGGTTAACCACGAGAGATTTCGTTTTGATTATGACTCGGGCCCATCAAATCGATGAGACGCTTACTGAGAGTGTGCTCGGTCGTCCCGTCGGATACTTAGGTGTGATAGGTAGTAAAGCGAAAGCGGCGCGCTTTAGAATGAGACTCGCAAACAAGGGAATTGAAGAATCTCAGTTAGCCCGGGTTTCAATGCCTCTTGGGATTAGTATAGGCGCAGAGACTCCTCAAGAAATTGCAGTCGCGGCCGTAGCAGAGTTGGTAAGTCTACGTGCCAGCCGTTGACGCCGTAATACTGGCCGCCGGCCGAGGTAGTAGAATGAAAGGTGTTGCAAAGGCATTAATCAGGGTGGGCGGAGTAACGCTTTTGGATCGTACTCTGCGAACCTTGCAGCAGGTAGATCAACTTGGCAAAGTCTACGTCGTTGGAGGCGCCGAGCAGCACTTAGAGCAACTGGCTCGTTTCTGTCAAAGGCTGGAGGTTGTATTTCTTAAGAACGAAAACTGGACTGCAGGAATGGGGGCTTCCGTTGAAGTAGGGTTTGCATCAGTCAAAAATGATGCCTGTTTACTTTGGCCCGTAGACTGCGTTGGAGTGACCTCCGAAACCGTTAGAACAGTAGTTTGCACCGGTGGTCCCGTGGTTGTTCCCACCTATCAGGGCAGGGGGGGGCACCCAACTCTGTTTCGACGTCAAGTCTATGATAGATTGTTAAAGTGCAATTCCTTTCCTCTAGGCGCCAAGTCAGTCGTTTCGGAAACTCCAGGCGTACAAAGGGTCGCTGTGCCCGATCCTTACGTACTATCGGACTTGGACTCACCGCTGGATTTGCAGCATTTTCAACAACGGCTTCGTGCAACAAACGAGCGTTAAGTCTAGATAATAATGTCGTGGCACCAGTGCTACCCGACAGGGTTGACATCTCAACGCTGACACAAGATTACTTAGGGTTTATTAGCTCAGGTAACATGGAGGCAGTGGCGGACTCTCACGCTACTGGCGTGCATATTTGGGCAATGTCTGGACAGCAACTCCGTGACCTACGGCCGCATAAAGACATCAAGTCAGTGGTTAGTTGGGATCAAAAAGTCGTGAAGTTAGGGGCCATGCGGCTGGTGACAGATCAACTTAGTTATCGTTTAGGTGATGGTGATCGCTTAGTTAGTGTTCCTATGGACTCCACCTTAGTCTGGGAAGTAGAGCAGCAACGATACAAGGTGGTACATGAACACCTGTCATACTCTGCAAAATGGGAAAGGCAGTCGCGTTTTGCTACAGAAGATGTGGAGACCCAGCTTAAGGTATCGAGTGACGAGCTTACAGTAGCTGTTGAAAACTGGTTGACTGGCGCTGCAATTATGCCTTTTGAAGAGTCAACTACCATCATTGGCCCTTTTTCTCAGGGAAGCTTCAAAGAAAAACTCTCGGTGCATGCTGAGAGTTTGGGGCTTATCTTGGATGACGATTTTGAAATCTCTGTTAGGTACGGGGATAAAAAAGAAGCGGCATTAGTTTATGTCGTTTGGCCAGGTAGGCTCGCTAATGGAAAGAATACGACAATCCGGATTACCATTGGTGTAAGAGTCGGTGAAACGACACAAATAGCTCACTTGCATAGTTCTGTTCCGTTAAACAGCAGCAACACCGAACGGCTATTCGAAATGCGATAGCAGTCACATCCGCCCCCCGAAAACGACAAATGGCAACCCGAAGGTTGCCATTTGCTTTTTCAGTGTGATGAGACTAGTTGACTCTCAGAATGCTTTCTTTGCTGTACTCAGCCGGTGCATTAGCTGTGTCTGGTAGGGCGGCAAGGTCACCTGCTTGAAGTACCCATTCATCTCTGCTGATGCGGCCTTTAAACACCTCGAGCTTCGCGTCCACGTACTCGACTTCATCGTCAGACCAACTCGCTACTTGCCAGAAGTAGTACACTCCGTTTTTGTGGAGCAGTTTCTCAAGTTTCGGACCTACACCTTTGATACGCTTCAGGTCGTCAATCTTACCCTTCGGACGCTTGTTGAAGAGCATCGGACCGTCTTCCTTTTTGCGTTTTGGTGTAGCTGCTGCAAGCCGAAGTCTTTCAAGCTCCGCTCTCAACTTCTGAATCTCACCGTACGCACTGTCGCGTTCGCCGGTCACCTCTCCAATGTTTCCTTGGAGCGTAGTGATTTGTGTTTTGTAACGAGTCATAGATTCATCTGTTGACTTGTACTTTTCATCAATACGTCTGTAGCGAGTGAGTAGATCTTCGTACTCATTGCGGCTGTCTGTAGCTAGCTCCGTAGCTTTCTTGAGATCCGTTTCAAGCGTAGTAATTCGTCCTTCCCACTCAGATTTAATGTTACGAAGTTCGCCTTCTTTTCCATCAAGCTGTTGGTTAAGGGCAGAGATTCGATTTTCGTATTCGCTTACCTCTGATTCCCACTTCGTACGGTAGGTCGTCCATTCGTTTCGCTCAGTGTCGAATGTCGCGAGCTGGTTCCGCAGTGTTTGCAACTCTTGTTGTTGGTTTTCGAACTTAGATGACCACTCGCTTTGTGAGTTTTTAAACCCTTGTAGCTCACTGTCGCGTTCAGAAAGCCAAACTTTGTGGTTAGCTATCTCAGAAGCCAGTTGGTCGCGCTCGTTTTGCAGCTTTCCAAAGTCGGTTCGATAAGCCTCCCAATCTGAGTTTAGGTTGTCGAACTTTATTTTCCACTCGCCACCAGAGTTGACGGTGTTTTGAAGTTCTTCTTTTTCCGCCCAGAGGTTGTCGAATTTGATTTTCCACTCGCCACCAGAGTTGACGATGTTTTGAAGTTCTTCTTTTTCCGCCCAGAGGTTGTCGAATTTGATTTTCCACTCGCCGCCAGAGTTAACGGTGTTTTGAAGTTCTTCTTTTTCCGCCCAAAGGTTGTCGAATTTAATTTTCCACTCGCCGCCTGAGTTGACAGTATTTTGAAGTTCTTCTTTTTCCGCCCAGAGGTTGTCAAATTTAATTTTCCACTCACCGCCTGAGTTGACAGTGTTTTGAAGTTCTTCTTTTTCCGCCCAGAGGTTGTCGAATTTAATTTTCCACTCGTTGCCAGACTTGATCTTGGCATCGGTATCTTTTTGAAGGTTGTCAAATTTGATTCGCCATTCGCCCGCAGCCTTTAGTTTTGCATCTGTATCTTTCTGAAGGTTGTCGAATTTGATCTTCCAGTCGTTACCAGCCTTGATTT
>JAHDIH010000007.1 GCA_020630875.1 Deltaproteobacteria bacterium | reverse complement strand
ACTAGGCTTCTACTGACTCCAGGGCATCGACTGCGGCCCAGATGGCAAGATCCGAACGCCTATCATCGGTGTACTGCTTCATATCTTCCACTAGTTTCTTTTTTTGCTGAGCTTCTAGTGACGACGCTCTGACTTGTTGGGACAGGGTCTTGATTACTTGCTTTCTTTGACCGTTACTAACGTTCCTTAGTATTGCAGAGCGTCTTCCGTAGCGCCAGGCGTTGTAGTCTCGCATCGTCAAAATCATAACCTACTTTATCGGCGGTGTTGACAAGAAACCCGTTGCCATTGATCAACCCATGAAAATTCTGCGGGACGAATTGATCGCAAACCGTCGCGCATCACGAAATTGGTCTAGGGTTATGGATTCGTGGATTTTTCTGGGAAAAACGCACTTGCAATTACAACCAATGTTAGCCTCTCATACGTGTAATAGCCGGTATTCTGCGCATATTACTTGCAGTAGTAATGCCTTTGTGGCTAGCTTGAGATGTTGACTGAACTATCCAAAAACGACGCCAAAGAAATGCTTAGAGATGTGGGACTGCGGGCTACGGCGCCGCGGGTGGCGGTACTTCGCCTCCTTGCCCAAGCAAAACGTCCCTTGTCGCATAGTGAAGTAGTGAGCGAAATGGGCCCGTCCGATTGGGACCAAGCTACCTTGTATCGTAATCTTGTCTGTCTTGTCGACTACGACCTCGCTACCGTCGCTAGCAACATCGGCGGGATTGCAAGGTACGAACTGAGAAGTGATGATAAGACCTTGCATCTTCACCCCCACTTTTCTTGCAGAACCTGTGGCTCCGTCGAATGTTTGCCCACGGCCAAGTTGGAAGGGCCAGTAAGTGCGGAATGGGGGATGTCACTGGCATCCGCGGAATTACAACTTATCGGCGTTTGCCCGCGATGCACGTGAACTCCATTTGCTAGTCGCAAGCTGTTTGTTAATGCAAGTCGCTTGCAAAAGATGACGAAGGGGGGTACACCGAGCTCGTTAAGAGACTTTAAATCTCTCTGTGAAAGGAATAACTATGAAACTACGAGCTCCACTATTTGTACTACTACTGTCTGCCGGCTGCGCAGAAGACGGCCACGATCATTCTGAACAAGAGGTTATTACCACCGTGCTGCTCACCTTTGACGATGGTGCGGGAAACTCCACAACCTTTTTATGGAACGATGACGATGGCGATGGAGGAAACGCTCCCGTAATCGATGATATCGTTCTCGATGCGGGAACGTACTCCTTAAATGTCGGGTTCGAAAATCGTCTCGAAGATCCGGCAGAAGACATCACTGCGGAAATCGCTGACGAAAATGACGAACACCAAATTTTCTTTGCAGGTACTGCCGTTAATGGTCCAACGAACGAACAAACGAATGCACCGCTAGAACACACCTATGGTGACCAAGATGGTAATGGCTGGCCCGTGGGACTTAGCAACTCCGTTACCGCAGTGACTGGTACGGGATCCTTGCAAGTAGTTCTGCAACATTTGCCTGAGTTGAAAACTGCCACACTCGCCAATGATGCGAAAAATGGTCTCGAGACTTTGCCAGGCGAAAGTGACGTCGACGTTTCGTTCAACGTTACTATCAACTAGCTCTCACAAACATCAGATGAAAAACACGTCCGAAGTTGGGCGTGTTTTTTTCTTTTATGCATGACAATTCGGCCAAAACACGTATCACTCTGGTTGATGCATCGATGACGGTCGTGTACGTGTTCGTGTGATAGTATTCAAACATGTTGGATCAGATTAAAAGTTTTGTACTCGGTAAACTAAGCGAACACATGGGACCAAACAGTCTCGGAGACAGTGATACCAAAGCCGCAGCGGAAGAGGGGGCAAACTCTGTGATTGATACCATTACCGAAGACTTAAAAGGTGGAAACGTTGACGAGCTCAAAAGCCTTTTTTCTGACGATGGAAATGCAACGGAAGACAGTCCTATCTTTCAAAAGATTAAGACATCGCTCAGTGGTATCTTACAAAAGAAGGGCATGGCCCCAGAAGAAGCTGAAAAGGAAGCAGCCAGCGCAGCGCCGGGACTCATCGAAGGACTGAAGGCAAAGTTTGCATCAGAGGATGAAGCTGACAGTGGTTTTGATCTTGGTAATATCGCAGGTCTTTTGACTGGCGGTGTTGGAGGACTTGTCGACAAAGCTAAAAGTCTTTTCTCTTAGTAGTAAAGAAGCGGTCGTCGAGCTGCAATCGTCGACCGCTTTTGAGAAGAAGATATTCTTGAGAATCTTCGTAGTAAAAAGCTAACTTGCTCTCGCTGTTCGCATTTGCGAGGAGCCGTGCGAACGAGACTATTCGGGGAACGTGCATGTGTACGTTATTCTAATAGCGGCTCTCAATCTCTACGTTGATAGTTCCATTTTGGACAGAGATCCAGCGACAATTCGTATGCGTTTCGCTGGTCACCGTTTTGGTTAAAAAATTCGATGGTAAATGAGGCAACTTTTACCTATAGCATGCAGGTGGAAAATGTTTTTGCCCTCGTAGGTGGTCTCGGCATATTTCTTTATGGTTTACAGGTCATGAGCGCTGGTTTGCAGAAGGGCGTTGGTGATCGGATTCAAAATGTTCTATCCATAATGACGCAGAACCGTGTAGCAGGTATTTTTTCTGGATTTTTTACCACGGTACTCGTTCAGTCCTCCAGTGCGACCACAGTGATGATTGTGTCTTTTGCAAATGCAGGACTGATGAATCTACGGCAAGCCATTTCCATGGTGATGGGGGCCAATATTGGCACTACCGTCACGCTGTGGCTCGTGGCACTACTTGGATTTAAAGTAAAAATAGACGCGTTTGCGCTACCATCTATTGGTATTGCGGTATTCTTGTCCTTTGTTGGCAACCGCCAGTTGAAACTGTGGAGTGAACCTCTGCTCGGATTTGGTCTGCTGTTCCTTGGTCTTTCGATACTGAAAAAAGGCGTTCCAGATCTCAAAGGCAACCCAGAGGCACTCGAGTTCGTTACAAGCCTGGCCGACTATGGGTTTGGATCGGTGCTTCTGTTCGTTCTTATCGGTACCGTCCTTACTATCGTGGTGCAGTCGTCCTCTGCCGCAACGACGATTACGGTAACGTTTCTTGCGCATGGATGGATTACCTTTGATCTCGCTGCCGCGATGATCTTAGGAGAAAATATTGGCACCACAGTGACTGCGCAGCTGGCAGCGATTCCGGCTAACCGTACAGCAAAAAGGGTCGCCGTCAGCCATACCCTATTTAATGTTTTGGGGGTGATTTGGATGCTGCCACTCGTCGGTGCTTTTATCGTAGCCATACAGTCCGCATTCGTTACCGACTCGCCAACTCATCTTGCGATTTTTCATACTACATTTAACGTGCTCAACACGATTTTGTTAGTTTGGTTTTTACCTCAAATGGAGCGCGCAGTTTATAAGATCATGCCACGCAAACAATCTGAGCAAGGATAGCCTAGCCTAAAAAAGGGTTTGCTTAGAAGTAGCGAGTACTATAAAATGCTGCTTTGAGTCGTTCTGCAAAAACATCCACAGAGCACCTCAACGAACCGCCGTCCGTTTCGGAACGCAGTCACGGAACAACGTCCGCGACAGCAATTTCTGCTTCCCAAGTGAAAGATGATTGTGGCCTTGGCGAGCGTCGCGTAAAGGGACACAACCGCCACTATAACTTGGTAGGAAGTAAAGATAAGTATCCCGTCACCCACGAAGTTTCAGCGTTCAGTTCGAGGGTGGCACGAATGGGAGAAGTGGTTGTGGGAACAAGGAGCAACTTGTACACCGGTGGATTACTTAGTTGTATTGGTTTTGGGGCAGTCGCTGGAGACGTTCATATTCTTGCGCATCTTGCCGCAGAAAACGTTTACGATCAGAGTCTTGCAGATATCCTTGCCGATCTAAACGAGCGCTACGGAAGTCTATCCATTAGGATTTGGTTTTCGAAGGAAGAAGACCCTAAAGAAGAGGCCGGCGAAAAGCTTGATAGGCAGTTCCTCGTGGAACTGATCGAATGCAAGGGGCACACGGTGGAAAGCTCAGTCGAGGTAGGTGAAGAGACGCTCGTAACGATCTCTCCTACTGGTGAAATCGCGCCTTAACGCTCGAGCTGTGCGCTTCCGCTTCGGACTTCTAAACAACGTGGTCCGACTTGCAACAACCGTTCTAAAAACAGCTCCCGTGTTACATTATCCTGTTGTATTTGTCTTTAACCTATATCAGTCTTCGACGATGAAACTAACTCTTATACTTCTATTAGCTTTGGCCGCCGCATGCGGAACAGATTCAGGTGACGAGCAGGACGACACGTTTCATCCTTCGAAGTTACATTTGATGACGGCCTGCAAGATCGTCGATGACGATGGGTGGTTTACGGAGCAAGATGTAGCTGACGAATTGGTGTTAGAGAAGCGCTACTTTGACGATGAAGGTGAGCTAGCGATTAAAGATGTTTACACGTACAACGAACGTACGCTTGAAAAAGTCGTTACGACAGGAGTCTTCATCGAAGGCGAATACGTTCAAGTGTTCGAGTACTTCAAAGATGGTTCGGTAAAAAAGATGTTTGCGGAGGGGACTGATTCTAGCGAGTCAACCTACGAGTGGAACACAGAAGACAAATGGACGGTAACCACCACATTTGAGACTGGCGATGAAGGACTTTTTGATTCTCACGAAGCTTTCAGAACCGACGGTTTGGTTTCCTCGTACAAACTTGTGGAGAACGGTGATAGTACTACCACGGAAACATTTTCCTACGATGAGCAGGGAAAGCTTACTGGGAGTACGTTGGAGGCAGTAGGCTCGGAAGGTGCGGTCACCGCTATGTGGACGTCAGAGTATCTCTACAACTGCGACTAAATAAACTGGGTAACTCAATGACGGATGAAAAATCTGTCGTTTCATTACCGTAGCCGAATGAGGACTAATACTGCCTAGTTTGAAACGAATTCTAACGAGTCCTATTACGTTGGGTTGGCAGATAATCTTCCCTTGTTGCCAGCATTCCAATTTTTTTTTTGGCAGACGCACTTAGGGCTTCTCATCATCGCTTTCGTGTGACTAAGTTCGACGCGTGTTTGCGTCCAAACAGTTGGCAGCTATGTCGGATAGACTAGAAGTGATTGCTGGAAAAGATAGTGACTTTCCAGTTTGGCAGTCGCCGATTGAAGTCATTGTCAGTGAAAATACAACCTATTTCAGTCTATGGAAGACCTACTTCAGTGGGGTAAATTGGGCAACTTTCGAAAGCTTTGTCTCTGCTGAGGAGCCGCCACTAAAAGTGGGAGATCGAATCAATATTAGACAACTAGAATTGAGATTCTTCACGTGGCAACGGCAATCGGTCCAAAGCGGAGCAGTTCCGGCAAATGGGGCGAAAGTGCTGACTATAAATGATGATATGACATACTTCAGCTTGTGGAAGGCCTACTTTCACAATACTCCTTGGGCTCTCTTCGAAAGCTTTGTATCGACCCAATCATCACCGCTAAAAGTGGGAGAAAAAATTGACCTAATTCTGCTCAGCGAAAAATACAATCTATGGAAGCAAGAGAGCGGGCGAGCTAGTGAGCTCAATGGCGAGTCCTCGGTCGATTTGGCAAGTCCCGTTGTCAGGCCAAGCACTCCGTCGCCATTGCCGCAAAGAGTCTATGGTATCGATCAAGGACCTCAACTGCCACCGGTGTTTGACTCTGACTGGTGGAACGAAATTTCGACCAATGCGAGTCACTTCGATCATAAGCCTCAAGTACCACCCAAAGGCGAGGACGATTGGTGGAGTGGTCCGAATGAAATTTATTCCACACCATCGCTTATGATCCCCTCAACGTCCGACGTAGTAGCCGGTAGTCAGTCTTCTGCGAACGATACGAGTCTATCGACTTTGGATGAAACTAGTATTAATTGGGACCTAGTAGAAATGCCCCCTCACGTTGAGGATTTTGTAACGAAGTATTCAGATGCTGCAATAGATTCTTCCCGAAGGTCGCAGCAGCTACGAGCGGGGCGGGGCGGACGAGTACCTGCTGCAATCGTTATGGCGCAAGCCATGGCGGAGTCTGCCTATGGCGCGAGTGAGTTGGCCAAAGACGCCCATAACTTTTTTGGCATAAAGTGTAACGGTTGGCACGGCCAACAATACTACAAAAAAGATGATGACTATCATAATGGCGAGCTTGTCGAATCCTGCTTTCGTTCCTACGCCTCTGCTTCTGCTTCGTTTTTAGATCATATCGATTTCTTGATCGATGGCGGTCGCTATCAGTTTTTGTTTTCGATACCACATACTGATTATAAGGCGTGGGCTCACGGCCTTCAAAGCGCTGGATATGCAACGAGCGAGACGTATGGAGCGAGGCTGATTTCAATTATCGAACGATACGAGCTGCATAAGCTTGACCTTTAGCGATAAAGCCAGACGGGAGCTCGCTGTAGGCCTGATTGGCTAGGTCTTAGACGGTAAGATACCAAAGCAGTGGCCTTTGCCATAACCTGGGTAACTCGAGGCAACATCAGTCGTCGCATGGGCGATGATCTAGAAAGCGGAGACAGCACCGTCTCCGCTCAAACTAGTTTAACCTTTCAAAGTCTTTGTGAGTTAGCTTAGGTGGAAGTTCTTCATCCCACTCCCACGTATCATCCAGCGCATCGAATTCTTCATCATCGTTTTCATCATCGTATGCGTCAAATAGGCCTTCGCGCTTAGGATCAGGTAGACTCATCATTATTCTCCCTCGACTCACTTTGAACAACAGGCTCCTCTATAACTTCCAACTGCCGACGCCTGTGCTTCGACTTTGGCTTACTACGTAAATACTTTGCTCGTTGCGCCCTCGACATTTCCTTCATGACTTATGTAATGAGCATAAATCGTGCCATGTCTGGTTTTTCTAAGTTACCGTTTTGCACTTTGCCGAAAGAGGACAATTGCCCCATGAGGCATAACGCCACACCCTATTTGGTACTCTACTGAGATACGGCTCGTTGGTTCGTACTTTTTGGGACACCACACTACATTGACTTGCAAACTTTTACAATGCACTAACTCGAATCACGACCGCTGTGACATCGTCGTCGTTTCTTGCAGAGGAACGTGCTGCGTCGATGATTCGCATGCATGACTTCTGACCAAACGTGAGCCATGCCCGCAGGAGATCAATGTCGATGACGTCTGAAACACCGTCGCTGCACAACAGAAATGTATCGTCTGAATAGACTGGAACAATTAGCGAATCAACGTGACAGCCTGATGACCAACCTAGTCCACGAGACAGGGTTTTGCCCCATCTTTGCTTCGCTTCTTGTTCCGTGACTGCACCCATGTTCGCAAGATGCGTGGCTAACATATGATCTTTAGTTAGTTGTCTTAGTTGCGTGCCTCGCAACAAATAACAGCGCGAGTTGCCCACGCTGGCTACCACTGCAGCGGATTCAAAGAATAATATGGCAACAATGGTCGAAGTGTATTTTTGTTGAGTCTGATACAAAACGCTGTTGACAGTCTCTATCGCAGAAACTAATTGTAAGTGAGCATCTCCTAAGCTATCAGGCTTAGAGATATGATTCGCAACCTCCTCGATTACCAACTCCGCAATTTCATCATCGCCAGACCCGTCACAGACGATGTAAAGCTTCCGCTGGTCGCAGGATAGAAAATCGTCTTCGTTGATCTCGCCGGTGGTTGCTGGGATGGACGCGCCATAACCGTTGGTTGTTAGTTGTTCCGGCAATCTTTTCTTACGAAGCCACATAGCAACTCCTGCGATCTGTTCTGGTTAGTTGTTCGATGACGTATTCAGTGTACGGTTCGTTAAAAAAACGTTCAGCGTCAACCAATCCACCAGGTGCGCAGACATTAACCTCGCATAATTTTCCACCTATGAAGTCGGCACCGACGAATCTCAGACCATTTCGAAGCAAGTAAGGACCTAGCACGTTACATGCCGTTAGCATTTTGTTAGTAATTTGACCTGGTGTTGCGGTTCCTCCTGCATGTATGTTGCTACGAAAATCTCTTGCACCAGGTATTCGTTGGATCGCCGCTGATTTTCCATTCAAGCTTAGGATCTCTCCATCAAGCATCAACACTCGCGTGTCACCGGCTTTCGAATCGCGTAGGTACTCCTGAACCATAACCGTTCCGCTTTTAGCCAAGGTTTCTAGCATTTCACGAAGATTGGGGTCTTCTTTTTGGGTTAAGAAGACGCCTTGTCCTCTGGTACCACATGCTGGCTTAATCACTACTTTGTCTTCTCTGTCGATTACGCTGATGAGGTCATCAACATTTCTAGAAAAGTAGGTTCTTCCTACAATAGACTCTGGAAGTTTGCTTAGCGATTGTTTGCTCATCCATAGCCAAATTCCAAGCGGCGCGCTGGATAGTGGCAAGTCACTTTCGCGGATAAGACAGCGCAGCAGCTCGTGGTTTACTGTTCTTCCGAAATTGACCCTAAGTAATATCTTGTCGAATGTATTCGCTACATGTTTTGCGGCTGGTTGGACACTAAGAAATGTTGGCATTTCGTCAAGTTGTATATTTTTATCTATTAGTCGACGACAATTGAAATATAGTGATCCTTTTGTGATTCCCCAATCAGATGATCCACTCACGTACACCGAATGACCATTGAGTGCTTTCTGCATCATTATCGTTGTCGTCTGAGTTGCTACCAACGATTCGAAATCGTTAATTATGAATAAAATCTTCACTTTTCTAGTACTCCCAGATGAATGATTCGCGCTCCCGTGGCGCTAACTGGATTGCAGCTTTTGCCAATGACAATACCTGCGTAAGGTGCTTTGTATTCACAAATGATGTCGCCAAAAATGTCACGTTGAGTCGCTATTACTTCATCCTTGTCCACGAACTGAGCAAGACTCGGAATCACTTCTAGCGAACCACCGTGAGACGTATAGAGCCAGCGAGAGCTCGTGCAAACTATTGGTACGTGGTCAAAGTGTGACTTTCTCTTTGCTATCATTCCTAAGTCGGCGAGTACTTGCTTGATTCCTTGAACTGTAGGCTTGGCGTGCTTGGGCTGAAACACTTGCGGGTCACCGACTTCTACAGTGATCGCGGGAATTCCCATTTCCGCAGCAGCCCCCCGCAATGTTCGGTCGGAGGGCGGATTATCAAGAATAATGGTAGGGCGTTGCAGCTGGGCCATCCGGGAAGCTTTAGCTTCCGCCAGATCTGCTCTTACGTACAGAGAGTTGACGCGACCGAAGCTCGCGGTGTGCAAATCTATCAAATAGTCAAAACTGGATACCAAACGATCGAGTAACCGTGCAGCATAGACTTCTCCTTGATTACCGCCTTCCAACCCTGGCATTAAGTGATTGAGGTCGTTGCCATCACGGTATTCACGTGTGTGAGAAACGTACCCAGGCAGGTTAATGACTGGACAGGCTATAATACACCCCGCGAGTGTGTTCAGTTTCAGGGACTCTATGAGTCTATGAATCACCGAGACGCCATTCACTTCGTTGCCATGAATTGCACAAGTAATCCCAACGGTTGGTCCATCCTTCGCACCTTTGGCGACGATTAACGGTATCCGTTGGTATCTGCCAAGAGCATCTTGGACCATTTCAAGCACTACACGGTTTAGTGTTCGTGCTTGAAACTCTGACGAATCGATCTTCGTGCGTATGAGAATTTCTCGGTCGCTATAGGATGTTGAAAACACATAACCCCCAAGTTAAAGCCCCTCTTTTGGGAGGGGCTGGTTATTTACTCCGTATCGTCGCCTTCTTCTGAGTCGAATTCTTCGTCGAAGTCGTCTGTAGTTGCTTCTTCATCACCCGTTTCAGGATCAGTAGCATCACCCGTTTCAGGATCTGTAGCATTTTCCAAAACATCGCTTGCTTCCTCTGTTGCTTGCTCCACAACATCGTCAACTTCGTCCCCTACCGACTCTACGACCGGCGAAGTTTTGGCGGTTGTTTCTTTCTTTCTGCACGACGTCATGCCAAGCGCGACCAGTCCGATTACGATTAGTTTTAGTATTTTCATTTTTAGCCTTTCATTTGGTTGAGAAGGTCGCCACTGGCGCCTGTTGTCACCGTAAGCAATCCTCGTGCCAAGACTAGTTATCCACAGCTTTCGATTTCACTCATCAGCTTGCGATCAGGATTAAGAGATAGGAACAGGCGCTTTCGAAGTCGTCGTTTGGGCGATAGTAGCCGTTGCGCCATCTTGTCAATCGCCGTGATTGCCAAGACTGTTTGAATGTAAGCTGAGATTAGGTCATCTATGCCCAGGCCTAGTTTATTGAAATCACGATTGTCCATCAAGATGAGTCGGCTCGTATCGCTTTTCCAACTCCCAGCTTGGCATTTCACAGACAAATTTGTTCCAAGTACATCCCAAGAGTTGTTCGCCTCTACCGTGCTGCTTAGTGGCAAACGAGCACGTCTGGCGTACATCGATAGCGGACGGAAGCCTTTATCAGTAAAGATACAGGTTAGGCGCAAATCGGCAACGTAGGTTCTATTCTTTCGATCCGGAACGGTTCCTACGTGATATAACTTTCCTGCGCTACTTTTCGATGACCATTGGTGGTTACCAATGAGTTGCTGGACAACAAAGGCGTCGTAGTCACTTTCTTCTGTTCGTTTTACGAAGTCTTGATACTCAGAGTCACTAGTAATAGTGTAAACACCTTGCCCCGCATTCCCATAGGGGACTTTTACTACAGCTCTGCCTCCAAATTTTTCGAGCCAAAGTGGTACTTCATCTTTCCGAACGTCACGTATTGTCTCTGGGACGTTAATCTTTAGGCCGAGTGAGGCGATTTCGGCGTTAAAGAATTCGTAGGCTTTGGACGCTAGAAGTTTGTTTCGACCACCAGCTAGGCAGACAATGACAGGATTATATACCCTTGTTTTGGCAGAAACGGGAATGGTGGTCCATGGTTTTTGAGTCACGTATCGAAAAGCCGCTCGCACTGGCTGCTCATTGAGCCAAAGGACATCCTCTCGCCAACTCGCCAGTGGGCAAGGCCAGGGAACTAGATGGACATTTTCGCCGCAAGCGTTCGCTATCGATTGAGCGTATCCTTTGGCTTCCATTGCGTTCTTGTCGTACAGGACCGCAACCAGACCTTTACCCGTCCTGATTGCTGGGACGAAGCTTCTTCTTGCAAGCAGACCATAACTGCCATCTTCGAGTTCAGTATCCCGCAACGGCATCGATTTATTACCAGAAGGGCAGCTATTGGTTTCAACTACCAACATTTGCCTCATCCCAGACTCTGAAGCTACGTTAAAAAGATCTGTTCCTCCCCATCTGAAGTGTTTTGGTTTATTGGTAAGAATTTGCAAAAGCCCATCTGGATGGACGGCTGGGTTTAAATGACAGTATCTGCGTACAATCCTTTGTATATCCAAAGCAAGAAATGAGCGAACCATGGGGTGCAGCTCCGCATTTCTAGTGCGTTCGTAGTAGTGTAAGGTACCATCGAATTCGTCTGGAGTTACTTGTGCAATACCCCGTTGGAATTCGGATGAGTCCATATTCGATACGAGTTGGGTTTCCATAATGGGCACGCTGTTTGCAAGAGTTGTGCCCATGACCGCGATTGCAACTATGACGGGTCGAAACTTGAACAAGAATTTCTGGTCTGAAATACACGCTTACGTCCACGGTTCCGACGTCTATCCTATTCTCGCTGACAAAAGCCCAGTAAGACTCAGTATTGTCTTGCCCAACGCGGACTATTACCAGTGCATCGAAGCCAAGGTTGGTGAGCACGGAGAGATTGTCTCTGTAGAGTATTTTCTTACGGACGCTCCACCACAAGCAAAAAGACGTTTAGTCGCTTCAGTCTTGCGCGACTATGAATCTGAGAATCTTACAATTGACACTACGCTCATTGGACAGTTCTCACTGCAACTAATTGGCCGATATAAGTTGACTGGCGGCGTATCGTTACTAATTCCAATAATCTAGGTGAAGATGCGTAGCACTGTTGTGAGAGTTGCTGCTTGAGAATCTTCGTCTTAAGTTGCTGTTTGTCGACTCTTCGAAGCAGGTTTCATCTCTACTTCAAGGGGGGCTAGAGCGATTCACTAGTGGGTCAATGTGACTCATGGGGCGTTACGCCACACCCTATTTGGTACTCGTTAGGAGGGATTTAGATTAGATTGTATTTTTTTAGTTTTCGGTACAGCGTTTTTCGATCAAGGCCAAGAACCTCCGCTGTACGCTTTTTGTTGCCCTTTAAAAGTTCAAACACTTGTAATATGTATCTTCTTTCAACTTCGGATAACTGAAGGAGCTGAGTGACATCTCCAGGCGGAGTTGTATTGTTGTCAATCGTACCTTCATTCTTCAAGCGGAAGCGAGGGGGTAAGTCTTCTAGTTCGATAACATGACTTGTACACATTGCTATGGAGCGCTCGATGCAGTTTTGTAATTCTCGGACGTTGCCCGGCCAGGGGTAGGAAGAAAGCTCTTGCAGCGCAGCATTAGAGAACGCATAGACCTCTTTGCCAGCGAGTTCAGCGAAATGACGCAAGAAGTGATCCGCAAGCTGTAGTACATCGCCATGACGTTCTCGAAGAGAAGGGACATCTAGAGAAATGACATTGATACGGTAAAAAAGGTCTTGTCGAAACTGTTTCTCACTAACGGCAAGCTCGAGATTGACATGGGTAGCTGCAACTATCCTTGCATCGAAGCGAACTTCTTGCGTTGCTCCGACCGGACGAAACGATCGTTCTTGAATGGCACGAAGTAACTTTGGCTGCATCGAAAGCGGCATATCTCCAATTTCGTCCAGAAAAATGGTACCTTTCTCAGCAAGTTGAAAGAGCCCCTTACGCTTAGATTTTGCGTCGGTAAAAGCTCCTTTTTCATGACCAAACAACTCACTTTCCAGTAATGAATCAGGGATTGCTGAGCAATTGATAGCAACAAACGGTTGGTCTCGGTTCGGCCCCATGTTGTGCAATGCTTTGGCAACAAGCTCTTTGCCAGTACCACTCTCGCCCGAGATGAGTACGCTAGAGTGACTACCAGCAGCTCTAGAGATTTCTGAACGAAGCAAATGCATAGCTTGGCTGGTACCTACCAATCCCAGGTCTTGTTCTGACGCAACATTTACTAATTCAGCTATTTCTGTTTGAAGTTCGACTTTGCGAAGTAATCGCAAAATCGCAAGTTCCGCAGCATCCCATGATGGGGCGTGAAGGACGTGGGAGAGTCCTAGAAGTGTTACTAGGAAAGTTGTTGATTTTGGGTAGCTACTCGGATCTCCGACAACAACAAAATGAGAAATCGGAGAGTTTACTAGATAAGATGTTACAAGCTGATCTAAATCGCTGATATCTACAAGACAAATGCTCCCCGCTTGCGCGGTGCCTTTGGCAGAAGCTGCCTCGCAATCGAATCCACGTAATTCAAGCGCTTTCTTGTTTGTTTCCAGCGCTCTGCTTTGGGAAAGCAAATGTATTTTCATTCTGCTAAATTTGGACACGTTTTTGC
The DNA here is from genome assembly GCA_020630875.1 of Deltaproteobacteria bacterium. GTDB lineage: Bacteria > Myxococcota_A > Polyangia > Haliangiales > Haliangiaceae > JAHDIH01. The sequence continues at coordinate 208,912 of JAHDIH010000007.1, read as the reverse complement.
AAACGTCTCAAGAAACATACAAGCTAATTGTAATGAGACGAGTTCAAAAACGTAATTTTTGAGGGAGTGGAGGATTCGTGGTGCGACCAAAGTCTGATGGTATTGTATCCCCTTTTGACCCATGTAGCATTTTTGGTGAGGCTTTAGTCTACATAGACAAATGATCCCAAGTTATCAGATCTTCTAGAGGTTGCGGTACGCTTCTCGCGGTAGCTAAAATAGGTGCGATTTGAGCTTCCCAAGTGACCAAATCCTCTTGGCTAGGTTCTGTAATTAGCCGCCGGCAACGTGGTTTGTTGCAAAGGCAGTGGAAGGGTTCGTCTAGGTTAAGTAGTCCATAGTCGTCTGTGATTTCTTCTCCTTTGGCGATATCATGCACCGCTATTTCAAAGCCGTAGGATGTCGTGAGGGTGTTAGCTTCACATGAATGATTCATGTATTTTCCATTGTCCCAACTCAATACAAACTCTCCGCTTGGTTCACGATATGACAATTTAAGTACTTCTTGGACAAGGACAAAAGGCGCGCTTATCAGATCGTAACTTTGAAACACCATATCAAATGGATCACGAACAAACGTAATGGTCCCTTTGGGGATATTACGCGTTGCATAAACACCCAGGCCCATATTTGAGGTGCGGCGAAGTTCATTCCATGGAATCAGCATGGATTGAAACAAAAGCAAAAGTAATGCCAGTTTAGTGCATTATTACCTGTGTCGTTTTAAGGGGGGCTCAATAGCTGAAAAAGCGAAAAGACGAAATCGTTCTGGGGCCAGGGCTCGCAGGCGGTATGTTTCTCGGCACACAATAGGCACCCCATACTCCGAAGGAATCGAGGAAGTCGTAGTTTGCAGGGCATACGTAACGATTGAGGGTCTGCACCGTACATTGGTTTGCGATGCATCGGTTTGCTGGAACCACTCCGCAGTCCGTATCCGCAGAGCAAGGCTTTCCAAAGTCACCTGTATTGGCAAGTGGGCTCACTACCGGATTGTCGTTGGCGCCGAGGACTGCCCAATAAGAATCAGGATCATGGATATCGTGATTTGGCTCGTGAATTATTTCACCGAAAGAGTACGTTTGGAACTCGCTTGAAACGTCCGTGACAAACATTTCCAAAATGTCGTTTATGGAGCGCTCTGCGTGACCAAGCTGGATCCAGTTTACGGCGGTGATAACGTCTAGGTTGCCAGTATCTTTCGTAGGATTATTGTAGAAGTGGTCGGCGTAAGTCGAGTAGGTTTGGCACCCGCTTGCCACAATGAGTTGGTAGTCTGCGCTCAACGAAACGTTTTCGATAGCATCGGTACCGAGATAGGCATCCGACTCCGGTCCAAGGTACCAACCATAATAAGATCCAGCGTGACCATTGTAGATGAAGACGTCGCTTTCTATTGCTGCTTGGATAAAGTCGTCTTTCATTTGAAGGTTTTGTCCTTCGTAGAGGTTGCGGTGTTTTAGCCTTACATTGATTGTGACCTGTCGCCCCTTGTAGTTGACCATTTTGGAAAACACCGTGTCAGGTCTTAGTCGTGAGAACAGCTCGATGGAGTACTCAGTGATGGAACCAGGATAGTAGATTCGCATTGTTTCGGTTACTGCATCGTACACGACTTGGTCTTTCGTGCCGTAGTCGTTTGCATTTACCATGTCAAATCCCGCGAGAAATAGAGTCAACCAACTGCGCATAGAGGTAAACAGATCGTAGCGATCGACAGTGTAGTCGTAACCAGACCATACGGTGATGTCCAATACGTCGTCGGTAAGAAGACGATCGTACTCTGGGTAAGTGTTAGAAGGGGGAGGCAGATCGTCCAGATAAACGCGATGCAGCTCAATAGGTACGACCGCCGTGTCGGGATCGAATCGCCGTATTTCATAGAGTGGGAACCCAAAATCCGACCCCATTGCGCCGCTTGGCATTTGCAAGTCGAAGTCTTCGCCAATGAGATCAATAAGATCCGTGGGGCCTGCAACAAGTCCTACATAGTCGATGTGGTAGACGTTTGTTATGGGGGACGGATAAACGCCGACCGCGCGAACGGTATTGTGCCGTACCGTTGACTTATAGTTTCCGTAGTTGAAGTTGGCAAAAACGTTGGGGTACTTGTCGGTCAGTAAGGCGGCAAGGTAGGTTTCAAAGGCGAGGAGGCGGTCTTCAACTATAAATTCACGTATCACCGTATCGCTATAGTCACTAGTGGTCATGTCGACGGTTAAGGTTCCACTTATTTCAAACTGGCGAGAGTTGCTGCCGTAGTATTCTCCAAAAGCGGGGCGTGTGTCGTTTAGTGTTTGCGAATGACCGACTTTGGGTAGGACGGCAGACAGTGAAAAGAGTACTAATAACTTTATTGACGTGGCCATTGTGGTTTCCCCTGAGTGATTTATTGACTAGCGCCAGGAATGAAATACCCATTGGGGTGACAGCTTGGCTGGGCGTGCGTTCCCAATGATTCAAAGTACGTCAATGGGCATGTCGAATAGTCGACCGCCCCAAAAAACGAGGTCTCACAAGTATTGGCAACGAGTATTAGAGAGGAGTTGTAAATGGTCCCATTCGTAAAAACCGTATTGGGGCAATCTACAACGGCACCCAAAGGTGGTTGTGGTGAGCATTCGTTGGTAGGAATATGATCGGGACCTAGCGGTTGTAAATCGTAGCAGTCGGGGTCACTGCAATCGGTAAGTCCGTCACCATCATTGTCGATACCATCTCCGCAAAGGTTCAGTTCCGATCCTAGTAGTGGGGCCGCGCTGCATATACCAGGCTCGGATGTCAGCCCGTCCACCACGCATACTTCGTTGACTTCGCAGTTGCGGTCGTTCCAACATTGTCCTTGTGGTGGCAGCGGGCGATTGATGCATACGCCGTAACTTGAATGAGGAACTGGTTGGCAGAACTGGCCAATGATACAGTCATCATCGTCTTGGCAGCTACCAGCAGGAGGCAGTGGAGCGGTGATGCAAGCGCCATCCAGACAACGTTCGCTACTAAGGCAATCGCTGTCAAAACTACAAACGGGAGGTGCCGGAGGAGTCGTCGAATTGGCTGGAACGAAATAACCTCCTGGGTGACAACTAGGTTGTGCATGGTTTCCCAGTTCTTCAAAGTAAGTCAGCGGACAGGCAGCGTAGCCTCCTGAACTACCAAAGGAAGATTGGCAGCTATTCGCCACCAAGTTGAGCGAAGCGTTGTAGATGGTGCCATTAACAAATACGGTGTTGGGACAGTCGACTGCCGAGCCCTGTGGTGGAGCAGGGGAGCACTCGTTGGTAGGAATATGATCAGGCCCTAGCGGTTGTAAATCATTACAATCAGGATCGTCGCAATCCGTAAGTCCATCGCCGTCGTTATCAATGCCATCTCCGCAAAGGCTTGCTTCGGGAGTCGATGGAAGTACTGGAGCCGCCGTCGATTGAAACGTTCCGTCAACACAATAAGGGGTAGTGAAAGACGCGGTTGCTTCGAAGTATGAATTACAGCTCGAGTAGTCTAAAGCGCCATCGCAAGCATTGGCGACGAGCTCAGGAACGGAGTTGTAAATGGTCCCGTTAACGAACACTGTGTTGGGACAGTGGTCGTTGAGAGACTGCGTAGTGGTCGACAGCTCGTCTCCTCCCACGTTGCACGCGGACAGACCAAGGATGGCGAAAGTGGAAAGGATTGTCTTCATGGTCAGAGCTTTTTCACGAAAGACGCACCTTGTCAAATTGGGTTTACCAATAGGCCTGACTGAATAGCAGCTGCGATTGCAGTCCAATCAGCCCGCCGGCCAACCATTCTAATGTTGCCGCCAATGGTTAAAATAATCAATGATTTTAGATCCTTAAAGAATATATGGTTTGTGTTCTTGGTAAGTTTTCTACGCGGCGTAACTCGCTTAAGTTGTCATGGGAAGGTGCCGGAAACTATTGTGGGTAACCAACTGGTAAAGATTGGACTGACTAATTTCGTTCGAGGATGGCCAATGAATGATGCACCGTGTTAGTGGTCCTGCATGCGAAAATTAATGGCACTAGTCTCACTACTCAGCTTAATCGGATGCGATCCCGGTGATGTCGGGACCCCTTCAGGTTCCCAGGCTTGTTTGACGGATATCGAATGCAATGACGGATTCTGTGGTTGGCGTGCAGACAACTCGCGCATTTGTAAATCTTGGTCTCGTGATGGTGACCTTTGTGGCGGGTTGGTTGCGCCAGAAGATCGCTTCTTTTGCGAGCCTTCATTGACTTGTTTGCAAGATGATCCAACCGGTGATGCGCCAGGAGTGTGCGTGCGAGAATGTTCGGTCAATGCAGATTGTATTGACAGCTTTTGCGGATTTTTGGACTGCACCGGACTAACCTGCGGTCCGACAAAAATTTGCAAAGCATTTGGTCAAGAAGGTGATATGTGCGGAGGTCTAGTACAGCCGCACTTGCTGCACATCTGCAGTGCAGGACTGATTTGCGTAAATACGCGTCCTAGTATTCCCGACTACCCACGTACCTGCGAGCTACCATAAGCGACAGACGAAATCGTCTCGGGTAGAGACGGGAACGATTGTAAAGCTAAACTGGACTTGTAGTTAGTGACATTTCACTAGCTACTTTTTCATTTGTCGCCTGCTATGGTTGTAGTAGGCTAGGCTGTGAAAGCGTTTATTGCAGGAGCTACAGGGTACGTTGGCAAGGCAGTCGTTGAACAACTAGCTGCTAAGGGGCACCAGGTCGTAGCTCACGTTCGCCCTGACTCGGCAAAGCTCGTTGGTTGGCGTAACTATTTCTCTGGGGCCAATGCTCAGGTTAACACCGCACAATGGACTCCTGAAGGACTGAACTCTGCTATGGAGCAAGTCGCGCCAGAAGTCGTATACTTGTTATTGGGCACCACGCGAACGCGGGCAAAGCAAGACAATCAGGTGACGAATCGATTTGAGATCGTCGACTTCGGACTTACCACGATGCTTCTCAATGCCGCCTGCCTATTGCCGACCCCACCACTGATTGTTTACCTTTCTTCTTTGGGGGCAAGTCTTGATAGCCGAAGCAAATACCTTCAAGTACGAGCTCGAGTGGAGCAAGAAGTGATCAAACAAAGTGCATCCTTTGTCATTGTTCGAGCCTCTTTTATTAGCGGTAGTGGCCGCGATGATTCTAGACCGGGAGAAAGACTCGCCGCGAAAGCCAGTGATGGACTACTTGCCGTCGCCGGATTATTGGGTGCTAAAAAAACACAAAGCAAATATCGGTCCGTTGATAACCATCAATTGGCTAAACTATTGATTGAGTCCGCGGAACGCACGGACCGCTACAACCGAATACTCACGCTCGAACAACTGAGCTGACTACATCCGATAGTCTTGCAATATTTACTTGCGATTGAGTGGTTTTGGCGATGGGGCCTCGTAAACTGGGGGGAATTCATTCTCTTCTTGTAGAAAAAGGCGTTCCATGCGATGTCTCATATGATGTTGAAAACCTCTTTCAATCTGATTCCTCTTACGCTTCTTGCGCTGACGGCGATTAGCTGTGGCGGAGGCGGTAGTAACACGATAGCTACGGATATTGACGCCAGTCCTCCTCCGAGCCCTGACGCATCACTAAGCTGTTTAGATGCTGGACGCGAAGCTGGCGAACGCTACTCCGTTGGCGACGATTGCAACTTTTGCGACTGCAACTCGGATGGCTCCACGTCCTGCACCTCTCGCGATTGCAGTGGCTCCTCTTTGGGGGGCTGCGACTATAACGGCACAAGCTACGACTACGGCCAGCGTTTTATGGCTAGCGACTCATGCAACGAATGCGTATGTGCCGCAAGTGGACTGGCTTGTACTAGGAGAACGAATACCTGCCCCAACACCATAGACGAAGGCGCAATAATACTTGAGACCATGGATGAGGAATGCGGCATTGCTGGGTTCACTGGGCAGGCCGTTTTGGACCAACTGCCTTTTGCTGAATTGACGGAACTGTTCGAGTATCGCGACAAAGGACTGTACCCCGAGACACTGGCCGATACGCAAATGTCCGTTCGGATCGTTAGAGACGAGGGTTACTTTGTAGTGTGTAGGATCCCACGGGAAGGTCAGGAAGCGATTGACATGGAAGTACTTGTGGAAGTTACCACCGAAGATGGTTCCTTTGATGAAACGCTGCATACCTATCTCAGACGGAACGCTGGAGGATTCACCGACGTGTGGACCACCACTGGCTCCTTCGATCCAGGAACGCTCAACGGCACTCACACCCCTAACTGCATTGACTTTGGAGGCTACGGATTCAGCGCCACCATCGACGCCGACAAAAGTGCCCGCGGCTCTGTCTCTAAGCTTTGCGAAACCGACCTGTTCCTAGACGTGGGCGAATTCAACATACCAGCTTCCAACTAAATCTTGGCACTTCGCTCTGTACGCATGGAACTTATTCAGGCGGAAGACTTCTTTTTGATCGCAGCAGCGAGCATGCGGTACTCCTCTTGAACAGATGCGATCAGTGTCGTTTTGTCTAGATTACTAGTGTCGTACGGATTCATCTGAGGGTTGTACGGCCTTACGTGCTTGTCGCTCCAGAGCACCATTTCCAGAATCATGGGTGCGAGCTCAATCCCTTTTTCAGTGAGAAGGTAAATATTCTCTTTCTTATTACTCGGAAGCTTTTGTTTAGTAACGATTTCGAGTGTTTGTAAATGTTTCAGTCTTGACGAGAGAAGATTGGTCGCTATCCCTTCTTCGGACGAAACCATCTCTTTGTAAGTCATTTTCTTGTGCAGCAGCATGTCTCGCACAAGGAGAAGCGACCACTTGTCGCCTATCAAATCCAAGGCGGAAGCAATCATGCAGGAAGATCGGAATGGTTTAATCATGAAAATTACTTTATTTTTTAAAGTAAAACTACCATTGCTTTACTTTATCAAGTAAAACCCTAACATGTTAGCAGGACACTTTACGACCGCCCTTATCGCCAATCAAAGATTTTCTCAGGGCACGCTACTCTACTTTCTCTTGGCATCTCAGCTTCAAGATCTACTTTGGTTTGTCCTGCACTACGTGGGACTTGAGCCTACCAACCCAAGCGACGTGCTAGATACATCGCTTATCAATATGAGCGTGGACATGCTCTATAGCCATGATTTGCTTCCACAAATATTTTGGTTGGTGCTTATCTTTGGACTAGGAAGACTTCTCTTTAAAAGTACACAAGTTGCTTTAGCGGGCGTCGCAGTAGTGGCAAGTCATTTCATTTTAGACCTGTTTTCAGGACATGCCCATCATGTATTCGGTGCTGACTCCGCAGATATTGCACTTGGACTCTATGCATCCAATGTATATTTGGCAATAGCAATTGAAGTTGCGTTCTGCGTTGTCGCGCTTCTCTACTTTTTCAATCAGGAATCCAAAAAGAATATTGGACGTTCGCGGAAGAACCTAGCAGCGGTCATTGGACTCTTCATCTTTGGCATCGTCTTCATGCTCTCCATTGCTAAAGTATCAATGAGAGAGATGTTGTCTTTGCCAGAGTTTGAGATTGGCTTTAACTCAAGCGTCCCCTTCCTTATTATTAGCTATCTCGGGATGATCTGTTGGCTCAATCACTTCGTTCCCCATATTGATTCGGCCGACGAATAACATGGCTTCTCTCCTTATCCCCATAAACGAACTAAGACAAAGAAACCCGCATCTCTTCTATTTTGGATTGGTTTGTTTAGGGCTAGCCGTTGTATTTTTACTGCTTACCAAGTTCACGAACACACAAGTTCATGGCGTGAACGCATGGCTGAAGCCGTTTAAGTTCGCCATTTCTATATTCACATTTTCGTGGGCGATGGGCTGGTACTGCCACTACCTACCAGACTTTTCTCCCAAGCCATTCAGTTATGCCGTAATCGTACTACTTGGCTTCGAAATCATTTACATAGCGCTGCAAGCGGGACGCGGACAGGAATCCCACTTCAACACCAACACCGCGTGCATGTGTCTACCACATGTCGGACTTCTCCAACATGGCACAAGTTGGCACAGACTCGACGACATGCGACTCAAACTAGTAGCAATCACTGTATCGCAAAAGAGCGCACCTATTGGGAAAGCGCAGGTCATCGGTCTGAAGATTCGAGCATCAAAACTGCTCATTTAAACTGTAGACGTTAGTCCGAAGTGATGGTGCTGCCACCTTTGCCATCAAGTGCGTCGAGCAATGAACCCTTTTTGAGCCCGTTGACAATACGCAGGCTTTTACACGACTTCGCGTGCTGCAGGTATTCCACCACAGCGGTCTCCACCACCAGATCCGGTAGGTCGCGCTCAAGAAGTTTCGCGGCGGTGATCTTAGGGATGAGCTCTGCGTCTGGGTTGTTTTTTGGATTGTCCGTATAGAGACCGTCTTCATCCTTGATGTAATAAACCTCAGGACACCCGTAAAACTCAGCAAGCAAATACGGTCCCGCATCGGTACGGTTCTCAGGAACTTGGCCTTGCCGAGCCGGCTTTTCCCAGAACGAAAAGGGAGGCATTCCGCCAAGTACTGGGATGCAGTTCATCGCGAGGTACATTGGAAGTTTCTCGATATCTTCGGGCATCATGTACATTCCACCGTTGCCTGCCAGGAGCATCTGCAGCATACGTGCATTTTGACGAGGTACCGCGGCACCAATATTGGACATCACGCCAGTCGGAAGATTCAGTTCCATTCCAAGGGCATAGGCGTGCCTGGCGCGCGTACCGCCTCCGGTGCATATCAACATTTGGTGCTTCTTGGCCGCCTCGACGATCTCATCTACCAGTGGCAGTAGTGCATCTGCGCCACGGTCCATAATCGACTGCCCGCCGATTTTAAGAATCTTCAAATTGGGGAGAATCGAACGCAACTCCCTGCTGCGATCTTGCCCCACTCGTAAATTACTCATTGTTGTTCCCATAATTCGCTCCTTCGCATCAAGCACTAGGCTTGCGTGATAACGGTTCCTACTGCTTCACCATTCAAGCACTTGGTTAGGTTCCCCGGGACAAGGCCGTTGATGACATGAATCTCGCGCACGTTACGCGCGCGCAGAAGGCAGTCAATGGTCGACTGTTCAAGAATCAAGTTGTCTGGGTCGTAGGTCATTAACTCTTCTGCCGTGACGGTCGACAACAGCTTCGCGCCTTTGTGAAGACGTGGGTTCTTATCGAACTGCCCGTCTTGGTCTTTTAAGAAGATCATTTTCTTGAGTCCCAAAACCTCAGCGCTCATGAAAGCGCCCATGTCGGACCCATTCTCGGGAAGTACGCCGCGTTTCGACGGTGGTTCCCACAGATGATAAGGCGGCACAGAAATCGTTATTGGCGTCATTCCGGTGAGCAGGTACTTAGCGAGCTCTGGAAAGTGCTCGCGACACATCGACACCCCACCGTACTGCGACAAAAGTGCGTGCACTATATGCGAGTTTTGTTCTTCGGCTGCTCCAACGACTTGCGCCATGCCGCCAGTCGGAAGGCCAAGGTCCAGTGCAATCTTCATCGTGTGACGGAGGCGAGCGCCGCCGCCAACAGACAGAATGAAGTGGCTTTTCTTGCGGAGCTCTACAATCTCCTCTAAGAGTGGAAGCAACACAGCACCGCCACGATCGATGATAGAGGAGCCCCCGAGATTGATTTGCGATGCCCAAGGAAGAAGTTTCACTTCCTCGCCTTGACCTCGTCCTTGCCATTGCTCAGTAAGTCGGGTAGCGACCAGGCTCTCACGCATCAGGTCGTTGTTGATATGAATACGGCCTTCGCCTAAGACGAATTGGCCATGAGGATCATTTGAAGTCATGCGTACTCCTTTTCTTGCTTTACCGCCCATAGAAGGCCCATTCTGTCTGAAATACGGGGCCGAGTCACGCCTTGAGCGTCTTTTTCGTTCCTCGTTTTTGCCGAACCACGAGGACTCAACCCGTACTCGAGTTGAGAAAAAGACAAAATACGTTCAGAAGTTATGTTCTGTGAACTAAACGAACCAGGCGTATTGTCCGGTGAAGATGGCGGTGCATCGGGCCTGATTTTTGTGACCACATCGACTGCCTATAAGTTGTTCTGACGGAAGTAATATTTCAATGTTCGCCAAACATTGGTCGTATTCTCTTGGACTAGTTCTCAAGTACTGACAAAAGCTCTGGATCCATAGGTTCAGTCCTTGGCGAAAAGCGGTGAATTGTTCCATCGGAACGCACCACAAACTTCTCAAAGTTCCAAGTAATGTCACCGTTTTTACCATCTTTGGTCGCCGCACGTGTTAGCAACTTGTAAATGGGATGTCGGTTAGGTCCATTGACTTCGATTTTTGAAAACATGGGGAATTCGATTCCATAATTGGTCCTGCAAAATTCCTTGATTTCTTTTTCACTTCCCGGCTCTTGCCCTCCGAACTGATTGCAAGGAAAGCCAAGAACCACCACACCCTTTCCTCGATAGTCCTGGTAGAGATTTTCTAGTCCTTCATATTGGGAAGTCAACCCGCATTGTGAGGCGACGTTTACAATCAAAAGTGTCTTACCGCGAAAGTCTTGCAAATTAGTATTCTCGCCGTTGATCGTTACGATGTCCGCGCTATACAGCCTGTCAATTTCTTCGGCGCTCAATTTCGTTGGCATCACTTCTTCATTTTGTTTTTGCTTTTGTTTTTGCATTTTCGGAGGCGTGCTGCAATATGCTGCCAGAAAAAGAATACCTACTCCTAAAAATCTATGCATGTTGGTTTGCATATCACGTTTACAAGTCATTGTTTTGCGTCAATTGGAAATTAAAATGAAGGTTTCGCGCATTTTGTGTACTCCTGCGAGCTTCTGATAGGTGCTTATCGTGGATAGAGAAAAAGCGCCGTCAATCGAGTCCCAACTCCTTCGGAAAGGAGGATTTGGCTGCGAGCTGACGGCACTTTTGAAGTTGACTGGAGCGATCTAGTGCTTGCTGAGCTTCATGGTCGACTTTTTCAATTCTGCCTCGCTTAGTGGGAACGCCCGGCCGCCAAGGTGTTTGGCGAGGAAGGCCTCGGTCACTCCCCAAAATGCAATGTTGTTATCTGGCTTAGCGAAACCGTGGCCTTCGTCAGGGAAAAGTGCGTACGTTACCGGAATGTTTTGTTTCTTCATTGCTTCTACGATTTGGTCCGCTTCCGCTTGTTTCACACGTGGGTCGTTAGCGCCTTGTCCAATAAGTAGTGGCTTGCGAATTTTGTCCGCATGGGTCAGTGGCGACACATCCATCAACGCCTTTTTACCATCTTCCGTGGTCCAGTCCCCCACTCGATTCTTAAACATCGCAAGCATTGGTTTCCAATACGGAGGAACCGCCTTAAGAAGGGTAATGATGCTTGATGGCCCCACAATATCGACACCACAGGTAAAGGCGTCTGGCGTTAGCGTTAGTCCTGCAAGTGTCGCGTAGCCCCCATAACTTCCTCCCATAATGCAAATTTTGTCCTTACTGGCGATTCCTTTGTTAACAGCCCACTCCACCGCATCGAGCAAGTCGGTATGCATCTTCTTGCCCCATTCTTTATTACCGGCATTGAGGTGGGCCTTGCCGAAGCCGGTACTTCCGCGGAAGTTTGTTGAGAGTACCGTGTAACCTCGGTTGGCAAGGAGTTGATGAAGACCGTTGAAGCCCCAGGAGTCGCGTGCCCACGGTCCTCCATGGACGAGTAAGACCATTGGTTTTGCTTCGCTCATTTTCTTTGGAAGGGTGTAGTAACTCACCATCTTCAGGCCGTCTCGAGCTGGAATTTCTGCCACCTGCATTGGCGCAAGTTCGTATTTTTTCAAGTTTGGTTTACCGTCGAACAAGTAAGTAGCTTTTTGTGTGTCTCTATTCCACAAGTAATACTGAGCAGGGGTTACGTCACTAAATACGGCGACAACAGCTTTGGAAAATTCGTGGTCCGTTGACGTAATTGCGAACTCGTTTTCTCCTGCCAGCGCCTTTAGTCCTGTGTTGTCCTTTTGAATGCTTTCGTCCAGAATAACGGTTTCACGTTTGGCGTAGGTAAAGGTTGCTGCGAGGACTTTTTTGGTTTTGGGATGTTGCAGCAAACCTTGACCATCCGCTTTTGCATTTTCGGCAATGAGTTTCTTATTTCCGTCGTTGTCTACAACATAAAATGCCGCCGTGTTTCGTCCGCGACTGTCTCGCAGCAGTAGGTTACCATTTTCATCAAACCCCACCGGTTGCGTAGTATTCACATCTTCGGGACCGACTTGGATGGCAGGGGCCCACGGCTTTTCTTTCGAGGAAGTCGGAACAAGGTAAGTCATTCCTCCGTCAGGCGTTGGTGCTGCACCCATTCGAACCTTGTAGTCTTCATCAATAACAAACCCAGCAAAACCGGGGTTTTCAATAAGCAGTTTTGATTCACCGGTAACGGTGTTGACAACGTGCGGGTCGTGAAGTTGAGGGTTGCGATCGTTTTTCAGGATAACGATTTGCTGTGGGAACTTTGGAGATACGCCACCAACGCGTGCGGCAACTTTGGGATTGTTGACCAAATTTTTCGCCTTGCCGCCTTCAAGGCCAATAGCGAACAACTGCCAGTTCTCATCACCGCCAGCATCTTGGGAGTAGATTATTTGCTTGGAATCGTAGGTCCAAAAGTAGCTGCGGATGGGTCGTTTCTTATCTGCTGAAATCACTTTTGCGTCGCTAGGTTTATCAACTGGTGCGACCCACACGTTAAGTATGCCGTTTGTTGGCGCGAGGAAACTAAGGTGGCTTCCATCGGGACTAATCTGGACAGAAGTGCGCTCGGGCGGGCTAAACAGCACCGAACGAGGAATCAAGCCATCTGTGGACTGCTTGGGAACATCGCTCTTCTTGTTTGAACAAGCTGCGGCGATTGTCAATGAAACTACTAATAACCGAATCATGGCAAGAATCTGTCATAGGTCTTCACAGAGCTCAACCAATATAGCGTTATGGATCGAAAGCGAATGTGATTCTTTATGGCAACACATAAAAAGTAATGACAACTGAAATAGAATAGATGTTACTCGTGTTTCTAAATGCGGCATTTGGCGCGGTGTCTTTTTTTGGCTATTTGTTTTTGAGATCCCGCACTTCAATAGAATCACATTCTGGAAGTAAGTATCTCCAGTGCGTTGTAGTACAGCGTTGCCGTCGTCGTAACACTACACTTTCAATGAGTTTGTAGGACCACACCATAATTTCTAAACGCTTCGTAGTCGTCAATTGATTACTTCATGGATGGTTCGAAAAAAACGTGACCGCGGACCTTCGAAATGGGGGATGAAGGCGTGATTGATACACAACAGAAACCGTCACGTAAGTGACATGGTATTCGCTGCAAGTATCAGCGTGGGTTGACTAATGCTTCGGCAGTGCTAGTGAGTTGTTTGCGGTTAACTTTTAGCGAGTCTTGCGGGGGAAGTGGCAAGTAATGAGTGGGATGTTTAAAGCGCTCAAGGCCGATGTTGTGTAAGTGCACGGCTAATAATTTACTCTGTTCTGGATTATTAACAAAAGCAACCGGTCTGTATCCCCACTTTTCATCCGTAAGCGGCACAACGACAGCCTGCTGAACACTCTCGTGAGAATGTAGGGCGCGTTCAACTTCTTCTGGATAAATGTTTTCTCCACCTGAAATAAACATATTGTCGACCCGGCCGGTTACAACTAGCGAATTTCCTTTCATGTATCCAAGATCGCCGGTTTGAAACCAATCGCTCACCGGCTCGAACTTTCCGTTGGCGACGTAGCCATGCATAAGTGTTTTTCCACGAACGAGTATTTCACCGTCGCGGATCATCATTTCGCGATGTGGCAGTAGGGTTCCGCTGGAGAAATCTACTTCTCCCGGACGAGTAGTGGTGATTTGAGAGGTCATCTCTGAAGAACCGTACGAAAAGCATGCTGGAAGATCGAGATCAAATACCTTTTGGCGGAGTTCGTGGCTACAGGCGGCGCCACCGACGAGCGCAACTTTAAGGCTTGGCGGACGCTCGGTGAACTCGCGCAATTGCGTGGGAACCAAAGAAACGTGTGATACATTATCGTCTGCGATCTGCTCGACCAGCGCCCCCCGTTTTAAAACTATAGTGGCACCAGCAAACAGACAACGCATTACGATTGAGATGCCTGAGATGTGAAAAAGAGGAAGGCTTAGTAGCCATTTGTCTCCACACACTAAAGGAATGTTGGAGCATGAACCTATCGCGCTGAAGTAGTGGTTGCCGAGGGTGTGAACCACTAACTTTGATTTTCCAGATGAACCTCCTGTCTCAATCACTGTTGCAACGTTACTCAAGCACCATCCTGCATTTTGTTTGGGAATAATCAGAACTGAACGCTCACTTGCCAAGTTGCGTACCGGAGCGGCATATTGTCCATGGCGAATGCAGCGCAATAGGTTAATTATGGCGTCTGATTGAGAAGTGGTTTCAAAGTGCATCCCTTGCGACTTAGTTGCCGGTTTTTTAGTCTTTTCGTCGAGAAGCCTGTACGAAATCTGCGTTGTTCCATCGAGAAAGAGTGCATTGGGTTGTGTGCGTGCCCACTGCGAAATAGGGCATGGTATCACATCCATGGAAGTCTCTTAGTTTTTTCATAGTGTTGGTGTAGTTCTCTGAGTCTTTGGTCGATACGCTCTAGCTGTACAAAACCGCCATTCGCGACAACAAATGAGGGGGCAGCAAGGAGGCGTTGTGTGTCAATTCCCGCCGGTTGACCTGGCGAACGCAATGCTGAAAGTTGTGCAAGATAGGCCAGTCCCAGGCCCGTTTCAAAACTACTGCTGATGACTACGTCATTCTGCAACTGCCAGTGCTCCTCATGCGATTGAGGCTTTACTACAACCTGGTCCGCTACAGAAAGCAAATCTGGATTATCTCGAATCGATTCATCGAGCGCAATAATGCAGTTGTAGTTATCCTTGAGCCGCCACGATTGCTGGCACAACTCTTCGTAGACAATATTTAGATGCTGGGTCTGCGCTACCAGCGCGCTTGCTTGATTGAAACTTAAGAGACGATTTCCGTCAAAACGTATCTGCAGGTGTGGATACTTTTCAAGTATATGTTCAAGCAGTTTTATATCTTCGGCAATGTGTCGTCTGCCAACTTTGATTTTGAGCGCGGCGTGGTCTTCAAATGCAAGTGGGCGTTTTTTCCAATAAAGTGCTTGGATCGGTGTTCTATCAGAAAGGGGATTTTGGAGTAGGGATGTCCAGCGGCGGCCTGAAATGTTTGCGAAAAGGTTACATACTGCCATTTCGATCGCAAACAGCATGCACGGACGTACTTCTAGCTCGCGCACTGTATTCAGCGCTTCTTGCAAAGAATCCCCCAAAAAATTGTTTTTCAAACGCTCGAAAACAGTTACCCATTCTTTGTGATCCGGAGTAGGAACAAAAAGAGGGGAACACTCACCAATCCCTGTATTGCCTTGCGCTGAGAGAATTATGAAATCGACTGTTTTGCGATCAATAGTCTTTTTCCCAAACAGGAATGACTCGCAGAAATATATTTTCGATCGAATGACGCTGGTAGACTCTATGCGCATAGCTCTCCCACGATAACTAGTGGTCCTAGCAGTAGTAAGCAGATGCCAATCACAGAGAGAGCGCGATTAAGAGCGGTACCTTGGGCTCCACAGGAGGTAACGATAGAAAGGGCTCGAATTGAAAAGACCGTAGATATGATTCCAGCTAGCGGTGAAAGCCAAAGCGTAAGCAAAGATCCTGCGATTAAGCACATCACGACCTGAAATACGGCAAACCTTATCCCAAATCGAACGGCGAGAGTTTTCTTGTTCACAAGCCTGTCTTGATTGATATCCCGTAGATTGTTAATCGCCAAGAGCGATACGGCCAACAAGCCAATACCGCATCCAAGGTATATCGCCTCGGCATTGAATGTTCCGCCAGTAACATAGCATGTTCCGGCGGTTGCTAGTGGGCCAAAAAATGCAAAGACGACAAAGTCCGCCACGCCAATATAAGCTAGTGCAAACTTGCCAGACGTGTAAGCGTACGCACAGAAAATACCGCAAAGTCCTATGACAACGATTGGCATCCCACCTGCCATCACGACAGGAACGCCGAAAACTAAAGCAGCTACAGTAAAGAAGGTCGCATATTTCTTTACCTTCGAAATAGACACAAGACCAGACGATGTGACCCTTGGTGGGCCAAGCCGGTCTGGCTTGTCCGCCCCCTTTTCAAAATCGCTGTAGTCATTTACTAGATTCGCAACGATTTGCAGGCACAGCGCGGACAAAAGTGTCATCGACAGAACCAGTTTGCTACTTCCTGGCGTTCGCAGAGAAAGAGCGGCTCCCGCCAGGACCGGTGCCAATGTTGCGCCCAGAGTTTTGGGGCGTATGGCCATTATCAGCGGGGACATTGTAGTGAATCCGCGATTTGCGTTTCGTAAACTCTGTCCTGCCTCGGGTCTAGCAAGACTTCGACAACCATCGTGTTGGAAGAGGAAGCAAGCTTTGTTAGTGCTTCCGTCCGCTGTTTAATATTTTCTATCTGTATCGACTTGATTCCCAGACTGGACGCCAGCGGGGAAAAGTGCGTTCCGTGAGGTGTTACAAAGTGGCTGGTAAACACATCATCTTGCTCCACTATAGGTAGACGGTTAAAGATGGCGCCACCGTCGTTGTTGGCCACTACGACAACAATTGGTGTGTCACTTTTCGAAATTTTTACCAGTGCGTTTAGGTTGTGCAAAAGAGACACATCACCAAGGTAAAGGAGGCCTGGAGATTTTCGAGCTGTTGCAATACCCAACGCTGTCGCAACAATACCATCAATACCACTTACACCGCGGTTGAAAAAAATCTCATGGCGCTTTCGGGGACAACGGTATTTGTTGAAGTATCGAATGGGCATACTGTTTCCAACCATCAGCCACCAGTTCTCCGGCACCTGCAAAGATAGTTGTCTTGCTAAGCTCGGTTCGCAGTGAGAGTCAGCCGCATTGTTGATTGCTTGTTCGATTGAATTCGCAGCATCCTCCCACTTCGAGGACCACGCGGCATTGGCATCTGGGAAATGGTGGTAGCTCAGTTGTTCTAGAAAGTCAGAAATATCGCAAGTTAATCGGTGGGTCGCGTTGGGAATGGCATGATGCAGGCGTTCAAACTGGTCCACTACGATGTAGGCGTGGGTTCTTTTCAGCAGGTACTCTCTGGTCCTATCGCCAACAATCGGACCGCCCAAGTGGAGAACAACGTCAGGGACAATATTCATGATTTCGTGTTCCAAACACCAAGCGTTGGGAGCGGTATAAGGTTGCTTTTGTTGATGAATCACCGATAAGCATTCCACTGTTGGCCAGTTTAGAACTGCTTTTACTTGGGCTGGTTCAACCCCCGCACCAACCACAATCAAACCGCGCTCTGCACTTGCGAGAACGTCCGCTACGGCCGCAACTGAAGATGGCATTGCGCGGGTGCGCACGGGCAACGTCTTGCGCGTGCTTACTGCAGAAGGTTTAGGCGAACCCGAAACCAGTGGTTTCCGCCAAGCTGTATTTAAGTGTACCACTTTTCCCTTACTGGTGGTTTCGCAAGCATGAACTATCAAATGTTTTACATGTGGCAATGGATAGTCTTTTTCAGGAGCACTCAGCGTCAGCGAAGTTGCAAAGCTGCCAAAGATACCGGATTGCATCATTGTTTGGTTAGCACCGGTGTGATGGAGTTCTTCAGGGCGGTCTGCTGAAATTATTAGCATTGGCAAGCCACTGGTTTTTGCTTCGCACACAGCAGGAAAGAAATTGGCAACCGCCGAGCCAGAGGTGCATATCAGCGGGCACACGAGGCCCGTAGCTTTAGCGAAACCAAGCGCAAAGAAGCCGGCGTTACGTTCGTCCCAAAAGGTATGGGTAGTTATATTGGGATGTCTTGCGGCAGACACCGTCAATGCGCTGCTGCGAGAGCCAGGTGAAAACGCGACATCTGATATCCCGCAACTGACCAGCGAGTCCATTATCAGTTGTGCCCACTCGGAGTTAAGCAAGCCGCTCAAGTAACCGTTCCTTTTTATCTTCGTCGAGCAACTGGCTGAAGACACGTCCTTTGTTAACCACTTCGTCCCACTCCTTGGCCGCTTCCGAGCTCGAGACTATCCCCGCGCCAGCATACGCATAAATTTTGTGGTGATTGGCCAAAGCGCATCTGAGCGCTACAAGCATTGTCGTATGATTCTTACTGACAAGCCCAACCAACCCCGTGTAGAGCCCTCTGTCGAAGTGTTCTTGCTGCGCGATGAAATGTCGCGCGGTTTCACTAGGTATCCCGCAAATAGCAGGTGTTGGGTGCAACAGGTCAGCTAGCTCTGCATCAGACAATTTCGACTCCAAATGATAGGGGGTCCACAGATGCTGGAGTGACGAGAGCTTTTTTACTACGGGTGTCGGCTCTCGCTTAAAGGCTAAACCCACCGACCGCAACTTGTCGTCAATGTGTTGGGTTACAAAGTCATGCTCGACGCGATCTTTGTCACTGTTCAGTAATTTTTCGGCGAGTTGGTTGGCTAAGTCAGGTCTTTCGTCGCTTAGAGTCGTTCCGGCAAGAGCATCAACTTCAACGTGCTTTTGCTTTCGCTCAAATAATCGTTCGGGAGACACACCCAAAAAAGCAGTTTGCGCACCGGGCTGCAGGTAGAAGCGATAGCTTCCGGAAGGACGCGGCATCTTGGTTACCAAGGATTTCCAGTAGGACGCGTCGCTTGCTCCTTCGTGGGTGGCTCGTCTGGCTAGGACGACTTTGCGAAGTTGTTGTTCCAGGAAAGCTTGCTTGGCACTATTTACTGCGCGCGAAAACACTTTTCGTTGGCCATAGTCAGCCACCTGTTGAAGAGTAGGGCTCGTCGGGGAAACAACATTTCTCAGTTCTATCTTCCGGGAGCCCCTACGAACGATTTGCGAATGTGTTTTCGTACTGCGGTAGGTAATGTCCGGAAAAACCCAGCGCGCAAAGCCAAACGGTTCCCATTCAGTTGATGTTCCGGAGACAAAACGACGCCAATGAAATACAAAACGGTTTTCCATCGCGTCGACAACATCCTCTGCACAGCGACGATAAGAATCCTCGCTAAGCGCCTCAAACATCCTTTCGATACCGATACCAGCGATGCTTTGGTTTTCGTCTTCCCAAAGGTAGCAGTGCTTGGAATCAATCCCCCGCGCCCATTTCAGCGCGTTTCCACCAGGGAACGAAATATCTAACGTGTCATTGAACGTCAGGGCGATTTGCAATCGCGCGAGTGCTTCTTTCTCGCTATGCACCCATTCGGTCAAGCTTTACTTCCTGCGTAAAGGTAAGCGACGCCGGTGCTCAACGACCGGAATGACACGTTTGAAAGGCCGGCTTCTTTCATCATCGAG
The DNA here is from genome assembly GCA_020630875.1 of Deltaproteobacteria bacterium. Classification (GTDB taxonomy): domain Bacteria; phylum Myxococcota_A; class Polyangia; order Haliangiales; family Haliangiaceae; genus JAHDIH01. The sequence goes on along the minus strand of JAHDIH010000007.1, from coordinate 189,562 downwards.
CAGAAGTCTTCGCCGTCGGGAAATGATTCTGAGGTGCGGTTGAGGTAACGATAGGCCTCTCGGTCTCCAGAAATAAGACCCCCGATTCGAGGAAGCAGATGTCTGAAGTATGTCAGGTAGCCCGAGCGTATCAGACGATTGGTGGGTAGACCGAACTCTAGTATCCGAACTTCGCCGCGAAGCGACAGTACACGGGATATCTCGGAAAGGACCTGCGCCGGGGAGGTCACGTTGCGTATTCCAAACGACATTGTAATTAAGTCGACGCTGGAGTCTGGTAGGTCTATTTTCATAGCATCGCCGAGTAAAAAATCCGCGCTAATTTTTTTTCGTTTCTTTTTCTGATTGGCGATATCAAGCATGCCACTCGACATATCCGTTCCCACAGGTTTCTTGATGTCGTAGAGTTCTTTGCAAACTGCAAATAGCTGATCCCCCGTACCGGTAGCGAGATCAAGATAGGTGTCAACAGAACGAAGGTTCACGCTTCTCGCAAGTCTTTTTCTCCATCTGACGTCTGTGCCGGCAGATAGAATTCGATTAAGGCGGTCGTAGGTTTTGGATATGCGGTTAAACATTTTCCAAGAGCCTTCGTTTCTTATGATTTCGCTGTTGTGCATTCGATGCCTTTCTCTAAAAGAACCATGGGAAGTCGCCAAAATTTTGCTTTCGCTTTTCTAGGAAGGCGTCTCGACCTTCTTTGGCTTCCGGACTGGCGTAGGCAAGACGAGTAGCTTCGCCGGCGAATAGTTGTTGTCCAACCATTCCGTCATCGGGTAGGTTGAAGGCGTATTTGAGCATTCGCATAGCCATTGGGCTTTTACTATTGATGCGCTCAGCCCAATCGAGGGCTACATTTTCAAGCTCAGAATGCGTCGCAACTTCGTTAACCATCCCCATTCGGTGAGCTTGTTCTGCACTGTAAGTTTTACCAAGAAAGAATATTTCCCGAGCAAACTTTTGTCCGACTTGCCTTGCGAGCAGAGCTGAACCGTACCCTCCATCAAAACTGGCGACATCTGGATCGGTTTGTAAGAATTTTGCATGTTCTCGACTAGCGATGGTCAAGTCACAAACCACATGAAGACTATGGCCACCGCCAACTGCCCAACCTGGAACCACAGCAATTACCACTTTCGGCATGAAACGAATGAGTCGTTGTACGTCTAAAATGTGCAATCTGCCGAGCTGGGAACTCGGATCCTGGTAGTAGTAACCATCTTGTCCGCGAACTGCTTGGTCTCCGCCGGAGCTAAATGCCCATTCACCGTCTTTCGACGAAGGTCCGTTTCCAGTCAGAAGAACGCAACCGACGTGGTGGTTTTCCCGGGCGTAACTTAGAGCGCGGTAAAGGTCGTCCACCGTTTGCGGTCGAAAGGCATTTCGCACGTCCGGTCGATCGAAAGCCACGCGAACGGTTTTGCCATTGCGAGATCGGTGACAGGTGACATCTTTTAGTCCGAGATCGACATCATCCCACAATTCGGGATTGAATGGTGAAGTCATAGAGGTACTCCTTTTTTGCTCCAACGAGAGAGCACTTTCGTCATGGCTTTGAGCGTCTTATCGCTCCAAGTTTTGGTGTGTCCGACAACTCGGAGAAGAGTTTGCATTGCAAGCGCTAGTTGCCGCATTTGCTTTAGCCGATTGAGGCGCTGGTCACCGGGGAATTTGCTGTCTTTTGCAGATTCAATGGCGTCGTCAATATTGGCAAGAACTTTGTCCACGAGTTTTGCTTCTCGTTTCTGCAGCACGTTAGAAACCATCGCTAGCAACTCTGTCTCCGCATAGAAGTGCCAAGCTGCTTGTCCTGATACACGCAGTCGGTGGATGACGCCCCATTGCTCAAGGTCCCGGGTGATGGTCGAAACAGAGCCCTTCGATAATCCCAACAGCTTTTGCAGAGCAGGCCCGGTTACTGCTTCACCACGAAGGTAGAGTAGTGCCCATACGCGGCCTTGGTTTCGTTTGAATCCCCAAAATTCAATTAGTTCGCCTATGGTACCGACGAGTCGCTCCTCCCATTCTTCCAATTCGGAAGGGGCAACTGAGGAGACGATAGAGCCGTCTTTTGTTACGTAACCTTTAATCATTGATCACTCCTAGAAAATTTTCTCCGAGACTTTTGCCCCAAGAAAGCACCTTCTGTGCGTAGCGGTTGTTTTCAAATGGCTTTAGCTTGGACAAGCCCATTCCAATTTCATTGAACAACAGAGATGCCCCCCCTACAATCGCTCCTGTTTCGACTACTTTTTTGCCGAACATTTCGGCGCGATTTTGACTCATTGGTAACTCTTCTTTCATGAGCGCGGTGAGCATTTCCGGAGCTCGTTTTATCGCCTCGAGTGTGACGATCGACGGATTGCCGTTTCTAAGATCTGCAAATGGGATTTTGGTCGAATCGGTCTCTGTGACGTCATGAAGGTCATCTGCAATTTGGAAAGCGACTCCAAGATGATGACATGCTCTGTCAAAACGGGTACTTGCGTCATGATTCTCGGCAAGCAGTCCGGCAGAGTACCCAATCCAAGACATCAGCGAAGCCGTTTTTCCTTCGGCAATCTTTGTCCACTCGCCTCGTTCGATGGCGAAGTTCCCGATACTCGAAACTTCGCGCATTGACGCGACTGTCATTTGCTGAATTGTTGATATGGCACGGTCGGTGATCGGACGGGGGAGAGAAGCGAGCTCGCGCAGTGCCATCGTGAGAAGTAGATCTCCGCTCAATATTGCCGCAGAATTTCCCCACGTGACGTTGGCGGTCGGCATGCCGCGCCTAATTTTACCTTCGTCAATCACGTCATCGTGGAGCAGGCTCGCTGAGTGGATTAATTCTGCTGCTGTAGCGACCTTGGCAAGGGATTGTTCATTCGCCCCAACTGTCTTTCCCAGAAGGTAGACAAGTCTCGGTCGTGCTCGTTTCCCGCTCGAACAAATTCTCACGGTCGCTTGCCTCAATATCGGATGACTCTCGCTGTCCCTCAACTGTTCCGAAATGCGTTCTCCTACGCGGTTAACGAACGGAGTTGTTTGAATGTTCACAAAGTTCAAGACATCTTGAACCTATCAAACATCCTGACCCTTGGCCGCTAATTTTCGTGTTGCGCGACAAAATGCCGCACAGCTCTTGCCTCCAGCGAAAAGTGACTCGAGTCTTACAAGTTTCGAAGTGGTCGACGTAGTCTCGGTTTTACCTAGTGAGAAGCGTGGTAGGGAACTTCTTCGCAGACCTACGATTGCGAGACCGATCTCATTAGTCGTTGCGAAGAGGCAGGTTGCCAATGAAGACTGTAAAAATTTGCTACCTGAAGCTACGAAGTGTCGCAAGAACGATGGCATGAAGCCGTCAACCAAGGCATTGGGGTTGGGGGGCGTTTATTGAAAACTATTGCTTTAAGAAAAGCAGCATCAAGCTCTGTTCGATGTGAAAATTGTGGAGGCGCCGGGAGTCGAACCCGGGTCCGCAATCAGTTCCCAAAAAGCATCTACGTGTGTGGCTGTTTAGGACGTCATAAATGGGTACTTTAAGATTTCCGCCAACCAGGAAAGCTCAGCAGTAAGATCGTTAGAGACGGGGGGAGCCGCAAGACTATAGTCTTTCTAAAGTCGGGTTGCGTAAAGTATCTGAATCGATTCGTTCGTAGATGAATTCCAGAAAACTACTGAGCGTCAGATCGATTTGGTTGCGGCTCGCGTACAGTGCGTACAGTGGTAATTTCGGTGTGTCCCACTCTGGAAGAAGGCGTACCATTTTTCCTTGCTTAACCCATTTTTCCGCTAGCAGTTTGGGAAAACCTCCGATACCTACACCGCGTAACGTCGCTTCTGCCACCATGAAGATGCTATTGGATAAGAAACGTCCATGCAGGGGGACGTCTTCTCGCTGCTCTCCTTTCTGGAAAGTCCACGGCGCGTCGGTCCAGGAGTTTCCGTACGCGACCAATGGTAGTTTATCAAGTTGGTTAGGATGTGTTAGGGGAGGATGACTCTTGGCGAAGTCCGTAGAAGAATAGAGCCCCGTTTCGAAACAACCAAGGCGCCGAGAAATCAAAGTAGAATCTTGTAATGGTCCCATACGGAGAGCGAGATCAATACTTTCCCCCACCAGGTCCTCTAAATCTTCTGAGATGATCGTTTGAATCTCTACCTCGTCGTGAAGTGCCAGAAAGTCTGTGATTAATGGTGTCAAAAACAGATCAGCAAAGAGTTGAAAGGACGCAACTCTCAATGTCCCATAAGGTTTGATTCTTAGCGCGGCAAGAGAGCGGTCCGCTTCTTCTGCAAGCGAAATTATACGTTCACAGTATTCGAAGTAGTGCTTTCCCTTGCCGGTGAGAGTGACTTGACGAGTGGTGCGTTGAAGCAGGCGAAGGCCCAATCGTTCTTCTAACTGTTTTACTCGCAAACTTACGGTCGATTTGGGAATTTCGAGAGAGAGAGCTGCAGCACCAATACCACCTCGGCGTGCGACCTCTACGAAGATCCTCATTTGATTCAAATCGACCATATTTAGAGGGTCATAGCACGATTAGGTGTTTTCCTTGGACAGTCTGTCCAAGTTTACGGGTTGTTGTCTCTCCGCGCGTCAGGATACAAAATCGCATTCGTCTAGATGAAATATGGCGAGATAAGGAGATGACATGTTCAAGAAATTTTTGGGACCCAAATTAGAATCCGATGGCTCTTACAGTCCTTCACGACTCGCCTTAAAGCTGGCGACCGTTGAGGTTAGTGATTACGAAGAGATTACGTACTCCAAGTACAGTGGAAAGAAATCGAAAATCCTCGCCATATTCACCGAGGAAAAAAACATGACAATGAAAAACGGGAAAATGTTTTCTACTGGTAATCATCCTATCGAAGCGCTAGTCCCCATGCTTCACCTTAGGAATGCGGGGTTTGAGTTCGAAATTGCGACAGTGAGTGGAAAACCGGTTGTTTTTGAAATGTGGGCGTTCCCTGAAAAGGACGAAAATGTAAGATCCATTTATGAGCAATACAAGACCCAGTTCAAGTCGCCGAAGAAGCTGCAAGACTTCGTAGATACGTCTTTTTCTGATGCCGCATCTTACGCTGCCGTTTTTGTACCTGGTGGCCATGGTGCAATGCTAGGGATTCCTGAAGACAAAAACGTGGGGGAGGTATTGCGTTGGGCTCTTGATAATGAGTTATTTACAATTAGTCTTTGCCACGGACCGGGTGCCTTTTTGGCGACTACCGTCGATAAGCAAGACTTTTTGTACAAAGGATATAAGATGGCAGTATTCCCGGACTCGGTAGATAAGAAGACGCCGAAGATAGGATACTTGCCCGGGCCCATGCCACGGGGACTCAGTGAAAAGTTAGCGAGTTTGGGCGCCATACTTGTGAACCGAAAGTCTGATAAAACGGTGTGTCGTGATAGAACACTCATCACTGGCGCTAGTCCCTTGGCTTCCAATGAACTGGGAAAGTTAGCGGCAAAAACCCTGCTCGAAGAGTTGTAAGAGCCAGAGATACCTGTTGAGTAAGTTGTAAACCGCTAAGTTTACCATTTGTGCTCCTCTGCAAAGTAAACGAATTTGAACTAGTCGGTGTCTGTTTTGAAAAACTGACTGCGATACTTTCTCAAATGGAGTAGCACCATAAAGAGAAGATCTATAGTGGTTTGAATCGCGGGGACGACAAGGCCAGAGTCATCAGGACTTATCTCTTTAAACGCGGTTGGTTCTCCCAGCTGCGAGAGAGTTATAAATGCCCCGCAATGGTCTACAATGGATATTGTAAAGTAGATTACCGTCATTGACCAAACGAAAAAACCGCGACGTTTCCAAATCGCAAGTATCAAAAATGGAGCAAGAACGGCGGTTACAATATCGAATATTGCTGGATACATCCAAGCAGCTGAGTCTATCCCGGAAGAAACACTGCTGATTAGGGGAATCGCGACGAGTCGTGGCAGTTGAAGGAAGATCCATACACACAAGCTTATTAGGAATAGTGGTTTTCTCGCTCTACTCGTTGTTGATTTCATCATCATTCTTGTCCTTTTTAATCCTTGTCTTCTGTATCGGAGGACTGCATTTTCTCTCTCTGTAATTGATGAGTCGAGCTGCGACCGCTGTAACCATAAGAAAGCTACAGCGGCCGCAGATTCATCACCTCAGTTCAGCTCTACAATGAACGAGACGTCAGGCTGGAGACTATAGCCTTCTGTAAGTTCGACCGCTATTACTGTCTCGGAGTCTATCCTCACATTTAGGTTGGAGTTGTCACTACTAAAACCACTGATGTTATGCGGTTCGGAAAAAGTAAAATAATATCTGTCAAATTTCCCCTGCGGAAATTCACCAAAGACCATACTCCAAAATGGGTCGTCCAATGCTGGCAGTACTTTGAAACTGATACTGTTTTCTGTGAAGTCTATTTCGTAAAGACCACTGATTTCGAATGGGGCACCTGATTCTGTTCCTTGAGCCAATGCGGTTGCAAATTCTACGGTTGAATTCGAAAGCACACCAGACTCGTCCCACGCATCATCCGCTTGGCCAAAAAGACTGGGGTAGGTCGTTTCTGTTTCGCCGGGCTCTTCCAGTGTATTTCTCAATGTAATATTCGCGCCTTCTTGGAGAGGATTGAGCGATTCGTTATCGTTATCACTACATGCACTGAAAAGAAGCGTACTTGCTAAAAGAGCTGTTCGAATTTGGGTGTTCATATTTATTTCTTCTTTCAATCTCGAAAAAGTTACCGTCTGCCTCGAAACGTACGACTTACTTCGTAGGAATCTTCGAACCAGTTCCAGAGTATGATTTTGCCATCACGAACTTTGGCGCGAAGTGAATATGTGAATTCCTTGCTCTCTTTACCCGACTTCGTGGTCATAAGTTTCATTTTTCCATACATCGCGACGGTGTCGCCGGATGCTAAGACGTCTTCATTTTTCCATAGTGTTGTTTTTGATCCTTCAGAAAACGTTTTGAGAAATTTGAATATTTCTGTTTTCCCCTTCCAAGGGCCAATCCAAGGGATGACGGCATCACCTTCATTGTGCCAAACCATATCGTCAGCCATTAGAGAGGACATCTTTTCCATTTCACCTTTTCCCATTGCGTCCATGAAAGCCATCACAACACTCAAAGAGGCTTTTCCTTTAGCCTTTTTCTTGGCGTTTGGACCTGCGAGTTGGCGCAAGGCTCCAGCCCAGTCTTCGACATGAAAAGAACGCACAATCATGCCTTCTTTCATTTCATGAATGTCTATTGTTAGTATGTCGAACCCACGACCTTCGCCATCAACTCCCATAAAAGGTCCTACTGGAGTTCCTGTGGCTCTGCTTCGTACAACCACCGTGTCTCCGTCCTGATGCATTGACATCACTTCCCACTTTAGATCCGGAATGAACTTCGCAAACCCACCAAGTTGCCCTTTGAATGCCTCGCGAGACTTATCTCCGCCTTGATAGCCGCTGATGCTTTTCCAGTCTGGCGTAGCAACGGCCATAAACTCTTTGGCGTGCTCATTGGAGCCAGGGTTACTGAGGTAATCGTAGAACTTTTGGACCTTGGGTTTGTTGTTTACCACCGAAGTAGAGGCACAAGCCCCTAACATCCATGATGCTGCGGTTAACTGAAATAGTTTGTACATGGTTAATGATCTCCTTTTAGTATTGTTAGGTTTTGGTGGGCTTCCCACTGTGAGACGGATATTGCAGCAGTTCTAATTGAATGATAAGATGGTCTAAACCGATTTAACTGTTCGGGAAATATGCATAATGATTGATCAGCTACGTCAGATGGCCATATTCGCTAAAACCGTTGATCATGGTTCTTTTCGGGGGGCTGCGCGCGAACTGGGTATCTCGCCATCGGTAGTCAGTCACCATCTCTCAAAGCTAGAGTCTCATCTTGGCGTTACTTTGCTTTATCGCTCCACTCGTAAGCTTAGTCTGACGCGAGAAGGTGAACGACTTCTCGTTGCCACAAGAAACATGCTCGATGCCGTTGAAGGTGAGCTCCTTGCTATTTCTGGTTCCGCCAAACAACCAAGTGGTGAAATTCGTCTAACCATGCCTTCTGTTCTGGCCCAATCCCCACTTTCCAATGCACTTGCGGCATTTGCTATCGAGCATCCTCGTATAAAATTGTTACTAGACTATTCGGATATGCGGAAAGAAATCATTGGAGGTGGATTTGATCTGGCGATTCGCATGGGCGTGAATGCCAAAAACTCAATTACGTCAAAGATTCTATTCGACATCGAACGAAAGCTTATTTGTTCGTCGCAGTATTTTAATCAGAGAGAAAAGTTAAACGACCCCAAGCAACTAAAAGGGTGGGACTGGATACTCTTGTCTCCGGCCCAGTCTCGAGGTTTTTCGCTGGAGCGAGGAAAACATCGAGTCACTCTCAGACCTGTAGGTCGAATCGTTTCCACTGATGCACGAGCTGTATACGAATTCGCACGTGCTGGGGTAGGGGTCGCGGCGATACCTCAGTTTTTGGCGTCCGACGACATCAGAGCTAAGAACATGGTTTCTCTTCTTCCAAAGTGGCAATTGTCTCCCCTTCAGGCATTCGCTGAGTGGCCGACTAATGCTCCCAAACATGGACTTGTCAAACTGCTGCTTGAAAATATCAGTGCGGCATGTGGAGGATAAGTTCACTTCAGATTCTGGATTGGTTCCATTGGGCTCTTGGCAACGAAGCAATAGTAGCCGACGACACGAACGCCGGCACTAGGGTAACAAAGCAAGTATTTCTGTAGCCATGGGCTCCTTGGTGCGAAACGAAAGACACGTCCGTCGGGTTCCAAAAGCAAACTTTTCGATGTTCCATGAAATAACCTTCTGAGAGGCGCCTATCCGATCACTCAGTTAGTAGTCGATCAATGAAATGATATCCAGACAGCACTGCTCCTGGCACACCCATTTGTTTGTAGGTGTCGTTGATTTCTCCAGCGAAATAGACCTTTTTAGCAAGTGGTCGATTTAGCGTCTTGAGATGAGACTCTTTTTGCAGGAACGCTTGAGTCCAAGTGCCTATTGTATATTTATGATGGCCCCAGTTTTCCAAGACGTATTCGCCGGTAAAAGTTTTAGAAGCCTTGCCGTCAAATATACGGTCCAGCTCCCCGATAGCCGCCTTCACAATCGCTTTTTCAGACTCCAAATTGTAATACTCCTTGGCACTATCACCAGCAACAAGAAGTCCAAGAATATTAGCTTGCGCTTGCTTTCTAAACGCGATGTCGTAATAACCTTTTTCTCCAGTTTTGACTTTGCAGTTGATTGCGTCAGGATAGAACTTTTCTGTAAACTTCATCGCTAGTTTAAATCCTGGCAGAAATGTTACCGCGTTAATGGCTTTCTTTTTTTTATCACTTAAGTCAGGCAAGAACCTGATTGCGTTTGACTTCAATACGCCAATCGAGACGGTTACCAATACCTTGTGTCCCTTGCGCGAATACTTTTTGGAGGGTCAACATTCTAGGAAGGAAGGACATTGAGTGAGCTACGGGCAAGTTCTTTGTGAATCAAAAAGTCCGGAAGGATGGGCTATGCCAGCACCAGCAGCCGCTAAAGTGAGATCGCCACTCACGCCAAAGTGGCGCAAGTGATCGGTGTAAAAAGAAAATAAGGGTGGAGGCGCCGGGAGTCGAATCGTATTGATTCAATTCAAAACCAAAGAGATTTCGACCACCTGCAATACTCTCGGCGACTTACCCAAATTCTCGTACCAAACACTCCCATCCAGTCCCGCCCCGTATCGTCTTTTATTGCAACGTTGCAACAGAGCGCTCCAAACTGACGGTAGTTTTCCGCTGATATCTGGAAAATTACGAACCCTAATTGACTGATTCGCTTTCTCACCCAGTCCCACTGACTCACTTCGTTTCTCAGCGTTTGTGCCAAAGTCGTGCCAAAGTGCCGGCCCAATTAGGGCCTAGTTTTTACGGATTTGTGTTCTGCTTTAGTAGCTCCTAAGCAGGCCCTCTCCACTCAGAAAACACTAGAGCAATGTAAATCATCAACACTGTTAGCAGTAGAGGGGTTTGGGCTTCTGTTGTACTGAGAATAACAAGGCTTGCAACGAGCAAGAAAGGGGTAGATTTAACTATTGCCCGTTTCAAGCGTCCACACTCGTAGGCCCATCGTAGCCTTTTCTTGAACTTCTTAGGCTCCATGTTCCTCGATTCCACAATACAATACTGGGACAACGAAGAGAGTAACAAGTTCAATCAACATCCCACCCATTACTGGTATCGCCATGGGTAGCATAACATCAGCCCCTCTACCTTGTGAGGTAAGCACCGGTAAAAGCGCCAGAACTGTAGTTGCTGTGGTCATAAGACAAGCTCTGATACGTCGCTTTCCGGCTATTTGTACCGCTTCTTTTATGGCACCTGAGTCGCTCTTGTTGACCGTTTGACTAAGGTAAGTAGCCATTACAACTCCATCATCAGTTGCGATCCCAACCAGAGCGATGACTCCAACCCACGTAGCCACTGACAAGTTAACGGTGTCGATGCGGAATATCTCTCTCATGGAATGTCCAAACAAAGTGAAATTGCCAAACCACGTTTGGTTGTAAAGCCACATCAAAATAAATGCCCCGCTGACAGCAACGACAACGCTAGAAAAAACGACAAGAACGGTCGAAACCCTAGAAAACTGCAGATAGAGAATGAGAAACACAAGTACCAATGCGATAGGAACGAGCACCATAAGCCGCTTTTCGCTTTCTATTTGTTTCTGGAACTCGCCTGCAAGTTCGCGAGTCACACCTTCAGGAACCACAAGCTTACCGTCGTGAACAGCTTGATCCAAGAGCCTCTGAACCGCATCCGCGGCTTCAACGTCAGAGTAACCTCCGCCCTTGTTCCGGGAGAAAAGCAAATAGGAGGTAATTCTTGTGTCTTCGGATTTGATTGACTGTGGACCTTTTACAAACTTGATGTCGGCAACTTGTGACAGCCGAATGGTCGTCTTCGTATTGGTTGGCACTTTTAGGTTTTTAAGTTGTTCAATAGAGTTACGAGCGTCTCGCATGAATCGCACGCGCAGCGGATAGCGCTCACGCCCTTCAATCGTTCTCCCAAGAGGAATACCTCCGACACCAATCTGAAGAACCGCCTGAATATCGCCAATGGCAAGCCCGTAGCGTGCAAGCGATTCACGTTTCAGATCTATTTCTAAGTATGGTTTTCCGACGATCCTCTCCGCGAAGACTGTCGCTTTGTTGACCTCTGGAATATCACTGGTCTTGATCAAAGACTCGACTTCTAAACCAAACTTCTCGACAGCCTCAATTGTGGGCCCTTGGATTCGCATCCCCACAGACGAACGCATACCAGTTTGTAACATGACAAGTCGTGTTTCGATCGGCATGAGAAGCGGCGCTTCTGTAAGTCCCGGTATTTTTGCTGCTGCTACAATCTCCTTCCATATATCGTCTGTCGACTGGATGTGCTTGCGCCAGTTTCTTACCCGCTCGCCATTCTTGTTTAGTGAAAACTTTGGTTTGTACGTTATCAGCGTTTCGACCATTGAGAGTGGCGCTGGGTCTAACGCGCTTTCAACTCTCCCTATTTTTCCGACGACTCGATCTACCTCTGGAATTTGAGCGATCGAAGCATCAAGGTTTGACAGCATCTCTAAGTTGGCGCCCATGGAACCGTGAGGCATTGTGGTTGGCATATAAAGAAACGCTCCCTCATCAAACGAAGGCATGTTTTCTTTTTTGAGAGTCGAAAAACAGTATGCACCAGCCAGCACGATCCCAATCGGCAAAGTCATAAAAACAACTTTGTTAACCAGGAAGTAGTTGAGCATTGCTGGGTATACGCGCTCAAAGAAATAGAAAACAGCCAGCACAGCGCCACAAACGATGAAAACGAACACCATATTGACTAGTAGTGACTCATCCTGTGAAAGCGGTCGCCACGCTTCTGCTAGAGTTACGATTGCCAGAAGCCCAATCGTCAATAGTTCAAACTGACGAAGTCGAGAAGTAATGCGCAGAGGTAACAAGGACTCGCTTAACCGTATTGTTCCTACGAGAAGGGGTACTACACCGAACCATTGACCGAAAGCGAGAAATACAATCCCCAGCAATGCGAGCAACCAGTATCGGATTGAAAAAGTGGAAAGTAGTTTTTGCTCGCGAACTGTTGGAGCAAAAAAGGAAACAGCCATGCATGGAATAAGCAGCAAAGAAAGCACTAGCGCAAACGACATGGCGAACGTCTTAGTAAATACCAAAGGAGCAAAAAGTTTATACTCGCCACCCCCCAGTCCTAAGATAGGTAAAAAGCTCACCACCGTTGTTAGAACGGAGGTGGTTACCGCAGGTGCGACTTCAGCGGCCGCACTTGTAATCTTTTTCTTAAAACCCTGAGGCTTTCCATAACCCACTTGTCCTCCGATATTTTCGACAAAAACGATTGCAATATCGACCATGCTACCAATGGCAATGGCAATCCCTCCGAGTGCCATAATGTTGGCCCCCACACCAGTAAGTTTCATTGCTAAAAACGTGCACATAACCCCCAAGGGAATCATCAGCGACACCAGAAATGAACTCTTCAAGTCTCGCAATAAAAACAAGATAACGATTATCGTAACCAGTATTTGATGGAACAGTGCCTCTCTCAACGTACCAATGGTTTCGTCAATCAACTGACTACGATCGTAAAATGAAGATATCGTGACTTTTGACTTTGTTCCGTCCTCAAGCGTTCGTTCGGGTAACGTCCCGGCAATCTTTGCAATCTTCGCTTTTACTTGGTCGATCACTTGTTTAGGATTCGCTTGAAATCTTGCTACCACCACACCACCAACAACAGGGGCTCCACTATCGTCAAGAGCCCCACGTCGATTCGCGGGACCAAGGGAAACCTTCGCCACGTCACGAACCCGAATAGGTGTTCCATCACGTGTTGCAACTACTGCGGCGAGTAAGTCTTCTATCGACTCGAGCTGCCCTAATCCACGAATAATGTACTCGACCTGATTAACCTCGATGGTTCTTGCCCCAATATCTAAGTTCGACTTACGTACAGCGTTGGCGAGTTGATTTATGGTGAGACCACTTACATCCAACGCGTCAGGGTTAACGTCAACTTGATACTCTCTAACGAAACCACCGATCGAAGCCACCTCGCTCACCCCTCTCGCCGCCTGAAGCGCAGGCCGGATGGTCCAGTCTTGAATGCTGCGCAGTTCATCGGGCCCCCATCCGCCAACAACGTTTCCTTCAGAATCCTGTCCCTCTAACGTGTACCAGAACACTTGCCCCAGTGCGGTAGCGTCAGGTCCGAGTGTGGGGGTTACGCCCTCTGGCACAGTGCTCGGTGGTAAAGACGCCAACTTTTCGAGCACCCTTGAACGGGACCAGTAGAACTCTACGTTATCTTCGAATATAACGTAGATAGTGGAAAAACCAAATGCCGATGCACTTCTGGTGGACTTCACCCCTGGAACGCCAAGAAGTGCAGACGTAAGTGGGTAAGTAATTTGATCTTCGATGTCTCGCGGCGACCTCCCAGCCCACTCGGTAAATACGATTTGCTGATTTTCTCCGATGTCAGGAATCGCATCCACTGGTACTGCTAGTTCAGGAAACCACCGCGAGCCAAACCCGAACGGAGAAACAATCACCCCACCACCTACAAATAGTATGACAAGTATGAAAACGACCAAGCGCTTTTCGATAAGCCCGCTAATTAGTTTTTGCCACAGTTTCACTTTAGTGCTGATGCCTCACCCGAGGTCCCGCCTGACCTTGTTCAGAGTTCGCAGGTTTATATGCGGAGGGTTCAAGATGACTCTTCACCGAACCGCACCCGTACATCGATGCACCAAAGTATGGATTCCTGATTTCTTTGCCAGTTTGCCACCAAAACGCGCCTCTATTGTCGAACGCCATAGGACAAAAAGACTCATTAATCGCGTTTGCTGTTTGATTTCCATATCGTTCTAGAAGTGTGGTCATGAACATGCTGAGTTGCTCGAATGCCAACCGAACCTCATCAAGACTTTTCAACTCTGCCACGGGAACCAAGAAAGCTTGCGCTTCTGAGAGTAATTCTGGCCAAGCACCTTCAAGATTGACGTTAGAGAGCAATTCGATAATTTCTTTCGCAGCAGTCTTCGCCGACGCAAAGTCATCTTTTGCAAGGCTTTCATGGAAGCTCAGGTATCGAATTTGAATGGAGCCAATTTTTTTCAATTCTTCTTTCGGAGCTTTTTCGACGTTTCTCCAAACTTTCGTATTCGCATTCATCATACTTGGTCCACCTCTAATTTGGAGATCTGAGTCTAGTGCGAATGCGCCTCTGGTAACGACCCGTTCTCCGGCAGTGAGTCCAGCCATCACTTCATAGGATTCACCAACTAACGTACCAAGACGAACAACCCGCGCTTCATACTCAGATTCTGCACGTTCCACGTAGACGACTGAACTCTCCCCTGTAAACAGCACAGCACTTTTCGGTACCACAAGTTGTGGAGCGTCCTGCCTACCAACCTCAATATTCGCGCTAGCGTACATACCAGGTTTGAGCTTTCGGTTCTTGTTGTCGAGCTCGACACGAACATTTGCAACTCTTTTGGCTCGATCTACGATGGGATCGACAAATGTCACGGCTCCTTCAAGCGGTGTGGTTGGTAAAGCCTCAAACGTAACAATCACCTTCTGCCCAACGGAAATCAATGACAAGTCTGACTCGTAGGCTTCAAGGTTTACCCAGACCTGGGACAAGTCCGCAATTTCATAGATGCCAGCGCCTGTATCGACGTACTGACCTTGAGTAGCCAGTCTCTTCAGCACTGTACCAGCAAACGGAGAACGTACACGCAGCGATTTGGTCGGCACCTTAGCCTTCGCCATTTTCGTAAGTGTCCCTTCACTCACGCCAAGTAAGCGTAGTCTATCTTTGACCGCCTCCAATGATTGTTTCGCGGCGCTCTGGGTTGCCGGCCGAGCAGAAGATAACGCTTCCACCTGCTTTTGTGCCGTAATCAAATCTTGATGAGCAGAGTAGACTTCGGGACTATAGAGCTTAGCTATAGTCTGTCCCCGCTTCACTCTCTCTCCGGTTGATTTAACAAGCAAGTTGTCGATTCTGCCTGCAGTCCAAGCAGTCACCGTTTTCATTCTTTTCTCGCTTGCGAGAACAGTGCCAAGCAAACTCAGTCTTCCTTGATGGCTTCGCTTTTTCACGATAGCTGTCTGAAGCTTTGCCAGCTTTTTGGCGCGTGGGGTGAGAGTCACCGTGTCAGAAACCTGTGCTTCTCCACCGCCGCTTGCAACCAAGTCCATACCACAAATGGGACATTCGCCGGGCTCTGGACTCCGGACCTGCGGGTGCATGGAACAGGTCCACTCTTTGTCGTCCATACTCGTTTGCTCTTTTTCTCCAGCGGGTACGGGCCGCAATAGTCCCCAGGCCAGCGCGCCGACGAAGAGTCCGAAAGTAAAAACACAAGCACTCTTTTTCATTTTTTTTTCTCGAGGTTTTCTAAGACGGCTTGATTAATAGCATAACTTGATTGTGCCCTCAGCACGCCAACACGAAGACGCAATAACTCCTCTTGAGCGAGAAGCAACTGAGCAACGTTAGTCCCTCCTGCCGCGTATCTTCCACGCGCAGAGTCAAAGGCCCCTTCAGCGAGCGGAATCAATTCTTTATTGTACAAATGGTACTTCCGTATTGCCTCACTAGTTTGCTCCAGAGCATACGTCTGCAAACTTAGGAGCTCATTCTCTTTGCTTCGGGCTTCATGAGCAAGAGATTTTCGTTGAGCGAGATAGCTTTTCTTCAGAGAAACTATCTTGGACTGCCAGAGAGGAATAGACAGGCCTACTCCCACAGAGAACGCGTCACGCCCATCGCCCCCACTCACTCCATTACCAATCACGAACCATGACGCCATCGCAGTCAACGTAGGAAAACGGCGTTTGTGAGCCCCTTTAGCCAAATGTAACTGTTGGTTCGCCCTTTCTCGTATTGCTCCAACCAAAGGATGGCTCGCGACAGAAGAGCCCACGGCGGTAGTAGGAACTGGCCAAGGATCCGTCGTAGGAAAATCATTGGTAGGTTCTGCGACCCACCGCTGCAAAGAAGCCATGGCAGCGCGCTCGTCGTTGTTAAGCGCCAAAAGAGACTCCTCAAGCATGGCAACCTTCAGCCGCATTTGCTTAGCATCGGCCAAGCTGCTCTGACCGGTAGCCATTCTCCCTACCACAGTGTCAACCAACCCCTTTAGTACAAGCAGATGTTGAGAGTGTACTTTGCGCTCTTCTCGAAGTAACTTAAGATGCCAATAGCTCCTTTTTACTTCCGCCTTGATATTTCGCGCGACGACGCTCGCAGAATACTCGGCTGATCGTGCGTAAGCCTCACTCGCTTGGCCCGCGTGCATCAGCGAACCTGGCCAGGGAAAGCGCTGACCTACACTAACTTTTGCTCGCTGCGGACCAACACGTGTTTCAATTGGGCTCAGAAAGTAGTTGACCGACACTGTTGGGTTTGGCAAAGCCGTCGATGGTCCAGTTCTAAACCGTGCAGCTTTTGCCTGTTCGAGCGCGGCAGCAAGATCATCACCACGACTGATAGCCAAGGCAACGTATGAAGCAACACTTCCTACTTTACTATGTTCCTTGTGGACTCTCGCCGGACTTTGTTCGCGGCTAAGTTCCGTAAACACCGCACTTTGTTCGTACGCTGGAGTATAACAGCCTGTGAGCGCGAGGACTCCAAGTAACCAATGCTTGAACACGTTATTGGATCGCCACAATACTGCCACGCATCATATCCATTCCACATGCGAAACGAATAGGCTTATCTTTAGTAACGGTAACGTTAACTGACACAGGAGTATTGAGCGGTAACTCTTTCTCTAGCTTTAGGTCCGGAAACACCACCTTTTCCCCACAAGCCGATTTGGAAGTTCGCGTGAAAATGATTTCAGACGGTTGGTTGGCCGGAATCATCAGCTCACCAGGCTCATACCCATGGTCGGCAACAGTCACTTTGAATGGTCCTTTTTGAGATGCATGAGTATGCGATTTTCCGTTGTGACTATGGGCCTCACCTTCGCTGTTCGTTGAAGAGTCACTTTTGTTCTTACAGCCGGAGGCGGCAGACAATGCTAGGAGCGAAACGATTACTTTTACCATACGGTTGAGAGAGCAAGATACATGCCAGCGTAAACTATGAGCGCTGACTCCATTAGCTCATCAAATGTGACCAAAAAGCTAAACGCTGTAACCCATTGAGTCACACACGGTAGTTGTCTGGATCAATTTTGTGCTTTCGTAACAAACGATAGAACGACTCTCGCTCAACTTGAGCATGTTCCGAAGCTTCTGGTACCTGCCCGTGGTAACGTCTTAAGAGTCGATCCAGATAGCGACGCCCCCACTCAATACGACTACTGGCTTGCCACTCACTCCAAGACCCCAGCGGGGACGTGTTGCCAATGCCTACGATTTCCACCGGAAGATCTCCCGCCTCCAACACATCGCCGTCTGCGATCAAATATGCTCTTTCAATGGCAGCTCGCAGTTGCCTGACATTGCCTGGCCAGTCGTGTTCATCGATAAGGAGAAGTGCTTGCTCGCTGATGCTACCTGGACTATCCGATCGGTAGCGAGTTTTCATTTCAGCAAAAAATCGTAGTGCAAGTAGCCGAGCATCTCCCGCTCGTTTCCTTAGAGGAGGAAGTTGAACTACCCCAACATTCAGTCGGTACCACAAATCTTCTCTAAATCTACCTTGCTCCACCAGCTGCTTCAAGTTCCGATGGGTAGCGCACAAAAAACGAACATCAAATGCTTCTTCTTTGCTCCCGCCTAAGGGACGAACCGTCCGTTCTTGAAGTACACGCGTAAGCTTGGCCTGCAGGGAAAGTGGCAGATCACCAACTTCATCCAAGAAAAGCGTCCCACCGTTAGCCTGCATAAAAAGTCCTACGCTGTCATTTCGGGCGTCAGTAAATGCACCTTTAACATGGCCAAAGAGTTCTCGTTCCATGAGCTCTTGTGGAATTGCTGCGCAGTTTAGTCCCACAAAAGGCCCCTGCCGCCCACTAATCTCATGTACTGCTCGTGCTACGACTTCCTTACCCGTCCCGGTTTCACCAAGAATAACCAAACTTGCATCCGATGGAGCCAGTTTGCGGACCATTCTGCTCACATCCAGCATTGCTTGGGATTGCCCGATCATTTTGGGCAGCGGTTCGCTTGCCAATGAAGGGCCCGAATGGCGCGTTAGTAATTCAACAAGCTGCTCTGGTACAAACGGTTTCGTGATGTAGTCTGCCGCGCCAAGTTTTAATGCTTCAACCGCAGAATTGATTGTGCCGTAAGCTGTCATTAGAACAAACTTTGCGTGAGGCTGTATTGCTTTAACTTGCTTTAGAACTTCAATTCCACTCTCATGTCGAAGTTTAAGATCACACAGCACAACATCAAATCGTTCTGAATCAATAAGTGTATTGGCTCCCGCTACATCCTCTGCGCAAAAGACTCTAAAATCATGGCTTAGCACTTTCTTGAGCATGGCGAGCATGTTTTTCTTATCATCTACAACGAGGACCTGCGCCTTACGACTCATTGATGGCTCCTAATGGCAACTTCACCGAGAAACACGCTCCGCCAAGGTGCGATGGACCTACTTCAATAGTTCCCCTGTGTGCACGAATGAGGGAAAGTGACACAGAAAGCCCCAAGCCAGAGCCGCCTTTTCTCAGGGAGTAAAATGGTTCAAAAATTCGAGTGTAATTTTCTTCCTCCACACCAGGACCATTGTCATGTACCTCGAGAACGTAATGACCGCCACTCGACTTCCCTTGCATTACGACCTCTGTACCTGATGCGCTAGCATTCGACAACAGATTATTGACGACCTGACGGAGTCGTCCAGGATCGCAAATAACCTCGGCCGATTCGGAAGTGTACTTGACTCCTCTCTCATCTATCGCAGAAAAACGCTCCGCGATTTTCCCCAAAAATGAAGCCATCTCTACTTGCTGAACATCGAGGTCTCCACTGCGAGCGTAGGAAAGTAAGTCAGCTACTATGTTCTGGCATTGAAGTGCTTCTTCATCGATAATATTTAGCGCCTCGTTAACCTCTGGAGAATCAGATTTGACCGTCGAGACATAACCGCGAATCACTGTGATTGGATTGTTGAGCTCATGTGCAACACCTGCAGCCAGTTGCCCAATTGCCGCCATTCTTTCGTTTCGTAGTAGTGTCTTTTCGCGAAGTGTAAGCTCTCGTGCCATTTGATCCATAGATCTAGCGAGAGCACCCATCTCTTCCCCTTCCACGTTTCCTAGTCGGTAATCAAAGTTGCCTTTTGCAAACTGTCCCGCGGCGAGACCTAGTTCATGCAGAGGCTTGGTCACTGCGTTCCTAAGTCGAAACGTGAATATCAAAGCCAACAAGAAGAGAGATATCCCCCCAATGGCACCAATAATCATCGCCTGATTGGTTCCTTTAGTTGCTTCGACGTGAGAATCGGCCATCTGTGCCTCGATGACTACCGCGAGTTCGTCAGCCCTTGTGGAGAGTTTCTTAAGACTGAGAAAAACCTCCGGTATTATCCCTGTCGTCAGTTGCCGATCCACCTCGGAAAAGTTGTTCTGAATCGATGCAAGTTCTGAGCGATGGCTATCGGGCACCACCGATGATAAGTGAACAAGGGTGTGTGACAGGTCTTTTCTTAACTGAATAGGATCTTCCTCAAGAGCTAGTGCGAGAGCGAAGTCTCTAACTTGATTGGAAAACTTGCCTCCCAGCCTGATGGAATGTTCTTCGTGCTGCATCGACTGCACGGTTGAAGATACGGTTCCCGTTACCACGACAAGGCTAATAATGGTCACAACTGCGATCATTGTTAGAATGCCGAAGGATACAACGAGAAGTACGTTAATGCTTTGTTTGTTAGAACTCACAAATCTAGAGCCAGTCTAGCAGCATCCATATCCCTGCTGTTACCATTAGGACATTTTCTAGGAAGGAAACCAATCCTAACGGAACTTTACTGTTACCCCCTACGCAGGCACACTTAATGTCTCGTTTCTTAATCCACACTGCGTAGATCACCGATACTCCACCAACTATACCTATAACTATCGCCACAATAGGTCCTAATGGTAGCAGTTTATTTGAGAGCATGAGAATTCCTGCAAGCGCCTCTAGAAAAGGGTAGGCATAGGCGTACGGAACAAACCGCTGTGCCAACAAATCGTAGCTGACAAATCCTGAAGAAAAAGACTCTATGTCTTGTAGCTTCAGTAGCGCGAGCGAAACCATCGCATATCCAGTAAACAGAAGAAACAAAGGCTCAAGACTTTGTTTCGTTACAGAAGGACCAGTTGCAAGAGTGAGGAGAGCCGCTAAGCTGAACAAAGCGACTACGGGAAAATAGGTACGGTCTTTAGCAACATATCCAAAGTGTTCTCGTAAGTCACTATAACCTCCAATCCGTACCCCATCGATAAAAATTTGCGGAGTCGTTTTAACACTTTGTTCTTGTTTGAAAGCGTCGATCGCACTCCTGTCTGATAAGACGTGGTCCACAACATCGAAGCCATTCTTGCGAAGTAGAAACTTTGCTTTTAACCCATAGGGGCACTTGTGTTTGTCTGTCACCATTCGATACAACAACGCAGTTTTGGTCATAGACGAACTCTAACCACTCTAAGACATGACGCAAAGTGACCGTTTTCGAATAGATGTAACTAGATCAGTCACAGTTTACCCGATGGCAATTGGCCCCCAAGAGTTGGTGGGCGCAGTCTAGTGTATGATGTCGTTTCTTGAGGAAAATCGACTTATTTCGAAGAATCGCTATTTGAGAGCGTTAAGAGGGTACCTAGCTCAAGCTCTAATGCCATTGCGATACGGCACAGGGTTCTCATCGTAATGTTTACCGCGCCACTTTCGATTCGCTGATACTGTTTGTAGTCGATTCCTGTTTCTGATGCGACATCTTCTTGTGTCAATCCTAAGTGTTGACGAGTGGTCTTGAAACAGTTGCCCAAACGCTCAAGTGTTTCTTCGTGCAACTTGTCCAATTTAAAAGATGGCAAACGTATAGTCGAGGATCCTCGAGCGGATAACTTTTTGTGGCGAAGGGCTGACTTTGCACTTGCAGCCTTCACGTACCTAGACAGCCCTGAGAGGTACAGAGCTTGGAAAGAGAATTATATCAAGAAAATACAAGAGGAGGTCAAAGAACAGCTCGGAGCAGAGGCTGACAGAGCTAAGAAAAGTGGAACTGTGCCAAAAGAGACTAGACCTCCCAGAAAAATCTTGGAGGAGTGGTTTGTCTACTACTACTGTCTTTCGGAGGAAGAGGCGCAGACGTTTTTGAAAAAACAAAGTTGGGCGCATCGCTTAGACTCGTTAGTGGGGCTTTTTCTAGGAATGGGCGGAGAGCGTACTGTTAGGCGACACCTTAAGAAACTAGAGGAAAGAAAACGACAACTTAGTCCGAGAGATCGGAAATAGACGAAAGAAAATTTCGAAAATAAAATAAGCTGGGGACACGTTGATGTCCGGCTGTTCTGTAGGAAGTCCCGTTACTTTGGTTCCTAGGCTACGGTTCGGCGGATCCTGCTTGTTTCGTGTGTCCCCGGCACCTGCGAGGCGTCTTGAGAGTCTGGGGTATGACACGAAAAATTTTCATTTCACCCATTCGTAATAACAAACTGACCGAGGTTAAATTCGAGAGCGTCGAAGAGCTTGTGAAGGCCCTAGAGGAGCATTATCAGCCGCATGAGATGGCTTTTTCTCTAGTGGAGTTCAACGAGAATATTCGCAAAAAAGTTAACTGTAGGCGCGCTTATGGTATCTGCGGGGATGTCGACTACCACTTGCAAGGTAAGAAAGCGGTGCCATCCGAATACCCTGAATTGGCAAGATTACCGGATGTAAACTTTGCGTACAGAACCCCACATGGCTTTCGCTACGGGGTTGTTTTTGACGAACCGTGCAACGACCTAATACAGCTAGAGGGATTTGGGCGCAAACTGGCTTCGGTGGTAGAAAAAGAGTTACAGGCCCAAGGTTTCGAGCCCAGCAACGAAAACGGACTCTCTGTGGATCCGGCTTCACATGCGACCCGCACAGATGATGTTCCTCCCCAATACAGTGGTAGGGGGGGTGGCTAGGACCGCCGAGGTGGAGATTATTTCCAATTCTTTTTTCTCTTTAGATAGCCCCCTCCCCCCCAGCAACATAAACCATCGAATGATAACAGCCTGTTCAGCGAGCTGACGGTGGAGGACATGATGGGCGATTCTCTTGCTGAGAAACGCTGGAATTTTGAGCACCCATTGGAAGAAACCGAGGAGAGGCAATGCCCGGTGCGTGAGCATAAGGACTGTTATAATCCTTTGCCGGACAACCCGCATATAGGTTTCTGTTTCTCGACTTCTCACGAGAGGGATGGCGGTCGTGGCATCAAAACTGACCATGGGTACATAGTTTCGCCGCTCGATGTCGAGTCACATCTTACCGGTAAAACGAAGGAGCAAATTCTTCAAGAAAGTGGGGAGAGCGTGCGCACCCCGATATACCTCAGCGATTCTTTGTTCGACAACGTGAACAAAGTCGAGAACGTTCTCATTCAGCTCAACCCTCAGGAGCTATTTGATGGACCCGCTGGTTTAACACGAGTTCTTGAGAATAGAGAATCTGGCGAGACTCATATGATGCGGATCAATTTAGAGTCGTTGGAGCTTTATATTGATCAGCACATGGAGTTTCGGATCCGGTCAACTAAAGAAGAAAATAAGTGGATAAGGAAACGGCCCCCCAAAGATGTCGTCAAATGTATTCTAGAAAAGCAAGACAGGACGAAATTTCAATATCTTAAAGGTGTAGTCCCTTCGGCCATCTTAAGAAGTGACGGCAGCCTATTCAATCAATCAGGGTTTGATCCTAAGTCGGGCTACTATTCTTCGCAGGATTCCCCCCTTGAAATTCCAAAGCATCCTACCAAAAAGGATGCGAATGACGCACTCCAGATTTTCAAGAAACTCACTAGCGACTTTCCGTTTGCCACTGAAACAGATCGCATGAGAGCAATCGCCTATCCGTTGACTATTGTTGCTCGACCTGGAATTTTAGGTAATGTCCCAATTTTCTGTGCTTCTGCAAACACGCCAGGCACAGGGAAAACTCTCCTCACTGATACTTTGGCTAGAGCGGTTATCGGGCAGCCACCACCGATAACTACCCAGCCGCTCAAAGAAGACGAAACACGAAAGGCTCTACTTTCTTATGCCCTTTTTAACCCCCCTACCCTAATTATTGACAATGTCAGAAGGGCTTTTGGGGATGGCCCCTTAGCGCAAATTGCAACGTCTTCAGCAATTACCGATCGGGTTCTCGGACGTTCTCAAATCGCAAGATGTCCGTTTAGGACCGTCTTGGCGTGTACCGGAAATAACCTAGAGTTTCAGAACGATATGAATCGACGTGTTGTAGTCATCGAGATGCGAACTTCGATGGAAAGCCCAGAGAGTCGGACGGACTTTTTGTTTCCAGCAATCAAACAATACGCGACAAAGGAGTGGAAAACTTACAGGGCTGCAGCTTTGACGATGTTGCTTGCCTACCGGTTACATGGCACCCCACCAGCCAGGTCCCTTGGGTCGTTTGAGGAGTGGTACCGTCTGGTGACCGGTACATTGGAATGGCTCACCGGCATGGATATTCTTGATAACCGAGATGAAGTCAAGAGCTTTGCCGACAACGATAAGGAGTGGATCAGCCAAGTACACGATTGGTTACTCGCTAAAACTGACGGCAAGAAGTTTAAGGCAAGTGATATTTTTAGCGACGCTGTTGGCATGGAAAGCCCTTTTCTGAGGTTTACAAATCTCTCTGTTTCAAGATTGGGGAGCGAGCTCAAGAAAATAAGAAACCGAGTCGTAGATGGCAGGGTTCTTGAAAGCAAGCGAAGTGGCGGTTCCAACTCTTATCAGGTGGTGGAAAAAAATGAGTAGTTTATTGATATCAGTACGTGAGCTAGCGGACCTCCTGGGCCTTAGTAAGAACACGGTGTATGCAGCGGCTGGCAGGGGAGAAATTCCTTGTCGCCGCGTCGGCAGAAGAATCCTTTTCTCTCGCGCCGCAATTATGCGATGGTTAGAGATGCAGGATGGCGAAATGCTCGGAAAGAAATAGAATGCCAGCATATCGTGATTACAAAAACGGTCGTATGGAGATACCGCAAGACCATTACTTTGCCCTGTGGGCGTAAGAAGTCAATTAGCGGTACTCCACCGGTCAACACCAAAGTGGCGGCTCAGCACGCTGAGAGACAACACATCAACCGCTGCATGAACGGCCTAGACAATCCAAAAGAGGAATGTTTGCCAGAAAGGAGGGTGCCCCACCTTTAGCGAGTTTGCACCACTCGTGCTTGAGAGAAAGAAACTCAATTGTAAACGTTCACACTATCAGTGTATGGAGTCCGCCCTTCGTGTTCATATTCTGCCACAGCTTGGGGAGCTTATGCTCCAAGAGATTGGTTATGTGGAGCTGAGTGACTACGTGTTGCTTAAGCTTCGCAAACCTGGCGCTCCTAAGGCCTCAGGACTTTCTCCCAAAACGGTGCAGAACCACTTATCCTACATTCGTCAGGTGCTAGTGCATGCGCACAAACGAGAACTTATTGAGGCAGTTCCAGAGTTTGACCGGCCTCGAGCTGGTCAGAGCAAGTGGGACTTCCTTAGCTTTGAGGAATCACGACTTGTAATTCTCGCAAGCGAGCCGCACTGGCAGCCGATAATCACTGTTGCTTTGAATACCGGTATGCGATGTGGTGAGCTGTTAGGTCTACATTGGGAAAGCGTTGACTTGCAGCGTAGGGAGTTGCGAGTGGTTCACAATTGGGTCCGTGGCGAGATGACCTCGCCGAAATCTAAGCGGTCTGTGCGAACCATTCCACTCAATCGGGCCGCGATAGACGCATTGATGCGCATGCCACAAGACGGAAAACTGGTCTTTCAGCGCAGTGATGGTTTGCCACATTCACGTCATCAGCTACGCAAGGCACTGGCAAGAGCTTGCCGGAGAGCCGGAGTTCGAGAAGTTTCTCCTCATACGCTAAGGCATACCTTCGCAAGTCGCCTCGTGATGCGAAAGCAGACGATAAAAGCAACGCAACTACTAGGTCACTCGACGATCCAAATGACAATGCGTTACGCCCATCTCAGTCCTGAGATTAAGCATGATGCGGTGGCAGCGCTCGATGAGAATTTTATTGCAACGTTGCTGCAATGACCAAAATCACCTGCACCTAAATCTGTGCAAGTGATCGATATTAAAAGAAAATAAGGGTGGAGGCGCCGGGAGTCGAACCCGGGTCCGCAATCAGTTCCAAAAAAGCATCTACGTGTGTAGTTAGTCATTTAAATTTAACAAATTAAACCCGATGGCTAACAACCTAGTTTAATCGCGAGTCACCTCTTGTTTTCGCTTTGAGGCCTGTGACCTTCCTCATCGCTAGTCTGATTAATAACAGTGCTTTAAAGCTCCAGACGTAAACTCTAGAGCACCGCGCTACTTAATAATTAAGCAGCTAGAGCAACTGGGCTCACAACATTGTTGTCATTTGCAGTTACTTGTTTACCGGTTTTTACGTGGCCACCGGCACCACGACACGCAGCTAAGACTTCACTAACCCCGTCGAAGCCAATTCGCCCCCAAATTTTCAAAGAACCCAACCAATATGAGGCCAAGATGGGAGCTTGTAAAGGGGGAATGCGCGTTTGAAGTCTGGAATGCGCTGCTACTTGCTTTCTATGTAGCTCTTTAGTCCCTGAAGAGAGCTAGGCATTGTTTTGGCGATGCCTTTGCCCATCATTCTCCCGAATAAAGGAGCTGCAAACCCTGAAAATTCAAGGACGTTTTTCACCGTAGTGCCGTTTCCAGAGTCGGTGAGTTCATGAATGAAATGCATTTTACAAAGGGGAAGTTTGCACTCGACCGTGAAAGATTTATTGGGGGTGACCTCAATCAACTTAATTTTTGAAGTAGGAGCGCCTTTGGGTTTCAATTTGCCAGTCGCTCCACGTTGGAATTCTCCTTCGAGAGAAGCTGATACTACATCTTCATCCCACTCAGGCCACTTACTGACCTCACTGTACACGGAAAATACTTTTTCTGGCGGGGACGCAACTTGAATCGATTCTTCAAACTTCATGGTGGGAACGTACACTATGCGACGCTTGTGATCTATTGCAAACGAGCTGCTTGTGCAGTGGCAAAACCTACATGAAAAATCAATTGGTTACTCGTTATCTCCGAGAAGAGCCATTTTGCTAACTCGCGCGGAGTACCACCAGTTGACTACCACCGAGGCGATGGTGATGAAAATTCCAAGCCACTCTACTGGCAAGAGTCGCGCGTCAGGTTCAAAGACCAAGTCAACAAGAAGCGCGATGATGGGCGTGACAAAAACCAGGGTTGCGACCACTAGTAACGACACATGTCTCACTAAAACAATATAGAGGGTTTTGGCTACGACCGTTCCCATAAGGGTAAGATGCAGAAACGCTAGGAAAACGCTCCAGTCAAAGTGGTTTGGCATTGCAGCCTCGCCGGAGGCAAGCCATACCATCGCGGGAGGAATGAAAGTACCGGTGATAAAAAATGATGTGGAGGCTAAGGGATGACCTTCTTTGGTTAGCTTCTTAAGTAGAATGGTGTAAACGGCCCCTAGCGATACGGCGCAAACCACTGCGGTGAATGCCAGGGCGTGGCTACTAGAGACAGAAGCCTTGCCCGCGAACACAAGTCCTATGCCGCAAGCCGCAACAGTCAAAAGTATCACTTGCGACCTTCGAACTTGTTCAAGCCCAATCGCTGCGAGTATGGCGGCAATGATGAGGGGTTGAATGGCATAGACTACGGCAGCAGACGCTCCGGTGATGGTTTGTTCTGCAAAGTAAATGAGGCAGTAGCCGGCGCCGTTTACTAGTCCGGCCCCTAAGAGCGGCAGCCACTTGCTCTTTGGTGGAAGTGGTAATCTTTGGGTGAAGGTTAAGCCCCATAAAATTAGCGCCGCGGCAAGGAACCTGCACATGGCGGCAGAGAACGTTGGCCAACCTGATTCACCACCAATGCAAACGCGGATGGCAATCCAGGTGGTTCCCCAGATTAGCGCGCATGCAGCGTAACTTAGAAAGTAGGCCATCTCGGTCAGTCTACTCGTATCTCGGGGGAGAGCTAGCGGAGAACACTACAAATGTTAACGGGAAGCTACAGATGCTAGCGAACAAAATCACTTGCACATGAATGGCAGTACCGCTACTACTAAAGGATGAGTAAACGTCCCGCTGGCTTATCGACCCTCGCCATTTTTAACTTTGTATTCGCCGGCTTGTTTGCGCTTCTGTTCAGCAATACCTGGCAAAATATTGACCGCATTCGCCAACTCGTCGCAATCGAACAATGGCGCGGAAAAATGGACAACGTCTACAATGTAGATGGTCAGCATTTTCTAGCCATCGCTATGATCGTCATCGCGCTGCTCATGGTGATTGCCGCGATTGGCTACTTACAACAACGCAAGTGGGCATGGTTTTTGGGGATCTTTGTGGCACTTGCCCATATCGCAGTCACCATTATTGCCATCGTCTGGCAGGGACGCTTTCACGTTCCAGATTTGCTATTTTTGATGTTCCCTTTCATGTGTTTGATCATGCTGACCAAAAACTTTAAGAGAGACTTTATTCGTTAGTCTTTGTGCAGACTTTGTAAAAGAAATAGCAGACTACCGTCAGCAACACCAAACCAATAAGCTGAGGAGACACCGTTTGGTGCAGCCCCTTTAAGGAATCACCCATGGAGAAAAAGTCTTTTTGTTTGGTGATGGCAATTGGTACGGCGAGTAGAATTCCAAGCAGGGCTTCTCCTGTGATGATACCCGCAGCAAGAAGTAGTCCTTTTTGTTCGTCGGTTGATTTACGGGTGATGAGAGAGTGAAGGATGCCGCCGATTAGAATCGGTACCGTGAGTTCTAGCGGCAGGTAAATGCCTACGGCCAAAGCGAGTACTGGGACGCGAAAAGTCGCGTTAGATTGCTCAAGTACTTTATCGATGAGAATCGCCATGACGGCGAAGATGGCGCCAATGAATACCAAGGTCCACGGCAAACCTTCGTAAGGTCCTTTGGCTACGTAGCTCATCAGCGTACCTTGCGGTGCGGATAGTTTAGAACTACCGATGACGTAGGCTTCGTGCAGCATGTTAAGAATGGGAGCAAGGACCATGGCAGCGGCGAGCACTCCCAGAAGCTGCATGATTTGAAGCTTAAAAGGAGTGGAGCCGACGAGATGGCCGGCTTTTAGATCTTGCATATTGTCACCTCCGAGGGCGGCTGCGCAGCACACCACCGCACCAATGAGAATGGCAGCAACCGGGCCTGCTTGGGCGTCCATTTTCATTAGAAACATGATCAGCGCGGATAGAAGAATCGTACAAATGGTCACGCCAGAGATAGGATTATGACTGGAGCCAACGAGTCCGGCCATGTAGGCGGCGACGGCGGAAAATAGAAACCCGAATACCAGCACAAAGAAACTCATGAGTATGGATATTCCGATGCGATCGGTGAAGTAGTGGAACAAGAAGAAAAGCGGAATGAGCATGAGGAGTGAGGAGATAAGGACCAAGTTCATTGGTGTGTCCCGCTCGGTTCTTGGAACTTCGGCTCCGTTGTCTTTATTTTTGTAGGCCTCTAGGGATGTTTTGATTCCGCTAACAAGAGAATCGCGCAGTTTAATGACCGCGAACAATCCTCCCACAAGCATCGCCCCTACTCCCAGAAAGCGCGTGCCAGTACCGTTAATTGCTGTTTTGCCACTCCAAATTTCTCCGGCAAGAGCCTGGGACGAGAATGCGTCAGGAGTTGTTCTGTGGATTTCGGCAAGCTTTATCGCAATCGCTTCTTTATCTGCAAGCTCACTCAAAAGTGGAATTACAATGTACCAGTTGAGAACTCCGCCCATCACTACCACAATGGCAATGTTCAATTTTACGATGTAGCCCACCCCGACCAAGGCAGGAGAGAGATTCGTTCCCGCGTACCAAATGGCACCTTTAAAGTTGGCGGCAGCAGCAGCGGTTTCGTGCCACAGCGCAAGTCCCGAACCGCTGCCGAATTTGAATAACGAACCAATGGCTGCGCCAATACCGATTAATTTGATGCCGCCTTTGCCAGACTGCCCCACCTTAAGCACTTCTGCCGTGGCTACACCTTCTGGGAACTGAAGCTCTCCGCCAGTGATTAGCGCGCGACGTAGTGGAATGGTGAAAAGGACGCCGAGGAAACCACCAAAGACAGCAATAAGAGTGGTTTCCAAATAATTGAACGTATCCCAGGCGTCCATCATTACCAGCGCCGGCATGGTGAAAATAATTCCCGCTGCGAGAGACTCCCCGGCGGAAGCCGCGGTTTGCACCGCATTGTTTTGCAGGATATTTCCTTTCAAAGGTTTTAGTGCCGCCATGGCAATCACCGCTGCAGGAATTGATGCGGATACGGTCATTCCGGCGAAGAGTCCTAGGTAGGTGTTTGCGGCCCCCAACACAATGGACAATACGACCCCAAGGATAAGGACGGGAATGGTTAGTTCAGGCAGCGATTGGGACGCTGGTACAACTGGTTGATGGTCGCCACTTTTACTCATGATTCTGACGGAGTGTACTTAAACCAACCCAAGGTAAAAGACGTAGGGGGTAGCGATTGCTGCCGACGACGATTCAAAGTCGGTTTTGAGTCTGAAAGCAACTTCATTCTTGGCGTAATGCGTGCTTTGGCTTAGGTTTGCGTAATGCTGCTTCGTGCAATGGTTTTGGTTTTAATTGGGGCGTGTGCAACTTCCGAGAAGTGGCCGACCAAAATTGATAAGCCCGTAGTAACCGAAAGAGGCTATGTGCTTCTTAAGGCTGACGCATCGCTTTACCAAAGCGTTGACGAATCCACCTTGCTTGTGGACCAAAGCTTCGCAAAAGGGAAGGCAGAGAGTCCGCACTACGCCCGAGCGTATCGACTTATCAAGACCGACGGAAACTGGATGCAAGTAGAAACCATCCCTGGCAAAGAGAAGCAATGCGTGGATAGTTTGTCGAACTTTAGAAAGCTTAGAGTCCGTTTTTGGACTAAAAAGAACGAGGCTTTTCCAGTGTTATTGCAGAAGGTTACTACTTCTTTTCAAGACGGAACCGGCTATACGCTACTTCCAGGGCTACCGGTGGGAACGATGCCTTCTGCAGCACACCGACGCTGGATTACGCACCATAACGTCCAGTTCGTTGCGACGATTCCAACTAATAAAATCGGTTGGTACTACCCCGTCGCAATTACCCCTAAAGGAGAGGTTTCAACCGATCGTTTTCTGGTCGACAGCGATCTAAAATCTGGTTTGGTCGTGATGGGGCCGCTTCGACTAGATAAACGTTCCGGCCGACATTTCAGCTCGATGAACGTTGAGGTCATCGAAGCCAAAGACGAGCAAAGTTTAGTTAAGTCGACCCAGCGGTGCTCACAGCTTCTCGCTATTGCACCCAGAACGACAGGTGCCGTTGGCGGGCTGAGTGGAGGAGGTGGTGGAAGCAATAAAACGTTGAAGCCGGAAACGCTTCTGTATTGGCCGGATGGAAAAATTGCGGGACGAACTTCAGAAACAATCAATTTGCCCAAAACGGAGTCCTCAGGCAGTAGAGAATGTTTCGAAAAGACTTACTCCTATCGTCGAAACGACATTCGTAAGCTCAAGCTTTGTTTCGACTCCCTAAAGTAATTAACGGGCAATCTCCCATGCACTTTCAGTGGTCCTGGGGTCGTCTGAACTCATATCTTTGATTAGAAATTCGGAATTGTGGCCCCATGACCAACCATGAGCTAACTTATACAGCATGGTTAAGTGGTGGGTCGTACTCGGAGTTTTACTTGTTGGTTGTGCTAATCCTTCACCGCCTTCATCGCCTTCATCGCCTTCATCGCCTTCACCGCCTAAGTCACCGTCTTCTACGTTCCCCCCTAAGCCTCCAAAGAAAAAGAAGAAGAAGAAAAAGCGGATTACCAAAGTGGAGAAGGTAAGCAGTTCGGGCATTGCAACGTTTTATCAAAGTGGCAAAGCTTCCTGGTACGGCAAGCGATTTCATGGCCGAAAAACAGCTTCAGGGAAGCGTTACAACATGCACGCGATGACTGCCGCACACAAAAAGCTAAAGTTTGGTACCCGGGTGCGAGTGAAGAACTTGAGCAACGGACGAACGGTGGTGGTTAAGGTCAACGATCGAGGACCTTACGTGAAAGGACGCGTCATCGATGTTTCAAAAGCGGCGGCCAAGAAGTTAGGGATGATGAAAAGCGGAGTGGTTCCCGTAAAGATCTGGATCTTAAAATGAGAAAATGACGTTCACGCTGGTAACCCAGACTGGGAGCTGTTATGCGTGCATCATGAATTCAGTAAGATGTGCAGCTAAAAACTTTCAAAACTGTCTGATCCTTGCAGCCTTCTGCGCGTGGACGAGCGGTTGCGAAGACGTTGAGTCGACCTACGACACATCGGATGGGCAAGCGTTGACGCTGAGTGACGTAGACATTGAGATTATCAAGGACGAGATCGTTCGAATTGCAAGGGACCACACCACAGAGACGTCGAGAGCCGATATCGTAGCCGCCAGAGCTGAACTCGAGCCGTACGTCCTACTACTCGCCAATCACTTTAAAGACAATCGACCCAACAACGAGGTGGCGTTGACTTCCGGGGCTTGGGAAAGTCTTTGGTACGACGATGAAAACATCGACGCCTCCGAAGGATTTCAGAGACTCAACAGAGAGAAAATCTTTCAAGTGGTCTACACCTCCGGAACTGGTGCTCCGAGCTTCTACTACAACGTCAGCGAATCAAAGATTAGACTTTTTGGCATTCGCCTTTTCACCGTCCGTTCTTTCCTAAGAGGAGACTACGCGCTCATTGACCCCGCGACTTCCGCTACTCAGGGACAAGCGAGAAGAAATGTAATCTCACTTGAGTTTGGCGAAAACCGGGCAAGGTTAGGACGTTTGCGCGACGGAACCAACGTGCTTCCACTTACCCAGGATGTGATTACAGGGCGCCGGGATGGATTTAAGGTGCCTGGGCCGAAAGGGATCACTGGTGAGCTGTGGAACCTGTACGTTGACGAAGACCTACGAATTTCTGCTGGGAATCAAGAAGGAGAAGAAGATGTCTTGGATCTTTACATCCTACGCAGGAATGCCATCGTCGGAGCCCCTTAGACAGTAAGACCTTATTTGTCGCTGGCGCGCAAGTCGCCGTGAATTAGTAGATAAGGTCCACGCCCCGTCGCAGACATATTTCCACCGGATAATCCTGGAATTCGCGGAAGCAATAGTTTGGCAAGTAGGTTGTTAATCATTCCTTTCAGCTCCGGCTCTAATAGACCGATCATTTCTTCTGCTTGGTTCGCGGTTAACAGACTTTCATCGATGTGGATGGTTTCTGTTTGTAAGTCTAAATTCTTCAGGAAAAGACGCGGACGGTCAGCAACCGGGTCGTAATCAACGTTTCCGAGTGTGTCGAGATTCATTCTGATCCTCATTGCTTCTTTTTCTTTTCCTCTCACAAAGATTCCTACTTCCATCGCCCCAATTTTGAGGTTGTATCCTTTGCCTTCGACGGCAGCTAGCATTGGTGGAAGAGGGAGGTAAACCTCTATCTTTGAAAGTATTCCGCCAGCCTCTTCGCGCTTGAATGCAAAAGACCTGTTTAGTGCTTTTGAGTGCCAAACAGCGGATAGCACTTGGTTAACGAAGTTTTCATGAACTGCCAATTGCATCGCTTGGGTTTGACTCATGTCGAAACCGTCATTGAAATCGTATTTTTCCCTGAATGCCTTTTCGTCATCGCTAAATGTCCTAAGAGGAGAAAATACGGCGTGTGGTTCTGGGGTGCCGTCGATCGAAATTTGTGAACTGAGAGAGACAATCACACCATGTTCGCCTACCACTACATGATCAATGTCAGCTTTGAGAAGGTGTTTCTTATCGTAAAGATTAATCTCCGTATCTAGCGCGGTAGCACTTAGCTTATCTGTGAGTTGATTGGCCACTTCACTCTTGAGCTTCTTTTCTAGCGCGTTTTCCAGTTTCTTTTCAAAGTTGAGAATGAAGTTGGCGAGTTCAACGATGATACTCGAATCAATTTTGAGATCTTTAATATCCATGTTCGGCTCGAAGACTTCGAACTTTAAATTACTTAATTTCCATTCTGCAGAAAAGTCAGCATTGTCGGCCGTTGCTTTGTAGTCGCGCCACCTCTTGATTAACGCGATGTGGTTTTTTACCTCTCCGTTTGATTCAATGTCACCAATAGATGCGGTGGTCACAATCCTATCGCCTTTGAGAGAAATCTTTAGGTCATCGACGTTGGCGTTGAGTGATTCAACGTTGACCTCGGCTAGTAGCTTTCCTTTTTTCGAGTTCACTGCAACTGGGTTTTGTTGCTTCATCGTATCCGACAGATTTAGGTCTCCTAGTGAGATTTTTGCCACATCCGATACTGCGTCGAGTGTGGCCTGAGTACTTCTGATCATAATGCCATCTTCTTGTACTTCGTCACTTTTGTGCGTAGAACTTCTCACTGCCGCAATGACGGCGTTGTCACGTAGGTCAGAGGTGCTCTCGGCGTGGACGTGGATCAAGGCTACGTCTTCCAGTGGAACTTGCAACGAAAATTTGAATTCGCTATCCAGTTTTACTTTGGTTCCGTTTACCGTCACTTGGGTATTGGCTCCATTTTCGAGATGTCCTTTTACGAAAACTGTATCGCTGTCTACGATCGATGCTCGCTCTTGCGGAGAGTCGATTATAATGACAGGCGCGTTGGTGGAAGCGATTGGAGACTTTTTCTTACAGTTTGCGGCTGCGACAACGAGGCTGGCAACGAAGAGCTGTTTAAACATGGGAAATTTTAACCTGACCACTGGGGACCATGCGATGTAGGTGAAGGCAAACTTGCTAAACAGGATGTTTTATTGCTGGCCTCTTGTACTCGTGGCCATACGATGTCACGTTGCTTTCATGAAATCGGCAGTATTTTTCGTGGTGTTCGTTCTTTCGTGTAGCAGTAAGCAGGAAAGTGTCACTCCTCCGATGGATAGCAAAGAGCCAGGCGATGCTGCTGCGGTTTCCTGCGGCAGTTATGAAAGGGTGTCCCTTGAGACGTCCGACGGGGTGGAGTTGGTGGCGGACTACCATCCGCCAAGCAAGCCAGGGATGGGAGCGGTTGTGTTAGTTCATATGATCCCTCCGAATTTTGACAGAAGTAGCTACCCGGAAAGAGTTCGCTTGGCTTTGATTGAAAGTGGCATCGCGCTTATTAACCTGGACCGGCGCGGAGCCGGGGAGTCCTCTGGCGTTGCGCAAGAAGCTTATCAAGGACCAAATGGCCAACTCGATGTGCAAGCTGCGGTACAGTTTATTACAAGTAGCGACCGAGCTTGTAAGTCACTTGATTCAAACATCATGTTGGTCGGTGCTAGCAACGGCACCACTTCAGTATTTGACTTTGTGGTGGCAAGAGCTAGTTCTAATCTTCCAAGTATAAAATCGGTTGTTTGGCTTTCCCCTGGTACTTATACTGAGAATCAGAACACGGTGGCCAGTAACGAAACGTTATTGAAAGCAACGCCAACGTTGGTGATTCATCCTGACTCTGAGCCATGGGCAACCCAATACGCTACGTTTTCTCCCAATTGGAAAATTGTGGAGTTAGTTGATGGTAAACACGGAACTAACAACTTTGATCAAGGTGCGCATGAAACAAAACAAGTTAATGAAATTAAGTCTTGGATCTCTCAATATTTGGCCAATTAAATTTGAAATTGCCGTTGAGGCTTTGTGACAGGCTAGAATTTCCCTCGTAGACTTACTGGTATGAGTGACGGAAATGACCAACAGTTTATGTTTCTTACTTACGGTTTCGAAAAACCAACCCCAGAGATTATGGCGGCTTGGGGAGCTTGGTTCAAGGAACTGGGTGACCGCATTGTAGATCAAGGTCACTTCCCTGTTGGATTTGAGATTTCCGCAGAGGGGCAGAAGGAATTACCAATGGCCTCAGACTCTATTACTGGCTTTGTTGTGGTTTCCGCTAGCAACCTGGAAGAAGCGAAGAAGATGGCTACGAGCAATCCGTACGTGTCGAGCATTCGCGGTTATCAGATCATGCGAATGGGCTAAAACGTTAGTCGCAGAATCATCATTGAATGGTCTGAGGTTCCGTCTTCGCGACAGTCGTGATCGTAGAAGCAGTCGCTTACCAGGGGGGCGAATGATTGGTGCACGTAAGTATGGTCGTAGCGGTAGCCATTACCTTGATGACTGAACCACGAATATTCTTTTTGGTCTGGATGAATTAACCGGAAAGCGTCAACGTAACCTAACTGTTCAAAGCTTCGCAGCTCCTTAGTATACCAAAAGGAGTCACCGCTTTGGTCGATGAAGTTCTTTCCCGTGTTGAAGTCTCCGCAGATGATCGAACCTCTTACCAACGCGCTTTGAAGAACATCGAATAGAGTATGTTTCTTCTTATGTGGAAAGTACACAGCGAACAGATCAAAAGCTTCCAGTGATGCGCATACTAGGTTGTCGGAATATGGGGTGTTTTTGTCTCCGAAGAGCTGCGACCCACATGGAAACCTGCTGGCTACTAGTACGGAGTTTTGCGTCCCAACAGCAGCGGAGACGATTTGATAGTGGTAGCCGCGGTCAAGCAACATTTTTCGCAGAGCGAGGCCCGTTGAGGTATTTTGAAATTCACTAAAAGTCGCGATGTCTGGTGTGTGCTTTTCAACAAACTCGACGATCTTCCTAATTCTAGTGCCACCACCCTGGCGAATGTTCCAAGACAGAATGGTTAAGCTATTTGTAAAACCAGACATTAAGTAGGCAGCGCTTCAAGCCACTCCGGTTCCTTGAATCCAACCAACGTAAATTCACTCGCAATCACTAAAGGACGTTTTATGAGTTTGCCGTCTGCAGCAAGAGCCGCAACTGCTTCTTCAGTACTCATTGACTTGAGCTTCGTTTTAAAATCGCCCTGCCTGTACGATTGTCCGGAGGTATTGAAGAACCGGCTCAAAGGGAGTCCCGAGATTTCGATGGCCGCTTTGATTTCTTCAGCTGTCGGTGGGCTGGTTACAATATCGACCAAGTCGTAGTGAATGCCTTTAGCATCCAGCCACCTGCGGGCTTTTACACAAGTACTGCACTTGGGATAGTGGTAAATAGAAATAGAAGTGGACGTTCTGGCTTTTAGACCCATAACGGCATCTAACATGTAGGAAATCCCTTGAAAAGGAGTCGCCAGTCGCATTTGTCACGATCGGTCCAGGCCTTTGAAACATCACGCGGTAGAAACGGCCTATTTGGATCTGACGGATTGAAATAATAGGAGCAAGTTTCAGGAAATCACTGTAGGGTGCGGCCATGACATTTGTCTCACCACTGTGGCTTCGCTCGGGACACGCTCAAACTATCTTTGGCCATGTTACGAGAAGTAGATTTCAAGTTGATTACCACCGAGTCGCGATTGCTGGCGTTGATAACGAGCCCATTACGGTAGATTGCTTGGAACCCGAAGGTGAGCTGGCCGGTCATGTCGTACTTCTGCATGGCTTAGAGGGAAGTTCCTATTCGCCGTACATTCAAGGTTTGAGCCAACGAGCGAGTTCTTTGGGGATGAAGTCTTGGGCTATCAACTTCAGAAGCTGCGCACAAAATCAACAAACAAGGGATGGCTGGATTCCACAAGTCGGTTTTCGTCAGCACCATTCAGGTTTTACGGGCGATGCCGATGCTCTGATATGCCACGTGCGCAAGCAAACGATGCTGCCCATCTACGTCGTTGGTATCTCTATGGGGGGAAATATTCTGTTGCGATGGTTAGGAACCAATGCCAATGCCTCCCTAGTGGCAGCCGCCGTCGCCATCTCTGTGCCGTTTGACCTGGGAGCTTGCGCTCAACATTTAGAACGAGTCGGAGGTCTTATCTATACGCGCGAGTTTTTAAAGTCGCTCAAAGCAAAGGCAAGGTACTTTTATTCCAAGTTTCCGAAAGAGCTTGAGCACGTTGATATTAAAAAAGTGGTTGGTTCGAAAACGTTTATAAATTTCGACGATTCGTTTACAGCACCCGCCTGCGGGTTTGAGAGTGCGCAACATTACTATGAGTCGGCAAGTAGTATGAGCGTGCTAAGCGCAATCAAGTGTCCGACACTTTGCCTTTCTGCTGATGACGATCCGTTTATGCCATCCACCATGCTGCCAAAGGCCTCTCAGCGTTTGTCTACGGCTGTTGAATGGGAGGTCTGTCGGGGAGGGGGGCACGTTGCTTTTGCATCAGGACTACCATGGGCACCAGATTTCTATGCGGAGAAACGTAGTCTTGAGTGGCTGATTAGTAACTCTCAATAGCGAGCAGAAGACGTACGAGTAATGATACAATGAACGAACGGTAAGCGATCGTTGCCATTGTGAGTTCTC
The DNA here is from genome assembly GCA_020630875.1 of Deltaproteobacteria bacterium. Taxonomy (GTDB): domain Bacteria; phylum Myxococcota_A; class Polyangia; order Haliangiales; family Haliangiaceae; genus JAHDIH01. The sequence goes on along the minus strand of JAHDIH010000007.1, from coordinate 151,990 downwards.
CAATCTCAATCACCTCGAAGGTGGCATTAACGTGGGCCGGATACGCTCGTAAAGAATCTCTAAAGAAGAACGATGTCTTGTACCTACAATGTAGGTTCCATTGTCGACCCAATTTTCAATTTTTCCGGGTCATCTTTGGACGAACAACACTAGTCGATGTTAAAAAGCAATATGAGAACTCTTGTAGCATTTATTGTCGGTACGTTGGTGACTTCCTGCGGAGGAGACAGTGCCGGAGGCAAAGCGTCTTGTGAAAATTCCATGGCGGCAATTTGCGAAAAAGCATGTTCTTGTGGCTCCGATTGCGTGGTAGATATCGTAGGGTTTGACTCAGCATCCGAGTGCAAACAGTTCTTTCGGTTTGCGGCGTGCGAAGGTGAAGAAGCAATCTCGGAAGACGAAGTCGATTGGGAGGAATGCCGCAGTGATGTTAACGAGGGACAGTGCGTTGACGAAGCCTTCTCCATTCCTGAGTCATGCGGACCAGAAGAGGAGCCACCAGGACCTCCGGAGATTTGCGTGGACCAATCCGGAGCACTTACGACATTTGTCGCTGATTCTTTTGTGATTCCCACGGATGCTTTGTCGGCAGAAGAACTTAGTTTTGATATCGACGGCGACGGAGCTGCAGAGAACGCGTTGGGCGACATTATGGGCTTGGCGAGTTCGAGTCCTGAGATTGACTTTGGCAGCAGAATTAACAGCTCGCTTATTCAAGGGAATAGCAATTTGCTACTAGCCTTGAAAGCCGCGGATTTTGCGACAGCACAGAACGTGGGAATGGAAGTGATATCAGGTGACTCTTCTCTTATTTCATCGGACACAGCACCATGCACACCTGCTGGGTGCGACCCTGAGGGCTCTTCCCAATGCATATGTGGCGGGCATTTTGATGGTACGACGACTTTCAGTTTTGCTGGGAATCCGGATAGCAACGTTGTACTTGGTGAGATAGAGGCGGGAACTTTCGAAAATACCAAACCAGAGGCTGTTCAGCTTACATGGGAGTTCGTATCCGGTGCACCATTTCAACTCCCTTTAAAGGGTACGAAGATTGAAGCGATGCAGATTTCGCAGGTAGGGATTGTGCAAGGAAAAATTGGTGGGGGAATCCTCGAAGCAGATTTTGAGGCGATTATTGTTCCAGAAATAGCCAGAATGCTAAATAACAATATTACCGACCATTGCGACACTAACCTAGATGGAATAAGTCAGCTTGGGGAAATACAAACTTGCTGCGGGAGTACTGAGACCGTACCAGCTCAAATTTGTCTTAGCGCGAATCAAGATTTCCAAGCCAATGGGTACAACATGGCGGGATGCGATTCTTTCTGTATGTGGAACACTGACGCCGACTTCAATGTTTCTGCGCAAGATGTAAAAGATGGTCCGTTTGGAGCCTTCTTAGCTATGGACATCGATCTTAACGGCGATGGAACTAACGATGCCATGTCTTTGGGAATAGGCTTTACTGCGGTTGCGGCTGTCTTTGATGCGCCAATACTTTCCTCTGGTCAGGAAATTTGCGTTCCTGAGTAAGTTCGTGGCACTGAAGGATAAAGGCTACACAAGCTCGAATGAAAATTCCGCCAAGACGTCTCCGTTAATTTGAAGGACTACCTTGTGCTTTCCCTTTGAAAGAGCTCTGGTGGTCATAAGGCGCATAGGATGTTTTTTGGAAATGGAAACCTTCTGTCCTGCATCTAAGGTTGCAGCGCGAAGCTTGAAAGTTTTCTTGGGAGTTCCCTTGTCTGAGAAGAAGAACATCGTGTAGTCGATGGCCAAGTTTTGTTTCTTGCGGCTTACAAACGATAGGTTGAACTCTAGGTTGGTGCCAATCAGAACCTTCGGAGTAGTTGTTGCAAAAACAAGAGACTCTACTTCAGCTGGCTTCCCAAATCCGAGAACAGTCAGAGCTTGTTTATTGCCATTTTTAACCAACGTTCTCAATGAGTGAGAAAGTATGTAGTCCATCTCTTTTGCATTCTGGGTGTCATACGACTTCCACCTCTTGAGTGTAGAAATCGTTAGCTCAGGATCAATCTTACTAAGGTCGTTCATATGATTGGCAACGGAGCGCGTGACATAACGAGTCTCATCGGTGTAGAGACGTTCGAGAAGGGGCAGAGCCTGGGTCGCAGGAATTTGCAACTTCTGACACCAAGGCAGCTTAGGACGAGACCCCTCCGAGGCAAGCCGTCGTACATGATAGTTGTCGTCGCTCGCACAAGACTTCAGAAAGGCTAGGGACTCTTTAGGAAAACTGTTGATGAAGTAACGAATCGAATCCTCGGCGGAAAATCGCTTTGTCATTTCTCTTAAGGAAGCCAATGACAGATCTAGGTCTTTGGCGTTACAGCCGAAGGAGGCTACATAATGTGAAAAAGGGGCTAGAATAAACTCGCCAAAGTCATTGTCGGTTTTGGTTGGATCTAATGGAGGAGGTAAGGCCTTCACTAGTATTGCTACCGCTTTGGAGAAATCTTTGGGAAGATCTCGATGGAGACAAAAGGTAATGTGTTCTATGCGTTCTTTGAGCTCCAACTTTGGAAACTCGCTAATTATACTTTTACAAAACTTCTTTGAGTCGAAAGCTGGGTAAGCAGCCGATATTAGCGATGCCAAATAGCCAACTTTTTCAGGGTTGAATAGTTGGTCCTTCAACGAAAATGATGTCTTTGCTTTTAGCGCTGGCTTGCCCCCCATAGCAGAAAACTAACACTGTTATAAACGGTAGAAGTATGGCGTGGCATTGTACTTTGGACAGACCAATAATTGAGTAGACACCTGTAACTACATGTGGTTGAATGATGTTCATGAAGCGAGTCATTCTTACGTCAGCACTTATTTCTTCGTTTGCCGCTTGTTCCTCCGTAGAGGATGGGGAGGGTGCTGCAGGCAGCTCCCCAAATACTAGAGGATCCTCTGAAGTACTGGAAACCTATGAAGTGGACGTCCAAGTTTCAGACTTTGCGACAACTTCAAAGGTTGCGGTGAATCTAACTGCCAGCTTCATGGACAACTCGATAGATGGAGTTTGGCGTAGGACTTACGTTGAATTCGACGAAGGGCAAAAAATTACAGCTAACGGCGTTGTTTTACAATACAGGGAGTCGACGTCTAAAGGGTATTACTCAGACTTTATAGAAATCGAACCTGGCCAAACCACCATGGATATCGAGTTTACTGACGCTAATGGCGAAACGCACCTTACTCAAGTGCCCATGCAGCAACCGATTACTATTACCAACTTTGTTGATGGAGATGTGCTTCCCGATCTTCAGGCTGGTTTTGAGTTAAATTATGAACCCGCGGAGGTAAACGTCATGGCGAACTTTAGCGTATGGGAAAATGGAAAGTGTCCGAACCATTTTGATCATGAAATATCAGCGCCAGGTGTCGTTAACTTTGATTGGAATAGTCTTGAAGAGGGAGAGGAAGCAAATCTTAACTCCGACTACATCGTAGTACTGCGGACCGAGCAGAAAAGCGAGTCGGGACCAATTGCTCCTTTCACGGAGGGGACTACATTGTCGGTAGCTCATGTCGATGTGGAACTTGCCATCGAGTAGATTACTAATCGTTTCAATTTGAGGGCCGGGTAATTTACCCGGCCTTTTTTACAAGTAAATCTTTGGAGATTTTGTCGATACTGGTGACGCCGCAAAGCGCCATCGCGTTTTCGAATTCTTTTCTTAATGTCTCTAGAACTTTCTCTACTCCTGATTGTCCTCCGACGGTGAGCCCCCAAAGCACTGGCCTGCCGATTAAGACCGCATCAGCTCCTGCGGCTAGGGCCTTAACAATATCAGTCCCTCGTCTGATTCCCCCATCAACCAATAGAAGATGCTTAGAGTCGAACGTTTGCGAGATCCTTTGAAGTGCTTCAATGGTACTGATCGAGGTATCCAGTTGGCGTCCACCATGATTGGATACTACAATACCGCTTGCTCCTGATTCTGTTGCGATACGCGCATCCTCTGGATGGACCACTCCTTTTACGATGATTGGAAGCTTTGAGATAGATCGCATCCATTCTATGTCTTTCCAAGTCAGTGAAGCGTCATGAAGCTTTCCCACATGATTGGCTAATCCAGAGCCATCATCGGCTTGGTAGATCTCAGTGAAGTTGTAAGACTCCAGATTGGCGCACGTTAGATGTGAGGGCAAGACGAAACTTTTGCGGCTGTCTGTTTCTCTAAGGCCAAGCACCGGAGCATCTACCGTCAGCACAACGGCGGTTGCACCGGCGGCTTCGGCGCGCTCGATAAGTTCTTTTGTTAGCACTCTGTCGCGATAGACGTACAGTTGAAACCAGAAGGGAGCGATTGGTCCTATGTCTTCCACTGCAGTATTAGAGAGTGTGCTGTTTATAAACAGGCAACCACGCTTTTTGGCGGCGCGAGCGGTTGCGAGCTCTTTGTCTTGATGCGCGAGCCCATGGAACGCGGTTGGAGCAATCAATACGGGCATGGAGAGGCGTGTTCCAAGAATGTCTACAGAGGTATCGATACGGGAAACGTCTACCATTACTCGAAAAAGTAGCTCGATGTTTTGGTAAGCCATTTGATTGGCGGAAAGAGTGACTTCGTCGCAAGCTCCGCTGCAATAATAGTTACGCGCGTTATCGTCCAGGATGGTTAGAGCTTTCGATTTGATCTCTTGGAGGTTTTGAAACTTCACCTCAAGACGCTATCAGATTCTACCTGCTTCGTCAGGTCGCGGGACGACGGCGCTCACTGAACCAATGGCGGTACTGCTTCATTTTTTCGATCTGCTCCTTAGGCGCGTGACGCTGGCAGGTAGTGAATTCTTTTTCGTTCTCGGAAGTGGCTCCCCATCGAATCTCAGGGCAGTCGTTGGGATTGTAGGCCATCTCGAGCTCAACCTTTCTGAAAACTACGTCGCGTAATGACAACTCCCACATGGAACCATCGCTACGTGTGTATTCAAACTTTTCTTTAGAAAGCATTTCATTCATGACGTCAACCAACCTATTTTTTTCCTGTGCGCCATTGGCAACCGACACCCCATACTGAGTCGGATTGCGTCCTACTGCGCTGGGAAAGTCGAGTACTGTGTGAATCGCAACCAACAGCCTCCAGTCACGTGAAGGTGTTGCGAAATCCTCCCATGGCCCTGTAGTAAGAAAAATTCTTTTGCCTTCGGGCATCTCCATCGGGGCATCACTGTTTTTCGCTAAGTAGTCTTCTCCATTGTTGACCGACGTCACTCGTCTGACGACTTGTTGTTTTAAGGCGGAAACGAGGTCTGCAAGTTGCGTCTCTGCATCCAAAGGCCTTGGGTTAATGAGTTGTTGCATTTTATCATAGAAGGCACTTTCGTCACCTTCGTATTGTTCTAATGAATACCTATAGGTTTTTCTTCTTAGTTTTTTGTTTTCTAGAAATTCAATCTTTTCAGTGTCCTTGTTGTAAAAAACCGGTCGGAACGCTTTGAACCCGGCACCACCTGCATGAGTGCCTGGATGAAAGAGAAAGGATCCTCGCCAAAATTTTCGTCGTCCAATCGTGCCGTCCGGTTGCGCATCAATACCAATTAGAGAACCACTACCTTCTTTTGTTTGCGGCAGCCATCGGCCAACCATTATCAGATGGCCGTACGGATCGATAAACATCATGCCAGGACGAATCGTATTTTTAGAAAGAGGCACTGGGTAGAAATCTCCAAGCTCATCCTTTGGCATCGTTCGTCCGCTCGAAGAATGCGATGAGCGTTGGGTTTTTCTAAAAAGTGCTGCGAATCCTTCCACTCGACTACGTTGTTCGACTTCTACAGGTTCCATGGAGGCGTCCTCCAGCTCTTGCAAGTCGGGGACGTCTTCTCCATCTCGCATCGCTTGGTGCAACTTTAGAGCTTCTTTGTCATTGGTGACCAAAGCGGTACGTGGAAACAGATTGTCTACATCTGGTTTGCACTTTGGTGGTCTACCATCCGTTCCTCTGGTGCATCTGTGCATAGCGAATGGAAGCCCTAGTTTCCATGCAAAGTAAGCACGTAATGCGTAAGGCAAGTCGGCGCAGTCTGGGACCATTTTAGTGTTTTCTTCTTCGCGTAGTCCCAGATAATTGTGGAGAATGTTTCTGCTTGGGTCACGAAGCAGGGTATGAAGATTTTTCCAGGTAATGGTTTGGTCTTGCGGATAGTCAAAAAGTCTTTCGATGAACATGGCATACAAGTCTTCTTTTTGCTGGCTCCATTTTGAGCGCAGTCTCCACGCAGTATCACCATGCATGCCTTTACTTGCTCTAAACGAACTACGCACTTTAATTTGCCGGCATCCCAGCAGCTGCTGTCCATCTCCCAAAGCTACAGTCCAAAGTCCATGGGATGGTTGATTTACCGTTCCAATGACGCCCCAAGGCGGACCGCGAGTATAGGCGATATCTAACGCTACATCTTCTCCTTCTTGCGGAGGAAAAAAGTGAAGGGATGCCGCTCCAGGCTTTTTAATGCGAGTGGTCAGCACTCGTAGGGCTCCCTTTTCGTGAGGTTTAAGTGGAGCCGTGAAAAGTCCACCTTTTCCCGCTTCCTTGCACTGAGCATTGGTCGGTCTCTGCATCGGCGCTGCAGGACGGTATATCGCTAAGCCATGAAGCGCGTCTCCATCAGGAAAATCTCCAATAACGGCTACGCGCTTAATCCTTTCTAATAGGGATGTCTTTGAGGTGTCTGCACCCAATGAAAGGTCGCTAACGACGACTCGGTCCACAAGTTGTTTCGTTTCTCCTACTTCTTCGTCGCACAGCGTAAGGAAATGCCCCATGGAGTGTATGGCCATAGGGATGCCCTCATCGTCTTGTCCAAGGTACAGCATAATATGGCCGCGCATCTCCAAAAGAAGCATGCCGCTCTTATTAGCCTGCTCCAATACTCTTTTCTTTTCTTCTACCGGCATTCCTTCCACGTCTAGGTAATAGGATGTAGCTTTCGATTGCCAGCTACTATGACGCGGCAGCTCAACGCCAAAAGGTGCAAAGACCTGTTCTACAAATCTTGAGCAATCAATCCCGGAGTTCTTTCCCCCAAAGCCGTACTCAGCATCGAGATAGCTAAATGCAGCTTCCAATATGTTACGACGACTGAACTTCCGCGGAGCCATAGATGCAGCTTCCAGTTTGGATTTTGCGACTCCCTTGGGGGAAGCAAAAAGTACAGAGCCCTCGGAGAAGGGAAGCCTTGATTGCTTTCTCAGGGGCATGCCTTCTATTATCGTGTCTTCAGATAAAGAGACGAAATTACCGTCAATGAAAGGCAGAATTTCATTTTTTTCCACCACCACGGATTTACCGGAACCGTCGCTTATCCATCCCCAACTCAGTTCGGTTTGAGCAAGTTTGAATGGTCCCGATTCAGCAACGATTCGGAATGGTTCTTGCGAAAATACGGCGCCACAGGCATTACGGTCGATACGTGGATCTAGCGTGTCTTGATCGACAACAGTGACACTCGATGGAGCGCACGTCATAGGAATACGATCTAAAGCGATATGCCACTGCGCACGGTTGTAGGGAGTTGCGGGTTTCTGAAGGTCGTCGCGAAACTTTTGGGAGTCCGCAAAGTCTTTTCCTAGTTTTTTTTCGTACCAGTTGACGCGGTCCAAAATCTTGTCAGCAACGACTTCTGGCACCATGGGATCGAGTAAGTTTCTGCGCTTGATGTATCCCGGACGAGGCGCAACCATAGATTGGCTTAGCGTATCTATCTGAGCATCAGTAAGAAGAGCCGCATCGAGGTCGACTTTTTCATTGAGGTTGTTGAGCCAGTAATCAACCGAGAGGTGGTCGTCTGAGGTGGCGGGAAGCAGGCCTGTATACTTTTGGGTTTTAGGACAGACTTCTTCTTCTGGAGCGGACTCCACGCTGGGTTGTTTGCACCCTGTTGCGGCTATTGCGCAAGCCAATATAGTCCAAGTAGCTTTCCCCACGCCACAGCTTATCACTCTGAAGTAAATCGAGCTTCTTTTTGGAGGACAAAAGGGGGGCAATTTTTTGGCAATACTACCAAATCTGAAAGAACAGGCGAACGGTCATAGCCAGTAGTATCAAAAGAGATACGACAAAAACTGGGAGGCGAATCGAAACCCGATTGGAGGTAATGTGAACTACGGAATGAATGCAGCGGCTGGCGACGTATCCGATAGCCATCACGGAGGATACTCCGTCGGCTTTACTCAAGACAAGGAGTGTTAGAGCTAAGGCGAAAAACAAGGTAGGACTCGCGAGCTGATTGTTGATGTTGTTGTTGATAAGTCGTACTTGCAGTGGCCAAACGGAGTCATCATGTGCCGCAGCTCTTTTGTCAAAACCGCCAACTTTAAACGCTCGTGATTTCGCTAAACCTAGTTTCACGTAGAGCATCAACGTCCACAATACTTGGATTAACATGCAGATAATTAGAATTTTGTGGTCCACAGGGCGACCTTACCCGTAGTGTCGAATGATGCAAATAGGTTACCAATCATTCCATTATGACAGCGTTTGCAGGCAGAGAGCGAAAAGAACAATTTACACCGTCTGTGCGCGTTGATAGTATTTGCTATGGCCTTACTACTGGCATTGCTGCTGCAGTCGCAGGCAACGTTATCGAGTGCCGACAATATCAAACTGCAAGCTGGCTATGGCAAAAACGATCCCAAGTTGAGCAGCCATCTGGGTAGACCTGTTTTGATCCAATTTTGGGCCACCTGGTGTGGTTGGTGTAAGTCGACTCACCCTAGTCTCGGAAAACTTTCAAAACGTTCTGGGGAAAATGGTCCTGTGGTGTTTGGCGTGTCGTATCAAAAAATGAGAACGATCCGCAGATATGGAGCTTTGAAGAAAGTGGGGTTCACACTACTTCGCGATAAAGGAAGAAAACTTCATAAACGCTGGAAAATTACTGGTACTCCCACCGTGATGTTATTCAAGCGAGATGGAACTCTGGCATACAGGGGGATGGGCGTGTCTGCCGTAAAAAAGTCAATTCGGCTTGCTCGTCAGCTTTGATGCCGCCGTGGGATATTTGGCTCTGACGGTCGCGTACCAATCGGAGTCGTAATGAGTAAGGATAATTTCAAGTCCTCGCCAAAGTTCACCAGAGGTTTTATCATGATGTCTTCTCAACCAAAAACCGATGGCCATCTGTGGAGTGAGCGTTATCGTATCTCTGACGTCGGGGTAGGGTAGCCAGTCGCGAAATTGGTGTTGTAGGTAATCAACGCCGTCATCGAATAGCGGAAAACCTTTGGAGCCTGCGAGCAGGTAAGCGTCCACTTGCGCTTGAACGTCTCCGCGCTGGAGCAAAACGATATACGCCTCGGCCATGAGCCGGAAGTACCTCTTCATAGCGCGTGAGTAGAATGCTTTGGCTGTGATGTCTCCTATCTTTTGCTTTGGGTTGGGGATAAGAGTTTGAATTCCCCACGTGATGATCTCAGGATTATAGTGCTCAAATAGTCCGTGTTCAGATTTTTCTTTTAGTTTCAGGCCGGCGACTTTTTCTATCTGAGAGATATCTTTGAAATCTTTTGACTCTTCGTCTCCGTCTAAACAGCGAGGCAAGTCACCATAGTAAACGATGCCATTTATTCCGGCGACATACTCTTTCTTGCCATCCCTGTTGGTAGGGAATGCTGGTTGATAAGCATTACGCTGCCAACACAGATAGAGTTTCTCTAAGTAGTCTTTGTCTCCGAATGGTCCTTGGGCTGCTACCGCAGTGCTGGAGGTTTGTCTCGCGGAGACTTTTCCACGGGTTTTGTCTTTTTCACAAGCCAATAACAGCAAGCTAAGTACGAGCAGCGGTCGCATCGACCTACCCTAACACATTCTATCTTCGATTCTGGAAACGCTTCTTTTTCTTAGCTGCTTCGACTTCTCTATTTTTGGGAGGGGCGTTTGTTGTCAAAGCGTTGAGCAGCTTTCTTGTTGCTTCCGAGATTTCTTGAACGCCCAGTTCAAATGCCTCTTCATTGGCCTTTGACGGCTTTCTAGTCCCAGCAATTTTTCGTACGTATTGCAGCGAAGAAGCTAGAATCTCTTCTTCGGTGGCTGGCGGCAAAAAGTTGTGAAGGGTTTTGATGTTACGACACACGGGTTGACCATAGCGTCTATTTTAACTACCAGTAACCGGTTTAAGGCTTTCGATGAACTTCTGAGCATTGATTTCCACATCGTCTTCTCCTACCTGGTCGAAGGGGTTCTCAAGATGTTCTTGGATGTTATCGAGACTGACCAAAATAACGCTGAGTACCACCGGCATTGCGTAGATTAGCCCCACATGGGAATAGCCTTTTCCCACAGCTGCGAAATAGGGACCATAAAGTGGAGGTAAGAGTCTAATAAAAATATCGCTGAAAGCTGCAAGAGTTCTTGGCGTTCGGTATTGGTAAATGTGTTTTACGTCTTCAAAAGCGAGGAGCATTTTACTTACGTACTGATTACAACGAGAGCATTCACCAGAGGGGAGGCCCTCTGCGCGCAAGCCCACTTTGATAAAATTTGAAAGCTTCGAAAATGATTCGTATACGGGTTTTTCGTTAGCTACGATTTCGTCTGTTGGACTCGTGAACATCGTCCGACAAGACATCAACACTTCGCCGATTCGGCTCTTCGCTTCTTCTTGAATCTCGATGGTAGAACCTGGCAGCCAGTCCCGGCTTGCTAAGTAGATGGCGCGACCGTAGGCTTTGAGCGTACCGTATTTGTCGAGTGCTGCTTCCCTTCGTTTGTAGGCCCCGCCGATAGAGAAAACGATAGGAAAGACCACGGACGTCGCGATTAGCGTCAAAGGGAATTCCGCATAGATTTGGTAGTGACGACAGAACGCCGTGGAGGCTACGGCAAGCAGGGTAATGAGCAACGTTTTCAGGTTAATAATGAGTAAGACGCGCCTTAGTCTTCTACCGAGTCTCATTCGTTCCATCGAAAACACCTTAACACGGCATTCTGAGTGGGCGCTTCCGCTAATCCCAACTTTTTGCACTTGGCTATGGACGAGACAGGAAGCCTTGTGAAAAATTGCGGGCAAGGAGTAGAAAATGAAACTAACAAAATCAACAATCACAGCTGCTTTGGTCACTTTAAGTGCTACCGCTGTGGCTCATGCTCACCCTGGTCACGACCATGGCGAAGCAAGCTCGGGACTAATTCATCTTTTGTGGATAGGTCTTCCTCTCGCGACAGCAGCGGCCATCGTTCTTTTCAGAAGTTCACGTCGAAAGGAAAAATAGGAATGATTAAAAAACTATTGAATGCAATTGACGTTATCGCTCCGGCTCAAACAGCCTCTGCTCATTGCGATGCTCCATGCGGCATCTACGATCCTGCATCGGCGAGAATCTACGCTGAAGCCGTTCGTTCTATGACCAAAAAGATTTTGGCGCTAACGCCTCCAGATGCCGGCGACGCTCAGGCTGTCGCAGACTACAATAACAAACTAAGTCGTTATATTTCCGTAAAAGAAGAGCAAGCGGAACACACCAAGCGTGACCTGCTCATTCTTTGGACTGACTTTTTCAAGCCAGCACATCTAAAAGATTTTCCAGATCTTCATGACATTTTTTGGAAAGCCACGAAGCTTTGCTCTGCGTGCAAAGTAGAAGTTAGTGCACAGCACGCTGACGAACTTATCGATGCATGCAAACAAATTCACGATATGTTTTGGAAAGCCAAAGGTCGTAACGTCGACTTCTACCTCGCAGGTGGCTGAATCTCTTAGTTTCCGTCCCAAGACCCTCTTTGGTTGGGTGTTGGGGCGGTACGTTCGCTTTCGCGCTGATGGCGCGAGTATGATGCCTACCATTGCGCAGGGAGACCATCTCTTTGTTGATGCAAAGGCGATAGTTGAGCCTGGGATGGTGGTGGTTGCTACTCATCCGATGCTTTCGATTCCCATTGTAAAAAGGGTAGAGAAAGTTTCCTTTGGACAGTATTGGCTTTCCAGCGACAACCCGGATGAGGGACGGGACAGCCGGCATTTTGGGGCGATAGCATCCAGCCAGATAATGGGACGAGTTGTTGCCAAGCTTTGAAACCAAAACGCGGTTAATAGCGCTTCTTAGATTGGCAATTGGCTTTGGTTTTCTTCCTGCCGGCACCAAGAAACTGATTGGGCAGAGGTTTACCGATGCTGGAAATACCGGGGCATTTCATGAGTTTCTTCATGCTTTCTACGACACCGGATTGCTTTATCACTTTGTCGGACTACTACAAGTTGTGGGCGCGCTATTACTACTCACCCAATACTTTGCTTTGGCGGGCGCGCTACTTCTGTTGCCCATTGTCGTAGTTATTGCGGTACTTTGCATTGCCACAGCAGGCCTGCCAACCATAGTAACGGTGCTGTGCATGTTGGGAGGACTTGGTATTTTGATCTTTTGGGATCGCAGAGCTTGGCTCGGAGTAGTTAAACGAAACCACAAGAGTTACCTGATACGAAACCAAGAAACCAAAAGTTGGGCCGTTTGCGGAATCGTTATTTTGGGAATATTTCTGTTGTCTTGCATTGCCCACGGCGGTGTTTACAGACCTAGAGGATTTGAACCAACAGAACCATCTTTCTACATGATGCCAGCGGCAGTACTTGCGTGTGTGGTAACTTGGATGCAACTCCGCAATCGTTAATGGCAGCCTTTAAGGTCACCTTCAAGGACCGGTCGGTACTTTTCCTTTGCTTGGCCGATCACAGGTTCTCCATGTCCCGGTAGAAGATGTTGAAACTCGAGTTGCAGGATACTACGAACTTCATCTGCCTTAGGTTTTCCAAACTGAACCCAGCCAGGTCCCACATTATTGGCTTTCCAAAAACCGAATTTTTTCATCATTACCTTGGCAAACCAATTTACAAATTCGTTCGGCTCGGCGGTGTTTTGCAGTGAGTCTGCAGTGATAGCAATTCCGCCTTCTTGATTGAGAATATAAAGCCCTTCAATTGGGCTTGAGGTTCTAAAAACTTTGACAATCCCCGAGGGCAAATCCGCGGTGTTACCTTCATCTATCCAAACGTCAGGCTGCATGTACGTCGGAGGAGCCTCTTTCCCTGGAGATGGTAACCCTCTTACATAAGTTTGTCCCGCTACCGCGTAAACTTTGGCTCCATATTTCTCTTTGTAGAAAAGGTCGTCACGACCATGAAATCCGCCTAAGCGTACTACTTTTGTAATCTTTCCAAGTGCTTCAATTTCTTTTAACCCTGCTTCAGGAACGCGAACGGAATTGAAGATAGTTAGCTCACCATTTTTGCGGACGAGGGTCATTGACCTGGAAATTTTTATTGGCATTCTCATCGGCATTTTCATGCCTGCTCGCACGAAGAATACGTTAGGAAATACTTCATCGATATCGCGATAAGGAGATGCCGGAGGGAGTTTTTCTTCGCTCATGCAGCTCTTGTTGCATGATCACTTGCATATTGCAAGTGATATGTTACGGTCATGCGGTGGAAAGGCGCTCTGAGTGTCCCATCGTTTGGGCTCTGGATGTTTTTGGGGACAAGTGGTCGCTACTTTTAATAAGAGATATTGGGACTTACGGAAGAACCCGGTACGCGGAATTTGAAGACGCGGGAGAAAGCATCGCGACGAACATTCTAGCGGATAGATTAAAATCGCTGACCGCAGCAAACATCATTGAGAAAAGATCCGACCCAGATGATGGCAGACGCTACCTTTATTCGCTGACTGATAAGGGGAGAGATTTACTTCCGATTGTTTTGGAGATTATTTTGTGGAGCGCAAAACATGACCCGGATTCTGCGGTTCCGACATCTTTCGTTGCCAAAGCGAATATCGATCGCAATGCAATTTTGAAGTCGTGGGGATACAAGCCGGACTAACGTTGCGAGTGTCGACCAGTGCACGGTAGAGTCAAGCATGCGTATCAGTGTGGTTTTTGATAGCGAGCTAGCTGGCTGGACGGAAGCTGATCACTGGTACCACTACGACCAGGTCATTCCTCAATGGAAGACTGAAGAACCTGCCCAAGAATACCAAGTTGCTTTCGCGCTTCGAGAAAAGGGACACAACGTCTCGCTAGCACCGATTGTTGACGACCCTTCTGAGTTTCTTCAGCAGCTACGTCAGCAAAGTCCCGATGTAGTTTTCAATTGTACTGAGTCCTTTCGCTCTATCGACAGATTAGACTTTGTAGTTCCGGCGCTACTTGAGGCTGAGTCGATTTGCTACACAGGCGCCCCGCCTGCAGCTTTGATGATGACGCGCAACAAAGGCTTAAGCAAAAAAGTTCTCGCTCATCATGGCGTGTACGTTCCGGACTTTTCTATCTTCCGTCCTGGAGAAACACCGAGTAAAAAGTTTGAGTTCCCGGTAATCGTAAAGCCCCTCAAATTAGATGGGTCGTATGGAATATCTCAAGCTTCTCTAGTTAACAATGACGAAGAGCTTTTTGCTCGAGTAGATTTCGTTCACGAAAGATTCTCGGAAGCCGCGATTGTGGAGCAATTCGTGGTGGGAAGAGAGCTGTACACTGGAGTGATTGGAAACGGAGACAGGCTCAAAGTGTTGCCGGCAACGGAAATGATTTTTGCCGATGATGCCAGCAACCGACAGCAAATCGCGACGAGAGCGGCGAAGTGGGATGAGAACTATAGAGCTCGTCGTGGAATTTCCAATGAAGTTGCTCATGACCTTCCGCAGGAGGTAAAGCGAGAACTCAAGCGGATTGCAAAAGTAGCATTTCGAATGTTTTGGTTACGAGACTATGCAAGGCTTGATGTCCGTTTGGATGCTGAGGGACAACTCTGGGTGATAGAAGCGAACGCAAACCCGTACTTAAGCCGTGGCCATGAGATGTGCATTGCTGCCGAAGAGGCAGGGATGAGATGGACCGACTTTATCGATAAGATTGTAAAAACAGCCAGACGTCGATTTAAGCTGGGGACTAAGTAGTGCGGCTGGGCTTTGAAAAGCAATGGCCGATTTCTGGAACTTGTTCAAGGCATGCCCTTCGGCACGCGTTATTGATGGTGAGAGTCTCTGTTACGGAGCAGCAACTGTCTGCTGCGATGAATCGTCCCTTTTGGAAAAGTGCCATCTGGGGGACAGATGAACAAGGTATTATTGATGGAGCTGCACAGTTAGGATGCTCCACGACGATTATAGCGTCCAAGGAAGCAAAGCAAGCGAAAGAGCAGATCGATTCGGCCTTAGGACTTGGCAACCCGGTGATTGTTTGCGTAGATAAGTGGGAGCACTGGGCCGTGCTGGCAGGACTCGTCGACGATGCGTATCTCTGCATTGATTCCGACAAAACAAAAGTGGCTCGGATTATGTCGTGGGAACTAGTTGAGACGTGGCTTGAATGCGAAGGAGAAGAAAAACCCTATTATGGCATTGTAATAAGTCACGAAAAATCGAGGTCATTGGTCCCCAACGCATCGTTTCTTTTTGCGATACTGCAGAACCGAAACCATGCGAGGGGGTTTGGCGAGCTACTCATGGAATGGGATAGAAAGAACGACGAAGAGTTCATTGAAGCCATGGTAGACAGTGGAATATAAGCGTTTTCGTTTTGCATGATGTAACGACGCCATCTTTTGGTTAGACCAATTTTACCCTCGCATGTACGGGTAAGGAGGTGCTAATATTACAATGTGAATAATGTTCATCTTCTATGTGCCACGTTCCTTCTCGTCAGTTGTAAGCCCAAGGGGAGTGATGATCCTGTCGATTTAACTGAAGGATTTGGAGAACTTGCGGTAGTTGACACTGTGGCGTGTTCGGACGAGGGGTTCGATGTGGTCACTAATTGCTACAATACGTCTCTGCCTCCCAAACCGAGCCTGCGGAGGTCGCTAATGGCTACGAGTCATCCGCATTGGTCTCCTCAGGAAACTGATGACAGCACGTTAAAGTCTTACGGGGCACCAAAGCAGTCACCGCAGCAATCCTATTCCCTACCTGATCACAGATCTTCCGTGGACGGCCGAATTGTTACCTATAGCAGTGATGGTATTGCTCAATTCGTTCCTGAAAACTTGGACCACGGACTGCAGACTACTTCTGATAGCGGTAAAGCAGTGATGCGTCGCCATTCTAGAATGCTGCCCTGGACCAGAGTCAGTCCACTTCCTGGACAAAGCCGGTATCCAGCTCGAATGTTCACTTCGAATACGGCAACAGATCCGTTCAACATGGATTTATGCAGTAAGTCTGGTCCTAACTCAAACAACAGTCCAAGACGTTGCAAAGCGCGAAAGAATCCAGGAGAACCGCTAAGAGATGGTGATTGTTACGAACAAACAGCAATTTACTCCAACCGATCCACCGATAAGGT
Organism: Deltaproteobacteria bacterium; assembly: GCA_020630875.1. Lineage (GTDB taxonomy): Bacteria > Myxococcota_A > Polyangia > Haliangiales > Haliangiaceae > JAHDIH01. Next base: position 135,695 of record JAHDIH010000007.1, on the reverse strand, counting down.
TTCCGAAAGTAGTTCCGTTTTGCGTTGGGAGCTGAGATCCATCGATTTGGTTCTCTTTGTACCTGATGGCAAAGAAATAGCTACGTCTCAAACCGACAACGATTCCATCTGGGTTTACCCACGCAGTGCGGTGACGAATTTTATGTCTCTTCCAGATAAAGACGACTACAGCTACAATGACAAAGTCGCTTGCCGATATGACTTTACAGGTGATGGGCAGCCAGACTGTGACTGGGCGAAAGTCGATCGCTTGAAGATGGCGGCCGATGAAGACTGCCTAGGAAGTAATCCAGAACCTTGGTGTGCCTTCTTGAGTGATCAAAAGAGCATCGCGCCCAATGCTAACTATTCTATGCCAAAAATACCGAGTTGGGATGGTACTTCTTTTGACGATGCCTTGCTCGAACCAGCGACAACATCTGACGGTATGGTAATGGTGATCCACGGTGCTTCGCCGTCGGACATTTTGTATTCCTACAACACCGTGGGGCCGTGCGACGCTTCGGGTTGGAGGGTATTTAAGCGGCTAAGTGCCGCACATCTCGATCCAAACGTGAACCAAAAGTATGGATTTGCCAAATATCCTATCCGCGATACACAAGGCAACGTTATCCCACCGACACAGGAAATTCATGGTGGTTATCCTTGGATCGACCGAAAAGGCGATAACTTATTCTTTCCCTTAGCGGAAAATCAAGATGGTTACAAAGTGCGTTGGGGGGAAGACGCTGCGTTTGAACATGATGGGCAGCACATAAGTGTCGTCAAAGGTGACGCCGCAGATTATGAACATACAAACTCCGCAAACGCGCGAGGTATCGTTGTCGTTGGTTCTTGGACTCAAGGAAAAATTGTCTTGCTGGATAACGGATTAAACCTTACCGACTTTAAATCGCCTGCTTACCATGCGCAGAAATACAGCTGGGATTTATCTCTGTATCAAGGATACAACTCTCGATTTAGAAACACTGGCGCATCACGAATATCTTCGCTTGAGAATCAATTTAACTACCTCGATGCAATGACGCCTATTTCTCCGATGGACGTAGTTTGGTACGTAACTTCTAAAGGAGGTCACAATGCGGAAGTAGCATTTGATGAATTTTTGCATCCCGACGCTCTCGTAGTCGCTCCCATGAACGCCCCATTAGTTCGGCACGGATCTGGAACAGAAAGCGCCATGTTCGATGACAACGGATTTATTCCTCATGGAATCAAGCAGGACTTTCGGTTCGAAAGGACGCCAAAGCTTCAAAACACTTCAACGGTCCAAAATGCTCCTAGTTTGTCTTTGCGAGGGGGGAGTTGGGTTCAACCTGTTGCTGAGGGTGGCGTTATAGGAAAAGGTGTCTTCTTAGATGGTAAGAACGACCATATTGCCATTGATGGTCTAAACGGACAGGACAAAAACTTTTACGTGGGACTTTGGATTGATTCTAGGTCGGCGCCTGGCGAAGAGAGAACCGTCTACTCAATTGGAAATAGAAAATATATTGCGACAGATCTGAACTCCGTCATCATCGAAAATTGTGAGACGTCTTCGAGCTGTACGTCAAAGTCGGTCTCCATAGGCTCAGCAGGAATTTCACGAGATCGGTACTTTCATCTTGGTGTAGCTAACTATGGTACGTCAGGTGTTAGTGACATCTATATCAATGGAACCCTTGTAGGAACAATAGACGAAGCCATTGACGTGCCGAATGCGACATACAAGGCGTACGTAGGTGTTAATTCCGACGCTGGAGACAAACAACACAAACCACTTCGTGGTTGGATAGACGAACTAAAGATTTACAGGCTTAACGTTTCAGCCAGACAAGACGACCATGAGATAGAATATTTTTGCAATCTGGCACTCGGAAGTATGAAAGCTGGAGAATGCGATCAGATTGACGTTTGGGCCCCGCGCCCGCACGGAGATGACTTACTCGACAGTGGGTTGGACTTTCCCCTTGCTGCCTACCAAGAATCGACTTGTGGCAACTCCGTGCATCGCAACTACGATAGCAACTGCGATAGAGGTGATTTGCTAGGGCTGTCGGACAGGAATCTCGTTGCAGGAAGCCCACGTCCTGACTTCTCAGATTTGCCGTTCTGTCAGTCTTGTCACCAAAATGCCAATAATCCCGTGCACGGCTTACGTCCCGAAGCGTTACATCAAGGCACCTTACCATCCCATGCTGATGTCAGGCGTCAACCTATGACTTGGCCACGGAGGTTGAACGGTCACACCCCGACGCTGGGAACAAGTTACACTATGCCAGCGTTGGAGCTAAACGATCAGTTACTGGACTATCAAGTTTTGGGAGAAACTCCTTTGGAAGGACCTACAAGAGTTTACCTTCACTAGAGACTTTTGGCACAAACATCGCTATGGTTTTGGGGTGCAAGACTCGGCATTGGATAAAAACCTACAGGAATCACTAAGTACCCTTAAGAGTTCAGCTGCAACAACAGTCTTGGGGGTACTAGCTAACGTTATCTTTGGTTTCGTTTTTGTTATTGCGTGGATCAAGGGGGCTTCTTTGACACAAGCCCCGCTTGCCGTTGGAGCTGGAATTGCATTCCTCGCCATTTTCCCGTTTCTATATGTGTGGCTTGCCAAAGTTTCCTTGCTTAGAAAAGGTGTTTCTCTGTTGTACTCAAGTGGAAAACCTATGGTTCACAAAGCAGTAGATCTTGTGGTCGAACGCACCGCATCAACCCAAACTGCTCTACTTAAGAATAAAGGTAGGTTAGAGGATGCTCACAAATACGCAGCGGAAGTTGGCGGAGAAATGCCAGGGATGATGCAGAATTTACTCGGTTCGCTTTTGTCAAAGGTCCCGATTCTGGGAATCATCGCGGAAGTGCAAGACACACTTGGCGCAGTTACCGGGGACCTTGGCGCTCTGCAGCAAAACGTCAGAGGAAAAGTAGACGAACACATCGAACAGAAGATACTTACTCAGTCTCCTGCATGGTTTTGGCTGCTAGTGGTTGTCAATGTTGGATTAGCGGTAGCCGCCTGGATATTTTTAGCGTAGTTTTCGATGACCGAACCATCCGCGTTTCCAAAAGTAGTAGAGTAGGCCACCTGCAATCGCAGCCATTGCGCCCATCACTATAGGATAGGCATACCTAAATTGTGTTTCAGGTTGATAAAACTTCATTCCATAGACGCTCACGATAAAACCAAGAGGAATAAAAATGGTCGAGACGAGAGTTAGAACTTTCATTATCTCGTTCATTCTGTGACCTTGAAATGAAATGTAGAGTTCCATCAAACTGTTAACCCATTCTTTGTGAGAGTCCACGATATTGCTGACGCGCACCAAATGATCATGGCAGTCTCTCATGTAGTGCCTGGTCCCTTCAGATATGGCATCAGTGCAAAGATCGCTAAGTTCGTTTATTGCCGTGGTCGTTGGTATGGCTGACTTGCGAATGAGGAGTAGGTCTCTCCGCATTGTATGCAAGTCTTGCAAAATATCTTTGGTAGAAGAGGCGGTTACCGCTACTTCTAGGTTTTCCAAAGTGCTGTCAAACCTTTCCAGTATTGGGAAGTATTGGTCCACCGCGCAGTCCATAACCGAGTACGCTAGAAAGTCAGCTTTCCTTTCGCGGATATTGCCACGAGATTCTCTAAGTCGTTTATCAAGAACAGAGAGACAGTCGTCTCCAAAACCTTGTACGGTAACAACAAAGTTGTCTCCCAAAAATATCGAGACCTGATCTAGAACCAATTCATCATGTCTCATGACAGGAACTCTGAGAACGATAAAGTAGCAATTCTGATAAGACTCGAACTTGGGTAATTGATGTGGCGATATAGCATCTTCCAGAGCTAATGAAGGCAGCTTAAGCTCTTCGCCCAAAATGCGTATGGCCTCGGTTGATTCGAGTCCACGTACCTTAACCCAGTGAACGTCATCAGCAGACCAGTCTTCGCTAAACCCAGAAATCAATGTTAACTCGTCAGACTCATGACGAGCTTGAGAGTATCGCGTCAAGCTGGCCGAGGTTTTCTCATGACCGCCAGGGGTCAAGGTTCCAGGTGGCGCTCCATGCTTTTCAGGATCTCTAGAGAGAAACGGGTTTGGATGATTATGACCCATCGAAGCATTTTATTAGAAGAAAGCCAGTGAGTTAAATTATTAGCGGTTTAGTTTGAGGAGTGTACCGTTTACTTTGTATGGTCGTTTCATGAGAAATATCTATTGCTTCGACTATTCCGTAAAGATGCCACTATTGAAGCTGCCAGCACGTACGGTGGTAGTAAAGCTCGAAGCTGCAGTTGTAATGATATCTCCTTCTCAATCTCTTCAGTCGCTGGAAAAGGAACTAGCTGCCCTTGGACCGGTAACCGATATTGTTGCTCCCAACATTTTTCACAACCTTGGCATCGCGGGAGCCAAGACCCAGTATCCTACCGCCACGTTATGGGGTGTTTTGGGGGTGGAGAAAAAGCTTAAGGGAACCAAAATTGATAAACTTTTGCCTACTGACGAATGGCCGTATCACGAAGAGCTTCCGGCGTTTCAGATTGATGGTCAGCCAAAAATTAACGAAACCGTATTTTTCCATGTCGAGTCAAAAACGTTGATTGTTCAAGATCTTTGCTTTCATCACACCGACGGCAAGGGCATTGGGTATAATTTGGTGTTCAGAATGTTTGGAACTTTTAGGCGATTTGCGGTTAGCAAATTTTTTGCCAAGATGAGCAAAGATAAGAACGCCACAAGAACATCGTTAGCGGCTATTCTTGACTTAGATTTTGACAATCTCATCATGGCGCACGGAAGAATCATCCAAGGTGGCGCAAAGCCTCTTCTCATTGAGGCGCTCAAAGAACGTGGGCTATGCTGACGTTGTAGTTGTCGACTCCGCGGCAGCAGCGGCAGCCCGCTTATCGAGAATCGCTTTGCGTCCCTTGGGCTTGAGTGTCAGAGACACAAAGTTGTGTACGTCCAACAAGTCTGCGGGAGTCAACCCATCCCGTTTGGATAGAGAGTCTCGAAGCACTGACATCATATCAATGATTCTCCTGTATGCCGCTCCGCTTGGCTTCTTCGGAACGTCAACATTGGGAGCGATGGCCGCCGCTTGTTTGCGGTAAATATCTCGCTTTACCAATGGGAATTGGTTGTTGTGGAAAATTCCTAGGAAGTAGGTTCCCATAATCCAGGAGGGTTGCTCACCAATCGCACGCCGGAGTGTAAGAAAAAACGCATCCAGTCTGTACTCAACGGCATGCTCTCCGTGTAGTAGGTTTTGCAAAGCTGCCATAACCGGTTCGTGATGAACCGCTTCGATGGCTTCAAAAGCTTTTCGTTCCTTAGAAGGAATCATGTCGGAGTAGTTCGCTATTTTTACTGCGTACTTGAATAGTTCATCTGCGCTTTTGTCCCAAGCGTCGGGACCGAGCCACTTGATGGTTTTGTCTACAATACGATCTCGGTGTTTCTTGGTTTGTGCGCCCGAGCTTCGCTTTCTATGGGCTTCTTTGTAGGCGTCGCTCTCAAATCCACCAGGGAACAGTTCAAGAAAATGGGTAACCTGCTCTTCAAACACTACAGCTGGCGTGACAGGCTTGCGAGCTTTCTTTTTGCCAGATGCAGCTTGTCCGATGGGAGACATTGCTATCAGTTCAGCGATTAACACTTGAGCTTGATCGGATGGCTTCGGAGAATTTTCTATGAAGTGGTAATAGGCTTCGGGGAAGGCTCTAACTTTTCCATCTTCAAATTGAATGGAAACTTTACCTTCTTCCTCCTTTAACGCCACGCCTACTCCCCACTCGGGTTTGTTGACATGGTGGTACAAGACCGTTAATTCGGAACCATCAAACTGACCGCTAAACTTTGACTCAGACAAGGCCGGACCCTCTCAATTGTTCGCTCGTCAGTCAAGTTACGAAATGCCCGTGAGTGATGTTCATGAGCGTTTGTGGTAGTGATATTTTTTCAAATCCTCGAAATATTTCTTGCAGTGGGATAAGGCTGGTGAGCCTTGAATAATTCATTGACAATCTGCCACTAGCTCACTTGAATTTTGAGGTTACAGTGAGGCATGGCAAACAAAGTACTAATAGTTGGGAGTAGCCGAGGCATTGGATTGGAAACTGCCAAACAGCTTCTTGCTCGTGGAGACTCGGTCGTTGCTACTTGTCGGAACAGTAATTCTGAGGTCGAAAGCCTTGGCTGTGAAGTTCTTGAAGGAATCGATGTAACAGATTTGTCTTCGCTTTCCGGTTTGAAAAAGGTGAAGGACTTTGACTGGCTCTTGGTAGTAGCCGGAGTGCTAAAGCGCGATGGCTTGCATGACTTCTCAGAGGAGTCCATAAGGCAGCAGTTTGAAACCAACGCATTGGGGCCGCTAAGGGTGGTACAGGCGGTAAAGTCGTCGTTAACCAAAGACGTTAAGGTTGGTTTGCTTACCAGTCGTATGGGCTCGGTTGCGGATAACTCCTCTGGAGGTAGCTACGGATATCGCATGTCAAAAGCGGCACTAAATATGGCAGGAAAGTCATTGTCTATTGAATTACCAGAGGTAGCGATTCGTTTGATTCACCCAGGCTGGGTCAGAACTGAGATGACAGGTGGCACTGGGCATTTGTCGGTCGAAGAGTCGGCGGAAGGTATAATCAAACTAATGGACAACTTGACGTTGGCACAATCCGGCAGCTTTTTTCACGTCAACGGTGAACCACTTCCCTGGTAGCTAGTTAAGCCATTTTTTTGCGGCACGGAGTGCTTTCTGGAATTTAGAATCACCCTTGTGACGATTCTCAAGAACTAATTTTCCAAACATCACCAAGCCCGTGATTTCAATATTTTTAGCTAATACGTGATTTTGAGTTTTCGATTGCTGGATAGTTCCCACTACGCTGCTTCCGGTCCACGTAAGTGAGGTGTCTGGAGCTGCTATGATATGGGTTTTCCCAAAAATAATTCTGGCCGTTAGCGTGACATTGGATGGAATTTCAGTTTCTCGCAAGTCGAGCGTAGTATTTCCGAATATGGTGAAATTCTTAAATCGCTCAGGAATGGACAGCTTTCCACGTTGCTCTAGTTTACTAAAGACGGTGACGTAGTTTGACTTCGCCGGAGCCACTGAGACTATCGCGGTGCTTTGGAATTCCGCGACCAATGCTTGAACTTCTTGACTGGAATTTGCAAGATGGAGAGCCGTGACCTTACTTTCGTACTGTTTGAGGGAAAGTTTGTCTTCGGCATAAGCTTTTGCAACTGTCTCTATCGCACTCTCTCGTTCGAGCTCATCCATCAGTGTTATTCCTGCGTATTGTTGTTATCCGGCGCGCCGTTTCTTATTGAATTTTGACTTTTTCTTGCCGCTGAAGTTTCGTCCGCCATTGTTGCTACGACCACCGGCATTGCCTCGGCCTCCAGACTTAGCCGTCCACTCCCGGACCTTTACTTCGGGGGCTTTGGCATCAGGCACCTTTGCATTCTTTAAAAATTCAGACGCCGCCGTTTCACTAACGTCTACGATACAGCTGAATTCTTTGAGCTCAATACGGCCGATTTCCTTACTCTTAATGTTGCCTCGTCGGCACATGGTTGCCAGCACTCGGCTTGAAGTCGCACCTTGTTTCGAACCCCAAGTGACGTGAAACCTTCTGTAATTAGCATCGAACTTTTGCCGGTCTTTCTTTCGGCCGGTCTCTTTGCCATTCTTCCCTCTTTTGCTTCTCATCGTCGGAACTGAAATCTCTTTGGGAGTGCATTTTCCAGTCATAGAGGACTTCTCTAATAGTTTGGCTACTAGCAGTACCGGGTCGTGATCCGATAAAAGAGATTCGGCAATGTCGATGGACTTCTCTTTGGGAATTGATGAAGTGGTAAGCTCTGCGATGAACCGCTTGGTATTTGACTTGCGAATTTTCTTGGCGCTTGGAACCACCGCTGGTTCACTGTCGATTTTGGTACGCTTGCAAAGCATGGTGTGTTTGTTGCTGTCACGTGGGTCAACGAAAGAGATGCTTACGCCGGTTTCCCCAGCGCGACCCGTACGTCCACTTCGGTGGGTAAAGGTTTCCTTGTTGTCAGGCAGGTCAAAGTGGACCACGCGTGTGATTCCTTTAACATCCAGCCCTCGAGCTGCAACATCAGTACCGATTAGAACGTTAACCGCGTTACTGCGAAATGCTTTCAGTGTAGCAGTGCGTTCTTTTTGGCTCATGTCTCCGTTAATCGGGGCTGCTGGAAAGCCATTGGAAGTCAGATATTGCGCTACTTCCACCGTGGCGAGCCGAGTGCGCGTGAATACCAATGTCTTTTGTTCGGGTTCGAAAAGAAGCACGTTACACAGAGCATCTTTCTTCTCTCGTTGGTAAACGAGCATGTGCTTGTGGTCAATGTTTTCGTTGGCATCACCGAGTGGGGTACCCTCCACACTCACGGCATTGTTTTGATAGCGGTCGGCGAGACGAATTACTTCTCGTGGGAGCGTCGCAGAAACTAAGTGAGTTTGCCTGGTCTCAGGTACTGCAGATAAAATAGCCTCTAGCTCATCACGAAATCCCATGTCGAGCATCTCATCGGCTTCGTCTAAAATGACAGCGGTAGTATTGCCAAGCTTCACGGACTTGCGCTTAATGTGGTCGCAAAGTCGTCCAGGCGTTCCCACCAGTACGCTAAGCGGTTTGCGCAACCTGTCTAAATCAAGCCCGACGTTGGTTCCTCCAGTAACGACCAAGGTTCTGGCGTTCAACTCCGCTAAAAACCACGATAACTCTGCGGCAATTTGCGACGCGAGCTCTCTGGTGGGGGCCACCACCAAAACTTGCGGACTGCCTTTTCCTTCCGGTTGGTTTTCAAGATGAGCTGCCGCAAGGATGCCAAGGGCAACGGTCTTTCCCGAACCGGTCTGAGACGACAGTCGCAAGTCTCTTCCTTCAAGATCTTGATTCAAAACAGCTTTTTGAATCTCAGTGAGACTTTCGTAGCCCTTTTTCGCCATTGCCCTCGCTAAAGGGACAGGCAATCGTTGAATTGAGCCATCGTCAGACATGGCTGCTAGGTACCACAACTATTGGAGATGTGGTGAACTTTCGTACATTTGGCAGGCTAAGTAGCTGAAATCACCTGGTAGGGTCAAATCGCGTCGCTTCACGCAAGAAGCTATGATTAAGGTATTCCCTGGAAATCACATTGGCCATTTCTTCGGCGGTAGCGAATTCTTCGTAGTCGACACGAATTACTGGGATCATTCTGGAGATGCCTTCGATGAATTCTTCGTAGCCATCATGGAGCTCTTTTAGGTAGTCCAACGAGATGGAGCTTTCCACTCCGCGACTTCTCATGTCAATTCTCTCTTTGCTAGACTCAGGGGACACGTCCAGGTAAACAATGACACTTGGCTTGCACATGAAGTTGCTCATGTTTTTGAAAAGTTGCACGTACGTTTCGTAGTCGCGTGGATCCATCAATCCTGCTTTGGAAAGCATTTTTGCGAAAATAGAATCTTCGTAGATCGTTCTGTCTTGAACCGCAGACCTCCCGCGCCAAATAATTTCTTGGTGCTGTTGAAATCGACGGTTGAGCAAGTACACCTGCATCGAAAAGGAATAACTTGCCATGTCTTTGTAAAAGTCAGCGAGGTAGACGTTGTCTTGTACCGGCTCGTAGTATGAATCGATGGACAAGTGTTCACCGAGAGCTCGGGCCAGTGTCGATTTGCCCGCCCCAATCATGCCAGCAATGCCGATGAACAGGTTCTCGAACTCTCCCGGGCGCGCTTTACCTAGGGGGGAAAATGGACGTTCTTTTCGATCGCGCTGGATAGACTGCACTTGCATGCCTATCGGTAGCATAAGGCTCTGATCATCTGCTTTCCCGCACAAACAGCAAGTTTAACAAAAGCGGTAGGTTACGACGACAAAGTCGGATCGTTCTCATCTTCGGAGTCTTCCATCAACGCAAGACGGTCGTGGACGCTGGTAATGGTGTTGGTTATCTTTCCCCCGCAATTACCGCATTCGGTATCGTCACTTGACAGTGGCGAGCTGCAACCGGAACCTATGCAGCGGTACTTGACCATGCTTCGCCCTAGCGCAAGTCCCAAGGCAAGTCCGACAAATGCTCCGAATGGAAAGATAGACGCTCCCACAATTGCGCCCACTAAAATACCGGCGACCCCTAGTTCTGCTGTTTTGCGTGTTTCGAGTCTGCTAATCTCCCGACCATGATTTCCGGCGGCTTGTATTGCTTGATAATGTTCTGCGATGGCATGCCGGCCTGGCGCTGCTCTCGGAATGGCGTAGCTACCGTCTCCCCATGTTGAGTCGTCAGGTAGGCCTAGGAGTTGCACTAGTTCTGCGCGCATTGGCGTCAGCTGTTTGACCCACTTTTGTACCGAAGCCTCTTGGTTGGCCGGTAGGTGAGCCAAAGCGTTTTTGAGTTCTTGCTTGCGGTTTCTGACGACCAATTGAAGTGCAAGTAGGTATTCCATTTGTCCGACGTCTAAACCGCCAGCTGTTGCGACGGACCATTCTACCGAGAAGTTGTACCCACCTTCTACTTTGCCGTCGTGCTTAATCTGATGAGCTGCCGCCGTTGCGGGAATACCCAACCCTAAATAGACAGAGGCAATAGAGCCGAGTCTCCTGGTCGGGGGTTCTTCTACCGTACTTTCTCTGTAGCCTTTTTCTCCCTTTTGCCAAAAGTGAAGCATCGCAAGACCAACTTCATGACTTACCACTCCCAACGCTTCCGCCGCCGCTCCTGCGAAGTACAAATCGAACCAAAACTCACCATCGTCTGCGAGCTCAGAAAACTCGATTTGTGGGCTACTCAATCGAGTACCTGACTTGCTTCCCGCATAATCCTCGATGCGCACTTTGGGATTCTTGACTTGGGCCAATCCAAGAAGTCGTCGAAACACGATGGCAACGCTTGTGGCGTTGGCTCGCCAACCTTCAGGAAAGAAGTGCGCGTGAGGAATCACCAGTGGGCTGTTGACGAATTGCTTAAACCCATGCCGTGCGATGAGTCTTTTGAGATCTGCCAGAGCATCTGGAAAGGGAGACTCCATGTCTCTTTTTAGCACAACATTGGCTTTCAAATGTTTGTCTACGCAATTCTCTCTGTTAAAAGCGAGCCGTGCGTTTCAAGACCCTACTCGTATCTTGCGTCCTGTTTGCTTCTTGCGGCAAGAGCGCCGACAAAAATGCGAACACCAAAAGTGTTGGTTCGTCGGCCGTTGAAAAGATTGCGCGGTATGAGAAAGCGACTCAAAGTCTTGAGTTTGATTTGCAACTTAAGGCCATGGCCGATGGGGCGACGATTTACTATAACGAAGACCGGGTGGACCACAGTGGAATGGGAATACTGCCAAAGTCACTTCCTAATAGTGTTCCTCTGACTCCTTCTGAAGTCACATGCGATAAAAAGCCTGGGACCCTGAATTGGGATGCTTTTGCAGATCTGAGATTTTTAATTGCCAAACCATTTTTGGGACACTACGAGTTTGTAAAAGTCAGTGATACCAAAGCAAAGGCTGTGGCAAAGTTCGATACCGACTGCGACGGAAAAATTGGCGAAAAAAGTATCACGATAGACATAGTGAATGGTTCCCCTCGCCTTGGTGCGGTGACTGTGGAGCAAGAAGACTAAGCCATGGTTTTAAACGTTCCATGGAACGTTGTGGGAATTGGCTGGCCGAACCAGACCGTGGCTACAGGACCATCAGCTAGATGACTCGCGTCGAAAATGGATACTCCTGATTGAGACCGGCTGTCGTCATAAATGAGCGCTAGAATATGCGCATCATCTTCCGCTTCGCTTCTGGCTACTACTAAAGGTTCGCTGCCCTCCAGGCCTCCAGGGGACTTCCATCGCTGTTCGGTTTCAGTCTTTAAATCTAAGTGCATCAAACCGTCCGTGGTGGCTCCGTAGAGATGACGATAACGTCTTCCATCAGTGATTGGATGACGGGTTGGAAAATCCATGGGAGTGTCATGGATAGTGGTTTTTGAGATGGACTGATTCTTTGTTTGAAACCGGGTGAGCGCGGGCAAATCCACTAAGTCTTGTTCCATTGCTATCGCGCTAATGGAATCAAAGTTGGGGTAGGCGGCAACGTCCACAATGACACCATCTTCGGTGTCCCATGCTCCGGCGAAGTGCCAGGCCCAGATTGCATCCAAGCCAAACACCTGTGGCTTCGAAGGCTCGCTAAGAGGCACCACCCAAAGTTGCGCGCCAAGTTCAGGTTTCCACCGAAATAGTTTACCCAGATCTGTAAGCCCCAATAGCGCGCGCCACAAGACCAGCTCAGCTGGGCCGAGTAAGAAAATCAGATGTTTTTCTGTGGCCATAAAATCGTGAACCATTCCTCGCCAAGGAGCCTTTAAGCATCCTATTTGCTTTGCTACGCCGGTATCTGGTAGGGCATAAAGGTCCAGCAGCATATCTTTTCCGTAACGAACTCCAAAGTTGAATGTTGTATTGAGAGCTGAGACGCGGTGGGGATGAGCCGAAAATCCGCTTTTTACAACGCCTAGATCCGAAGCCTCTAAGGTTTCTAAGGTTTCTGGGTCTATTTCCTGCAACCGTCCCGCTTCCATGAGCGCGAATAATTTGTCGTTGTACGTAAACATGCTGGTATTGCCAGTCGTTTTAGCAATTCCATTTTTGGCCGCTCGCATTCTTGAAAGCCAGCTGGCATTGGAGTTGTAAAGAAACTTTCCCGCTTTCTCTTCTTCTCGATAACCTGCGCTTTCTACAATTTTGACGGCACCGAATGCTCCAATATCTGTAAATCGAACGGCGGACATTAGTCCATCGGCTTCGAAGGAGTGATTTACTCTTTGCCCAAATCTTTCGAAGACCCCAGGGCCAGTTTTGTAGAAGGTTCCCCGCAGTGAGGCAGGGATTGTTCCTTCTACCGTCAGTGGTTCAAAATCATGGGTACGTCTTACATTGGAAAGAAGTGGTGAAATGGTTGAGGTGGTTGGTGCCATAGTTTTGCTTTTCTCCGAAAGTAAGAAGGACTTACTTCAATGTAAGTCCTTCTTACTTTTCTGTCAAGCTGACTTGACGATACTGCCAAAAGCCTAAAAAGTGGCTCCATGGCGACTTCTTATCATCACGGGGATCTTCGTCGCGCTTTGCTGGATGCGACAATCGAGATGATTGAAGAGCGCGGCGGTAACGGCGTCAACATGGCAGAGGCAGCGAGAAGAGTAGGGGTGAGCTCTGGTGCGCCGTACAAACATTTTAAGGATAAAGACGCGCTTCTTTGCGCACTCGTTGAATACATTCAAAAATTAGTATTGTCCGAGATTGCAGATGGTACCGCATCCGCGGAGTCACCCGCTGAAGCATTTAGATTGAGTGGTATCATTTACACTCGTTGGGCAGCACGGCATCCTGAGTTGTTTATGATTTCAATGGACCCTCGATATTTGCGTCTCGATGGCGGAGGTGAGGACGACCAGTTTTGGAGAGAAGTTTCCAGCAAAGTTCGAAGCGGTGGTATTCTTTCCCCAAAGGACCCGCTGATGGAGCAGCTGTCCGGCAGAGTGATGATCATAGGACTAGCGACTCTTTTTGCTAACGGTATTATGGCAAAACTAGGCGTCGATAGCGCGCATGCTGAACGTCTTGCTCGAGTTCTCACCGGAGAAAAGGTTTCCGCCATTAACCGCAAAAAGTAAGTAAGGACTACGCCGCGTTCGCGTTTTCTTCTTGCACGAAAATGGGGCGGCCGCCACTTGCAGGCGAGCGTCCTAACATCTTTAACCATCTGTAATGGCTGGCCAATGCTCCAAAGAACGTTGGGTGCGAGTAATACGAAACTCCAAACTCAGCGCTGGTGTCTTCTACAATTTTTGCGATAGCTGGATAGTGGACGTGGCAAATCTTAGGAAAGAGATGATGTTCAATTTGAAAGTTTAGGCCACCGACGTACCAAGAAATTAGTTTATTCTTGGGCGCGAAGTCGACAGTTGTTTCTACCTGATGCTGCGCCCAACCTTTGAGTTTAAGTTCTGCGGGAGGTGCATCCGGAGCAAAGTAAGCTTCCTCCACGCAGTGGGCAAGCTGGAACACCACCGCAAGCATTACGCCAACGCCCCAAAGTATTGGTGCTGCGACCGCAAGCACCATCAAAGGAGGATGAAAATATAAGGGCAAAGCAATCGCCCAAGTAGCAAAGATTAATTTACCGAGAATGAAACCGAACAGATCCCATCCTCGTGGCCGAGCAAAAGTGGTGTATGTGCGGGAGACCCTCTTGTTTTTTACGTTGATGAGATCGTTGAGAATCATCTGATAGGAAAGAAACCCATACAGGAACCACATATAGCCGTGTTGGGCACGGTAGTAAGATTTTCTTGGCTGTGCGGGTGATAATCTTGCAAACGGAGCACTGTCAATATCGTCATCCGCGCCGACAATGTTGGTATAGGTGTGGTGCGCGATGTTGTGCTTTACGCGCCAAATATAGGAACCAATTCCAAGGCAATCCAAAGTCCACCCGAGCAGACGGTTAACTTTCTTGCTTTTCGAGTAAGCTCCGTGGTTCGCGTCGTGCTGAATCGAAAAACCAATCCCGGCATAAACGAATACCATTGAAAAGGCTCCGGCAAGAACCATCCACCAGGTCGACGCCCCAAACATTAGAAACGCATACGATGCCGCAAACCAGCTAAGAAGAATCACGGTCTTCAACTTCATCTTCCAATTGGCATTTTTCGAGATGCCAGTGGTTTTGAAATACTCGTTGACGCGCTTTTTTAACGCGCTGTGGAAACCGTCATCGCGGCCGAAAGATATTTTCTCGGCTTTTGCTGCATCGCTTGTCATTACGAGACACTAGCACGGATTGATTTTCGTGAGTCAGTAATGAATGTTGTAACTCTGTCACAGGCTCCTGCGTAACATGCTGATTTTATTGGCTAAGATAAACGTTCGTCAGGGGAGTCCCTTCCATATCGTTTCAAACTCTTGCGGAGGTGGTAAATCCAGCAGGATCTGCTTTTTGCTGACGGGATGCTCAAACCCCAAAGAAGCGGCATGAAGTAACAACCTGGAACTTGTAAGCAAAGGCTTTTGTTTTCTCCAAAAATCACGATTGTAGACCTTATCGCCAACCAACGGATGGCCGAGTTCCGAGAGATGAATCCTTATTTGGTGCGTTCGTCCCGTTTCCAGCGTAACGTGACATCGGGAACAGGACTTTTTTCTTTTCACTACTGAAATGTTGCTGACCGCCAGCTTTCCTCCGCGATGTCCTTTAAGGGAGGCCCCGCGAAGTCCGTCTCCGCGATCTCGCATAATCCAAGTTTCGACTTTCTGCTCGGTAACGCCCCCATGTGCGACGCACACATAATGACGGGACATGCTGTGCTCCCTGAGTTGAGTTGCCAGGCCTAACTCTGCCTTTTTTGTTTTGGCGAACATGACAAGGCCTGACGTAGGTTTGTCGATACGATGCACTACAAAAATCGGTTGCCTCCAGTTCTCGCCATTCTTTTTCCACGTGTTCCGCAGGGCATCCATCGCGGTGTCTTTTTCTTGCGCGTAGGGCACTGTGGAGATCCCAACTGGTTTGTCGATGACCACTAGATGAGCATCTTCGTAAGCGATTTTGAGAACCCGTCCGGTGTCGCGTCCGCTTGGCGCATGAAGCTTTACCTCTATCTCACTACCAACCTTTAGCGCCAAACCTGGGTTCTGGCAGACGGTACCGTCGATAAATACTTTTCCCGCGGCGATCCAACGCTTCACTTGGTTCCAGGAAACATCCGCATTAATTGCAACAAACTTCCCAACGTTCTTTTCCTGACTCTTTGGTGTGACGATCCACTGAGGCATAACTACCGTTGGTAGCATGATTACGTGACCTACCGCATGAAAACTTCTAATATCGTTCATTCTGCCGGGGAACTCGTATACAATGAACGAATGCGAAAATCGCTTTTTTTGACATTGCTGCTTGCTGGGTGTGGCTCTGCATCTACGGATGTGGATGAGTCGCAGGCAGAGCACTTGGAATTCGAGACGGACTTCCTACAACCCACCACTTTTTTGGGAGAGGTTTCTGCGCCCCAAAAGATCAGGTTGAAAAATACTAGCTCAAGAACCATTTCTACGAGTTGGCAGATTGAAAGTGAAAATGATGAGTTTTCCGTAGACGCCAGTTCATGTCCGATGCTTGCGGCGAATGGAGTATGCGAAGTCAGTGTGACTTTCGCACCGGTGGGCGAAATTGGAGAGAGGTCCGCGACAGTCACCGTCACCGATGTCAGCGCTGAGTCAATTAAGGAGTTGCTTGTGTCGTTTAAAGGCAAGGTTTTGTTGACGGTGAATAAATCGCTTGATGGTAGAGTCAATTTGCTTACTTCGGCAGGCGCCGTGGATCGTCGAATTAATTGCGGAGGAAGCAACGAACAATGCGAGGTCGAACTAGAAGAAGCTAGCGACAGAGTTGTGACGTTAAAAGCCTTTGATGGTTCGGTGAACTACTTCTCCGCATGGACCAACGACTGTTCTGGCACCGATTTGGAGTGCACGCTAACCATGGACGGCAATAAGACCGTTGCCAGCGCTTACGAGCCTTACTTGCGACTCTCTGTTCAAATCCTCGAAGATCCATTGCATGGTGACGTCTTTCTCTCGCCGTCCAGCAGCGGCGCATGTACTCCCACGGGCAACAACAACCTGTGCGGACTGTATCGTCCTGGAACTAATGTCACCATGAATGCTGTCGCTGCACCGGGATACATGTTTGAAAACTGGTTTGGTTTTTCAGGCTGCGTCGATGACGAACAGTGCGACATTACTTTAAACAGTGGTAGGCAAGGCACGGTGTCGTTTTGCCAAGGACTAGCATGCAGTGAATAATTCAAGTTTTGTCAAACGTTGCGACTTTTTGGGTCCGTAGTTTTCAGGAGCTTTCCATTGGGTTTGCCGCTAAATACTAAACAACCGCATGAACCGATTCAAAAGTCGCCAAATTTTACGCTTAGTCGTATATAATAAAGTGGTGCGAAACGAACTATTGGTATTAGCGATTTTATGTGGTTGTGGCTCGGCATCCACCAATGTTGACGAGTCGCAAGCGGATCATCTGAAGTTCGAAACTGACGCGAGTATCGACTCTACCTTTTTGGGAGCAACGTCCGACGAAAGAATCGTCAAGCTGAGAAACGATAGTGGAAGAAGCGTGACAGTGGCATGGGATATCGAAAGTGAGAATGAGGAATTCTCAGTGAACGCTGGCGGGTGCCCAGCAGTTCCAGCTAATGGTGAGTGCGAAATTACCGTGACCTATGCTCCTCTCGCGAAAATTGGCGAACGAACGGGGACAATAACGGTTACGGACATTGAGGCGGAGTCCGTGAAGAAACTCACGGTTAGCGGCCGGGGGAAAGTGACACTTGCCGTTACCCACCAAACCGACGGTGTGGTGACGCTGCTAGCCGACAATGGAGATGTGGACGGTCGGATTGAATGCGGAGAGTCTTTTACGAAGTGTCAGGTTGAATTGGGTGATGAGTCCGATCAGATGGTAACACTGAAAGCAAACGATGGTCCGTCGAAGTATTTTGCAGGTTGGGCTACGGATTGTTCTGGGACAGAGGCGACGTGCGAACTGTCGATGAATGGTGATCGCGTGGTGTCCTCCACGTACAACGACTACATTAGGGTGAATATTGAAGTTGACCCAGGTCCGACGTCAGGTGGGGTTTTATTCGTGCCATCAACCAGCGGGGCGTGCACCCCCACTGGCAACTATCATTACTGTGCGTTGTACCGACCAGGAACGTCGCTAAGGATGGACGCGATCGATGATGATGGCACCGCATTTGAGTCATGGACGTTCCCCAATTGTAATACTCCCAACTGCAGCATAACGGTGGGTAACACGACAATTTCAGGTACGGTCTTTTTCTGTCCTGATACAGGATGCGTGTGAGCTATAAATACGCACGGTGATGTTGCTGAAGTCTGATAGGGCGTATAGCATTCTTAGCGATGTTTCGAATCATGATCGTTGCGGCTCTAGTCAGCTGCAACAGTACCGCCGTTGATAAGAGCGCTAAAGCAGGGACGCTTACCATTTTTGCTGCGGCCTCTTTGACTGACGTCTTTGAAGCGGTGAGCCAAGGGTTTAAATCCAAGCATCCCGAAGTCAAAGTTCAATTGAGCTTCGGCGGGAGCCAAAGCCTGAGGACACAAATCGAGCATGGGGCTCCTGCCCATTTGTTTGCTTCCGCTAATCCTAAACACCTGGCGATTCTTGAAAAAAAGGGAATCGTAAGAACCCCCATCGTATTTGCAGGCAACTCGATGGTGGTGGTGACTCCGCCGGACAATCCTGCGAAGATAGCTTCGTTTAAAGACTTACCCAACGCCTCGAGAATTGTTCTTTCTGGACCCAGCGTTCCAGCCGGAATGTATGCAGAGCAAATTTTGAAGAATGCCAATTATGCGCTTGGTCGAGATTTCATTGATAGGGTTAAGAAAAATGTCGTTTCGCAAGAAACGCATGTTCGGCAAACACTCCAGAAGGTGGTGATGGGGGAGGCTGACGCCGCATTGGTGTATTCCACCGATGCACTCTCTGCTGGAAAAAAGGTAAATATTTTCAGTATTCCCGCCGACTACAACGTTCAGGCCTCGTATCCTATTGCTGTTGTAAAAGGGGGGGCAGAAACCATGGCAAAGATGTTTACAGACTATCTAGTGTCCGATGAAGGAATGAAAATTCTTGAGTCCCATGGTTTTTCGCGGTTGAAGAAGTAGAAATTAGTCACTTAGGCAATAGCCTAGCAACCTCTTACTAAGTAGAGTTGGGGAGGTGACCCGTGGCGTATGGAAAATAGGACTCTGTACCTTTGCGGCAATAATGATGGGTTTCCTACTTTTGCCTATTGTTTCGCTCGTGGTGACGATTGGATGGGATGAGTTTGCCGCGGGAGTCACTCACGAATCCGTGTGGCCTGCTCTCAAGTTGAGTTTGCTTACCACGTCTGTGAGTCTGGTTGTCGTGGTTGGATTCGGCACTCCGCTAGCGTGGCTAGTGAGTCAACGAGAAAACAGTCGTCTGGTCCAATGGCTGGAAACCATGATGAGGTTGCCCGCAGTGCTGCCGCCAGCAGTTGCGGGAGTTGCATTACTACTGGCTTTTGGGCGAAGTGGTTTGCTAGGAGATTTCTTTTTAGGCTTTGGTATATCGATTCCCTTTTCTACAATGGCAGTGATTTTGGCGGAGATTTTCGTTTCTGCGCCATTTTTTTTGCAGGCCGCAACAGAAGCTTTTCGCCGTGTAGATCAATCTCAATTGCTTGTGGCACGGTCGCTAGGAGCGTCACCTTCTCGGGTATTCCTCAGGATTGCAATTCCACTTGCGTTGCCGGGACTCATCGCTGGTGCTGCTATGTCATGGGCAAGGGCGCTTGGCGAGTTCGGTGCGACCGTAATGTTCGCGGGAAGTCTGCCCGGTAAAACACAAACCTTAACGCTGTTGGTTTATCACCAAAACGAGTCCAATCCTGAAGTCGCGCAGGCCATCTCTATCGTCTTGGTCATTGTGGCGTTTGTACTACTATTTTCAGTCTCCAGACTGAGTCAGGGGAAGCGTAATGATTACCGTTGATCTGCAAGCCACCGTGGGAGACTGCACGCTCGATGTCAGCTTAGAAATCGATGGTGGCGCCACCTTACTCATCGGACCTAATGGTGCAGGAAAAAGTACTTTTTTGAAGTGTTTACTTGGCGCCGTGACTCCTAAGAGCGGCAGTTTCAAAATCGATGGTAAAACGATTTATGACGGAAGCACCAATCTCGCAATAGAAGACAGGCGGATTGCCTACGTACCTCAACGCTACGGTCTATTTTCCAAAATGACAGTTCGGCAAAATGTTGCCTTTGGTACCGCGAAAGGCAGCGACGCGCTGGTGGAAAAACTTCTCAAAGAACTCGATATCGTTCATTTGGCAAACCGTAAGGCTGGTAAGTTGTCCGGAGGGGAATCGCAACGAGTTGCGATAGCTCGCGCGATCGCGATGGAACCCTGTTTGTTATTGTTGGACGAGCCTATGGCCGCGCTTGATGCGGTGACTCGCAGTTTGGTAAGAGGATTTCTTGCGACAAGGCTACGAGAGTCCGAGGTACCAAGCATTGTAGTAAGTCATGATCCTGCTGATGTTGGGACCTTGTCTGATAGTATTGTCGTGCTTGAGCAAGGGACACTGCGAAAGATAGATCTCGCTACATGGACGGAAGAGTCTGAAGCATCTGACTTTGTGAAGACATTCCTAAGTCCTAAACAAAAATGAAACTTAAAATCTCACGTCGGCATCTAAAGAATCGGATGAGTGACTTACCCCATATCGTGATCATTGGTGGTGGCTTTGGTGGGGTAGCTGCTGCTAGGGCGTTTAAACGAGAAAACGTCAGAGTCACGTTGATCGACAAAAACAATTATCACTTGTTTCAACCGCTTCTTTACCAGGTCGCGACAGGAGGATTAAACGCGAGTGATATTGCTCAGCCGATTCGACGCATTTTTCGCAAGCAAGATAACGTCCAGGTAATCATGGGCAACGTAGTTGAAGTGCAAGCCGAAGAAAAAAACGTATTGCTAGAAGATGGAACGCATCTCGACTTTGATTTTTTGGTGATCGCAGCAGGGATGAAAAATGCTTACTTCGGTAACGACTTGTGGGAAAAGAACGCTCCCGGACTTAAGAGCATTCGAGATTCTCTTGAAATTCGCCGTAAGGTGTATGCCGCGTACGAGGAGGCAGAGAGGCGCGCGCAAAACGGAGAAACCGTGGACAGTTGGCTAACCTTTTGCGTAGTTGGTGGAGGCGCGACCGGGGTGGAGCTAGCCGGAGCATTGCGTGAAATTGGTCTTGAGACGCTAAAGCGAGACTTTAGAAGTATATCATCGCATAAAATACGGGTGATTTTGATTGAAGGTGGAGACAGACTTGTGGCGGGGTTTCATCCTTCACTGTCTGAAAAAGTTGCAAAGCGACTAAGAAAAATCGGCGTTGAAGTATTTCTCAATACCCGGGTAAGCGATATCGACAACGAAGGACTAACTACAAGCGACCAACGAATCGACGCGAGAACGGTGGTGTGGGCGGCAGGTGTTGCTGCGGCAGACTTAGCGGCAACTGCTTCTGCGCCAACCGATAGGAGAGGAAGACTCGTGGTTAATAGCGACCTTTCTGTGATTGGCCACTCAGAAGTTTTTGCCGTGGGTGACATTGCCCAAATGATGACTGCGGCGGGTGATGAAGTCCCCGGCATGGCCCAAGGAGCCATTCAATCGGCGAAGCACGCTGCCAAGAACATTTTGGCAACGCTAGCAGATGGCCCAAGAACTGACTTTGTATACAAAGACAAAGGATCTATGGCAGCAATTGGCCGAAATGCCGCGGTAGTCGAGACTAGTTCGGTGAAGATGTTTGGGTTCTTTGCATGGCTTTTCTGGTGGCTCTTGCATATTTATTTCATTGTTGGCTATCGAAATCGGGCGTTCACCTTTATCAGCTGGATTTGGAACTATTTGACCTTTGGACGGGGGGCGCGTCTCATCACTGAAGTGCCAAGTGGTCATAAAATCCCCACCACTGAGGACTATTTGACCCAGGTCGTTTCCAACAGTCGATCTAAGTGACTGATAGTACGTCGATGATCTTTGGCACGCGTCTTGTATTAGTAAATTGCATCTGCTGCTAACTCTCTTCTCACCCACCAATACTCATCATAGGTGGCAGATATCCCTCGGCTTTGCCGGGGGATTTGTTTATTGGCCTATTGGAACCTTGAGTGTTTTAACGCAACATAGCTCCATGAAGGGGATGGGGCTTTATAAGCATGGTGATGCGGACGTCTTAACGTTGATAGACTTGGATATGCCTGAGCCAGGCCCTGGGCAAGTTCGTGTTGCGGTGCGCGCCGTTGCGATGAACCATCTGGATCTTTGGGTGAGGCGAGGGGGGCCCGCCTTCAAGCATCTAGAGTATCCTCATTTTCTTGGCTCCGATGTGGTCGGCATTGTCGACGAGATTGGTGAGGAGGTTCCCAAGGAGCTTTTAGGACAGCGATGCGTCATCGCTCCAGGAATTTCTTGCAACGTTTGTCGTTTCTGTTTGGCTGGCGACGATAACCTTTGCGCTAGCTACAAAATTTTGGGTGAGAACACTCAAGGTGGGTATCGACAATACATGGTCGTCCCTTTCCGGAATATTGCCAAGTTTCCTGATGGGCTAAGTTACGAAGAAGCCGCTGCAGCGAACCTTACGTTCTTGACGGCGTGGCAAATGTTAGTGGAGAAAGCGAAGGTAAAACCGTTCGATAAGGTTTTAGTTCATGGCGCTGCCAGTGGGGTAGGGGTTGCCGCGATTCAAATTGCAAAACTTCATGGTGCCACGGTAGTCGCCACTGCGGGTTCGGAAAAGAAACTGCAAGCGGCACGTGAGCTGGGTGCCGACCACCTGGTTAACTATCGACAAGCGGACTTTCGAACAGAAATAGAGAAACTGTTGGGAAATCGCTCCATTGATATCGTTTTCGAACATGTAGGTGGAGAGGTGTTCGAAAAGAGCATTAAGCTTTTGCGTAATGGGGGAACCCTAGTGACCTGTGGCGCGACAGCTGGAGGTAAGCCAGCAATCGACCTACGGCATGTCTTTTTCCGACAACTCAGCGTGCTTGGTTCCACTATGGGGAGAAGGACGACATTGGATAAGATAATCGAACTGGTAGAGAAAAAGCAGCTTGTACCTGTGGTCGATAAGGTATTTGCCCTCTCAGAAGCCGCAGATGCTCATCGTTATTTGGAGTCTCGCGTCGCGGTGGGCAAGGTGGTTCTGCGAATGGATGAGTCGTTCTAACGACGTATTTTGTCGTAGGGGAGAATTGCTTGGTCAATCGCGCTGATGGTACCTTGCTGAAATGCAGAACGCGCCCTCATTCATCGCGCCGTTGGTTGTTACCGACGCTTCTTCTTCTCCCGACGAATCCCTTTGGGATGCTGCCATTGCAGATTATGAAGCCGAAAACTATCCGGCAAGTCTTACGAAGTTCGTAAAATACCTCGACCCCAGCGTAGTTTCTGGCGATTCGGTTGTTGGTTCCAACATGAAGCTAGAGCATGGTTCGGTTCAATTGCAATTTCACGTTACCGACAGTGAGTTTTCAATCTTCGTTCCCTTCCTGAAGCTACCAGAAGGCGGTCGGGCCATCGCAATGATGCGAAAAGCCATGGAAGTAGGGGAGAATCTCAACCTAAGTCGGTTCGTGTTGAAAGAGGATGACTTATCAATTCAATACAGTGATGAGCTTGCCGGTTGTCATCCGGCAAAACTCTTGGATATCATGCGTTGCATCTGCTTAGTTGCAGATGCCAATGACGATCTTTTTGTGGAGCAATTTGGCGCTACCCGTCTCAATGAATTAGCCGTAACTCCATGGGCAGGTGAGAAACTAAGTAATGGGTACCTTGCCTATCAAACCATCATCAAGGAAGGGCTTGAGCTGGCGACGTTTTGGGAAGGCAAACAAAATCTCAGAATGGCGTACCTAAGTCTCGATATGACGATGGAGAGACTGCGTTGGACTTTGAGTCCGCAAGGATATTTGCGTTCTTCGTTCGGTAAGTTCTACCGTCAGATCGATGACAAGTCTAAGAGTGGGTCGCAGCGTATCAGCGCAGGTAAAAAGGCACTTGAAAAGTACCTAGAGGAACCTGAGTCCGCAATTGCCGATAGTTTGTACGATGCCAAGTTTATTTTGCCGCAAAAAGAAAAAGTAGATCTTGCTTGGTACCAAAAGGCTTTGGGGGATCCTATTGGAAGTGCTGCGAATATGCGCCAAGGAAAGAAGTACCAAGAAGCGGTAATGGTTTATCTGCACAATGGCTATGAGGACATTCGTCGTTTTCAGTTGCCTTCTAAGGTCATGGAATACTACGTGCAAGGTTTTGCGAATGCGGCAGGGAAACCATGCAGAGAAGCTGCTGAAATTTTGGCAGAGATGTACGCGAATATTATTGGTCATCAGGAAGAATCCAAAAAAGATGGCGTCGATTACTACCAGCAGGCTAAGCAAGAGCTTGCCGATCACAGCCGAGAAATGGAGTCAGGACAATGAGCAACGGAAACGAACATGGAATCTACAAAATCTGTACGGCCTTTGGTACAGGTACTGGCTTTGCTTGTGAGGGTACGGAGTACTTAGCAACGAATCATCATGTTGTCGAAGGTTCCACCGAACTAGCGATTGAATTCGATGATAAAAGAAGAATTCTAGGAGAGGTTGCGTTTATCGACCCGGCTTGGGATCTCGCTTTGGTTCGCCCTAAAGAAACTCTCACGGGGGCGAAGTTAGGCTTTTCTGATGGACTTCCAGATGTTGGTGCAGCGGTTCATGTGCACGGTTATCCCTTTGGCATGCCGTTCTCGATTACTCAAGGTGTTGTCTCTGCCAATCAACAAGACTTATCTGGACTCAAGTACATTCAGACTGACGCGGCAGTCAATCCCGGTAACAGCGGTGGCCCGATGATCGACGACCAGTCCAAAGTGATTGGCGTTACCACCTGTAAGTTTGAAGCGGCAGACAACATGGGATTCTCATTGCCTGTTTCTCATCTCAAGACCGATATCGACTTGTACACTAGTGAAGGGGAAGGAAAGTACGCGGCAAAGTGTCACTCTTGTGAGTCACTACTTTTTACGCCAGAAGATTACTGTGACTCCTGTGGAGTTGAACTTGCGCCAGGTGACTTGTTCCCTGAAGAAAATCTCAGTCCACTTGCCGAAGTTGTGGAAGCGGCGTTTACAAAGCTTGGCCATAATCCTGTGCTTACTCGCTCTGGGTATCACTTTTGGCGATTCTTTCAAGGAAGTGCCCAAATCATTACGCGACTGTATTCCAGGGAACACATGATCGTAACGTCACCAGTAGCAAAGCTTCCAAAGAAGCCAAAAGAAACGCTGCGTTATCTTTTGTCTTACGAAAATCCTAACTACTCGTTCCGATTAGAGTCTGATGGCACGATCTATCTCGGTAACGAGCAACATCTTTCCGATATTTTCAATCCCTCACGCAGAGAAAAAATTATCAAAGATATTTCTGGTTTGGCGATGGCGGCGGATGAAGTCGATAATATTCTTATCGAAAAATTCGGCTGCCTACCCAGTGCAAAGACAAACGAAGCCGCACTGTAGTTTTTAAAGTTCGACAGTGTCACCAA
This sequence comes from Deltaproteobacteria bacterium, assembly GCA_020630875.1. Lineage (GTDB taxonomy): Bacteria > Myxococcota_A > Polyangia > Haliangiales > Haliangiaceae > JAHDIH01. The sequence continues at coordinate 110,468 of JAHDIH010000007.1, read as the reverse complement.
GGGCTGGGACGGAAACGTTCCAGCCTCTTTTACGTAATTTTTCCGCCATCCCTTCAAGGCCGGAAGGTTCGCCATGCACGCAATAGGTATTTTCAGGTGGCTTCTTTAATGAATCAAGCCAGCGTTCTGTTTCTTCGTAATCTGCGTGTCCTGAAAAACCGTAAACCTGGCCAATTTTGGCGTTTACCGGAATCCATTCTCCGTGAATCTTTACTTCTTTTTCTCCTTCGAGAAGGCGCCGTCCACGGGTACCGTAGGCTTGGTAACCAACAAAAAGAACTGTGGTTTTCTTGCTCGGTAACCGTCGTTTAAGGTGGTGAAGTACTCGTCCGCCCGTGGCCATCCCGCTTGCGGATATGATGATGCACGGTCCTGGGTCGTCGTTTATTGCTCTTGACTGCGCCACACTTCTGCAAAACGAAACGTGTTTGGGATGGATGGGTTCCTCGCCTCTTACAATGATGTTTGCCATTTCATCATCGTGCTCTTCCCTGTGCATCAAGTAGAGCGGGGTGGCATTGCATGCCATAGGACTGTCAACGTAGATTGGCAGCGGAGGTATGCGACCGTCATCCTGAAGCTTTCTGAGTATGTACAAGATATGTTGAGTACGACCGATAGCGAATGCCGGAATAATTAGGCAACCTTTCTCTTTGACGATTTTCTCTACTTCAGTAGCAAGGTCAGCCACCGGATCGGCGTCAGAGTGTTTGCGATCTCCGTAAGTGCATTCGATTATCAATGCTGTAGTGGTATCCAGGGGTTCTGGATCGCAAACGATAGGCGTGTCGTAGCGGCCCAGGTCGCCAGAAAAAACAAGTCGCTTGCCGTTGTTAAAATCGAGCGTGATCGCGGCGCTTCCTAGAATATGTCCCGCCCTAGAGAAACTAAGAGAAACACCGGAGACAATATGGGTGTCTGTCGCGTAAGGTACCGCTTGAATCATCGGAATGGTTTTGGCGGCATCTTTCTCTGTATACAGAGGTTGCGCTGGTTTGTGTTTCGTGAACTTTTTCTTGTTTGCGTAGCGGGCATCTTCCTCTTGGATTCTGCCTGAGTCGGGAAGCATGATTGCAAGCAGATCGCGGGTGGCGGGAGTTGAAAATATTTTTCCTTTGAAACCCTCCTTTATGAGTCGCGGAAGATACCCGGTATGATCAATGTGAGCGTGACTAACAATGATTGCATCGAGCTTTGAAACGTCGAATCCTATCGGTTGCCAGTTTCGCTGGCGCCACTTTTTTTTTCCTTGAAATAGCCCGCAGTCCAGAAGAATAGTTTGGCCGTTGTGGGTGACCAGATGCCTACTTCCAGTTACGGTCCCGGCGGCACCAAGAAAAGTTACTGTAGTCATACGGTAACTTAATCTAAGGTTGTAGCTTCCGTCTCGCGTACTGGTATTTAATCCTGATGGGACGCCTCGATTTACTTTTGTGGAACCTTTTCCAGGCATTAGTAAGGTTGGAGTTCTTTTCACATTCCCGGCTATCCTGTGGTATCCAGTGACCTCTATGAAATTGACGAGTTCGAGTATGACAGCGGGAAGCGCTTTAGCTCCACAGTATGCATTTGGTAAATATGATGCAGCAAGTCACGTGTCGTTCAGCCAAAACATAAGCCCGCAAATTGGGTGGCTGGACCTTCCGATAGGAACGAAATCATTAGTACTGACCATGCACGATAGGGACGTACCTAGCATTGGCACGGATGTAAATCAGGAAGGGAAGGTTGTTCCTGCTACTTTAGCACGAGTCGACTTTTACCACTGGGTACTAGTTGACATAGATCCCGCGCAAGGAGAACTCGCAGAAGGGCTGCATTCTAAAGGAGTGGTTCCTCGAGGTAAACCTGGGCCGCAAGCGGCAGGTGGTGCACGAGCCGGTACTAATGACTACGTCGGTTGGTTTGCTGGCGATGATGCAATGGCTGGCGAATACTTTAACTACGATGGTCCGTGTCCACCGTGGAATGACACCATCATCCATCATTATATTTTTCAGCTTTACGCTTTAGACATTGAGCGCTTTCCTGGAGAGGACATCTTGACGGGAGACGTGGTGATGCAAGTTATCGGCAGCCACGTTCTTGGGACCGATGCGATGGAAGTTACCTATGCTATTAATCCTGAGGCTGTTTAGTGTCTGAGAAGTTCGAGTTCTCTGTTCAAGAGCATCTTAGTGGACAGCGTCTGGACCAGATTATTCCAGGCTCTATCCCCTCTCTGTCGAGACGGAAATCTCGTAAGGTAATCGACCTAGGCGGGGTGTTCGTGGACGGCAAACGGGTGAAACAAGCGAGTCGAAAACTTCGCACCGGCCAAAAAGTTAAAGTCACCGTCGGTACCACTATGGCGGTAGTAAAAAATGCTCCTGAGCATCGGGTGGTCTTCGAAGATCAACAGGTAGTGGTGGTGGTAAAACCGGCAGGTCTTCACTCCGTTCCAACCTTAGAAAGTGACAAAGGAAATCTTCAGTGGCAGTTGGCCCAGTCCAGGGAATCTCTGTGGACGATACAGCGATTGGATTTGGGGACGAGCGGGCTATTGGTGTTTGCCAAAACGGAACTGGCTGAGCAATCCTTGTCTCAACAGATGAAGGAGCGGAAAGTAAATCGACGTTACCTCGGTTTGGTAGCAGGACAATTGACTGGTGAATTTAGTTGTGACAGCGCCATTGGTGGAAAAGAAGCGTTTACGACCATCGTGTCGAGAAAAGTAATAGGAGACGTCACTTTAATCGAAGCAACCTTGCAGACAGGACGAACGCACCAAATTCGAATTCACTGTCAAGAGCTCGGTTATCCCATTCTAGGGGACAAAACCTATGGCGGCCCTTCGTGGAAGTTCGCCCATCACGCACTCCACGCTCATCAGTTGTCGTTCGATCATCCGTCGACCAAGAAACGGGTAGAGTTTGAATCTCCTTGGGGCCTCCTGGAAAAATACGAATCCCTTGACGTTATCACCTGACTTATCTAGGGTGAGCCGTGAGCGTTTTTTCAGAGTTAGCGTCCGGACCTAGTAAACAATCTGGTAAAGTCGACTGGGATGAAGTGGGCGTCCTTGCCCTCGCGGGACTGCTTGTGGGCTTATTTGTTGGGCTTTGCATCTACGGTCTTTACGATGTTTTGGGGACTACAAGAGTCTCCACTCCTGTGACCATGGGGGACGGTGACGTCTATTTCAACGCGCCTCGGGAAATACCACTGGCATGGAACTGGTGGGTTCCTTCTGTGATTTGCGTCGCAGTAGCGCTCAAAATCGGAAAAAATCGTTCATAAATAAAGAACTTAGTTCAAAATTCGATTGGTTTTTGGTGAGAAAGTGCTACATTTCCCTCCATGTTGCCATGGAGGCAGAGTGGGCCTAGTGGTCCAACCAAAGTATTCGACCCGGGACAATCCCTCGGAGATGGGATTGTAGTACGCGACGTTCTTTCGGTCTCTGGAGGCGGTGTACTCTATCATGGACAAGATACTAGGCTAAATCGTGATGTCGCCATACGTTCCTCCAACGACTTGTCCGTGCTCTTGAATCAAGCGCAAGCAATGCAATCTGCGCCACAAGAAGTGAGCACGGCGGTCTATCGTATTGGGCAACACGCTGGCATCCCCTTCATTATTGGAGAGAGGATCGTTGCAAATTCGCTCAATTCGCTCATCGCCTCTCGTAAGAGAACGGTGGATGTTTTAGAAATCATGTCGCGGGTCTGTTTTGCATTGGCGGCAGTTCACGAAGCCCGATTTGCCATCGGCGATCTTACTACGCGAACCACGCTAGTCGACGACGAACGCATCATCTTTTCTCAATTTGCGCTAGGCCAAGGGGAGTATCCGGACTCGCTTTCAAAGATTCCTAAAGAGCGACGAAGAGAAGGCGTCCATATTAGGAATCGCGACATTTATGCCATGGCGAGAATGACATGCCAACTACTTTTGAACGACGAGAGTGTGCCAAGAACGGCGGTTTCCTTGCGAGACGCTTTATCAAAAGTACCTGACGTCCCCGCCCCGTTAGTCGATCTGCTGTGCGAAATTCTTGACCTGCAAACGCTGACGAACTTTGACGCGCAGGCCTTACTAGGACAATTCCGGACCATAAGACAAAGAATACTGCTTCAGCAAGAAGCGATTCGCGTGTGGATTGCGAGTGAGCCTGGACCAATCGCACAACGTATTGAAAATCAAGTACTGCGAACGGATCGACATATCGATGTTTCTGTAAAGTCCGATCTTACCTATATTGAAAAGTACGCTGCAGGCGCAAAATTAGACGTGATTTTTGTGAGTCATGAGTTTGCTGAGCAGCCAATCGAGGCGTGCATCAACCTGCAAAAAGCCGCTCCGGAGACTAAGATTGTCTACGTAGGCGGACGCCCAGGACCAGATGATATTGCTCTTCTTTACCAATTGGGAGTTCATCGTGTGATCCCCCAAGGGCCCGGCGTCCTGTTGGCCATCTGGGAAGTTCTCTACGAGTGCAGACGTCGGCTTGGAAAAGTATCTCGGCGGATGGTCGTTAACGGATGAGCGAGCGAATTCTTAGCAGCGCATTTGCGCTGAAGGCATCCGGAAACATTACATAGACTTCGAACAGACGGTCGAAAATCTCATGAGACACTGAGGCTTCTGCTTCGATGAGCATTTGCGAGACAAGAACGCTTGGTTCCATAACCAACTGGGCACTAACGAGTCGGTGTCGTCGGTTGCATCGGTCGCATGTTTCCTTCTCAAAGAAGCCGCAGTAACCGCACTTATCTACAACTACTGAATCTGCAATACCTTCCATTACTGTTGTCCTAAATACAATTCCAATACTGTCACGTTACCAACCACGTTGCCGCCAATGCTACTTGTCGAAACTTCGAAACCTTTTTCAGCAGTAAAGTTGTCTGGGAAGTTGGAGTCCAAACTGAGGAACGTACCACTCACATCTGTTTCCACTCCTCCCAAGGACCCATCACTTTGCGGATACATTATTGTGCCAGAAGCGTTCACTGTCGCCCCGGATACTGGTGTTCCAAGGGGATCAACTACAATCCCCAAAGTGATACCTTGACTCGGAATGCCACCAACGGAACTGTCAATCCCTTCCGTCGTAGCAACTGTTACGTAGGGCAAGGTTACTACATCTGACAGCTCGTTGCTGCAAGTTAGGAACTGTCCGTGGGGAAGTGTGGCTTGCAAACATTGCGGAGTCGCCGGAGATCCAAAACCTTGCCACGACGGATTGGCTGGTTCGGGCATTATCCTCTGTAGTACCGATACTATGGTAGCAAAGGCTTGCTGCGCTCCTAATGAAATAGAAACGTCAGCGATGGAAACGTCGTTGGCAGTTTGACTATCTATCGGTAGTTGATTTTCGAAGAATCGCATTGTGGTTGTTATTTTTCGATTCATGCATTGCGTGGTCACAGACGAAGTTGAAGGGCAGGCTAGTGGGACTACTATGGTGTCGCTTTCACCCAACTGAACCGGAACAGATCTTCCAAACGCCATTGGTGGCCAGATCGGTAGGGGAAGCCCTTGCAGGTCAAAGAGGGGGCCACTTGGGCAAACGGTAGGTTCATCAAGTAAGTCTTGGTTCCAAACTCCGATTTCTAAAGTGTTGCTCCCCGTTTCAAGGTCAGAAAGAACGATTTCAATATCTGCAAGACCGCACAGGTTACTCCCGCTTACGACTCGGCACTGTCGGGAAATAACGGTGTTGTCAGTGGATTTTACCTGCAACAATACACTGGTGGCGCAATTCAAAGGATAGTCCTCACACTCGTTACTCAGACAACCGTTGCTGGCATCAAACTCGAGCTTGATTTCCAGCTTGGTATCCGCACACGCCGACAGAATTAGTAAGCAACACGGCACTAAAAACTGCAGCATGCGGCCTCCAGTGTTTTGCTTCGAGTCGACAGCCATACGGCGACAACCGTGGCCACCGCAGATATTGCCACCAATCCTGCAATCTTCTTAGGTTTAGTCCAAAAAACGCTGTCAGGATATTGAGACGTAGACGGATGAATATCAAAAAGTAGCTGACGTACAGCTTTCTCCGGAGTAAAGGCATCGAACTTGGTCAAAGGAGAAAAGATTCCAATCGATGCATCATAAGAACTGACCATTAATTTGCCGTTGACCAAGTTGAAGACAATAAACCAATCAATCTTCAACTCTTTAGCAAGCTTTGCAAACGTCACACGCTTGGTCAGATCTGACTTCCCATTGAGCAGACTTTGCATAGCGAGGTCTGCAAGTAACTTTGGCGGCATCGGTAGGGGAGCTTCTGTGGTGAGATGATTTGCCCAAATGCCTTTAAATATTTCTTTGCTGATGTAGCCACATCGGTCTTTGCATTGAGACTTCGACAGGTCTACTAACTCGGGGAAATACTCGTCTGCTGGCAATGGTAGACTTTGAGGAAGTAGCTCGTTTCTAATTTCAAAATGTTTCTTCACCGACGGAGTTGGTGGTTTGCCTTCGTGAAAGGTTTCAAAAAACATATTGATGGCAATGAGTTTATGGATCTCCGCAACAACTTCTCTGTATTGTTCAAGCGAAATATGCGCTGTTTTTCTTCGCTCTTTCTCCAAAGCCAGAAGGGCAGGTCGGTGTTCTCCCTTCAGAGTCAGGCGTTTTGCATCTGAAAGATCGATAGCTGAAAATGCTAGTGTGGGTTTCTTTGATAGTGATTGATGAATAGCCGCATCAGGTGGTGCCATCTGAGGGTCGTTGGTAGCAATCTGAAATACTTGAGCAATGGCAGCATCCGCACTGCTACCCGCTAAGTTTACAAATCCCACGCGTACTTCAGCAATAGCTGACTGGCTGAGCATGGCTACGGTTAGTAGGTGACGTAGAGCGAAATGCAAAGTACGCTACTATAGCTAAAACGAAACGATATGGGAGAAAAAACAGACATAGTCGCTGAGCGATACGTCATCCAGCATCGGATGGCCGTAGGTGGTATGGCTGAAGTATTCGCGGCTCAAATTGTAGGTGCGCACGGATTCACAAAAAGGGTTGCGATCAAGCGAATTGCGCCAGAAATCTCTTTGGACCCAATGTTTCAAAAACAGTTCGTTGCGGAAGCACAAACCACCGCCTCGCTAAAACACCCCAATATCGTATCTGTAGATGACTTTGGTTTGTGGGGGGACAATCTCTTTTTGGCCATGGAGTACGTAGACGGCGGCGACTTGGGAGAAATTATTGATGGTGATGGGTGTGTCACAGAAGCAGCAGCGCTTCAGATAATGCTTAGTGTAGCTCAAGGACTCTCCTATGCGCATTCAACGGGCGTAATTCATCGAGATCTTTCTCCTGGTAATATTCTCATATCCAAAAATGGTGCGGTAAAAATTGCAGACTTTGGGATCGCTGTTTCAAGTGGGGTGGGGTCAGAACTCGTTGGTGGTAAAAAAGGGTATGCGGCTCCCGAAGTTTGGAAAGGGGAAGAGACTCTGGCGTCCGACATCTATTCTTTTGGGGTCATCGGACGCGAAGTATTTGGACGTGTCAGTGGTAGTAAATTGTCTGACTCGTTGAGTTCGTTGTGGAATCTTTGCTGCCAAGAACAACCAAGTCAACGAAGAATTACCTCTAAAGAGTTAGTGCACAAACTATCGCAGGCCGGATTGCAACATGAGATATTGTTGACGAGCTCTAGCGTAGCTAAGTTGTTTGAACAGTCGACGAGAAGTGCAGTCTTTAGTTTGGTAGACAATCGTATGACTGTGGCGCAGTCGTCGGAGAATAATTTTGTCGCTACAAAAAGTAACGGGCTTACGCGTTTGGCACCCGCCAAGCGTAAAAAAATTCCAACGTGGATACCCACAGCTGTCCTTGCGGTGGGGGTGATGGGCGGACTTTTGGCATCGATGCAAAGCAAAGAGCTCTTTAACGTTCCTGCGATTTATCATGTTGAGGTTAGTCCCGCGGACAGTAAGATGCAAAGAACTGGTGGTGATACCTTCGTATGGGTAGGCGCTCCCGAGTCGGTCACCTTGTCTCACCCCAACTTTCTGGCTGCCACTCTAATTCCCAAAAATGGTGTTACAGTAGTTGAGCTAGAATCTAAGTTTCGAACCGTTCTAGTAACTTCTGAACCGGAAGGCGCCAAGGTAGTGGTTGACCAAAAAGTACTTGGGCTTACCCCTTTGAAGATTCTCGTCGAAAAATCTAAGGAAAAGATGATTGGTCTTGAAAAAGAGAGCTATCAGAAAGCAGAGGTAGCCGTTGCAAACTCCACAACCGATGACAAAGTTTTCCGCAGGCTTAGTAAGGTAAAAGAAAAAGTCCGCTTCGGTACGGCTCATTTCTTGGTGATGAGCGCGGATGGTCGACCTTCATGGGGAGAAGTATTTCTTGGTGGAAAGAAGATTGCTCGCGCCCCAACGCCAACAAATTCTCCTTTGCGACTGCCGGTAGGAAGCCATAAGCTCACCATAAGAAATCCCACAAGTATGGCGAAATCCGTGTTTGTGCAGAAGATTGAGCGCAACAAAAATCATCGTCGCACGGTGACGCTGCGTTAGGTCGTTTGACCCGGACCGCGAGTTCCACCTCGGGTTGGTTTTGCTCGCTTCTTTTTGTGGATTACTTCAATTTCAACTGTTCCGCCGTTGACGACTGTTTGACAGGCCAGTCGTACTTTGTTGATAAAGTAAACGTTACCTAAGTGTTGGAGTTCCTTAGGAGACTGTTCCGAAAGATTCTCTTCGCCACTGACAATTTTTATTCTGCAAAGACCACAGGTACCCTTACCTACGCATGCGGTTTCGATATCTGCGTTGTTTTTCTGACCGAACTCAAAGATCGTTCCGCCATCAGTACATTCAAAAGTGTTACCTGAAGGGATTATTTTTATCGTAGCCACGGACCGACTTTATCTCATTTTTTGCCTAAACGTTCGTGTTTGCGCGCTATAAGGCGACAAAAGTAGTTGGATATCTTCCATGACAGAGACGTCTGTTAGCGTTTCAAGCATGACTGAATGGATTTATTTTGTAATTTTACCACTCGTGGTAGGCGTTATTTCTGCATCAACTGTGATCCTTGCAAAGGTTCCGGATGCGAAGGGAATCGTTAATAAGATTTTGCCATTCAAAGCCATGATTGGCGTGGCAGCGTTGGCTGTCGGTATCATTAACCTTTTGGATGTCATGGGGTCTCATATGTTCAATTCGGCGATCCTTCCGTTTACCTTGGTGTTAATCCTACTCGTGTTGAGTGGATTCATGCTGGGAATGCCGCAAATTGCGAAGTGGGTTCCTGGAGACGCCGCGCCGGAAGAGAAGGCGCTCGAGCTTTCGCAAAAACTCGTCAAGTTCGATGTTCCAATGGGACTTGGGCTCATTGGTTGCGCGGTTTGGTGTGCCCTCAGGCTTATGTCGATGTAACTTCTTTTTGATGTACGTTGCAAAGCCGGGTAAGTAGTTGCCCGGCTTTTTTGCGCGCCTCGGTCACGTTACCGTCATGGACATCTACTTTTACCTGATAGTAGCACTTCACCTTAGGTTCCGTACCGGAAGGTCTTACTATGACTCGTCCGTCATTAGGGAGGTGAAAGATTAGAACGTTGCTCTTCGGATAGTCTTTGTCCTTGAGTAAATCTTGTTTGGAGTCGACGTTGAACGTTCCAAACGAGTGGACGGGGTCATTTCTGAGCTTGTTCATTAGGTTGGCCATCTTCGTGGCTCCTGAAAGGCCAGGAAATTTGATAGAGACTTGCTTGGTGGCAAAAACACCATGAACTTTGGCTATCTCATCTAGCTTGTCCCAAACGGTGAGGCCGTCAGATTTTAGTTTGGCCACCAGGTCGCAGAAAGTCACTGCCGCACCAACTCCATCTTTATCTCGGACGACCCCGCCAACGCAATATCCTAAGGCTTCTTCGTAGCCGAACATAAACCGCTCGGAACTTTTTGCTTCTTTATCTCGCGCTGCTTTAGAGATCCACTTGAACCCAGTCAAGGTACTAAGAAATACTTGGTGATTGGCACGTGCAATTTTTCTTAACAGACTTGAAGAAACAATACTGCAAGCAAAGATCCCCCGACAGCCTTGCTCGATTAGGTGAGTAGCCAAGAGTACGCCAACTTCATCGCCAGTGAGTGCTTTGAACTCTCCCGATGTTGTGGGTGCAAGTGCTGCTAATCTGTCTGCATCTGGATCGTTGGCAATGGCAATATCTACTGCGTTTTTGGTCGCTGTCTGTTTTAGCAAGTCTGTCGCACCAGGCTCTTCCGGATTAGGAAAAGCAACCGTAGGAAAATTTCCGTCAGGCTTGTGTTGGCTGGCCACTGGGAAGACTTTAATTCCGGAATCTTTTAAAGCTCTTTCGATCGCTGGACCGCCAACGCCATGCATCGCAGAGTAGGCAACCGATAGATTGGCGCGCTCAGATGGCGACGAGAATTCGTATTCTTTAATATGACCGAAGTATTTGTCGAATACGGATTTAGGAATCGACTTGATGGTTCCCCCTGAAACTTTAGGTGGCGTAAAACTACCATCGACGATACCGTCCATCAGTGCCGCAATTTCTTCGTCGAGCGGCGATGTAATTTGGCTGCCATGCGACCAAAAGAGTTTGTAGCCGTTATACTCAGGGGGATTGTGACTCGCTGTCACAACAATTCCTGCGTCGCACTTTAGCTCGGATAAGGCGTAAGCTGCCAGTGGGGTGGGAATCACCTCCGTTGATAAATAAACCACAGCTCCAAGTTCCTTTAAGGTTGCCGCAGCTTGGTTGGCAAAACGTTTTGAGTCGTTACGTCCGTCGTACCCCACCACTATTGAAATGGGGTCTTCTGGTGCGCCTAATCGTAGTGCCACCGCTTGCGTGGTAATGCGAACAATGGCTTCGTTCATTCTATTGGGACCGGGTCCCACCAGTCCTCGTAAACCCGCCGTCCCAAAGGATAGCTTGTTTCGTAACAAGTCCGAGCGCTCGTCTTCGCTTCCACTTTGAGCAACGCTTAAAAGTTTGCGGCGCAGTCTAGGCTCTGGATCTAGAGAACTCCAGTTTTCTGCAAGTCGCATATCGCTTTGGTGTTTTGGTTTGTGTCCCACGCAGGTCATACTACCCCTACTCACACTGTCGTCAATGTGTGTCTGCAGCAATTGCCGATACTTGCAAGAGGCCCTACATGTTGCGGTTACTTGTCATAGAAGGACGATATGTTGGGGGAGTGCGTGATTTCCGCGCAACCACTAACGCAACACCTTTGGGGGACGAATGAACAATTTACAACACGCAAATTTGACGAAACAACTAACCAAAAACTCAATGTCGATTGGACAGGTGGAAGTAGAAGAGTTGATTCGTAGGATGCGCGGCGAACTGAAAGTTGATCCGATGACCCTGGCCGCTAGTGTTTGTACTGCGATGCCAAATGATATTAGCGAAAATGAACTCGACGATTTGATTGCGAGCACGGCGTCGACCTTCGCTTTTCAAGAGCCTGAGTACAGCTATCTAGCTGCTCGGTTTGTTTCTCGGGTGATTGTTCGCAACGTTGCTTCGACCGGTGTAAGAGGATTCGTTTCAAGTATGCAGCTGGGACACTCCGTCGGGCTCATTGATGACGAGTCCATGGGATTCGTTCGAATCCATCAAGAACGTATTACCGAAGCTCTTGATCCCTCTCGAGATCGACTCTTTCAATACGTAGGCATTAGGACGTTGGTCGACCGCTACTTGTTAAAACATCCCAAAACCCGTGAACTTATCGAGACTCCTCAGTTTTTCTTCATGCGTGTTGCTGTAGGAATTTCCGATACTATTGAAGAAGCGATAGAGAGGTACAACCTATTTTCTACCTTGCGTTACTTGCCGTCGTCTCCGACACTTTTTAACTCCGCCACCACCTACCCGCAACTTTCTTCCTGCTTCCTCTTGGACTCTCCGGAAGATGACTTAGGCAAAATATACGACACGTACCGTGACATTGCTCTTCTGTCTAAGTTTTCCGGTGGTATTGGACTAGCGTTTTCAAAAATTCGTGCCGAAGGTTCGCTCATCGCCGGGACTAATGGTCTATCTCGTGGCCCCATTCCGTTTATCAATACGCTTGATGCGTCCGTATCCGCTGTAAACCAAGGTGGTAGACGAAAAGGCGCTTGCTGCGTATACCTTGAGACATGGCACGCCGACGTGGAATCTTTCCTAGAACTCCGTGACAATACAGGTGATGAATCTCGCCGCACTCACAACCTAAATATTGCGAATTGGGTACCTGATTTGTTCATGAAGCGGGTCGGTGAAGATGGAATGTGGTCTCTCTTTGATCCAAAGCTTGTTCCGGAACTAACAGAAACCTACGGTGATGAGTTTGAAGTTGTCTATCGAAAAGCAGAACAAGCGGGGAAATTTTCAAAGCAGGTTAAAGCGCGAGACCTCTACGCGCGAATGATGCGAACCCTTGCGCAAACCGGAAACGGATGGATGTGTTTCAAGGATTCCTCGAATCGAAAGTCCAACCAGACTGCCAAGAGTGAAAACGTAATACACCTTTCGAACCTCTGTACAGAAATCTTGGAAGTCACATCTTCTGATGAAACTGCGGTATGCAATCTTGGTTCTATCAATTTGTCCAAGCATGTCAAAGATGGTGCTTTCGATTTCAAAATGCTAGAGATGACAGCTCGAACTGCTCTGAAACAATTAGATGCTGTTATTGATCGAAATTTCTACCCTCTTGACAAAGCCAAGTCCTCCAACAGCAAGTGGCGCCCCGTGGGGCTTGGTTACATGGGACTTCAGGATGTTCTTCTGATGCTCGGTCATGCTTTTGACAGCGAAGAAGCTAAAGAAGTTTCTACGAAAATTGCTGCTTGCATCTACTATTCTGCCATGGATGAGTCTTGTAAGTTGGCTCAGCGTTTTGGTGCTCACCCTGCATTCAAAGACACTCGTGCAGCAACTGGCGAGCTAGAGCCGGACCGCTGGGGTGTAGAGTGCGTAGGAGATCACGATTGGAACGGTCTGCGAGAGAGAGTCAAAACTTACGGCCTTCGTAATTCACTTATGATTGCGATTGCACCGACTGCTACTATTGCGACAATCGCGGGATGTTACGAATGCATCGAGCCGTTGGTTTCTAACCTGTTTAAGAAAGAAACCCTCTCGGGAGAATTTCTGCAGGTGAATCGTTATCTAGTAGATGAGCTTAAAGTTCGTGGACTTTGGACCGAAGAGATCCGAGAGCAAATCAAACAGGGGCAAGGGTCCATTCAACACATTGATGAAATCCCTGCAGAAGTAAAACACCTCTACCGAACGGCCTGGGAATTGCCAATGAAAAACTTGTTAGATGTAGCTGCTGCGCGAGGTGCGTATATTGATCAAAGCCAGTCCGTAAATCTTTTCCAAGAATCCCCAAATATTGGAAAGCTATCTTCCATGTATTATTACGCGTGGCAAAGCGGTCTGAAAACCACTTATTACTTGCGCTCGCGGCCAGCGACCCGAATTGCGCAAACCACGACAAAAATGACAGCAGCAGATGCGGTGGCGTGTTCGCTTGAAAACCCTCAATACTGCGAAGCCTGCCAATAGAAAGAAAAAAGACTATGTTACTTGATCCAGGATTAAACCTAACTCTAAGACCAATGCAATACCCTGCATTTTACGACATGTATCGGGATGCCATAAAGAATACGTGGACAGTAGAAGAAGTAGACTTTTCTACAGACCTCAGTCATCTGAAGCATAAACTCAACGATGGTGAACATCACCTAATCAAACGTTTGGTTGCATTTTTTGCAACAGGTGACTCGATTGTGGCTAACAACCTCGTGCTAAATCTTTACAAGCATATCAATGCGCCAGAAGCGCGTTTGTACTTGTCCAGGCAACTTTATGAAGAAGCACTGCACGTTCAGTTTTATCTGACGTTGCTGGATACCTACATCCCCGATCCAAAGGAGCGGGAAGCGGCGTTTGCTGCCATTCACAACATTCCTTCTATTCAGCGTAAAGCTGACTTCTGTATGAAGTGGATGGACTCAATCGACAACGATACGCTTGAGACATCAGAAGACCGAAAGCAGTTCTTGCTCAATCTGATTTGTTTCGCGGCCTGCATTGAAGGATTGTTCTTCTTTGCCGCTTTTGCCTACGTATACTTCCTAAGATCAAGAGGACTTTTGGACGGCTTGGCTTCTGGAACCAATTGGGTGTTCCGCGACGAGTCGATGCACATGCGTTTTGCTTTCGAAGTGATTGATACCATTCGCGAAGAAGAGCCAGAGCTTTTTGACGATGCCCTAAAAGGACAGGTGAAGCTAATGATGGCGGAAGCCATAGAGTGCGAATGTACCTTTGCTAGCGATGTGCTCGGAGATGGTATGCCGGGAATGACAGCACCAGCGATGAAGCAATATCTAGAATTCATTGCTGACCAGCGCCTCATGCGTTTAGGAATCCCTGCGGTTTACGGCGCAGTCAATCCATTCTCCTTCATGGAGTTGCAAGATGTGCAAGAACTCACCAACTTCTTTGAACGCAGAGTATCAGCTTATCAAGTTGCTGTAGAAGGAAGTGTGTCATTGGACCAAGCATTCTAGTTTGTAACGGTTCAAGGTGGGTTGCCAGCTGCCGATGATCGGTCTTATCCGGTTATTGTCTGTGCTGTATTCTCAGAACGGAGCGAATTTGTCGCTTAACGCGGTAGGCACGATCCATCTTTCTCTCGCGTCAATGGCAACGCGTTCAACTCCCTGAGGAGGAAGACGACCGTGCTCTCCATATAGCCATAAAACGAAATTGGTCCGTTCACCCGACTCAATGGGCTGAGCAGCATGTGCAACGTTTCCGCGATGAATGACGGCCATGCCTGGTTTGAATACTAAGTCGTAAGCGCGGCCAGTAGACCTCTCGAAGAACGTCACCGCTGATCCTGAAAAATCTTCGTCCGGAAGGTTAAGGTTGACGTTCAATGTTACAGATGAAGCGTCGGTATGTGGTCGGATTGACGTATCCGTAGTGGGCTGATAGCGAATCGAAAAGCCGAAAGTTTGATTATCGTATCCCATGATTTCAGGGAACAAAAGACGGGCAATGGGGCGCATATATCGATCCAGTAGATCTCTGTAGAAACCCTGGAATCCCGGAGCACCAAGATAGCCTTCTGAACGACTATCCAGCATTGCACCTCCACGATTCAGTACAATACCATAAGGTGGGCGTAACGGAATATTTGCATTCCAAACTTGATTTAGGTAGCTCCGTAGTTCAGCAATTCTATCTGGTTGGAAAAACTGACATTGGAAGACGTTAGGAATTACTTCTTCCCATAAACTTTCTACCAATGACTCCTTGTTGGGATCGCTCCAGGACTGTGTGACGGAGGTGCGGAGACTGGCATCAAGTAGAGATTCGTCAAGAGTTGGGAGATTTTCCTTTTCGCTCTGTTCCCACTCGGCCCAAGCGTTTGCAAGTAGTTCTCTATTATCATTCCAAAAGCGCCGTGCGGAGGGCGCTCGGTGAAGCATCGCTTCTCTGGATGGAAGGGGTAGCTCTCGTGCTTGCTTTAGGTGATCTGACATAGTTCGTACCTTTTGTTCTTTTGGAAAGTCGGGTGGGGGATTTTTACGTTAACGGTAGAGCCGGCATTACAGATGCTCGCCGGCCAGTTCCTTGATCGCTTCCATTATTGCGCTGTTATGCTGGTCGTCCGCGGCGGCAATGTTTGGTGCGGCAAATTGCTTTGAGTCGTTGTCGAAGTATTTTCCAGAAGCGTTAGCGAAAGACGTGCCGATTGCTGCCTCACAGAGAATATCTGCGCCGATGCTTAAGTCTTTTCCGGGAATACTGAATCCTTCCTTTACCATTTTCGATGCCAAAAGGGAGCCGGGGTTGATCGCAACCACGGTGGGGCCTGCAGAAAGTTCTTTGGCCAAAATCTGAGACCAGACGGTTAGCGCGAGTTTACTCTGTGAATACGCGTTCATGTCATCAAGGGCCGAGTGTCCTCTTATGGCACTAGAGTCGACTCTTGCTTGGGCGGCCGAGGACAAGTTTACGATTCGTCCATTTTCCGGAATGATGGACAATAGCTGTCTCGTTAAAACGTATGGAGCAATAGTGTTAACGACGAAACGGATATCAAGCCCCGTCGTTGTTTTTGTGTTTGCAGTTTTTAGTACCCCTGCGTTATTAATCAGCACATCCAATTGCGAGTACTTCTCTTTTAACTTTTGGGCCATTGAAACGACGTCCTCTAGTATGGAAAGATCCGCTATCAAACCATCTGGGGCACCTCCCACAGTTTGTTGGGCGGTGGTGAGTTTGGATGGGGTTCTGCCATGGAGAATAACTTGGTGGCCTAGTGCTGCGAGTTTTTTCGCGGTGAGTAAACCAATGCCGTCGGTAGAGCCGGTGATTAGAATTGTTTTGGGTGTCATATGCATTTCCTTTGAGTGTAGTTATGGGTTGCTCAGTAACGTACTAATGTACGGCTTTCGAGACTTGTTCTGACAGTACTTTTTCTAGGGCTTTCTATTAAGTCGAGCGCGCTATGAGCTACCGAAGCTTTTCCACTGCTGTCGTAGATGTTAAAGTACGCGACTTCATCAGTAGTCATTTCCGAACGATAGATCCACTGGTGGGTGTCTCGACTTACGAGTCCCATGATTTGACCGGTACGATTGGGGTAAACTAAGTCGATTTCTAACCAGTCTTCATCTCTTACTGTGGAAGGTAGAACAAACCCTAACGGCGCACTAAGAATAGTTGATTCTACTGGCCGCCAGATGTTGATGAATGCGTAGTCACCTGTACTCCACTCAATGGCACGAGCTTCCCCAAGAATGTCTTTGACTCGTTGCTTCGCTCCGGCTGCGCTGTAGTCACTGTGAACGTTACGTGCCGGTTGGCGATCAGATGTCTCATCATCGATCCGCAAGGTATGATCGAAGACAACGACCTCCTTAGCTCTCACTTCATTCTTCAGGAGCTGCTGCAGTTCCTTGTTGTAGTTGTAGTTCCAATCCGTATTATTGTTGAATGCTTTAACTTGCGTGGGAAAGAACGTGAAACCAACACTGTCTTTTGCAAACGTGACAGGGACCTCATGACTTCTTTCATCGAGAACATCAACTTTGGTTGGTACGAGCACAGGAGCGATGAGAGCCCCAATCACACCACCGGCGTCGATCTGAAACGCTTGGCGTTCTGCACTTTTAATATGATAGTTGACGATTGCCGTAGGCATTATTCTCTCCATGTATGGTTAGGCGGATGACGCAAGAAACGATTGTTTGATTATGCTTAACAATCTCTATAAGGGCGTTCTTATGTCCGACGTCTCATGTGACTATACCAGCGGTTTTAGTAATTTAAAGCTCTCTGCTATTGGAACACTTGTAACAGTTTGTTGATAATAAGTGGGTGAAGATTGCAGAGATGGAACTACTCGTTCGGGTTGCAGAGACAGGCTCAATGACACGTGCTGCCGCGCAGTTAGAGCAAACGCCTGCGTCAGTGAGCTCTACCGTCAGTCGTATCGAGCGTGCGATAGACGTTCGTATTTTTGAACGTACGACTCGTTCTATTCATATTACCAATGAAGGACTCGCCGTAATTGATGGCTGCCGAGATGTGCTGCATAGGTGGCGAAGGACGCTTGAAGAAATCCAAGGAGAAGATGACGAAATTACTGGCACAGTCAATTTGTCTGCACCGGCGGACACCACCTACGGACCATTGGCACCAGTGATTGCTTCCGTTGCCCTAGAGCATCCGAGATTACGACTGATTGTTCACTCGAGTGATATCGTTCAGCCTATTCGACGTAATGCTATCGATATGGCAATCCGATATGGTTCGATGAAAGACAGTTCCCTAATGGCACGCAAGTTGGCTCAATGTCAAAGTGTACTAGTTGCTGCTCCTTCTTATCTTGAAAAGCACGGCCCCCCAAAGACGCCAAAAGACTTGAAGAAACACAAACTCTTGACGCTGCAGCTTTCAGATTATCCAGAAAAGTCGTGGACGTTGCAACGCAACGACAAATCAGAGCTGGTGACGATAGAAAGTTCGTTGTGTGGTGACGGGTATTTGGCACGTCAGTGGGCAATTTCAGGGCAAGGAATCGCCCGAAAAAGTTTGTTCGATGTAATCGATGATCTAGAAGGCGGTCGACTTCTTCACGTACTTCCAGATTACACCTGTGGTGCCATTGCGATTCACGCCGTCTTTCCGAGTCATCAATACCTACCATCTAGAGTACGAGTAGTTGACCAGGCGATAGCGGCTGCTTTTAAAACGCAAGTTAAACGTTGCGAAGCATGGCAGAAATCATGAGCATTCCAATTGATTAACGAGTTGCCGTCGAAGCGAGTGTTCAGATCGACAACGTTTTGACTTAGTCGTGACTGTGCATTTCGCACAGTTAATTGTCAGGTGCTTGATAATCTGACTCCGGTCTCCTATACGAATGGCATGCACCGCGTCTTCTTGCTGTTGTCGCTTCTTGTTCCTCTTACTTCCGTTGCCGAACGTCGCATGTCCGTAGGAGGCCAACTGGCGTTAGGTTTTCAACATGGCTATCGAAGCAATAGTTATTCACACGCTCTGATTACTTTTAAGTCTGAGCTCGATCCTTTTGGAATCGTAAGTGCTGAGGCTTTCCTTGGGTAGGAGTGGCGGATACAACTACCCAGTCTACGTTGGGAGGTGGGATTGCTGTGGACGCATTTTTCCAGTTTCCGTTTATCCTAGGTGGTCACGCGGGAGCCCGACTTCCTATGGGATTCTACAGCGACCATTGGCATTTAGAGTATGGAGGTCAACTCGGCTATCGATTCGCGGAAAAGTTAGAAGTTTTATCCCGATTCTCGGTTGGTAGTTACAACGATGACCTCGATGGCACCGTTGGTTTTGTAGAAATTTCGCTTCGGGTAGCCAAAGTATTTTAGAGTGACTTTTGTTGTCCTAGTCTACGTCGTAACGTTGGGGCAATGAGAAGAATGTCACACAGACCGGGCGGTCAATCTATTCTTCGTTGAGTTCGCGGACACTTGATTGATACATTGTGCGGATGCTTCGCATGTTAATTATCTTGGTTGTCTTTTTACCCCGACCTACAATTGCTGAAAGGCGAATGTCAGTTGGCCCCCAGCTATCTCTAGGGGCTATATTGCCAATTGACTCTTATCACGCCAGTGGGGTTCGACAGAGCGCGCTGTCGTACAAGGTTGAAGTCGACAAGTTCGGACTCTTGAGCGCTGAAGCACACATAGGTGCCGGGAGGGCCGAAGGACAAAGTTGGCAACTAGCTGGTGGCGCTGGTATATTCATGGATTTGCTTTTCAATAGCCCCGTAATCCTTGGTGGGCACCTAGGGGGGCGCCGTCCGGTAGGGCGCTATTCTACTCAATTGCACGTAGACTATGGGGGACAGTTGGGCGCAAGGTTTGATGAGAAATTCGAAGGAGTTATTCGAGCATCAGTCGGGCAAACTACGGGCGCAGGTTTCATCGAGTTCTCTTTTCGCCTGGCGTACGTATTTTGAACTAGCGCCCGGTAAATTCAGACTTTCGCTTTTCTTTGAACGCAGCCATACCTTCTTTGGCATCGCTGGAAGTAAAAAGTTGTTGTTGCAGCTCTCGCTCCAGCGCTAGTCTGCTACGCTAATAATATGTATTATCTATTGTTGGCTCTGCTGTTAGTGTCTTGTACAACTCGTGATGACAGAATAAGACTTCCTGAGCCCAAAATTAAGGTTGATCGAAAAAAACAGCTTCGCGCATCGTTTTTCAAGCCAGAAAATGATCAAATTGTCCACTGGCCGCTTGTAAGCTCATGGACTATACCAAAGCATGGTGTTGATTTATTTCCGACCAAGATCGCCAATGATGGCGAATTAAAAAAAGCAAGTCTCAACGAGCGTTCGCTTTCTATCATCGTTGAGGCTGATGATTTGTGTAAGCTAAGAAACCCGACGCATTTGGAGTACTTTGCAATATCACCGGTTTCAGAAGAAAGCATATCTGTCGAAAGTTGGAATTGTCTTAAAAAACTACAACCGACTCACCTATCGATGGCAAGGATCAAAGATCCCAACATTGATATTACGATGCTCAAAGAAATACCGTTGGTTGGTTTACTCATTGAGAACGAAAAATTTTCTAGTGATCATGCGAAACACTTTGGTCAATTGAGCATGGTGCAGTCGCTAATTCTGGACGGCACTGACGTCCAGCCAGACGTTCTTGACAAAATCGCAACAATGCCAAACCTACGCACGCTCTCCGTCGCGAGTACAGCGATAGATGAGTGGCCTAAGGTCGCGGTAGCACACCCATTTCCAAAGCTCAGCGAAGTTTTGATTGGTTCTGACAATGCGAAAATGAAAGGTGTAGAAGGGGTAACGCAGGTTCCGGCGTTAAAGACTTTTAGACTTTTTGGTGACGCCGACATGCGCGTAGTAGAGCATCTGAGCAATCTGAAAAATATTGAATACATTAATATGCGGTTTGCAGACTTGACGCCCTCAGGTTTTGAGCCCTTGCTCAAGTGCCAAAAATTGCGTACGTTGCTGCTTCCCCGAACTTTTCCCATCAAGAAATTGGGCATGTTCCACAAACTTCCACTCGTGAATTTGCACTTTTCACAAGAACTGACTCAAAGTGGATTGAAAGAACTGGTAAAAAACGAACAACTCACCAGTCTTTCTCTCTCCAATGAAATTGGAGATGAGAGCATTCCACTTATCAATCGGCTCGAGAAATTGGAACATCTATACGCCGAATTAAGCACTGTAAGGCAAGTTGATAGTCTCAAGAGATTGGCTATGCTGAAATCTCTCGGATTAAGTAACGCGAATGAAAGGACGCTGACGTTATTGGGAAGTAAAGCGAAGAGTCTTACGTCTCTTTACCTTCAGGGCGGGGAACTTACCCTGAAAGGCGTAGAGGCACTTAGCAATTTGCCTGAGCTTCGACGTTTAGAACTCCAAGGCTTAGAACTAGAGCAAGAACACGCGCAAGCTTTGTCAAAAGTGAAGTCGTTGGAGTTCGTCAGGGTGTCTGAAGCGAGCCCAGAAGCCAAAGAGAAACTAGAGGCGATTCGGCCAGATGTGTTTTTCTTGAAACGAGCTTTCTGAGCGTGCAGATGCTGGGGCTAGGATTCTCTTATCGTTATTTCTTCGTTCAGCCTAACTGGGTAAATCCACTTTAGGCTGCAATCTATAATCTTAGCGCCCGGTAAATTCAGACTTTCGCTTTTCTTTGAACGCAGCCATACCTTCTTTGGCATCGCTGGAAGTAAAAAGTTGTTGTTGCAGCTCTCGCTCCAGCGCTAGCCCAGCTTCCAAAGACAGGTCTCCTCCTACCAGCACCGAACGTTTAATCATCCCCACGGCTCGCGATGCTTTGTTAGGAGGGCAGAAGCTTTGCGCATAAGCTGAGGTTGCTTTGGTAAAGTCATCGTCTTCACTAACAACTTTGTTGATGATGCCTAGTTCTTTGGCGGTCTTTACGCTGAAGTTTTCTCCTTCGCACATCAGCTCCAGAGCTTTGTTCTTGCCAAGAAGCCGCGTGAGCCGTTGCGTACCACCCGTTCCCGGAAGTACACCTAACGCCACCTCTGGAAGGCCAAACTTTGCTCTTCCGTCTTGGGCGATACGTAGGTCTGCGGCCAGCGCTACTTCAAGCCCTCCACCAACGCAGTGACCGCTTATCGCTGCTATCACCAATTTTGGTGTATTTTCCAACCTCAGCAACGTCTCGTTGGCATGCATGCAAAAGTAGTATTTAAATTCGGGAGTCACCGACGTCAGCATCGAAATGTCCGCGCCCGCACAAAAGAATTTTTCGCCACTACCCTGAATCACAATGACATGAACTTCTGCATCCATTCTCGCTTGCAAAATGGCATCGTCGAACTGGCGAAACATTTCATAAGAATAGGCATTGGCTGGCGGATTGTGCAGCTCGATGGTCGCCACCCCTGAATCTGTTGAATAGTGAATTAGTGTTTTACTCATGATGATTCCTCGGTTAGTCGTTTGTAGTATTCAGGGCGTCGGTCCCTAAAGAAACCCCAACTGGCACGCTCTTTACGAATTTCTTTAAGGTCGAAATCTACGCTGCATAGTAGTTCGCTGTCATGTGCTTCCACCACCAGAGAGCCTTGTTGATCAGCGATAAACGACTGCCCGTAAAAGGTTATTTCGTCTTCGGTTCCTATTCTATTTGCTGCAGCGATGACCGTGGTGTTTGCAACCGCGTGACCTTGCATAACTCGCTGCCAAGGTTTGCGAGAATCTAGACCAGGCTCAGCGGGCTCGCTGCCAATAGCCGTAGGGTAGAGCAATACATCGGCCCCCATGAGCGCCATGCTTCGAGCGCATTCGGGAAACCATTGGTCCCAACAGATACCGACTCCGATAACGCCGGCGGACGTGTTCCAGACTTTGAAACCATTTCGCGAGGGCGTGAAATAGTACTTTTCTTGGTAGCCTGGACCATCAGGAATGTGCGTCTTTCTGTAGACTCCCAAAATTTCTCCGCAATCTATTACGGCGACGCTGTTGAAATACTCGTTGCCGTCCCGCTCAAAAAATGATGCTGGAATCACCGAGTTGCTGAGTTTGGAAAGCTTTTGCAGGTCGCTTACGACCTGGCTTTCTTTAAGTGTTGTCGCGGTTTCGAACCACTCGGGAGTTTGCGTTTGTGGGAAATACGTACCTGCCGGAAGTTCGGGGATGCAGATGATGGATGGTAAACTGGTCACCTTTTTGGTCAGGCAAAGTTCTTCTATCCGGGAGTAGTTTTCGCTCCATTCGCCTTGAAGGTGACATTGAATCACCGATACAGAAATCTTCATGACGGCTCCATTTTTGGCTGCTGCATTAAGCAACAATGAATTGCTCCGCCGCCCGCGAGAAGAGGGCGAGAATTGATACCAACAATCTGTCTGTTGGGGAACAGTGGCTTTAGCGCTTGCAGCATCGCATCATCTTGGTCGACTCCGTACGTCGGTACTAAAACCACGTTGTTAGCGATATAGAAGTTTACGTAACTCGCGGGAGCAACATTACGGCTGGAGTCGTAGACAAGCCCAGGACTTGGCACGGTAACGACTTCTAGATCAGTCAACGCCAGTTGCTCTTGCAAGGAAAGCAATGTTTCGTAGTTGGGGTCACGGTAGTCGGTAGGGGTCATGCAAACAACTTTGTTCTTCGCTACAAAACGGACCAGCGTATCAATATGACCGTCGGTGTGGTCGTTGGTCAGAGAGCCGTTAAAAACAAGGCACTGATTTGCAGAAAGACTTTCGCATAGAAGCTCACGTAACATTCGAGCATTTAGATTTGGATTGCGACGAGGATGAAGAAGGCAGTCTGAGGTGATAATGATATCTCCATCGGTATCGATGCCACCGCCTTCTAGGATGAGAGGGAGTTTGATGTATTCTATTCCTAACGTTTGGCAAACGTCTCTTGCGACGGTTTCATCACCTGGGATCTGAAACTTTTCTCCCCAACCGTTAAAGTTACCTCCCATGCCGACCAGCTTGTCGTTGCGTGTCGCAAAAATAGGCATGGTGTCTCGAAGCCAGCAATCGCCGTAGGCAATTCTGTAATCTCCCAAAAGTCTCACGGTTTCGCCGGCCGCATCCAACACGTCGAGCACGTGGCGTAAGGTCGTTTTTGCCTCGTCCAGTTGGCCGCCCCATTCCGATTCGACATAGGGGAAAGCTAACCAAGTGGCTTCTTGTGAGTTGAATTCAGCGTGAAGTTTTGTGGTCTTGATCATCCCTGCGTCTGTCGTATGTGGCAGGAACTATTCATAAAATCAACCATAAACCGACATTGCACGAGCTTGTGGGATAATTTCGTCAACGGGGTAAGTTTTTGATGTACTCTCCCGAGGTGAAATTAATTCTAGTTATGAGTCTTGTACTTTTGGGATGTGGTCCGGCATCAGTAGATGGCAAGGACGGCAATGGTGACGGGGCAGATGCCAGCCCACCAAACTTTGGTGAACCTGAAGCTTGTACCAACATCGATTTGCTTTTCGTCATCGATGATTCTGGTTCCATGTCGGAAGAGCAAGCGAACCTTACGACCAACTTCTCTAAATTTGCCGATATCATTAAAAACTATCGCAACGTTGACGACAAGCCCGTCGACTTTCGTATCGGAGTCACCACCACTGGTCGAGACATGAGCTTTGTACTTGACCCCAATCCCCCGTTTCCCATTCCAGGAATCCCGCCGTTTCCTAAGCAAACGTTTAACGAGAGCGGAGACAACGGTATTCTGAAACAACCTTCTGGTGGCGGACCTCGCTGGCTCACCGGCGACGATGCATCACTTTCCAGCAAGTTTAGCGATTTAGCTTCCGTTGGTACCACCGGGCCTTCTACTGAGATGCCGCTCCTCATGACTCGTTGGGCATTGCAAGCACCTGAGAACAACGGGTTCCTGCGGGAAGATGCATTACTCGGAATCATCTACCTTACCGACGAAGATGATTGTTCACGAGTCCAAGACGACTGGGAAGAGGGCGGCTCTCATGGCGTTTGCGGAAGCAGACCGGATGAAATTATCGACGTTCAAGATTTCATTGTGGATTTTGACAATATCAAGGGCGGAAGCGGTCGTTGGGCAGCTGCAATCGTGGCGGCACAAAGCGATTGCATGTCTACACTCGGGGACGCTACGGAAGCCACCAGACTGAAACAGTTTGCAGCAGCGGCAGGCGATGACTCTGTGGCCTGGTCCTCCATTTGCTCTGGTGACTTAACAGGTGCTTTGCAGGCAGCCCTTGATAAGTTTGACGCATCATGCGCAGCGTTTCCTGATATCGACTAGTATCAGTTGACAAATATCCCTCAGAAACGTACTCGGAACTGTGTGGCAATGGGCTAGCGCAACAGGCATCTTGGTTTTTGGACTGGGCTCTGCCTTACATGCGCTTTTAAACAAGCGAGATCCGCGAGCAGCGTTGAATTGGATATTCATCTGTTTGCTCGTGCCGGGGTTCGGCGGGGTTGCCTATTGGATTCTAGGTGTTAATCGTATTCGTACCAAAGCGAAGGGGTGGCGTGAAGAGGGGCGATTCTCTCTAGGGGCAGCACGAGATTACACCGCCTTTCACGTCGAGGGGGATACCGATAATTCAGGCCAAGACATTTCTTCGTTCATGCTTTTATCGGAAAAGGTCTGTCGTACGCCATTACTTGCAGGCAACAGCGTTGTGCCGTTATTCAATGGAGAAGAAGCTTACCCCGCGATGCTTGAAGCGATAGAAAAGGCGAAGAAACACGTCTTCGTCTGCACCTATATTTTCGATACCGATGATGCGGGACTTTTGTTCGTAAAGGCACTCGGGGAAGCGGCGGGGCGAGGTGTTGACGTACGAGTAATTATTGACGCGATCGGAGAAAGGTATTCCCGTCCAAGGGTGAGGAAACTTTTGAAGGAGTACAAGTCCGTACGTGTCGCTCGCTTTTTGCCTTTGGCAATTTCATTGCGCGGACTTCGCTTGAATCTTCGTAATCACCGCAAGTTGCTAACGGTCGATGGTGAAGTTGGCTTTACTGGTGGGATGAATATCGGCCAGCGGCATATGGTTGAAGATGAGAAAAATAAAAACAGAACCGCCGACGTTCACTTCAAACTCTTGGGTCCGGTGGTATCTTCTTTAGAGGACATGTTTTACGAGGATTGGGGGTTTTCAACAGGAGAAAAAGCTCCAGTGCAAAAGGTCGAAGCCAAGGTCGCCGGCGATGCGCTTTGTCGAAGCGTTCCTGATGGTCCCAATGAAGACTTTGAAGTATTGCAATGGATGATCGTGGGGGCGCTAAGCTGCGCAAACCATCATGTACGAATTATGACTCCCTACTTTATTCCTGGTCGCGAACTTTTGTCTGCGTTACATGCCGCTGCCCTACGCGGAGTGCAAGTTGACATCATGCTTCCCGCAAAGAATAATTTGCCGATTGTAAAGTGGGCTTCGCGAGCCTTCTATCCGGAAGTCACAAGGTACGGATGCCGCGTATACTTGCAACCACCACCATTCAATCATTCAAAAGTAATCGTAATCGATAGCCATTATACCATTTTGGGTTCCGCAAATCTGGACCCAAGAAGTTTGCGATTAAATTTTGAGTACAATCTCGAAGTTTTTGATGAAAAACTAGCAGCACGTCTTACAGAACACTTCGAACGTCTGCGAGAAAAAAGCGAACTCATCGACAGTGATACCTACATACGCAGCGGATTCTTTGCCCGGACTAGAGACTCTGTTGCTAAGCTTGGCGCGCCGTACCTGTAAAAAACGAAGTATTAGCACCATACTCCTTCAACCCTTAGAGAAGCTCCTGAAATTTCGCTTGCGACCAAAAGCTATTGATCTGTGAGCGTTTCAAGGAACGCAACGATTGCTTCGATTTCATCGGCTGTAAGCCGCGGCGCTTGACCCGGTTTTCTATCGTAGGGTGGCTCATCTCGGTTGACGCTACCGTGATATTCTTCCGGGGCGTCATCGTAGATTCCATTGGGGTACCATCTTCTACTGTCGGTATCTCTAGTGGAATAGAACGTTACGGCGTCTTTCAAAGTAATAAAGACACCGTTATGCATGTAAGGTGAGGTTACGGCAACGTTTCGCAACGTCGGTACCCGGAACGCACCACAATACTTTTTGTCTTTGAGTTCTGGATAGTCGCGCGTTAACTCACTAGCGCACAATCCTAGGTCAAAGTGTGCGTTGTCTTTATTCGCTGGAATAAGCCTATTCCTTGGCACTCCTATATTGTCGTAAGTGAAGTCAGTAAAAAGCCATTTTTCTGGGTCGCGCGAATTTTCATCGCCAACATGACAAGCTAAGCAGTTCCCTTTTTCTTTGTCTTTGAACAGTTCAAAACCCTTTTGTTCTAGGTCACTAAGCGACGACTTGCCCCGCAAATATTGATCAAACTTACTAGAAAATGGATTTACTATGCTAGAGCGTTGAAAAGCCGCGAGAGCTTTGTTCGCTGATTTAAAGGCAACGTCTGGGGTGTCGAATATCTGTTTTCCAAAAACTTCTTTAAAAAGAGGCGCGTAAGGGGCGGCCTCGATCTTCTTGGCTACCGAATCTCCGGCTGGGTTTCCCATCTCGCGGCGGTTATAAAATGGCTCAACCGCTTGCTCTTCTAAGTTTGCAGATCGACCGTCCCAAAAAAGTCCTCCCATGGGGATGCGCTCACCATCGTCCACTATGAACTGAAAAGGGGGAATAAATTTGGCGTAACTAACCGTGGGAACATTTCTTATTCCAAAGTCATCAAGCCGCGCATTGTTGGCTACGGCGATAACAGAAGACCGGTCGTTACCGGTAAACCGAAGTCCTGGAAGATGACAAGAACCACAAGCTTGGCCTGCTGGTTCGGATAGTGACTCATCCATGAATATCAGGGAGCCAAGTTTTTCGATCTTGGATTCGCTCTGCCTAGGAGCGTTAGATTTACAACTTGCCGCGGATAACACCAGTATCGCAAAGATACGCATTACGCGAAGCTATCACCGTTTGGGTTTGTGTCAATCGAGTCTTGCAGACAGTGCCAAGAAAATGGTCCTTCCGCTATCAAACACTCCACCTGAGCGTATGAGGGGGCGGCGGTCGAATACGTTATCTACTCTCAAGGTGAACGCTACATCTTTAAAGTTTTTGATGGCTGTGAAGTGAGTGGTCAACTGAGATGGAATGGTTGTTGCTGCGTCAATTTGCTCCGACAGATAGCGAGCTCGTAGTCTCAGCCTCCAGGATTTTACTTTGGAGGTTGCTGCAACTTCAAAGCGATGTTTAGGAAGAAAGTCGAGTGGGTCGTCACCCTGGATTTCGTCAGTCACGAAAATATAGTTGTAGGTAGCTTCGCCTCCAATCAAGTGATTGGCAAAAGCGATCGCTCTGAAATCCGCTCCAATAAAATCTGTTCTTCCTAAGTTTACCAAGCGGCCTTCGCTGGAAGAAAACCGCAAAAGACCTGTAGTTCTTTTGGCAAACCCTTCGGCCGTGATGTCCAGCGATTCACTTTGGTAACTTCCTCCCAGCGATGCATAGTCGGCAACTTCTGGGTTGAGTTCCTTATTGCCAGTACCGTCTTGAAAAAACTCTCTGATCGTCGGAAGTCTTCCTTTGCGTGCCGCTACCACGTTAAGTTTCGTATACTTGGCTACTTTCCACGTCGTGGAGAACTTGTACTCAAGCCAGGGCGAATCTCCGACCGAAATGGGGACGGTAATGCCACCTGCAAGTCGTATGTCCCAACTGCCATTGTTGAAGGTAATCCCCAAAGCTGCATTGGTTGCCTGAGTATTTCCCGTCTCGGTAATTTGCGCTCGCTTCGATTCTGCTTGTGCATAATCTGCCGCTACGGAACCTAGTAGTGCCAACTGGTTGTTCAGGTACCGACTTACTACCATTCGTCCTCCTAGCGAGAGTCCACGAAGGTTTTCGAAGCCTGTTTCAACTCCCCCCGGCGCTGGCAAAAAGCGAGAGTGTTTCGTGAGATGGGCGCCATGCAAAAAGACATCTACGTTCATTTTGCCCCATCGATCAGAAAGGGTTGCGGCGATGCTCTCTTGAGACTCTTTATCAACGCTCGTTATTGCGCGAATGCCATCAGCTCCGGGAGGAACTACGTAGGACTTGTTGAGTAGGGATAGATCGAGTCCGAGACGTCTATTTCCGAATCGTTTCTCGAACCTTCCACGGGCACCTGCAGTCCATTGGTTTTGCCGTAGAGATGGAATCGCACCATCCTCTTGAAGTAGCAGTCGGTTTTGCCTGGCGGCATGAAAGTTCAGTCGTGTGGCGATGCCAGCAACGTCACCGCGTGCGGTACCCGAGAAGCGGTACTCTGGAAGTGAGCCTGCAGCGACGCGCACTCTTGCTGCAGAGTTTCCGTAGGCATCAAAAGTATGCACTTCAACAATTCCGCCGGGGCCGCCGAGTCCGTCTATCGGTGACGCTGGTGCGCCTGATACTCGTATCTCGGCGATATCAGTAACAGGTATGGCGGTGATGTCCGTAGTTCCATAGTAAGGATCCGCTATTGGTATTCCATCAATCAACACTTTTACGGAACCCTTACGAGCGCCTCTAATGTTTACCTGCTTCCCACCACGTCCCATCACGCGCACTCTTAGCTCTGGAATGTTATTGAGCGCATCGGCTAGGTCGGTGATACCTCGGTCAAGCAAGTCTTGGTTCGTGAGACGCAGCGATGTGTCTCGATCGAATGGCTTGTCCTCTCGCTCGGCCCAAATTTCAACAATCTCATCTTCTTCAGCGCTGACTTCGTCCGCTGAAGAAGTTGCCGCACACGACAGTGCGACTAAGACCGCTTGCAGATACCTTTTTTGTTGCATCCGAGAGATGGGCTAGGGCAATCCGAATCCGTTAGGCAAGCTCTGGCGCAAACCATTCCGCCGTCGTCAAACGTATTGCATAAACAAGAGTCGCACTCATCGGAGCTGGCGCATGTCTCTAGAAACGCTTTACCTCTCGTGCATTGCGGGGCGAAGGTATGTTCTATTGTCACGGCGCACTCTTGCTCCGCCGTACTGTGTTTGGAATTGCACAGTCCAGAGCCAAGCATCATCGACTCTAAGTCTGCACACGTTTTTTTTCCGACGCATTCTTCTAATTCACTTAGAGCGAGACCACACGATTCTCCAGAAACTGCGGGAAGCTCCAACTGGCTGCCGCAGTTGGAATAGTGGCGTTCGATGGCCTCGGCCGCGCTGGCACTTTCGTCCGTGCTTTCGCTGCCACCTGAACCGCACGCCATCATTAACATGATTGCAAATAAGCTAAATCTCATAAGTCGATACTCCGATACCTGTAGTGAGGTGGCAAATTTACTGCGTTACCTCATAGGAAAAGTCGAGAACGACACCACAAGCCGTATTGAAGGACGCTACTTTGTTTTCACAAACGCTAACCCCAACATCTCCGCCAAGAAGTTTGGTGCAATCCTTTTTTGTGATGCATCCACTTAGGTCGGTGGCAGCGGCAATGCAACTAGCATCGTCTTGAGTTCCGGCGTCGATTACCGATTGGTGCATGCTTGTGGCTACAGTGGCTTCACAAGCGACGTAGGCGTCGGTCATTGCCTCTTCAGCGACCATAATCTCCGCACCGACCTGGGCGGATTCTTCCTCTGCAGCGCAGCCAGTAAGTGATAGTGACAGTAATGAGATTCCCAACATCCGCGATAAAGTTTTCATGGGCCTAAGCATTGCAAATGCCCTGCCAGTCGTTATTTCAGGATGTTAGAAGGCAAAATCGAGCAATCTTGTGGTTTCTTACCCTCGGGCTGGGGGAAAGAATCCTGGGTGATGGTAAGTAAAGATGGTTGCCTTGACACAGCACGTCATGCCAGGCTGCACCGTGGCAATTCTAAGTTTAGAGGAAAGAAATTTAATTCGTGATGCTTGGGACAAGTTCAAACCTGTTCCTGGTGGATCTCGCCTATTCGACAAAATGCTTGGGGCGATGGTTCCCTATTCAGGTTCTATCAAATCTGAAGTTAAGGTTTTAGAGCCAGGCTACTGCGAAATCCAGCTCAAAGATCGCAGAGGGGTTCGCAATCATCTCAAGTCGGTCCACGCCATCGCGCTAGTAAATTTGGCGGAGCTAGCGGGGAATCTTGCACTTCAGTACTCCATGCCAGATGATGGAAGATTTATTGTTGCGGGACTACGCGCCAAATATTTGAAGAAAGCACGTGGTACGCTGACCGCTCGATCGCATGCTCCCATTCTCGACACCGCGGAACGTCAAGAGTACGAAATCAAAGTAGAGATTTCGAATGAAAAAGGCGAAGTAGTTACCGAAGTGTACTTAGAAACTTTAGTCGGTCCCAAAAAACGAGGATGAGAAATCCGCCAACGCGACTGCTTCTCGGCCCCGGCCCATCACCGTGTTACCCGCAAGCATTGGATGCGCTGGCCCAGCCGCCGGTGGGTCACATGGATCCTTATTTTTTACGGGCTATGGACGATTTGTCAGCGGGGCTACGGAAGTTATTTGGAACGAATAACGAGTTAACGTTTGCTGCAAGCGGTACAGGGTCTGCTGGCATGGAAATGGTGCTGACGAATTTGGTGAGTCCAGGCGATCGAGTGCTCGTTTTCGCGCACGGCGTATTCGGTGGACGAATGGCCGAGCTAGCCCAGCGTCTGGGCGGAAAAGTAAAAATTGTTTCTCAAGAGTGGGGAAGGCCGTTTGAACAAGCCACTATCATTTCGGAAGTTGAGGACTTCCGTCCGGCGGTTACGTGTCTTGTTCATGCAGAGACTTCAACTGGTGTTTTGCAAGACCTGTCTCATATCGGAGAAACGATTCAAAACGCGGGTGGGCTTTTTGTGCTCGACTGCGTCACAAGTCTAGGTGGGTTGGAGCTAAAACTCGATCAATGGCAGGTAGATGCTGCTTTCAGTGGCAGTCAAAAATGTTTGTCGTGTCCTCCAGGGCTTGCGCCGGTAACGTTTTCTTCGCGTGCGATGGCCAAACGTCGAAGTCGCATGCAGGCAATATCATCGTGGTACTTAGACGTTGAGTTACTTAGTAATTACTGGGGAGGAGACCGGGCGTACCACCACACCGCTCCCGTAAATATGGTAATGGCGCTTCTTGCGTCGGTGGAGGCCGTACTGGAAGAGGGCTTGGTAGAGTGCTTCTCAAGGCATAAACGGACGTATCATTATATGAGGGAAATGATGGGGCAGCGAAAGCTGCAGTTTTTTGTTGAAAATGAAAGTCACAGATTGCCGATGCTCAATACGATCCGGGTCGATTCTAAAATCGACGAGAAAGCCCATCGGCAACGTTTGCTCGAAGAATTTGGCATTGAAGTAGGAGGCGGGCTAGGGCCGCTTGCAGGGCAAGTCTGGCGGGTGGGTCTTATGGGCAACGGAGCGCGTGAAAGCAGCGTAGATGCGCTGTTTCAAGCCTGGGATGCGTTACGGCTCTGAGGTGCTGTAACCATCTGCAAAGACTTCTATCGATTTAGCATCAATAGGAATATCGAATAAAAATGAATGGGTACGTCCAGGTGGGATGATGAGGCTGTCGTTATCGGAGGTGCACCAGCTTTCGTCTTTTAGTGAACAACTACGAGGGGAATAAAACCTGCCGTCGACTTTGAGTTTAATCGAGTCCAGGTAGGTCGTCCGTTCACTTCTAGCAGTCTCAAACTTATGCACTGCGGTTGGTGACAGGTTGAGAAGGGTTGCAAGTGAGGTAACGACAAGTAGCATGAGGTACCGGTTAGCACGACCTGGTCTTACTCCCGCCAGCAATCAAAAAACTACCTACATTGCAAGAACTTAGAAAAGATGAGTATAATTCATATATGAAGCGGGGGGCTTTTTTAATTTGTTTTTTAACTCTATCAGGATGTCAAACCGAAGATCATCCGGAGCTGGACTATACCGGTCACGAGCGGTTTCGATTTCTTCCAGGCGAGCAGCCAATGGATCCGGAACTCGCGGAAACGCTGGATGGAACGGTTCTGCCGCAAGCAACGCTTCCTAACGGCCTTGCAGTTTGGTTGAACTACGATGGCGCCACTCTGACAAGAGGAGGCAACAGCGCGCCTGGACGTCAGAGCTTCATCCTTAACGTGAACACTGCGAACATCCAGCCATGGAGCGTGCCGCAGTCTACCAAAGATGCGGTAACGGATTGCGTACGCAACATTTTTGCTCCGTACGATTTCCGAATCTATACCAATGAGGCCGACGCTCTAGCAGATGGTGGTCAGGACTACATCATGGCCATTGCAGCTGGACGCAACAGTGACATTGGGTCGCAGGCGCTGGGAGTGGCACCTTTCTCATGCAACAACACACCGAGAGGAATTGACTTCTCTTTTGCAGAACAAGTGAGTGACCAACGCGGACCCACGTCTGCTGCAACTATCAAAACAGTCTGTGAAGTGGTTGCGCAAGAGCTTGGACATCACGTGACCGCGCAAGACCATCAATACCTAAACACCGACATTTTCACGTATTTGAACTACAGCGGAGGAAAAACCATCGTCGATGAGTCAGCGCCTTGTGGCGAGTTCCAACCACGCGCATGTATGTGCGGAGGAACTAGCAAAAACTCTCACGACATCATGGAAACGGTTGTGGGCTTGAGTGCCAACGGTGGCGTTACGAATCCTGGAGCTGCTGTGCTGGGCGTTACCATGACTCATCCCATCAAAGACTCTGTCATCAAACAAGGGGTTGAGTTCCCGATTCGCGTGGATGTAGCGTCACCGGCAACAAAAGTAGATTTCCTCATCAACAACGAGCTGGTTGGCACTGACATTTCTGCACCGTACGAACACATGGTCACTACCGTGCTAGCCAAGGAGCAGCATTTGATTACCGCTCGCGTTACGGGAGCTAATGGTACGGAAGAGTCCATTTCAACATTACTCACCATTGGCGACGAAACGATTGTTCCCGGAACGGATGAAAACGATGAAGCGCCTTGGAACAGTCGAATTGACCCATCAGATATCGTAGGCAGCTGCTCCTCTGGAAATGCTCCGACCTTTGCACTGAGTTTGTTCTTAGGAATGGCAATGGTTGTGCGTAAACGCACACGCGCTGAGAAATAGTCTAGTTGCAGATTGCCATAGCTTAAAACGCTGCTATTCGTCAGTGTGCGTTGGTTGCTGGTACTAATACTGGGTGGGTGCGGCATAGCGTTGCCACCTGTCAAGAGTACTATGGCGGTGGGAGCAAATCGCAAAGGGAAGACGCGGAATGATTTTGCTACCGCGATCCACCTTGCTCCTATTGTCAGCGAAAAACCAACGTTGTTTGACATAGGAGTTGGTTATGGAGTTCGTCCAGATGCTAACTCCTACAAAGTCTTCACTCACGGCCCATTTCTAGAGGGGAGCTTTTCTCCGTATCGTAGTGTGAATTTGAATACGGCGTTGCAGATTAATCTCAATCAGCGGATTCAACTAGTTGATGGTGGGCCGCGACTGACCACGTCATTGGAACTTGAACGTTACCGGTTTGTGAAGTCTACGCAGTTTGAGACCGTAAATTATCGCGACTTGATAGGCGTGTGCGATCGAAAAATGGGGCCGGGAAAGTTCGGATTCGGGGCATTCATCGCGATTGACAAACACCTAAAAACAGAGGAGGCATCTATGTTCGTAGGTTTCACCATACGCACTCCTACTTATATTGCGAGCTGTATTGGCGTCCCTCGCTAGGGGAGTTTGCCATGCTCAGCTGTGACAATTGTGGTTATCCCGCCACGCACATAAAAATCGCCTGTAACCTTGAGGTAGATAGGGTCAATTTTGCCTGCGATATGGTCAACGATATCGTTGGTCACCTTTTCGTGAAACGCCCCCTCATCCCTGAAACTCCAAAGGTAAAGTTTCAGCGATTTCAGTTCTACGCAAAGATCTTTAGGGATGTATTCGATTTTGATGTGCGCAAAATCCGGTTGTCCAGTAAGGGGGCAAAGGCAGGTAAACTCGGGACAATCGAATTCGATATGATACGGACGTCCTGGTTTGGGATTGCTAAACGTCTGAATTTCTTTGCTTGGTTTAGTGGACATGGGCCGGAAACTAGCCGTCATCGGGTGGTCATGCAAGTAGGATCCGACTTTGACCTACATGTCGCCATCACTTTAGAATTGGACATATCGAAAACCCGCGTTATAATAGAAGTGTAGCGAAAGCTATACCGTCAGCGCGGGGCTCAAATTGTTGGCTTCGGAGAGGGCGGGTTAACCAGACGCGAAAGCGTCATAATCGAAGGCCAGACTCAAAGGGAACCGCTTCCGATATAGAAATGCAAACAGGTCGTGACAGAGCGGGCCGGCATTTGTCTGGTACTGGCTAAGCCAGGAGGAGGAGAAACAACAATGATTGAATGTGAACAGAAACCTACAAAGGAGAATCTGAGTTAGGTAACTCCTGACTTTAACCATTAGCTGGGCGTCCAATAGGGCGCCCATTTTAATTTTTCGAGATACACATGTAGGCGGCATTTACTGGATTGAGCGTATTGGGCGATAATTCGAGTAATGAGAGAATCAGTAATTTCAACGTACTTCCCTGAACTCAGTCAGTTCAACGTCACCGCAGCTACCACTGGAATTCCAAGAGCTAACCAAGGCAAAGTTCCGATTTGGCAAACCGTGTTGAATCTTATCGGCCTTGTGAAAGTAAGAGACTTGCATCAAGAACAAACTATAGGAATCACCGCAAGCGAGTTCATCGTGGTTACTAAGGCTGCAGAAGACGGCAATATGGGGTCGGGAGTTTCTGAAGGAGACAATTTCTTAAAGCGTTACGAGTTTTCAAAAATTAGGGATATGAAAGCTTCGCCCGGAAAGCATACGGCAACTGACATCTCTTTTTCCTATGAGGGAAAACAAGAGAAATTTTCTGTTTGGGCAAATTTGAATCAAGGAGTTGCCCCGGAACAATCGACCTATGAAGGAATTTTTC
Organism: Deltaproteobacteria bacterium; assembly: GCA_020630875.1. GTDB lineage: Bacteria > Myxococcota_A > Polyangia > Haliangiales > Haliangiaceae > JAHDIH01. The sequence continues at coordinate 74,983 of JAHDIH010000007.1, read as the reverse complement.
CCGAGCTGCAAGCGATGACAAAAGAGATCGCGTCTCGTTTTGGCTAAGCAACTCCTTACTCGTGACAAACGTACTCGCTTCTGTTGCAGGCGAACATTATGTCTAGGCGAATACGTTCTGTCGGTGGGGACTTTAACCGGGCCACTGCTTGCTCGACGCACCATTTTCTGTTTTCTAGCTTTGTGACGTAGCACGAGGAAAGCGAAGGTACGGCACCTTCGCTTTTTCTGCACTGTTTCAACATCCAGAGCATATTCTTTGCTTTCAATTTTCCTGATTGAGACAACGGTAAAGATTCTTCGCACCGGCGTGAAGGTGCGGGTTCACTTGTGGTCGTGCTTCCCAAAATTGCTTTTGGGCAAGAAAGCCACGCTTTTTGACACATGCGGGATCGAAAATCCTTGTCCTTTTTGGATTTGGCAACAGCTATGGCACCCAGTGACTTTTCGCAAGCGGTATCCTTCTCTACTAGTTTGCTTTTGCAAGATGGAAGAATCTTGGCATAAATGTTCTGTACCGTGTGGTGGGGGATGCTTCTGCAATATTGCGTTAAGGTACTGAGCGCGTTGGCTGACAGAGATGAGAAAGAGCTGGCAAGATCTTTTACGCAATCGATGCTGACCTTGGAGACTACCGTTTTTGGGTGAGGCACTTTCTGCCTTCTTCGTCCGTCGATGTTGATGAAGGTTTGTCCCGATGTGATCAATATGTTTTCATTGATGAGCACTCTCTTGTTGGGAGGGCCAAAGACTTCTAGTTTGTGCAAACCGTCGCTAAGTCGCTCCACTAGCAGTGATGAGCGTTTGGGAATGGTCGCCAAAGGTTTACCATCCATTCTTACTTCTATCGCGTTTGAGCTTGAGTTGAATATTTGTAATCTGGCATGGGGAATAGGGCGTTTCTTGATGGGCAAGTCGGCACTTGCAGCGTGTGGGACAAGTAAACAAAAGAGGAGCAGTCTATTTAGGATTCGCATCGCCTAATTTCCTTTCAGGAGAACTATCCCACCAAGCCGTCGCCGGCATTTGCGCTCGTCTCTCAGGATTGAGTGGGTAGAAAATTTGATTGTCTTTCTTGCTTCGTTCGCCACCGACAAACAAGAGGGTTGTCTCTTCGCTATTGTTAATGAAGGTATGATTGATTCCGGTCTCGGAAGGAAACGCGGCAAGATCGCCTTTTTCCATTGGAAACAATTCACCGTCTACCCATGCATCAATTTCTCCAGACAATACGAACACAAATTCTTCTTCGCTGCTCTCTGAGTGAGGAAAGCTGGTTCTGTGTCCAGGCTCGACTCGTTCGACGTGCAGTCCTATTTTTAGAAGGCCAGCGACTTTGCCTATGGCACGACCGTGACTGAGGACTTCGTCACTTTGCGGGTACCGTCCGGCTATTTCTGGGACATCTGAGGAACTGATGATGAATGAGGGCCTTGCCATGGATCCAGGTAGTACAATGGGTCCAAAGTATTGCCAATCTAAATCCTAATTGGTGGCCATTCGTCAATCGCAACCAGCTAGGGGAGACGGCTGGGCAATTTTCTTTGGCTGGGACTTTGTCCCCCGCATGAACAGACGTAAGGTATTGAATTGCGGTGGGAGGGGATTGGCATGTCCTTTGCTTACTAGTAAGGCATGCTAAGAACTATCGTACTTTCCTCACTGGTTTCTCTCCTTGCTACTGGTTGCGACCTACAAAACGTAGACGAGCCATCTAACAACCTAAGTATCGATGCGAGAATGCCGGTTGAGAGTTGCGAGTGCGAAGAAGGAGAGGCCTGTCAACCCCTCACAGAGCACGTTGGCCCGAAGTCGATTGCGTGGTGTGAAGAGGGAGACTTACGTGAGGGAGCATGCTGGGGAGACGATTACATCCTCTGGGGCGTTCAGCCTGAGCAGTGTGAACTTGGAGAAGCTGATTGCGCATGTCCTGCAGGAATCGTCTGCCATGATAGAGGCTCGGTCAGAGAGCAGGTCGGTTGGACAAAATGCGATATGGAAGACTCGTGGTTTGAAGGCAAGGTTTGCCCGAATTACACCGAATCTTACGCGACTTGTAAGTTCAGCACAGGTGCTCCTTTCGGACGCGGATACGAACTTGAGCCAGAGCGCGAAGGGACTGATAGAGATGGAGAGTCCGAGCGACAAGACATCTAGGGTAAAGTTCAAGCATAGATAAAAAGGCTGCACGAGTGCGGCCTTTTTTTGTTGGTGAATTTACTGGTCAATCGTTGAACCAGCAGCAGCCGATTTTTCCGCTAGGAAGCGCGAATTCGCCTGTTTCTCCCACTAGCGTTACACTCCTTCGACACTGGCCAGGTTTTCATAGCGAAACTGACGCTCAGGTTTTTGTACGCTTCACACACCATCGCTTCCTGAAAAGGAAGGATGGTGGAAAGCGTGTTGCAGTCAGGTATCAGAACGTGAAAATCTGCTCGGCGGACCGTTCCGCGGGAGGTGTAGATGGTTCACTAGGTTCTGAGGATACCGCGTCCGCGACCACAATTTTTGGAGCCGTGGGGCGAGGAGTGAGCGTGACCGAGCGTCGTTTTGCGTTGCTGGGTTGGAATCCAAGGAAGTCCCCCACACGGCGCTCTACGAATTGGCTCATGGAAATGCCGTTAGTCTCACAGTACGATTTAAGCCGTTCGTACGTTCCGCGGCTTACGCTGATGCTTCGACGAGTTTGTTTTTTTGCCATATAGATCTCTTAGCCTAGGTCTAGTAGGTCGTCAACCGCAACCTACTAGAGCTAGTATGACCTATCATTAGATCTCTGTCCGCAAAAAAATGAAAAGATCTCGCCATTGGAGATCTGACTTTGGTGTCGTAGCCCTGTGCTATGGCTGGGGCATGAGCATCGAAGTAGGCAGCAACATTCCCAACGTCACGCTAAAAGTTTTAGGGGAATCAGGATTGGAAGACGTTTCTACCGGCGAATTATTCGCAGCAGGCAAGGTCGCTATGTTTTCCGTCCCCGGTGCATTCACGCCAACTTGTTCCAACACGCATCTTCCTGGATTCGTTCAGAATGCGGATGCCATCAAGGGCAAAGGCGTGGAAAAGATAATCTGTCTTGCGGTTAACGACCCGTTTGTCATGAAAGCGTGGGAGCAAGCGCAAGGCGCGACGGGGAAGGTATTTTTCCTCGCAGATGGCAACGGAGAGTTTACCAAAGCGTTAGGTCTTGAAACCGACATTAGTGGCGCAGGTCTGGGAATTCGTGGAAAACGATTTTTATTGGTTGCCAACAAGGGCGTAGTGGAATCGATTGAAGTAGAAAGTGGCAAAGGAGTCACTGTATCTGGGGCTGAGGCTTGCATTTCAAAGCTTGGGTGATCCAAGCTTGCGACAATGTTTAAGCGAATTTTAATCGCGAATCGTGGTGAGGTCGCGCACCGCATCGCTCGTACCTGCGACAAGCTAGGAATCACCCCTGTTTTTGCAGCTTCTAATGTAGATGCTAAAGCCCTGCCAAATCGAGAGGTGCAAGTGATTGGTGGTGCTTCTCCAAGTGCTAGCTACTTAAACCCTGAAAGTGTGGTTCAAGCAGCAAGACAAGCCGGGTGCAGCGCCATTCATCCTGGCTGGGGGTTTCTCGCAGAGAGTCCAAGGTTTGCGGCACTTTGTGAGACCCATGGCATTACATTCATTGGACCTTCCGCAGGGGTGATGCGGCTTTTGGGAAGAAAAATTCCAGCTAAGCGAATCATGCGAGAAGCTGGAGTTCCCGTGGTGCCTGGCAGTGAGGGAATCGTTGAGACCCTGAGCGCAGCAAAGGAAGTGGCCAAAGAAATTGGTTATCCTTTGTTGGTGAAGGCAGAAGCAGGTGGCGGCGGCCGCGGAATGCGAATCGCAAAAAACGAAGGTGAGCTTCAGGCTGCATTTGAGGACGCAAGGGCTGAAGCCAAGGCATGTTTTGCCGATGACAGCGTGTACATTGAAAAGTTGATTCAAGGTGGTCGACATATTGAGATCCAACTAATGGGAGATCGGTACGGAAACGTAATCCACGTAGGAGAACGAGACTGCACCGTGCAGCGAAATCATCAAAAACTAATCGAAGAGTCTCCGGCCATTGCACTGTCCACAGACGTTCGCGACTATGTGTTTGACGTCAGCCGCAAAGCGGCTTCTAGCATCGGCTATGTTGGAGCGGGAACTATGGAATTTCTTCTTGATGAAGAAGGTCAACTTAGATTCATCGAGATGAACACCCGACTTCAGGTGGAACATCCGGTGTCTGAAATGAGGAGTGGCCTTGATCTTGTGGAGATGCAACTGCGAGCAGCAGCCGGGCAATCTTTGGCAGTGACCCAAGATGAAGTGGAGCTCAAGGGCCACTCTATTGAATGTCGAATTAATGCTGAAAATCCGGCCGAGAACTTTAAACCATCTCCCGGGAAGATTACCAAGTGGAGCGTACCTGACAATGAAGATGGCGTACGCATTGATACTCACGTTAGTGAGGGCTACGAAGTTCCGCCGTTCTATGACAGTCTACTTTGCAAGGTCATTGTCTTTGATAAAGATAGAGACGCGGCAATCAGCAAGATGATAAAAACTTTAAAAAAGATGAAGTATGCTGGAGTGGACACTACCATCGACATGCATTGCCAAATTTTGGCGAGCGATGACTTTAAGAATAACAACTACGACACATCCCGCATTCCGGGGTTTGAGGTGAATCACCATGGCTAATATTCCACTCACCCCCGTTGGCTCTGATTTGGGTAGCGCTGCGCTCCCAGACAACCCTGTTCTTGCAGAAAAAGAAAAAGTTCTTGAAGAACGAAGAAAGAGCATTGCGCTTGGATGGGGGCAAAAATACATTGATCGCGTTCACAAAAAAGGAAAACTGACCTCTCGTGAACGCATTGAGTTACTAAAAGATCCAGGCTCTGATTTTCATGAGATCGGCAGTCATGTAAACGGGGAAGAAACCTTTTATCGCGATGCGAAATCTCCTGGTGCTGGGGTGGTAACGGGAATTGTCAGGGTTCACGATCGCCTTTGTGTGGTCATAGCCAACGATAACACCGTCGCTTCCGGCGCTTGGTGGCCAAGAACACCAGAAAAGATTCAACGCGCGCAGACCGTAGCGTTACGCCTACGTCTTCCGGTGATCTACTTAGTGGACTGCAGTGGTTTATTCTTACCGGAGCAGTCTCGGACGTTTGCTGGAGAACGTGGCGCGGGAAATATCTTTAAACTAAACAGCGTATTGTCGGCAAACGGCGTACCGCAACTTGCTGGCGTATTCGGTGATTGCATAGCTGGTGGCGGCTACATGCCAATCATTAGCGACAGAGTCTACATGACCGAACAGGCGTACATGGTTATCGCAGGGGCGGCTCTAATCAAAGGAGCTAAAAGTCAAAAGATGACGTCTCTTGGAATCGGCGGACCCGAGGTTCACGTTCATCAATCGGGTTGCGCAGACGTTCGCGTCCCAGATGATCAGACGCTAATTTCCTCGCTTCGCGGGGAAATCAAACGAACCAACTCTTCCGCTGCGGACTATTACCGTGGAGGAAACGAAAAACTTCAGCCTAACTATTCTCCACGTGAACTGAAAGAGCTTATTCCAGCCGACCATCGCCAAGCCTACAATGCTGAAGATGTCATCGCGCGTTTGGTCGACGAAAGTTTGTTTTGGGAGATCCAGCCTAACGTAGGCCGTGAGATGATTGTGGGCGTCGGCCGTATTGGTGGTTTGTACGTGGGAATCATCTGCAACAGGCAAGGCCCGATGGCTAATGAAGGAAAAGCTCCCACGCTGGGAGGTATTCTTTATCGCGATAGTATCGCTAAGATTTCTTCTTTTTCCCGTGCGTGCAACGATGATGGAATACCAATCGTTTGGCTGCAAGATATCTCTGGATTTGACATCGGCGCAGAAGCAGAGAGGCTAGGACTTCTCCGTTACGGCTCTAGTCTTATCTACACAAATAGTACCAATACTACCCCGATGTTTACATTTCTTCTTCGGAAAGCTTCTGGAGCTGGATATTATGCGATGGCTGGAATGCCATTTGATCCAGTACTGCAGCTGTCTACTACGATTTCAAGACTCTCTGTGATGGAAGGGCGAACCCTCGCGATCGCCACCTACAACACAAAGCTTGATGACAACTTTGAAATTGCAACTGATGATCCAGATGAAAAGCAGGAAATCGAAAAGAAGATGAAAGAAGTGGAAGCGCGAATCGAAAGTGATATGAGTCCTTATGTTGCTGCGAACAAAGGCGACATTGACGAAATTATCAAGTTCGATGAAATGCGTGGTTGGCTTGAGGTCTGCGTAGAAGCATCCTATCAGTCTAGTGGGTATCGTCGGATCAAAAATCCCCGCATTTGGAGTCTGCATGATATTGCTGCATTAGATAGAGGGATGCCATGAGTCGACTAAAAGCAAAAGAGAAGGACAGTAAGCTGCTGTCGCCGGCGATAGGTTATTTTACACCCGCTATCAAAAAAGGAGCCGCGGTTGCCGAAGGCCAATTGGTAGGAACCCTTACACGGCTGGGGAAGGTTTCATCAGTCTACGCGAGTGGCAGTGGTGGACTAATCAAAGAAGTGGCGCCGCATGGCCCTGTTCACTTTGAGTCGATGCTTGCGGAAATTGATACGTCAGCGGGAGTCGCCAAAGGCTCTGCCGGGACTTCAAAAAAACAAAAATCGGGAAAAATAGAGGTAGTTGCGGAGTTTCCTGGTCGCTTTTACAGTCGTCCCAATCCTGAGTCCGACGCTTTTGTTTCGGTAGGGGATGTGGTGAAACATGGTGACGTGCTTTGTCTTATCGAAGTAATGAAAACCTTCACGCGGGTAACGTATGGTGGAGACTACCCTGCCACTGCAAAGGTGGTAGCACTTGTCGCCGAAGAAGGCAGCGATATTTCTGCAGGCGATGTTCTTGTACGGTTAGACCCAATCTAAAGCGATTTTCTTTTTGGCGCTAGTGCAAGAAATACCGCGATAAAAAATAGCGACGTTGGAGTTGAACCATCGCAGCCGCATCCTCCACTGGAGTCCTCCGATGGTTCGACTACAAAACCATCACTTTCTTTTTCGGCGGACAGTTCGCCATTGCTAGCCACAGCTCTCACCACAGAGCGATAGAGCGTATTGGGAGCAAGTGAAAGGCTGTCTATGACAATGTTGGTGTTGGAAGATTGAGTCCAGGAGACTACAAACTCCTTGGTTTGGTCTTCGACAATTGCTACTTCATAAAATTCTGCGTTAGAGCTAGCAATCCATTCGATGCGCACGCTGCTGCTCTGAAGAAAGATATCGGCGTCCGCGGTGGTAGGGGCACTGGGATCAATTTCGATCACGGATTCGGCTGATTGAACGGTGAAGTTTTTAATACCGTAGAGAAAACCATCTGAAACGGAGACGACAAGTTCTTCTATACCGATATCTTGTCGGTCAATGAATGCCATAGCGCCCACGGAACCAGGAAACTCAAGGGCGAACAGCAGGGTCTGAGCGCAAGGTTCAAGAGCGTAAAGCCACCCATTTTGGGAGCCCACAAGAATCGCTTGCGTTCCGTTACCATCAATGTCGGTGTGACCATAGGTAGAACCTAGTGAACTCAAGGCGGCACCTTGTGCTACGGCGGCAGCTTCGTTGCCGTATAACGCGCCACCAGCGAGAGTAACCGCCAGAGAGTTTGAACTACTGTTTAGCCCGTAAAAGTGTAACGTGCCTTTGTCTACCACCCCTGTGCCAACGCCATAGCGAACATCGTTTTCACAAGAAATTAGCGTGTGATACGTGTTGGGACGGTTCTCAATGGGGCTCGTTTGCAAAGTTTGTTGGTCGTCGTCCACGACCGATAGGGGATAAAAACCAGCATGCATGAAGAATTCACTTTGGTCATCACCATCTACGTTGACGATCGTCGGCATGTTGTACGGTGAAATACCTTGATTAGAATCGGAAACATCGCCGCTCGCTCCATCGATTATGTAAGTTGAAAAGAAATGCCCCACATAGTCGGAGACTCCATCCCCACTTAAATCAGCCATAGCGCCTCCTGATGGCAAGAGCGTTTGGCCTCTGCTAAATCCTGGCAGTTCCCATACAGGTAATCCTGTCAACACATCAAAACTACTGTGCATTAAAATCGCGTTGTTGGTCTGAGACCACTCTACAACTACGCCGGTATCACTCTGAGTGGGAAAGCTACCGATAAGAAGATCGGTCAAGATTTTCCCAGGCAAACTTCTTTCCCAGAGAGAAGCTCCAGAGAGTGGCTCTAAGCTTACCAAGCTATCAAAGCTTTCGTCATTACGTCTGGTTAAGAGTGTTCCTCTTTGTAAATTGTAAGTTGGGCAGTCGGTCCTTACTTTTTGCCACAACGTTTGCGGAGGAAGGGTTAGGGTTGAGTCCCCACCTTGCATTAAGAGTAGACTACCATTCCCGTTCGAGACCAAGGTCGTTCCGTCAGGCCCGCTAATGGGACTCTTGCAGAGTTGGCGCCGCAGTCCATCTGCGAAGTAGCCTCCAGCTTGAACGAGTCCCTGTTTTCTAAATATGTCTGTAACGCTGTGAATGTAGCCACTGCCGTCCGCAATCGTAATGTCTCCTGTCCTTGAAAGAACTGCGACTTTGTCATCGTTTCCGGTCAGTTGCAGGCTTCCCATTTTCAAAAAGTCTGAGTCGTAGGCTTCAATTTCCAACGAACTGTTGGTTAACCAAAGGGCAAAATCACTAATGAATGAAATCGCACCACCGACGTGATTCGTCGATTCTTGTGGAATTACTTTGGTGTTGGGGAAGGTCTGGATGTCGGACAGGCTTGCGGAAGAAAGTCGTAATAAAATTGTATCATTGGTTGATGAAACGACGATGTCGCGATTAAACACTCCTTCAAAATTAACGTTGTCTTTCGTCTCAATAGTGGTGCCGCTACTGGCATCAAGCACGAAAAGTGTAGGTACTGATGCTTGCTTGCCGGACAATACTACTTCGACGTTTCCGTCGCCATCTAAGTCTAACGTTGATTCTTGGTTGAACAGGAGAGCATTGTCTTCATCGCCGATACTTTTTTGCCAAAGTAGCGAAACCACTCCGCCGGTAATATCTAAAGCGTAGACCTTGTGTCCTTCACCGCTGATCGCTAGTTTGCTACTGAGAAAGCAGACCGCTTCGTCATCGTTGTCGCTGTCGATGTTGGCAGCGATGCAGGTAGAAAACTCAGTGGCCTGTCCCAATTCGCCAGAAGTAGCAATCGTCGCACCGGTGGTGCCATCGACGAGGTTAAATCCGAATCGCTTGCCCAATAGTACCGCGGTTCCACTTCCTCGCTTTAGTATCGTGGTAGTTGTTTCGCTACCGCATCGAACTTCTGCCGGCGACCATTTCAAAGACGGCACTCCATCAAGGTCATAAGTCGCACCAGTTGCGTCGTTTCTGTCACTACAACACGGACACGCAATGGTAACGAGCTCACGTTTTCCGTCCCCGTCGACATCATAGAGTTTTGCGGTTGCAAGCGAACCAATGTCAGCTACAGGTTGCCGCCATTCGACAGTACCGTTTGCTCCACTAAGGAATACTACGCCATTTGAGGTGGCGACAATGACTTCATTATCCCCATCTCCATCGACATCCGCAAAATCGAGAACTTGTTTGGCGGCGATAGGGCCCGTGCTCCATAGTACCGGCCCTCTAATATCTTTAGCGATTACGGTCCCTCCTACAAGATAGATGACGTCGGTGTTGTCTTTGTTGTCGACATCGTGTCTTAAAAGTGAGTGGCGTGGGACGGCGCCTCCCAGAAAGTAGCGCCAAGCTACCTCTGGGGTGATGAGATTTGAAGTTCCGTTAGAGACACCAGTTCGGGCATTGTCACCTCGAGCTCCGAGCCAGTCTGCGTGCGATGCAAGGGGGGCGATTGCTAAAACTAGTGCACAGAAAAACTTTTTCACAGAGCGATGCTAACAGGTAAACGCGCTATATCAAGTCGCTAGGGAAGAGCTTCAAGCTGGCTCTGAAGCTGCTCCCAGAGGGCATTCTTCTGGTCGAGCAATTTCTGTGTTTCCGTTGCTTTCTTAGATAGTTCACTCCGCTCTTCATTACTCATTTTCCCAGACATATTGTTTGTGAGAGTTGTCACGGTAGTTTCTAAGTCTTCAATTTCGATCTCAAGCTCATCGATCGCTTGTTGAATCTTCTTTTTGCTTTGCTGCTTTGGTTTGTTCGCCGGACGCTTTTTCTGAGACTTTTTGCGAGTCTCTTTTGTTTGCGTTTTTGCCGCTTGTTTGCCTTGTTCTTGCAATCTGTATTCGTATTCGGAATACGTGCCAGGATAGTCTTCGAAGGTTCCTGCGGTCAGGTTCCAGACTCTTCCGGCAACCGTCCGGATCAATCCCATGTTGTGACTAACGAATAGTACGGTGCCATCAAACTCTTTGAGTGCGTTCGACAGTGCTTCGCTGGTTTCCAGGTCGAGGTGATTGGTGGGTTCATCCATCATCAGCAAGTTAGTGGGTTGAATGATTAGCTTAGCGAGACAGACACGTGCGCGCTCTCCTCCGGACAGTACTCCAATCTTTTTTTCCACATCATCGTTTCGAAAGAGAAGCGATCCCAATACCGTTCTTACCGCCGTTTGAGACGCTTCCAAGTTTGCAGCCGCGACCTCTTGAAAAATGGTCCAGTCAAGTTGCAGTGAGTTCGTATGGTGCTGCGCGTAGTACCCTGCGATTACTTTGTTGCCGAGTCCTACCGTTCCATTGGTTGGCTTAATTTCCCCCGCCAGTATTCTAAGGAGTGTGGTTTTTCCCGCGCCATTTTCTCCAATCAATGCTACTTTGTCGCCGCGTTGCAATGCGATATTCACGCCGTCGAAAAGCAACCCATTCCCATAGTCGTGACCGAGTTCATTGCCGCGAAGCACCGTCTGCACTGGTTTACCAGCTGATGGGATTCTAATGCCGATGGTGTCTTCACGAGAAGGCAGTACGATGTCTTCCATTTTTTCAAGTTGCTTTACCCTACTCTGTACTGCTTTCGCTTTATTCGCTTGTGCACGGAATCTATCAATAAAGCGCTGAATGTCTTCTTTTTGCTTCGCGACATTTTTGGCCCTAGCAAAAAGGATGGTTTCCTCTTCGGTTCGTGCCGTGACGTAGGCATCGTAGTTGCCGGGATAAACTCGAGTTCGCTCCTTTTCTATCGCAACCACTCGGTTAACCTGACTATTAAGAAACTCACGGTCATGGCTGATCATGACGAAAGCGCCTTTGTAGCGCTGAAGAAAGCTTCCGAACCACGCTACGGTGGGAACGTCTAAATGGTTTGTTGGTTCATCCAAAAGTAAGAGATGGGGTTTGGAAAAAAGAAGCCCGGCGAGGTGGGCGCGCATTCTCCATCCCCCGCTAAGTTTGTCTACGGTCTGTTCGTGCTGATCTTGCGAAAAACCGAGTCCATCTAGAATGGTGTGAGCATGGTGCTCGGCAAAGTCGGTTTCAAGCTGCTGCTTGTTGTCCAATAGTTCCGTCAGTTCGTCCGCAAGTTTCATTGCTTCGTCTGCGTCGGTGCACGTACCCAGTTGATTTTCGATTTCATCGATTCGTTCGTCGACGTTGCCAAGCGCGGGGATACTTTCCACTACAAAGTCGATTAACTTTCGCGGGTCGCCTTCTTCCGCCAAGTTTTGATCGAGGTATCCTATGCGTATTCCTTGCGAGATGGAAATTTTGCCCCCATCGATTTCTTGCTTTTGGGCAAGAATTCGCATCACCGTCGTTTTCCCACTACCGTTACGTCCGATAAGGCCCATTTTGTCATTGGCCTCGATGATGAATGAAAGATTGTCGAAAAGCGTACGGGCGCCAAACGAAAGCGATAGTTCACTGGCTGTTAGGATACCCACCCGGCGCACTATACATCAAAACGCGCTGATTTCTATACTAGTGGTCGTAGGCGCCAAAAATCTCGGGATGCTTGGATTTTGCCCTTCTTCGGGCGTTTGCGTACAGCGTTTTGAATGCTTCGCTATGCTCTGCCGACATGTATTTTGTGATCCAACGAAACCAATCTTGCGTACGAGCTGTTTCAACGTCTGTTAGATTGTAATCGCCTGCGAACTCGCCACAAAGCGCTGCTCTGTCAATCTCTCTCATTTGTTTGAAGCGGTTTACGATCTCTTGAGAGAACAGCTTCACGTGAGCATCCCATGGCCTTTTTCGGTCGTTGTTGATTCTTATGCTCATGAACGGGTCAAAAGATTTGGGCATTTTCACATAGCTGCCTTTGTTCTTTTGTTTAACTATTTTTCTGAACATTGCATTGGTTTCGATTCTTCCGGATACCTTATAGGGAAGTTGGCTGAGCGTGCCGTAGCGAAGCAGCGATCGTTCTTCTGCACTAACGAGTAGTGGACTGTCTAACCACCGTTGGGTTCCAGTCATGCTGCCATATTCGACGCCGCCTATTTTGGTTTCGCCCTTGTATTGCATCCACATTTCATTGCCTTCGAGACCACTGGCCCCTCGTTGCGCTACGGTTCCAGCTGAAACCTTGATGCTCTTACTCTTACCCATGGTGGCAATACGGTGAAGTAGAGCTAATCCTTTGTCTCCAAAACCAGTACCGCATCCGCCAACCATCACTTCGGCACCATGGGACAGCCAGGGAAGAATTAGTGGAAACGCCTTTTCCATCTTTGAACTTCTGACGTTTAAATCTCCACCGAGTTCCGTCGAGCCATTACTACCGTGACCTTGAAAGCAAAGTGTTTCAATGGTGACGTTTTCTTCTTGGGCTCGTTTGGCGATTTCCTGAAACAAGGCTTCATGGGTCTCATATTCCCATCCGTGAATTTCAATGTCCGAACGCCAACCACCTAGAGAAAGTAGTTCTTCTACCATCTCCACATCACGAGAACCCCATACAATGACCCGGCATGGGGTAGGTCGTTGTTCATCATCAATTGGTCGACTCCATACCGGATGGGAAGAAGTTGACTTGGTCGTGCTGAAATCTTGTTGGTCTACCATAGACCTATCGGACTGAGACCTATCGGACTGAGATTGACGCAATTGGTCATACTACGACAAAACCCTTCTCGTTACCCCCTCGTTCTAGAAATTTTCGATGCATCTCATAAAAATCTACCGGTGCCCATGCGAATGTTATTGGTTGTCAGCGGGAAGAGATGCGATATGAAACGGCAAATGCTTTGTTAGCGGAATGAAGAAAGTAATTGGTTTTGTAGCAATAATTGTTTGTTCGTCCATGGGATGCAGCCAATCAGCCGCGGCACGAACTTCTTCGTTTTCGAAACAACTTAACTCTCCTCAGAGGACCAAACAATCTGTCCGCGGAAGGACTAACGTCAAGTGCATTAGTTCCATTCCTTGTTGGTGGATTTGGTAAGTCGCAAAACGTTCCCCCACTTAGTCATGAACTTCCAGGTCTGAGCCAACCACGCACCGAGCTATCGGCTTCGATTCACAAAGATTCTTGGCAGAAGGCCGAGGGCGCGGAGTTCCTTGATCTGGATGCCTAACGATTCCACCTTTTCTTTCCATTCGTCGTCTGCTGAATCAAGAAGCTCGCAGTAGATTTCACTGACTTCTTCGCCGTGTTCTTCTGGCGCGCTGAGTAAGAATTCGAGACGACTGACCAGCAGGGCATGCCGAAACGGAGACTCGTGTTGGCAAAGTGTTTCCATTTTCTCTGATGGGAGTATTTGGTGTAGCTGGGGCTCACTAAGTAACGCCGCGGTCAGTGAGGATTCGCTGTTGGGCTCAGACAGCGCCAGATAAAACTGACTGAAAGGACTTTCGTGACTCGTGACATGTAAGTGCGAGCACAACTCAACCAGCTGAGCTCCGGCGAGGTTCAGGTCCAGCAAGTCTCGAATGGTTTCTAGGGTGGGCGCAGCGCCACTTGCCAAAAAATGTTGCAAATCAAACCCCATCTGCAGATAGTACAAGATTTTCGACTGATATGCTCACACAAATGTTAGTTGTTGTTAGTCACGGGAGCTAGGGAATCTTTTAAACGCAGGTCATAATGACCTATGAGAATTTTTGTATTGGTCTTGTTATTAGTCGGTGCTTGTAAAAAGCAGCAAAAACCAGAAGCTCCTGTAGCAGAGAATAACACGTTAGGATGCGAAGAAATCCCGAGTACTTATCCAGACGTTGACAGAAAGCGAATTTCTCAGTGTGGCAGGCAACATCGTCCAGTGACCGTCATTGCGCCGGGACTACGTGTATCGGAAACACGGTGGGTCAACCGACATCAAAATCAAAAGACTCGCGGAAGAACCATTACCCCGGTTTCTCGTGGTCGGACAAGAGGTCCGCAAAAGAGCAACCGCCCGACAAGAAGTAGTCAAACAAGATCCCCCATGGGTGGTATGCGCTCACCACGGTAGTACGTTTCAGCCGTTTTGAATTTTACTGTCTCTTTCACGTCTTAATCAGATAGCTCGTGATTACGGCGGCATCGCGGCGATTTCTAAACCGTTTAGGTTAAGGTTCCCCTTGCAAGGAAATGGGGTGCTCGCTAGGCTAAGGTCATGGCTTCAAAATTTAGATTTTCTGCTCGGCTTAAGCGTAGGGCACTTTTTGCTGCCCCGATTATCGCTGCTACAATGACATCTGGTTGCTACGTTGAGACTGCTGGTGGTAACGCTACGACTTATCCCGATAAAGCTTCACCACAAAAGGTGGAGCGCAAAAAGCCACGTCCGATTGTGACTCGTTTGCCAATGCCATCAAACGCAAGCGATGTTTCGTTTCGCAAGGAAGATAGCACCTGTTGGGAGGGGCTTATCCCTCCGCAACAAGCGACCGCATCCAACCCTACGCAGGTTCAATGCGTGCCTCAGGCGCAAAATAGAGTGGTGATCAAAGACGAATCTGGTATTTGCCGCATTCACTTCAAAGTGACAACGCCACCTCGGCCCGGAATTATTGTTAATCCGCCAAGACCTATGCAAGTGGAGTGTCCACCCGCGGTAGCAGTCCAGAATCCACCACCACGCAAGAAGCCACGTCCGGCTCCAAAGGTCGTGCAGCGTAAAGATGGCACTTGTTGGGAAGTAATTTCAGTAAATTGTCCTAAACCAGTAGAGGGAAGGCCCGTTAGGACTTGTAATCCGCCACCACCACGGCAAGTTCCTTGCACCGGCGTTGAGTAACGATGCAGGCAATAAGGCAGGAGTGGGCGCGCCGCGTTCAAGCGGAGTATTGCTCTGCGCTGCTGACCCAAGAGATAACGCTGCAACTAATGAGACTTGGCGCTCCGCCAGACTTGGTTCGTGATGGAATGCGAATCGCAGAAGAAGAGCTAAGTCACGCAGAGATGAGTCTTGAGGTCTTTAGACAAGCAGGGGGAGAAGGCACCCCGACCGTGGACACTTCCGCGGCATTGCTTGAGCAAGGCGACCTTTTTACCTCAACACTGTCTTCGATACTTAGGATTTTTTGTTTAGGAGAAACCGTGGCGGTACCGCTGTTTGCCAATCTAAGACAACACTGCAAAAAGGATTTTGCTTCTGAGGTTTTCGACCAAATATTGCGGGATGAAGTGGGGCACAGGCAGTTTGGTTGGGACGTGCTAGATTGGTTTATTGCTACGGTTGGCGAAGAGCAAGTAAAGGAAGTTGCCGAGTCCGTCCTGCCAGCACATTTAGCAGCGATGCACGAAAGTTACTCTGGTGGCGCAGACCACCATTTTGACAACGAAGCAAGAGTTTGGGGACTTGCTCCACCTTCCGAATACAGTGAGATTTTGGATAAGACCGTCGCCACTGAGTACATCCCCCGTTTTGCTGCGCGAAATATTTCGATTTAGTAGCTAGTGTGAACTTGGCGCTCAGGTAGCAACTCTTTGACGTTCTCTGTTAGTTGCTTGGCTTGAGCGGTGGAAAGATTCTTGTTTCCGTAGAGGTACTCATTGATACCGTTGGATTTGATGCTGAATATGTCGAGCGAACCATCCGCGTTGACTCGAAACGTTCCGGCCAGAGTTCCCGCAGGGGCGTGGTCGTCCATTTTTCCAACAATCTTCATCTCCATTGCACAAGCGAGGTGGCCGCCATTTCTTGGGAGCCCTTCACCAGCTTCTCCAAGCGTTGTTTTGAAACCAAGACTTGGGCCGATGGCTCCGTGCCCATCAGGAGTAGTCACCACGTGAAACACAGTTCCCGGTTCGTACATATCAAGACCGCGATCAAGAACATTGTCCTTACCTAAAAAGGTAGTGGTCGAAGAATGAGATGACATCGGTTTTCCTTTCCATTTGTCATGAAAAGCTCGCGTAACTCTGTTTCTTGGATGATTACGTTGTCTTGGAGGATTCGCGCCACCTTTGCTGTTGTCTCCATTCATTCGAACGGTAGTACCGTCACTGAGTTGCACGCTAGATCTTTTGCTTGTCACCGAATCCATTAACTTTCCGAAAGTCCCGGACAGCTTTTGAGCAATTTTCGCACCAACCCCGGTAAACTCCGCAACGATAATCGTGATGACAAATCCGACGATTTGTCCAATATACTTCCATCGTTCACCGCCTGACGCTGCTTCCGCAGAATTGAACCAGTTCTCTACAACACAATACGCTTCGTAAAATTCTTGAGCAATCGCTTCCACGAATTGTTTCAAAAACGCAATGGGGTCACTGAGAATGGCTTGCACCAGAGCTTTTAGGTCACTTAGAATTTGAAGCGAGAAGAAGTTCTTTATGTCTTCCCATATTTGTGAGGCTTTATGTTCGACGTAGGTGTAGGCGCCATTGAACACGCCAGATGGAAAGTCAAAAATAATTCCTTCAGCGGTTTCCGCTGCATTCCAAAGACTATCCCACCAACTCGTGTCATCCCCAACGGTATAGGTGTTCCAGCAGTCATCGTTGCTCCACACGGGAAGGGCGTTGTCCGCCGTTTCAGTTTTGGCTGACGAGCTTTTGCTTGCGCCTTCTTTGTACATTCGGGCCATACATCTTTAATATGGCATCCAGACAGCGTGCGATAAAGCGTTTCTTTCAGATGGCAACCGCCATACGCGGCCCTACTTGGCTGGCGGCGTCTTAGCGAGGAGGCCAAAAGCAAAATAGTCGAGCATTTCCTCTAGCTGCGTGAAGTCGTCGGTGACTTGTATGTCTGTCAGTCTCGGAAGGTGTTTTGCAAAGAATACGTGATTATTGGCCATTTCAAAAAGATTGGTTCCCAGAGCATGCGGGTAGGGAAAATCTGAGTCAATCTCCAGTATTACGTCCGACAGCTTCTTCACAAGTGTTTTGTAAGTGAGAAACACACCGCTGGAGTTCTCTTTGTCGACTTGCTTGGTATGGTACGCTTTGGCTCCTTCTGCGATGATTACTCGGTGCAGTACGCTTTCGTTGACATAAGGAACCGCGGCATTCTCTCTCGAGGCCGAAACGAATGCGCGAATCATTAGACGCAGTTTTTCATGGGGGTCGGTAATATTCCTCGTACTCGTTTCGCAGAGATGACCAACCCACTCCCAGTACCAAGAGACCAGGTAAAGCAAGAGATTATGCTTGTTTTCGAAATAGCGGTATACCGAGGCTTCCGTGCAATCCGCGCTTGCCGCAAGCTTCTTGAAATTGAAGCATTCGAAACCAATTTCATCGATCAAGAGAATGCTCTCTTTGATAATCTTTTTCCCAAGCTTCGTTTCAACCGGGTCTCTAAGGTAGAGGGTTGGATTGAGAGTTATGGTGATTGCTACGGACATTGTTTAGTCGAGTACAGATACTTTCCCTGTGGAGATGTCGTAGATTGCTCCCACGATTCTTATTGAACCCTCTGCTGCAAGTTCTCTCAAAACGGAACTTCTCTCGCTGATGTTGGCTACGGTTTGCCTAACGTTCTCTTCAACCACCGCGTTCACGAAGTTGATGTTCTTAGACGAACGGTCGTCTCCGCCGGTATCTGGGGTCGCATCAACCGCAGGTGCAATTTTTTCGAGCATGGCTGTAAGATTTCCAAGCTTCGCGTGATCGCACGCGCCTTTTACTGCTCCACAAGCGGTATGGCCTAAAACCATCACCAACTTTGAGCCGGCTAGTTTGCACGCGAACTCCATGCTGCCCAATATGTCTTCGTTAACGAAGTTACCTGCGATTCTTGCGCTGAAGATATCGCCGATTCCACAGTCAAAAACAGTTTCCGGCGGTACCCGAGAATCAACACAACCGAGAACGATAGAGTGAGGGTATTGCCCTGTGGAAGTCGTTTTCACTTGGCCCAAGAGGTCTCTGTCAGCGAACTTTGCTTCGAGAAAGGCTTTATTACCATCCAAGAGAAGTTGTAACGCTTGATCTGGAGAGATTATTTGTTGCGATTCGCTGCTTTGTGTATTTGATCTATTTGTCATTGTTTTTTCTCCTATTCTAGTGGGGGTGAGTTATGGCATTTTTGTGGCAACGAGACTTAAGCTTCGTTCCATGGCTTTGGCGATTTGTTTTTCTGGATGCGCAACTTTGACTGACGAGAGCTGTATCTCTTCGACGTCAATATTGATTTGAGCCGCATGAATTTTGAAGTCTTCGATAATTTCTAGGACGTCGTAGTCGATATCAATTGACTTGGAGCCATCAATGACGATTGTGCAATCTGGCGGCAACGAATTTAGGGCTCTTCGGATTCGAGCTTTGTGAATGAACGTAACGTCTTCGGCTAGTGTCAGAGTAAAGGTAGGATGCGGCTCACCATGTTTCTCACCGATAGTGGACTCAAAACGGAATGGTTTGCGGTAGCTCTTGTACAGGATGTAGACAATTGCGACAGCCAGTCCTAGTCCGATTCCCACGAGCAGGTCTACAAACACGATACCAGCGATGGTGATGGCAAATGGGATGAAGTAAGCGGCACCGAGCTTGTACATCTTTTTGAACAAAGCGGGTTTGGCTAGCTTGTATCCAACCATAAAGAGGATGGCAGCGAGACTTGCCAGTGGTATCATGTTGAGCACCGAAGGAATGGCCAATGCGGCTACAGCAAGAACAAGACCATGGAGAATCGCAGAAAGTTTCGTTTTTCCACCGGATTGGATGTTAGTAGAACTTCGAACGATCACCTGAGTGATTGGCAGCCCGCCGATCATTCCCGAAGCAACGTTACCGACCCCTTGCGCCATCAGTTCACGGTTCGCGGGAGCGACGCGTTTGTACGGGTCTAGTTTGTCTGTCGCTTCTAAGCATAATAGGGTTTCAAGACTTGCGACGATGGCAATCGTTGCGCCAGTCATCCATACTGCCGGATTGGACAGCGCGCTAAAGTCGGGAAGTGTAAATTGCCCAAGAAATTCAGACAGACTGCCTGCCACAGGCAATTGGACCATTTGACTGTCGTCTCCTACGGTTCTCAGCTGGAAACTTTCTCCCAGAAGAGACAGATCTGTAATCAAGTAGCCTAGAAGGATGCCACCTGCGACCACAACCAAGGGGCCTTGAAGAATCTGAAATACCCGCTTTTTCTTGAAAGTCTCGGTTTGCCAAAGCACTAACACCACGAGGGACAGGGCAGTAATCAAAACCGCTCCCGGACTAACGGATTCCATAATATTGCTGAAGGTGGACGTGTTTTGTCCGTGGTAACCAAATGCATGAGGAATCTGTTTGATGAAGATAACGATTCCGATCCCCGCGAGCATTCCTGTGATGACCGACGACGGAAAGTAGTAGCCAATTACGCCGGCTTTGAGAATCCCCAACAGAACCTGAAACACCCCGGCGATGACCACCGCGCAGAGAAATACATCAAATGCACCCAGGTCTCCGATAGCCGTAAGTACAATGACCGCAAGTCCAGCAGCTGGTCCACTCACGCCAAGCTGCGAGCCACTGAGAGAACCACAGATTACGCCGCCGATGATCCCCGCGATGATTCCAGAGAACAGGGGGGCGCCTGATGCCAGCGCAATTCCCAAACATAGGGGAACCGCCACAAGGAAAACGATAATCGCAGCAGGCACGTCACTACTTAAGTTACCGAAAACACCTGGTTTTATCGGATCTAGTACTGCATTACTATCGGGAGGAGGTAAGTTACTTTCGGCCATGATAGTAAAACTATCACAGCTAGTAGGATAACTGAAGTTTAAAATCTTCCAAAATTGTCATCTGATTTTGACAGTTGGCGCAGATGTCGGACAATGAAGCATGCATCCATTCATTAACGCAGTGCTTGGCGGAGGTCTTATCGGACTTGCGGCGACGGTTCTACTTTTGTCTACCGGAAGGGTCGCCGGCATCAGCGGTATTCTTGGAGACTTACTTGCGCCGCCAGACGAAAATTCGTCATGGCGCTTCTCGTTCGTGTTGGGACTTTTGGCGGGCGGCGGAGTGTTGGCATTTCTGTCGCCTCAAACCATTCAGATTCCTCAAGGGCGGAATTTGGCAATGCTAGCGATTGCAGGGGGGATCGTTGGCTTTGGTACCAGGCAAGGAAACGGTTGCACCAGCGGCCATGGCGTGTGCGGGTTGACTCGGTTTTCCAAACGCTCCTTGGTAGCAACGATCACGTTCATGGTAACCGGAGTGATTACCGCTTCCATTGTGGGACAGCTATGAAACGCAATGCTGCATCGTTTGTCGTAGGCCTTATTTTCGCCTTTGGGCTTGGCTTGTCAGGAATGACCGACGCCAACAAAGTGATTGGGTTTCTCGATCTGCTAAGCGGTTGGGATCCTAGTCTGGCTTTTGTAATGGTAGGGGCCATTGGAGTACATCTTGCTTTCTACAGACTAATAATGAATCGCAAGAGTCCGCTGTTTGACCAAACGTTCTACTTGCCGACGAATCAAGTAATCGACACAAAGCTGATTGTTGGTGCCGGTCTTTTCGGCGTGGGGTGGGGACTTAGTGGTTATTGTCCCGGCCCTGCAATCGTTTCTTTGGCATCACCTAACGCGTCGATCGCCGTATTTTTTAGTGCGTTGATTGTGGGAATGGTGCTTCAACGAGTGGTGGCAGGAAAAAATTAGTATGATACTTCGACAGCTGTTTGACAAAGAATCGAGTACTTACACCTATTTAATCGGGGCCAACGGCGTTGGAGCAATCATTGATCCTGTCCTTGGCAACCTCGAGCGAGATGCAAAATTGGCGGGAGAGTTAGGCCTCAAGCTTGCTTATTCGCTCGACACCCACGTGCACGCCGACCATGTTACCGCGGCGGGAACACTACGAGAGCAGTTTGGCGTCACTACTATTGTTGGTAAAAAGTCGTCCGCGGCATGTGGCGACAAAAAGCTGGGAGATGGCGACAAGATCACGATTGGTGGCATTACCCTGTCCGTAATTGAAACCCCCGGGCACACCGACGATAGCGTTTGTTACTACGCTGCGTCAGAGAACGTCTTGTTTACTGGCGACACGTTACTCATTCGCGGCTGCGGACGGACCGATTTTCAAAATGGCAGCCCTCAGGATCTGTATCATTCCGTCAAGAGAAAGTTATTCGTATTGCCCGAGGAAACGGTCGTCTGTCCAGGGCATGACTATCGTGGGCAAACGAGATCAACGATTGGAGAAGAAATGCATTTCAACCCACGACTTCGCACTCACGTGACTGAGGAGCAGTTTGCCGAAATTATGAACAATCTAAATCTTCCCGATCCCAAACTCATGGACGTCGCGGTACCGGCAAATCAAAACTGCGGTATCGATTAGCCTATCAAAACGGCCAAGCACAGTCTTACAGCCGTTGGACTTGGGCGAAGTACAGTGACTGGGCATCTTTTTGAAACCTTTTACAAACAGGCTTCAGGATTTTCCAGGTGTCATCGCCACTCATGTTCGTGCAGGTCGCGTACAGTTCATCTACCTTTTCAGTGGCTTTGAGTCTCAATGCTAGCAGCTTGGAATTGAAACTTAGGACAGCTGGATGAGTGGAGCGTTCACCTCGATAGCTTCTCATATCAGGAGTACCCTCAGAGAATGAGTACGCGGAACGCTGCATGCTTTCTCGTCGATCAAAGTAGGTTTCCATAATGCTATCTCTTGCCCAAGATCGAGCTTCCTGAGGACAATCTGCCCAACCCATGGCATCGTAGAATCTTTCGGTGATGCCCCATCGGCTCGCTGGCTTTTCGCAGTCGTTATCTTTCGTGGGAGGGTCCTGTTTTTTGTGTGGCGCCGTGGCAAACATATCTCTTATACGGAAAGAATCAGAAAAAGCCTCCTAACAAACGATGCAGCCGATACCTGCGGTGGAGCTTAACAGTTGTCCCGTGACGGCGTCGTATCTGAGAACAAAGCCAACAAGACGGTCGTTGCTGTTAGGGTCGGGGCAGTTCGCGGTGCTCGAGAGTAGCTCAGGAGTATGGTTACTCTCAGGAATCACCAAGTGAACGTCTTGGGTTTTCGTCAATTCTATTCCGGTTGCGGTTTCATGCCACGACCACGCTGGTGGCCCCGCAAGGGACAGCGTATCGCCGGGCTGCATGGCGTAGCTGCCAGTGCCTGTAGCTTGGCATTGATAGAAGGTGGCGTAGTTGTGAGATGCGGCCACCGCATTCGTTTCTGCGACCGTCATGTCTAAGTCCGCGCAGCCTTCAAGATCCTGGTTGAGGTCATCGCTAAACGTTGGCAAGTACGTGCCAGTCATCGCGCTTAGGTAAACGCCGCCTGCGTTTCTTCGAGAGATCAAAGCTACGGTATCGCGCCGTACGTCCTGGGTACCTATAGTTTTTCTTCCGATGGTAAGTGTTCGTGAACTGCTAGAGTTAACAATGGAGCAAGGAGCATTACTGGAGAAGTCCCATTCGCTGGTATTCATTTTAAAGACGTCCGGGTTCGCGGTAACTACATCTTCTAGTTTCTCGTACAAGTTGTCGGAGTCTGCACAAGAAAGAGGAATGTCCATACCGATAACGTACTTGGGGGTACCTCTTGGATCGGACCACGAAATACTCGAGTGGGAACTTATCGCGGAGAGCGCGGTGGTGAAGTCGGCCTCCGCCGTCGGGGAGGGCGTGTAAGAAAGCGGATAACTCAAGCAGGTCAGAGGCGCCGGTGGAGCGTCTGGTTCAGGTGGACTGGAGTCTACCTGCGGCGGAGCGGCGTCTGCGGTCTTATCATTTTGCTGCGGAGCGTCAGAACAGGCGGGAATCAGGCAGAAAATGAGGAGTATTCGCTTCATCTCGCAGCTCTACCATATTTTACCACCGATTTTTACTGCAAAATCTCATCGAGTTGGTAGCGCAGCCTGTCATAAATCTATGTAAGTAACTAATATAACTTCTTAATATTTTTTTTGTTAGCACTCTCAAGTAGGGGTTGCCAACAATCGATCCGGTGCTTATAAGTTGGAGCATCAACCCCAAACAAAAGGAACTGGTATGAACATTAGACCACTACACGACCGACTTCTGGTCAAAAGACTCGACTCAGAGACAGAAACAAAAGGCGGACTCATCATCCCCGACTCTGCAAAAGAAAAACCTGTTCAAGGTGAAGTGATTGCCGTTGGCGCTGGGAAGCGCGACAAAGATGGCAAAACAATTTCCATGGACGTAAAAAAAGGCGATCGCGTGCTGTTTTCAAAATACAGCGGAACCGACGTTAAATTAGACGGTGACGAACACCTAATCATGCGTGAAGACGACATTCTCGCAGTAATCGAAGCTTAAGGAGAACTCAGACAATGGCTGCTAAAGAAATCATTTTTTCATCTCAAGCCCGTGCAGAAATCGCACGAGGCCTTAACCTACTTGCTAATGCAGTAAAAGTAACCATGGGACCACGTGGACGTAACGTTGTGATTGAAAAATCATGGGGTGCTCCTACTGTTACCAAAGACGGCGTTACCGTTGCTAAAGAAATTGAAGTAGAAAACAAGTTCCAAAACATGGGCGCACAGATGATCAAGGAAGTTGCTTCCAAGACATCTGACGTTGCTGGCGATGGTACCACTACTGCTACGGTCCTTGCTCAAGCCATCTTTTCTGAAGGTTCAAAGCTTGTTGCTGCTGGCGTAAACCCAATGGACCTTAAAAGAGGCATCGACGCTGCTGTAATCAAAGTAGTAGAGTTTCTTGATACCCTTAAAGTAGAAACAAAAGGGCAAAACGAAATCGCTCAAGTGGGTACTATCAGTGCAAATGGCGATGAGTCCATTGGTAACATGATTGCTGACGCGATGGCTCGCGTGGGCAAAGAAGGCGTTATCACTGTAGAAGAAGCTAAAACGCTTCAAAGTGAACTAGACGTTGTAGAAGGTATGCAATTTGATCGTGGATACCTTTCTCCATACTTTGTAACTGACGTAGAGCGCATGGAGTGCGTAATCAACGATGCGTACATCTTGATTCACGAAAAGAAAATCTCTGCAATGAAAGACCTGCTTCCTGTGCTTGAGCAAATTGCTAAAGCTGGAAAACCGCTTGTTATCATCGCTGAAGATGTAGACGGTGAAGCTCTTCAAACTCTTGTAGTCAATAAACTTCAAGGACGTCTGCAAGTTGCTGCGGTTAAAGCTCCAGGCTTTGGCGACCGTCGTAAAGCTATGCTTCAAGATATTGCAACCCTTACCGGTGGCACTGCAGTAACGGACGACCTAGGAATCAAACTAGACGGCATTACGCTTGAAGACCTTGGACAAGCAAAGCGCGTTAGCATCACTAAAGAGAACACCACAATCGTAGAAGGTGCTGGAGACAAAGAAAAAATCGAAGCTCGTGGAAATCAAATCCGTCGTGAAATCGAAGACACCAGCTCAGACTACGATCGCGAAAAACTTCAAGAACGTCTTGCTAAACTAGCGGGCGGAGTGGCAGTGATCCGCGTTGGTGCTGCGACTGAAGTTGAAATGAAAGAAAAGAAAGCACGCGTAGAAGACGCAATGCACGCCACTCGTGCTGCAGTGGAAGAAGGCATTGTGCCTGGCGGCGGTGTTGCTCTTGTTCGAAGCATCGACGCAATCGAAAAAGTTACTTTCGATGACGACCGTCGCTTCGGTGTAAACATTGTACGTCGTGCCCTTGAAGAGCCAATGCGTCAAATCTCTGCAAACGCAGGAGTCGAAGGTTCCATCGTGGTATCCAAAGTACGCGAAGGAAAAGGCGCATTTGGATTCAATGCTGCAAAGCTTGAGTACGGCGACCTGGTAAAAGCTGGTGTAATCGACCCGACCAAGGTGGTTCGTTCAGCACTTCAAAATGCTGCTTCGGTTGCAGGACTCATGCTTACTACTGAAGCACTCGTTGCTGAGAAGCCAAAAGATGACGAGCCAGCAGCACCTGCAGGCGGCGGCATGGGCGGTATGGGAGGAATGGGCGGATTCTAAGCCTATTTCCAATATTCGCAAAAAAGGGTCGGCAAATGCCGGCCCTTTTTCTATGAGAGGTACGCATTTGTGCGCACATACCTTCAGTGAAACATTTGTCAGATCTTGATAGAATGGTCAGATGGGTGCGAAGAAACAGCTTGGGTTCACGTTAATAGAGCTAATGATCGTGTGGCACTGATTGGAGTGCTAGCAGCAACGGCAGTGGCAAGTTTCAATAAACAAACCTAAGCAACTAAATGGGCGGAGATTGACAACAACGTCAAGCGAATGATTTTCAATTTCGAAGACTTTGCCAAAAGGGCAACGGTGGTTTCTGCAGATGGAACTGACGAGAGCAACTACTTCGCGCTTAACACCTCAAGAGCTTCTGGCTGGGCGCCGGCCTATAACTCATGCAGAGGGGGTGCCTGCGCTGCACCTGGTAACTTCGATACCCGACATGTGGAAGGCTTTAAAATTTGATCTTTCCAGAAACGGAAGAGCCTCCTACTACGCCTGGGCGAGACGATATACCAATTGGTTAGAGTTTAGAGTGTACGTTCAATACGACTTAGATGCTGATGGTATTATGGGCTACCGGTGGTACCGGCGCCGGTATTACAACGATGGTCGGTTGTGGGGAAGAGTGTACCAAACTACCGAAGACTGATGGTAATTTCGACAGTTGGGGCCGCACGGCCTTGGATAGTTCGTATCAAATGAACTTTCATTTAGAGTTCGTGAGGTGGTGACTAAGGGGTCCAGACTCGTTAGAATCTCTTGGTGGCTGGTGGGGACAAATGGAAACTAGTAGTTGATATCTATTCGCTTTGTTTGAGGAATTCTCAGCTTAAGCAGTCCGCGTCGACGATAATCTCGCTCTTTGAAGGGGAAAAAATGGATTTCCACAAGTCTGGAGAGGTGCCATTCGACAGATTTGACGAATTGCTTGAGTCGCAAGAAATTGACCAAGACACTCGTTACCCCCCCATGCTTCGCGCTGCTGAGATACTAAAGAGTAACGGAGTAGTTTCAAAGTTACCTGAGGCAATTGCGGCGCTTGACGACAAACAGCGGAAGAGTTTGTTAGCGGACTGCGCTCCTTCTGAGAAAGCACGAGCAAGAACAATCGATCCAAGTCTTGCACTTGCAGCTCAAACTCGTGCGGTCGAAGACACAGAACCTCCGGTGAATCTTGGTAGCAAGGCCGACAAAAGTAGAAATATTACGATTGGCTTATCTGTATTATGCCTTTTGTTGTCGGCAGGCATGTATTTTATTTTTCTCTCAGGAGACCTTCCTGGGGCGAATTACCAAAACCCACCGATTGAAGAAACCATAGAGGGAATGTTCGGACCTGAGGCCAATATCTCCTACGATGGAGCGACCATCACGGTCACCAACGCGCCTGCAGTTTATGCGGGACCCGAAGCTGCTCAGCTCGTAGAGCCCATCCTTTTTGAAATGTGGGCCACCAAAAAGTGGCAGACACTGTCTGTTACAGTTCAAGGTAGTGCCAAGGCAAAGACATTTGAGGCAGCCAACACCATGCCCGATCCAAACGACATGGGGGCGGAAATGCCGACACCGTGAGGTTTTGGACTTCCCTTTTTTGGATGACTTTGAGACAATATTTAGTGAGGTGGGGATGAGAAAGTTACAAAAAGGTTTCACTTTAATCGAGCTGATGATAGTGGTGGCAATGATCGGCTTACTTGCTTCCGTCGGGTACGCCTCCTTTAACCGATACATCTATGAAACTAAAGTAAAAGAAAAGGAAGCCAACACCCAACGCATTATTGACGCCTTTGACCAAGTGGCACGATTTGGGTCTTCAGCAAAGATGATTGGCGATGGTTTTAAAGCTGGTGGTGGCGCTTTTAACAACTCGCGTTTTGTTACGAGTGGCGGTTGGACCCCCACTTGGACCAGCTGCATCAATAGTGGGGGGAAATGTACGGCTACAGCAAATTGGGACCGACCACTTTGGAGAGAACTAAAGTTTGAGCTAATGCGCCCTGCGAGAACCTCGTACTTGGCCTATCGCTGGGAGAATGCGTGGTACAACTACTTACTGCTGTACACTATGTCGGACCTAGATGGAGATTGTCCGCCAAACACTTGGAGCGGATGTGCGGAGTACAAATACCATCAAGTTATTCACTACAAAAAACTTAATCGCACCATCCGTCGTGTCCGTTACTTCTCTAGAGACTAACCGTCTCCAGCGTGGTTAGAAATCGGTAGACTACCTTTCGATACATTCGTTCTTTTTGAGACTTAAAAGACTTACCTTTCAATCTATCCGAAGATTTGAGAACATTGTTAAGGGATATGGGGATGAGAAAGTTGCAAAACGGTTTTACGTTGATTGAATTGATGATTGTCGTCGCGATGATTGGCGTGCTTGCGGCGGGTAGGGTATGCGTCCTTTAATCGCTACATTTATGAGACAAAAGTTCAAGAACGAGAAGTGACCACGCAAAGGATTATCGACAACTTTGAAAAGTTTGCGCGATGGGATGATTCTGCAGCGGTTGGTGATGGGGTTACCGCGACAGGAGCGGGTACGTTTAGTGCTTCTCCATCGTTGGTATCAGGATGGACGCCCAGTTGGACCAGTTGCACCAATAATAACGGCGGGAAATGCACGGGCACCGCTAACTGGGACAAGCCGGTATGGAAGGCGCTGAAGTTTGGATTGACCCGTAGGGCGCGGACTTCTTACTACGCAATTATTTGGGACAATGCTACCTGGAAACGATTATTGCTCTATTCAATGTCTGACTTGGACGGCGATTGCCCGCCAAGCACTTGGAGCGGATGCGCAGAATTTAATTACCATGACATCCGGTATTACAAACGATCCAGTTTCTTCTACAAGTACAAGCATACTTACTCGAGAGACTAAGACGAAAAAGGGAAATCAAAGGGCTTAGTTCTATCTGACTTGTATAGTTTTTGTCCCTCCATGGGAATTAAAACTTACTGTTCCTTACATACAATTTGGTACAATTCGAAGACTTTTCTTTCAATTACTCTAAGCATTTGAGAAAATAAAGGGAGAGGTGGGGATGAAAAAGTCACAAGTCGGTTTCACGTTAATTGAACTAATGATCGTCGTAGCGATGATTGGAATTTTGGCTGCGGTCGGAATGGCGTCATTCAATAGGTACATTTACAGTACCAAGTTGCAAGAACGGGAAGTCACAACTTCTAGGATTATTGATAACTTTGAAAAATTCGCGAGATGGGACTCTTCGGCGCAGGTAGGTGATGGTTTCCATGCTTCCGGTGGAACTTTCGCTCAAAATCGAAATTCGTTTACTGGTTGGACACCGAGTTGGACGACATGCCTTGGGGGCGGAAAATGTACAGGAACCCCTAATTGGGATCAAGCTGCTTGGAAAGAGTTGAAGTTCGGACTTACCCGACAAGGGCGCACTGCTTACTTGGCACGCATTTACGAAAGATCTACCTACAAACGGTTGGACCTTTATGCAATGTCCGACCTAAACGGCGATTGCCCTCCTGGGACGTGGAGTGGTTGCTCCGATTATCGCATGACGCGAATCTATTTTTACAAAGACGGGCGTAAAGTAACCAGACAATTCGTTTATTCTAGAGACTGAAGGTGAATATGAAACACAAGTGTCAAAAAGGTTTCACGTTAATCGAACTGATGATCGTCGTATCGATGATTGGAATTTTGGCTGCTCTCGGAATGGCTTCGTTCAATCGCTACATCTACGAAACTAAAGTACAGGAACGGGATGTTACCACTCAACGGATCATCGACAACTTTGAAAAGTTTGCGCGTTGGGACAACTCCGCACAGGTCGGAGATGGCTTTTCGTCGACAGGAGGCGTCTTCAATCAAGCAACCTATTTGGTGGCGGGGTGGACGCCAACATGGACCAGCTGTACGAACAACAATGGCGGTAAGTGTACAGGGACAGCCGATTGGGATAAACCTGTTTGGAAGGCTTTGAAGTTTGGACTAACGCGCCAGGGCCGGACTTCCTATCACGCAAGAATTTGGGAGAATGTAACCTGGAAGCGATTGGTTCTGCTCACCATGTCTGACTTGGACGGGGACTGTGCTCCAAGTCAATGGAGTGGCTGCGCAGATTATATTTACTACGACATTCGTTTTTATAAGCGTCAGAATCGCTTTTATAAAACCAAACGTTACTATTCCAGGGATTAAGGGAAGTCAGGATTGAAAAAACAAAAGGGATTTACATTAATCGAACTGATGATCGTGGTGGCTATGATTGGAGTCTTGGCATCAGTAGGAATGGCAAGTTTCAATCGCTACATGTACGAGACCAAAGTCTCAGAGATCAAAAACAACGTAGAGCGAATTTTCGGTAACTATGAAGCATTTGGTCACAGCGCTACGGTGGCAAGTGGCAACGGAATGGATGAAGACTTGTACTTTCCGATGAATGTGACAAAAACAACAGGAGGGTGGCAACCCCATTGGACACTGTGTATGAACACGACGCCATGCAAAAGTTTCGGGAATTACGAAAATCCAACCTGGAAAGTCCTCAAATTTGAACTTGCAAAACAACCTCGGGCTTCTTTTTACATTTGGACGAGGAGGTACAGCTCCTACCGCGACTTTCGCGTGTACGTGATCCACGATACCGACGCAGATGGCGTACGTGACTACAAAGTATACCGGCGCATTTACTACAATAACGGAAACCGACTCAACCAACGTTGGAATTATGGCGACGACTAAGTGGTGACGTGCGTCCAACGATGGAGTAATGGAAATGGTGGCGGCTGCAGAAGGCAGCTAGAGCGTGTGGAGCAAAAAAAAGGACCTCAATTAAGAGGCCCTTTTCAAAAGTAGAGATTGTCTCCTAACTAAGGAACTAAGTTCCACTTGTAGTTGTACGTTGTCGACGTACTTGCTGATTCAAGGGTCAGCGTCATATTTCTGGCAGTCTTTGGTAGTTGGTGATTGTCTACGCAAAATGATGATGCCGCTTGTACGTGTTTTACCATGGTGTCGCGCCACTCGGTGGAGTACGTACGTCGCGTTTCTGTAGCGCCGTCACGACAGTCACTCCATTTGCACTTTGTTTCCCAACCAGATGGTACTCGAAATGGCCAACGAGCGCTGATTGGATTTACTTCTTGGTTAGCCTGTCTTTTTACTACAACACCTGTCGCAGTGGTTTTGCCATCTACTTTAAAGGAAGGAGTCCAATCATCTGTGCTAAGTGACTTATCTGGAACTTGTCCGTTACCAACCAAGTCTCGATTGGTAAGCGCAAAGCAAATTCGCTTCTGGTTATAGTTGGTAATCTCCATTACGGAGTCCAACGACTGCTCGGGAACGTTGTACTTGGCGGCTACGTTCGCTTTGCTAAGTATGATGGTTCCCGGGGCCACTTTCCCTGTAATCGCTGGATTCTTAATGGTCGCCTGCGTTTTCTTGTCTAGATCCTTCTGGGCCTTTTTCTTGGCCACCACCCCAGCCCCCAAGTAGCCTCCGAGCATCAGTAGTTGGCAGCCACTGGTGAGGCATAACGCGAGTATCAACGAAATTCTTCCTAGCTTTGTCATGAGGGGTGATTAGCAGCACAATTCATGCTGGCAACCTGAAAAATTGAGGATTGTAAGAGATCGTTCGAAAATGACCTGTATTTGCTTCTTATCAACAGATAACTCCCCTTGAGGGATATCGGCTTCAGCGGTAGTCTGCGGACATGTATTCAGCGATTGCGTCTCGAATCTTGCTTGGTTCCGGTCAGCTCGGCCATCAGGAAGCCTTGTCGATCCTACAGTCATCAGAGGAGGAGTTTCTGCCACTTTTGGACGCTGCTTATCGCGTGAGAAAACACTTTCATGGAAACCGCGTGCACATTCATGTTCTGGAAAACGCAAAGCAGGGGGCTTGTCCAGAAGACTGCAAGTTTTGCTCGCAAAGTAAGCACTTTGAGTCGCCGGGGGGAGAAGCTCCACACAAAGAAGTCACAGAACTCTTAGAC
Source organism: Deltaproteobacteria bacterium (assembly GCA_020630875.1). Classification (GTDB taxonomy): domain Bacteria; phylum Myxococcota_A; class Polyangia; order Haliangiales; family Haliangiaceae; genus JAHDIH01. The sequence goes on along the minus strand of JAHDIH010000007.1, from coordinate 43,706 downwards.
GGTGCTGCGCGCGCGGTATCGGCTCAAGCAAAACGCTATTGCATGGTCACCGCTACTCATGGACCAAATGCAAGAGATTTGAAAACGATTTGCGACGCTGCAAAGAAAATCAAAGAAACGTATCCTGGACTTCAGCTTTGCGCCTCTCTAGGTTTCTTGACCGATGAAAAAGCAAGCAAGTTGAAGTCAGCTGGCATTGATCGCTTTAACCACAATATAGAAACGAGCGAGAACAATTTTCCAAATGTCGTTACCACTCACACGTACCAAGATAGAGTCGCTACCATCAATACGGCGAAACGAGCTGGACTTGAAACTTGTGCTGGAGGAATCATAGGGCTCGGTGAATCGGACCAAGACTTAGTCGATATGGCATTTGCATTGCGTGAAATCGGCGTTGATTCGATCCCCGTTAATTTTCTCAACCCGAGACCAGGAACGCCATTCTCTCAGCGAGAGAAAGTAACGCCGCGTTATGCGATTCGCGCATTGTGTTTGTTTCGACTAGCTAACCCTTCTGCGGACATTCGCGTCGCTGGTGGAAGAGAGGTGGTTTTGAAAAGTATGCAGTCGCTAGCTCTCTATCCTGCCAATTCACTTTTTTCTTCCGGTTACCTGACTACAGGCGGAGCAGAGCCAGATAGCGATCGTCAGATGATTAAGGACGCAGGATTCGTTATCGAAACTGATCTGCCAGTCTTGGCCTCGTCAAAAAAACTTCCGGTGGTTCAAGCTCGTGGTTAAAATAGACAAGGTTTATACAAAGGGTGGCGACAGCGGTGAAACCTCACTTATCGGTGGAGACAGGGTTTCAAAAGACGATTTACGCATCGCATGCTACGGCACAGTTGATGAGTTGAATGCATTTATTGGTGTGGCACGTGGTCTCGTTGATCAAGAAGCAGAACTAGAGTCCTTGGCAACCGTGTTAAAAAGGATCCAAAGTGAGCTTTTCAACCTTGGATGTCAGCTCGCTGCGCAACCAGAGTTTAAGAAAAAGATGCCCGAGATTCGAATGGATCATCTGAGCACCTTAGAGGCGGATATCGATAGAATGAATGAAGGACTGCCTGAGCTTACGTCTTTCGTTCTTCCAGGAGGAGGCCAAGCCTCCGCTGCGTTGCATGTTTGTCGAACGGTATGCCGCAGAGCTGAACGATTGGTAGTTGGTTTGTCAAAGACCGAAGACTTGCCCGCAAACGCTCTTCAATACTTAAACAGATTGTCTGACGCATTCTTTGTTTTTGGAAGGTATGCATCGACCGTAATGAAACAACCTGAAGACATTTGGGACACAAAAGCAACATGACTAACAAGACGCACGAAACTAACCAACAGCACCTCACCGAACTAAGAGAGGCAGCTTTTCGCTTTTCTTCAAAGGTCAGAGGGCAGGCCGGGCTGATTCTTGATGAACTGATTGATCCTGATGGGGATCCTATTTCGCTTCTCGCGGATACCGAAGGGGATGCCGGTGCATTATCGCTTGCGGTTCCTTTGGAGACGATTACTTTTGAAACCTGGCTTCTAGGTCAAATTGGCGACGCAGAACAGTTTGATTTAGACATTCCAAGCCACAAAGAAATATGGATGAATTTTGGTGCTTGGATCGGGGAAACGTTAAGAAGAAGGCATGGTGGACATTGGCTGGTTCCCAACGAAGAACACGCGAATTGGCGACTGGGTTTTTCTAAGATATTGCTAGAGATTGCGCCTTTCAGGTTTGCGGAGCAACTACTTTCCAACGGACAAGGTGCCGCACAAAATTTACTTTCAGAAATTGAGAGATTACGTGAAAACCACGAAGAACAACTTGAGCGTGACAACGGAAAGGCAGTCGACCGATTTACGCTAAATCACTACATCCGGATGCACACTATTCCGCTAGGTCAGTGGTTTGTGGTCGATTTCAAAGAGATGGAAAGAATGTGGAACACCGCTGCGACCAAAGACTTGGTTAAAGCGTTGAAGAAACGGAAAAGTCAGATGCCGCCAGAGAATGGTCCAATGATAGACCAAGTCATCGAGGGCATATCGAAAGCCGAGCAAAGCAAGCCGCTAGGAACTCAGACGCAAGACCGCGGTTTGTTCGAAGCTGTGGTCCAAATGCTGGCTATGAAACGAGCGACCGCACCGATAGCCATGGACATTATGGAAAAATTCGTAATGCCTTCCATGTACATTGGGATTCCAGAGAAGTTTCCTCCCTTAGATGAAGACGACATCAAAGCACTTCACAAAGGAATTGAACTGTTTGAGCTCTACGTAGATATCGTTCCCCATAAGTATCAGGCTGACGACGAAGGATTCTTAGGGTGCATCCCAGAAGAAGATCTCGCGAGCCCTTTCGCTGGGCAAACTAAGCTAGAAGTTGGCAATGGAGACTGGGTCATCGTTAATCCTAAGAGGTTTAAATCCATGCTGCTAGAGTTCGACAGTAAGCGTTTATTGGGCCGTTACGATGAGTTTGTGAAGTACATCGCCAACAACGATAAGGCCCCGAACCGGCGGGATAATGGACGGTTTTTAACAGAAACCGTTGGACGAGCGCTGGCCGACTTAAAGGCATGTGTTGTCGCCGGTAGCAAAGAAGGTCATAATCTGCTTTTTCGCATGTTACCGCCTATGCCGTAGGGCTGATTTTGATCTTATACTCAGCGCGTGCTTGAACATGCGCTCCATGCCCAAGGCGTGACGATCTCGCTACCGAATGGTGGTGAAATTCTTAGAGACTCTAGTCTCTCTGTGGCTTGGGGGGAAGTTGTGGCTCTTGTAGGTCCTTCTGGTTCTGGTAAGTCCACGCTTGCAAGAATGCTGTACGACAACGATGGATTACGGCGGCAAGGATTTACCACCGATTGGAAGAAACTGGAGTTTGACGACTCTACCCTAGGCTTGGTTCCGCAAAATGGAGCGACGTTTGATCATCTGGACGTCCGCGGGAATCTCGCGTTGGCGTTGTCTGCGGCCGGGGACGCAAATGCTAATGCGAATATTGAGTATTGGCTGTCGGCGGTTGGCCTTCCGCAAGAGTGGGCTAAGCGAGGCCGGGACGTCACGACCTTAAGTGGCGGACAGAATCAAAGACTTGCCATAGGCCGGGCGTTAGCAAGCAGTCGTCCATTTCTTTTTCTTGATGAACCCTCGGTGGGGTTAGATCCGAAAGCTGTTTCGGGCTTGTCCTCCCTTCTGCGTAAAACAATTTCCGGTGAAAAACGTGCAGCACTAGTGGTTACTCATGATGCGGAGTTTGCGGCTTCCGTCGCTGACCGTATCATTTTACTCGACGCGGCGAATTGTCAGATGCGGCAGCTGCAGGTCGCAAACGCAGATGAGCTTCGAGGCGCCATGCAACTGGTGAAAACGCCACAGCGACTTGGGCATGGAAAGAAAAAATCTCGCGTCCGATTGGGTGCTCTATTTCAGCCCTTCACCACGCTTGGGATGGTCTTCGGTTCTCTACTAACGTCTCTGCGAACCAAGAAGAAGTTATCGGTGTTTTGGAAAGTAGCCCAACAGAGCATTTTGAGACCTGCATTCTTTTACGCTCTGGTTTCTGCGCTAATTGGATACACCGTACTTTTTGTAATGAGTAAGGTTGGAGGTGCTGGGGTTCGAATAGAAGCAGTGCTCGAACAGGTAGCAGGTAGTTACGCTATTGCGTTGGCGCCACCTCTTTCTGCTATGCTCTTTGCGGCAACATCGGCCGGTGCTACGAGCGCCTGGTTAGGTGGCATAATGCTCACTAAACAGGACGTTGCGCTGCGCGCAATAGGAGTTGACCTAAATGGATATTTGCGCGTGCCGGCGTGGTTGACACTCAGCTTTGGCTACCTAATTTCATCTACAATATTTTTGTTTGGACTGATCGCGGGAGGGTGGGTCTTGTGTTGGCAGTACAACATCGAACAACCATTGTCGCTTCTTACCTCTGATCTCTTGGATCCTCATCCTTCTCGTTCTCATAATTTGAGAAGGATGGTACTTCTTATCGTCCTGTATTCTGGTGGTCTAGCATCTTCTGCAATAGCTTGGGGACTCTCCTTAAAGTCGACCGCTGACTCTGTAACCCGCGCGATGACCAGCAACGTCGTTTACTCCACTATCTGGGTTGTCATGTTGGAACTCTTGACGGCGATGGTGCTACTGCCCCTATGAGGCTAGGATGGACCATTTTGGGGTTGTCTTTAGCTGCCGCTTCCGCTTTCGGGTTAGTTAGCGCTACAAAGTTGTTGGTCCGTGCGTCTATGTCAGCACCGTTAGATTGGAACGAAGCGCACCACACCTTGGGAAGGCCTACCAAAATACGTAACGGCGGACGGTGTGGTCCTCAAGTTGCCACTTGGTCCAAAAACTACGAAAGACGCGTCGACTCCGTTAGCATTATGAAGAACGGACAATGCATTGCAAAAGAATCGTCAGCGTGCGATTTACGCATTCAAATATCTTCAGAGCTTTTTGCGAACGAAAATGGTTTTTCTAAGCAGATCACGCGACGTTTAAATCAACAGCTAAAAAACTTTGATGAGTGGCCAGTTGGCAAGTTTGATACATTAAAGTCGGTTACGGCAACTTGGAAGAAAGTAGGTTTGACATCATTTTTGAGGGTTGTCGCCAAGATTTCGTTCGAGAAGGCAAAGGTTTACGCGATGATAGATTTCTATCCGGAAGCCGAAAAGGACAGCGTTAAGATTACAACGGAAGCTAACCTGGATATCACATTTAACAACGGTCTCGTTCAGTGGGTCTCTGATATGATTCGCGGCAACAGAATTATCGCATGGGCGGTGGATGGAGAAATTGACAAAGTACTCTCCAAAGCATTTGGCCCGATTCCATCATTGGAGTTGGGAGACGGGCATGCGTTGAAATTCAGGTTGTGCCCCAGAGATACCTTTGACATTGGGGACAATGGAGAGGTCGTTGCATTGATGGCAATTGATACAGACTATCCCGCAGTAGACGATGATAGCGTATTTTCAGAAATTGTTTCGTCTGGTGAGTTGTTACAATTAGACATTTCTCAGCAAGGTCTCAACGCAATAATGCATGAACTAACGAAGTCCGGTTTTTGGTCGCAACAAATTGATCTATGGGATATTCCAAAAAGGTTCTCAGAGATCGAAACAGTTCGTTCTATGGTCAGTGTTCGTCTTGGCAAAATGACTTTGCTTAGCTCACCAGATATTCAAATAGACGGGGAGTCGATGTCCGTGCTTATGCCATTCGACTTTTCTATCAAAGATGGCGTTTCCGAGTTCAACGCTAAGACGTTTTTTGATATCGATTTGACAGCTGATAGCTTAAATCTTTTTGGACGAGTGGATGTGGAGGATATTTCTGTAACTTGCGAAAGCAAGGGGTGGCTTTTGCCGTGCTACGGAGGAATCGTTCATCACGCCAATTCCTATATGAGGGATCTCGGTGAGGTAATTCTGGCCGAGGTGAATGGTTGGCTGAGTGCCATGGTTCTGGGGCAAACCATCGTTACACCGGGCTGGGGGACAGCAAGATTTCAACAACTCAAACTAGAGATGTCAAAAGCGGTGATTACGGTCACTGGCATTGGACAGATTAATTGGGAAGACTAGTTGGTGGATTACCACGGCTGAGAAGTTAAACGTGAGGAGATTTTCACCTTATCAATGACGAACAACTCATGCTATGAACCGCGGCATGTACAAGTTCTCCTTAATTTTTCTTCTTTCTCTGGGTTTGATGGCATGCGATCCATCGGACGTACCTGCCGGTGGTGGCACCACCGTATGCACGGCTGACTCTGACTGCAACGACGGATTTTGCGGTTGGCTCGCCGACAACAGTCGCGTTTGCAAACCCTGGGCAGACGTCGGAGATTCCTGCCGCGGATTTGTAAGAGCAGAAGATCGCGCATTCTGCGATCCTTCGCTTCACTGCCTTCGAGATCCAAGCGATCCAACATTCGATCTTCCCGGAACGTGCGTAGAAACTTGCGCAAGTGATAGCGATTGTAACGACGGTTTTTGCGGGTATGCAGACAATTCAAGCAATCCCGCACGTATTTGTAAACCGTTCCAAGCCGAGTGGGACTACTGCGGCGGCTTTGTTCAACCAGCAGATGTGACCCAGTGCGCACCGGACTTTCTTTGCTACAACGACCAACCCAATATTCCGGATGCTCCTGGCGTTTGCAGCAAGGAATGTTCTTTAGATTCAGACTGTACTGATAGCTTCTGCGGATACGCCGACAATAACGGCACGCAAATTTGTAAGCCGTTTCAACAAGAAGGTGATACTTGTGGTGGATTTGTCCAACCGATTGACGTCACCAGATGCGATGCAGGACTTTACTGCTACAACGACCAACCCAATATTCCTGATCTCCCAGGCGTCTGCACCGCTATTTGCACAACGAACAGCGATTGCGATCAAGCTGACTTTTGCGGCTTCACTCATAACGGTGCGAGAATCTGCAAACCACGCGGAACCTACGGAGACAGCTGTGGAGGTTTCGTAGTTCCTGAAGCGCGTCGAATCTGCGAAATCGGCCTTTCTTGTGTTGGCGGGCCTATCGTTGACTTGCCCGGCGTTTGTGAGCTGCGATGCACGACCGACGCCGACTGTGTTGGGTACATGGGCAATGCAGGCGGAACGTGCGGTCTTGACCAGCATCAAAATCAGGTTTGTCGTCCGTAGTTGATATCGAATTATTCATCAAGAGAACCTCCAACAGTCGTTGGGGGTTTTCTTGCGTTTAAGTTGCAATAGACGGCGTTGGCAATCTGCATTTTATCTACAGAAAATGAAGGACTGGTGTTACGTTGCAACGCAACATGTCTAAGATTTACGTTTTGATAGTAGCTCTGTCTTTTGGGGGCTGCGACCTCTCAGACGCTCCCTCTGGTGGCGGCGACGATTCATGTACCTCTGATTCAGATTGTTCAGCTGGTTTTTGTGGCTGGCTTGCCGACAACAGTCGGGTTTGTAAGGGTTGGGCCATAGCAGGAGATTCTTGCGAAGGCTTTGTTGCGCCACAGGACAGAGCGTTCTGTGAACCGTCTCTAACGTGCGTTGCCAATGATCCCACGTTTGACTTACCAGGCACGTGCACCGCGGTCGCAAGTTGCACCTCAGACGGCGATTGCAATAATGGATTTTGTGGGTTTGCTGGCGATACAACAAGTTCTCCACGAATCTGCAAGCCTTTTCAAGCCGAGTGGGGGTATTGCGGTGGCTTAGTTGTTCAATTGTCCAGCTGGAGCAAGTGCGCTCCAGGATTTCAGTGTTTTCAACACCCCAGTCGTCCTGATGATGCGCCAGGGACCTGCAACAAAGATTGCAGTGTTGACTCTGATTGCACGGATAGCTTTTGTGGATTTGCTGACGATAGCGGTACTCGCATTTGCCGCGAGTATCGGCAAGAGGGGACGGCCTGTGGCGGATTCGTCTCGCCCGTGAATGTCTCGCAATGCGAGCCAGGACTTTATTGCTATAACGACCAACCGAACATGCCGGACCTTCAAGGAGAATGCGTAAGAACGTGCTCCACTAATAACGACTGCGCGCCTTCTGACTTCTGCGGCACCATTGCGACTGGTGCAACCATTTGCATGCCAATTCCTTAGTTGCAGATTAGTCCAGAATGTCCATTAGCGTACTCCACTCCGATTCGGTAACGGGTTGTATGCTTAATCGACTACCTTTTTGCACTAGTGCCATAGTAGCAAGGGCAGGGTTATCTCGTACTTCTTGAAGGGGAAGAAGACTTTTGAACTTCTTTACAAATCTAACGTCAACCAGCATCCATCTTGGAGCTTCTTCGCTGCTTTTGGGGTCGTAGTACTTGTTGTTTGGATCAAACTGAGTCGGGTCGGGATAAGACTCTGTGGCAACTTCGGCAATACCAGCGATGCCAGGCGGCTTTGCGTTGGAGTGGTAAAAAAGAACTCGGTCGCCGATTTGCATCTTGTCTCGCATGAAGTTTCGCGCCTGGTAGTTGCGGACTCCATCCCATGGTTCTTGCCCCACACGCTGAAGATCATCGATTCCGAATACATCAGGCTCGCTCTTCATGAGCCAAAAACGCTTTTGGTCTGTTCTTGCTCCGACTCTAGGTTTACCGCCCACAACTATCCTTGATGTTTAAACACGATCACGCGAGCTGGCCTGAGAATGTCTTCTCCAATTTTGTACCCTTTGGCGTAAACGTTAGCGATCGTATTGTTTTGCTTAGCATCCTCTGTAGTTTGCATGCTAAGCGCATCATGAAGCTCGGGGGTAAATTCATCACCGACTTTTTCACCTACCGGCTCGACACCGTATTGCTTCAATTCAGAAATAAACTTGCGCTCCACAGCTTCGATACCGTCAAGTATCGGTGAATTTTCACTTGCTTGGTTGGCAGCTTCGATAGCCCTGGTTAGGTCGTCCAGCACCTCAATAAGTGAGATAAGCATTTTGCGCCGCTTCTGCTCGATTTTAACTTTCGCATCACCTTCTACGCGAGCTTTTGCTTTTTCTACATCGTCCTGTGCTCGGTCGGCTCGAGCGGACTCTTTTTCTAATGCCTCTTTGGCTTGCGCCGTACGACGTTGTTCCGCAGCAATGATCGCGTTTAGCTTTGAAATTTCATCTTCAAGGGTTTCGACGTATTTGCCGCCCATGTCTTCGTCTTCCAATACGGTTGGTTTGGCAGCCGCCATTGCCTCTTCGAGCTCTTTTGCAGCGGCGACCGCATCAAATTCTTCAGGGGCTGAATCAGGGGTTTCATTTGACTCTGGATCACTCACCACGCAAGGGTATCACCCTTGCTACGTCAGTCAAGACTGAGTGGTAGCAACAGGAGTCAGTCGTCGAAATCAAGCCTTTGGAGACGACGTTTGGGTTTCTTTAGCTCTCGTTTTTCTAAAGAGAGCTTCCACCTGTTCCACACTGAAAGAACGCCATCAATAATGAGTCGATATGCAAAATAGATCGAGCTCCCGAGAAATGTAAATACGCCACAAAGTCCGGCCGTAAAAACTAATAAGCCGATTCCCAGGTTTCCACTTGTTCCTAGCGCCCCGCCTACGGACATTCCATACAGAGACGCTGCCCCACCGATCATTGATCCCGCGCCACGGGCAAAATGAGAAAGCATTTTCTTTTTGCTTACAACCACTTTTCTTTCAATAGGTTTTATTATCGCTTGGCTGTCTTCGACGCAGACCAAACACTGTAGTTCTTGGTGTTTTTCACACCAAGGCATGAGGCATCGCTGGCATTGCCTCTCCGTCGGAGTACTGCACAACTTGCAAGGTGGGCCAATGGGGGCTTCCCTAAACGCCATAAGCTATTCTATCATAGGAAACGATCGTTCATTCGTTGGACTTGGGAAGTTCTAACCGAGGTTTGGGTTTAGCAAGCTCTTTCTTTTTTTTCCAAAACTTCAATCGGTTCCACAAGGAACCAGACAGATGGTAGGCTACTCCGATTTTCTGAAAAATAATATTGGTCACGAGTCCCATGAAAGCCATGAGAGAAAAAACTCCTAACAGATTCCATCCAAAGGACATAGGGTTCCCAACGAAGAAGAATAGAGCAAGAAAAGAGCCAGAAACCGCCAAGCCAAGCCCAGAGGCCCCCATGTTTTTTAGTGCTGAAAAAGTACCGCGTTTATGGTTGGCGATAGCATCATTAGCTGCTGCGACTATCGCGTCCTTTTCTGCGCTACACTGTCTGCATCGAAGAGTTTCGCTATGAGCCTCACACCAAGGCATGAGACACCGCTTGCACTGTCTCTCTGTCGGCGTTTTGCACAGTTTGCACGGCGGCCCAACGGGCTGCTCCCTAAATTTCATGTTTTATTTTATCACAAGGTGCAAGCTTAGTGTGATTTCGTCAATCTGAGTCCCAAGAGTTCCATCTTTGGAGTTTCTCTTCAGCGACTGCGAACCCCTCGGAAGTGGAGGGGAGAGCTCGGGTAATGGGTTGCTTTATGTCGTCTATTTTTTTTTCTTCTCTCCGCGCACCAATAATCGAAGCATTAACTCCGAGTCCAAATGCGGCGAAAAAGACTATAGAAGCACTCAAAGCGAGGATGCAGCCTAGCCCTAAGAAACCTCCTACCCAAGTCCAAACTCCAGTCGATTCTGATAAGCGCACCGCCAATGGTAAGAGCGAGGCTGAAATTGCTCCAGTAGCTACTGACCCGACGGTACCAAGAAGTGATGTTTTTAGCTGACGTTTGCTAGATAGTAATTGTGATTCTATTGGTGCTATGGCTTGCGACATCTCCTCGCTGCATAGCGAGCAAGTGGTAGAGGAAGACTTCTTAACGATGTGACTTTGGCAAACAGCAACGTTGCAGCGTTGGCATTGTTGTTGACTGATTGCTTGGCAAATTACGCAGCTTCCGCTGCTTTCTTCTCTAAAAAGGCATTTGGTTGATTCCTTAATTCGTCGTCATTCTTTAACCCTTAAGAAGTAGAGGGGAGTAATCTTGTAATGGGTTGAGCAATTTTGTCTATCTTTTTTCGTTGTTGCCGCACGTCACGGTTGTTGTCACGAATTTTTAGGCCAAAGGCTGCAGATAGTGCTGTAGACACACATAGTGCAAGGAGGCAGGCAATTGGCAAAACAACTCCTGGCACCAGAAGGAACAGCCAGAGTGAGATCGCAGCTGTAGTCGCATATCCAAAGGTACAAACAATTGATGACTTCAGCTTCCGTTTACTGAGCGCCAGCTCACCTTCTATTGGTGTTATGGCTTGCGACATCTCCTCGCCGCATAGCGAGCAGGTGGTAGAGGAAGACTTCTTAACGATGTGATTTTGGCAAACAACAACATTGCAGCGTTGGCATTGTTGTTGACTGATTGCTTGGCAAATTACGCAGCTGCCGCTGCTTTCTTCTCTAAAAGGCAATAGTTATTATATTGTCCCGTAGTTAGATTCTATTAGGAAGGTTTCATCTGCAAAATATCTTATTCCAATCGACCTGCCACGTGGTACTAAGGAATCGTGAAACCTAACTGGCATCAGGCGCATGAAGAAGCCTGCGCGGCAAAGAAGATAACCTACATCGACCCCGATACCGGTTACACGGTATTCACGCGGTTGGCTCATCAGCAAAGAGGTACTTGCTGCAGCTCGGGCTGCCGGCATTGCCCTTATCGGGATACAGAAGTTAAGGACGGATAGTTCCAGGTTAACGTCGCTTGTTGGGCGATAGCTTCTTCTCATCCAGTTCGCCCAACCTGGCAGTGAGCGGAATTGTTTTCCCGCCACGGTCTACCACTAGGGTGAGCTTAGAACCTACTCCTTGCATCGCCACAAAGTTACTTAGCTCTCCGCCGCTAGAGATTTCTGTACCATTAGCAGAGATTATAATGTCTCTTTCGCGCAGACCCGCCTTAGCACCAGCACCACCCTTAACAACCTTGGCGACGATGACGCCTTTTTTTCTCTTTGTACCAACTAATGTTGCATTCTCGCTGTCCAGTGGGGCCATGTAGATTCCAAGGTAGCCTCGTTTGAAGGTCCCACCAGCGATGAGTCCATTCATGATCTTTTTAGCCATGTTAGAGGGAATAGCAAATCCAATACCTTGATATCCACCCGACTTGGAAAGGATGGCGGTGTTGATACCAACTAGTTGTCCTCGCATGTTAATGAGGCCACCACCCGAGTTGCCTGGGTTAATCGCTGCGTCGGTTTGAATGTAGTCTTCGTAGCGAACAATTCCAACGCCAGCTCGCCCCTTGGCTGAAATGATACCCATGGTGACCGCTTGGCCCACTCCGAAAGGATTGCCAATCGCAATGACCACTTCGCCGAGCCGAACTTTGTCTGAGTCGGCAAACGTTGCTGGTTTCAAATTGCGTGGAGGCTTCGTCAGTTTGATGACTGCAACGTCGCTCATTGGATCTGCACCAACTATTTTGGCATCGTATTCCTTGCCGTTATGGAGGGCGACGCGAATTTCGGACGCATCCTTTATGACGTGAGCATTAGTTAAGATGTGACCTTGCTTACTGACGATGACTCCAGAACCCAGACTTTTGGCGTATCTCGGTTCACCACGGCGCTCCATGCCAAATGGCGAGTTGGGATGATTGAAAAAGGGGTCGTTAAAGAACGGACTCATTTGCCTTTTAACTTCCCGCTTGCTGAAAATATTAACCACCGAAGGGACGGACTTCGCAGCAGCATCGGCGATGGAGGAAGAACCACTAATTGGTAGTTGATTGGCGAACGCTACGTTGCTCGTGGTTTCTGTCGAAGAAACGCTTGCAGCGAGCACGAGACCTAGGACAACCAACAGCGAAGATCGAAATACATTGCTCATATTTGTAAGACTCCTGGTGAGCAATATTTATTCCCCTGTAAGCTGAGAAATATTCTGTTGTACGAACTCTCCGATGGATTGCGGAATCGTCGCGGGGACTCGAGACAGCGTACTTCGAGCGAAATAGTTCACTTTTGCCGCCGTTTGAGGTGGTTCCGGTGGTTCAGACTTGCTGTAAATGGTGAGCTGTTGCTCAGCCCCCTTTTGAGAGATGAATTTGACTACAACGACCTCTTTCAATTCTGACGTGGTTTGCGATGGTTTGTATTCCTTGGGCGCCACCGATTGAATTTTTTTGAAGAACGTTGTTAGACCATCATCGATGGACTTAGGAGACTCCTTTTTGGCCCAACCGAACTTTTTGGTTTTGGACTTCGAGGTAGATTCGGACTTAATTTCCTCCTCCGCGGAAACAATGGTTACTGACTTGCCGCCAGTAGATAGCGTGACTTCAGCAAGATCCTTTTCTTCTATGTCGATGAACCTTCGTAAAGACAGTCCCGCCTTGCCCCCTGTAACCGTTCCTAAAAGTGAACCGGCTAGGGTGAAAGACGTATCACCGTTTACTTCTGTCACGTACCTATCGGAGGAGCCATAGACGTTGTCTCCCACAATCAACTTGCTCTGTTCCGCTCCAAAAGTAAAAGTAATGAGACTCTCCGAATCATCCAGTCCATAGTCCGCCTTATTCGTTGTTGCTAACTTTCCAAGGGAAGCGAGCGCGCGAAGTTTATTCCACTGCTTCTCTAGTTCTAACGATTTGGCTCCCAAAGGAAACTCTTCAGTGGTGGTTTTGGTATCTGTGGTTGTCTCTCGGGGCGTAGGTGGTTGACCTTCTACTGCTGGTGTTGCTTTAGGAGCGGGTCGCTCTGTCTTGGTAGTTCGCGTTTCAATGCCCCACCAGTAGGTGCCCCAACTGTCTTTGCGCTTTTCAAGTTGTAGATTGGTGGTGGTGTCCCGTTTTCCTACCACGACATGTTTGTCGTAAGAAATCAGTGTCAAACCACTTTTGTTCCAAACCTCAACACTGCCACGGTTTTCTTTTTCATCTTTGCTGTCTTCTGTCCACGCTCTGTAGCCATAGCCGAGCATGACTACGAGCAACATGCCATGGATTGCGATTCCGCGATTCATGATTGCCTCCCCGTTTTGCGTTTGTAATATGCAATGTAAAGTAGCCCTAATCCGAGAATTAAGAGGGGGACCAAAATGACGTTGGCCCAGAACCAAACCATATTCTGGTTCTTTGTGTGAATAATCTCGATGTCTTTTTCATGTTCGATTTTGCCGGCCAGCTTTTCTTCGCCGCCAACCCAAAGAATGCTATTGGCGACAACGATTTGCGCCATGCGTTGGTACACGTTAGTTCGAGGGTTTGATTTGCTTCCGAGTGAGTTGTCCGAGAAAAGGTCGGCATCCGCAAAAACCATACTTCTAAATTTGTTTTCTTTGGCTGGATCTTTTTTCTTCAATTCAACCGCTGCGGCAAAGTTGTGAACCCGTCGCTTTTCGCTGTCGGCATCAAACATCAGGTTGCTGTTGAGGTCGGCAAATGCTGTGTTTCTACTTTTTACGACGAAGGTTAGCTTTTTGTTTGCTGGAAGATCGCGCTTGGTCAACGAGCCTGGACGAACCAACATCATACTTGCATTCGACTGACTGGCGACGGTCGTGGAAGAGTGCGCGGCAAAGCTACTCGTCAGTACGAACATTTTGTGCGCTTTGGGAGCAATGTTGTTCACTCGAACATGGCTTTTATCATCGAGTACCAGTAGAGGATCGAAGGTAACGCCAAGCTTTTGCAATACAGAATCCAGTCTCACTGGACTATCGGGATCGAGTGCCACGATTACATTACCACCTGATTCGATGAACTGACCGAGTGCTGTCGTTTCTTCATCAGAGAAAGGAATGGTCGGTCCCAAAATCAACACTGCCGCTGCGTCTTCAGGAATCTTACTGGCAAGGCCTTGCGTCGCGCCTAGATCTTTCACTTGGTAGTTTCTCGAGCGAAGTATATCCTTAAGGGTATTGGCTGCTCCCATAGTTTGAGCAGCAGCAAACCCTTTTAGCTTGCGAGTGTTTAGTTCTCCATGCCCCACCGTAAAGTAGGCAACAAGACTCTTTCGCACGGCCTTCATTAGTTCTTTGTTAACCAACTGATCGAGCTCACGGAGCTTCTTTCGCGCTTTTTGATCGTCGGTGGGAATCAGCAAGCGCTTTGGATTTTTGGTTCCTTTGGCGAATACAATGGCGCCATCTGATGATACCGACAGCTCTTTTGCTAGCTTAGCGTCGATGACGCGGCTCTTATGATGAACGTTAATAGCTGCGCCTTTTCTTTTTAGCTCGCTGAAGTAGTTTTCTACTTCTTGTTTCGTGATACCATCAGGAAAGAATAGATAGACGTCGATGGGTTCTGACCTATCTTTGACAATGGCGGCGGTGGCATCGCTAGGCCGAGTGGTAGCAAAGTAGCTGTAGTCCTTTTGAACGTCTTTTTCCTTGGCAACTCCGCAAGTTACCATCGTGAGACTGAGAGCGAGAGCTACAGTCGTACCAGCGGTCGCTACTTCTCGAACTCGAAGTCCTTCTACCGTGCCGCTACTCTTGCTCATGGCCTTCGGATCAAAAGACATCCGCCTGGAAGTGCCAAGGGTGAATTCTACCGCAAGTAGCGGCGTTAGAGATACCACCAAAGCGATCATCCACAATATGGTTCCGGCGGTTTTGAACTTTGCAAAAGTAGCTTCGTTTGCAACGTCTATTCCAAGTAGGCCGGCGCCAGTCGGGGTAGTGAGGAAGTATCCAATGACTGCGACCACTACGCCTAGTTGGCACCACAAGAAGGTTAATTCAACCTTGCGGTGCTCCGAAGGAGCTTTTTTGAAAGCGACGACTCGAAATATCGTGGAGCCCAGTACCGCGAGAACACCAAGCAGCGATGGCACCGTTCTTAGCAAGTTCATGTCGCCAAGCGCGCGCTCTCCAAGAAGCAGAAGAAATAGGCCCAAGCAAAGAATTGCCGTTAGCCATACCGGGGATACAGTTCTTAACGCCATCGTTTTGCCTCCAGTGTTTTGGTTGCGAGGAGCAAAAATAAGTAGATCAGGGATACATAGTAAATCACGTTGGAGAGGCTTAGTATTCCTTGAGCCGTGCCAAGCTCATAACGAACCCACCACATGTCGAGCATCGCTCCTACGTCATTGAGCGGGGGATTTAAATTTTGTGACATGGGATGCAACAAGCAGAGAATCACGCAAATTGCAACGGAGAGGAATAGCGCGATGAGTATGTTGGGACTAAGCGCGCTGGCAAACATTCCAATAGCGAGCGATACGGCACCAAGCAGAATCATTCCGGTGTACCCAATCACAATCTGACCGGTCGAGAACTTTCCGTCGATAAGCAGCGGGATGTAGAGAGTTAATAGTACGACGCAGGTTAGGAAGAATAATGAAGCGAGGTACTTTCCGATGACTACTTGCCAGTCCTTGGTTGGAGAAGTTCTGTACAAAACTATTGTCTTTTTGGAGCGCTCGTCTGCAATGAGTCGTGCGGATAAAACCAAACCAGCCACCAGAACGAGTCCCCCCGTCCAAGCAAAGTAAAGTCTCAATACTTCAGCGGAGACCCTTGGTTTCGGGGAACTTAATATCCACTGAAAAAGCACTCCATCAATAAAGAGTAGTAGTGCGGCAACGATGTAGCCGATGGGAGAGCGCAAGTACGTTGTGAGCTCCCTTCTAAAAATCGTACTAATTGTCATCGGATTTTCCTTTCTTCACTAGCTCAACGAACGCGTCTTCCAAGTTTCCGGTGCTTTCGATAGCGCTAAGCCCTACAAGAGCGTATCCCGCCTCAACCAAAGTTTTTGCTGCGGCAGCTCTGATGTCTCGGTCTGCGTTCACCCTATACGTGACTTTGTTACCGTGCTTTGTCCCGGCATTCACCTTGGCGCTAGAGTCGATGTCGCCCAGCAAACTGGCGATGGCTGTTTGCTCTCCCGAAGAGCCGTCCATGTCTATGGTGATATCCACGTACTGCAGGCTGTCATCATGCAGTGGGGCAAAGAGTTGCGCGATTTCTTCTTGCGTCCCCTCCGCCAAGATTTCGCCTTTGCCGAGTACCAAAAGTCTGTCGCAGGTTTTGCTTATTTCTGTGAGGATGTGGCTCGAAATCAATACGGTATGTTTTTCCTTTAGAGCTGCAATCATTTCTCGCATCTCAACGATCTGCACCGGGTCGAGACTCCTGGTAGGTTCGTCCAAGATCAGCAGGGTGGGATCGTGGATAATCGCCTGAGCCACGCCAACCCTTTGCTTGAAACCGGATGAAAGCTGTCCTATCAATTTTTGTCTTACGCTTTCCAAGCCGGTAAGCCCCAACACTTTCTTCAGCCTCGAGTCGATGTCGGATTGGCTCATTCGTCGAAGTTTGCCCGCAAAACTCAGGAACTTTTCAACGGTCATATCTTCGTACAAAGGAGGGGATTCAGGTAGGAATCCAATCTTTCGGCGTAAACTGTCCGGATTGGTAACTACGTCCTGATTTCCAATAGAAATGCTACCTCCGCTCGGTCTGAGATCTCCTGCAAGAACCCGTAAGGCGGTCGTTTTTCCAGCACCATTGAGTCCTAGAAAGCCGACCGTTTCTCCCTCTTCAATTTCGAACGAGACGGGGCCTAGGGCTCTATGAGCGCCATAATATTTGGATACGTCTTGTGCGCGAATCATTGTCGGGTAGGTTAGCGGCAAAAGCACTGGTGTCAAGGGTCGTGAAAGCGTGAAATAATACGGTAATTCACCCTTAATGAATTTGAGTCTGATACTGTACAAGCCATGACCTCCAAGGAGGACAAATCAACCGCGAAGGTGCGGTTTTCTACACTTGATGAATCGCTAAAGCATTTGTCTCGCGATCCCCGTAGTCTGCTGGATTTGGGGCATTTGGAAGAGATCCGCTACGTCACCGAGATCG
Source organism: Deltaproteobacteria bacterium (assembly GCA_020630875.1). Taxonomy (GTDB): domain Bacteria; phylum Myxococcota_A; class Polyangia; order Haliangiales; family Haliangiaceae; genus JAHDIH01. The sequence continues at coordinate 26,417 of JAHDIH010000007.1, read as the reverse complement.
AAGACCGCGACTTGCGAATCGGGGCGGGGTTCTCTCTGCTCGAAATGTTAGAAAACGATCTAGTCCAACGCGAGGTGCCATTGCTAGTCGAGGCCATCTCAGACACAGAAGGTCAATTTGTCGGACTCACGGTGAGCGAAGCACTGATGGCTGGCGTATTTGAACTCGCAACCGCGATACTTGCGTTAGGAGCGTTTGTCGAAATTCGGTCCCGCCGTCGTAGACGTACGGTCCACGGAATTGAATTGCTTGGGGCGGATAAGTCAACGTCACTGAAGCCGGGCGAAATCATCACGTCAATTGTTATTCCATCCTCTAGTCGAGGGTCTCATCAGCTTTGGGATTATCAGGATGGAAAAGCATTTGCCGCGACTCTTTTTTTCGAGTTCGGTAATATCGACAAGCCTAGAATTTGCGTTGGTGAAGCCGTGCCGGTTCGTCTGTTCGGATTGGAACGCGTGCTCCGGCATAAACCTCCACCCGAGAAACTAACTAAGGCCATCAAGAACTCTGTCGAGCGAGAACTAAATATTGCTAGTCGGCAAGAATTGATCCCCTACGCCTTGAAGGCAACCCAAGAGTTTCTCGATGGGATGCACGACAGAAAGACTGAGTCTGAGCCAAAGCATAACAGAAGAAGACGTAGGATCGGATTTTTTGATCGTAGTGCCCCTTCACTTGTGTTTATGGGGATGCTTGCGTTTTTGCTATTTGGTGGTTACGTCATGTGCCGGAGCACGAAAGGCAGAACGTTTAAGCCGCAAAGCCGCCACATCCTTGCAGCGTTGACCTCTGGAGATCCGAACCAAATCGATAGCGTATTTCGGCAAGCTTCTCCCATATATCGAGAGCGAGTCATTTTGGATGAGCTTCGTGTGAATACGAACTACTTAAGAAAAAAAATTGGTTCTTTCAAGCGCATCACTAAGATCCGAGACTCAGCCGTTCATAGTGACGAGGGAGCGAAGACAGCGGTCTACAACCTGGTTGTCGAATTTGAAAAGCTCACGACAAACGTTAATCTTAGCTTCCACTACTATGACGACGATTGGCGTTTGTTGGGGTTTCAAGTCGCCATGCCTAAGGATTTCGATTTGGGCGAGCCCGATTTGTCTGAGTGTGAAGTTACCACAGAGATCACAGATGCTGTGGTTCGGCTCTCCGAAAACCTTTCTGGGAGAGATTACAGCACTATCTATAGAGAGGCCGGAGACGTTCTTCGTAAGTCGAAGAGTAAAAAAGATTTTTCAGCAATGTTGTCCGACCATGAAGTGACCTTAGGAAAATTCGTTCGTAAGTTAGACATTCTTGGCTGCAGAAAGTCCGTTAGTGGCAAAAAAATTAGAACGGATCTTTTGATGGAGTACGAAAGTTATAGGACCAAAGTCGAAGTTGTTTGGGGACGAGTGGGACAGCGAAAAAAATGGGTGTTAATGGCTTATCGAGTAGATATGCCAACTAGGTAAGAGATTATGAAGATATTAAGAGTTGCAGCCGGTGTATTAAATCAAACTCCCTTAGACTGGGAAGGTAACGTGACTCGAATCCAGCGTGCTATTGCGGAAGCAAGACAAGCGGGTGTTGGACTGCTATGCCTCCCTGAACTGTGCATTCCAGGTTACGGCTGTGAGGATGCTTTTTCTTCTCTACATGTGGCGGAAACGTCATTGACGTTGTTGGCCGAACTTGCCAAACACAGCAAGGGGATGGCGATATGCGTGGGGACACCCGTTCGCTATGAACGTTCCTTGTACAATGGTGCTGCACTTCTGGTTGATGGCACCCTTGTCGGAATCGTATGTAAAAAGAATCTGGCTGGCTCGGGCGTGTACTACGAACCACGTTGGTTTTCTCCGTGGCCGGCAGCGACTAAAGCCGTACTTGAAACAGAGCACGGTGACGTACCAATCGGAGATCTGGTTTTCGATGTTGGAGGAGTACGGCTAGGTTTCGAAATCTGCGAAGATGCTTGGGTGGCGGGACGAGGTGCTACTGGATTGACAGAAGCAGGCGTAGACTTTGTCTTGAATCCAAGTGCCAGTCACTTCGCTTTTGGTAAATTTGAGGTGCGGCAGAGGATTTGCTCCGAAGGCTCTCGAATCTTTGGAGCCACCTATATTTATTCCAATCTTATGGGGAATGAGTCGGGAAGGCTGATCTTTGATGGTGGTGCCATCATCGCAAGTCAAGGGGAGACGGTTGCGCTTGGACCACGTTTTTCTTTTGCTCCGGTTAACGTGACCTGTGCGGAAATTGATCTTGAAGAGACTCGTAGTCAAGGCAGACCTACTACGCCTGGAACTCAATCTGGTATCGTTAGTGTGGATTTTGATTGGCAGTTTGCAGACAGTTACCATTGTCGACCAGAAGTAGCTGCGTTTGAAAAATCCCCCCAGCTAAAAAAGGAAGAGTTCGCCAGAGCAATAGCGTTAGGGCTTTTCGATTACATGCGCAAAAGCTATTCTCGCGGTTTTGTTATTTCGTTAAGTGGCGGTGCGGACTCCTCCGCAACCGCAGTGCTGGCCTGGTTGGGACTAGAACTCGCCCATCAAGAATTAGACAGAGAAGCTTTTAGGGAAGCTTTGTCTTACCTTCCCAAAGAGTGGGTAGACGACATAAACGAACTTCGAAAAGGCTTGATTTGTACGGCCTATCAAGCGACCAAGAATAGCTCCACTAAAACCACGAGTGCGGCTAAAGCGCTCGCTGACTCACTTGGTGCCACCCATTACTATTTTGATGTGCAATCTTTGGTCGATGGCTATACGGAGCGTACGGAAGAGGCCCTGCAACGAGAGCTGACTTGGTCGGAAGATGACCTAGCACTCCAGAATATTCAAGCTCGTGCCAGAGGGCCAATGGTGTGGATGCTCGCTAACATTCGCCGAGGATTACTACTGGCCACCAGCAATCGTTCAGAGGCTGCCGTTGGTTATGCGACCATGGATGGGGACACTTGCGGCGGCGTCAGTCCTATCGCGGGGATTGATAAGGCCTTCTTGCTTGAGTGGCTAAACTGGATGGAAGAAGAGGGGCTGCAAACCAGCAAAGGAATGTTGAAAGCCGCCGGGTTAATGTTATCAAATCAACTGACACCAACTGCTGAGTTACGCCCTGAAGCACAAAGTCAAACAGATGAAAAAGATTTGATGCCTTACCCCATTTTGGAGGCAATAGAAGAGGAGGCCGTACGGGATCGGCATCCCCCAGTGGATGTATGGAAGCGAGTGGTATTGCGATTTCCAGAAGTTTCTCAAAAGCAGATGGCACGCTGGGTGGTTCGATTCTTCACCTTATTTTCAAGAAACCAATGGAAGCGCGAACGATACGCTCCATCGTTTCATGTCGACGATGAAAGCCTGGATCCAAAATCTTGGTTTAGATTTCCGATCTTATCTGGAGGATTTAAACGAGAACTTGAAGAGCTACGCAATGAAGCCGATTTGACCTAAGAGAATTCTGTGAGGATTAATCAATTGTTAGCTCAACGTCAGTCGCCACTGATAGGATAATGGCATGAATCCGTATTTGTCGCTGATCAAGCGTGTTTTGGAGAATGGCGAAGTTCGCACTGATAGGACCGGTACTGGCACCATCTCGGTGTTTGGAGAACAGGTTCGCTACGATCTGCGAGATGGCTTTCCTCTTCTTACTACTAAGAAGGTTCTGTTTAGCGCCGTCGTTCGAGAGTTGATTTGGTTTCTCAAGGGGAGTACCAATATCAATGAGGGGCTAACGGAACATACTCCCATTTGGGACGCTTGGGCTGATGAGAATGGCGAGCTCGGCCCAATCTATGGTCATCAATGGCGTAACTGGGGCGGGACAGGAATAGACCAAATCAAGACGGTTCTTGAACAAATAAAAACCAATCCGCAATCAAGACGGATCATTGTAAACGCATGGAACGTAGGTGATGTTCCCAAAATGGCACTCCCTCCGTGCCACACCATGTTTCAGTTTTACGTGGCGGGTAACCATTTAGATCTACAGCTCTACCAACGCTCGGCAGATTTAGCACTTGGTGTCCCATTTAACATTGCAAGCTACGCGCTTCTCCTGATGATGGTAGCCGGTGAGTGCGACTTGACGCCACGTTATTTTATTCACACGATGGGAGACGCTCATATTTACCAAAACCATTTGGAGGGTCTCAAGAACCAGTTGACTAGGGATCCTTTGCCTTTGCCCAAAGTAACGATAGCGAAGAAACCGGTGTTGGAAATTGAGTACGAAGATATCGTTTTGGAGAACTATGAGCATCATCCGTTTATTCGCTTTAAGGTAGCAGTATGAATTTTTCGATGATTGTTGCCGCTGATGAGAAGCGAGGAATCGCCAGAGATGGTGATTTGCCGTGGCATCTCCCAGGCGATTTAGCGCACTACAAAAACTATACGTCTCGTACCGCGGATCCCAACAAGCAGAACGCAGTCATCATGGGGCGAACGACCTGGGACACCTTGCCACCAAAGGTTCAGCCTCTACCCGGACGATACAATGTGGTACTGTCCCGTAGCATCGAGGAGCAAGTTAACGAAAAGTGGCGAGTTTGCCGCAACTTGGACGATGCCTTGGTAAAAGCGCGAGCTAACAAAAGTGTTGAGCATATCTACATTACTGGTGGCGGGCAGATCTATACCGAAGCTCTGGAATATCCTGAGTGTCAAACGATAATTTATACTCGTATTCTTAAAGACTACGGTTGTGATACGTTTTTTCCTGAGTTTGAAGATCGCTTTGAGTTTGACGAATTGTTCGACAAGCGAACTGAAAATGACACAACTTACAGGATCGAAATTTGGCATCGCAAATAGAAACACCTGCGCTCATCACAATCGAAGACGAGTCTAGTGGACTGCGCGCCTACTTAGCGGTTGATAGTTTGGTTAGTGGACGCGCTGCTGGAGGCGTTCGTACCAAAAGATACGAGAGTAACGTGTTGGCGAAAGAAGATGCGCTTCGGCTGGCATCAGCGATGAGCGAGAAGTGTCAAGCTGCCAAGCTTCCTTGTGGTGGATGCAAAATTGTTATTGACGCAAGTCACTTAAAAGACAGAAAAGCAGCCTTCGTGGCTTTAGGAAAAGCACTGCAGCAGTACCAAGGATTGGTTAATACCGCAGGTGACTTAGGGACAACGTCTCAAGACTTAGAGAACCTAGCGAGCGTTTGCGATTATGTCAGTACTGACGAGCTTGACCTCGCTGACGCGACCGCGACAACGGTGGAAATTGGCATCATGGCGTGTATCAAAGAGCTGGGTAAGCCCGTCTCGTCAATTTCAGTCGCGGTTCAAGGCTTGGGAAGCATGGGACTTGCCGTTACTCGCCGACTTGCCAAACTTCCTATATCTTCACTTTACGTCTCGGATCTTAATCTGGACTTAGCTCAGGACGTAGCCGAGGAAATCTCACAAGAAAGAAGTATTCCAACGACTGCTGTTGAGCCTAATAAGTTCTACGAAATAGAAGCAGATATTTGGTCGCCTTGCGCGACTGGCGGTGTCATTACCAAGTCTGTAGTAAAGAGTTGCTATTTTAAGGCAATTTGTGGAGCCGCTAACAATCAACTTGCTTCAGCGGAAGTATTGGAGTTGTTGCGTTCTAGAAACATTTTGTACATCCCCGATTACATTGCTTCATCTGGAGCGGTAATTAAGGGGATTTCGGAAGGAGTATTAGGCGAGCTAGATTCCAAGCAAAGAATCGATTCTATGCGTGAAATCTGCTCTAAGAGTTTATCGAATTAGTAACTTCCAGAAATCTCCGACATTTCTCCGTACGGTACCCAGATGTTTTTTATTTCGCTCGCGCGCCGCATGAAAACATCACCTTGTCCTTGTGTCGCAGTCTCAAAGTTTCGCTCCAGGCCATAGTTGACCCAAGTCCGCTTCATGTTTTCGGCTGCGGCATGTTCGACAATTCGGCTTCCCTCTTTAGAACCGTGATACCAAAGTCCGTCAACGGCATCATGGTTGGCAAGTGTCGCAGTAAGCGTTTCTTTATCTCCCGTAATAATGTTGACCGTTCCGGCGGGGACATCTGAAGTCTCAATGATCTGATAGAAGTCTGTCGCAGCCAGTGGCCAGCGAGTTGATGGAACGATGACCACTCGGTTGCCAAGCGCGAGTGCGGGCGCCAAATTAGATATGAATCCTAAGAGGGGCCACTTTTCTGGACATACAATGCCCAACACGCCCACTGCTTCAGGCATTGCGATGGTGACATTGCGGAAAGGCGTATGATGCACATTGCCGTCGTATTTATCCGCCCGTGCTGCGTAGTAGAATAGTCGCGTAATCGAAAGTTCTACTTCTTCAATCGCCTGTGATGCACTTCCGGTCATAGTGGTTAATCTGGCGATAAACTCGTCTTTTCGTACGCTCAAATTCTCGGCGAGGAAGTAAAGTACCTGCGCTCGATTATGAGATGTGGCTTTCCCCCACTTTTTCGATTTTGTTGCTGCTTCTACAGCATCGCGGATGTCTTTTCTATTTCCCAGACTGGCTTCGCCCACTCGGGAACCTTTTGGGTCCGTAATGCTGTAACTATATCCACCGTCAGGTCTCTTTTGTTTGCCGCCGATGTACATTTTGGCAGTGCGATCGATTGAAGCAAGGGGATCAAAAGAAAGGTCAGAGCTAGGAGTAGGTGGAGTGTACTCCGCGGTAGGGGACAGGTTAAGCGACTCTTTAAGGTACTCATAGAGGCCTTCTTTACCTCCTTCTCTTCCAAAACCAGACTCTCGGTACCCACCGAATCCAGCGGCGGCATCAAAGACGTTAGTGCAATTGATCCAAACCACACCAGCTTTCACCTTAGGTGCTACATCCAAAGTCAAATTCACGTTTTCTGACCAAATGCTTGCGGCTAAGCCGTACCTCGTGTTGTTGGCTAAATCTACAGCCTCCGCTGGCGTTCTAAACGTCATTGCTACCAGGACAGGACCAAAGATTTCTTCTTGCGCGATTTTCGCGGATGGAGAAACGTCGGTGAAAAGGGTTGGCGGGAAGTAATAACCATCGGTAGGTAAAGGGCAAGAAGCCTGATGGCACACTCCCTCTTGCTTACCGGCCTCGACCAAGCTGCTGATTTGCTTGAGCTGGCTGGCGTCAACGATCGCGCCTACATCAATTGCCTTGTTCAAAGGATTGCCAACCCTCAGATTTTCCATTCTACGTTTAAGCTTCGCATAAAACTTTTCCGCAACGTTTTCTTGAACCAGCAAACGAGATCCAGCGCAACAGACTTGCCCTTGGTTGAACCAGATCGCATCTACTACGCCTTCAACCGCAGCATCAAGGTCGGCATCGTCGAACACAATAAATGGGGATTTGCCTCCAAGTTCTAGGGTAAGCTTTTTCCCTGTTCCCGCGGTAGCTCGGCGAAGGATCCGGCCTACTTCAGTAGAACCTGTAAATGCTATTTTTCCTAAATCGGGGTGTTCAACGATGGCTTTGCCTGTTTCTGCGGCCCCCGTCACAATATTGACCACGCCTTTGGGCAATCCTGCTTGTTGACAAATCTCAGCGAAAAGTAAGGCGGTTAGCGAGGTGAATTCGGCTGGTTTTAGGACGACGGTATTCCCCATGGCTAAGGCCGGCGCAATTTTCCACGCTAACATAAGCAGAGGGAAATTCCATGGAATGACTTGGCCTACCACTCCCACAGGTTCGTAGTTTGGAAACTCTTCGTCTCTGAGTTGTGCCCACCCCGCGTGATGGTAAAAATGTCGAGCTACTAAAGGGATGTCGATGTCGCGGCTTTCGCGAATGGGCTTGCCGTTATCTAAAGTTTCTAGAACTGCAAAAAGTCTAGAGTGCTTTTGTATGCCTCGCGCAATGGCATACAAAAAGCGAGAACGCTGATGACCTGAAAGTGCCGCCCATTCTTTTTGCGCGCTTTTCGCCGCTGCAACTGCGGAGTTAACATCACTTACGGTTGCTTCGCTGATACTTGCGAGTTCTTTGCCGTTGGCAGGGTTCACGGTTGGAAAAGTGGAAGAAGTGGCAGGCGTGAACTCGCCGCCAATGAACAGTCCAAACAAGCGGTTATGGGAATCGAGCCATTGTTGGGCTATGCTGTCGCTCTCAGGGGCTGGGCCGTAGTCTAGGTTGTCTAATATTTTTGAAACTGAAGTCATTTTTGATTCTACCTGTTATGCCATTGGGTGGCGGTTGAAAGCGGAGTAACGGCCGGTGACGAAATGCTCGAGCTGTCTTTCGATATCAGCAAGTAAGCTGCTTGCGCCAAATCGAAACCACTTAGGATCTAACCAGTCGTTTCCTAACTCTTCTTTGATCAACGCTAGCCAAACAAGCGCCTGTTTGGCCGTTCTGATCCCGCCAGCGGGTTTAAAACCAACCATGTAACCCGTCTTTTCGTGGTAGTCGCGAACGGCGCGCACCATTACTAGGCTCACGGGAATGGTAGCGTTTTCTTTTTCTTTGCCGGTACTTGTTTTGATAAAGTCTGAACCAGCCATCATGGCGACTTGTGAAGCTCTTGCGATGTTACTCATGGTACCAAGTTCTCCGGTGGACAAAATTGACTTCATCCGAGCCTCTCCACAAGCTTGTCGGTACGCTTTTAGTTCTTCGTACATTGCTCGCCAATTTCCTGTGAGCACGTGGCTTCGGTCTATCACAATATCGATTTCTTTAGCACCATCTGCAACCGAGGCTCTTATCTGCGCAAGTTTGTAGTCCAGTGGAATATGGGCTGCTGGAAAACCAGTTGAAACTGCTGCTACGGGAACATTGCTCCCTTGGAGTTCAGCCACTGCTCCTTCAACGAAGTTGTGGTAGACGCAAACTGCGCCGGTGGTGATATTTTCGACGCCCAATGCTGTCAAAATCTCAGAGCGCACAGGGGATTTTGCTTTGGCACACAGGCGTTTCACTTTACCTGGCGTGTCGTCACCTGAAAGTGTGGTGAGGTCGATGCACTGAACCGCTTGCAGAAGCCACGCCGCCTGCCATTCCTTCTTTATGGAACGCCGTTTTCCTAAAGAGGAAGCACGACGCTCCAAGGCACTACGATTGACGCGAATACCAAGTGCGGCGTCTAAATCTAAAGGTATTCCGGGATTTCGTTCTGTAGATTTACTTTTCGATACCCTTCGCGTTTCCACTCGCTTAATTTCAGCCATGATTCCGACGTTTGTATCCTTAAAAACCCCCTCACGGCAATGATCAATGGGAAATAACTTGAATTGTAATCATGTCTGTTGCTACGGAACTTGACGCGCTAGGTTTCCGAGGATGATTAATCGGGTGAAGAGGGTCTTCTCTGGCCACAAGATAACCAAAGGGGCAGCTTTGTTATTCGGCTTGGAAGCCGCTTGTTCGATACTGGGTTGGATCCTTGCCGACCCTCAGTTGTACGAAAGCACCATTTCAAGTGGTGGGCAGGTGTTTCACGAAGGGAGAGTCTGGACGCTGTTAACCAGTCCGTTCTTTCTATTTTCCTCCCAGTGGTTCAGCTTGATTTTTCATGGATTGATACTGTGGCTTTTCTTTCCCGTACTTGAGAATTGGTGGGGACTAAAAAGATTCTTAAAGTTTGCAGCGGCCACTATTTTGGCGTCGATGATTGCTGGAACCGTGGCAGGTTATTTCATTTCAGGACAGCTCAATCGACCCATCAATGGGTTAGACGCATTTACCTATGCCGGAATCGTAGGTTACGGAATTCTCTACAGCACCCGTGATGTCACTTTCTTTGGGGTGCTCCCGATGAAAGGTCGCCAGTTGATGCAAGGTATCATTGGATTTGCTCTTGTATTTACCATCTTGACCAAAGAATGGGCGGTAGGAGCTTCCTATGCGGCATCTATGGTTACGGCTTGGATACTGGTCTCAGGCAAGTGGAATCCCAAACTTTGGCGGCTCAAAGCCAAACAAAAAAAAGCTCGTAAGCATCTTACCTTGTTGCAAGGTGGCGCCAAGAAGTCGGACAAAATGCTTAATTGAATCCCTTGAGGAATGACTTAACATAGCAGTATTCTTTGCCCATGGACCCCAGTGCATCTATGTCCACCATCTTTGATGGTTCCCGCGCACGGATGCGGCAACTTCATCGCGGAAAGCTGACGGTTGTCGAGGGGCCGAATAAAGGTTCGGAGATTCTCATCGAATCTCAGCGGGTAGTGATAGGACGGGCAGACTTTTGCGACATTACTTTGAATGACAAGTCGGTATCCAACCAGCACGTGGAAGTAATGGCTACCGACGAAGGTTACATTTTAAAAGATCTTGAGAGTCGTAATGGAATCTATTTGGGTCAAGCTAGAGTACGAGAAGTTGTACTTCATCCTGGTATAGAGTTTAAGCTAGGTCGTTCCAAGCTGCGTTTCGATCCGCTAGACGAGACTATCGACATAGAATTGTCCGACGCGGATCGCTTTGGTGACGCTATTGGTATGTCTATATCCATGAGGGAGATTTTCGCTCATCTAGAGAGACTCTCTACTACGGATATTTCCGTCTTAGTAACTGGAGAAACGGGTACCGGGAAAGAAGTGGTAGCAAAAGGCATTCATGATCGTTCAACGCGAGCCAGTTGCCAGTTTGTGGTGGTTGACTGCGGTGCCATACCTAAAGAGCTTGTTGAATCCACGCTGTTTGGACACGAAAAGGGGGCGTTTACCGGAGCTGATGAATCGAGGGTTGGTCTTTTCGAGTACGGAAGTGGCGGAACAATCTTTTTAGATGAAATTGGTGAGCTCGATATTTCGATGCAGCCCAGTCTGCTTAGGGTACTGGAGTCCAAGACCATCACTCGGGTGGGGGGGCAAGAACGCCTGCCAATAGATGTGCGCATAGTCGCAGCTACCAATCGAGACTTGAGAAGTCGCGTGGCGGAGGGCGAGTTTCGAGAAGATCTGTACTACCGATTGGCTGGAGCGCAGGTGCACTTACCACCGCTGCGGCAAAGAGCAGACGATATTGGTATTCTAGCAAGTGAGTTTTTGGCTAACATAGCGACCCAACGCGACAAAAATATCAGGCTGGGACAAGACGCTCTCCGCTCTCTTAAAAATTACAGTTGGCCTGGAAATATTCGAGAGCTAAAAAATGTCGTGGAGCGAGCAGGTTTTCTAGCAGTTGGTGAGGTTTTGTCTCGTACCGACTTAGTATTCGATGGACAAATGTCGGTTGGTGATGCGCTTCGCTTAGAAAATGTTGCTTCGGATGCGAGCAACGCCAAGGATGTGAACGTCGACGAGCCGTTCAAAGACGGTAAACAAAAAGTAATAGATGCTTTTGAATTAGCTTATCTTTCTCAGTTGATTGAAATAAACAACAACAATATTAGTCGTGCTGCGCAGCAAGCTGGTATCACCAGATATCATCTGCGGGAACTACTTAAACGACACGGGATTGCACCTAAACGCTGAAGACGTAAATAAAAAAGCGGCGAGATTTCTCTCGCCGCTTTTACTTTCTCTACCTTACTTACGCAGGTCCGCCAATGGGACGTGGCCGCTTGCGAGGTGTTTTCGTTGGCCGACTAGGTGCTGGGCGTCTTGTCGGGTTAGTTGGTCGTGGTCGAGTCGCCGGACGACTAGGTCGTACTGGTTGTGGTCTCACGGTCCCCGGTCGAACTCGTGTTGGTTGGGGCCTATTAACTGTGGGTCGTACGGGACGCGGTCGTGGTCGAACCGATGACGGCCGAACTGGTCTTGTCGCGGGACGAACCGGTCGTGGTCTGGTCGTCGTAGGACGAACTGGTCTTGTTCGGGTTGGTCGCGTCGTACGAGTTGGACGCGGACGTCGGTAACGTGAGCGTGGATTGTATCCTCGGCTCGGTCGAATGCCTTGGCCACGGTTTACAACATAGCCTCGCGGTACTCTGTTTCTTGCACACCAATATCCCGGGCGATAAACGTATCTGGAACCGACATAGTCGTAATATGGGCTGATCCAGACCTGACCGGAGCGTTGGCGTGCCCAACGGCCGCGAGTCCAGTTCCAGCGGTATCCATTCCAGTGCCAGTTACCATCAATCCAAACGTGACCGTAGCCAGGTGACGCTGGGATGTCCTCAAACAATGGGCCCGGGGGATAGCTGCTAACATGAAAAGTCGACGCTACCGGAGTCACACCGACCGTACTGGAGTTGGCGTAGTAGCCCGAATCGTAAGCTGATGTCTCTAGATAACAGCCACTGCTAAGTAGCGCGCCTCCTAGAACCATTGCGATAATTGTTATTGGATAGTTTTTCATTGTTGTCTCCTGTTTATATTGACGGTCGAGTCTTTGAAAGAATTCAAAAGCAAACGGTTGGTCTTTCTTTTAATTTACCATTCTTTGTACGAACATAAGACGTGTTTTGGCGCTCGCAAGTCACTGATTTAATTTAGCAATTGTTTTCAACTGGTTAGCAAGTGGTGTATTTGTTTTTCACATCTGATTTCACGTAACATCTCGCACGAAGTGCGGCATTCCCGACGCGACTGTTGCTTGATTTCACATATAAAAACGACAGTTTAATGCTCGAACCATCTGCTTTGGACTACCAAAAAAGCGCCGCTAAAAGCGGCGCTTTTTCAGGTTGGAAATAAGAACTATTTGCTACGCAGACTAAGGGCAATACGTCGGTTTTGAGCTTTGCACTCATCTGTGTCGTTTGCAGGACAAGCTGGGAACTCTGAGCCGAATCCTTCAGTTTCGATTCGCTTGGTGTCAATTCCAGCAGCAACCAGTGCTGCTTCAACAGCTTTTGCTCGTTTTGCTGAAAGTTTCTTGTTTCCAGATGCACTTCCCGTGTTGTCGGTGTAGCCACCGATTTTTACCGTTGCGTTCGGGTAACAGCTCATGATCGAAACGAGGTTAGTTAGTTGTTCTCCGGACTTTTCTTGATCAAGCTTTGAGCTTCCGGTCGCAAAAACAAGTCTGTCAAAGTTAAACCATTTACCTTTGGATATGGCTTCGTCGCTATCAATGAAAGTTACTAACTGCTGTTCGATGCCGTTACCATTCCCGGTAATCGTCTTCCCACAAGAAAGTTCTTTAGTGAAAAGAGACGCTGTTTTGTCAGCTACTGCTTCAGCGCCGTCAGCTACCGCACCACCAACTGCTTTGGTACCGTCAACGACCGCACCGCCAACTGCCTTCGTTTTGTCAACGACTGCACTGCCAACGTCCTTCGTTTTGTCAACAACGGCACCGCCAACCGCTTTGGTTCCTTCTACAGCTTTAGACATTGTGCTCGAAACTTTGTCCTTCGCTCCATCTGATAGGAAATACCATCCGCCAAAAGCAACCGCGCCGATGAGTGCAATCGGTGCCAGCCATTTCATGAAACTACCGCCGGCTTTTGCTGCACCTGCTACTGCCGCAGCTGGTGCGGAAAGTCCAAGCGCGCTACCGATTCCTGAAGGAATGGCGCCGAAGATATTACCTGATTGGCTTTTCAAAAGTTTAGCAAGGCCAAGTGCGCCTAGTCCTTTGGAACTTACCAATTTTCCGAGAAAGCCTGTTACTAGAGGTCCAACGAATCCAAGAAGACCGGTAGCCGTTCCTTTAGAGATACCGGCAAACTTACCCAGCAGCCCGAGCGCTCCGTCAAGTTTGCTTCCAGAGCCCATCGCGGCAGAGATTAAGCTGCTTGCGCCGCTGTTGGCGGACGCGTTGGGTCCCAAAAAGCTACCTAGGTTGGAAAGAATTCCACCGTGGTCCGTTCCAGAGATTGAGTCAAATACCTTCCCGAAGGCGGAAGTATCATTGGATTTGCTGGTTAGCCCACCGAGAATAGTCGGTACTAACGCACCAATTCCCTTGTTAATAGAGGCTTCGCTTTCACCAAAATGGCCAGCTGCCTTTGTGAGTAAGTCAGGAGTGACAAGATCTGTGATTGAGTTGATGAGATTGCTCATGCCCTCTTGTTTCACAAGTTTCTGGAGCGCGTCCAGGTCGAAAAACGCAAAAGCGACAAGTAAATGTCGTTGCGTGAATTTGTGTGACTAACTAATTTTCCCTGTCGTCTTAGCCAGACATACGCATTCAAAAAACTCAAAAAAGTGATTCTCTTGCACCTGCCGTGAGACGCTTGTAACAGCATCGCGACATAAATTAGAGCTTGGATACCGACACCACTTGCGGGTAACCCTCAGCAAATTTTAGCTCTACTTCGATTGGATTGCAGCAGTTGTCGCAATCTTGAACGAGAGATTGACGCGCAAGTCCGAGGTCAAAAGTTACTGAAACTTGAAGCCAACAATAAGGGCACGCAATCAGTACTTCGTCGTCCACTATGGCCGTGCGCCGAAGAGTGACATTTCCGTTTGTTCCGAGATGTCGCTGCAAGAAGCGTTGCTTGGTAATCTAACCATTGTGAACGTACTCTCTGCTTCAACCGCTACGGGGGATTGATCGGGTATTACGGTGTTCGAAGTGGCACCCACTACGTTGCTTTCGAAACGGGCTATCGTCTGCCCACCTGCGATTCTGTCAGTAGTTTCTATTGTCCCTGCTAGGCCAATCTCGCTTCTTTGAACGAGATAAATTTTCTGTGAGCCCAATCCCACGATTTGTAAATCCATTGTGAAACCTGGGTTGTTGTCGTTGTCATCATCGATTACCGCAGGGTCATTCGCCGTAGTTGGTAGAGGACTTGTGTCATCGTCAGCTAGCATTGCGCCTTCAACCAAAATCTCTGATTGTTGCGAGAAACTAGCCGGAGCGGTAACTTCCACTTTTCGCTCTCTTATTGGTCTTGTGCTTACGTAGTTGGGGCCAATGGTATTGGTTGCTAAAGCGTTTCCACTGTCAAAGAGAACCTCGCACAAGCGTTGGCTGCTGTCGTAACCCGCTGCCGTCTTGGTGAATTCTGTGAACAGTAACGAAACGGTCTTGCTGGTAGTGACACCGATCACGGGAACTTGCGTACGAGTTACGAGGATGTCGCGCAATGCCCAATTGCCAGCTAAGTCTGGAAGTTCGTCAACTACAGGAGCGTCAACGCTGGCGTCAACGGGAGGCGTAGAGCCATCCACCGGGGGTTGATTAGATTGGCCTTCGCCAGCGCATCCGACTAAAACAGTGACAGAAGCAATGAGTTTCAAAATAGTCATTCTCTAGCGGTACCATTTTACGGAGAGGCTGGCAGCCCAAATTTGACCAGAAATGGTAAAACCAGGCCAACCCGGGTTGTTGGTTTGCAATCCCTGACTTTCCAAAATCGGCTGATCTGCGAGATCTATCGCGTCCGGAAACTCGTCAATCACCGGGTTTGCACTACCGAGATCCTTAATGTGTTCTCGACTTAGAAGAAACGAAGATTGTAGCGCTAAAAGAAGTTGCAACTGATTTCTCTTTCCAAAACGGTATCCTCCACCGATTCCAGCGACAATTCTATCGGCGTCGGCATAGTTTTCCGTTCCACTTTGAGTAGGTACGGGACTCGAGCGAAAACCTATGCCGGTAGAGACCTGCCACCTGTTGACGTTCCATGTGCCATGCCCCGTAATGTCTAAAACGTTGCGAAATTTGAGTTTGGCTTTTTCGTTGTGCTGATTCAAGAACGTTGACCAGTGGGCATACGTCCCTTCGATCCCTATCCTAAGCTTTTTTGTTTCGATTAGGGTTCCAAAGCTTGCTCTCCATGGTTGCCAGTCTGCGGAAAAGTCGATCGCTTGTTCGCTGGTCGCTCCGGGGCTGCCACTCGCCGCCCAAAGTTGGATGGCGGTATCTCCAGTGGTTCGTCTTGAATGTGGCGTGCGAATGGAAGCAGAAAACGATAGGTATTTGTTTTGTTCAAAGTTAACCCCTAAGGTGGGAGCCAGCTGCGTACCGACTCCTACTGTTAGATTCGTTTGGCTACTCGTTTGGCCTACCGCTTCTGGAACGAAGACATTTCCGTTGGTTGAGGCCTTAATTAAAAACTGGGTCGAAAGTCCAACGGACCAACGCTTACCAAGTTTTGCTCCCACACCAATGGCAAGGTTGGGAGCGACATTATCATCGGCATGAAGCGCATAATGAACTCTGTTAGAAAATACCGCTTCGCGTTCGTCTGAATAGAAGGTCGATACGTTGTCGCCAGCGACTTTGAAGTGACCTATGAATCCCACGTTGAGCCAGTCCGTCACCGGTGTGACAAAACCCACTGCTAGCGAGTGTGCCGCAGGCGGCCCCGCTCCATTGCCGCGTTGGTTTCTTAAGTCAGCGGTGGCCAAGTTTCGAGGAACATCGCTTCCGTCCGAAAGTCGGGCACCATAAATTTTATCGCTAACGTCAACACCATTGGTGCGCGGTAACAAGCGTATGGAAACCCTACTGCCAGTGACCACCGAATCAACTTGCTGCGTGGCTTTCGCTTTTGCAAGTAGGGCGGGATTTGCAATGACCGCACCGGGACCAGGAGATGCGGTAGCCATCGGGTTTGCGAGCATTAGCTGATCGGAATTGATACCGCTAAGGTCCGCGGGACTAGCAGCTGCAGCGAATGGAAAAATAAGAACGGCGATCTTCACACCTGAAGGGTAGTGAAATAATCGCCGAACGTCACCCCAGGTTGGTGGGTGTTCTATTGTTATTCTGCTGCAGGAGCTTCGACGGCTTCAGCGGCTGGCGCTTCCGCAGCAGGAGCTTCTACTTCTTCAGTGGCAGGAGCTTCGACAACTTTCTTTTGCGGAAGTTTGATGAATCCCTCAGAGGACAAACATTGAGCTTTTTCGTCTCCGTTGATCCATTTCTTGGTCTCAAGTGACTTCACGGCGAAACGTCCGGAGCGTTTCTTCAAGATCTCGTACTTTGCTGTCTTTTTTACTGATTCCACTCGAGCCTTTTACACGCTCTGTATTCTCGTTCCAAGAGGAAAATCGATCAAACGTGGCCCGTAGTGGAAAACGCTGGTTTTCGATGCGCATATTTGGACGTCGGGTTCAAGTAGTTTCTTTTTTCGTAAACTCGGGTCTCGTGTAAGTTCAGAAAGAGTTGAAATTATTAAGCTGTTGACCAATGGCCGTTATTTGGGCGTAGGGGGGAAGGAAACACTTCTTGACGTTTTTTCAGCTCGGAGTTACCAGCAATACTGGAGTGTATTCACTATGAGCAAGAAAAATCCTACCAACTCAACCTCAGGCCTCACTAACGCAGCGGAAATGTACTTTTCGTTAGGAAAGCGACGTCTTTCATTCGCGAACAGAATTGACCGTGAGTACTTTTCAGAGAAGGCAATTAGGTCTGTGGAGTCTTCGGAACTTCTTGCTCACTCTGAGAATGGTGAAACCACGACCGGAGAATACCTCACGCAATACGAGCTGACCGACGGAAGTCTTGTCGAATTGAAACAAGCGATACGAACCACTTGGGACAAAGACGGAAATGCTGCGGACGAAGAGTTCTTTGTTTTGCAGGACTCTAGAAGTCCGGCGCTGAAAATAATATCGGAACACGAAATTCATCACCGCGCGACATGGGACAAAACAACCATCGAACCACCAAAGAAACTCAAGCCGACGAGACGGCGTGACGCAGAGCTTTCGATTCGAACAAACCACTTGGTTCCGACAACGCACTCCATCGACATGGTCACTGAAAAACCGACCATCAGAACTATGGGATTGTTCGAGCAGGTGGAGCACGAAGTTCCGTTACGATTTGATCAGCCAATTGTGCGTCATCAGTTCGTCGCTAAAGAAGTAGTTCATCAAATCGAGTCTACGGTTGAACAACCGGTGGTCGAAGAAGTGATTGTTCATAAGGTGGTAAATCATCAAGTGAACGTCACGGTCGAAAAGCCTGTCATCGACGAAGTGATTCATGAAGTCCCCGTTGACTTCGATGTTCCGGTGAAAATCGAGAAGGCGGTATACAACGAGCAAGAGCAAGTAAGGGAAGTCATCGTCAACGTGCCCTTCGTAGTCGAACGAGCTAAGGTCGAGGCGAAACAAGTAGAGCGAATTACGAATCATGAAGTTGAGTTGATGCAAGAGCGGGCAGAGATTACCCCCCGATACTCTGAGGTGCTGGTCAACCACATCGTTGACGTGGAGATCGAGAAAGCAACTGTAGCGAAGAACCTGGTGTCGAAAGAAGTGGTTCATGAAGTCGACTGTACCGTCGAGAGTCCTGTGCTCGTGCCTGTGCCGGTTACCAAAGAAGTACCAGTTGAAGTAAAGCTGCTTGTTGAGAAGGCGCAAATAACGGAGTCGTATGTTGAGTACGAAACTCCAGTGACGATAGAGCTAAAAAAGGAAAAGGCCGACATCAAAGAGAGGTACGTCGAAATTAGTACGCCTCGCGAGATAGAGCTAAATGTGGAAAAGCCAGTGGTTAGTGAGCATTATGTTGAAGTCGAAAAACAACATGACGTAGAGCTGTCAGTAGAGAAGCCAGTGGTCACCGAACACTACACGGAAGCTCCAGTAGAGCACACGGTGAACTTGTCAGTAGAAAAGCCAGTAATTGAGGAAATCTACTTTGAGACACCTGTTTCTCACTCCGTTGACCTTGTCGTCGAAGTACCAGAGGTCATTGAAAACCGAGTGCAGGTACCCGTTAGTCGGTTCGTTGAGCTCGAACAAGAGAAAGCTGAGATTGTCGAAAGTTACCGAGAGGTATCCGTTAAGAAAGTAGTGGATGTAACCGTCGAAGTACCAGAAGTCGAAACCCGCTACTCAGAAGTCCCAGTTGAACACACGGTTGACTTGGTTGTTGAAAAACCTGTGGTGGTTCCTCAGTACGAACAGGTCAGTGTTTCCCATGACGTCATTCTTACCGAAGAGATTGCCGAAATAAGTCCCCACTACGTTCCTGTGGTTAAAGACGTTGTCGTGGACCTCAGTGAAGAGAAAGTTGCGATTCGTGAGAACTATTCTGAGAAAACTGTGGAACACGTGGTTCCTTTGCAGCGAGAAATTGCGAACATCGTAGAAAAAGTTGCAGAGCATCCGGTAATCAAAGAAATTCAGGTCAACCGTCAAAAAGCGCTCATTCATGAAGTCTATACGGACAGTGTTGTTGAGCGTAAGGTATCTTTGTCCGTTGAAAAGGCGGAACTTGTAAACTCGTACAGCGAGGTTCCGGTAGAGCGAACGGTTGAGTTAGCCGTTGAAACTCCTGTCATAACGGAAGTGGAACATAAGGTGCCGGTTGAACACGTAATTTCTGTCAACGTGGAACAACCGAAGATTGTAGAAGCTGTTGAAGAAAAGCGAGTCACTCATACGATTCCTGTGGTGGTTGAAAAAGCAGCGATATCTGAAAAGATTCAAGAAGAAATAGTCGAGCATGAAATTCCTGTGGTGGTACAAACGGCAAGAGTTCGCGAAAAGTTAGTCGAGCAACCTGTCGAGATTGAGGTAGTTCGGACTGTAGCTAAGCCTGTCGAAGTGGAAGTCGAAGTCGAACACACGGTTCAGCAGGTTAAAGAAGTGTTTGTAGACAAACCTTTTGTTGTAGAGAAGATGATCGCCCGCCCGGTTGAAAAGATCGTCGAAGTGACTAAGGAAATTCCTTCCATTCAAGAAGTGATCGTTGAGAAACGAGTGCCGATCATTAAAGAGGTAGTGCGCGAAATACCAGTGGTTACGGAAGTGGTGGTTGAGAAAGAAATACCAGTCGTTAAAGAGGTTATTCTTTACAAAGAAGTACCCATTTATCAAGAGAAGATCATTGAACAACCTGTCGATGTGATCACCTATCGGACGGTAGAACGAAAAGTTGAAAAAGAAATACTTTTGTACAAAGACGTTCCTATGGTTAACGAAGTAGTAGTTGATCGCCCGGTCGTCTACGAAGAGCGGGAAGTGGACCATGAGCTTGTTTTGCACCATGACGTTGCAAGGATTCATGAAAAGATTATAGAAAACCCAGTCGAAGTGGTTGTTGAAAAGATTGTCAATGTACCTGTCGAGCGAGAGGTTGAGCTTCGTCACCAAGTGCCTGAGATCAAGACCGAGACGGTCGAGAGAAAAGTGCCGGTCGTGAAGAGGCAGGTCGTAGAAAAAGAAGTGGTTCACAACGTCATTGAAGACAAGATTGTGCCTGTGGACGGCGGAGTTATTTTGCTGAAGCGCGAAGTGGCGGAAGTAGAAGAGTTGATAGAAAACGTTCCGCTTCGTGTCGAGGTTCCGGTACCGGTACCCAAAATGATCGAAGTGGAGGTAGAGCATTTAGTTCCTGTATATAAGGAGAAGCCAGTGGAACGTCAGGTTGAGCTCGTTCGCGAAGTACTCAAAGACGTTCCGGTGGAAAAAGTGGTGGAGCTAACTCGAGAACGACCAATAATTCGTCAAGAAGTTACAGAGGTTCCAGTCGAACATGTCATCTCTGTAAAAAGAGACAACCCTGTGGTCCGCCAAATTGTGGTGGAACAGGATGTGGAACATGATGTGCACGTTCGACGTGAAGTGCCAAAGATAAACTACGTTACACAAGAAGTCGAAGTAGAGCGAGAGGTTACGTTACACCGAGAGGTACCTTCGGTATCCTATAATTACGTCGACGTTCCGGTGACCCGCGAAGTAGAGCTTCATCGAGAGGTGGCTGAAGTCAAAGAAGTACTCAAAGATGTGGCGGTTCCTTTTGAGATCGAGTTGAAGCGAGAAGTGCCAGTGGTGAGTGAACGCTATGAGGACGTAGAAGTTCCTTATGCGGTTACGTTGAAAACGGAAGTAGCCCAGGTGAATTACAACCGAGTCGATGTTCCTGTCGCATTTGAAGTAGACGTAAGACGCGAGGTGCCGGTAGTGACCGAAAATGTCATAGAAGTGCCACTTGAGCATCAGGTGACACTGGAAAGACAAGTTCCACGCATCGTCGAACATGTAGAAGAAGTCGAGGTCACTCGAAATATTTCTGTGAAGAAAGAAGTTCCTGCAATTACTACCTCAATTGAGGAGGTAAGTGTGGACCGGGTCATCAACGTGCGCAAGGAGGTTCCAAACGTTACTGTGGACGTTCAAGATGTTATCGTGGAACGAGATGTTGTCACTAAAAAGCAAGTGGCAGAATACAAGATGCTCGTAGAGGATGTTGTTGTTGAGAAGGTGATTTCTTCTAAGCGTGAAATTGTAGACCTTAACTTGGTAGAAGAGAGTGTTGAGAAATCTGTTGAGATTCCCGTTCGTAGAGAGGTCGCGGTAATTAAACACGACGTAATCGATACACCTGTAGAGCGAATCATACCTGTTGCCAAAGAAGTGGCCACCTATCAACATGACGTAATCGATACTCCGGTTGTCAAGACTATACCGGTGATCAAGCAAGTTGCAGACCTGCGGAAAGAAATTTTCGAAGTGCCGGTGGAAAGAGTTGTTTCTCTTGAGCAGGAAGTCGCAGACGTACGTTTCGAGTACACAGATGTTGTCAAAAATGAGGTGGTGTCTTTGAAAAAAGAAGTGGCTCAAATACAACCTAAGGAAGTACTCGTTGAGGTTCCAGTCGATATCGACGTTAAAGTAGAAACTCCTGTACTTGTAGAGAACTTTGTCGAAGTTCCGGTGACTCACGAAGTCACGCTGAAGCGCGAAGTGCCGAATCTGGTAGAAAAGGTAGTAGACGTTGCCGTTGATCGTGAGATTGAAGTCAAACGTGAAGTAGCGAATGTCGTGGAAAAAATAGTAGAAGTGCCACTTGACCACCACGTGAAGCTGGTCAGAGAAGTTCCCGAGATTGTGGAGAACGTTGTCGATGTTCCCACTAAGCATGTCGTAACGCTTTCACGTGAAGTGCCTGCTTACCAAGAGGTGTATAATGAAGTTGAAGTTCGACACGACCTCGAATTGAAGCGAGAAACACCGGAAATACACTACAGAGTAGAGCATGTACCAGTCACTCATGAGGTGGTTTCTCAAAGCGAGGTGCCGGTAATCCAATACCGAACCACGGAAATACCAGTCGAACACAACATTGAAGTTCAGCGCGAAGTAGCAACGATTCGTTCCGTTGCTGAGGATAAACGAGTGGAGCATACCATTCCAGTAGCTCGAGAAGTTGGTACGATTCGTCAACGAACACAGGAACAGCCAGTTCCTCGGACAATCGATCTTGCCACTATTGGCACCGAAAGATACAAGAACACCCTGACGTCGTTTCCCGTTGAGCTTGATGAAGATCTGAATTAGTTTTCAAAAGCGAAAAAAATGGCGGGAGAGAACTTAGTTCTCTCCCGTTTTTTTGTCTATTGTACTGCCGCTACTTTGTCTTTAGAAATGGGCTTGTAGCTTAGCTCTGCAATGGTCTCCAAGTAAGACACTCGTGTCATTGCAATCGCATCTCGGTGCTCTACCAGGGCGATCGTCTCATTCTGGATGCGCTCCGATATAGCAATCATTTTTTGTTTTAGCGAAGCTACGAGCTTACCACTGGACTTTACCATTTTTAGGGATAACAGTTGTAAGTGCAGTTCGTTTTGACGTTTCTTGTAATCGACGATTTTTTGTTCTCCGATTGTGATTTTTGTTCTGTGGTTCTCAATGTCTCGGAACATGCGATCGATATCCTTTATTGTCTTTGTTAGTTGTGGAGCGTCGTTGTTTTTAGCTAAGTAGGTGGCAAGACGAACCACATCCCTATGCCTTTTTAGGTTGAGCGAAAATTCTATAGGCGTCGATTGAGATACCGTTAGCGTTTTTTCCTCTCCGGCTTCCAGTTTTACAGGGATGTAGTGAATCGTCCCTAGCTTTTGTGCCTCATCGAAGTCACTCTCAAGATTCCACCCTTTTGCTATGGTATGCCGGACGTAAACCGTCGTCGCCTCGTGCAATCGGTTCTTTACTTTGTAATCCGCGGTTCTAATTCTCTGCATGTTGACGTCTACCCAACCTTGAAACACTGAGTTGACTCCTTTAATTACGTCTGACTGCTTTTGCTCTACTTCCACAAAAATTTGGTGGTCTAGTGCGAATGGGACCATGGCACTTTGTCCTGGAGAAACCGCTTCTGTCAGTCCTTCGCCAATGAAGCGACCTTTGCCGTAAACCGTCACCGGACCGAACTCCAACGTACTTTCTGTGGGGTTGAAGAACCTAAGAGCTTTGAAGGCATATTTGCCGTTTCCTCTCGTTGACTCCCTGTCGAACAAGTACACCACGCGTCCTTTCGTGTCTTTGTTCATAACCGAGACCATCGCACTGCCGTTGTCTTCTACTGAAATCGGTTTGGTCGACTCAAAGTGACTTTCCCCTCGAGGGCGCGCGTTTTCGTCTCCGCTGATGCTATCTCTGACTATTCGTGTACTGGTTGGTTGTCCATCTACAGCTTTGCCTACTCGTACGCTTACTTTCTCTGGAGCGACACCAGCTGAAATTAGGTTACTTCTTAAGATGTTTGCCATCCGCCTTGCCGTATTTTCATCTCCACTAGAAAGTCCTTCCACTATGTATTTGCCGTCGTGATCTCCGTTGATTTTCGCTGAGAGATCTTTGAGTTGTTGGTTGGCTTGTTGCTTTCTTCGGATTTTCGACTTTCTTTCTAAGGCGGCCTTTTCGCGGGCCCTTCTAATTTCTGGAGTTGGCTCCTGAAGGGTACGGTCTCGGGCTGGTGACTTTTGAGCCGAAAGTGTAACAGCCTCTACCATGGCGTCCTCTGTAACTATTGGACTTGGCGAAGCCCCATTGCTATCCATGTCCAACGCCTCTTGATTACTAAGTGCTGCAATGATCTGTTTGTCTTGCTCTTTGTAATTGTATGGAGAAGTCCCGGTAGGAGGAGCGATAGCAAACATTTGTTCGCCACCAAGAGACTGCCTATTGACATTGCGAATACTCCATAAGTCGTACTTAAACGACATGGCGGAGCTTGACCCCACACCAACCAACACATCTTTCCAGTCTTCACCACTTGTATTGTCCACCACTGCCCATCCTTGTAGATGAATGTTTCCGTCGTCTCCAAGTGTGGCGCGGTAGGACGGTTTCCAGGCTGGACTGTCAGAGACGTAAGTAAGGACAACCCTGGAGTTTTTCTTGTGTAACGGCGCGGCGATTGTAATTTCGACTACGGAGCCACTTCGGTTTTGACTAGGAAATGAAACCGGTAACGCCTCTCCGCTCTCGGCATCTTTAACGGTTAATGACTTTAGAAAGTCGTCGACTTTATCTCTAGGGACCGACAGTTGAATTTTTCCGTCGCTAAACGCAGCGTTCCTTTCAAAGTAGGCCACGCCATTGCGGTAAACCACCACCTTGCCCAGGCTCGCGGCCTTAAGCCCTGGTGAACAAGCTACGCTAGTAGCAATGATGGTAAGGGATAATAGTCCTCGGATTTGTCTCTTCATGACTGTTAAGTCATAGAGGCATCAAAAGGTTCATTTTTTAAAAATCAAATGCACTGACGGTGATTGAGCTATTGTTTACGGTCACCGTACAGCTATTTCCGTTGGGACAGCCGTGGGACCAATGAAACGAATTATTGGCAGAACCGTAGGCGCTAACGGTGACTGAGGTTCCTGGCTTTACCGGCTTGCAGGCGTCGTTGGTCGGGCCTGGCATGCAGGTTTGTCCGTACGTTCCTGAAGGAGCTGAGATTGACATGTATCCACTACTATTATTGGAGGTATCGATTTGCCCATAAACAATGACATAGGGCAGAAAGCTTGCCGAAACCGTCTTGTTACCAGTCATTTGCAAGCTGCAGTTGACGTTAGAGCCGGAGCAGCCAGAGGTCCAACTATCTAAGTAGTGGCTGGCTTGTGATGAACGTATGGTAAGCGATTGGTCGGCATCATTTTCGAATGTTTTGCTGCAAACGTTATTTCCGTCTCCGCAATTGATTTGGTTGCCGGTTGTGTAAATTCTTCCGTCGGTAGGGGCAGTGACAGTCACGGTAGCACTACCTTTTCCTGTTAGCGAAACGGACTGAGTACCGTTGCTCGTTTGCACCAGCAGTGTTGCCGACTTGTTACCGATGATACTCTTAGGAGAAAAACCAGGACTGACCGAGCAAGAAGCACCCGGCGCCAGTGATGGACAACTTTGGCTAATGGAGTAGCTGCTTGCGTCGGAGCCAGTTACTGACCAATTTAAGGTCACGGTTCCCGTACCACTGTTCGTCAACGTTACGTTGTTGTTGGTGGTGTTCGCGTTAAGCGGCTTAGTTCCAAAATCAATGACGTTAGTGGAGAAGCTTAGATCTGTTGCTGCTACAAGACCCTCTCCAAGCATCGTAACCTCTTTGGAAAGACTGTCGTTATGTGGCGAGGAAAAAGAAAATGACAACGTTTTCTCCCCGGAACCGTTTGGTAAAAACGTTACATCAATAGTGCATTCGTCTCCTGCGGTGGCTAAAGTTTTGCCGTCGCAGTTGTCAATCACAGAAAAAGATGATTCGTCGCCACTGATAGCCACGTTCACGGCACCGCTTCCTTGAGCATTAGAAACCACCAATTGGTACCCTGCGGATTCGATACCTTCTACAACGGAACCAAAGTCGTGCTCTTCCGTGGCGACTTCAACGACAAACGCCTCTTCCGATACTCCCGCGTCGGAATCTCCCATGTCGGTGGGGCCTGTAGCAGAACCACAAGCCGCAGTAGTCACTAGAATCAAAAGAAATCTCATGACCCCATTTTACTCTAATGACGAGTATGTCAAAAAGACACTATGTCGTGTGGCCAACGACATATAGCGACCCTAGGAGAAAAAGTCGGCTATATCGTCATCAGAAAGTTCTTGCTGACTTGGCCTGCTTCCGTCGTCAAAAGAAGGAATGCGCGGCTCGCTAGCACTTTCTCGCTTATCTTCGTTTTTGGGCACCTGATGGAGCATCGTGGACTTCAACATGGCGCCGGCGGCTTCCGACTTTAAGGGCAGGTCAATGGCGTTGGCTGAAATGTTTTGTGGTGAAAGTGCGGCCCAATTTTGAGATGAGCTATCCGAGACGCCTAAGTCTAATTTCGATGATTCGATAGACAGTGGTAGGTCGATAGCATTGGCGAGCGCCGAATCTTCGAAGGTTGGCTCTTTCCTTTGCGGCGGGGCATTTCCACCTACGATGGTCCGTCTGTTTGGGCTGTTTTCGTTTGAGCCGGTCACTTGTTCTATCAGCGCTGGCTCTTGGGGAATCGTCAATGCAGAAAAGTTATTTTCTATGTCATCGAATAGAGCGGTTTCGCTCTCTAGCCTACTTGTCAACAGCCCTGTAGTGGCGGCGTTCACGTTGGCGTTAACATTGGGAGCCTCTGAAGGGGAGGCGCCTAGAGCAAATGCCAGAGCTTCGTATTGGCTGTCCTTTCGAGACTTAGTCGTTGCGGTTGGAGTTTGTTCCTGTGCTTTAGGATCGTTTGGTTTCGAAATGACACATTCTTCGACAGGCAGACTGGCTTGAGAGGAATTTGGCAGGGCAGCTGCCTTGTCAATGGAAGTTTCTTTCTCTGCAACTGCAACACTTTTGAGCTTGTTGGGTTCGCAAACTTGCGGCTCGTCACTTTCGAGCGCCGAAGGTTCGTTATCGAGTGGCTCGTCAC
>JAHDIH010000001.1:789092-902224 GCA_020630875.1 Deltaproteobacteria bacterium | reverse complement strand
CCCGTAGGAGTCTGGGCCGTGTCTCAGTCCCAGTGTGGCTGGTCATCCTCTCAGACCAGCTAGACGTCTTTGCCATGGTAGGCCGTTACCCCACCATCAAGCTGATGTCCCGCGGACCGCTCCTTTAGTGATAAATCTTTCTCAATCAGAACCACGGTTCCGATTGACGTATGCAGTATTAGCCACTCTTTCGAGTAGTTATCCTCCGCTAAAGGGCACGTTATCCACGTGTTACTCACCCGTCCGCCGCTCTACTCATAAACCGAAGTCTATTTTCTCGCTCGACTTGCATGTGTTAAGCCTCCCGCTAACGTTCGCTCTGAGCCAGGATCAAACTCTCCACTTAAAAAGAGTTCTAATCCGTCTCACATTTTTACAATTGTTAGACGAGTTGTTCTCGTTGAATTATTTGTTACTTAGTAAACTAAGCAACTTGGTTGTTTTTACTCAAACTTCTTTTGACAGAAGCATGTTTTGTTTTGCTCTCGTTCTATCGCTATCCAGTTTTCAAAGACCATCCGGCGTTGTTGCCGCCCATTGCTGGGATGCAGCTTATACACAATATTTTTCGTTCGCGTCAAACGTGTTTTCGGCTTTTTTTCATATTTTCTTGAGATTGAAAAAATGTGAATGAGGCACTGCCCGAGGAGACCGCGCTTAGCGCCTTCTTTTCAGCAATTCAAAAAAAGCATTTTTCTTTGTCTTTTTCTTTTGAGTCGCGCTGTATTGAGACTTCAGGACCCTAGAGCGCGATTCGATACGTGAAATATCTAGTAAATGCGGCTGCTCCACCGGAGCGTCACGGTATCCCCCCGTTGGTGCGCCTGCGGTGGTTCCAGTTACCGCAATCACCTGCTCTGCCAATATTAACGACTCCATTACCAGGATCTGGCAGTCAGGCAGCTCATGGCCCATGCTTCGGTGGTATTCGTAGTCAGCCGTGTATTCAAAACCCGGGCTGCGCGCTTCCCACTGTTTCTTCCAGGTTCCATCAGAGAGGATTCTATCCAGCCAGACCTTTGGCAGTTGATTGGAGTCGTAGACCTTACTGGTGTGGCTGGGAATTGTTACTTCTGGCAACAAACTAGCGATAGCCACCTCCTCTTCGTCGCCCTGGACTTTCAGCTGAAATGGCGAAAATTCCAGCAGGCAGCCTAGCCCAGGCGCGCTGCGTTCGAAATGAAAGGTCAGTTTGTAGAGCAAACACGTCCTTTGACTCAAAGGTGCGGTGCAAGAGGGCTCACCGCTAGTGGTCCCCAATACGGTACGTGATTGTCCTACGTGCCAGATGGTAAAATTTTAGCATTTTAGCCCACAGCGTGGGAAGTCGAGCTGCCGTTTAGCGTATAATGATACATGGCATTTGATCGCGATAGCCGTGCTTTCGACCAACCAAACAACAGCTTTAGAGAAGTTTCGCTTAAACAGGAGCAGCAGCACTCTTTTTGGTCGTTTGATGACGATTTTGCTAGCGATGAGACTGACGAAACCTTCCGCCGAGAGCTTCCTAACGCTGCAGTTGCCGCAGGATGGGGAAAATGGGCCGGATGGGTTTTAAAAAAGACCCTCAGCGCCATCCCTGGGATTGGGACGGTATTTGACATCTGTGACGCCATCATCAATTTCGCAATGGGGAACTACGTCAACGCGGCAATCGCTTTGATTTCAGCTATGCCTTTTGCAGGGGACGCTATAGCGATTCCTCTGGAGTTAGCTATCAAACTTGGCAAAAAGTTACCTCCTGGTATGTTGAATGTCGCGCGAAAGGCTATGGACGACATGATTAGAGCGGTCGACGACGCGTGCCACAAGCTTTACCAAGGGCTAGAACAAATCGGCTCTCCCACCTGGGTTCTCGAAGAACTAAAAGGAATTCGCTCGGCGTTCACCAAACAGTTAAAGCAAGAAAGAAACAAGCTAAGTGCCGTTCCGACAATCCGCACATACAGAAAAATAACTGACCATCCCAATTACCCCAGCAGAGCAGCATGGAAACCTTCGAAGTGGGGGCGAAAAGAATCAGTCGCAGTAAATAACACTGAGAGACTGGAAGAATTGAACGCCAACGCACCAGGAAAGTGGGTAAAAGTATATCACGATGGGGTCGATGCTCACGGGGCGAAAAAATCACTGCATTACTTCTTCAACGAAACAAAGGGTGTCTATGCACGAGTTAAAACTAAAAACAACTGGAGCAACTAGTTACCAAAAGCTCGCCCCGGGGAAGCCCTGACCGCCGCGCCGTAGTATTCGTGGCACTGAACTGAAAAGCTGGCATTTGATATTCCGAGCCGAGGGTTCGCCAAGCCTACTGGCGACAGGAGTATCCCATTGGTCCTTTGGCGATCATTTTCGCCAAGAACTAGACACAGAGATTCTAAAAGCAGCTCTTTCAAGAGTGACATCACTACGAAAAAAGCGGGATTGAAGAATTCCCAAGAAGGTTGAACGGCCCCCCTTACTTTTTTCCATCTAGAAACCAATGAAGAGAATATCGCGTCTGCCGAAGGACAAAGCCCCCAAATCAATACCGACGACGATTGCTCAACCACACCAATGACGCCAGAGGACTGGGCCAACGGATGGAGCGGTACGTAAAAGAAGTCCTAAGCCTCTGGACAGAAAACTACAAATAGATTTAGCTCACTCAGTGCGGTGGCTAACGATATTGGTGTTCTTGGCGTGCAGTGCGCCGCCAACCTCACCAGCTAAAAACTCCTACCAAGTTCAGCCGTGTAAAAAGTATCGCTCGGGGCCTTCGGTGCAGGGTTGCGCGCGTGATGGCGACCTCATGAACTGCAGCGCAGAGCACGCAATCGTCTCTCACCAGCCCCAAGCCAATGCCCCACTCCACATCCTAGTGGGTCCCACACCAATCGCCTTTCCGACTGCGCCGACATGGTGGATTCCTGATGGAAACGCAGGAAGCACGCGTGTTCCTAATCATGTGTGGACTCCTGGGTATGCCAGTAGGTTACAAATTGGTGATCTTACGATTCTAGGAATACCTGGCCAGTATTTCCATCGTCCTGGCACGCCCCCGCTATGCAATACTCCGGAGTTCGATTTGGAAGGAGTCGATGTGGTGGTAACAGGTCTATCAGCGCGAAGCTTCCATCGTGATGTCGAGGTGGTCGATGGAATCGACATTGGACAACACAAATTGCGATGGGTCACTACTGATGCGTCGGCAACTAACGCAACCATTCTGTCGGAGGACTCTCCTACCCTGCGGCTCCCCCAAGAAAAAAGGCCAGCTCAATAATAGCCGACCTTTCACTCGTTGTTCTATTCTTGGCTCTAAGGCGCTGCCAGCGCCTCACAGACTTTAACTTCCGCATACTCGGTATGCAGATTGAGAAGCGACAGACCTGTAGTCCCCTCTTTGAAATCTGAATCTGTCCCGCGGGCCGTTACCTTTTCTCCCATGTTGCCTTCAAACTCACATACTAGTTCTTCCCCCACGGCCCAGAAAGTCAATGCGGTTTTATCGCCATTAAGCACATCGGTTCGGTCCGATCTTTCTGAACGCGCAAGTTGCTTGAAGGTGGTGTTTGCTGGGCACGTTTCGTTATCGCACTCTGAATTGATGTTGTCCTCCGGGCCGTCTAAAAACGATGCGAGTTGCACAAAACGTCCCGGCTTGTGGCAATCCACCTCGGAGTTTCGAGCTACAGCACAACGGTAACCATGGAACCCTTCATCTTGATCCCTGTCGACGTTCGCACGGGCAAGAATTCCTGCGCGAAAACGGTCTCTTTCATGGAACTCGACGTTGATATCCCCCCTGTTGTTGACAAACGTTTGCCCGGAAGGAAGTACGTGTGTAAACGTAAACCAGCTCGAACCGCCGAAGAGGTGATTCTTGTTGTTCGCCCAAGTACCAACCTGAAGAGGGTAGCGGCTGTTGGCGGGAAATTGCACTAAGGACACGTGATGCCCGTCTTCAGTGGATAGCTCGCCGTGGGTCATGTCAAAGTACTCCCATTGGTCAGTAACCGATATCGGCTGATTTCTCGCCCGCTCTCGTTTAGGACCGCCAATGCCCTCACCGGCCGCGCCGCGTCCGCGATGCGCCCATTCCATGTCAACCGCCCACTCTTGTCCCATTTTATCTTGATGCCCAACTGGAGTAAGGTAGACCACTGCGGTTCCGCGTAACGTCGCCACACCGGCATCTCGGTCAAACCGGAACCGTGCGCCGGTTTTAAATTTCATACGGAAGTTGCCTGCACCGTAGAGTCCATTAAACCAAAATGCATGCCCCGCGGAGCTGTCGCCAACTTTTTCTGCATGGCGCACTGAGAAGGCGCAATCGTCGGTGCACTTTCGCTCCATCCCATTGCCACGTAGCTTTGTGAAGGTAACCGTATCTTTGTAACTGGTCGCAGCGAGAAGCGCTTGCTGACCACCTCGCTCGTTGGCAGCCAGACCACCATCCTGCATCCACGCATCTGGCAGTGCTGCGGTGGTCGACATTTCACCATCGTCATCCTGAAAGTTGTTGTAATACAGAAGCTCGCCGACGCGTGCATCCTTATCATCACAGTCAAACTCAGCGCGTACGCCATCACCATCCTTATCAAAACGAGAGAGTGAGGTTGAAGTTGTACTTCCTTCGCCCGCAGGCTGATCAATACAGGAAGTTGCTGTTAGTAACCCTAAACACAAAAATCTGACCATCAGTTCAACTGTACATGAACCCGCATCACCTTTAAAGTGTTATTTTTATTGGGTTTTCTGCGACACGTCTGTGTTTGTGCGCTATTGTGTTTCGATGGAATACGTCACGGTGATCGTGGCATCCGACGATGCCCCAGACAATCGCAAGAACTCGTAGTTGTTAACCGGGGCGATTGGGCCAAGTTCCCAAGTCACTATTGCCACTTCATCAATAGCAATTTTACCTACGGATTCGGTAGGCGGAGTGTGATGAAAGAATAAGCGCATGGCCCACGGCTGATTCTCGAAATCATCAATGGCAGCCTCTGTATCTTCCGGAAACGTCAGATCTGTGGAAAAGAACTTCCAATCCGATGTTCCGCCGATATGAATCGGAAACTTTTCTTCTCCGAAAAGCCGTGGTCCTTCTGGCGCAAAATACCTTGTAACAACCTCTACGGGGCCGGCATTATCAGATTTAGTGTACCCGACCACGGAAACGTTTTTGTTTGGAGCAGATCTTTCAAAACCCAGAAGTCGAACTCTATTCCGGAACGGCAGCGCGGAAATACTACCATTGGACACATCTCGAATGGAACAAAGTGCAGCTGCTCCTCGGTAGGCATCTTTCATGCAGACATAAGCCGAATCCGAGGAGTGATCCCAACGGGAAACCTCCAAGGTCTCTCCGTCGTTATCGTAATCTTCAAAGTCTCCGTAGGTAAGAATGTCGCGTCCTTGCGATACAATAATGTTGGGATCGCTTGCTGCAACGCTAACAAGAGAGGCTTGCGGAGGAAGGAACTCTCTTAAGTCAACGATTGAGTCGTCGGCCCCGTTGTTGGTCACGCTTATCGCAACCGATTGCGTCTGCCTGGGCACGATATCGCCTGGCATTGCAATATTGCCGCGATTTCCAGATACGGCCATGGCAACTGACGAAAGTGCACCAACCCTTCTAAGTTCACGTTGCAATAGCTTGCCTCCAATAAGCCTAGGTTTAAAGTCCTCCAAATAAACCGGTACAAGAGAAGCTGCGACCAACTCACCACTAACGAAGTCGACTACCAACGTAGCGCCAAGCATTGTTTCAAGCCGCGCCTGATCAAACGCAAAGTTTCCTAAAGAGTGAACCATGAGTGTGTCTTCAAAAAACTCGACCCCTTCCACCACATGAGGATGGTGGCCCACTACGAGAGACGAGCCAGCTTGTTGCGCTGTTACCAAACGCTGTCTGGTAGAGTCGTTGATCTTTTCGCCATATTCTTTTCCAACGTGAAGGCTGGCGAGCACCTTATAACCATCGGCGATTTCAGAGTCGATCACAGACTGAATCATTGCTTCGTCTCTAAGGTCAGCAGCTCCGCCTTTGGCGGCACCGGCAACGTAGTCGATGTCATGGAAATCCCCCGCGATAGAGGTGGCAGACAGAATGGAGTATTTTTGTCCTTTGAGGGTCTTTCGTACAGGAATCAGCGCTTCCGCGTTGGTCATCCCAGCCCCTGTATAGTCAAACCCAGTTTCTTGGGCGTAATGGAGCGTATCCATCAACCCAACATCGAGGTAGTCGTACAAATGATTGTTTCCAAAACCAACAAAGTCTACTCCCGCATCCTTGATTGGCTGCATTGACCCAGGCAGCGTGAAGAACACATATTTCTTTGACGGATGCGGTGTGGAAACGTCGTTTGTCACCGGGGTCTCAAGATTGATTAAGGTGTAATCGGCAGCGGCTAGAAACTCTCTGACATGATCGAATATTTTGCTAGTTCCTTCTTCCGGACTGCTAACGCGAATCAGCGCATCATCATGATCTTCCGGAAAGTCAAAAGGCGACGTGGTGTCTGTGGGATCCAAGAATCGACGACCAAGCGCAACGTCTCCAGTGAAAATCATCCGTACGGTATCTGGTGTGTCTTCCATCAGTGTCATCGGCTGCAACTCGATAGACTCGACATCGATATCACGAGAAAGATGCACGACGGTGTGATGCGTATAATAGTCGCTATGCGAAAGGGTTAAGGGAGCGTTGGCGCGAGAGGTAACAAACGAAAACTCTCCCGACGAACCGCTGGTTGTTTCTTGTTCGCCCAAGCGGACCATTACAGAAGAAATTGCGGCCCCTTGCCGGTCTGTGATGCGACCACTCACATTGATCGGTGTTTGGTTGTAGCTCTCCCGGAATGCTTGTTCCTCATCTAGAAACTGCTCGGAGATTGGATCCTGACAACCAACTGCCAACAAAAGAAAAATGAGTCCCCACCTCATACCTGATTGTAGCGCTTAATCACGACAACTACCAATCGGATTACTTCTTCAACTTGAGCCAACCACCTTTTTGCAATGCTACCATGTGCCGCATTGTGCGTTGCGCCTCACCAAGAGACACGCGAGACTTAGCATAGTCATCAAGAACCTTGGTGCTTTTGTGGTAGCGATACACACTGTGAAAAGGGTCAAGCCAACTCTCCAATTTGGAAATCACCGTTGCAGTTTTTCCTTTTTGTTGTCCTCCCACTGCTTTCATCTTGGTGAGCGCAGCTTGATTGATCGCAAGCAACTGTGAGGCTTCAGGAGACAGTCCTACGTCGATAGTCGCAACCGCTCCTTCGCTCTTTTCAAGTCCCGCCAAAACCCTCGTCGCCAATCCGGAGTCCAGCGCGCCGTAGTCGTTATGCTGCACCAGTAACTCTTTGACCTCGGTG
Organism: Deltaproteobacteria bacterium; assembly: GCA_020630875.1. Classification (GTDB taxonomy): domain Bacteria; phylum Myxococcota_A; class Polyangia; order Haliangiales; family Haliangiaceae; genus JAHDIH01. The sequence continues at coordinate 894,857 of JAHDIH010000001.1, read as the reverse complement.
GAGTCCTCAGGGCTTTTTCTAAGTCGATTTAACAAGTAGACGACACGATCAAGGCTGATCCAACGGTAAACAAAGTCTAAACCGGTCCCCTTAATATTTTGCATCCCTACCAGCGATGCCGAGACACCGGGCGGTACAGATTTTAAGCAAGCATCGACCACCGCATCACCTTTCACAAACGGGTTGTCTACTGAGAAGACATTGGCCCAAAAAATTAACTTGTAGCTTTCGACAAACTTTTCGTTTGTTGCTGTCGGACTCGCGCTTTCACATTGTCGGTTCAACGCATTCCACACGCACGCCTTTGAAAACTCAAAAAGAAAACCTTCTAACGCTTCCTCAAAGCTAGGTGTCTCAACGGTTTCAATTCTATCAAGTGGCGTTTCACTTTCAATAGCTAGTGACTTTTCAAAGCACGCTTTGAAATCATCAGACCTTGCGCGCAAACGCTCGTGACAGCTTTTGGGATCAAGAGAATCTAACGTTTCAAGCAATTCCTTAAGCAGCGTGAGCGTCTTCTCCGGAGCGGAAACTTCAAAGCCTGCTCCTGTGGCGTACACTTCTAGTCTTTGCGCAAGCAACTGCGGATCTGGTGGACAAACTCTCAGTCGCGCCATCCCGCTCGCGATTCGTCTGAGCGCTGGACCAGTGCCTTTGTCATCTTCTCGAGCCACTGATGATTCGCCTAAGTAGTCATCGAGAGCATCCGCAATGTAGCCTCTCAGTCCCTCAATATTGGTACCGATAAGTACAAAACGATCTACAGAGACGTCCCGCACCATGATCCTCGCAAAAACTTCAGACCTGCTAATTCGGTCGGCTCGGTTGTTAATAATGCCAACGACCATTCTCTCAGGCTCATCCTGAATGCTAACGGCATCAAGGCCCATTCGTTGCCAGCTGTTCATAAGCCCGGTTCTTTCGTTCGCCGAACAGCAATTTATAAATTGCACGTGCCGTCCCTTGGCAGTCACCCAAGGGTAAACCTTTAGAACGCCAAGGTCGGCAACCACCGTCGTCGCCATCGCATAGACTGCTAAATCTTCTGGGATACCAAGGTGGTGGGCCATCCTTGCCACGAGCGCGATGTTACGAGGATGCTCTTGATAGGGAAAAAGAGCTAACGTTTCAGGGGCAAAAACCGAGGCCTGGGTGTCGTTAACGCTGTCCAGCTCTGTACTTCGCTGCTTGGCAACGTCTCTGAAGAGCGGCAAAAAGTTTATCTCACTCGTGATGGCCTTACCACCAAAGGGAATAAAGCCTGAAATAGTCTCCGCTACGTCAATACCGGCAGGCCCCTGGATGTCCTCGTGATCCGGGTAGGCGTTGGTTAAAGTTACCAATTCGTCCCTCATCCAGTCGTGCTGCAAAATTCCGACGTAACGTGGATTAAGTGCCATGCATTCCCATAAGTACACGTCAGCTTCCAACTTGGCCGCAGTCTCCAAAGTGTTTCGCTGTTCCCAAATCGTCGCCTTATCGTAAGGGCGATAGAGAAAGACCTCTTCCGCTTTCATGCCACCTGCGGCGTGAATAAACATCGCCTCACATCCTGTCGTTTTGCCAAAGACGTCCAGTCCTAGGCCCCCAAACAACCCCGCCTTGAGACGTTCGGTTCCAGACTTGCCTCGGGTTCCCCACCCCCCAATGCATAGCGGAATCTCCGCGCGTGCTTTCGCAATGCGACGACGAGCAAAGAAGTTACGAGAAAAGAAGAACACGAACACAAGACCGACGAAAACAGAGAGGGACAACTGACTGTTTTCTTTGAGTGAAAAAACATAATGCTGATTATCAGAAATGAAGTCTCGTAGTCCTCCGCCCGAACTTGCTAGCGCTGGAAAGAGTGGCACCACAGCTGCGGCGCGCACAGAGGGCGCAAAGAGACGACTAATGGACTCGTCAAAACGTGTTGAAGGAGCCGCAAAATCATGCGCTTTGAACTCGACAGTAAACCCCATCGCCCGCATTTCGTTAACGTAGCGAGTCATCTCCGCCGTTTCATTCGCACCAAGGCACGCTTGTCGCATTGCAGCCAATTCGCGATAGCGTTTCGTTAGTTGAGCTTTCTGTTTCAGCCTCGCGACAAAACTATCAGCGGGTTGTATCTCGGTAATACCTAGACAAGTACTGATGGACACCCGACGATTGCAATCAAGAAAGTCTTCCACAGAGGGAAGGTAAGGTCCCCAACTCTTTCTACTATCAACGAAGATTCGTTCCCCGGGCACGGTTGTAGCTGTTGCTTCGTCAAGATGCGCTGGCGGAGCCCTAAAGTCGCCCTGCATTTTCCGCCCGACGGTGTGACGCTTACCTTGCCTTTTATTCGGAGCCCGATTAAAAAACTCATGAAGCACACGCCACGTTTTAGTAACTGGAAAATCCCCTCGCCAAACGATCATTTTCTTTGCTGTGACTCGCACCCCGACGCCCCAATCATCCGCAGCTACCACAGCTATCGAACGGGCAAGCCAGCTGGCATCGTTGACAGCGCCTTTGAGCGCGGGAGCGATCTTTTCGAGATGGAACGTTTTTCTTCCGCCCACAGGGACTTGCGCTAGCAAGTCGCAAAAGTTCTGAAAAGACTTATCGGAAAGCTGAGTAATTTTGGCAATGGCGCGAGCGGATTCATGAACCGCCTGATTGGCAAAGGAGCTCAACCACTTAATCAAATGCTCGCGGTCTGTTCCGGCTAGCGCCAATTCTACCGCAAAGTCAGCGGCAGCTTCAAGAACGGCAGGTTCACGACAAGCACCAGTAACTTTGAAAAGCAGTCCAAACATTCTTTCAGAAGCTTCGTCTCTCGACCAACTCACCACGACTTCAAGTGCAGCAACAAAAACTGCAACGTCATTAGGCGTGGCCCTCTCCAAAATGCTTTCGACCATTGCCGCGCCCGACTCCGCTGGCAACACTCCAACGCAGCGCACCACACGCGCTGCAATGGCGATGGGTTGCTTGGAGTCCAGAAGCGTCAAGAGTGTTTTATGAAACGTTGATGGCGACGCCAGTTGAAGGTAGACCGCTATCAATCTCTCTTTCGCAACCAAGTCTATTTCAGTGTCACGCTTTTCAAACAATCGTCGCTTCAGATAGCTCTCGGTATACTCTTTATCAACCTCTCCCATCAACCTTGCGGCTGTCTCTTGTAACCAGGGGTGGCTTTCATGGCGCTTTAGTATCGCTGCGGTCAGTTCTTTTACTTTCGAGCGATGTTCCCTCGCCGCAACATCACTTCTCACCACATGACAAAGGGCGTCCAGAGCATACTTTCGCTTTGCCCAATGCCCACTCTTCCCCTGTTGAAGCAGGATAGAGAACAACTTTTCATGACCGACAAACCCCTTACTTCGCGCTGTCGCAAGAATACCTCCCAACATGGCAAGCAAGATTTCAAGACAAAGCTGTTGCCTATGGGTTTTCTTGGCGAATCGTTCGCGTAGCGCGTCAAAGTCGAGTCGTCCCGCCAGCGCAGCTTTCTCATCACCTTTTTGAAGATCCAACGAAAAAAGCGGCAAATAGCGAGAAACGATCCCAGAGACCTCCTCGCGTGCCGACGTACTTTTAATCAGCACTTGCATCTCTGCAAATTCCTTTTTTAGTACGCTGGCCTCATTTGCCAAGTTTTCAATAACGTACATCGCCCGCGAAACAACGATATGAAGTTGCTCTCCTTCATCTACCTTAAGAAAGAACTCTGGATCGTCTTCGGCTTGAACAAGCAGTTCTTCAGCTTGCGCGACGTAGCGCCGATGAGTGGTACAATGGTGCGGCGCCGCGTGTGCAACAATCAAGCGACGAATCACAGCTCTTACGTGCCTACTCATTGCCACATCCTCCCTTCTTCTACTGTCTGATTCCGAACTTCGACAGGAAGAAGAGGCTCTAGTGTCCTGCTTCCAATGAAGTAGAATTTTGCGCCAATAGAAAAAAGAAGCGAGGTGCGCCCTTGTCCACTCACTCGCAACCTAGTTTTCGCAGAGATGGACAACCTGTTATTTCCTTTGGTCCACAGCCACCACAATGCCCGGGCTCCAACGTCGTGTAAATGCAAGTTTGACGTTCGGTGCAGGTCTGCAGGTCGAAAAGAATATTTGTAAGACAGATCGATAAGTGGTCTACCAAACTTGGAGCGTTCGAAAAACGTCAACAGTCGAGCCCCTGCACTTACGCTCTCGACCGAAACCAGATCAGCATTGGTTCTGACAGAGAATCTAGCGGTCACCACGTTATCCCAAAAACGCAAATAGTAGTGAAGTAGTGATGCCTCGACAAATTGATCATGAGCTCTTCCGTAACCGCTGTAGACCAAAGGATCTAACTCGTCCAAACTCACCCCCAACAAAGAAGACAAGCTGTACCATTGCTTCTCTAATCGTAACGTTGGCAACAGACCGTGAAACCTTCCAACGGGCAGGTAGTAATTCACCTTTCCACTCAACCGGCCGCTTCCGGCAAGCCCGCCTCCGACGTCTTGCCAATTAACTCGGCCTTTCAATTCGCCACGCCATCTTGCACGGGCCCCCTGAAGAATCGACGAAAGTTCGTAACCACGAAAGTTATCGAACTGCCTCACCCTGGCATGCCCAGCAACCCGGAGCGAAGGACGCAGCAAGTACCTAGCCGCAAGAGTTCCCATACTGCGAAAACCACTCAATATTTCATCGTCTCCAAAATCTTCGATGCCTGCGGATAATTGAGCCCCTATCGCCGACTTTTTTTCCACTGCAGTAACTTCAGCAGCTTCCGTCAGGGGAGAAAGCCTGCCCTTCGGAAATACGAAGGTCTCGAAGCTTACGGAAGAAGGCTTTACAGCTTTCTTTTTTCGGGACACGACCCGTAACAAAACATCTTCTGAAGCAGTTAGCTCCATCGTCTCTTGCCCGTCGGTTGACTCAACCAAAAACCACACGTGCATAAGTGCTCCGCTTACCTCGACTCTTTGAGCGTCAGCACTATTTAGTGTGACAGAGAGAGCTTCCCCTCCACGATGAATATCGATTTTTTCGTCAGTGCGTAGTGATACAATATAAATTCCCACTTCTTTGGCATCTCTGACATCGAATGCTAAAGGCGTTTCGCCATCTACATTTTGATAGACTACCCCCTTACCAACGGTAGTTCCCTCTGGGGCCTCGAGTCGGTAGTAGCCTGCGCACTCTTTAGCCGGCAAGATGTTCAGTCTCAGGAGATAGTCCCCTGCCCCATAAAAGCCCAATGGAATCGACGCCTTCTCGCCGATGGTGACAGCGCCCTGCTTTTGACCGAACTCCCAATTAACCCGGCACTCCAATGGAGGCTGATGAGAGCGAACGTGCCGTCCAAGAACCAACGACACATCCCCCCCTTTTATGATTTTGTACGAAATCTCTTTTTTGGCCGACCCGACCAGTGGAGACATCAGATCGCCTGCCTTTCCAAGATGGTCTTGCAGCATAATGCCGGCAGCGCCAGCGCTGACTAAAAGAGGCGCATGGTAACGAAGCAAGCCACGCCGTTTTGCCTTCCCTTTTACCCTCTGCCAACGGCTCCCAGAGAATGCGTTGACCATATGCCGCAGTGTCCCCACGCCATTTCTAAAATTTCGTACCGATTCAGCAATGCTCCCAGCAGTGGCCCGATCAACCATTGGCGAAAAAAGGTTGCAATCGCCAAACCCCGCGATGGCCTCTACCAACCTGCGATTGACGGGAAACTGCGAAGCTAGTCGCGTTTGATGAGCGCGCAGTGTTTCTGCGCTAGGAAAACGTCCCACGGCCCTCTCCACTGGCGAGCTCGTTTTCCCAACAACCCTAGTGAACGCAGCAGACCAAAGTGGGGAATCACTAATAATATCTATTCGCTTCTTACCTTTAGGAATTGCAACGAAAAATGTAACTGCCTCTGACAATAAGGGCGCTTCGCCAACGGGCATTAAATGAAAGTCAGGGCGCCCTCCAAACAATTGACCTTGCAACACGAGACTATCATCTGCGGTCACTTTAAAGTCGATTCGCCGGGAGAGCGTCTTAATCGGAGTTCGCAATTCAACTCGCACAACTCTTGCGCCCCCCAACGAAAAAGAAGCAGCTCCCTCTGTGGACTGCCTCTTTAGGGACAGGCGCTTTTGGGGGACTGCGCAAGCGTGATAGTCGATCAAAAAACCGTCGCTACCAGGTAGGGTTGTCAGTTCCTCTTGGCCCTGATACGTGTGTACGCGCTCCGAGGCACGTACCGCGCTGGATTCCAAAACTAGTTTCGAGGGGGCCGATGCCACGACCTGCCTAAAATGCCCTTTCCGCGCCTTAACGCTAACGTTTTTCGTCAATAGCGAAATGGTTCCTACATTCTTCAAGCCTCGAATCCACCTTGAGGTCGGCTTAAGCGAAGAAAGTGACTTCCAACGGCTGTGGCTTTTCCATAGGGTTTTCAGCAGGTTTTGGCGGCGTTGACCATTCGCCGCCGCCAGCCAAAAACTGCGTTGCAGATGAAGATCGTCGGGAGAGTTTGGTACTTGCGCTATTTGCAATGCGTAAAAATACAGCGGGGATTCGACTGGAAACTTCTGCAGAATCATCGCCACCAGACTTGGCTTATGAACTGAGGCCGCTTGCGCAACACGTAAGTAACTCGCTGCCTTAACCGAGTCTGCCGCCTGTAACGCAAGCATTTCTTCCACTACTTCTGCAGCGTTCGCGCTCGACATCCCGTGCAATGCCCAATACCCCAACTGCAACAGGCGCTGTTCTTCTGGGACGTCTGTCGACGGCTTGTCGCAACTCCGCGTTAGAATGCACCTCTGAGGCTTGTGAACAAGACGAGCCGTTTTTCCAGAGAGGTATCGACCAAGAAGCAGGCCGCCTCTTTCTTTCACCGTACTCCATCTCACTCGGACCAGCGCTGGCCCCCCTTTTACTGTCAGATGCGTTTTTCCGACGGTGTCCCTAAGCGTCTTTTTGATGGTCCACCGACGTCCCACGGGCGCCCCATCTTTGGTCACAAGGCGTCCTCTAAAGTCTCCCAACAGTCCGGTCAACGATGTAATGTTAACCGGAGAAAAGCTGGCGGGCTTCGATTGCTGCGACCAAACCTTGCCATGTCGTTCTATCACGACAGAGAGCTTTGAGTTTCTACGCAATGGCCGCACGTCTACTTGCAACACGCCTTCGCCCGACAGTTTCAAAGGAAAGCGATGGTGATTACTATTGATTGCGGAGTACCCCGACAGTTTTTCCAAAACGGCTCCTTCATTTTGTAAAGACAGCTCTTGGGTTCTTCCTATGTCTACTCGTGCTCGGTTGACCATCGACGAAGAATACTTCGCCACTTCCCAGAGCCTTCCCAGCGCAAGCTGTTTCCGCAAAGACTTGTATTGTTCAGGAAACGCGGCGTCGGCTAGTGCCAACTGCTTAAGCCATTCGCTACCGGAAAACTTCACGTCCGGATGCGGGGTTCCTTTGTCAACCCAATCAAAGAGAGCTTTCCGATACCGCTTCCAAGCGAATACTCCTGAGCGATCGCGTGCTTCTTCCACTTGAACGGTCACAGTCTTTTGAGCAACCGCATAGACTACCCGCCCTTTCTCGCCAGTGCTCATTAGCCATCCTGGGGCGGGGAAAAACTCGGCCCGACCAAATGATTGGTTGCCGTCTTCGGTGGTAGAAAATGTAAACCACCTCAAATCTCCCCAGCCGCCTCCTTTGACGGTGACTCGCCTCAGTGAAATCGATGGAACGTGAACCGCTATCGCTCTTCCAGTCGGAACTACCACGGCTCCTTCTGATACCGCCTTCTTGTGATACGGAAATTGGGATTCAATAGACACAGGATCTACCGGCCCAACCACGGGGACCGGAGACCAAATCGCGGCTGTAACTGCTAGGGCAATCACAACAGACCTTTCAGGGCGTTCATCAGCAAACGTCGTTCTGACTTGTCTTTCAGAAGCTTTTTTCTGTACCTCCCAGATAGTTCCAAATGTAAAAAGTCACGAGTCTCTCCGCGATTCCAAAACTCTCCTTGTACATTCTTTGTTCCTCCAAGGCTCAAACCGTCGACAGGAAAAGCGTGTACGGTTCCTTGTGCCCCCCGCAACGCCACTTTTAGTTCCATCACCTTGTCGGTCACCAATTCTGTGCCGTTAGAAAGAATCAAGTCCCCGGCGTTTTCATGCTTCCTCTCTGAGAAACCATGCACTTGCACGAGAGACAAAGAGGGAGAATACAACGCGGCAGTAACGCGGTGAAAGACGTGACTTCTCCGTCTCACCAAGTCTACCTTTCTTCCTCTTCGCATTTGGTCTCGGTGGGAAGAATTCATAAACAGCGCGCGAAACGCCGGCCCTCCTTCCAAAAATATCCCGACAGCGATTTCTCCGGTTCCGCGGTCATGAAACACATGGGGTGCTTGCAGAAGAATGCCAGGCTCAGCGTGATTGCAACGAAAAACGTAGTGTCCACCATCACTATGGCTACTGAGAACGACAAATCGTTCTCCTCGCAAAATGTGCTCAAACAAAACGTAGTCACCTGGAAGCTTGGGACTTGCGTTACAGTTTGATGCTATGGACTGTGCCGCAGATACTACCAGACCATCCTCAGGATTACCCTTGCGGACCTCTCGAGGGTGCTCTATGTAGGACAGTAATTTTTCAAGATCGCGATCGGAGGTTCGGCCACACGAAAGTAGCAACCACACCACCAGCAAAAAGACTGCACCTCTCACTGTAGTATCTCCCCATAGCCCCAACCTGTGGAAGCCTTCACCCTTACTACGGTCCCGGTCCTGTAGGATGGTAGCTCCACAACCCATCCCCTCAACATCGTCGCCGACTTGTCTAGCGAAACGTCTCCCTGAAGTTTTGGAGAGAAGGGCTTCATTGACAGCGTCTTAACCACGTCGCCAATCACAAGCTCAATTTTGGGCGGCGGCGAACTTGGCGTGCTGTAGTAGCTGAGTACAAAGGTAGTAACGTCCGGAGTGACCGAAAAAACGAGCGGCGATGCCGCGGTCACTTCGCTTACGGTCAACGCTCTTCGCTTTTGTGGAGTGCGCCAGTCAACCCCCCGCGCGGTTAGTTTGGCTCCTTCAGGACCAACGATTTTGTACGTTGCACCTTTTTTCGTGGGAACGTAGTACTTTTGCCCGACCCTTTCGATTGGCCGTTGGAATGCGATGGCTTCGCCCGAGACAACTTGCACTCGCTTAGAAACAATACTTTCTCTAGGACCGTTGACTGTAAAAGACATGCGGCTGCCACGTGCGACGAGCTCTTGGCCCGAAACGTCCGCGCTGATGCTGACCCGTGCCACCTCTCTCATTACAGGAGATTGCCTTCCCCCCTTCGTCGGAACGATCGAGCGCCGAGTAAGCCTCCTTCGCTTTTCTAACGCGAACTCCCTCACGATGTACCGTCTGCCATCGCGGACATGGAGCTGGCGCTCAAGCGGCAGAGCTTTATGTTTGCTAATTACGTCACTCCCCAAGTACGCGGCCGATATCAAAAGTGGCCCATCGCTCAACAAGGTTATTTCCTCAGTATTCTCAGAGACCTTGACCGTGAAAAAGCTAGGCTTGCTTAAAGGTAGTATTTTTTGATGAACGCCCTCTGCGTAATTGGTGGAATCCACTTGGGTCTTCAACTCTTCCACGTGCAAAAGTTTATCCCCACTTCTAACTACAACCCTGTTTCTGCGCTCTGATGCTCCCCATGCGGAGAAAACCAGCTCCTTGCTACCTTTTGTACTGTAGGTAATAAACCTTTCATCGTCTATCATGTAGGCCGCTTCAGAGCGATAGGGGTACGTCAGCGTCGTTTGCTCGGAGAACTCACCATCCACAGAAGCAACGTCTTCTTCTTGAGAAGTAAGCCAAAAGCTATGCTGTCCGTCCGCTTCAACCCAGCGTTCAAGATCCACGTCTACGTTACGCTTTCGAACTGTAACGTCGTCCCCTCCTTCAGGAGTTAGGAACTTTGCTTTACCCGACAGTTGCAGGGCTAAAGGTCGCAAACTCGTGACCTGCAATCCTCTTCTCTGCAGTTGAACAGGCTCCCAATACCCTGAAAAGTAAAGCGTCGCGGTTTCGAAGTCGATCCCGGACTGCCCCTCTGCCGCCAACCTCTTGGAGCCCACACGAAGGGCTTGAGCTTGCCGCGCGGGAGATAACATATCCCAGTCAATCACGGTCTTAGACCAAATTCGCGAGTTAGAAGATTTACTCGCCTTCAACGCGAGCGCGAGCGCGGATGCCGAGCGTGTCTGCACTTCGTATAATCTAACCAACACGGCATCTTGTCCAGAACACGAAACAACCAGGGTACCTTCGTCCTCGAATTTTGGAAGAGAGATGCGGGTAACTCGTTCATTTGTGACGATCTGGTCGCTGTCCTGGAGGTAGGCATTGCGCCACCGGTCATTACGCTTATGCCATCCAGAGTCTGCTTTAAGAGCAATATCGCGGCTCCAAATCTGCTGCCCATTCTTATTTTTGAACTTGAAATTTAGCGAATAAGAAGCACTCGATTGAAAACTCGACATCACCGCATGAGAATGAATTCGCAACTCATCTTGTCCTTGCTGCAGAAGCAACGACACGTCTTTACCGTTTCCAATTTTGTACATGGCCAAACGTTCCACTTGCGGCCCCGTTTGCCGTTTTCCATAGAACGCAGCAACGGAGAGAATCCCAGCAAAGGCGAGTAGCGTGGTTAGGTAACCAAGCACCGATCTTACCTTCTTAAAGGTCACGTTGCTCCTTAGTTGCAATGATGCTGCAATTGGTAGCAAGTGCGGCATCGATTGCAAGCCCTGTTTCGCACGCTGTGGGTTTCGGAGTCCACATCACAGAAATCCGCCAGCCTTCCTTCTGCAAAAGTGACGCTACCCGGCCCTCATTCACCACAACTGTTCCTTGTGAGGTAATCCTACGTAACCAAAAGGGATCGTTAGTTTGACTAAATAACGCCGTCGCTTCAATGAAGTCCTTTGCGAATTCGGGGACGCTCGCGGTTTCCCCCAAATGAAGCGCTGAAAACTTCTCAGCAGAAGGAGCAATACCGAGGGATGAAAAGTACTCGTTGTCACGAGTTTTTAAACGGCCATGTTCGACCAATCGACGTGACACTCTCACGCTGAAGTGCGTAGCACTGGGAAAAACCGTGGCGTACTGCATGATCGGCTGGTAGTTCCCTTTCTCTGTCCTCGTTGCGAAATCCTGCGTAGCATACGCCACCCCCCAGTTCTCTGCCAGCGCGGAGACAAAGGATGGGGGGGTTGCCACGGACTCACCACTGCTACCGAGAACCACATCGGCGAGCGAGGCCTCGTACCCTTTTCTTGGCAACAAGTGAAACACTCGTTGCCCCCCGAGGTGCCGATGAATCGCTTGCAAAGCGGCGTGCAAAGGAGTTGACGCACCACCAGGCTGCAAAGCATCTAACCGCCAGTCCAAATCCGTAAATCGAGTTCCAGCATCTAACGCTAAGATTCTCGTTTGCGATTGCTGCCACCACTCCACCGCAAGCCTCCAAGTGCCTCCGCCGCGAAGTGGCCGTGCGGCAGTCACCGCGTCTTGCCCTTTGGGGGCTACAAATACGTAAAACCAGCGGTGGCTTGGATGAACCGGTACCAAGCCCCGTACGCCATTAGGAAACTTCATAACTTTTAGTCCCACAGCTCTTGCCCGTCGATCGACGACGCTTACGTTTTCGTCACTAGCGTCCAAGAATGACTTGGTAACATTGTCGATCGCTATCAATTCCGATTGTGATGGACGCTGATAGGCGATGAGACTCTGAGAACGTGTACGCCATCTATCCCGTCGCACGCCCGAAAACTGAGACTCCAACCACAGGCGAACTGGCTCGACGGTAGTTTCGGTGGGATGGTCTGACACAGAACGCAAAGCAGCCTCGAGTCCAGAGTTAGAAACCTGCAGCGTCATGTGACTTCGGCCTCTTTCAAAAACAACCTCTACTTCAAACGGCCAAATTCTCGAAACGTCTATCCCCTCTGGCAGGGTTATTGGTGAAATTAACACGGCCTTTGTACCTGATAGATTTCTGCTGACTTCTACCGCAACCTTGTTTTTTAGATTAACAATCGACGATTTATGCAACGCTGCTTCATTCGAATCGGTACCAGCCCAAAGAACTCCCTTACACTGAAAGTGCTGACACCCCCACCCCGCATACAATGCTGCTAGGGGACTACGTTTGGGATGAGAAATAACGAAAGTCACACCACTACCACTTGTCCTTCTTATTGCTGTATCAACACCAAGTACAGATCGCATGTGCTCCTCCTGCTCAGCCAATGCGAACGTACCGTCACTAAGAGCAATTTTTCTAACTCCAATTTTGGAAAGCAAAGAATTAGTGACAACCCCCGCTTCAAACTGACGCCACATCTTCGCGTTCCTTCCATAAAACGCACCTGAAAACTGTGGGCGTTGCTGATAAAGAGCTTTCGCCAGAGCGTACTCCACCACCCCATCTTCACTGTTGAGGAGCTCTTTGGTTGCGGGTGCAGGAGTAGGATCTACTCTTTCGATGGTTTCTCGTTTGGGAGCTACCCACTCCAAACAAAGACCAATGGTAGTGCCCACCACGAACGCCATCAGTGAAATAAGAACGGTAGGTAACATCACCCGAACTACCGAGTTCTTTTGCAACATCTTTACCACAAGCAAGCTAGTCAAGACGTATCCAAACCCCCAAACTTCTGAGATTCGCACCGAGGGCATCAACACCCCGAGAAGAATCGAAAGAACGTACTTGGCGGCAAATGCTAAAAGAAACACGGCCAAAACCTTTCGCGGGCCTTCCATGTTGGCTTGCCTTACCGGAGGCAAAGCAAAAAAAACTTTGGCAATCCAATAAAGAACGAAAGCCTCTGCCAAAGTGTTGACGGTCAGGGAGGGATTAACCCAAGTCAACGCTAACAAAGATGGAACTAAAATACCGTTAAAGTCCCAGCCGTAGACCAGATTGGCCCTCGCTGAAAAGTAAGCTCCTACCAAAAGTAAAATGTACGCTTTGGGGGATGCAAGAAAGTCCAAAGCTACGTCTTCGTACGTCAGCTCTAGAGAACTAAAGGAAAGATTGGTGTACGGCAAAAGTATTACCGTTAAAATCAGGTAAGTGATTACAACCGGCGTTGCTACTTGCACGCTTCCCCGTAGCCAACCGACTTTCCAGAACATGTTGGCAACCAAGGGTACAAGTACCAAACCGATACTAGAAAAACTACGATCGTTTGACCAAGCGACATCAAAAAGTTCATCTACAAGCGGAGCGATGGAAGGTAACAGCCAAAGTTCAGAAACTTGGCGCACCAAGATGCTCACCGCCACGATTAAAAAGAAACGATCTCGTCCAAAAGCTCGGTTCCAAGAATCAGCCCCTGCAACTACATCTGAAACTACTTTTGCGATGGCATAGGTAATGAATGCTTCAATGCAAACGGCTGTAGCCGCCTGTGGAAGCACGGCAAAAAGAGAAGCTAAATATCCAGGGACTACGAGTCCGACGAACACCCAGCCGTAGGCCTCTGTCATAAGAGCCTGAAGCAAGACTCCAATCAAAACCGCAATCAGAATCGACTGATCAAGACCGTGATGTGGCAACACATCTAGGATCGTCTGACTCGTCACTTCCTTTTCTCTTTGGCGCCTTCGAGTACCACAAGGCTTGATTTCTTCGGCCTCTGCCGAATCCTCTTGGGTCCAAGCTGGCTAACTTCAGGGGATACCGACACTACAAAACCATTCGCGACAGAAACCCCATCCACGGCAACGTCACCCACATGCAAAGAAACAACGATGACTCCAAGACTCTGCCCCTCATTGTTTTCGGCTTTGGTGTACGCTATCGGAATCCGATCATGAAGTAGTTTTCTGAGCTGCAGGCGAATACTATCCATGCTTTTTCCAGTAAGTCGTCGCAAGTAGGTGACTAGCTCCACGTCGCCCAAGTCTTGATTTTGAGTTTCTTCTAGAAGGTAACGCATCGACAGGTTGACAGAAATTACGTCTCCCCAAAGGTTTGCGTACAGTGCGGGGGACGCTTGAGATTCAAAGACCTGGGAAACATCACGAAAACGACCAAGGGCAGAATCCGCGCTCTGCTGGAGTTTTTTCGCTCCCATGATTAACTTTTGTTTTCCGCCGCCCAAAAAGCTGTTGTTAACTAAAACCCCATCCGTCCGTCGACGCTCCATTTCCTTGGAAAACTCCGATGCCAAGTTAGAAATAAGTCCTATCTCTCTTTCGCTAATGCGTCGGTCTTGCTCAAAGTTTAGAATCCAAAAGCCAAAGACCCGTCCTAGCGCGGAAAGTGGAACAAGCAGCGTTCGCAGAGATTCATCCTTCATAAACTGCCGCTCAGACCACTGCGGCCTAGCCAGCAAATACGCGGTTCGATAAGGACTACGTCTTAGATCACGACGTCTTTCATTGACGTGTTCGTTGTCCATGTTGGCGAAAGCTTCGAAGTTCAGGTGGTACTCATTTCGTGGCAAACGTGCCACCACCGCACTTTTGAAATCAACGAGCATCGAAGATTGCCGCGCGAACCGCTCCCAGTCGTCGGACCTGTCGACGTCGAGAGCCTCTGCAGCAGAAAGTACGAGTTTATTGTGTTCCGCTTTCGCTACCTTTTCCCCAAGGTAAGCAGCAAGGTTAATGCGTTCATGCACAAAACTAACCAGCCCTCCGCCGACCATCGCAAGAATCCAACTCGAAACAGGCAGAACCAACTGATGCCATGAAAACACTAAATAACCTAAAACCAGTTGCCCTCCACAAAACGCGACAAAAAATGGGAGTACGAAACTAGGTCGAATCCAAGTGGAAAACCAAAAAGCGATTACGGTAAGCAATACGATGCCAGCCCAGACCATACTCGTTGCAATGACATCTATCTCCTTGCCACTCTGAAGTGTGGCAAGTGCGTGAGTATGTATTTTCGCACTAGACATAGCGCCAAGCGGAGTCATCAACTCATGAGCTCCGGAGATCCTACCGGTGCCAATTACCACGACTCGTCCACTAAAAATAGTTACCGGTACTTTGCGCTCCAAAATTTGGGAGCCAGACACGGTAGGCAGCGGTTCGACACCATAGTTGACGCGCACCCCTTTGCTTTGAGTAGTAACTCCCATGCGTTCAGCCGCGACGGCAATCGCGGACTTTCCCGCGAGAGAATAGAACGGAACCCATTCTACTCGTGCCGAGTCACCGTACTGCACCGGTAGTGCAGCCCCAGGTGGTTGAGAAACAAAGTTAGGGTGATCAATATTTCCACCAATGAGCGAAACGACCATTTTGGGACCAGCTGCCAATACTTGTTCAAACAGCTGATTGGTGGGAACGTCTTCCGATACAAAAACGATATTGGGAGCCTTTTCGGGAACTCCTCGGACAGCGTAGTAGTGAGACACGAAAGTCGAGTTAACCGCACTATCGACACCAAGTGAACGAATGGCGGCAACGGAGAGTATTACTCCTCCGATCAAAAAGACGATGGTAAACCATTCGCCCGTCCAAACTGGCTTACCAGTTTTTCGGTCCCACCCCATCGACCATCATTATATGAAAACAAATAACGGCCCAGCAAGCTAGATGAGCGCTATTCTTAACAATATCTCTTTATTATTAGGAGTTTGACCCATCGTCCACTTGGGCTTATTGTGGGATGTGCCGTTTCGTTACGCCTGCCCTTCCTGCCCGTCGATTTACGATGTGCTACCGCAGGTCTGCGGTCAATGCGGAGCGTCTATGGGCCGAGGAGCCACCTCTCAGCTCGAACCAGGGAAGTGGGAGGGCCAACTCATCGATGATCGCTATCGTGTGTTGGAGCTGATAGGCAAAGGTGGGATGGGGGCGGTGTATCGCGTACGTCACGAGCGTTTGGGAAAATTTGCGGCAATGAAGGTGCTCCGCCAGGATCTCGCCTCGAATCCCGTGGTAGTAAAAAGATTTCGTCAAGAAGCAGCAGCTATTTCGACGATGACCCATCCCAATATTGTGCAAGTTTTTGACTTTGGGATCACCGACGGGAACTTGTTCCTTATCATGGAACTAATTCAGGGCTCTGATTTGGAAATTCGTTGCGATAACGAACCAATAAACGTGTCTGATTTCCGCTCGATCATACGTCAAACGTGCTTGGCACTAAGTGAAGCTCACAATCAAGGGATCGTCCACAGAGACATTAAGCCCGAGAACATTCTAGTGACCTCGAACAGTCGGGGGGGGCACTTTGTGAAGGTCGTTGATTTTGGGCTCGCCAAGCTTCAACAGAAATCATCGGCAGAGTCATCAGCGACCGAAAGTGGTTTGATCGTAGGGACTCCTTACTTTATGGCACCGGAACAGATAAAGGGAGAGCGGATTACTCCGCAGACTGACGTCTATTCCCTCGGAGCCACGATGTACCGCGTGCTATCTGGAACTTATCCGTTCAATGCCAACAGTCCTGTTGGCATTCTTACCAAACATCTTAGCGACGGAGTGCCCCCACTAACCATACAAAAGCACCTTGACGCTAATCTAATCCAACTAGAGCCAGTGCTTACTCGAGCGATGGCCAAAAATCCTAGTGAGCGTTACTCTAGCGCAGACGCGCTGTCCGAAGCAGTTGAACACGCTCTCGCGACTACCGGTAGAAAACCAACCAGCGAATCTTACGATGCCGCACCAACCATCAATGACAAACAGCTTAAACGATCGGACTTAGAGGATTTTGAGCGCAAACTAAAACGGCGGCAATGGTACGTTGCGGGATTCGTTTCACTTCTTCTAGCCAGTGTTGCAGGGTTTGGCTACTACTTTCTAAAGCCACCAAAAGCGGAGGGGCCGCGTACCGTAGAACACGAACCGAATAACAGTGGAAGTAGTGCGACCGTCGTAACACCAGAGGTTCCAATAGAGGCTTACTTCGGAAGCAAAATTAGCGATAACAGACCCGACACGGACTACTATCTACTACGACGAATCCTGCCCCAGGCTAAGGTAACGGTCTCTGGCATCCCCAACATTCGACTGCACCTCACCGTAGTCGACCATGACGAAAAAAAACTCGCTGATAAAATTGGTGAGTCTGGTGAAGATGTAACGGCCCGCTGGTCCACCAAGGGGGTAGTCTACATTGTAGTAAGCCAGCAAGTTCCGGCAGACGGTAGGATCACAGAAAATATCCCTGAGCCGTATCAGCTACTGGTCACTCCTGAGCAGGAGACTCTTTTACAAACGCAATAAACGCCATCTGAGGACGACGTGACCCCTCATTGCGAACAAAATGAATATTCTCGAGTTGCCAACCATCCGCGACGTTTTTGTTAACTGACTCCGTTAGCGACTCATCTGTAACGACTTGTAGTTCGACAAATTTATACTCCACCAATCCTTTGTAACAGATTGCGAGCCTTCTCATCAAAGTTCTTACCGTCAAGCCGCCTGCAGTTAAGCCCCCGCTCCGTAGCATACGCCTCTGTGGTTGGCCCTGACGCAAAGAATCTCATTGTTGAAAATTCAAAGTCGAACCAATTGCATAGCACGCGCACCTGCGATGGGGCCATGAGCAAGATGGCATCTACTTGAAGCTTATCGATAGTAGAAAACTCTTCTGGCTTAGCATTCTCTATTGTCTCGTATACGGGAAACACTTCCACCTGATGGCCCAACGCGGTCAACTCAGTCACAAAGTCAGGCAGCCCTTCTCTGGCTTGCGGAAATAAGACTTGAGCACCAGCAGATAAATTCGCAGCAAACTCGTGGGCGAAACTTTTGGCTGTAGATACGCCCGACACGAAGTCGACATGAGAGAAAGACTGCGCTGACTTTGGGCCGATAGCCGCGACCTTACCATGGAGTTCGAATTGGGACGCGATACTTCCAGCGACAGGGCTCGTTACCACCAACCAGTCCCACGGTTTTAGTAGTCGCGTTTGCAAAGAAGCGACTCCTTCAACTAATGGTCTTTGACTCGTGACGGGCAAGTTGATCACCTTGACCCCAGCGTGCCGTAAGACCCGCGTATAGTCGCACATGCGATGCGGCTCTCGTGTAATCCCGACGGCGACCATGGTCAAGTATCCCTCTTGCGAAGCGATTTGACAAGATAGGATAACAACACCAAACTGTCGCGTATGCGTATTCTCGCGATAGTACTTCTCCTTGCATCGTGCGACAGGTCCGCGAGCAAGCGCAGTCCGCAAGCCCCAAGAGTCACCCTGAGCAGTAACACAGGTAAAACCGCCACGTTTTCGGTGGAGGTGGTCGTCTCGCGTCAAGACCGCAACTTGGGCTTGATGTACCGCAAGTCGCTTGATGCAGCGAGCGGGATGCTCTTCATTTTTCCCAATGAGGACGTTCAGTCTTTCTGGATGAAAAATACGTACATCCCGCTTGATATGATTTTCATTGATGAAAACCTAAGTGTGGTCGGAGTGGTTCACAATGCGGTCCCCGAAACTACGACCTCTCGCAAAGTCGCGTCCCCTTCCAAGTACGTCCTGGAAATCAACGGAGGAATCGCCCAAAAATTAGGTGTCGACGCGAGTTGGAAAATAAGAATCGACAACTACTCACTACCCTGAAAGCTAGTTAGGCTCTTTGGGGTCCTGAGGCTCTTCATTATCGTTAACTTCTTCTGTTTTTCTTTTTAGAAATCCGCCTGTTGTTCTTCGGGCGCGTTTCACTTTCGCACGTGCCCGCACGTCGGGCTGAACTTTACCAAGCTTCTCGTCATTCGGGATAAATCTAACTTCCGTCTTTATCTCAAAGGATAACGTAGTGAGTATCTTGGCAATCTCATCTGCCATATTCATGTTCTCGAGAAACTCCCTTACTTCTCCACCGACGCGTCTCACCACTTCATCTTTCGTCGCTCCCGCAGTGGAACTAACGTAGGAAGCAACCTCTTTGGGAAGTTTCATGTCCTTAGCGTATTTTCGAATCCCATCTTCTGTAGAAAAAACGGCATCTACCCCATTCTGTAAGGTCTTGCGTACAATCTCGGGGAGTAACGCTTCAATCTTCTGCCTAACGACTTTGGGTATCTCAAACTCGTCTTCATCAAGCTCTTCTTCGGGCTTTGCTTCGTTTACTTCCTCGTCGGTCACCTTCTAAGAGTCTTCTGGAACGCTACCTCTGTCAAATCGAACGGTTTTGGCGTTATGATAAGGCGCGATGACCACACCCGAGAGGTCCACAGACGCGGCAGCGTCCAGCTTTCAACTACCGGCCCATCTGGCTGGAAAAGCCCCTAACCCGCATCCTCCGCGGCGTGCATGGCGTTCTTGGATTGCCTATCGTACGACTTTTCGAGTTATCGCCAGCTACAGCTGGCTCAACTTCCAATCGAAGTTTCGCTCTCCCCAAGTGATGGAAGAAAAAATGAAGAGAGCTCATCGAATAAACGGTGCGCGTATCGAACTGGCAATCATTAAACTTCAAGGGCTGTTTATCAAAGTGGGCCAGCTCATCTCGATCATGACCAACTTTCTACCTGACGAGTTCAGTCTTCAACTAAAGGGACTCCAAAACAACGTACCGCCCAGGCCATTTGCAGATATCAAAGAAAGAATCCAAGAGGAGTTTCCAGGAAAAACGCCGTCGGACCTCTTTTTAAAGTTCGACGAAGAGCCAATAGCCTCGGCTTCCGTCGGTCAGGTCCACTTGGCCAAAATGCACGATGGCACAAGAGTCGCTGTCAAAGTTCAGTATCCAGGAATTGAGTCACTCGTTCGTAGAGACCTACGAATTCTTAGTCGTATTTTCAAAATTGCGGGTAGGTTCCTCCACTACTCCGGCCTGCCGGAAGTCTACAAAGAGATTCGCTCAATGATAGTTGAAGAGCTCGACTTTACGATCGAAGCTGAAAATGGTCGCTTAGTTGGTGCGGGCTACCGCGAACGCTCCGATGTGCACTTTCCTACTGTGGTTCCAAGCCTTTCCACGTCGCGGGTTCTCACCAGCCACTTTGAACCGGGGTTCAAAATCGACGATGTCGAGCGCCTGGATGAGGCGGGAATCGACAGCACCAAGTTGGCAACCCACATCGTCGCTTTGTACTGCGAACAGATTTTTGAGCACGGCATCTATCACGCCGATCCTCACCCTGGCAATCTCTTGGTCAGGACGTCTGAAGCGTCCCCCACAGGGTTTACGGTAGTCTTCTTGGACTTCGGTGCTGTCGCACGAGTTTCTCCAGACATGCGCCGAGGTCTCGCAGAGCTCGTGCAAGGGGCACTAACCCGAGACCGCTCAAAAATCATTCGTGCCATGAGAGAAATGGGGTTTGTGTCCCGAAACGCGGATGAGGCAGTTTTTGAACAAGTGGTAGAGTTCTTCTACGAAAAGTTCGAGCAGCAAATTTCTATTGATTCGTTCAACTTGAGAGACGTCAGGTTTGATCCAGAGCAAGCACTAGACAACCTGGCGGACTTGCGTCACATGGACTTATCTCTAAAAGAGATGAGCAGCAATTTCCACGTTCCCAAAGAATGGATTTTGCTAGAACGAACACTTCTGTTGCTGATGGGACTTTGCACTAGGTTAGCTCCTCAACTTACTCCCGTTCCGATCATACGTCCCCACATCGAAAAGCTATTGCTTGGCGACTTCAACGATTGGCAGGAGTTTGTAGTCAGTGCCGGAAGGGATTGGCTTCTAGCAACCAGTGCTCTTCCTGGGGAAATTCGAAAGTTCATCAAGCACGTCGAACAACGAGGCCCCAAAATTAGACTGCCTGGCATGGTTCATCATGCAGAAGTGGTTCACCAAGGAATGACTACTCTTTCCAGCACCGCACTTGCCATTGCTCTTGCTGGTCTAGCGGTCTACTTCGAAGCGATCGAGGACTCAAGATCTGCCTATGCCTGGTGGGGGGCGGGCGGTTTTGTCGTGTTAACGGCCCTTTCTCGCCTGCGAAGTCGACGATCGTTGCGTAATTGGCAATCGACCGAGAGACGAATGGCAAGAAAATAGAAATAATCGTAGAATAGCGGCGTTTACCAACTTGACAGACAAAGGCTTCAGATTTAAAAGGAGCCACTTTTTAGGAATATTTTAGATTTTCCTTTAACATTGAACTGAGGTCAAGATGATAGCCATCGTAGGAAATATATTGGTAGGTGCCGTAGCAGTAAGCTTGTTCGCTGCCACCGTACGTCTATCAAAATGAGCACTGTCTCTAGCTGTCCCGTCGTCAAGCGAGCTCTGGAATGGCCAGACATCGACTTGTCCGATAGGCAAGCACTACGTTCTCTTTTGCGAGGAGACTCCATCATTGACTGGGGAAGACTGCACTTATCAACGTTGGAGTTGGTGGACAACTTTCTTTCCTTGAATGAGTTTGACCCCAAAAGCGAAGTTGAAATCAGGCGACTTGAAGAGCTGAGAACAACTTCCGTAAACTACTTGCAAGACATCGGGATGAAGATTCCAACATCCGTAGCGACAGAAGTCAGCGCTCGAGATTTACTATTGATAGCATCGCACGAAAGTGACAACCAAAAGTGGGCGTGCGTAGTTCTAAAAGTGATGCATATCATCAACCATCTCGACGCGAGAGAAACTATGCTTGCGCTTCCGGTTTCCGATGACGCTATTTTTCGTGGTGTTGAACTCAAAGTGATGAGTACCGTCGAACAGCTGCAAATCGCGGGGCACCAGGTTACTGAGTTCGCATGGTCACGAAAAACAAGGGACTCTCAAATCACCAAGCTGCTAGCCAAGCGCTCAACCCACGCAGCACAAATATACGACCGGCTGCGTTTTAGACTTATCGTTCCGACCAAGCAGGATGTCACAAGGCTCTTGGCCGCCCTGTCACGCTTTCTGTTGCCGTTCAATTATACGGTGCCAGATGAGTCGGTTAACAGTCTAATAGACCTCAGCTCGCAATTGGCATCGTTTGACGAGCTCAGTCTTCACCCGCAAGAACAGGCAGAGAAGCGTCTTAACGTGTTCTCTGCGCCTTCTTACCAGGTCGTCAACTTTGTTTGTGATGTCCCCCTGCGCGTCGAGTCGTTGGATCTTCAAAACTTTAGAAAAGACATCCCAAGCCATATCGTGTTCGTGCAAACCGAGTTTCAAATTGTCGACGAAGCAACTGCGGAGTCCAACGAAACAGGAGAAAGCAAGCACAGCGCATACAAAGAACGTCAGCTAAAAGAAGTAAGAAACCGCCTTACTTGCGAGAGTGGCTGCGTCGCTACTTAATAATTTTAGTGCTTCCGCGCAGTTTGGCGATGTCAGAGGATTCAAGACGCGGTTGAACCAATCGCTCCATCCGCTTTTGGTGAACCGTAAGTTCTTCACTCGCCACGTATTTTACCCACGCGGCAAAGTTCTCTTGTTCTTGATTTCTTGAATACTCAACTGCTGACTGCAACTGCTTTAGCATCATAAGGCAACTTGTCGGTCTGTCTTCTGGATGCAGCGACATCCCTCGCATCACCACGTCCTCCAGCGCTTCTGGAATATCTTTTACATGGAGAGAAGGTCTAGAGTAGTTACCGTCACGAATGGCGGCCGCGACTTGAAAGTCAGTGGACTGGTCAAATGCCGGCCGGCCCGCAAGACACTCCCAGATTACTGTAGAGAGGGAAAACAGGTCCGTTCTCGCATCAACGTCTCTTCCATCAAGCTGCTCCGGGGCCATGTAACGATACTTTCCTTTGCGAATACCAGCGCGAGTCTGAGCCAGTCGTTCTTCTGCCTTAGCGATACCAAAGTCTATGAGTTTAACTTCGCCAGACGGTAGCAAGACGATATTTTGCGGTGAACAGTCTCGATGGACGATACGTTGTGGTTTTCCAAGTTCATCGGTCAACGTATGAGCATGGTGCAACCCTCTGCAAACCTCTTTTCCTATGAAAGCCGCGATTTCGGGGGGGACGCGCTCGTTACGTTGCTTTAAAACCCGAAACACGCTTAAAAGATCGATTCCTGGAAGGTATTCTACAACGATGTAAAAAATTCCACTTTCCGCCCCTAGGTAATGGGCTTGTACAATGTTTGGATGATTCAACTGCCCGGTAATTCTGGCTTCATCGATAAACATCTCGACAAAAGAGGAATCAGAAGCAAGAGATGGCAAAATGCACTTAACCGCTAGAACTCGGGAAAACTCCCTAAGACCTTCGCGTACGGCCAAGTAAACTTCCGCCATTCCTCCAACTGATAACTTCTCTACCAGGCGGTACTCGCCCAACTGTTCTGACACGTTCATTAGAGAATCTTGGTTGCCAGTTCAGCTAGCTCAGAGCGCTCTCCTTTAGTCAGCGTCGCATGAGCCGCAATAGCCTCAGCTTTGAATCGCTCCGCAACTGTCGTGAGACCATTATTCGAAGAGTCCACATAAGGATTATCGATTTGGTACGGATCCCCTGTTAAGACAATCTTTGTTCCTTCCCCTGCTCGAGTAACGATTGTCTTCACCTCATGAGGCGTAAGGTTCTGAGCTTCGTCGATGATCATGAAGACGTTTGGCAGCGACCGCCCACGAATGTAGGTAAGAGGCTCTACCTGTACCAGTCCCATTTCTATCAACTGCTGATAATTTTGACCTTCACTCTTTTTTTGCCCTTGTTCCTCAGCGCTGTTACCTAGCAATAGTTCAAGGTTATCGTAGATGGGTTGCATCCACGGATTTAGCTTTTCTTCGATATCACCAGGTAGATATCCGATGTCACGACCGAGCGGAAATATGGGTCTAGACACAAGAAGTTTAGAGAAGATTCTTTCCTCTGTTACTTTGTGAAGTCCAGCGGCAAGCGCAAGAAGGGTTTTCCCTGTCCCCGCTTTACCAACCAACGTTACCAACTTGATTTCGTCGTTTAACAGAGCATCAAGCCCATAGTGTTGCTCTTTGTTACGCGGTCTTATCCCCCAAACGTTCTGGATTTTCTTTAAAGGAACAATGGCACTTTCCATCAATTCATAACGTCCCAGTGCCGTGTGATTCTGGTCTTCTTTGTCTTGAAGTAAAATGTACTCGTTCGCACTGAGTTCCTCTTCGACTCTTACCGAGCCGTCTTTGTAGAGTCCGTCAATAATCGAACCTTCGACTTCAAGGACTGTAGCTCCATCGTAGAGCTCTTCAATAGAAATAGCTTCGGGCTCAAAGTCGACCGTTTGGATGCCTAATGCATCGCCCCTAATGCGCAAGTTAACGTCTTTGGTCACCAAAATAGTCGGCAAATCAGGACTACCGTCCCTCACCTCTAAAGCGACCTCTAGAATTAACCCGTCCATATTCGTATTCTTGCGAGCTGCAGGAGTGTCCGCACTCTTCGCTATGGCAACGCGAATGGTTCCGCCGTTCTCCAAGGTTACTTCTTCGGAAAGTCCACCAGCAGCGACGGAGCGATGCGAGTCCAGCTGCCGCGCCACCTGCCTGGCGTTACGACCAAGCTCCGACAAGTCTTTTTTGAAGTTGTCGATTTCCTCAATTACATAGATTGGGATGATTACGTTGTTATCGGAAAACGCGTACATCGATCTTGGATCGTGGAGTAAGACATTGGTATCTAAGACGTAATTTTTAGTTGCCATTCAACTAATGATCATCGGTACTTAAGAAACGCTAGTCAATTACAGCTGGCGAGATTCCACAGCGCACATGTGCGTCATCACGCGACACATACCTACGCTACGCCGTGCTTCTTCTGTAACGTCTGATGATGAACGACCTGATTGCGACCATTCTCTTTAGCGTAGTAAAGGGACTGATCTGCATTTTCGATGAGAACTCCTCGGTCGTGACCATCTGCAGGGAATGTCGCGACGCCAATAGACATCGTGACTTTAAACGATCCCTTTTCTGACGGTATCACCATACTCTCTACATCCTGACGTATACGGTCTGCAAGCTTAGTCGCCCCATCTTCATCAGTTGCATCTAGTACTACCGCAAACTCCTCGCCTCCATAACGAGCAGGAACGTCAATCTTCCTGGTGGCCAGTTTCAATACTTTCGAAACGCGACGCAACACTTCGTCTCCCACCGGATGACCATAAGTATCATTGACACTCTTAAAATGATCAATGTCGCACAACAGCACAGAGAGCTTACGCCCGTGCCTGCCCGAGCTATCGAGCAGTGCTTCAAATTTTTGCTGAAAGGTACGGTGGTTCGTCAAATTCGTTAGCCCATCAGTGGTCGCCATCTGCTCCATCTTTTTAAACAGCACGCCATTTTCCAAAGAAATGGCAACCTGGTTGGCAATGACGCTCAGCATCTCTCGGACGTCACGACCGTAAACGCCTTTTTCTTTTGAGATGAGAACCAAAGTGCCTATCACTTTGTCGCCAACCAAAAGTGGCAGAACCAATAAAGACGAGGCTCTCTTTAACTTAAACTTGGGCGTCAGGATGTGAGTTAGATTGTCTCGTACCTCTCCAGCGGCGGGTAAAAAATGACGATTCTTTACCACCATGGAAACCAGCCCTTTATTGTTACCAAATTCCAAACCGACAAGCCCCTTAGTGTTGATAACATCACCACCGCTATCATCTTGCAGGCACATCACGGAATGCTTACGACGGTCGTTGTGATAGGCGGTAACCAAAGCTACATCGAAAGGGGCGATCTGAGCTGCCGACTCCAATGCCGTGGTCATAACTTGCTCAGGGGTTAGCGCTTGACAAAGACTCGCTGATGCATGAAAGAACTTTTCGTATTCGTATTTCGCGCGCTCGACGGCGAGAAACAACTTTTCAGATTCTAAGTTTTTCTCAATCTGTTTGGCCGCTGATTCTAAAGTGGAAATCTCCCACTCTCGGAATGCGACTTTTCTATCGACGCAAACAAGGCCCCTCACCCTACCCGACTCGACGATGGGGCAAACTGCTACCGAAGTCTTCCCTGATTTACCTTGGTAGTACGGGATCAAGTCGGCATTAATACTTGCCCAATTCTGCGCTTGAGGGGCTCTTAAGACCGCATGCAGCATTCTTGCTGGCATGGGAAGCGTCACCAGAGGCGTTTCGGATACAGTTGATACGGCACGCAGAACTACTTCCTGTTTGGGGTAAAGCCAGACCAAAGCAGCCGTTTCCGCACTTAGTGCACTACGAGTAAGCTCTAGAATTCCTTTGGCATTAGAACGAACCGCATCGGCTCCTCCTTTCAGCAGCATGTCCTCCTGTTGCTTTCGAGTACGAGTTTCTTTGCTACCAGAACTAAGGGAAGACGCCAGTAGCCTAAAGTCCCGAATCTCTTCTCGAGTCACATTGGCTTCTTGCATGACTCGTCTCCTGTTTTGATTTTGTTGCGCCCTGATCAAGCCACGCATAAAAACCCAATGAAGAATAGAAAAAACAATGAGGCTAGTGACATGAACGGCCAGATCGTTAGGAGACTGGCGCCCTGCGTGCACTAAAGCGTATTCCATTGAGCCTGCAGTCGCGAGCGACAAGCCCACGACGCCCCAGCGGGAAAAAGAGCCAGCGAAGGCAGCACCGACATAAAGCGTCGGGTAAACCATCTGCGCAGAATCAGGAAACATCCACAAGGTTGCATAGATTACGGAAACTGCGGCAAGGGCCACCTCAAGCTCCACCAGCATTGGCCATACAGAAATCCACTTTGAAACTTGTTTTGCTCTAGCTGGCGGTTGTTTGAAGGTGACCCTCCTAAACGTCGCAAGCCCTAAAAGCGCAAGCAAAATCGAAAACATGATGATTCTTGCAGAGTCGAGAGCCGCGAACCCGCCCATGCCTACGACAAAAACAGATGCCAGCCCCCCCGCAGTACCACAGAGGAAAATCACAGCACGTTTGGCGCCAGTCAATTGCCACCTCCTAACACCACGACCACATCATTTGGCTTTACGTACCCCAGTTGAGAGCGAACTTCCCACTCCTGAAAGGGTTTAGACTCTTTGAACAGACGGACTTCAGTAGACAATCTCGAATTCTTTTTTTCGAAATCAGCGATACGTTTCACAAGTCGCTTTTTTTCGTCAGCCAACTCATTAATTTCTCTTTTAGAACCGGGACCAAGAAGCTTGGAGCCGTTACCAATCGTCACAGCCAGGACCATCGCAACGATCGCCCGAACTCGCCAATAGTTTTTGCCACTCGCCATCTCTTGGAGTCTAAAACCGTCCCACCAAGCAGGCAAATTATTTGCATCGTTACGCAGGTTGTGGCAGGAATTACTTCATGTAGGGCAACTAGTGAGTACAATGACTATATGCTTCGTTTCTCTCTCTTATTGCTTCTCGCAGGCCCTGCCTGCAGCCCTGGCGTCAATGAACTTCAATGCGGAGATGAGGTAACTGGGAGTTTCAGCCAAACCGAATCGTTGACCATTGGCTCCAGCGGCAAAAGCGCTGCACTGGCGTCAATCCGCTACCTAAATGGTAGCAAGACGACTACTGCAAGCCTTAGTTGCGAGATTGTGGATACTCAATGGCAAGCTGTCAGTCCTGCCATTGAATTTAGCTCCGACGCGGAAGTGTACGATGCTGCTGGTTATCGCATTACCCTTCCCTATTCCAACATTCAATCGGAAGAACTGTCAGCCATCCATGTCGCCAGCATTGCCCCAGCCGGTGATGCGCAATTGATTCCCGCGGGTGACGTTGCGATTAACGGAGACGGCACCATAAGTTTCAATGTCAATTACCTGGGAAAATATCAACTTGTGGTCACTCCGCCACTCAACAGAACAGTCGATAAACATCGCGCCATTGTAGGGGTTTCTATGGGCGGTAGTGGCGCCCTTTCTACAGTACTGGCCAACCCTGGCCAGTTCTCATTTCTCGCTAACCTTTGTGGTGCGCCTGGTCCAGACCGAGACTACGCAATAAATTTTATCAAGGAACACGTGTTGGGAGGTTTTTGCGACTCCGAACATCAAGCACAGGGAGAAGGGAATGTGGGAGAGTTGTGTCCCTCACGAAGACCCGTGTTTACGGAGCAATTCGAGCTTACTTCCACCTTTGATGCACTTCTGTCGCAACAAGGAGAAGGAATCGGCCTAACGATGAACCGCAGGTTGTACCTTAAAGCCCTGCGAGATATGAGCCGGGCGTTAGGCAACCCGACGTCCTACAATCCAGCTCATCCTTACCTTCCAGCAGGGGTTCCACTTTCTTACCTGTCGCAAACTCGCGCGGACCAGTGCGCCAATACGGTCGTGCTTGACGACTACTATGACGTTCGCTTCAATCCCGCAGGGGCCCACCAAGTGCTCACCTTCTGCGACGGCACAGATGAAGTGGGAATGCCTGGAGTATTTTCGCAAACGGCTCCCCACGACAACCCCTGGCAGGTGTTGCTAGCGGTTGATGTAAACGGAAATGGCCAGCGTGACTTTGGCGAGCCCATAATCTTTCAAGACCAGGAACCGTGGGATGACTTTGGCGTTGATAAGTTGCCCGATGAAAGTGAAACAGGGTTGCTTGGGGCCTATCATCCGACCAAGAATCCAGACCCTGCTGGCGACAACTTTCATCATATTCACAACCCCTTGGGGACGGAGGACAATTTCCGATACGACCCAGGGGAAGACTATGAGGATCTAGGCCTTGATGGGGTAGCCTGCCCGGGAAGCTGCCCCTACGACTTTGGTGAGGGAGATGGAACGCATACGGTGAATCCTAACGTAGCTCGCTGGCTTGCCGAAGGTATTCAAACGGACGTTACGGTGCCTGCCAACCTTCGCATTTGGCAAGATGCTGGGATTCGTGATTTTTTCAACGCTCACGTGGCAATGGACCGCGCCAATGGTCGGCTGTTTGCCCAAGGACATCGCAGCCGAGCCTCTCATGGTTTCGAAAGACTGTCGAACGTCGCAGATGAGGCGCTGTTCGACGCCATCGATGTAGACTGGTCAACAATCCCAGACGACGTCTATGTGAAATATGGCGATCCCAATGCAAGCGAGGAAGAGATCACCCAAGGTAACGGACGGCACGTTGGCACAGCGACCCAACTAATTCACCGGTTCACAGCCACCTTTTCGTGGCTTAGCTATCATATGCCCGGCGGTGATCGAAGCTTGGCGGCAGGACCAGCAGAGACCATCGAAAAAACCTACACTTCTAATACGGGAAGAGAGTCTCCCTATATCGTGTTTCTCCCACCTGGGTACAACGACGAAAAAAACTCAGAAAAGCGATATCCTGTAGTCTACATATTGCACGGCTATGGCGCTGGCTCGGATCCGACATTGGGAGCCATTTTCGAAACGTTCATGCTCAACGAAACCGTTGCAGAGGAAAACAGAATGCAAAAAATGATTGTTGTCTTTCCCGATGGCAAATGTCGTCCCGGAGGAGGACTACCTCTGCCATCAGGTGGCGACCAATGCGAAACAGGAACTTTCTTCTTGGACGCCCCTGCAGAAGGAGCCAGAATAGGCACGGATCTGACCGAGTTGATTACCATTATCGACAATGACTACAGGACGCTCTAGCCGCCAGCATACGAGCGTTTTCATTTTTAGGTTGCTCCGTGAGGGTAAGGTTGTTACCAACCCGTGGTGGCAGATTGGACAAACAAATTCGGACCTCTCGGCGGTACCTTGGGCACCCTAATCCGCACCGCTAAGATTCAAGTAGATGAGTTGAGGGGCGCGGCCGTTCGGGAAGCGGGATCGTCGCGGCAAAAATTTGACAGTGCCCTACTTAAACGTCGGCGCAAAACCATTGCGGCAGACCTTGGGCAGAGAGTCTATGATTTGTCGGCCACCGACTTGGCATTGGTGGCGACCGACGGCGAAGTGGCGCATTTGCTTCACAGTATCGAAGAGCTCGACCGCGAGATCTCCATAGCTACTTTGGCCCAGGATGAACACGACGAGTATGAACCTGCAGAAGAGCCAATGCGCGTGTGGCGTCCTAATCTCGACGATATCGAGTAGTTTTCCATTGACGAAATTGCTGGTAATCGGCAATGTAAACTATGCCACCAGTCACCGGACTTAAAACCGTACTCTCCAAGATACATGGTTACGGAGTTGTCACCACTCGAAAGTACCTCGCTGGTGAAATCCTTTTGTATGGTGATGGTGTGCTTTGGCAAGAAAGTGACGACTTTGACGACACGTATGCCTTAGCCCTGCCTAGTTACGAGACGGCAGTTAATGGAGTTGAAGGTCCCAATGTTTATTGGGACCTCACGTGCCAAGGGCGGTGGATCAACCACTCTTGCAATCCCAATACCGAAGTGGACTGCCACTGGGAGCCAAATTCGAAAAATCCAATCGCTTGGTGGTTTGCGAAGCGGGATATCGCGGCGGGAGAAGAACTAACCTACGATTACGCTTTCTCCGCCGCCTTGGCAGAACCATGCTTTTGCAGCGAACAAAATTGCCGCGGGGTGATTGCCGACGACGAAGAACTTCATCTGGTTCCTGAAAAATACAAACATCTTATCAAAGAGAGTTTTCGGTTCCGACGCCAGTAGAGTCCAGCAAAAATCAGCAACAATCCTACTAACGGATCTAAACCACCTGAGCTCTCGCAACATCCGCCTTTGGATTTAAAACGACACGTGCCATCGCTGCCGCAGACCGGGGTGGCCTCGTTGCAGTCCTTCGCAGACTCACACGCGATGGTGCAATATCCATCGTCTTCTCTACAAAGACGAGACTCACAGTCAAACTCCGTGTCGCAGTCATCCCCTGGCTCCCCTACTAACGGGCAGTCCAAATCTGGCCGCACGCAATTTTGACCGCAAAAGTAGTCGTAGCCGCAAATGTCGCAATCGGGATCGGGAAAAGCCCCACAACCCTGCGTTTGGCAGTTGCCGTCTTGTTTGCAAGGCCCGTTCCAAGCGGAAACTACCTCATCAATGAAATCCAAATAACTGTCGACCCTGGTTTTATTTCCTGCCCCTACGCAACCTTGCAAACCGAATGCGGTAACTCCTACAACTTTTTCAACTCCGTCGATCATCATAAGAATGGGTCCACCAGAGTCTCCTTGGCACGTGTTCTTTTCGTCAGTACCAAGAATCACAAACTCGTCGTCAATCTCAACGATCGGCATCGTTACGGTACGCTTGATCCCCGCCCCTGTTTGTTCGGCACCATTGGTATGGCCGAAACCGATGGCTCTGGCCATTTGTCCCACGTCAGCGGCAGTCAGCTCCCGCCGGTTTACGGGAATGGGCGTGATATTCGGCGGCGCCGGATCTTTTAATCTAATGAGGGCGATATCACGACCGTCAAAGAGACCTGTGGTGTAGTACCGTTGCGGAAGTAAACGTATCGAGTCTATCGTCGTCAACTGACCAACTTGATTGCCAAACCCAACAACTCCTTCAAAGTGGCGATTATCCTGAGCCGCGAACTTGAGACAGTGTGCCGCGGTAAGAACCGTTTGCGAAGCGATAAGTGTACCTGTACAGACTCCGTCCGGAGTTGAAACAAAAACAACCGCGGGATCGGTAGTGGTGGCCTCACCACCAATGATACCGGAGGGGACGTTTTGTGTTTCGGCAAAGCCTGTAGCACTGATCACCAATAGAAGTAGGAAAGCGAAACGCACAAGTTAATTATAGATAGCTAGACAACGCGCGCACCAGAGTACAACGCCGTGATTGTGAGAAACTACTCATTCAATCCTTCAAATTTGGAAGAAACAGGCATTGCGTACATGTAAGTAAGCAAAAGCTAGCCAGACTTAAGACAGGATCCCGTCGTGAATCAGTTCTTCGGCCGTCAAGATGCAACCTGCCGCAGCACCAAGCTTGGTGTTATGAGAAACCAACACTAGTTTGACCCGGCGAGCATCTCCAGCTTCCACCCTCAGTCTGCCAATAACCGTGGACAATCCATTATTGACATTACGGTCTAGTCTGACTTGCGGCCGATACGGATCATCGTGAAGTACGACCAAGCTCTCCGGGCTTGTTGGAAGCTCTTTGCTCTTAAACGCAGAATACGTCTTTTCGTAGGAGTCTGTTACTTCGCGTAGTGTTACCTCTCGCGACAAACATACGTGCACTGCCTCGGTGTGACCTTCTAAAACCGGCACTCGCGTACATGTTGAAGATACAGGAAACGACGCGGTGTTAATCTTACCAGGAACGATCGCACCAAGGATCTTTTGCGTTTCTGTTTCCACTTTCCCTTCTTCCTTGGGGATAAAAGGAACGATATTGTCGAGGATGTCCATAGAACAAACGCCAGGAGAGCGTCCCGCCCCAGAAACGGCCTGCATCGACACCATGTCGACCCGTTCAATACCAAAGTTTCGATAAAGTGGCGCTAGAGCGTAAGCAAGTCCGACTGTGGTGCAGTTAGGATTAGGCGCTACAAATCCCTTCCAACCTCTCTTTTCTGACTGGTGTTTTAGCAGTTTCGCGTGATCGGAGTTAAGCCCTGGTAACAACAGTGGCACGTCGTCTTCGTACCGGAACGCAGATGCCGTTGAGATGACTGGCGTATCTTTGGCGTACACAGGCTCTAGCTCTTTGGCCGCATCACTTTCCGTCGCGGTAAAAATCACATCGTAGTCTTTGGCATTAAGCTTCTTTGCATCTTGTACAATGATGCTTGCAAACTTTGGTGAAAGTGGCCCGTCAGCAAACCACTGCACCATCCCTCCATCATTTTTTATGGCATCGACGTATGCTTTTCCAGCAGATCGCGGAGAGGCGGCTAAGCCAGTTACGTCAAACCAAGGATGATTATCAAGTGCTGCTAGGAATTGCTGTCCCGCAAGTCCCGTTGCACCAACCACTGCCACTTTATACTTCTTCATTGCCACGTTATTACGCTACCAGAAAGGAGCGATTATTCAAATAGTCCTAGCGTAGCTGGCGGCCGCATTATCATTCAAAAGAACGCATAGTGGAAATAATCAAACTCAAAGGCATACCAGCGCCTATCGAGAGTGCGTGGCCTGATAAAGCGTGACTGCCGTGGCAACGGCAGCATTTAGAGAATCTATGGCTCCAGGGGTCATTGGTATTGACGCCCGATGATCGCAGGTTTCTGCGACGCGCTTTCGCAAGCCTCGACCTTCATTGCCGACCACGATACAAACTCCCCCGCTCCAGTTCACTTGGTCAATGCGGACTTCTCCGTCCATTGCGAGTCCTGTGGTCCAAACATCGTAGTCACGAAATTTCCCTAAGGTGTCCGCTAAGTTCCTGACCTCGAACAAGCGTACCTTCTCGATGGCCCCCGCAGAGGCACGTCCGACTGCAGGACCAACCCTACAGCTGTTTCGGTCGGTAACGACTATCCCATCCACTCCAAACGCCAACGAAGAGCGTGCAATGGACGCGAGGTTTTGTGGATCTTGAATTTGATCGCAAGCCACGAGGAGCACGCTTCCGCGCTTTGCTTCGCACAGCGCAAAAAGATCATCTTCTCCCCACAGGCGATACTCTGAAAGCTTAGCTGCAATTCCTTGGTGAGGCCCCCCCGACGCAAGCTTGTCGAGAGTCCTATCGTCCGTCTTGGTCACAGATATGCCACGTTTTTCAAACCTTGAGCAAAGCTTTTGGAGCTTACGATCACTTGAATACTTTTTGGCACTTACGAAAATCTCATGCGGCGGTGCCTGTAGCGAGTCGAGAGTCGACTCCACTGGATTTCTGCCGATTAAATATCGAAACTCAGCCACCGAGCTGCTCCACAATCCGCCTGAAAGCTTTGGAGGGATCCGAGGCGTTTCGAATGGCTCGGCCGATTACCAGGTAACTAGCTCCATTGGCAATGGCAGATGCGGGAGTTGCCACTCGCTTTTGGTCATCTGTTGCGGTCGCGTTCGGTCTGACTCCAGGAGTTACAATTAGGGTTTCCGACGAAAGTTGCCTAACCAAAGCGGCCTCCAGTGGAGAACAAACCACTCCGGCCAAATGCTGTAGGGCCAGCTTGGCCCGCTTTTTCACTAACGTCTGAGGGTAACCTCCGTCGCCCACGGCGGACAAGTCAGCCTCGTCCATGGACGTGAGTACGGTGACCCCCAAAATATCCATAGAGGAAGTAGAGCTTGCGGCGGCTTGCATCATTTCCTCTCCCCCACTGCAATGAATCGTTAACATCTTCGCACCCAAGCGATCCACCTGCTTCACCGCAGAGGCAACGGTGGCAGGAATGTCATGCAGTTTCAGATCCAGCATGACGCTATAGTTCTGCGCTAGCTTTTCCACCAACGCCGGCCCTTCGCTGCAAAACAACTCCAACCCAACCTTAACCCAAGCAGGATCTACTTGCTTTGCTAGCTCCAATGCCTTCTCCCCCGAAGGAACGTCTAAGGCAACGATAATTTTACTTGCTGCGCTCATTTTGCGTTAGCAATTCCTTTGGACACAAAGTCAACCACGTCCGCAAGAGGAATCTTCTGTACTTCGGATTCGTTTCTCCATTTCACTTCCGCAATTCCTTCTTTCAAACCTCGGCCGCCAATTGCCACTCGGAGAGGATAACCGACTAAATCTGCATCTTTAAACTTCGCCCCAGGACGATCGAACCGGTCGTCCAGAATCACATCAACACCGGAAGCGAGAAGCTCTTGGTAGATTCTTTCGCCTTCAGCAACTACTGCGTCATCTTTCATTTGCAGAGGCAAAACAGCGACTTCGTATGGCGCAATAGCGACCGGCCATTGAATCCCTCCGTCGTCATGGTTTTGCTCGATGGCGGCGGCCGCGATCCGTGTTACGCCGATGCCGTAACATCCCATTTCCATCGGGTGAGAGGTCTCATCGGCGGTCAAAACATCGCACTTCATTGGCTTGGAATAAACGGTGCCTAGCGAAAATACATGACCTACTTCAATGCCTTTGAACCCCTCCAGTTTTCCTGAGCACTTAGGACAAGCATCGCCAGGTTCCGCAACCCGCAGCGTTCGCCAAATAATTTCTGACCCGCAATCTCGAGCAACGTCCACGCCCTTGTAGTGAGTCTCGTCTTCTCCCCCGCCAGCGACCATGCCCTTGGCATTCTCAAGCTCTTTGTCCATGTACAGAGGAATGGAGAGTCCAATGGGGGACACTGCGCCAGGCAATACGCCCGTGGCTTTCTTAACTTGTCCTTGGCGCGCTAAAAACAACTGAGTCGCACCAGTAATTTTCTTGAGTGCAACCTCGTTCAGCTCGCGGTCCCCACGAAGCGCCACCGCGACTGGCTTATCGTCGGCGAGATATATAAGCGTCTTAATAACTGCACTCTCTGGCACTTGCAGCTGCTTCGCCGCGTCACTGGCACTTTTCACTCCTGGCGTAGGGACTCGCTTGAGTTCACCAGCTCCGAAGTCAAGGGCAGCACCAGTCTTGAAGTCAGCCTGTTCTACATTAGCCGCATAGTCGCAACTGTCGCACGCGACAATGGCATCTTCCCCAGACTTGGCTAGCACCTGAAATTCGTGAGAGCGACTTCCACCAATAGCTCCTGTATCAGCCTCGACTGGCCTGAACTCCAGACCACAGCGAGTAAAGATACGCTTATAGGTTTCGTACATGTTGTCGTAAGATAAGTTTGCTGCTTCTTCGTCGATGTCAAAAGAGTAGGCATCTTTCATGATGAACTCACGACTTCGCATCAGCCCCGCACGAGGGCGCATCTCATCTCGAAACTTTGTTTGAATTTGATAAAGGTTTATCGGCAGATCGCGATACGAGGTAATCTCCCTTCGCACCATGTCGACAATCACCTCTTCATGGGTAGGCCCAAAGCAAAAGTCACTCCCTTTTCGGTCTTTGAAACGAAGCATCTGGGGGCCAAATTTGTCCCATCGTCCGGTCTCTTGCCAAAGTTCCGAGGGGGATGCCGCTGGCATCAACACTTCAAGTGCTCCCGCGTTATCCATCTCCTCACGTATGATGTTTTCTATCTTTCGAATGACACGGCGGCCTAACGGTAAAAAGTTGTAAATGCCCGCCGCAATCTTCCTGATGAATCCCCCACGGATCATGTAGATATGACTGGCAACCTGGGCGTCAGCCGGCACTTCTTTTTTGGTAGGTACAAATGCTTTTGAAAGCCTCATGAGGCTTTGTACGGTGCAATAGCCAAACAATCAATCGGCGCTGTAATGAATTGAGTTTTTGTCTACTTGTTATTGAGTACGCGAATCCCTAAGTCGCCATTTTCCACTTTCCTCACGGTGTAGAGCCAGCCTTGGTCTTGTCGCAATCCTCGAGAGTCAAAGGAAACGTCCCCCGTGACCCCACTCCATGAGTTCGATTTCAGCAAATCAGTGCTCCCTTTCGACTTAGAAGCAACCATTGCAGCATCATAAGCGTAGGCTTCGATGGGCGCTGGAGATCTTGCAAACTTAGCCCGAAAGGCAGCTACAAAAGCTCCGATCGCCGGTTGCGCCACGTCGGGATAAAATCCAGGAGCTAAGATGGCCCCTGCAGTGTATCGGCCGGAACTAGAAACAAAAGACGAATCCAGAAACTCAGCCGTAGAAAGCAGCACAATCTTTCGGCCGAATCTGACCTTCTGAGTATCTTCTACCGCCCTTACGCGTAAGTTTCCTGCGGCCAGTGCTGGGGCAATCAATTTGAGTCGGTCGGCTCTGTCGGGAACGAACACCGCATTAAAGGGCCCCTTCAGCGACTTAATTGGGTTGGTAAATGAAGTTGTCTTGGAAGGGTATTTGACTGTCGAAATTACGACTCCTCCCAAATCAGACACCTCTTTGTCGAAAACACGAGCCATCGCTCTTCCGTAGCCGTCATCGGGATAGAAAACTGCAAAGTTTTTGATACCACGAGATACTGCGTGTTTTGCCAGAATGCGAGTTCTCTGTTCCGCAGAATGAATCATGTGAAATCGATTTTCTGCTATCGCACGCTCCGGGCGCGGGACTAGTGAAAGCACGGCTTTGACCGAACCAGACCAGCTATTGAGGGTCGATGTCGCGAGTGGACCAACCACCACATCAGCACCTTTGAAAGAGGCAACGTCCCCGGCTCCTTGGACTGAAAAGACTAGTCCTGGTTGGCTATCACTTGCGAGCATCATTCCTTGAATCGCCTTGCGTCCGAACCCAACGGTTCGTCCGCTCGTGGGAACCACTGCTGCTACTTTTACGGGCCCTGTCTTCTCTTGACTTGCGTAGACTTGAAACTTGCCTTGCAAAGACTCCACGGCACTACGAAGAGAGGTATTATTGGGATCACGCTTAGACAGTTGCTCCGTCGCGATGGCATTGGCGATTCCTTCAGAATTGCTGCGCCAACTTTCTAGTTGTGAAACGGACAGCGTTTGGCAATGAGTTCTAAGCGAATCAGCAATAAACTTTCGCTCTGATGGAGAACCTGCTTGATAAAACCTGTCCCAATGTTTGAATTCGTTAACGCCATGAGAAATTGCCATCGCGGCCAACCACTCGCCCTTCTCTTCCTCACTAGAAATACCATCCTTGCCCTCTTTCAAGTGAAATCGCGCCAGCTCAGACTCGCCCTGATAGTTCATCGCGATTCCCAGATAAAGATGCCCTCGAATCAAAAGGGCTCTATCCGTTTTCATGCTGGTAAGTTGACGTAAACTCTTCGAGGCCTCTTGATACTTCTTCTCTTTGACTGCCGCCATCCCAGCATAGAGAAGCGCATGGGGAACAATGGGGTCGCCGTGGTTTTGTTCGGCAATCGTCGTAAAGGTGGTGTAACTAACGTCTTTGTCGTTAGCGAACCCTTGCTTCGCTTCCATGAAGTGCGTCCGAGCTTCTGGAGCACCGTTTGTGGGGACGGTTGGCATGGCCAACTGTCTTTTCCGACCGCAGCCAGTAAAAAGCAAAACCGCCAGAAGTAATTTGAATGACCTCACGCGAGAAGCTTAGTCAGTTGACTATGCTTTTGCAAATATCAGAACGGAAGGCAAACGCCAGCGATCTCAGTACCTGGTACGCAAATTTGTAACAAGCAACATTCTCCTGCCAGCGTGCAATCAGACGATGTCGCGCAAAAGAGACCTCCGCCTGGAGCATCCGCCGTGATCGGGGCATCCGTAAACAGTGGTGCGTCGATCGAAACAGGAGCATCCACCGGCGGCAAAGGAGCGTCCACCGTAAAGTCAGGAGCGTCTACCAGTGGTCGGGCGTCTACAGAAGTTTTGTCTGTCTCCCCTGCTGTCGCACATCCAACCAACAAAAACGCTAAAACCATCCACCTCATCGAATGAATGGTAAGGCAACTCTTCGCGAAATGGTACAATTTTATCAACAATCCTTCACAACCATATCAATTAATATGGTGCTAAAAAACGTTGTGTGGTCATATCAGTCGCGTTACGTGGCCGCCAAAGAGCAAATCAGCCCTGGAAATAAGCTCATCGCTCGGTGCGACGCGCCAATTTTCACCTAGAGGAATACGGGCTTCCGCGTTACCATTTCTCACCACAATTACCGCCTCACAGCTCCCGCGACACCTAATAAGTAGCTGTTTTAATTGTTCTATTTGAGCAGCCCCCGCATGCTCGCTGTCCAAGTGAAACTCGACGTTTCGAGTCTGTGACTTACGTAACTCTCCTAACGGAACCGCCTTGGAAAGCAGCATCTTGTACGAGTGATTTCCACCTTCTCCCTCGTCTACAACTCGACCGGAGCATAACAGAGGTTCATCAAGAACTAGAATCGGTCGTAACTCATCAAATGACTTTGGAAAGACCACCACGTCGATGGAGCCGTTTTGATCCTCTAGTTGAAAAAAGGCGATCTTGCCATTTCCGCGTTTGGTGGGGCGCTCTCGATACGCGGAAACGACGCCGCCAATTTTGGCTTCTCCTGCCCGCTTAAGTCCATTGGTAAAGTCACTGGCACTTGCTGTGGCGTACCGACCTAGCTCTCCCACGTACCTGTCGAGTGGGTGTCCGCTAATGTAGAAACCAAGCGACTCTTTCTCAAGGGCTAAGAGCTCCTTTTGCGACCACTCGGGCACCATGGGAAACACTTCTCCTTTGGCTGCCGCGACGTCTTCACTGGCCATCAATCCGAATAAGTTCGTTTGCCCACTCCGGCGGTCTCGCTGAGCTTGTGCTGCCCGTTCTAACACCCCGTCGATAGCGCTGAAAAGACGCGCTCGATGAATGACTTCTCCAGGCATTCCATCGAACGCTCCACTTTTAACCAGAGCTTCTACCACACGGCGATTGGCCTTTTGCGTGTCCACTCTACTCCCAAAGTCAAACATCGAGGTAAAAGGACCGCCTTCTTCTCGCGCCCCAACAATCGCTTCCACAGCACCGCTACCGATTCCTTTAATCGCTCCGAGACCAAAGCGAATTACTTTGCCATCTTCTCGAGGGACGACCGTGAAGTCGGCGGCAGACTCATTCACATCTGGTCTTTCTACCGTTAGCCCCCTACTACGAGCTTCACTAATAAACTTAACAATATTATCGGTGTTGTCTTGGTCGCAAGTCATTAGACCTGCCACAAACTCATGAGGAAAGTGGTACTTCAGGTACGCGGTCTGATACGAGATCCACCCATAGGCCGCAGAGTGACTACGGTTGAACCCATAGCCGGCGAAGAACGCCATCAGGTCAAAAACTTGCTCGGCAATCTTCTTGTCAACGCCGCGACCAACCGCGCCATCAACAAAACCGATTTTCTCCTCGCCCATGACTTCTTTGATCTTTTTTCCCATCGCACGACGAAGGAGATCCGCTCGTCCAAGACTGTACCCCGCGAGGACTCGAGCGATTTGCATCACTTGCTCTTGGTACACGATGACGCCATAAGTATCTTTTAGCGCTTCTTCGAGGTCAGGATGCAAGTACTCTACTTTTTGCCGCCCGTGTTTTCGATCGATAAAGTCATCTACCATTCCTCCTTCAAGGGGGCCTGGACGATAAAGAGCACCGGCAGCAACAATGTCTTCGAGTTGGTCGGGCTTTAGCTTCATGAGCATATCGCGAAACCCAGAAGACTCCATTTGAAACACTCCTGTGGTGTCTCCGCTAGATATCATCTTATAAACATCGGCATCGTCTGCAGGAATCAGAGAAATGTCGAA
The DNA here is from genome assembly GCA_020630875.1 of Deltaproteobacteria bacterium. GTDB lineage: Bacteria > Myxococcota_A > Polyangia > Haliangiales > Haliangiaceae > JAHDIH01. The sequence continues at coordinate 854,933 of JAHDIH010000001.1, read as the reverse complement.
TGGGTCTTCTCCTTTGACAGCTCGTTGCTCGTTGATAGCTTTCACAGTGTTATCAATTACAGTTAGTGTCTTAAGTCCAAGAAAGTCGAATTTTACAAGACCTGCTTTCTCAACTTCTTTCATGGCGAATTGACTGACAATTTCACCATTCTGCCCTTTAAAGCACGGGACGTACTCCCACAAAGGCTTCTCTGCAATCACAACGCCAGCCGCATGCATTCCCACGTGCCGATTTAGCCCTTCCAAACTTTGAGCAACATCGAGAATTTCTCGTGTTTTGGGGTCTTCATTATAAAGACGCTTAAGTTCAGGCTCTTGCTCAATGGCATCTTTAACAGGAGGAGACTTTCCTTGCACCGGATCGGGAATTAGTTTGGCAAGTTTGTCGGCTTCCGAGTAAGGAAGTTCCATCACTCTGGAGATGTCGCGAATCACGCCACGAGCTTTCAACTGATGAAACGTTGCAATTTGACCGACTTTATCGTGTCCGTATTTCTGTTGTACGTAGCGGATTACTTCATCTCGACGTTTCATGCAGAAGTCGATATCAAAGTCCGGCATACTCACCCGCTCCGGATTCAAGAACCTCTCAAAGAGAAGTTTAAACCGAATCGGATCAATGTCGGTAATTCCCATGGCGTAAGCGACGAGAGATCCAGCACCACTTCCCCGCCCTGGTCCTACTGGAATGTCTTGTTCTTTAGCCCACCTAATAAAGTCCCAAACGATCAGGAAATAGCCGGAAAAGCCCATCTTCTTGATGACTCCCAACTCGTGATACGCACGTACGCGATATTCGTCGACTTCAAAACTTTGCCCTACTGCGGCCATCGCCTTATAGCGAGCATCGAGACCGTCAAGAATGACGCGCTCGAGGTAAGTGTCCAGGTCGAATCCATCGGGGACTTTGTATTGCGGAAGGTACGTGTTTCCTAAGTCGAGTTCGACGTTGCATCGACCGGCAATTGCCGCAGCATTTTCGAGAGCCTCCGGACAGTCGTGAAATGCTTGCGCCATTTCAGCGGGGCTTTTAATGAAGTATTCGTCAACCACGTGGCGAAGGCGCTTTTCATCGCTCGCGGTCTTTCCCGTCTGGATAGACAATAGGATTTCGTGCGCATGAGCGTCGGTTCGATTCACGTAGTGACAGTCATTGGTTGCGACCAGAGGGATGCCAAGCTTAGGTCCCATTTTTTTAAACGAGGCGTTTACTTCATCTTGTTCCGTAAGGCCGTTGGGCATCATCTCAAGATAAAAGTCTCCAGGCGCAAATATATCTTGGTACTCTTTGGCCACCTCTTCGGCCGCCGCAGTTCCTTGCTTCATCAGCGCTTGCGAAACCTCCCCACCAAGACAAGCGGACAACCCAATGAGTCCATCAGAGTGTTTGCGAAGAAGTTCTTTGTCGATACGAGGGTTATAATAGAACCCTTCCAAGTACCCCATTGAGTTTAGGTAGGTCAGGTTTTTGTAGCCAACTTCATTCTTGGCAAGAAGAACCATGTGGTAGGAGCGTCGATTGGTTCGATCGTGCCGATCAGATGCGGAGATGTACGTCTCACATCCAAAAATTGGTTTCACACCGTATTTTTTGGCCGTGGTATAGGTATCAACCGCGCCAAACATGTTGCCATGATCTGTAACGGCGACGGTGTCCATCCCAAGTTCTTGAATCCGTGGATAAAGATCTCCCACACGAATAGCCCCATCTAGTAAGCTGTACTGAGAATGAACATGAAGGTGAGCAAATTCGGCCACTGCCGACGGATTTTGCACGATCCCGCCGAACCTTGCGCGCCAAAGAAGATCTTTCTTACGTCTAAATTGCTGAACCCGAAACGATCGGAGTTACAGCGGTCGTATTTTCAATTGGTTACGCGAGTGCCGAAACGAAACAAGCGCTACCCGAGGCAGCGCCCGTTCGACCCAAGACTGGTTTAGAACTTAAACGACATTCCACCACGAAGGTAAATAAGTCTGTCTCGAGAGAACAGCAGCCCGTTGAAGTCGTTACGAAGTCCCAATCGTTGTTCTTGAAATGGTGCTCCTTCCACTAGCGCGAAGAAGTTTGCATAATCGCTCAGTGCGTACTCAAAACCAAACTCGAACATGAGCCGCACGCCACCGTCGCGATCCCAAAGTTTGTCGCCGTCAAGAATGCGATCGGTCGTGGTATCGGTTTGCCCTAGGGCGTACTCTCGACACTTGTCAACCTCATCACCTGTAGCGAAGCTATTGGTACTTGCGTTGTAAGTAGGACAATGCCTGTCAGAGTAGATGTGGAGGTAGGTACCGATGTTAAAGCTGATGGCTCCGGCGGCCATCAAGGTGATGCGACCACCAAGATCCATGAAGAACGAGTTTCTTCCACTGTTATCGAAGAAGAAACCACCGCCACCGATGCGAGCGAATGCCGCGGCGTAGAAAGGATCTTGGTTAAAGAATGTCATACGTCCGGTCAATCCAAGCTCGGTTCTAAGTAGGTTGGTACGAATAAGGCCACCTGCATCAAAGTCGAGGTCACCAATCTTGCCTACCCCAACGGTGATTGCTGCCGTTCCAAAATACGGCCACCCGCTTCCCAGGTCGACGATTGCGCGCCCAACAGGAATCGCGCGTGCACTTTGCGATGTAAACTCTCGCTGCATTTGTGGAGGCCTTGGAGGCTTTGCCCCAATCTTTGCTAGTTCTGCGCTTACCGTCGCACGTTGGCCGACTTTGATTCCCACGTTAGCTTCGTAAGACTGATATCCCGGAAGCTGTACCGACACCACATGGTCACCAGCTGCAAGTACTTCTCCCTCCAGCGGAGTAACGCCGACTTCTTCACCGTTGATAAGGACTGATGCTCCCACAGGAGTGGACAACACTCGAAGCTCTCCGCCTGCAACCATTTCTGCTACAATCATCATTGGCTCAGCGCCAGCAGCGAGGGTAACTCGTTTTCGATACGTCGACTGTCCTGCCTTTTTGACTTCGACGACGTAGTCACCAGCGGTGAGAGCGAGCTCCTGAGGTACTGGTCCGCGATTTTCTCCGTTTACGAAAATTTGAGCGCCAACGACGTTGGAAGAAACCGACACGGTACTAGTCGGTGCTCCTTGCGATACCAGGTTTAGTTTTAGTACTTCATTGGTCGTTGGAACCACAGTAATTTTTTGCTCAGCGGTAGTGAACCCATCTTTCTTTATTTCGATGATGTGTTCGCCAGATGCGACTTCGGTGAGCTGAAGAGGAGCCTGTCCCATCTCTTTTCCATCGAGGTAAACTGTCGCGCCTTCCTCGTTGCTGAGAATTTTGATGACTCCAGTTGCCGGGCTAAGCGTTGCAGATATTTTTTCTGTCTTATTGGCAGCGATGATGACGGATTGTTTCCAGTCGGGTTTCCCTGGGGACTTGACCTCAATCACGTGCGCTCCGGCGGCAAGCCCAGAAACCAGTGTAGGCGTTGGGTCTGGGTGTTTTTTACCGTCAATCCAAACTTCTGCACCTCTGACGTCAGCATCAACCAAAATCGAGCCTCTTGCATCCTGACGCAGTGTCGGAGTCATCGTAAGCCGCTCACCTGCAGAAGCTTCAACCCATTGAGATATGGTGGCAAAACCAGGCTTCTTCAGCTCGAGGAGATGGCGTCCGCTTGGGATGGTGATAATCATTGGAATGGTCCCTTTCTTGGCACCATCAACCCAAACTTCTGCGCCAACAGAGTTCGGATCCGCGTCTCCACGAATGTCCAGTTTGGCTTCATCCTTCTTTTCCATCGAGATGAAAGTCTCTTGAAGTCTTCGCGTTCGCTTTACAACGAACCGGGTAGTCGAAAGTTTGTAACCGTCGGACTTAACGATGACCGAGACGGTTCCGCTTGGAAGCTTTCCCTCCCAAGGTGTGTAGCCCAGGATTCCGCATTTTTCATCGTTGAGGTAAATTCTCGCGCCTTGAGGTACCGAGTCAATACGGACTTTGTAGCGACCTCTTTTTGTGACACATGATTCTGCTACTGCAACGTCTCCCCATAACATTAATAGAGAGAGAGCAAGCAACGCATTTCTAAATTGAATAGTAAGCTTTATCATTGTAATTCCTTATTGGAGGCGACTATCGCAAGAATCTAGCTTTTAGGCTATTTGCGACGCGAAAAAGTTACGTTAGCGCCAGTAAAAGATAAACAGGTCACGCTTGAACGTATCCCAACGCAATAAAAATGAATAAAGCAGCACCCAAGACAATCCTATAGCCCGCAAATGGTACGAGGCGATTGTTGTTGAGGAAGCGAATTAGCCATCCGATTGCGAGATATCCGCTTATAAAGGCCGAAATAGTTCCCAGCACCAGTCCTCGAACTTGACTAGAATCTAGCTCAGGCCAGACCTCAAGAAGTTCGAAGATCCCGGCACCGCCGATCGCTGGGATGCTCAAAAGAAAAGAAAATTTTGCCGCCGCGGGCCGAGAGATCCCAAGAAGTAGTGCGCAGACAATGGTAGAGCCACTCCGAGAAACTCCAGGTACCAGCGCCAAAGACTGAGCAAGTCCAATGAGCATGGCATCACGATATGTGATGGCCTCAAACACCCGAGTGGCTGCCGCTTTGCAGTCCGCCCACCACATTACGATTCCGAAAATAATTAAGGTGGAAGCCACCACTTGTAGTGCACGAAAATCAGTTGAAATGTAGTCCTTGAGACTCAGCCCCAACACGACGATGGGCAAGGTAGCCACCGCTATCATCCACGGCAGTCTGGCGTCAGTCGCGCTCCCTTTACCAAGTAATCCTTTAGGCATTTCGATAAACAGCTCTCGCCTGTAGAATGCGATGACAGCCGCCAAGGTTCCCAGTTGAATGACCGCACTAAATGCAACGCCAGGATCTGGTTGGTTTACTAGTTCTGGAAAGACTCGCAAGTGGGCGGTGGAAGATACCGGGATAAACTCCGTTAATCCTTGAACGATCCCCATTCCTATCGCGAACCAATCTTGCACCGACGCAGCATGCCACATTGCCGCGGTATGCACACGGGAGCTAAGGTATTTCTTGCACTCCCCAGTCGCAAGTACTAACTTTTAAGTGTGCGTCCTTTCGTAATTCTTCTGCTCTCTGTTGCATGCAGTACATCGCCCAAACAACTTTCAACTCCCGTGGAAGAGCGTCCCGCGGCGACTAAGCCGCCCACTGAAAAGCAAAAGCCAGTAGACTGCCACTTGCTTGCCGAGCACTTTCACAAGTTGGGCTGGAAGGAACGAGAAACCAAGAGTGTCAAGGAAGCCGTTTCTACAGAGGACATGGAAATTTCAAGAAAGCAACACGCTGAGATATTCTTACCGCATTGCGAAAGTAAAGTAACTTTCGAGTTGTACGAGTGTTTGATGGGCAAAGAGTCGTTGCAAGACACTGATGAGTGCTACTGACCCTTAAAGTTCGGCGGCCGCTTTTCGGCGAAAGCCAAGAGCCCTTCGTTTCTGTCTTCCGTAAAAAGCGTAATGTCATAATGCTTTCTTTCAAGCTTCAGAGCATCCGCAAGTGGCATTCCAAAACCGTCTTCCATGGCTTTTTTGGAGTGGCGCAAGGAAAGTGGCGCGCCAGCTAAAAGTTTGGCGACCAACGCCTGAGATTCTTCAATTAAATCCTCACGCGGCACCGCTTTATTCAAAAGACCGATGGCTTCTGCTCTACTCGCGTCGATACGAGCGCCGCAAAGAATCAATTCCTTGGCTCTGGCAAGTCCAATTAGTCTCGGCAGTCTTTGGCTGCCGCCCGCCCCTGGCATAATTCCCAAACGTACTTCGGTGAGTCCCATCTGCGCGCCCAAAACCGCAATACGAAAATCGCAAGCCAGCGCCAGTTCCAAGCCACCACCAAAAGCGTGACCGTTCATAATGGCGATGGTCGGTTGTGGGATTGCCCCCCAAGCATTTACGGCACCAGAAATAGCGTCTAGGTACACTCCCGTTTCTTCAGCAGAGACACCTTTGCGCTCTTTCAAGTCAGCACCTGTGCAAAATGCTTTATCTTCGGCACCGCGAATCGTACATACTCGAACGTCATTTTGACTTGCAAGGTGCTCTGCCAGCCTTATCAACTCCTCGTTGGTCGCTTTGGACAGCGCGTTTCGCGACTTAGGTCGATTGATTACGACAGACGCCACACCACCAGAAATTTCAAGGGTAAAGAATTCGAGTTTCATAGAAGCAAAAGCTAACGAATGATTCGCTGTTTGTCACGACATACGGTGCGCTCGTTGCTTTTTCCCAACGTGTGCCTTCATGTATTTGGAGGGCAACTCCCTGCCAATAAACGTCGAGGCCATCACCGAACAGTCGACCAGTTTGTCGAGGTCGATTCCCGTTTCAATCCCCATACCGGCAAGCATCGCCACAAGGTCTTCGGTGGCAAGATTTCCCGATGCTCCTGGTGCGTAGGGGCATCCACCAAGTCCGCCAACCGAGGCATCAACGATGTGAATGCCAAGGCTCATCGCCGCAAGAACGTTTGCAAGCGCAGTTCCTTGGGTATCGTGCATGTGAACCGCCACTTTTTCAATGGCGACCGTATCCAAGACTTCGCCCAGTACGTCAACCACTTGTTTAGGATTTGCTACCCCCACGGTATCTCCAAGAGCCACTTCGTAGCAGCCAAGGGAAAGCAGTGTCTCTGACAGCCGAACCACCACTGCGGGATCCACATCCCCTTCGTACGGACAACCGAACACTGTCGAAATGTAGCCACGCACGCGCATCCCCGCCCCCAAGGCTTTTGCAATTACTTCGGTGAAGGCGGCGACCGACTCATCGATTGTCTTGTTGGTGTTTTTCTTGTTGTGAGTCTCAGAAGACGACAAAAACACAGCCACTTCTTTGAGTTCAGCCTTGATGGCGTTGTCCAGCCCCCGCATGTTTGGTACCAGCGCAGAATAATGGACGCCTGCGGCGCGAGAAATAGAAGTAGACACTTCGCTACTGTCTGAAAGTTGTGGGATCCATTTGGGACTTACAAAGCTTGTAATTTCAACCCGCGAAAGCCCTGTCGCTGACAACGCATCGATAAATCGGACCTTGTCACTTGTCGGCACTGCCCGAGCCTCATTTTGCAGACCATCTCTGGGCCCCACTTCATGGACTGTTACAAATTTGGGATACGAAGGCATCGCTGGCTTAGGCTACGCGAAGTCCTGCCATTTTCCCAGTAGGTTATGCGGCAGAAACAGGCCCATTCCGCATTGCCTCAGCGACCAAAGAAGCCATTCTTTGGTCCATTTCTTCTTTTTCTGCTGCTGTAGCGTGGTCGTAACCCAATAGATGACAAAGACCATGGGTGGCAAGAGTCAGAAGCTCAGCGTCTAGGTCGCCATTGCATTGCCGTACCGCCGTCTCCACACTAATGATCACTTCCCCCAGCTGCTCTGGCATAATTTCAGCCATTGGCGTCTCCCTTGTGGCAAATGCCAACACGTCGGTGGGTCCTTCGATCTTCCGGTAAGACTCATTTATTTCAGCAATGGATGCATCGCTGACCAACGAAAATTCGGCTCGTACCTCCGCCCGCCCTTCCTCCACGGCAATCGCCTCGCACATGCGTGCAAGATGCTGCGTTAGTCCCTCTTCAAGCCGTGGTTTTACTAAAGACCGAACAGCCTCCTCGACTGAAAACTCAATCGGCACCTTTGGCGGCTCCTTCGTAAGCGCGAACAATGTCTTGAACCAACGGATGGCGAACGACGTCTTGATGATCAAAGTAACAAAACCCGATTCCTTTCACCTTTGGAAGTATGCGCATAGCATCACTAAGCCCAGAGGTCTGCCTTCCCGGCAGATCGCTTTGCGTTACGTCTCCGGTGATCACGGCCTTCGAACCGAACCCCAAACGAGTAAGCAGCATTTTCATTTGTTCACTAGTCGTATTTTGCGCCTCGTCAAGAATGACGAAGCTGTCGTTTAAGGTGCGCCCCCTCATGAATGCCAGAGGCGCTACTTCAATAACATCTTGCTCCATCAACCGCTTCACCCGCTGGTAGTCGAGCATATCGTGAAGGGCATCGTACAAGGGGCGTAAATACGGATTCACTTTTTCAACCAAATCTCCAGGCAAAAATCCCAATCGCTCTCCGGCTTCAACGGCAGGTCTTGCGAGCACGATGCGTTTCACTCGTTTATCAATTAAGGCATCAACCGCAAGCGCCATCCCTAGGTAGGTTTTTCCGGTTCCCGCGGGGCCAATGGCGAAAACCACATCCTTTTTTCGAACGGTATCTACGTATTCTTTTTGAGCAAGTGACTTGGGGGCGATAGCTCGCCCGGCCTTGGGCTGAAACACCACGTCCATGAAAATGTCAGGAAGACTCGCGGTCGGATCTTTCTTCAAAACTTTAAGACCGCGAACCACATCATCAGTCCCCAGCCCCCCCTTTTTGATCGTCAGGTCGTAAATTTTGTGAAGCGCCGAGACTGTAAACCCGAGCGATTCCTTACTGTCCGCAACCACCGTCAACTCGTTGCCTTTCTGATGGACGGAAGTAGCGCAAAGTCTTTCAAAGTGTTTCAGACGTTTGCCATGGTTCCCACACAAATAGCGAAGCGCGGCTTCGTTCTCAAATGTAATGGTCTGACGATGGTCCATCTGCTCGTAGTAACAAAAGGCTACTTAAAATTCCAGGTGAATTGAAAGCTAGTGTTAGTTGCAAGAAATGGTATCGGGATACGGCACGTTGGCGCTAGGCGTAAACCCTTCTGCAGCTTTAAGCGCGGAAGCTGAACGCTCACCGCTATCCGGATGGGTGGACAGTAAAAGAGGAATCGACACCCCTTCCTCCTGGAGACGCAGAAAGAACCTCGACATCCCCAGCGGCGAAAGCCCCGCAGACTTCAAAATGCGATGGGCAGCTTCGTCGGCCTCCGACTCCTGTCCTCGCTGATACGACAACTCTCGCAGCGAGGCGGCGTGACTCAGAAGGACAGAGACGTCACTAAATCCAAACACCAACCCGACGATTACCCGGCGCCCGCTAGAGCGAAGGAGTCCTTCGACCCCATGGCGAAAGGTTACGTGACTAATCTCATGGGCCAATACACCAGCAACCTCTTCAGTAGAGGTTGCCTTCTCTAGGAGTCCTCGATTTACCGCGACAAAACCGCCTGGCAGAGCAAACGCGTTAATAGAAGGATCGTCTAAGATCACAAATTCGAAGTCGTGATCCGTATCTACGTGAGCTAACAGCGTTTTAAGAATACCATCTACAAAATCATTGAGCTCGGGATTGTCGCAGCGACTTGAACTTACGGTCACTTGTTTCCAAGCGACTTCGCCTATCGACTTATCGACGGAGGTCGGAATCGCATTGAGTGCCAAACCGGCCATCCACGAAGAAGATGCGACAACAAAAAAAACGATGCCGATCAACAAAGCGATGGCTAACGCTACCTCCCAAAAAATTCTTCGTTTCCCCATTTTAAATCCTCCCTCAGGAGCGGGAGGTGGTGGCGTGTAGTTTTGTGTCATCCCGGAAATCGTATGACAGTGCGGCTTTCATGTAAATACTCCGCAGGTACCGTGGTGACGCATTTTTTTTACTGTTACGATTCTCACCAGGAGAGATATGGAAAACCAAGCAACAAATCTACAACCTGTCGAGGCAGCGCCGTACCGGCAATCCCCCGACGCACTAGAAGAATACATTGAACACGGCCCGTCGTTCGCCTGGGTCAGAGTACTTCTTAGACCAGGGCAAAAAGTTGATGCGGAAGCGGGAGCTATGGTTTTTCACTCGCCTGGAGTTGAAATGTCGACGCGCCTTAATGCGCCGAGAAAAGGCGGTTTCCTGGCAAAAATCATCAGTTTCTTTTCTGCGATCATTCGCAAATTTATTGGGGGCGAAACCATGTTTATCAATGAGTTCTCCAGCCCAAGCGGAGGAGAAGTAGCACTTGCTCCCAAGATGGTAGGTCACATAAAAAAACTCTCGATTACAGAAGGAAAGTCCTACTACGTGCAGTCTGGTTCGTACCTTGCGAGTGAACCCTCAGTACAAACGAAAATGCGTTGGGGAGGATTTAGAACCTTGATAGGTAGAGAAGGAGCTACTCTTTTCCAGTGCTATGGGAAAGGAGACTTATTCATCAATGCTTACGGAGGTATCGAACCAATCCAAATCGATGGTTCTTACATCGTTGACACGGGTCATGTCGTCGCTTTCGAAGACACCCTCGACTTCAAAATCGGAAAGCCCGGTGGCGGGATGAAAGGTCTTATGTTTTCTGGAGAAGGACTTGTGTTCGAGTTCAAGGGAAAAGGAACCCTGTGGATTCAGTCTCGTAATGTCGATGCGTTGGTTAGTTGGCTTACCCCTCTCGTTTAAAGGAACAATTTATGAATATCGAACTAGCATACAAACCAGCTCATACACTTGCTGTCGTAGATCTTCAGCCTGGCGAACAAATCCGCGCGGAAGCCGGCGCGATGGTCTCCATGAAAGGTGGCATCCAAGCGCAAACGGGGGGACAGAAAAATGAAAAAAAGGGCATCTTCAAACGCTTAAAGCGGACCGTACTTTCCGGCGAAACCTTTTTCACTAACACGTTCTACACCGAAGCGAGTGCGGGGCAAGTAACGTTAGCACCTAAGCTTTGTGGCGATATGGAGATCCATAATCTTACCGCCGACCATGAGTTAATGATTCAAGGTTCAAGTTATGTTGCCGCACCAGACACCGTACAGCTTGACACCAAATGGCAGGGGTTTAAAAAGATATTTTCTGGAGAAAGTCTATTCTTCCTCCGTGCGTTTGGACATGGTCCTGTAATCATCAACGCCTTTGGTGCCATCACCTACCGAGATCTTAATAATGAAAAGCTCGTCCTCGACACGGGTCACATGGTCGCGTTCACCAGCGGGCTGTCTTACACCGTAAGGAAGGCATCCCGCGGATGGATTAGCTCCTTTCTATCAGGAGAAGGGTTCGTACTCGAACTCACTGGAACCGGCAGGGTCTACATGCAATCCAGAAACCCTAGTGACTACGGTAATTTTATCGGGCCAAAGTTGCCCCCGCGATAAGGACAAACATGAAAACTGAAATTATAGATTCTCCTGACTTTTCTTTCCTGCGTCTGACATTTGAGCAAGCCGGTGAGTCGGTCATCTCAGAGTCCGGCGCCATGGTGAGTCGGGACACTGGAATTGAAATGAAAACCAACATGCGCGGTGGTGTTGGTGCCTCCCTCAAACGCAAAGTTTTGGGTGGAGAAAGTATGTTCCAAAACACATTCACCGCTACGGCCGCGGGACAACACATCATCTTGGCCCCGGCAGTAGAAGGTGACATGAAAGAAGTTGCGCTTGCTGAAGGCGAAACCTGGTTCTTACAGAGAGGCTCCTACGTTGCTCACTCTGGTGGCGTGACCATCGATACGAAATGGGGTGGCGCCAAGGGATTCTTTGGTGGCGCGGGACTTTTCTTACTTAAGCTCTCTGGACCTGGAACACTATTTTACAGCGGCTATGGCGCACTCCGCGAAGTAACGGTAGAAAACGAAACCTTTACTTGTGATAACGAGCATGTCGTCGGTTTTACCGAGGGGCTGCAATACAAAGTGAGAAAATTTGCAGGCTTCAAAGGCTTGTTCTTCAGTGGAGAAGGTTTGGTCACCGACTTTCAAGGAACAGGGACCGTGATCTTACAAACCAGAAATCCTTCGAGTCTCGCGGCCTTTATGCAACCGTATCGCCCCGTTGACAACGACTAGTAATAAGACTGCTCGATCTTATCCGCCTGTAGAAAAGCGGGTCGACCACTGAGTCGGTCTACATAGCTTTTCACAATCGGGTCGTCGATCGCTCCAAACAAAACACCAAAACGAAGTCCGGCGCCAACAACCACGTCCGCTACTGAGAATTCATTACCTACCAGCCAATCGTTACCGGCGAGACCCGCGTGAAATGCTTTGAGCATCCGCTCGAAAGAGCCCCACGCGACCGATGTATCCGGTACGTTCCACTTGAAGAACTTTTCTCCTAGACTGGGCTCAATGACTGAGCCCCCAAAGAAACACCATTGCAAGAATGTACCTCTCCGCGGCGAGTCCAACGCTGGCGCGAGTTTTGCCTCAGGATGACGATCCGCAAGGAAAACAGAAATAGCACCAGTTTCCGCTAACGCGCCCCCGGGAAACGATAAGGCTGGTACTTTCCCCATGGGGTTGACCGCGAGATGGGCACCGGTTCGCAAATCCCCGGCTTGTAAGTCGAGTGCATTGAGTTGGTACTGAACGCCCAACTCTTCCAAAAGCCATAGAGCTGTAAAGGAACGAGTCTTGGGAGCGTAGTGCAGAGTGTACATAATGTACTTTTTCATGGCCTAGGCTCCCGGTCAATCCGTGAACTCAGTTAGAGTGTGGCATGGCAGACGTTACTCCACTGGCTGAGATTATGGTTAAACTACTTGCTGAGGATGGGTGTCCTTGGGACCGAGAGCAGACGCTATCGACCCTAAGAAAATACGTTATCGAAGAGGCATCAGAAGTGGTGGACGCGATAGAAAATGGTACCCCTGAAGACCACTGCGATGAGCTAGGTGACTTGCTACTGCAGATTGTATTTCAAGCAGCCCTGCGCGAGAAGGAGGGAAAGTTCACCATGCAAGATGTCGTTTCCGCCATTTGCGACAAAATGGTTCGTCGCCACCCGCATGTCTTTGGTGACGCGACTGCGGAGACTTCAGAAGAAGTACTGACCAACTGGGAAGCCATTAAGCTTGAAGAAAACCGTAAGAAAGCGAACTCACTGCTTTCCGATGTAACGCGGGCTCTGCCCGCGCTCATGTACGCACAAAAAATTTCCAAGAAAGCCGCCAAGGTCGGGTTTGATTGGCCAAATATCGCTGGCTCCTTAGACAAAATGCAGGAAGAGTTGGATGAGATCCGCGAGGCGGTAGAGAGCGGGAGCATTGCGCAAGCACAAGAAGAGCTGGGAGATATGCTGTTCGCGACAGTGAACCTGGCTCGCAAACTCGACACGGATGCGGAAATGGCGCTGCGCGGGACCTGTAGCAAGTTCCGGGCGAGATTTCAGTACGTCGAAAAGGAGCTGAAAGCGCAAGGAAAAGCCCCTCAAACCGCTTCGCTGCAAGAGATGGACGCATTATGGGAACGCGCTAAGTCCCTGGCTTGACACCTTCCCCTCTCCGCGGTAGTAAATGCTTCTTCTTTTGGGAATAAACCATGGCAAACAGCAAATCAGCAGAAAAACGAGACCGTCAACGAGAAACCCGCCGCTTGAAAAATCGAGCTGCACTAGGGTCCATGCGAACCGCACTAAAGAAAGCGCGCACCGCAATCTCTGAGAAGTCATCCGATACCGACAAACTTGTGACCGCAGCAATTTCAAAAATTGACCGTGCTGTGAGCAAGGGTACGATCAAACGTAATACCGGGTCGCGGTACATCTCGCGCTTGATGATTCTAAAAAATAAGAACTAACTTAACCTGGCAATAAGATGGTCGACCGTTTCGGCCAATATCGCCCTCTCCGTCAATGCACGGCCGAGGGTTTTGCTATGTCCGCCGCCGCCTTTCAAACTGATGTCAGCCTTGGACAGCAGACTTAAGCAGAATGCGATTGCCGCCGGGCTGGTGCGCATTGCCGCCGTCGTGAGCTTGTTGACTACAAATGGAGGGCATCCTGCAGCGGAAGCGATCTTTCCAGAGTCGAGTCCTCTTCGCTTCCCTTCCGCAATTAGGCCTAACTGCGAAACGTATCGACCTAGCAAGGCAATGGCTCCAATAGCACTTTGTTTTTGGTCTGTAAGTTGTCGAACCAGAAGCTGCGCATCGCGCCGCGCCCCACGAGTGATCGCATCGGTGAGCGCGAACACTGATTGCTCTTTAGTAGAGGCGATAAGTTCATCGACATGGTCCGCGGTAATCGGCCCATCTGCGTAAAGATCTAATTGTTCTAACGACCCGACTAGTCTGGACACATCATCTCCAATGAGTGAGGTAAGCCGTCTCAAGCCATCATCCGTGAGGGTCGCGCCAATTCTCTTTGCCTCGCTTTGCAGGAAGCTGCGAATATTCTTCGGAGCTCCACACTCTTCTAGATACCCTAACTTTTTTACCCGTTGGAAAAACTTGATTCTTTTGTCCAACTTGAACGTGCACAACACCAGCACCGTAGTGGGGTTGGGATCCTCGATGTATGGCAACAGTTTTACAAGTTCTGCCGCAGGGAGATCGGACAGTCCTCGAACTACGATCAAGCGGTAAGGCGCCATCATGGGTAGTGTCGTAGCCTGCGATGTGATGACGTCGGCACTAGCCCCTTTGGCACTCAACTCCGTTTGATTAAACCCCATCGGATCTGGACCTACCAGGGTACGAATTTCGTCTACCCGACGCTTCATCAAAAGCGGGTCGCTACTAAAAAGCACATGCACTGGCGATAAGGTCACAGGCCGAGCCTACACGACAGATTATGCGAGGGGTAGAGGCAATCTCCTTACTAAGGTTGATGAGGCACAGAAACCACGCTACAACGTAGCGTGAGCAAAACTAACACCTGGCCATTCGCGCGGAAATTTAATGGATGGAGTAAATGGGCTACCGCAGGTCTCGCTATGGGCGTCTTCATGGTGTTCCGGTTTGCTATCGTCGGCAAATGGATTGGTGGCTTCATGGTCGTCTACGGAGTCTATTGCGGCTTTAAGGCATGGAAAGAACGTGCTGCCAACCCAAGCGACTTTACGGTAGAGAACCAGACCCTTACGCTTCCCACGGGCCGATTCTCGGAACGCAAACAAGAGATTCCCCTAAAGGATATCAAGCACGTGTTTCTGCTTGAAAAGCATGCGCCCCGTTTTATGAGCAAACCCGTGTTGGTAATAGAGACCGAAAAAGGACAGTCCCTTCTGCCGCGCAATTGGTTCGAAGAAGCGAGCGACCAAGCCGAACTGGCATTGGCCCTTTGGGATTCGACTAAAAACTAATTACTTAACAGCGCAGGTAGCCTTCTTTAGGCTCGGAGACTTCACCGCGGCGCACAACTTCGTACACATGGACTTATCGGTCTTGCAGAGGATGTCAATATGAGTTTGCAAGTTGGCGCACGATGCTTTTGAGCCTTTGTCGCAAGAAACGCTGCACGACTTCAGCGCGGTCTGGGAGTCCAACATGATGTCCGTGCTCTTGCCAGATTTCATTCTTTCCGTGGTTCGCTGACATATCTCTGCAATTTCATCGGTCTTCTCAGAAGCCGCGTCTCCTTTGCATCCGACAAGCACAAACATCAAAAATAGGGTGACTGCAAAAGCTGAAATCTTCACACTAAAACAGTAACCGATCTCGCCCAAACCGGTCAATGTAGGCATTAACGTTCCTTATGGAGCATAAGCATTAGGAAAAATATCTTCCGCTATGTTTACTTTTGCTCCTGCAACACAAGTGGTCCTGTTTTTTCGAACCACGCCATAGAGTAGAGAAGCCCCAAGACGAGTAGGCCCGGTGATAGGTTGTTCTCCCTTCTTTAGTGAGCAGTTGCCACTGCCCAATACTTTTGCTGGGGGGAACTTCCTCTTGGCCCACTCTTTCCGCGACTTGCAGTTTCTGCGGTACTCGATGGTTCCGTCGGGACGAATACGACTGATTCTTCTCGTTTCTTTGCAATCGTATGGCACAAAAATTTGGTACCGCTTTGTAGGAAATTTTAGCGTTACTTCGTCTCCAGCTTTCTTCTTACTACCAATACCTGGTTGTTTCACCATAGAGGTGTAGTTGGAGTCCACCGCGAATCCAAACAAATCTTTGGCTTCGAGTGATGAATAGGGAGTAGACAAGTTCACTTTAGTAGTATCACGCGACATTCCTTGCCCAGAGATATTAATGTCTCCCTTAGCGGCCGCTTCAAGCATGCGCTGGGACGCGTAGTAGTTAGGGGAGAAGTGACTGTAGTTTGCGGAACGGTTGAGGATCGCAATGTAGCCTTTCGCCAGCTCCCGTTGACCATTTGCGGTAGCGCAAAACGCTCGATTCATAAGCAGTCTTGCTCCCAAAGGATGACTGATTGCGGCATCCAACTGCGAGGCATTCTTTGGGTTCTTACCGCCGAGGTACTGTTGCCATGCCCGATCAAGAACCTTCTGACATCCGGCGAGCTCACGATCTTGCTTTCCAAAATACGCTGCTTCGTACGCAAAAAGAGTTTTAAAGACAGGGGCTTTGCTGCTTTTAGTCCACTCCTCTCGCGCCCGTTTGCCTATCGCTCTCAGTTTCGTAGTGAATCCCCATTGGCGACTGGCGCGGCTCCATAACTCTAAGTTCCGGTTTATCAGTTCAAACTCTGCCAGTATGCTTACGTACAGTGCTTCCTTCTTTCTGTCCGTCGAAAGTGGCGTTATCCCCCACTTCTTTTCAAGTTGGTTTGCGACACTTTTCCATGTCAGCCCCTTCATAGCCTGTTCCGCAAAAAGGTATCTGGTGACCGCATACGTCGAAGGACTGGCGGTTCTGTTGCCAAGCATTTGAGATGCGACAGCTAGCTTTCGAATGGGACTGCGCAAACGCGGAGTGCCATCCCAAAGCCAAGCGCCAAGTTCGAAGTTCTTTCCGAAGGAAAAACATGCCGCTGCGCGAACACTTAAGGGAACTCCAGCGCTACTGGAACAGGCTTTTTCTCCATCTGTCTTCAAACGTTCTTGCAACCACGCAAGTTCAGAACTCTCTCCTGAAGCATTCATTCTTTTCTGGATGTAAATGAGAGCGGCTTGTTGAACGAACTTGTCCGTCGGGGCCACGCAGTAAAGTCTCAGGAGCCACGGAGAGCTCATAATAGCAGTCGCAAAATTATAGATACTTTCACTATAGTCCTTACGTTTCCGATCTTTGACCGCAATGGAGTCGCAAATAGAAACCGTTGGCAAAGCCGACTTTCCAACCCCCGGCGATGGTTTGACACTTTTTTTGGCAAGCGCAGTTCGCAACTTGGCCGCATCTGCTTGGTACTGAGCTTTCGCAGCGTCATTCCTTCGCAAAGAATAAATTTCGACGAGTCTTTGGTAATTGCTAACATCCCAGCCCGGATCTTGCGTCTTCAGCTTTTCGATATAACGTTGGTAGTTGGCATACTGCTTATCGAAGTTGCGAACGTAGTTCTTTGCCCTCCCCTGGTCGTAACTCTTATACGCCCGAGACATCGAACTCACAGCACTTTCAACACGACTGATTGCGCTGCGCGCAGGCGACTTTTGATACTGAGCACTTTTGGTTCTAACAAACTCCTCCGAGTGAGCAACGAAGCAGATCGACAAAAGAGCAATGCATTTCCAAATCATGCGCAATCGTATCCGGTCCGCAGAGCGGTTTTCAATTATCGTTCGTGTGGTTATTTGGCAGCGATGTATGCCTTTGTCATCCAGCTAACTACTACTGCCGAGCCAAGGATGGAGTTGTCAGTGAACCATAACGTGACCAAGCATGGGCCAACGTGTAATGTAGTGCCAATGGTGCTTTTTCAGAAAACGATTGCAGTATTCTTCCTAGTGCTGATTGCCACTCCCGAGTTTACCAGTGCAGACTCGCAAAAAGACCACCTGTTCAGCATTCCCCTGGACACCAAAGAACTTCCCGCGAAGGACCGAACTCAGCCAGTTCAGAGATTGTATCGAGGGATGGGCGATGGCGTAACAGCAGCCATAGTTCGCTTCAACTACCCAAACATCGGAGCAAGGCGACGGAAGAAAAACACGTTCTTCGACAAACTCGAAGCCTCCTATCTGAGGGGATTCCCCGCAACGAAAGAAGTCAGCAAATCCAAAACAAAGATCGGAGATGTCCTCGTCTTCGACCTCGCGTTGAAGAGCGATGATAATTTTGTAAGCATAAGAACCTTAGTCTTCCGAACGCTGTCCATCGCAATCGTTGCTCGGAGCAAAAACAAAGCAGCAGCGATGAGGCTTACAGATTCGTTACGTCCTGCGACGGAGTAATGCAACACTTTCAAAGTGGGGTGTGTTCGGCATTGTGTCGATTAAAGAGAGGTACTCGATTTCCGCGCCAAGCAACGTAATGTCTCGAGCGAGCGTCATAGGATCGCAAGACACATAGAGAATGCGTTCCCATGGTTTATCGGCCAGCGTCGAACAAACTTCTTTGGCACCAATCCTCGGAGGATCAAGTACTACGACCTTCGGAATTTTGTGAGACTCAACGTACGCTGCAGCATCAGCAGTCACTACTTTCCAATCCCCTGGATGCCTGCCGGGACTGGTGTCTACGGCAATCACGGATTCGGCGTGAGCGGCAAGGTCTCTGGTGAGGTTCCCATTTCCGCAAAACAACTCTAGCATCTCTTCTCCCGCCAACCTTGATGCCGCTAGGGTGACTTGCTCGCGGATTTTTCTATTACCCGCAGTGGAAGCTTGCGCGAAGTTGGAGGCTGAAATTTGACAGTCGTCGTCTATCGTTACCGACTTGGCACCTAGAACTTTCTCTCCGTGTTGAACGCCGGCTACCCCTTGAATTCGCGAAATATCTCGCAGCAAACGGTTGCTAATTTTTCCTTCAATCACCACATGAATTCCCTCAGCACCTCGAACTGCGGAAACGTCCATTTTGATTGTGCCTCGACTCGCGACGAGTCGCGTAAGTTCCGCTTGAAGTTTTTGCAGTGGCGGCTCTGTTTGAACGCAAACGCCCCCTTCAATTTCGTGACTGCGCCCTTTGCGATTACCAACGCGGCCACCGAAAACGTGCCATCTTACGCGCCGTCGCCAGGCAACCGCTGCTTCGGCTGCGCGACTCACAGAAATCACCGGTGGATTTAACTCGCGGAGGGAATGAAGAAGTAAGCCGACTTTGCTTACCAACTGGTAATCGTAGTCAATGTGTTGCCAAGAACATCCCCCGCATTCAGGGTTGCAAATGGGCGAAATTCTACTACTGGAAGGCTCATGAATGGCGTCAATTTTGGCGCTCATCCATGATTTTTTTTGCTTTACCGGTGTGATGTGAACCACCTCACCTGGAATACCTCCTGGAACGAAAACCACCTTGCCGTCGCTGGTGCGCCCTACCGCACGGCCATCGGGAGAAAAGTCGGTAAGCTTGACCTGCATGCCACGTCCTACCATGACAGCGGCAGAATAGACAGATTGCTTTCCAGTAGGTGCAAATACGTCTATAGTGCGGCCGTGGACTTCGTCTACTCTCTTGATTTGTTGGGTACGTTTGCCTTCGCCGTTAGTGGCACCTTGGCAGGCACTAATAAGAAGTTCGATATCTTTGGCGCCCCGGTAATCGGATTCGTGACCGCTATTGGCGGCGGTACGTTGCGAGACGTGTTGGTGGGTAACACGCCAGTACGTTGGATGCTGGATACCAACTACCTAGTCGCCATTGCAGTCGGCATTGTATGCGGCTACTTGTTTCGACCGTGGATAGAGAGAATGGCAAAGACGATGTTTCTATTCGACACCGCGGGAATCGGCCTGTTTGCTATCGGCGGACTGCAAACCACTTTGGAAATGGGTTTGTCTGCGGGCGTAGGAGTAATGATGGGAACCGTGTCCGCGGTATTCGGAGGAGTATTGCGAGACGTATTGTGTAACGAAGTACCACTAATCTTTCGCAAAGAAATTTATGCCACGGCGTGCATGGCCGGATGCATTGGCTACATCGCCCTGAATGAAACAGCACTTCCCACAGAGGCCGTGACCATCCTTTCTATCTCCATTGTCATCATGATTAGACTGGTGGCGGTGTGGAAGCGCGTGCATCAATAGTTTGAGCCCGCAACCGCTTGTATGGTCTATTATCAGCCGATAAGGTCGCTTCATGGACAAAGTGACATCGGGAGCAAAGGCTGCACTAGAGGGGATTGCTGACGGCGCGACGATCCTCTCTGGGGGGTTTGGTTTGTGCGGCAATCCAATGGATTGTATTCAAGAGTTGGCCAACCGTGGGGTTTCTAATCTGACGATTGTATCTAACAATTGCGGGACCACCAAAGATGGACTGGGTATCCTGCTCGCCAATGGACAGGTAAAGAAAATGATTTCTTCCTACGTTGGTGAAAACAAGGTTTTCGAAGAGCTATTTCTTTCGGGAAAACTTGAAGTGGAGCTTAACCCGCAAGGTACACTTGCCGAACGGATAAGAGCTGGCGGCGCTGGGATTCCTGCTTTCTTCACCCCCACAGGATACGGAACTAAGGTCGCAGAGGGAAAAGAAACCAGAACGATCAATGGTAAAAACTGTGTATTAGAACACTCGCTCCGGGGCGACTACGCGATTGTAAAAGCTTGGAAAGCTGACCGGTGGGGCAACCTAGTGTTCCGTAAGACTGCCAGGAACTTTAACCCCTTGATGGCAACAGCTGCCAAAATCACTATCGTAGAAGCAGAAGAAATCGTAGAAGTCGGACAGCTGGATCCAGACCAAATCCACACTCCCTCTATCTATGTAGATAAAGTGTTCAAAGCATCTGCCTACGAGAAAATTATCGAACAACGAACCACACGGGAGGCATCATGAATCGCAGAGAAAGAATAGCAAAGCGGGCCGCACAGGAGTTGAAAGACGGGTTCTATGTGAACTTAGGCATCGGTATCCCTACCCTTGTGAGTAACTTCATTCCACAAGGAGTCGAAGTTGTCCTACAATCCGAAAATGGCTTATTGGGTATCGGTCCTTTTCCCATAGCGGGTCAAGAAGACGCAGATTTGATAAATGCCGGCAAACAAACCGTCACGGCAATTGAGGGCTCCGCTTTTTTTGACTCCTCGACCTCTTTCGCCATGATTCGTGGTGGGCATGTAGATCTTTGCTTTCTCGGAGCAATGGAAGTCTCCGCAGGAGGTGACATCGCAAACTGGATGATTCCTGGAAAAATGGTCAAAGGAATGGGCGGAGCCATGGACTTGGTCGCCGGAGCAAAATCAGTGATCGTGCTGATGGATCACACAACAAAAAAAGGAGCGCCCAAGATTTTGAACCAATGCTCTTTACCGCTAACTGGGGTCGGGTGCGTCAACAAAATCATCACCGACCTAGCCGTTCTTGAAGTCAGAGATGACGGACTTTGGGTCACGGAGTTGACGGAAGGTATTTCCTTTGACGAAGTTCAGAGTAAAACCGAAGCCACGCTAAAAATGAGTCAGGCTGGCTAGCGTCTGGCCACTGCATCTAGGCTGACCGAGATGGTGAGCGAACCAGTAGGAAACATCTGGCCAGGTTCAACAGCGAATCGTCCTCCAGCCAAAATGTTAAACGGAACGTTGGGATCCGCGAGAAACTCTTGCAGTTCTACCGTCGAACTGGCGTTCGTTGCGTTGTCGAGTAACTCAAGTGGCGTACTACTGCTGAGTTGCGCTACAGGGAGCGTCCAAAATGGGACCGCCTGGTCTCCCTGAGAATCAACCACGGTTCTTGGCGCCACGAGCAAACTCATTTCGTCAGGCATAGGGTTTAGCGTGTTGGAAACGGCTGTGACCGTTGCCGAGGTAATATTGATAACTTCAGGCTCGTAGATAGCTAACTCTGGATTTTGAGCTGCGGCTACGACTTCTTGCCAAAGAGAAAATTCGGCACTTACATGACAAACGCTGGTTTGAGCGCAAAAGGCGTTGCAGTCGCCTGAGCATAAGGACTCCATGCCTACGCAGTCGGCATCTTTACTGCAGGTGATACTAGAAAGCGACCCCGTCGCGCCCCAACGTGAGGAATCAATAGTGAACTCAATATCTCGGAGCTGAAACTCAAGTGGTGGTTGACCCACTTCAACTCCGCAGCTTACGAACAAAACCAAAAATGAAAATAATCTAAGTAACACGACAATACCTGTTTAATAACGAATCGTTGCGATTGCTTTATAATAATAACATGTCCAAGCAAATACCAACGAGCGCGCCGACCATGCCAGCAATTCCAGACAGTTACAACCGGACATCTGTCACAATAGCAAAAAATCTCTAAGATCTGAGTCAACTTTCAATCTGAATGAGACTTCGCCTTTAAGCTGAACGCTTCTACGGCCAAAAGCCTTGCCCAGTGATTAGTGCCTGGATAATGCGCACGAACGAACAATCGACTCGCGAGCCAGCACATTCCGATTCCTGCGCCCCACCTCGCGCCCTCAAACATCCCATACCAAACGAACATATCCATTGTTGATTCGTCTGACATAAAACTAACGAACAACACACCGATAAAAATGGGGGGGCAGAAACCTACGAGCCAAGACCGGTTACTAAATGGAGACTTGGTCAGACACAGAATCAACGTACTCCAAACCACAACGGCACTTGCAAACCCTCCCAATCTTAGCAAATCCGAAAAGTGCAAATGAGGCTCCATGAACAAGCCCAAGTAGAGGTCTACGCTACCAAAGAACGCGTAGAACACGGAAGCAAGGAGTCCTGCGTAGGCCAACGGAGGAGAAAGCGCCTCGGCTATGGGGGCTTTTTTCAAAACGACCAACGCAATAAGCAGCGGCGAAACCACCATCGGAATATAAAAGAACGTGTAAATTACCTTATAGTTCAAGTTGTAGAGTCCGAAGTAGGAAATTAAGTTAATCACCATCGCGAATAGCGGCAGTAGATAGAGTAGTGTCGAAATCTTTTCTAACGTTTTTTTAGGCATCATATTTTTTCTTTCCATAGGTTAGATTCTTGCCGCAGGGCCATTGGCTGGAACCTGATGCGGCTTGACATTGGTAGTACGTCCCATTGCCGCGAGCATTCTTTCCCGGTCTGCAAGAGGAATCAGGGCTTCCGATCCCATGACCTCAGCACTTCTTTCGAACTGTTGTGAAACATCGTACTTTGAGACCCAACGAACAATTTCGCTTAGACTCTCAATTGGATTTTGCTTGAGCGGCGCAATACAACTTTTTTCAAATACAGTTTTGTATTCACCGGGAACAGCTTCGACAATATCCGCAGCCTTCTCTTCTATAAACTCAGCGATTCCATGGCGAAAGACCTCATCGTGAAACAATTCTTCCACCGTTTTGAACTGATAGTTGAGAAAGACATCTGTCGTTGGCCAATAGTGCTCAGCAGCAAACCTCTCGCCTCGCATCTTTTCTAGTATTTCACTCGGGGCAACTCCACTTTTTGCGCTTTGGTAGGCTTCGCGTACTTCTTGGTTGCTGACCGCTACGCTACGGCTGATATCAAGCTTTTGCTGTTCAATCACGAGTGCTTTAATTGCCCAGTCGCGTAGGTTACCTTTCACTTCAAACTGATTTGATATTTGCCCATCGCCATAATACGTCCGCATCCCTACTGCGGTCGTTGCAGCTAATCCAAAGTGATTGTCGTAGTCGTGAAGCGCTCCCGCGACCAAATCGCCAAAAGTTAGGGGCTTTCCCGCGAGCATGGATGCAAGCATATCACCGATTGTGTTGTTTACGAATCCATTAGGTAGCGGAATGATTGGCTTGTTACCCGTAGTATACTTCGACAAAAATTCCACTGCCTTCCTTCCACTGGAAGACAGCTTAAATTTATTTCCCATCATGAAATCTATTACTTCACAGCCTATTTCACTCTGGCGGGCCTTGATGTGAGGAGCAAGTTTTTCTGCGATCCACCCTTCAAAGTTGATCCCGAAAAGTGGAACCTTTTGGTTCCAATAATCAGCGACAGCCCGCCGAGCCACGCGAATGTGACCGGATGCAAAAGCATCCGTTAAGAAATGATGAGATGCCCCCTCCGATGCCATTGCATCTTGGATAAGAGGACCTTGGTAGTCAGAGCAAAAAGACATCTGAGCAAGGTAAAAATGTTGCCCCGCTTCGATTGCCTCACCGAGCGCTTGCGCATGATACGTGCGATAAGCCTTTTGATTTCCATCTTCCGGAACCCGCCCTGAGCAAAGCTGTCCTGCCAAAACATCCCCCCTAGGGCTGGTAAAATGCGCATCATTCTGCCCAGCAAGTCTAAGGTATCGCTCTTCCACCGCTTCGGGAATTCCAGCCGACCAAGTTCCAAGCCGCCTGAAGACGCCAAGCTTTTCTTGCAACGCGTATTCAATTTCTTCCCTAGTTCCTAATCCGCGATGTTCCGGGTGCCTTGCGAACCGGCGCATATCCGACAAAGTAAAATAGTCAACAAGTGCGTTTACTTGCCCACGCGTCACCTTAAAGTCCGGGGCAAGAGTCACGTGCCGACAGCTTTCCTCTTCGCTTGTAAAGTCTAGATTATCTTGCTTTTCTCCGCTGTCGCTCATCGCGATATGCTCATCACCGTTGAACCTCTGCTTTAAATCACGACTGCTACAGCCTTTCACTTCCCCTACCATGGACCGCCCCGCCGCAAGTTTCTCGCCAAGAGTGTTCGCTTCTAGCTCAAGTTCCTCACTGGTCATAACTTGGCCCTGAACGTTTTCTTTTTGAGCCACATGAATGACCTCATGAGCCAATATACCTCTGTCTTTTTCGCACTGGTCATCAAATGAGGACTGAGCAAAGTGTATTTCGCGAGTTCTTACAAAAGCAACATCACCTGAAATTCGTGCCACCTCACTTCCAAGCACGATGTCGGTGTTATCTACGTTAAGTTGCAGCAGCTCCCCATATCGCTGCAGCAGACGTCTCACTTTGGACGACTCCTGTTCTTCTCGATTAAGAGCTTTCGATATCGCAGAATATCCCCCTGCCGATTTATTGAGACTCGTGATTTTTTCTGAGTTACGACTCTCAGCGGTACAAAGTGCTTTCATAGCAAGCAGTTTTGCAACCGCCGTGCCAACCTGCTTAAAGGTAAATTCAGCGACTTACCAGTCCTTTTGATGAAGTGAAGGTTTCACTGTTCCAGGCACTGTTCCAGTCTAGCGGTACTTCTACTCGATGGTAAGGCCACCACTTGCATGCGTCGAACTAGTCACGTTGCCATTTGGAGTAAAGAGGCCAGCTTTTGTTTCTAATAACAATAACTCCCGCACACCGCTTTGCCGGCAATAGACGTTCTTGCAGCACATCTCCACCTTCGAACGTAGTCCAACGAGGTTGCCAAGTAGCCTTTGCTACCTAGCTTACGGGTACGTAGATTTGAATCGCAGAGATGCCGTTGTCACCACTCACAAAAGCGTGTTTTACCCCGGCCGGTATCTGAACAGCATGCCCAGCCCTAAGAATGTACGACTCTCCCGCGACGGTCAGCTTGCCGCCGCCATCGAGCACGTAGAGCATTTCTATTTCTTTGTCGTGAGTATGCTCGGCAACTCGAAACAACGAAGAACCGCTCAAAATCGCAGCAAAAGCCGGGGCTTTTTGCCTCTCTATATCAATAAGAATGTTGCGCTTTGCCGTCCCGGCACCAATATCTACCGTTCGCTTTTGATCGAAAATCGCCGGTGCGTTTCCACTCTGACTCGAGATTCGAGCGACCAAGATTACTGGCGCTGTCGCGGAGGGCTCTGGGGTGGTGTAGAACGCTTCACCGTTCGGAAGAACTGCCGCGGCAAATTTACGTAAGCCTTTGCAAGGACCTTTGGCGCCGCGATGAGGAGCATTGCACTTAGCCGGAACCAAAAAAGCGTTCCCTCGTATGGGAATCACGAGGGAGTCCGTTTGCAACAAATTCGCACCTTGCTCGCGGACCAGCGTTAGTTCTACATCGGGGTTGCCGGTGTTTTTACCAGAAAGAAGTCGAATGGTCCCCTGCCCTGAACTAACCACGTCTCTATGCACCACGTACTGCCCTTCGACTTTTTTAAATGCGAAAGGAAGCTCAACGGGAGTTGCTCCATCGAAAACTGGTGGCCACTCGTGTGTTTCGTACTTGGCAACAAGGCAATCGCTCAGAGAGTCTTGCTTGGTACTGTTACTCAAAACCTCGATGGCTGCAATTTCGCCAGGCTGACCAAAAACGAACCGAAGTACGATAGTGCCGGAAAAGTTAATGGTCTTAGCTGCGGTTTGTTCCCAGCAGTCATGGCGGTACTGCGACGTTTCGTTGACGACCTTCTCTATCGCTGCAATTCGAATGTCATGAAGCGTCGGTTCGCCGTCCTCCGCCACGTTTCGCTCGCTTACTTGTGGCGCGTCAGGCGTATTTTTCTTTTGACTCGCACACCCTGACAGCAGAGCACCAACCAGCGCGACGGGAATCAAACGGGTCACTGCGTCGCTTCCTTTTCAAGTTGCCTGCCGATGACGATGCGTTGTATCTCGCTCGTTCCCTCATAGATTTTGGTAACTCGCACGTCACGGTAAAGTCTTTCGATTTCATAGTCTTTGGTATACCCATACCCACCGTGAACTTGCAGTGCGGCATCGCAGATTGCCACAGCCTTTTCACTAGAAAAAACTTTTGACATACTCGCTTCCTTGGTAAACGGCAGACCTTTGCTCTTTTTGTAAGCCGCAGAAAGCGCGAGCACCTCTGCCGCATCAAGCCAGGTCGCGCAATCTGCGAGCATGTTTCCTATTGCCTGATGTTTAATGATAGCAACGTCAAACTGCTTTCGCTCGACAGCGTAGTTTACTGCCGCCTCCAACGCGGCTTGGCCAATCCCTTGCGCTTGAGCGGATATTCCGATGCGACCGCCATCAAGGGCCATCATCGCTAACTTAAATCCCTGTCCCTCTTTGCCTAGGAGTGCAGATGCGGGAAGCATTACGTCATCAAATACCAGTTGCACGGTGGTGGAACCGCGAAGTCCCATCTTATCTTCCGCTTTGCCCACGGATAATCCCGTGGCTCCCTTGGGGACCAAAAATGCGGAGAGGCCTCGAACCCCTTTGCTTGGGTCGGTTTGCGCCCATACAATGATGATTCCAGCGTGGTCTCCATGAGAAATCCATTGCTTAGTTCCCGTCAAACGGTAGCCGCCATCAACTTTTTCTGCTTTGGCACGCATCGCGGAAGGGTCCGAACCTGCTCCAGGCTCAGATAGCGCAAAACTCCCGCAAACGTAGCTGCCGTCAAGAAGCTTAGGAATGTGTTCTTTCTTCTGCTCCTCCGACC
Source organism: Deltaproteobacteria bacterium (assembly GCA_020630875.1). Classification (GTDB taxonomy): domain Bacteria; phylum Myxococcota_A; class Polyangia; order Haliangiales; family Haliangiaceae; genus JAHDIH01. The sequence continues at coordinate 827,985 of JAHDIH010000001.1, read as the reverse complement.
CAAACTCGGCGATAAGCTCCCCCACCATATTGGTTACAGAGACCGTAACGGCAACCGAGGCATCCGCCTTGGCGATTTCACGTAGCGCTAAGAAGTACGAAACGGAGTCGGCGCCGATTCCGCCAAAAGCTTCAGGGACACTAATTCCCATTAGGCCGGCTTCCGCTAAGAGCTTAAGTTCTTTCAGAGGAAATATGCTTTTCTTGTCTCTCTCTTCAGCTTTTGGCGCTAGAAGTCGAGAAGCAATATCCGCTGCTGCTTTTTGAATGTCTTGTTGTTCTTCTGTAAGACTAAAGTCCATACTTACCTCTTGAAGAGAAACGAACTCTTGAGCGTCTGCCCATTAGGATCGTCAAGCGTCCATTCCTTCATTTTTTCCTGCATGCAACTTGCCCAGGCTTCTGGGATTGGTTGGCTTGCTGAGAATCCAGCTTGGTTAATGAGTCCTCCATCGACTACGTAAAAAGTGACATTGGCTCTTTTGGGCCCCTTCCTGCATTTCCGAAGGTCTCTCACTTTCTTTTTCAACACGGTTGCCGACTCCGATGCCGACCAAGGCACGGAGCCTTCGTACGCGGGAAACTCCATAGGTAAAGTAAAGTCGGTCCCCGTGCCGCCAGGAGCACGAAACTTCATTTGTTTTGCTTCTTCGACTATGCATCGTTCTACCCCCCAAGACCCGAGATCTGTTGATGTCATGTAAACTTCTTTGACGGAACCTTTGGGAGACACGTAATACTGAAGTTCTACGGCTCCTCCGATGTAGCGAGCATTTCTGGACTCATTGAGAAAACAACGTTTCATCCCCTTCCAGTGACGCTTCACCACTTTACGAACTTCGTAGTTACTGAGATGCCCTTTGGCACCTTCCACCTGAAGGTCGTCACCACCTTGTTCTAACTCTGGAGCTACGCTCTCGCGAGTCCTGTCGCTGGGGTTAAAGTCAGCGCTAAGAAGAGACTCGGAAGTACGATCTCCTGATTCGTCCGGAGCTTCTGGGGCCTCGGTCTTAGATTTACCTCCGCACCCTACCGCCAACACTACTAAAGCAATTGAAAACCTCATAACCCCCCCTGATATTTGAACTGATGGCTGTGCTCTACATCACGAGAGGGTTGCGGATATTCCCAAGAAGATACCGTTTCCACCAAACACTTTTTAAGCGCGGCGGATGACAGCGCCGACTCGCCGACAGACACGTTCTTTGCTTTGCCTTGCGGCGAAATGGTGAAGTTTACCAACACGCCACCTTTCTCGTTTCCTTTTAACTCCCCTGCAGCAACGCCATCCGCGTAGCAATGTCCAACCGCAAAGCGCTTGCGCTCCATCAGTGCTGCGAGTTCATAGAAAAAATCCGCGGACACGGGTTCCTCCGCTGGCGGCTCTTCCGGTTCCACCGGAGCTACCGGTGCCACCACTGGCTTTTCTGCTTTTGAGCAACCGACGACTAGTAGAACGATCAATAAACGACTCATTGTTGGGCTTCTTTCTTTAAGTAGTTGGCAATTACCAACCTCTGAATTTCACTGGTGCCTTCGTAGATTTCAGTGATCTTCGCATCGCGGAAGTGACGCTCTACAGGATACTCCGTAACGTATCCATTGCCGCCAAAAACTTGAATCGCTTCTCGTGCTACGTCGTTGGCAACTTTAGAAGCGTAGAGTTTGGCCATTGCAGACTGCTTGCCATAGGGTTTCTTATTATCTTTGAGCCACGCCGCTTTAAGAGTCAAAAGCCTCGCAGCTTCTATCTCAGTCGCCATATCTGCAAGCTTAAATTGTATGGCTTGGTGCTTAATGATGGGCTTGCCAAACGTTTTCCTTGTCACGGAGTAGTCTCTGGCTGCTTCATAGGCAGCTTTTGCTATCCCCAACGCTTGCGCTGCAATCCCAATGCGGCCACCGTCCAACGTAGACATTGCAACTTTGAAACCACCGCCAACTTCGCCAAGTAGCGCAGATTCTGGCAGCTCTACATTTTCGAGAAATATTTGGCACGACTTTGACCCACGAATTCCTAACTTGTCGTCTGGCGGTCCGCACGTCACGCCTTTGGTTTTCATTGGCAGGACAAATGCCGTAATTCCCTTATGACCTGCTTCTTTATCGTTCATGGTGAACATCACGCATTGATCAGCAACCGGCCCATTGGTGATCCAATTTTTCACGCCATTGAGAATCCAACGGTCGCCTTTTTTTTCTGCCGTGGTTCGCTGAGCTGCGGCATCGGATCCTGCTTCCGGTTCGGACAAGGCAAAACAGCCAAGCTCCTTCCCTGCAGCCAGAGACGACAGCACTCCCTTTTTTTGCTCTTCTGTTCCAAACTTAGAAATCGGATCGCAAACGAGCGAGTTGTTTACACTCATGATAACGCCGGTAGAGGCACAAGCACTAGAGATTTCCTCCATCGCAAGTACGTACCCGACGTTACTGAGACCAGCTCCACCGTAGGCATCGGGGACGGCAATGCCCATGAACCCCAACTCCGCCATCTTCGCGACAAGTTCTTTGGGGTGGCGGTGCTCTTTGTCGATGTCAGCCGCGATCGGGGCAACTTGGCTTTGAGCAAAGTCACGTGCCGTACGCTGCACCATCTTATCTTCTTCAGTAAGTAAAAAATCCATATTATTTGCTCGTAAAGTTTGCGGGACGTTTGGCAAGGAACGCCGCCATCCCTTCGTGTTGATCGTCGGTTGCAAACAATGTTGCGAACCCTTTGCGTTCGAGAGCTAGTGCTTGTTCTAGCCCACAGTCCATTCCGTTTCTAATGACGCTTTTGCCTTCATCGACGGCAAGCGGTCCGTTGACCGCAATTAGTCCCGCGAGTTCCTGACACCGAGGAAGAAGTTCTTCCGGTGCTACCACTTCATCAACGAGCCCCATTTGCAGCGCTTCGTCGGCGCGGATGATTATTCCGGTGAGTACCAAACGTTTCGTTTGCCCCACTCCCACTCGACGGAGGAGTCTTTGCGTCCCACCAAAGCCAGGTATCACTCCCAACTTCGCTTCCGGCTGCCCAAACTTAGCTTTTGCCGAAGCAACGATAAAATCACAGGCCAGCGCAAGTTCACAGCCACCGCCCAGAGCGAAACCATTCGCGGCCGCGATGTAGACTTTACTGGAGCGCTCCATTCGCTCCATTACCGCGCTGCCATAAGCTGAAAACCTCTCTGCGTCAGCAGCTCCCAAGTCAACCATCTCCGCAATGTCAGCACCGGCGACGAATGCTTTTCCCGCGCCTGTGATGATCACCGTACGGATTGCGTCATCGAGTTCAATTTCACTGACCGCATTGCCAAGCTCACGGATTACCGTGGATGAGATTGCATTTAATGCCTCTGGTCTGTCGATGGTAATGATGCTGGTGGCCCCTTCGGTGGCGACCTTAATCGTCTCGTACTTCATTCTACGATTCTCTTTCCGAGCTCATTGTACGCGTAAAAACCGCGCTGCGTTTTGCGTCCTAACCATCCGGCAGCAACGTGTTGTCGAAGCAAAGGGCAAGGTCTGTATTTATCATCGCCAAGCTCGCTGTGAAGTACTCTAGCAATTGCAAGGCACGTGTCCAAGCCAATCAAGTCCGCGAGAGCAAGCGGCCCCATGGGATGATTGAGTCCTAACTTAACTCCCTTGTCGATGTCTTCTGCAGTACCAAGTCCTTCGTACAGCGCATAGCAAGCTTCATTAAGCAGAGGAATCAAAACTCGATTAACGATAAATCCAGGGATGTCACGAGCGGCGATGGTCGTTTTGCCAAATGACTCGGCCAGCGTGACGGTTTTTTGATAGGTATCATCAGAAGTTGGTAATCCGCGTACCACTTCTACCAAAGACATTAGTGGGACGGGGTTCATGAAATGCATCCCGATAACATTTTGGGGTTGCTTAGTAATGGCACCAATCTTTGTAATGGAAATTGAAGAAGTGTTGGACGCCAAAATAGCGCTTGGCTTCGTCACCTCTGCCAAACTCGAAAAAATCTTCAGTTTGATTTCTTCTTTTTCTGGGGCGGCCTCGATCACAAAATCAGCATCGGACAGGTTGCTGTAGTTGCTTTCAGGAGTCACTCGAGAAAGAATGCCATCGCAGGTTTCTTTCTCAAGCTTGCCCTTCTCTACCAGGCGGCCCAGGGTACGCTCGAGTCGTTGACAGGCCGCTTCAGCGGCAGCTTGATCCATATCCAAAAGTTTGACTTGGTTTCCGGCAGCAGCTGCAACTTGCGCAATGCCGCGTCCCATTTGCCCGCCACCGATGACGGCGATTTGACTTACCATGATGGCTCCCTTTTCAAGATTATCGCGAGACCTTCACCACCACCGATGCACAGGGAGGCCCCTCCCGTTGTCTTTTGTTCACGCTTCATCGCGTTCAAGAGCGTGACAACCAATCTTGTTCCCGTAGCTCCAATCGGATGCCCAAGAGCAACCGCACCACCGTAGACGTTCACTTTCGCCGCATCGAGTGAAAGTAGTTTGTTGTTCGCGATACTTACAACTGCGAAAGCTTCGTTAATTTCCCACACGTCGATTTCGGCGGGAGCGATCTTGGCGCGGCTGCAAGCTTTTTCGATAGCCTTGGCGGGAGCAGTCGTAAACCACTCGGGTGCTTGCGCGTGTTGTCCGTTGGAAACAATAGTCGCAAGAGGTGTGAGCCCACGCTTTTTTGCCTCCTCCGCCGACATCAAGACAACCGCGGCAGCGCCATCGTTTAGAGAGGAGGCGTTGCCTGCAGTAATCGTTCCGTCTTTTTGGAAGGCGGGCCTGAGCGCGGGGATTTTTTCAGGGCGTCCTCGGCCGGGCTCTTCGTCCTGCTCCACTACCGTATCGCCCTTTCTTCCCTTTACCGTAACCGGAGCAATCTCGCTGGCGAAGACACCTTCCTTTTGTGCCACCACGGCCCTTCGGTAACTTTCGACCGCAAATTCATCTTGTGCCTCTCGAGAAATATTATGTTCCTTCGCGCATAGCTCACCACAGTTGCCCATGTGCTGGTCATTGTACGGATCCCAAAGCCCGTCATGAACCATACAATCGATGGTTTTTATCGGTCCCATCTTTTGCCCGGTTCTGGAGTTTACAAGAAGGTGTGGCGTCAGGGACATGTTTTCCATACCGCCCGCGACCACGATATCAACTTCGCCTACCGCAATAGCTTGCGCTCCCAACAGAATCGTTTTTAATCCCGAACCACAGACTTTGTTGACGGTGGTGCAAGGCGTCCCCTCGGGGATTCCCGCCTTCAATGCCGCTTGCCTGGCAGGGGCTTGCCCGACGCCAGCCGGCAACACGCAACCCATGAAGACTTCTTGTACGTCGTCGCCAGAAATCCCAGCATCCTTAAGCGCTGCTGAAATCGCAACGCTACCAAGATCCGGTGCCGTTACCTTTTGCAGTGCTCCTAAAAAACTTCCTATTGGCGTTCGTTTCGCGCCGACAATTACAACTTCACGCATATCATTAATTCTCCGTTAGTTCAGGCGAGAAAGTACCAAGGGGGACTGCCCCTTTCAATCGGTGGGATTAACCAAATCGCCGAGCACGCGCTACAATTTCGGGAAGAATGGAAGTCACGTGGTTTATCTCTTCTTCTGTGGTTCCCCAGCCCAAACTAAATCGTACCGAAGACAACGCTTCTTTCCGCTCTCGCCCCATGGCCAAGAGCACTGGCGACGGCTTTTTCGTCCCTGAGCTGCAAGCGGATCCGGTGCTGCAACAAACTTTTTGCAGATCTAACGCGGTAGCGATCACTTGCCCCTCGCATCCGGAAAAAGAAACGTTGCTCACAAAGCCACACCTTGGGGTGTCACCTCCGTTAATCGCTGCCCCTGAAATCGAGAGTATTTGCGCCTCAAACTGCCCCAAAAGTGAGCTAACCCGCTGGTTATCCTGATTTTGAACCCATTGTACGGCGGCTCCGAAGCCGGCAATGCCAACGACATTCTCGGTTCCAGGACGACGCTCTCGTTCTTGGCTTCCGCCACTGAAGATTGGCGCAAGTTGCGAGTCCTTAGTATATACGGCGCCAACGCCAGAAGGTGCACCGATTTTATGACCACTTACCGCGAGTGAATCGACGCCCAGTGCTTCAACATCAATGTCGACTTTTCCTAGTGCGGCCACCGCGTCGCAATGAACCCGACCTCCCACCGCATGCGTCCATGAGGCAAGCCGAGGTACGTCATGGATGACTCCTGTTTCGTGATTCACCAATTCCACAACCAGCCACTGGGGCTTTTGATCACGAATCAATGTTTCCGCACGATCGTAGTCAATCGCTCCGTTTGGCATTACAGGCAACCACGTGGGATGGTTGATGTACCGTAGTGACGAGTGAACCGTGGGAGACACCACGCAATTCTCTTGGTGGGCATGCTGGTTGCTCTCGGTGCCCCCGCTCGTAAACACGATCTTGCTTGGCTCTGCCCCAATCATTGAGGCCAATTCTTGCCGTGCGGATTCTACAATGGTCCGGGATCGTCTGCCCAAGCCATGGACGCTTGAAGGATTTCCGTGCGGTTTTTGCAACAATTCGACTATTTTTTCTCTCACGAGAGGGGGAATTGGGGCTGATGCGCTGTAATCAAGATAAATGGTCACGATGTGAGTTTCTCTATTTCTGAAACAATGGCAATACTAGACCAGTCTTGGAAAATCTAAAACAGCTATTGATCGAATCCGGGTTAACCACCCACGAAGCGATCGTTACGTTAAACGCATCCGACGGATCGCGGCTCCTTGAGCAACTAGTTCATTCGGGAGCTGTTGATGATGCGAAGCTGACGCAATGCATCAGCGAACATCTCATGATCAGAGTGGCGGACGCAGAGATGGTGGACAAGCCGCAACAAAGTGCCGTCAAAATGTTGGATGCTGATGTGGTAAGCGAACATCGTGTGCTTCCGCTTAAACTGTCGGCCGAGCGCACGTTAACGTTGGCAATGGGCGACCCGACTAACGAAGCCACGCTCTCCGAGATCGCATTCTTCTGCGGATGCCGTATTGAAAGAGTAGCCATCCCGCAGCGACTCCTTGCAAGTGGGCTCGCACTTCATTACGGGGTGGCCACGGCCCTAGTCGATGCCCCTTCCACCGCCCCCAAAAAGGCCAAAAAGAAAATATCTACCCAGGTACGAGTCGAATCGCAGAGCTATGCTTCCATCGAAGAAGCCGTGTCTTCTGCAGATCCAGAACTTTCAGTGTCGGTGGCCGATCCCAACTGGAAACCTTCAATAGAAAATCTCGGTAGGGAACTGCAATCCGCGACAGTGATGCGAGAAGCTATCTCGAACCTTATCCGCTACTTTCATCGAGGCGGAGTGGAAGCTAAGTTTTTCTCTTTAAGTAACGGCAGTGCTGTTTGCAACGCTGACTCTTCTGTGGTGATTCCTGTGGAACAGTCCGCGCTGTTGCAGTCGCTTTTATCAGGCGAAATTACCGCGACGCGAAGCGACCCAGCAGATGCTCTTGGTAAAGTCTTTGCGAGCGGAAACCTTATTGGTACTTTCGCTAGAGACAACCGAAAACTAGCAGGCTTTTTGGTGGTTGCGGCGCGCAAAGTTGATGAGGTTCACATGGCCGAAATTCACGACCTGATGATCACCACCTTTGAAGCCCTGGCGCCCGCTGGCTAGCGTCGGTCAATATTCACAGAATATAAATCATTACTTGTTCTTATGCGAACTCCGTACCAGTATGCGCCCCATGCGTAAGCTAAGTGTATTGCTGTTTTTGGCGATTGGTTGTGGCAGAGACTACCCAGCCATTAGTTCCTTCGAGACTACCCCTGCAACCCAAGTGGCGGGACTTGATCTCATGCAGAAAAAACTTCCTGGTAAGCCAGCGGTAACGTTGCGGGGGGCCCCTCTAAACCTACAGTTACGTTCTAGCATCACACCTGGCAGCCAATTCATTCTTCGCTCTAAGGTGTTTGGCACCGCTGTATTTACAGGAGATATGATTGGAATCACGTTTGCAGAAGTAACCAAAAAGAAGGCAAAAGCAGTTCCGGCCATCGTCTACGATAAAGGCACCTACGGAGATTACGAATCTACTTACCAAAGCCAGTTCGCTTTTGCTGTCGAACATGGAAAAGACTACATCGTAAAAGTCGTTGCCAGCTCAGGAAAACCAATGCAGCTAGGCTTAGCCGTTGTCCAAACGACCGACCAAGGAGTCAACACCGTCGTGGCTCCGGTAAGCAACTTCGTAGCCGGGATTGTCTTCACCCCCGTGGTATTGGGGGGCATTGAATTCCCCATCGTCTTGATCATTCTCTTGGTCGGCGCCACTTTTTTCACGCTGAGATTTCGATTTCCCAACTTCAGACTCTTTCGTACCGCGATTCGAGTCGTTTCCGGCAAGTACGACCACCTAGAGCCCGATGAAAAATCAGAGGGCGAACTAACGCACTTTCAGGCGTTGGCTTCTGCGGTCTCTGGCACCGTTGGGCTGGGAAACATCGCCGGCGTTGCCGTTGCTATTTCGCTTGGTGGCCCTGGAGCGACCTTCTGGATGATTCTTGCCGGTCTTTTGGGGATGTCTTCCAAGTTTGTAGAGTGCACGCTCGGCGTCAAATACCGAGAAACCGACAATGGGCAAACTTTCGGCGGCCCCATGTACTACCTTAAAAAGGGCCTTGCAGAGCGTGGCCTTGTTCCGTTGGGAAAATTTCTAGCGGTACTCTTCGCTTTATTCGCCATCGGTGGCTCATTTGGTGGCGGCAACATGTTTCAGTCCAATCAAGCGGCGCAACTCATAATCAACGAATTTGATATCGAATCGGGAATGGCCGGGCTCATCATCGGTCTAATTTTTGCGGTTTTAGTTGGCATGGTAATTATCGGCGGCATCAAACGAATTGGTAAAGTCGCAGGAACGGTTGTCCCGGCGATGGCATGCCTCTACCTCTTCATGTGCCTGATCGTCTTGATACTGCGCTGGGAACACATCGGCTGGGCTTTTGGGCAAATCTTCTCCGGAGCGTTTACCGGTGCTGGCGTCGCAGGTGGATTCGTTGGGGTCTTATTCCAAGGCTTCAAACGGGCCGCGTTCTCGAACGAGGCCGGTATTGGCTCCGCTGCCATAGCTCACTCCGCCGTAAAAACGAGCTATCCTGCAAGCGAAGGGATCGTAGCGCTACTAGAACCCTTTATTGACACTGTAGTGATTTGTACGCTTACGGCACTGGTAATTATTGTTACCGGCGCCGCCGATGCTGGAGCGGATGGCATTATCATCACAAGCAACGCTTTTGCTGGCCAAATATCATGGGGAACGACGGCTCTGACCATAGCGGTTGTGCTTTTTGCGTTCTCCACCATGCTCAGCTGGTCCTACTACGGCATCCAAGCGTGGAAGTACCTCTTTGGCAGAGGACCAATCACCGATCTAGTGTATAAGCTGATGTTCCTTACATTTACCGTCATCGGAGCAGCAAGTACGTTGGGGCCGGTAATCTTGTTTAGCGACTCAATGATATTTGCGATGCTGTTTCCGAACATGATTGGGCTGTTCTTTCTGTACCCAAAGGTTAAAGACGAATTGCATCTTTACCTCCAAGCAATCAGAAGCAAGTAGATTTACTATGTGTTAGAATTTTCCCATGGGGATTTTCGATTTCGTAACCGGTGGTTCAAAAGAGTTAGCGATTGCCAGGCCAGACGAGGCTAAGGCGCTTTGGGTTTTCAAACACCCTGACAAAACAATACCGAACAAAGCACAGCTCACCGTTGACACAGATGAGGTGGCGTTATTTTTCAAAGATGGAAAGTACGTGGGGCAGTTCAATGCAGGTCGACACTCCCTGGAAACAGAAAACATCCCTTGGCTTAACATACTCATCGACAAATTTACGGATGGTAACGTTTTTGTAGCCGAGGTGTACTTCGTGAATACGCGAGAGCATCCGAGTCTTAAGTTTGGCACCAGCGTCGGTGACGTGCTTGACCCGCAAACTCAAATGAGAGCTCGGCTGACGGTTCACGGAGATTTTTCAGCGAAGGTCTTTGACCCCACCAAGTTTATTACCGGCTTGGTAGGGCAACGACAAGCATCTAACGACGACTTTGTAGATTGGTTTAAGAGCCAAGTGCAAAAAACAATAAAAGACCACATTGCAGAGTTAATCGTTAAGCAAGAGTGGCCACTTCTAAAAGTTACCTCCGGAGCTTTTACGGAAGAGATAGAAGTGGAGACGGTGAAACTAGTTAGGAAACACGTAGAACCTTACGGTGTTGAAATCATGAGATTTGGCGACTTCACCATTGGAATGGATGAAAAAGACAAAGAAAAGCTCGATGCCATGGTGCAAAGGCAAGCGATGTTGAAACTTGGCGGAGGAATAGAAGGCTACAAAGAACTCGCACAAGCTGAAATGATGATGGGCGCAAGCGAGGGCATGAAACAAGGCGGCGAAGGCGGTGGTGGCGCGTTAGCTGGAGCTGGCATGGGCATGGGTATGGCGATGGCCAATCAAATGATGGCGCAACCGGCTCAATCGGCCAATGCTGCCCCTTCAAGCGATGCAATCATGAAAACACTCAAAGAGCTAGCCCAGCTACGCGACGCAGGAGTGGTTAGTGAAGAAGAGTTTGCACAGAAAAAGAAAGAGTTGCTAGCCAAACTATAGATTGGCAGCCACTTGATGCTTCTGTAGGATGCAGCGGTAATGCAACTAAGCGTGATCCGAAACAACCGTTTACCTAGCAGCGAGCAAACCACAGAAAAGTTAGAGCAAAGGCTTCGAAAAAAAACGAGCAAGGCCATCTCTGACTTTGATCTAATCAGTGAAGGCGATCACATCATGGTTTGCATCTCTGGAGGTAAAGACTCCTATGCACTTTTGGATGTATTACTAGAACTTCAAAAAAGATCGCCGGTATCTTTTACGATGACCGCGGTCAACGTTGACCAAGGGTGGCCAGGCTACGATACACCTACCATCGAAGCTCACCTTAAAACTACCGGCGTGCGATATGAAATGATCACGGAGTCCTTCGCTTCGATTGTTGAAAGTAAACTCAAGCCGGGGGCAACGCCCTGTTCACTATGCTCTCGGCTAAGACGTGGGGTGCTGTACGGACTCGCAGACAAATTTGGCTGCAACAAGCTTGCACTTGGTCATCACCGAGACGACCTAATCGAAACACTAATTCTAAATGTATTCTACGGAGGCAAAATTTCCTCCATGCCTCCTAAGCTTTTTGCAGATAATGGAAGGCACATTGTAATTCGTCCGATGGCTTACGTGCCTGAGGATCTACTGGAAGAGTGGTCCTTGCGCAAAAGCTACCCTGTAGTCCGATGTGGGTGTCCGTCTTGCGGTCTGCCGGAACAAAAGCGGCAGCAGGTAAAACGTCTGCTTACTGAGTTAGAGAAAGACTCACCGCAAATCAAAGACCAGATGCTGGCGTCGTTAAGCAATGTGCGCCCCTCCCACTTGTTAGACAAAACTCTTACAAAGTCAGCAAACAACTACACGTAAGGACAATTTTTATCTCGCTCGGAGGTGTGAAAGTGACTGCGATTTGCTACCATTAATCGTCGGGAATGAAGTTTCAATGTCATAGTTGTCAAACGCGGTACTCAATCTCAGATGAAAGAGTTCGCGGAAAAGTACTAAAGATTCGCTGCAAAAACTGCAGTGAGATCGTTGAAGTTCGTGACCCGGCGAAAGCCGGCGCGGAAAAGAAGGCCTCCGCGGAAAAGAAGGCCCCCGCAATTCCCAAGGAAGCGAAGCAAGAGTCGCTCCCTGAAAAAGAAGACAGCATTGCTACGACACCACCTGTCGAGAAAAAGGCCGCTGAGGCGTCTCAAGAATGGTACGTGTCACTTAACGGCGACCAGCACGGTCCTTTCTCAGTAGAAGATGCGAAAGAGTGGTTAAGCAGCAAAGCCGGTGGCGGGGACTTTTACTGTTGGAGCGAAGGCTTTACTGATTGGCTTCCCGTTGGTGACGTCAAAGAGTTTGCAGGATCTGTAAAGCAACCTGATGCCCTTCAACGAGGCAACATGTTCGACAACTTTGACCATCGAGACGATGGTGCGTCGGGCGAAGGTGATTTGTTCGAGGTTGGCGAAGTTTCACGCGTTGTAAAACTTCCTCAACTAGCCGGATTGGGTTCGACCCCAGCAAAAAAAACCGTACAGCTCGGCACCGCAGATATGTCTGCTTTGCCTGGTGCCCTACTCCCTCCCGACTTAACTACCACTTCAAGTAAAAAGAAGAGCAGCAAACGGGGAGGACTTGTCTTCGTGGTACTGGGCGCATTGATTATTGCAGGAGTCGCAGCGGCGATTGTACAGCTAAAAGGCATGGGCGAATCTAGGGAATATGGAAGCACCTCTGACGACAGCTCCAATCTAGGAATTCGATACAACGAAGACGGAATTCGTATTCCCGGTCAAAAGAAAAAGCAGATAGCGAAGCGTCCACGGCAACAACGCCCAAGCGGTGGTACCAAAGCGTCTAGCGGTGCTACGGGCGGCGGCACGCAAACAGCTGTCAACCCGGAGTCATTTGGCAAAGACGAGCTGACTCCCGATATGGTAGATCGAAAAGTGCGGAAAAGCGGCATGCAGTACAAGCGTTGTTATGCCCGCGCTCAAAAAAAGGATCCTTTCCTGAAATTGAAAAAGGTAACGGTATCGCTGTCTGTTAGTAAGGCGGGAAAAGTTACTAGTACGAAACTGTCAAGTCACGACAACCACGCATTAGGTGCGTGCATCAAGCGAGCCGTGGGACGCTGGACCTTTCCAGCTAACTCAAGTGGCATCAAGTCTGAGTTCCGTATTCTCTTTGGTAACGGGTGAACCAACTAGGAATTTACGTTCATGTGCCTTGGTGCAGGAGTCGATGCCACTACTGCGACTTTGCAATTAAGGTCGTCGGCCCAAACAGCAGCCCCGAACATCATGAATACCTGAAAAGACTTCAAAGCGAGCTTCTTTCTCGAGCAGGAGCTTACAGTGGAAGCCTTCAATCTATCTACTTTGGTGGGGGAACTCCGTCTCTTTGGGAGCCTAGCTGTATCGAAACAATAGTTGGCGACATAACCACGAAGTTTGGAGCCGCGACGGAAATCACCTTAGAGGCTAACCCAACGGACTGCACTCCGGAGAAGCTGAGACAATGGAAAGCATTGGGAATCAACAGGTTGTCTATTGGAGCTCAAACCACGTCAAAGACTGCCCTCACCCAACTCGGACGCGATCATAAGATGGGAGATGGCAAGCAAGCGGTCGCAAACGCCGCAAAATATTTCGACAACATCTCTGTTGATTTGATTCTTGGCGTCCCAGGCTCCTCCGTAGAAAAGTCTTTTGAGGAACTAGCGGAATATTCTGTGGACCACATTTCAATCTACGAGTTAACAATCGAACCCAATACCGTTTTGAAAACGCGAGTTGACAACGGAACGTTTCATCCGGTCGCTGAAAACATGCGAGTCGAAGAAATAGAACAGATCCGCCGGATTGCCTTAGCGCACGGCTTTGAGCACTACGAAATCTCATCATTTGCCAAAAACAATAAGCGAAGTTTGCACAATCAGCTCTATTGGAACGGAAAAGACTATTTGGGAATCGGAATGGGGGCCGCATCGTACCGGCAAACAAAAAATGGAGCGATTCGAGAAACAAATCCAAGGTCTTATAAAAGTTACATGCGGAACGCTCCGATAGATGCGGAAGAAATCCCCTGGAATGAAAACCAAAAGGATTTGCTGTGGTTGGCTCTCAGAACCAATCATGGCGTAAAAACTGACAAGATCCCCGCGGAAATTGCCAATTGGCTAATAGACGACAATCTGGTGGAACAAAGAGATGACGGCCTCTACCCTACTTTTCGCGGGTTCTTATTTCACAACCAAATAGCAGCCAGAATCGCGGAACTAGATTGATGAGAAAACCTCTAGAATCAAGTAAGCTTAGGCTATGAGCAGTGAGGTCAATCACCGAGCGAGAAAGATTCTTGCTGCTGTTGTTCGTGAATACTTGGGTACGGGAGATGCTGTTGGCTCTCGAACGATTACCAAGAAACACAAATTAGAGTTGTCTCCAGCAACTGTCCGCAACGTAATGTCGGATCTTGAGGAATTGGGACTGTTAACCCAAATTCATACGTCTTCAGGTAGAGTGCCCACTCAACACGGTTTGCGCTTCTTTATAGATTCACTTATTAAAGTGAATCAACTCTCGCGTCAGGATAAGGAAAATATCCGACATAGTATCGGAGCCACACCATCTCTTGCCAATGATGCATCACTTATGTTGTCCAACTTGACTCAGCATACCGGTGTTGTACTTGCGGCGAGTAGTAACTGGCAGAGACTCAAACACATCGAATTCCACAAGCTCTCCGGAGACAGAATCCTCAGTATTTTGGTGACCACGGATGGTAACGTTCAAAATCGCATCATTCAGAATCAACCGGTCGAAAGCAACGTACTTGAACAAGTGAACAACTATCTGACCGAGCAGCTTGCAGGGCTGACTCTCGCTGAAACACAAAAACATATACAGGAAGAACTGAAGAGTGGACGTTCTCATTACGACAAAGTCGCCAAGGCGGCACTGGAGATCGGCGCAAAAGCTGTAGCCGATCCATCAGCGCAGGAGGTGATCGTTTCCGGTAGCGCCAATTTGGTGGGCAGCACGAACCCGGATGCCGAGGGGCTCAAACAAACCAAAGCACTCCTAAAAGCACTGGAAACTAAAGAAACAGTGCTAGATTTATTGGAGCGGGTATCCTCTGCTCAGGGGATACAGGTCTTTCTTGGTGCAGAAACCGAGCTTCAAGCAATGAAAGAGGCATCTGTGATCGCACGACCGTACGGACCAGACGAACAACCGCTTGGTGCGATAGCGGTTGTCGGGCCCATGAGAATGAATTACGGGAAAATAATGAGTGTCGTGGATTTTACGGCTTCTTTGATGACCGAAATTTTAGCCGATTCCGAGTCATAATATCGAAAAAAGGGCGTCGTTTCGCATGCTTGCCATGCCTTCCAGCGCTATAATCGAGTCGTGGAACAAGATAATCTGCCTCCCGGAGATGACAATGGACCAGTGGTTTATGATTTATCCGACGCTGAAGACCTAGTGGCCGACAGCGGTGAGTTAAAAGGAACCATCGAAGATGTTCTTGCCTCACCTGAGATTGAAATCGAAGCGACTGTGGAATCCCCAGCGTTGGTGGAGCCAGAGCTTGCGGTAGTACCTCCTGAAACCGACATCCCCCAGAATGCGAAAAAAGAGGAAATGCAGACTCAAATCGAGACGCTGCAACAAGAACTAGAAAAAGCCACCAACGACAAAGACCAATACTACCAGCAAATGGTTCGAACTGCTGCGGATATGGAGAATCTACGCAAACGAACTCGCAGGGAAGTCAATGATTCCAAAGTCGATACACGAGCAAAGACCGTTCGCGAAATTCTTCCTGTAATTGACAACCTCCAAAGAGCAGTTGACCACGCCGCCGCCACCGCGAGCGAAGATGATGCCACCTTAAAAGGTGTGCAAATGGTTCTAAAGCAATTTTCAATGGCTCTTGAAAAAATGAATATAAAACAAGTGGATGCTCTGGGAAATCCATTCGACCCCAACGTCCACGAAGCCATTTCCCAGATGGAGACCGATGAATTTCCGCCTGGAAGCGTTTGTGCTGTAATGCAGCAAGGGTACGTGATGGGAGACCGCTTGTTGCGTCCAACGATGGTAGTGGTTGCGACTGCGTTGACTTCAGCGTCGGACAGCTCCGCGCATGAGCCTCAGGCCGAGAGCAATGAGAACGTGGATAACGAGGTAGATGAGGCTGAGCCCGCCGAGCAGGATACCAACACTGATAAAGAAGAAGTAGAGTAATTATGAGCCATACAATTGGAATCGATCTCGGTACTACAAACTCTTGCGTTGCTGTGATCGAAAACGACGAGCCTACTGTAATACCAAATTCCGAAGGTGCGCGAACGACGCCCTCGGTTGTTGCCTTTACAGATGACGATGAGCGTCTTGTAGGTCAAATCGCCAAACGGCAAGCGGTGACCAATGCGGAAAACACAGTATTCGCAGTAAAGCGTTTAATGGGTCGGAAATTCTCCGACGAAGAAGTAGAGCGTCTCATTTTGACCTGTCCCTACGAAGTTATCGCCGCCGATAATGGCGATGCGCATGTTTCAGTCCGCGGCCGTTCCTATTCTCCGCCCGAAGTCTCTGCCATGGTGCTTAACAAAATGAGACAAACCGCGGAAGACTACCTACAAGAAGAAGTCGAACAAGCTGTTGTCACGGTTCCAGCGTACTTTGACGATGCGCAAAGGCAGGCGACCAAAGATGCAGGCAAGGTCGCGGGTCTAGATATTGTGCGAATAATTAACGAGCCAACCGCTGCTGCGCTCGCCTATGGTCTTGACTCCGAAAGAGCAGAAAAGGTCGCAGTATTCGACTTGGGTGGAGGGACGTTTGATATTTCCATACTCGAACTAACCGATGGCATTTTCAGAGTCCTTTCCACTTCCGGCGATACGTTTTTGGGAGGTGAAGACTTCGACAACGCCATTGTGGAATGGCTGCTAGGCCGTTTTACTGAATCATCAGATGGCGTTGACTTACGAGGCGACAACCTAGCACTACAACGTCTCAAAGAAGCCGCAGAGGCCGCAAAGCATGAACTTTCCTCTAAGACCGAAACCGACGTCAACCTCCCGTTCCTCGCAACCGGTGCAAGCGGTCCCCTTCACTTAGAAGCGCAGCTTACAAGAAGTGCACTAGAGGAACTAGTTGATCCACTCGTGCAGCGTTGCCTCGCCCCATGCAAAAAGGCGCTGGAAGACGCCAATCTCATGAAAACCAACATTGACGCTGTCATCCTGGTTGGCGGCCAAACAAGAATGCCGAAGGTGCAGGAAATTGTTTCAGAGTTTTTTGGCAAAGAACCAAGTCGCTCCGTCAACCCGGACGAAGTGGTAGCCTCCGGCGCAGCGATTCAAGCTGGAGTTCTTACAGGCGAAGTCGACGAAGTACTACTTCTTGATGTGACTCCGTTGTCGCTGGGCGTAGAAACCGCCGGTGGTGTTTTCAGGAAACTAATCGAACGTAATACTACGATTCCGGCAACCGCAGGAGAGATATTCTCAACGTCTTTGGACAACCAAGATTTTGTACCGGTGCACGTACTTCAAGGAGAACGTGAGATGGCAGAGGACAACAAATCTCTAGCCAACTTTGAGCTCGTAGGAATTCCGCCGGCTCCTCGCGGCGTGCCTCGAATCGAGGTGACATTCGACCTCGACGCTGATGGTATGTTGGATGTGACGGCGGTTGACTTGGGCACTGGTAAAAAACAACAAATCAACATTCAACCCACTAGCGGATTGAGTGACTCGGCAATCGAAGAACTAATATCTGAAGCGCAACAAGCTGCTGCCGCGGACGTCTCCAAAAAGGAACTTGCTGAAGCAAAGAATCAAGCGCAGTCACTTCTTTATACTGCAGAGAAAGCGCTAGAAGAATTTGGCCATGTCCTCACCGACAATGAACGTGAAGAATACAACCGAGATCTTGAGGAATGTAAGCTCACGTTAGATAGCGAGGATCCCGCTCTCGTACGAGAAGTGGTGTCTCGTCTTGAGCTGTCTGCTCAACGTATCGGTGACGTGATATATAACCAGTCTCAAGCTAGAGAAGAAGTCGTAGTTAACGTGGAAGAAGATATGGAACAAGATCTTCTAGACCTCGGAGACATCGATCTCGGCGAGGACTAGTATGGCAAAACGCGATTACTACGATCTACTGGGAGTGCAACAAGGTGCCGATGATGCCGAACTCAAAAAAGCATTCCGAGATAAGGCCAGGCGCCATCATCCAGATCTAAACCCAGACGACAGCGGCGCGGAAAAGCTTTTTAAGCAAATCAACGAGGCTTATGCCGTTCTCAGTGATGCCAAACTTCGTGCACGTTACGACAGGCATGGTCATGCTGGTCTTGATGAGGAAAACCTCAGTGGAATCACGATCGTGATGGAAGCGATTGACGACTTATTCGGAGATATCGGTCGAAAATGGCGGGAACGAATTCAAAAACGAAGAGGCAGAGACCTGCGTTATACGCTGGAAGTCAGTTTACCTGAGGCCGTGCACGGGGTCTCAAAAGAAATCAAAGTCGAAACGTCCCGTGGGACCAAAACTTTTGAGGTTCGGGTAAAACCGGGAACCAAGAGCGGTGCCGTTGAGGTCATCCGCGGAGAAGGAAATCCTGGAGCCTCTGGCGGTCCCCCTGGTGACTTGGCGGTGGTGATTCGCGTCCGCGAAGATAAAACGCTATCCCGCGAAGGCTTCAACATTCTAAGCGAGGCGACGGTGGCTTATCACCAAGCAGTTTTGGGCGATAGCATCAACATAATCACAGTAGACGGACCGGTAAGAATGAAAATCCCAGCAGGCACTCCGTCCGGTAAAACATTCCGAGTTCGTAACCATGGGATACCAAAAACGAGTCTTCCTGGCGCGAACAGAGGAGACCACTTAGTAACTATCAACATCGACGTTCCGTCCACGGTAACGCCGGAACAAGAAAAAATACTGCGTGCATTCGCCGCTACACTCACTGGCACGAGTCTCAAGCCTTCTAAAGCGACAACGAAACTGAAAGGTAAAATTCGGTCCCTTCTCGATGATTAGATTAGTAATTTTACTATTAGTAGTTTCCTGCGTCGACCGTAGGTCACCTACTCTCACCCCAAAACGCAATAATGCTAGTCAGCAGCCATCAAGCCAAGCGAGCTACGAAGCACCCAAGGGTGTTCCCGTTGATGATCTAGTGGCGCAGCAGGCAATATCAGACGAGCCTAAATCTTCCCTTTTAGCACTGAGACTTGCAGCTATTGCGTCTCACACAAATTCTGGCAAAAAGGACTACTGGCTCGCGAAAGTCTTGGATCCATCAGTACGACAGGCTAACCAAATTACAATATCAAAACTGCGACAAAGTTATGAGCCCAATGGAGCGATCGCGATAGCTGCACCTCTCTCCGGTGTACACCAACGAAGTGGTGAAGCTTTTGCCTTAGCTGTGCGTGCGACATTACTTGCTCACCTCCCTAAGGCGCAAATTGAACTGCTAGATACCCAAGGAGCTGAACAAGTCGCCTACGATAAAGTACGCAAGTCCAACGCGTCATTGATTCTTGGTCCCCTTGGAATGAGAGAGAGTCTGGCTGCAGCGCGGGCGGCGTCCGAAGCAGGTATTCCCATCGGCATTTTTTCTCCGCACACCGCCGGAAACGCGAAAGGAAACGTTTTTCAGTTGGTTCCCTCCCCTCGATGGGAAAGCTCCGCCGCGGCAAAGGCGGCTAAGTCCCTAGGATATCGCTCAGTGGCAGTCCTTGCGCCGCGCAACGAACTGGGAAGAGATCAGGTAAGCGCATTTATTGAAAGTGCAAAGATGCTTGGGCTCACGGTTAAAAAGGCCGGGTTCTACGACCCGTCGGGGATGGATCTACAGTCAGACATTCGCAGGTGGCTGAACTTGACACCAAGTACAAACCCTCGCCTTTCTCGACACCTGAGGCGTTATGGAAGAAAGAAAGGAATGAAAACGTACTCTCCCAAGATAGAGTTCGATCTTTTGTACGTCCCGGATGAACTAAACAACGCCATTCTCACTGTTGCTCATTTAAGGTACTTCAACATCGAGTTTGATGATGGCATCGCTCCCGACACCTCAACGCTGCAAAAGAAACATGGAGGAAGAGTTCCTACCAGAGTCCAACTAATGGGCAACAGCGGGTGGCACAAACCAAACGCTACCGCGGGCAACCACGGACTTGACGGCTCACTCGTCGTGACTCGATGCCCAGGTCCAAAAACTGATGCCCGCTTCATCGCTGCCTATGCAAAATTATCTAACTCGCAACCGTCGTCGTTTGCGTGGGAAATAAGAGACGGAGTACTCCTAATGATAAACGGCCTGAAGAAGACCAAAGGGGTCGCCAATAAGTTGAGACACGTGATGTTCCGTTTGCCGCCACTAAAAAGCGGCTGCGGCACCACTGAGATATCATCTAAAGGAGAGGCGAGCAGGAAGGCGGGACTACTCTCACTGATTGGAGAGTTCTTCGAGGAAAGTTTATGACAATTAACGCTACTACAATGAAATGCGCGAAGTGCCTGCGCCAACAACCGAGTGCCGAAGCTTGCATTCACTGCGGTCTGCTGCGCGAAAACTTTGCACAATACCAAAAGCAAAACCCATTCGACCCAGAGCTTATGAATGATTGGAGTCAACTAAAAGATGCTTGGCAGCAAGAGGCCAAGCACGAAGAGTTCTATCAAAAGTACGCCAACACACCTAAGCGCTCACAGATAACCGCCCTCTACACCTCAGCGCTAGAGCAACAAGATACCAGAGACCAAGCGGCACGCCAGTTGGAAAAGCTGAGAAAATTGGCAATCGCTGTGGCAAGCATGGGGCTAGTGCGTAAAGAAAAGGAAAAGCGCAACCCCTGGTTCACTGCGGTTGCGATCCTTGTCTTCTTCGTCGTCTTGGTTGTCGTGGCACTGTTACTATTGCGCAATACGGAGAAGCCAGAAAAACAACGCGCCGGCCAGAAGACACTTTCTTCATTAACTGGAGAATCTCATTGGGAGAAATAGCCCCCCAACTGATAGCTCTTGTACTTTTAGTGATAGCATCAGCTTTCTTCTCTGGAACGGAAGTCGCGTTGTTTTCGCTACGGCGTATCGATCGCGAAGAGTTTTCGAAATCCAAAAAGAAAAGTCACAATAGAATCTATGGGTTACTGCAAACACCACGTCGCCTGATCACCGCGATACTACTCGGCAACGAAGTTGTAAACGTTAGCATCTCGGTGACCGTGGCGAGTATGGCCCCCATCCTCTACAAAACAACCGATGACGTCACTCTCACCTTGTTGTCCACGTTTACTGTTCTTCCAATCCTACTTTGTTTCGGAGAAATTCTTCCTAAAACCTTAGCCTTCAAAAGACCACGCCGTTGGTCAGCATTTGCATCTGGCCCACTCGCTCTGTGGTCAATAATAACGTGGCCGATAAGAAGAGTGATCCGAGCGGTAGTCAACGTTCTTCTGTGGTTCTTTGGACTAGCATCTCAAAGACCAGTGAAACCTTTATCCGAGCAGGAGTTCGTCGCTATGGTCGATGCAGGAAGCGCGGAAGGCCAAGTCAACGCGAGAGAAAAACGTTTGATCCACAAAGTGTTTGAATTTGACGATAAAACCGTCGGCCAAATCATGATTCCGCGAAGCAAGGTTTTCGCGCTTTCTTACGATCTTTCTCGCATACAGTTAATCGAGACAATTGCAAGTCGTGGGTATTCGCGAGTCCCCATTTTTCAAAGGTCGCTCGATAACATCCAAGGAGTGTTATTTGCTAAGGATTTAGTAGCACAAGCTATGGAAATTCGAGACCCACTACCGTTAGCTGAGATGCTTCAGCGCCCGCTTTACGTACCGAAGTCTCTAAAGTGCGAAATGCTTTTTCAAATTTTCAAGAATCGCCGAACTCACATGGCACTTGTTGTGGACGAATATGGGAAAATGCTTGGCATCGTAACCATGGAAGACCTACTCGAAGAACTCTTTGGTGAAATTAGAGACGAGCGAGAGCAACAAAAGTCTAAGTCAGGAGCCACACTTTGATCACGATTCCAACAGCACTCCTCATTGGGCTTATCTGCGTTTTGGTTGAGGGTTTTTTCTCCGGAGCAGAGATCGCCATGGTTTCGGCCAATCGTGCCACGATCCAGTCGCTTGCGGAAAATGGAAATCAGCGGGCCAAACGAGCTCACAAGTTCTTACAAAACCCAGAGAAGCTACTAGCGACCACGCTAATCGGCACCAACATTGCGACGATTACGTTCTCGGTAACAACAACCCTTGCGATCACCAAGCTTGCATCCGCGCCGCCTTTAGGCAAAGAACTTTTAGCGGTAGTCATGGTTACCCCAGCCACGCTGATACTGGGGGAAATTGTGCCCAAGACGATTTTCCAACACCATGCCAACAAGATCGTTCTGTACATCGCCACTCCCCTGCAGATGTGTTCTCTCGTGCTAAGGCCCGCAGTTTTCGTACTCGGTGCGTTAGCTCGTGGCGTGACAAAACTTTTGCGGGGGGACTCGACGCGGGCGTTGGTAACCCGCGCAGAACTAGAGTTTTTAGTAGACGACCTTGATACCATTCACGCCGACATCTCCGACGAAGAGCGCGAAATGATTGCTAACGTACTAGACCTGTCGGACGCCACGGCAGAGGACGTAATGGTGCCGCTGTCTGAAGTAACGGCATTGTCTGAAAAAACATCTCTCAAAGTAGCAGCTTTAGAGGTGGAGGATAAACAACACTCTCGAATGCCGGTCTACTCAAACCGCGTTGACGATGTTATTGGGGTGGTTCATGTATTTGACCTTCTTCAATGTAAAGACAAAGACAGCACAGTAGGCCAACTCGCAAGACAACCAATCTTTGTTCCAGAATCACGGCTGGCGATTGATCTGTTAGTAGACTTACAACAAACAGGAGAGCACATCGCTATCGTCGTGGATGAATACGGCGGAACCGTAGGTATCGTAACCGTCGAGGATATATTGGAAGAAATCGTAGGTGAAATAGATGATGAGCATGATGCCAACGATGCGCAAATTGTCCTGGAACGTCCTAACGTCTGGCGCGTCGACGCCCGTTGCTCTGTAGAGAAGGTTAATCATAAGATCGGCGTCGAACTTCCTGAATCAGATGAGTACGAAACCATCGCGGGCCTGTTGCTCGATCATTTCAAGCAAATTCCACTAGCTGGCGACTCCATGGTTTGTGAGGGGGTGACAATTAGGGTTCTTCAAGCAACAGAAAAAGCAGTTCGAACGATTCAGATCTTGCGCAGACACAAAAAATAGACAACATAGGGGCGTGAGTCTCGATCTTGAGCAAATCTTATTAACTTTTCAGCAAGGTGAAAGGTCTTTAAAGGAAACCAAAGAAGCATTGTCTACAATGCCGGTACCAGCAGGACAAGCTCTGTTAGATTTAGGAAGAGAACTAAAAACGGGCACACCCGAGATTATCTACGGTCAACATAAGTCGCTTGCTCAACTCCTGGCGATTACCAAAGCGCTTACGGAGGCAAATCGACTGGCCATTATTACGAGAGTTTCGCCGCAAAGCGCAAAAGAAATTTGTAATGCTTTTACAAACTCCCATTATGATGACGTTGCTAACTGCGTTACTGTCGGACAACTCCCAAAGGTAAAAAGCCTTGGAGTCGAACTCCTGTGCGCCGGAACCAGTGACTATCCGGTAGCCAAAGAAACCCAAGTAGTATTAAACGCACTTGGAGTTGAGTGCACCCCCATCATGGACGTCGGTGTAGCGTGCATACAACGAGTGTTGGCGAAGCAGGAAGAGCTGGCAGTCGCACGAGTCGTGATTGTGATTGCGGGTATGGAAGGAGCCCTCCCCTCTGTTGTTGCAGGATTAACCAAAGCTCCCGTTATCGCGGTTCCCACTTCGGTAGGGTATGGAGTTTCTCAACAAGGTTTCGTCGCCTTAGCTTCCATGCTCTCTTCTTGCTCTCCTGGGATAGCCACAGTGAACATCGACAATGGCGTCGGAGCCGCGATGCTCGCTTATAGAATGGTCACCAATGACCGCTAAACACCTTCATTTTGACTGCCGCACAGCTGGTATTGCTGGCGACATGACTATAGGAGCTCTCATAGACTTAGGTACGCCGCCTGCAGTAATAGCAAAGGCTTTCGACCAAGTGGGCATCGGCGCCTCATGCCTCAACGTAGAGCGAGTAAAAAAAGCCGGAATTTCCGCAACCAACGTGACCATCGACATCGCTGACAAGCAGCATTCTAGATCTCTTGCAGAAATTGCAACCATAATCAACGGAAGCAACCTACCGGAAAGTATAAAGAAAAAAGCCATCGTTACTTTTGACTTCATTGCTAACGCCGAAGTTGAAATACACGATTCAACAAGAGAGAAAATTCACTTCCACGAAGTTGGCGCTCTCGACGCAATTGCAGACGTGGTGGGCGTTGCCGCAGCAATGGAATACCTGGAGGTAACAACCGTGAGCTGCAGTGTAGTCGGCGTCGGAAGCGGCATGACCGATGCTGCTCATGGCAAGTTGCCCTTACCCGCGCCTGCGACCCAACTAATCTTGAAAAATGCGAACCTTGCGTACTCCAGCGCAGGAGTGTCATTTGAGATTTGCACGCCCACGGGTGCTGCGATTCTAGCGACCTATGTAAACTCCCCCCCTCTATCATTTGCCCCTAAGGAAATTGGCTACGGTGCGGGGGACTTGGAGCTCGCAGATCGTCCGAACGTGGTGCGGGTGACCGTCGGTACAGTGAAAGAGCAAGCTGCGAGCAAAGAAAAAGTGACCTTGCTAGAAGCCAACATAGATGATGACACTCCAGAGCGTCTTGCGTTTGCTTTAGAAGACCTATTGCAGCAAGGTGCCTACGATGCATGGCTAACGCCAATAACCATGAAAAAGTCTCGAATGGCGTCAAAACTTTCCGCGTTGGTTCCCCTGGAGCTGGAAGCCGCAATTTGCGAGTCGATTATCAACAGTACCTCGACCTTAGGGGTTCGGGTCACTCATTGCTCGCGGCGCATCGTCAAACGACATCTGATTGAGGTGGAAGTCAGAGGATACCGAATCTCAGTCAAAATCGCAGAGAGAAACGAAACGACTTATGCACCAGAGTACGAAGATTGCGCTAAATGCGCCAGAGAGCTTAAAATACCGATTTCTTTGGTTATGGCGGAAGCTGTAGCCGCTGCAACCGGTTGAGATCAGAGAGCAAATTAATACCGGCAAACTCCACTGGTCAGTCCAGAGGAGATCCCTTACCCTTCTTCCATGTCGGGTATTGTTCAACGGAGAGTGAAAGACCGAACCCTGCCAGTTCCAAGCCTATCCGCTGCGAGCGTGTCGCTTTTTGAACTTTCTAGGCAGCTTCATTTAGATCTCAATGAACGAGCGATCGCGGCGTCGTTTTTAGACGTAATTTCCAACTTATTCCCCAGAAGGATTCTAGGTGTACGAGTTCTTGATCCGAGATTGTTTCAGGGAATCAGAGGTTACAACAAAGGAGGAGAATATCATCCTGACGCCTTTCAGACCTTACTTGTAAATACAGCTGAGTTAACTCGTGCCCAACTGAAAACACCATTAAAGTATTGTTCCCTTATCACCGAGTCCGAAGAGTGGCTTCCGCCTTTCTCTCCCGCTTGTACAGGATTCTCAATTTTACTCACTGCCAAAGGTGAGCTATTTGGTGCACTCGACGTTGGTTTTCCACTCGGAAGAGAAGTCTCTGCGTCAGAGCAAGATTTATTTGAACCTTTCGCCAACATTCTGGCCCTATCTTTGTCGAGCCTTTTTGTGTCACAGCGACTCAGTTCCGCGCTTGATGACTATGGTGCTATTTGCAATGGAACGCAGAACTTGGTCGTTTCCTTGAATAACTCTCTACAAATCAATTCGTGCAACCATCGGTTCGCTGAAGTTGCCGGTCGCAGCAGGTCTTCTCTCGTAGGAACCGACTTCCGAGAAATCATCCCTGAAGGAATTCGCCCTGCAATCTCCAACTTGCTATCAGACTTGGCCACAGGAATGCCGCTTCCGACGTCGCTCTCTTTTCCTCTCATGGGAAACGATAGAAGTTTTGAATGGAACATTGCCGGCAAAAATGCCAAGCGGATGTTGCTTACTGCTAGCCCGCCTCAGCCAACTGCTGAGAATAGCGACCAATAAACTGCCGACAAATATCGGACATTTCTACATCTGAGATGTCCATACCGCCTAGCGCTTTGGCTAGAGCAAAAGCGCGTTCGTAGTCAGAAGTACGCTTTTCAATAATGATTCTGTGAGTACCGTTGACTCGGCATAGCCCACCAGCGGACACCGTATTTACCAACGCTTCGAATGAAACAACGACACCAAGTTTATCGGCTACTCCGATTAACTCTTGTACCACTTCAGTCGCCTTCATTAGATGAATCTACCAATGTTGAATTGCATTGCCAAGAGATTCCCGCTCAGGTTGCCGTATTCGGGGAAAACAGTAAGATCCCGAGATCTTCCGCCTTTACCTTCAAGTTGCCGCCGGCTAGCATAACGCATGTTACGAGCGTTGTTTCTCTGTACTTCTCTAATCTGTTGCAAGGGATCGGATTATGAAGAACCAAAAAGCTACATTGAAAACGTTGCGGTAGACAGTACCTCTTTGCAAGTCAGGCATGGTCCCATTGGAATCGGAGAGGACCAAAAACAAGCGACGTACGTACTTGTTGATGTAAAAAACAATTGGGATAAAGAACTAACCGTGCAAGTAGGCGGACAGCTATTTGCAGGCAAGGAGGCTAAGTCGAAACTTCGTCTAGAAATGCTTCGTATTCCCCCCCGCAGCAAACGAACGTTTGCCCCCGTCCCCGACCCAATAGTTCATCACCCAGACGTAACAGGAGCTGAGATATACATCAAACGTGCGTTCATCGATGAATCAGACCAAAAATTCACCATCGACACTCCGGTCCTGCACCCCTTTGCTGGCAAAACGCTGGTGAAGTTCTGGGCACACAATCTGTCCGGAAGAAGAGTTCACGCCAATATTCTTGCGTCTTACAGAGATGTCAACGGAACGGTGATTCTTCGAAAAGCTGCGAGTGTCCTGCTTCGCGCCAAGCAACGTGCGGTTATTGAAATTCCGGGGCCAACAGGAGCTAAAGAAGTTGACGTCTACTTAGGCGAACGAGTTTATCCGTAGAGCGGTAGCAGCTATGTGCTGTGGCCCCCAAAAGCTCCTCCTACGCAGTCCTTGCGACCAATTAATGGGGTGTGGTTCCCCGTTAGGGCCGGCTAGATGCTAGTGTGGCGTCAAAAACCGAGGTTAATGAAATGCCAATCATCGAAGCGACTAACGTAAAAAAATCCTATGGGAAAGGCAGCGCCGCAACGCCTGTCTTGAAAGGAGTCAGTTTAAACGTTGAACAGGGTGAGTTTTTAGCACTTGTCGGTCAGTCGGGCTCAGGTAAGTCTACCTTGCTCAACATTATAGGCGGTCTTGACCAGCTGGATTCGGGCACCGTCAAAGTGTTTAACCTTGACTATGCCAAGGCATCGGAACGCGAAATGGCGACATTGAGAAACCAAGAAATTGGTTTTATATTTCAAAGTTTCAATCTGCTCGACCACCTCACCTGTCTGCAAAACGTTTTACTTCCCGCAAATTTCGGCAAACTAGACAATCCTCACAAACTAGCGATGCAAGCCATTGAACGTGTGGGGCTTGGTGAGTTCGCCTTCCGTTATCCTGGAGAGTTGTCAGGAGGTCAAAAGCAAAGAATTGCCATTGCCAGAGCTCTATTTGCTAAACCTAAACTTTTACTGTGCGACGAGCCAACGGGAAACCTAGACTCAAAAACTGGTAAAGACGTCATCGACTTCTTCAAAGAACTAAACGAAAAGAATGGGATTACGATGATTATTGTCACTCACGAAAAACGCGTCTCGGAAGTCGCTAGCAGGGTCATAGGTATTCAAGACGGTGAACTAATCTCTGAGAGTAATATCGCTGCAGGAGCAGGACCCGCATGATGCCAACCAACAAGCTTTTTAAGATGATTTGGCGTAATACTTTACGCTCTAAGGGCGACTTCGCTTTGTCCATCATTGGGGTGGCGTTTGGCATCCTCATGTTCGTTCTATTTCTCGCACTATCTAAGGGGGCGGAGAAGTCACTTCAAGCCGTCTTCCCTGCCGATCAGTTGGAAGTTCGACCGCAACGTGCGACTTTCGCGATGGGCGAAAAACGCATCACTGACGAAACGATCAAAGAACTTCTCTCAGATCCAAGAATCACAGCAGCCATCCCGCGAATGCAGCTTGCAATGCCAGCTTCGGGCGTAGGATCTTTTGAGGGAGAAAGTATCAGACTGTTCTTGGAGTCTGTCGTTGACGGTATTGCTCCTGAGGCCCTAACCGATGAAAGAGCAATCGCAGAGTTCAAAGATTGGGATGCCCTTCCAATGGAGCCGTGCCTAGTAAAAACGGGAAAAGAAATCTGCCCTCCCCCTCACGAAGATGGCACTCAAGCTTCGTGTCGTGTAGAAAGAACGTACACCTGCGCCGACGACCAGAGGTATTATTGCGACCAAAAAGATCGCAAGTGCCATCGTCGGGTGCCAGTCATCATGTCCCCTGCGATGATCGAAATGTATAATGCACAGTTTGCTCGAGGCAATAACCTCCCTGCCATCACAGGAGACCTCGGAACCTTCATCGAAAAGCGTGGCCCAAAAGCAATGCGTTTTCATATCACTCTCGGAGTGGGGATGAACCCGCAAGATCTAAAGGCACGTCCAAGAAAAATAGAAGCTGCGATCGTCGGAATGGACAAAGCAGCCATGAGAATTGGAGCGACAATGCCACTTGCCTATATCAAGCGATTCCGCTCAGAGTTTCTAGGCCCGGATGCGGCAAAGAAGTATTCCTCGGTACTGCTCACGGTTAAGAACCCTGATGAAATTGCTCCACTCATCAAGTGGCTCGAGAAAGAACATGGCTTGACCAACACCAGTGACGCGGCACAAAACGTTTCTTCGGCTCATCTGATCATCACTATCATTTTGCTGGCCATCTCGATCGCAATTATAGCGCTGTCCGCTCTCAATATTGCGCACTCCTTCTTTTCCCAAATCGCAAAACGACGAAGGGAGATCGGAGTCCTGCGTGCCGTTGGAGCCACTAAAACAGACGTGCTTTTCGTTATATTGGGAGAAGCGGCACTTATCGGACTCATTGGAGGCGCCGTTGGGACCGCGCTTGCGTTAGCCATCGGAGCGATTCTCGACACCCTGCATTCCAGCCAAGTCGCCGACTATGCCTTTAAGCCGGAATCTTGGTTTGATTTTCAGTGGTGGATGATACTTGGTGGCCTATTATTTGCTATCTTCTTTTGCGTCTTGGGAGGTTTCTTGCCGGCACGAAGAGCAGCCAACCTACCTCCAGCGCAAGCACTAACTCAGTAACGAAGGAAAAAAACTATGACAATACTTGCTCACTTTGAAACCACTAAAGGCGAAATCGTCTGTGAACTCTACGAAAACGAAGCGCCAAATACAGTCGCCAACTTTGTAGGTCTTGCCGAAGGAACGAAAGAATGGACAACTCCATCAGGAGAAAAAGTAACCAAACCGTTCTACGATGGCCTTAAATTTCATCGGGTAATCGCGAACTTCATGGTGCAAGGTGGATGTCCCAAGGGAACCGGAACAGGCGGTCCAGGGTTTCACATCGACTGCGAGGTGAAAAACTCACTCAGTCACGAGCGCGGCACGTTAAGCATGGCAAACGCTGGACCAAATACGGGCGGCTCACAGTTCTTCATCTGTCATGAAGCTCAGCCTCACCTCAATGGAAAGCACGCGATTTTCGGAAAAACCATCTCTGGTATCGAAATCGTTGATCAAATTGCAGGCAATGACACGATGACTCGCGTCTGGATCGAACGTAAGTAACTAAAATTAATAGACTTCCCTGCACCTCCTGGGGTGTAGGGAAACCACGTTCATTTATGGCTTGGTTCTGAGCACTAGTTCAGCTAAAGTCACGCCGGTCCCATGGCAATTTCATCAAAGCTAAATTCTTTCACTAGTCCCATTTCTTTCGGAAAGTACGACCTTCTCGAGCGGATCAACGTAGGCGGAATGGCCGAAGTATTCCGAGCGAAAGCCTACGGAGTGGAAGGATTCGAACGGCTTGTTGCAGTGAAGAGAATTCTTCCTAACATCGCAGAGGACCAAGAGTTCATCAGGATGTTCATTGACGAAGCCAAAATTGCAGTCCAACTGAACCACGCCAACATTGCGCAAATTTTCGATTTGGGAGTAGAAGACGACTCCTATTATATTGCACTCGAACACATTCACGGACGGGACCTTCGAGCGGTTTACGATCGATGTCGCAACCGTCGTCAGCTCATTCCGGTTTCGCATGCTTGCTTTGTCGCAATGAAATTGTGCGAAGGGTTAGACTACGCTCACAACAAGCGAGACCAAGCTGGACGCATGTTGGGGTTGGTACACAGAGACGTCAGCCCACAAAACATTCTGGTTTCGTTTGACGGCGAGGTAAAAATTATCGACTTCGGTATCGCCAAAGCTGTAGGGAAAGGCCCTGTAACCCAAGCAGGAATTCTAAAAGGCAAGTTTGGCTACATGTCCCCTGAACAAGTTCGAGGACTACCCATCGATCGACGCAGTGACATCTTTAGTTGCGGTATCGTCTTGTACGAACTACTCACAGGGCAACGACTGTTTGTCGGAGAGTCAGACTTCGCAACACTTGAAAAGGTGCGAAATGTTGAGATCATTCCCCCCAGAGATATCAACCCGAGTATCCCAGATGAATTGGAGCGGATCGTATTGAGTGCACTTGCCTCTACTTCGGAAGACCGATACCAAAACGCGATAGATTTACACGATGAGCTGCAAGCCTTCATTTACACCACGGGAGAATTCTGCTCTCGAAAAGACTTAGCACTGTGGATGAAGCGGTTGTTCGCTAAAGAAATAGAAGATGAAACCGCACGCATCGAAAGTTTCCAGCTTCTGCCTTCTCGCGGACAGGAAAATACAGAGCCCAGAAGAATGAATCCATCCCTGGACTGGGATGACGAAGAATTAGAAACGTCGATTTACGATGAGCCGCCACCAATATTGGAAACAGCCCCAAAAGTGAAGCGACCAACGTCGCCACCTGTGGCCCGTGCCGCTACGATTCCTCCAGCAGCGCCAAAAAGTACGCCAACTCCGGAGATCCCAACACCATCGTTGCCACCAAGCACTCGGAGCACCACCGAAAGCTCGGCCATCAGTGCGATTGCCTTGGCGGCCCAAAGCGATATCAGTGACCCTCTTGCGATCGCAGCTCCCGCGCCGATCTACCGCGAGCCAACGACTCCACTAAAACGCCAAACCACGCAATCTAGCAGGGAAACCAAAGTACTTCCATGGATAGTCGCGGCGCTATGTGCCGTTGCTGTAGCCGCTGGTATTGTTTGGTTCTTTTCTAAGTCCTCGCCAAGTGAGACTTCGGCGCCTGATCGCAAAGCGATTGCAACCAACGTGGCACCAGGTAACTCTGGATTTAAACTTTGGGTGTCCCCACCACCGGCCAAAATACTGTTGGATGGAGAAGAACAGGATTGGCCGCTAGAAGCTGATGAAGATGGTAACCCAGGGGGCGTTCATATCGAAGATCTCACGGCGGGAACCTACGAGCTGAAAGTGATCGCACCGGAAGGTTACAAAAACACAACTCATTCATTCGAAATTTCCCCGACCAACACTCCAGAGATCAACCTGACATTAAAGCCAAATGCGGTACAAGTACTCTTTTCTAGCACGCCGATGGGAGCCAACGTCGTATTGGTATCAAACGGAAAGCAAACCACGTTAGGGCCCACCCCAACATCAGCAAAAATCAGTGCAGACGGCAAACATCAAGTGATGTTTTTCCAAGACGGCTACGTGACCGTAAGCCAGCCAATCGAAGTCGGCGGCAAAGCATCGTTAACAATCAACCAACGCCTCACCAAAGCCACTGGTGGAGTGACAGGTAACTCAGTCAGAAGAAGCAGGGGCACCAATGGTAACAAGAAACGAACAACAACTTCTAACACACGCTCAAGCGCCGTTGCAGTGAGTTCAGAGGCAAATACCGCTACCAAAACGCGAATGGGGTTAGTGACGTTTAGTGCTAAACCCGTATGCGAGATTCGGGTCGATGGTAAATCGCGAGGAAAGACTCCCAAAAAGCTTAAGCTCAGTGTGGGTCGGCATAAAATTCAGTTGAAGAACTCTTCCTTCGGAATCGAAAAGTCTTACACCATTAATGTGAAACCAGGCGCTCAGCTTTTCAAAAAAGACCTTTCTTCTTTGATTCAATAGGTAGAAGTCGTACGCCAGCGGCTGTCGTCTTGCCCCAGGAGAATTACTATGTCGACGTTTTTCTCAAAGGGGTAGTCGCGTTCCCATGAACCAAAGGTAGGGTCTTCTTGGATTGCTTCTCCTTGGCCAAGACTTTCTGCGATCTTTTGACATTCGCGATAAATGTTCTTACGCGCCTGAGAGTTTTTCTCGTGTACCGCTCGAGTCTGGCAAGCTTCTAGACGAATCTGATTAGCAGCGACAGAGTCTTCGCCGCTTAAACTAAGTTTGTAGGCAACCGATAAATCGACCAATCGCCCCACATCCGCGCCGCTGAAGTCCATCGCCTCTTCTACCAGTTCGATGGCTCGCTCAAAGTTTTGACGCTTTTCTTCCTTGCTCTCTGGTACCAGCCCATAGGCATACAAATTTGCAAGGTGCTCCCTAAGTGCGGCGTCTTCTGGAAACTCGACAATGCCACGCTCCAAATAGGAAGCTTGTTGCAAATATTCTTTGCGCGTAGCCATCGTGCTGTCACTTCGGTGCGTCAAGTGACGACCGCCAAAAACGTAAGCTTCTCTAAACTTGGGGTCCAACGCGAGTGCGGAGTCAAGCATCAGCCCCAGCTGCGTGTACCCACGGGAACGGTTCTGCTTGGAAGACCCAGAGTACACCTGCAGCCTAACCCAGGTCATCGAAGCCCAAAATTCGTTATATCCAGCCGTCATCACTCTCGCTATTCCAGGGTCGGCCACTGCCATGGCTTCATCTGGAGTTCCCCAGCCAGCTCGAGACTCAAGCGCCGAAGGCTTGATCACAAACTGCGCCAGGCAGAGAGCTGCACCAGCGGTTATCAAAAGCAGACTTTTCACTCCACCATTATTTCACTAAATCGCTAACCGTTCATCCCCTTGCCAAACTTATTGGTTTCTTGAGCTAGGCTTGCCGAAAATAAAAACCGCGCGTCCTAAGACGCGCGGTAGTTCCCTCCCCTATCGGAGAAGTTTAGTCTTCGTCTGCAATCAGGAATGAGCCGATTCGCATGGTTCCTGCAGATTGACCTACAGATACTGTAGTTCTACCAACGGTCGCGTCGCAGTCTACGTCGTACTGAGCTGACGCAAGACCTGCGTGCGCTCCGGCAGTCGTGCTTGTGCGCTCCCACTCGTAGTGACCAAGGAATACCTTAGAAATTTCGAAGCGTAGGTCGCTCCAGTCAAGTCCTGTGGCTTGCCAGTCGTGGTTTGCTGCTTTCTTGTCGCAAGTCACTGTGGCTGGTGTCAAACCTACTGAGTCCGGAAGTGACTTTGGAAGAATTCCAAGTCCATCAGAAGTTGGTTGGTCGTTGTTGTAAAAGATTACCGCGCCTTCAGCGATTGCTTTCAAGTTCATGTTGAACTCAGAAGACTTCGCGTCTTGGATGTAGCGTACGAACGCTGGAATCGCTACTGCTGCTAGAATACCAATAATGGCAACAACAATCATTAGCTCGATAAGTGTGAATCCTTTTTGCATTTTTTTGATCATAATAATTTTCTCCGTGTGTGTTTGTTCAGACGCCCTTAATACTAGCAAGCGTCGTGCCAGCTTCTCAGCCTGCTAACTACCTAATTTCCGGTGAACGACAATCAAAAAGAGACGCTTTGCGGCATTCTTCGTGACAAATTTTGTCATCTTATGGTCCCGAAACGTAAGTAGATCTACGCAGTACTTCTACTCTTCACCGGTCCTATGCCCATCGGTGACAGAGAATAGCCGAAAATAAAAACCGCGCGTCCTAAGACGCGCGGTAGTTCCCTCCCCTATCGGAGAAGTTTAGTCTTCGTCTGCAATCAGGAATGAGCCGATTCGCATGGTTCCTGCAGATTGACCTACAGATACTGTAGTTCTACCAACGGTCGCGTCGCAGTCTACGTCGTACTGAGCTGACGCAAGACCTGCGTGCGCTCCGGCAGTCGTGCTTGTGCGCTCCCACTCGTAGTGACCAAGGAATACCTTAGAAATTTCGAAGCGTAGGTCGCTCCAGTCAAGTCCTGTGGCTTGCCAGTCGTGGTTTGCTGCTTTCTTGTCGCAAGTCACTGTGGCTGGTGTCAAACCTACTGAGTCCGGAAGTGACTTTGGAAGAATTCCAAGTCCATCAGAAGTTGGTTGGTCGTTGTTGTAAAAGATTACCGCGCCTTCAGCGATTGCTTTCAAGTTCATGTTGAACTCAGAAGACTTCGCGTCTTGGATGTAGCGTACGAACGCTGGAATCGCTACTGCTGCTAGAATACCAATAATGGCAACAACAATCATTAGCTCGATAAGTGTGAATCCTTTTTGCATTTTTTTGATCATAATAATTTTCTCCGTGTGTGTTTGTTCAGACGCCCTTAATACTAGCAAGCGTCGTGCCAGCTTCTCAGCCTGCTAACTACCTAATTTCCGGTGAACGACAATCAAAAAGAGACGCTTTGCGGCATTCTTCGTGACAAATTTTGTCATCTTATGGTCCCGAAACGTAAGTAGATCTACGCAGTACTTCTACTCTTCACCGATCCTATGCCCCATCGGTCAGAGAGAATAGCCGAAAATAAAAACCGCGCGTCCTAAGACGCGCGGTACTTCTTAGCTAAGTTTACTAACTACTCACCTTTATTTTTAGATTGAACAATATTGTTCGCACTGTGGGTAAAGTAGGTGGATAAAACGCCATCTCCATCAATATCGCATTGCGCAAATATGTAAAACCAAGACTCATCTGGTGTCGTGTAATTAAACGACGAAGCAATGGAGCCAACACTCGTATCAGAGGCAGTTCCAGCTCCACCGCCATAGCTGCACCTTAAGTAGCTCTGTTTTAGGTCCAAGACGAGGTCGGTCCACGTGTCTGGATAGTTACTATCGCCAACAATCTGATAAGCACTCGGTGACGGTGTCTGCGGGTAGCGATCGCTATCGCTATTGCCCAAGGCAAGATATACGTTATTTTCTGAACGATAGCTCTCCTGACTCAACCTGAAAGCGGCAAAAACCGTATTGATTTCAGTTTGTACGGTTGCTTCGTCCTTTGAGCTAGAGAAACTAACCACCGCAATTGATGCAAGTACTCCCAAAATCACGACTACGATCATGATTTCGGTCAATGTAAACCCTTTTTGTTTTCCCAGCCCCATAAGGTTAATTGTATTCAATTATTCCAACGGACACCAGCACTGGGATCCACCAAAGCCAAAATAACTAAAGCGACATCTCAGGATTTATCCGACACTTCGATTCCCAACTTCGCCAGTCGGTAACGAAGGGAACGACTGGTCACACCTAACATGTCAGACATAATTTTTCTTTTGCCTTCTGCCGCTTTCATGGCCCTAGTAATTAGCTGTCTTTCAAAGTCGCCCAAGACTCTTTCGAGATCTAATGGAAAGTCAAGTTCCTGACTCGGCCTAGGTTGGCGCCGCGTTTTCATCGCTGGAAGTACGTCGGGCGTCACCTCGGATTCTGTAGATAGCGTAACCGCACGCTCTACAATATTCTCAAGCTCACGGACGTTGCCAGGATAGTCATACCCCTCGAGCCGTTTAAGGGTTTCACTACTAAACGAGGTCACACCACTAGATTGTTCACTCGCAAAACGTTTAAGAAAATGATTGGCAAGTAAAATGATATCTTCTTGCCGTTGTCTTAGCGCTGGGAGTCTGACTTCAATAACGTTAAGTCGGTAGTACAAATCTTGTCTAAACGCCCCACTCTCCACTTCATCTTCCAGATCACGGTTGGTAGCCGCGACGACCCGAATATCGAAAGCTACTTCTTCAGAAGAGCCTACCGCTTTTACCTTACGTTCTTGCAGCGCACGAAGTAGCTTTACCTGTAAAGACAGTGACAGCTCGCCGATCTCATCCAGAAACAGCGTGCCGCCATTGGCGGCCCTAAACAACCCTAGCTTCTCGCCGATGGCACCAGTGAAGGCGCCTTTAACGTGACCAAACAGCTCGCTTTCCATGAGCTCAGCTGGAATGGCTCCGCAGTTTATTGCAACGAAGGGCATCTCCGCTCTTGGACTCTCAGTATGTAACGCTCTTGCCACCAGCTCTTTACCGGTACCGCTTTCGCCAGTAATCAATACGCTGGTGTTCGTTGCCGCTACTTTTCTAACTAATTCAAAAACACGCAGCATGGGTTCACTACGACCAAGAAGCGATCCTAGTTGATACTTCCCTGCGACTTTCTGCTTTAGGGTTGCGTTTTCTGTGACCAAGGCACGACGCTCCAAGGCACGTGAAATTACGGCACCAATTTCATCGATTTTAAACGGCTTGGTCAGATAGTCGTAGGCGCCTTCTTTCATAGCGGCAATCGCGGTTTCGGGCGACGCAAATGCTGTTACAAGAATTACCTCTGTCGGATACCCCTTTTCTTTGATTTGATGAAGTAGCTTGAGGCCGTCGAGTTCTCCCTGCATCCGTAAATCAGAGACCACAATATCAGCAGGAATTTTCTCCATGAGTGCCATAGCAGCAGTCACTGAATCTGCCGTACGCACACCATGCCCTTGCCTTGTAAGAAAAATATCCAAGAACTCACGCATCGACTCTTCGTCGTCAACAACAATAATATCGCCCACGTGTTGATAATACTCGGAATTCTTCGCTGTGGGGATTTACGGAGTATTCTTTCGAGCAACCAACGTAAGAAAACTGCAAAGCGATGGATGAGTCCAGCTTTTTTCTGCCAACTCAAGAGTTGGTCCAATCAACGGAAGTTCCATAAGCTGGGCAAGTGGAGTGAAGTGTCGGGCCCCAAAACACTCTACGACATTAAGAGTCTCGGGCAAAAAGCTGGCAATGGACTTTTGATCATCGAATCGCAAGTATACATCTTTCTCGCTAGCAGCTTGGGAAGTAGAGCGACGTGGAAGTAACTTTTTGTTTAGGTAGCGGATACTGCGCTTGTTGTAGAACTCTGCAATCACCACCCCTCCCACTCGAGTCACTCTCGAAAGCTCTTTCATCGCTAAGTGAATATCGGCAACGTGCGGCAGGACCTTGAAGGCGCACGCCACATCAAAAGAATTAGCCGGAAGCGGCAATGCGCACACATTCCCCACCATAACATTGAGCCCCTTTTCCCTGGCAACCTTGATCATCTCCGGCGAGATGTCGATACCAATAGCGTCGGAGAAGCTACGAAAGCGACGAAGCAGACGACCGCTACCGCACCCAATCTCAGCGATATCTCTACCGTTGCCATATCTGTGCACCAACTCCACCAGCTGAGAGTCGAGCATATCGTGGTATCGGTTGTTTCTGGTTCGATCGTAGGCAGGAGCAAAGTGATCGTAATACTCCTTGTTAGAAAACATCGATTTGACTCATACCATGTTCCTCCAAAGTAGTAACTAACTACCTGTTTGACAGAAAGGAGAATTCCATGGTCCGTTGCAGTATGGCTAGTTGCAGTAAGTACTACCCTTCTCCACTATTTTTGGCCCTGACATTAACCGCCGTATCGTTTGTCGTATCGGTACTATCCTATGAGTCGGGGGGACTGCTGGAAACAGGTGTTTCTTGGATTAAGGGCGCTACGAAAGCTAGTGGAGCCGCCTTTACGTTAAAGATGGCGATCATCCTCATTTGCGGTCACGTAATTGCAACATCCGAGTGCGCTCGAAAACTAATAGCGATTGTTGCGAAGCTACCAAAGGGCCGAGTCTCCGCTTCCATGATAGTCGCCATGGTTGCCTGCGTGACATCCCTTATTCATTGGGGGATTGGAGCAATTACCGCGGCTTTCTTGGCGAGGGAACTAGCCGCATCGGATACGTTGAGGGGCAAGATTAATTACCCACTTCTTGGTGCGGCGGCCTATTCTGGAATGGCAATTTGGCACGGCGGACTGTCCGGATCTGCACTTTTAGACTTAGCTGGAGACAGTATTATTCCAAACGCCCCGACGGTCCCTATCAGCGACACCATTTTTAGTAGTCTCAACCTGACACTAGTGCTCGTATCAACCAGCACGATTCTACTTGTCGTATACGGGTTAAGCAAACGTGCTAAGCCTATGCCATCCAAGCAATCCTGCCAGGCTCGCTCCACCTCTCCCGAGAAAAGGCCCTTAAAACAAAGACTCGTAGGGCAACTCTTTGGGATGGGAGGAAGCACTGCAATTGTGGTGGGCGTACTTTCGTCGCATTTAAAAGTGGATCTCAACACGATTACCTTCCTATTTTTCTTTCTTGCTTTTTGGGTGCAAGGCAGCCTATCTGAGTTTCAGAAAGCATCGAGCGAAGGCGCTGCCTCCGCTGCGGGCATCGTCATTCAATTCCCATTGTACTTTGGAATTGTATCGATGCTGCACGACTGTGGGGCCGTAGCTGCTATCTCCGACTTTGCAACAAGTATGGCTTCGCAAGAGTCACTGCCCGTTTACACCTTCTTTTCCGCGGGATTCGTTAACTTGCTGGTACCTTCCGGTGGTGGGCAATGGGCCATTCAAGGACCAATCCTTATCGACACCGCCAACGCCCTAAATACCCCAATCGAATCAGTAGCTATTGCTTTTGCCTTCGGCGACGGTTGGACAAACATGCTCCAGCCTTTTTGGGCGCTGCCACTTCTTGGAATTATGAACCTTCGAGCCAAAGACATCATAGGTGCTACCCTTCTGATTTGGCTTACGCTTGGGATTTCGATTCCATTGATTCTTCGACTGTTCGGCTGAGCAACATCGGCCTGCCCTAACCTCTTTCGAGAAAGTACTTCAGCGCGACCAACCTTTTTTCCACTTCACGCTTTAACATCACATTCATAACCGGTCGAAGCCAACGAGGCTTTGCTCTAAAGTTATAAATGTAGGTTGTTTCCGAGCTGTCTTGGCCTAAGCTTTTGTGCAAAATCGTCGCTGCAAAACGTTCGAAAAATGG
>JAHDIH010000001.1:754721-788992 GCA_020630875.1 Deltaproteobacteria bacterium | reverse complement strand
ACAAAAATGCACCACGCCAAGTTCCTTTGCAGACCGAACGAACCCCGACCGCGGCATTCTTTGCGCCGCCAAGCAGTCGGGCTTCTCGAAGCATGGAATCCCATTCCAAACGCCGGCGATAGTCGTGTATCAAATTGAAAACAACATCACAGGAGGCATTGATTTTTATCGAGCGCGATACTCTGGACATAAGTTTCGCTAAATCGTTGTGGTTACAGCTTCGTATTGGCGAATCACGGTAACTTTGATTTGCCCTGGATACGTCATCTCTTCGGTAATTTGTTCCGAGATGGACTCCGATAAGCTGATCACTTTCTCATCGCTCACGCGCGGTTGTACGTAGACTCGAACTTCACGCCCACCATGCACCGCATGGGCTTGCTCCACTCCTGGATAGGACTCTGCAATTCGCTGAATGTCTTCGACTCTTGTGTTGAAACCATCAGTCTGCTCACGTCTGGCTCCCGGGCGGGCTCCACTCATTGCGTCGCAACCAGCCACGATATATGCGTAAACCGAGTTTGGTGGTTCGTCGGCGTGATGAGCGCCAATGGCATTGGCCACCATTTCATCCTCCCCGAGCTTTCTTGCAAGGTCTGCACCAATCACGGCATGAGAGCCTTCAATCTTATGGGTTAACGCTTTACCAATGTCATGCATCAATGTCGCGCGCCGCGCGATTTTGACGTCAAGCCCCATCTCTTCAGCAATCATGCTTGCTAAAAATGACGCTTCTACGGCGTGCAACCATTGATTTTGCGTGTAACTTGTCCGGTAGTTTAATGCCCCCACCAACTCCACGATGTCTTCGTGAGGCTTAGGAATCTTGAGAACATTAAAAGCTTTACGTCCAAGATCGCGAATTTCCTTTTCCAGATTCTTGCGAATATTTTGCGACCACGCAGCTGGGTCTTTCAGAGCTTTCGCTACAGCTTGCTCTTTACGATACAGCCGCTTGAACGCTCGCCTCACTACTTCCCGGCCGACGCCGTCAAGTCCTTCCATTCGGTACCCCACGCCATCTTCGATGTCGTGGAGCGTTATGGTCGACACCTCGCCTATCTGCTGCAGGATACCGTTGCTATGATCTGATATCAGCGCATAGGTTTTGTCATCAAGCCGCAAGGTCGCACGGTTTTTCTCTGTGAGAAAATGATTCTGATACCTCGAGGAAGCTACCGCCATGAGCCGACGCGCTTCATGCTCTGCCCAAGAGTCCGCAGCAGATTGTTCGATGTCTCGCATCTTCAGGTTCCAAGAGTTCCGAACGGTGCCACGCCACTCTTCTTGAATCTTACTTGAGACCTCTTCTGGCGACTCTCCTGCCCGCTCCGCCAAGTTGGCGATTTGTTTGTTTTTTCTGTCTTCGATGTCTTTCCACAAACCCCGTGCTCGGTCTTTGGTAGACTTTACCGCGTCGAAGCTGCGATCGACGTCTTGCCAATTATCGTCTACGACTGCCCTAACCTCTTCCGCTTCTGCTTCACGGGCGTCCAGGGCATTTCTTCTCTTTTCTAACTTCTCCAGCGCAACAGCTACACGTTCGCTGACTTCGTCTTGTTTGGACTTCAAAGAGTCGCGAAGGCTTTCGATGACTTGATTCGTTTTTCCACGCGCGGCTTTTCTTGCGTCACGCTTTAGTTGTGCACTCTTTGACTTAGCCGCGGCTAGTTTAAGCTTTCGACGCTTCTCCACGGAGAAAAAAGATGCGACCGCTCCTAATAACAGTCCAAAAACTGCAAAAATTACTATTGGTAGCAAACTGCTTGGCTCCATTTATTCGAAAGGATTGACTGTGTCATGAGAACTCTTTGATGAAGAAGTTTTAAAGCGGCGACTCGAGCGGGATTGGTTCGACACCGACCTTCTGCTCGACGATATACTAGACCGCTTACTTTTGGTACTCGATACCGGTTTAGCTGGCGGTAACTCCACAAATATATGAATGTCCTTCGAGACCGGTATTACCCGAGTTCTTGAATCACTCGAGGGATGACGTAACGTAATGGCAAATCGCTCCTCTGACGCATCTACTTCAAATGTACCAGGAGTCGCCTCAATCAATACTTTTCCGTCTTCATCGATCACCGAAGCGCCGGTAGGGATCGACTCCACACTGATGGTTGTTCTGGGCATCTGAGCAACAGCGCTGCTGCTACTGCTCTTCACTGATTTCGATTTGTTTCTACTCCGTTTACTTTTCGAGGTGCTTTGCTGACTTGCAGACGAACCGCTGTGGCTACTAGTGCCGTGACTACGAGAGTACAGCAAGGCCACGGCGCCCACCGTAATTAGCGCAATGGCCCCAAAAATGAGTCCTATTCGCTTTCCTCCACGGGTATCAATAGAAAGCGCGCGCGACGGATCCTCACGTGGACCATCCCCCCACTGTGGTGACGTCGAGTGGGGAATTGAAGGTGGTGCCGTCACCGGAATGGGGACGGCTGCCGAGGCAATGATTGTTGTAGATTGGCCCTGCCCAGAAGAAAGTAACGCCTGCTGCAACGCTTCCATCGATTGGAATCGCTGAGACGGGTCTTTATGCAAACACCGATAAACAATTTCGGCAATCAGCGGACTAATCGAGGCATCCAACCTCGGAACCTCTTCTTCTACGTGCATTACCAAGATCGCACCTGTTGCGGGGGAGTCAAATGGAAGCTTTCCATTCAGCATTTGATACAGAAGAATACCCAAGGAATAAACATCAGCCCGCTGGTCAATCTTCGGTTCACTCAAGCAGGCTTCGGGGGACATGTACTGCGGCGTGCCCATTAAAACCCCAGTCGCTGTTAACTGACTCATATCTTGAGACAGAAACGCTTTCGCCAACCCAAAATCTAACACCTTTACGAAATCTCGCTTACCGACCATCACATTGTCCGGTTTTAAGTCCCGATGAAGCAACCCCTGTTCGTGAGCGGCCGCAAGTCCATTGGCTATCTGTCCCGCAATGTGGACGGCACGTGCTTCCGGCAACGCTCCTTCTTTTAAGAGCTCCGCCAGGGTCTTTCCGTCAAGGTATTCCATAATAAAGAAATACTCACCTGTGGCGGCTTCCCCAAAATCAAGCACGTCGACAATGTGGGGGTTTCCTATTTTGTTCAGCGCCTTGGCCTCGTTGAAAAACCTCGTGACGATGTCGCCATTAGCGGCTAAGTCTCGGTGGATAACTTTCAAGGCGACTTGCTTCCCAAGCAGCGGATGCCTCGCAAGGTACACCGCTCCCATGCCGCCCACGCCTATTCGCTCTACGACTTCGTAGTTCCCAACAATGTCGCCAGTTTCAAAGGACACTCATCTCATGATCTAGTGTGAGAACCGTGCCGTCAAGCGAGTTACCGACCGATTCCGCAGAACTGGAGGTAGTCTATCAGTTCAATCTTACTTCTATCGACACCCTCAGCACATGTAGGACAAGACTTGTCACCTCGCAATTTTAGCGTTCTAAAGTTGCTACCCAGCGCGTCAAATACCAGGAGCCTTCCATGCAGCGACTCACCGATCCCTAGGATGAGCTTGACTGCTTCCGTTGCTTGCATCACTCCCATCACTCCTGGCAACACACCTAGGACCCCAGCCTCTTGGCACGATGGTGCTTCCTCTGGTGGTGGGGGCTCTGGATAAAGACAGCGATAGCAAGGATTGCCCATGGCTCCGAATACAGTGACCTGCCCCTCGAATCTAAAGATAGAAGAATGAACCACTGGAATTCCAAGCTTCAACGCGGCGTCGTTAAGTAGGTAACGCGTTTGAAAGTTGTCTGCTCCGTCGATAATTACATCGTACTCACTGATGATTTCAATGACGTTTTCCGAGGTTAAGCGTGTCTGATGTTTCTTAACGTTCACATCGGGATTCAAGTTAGTAAGTGTGATCTCCGCTGAGTCTACTTTGGGCATACCAACTCGATCGGTGGCGTGAATGACTTGCCGCTGCAGATTAGAGGAATCAACGACGTCATCGTCGACCAAACCAATCGTGCCGATTCCCGCAGCCGCGAGGTACAACGCAGAAGGCGAACCTAAACCACCAGCACCGAGACAAAGTACTTTTGAATCAAGAAGCTTGATTTGTCCGGCTTCTCCGACTTCGGGAAGCATCGTATGCCTTGAGTAACGAATTTCTTGGTCCGCCGTTAGAACTCTCGGGATCTCGAACTTGAAC
Source organism: Deltaproteobacteria bacterium (assembly GCA_020630875.1). GTDB lineage: Bacteria > Myxococcota_A > Polyangia > Haliangiales > Haliangiaceae > JAHDIH01. The sequence goes on along the minus strand of JAHDIH010000001.1, from coordinate 784,825 downwards.
CCGGCCCTCTTCCACTGACCGAATCCCCCCTTCATGGATTTCACGTTGGTGTATCCTAGTTGCTTGAGTGACGCGGCGGCAAATGCCGATCGGTTTCCGCCTGCGCAATACAAGACAACTTCTTTGGACTTGTCTGGTGCAGCATCCTCAATTTTCCCCTCAAGTACTCCCTTGGAAATCCAAGTTGCTCCAGGAACGTACCCTTGCGTGTATTCACTTTGCTCTCGCACATCCACAACAATCGGAGGTGCGTCAGAACTCAGACTCTTTTCTACAGCGCCGACATCCGTTTCTGTGATTTCACTTTTTACGGCCTCAAGGTATTCTCTGTACGATGGCATATAGCCTTTTCTAACCTCGAGAGAACGTCCTGTCAACAGTTCTGCCATTTCCCGACCTGCATACCGTACAATCGTTCGGGATATTTTCCCTCGAACCATTGCTTCTTACCTTTAAGCAATGCATTCTAAACCTATGCAAGCTCCTGAGAAGACAGTTGTCGAATTTCCACTACTCGAAATCACCGAGTTGGCAGCAAAGATGGTCAACGAAATTCGAGAAGGCGACGACGAAATCGAAGCAGACCAAGTTCTCCGCGTTCGGGTGGTAGGCGGTGGATGCGCTGGATTTTCGTACGACCTGTACTTTGATGCTCCCATGGCCACCGACAAGAAATTCATCTGCTCAGGGGTCGATGTGGTCGTGGACCAGATGAGTCTGATGTACCTTGTGGGGACAGAAATCGATTACGTCGAAGGTCTGCAAGGCGCAGGCTTCAAGTTCAATAACCCCAACGTGCAAAGTACTTGTGGTTGCGGTTCCTCGTTCTCCGTATGAGCGGCTACTCATTATTAAAAAATTACCTAGATCCTAAGCAAATCTTAGACGAAAGTTCCCCGGAACTTCTACATGAATACGGACAAGACGAAAGCAATTTTGCTGCGGTGTCGCCACGTCTTGTACTTTTCCCAAGCGAGGTCAGCCAACTGCAAGACATTGTCGCTCTTTGTAATGAGAACACCATTGCGATAACGCCACGTGGTGCCGGCAGTGGTCGAACGGGAGGAGCCGTTCCCAGTCCCGACAGCATTGTTGTTTCCACAGAACGAATGAACAAGATCTTAGATCTCGATGTGGAAAACCTGCGCATCCGTGTGCAGCCAGGAGTGATCACCGGTGAACTGGCAACCGCGGCGCAAAAGCAACAGATGTTTTACCCGCCCGACCCCGCATCGCTGGAATACTGTTCTATCGGGGGCAATGTTGCTTGCAATGCCGGAGGTCCCAGAGCGTTCCGTTACGGGGTGACCCGCAACTACGTACTCGGATTAAAAGCGATCAGCCCGGGACAAGGCCTTTTAAAACTAGGAAGCCAAACCATGAAGTCGGTGAGTGGCTACGACCTGACCTCTCTATTGGTTGGTAGTGAAGGCACACTAGGGCTTATCGCTGAAATCGATCTCAAACTTTTACCCCATCCTCAGAAGCGACAATCTGTATTAGCATTCTTCCCTTCTGCAGAAATGAGCATCCGCTGCGTGAGCGAACTGATTCAAAGACGCTACTGGCCATCAGCCCTTGAGTTTGCAGATGAAATTGCGACCAAAGCCGCGTGCCGTGCCAAATTCAAATCTTTTAAGGGGTCGATGCTGCTTGTAAGCATCGATGGCAGAGCGGATACCGTACACTCGGAAGTAACGGACGTCGGGCTCACTCTTGAAAAGCTCGGAGCATCCGATGTTTTAGTAGCTCAAAATACTAAAGACGAGCGTGAGTTCTGGCAACTGCGTCGAGGCATGAGTAAGGCCTTGAGAGAAAGTTGCGTTTGCCGCGTCTCCGAAGACATTTGCGTTCCAAGAAACCGAATGGCAGAAATGCTCCGGTCAATAGAATCCATAGCAAACGACAACCAGCTCCAACACGCGACCTTTGGCCATGCTGGAGACGGTAACCTTCATGCTAGTTTTATCGCCAATAAGCCTAGAGAACTAGTTTCTTCTCAAATTGACAGGGCAATTCATCAGCTTTTCGCCAGCGCATTGTCCATGGGAGGAACCCTAAGTGGGGAGCATGGGATTGGACTGTCCAAGCGGGACTACATGCCACTGGAGCACTCACCAGACTCTCTTTCTTTGCAAAGAGGCATCAAAAGACTCCTAGATCCCAAAAACATCATGAATCCGGGAAAAGTACTGCCAGAGTTTCAATCTTGTCATGAGTGATCATGCCATGATGCCGTCTGTGAATTGGAGTGATATAGTAGCGACCCTTTCGCTACCAAGACAACCTCGCGTCCTTTCGTATGATGGGTACCGACACGCCGCCGTTGCGATCGTGTTAACTAAAATAAGCGAAACAGAAATTGTCTTTCCACTCACAGTTCGTTCGCCAAAACTGAGAACCCACTCAGGGCAAATTTCTCTTCCTGGTGGTACCACGGACGAAGGTGAAAGCGCGGCAACTTGCGCTCGTCGCGAAACGGAAGAAGAACTAGGAATTCCGCGTGGGGCCATGGAGGTGGTGTGCCTACTAGACGCAGTCCCAACGCCTTCACAGTTTATGATCACCCCAGTGGTGTGCACCTTGGCCAATCCGTTATCTTACAATATCAGCGAACACGAAGTTGCAGAAGTATTCGAAATGCCACTATCCAGCCTTTGGGATATGACCACGCGTGAAGATTTTGGAACTCGGCACTACCGCGGCCATGCCTACCCCTTGCATGCGTACCATCACGCCGGTTATCGGATATGGGGCGCCACCGCGAGAATCCTCCGCCAACTAGGGGACCTACTCGGCGCCCCTAGCGGACCAGAGTCTCAGTAGCGTCTAGAACAGACGCCTGAGCACGCCACCGCTTGTAACTTCGTTATACGAACCCAACTGGCCGCCTGGAGCAATGTGAAGCACACCTTTCACGGCATTGGACGCCACGGGACTTCCCCCCAGCAACGCAAGCAGTTGTTGCCAGCCAGTTTCACCTTCAATGGCGCTGCAATGCGCCACCACACCACTAGTCCCAGAGGTCAGATAAGCCGACAGCGGGCCCGAGAAACAATCCAATCTTGCGACCACTAAGTCCGGAGCCAAGTTGAGTAGAGATTGTAAATCAGTACCAAGAGCCCACCTTGCCGCATGGGTTGAAAAGCTCGGGATGCCACAAGACGCTACGAGTAAATCAGAGTCTACGAGACCTGATATGGCAGAGAGCCATGGTGCGCACTCTGTTTGGTTGCCGCAAACCAGTAAGTTTCCAAAACTGGAAACCACAGATTCTAAATGAGCTGCTAAATCGGCGTTAGCACTACCTCGCAATACTAAGTCGGACAGAGACGTTGGTGAAAAGTGCTGGAGCCGAAGAGAATCTCCCGCGGCGTGAACGACCCACTCTTCACATCTTGAAGCCCCAGACTCTCCATGCACTCCCAGGCGACTGCGAAGACGTCGAATCGATTGCGGTGATGAAAACCCAACTTCGACTCGGCTGACCGAATCGCGACTAACCGTCCAAACGCTACCGCTGCCATCTATCGATGCAGAGATAACTCCTGGTTGGTAGATCAAATCATCCAGTGGCCCCAACCCAATTGCCTCTGCAACACTTCGAGAGATGATCGCGTCAGCGCTTTGATCCGCCGACAAGCGCGAACGAAATTGAACGACCTGCCTTTTGGCGGATTGCAGAGCCTTGTTCTTCAACCCGCTGGCACCTGCCCGCGAATAAGGAATATTTTCTAGTCCTAAATCTGCACTTACGAGCGCGCTGAGCTCCGCCACAAACGGCGCCAACTCATCAATTGGTGTCCTTACGGGAGTCGAAGCGGGGGGAGCGATGGCCGTTGCTTTTCGATACGCTGGCTCAGCCTTTGGTGGAGGTTCGTAATGCGAGGTTGCCTGCGGCGTCCCCCCCTCATCCGAATACGTAAATTGTTCGTCACTCTCTGCAATTCCCGGTATCGGTCCTGCGGGCATTCCTGCAACAGTCCGCGATGGCCGCGCACTTGACGGATGAGGAACAGCCATGGTCGGGACACTTGAAGCGACCCTCGGCTCTGGAATTGGTGCTTCCATTGGTGGCATCGTAGGAGGCGGTGCGTCTGGAATACTTCCGGAACCGCCAAAGCCAGCAGGTGGTGGTGCGTTGTTAGTTGCAGGTGCGTTGGCTGCCATGGCCGCAGGAGGAATACTCGGCGGAATGGTGGCTGGTGGTGCGGTTCGCGGCGGCGCTGACGCTTGTCGCGGCGGCGCTGATGCTTGTCGTGGCGGCGCTGATGCTTGTCGTGGCGGCGCTGATGCTTGTCGCGGCGGCGCAGACGCTTGTCGCGGCGGCGCTGATGCTTGTCGTGGCGGCGCTGATGCAGGTGGTGGTGACGCCGCTCCTGGTGGAGCGAGCTCCATATCCAACTCTAGCCCACCTTCTTCTGCAAGAATGTCGCCGTAATCCGGTTCTCCTGAAATTTCGCCAATAGTAAATGCTTCATCGACTGGAGCTGCTACTGGCGGCGGGGCGGAGGCGACTGGTGGCGGGGCTGCCACCGCTGGTGGTGGCGCAACAGGTGCAGGAGGAATGGATGCTGAACGCGGACGAACGGCATTAGCTTCCGCATCAACCATGATGATGAAGTCGCCAACGTAAATCTTGTCCGCACTCGAAACCACGATTGGTGTCGAAATTTTTCGGCCGTTCACGTAGGTACCATTGGTACTTTTTAGATCGACAACCACCAACTTGCCTTCTTTGTTAACGATACGTGCATGACGCTTGGACACATTGCCTTTTGCTAAAACAATATCGTTACCTTGGACTCGTCCAATGGTTACTTCATCTCGGTCAAATTCTAAGCGACGTTGTTCGCCGCCTTTTTCTGTCATATTGATGGCTATCATGGCCTCCCCCTCTAAACCGTCTAAACCCTCTTAAATACTACTAAAGGCAGATTGGTCAGGCAACAAATCGAACCAACTTACTTTTCGAATATCCCGTCTTCCTCTACGGTTAATAGTGGTTCGCCGTGGATCCACTTCCCCATCCGGGAAGGCCGGAACTTCCAGAACTTCAATATGAAGTCTTGATAGGGCTTACTAGCAAAGATAAAGGTCGCTTTGCCGACAATTTTGTTAATCTCAATGGGCCCCCAAAATTGGCCATCTCGGGAGTTACGGCGATTATCGCCCATCATCAAGACGTAGTCATCGGGGACCGTGTAGTAGGCAAAAGGCTCACATGTCTGTGGACGTTTCGTTGTCACGGTGACCCTGTTTGAAATTTTGTCCTGATCCGGTCGAGCAACAAAAGAATCCGGTCCGACGCCCATTCCGCAACTAAATTCTGGTTGCCCTGGAGTCGGAAACCCATCTCTGGTGCCCACGCCGTCAATCAAAGTCGAGTAGAATGTAGTGCCATCCATTGTTTGCTCATAGATTTGGCAACGATCTGCTTGTACGTCATGACAGCTATCAACCCAACCTATGGCCACTGACTTTACCGGCTTTTCGTTGATGTAGAGTTTTTCGCAGCGCATTTCCACCTTGTCCCCTGGTAGCGCAACAATTCTTTTGATCAATGTTTTGTCCTCGCACGGGCTTGGGAACACCACGATATCGCCTCGCGACGGTGTCCCCGTGGACAGTATTTCGATGTCGGTGTACGGAACTTTAACCGCATAGGACATCTTATTTACGAACAGAAAGTCTCCGGGCAACAGCGTGGGTACCATGGACGGAGAAGGAATAGAAAAAGCTCCAATCGCACATCCTCGTAACCAAAGCGCAATCGCCACCGCTCCAATCAAACCGCCGGCAGAACCTCCACTTCGTTTTGCCCAAGACGTCTTTTTTTCGTGGGCTAGCTGTTTCGACTGAACTTCCGCTAGCTTCGTTTTGCACTCGGACAGTGTTGAAGGGAGCTCCACGGGTTGTCCCGCCTTCCGAAGCGCTCGCTTCAGCGCGTTGTGTATGTGTTTTTCTTCAGTCATGATAATTAAACCGACAGGGCATTCCTTTTATTGCGGTCGGGCAACCAACTAACTATTGGCTTAGCTTACCCATCCGTTCGTAGTTATAACTCCAAAAGGCCCAGGGGGCTGCCTCTGGTGGCTTAGAAAATACAACGCCAATCCCTCTGCCAACAATTCGTGAGCTGGGGATCGGACCAATGTACTGAGAATCCTTTGAGTTGTGAAAGTTGTCTCCGACCGCAAAAACGTAGCCTGGGGGAACCACGTAAACTCCTAAAGCATCACAATCTTCGCCTGAAAGCACTTCTACCCCCTTTTCCACTAACTCCAGATCTTCTCTTTCACACGAAAAGGGACTAGTCGATGTTGGAAAGTTCTCTCGAGGAGGCAGGCTGGCATCCACATGAACCAACGAAACTTGTGTTTCGTTAACAAAAACTTGGTCGCACTGTACCGCCACTTTGTCCCCTTGCACCGCAACGACTCGCTTGATCATTTGACGTTCATCACATGGATTATCGTAGACGATGACGTCGCCCTTCCCCACCTCTTTGGTGAGGTACGACAACTTTTCTATGGCGACCCAATCGCCGGGTACAAACGTCGGTAGCATCGATTCGCTTGGAATGATCACTAACGAACACGCAAAAGTTCGCAAAAGAAGCATCACCGCCGCCGTCGCAAAGATGATACGCGCGGCCTCAGCAAAGAAGTTCCAAAATTGAAAGGGGTAAAAACGAAAAATTAGCTCCTGCAACGCCGCGAGGTCACGTTTCCCTTCGCCATCGCAAGCTAGTGCTTCCTTGATTTTCGGTCGTTCAGACTCATCAGCAACGCCGACGCCATGACGCTGGTAAAGTTTGCGCAACCTTTTGCGTGCGCCTTTTACTTCCCGCTCGATTGCTCCCGGTTTTGACAAAGAATCAGTCCACCTTGAGTACGGTGAGAAACGCTTCCTGCGGAAGTTCCACGTTACCGACCGCTTTCATCCGCTTCTTACCTTTTTTCTGCTTTTCAAGCAGTTTACGCTTACGAGAAATATCGCCACCGTAACACTTAGCGGTTACGTCTTTTCGCATCGCTTTCACCGTGACTCGAGATATCACGCGACTCCCAATCGCAGCTTGAATTGCGACATCGTACATTTGGCGAGGAACCACTTCTTTCATTTTGGTACATAAGTCCCGCCCGCGCCGTTGAGCTGTGTCGGCATGGGCCACGATCGATAGCGCGTCTACCTTCTCTCCGTTCACTAGAATGTCTATCCGCACGAGCTTTGACTTACGATGACCGGCAGGCTCGTACTCCAAAGATGCATAACCTCTTGTATAAGTTTTGAGGCGGTCGTAGAAGCCAAAGACAATTTCCGCAAGCGGCAGCTCGTATTTCACTTGAACGCGACCTGAAGAGCCGTATTCGATGCCCTTTTGTATACCTCGCCGTTCTTCGCAGAGCTGGACGATAGGACCAATGTACTCCTGGGGGACATGAATCGCGGTGTTGACCATCGGCTCATCGATAGATTTAAACTGCCCGACGTCAGGAATCATCGCCGGGTTATCAACTTCTAGTACCTCTCCATCAGATTTGTGCACTCGATACATTACCGAAGGCGCTGTAACGATGAGATCGAGATTATGCTCTCGCTCCAATCGCTCTTGTATGATTTCCATATGGAGAAGTCCCAAAAATCCACACCGGAACCCGAAGCCAAGCGCTGCTGAGGTTTCTGGCTCGTACGTTACTGAAGCGTCGTTTAAGACCAACTTTGCCAGTGCATCTTTCAGGGATTCGTAGTCTTTCGAATCCACGGGAAAAAGTCCCGCAAAAACCATCGGCTGAACGGTCTTAAATCCTGGTAGAGCTTCCTCGCATGGATTTCCTTCTTCGGTAATCGTATCGCCAACGCGAGCATGAGTAATATCCTTAATAGAAGCAGAGAGAATGCCAACCTCGCCGGCACTCAACGACTTCACTTCCGTCGGGTGAGGAGAATAAAAACCAACGGTGTTACATTCGTAGACCTGCTCAGTAGTCCAAAACTTTAGCTTTGTACCCTTCTTTATCGAGCCTTCTACCACTCGTACCAACACCACCACGCCCCTAAACGAATCGTACCAAGAGTCAAAGATAAGCGCTTTAAGTGGCGCGTTTCGATCCCCTGTCGGTGCCGGGACCAAGTTGACCACGGCTTCAAGAACTTCGTCGATTCCCAGGCCCGTTTTGGCAGAAGTAAGGATGGCTTCATCTGCCGGAAGTCCGATCATTTCTTCGATTTCCTCTTTGACCTCGTCTGGTCGAGCTACCGGTAAATCAATCTTATTAAGCACCGGAATTATCTCCAAGTCGTTATCCAAAGCGACGTACACGTTAGCCATCGTCTGGGCCTCGACGCCTTGCGCTGCGTCGACTACGAGTAAAGCTCCTTCACAGGCCGCCAACGACCGCGACACCTCATAGTGAAAGTCTACGTGGCCGGGAGTATCGATAAGATTGAGCTGATACTCTTTACCATCGCCAGCGATGTAAGCCAGACGGACCGCCTGACTCTTGATGGTAATCCCTCTTTCCTGCTCTAGATCCATTTTGTCGAGCATTTGAGCTTTACGCTCTCGCTCCGTGATCGCACGGGTTTGCTCCATGATCCGATCGGCTAAAGTCGTCTTTCCGTGATCGATGTGGGCGATGATGGAAAAATTGCGGATTCTATCTTGTGGGACTGATGCCATCGAGGACCTTAGGTACCACGATTATCTGCAATTTTGGTTACGTTTAGGCATTTTGCGGACCTTGCGCAGTCGGCGGTGGCGCTGTTAGTCTACCCCTATGCTGAATCGGCTTATTATTGTTGCTGCTATCTCTACCCTAGCGCTTGGATGCGGCAAAAAGAAGAGTTCAAAGTCTGCTACCAAACCCAGTGGGATGGCTGAGGCCAAAGTAGACGGCTCCCTCTGTGACACAGAAAAGCAACGGGTCCAAACGTTTGATATGAATCGCGATAACCGCGCGGACGTTTGGAAACTGTATCGAACGGAAGAAGAAAACGGCGCAGCCATTCAACTTTTGAGTTGCAAACAAATCGATTTCAACTACGACGGAAAGAAAGATTTGGTAACTGGCTACGGACGACTCGGCAACAAAGAGTTTGAAAAAGTAGATCTTGATTGGGATGGTCGGTTCGACGCCTATTATATTTTCAACGAGAAAGGCCGAAAGATCGAGGTGCATCGTGACTCAGACTTTGATGGCAATTACGATTCCAAAGAAATTTGGAACGAAAAAGGCCTAAAGTCCATCCGCCGAGATCGCAACGCCGACAAAGAACCGGACGTATGGGAGCAGTACGTGGGCGGGAAACTCGTAGCGATTCTTTACGACGAGGACTTTGATGGTCGCGTCGATCGCCGCGAAGATGCTGCAGACTCCGAGCAAATCAAAGAGCAAGAGAAGAAAAGTGCCAGTGGAGACACCGAGAAGGAATTAGAGGAAGGGCAAGTAGAAGCGCCCAAAGAAGAAGCTCCTGCTGAGGGCAAAGAAGGTCCTGAGTAAAAAAACAAACTAGCTACTCTTCGTCGACGTAGGCCATCACGCCGAGCTACTTTTTCATCTTGCGCTTGAGTGCGGCAAGCTCATCGTCAAGCGAGGATTTTTTCGGCTTGGGCTTCTTTTTCTTTCGTGGCGTAGATCCCGTGGTCTGCCCTGACCGCCTTTTCAAGTCTTCTAACATGTCATCAGAGCTGGTTCGCTGGTTCGGCTTTGGAATCGATGCGAGCTCTTTAATCGCAAAGTCCAGCGCTTTGAGGTCACGTTGGTGCTGTCCCATTTCGGCGAGTGACTTCTGCATCCTGTCTTTCTCTTTATCGTGTTTGCGTTTTGCCGAGACTGCTGCTTTGTCATCACTCGCTTTGATGGCTTTCTCCGCTTCAGATGCGTACTTCTTCGCGTTGTCTCTCGCAGTATTGACCGCTTTGCTCGCCGCATTCATACGTGCCCTAACGTAGTTTCGAAGCGATGTGAGTTCTCCGCTGTCAGGAAGTTTTCCCTTTGGACGCGGCGTTCTCGACGCCCCCGATAGATCCTCTAGACCTCCCGCAGTAGATGAAGCTTTGGAGTACGCGTTAATTGTCGCCACTACCGACTTCACTTTCTTGGCGGTTTCCGCCGAAGCTGCTTGTTGTCCGCCTGAAACGATATCACTGGCATCCACGCCACAAACCCAAATGGCGGCGGCAGCATTTCGGGCGCCATCCCCCAACGACTTCCTTTGCCTCACCTTCAGAGACGACTCAATCGCAGAGGCTACTAGCAAATTACTCTGTGCAATTTGATGACCGCGAGAAACCAAGCTTCGGGCCATCGCGGCCTGAGCTTCCCCCTCTGGACTTAGCGCCACAAAGCCAGCTCCAACGCATGAAGCGCGATAAACGGCTTCTACTTCTGGTTTTGCAACGACGATGTTACTCGCGCGCCAATACGACGGGGTATCCCCAGTGGCGCCAAATAGTTTAGCTTGAATGTCCAGACCGGGAACAACTTGCCGCAGCGCTGCTGCTGCCTCCGCATCATGTCCGGCATCAAACAAATACAAAACGTTGCCCGCGCCAATGAGAGATAGTTGGCTGGCCATTGAGGCCGTTTCGTCGTAACCTAGACCGTCTACCTCTACCGTAACCACTTTTTTGGCGGAGATTCCCAGTTGCTCCCTCAATAGCTTCCGCTTTTTCTTCGAGGCGCTTGCAAACTCATGCTCAGCGAAGAAGCCGATAGGTAAGATCAGATCGCTCGCCACCCCCATCTCCGCGAGATCGACCGCAAGTTCGTCGTCCATGCACAGGTACCGGTCGCAGGAGGTCTGCCCCCAACTGGCAGCAATTTGCAAGTTTGGAAGTACCGCCACTATCGCGGTGGCAGCTCCAGAACTGCTGCGCATGTCATCTGCGACTTGCGCAGTATTGGGGTCAAACACAACCACTACATCGGGGTTAGACTTGCTCCAACTCTTTTCGAGGCGTTTCTCTGACAATTCTCCTGTGAGAATCTTCCAGACTTTTTCTACGGTGGACCCATCTGGACTACTGACTTCGTCTAACGTTACCTTTGCACCGTACACTTTGAGCGAGGCCACCAACGTACTTGCCACCACAGCGGGAACGTCACCGCTAATCAATACTAGAACAGAGGGGTCACTCATTGGAATACCTCTGCGTTAACACAGTTGTCAGGAACCTTGCCATTGATACCGACGCGAACCGCTTCTCCGCACAGCCGAGCCATTTCCCGTCGGGCATTGAATGTAGCGGAACCAAGATGGGGTAACAGTACCACATGGGGGCTGTTCAGCAACACCGTGGGGACTTTTGGTTCGTGCTCGTAAACGTCCATTCCTGCTGCAAATATACGACGTGACTCAATCGCGTCAATAAGTGCCGTTTCATCGATAACTGGTCCGCGAGACGTATTGATAAGGACCGCCGTAGACTTCATCACCGCAAGTGCCGACGCGTCGATCATCCCTTTTGTCGCTTCTGTCAGTGGGCAATGGATGGAAACAAAGTCCGCCCATTCTAACAATTTCCGCAAGGGCATTTGCCGAGCGTCCGTAGAAGGATCGTGCCTCGGTGAACAATAAGCAACCTGCATGCCGAAGCCCTCTGCCCGCTTCGCCATGGCTTTGCCGATACGTCCCCATCCGATTACGCCTAGGTTAGCTCCGGTGACGCGCTGTCCAAGAAGTTGGTCAGGCTGCCAGCCGGCCCATGAACCACTCCGCATTAAATTTTGCCCTTCGGTCACTCTTCTTGCTGCACTGAGCAACAAGGTCCAGGCCAAGTCTGCCGTGGCATCGGTAAGCACATCAGGAGTATTGCAAACCTTGACATCTCGGGTACTAGCCGCGTCTAAATCGATATTATTGTAGCCCACCGCATAATTGGCAACCACACGAAGGCGCTGGCAAGCGTCCAAAAATGCCGAGTCGATGCGATGGGAGAGAAGGCAAACTACGGCATCCGCATCCCGGCACTGCTCCTCCAGCTCCGGCGTAGTAAGTCGCTGCTCCACGATTTCCCAAGCCTTGGGCCAAGAAGCTCTTACTTCTGCTGGCAATTGAGCGCCAATAACTACTTTCACCATCGTTTAATGTATATCACGGAGAACGAAGGTTTGTGATTCCCAATCGCAAGCTCTGTGCTAGGCTCCCGGTCATGAGCGAGGACACCCTAGTCACGGCGATGCCCTACCACCTGGATGGTGGTTTCGTTGGACGCGAGGCCCAAATTTCATCGCTTTTCGAAGCGTTTCGTAGCGCGGTATCATTGCGCTCCATGCAATGCGTATCCATTACGGGTGCTACTGGCAGAGGAAAGTCCCGAATCATTAAAGAACTAACGAAACGCTCGAGTATCGTCGCTCCTACCGCAAGGACCTACGTAGGTAAACCAGGATCAGCAGCACAACCCTACTCCGCGTTCACCCAGTTACTCATGCAGCGGTTAGGCCTTACCCCTACGGCAAGCGACACCGAAAAGAGCGACGCCCTCAAACGCCACGTGGATAGAATGGCGGAACAATCAAGAAATCCACAAGCTTTCACGCTACTCAGACGACTGTTGAGACTGCCGCTGCCTGAGCAGAATAACTCTATCGCTCCTCACAAAATTGACTCACGAATGTTTCTTGCCGTCCGAGATTTTTTTGCTGCCGACAGTGAAGTCAACCCTCTCATTTTGGCGTTCGAAAACATCGAAAGAGCAAGCAAAGAAACGATTCAGCTTTTGCAATACTTGAGAGCCGGACTCCGGCCCTACCCCATTCTTCTCATTTTATCGGGAAGTGACGACGCGTTCGAAAAACATCCAGAACTACTCGGTGGTGAAACGCCATTGCTGCAGTTGCAATTGCCTCCGTTAACCATAGAAGAGAGAGGAGCACTGTTTCGACGGCTTTGCGGACAACTTGACAACGTTCCTCCCGAACTACAGCGCTATGCAGAACGCATTGGCAGCACGCCCAAAATTCTAAAGGACATCTTACGTCTTCTGATGGAACTGAAAATTATCGTTCCCGCCGGTACCCATACTTGGGGGGTCGACGATGCTAAGCTTCAGCTCGACAAACTACCAGCCACATATGAAAAGCTGGTAGAAGCTAGGCTTGAGGTCATGCCAAAGGAAGCACGGACCCTAATCGAACAAGCGGCAGTGATCGGTCGCTCATTTTGGGCCGACGCCTTGGTTGCCGTTCGCCGCGGAGCGATTCCCTTGATGGAGGCGGACGGACCACCACTAGAAGACATCATTGATACTGCAGATCAAGACCATGGCGAAGTATACAGCGCCTTAGAGCAACTATGCATGGGCGAGTGGATTTCACCAAACGCTGAGCCGCAACTGCAAGGGCAGCGTGAATACTCGTTCAAATCCAGTTACATCCATTCGGTAATCAAAAAGCGGCTCGAGCCAGCAACGCAAACGCTCTATGCCACTTCAATTGCCCGATGGTTGGCCCTTAGACCGGAGGGAAGAAACGCTGACATCCAAGAACGAATTGCCGACTACTTACTTGTAGCTGGTAAAGAGGCCGATGCAGCAAGACGCTATCGCAGAGCTGCCGACCGAGCACGATCGGAGTTTTTCAACAAACGGGCCATTTCGCTGTACCAAAAATCGTTACTTTGCACGAAAGACCACGAGCGAGATATGAGGATTCACATTTGGCATGACCTCGGATCGGTTCACGAGTTGGTTGGTGACTACGGAGACGCACTCGATGCATTTGAAAAAATGTTACGTTTGTCTTGGCTGCTGGCCGCGCGCTCCAAAGCAGCTGTAGCCTTCAACAAGATGGGCAGGATCTGGCGCAAACGCGGTAACCTAAAGGCGTCACTAGAATACTTGGCACGCGGTGAAAAGCTATTCGCTCAAACTGGCGACCAGCGTGGAATCGCTGGGTCCCTTGACGACATAGCCCAAGTCCTACTCCAGGTCGGCGAATGCAACGAAGCTATGAAGCGAGCAAGTCGAGCCCTCGCCATGCGACGATTAGACGGCGACAATAGGTCGATAGCGGTGTCTCTTGAAACAGTCGCAAGCATTCAGAAACGTCGGGGAGAATGGGATACGGCAAGGCGTAACTACCGAGAGTCGTTAGATCTAAGAAATTCACTAAACGACAAACTGGGAATCGGACGTTCGATGCATGCGATTGCAAACATTGACTTCGAAAGAGGCGACGAGCGGAGCGCTATCGATGATTGGAAAGAAGTTTTAGAAATAGCCAAGGACATTGGTTCGCCAATGCTCAGAGCGATGGGGCTGATTAGTTTGGCGAGCGCTCATCGCCAAAAGAATCGACACGAAGAAGGCAGAAGTTACATCGACGAAGCGGTCGAGATTTGTCAAAAGAATCAGAGACTACCGGAACTGGCTGCGGGGCTTTGCGAGCTAGCAATGTGCATGGCACGAACCCGAGACCTTTCGTCAGCCAGAGAATACGCAGAACAAGCGTTGGAAATCGCGGAGCAAAGCGAACAACCTGCGTTACGAGCCAAAGCTCATCAAACGCTTGCGGAAATTTTAACCTTGAATCTTTTCGATCCGGAAAAGACGTTGGCTGAGGATAACAACATCGCGCTCTCGCACTTTACGCGGGCACTCCACATCCTTGAGGAGATTGACGACAAATTCGAAATCGCTCTCACCAAAGAGTCTCTTGGAAAGTACCTCATCGAACAAAACAGGATGAACGAAGGAATAGAGCATCTGAAAAATGCTCGCGACACCTACGTAAAGCTTAGATCATCTCGTACTACTGCCGTAGACGATATTATCGGCAACCGTTAGTTCGCAGCATCGAGCGCATCGTCGATTTCTTTAGAAAACTCATCGAGTTCATCGTCCACAGTAAGTTGTGGCGTATCGAGCGAGGTATTCTCAGGCTCCAGCTGCTCCGCGATAGATTCCACCTTGTCACCTGCAAGTGGCTCAAGGGGATTCTCAGAAACTGCAAGAAGTGTCTGTTGACCTAGAATTTCGTTGAGGCCGTCTAGCTTATCAAGGTCTTCTAGAATCTCTTCTACCGAAGCGTAACGCTCGGCACGACTGTCTCTTGTCATCTTGTCGAAAATGTCATCGAGTTCCGTAGGTACCTGCCGGTTAATGCTGGACGGCATGGGCGAACGTCTTCCGGGTACCCGTCGAGTCAGTAACTCGTAAAAGATGATACCTAAAGAGTAGATGTCTGCCGGAGCGGAGAGCCCCGAGGGATCCGTATAAAACTCCGGTGCCATATAGGCGATGTTTCCTTGCCCAACGTAAACCTGCCTTACGTTTGATGCGTCCTGCTCTACGATTTTAGTCAACGCAAAGTCACTGATCCTCACGTTATCGTGGGCATCAATGAGAATTTGCTCTGGTTTGAGGCCACGATGATAAACTCTAGATTCATGAGCCGCTCGGAGCCCATGCAAAGACTGGAGTAAGTACCTCATCGTAGTGGCGACCGGAACTTCATCGCTCTCATTTAGAATTCTTCTCAACGAACCGCTCGGAGAAAGCTCCGACACGATAAACGGGAACTCTGCATCGATGCAGACATCAAATATCGGATTGATATTCGGATGCGAAACACTCGCTGCTTGCGCAATTGCTTCCGCGAACCGACGCCGAATCTCTTCGTGTTGTTCCGGAACGAACAGATCAAAGATATCTTTAATCTCCTTGAGTGCCACTTCTCGCCCCAACGGAATGTGGCGCGCGCGATACACGGTCCCCACTCCGCCATTGCCGATGGTCGCCAACTTATCGTAGCGATCGACGATTCCCAGACCATTATCTCGCTTGGAAGATCCAGAGGAAGATGAAGACGGATAGGACTTCGAAGAACTCTTCGAAACTTTACTGGAAGTCGAAGAAGAGGCAATGATTTGTTTGAAGTGAGCACTGACGTTACTCGAAAGCTGCGCAAGTCCCCCGCCGTTAACGACGCTCTCCCCCTGAGTCGATATTCTAAGCAACTTGGTCTTGCGTTCGTAACGAAGGTAACCATGCTGCTCTAAAAAGTCGATGTACTCTTTGAATGGTAGCGAAATTGCCCCGTCACAAACCTTACCGATGTCTGAATAACGATGCTTCTTACCGTATCTTGATTCAGCCAGAACGTTTGCCAAAATAAATCGTGCTTCTTCGCACAACGCTTCTTTAGAAATTTTTGCCCCCACAACGAAATTGTATGACGTTCAATCAGCGACCGTCAAACAAATGAAGGCACTCCTTCACCACTTATTCGTCGAATTAACGGTAAATCCGCCTCTAAAATGTCTGCTGATGTAAGCTCACCTGGGGTGAACCACTTAGCTTCGGCCACTTCTACACACTGAGGGGCGTCCAAAAGCTGCACTAGGAAAAATATTAAAATGACATCGAAGTCAGGATAAGAATGGTGAACCACCTCAAACGGCCGCCCGACGATACTGCGACAAGCGAGCTCTTCTCGAAGCTCCCGCGCAAGACCTACCTGCGGACTTTCCCCGGACTCAACTTTGCCTCCAGGAAACTCCCATTTGCCGCCATGGCGTTGCGTCATCTTACGCTTCGTCAACAGGACCTTGGTACGGTCTTCAGATATCGCAATCGCGGCAGAAACGATTTTTCTTTCTCGCACTGGAAAAATGTACCTCATTTCTGACAGTTGTGGTCGCCGGTGGTTGTTTATTCGATACGAGGCGACTAGGCTGGGTCTATGAAGCTTTATGCTGCAAAAGTAGACGGAATTGCCAAAGAAATTGTTACCGATTTAACGAGCGCCGGAGATATCGAAGTCAGCAACAAACGCGAAGCTGAACTAGACGTCTCAGCAGTTCTCCGAGAGTACATTCGTCAAGATCGAGATTTGACTGAGCGAGCCAAAGACACTATCGAGATTCGAAACCTTCCTCAAAGTGCCATGGGACGCACCAAGCGATTATTGGCCGACAAAAAAGGATTCGGTCTTGGTGAAGATGCGGTGGGATGGATCTGCACTCAACTACTCGAAACTTTCATGCAATCGGCTCACGTCGATGAAGTTTTTGCCACCGACGGAACGCTGATTCGCAAAATGAAAAACATCCTTGTCAAGAACATGGACGACGATGACACCTTAGACAAAGAAGTCAGAAGTCGTATCAAGAACATCGAACAAGGTACCAGCTCGTGGGAAATCGAGTATCAGAAGGTAATGGAACAGATAAAGTCCAGCCGTGGACTCGAAGAATAGCCATAACATTTTCCTCTTTAGAAACGTTAAACAAATATCATGACAGCACACAAAGTTGTAATCATCGGAAGCGGCCCAGCAGCGCACACTGCTGCTATTTATGCTGCAAGGGCAGAACTAAACCCAGTATTGTTCGAAGGCTTTATGGCCGGCGGCGTTGCTGCGGGAGGCCAGTTAACAACTACAACCGATGTAGAGAACTTCCCTGGTTTTCCTGAAGGCATCGAAGGGCCAGATTTGTGCCTTCGTTTCCGGGCCCAGTCAGAAAGATTCGGTACCGTCATCCATACAGAGACGGTCAACAGCGTCGACTTTTCAAGTCATCCTTATCGTTTCAAAACAGACGAACGTGAAGGAACGGCAGAAACCATAATTTTGGCTACGGGTGCAACAGCCAAACGCCTCCCGGTACCTGGAGCAAGAGATGGAGAACTTTGGCAACGCGGTGTTTCGGCTTGTGCGGTATGCGATGGTGCCCTTCCCGGTTTTAGAAACAAACCATTGGCGGTGATTGGAGGAGGAGATTCCGCGTGTGAAGAAGCGAGTTTCCTCACCAAATTCGGCTCCAAAGTTTACTTGGTGCACCGAAGAGACGAACTGCGCGCATCCAAAATTATGCAAAAGAGAGTTTTCGACAATCCTAAGATCGAAATTCTTTGGTCTCAGACTGTTGAAGAAGCAAAAGGGGACGAGTTTTTGGAAAGTATCGTAGTGAAAGATGCCAAAACCGGAGACCTCAAAGAGCTTGAATGCTCGGGGTTATTCTTTGCTATCGGACACAAGCCCAACACTGACTTTCTTGACGGGCAGATAGAGTTGGACGAAGACGGATACATCATCACCGCTCCTGACTCAACGCAAACGAACGTTCCAGGGGTATACGCTGCTGGAGATGTTCAAGATAAGAAATGGCGACAAGCGATTACCGCTGCGGGAAGCGGATGCATGTCAGCGTTGGAAGCGGAACACTTCTTAGCAACCAGGGAGTAACTTCAACGCCTCATCCGCAACCATTGATGCTAGGATGTCCAATAGTCGGTGCCCTTCGTTGACCGTTGCTGCTGAGGGGTTCCCTGCGTAAGCCTGGTGGAGCCCCATTTCGGAGAACGTGGTCTTACCCTCGCGCAAAGCATCAGACAAACTAACGGCAACCTCAGGAAGATCCGAATAGTCTTTCACCAAATCGCCAAATCCCGCGAGGGCGATAGACGTTTCGTATTGACCTCCGTGGCACTCTCCTTTGCGAAACTCTTCACCAAGCCGCCGCCCCCATTCAGGATCGAGAGGACATGCAAGCGAAATGCTCTCGCCTATGCACGATTTTAACGCGCTGTACTGCGCTGGCTCAAGATGATTATTTATCAAACAAACTCCGTCAAATCCTTGGTTCAAAAACGATCCGCAAATCTCACTTATCATAGTGAGCATCGTTTCAGGGCTTACCGTGGTAGCGCCTGCAAAACCTGCAGCGCAATTTGTTACTCCGTAAGGTAGTGATGGAGCTATCACGCAAGTTACGCCATGCTCCGCAAGTTTATTCGCCGCGCGCGTCGCTACCGATTCAGAGATTAATGTATCCGTTGCCAAAGGTAGGTGTGGTCCATGCGGCTCTAAACACCCCACCGGAAAAAGAACGATGGTCTTATTGGAAGCAGAAATCAACTTCGCTACCTCGGGACTGGTCATTGCAGCTAGTTGCACAAGAAACCTTCCAGCGCCTGTCGGTCTAACTTACCTCGGCTGTTACGAGGCATTTGCTCAACATCATACCACCTAGCGGGAATCGAATGCTTCCCACAGCTATCGGCTACCGCGGTCTTCAACGCGTCAAGGTCGTCCACCTTAGAACTCAAAAAAGCTACCGGTTTAGTAACACCATTGATTCTCTGGTACGTTACCGCAACATCTCCAACCGAGACACAAGTTAAAAGGGCTTCTTCTACCTTCTCTGGAGTCACGTATTTTCCGGAAACCTTAAAACGGCTGTCTACGCGACCAACAAAAGAATAGCTACCATCGCTTCTTTGAAAGGCCACGTCTCCTGTATTGAACCAACCGTGCTCGTCGGTCTTCTCGGCAAGTGACGGGCCTTTGACAAGAATGGCACCTTCCCTTTCGCCTTCTTCGCACTGCAGCTTTACTTGATAGCCATCGATTGGCCAACCAAGTGAGCCCAAGGACTTTTCGCCGGGGCGGTTCGAAATGTAGATGTGAGCAAGTTCCGCGGACCCCAGACCGTTTATCACCGGTTGCCCCCACGCAGTCTCAAAACGTTTTTGCACTTCTTCTGCCAAATGCTCACCGGCAGAAACCTGAAATCTTATACGTGTCGAGGTATGTTGGTTTGCCAAAGAAATTAGTTTCTGCAACGTCGAAGGAATATTGAATACGATTGTCGGTTGAAAGCGATTGATTGCTTTCAATAACCTACTTGGAACAAGTTTTTCCCTGAGCAAGGTTGCCGCGCCTCCACAAGCGATAGGAAAAAGAAGATTCGCTCCAAGGGCGTATCCAAAAGACAGACTAGAAACCGCTAAAGTGACGTCCGATTCGTTCATCCCCAGACAGCCTTTGGCGTAGGATTCAGTACAGTGAATGATGGACTCTGGAGAGTGACTTAGAACTTTTGCCTTTCCCGTAGATCCTGTAGTGAGAAGGTGCAGAAGGCAGTTTCCACCTGCGCTTGCTTTGCCTGAAGCGCCGGGATCTCGAGCGATGCATTCTATTTCACTCTCGCTTAGCCGACTGTCCATCCCAATTCGAAACGTTGCGCCTGCAAAAAGCTTGCTTGTTTGCTCCGCAGCTTGTGGAGCAACAACTACAAAAGGTAATCCTTGCGAGATGCAACCGTATACAGCCCAAGCGAGCGCGACACCATCTGCCAAGCCAATGATGACAGTAGCGTCTTCTGGAGCCAGAAACCGTATCTTTTGTCCGACGCGTAGCGCCCCGACTCGAAGTTGCTGAAAGGTCACATTTTCAACATCTGTGAATACGGCGACTTTGTCGGGAGATTCGTCAGCGTTTTTTTCGAGAAAGTAATCCCACGCCTTATTTGAAACGTTTTGCAATTGCTCTCCCTACAATACGCCGTTGAATCTCAGAAGTGCCCTCGTAAATACGCTGCGGCCGAATTGCCAGATACAATTGTTGCACTACACTATCCTCCAAAATGCCAAGCCCACCATGGAGCTGTAGGCAACCATCGATAATTTGTTGAGCGAGCTCCGTGCATTGCCACTTTGCAAGTGAGACATCACTTGCGGTACTTTTGCCGTTTACTTGTCGGTGAACGGTGCGCCATAAAAGAGACTTTGCTAGTTCAAGTTTAGCGAAAATTTCAGCGAGCTCGTTTTGTAAGGATTCAATAGCTATCAACTTTTTTCCAAATTGACTTCTATTGGAGGTGTGATTTATCGCCTCATCGAATGCCCGCATAGCCATTCCGATTGCCGATGCACCAACCGTAGCTCGAAATACCCCCAATGTCTCAAACGCTAGCGACATCCCTTGTCCAACCCCACCCACAAGAGAAGACTCGTCCAATTCTACAGAAAGAAAGTTAACACTGCCAATAATATGATCGCCTGCGTCAAGTTCCTCGACCTCTATTCCATTCGCATCGAACGGTACCCAAAAAGCAGAAACACTAGAGCTGCTGCCACCATCAACCTGAGCAAAACAAACGCAACCTACTGCTACGGGGGCATTCGAGACAAAACTCTTTGTTCCCGTGAGCACATAACCGCCGTCTACTGTTTGCGCGTTGCAGCTAACTGCTCGAGCATCACTTCCGGCGCCAGATTCCGTTAACGCAAAAGCACCAAGTGAACGTGCAGAGAGCGTGGCTAAATGTCTAGAGTTGCCATTTTGTAACGTCCGAGAGCAAAGTCCATGCACCGCAAAAATGCTGTCAGCTAGTGGGCTGTGGTACGCAAGATAAGTCCTCGCCACTGAAAGCGTTCCAGCGTCTGCTTCGAGCAATCTAAGAAAACGGTGATCTTCAAACCACGTTGAGATTTCTGAAACCCCCGATCGGGGGGGAGTGGGAAGCGACTCAAACTCTGAAAGAAGGTTATCTACCGAAAGAATCCCTGAAACATCATGAGTGAGTTGGGCAATCAACGTCCTCTCCCCTCAGAAAAACCTGCGCATGCTTTCATAAACTCGCCGCTCTGCATGCACTCTGCCTGCGCGACAGCTTCCGCCTCTAAGGCCTCTGCTAATGACATCGTACTTGTTTTTTCAATCATGGCCTTAGTCACTCGGTTTGCAAAGGTAGGTCCATCCGCCATCATTCTTGCTAAGCGTTGAGCCTTATTATGACAACTTTCATTGCTTTCTTCTACGAAGTTATAAAAACCAACTTCTTTTAACCGCTTCGCTGCGATTAACTTTCCCAGAAGTAGAAATTCGCTCGCAATTCCTAACCCTACGACCCTTTGCAAAAGGTAAGCAGCCCCCATATCTGCCCCAGAAAGCCCCACCGACGGAAAAACAAAACCAACTTGAGAGTCTTTTGTCGCCACTCGAAGGTCAGCGGCCAGGGCGATCACGGCTCCGGCTCCTACCGCACTCCCCGTGATTGCAGCAACTACGGGAATGGGGCATTCCTTAATCGCTTTGATCAGCCGGCAGGTCAGCCGTGTAAAAGCCAGTTGCTCTTGCGCTGATTGCTTGAGCAGCGGGCCAATTATTTCGTAGCGGTCGCCACCAGAACAGAACGTACCGTTCGCTCCGCATATCACCACGGCATTTACATCAGAGAGTTCAGACTCAAAAAAGTCGCTTAACGCTTCGTACATCTCAAACGTGATCGAATTATACGTTCTTGGTCGAGACAACTCGAGAGTTGCAACCTTATCAGACTTAGTAACTTTCCAATCGCTCATAGGACCGCCGCTGACTGTATCTCCACGACCGCGCCAATGTCCACAAGGTTCGTGGTTTCCACCAGCGCCATAGGTGGATAAAATCCCAACATAGATTCTCGAAACGCCCTGCCCAACCCTTCCAAATTATTGCGATAATTATCCATATCGGTCACGTAGACGATGAGAGAAACGATATTGTGAGGGCCGCCACCCTGTTGACGAACCATTTCAAGATTTCTTTGCAAAGCCAGTTTAAATTGAGCCACAAGCCCTGGTCCGGCTTCCACACCAACTTGTCCCGCCACAGAGCACCAGCGGCCTGTAGATATCGCCGCGTGAGAAAAACCTTTCCCACGCCCTTGAGAAGGCGAATCTGCGAATCGAACATGAGGCCGCACCACTTGAACTCCAGCCTGTGCTGAGTCTCCAAGGCATCGCATTACAACTTCAGTCACTTCGCTTGTTTTGGTTAGTTTCCCTTCGTCATTTTGCGAGGCGAAATGAGACATAGCTTGCGAAAGCGAGATACGTTTAGATTCTGACAAACGCAAAGCGGCTGATTGCAACATCGGTGTATCCACAAACCCCGGACATACCGCGGAAACTACGATATTGGTTGTCTCTAATTCATGATTCAGCCCTCGAGTCAGTCCAACGAGAGCGTGTTTCGAGGCGCAGTAGATGGAGCTGTAGTTGTACCCTTGCAAACCCGCCAACGAGGCTACATTTACGATACGTCCGAAATCATTTTTCTTCATCGTTGGAATAAATGCACGACAAAGAGCAAATGGCGCGTACGAATTTACGGTCATCATTCGCTCCCAACTACCATCAGAAGCATTCTCCAACCGTCCGTTTTCAACCACCCCTGCATTGTTGACAAGCGCACTAATCCAACAGTTGTTTTTCTGGCAATATTCAAGAGTTTTTTTGATGAGTTCCCTCACCCCAGAGGTAGTAGACAAATCCGTTGCAATGGAGAATTCAGCGCCGGTTTGCTGTAAGGCTTGAATGTCCCGACCGCAGGTGATGTAGGCAATGCCTCGACGTTCCAAGCCTTTGGTAATACTGAGGCCTATCCCCTTTGTGCCACCTGTAACTAGCGTCAGAGCTCTCACATCCAAGGTCTATCATCTGCGCCCTGGAGTGTCATGAACGTAAAACGAATAGTGCGAGTAGTGAAACCGAAACCGACATCACAAGCCCAATATTGAGCATCCTTCCATAAGCCTGCAGCTTTGCTAAAAGTGGAGCGTTTCTGTCGTAGGTGTCCGAAGACACAGGTAGTTTAAGCAGCTGCTTCTTTAGTTCTTCAAAGTTCTCCCAGTCACCTGCAGACAGATACCAATTCGAACCGCGTTTCGGCACTAAGCCTACGGAGTCATCGAACGCATGAACTTCTTTGATTCTCGAAAGCTTGAGTCGAAAGCGTACCCCAGAGACGCGCCACAGAACTCCAGCATCATCTACTGAGATCCGGGCCGAGCGCACAAAGGTTCCTACGCACGACATCGCAAACGCAGCGGCGTGCACCGTCATACCTAGAGTTTCAGTAGTATTTCGATGAACCACCCCTCCGAGAAGCAAAAGCAAAAGACAAGACCAAAAACAAATTAGGGCAAGTCGCTTAGCCGCTTCAGGAGCAGCATGCTCTTTGGAATTACCACCAGTGGGATCGAAGCGAACGGGAGCATCAAGATAGCTCATCCAAAGTCCTCTCTAGCTCCTTAGCGATGTGATCATGCCCTTCACGTACCTTCTGGCCGTCATGAGACGCGATGTAAAAAACATCCATGACCCGCAGCCCCTCGGTCGCAATCAAGGCCTTCTTTATGTCGAATCCCATTTGTGAAAGAGACAAGCAAATCGCATGTAGCACGTAGGGTTTATCAACCGTGAAAATTTCTACCACCGTCCAATCACCCGACACGTTATTGTCGATAGTAACTTTGGTTTCAATGGAGACGGTGGGACGATTGGACGGAAGTCTTTTGGGCCGAAAGTCTCTAGCTTCTTTTTGGATGACGGCTGCTTCGATCTCCTTCATCACACGCTTGCGAACCATTTTGTTACGAGGCCAGCCAAGTAGTAGGAACCGATCAACTGCCCAAGAAGTCTGCCCCGACTTATCCGTGGCGGTTGAAGCACTCAAAACCCCTACCCCGTTGCTGGCGAGAACCCCGGTAATGTCGGCCAAAAGCCCCTGTCGGTCGTGGGCGCAAACGACTAGCTCTGTAGTTTCGGCCTCACTCCATACGTCAATCTGAGGGTCCCCGCTAGAAAGTGCTTTGTGCCACGCCGTGTACACCCGGTGCAGTTGAGGACCAGTACTACCCAAAAAACTACTTTCTGTTACTTGAAGGAAACGCTCCGCTTCGTCTATATTTTCTTGTTGCAGTAAATACTTTTCTGCCGACTGAAAAGTTCGCGGCGAAGATTGCAATGCCCCGTAGGCTTGCTGAAACAACTGGCTGAGCAATTGCAGCTTCCAAGACGACAAGTTGTCAGGAGAGGTCATTGCAGAATCAACCACTGACAAGACGTATAGGTATTCGAGTTTTTGGCAGGAGCCCATCTTTCCCGCAAAACGCTTAATCACGGATTCATCCGAAAGATCTCGGCGTTGAGAAATATGGTACATGGTCAAATGTTGCCGAATCAGAAATGCAGTTAACGCCGTTTCTTCTGCTGAAAAACCAAGCCTTGGGGCAACGATCTCTGCCATTTGCCCCCCGCGTTCGGCATGCCCTTTTCCGAGAGGCTTGGCCGCATCGTGCAACAGAATCGCCAATCCTAGTTCCTTGCTTGGACCAATTTTGACAGCCAGTTCGGACGCCAAAGGAAATTTTTCGGTGAGTTCACCTCGACAAAGCTGTTTCCACATTGCGACAGCAAGTAGCTGATGTTGGTCTACCGTAAAGCGATGGTACAAGTCGTGTTGAACTCGACAAGTACAAGGAGCCCACTCTGGAATCACTGCGGATAACCCACCGCAATAATGCATTTGTTCCAGCAGACTGGGGTTCGAACGGTCGGTAGGGTCAACCAAGGCTTCCAAAAAGTAGCTGGCTGCGCGTCTGTCTTGAGCCAAAGAACCAATCGCTACCGACTCCGTGACTTTCTCAAGAGCATGCCAATGAATCTTGCACTGCGTTTGGGCGGCAACTCTAAACAGACGGATGGCATCAGCTTGTCGATGCTCAAAAGCACGAGCCTCCGTGGTGGTCAACCGTTCGTTGAACAACGAAAAAGTATGGTCCACCTTTCTTACTCTTGGCATTTTGCGTGAGGCGTGCCTGAGTTGGTCTGAAAGAGCACTTTGGATTCGCACGACTTCTCTCGCATTGCGAAAATAAGTTTTCATGAGCTGCTCGACCGCCGGCGCGACAGCAGACTGTTTGACGCCTGGCCGACTTGGTGCGTCCGGAAAAACGAATGGTCCAATGACTTCCTGATTTTCGAAAGACAACAAATCCGTTGCTCTTCCCACATGTTTGCGGATCATAAATTGAAGCCTACGAAACAGAACGGCACTCTCTTCCAACGCTTCCTTTTGGCGCTTCGTCAACCAAAGCGATGGACCTGCGGAATCCATCTCACAAATCCTTAGAGTCCAATCTACAATACTCTGATCCCGAAGACCGCCTATTCCTTGTTTAATGTTTGGTTCGAGCAAATAGATACTGTCGCCAAAGCGTCGGTGACGCTCTCGTCTTTCGTCCGCCAACTTGTCCGCAACGTCTCGGCTTCGCCCGCCGCTGAGCGCACGTGAAAGACTTTTTTGTATCTCTTGCAGTGGCGCAAAATTTCCCACTACTCCGCGAGCATCCAGCATAGAAGTAATGGTAGGAAGATCGCCACTCCGAATAAGTTCATTGACTTCAGCCACCGTTCGAACCGAGTGCCCTACTCGAAGTCCCGCATCCCAAAGAGGTCGGAGCAAGCCTTGAGCTTGTGACTCACTACCAATAATTACCAGGTCGAGATCGGAGTAAGGTGCGACAGTTTGCCGTGCCCAGCTACCGATAGCAAAGACGCAAACGTTCTTATGAACTTCTAGTTGACCGACAAGGGTGTCTAATCCGTGCGAATAGTTCACGCAAACGTCCGAGAAATCACGCTTCTCTTGTAAGCCAAGCCACACCCGCTCATGAAGCGCACTAAGTTGCTCAGAAAGCGTCACCGGCAAGCTTTCAATCGTTGACATCTGGCTTCGGTTTGACTAAATCCTGCCACATGGCAACGATACACATCGGACCGTTGGAAGACCACCTAGAACCGGAGCAGATTGCCCGCGTGTTGGTGCTTCTGGAAGATGCTGAAATACACGAGACTGGCGTCGATGGTGCCGAGAGTCTTACGTTTGAACTCGACGAGAACGCCCTTGCCGAGATAATGGACCTTGTAGAGGCTAATGACGCTCAGGCTGAACTTTACCTCCCCGCATCCTTCGAAGAAATACACGGAAATAGTCCTTTACGAATAGGCGCGATCGATCACTTACTTCAAATATTGCAAGACATCGCTCAAGATATGTTTTCAGAAAGCGAAGATGCTGAAGACGACGATCCTTACGAAGAGGAAGAACCTGAAATTGAATTCGATCGAGAGTATCAGGGTGGAAATATGAGAGAAGACCACCTACGCACGAACTGGCAAAAGCTTACGCAAGCCTGCAAGACTGCGCTGGAAGAAAGTTTAGCAGTCTTTATCTCAGCTTAGGACTGCTTTTCTCGCGACTTCCAGACCATGCTCAACCGTCCATTGGCCACGAATGACTTTGTCGGTCAACGATAGTAACGGCGTTTTCGAAGAAGAAACTTTGGCGAGACGTATCGCGGATCGAGCGCCCTCGGTCTGCCTGCGTGTACCGCCGCTCTTGCCAAACAGGTAATCTGGGTTTTCTTCTCGCATTCGAACCACCAGATTTCCCAGACCAGCCAGCCCGTTGGCTGTGTTGGGGTTTCCTCCAAGAGTGGCGATTAGTGCTCTCAACTCCTGCAGCGCGTGTACCAACAGAGACGCATTCGCTACGGGATCAACAATAATTGAGTCGCTAAGTCCCGCCAGTACGGCATACACCCCAGATGCTGCAGCTGCGACCTCAACCCCAATGAGGTCGTTGCTTTTCTTTACTTCCAAGACCCCGGGAATCTCAATGAGCGACTCTACGTAGTCGGGGATCTCAGGGAATCGCGACGCCACCACCAGGGACGCCAATCGGCCGTCTACCAAGTTTCCAAACAGCGCGGGGCCGGCCAACGCTCCAACTCGCAATACCTCGGTATGGTTTTCTATCACCTCAGAGATTCGCTCTCCACTCGCGGTAACTCCGCCGATGGCATGAACCACAAAATGACGGCCGGTTAACACCGGAGCAAGGCGTTTGATTTCAGCGTCAACGAGTTGGGTGGGGACCGCAAGAACAACCAGTCTGCAATCTTCGGCGAAAATTGCTGGATCGATCGTAGCCCTTACATTTGCTCCAAATTTTACCCCTTCGACCTTAGGATTGATGCCTGTAGCATTGATCGAGTCTGCTACATCTTTCTTTCTAGCAAGAAAAAAAGGTTCACTCCCCGCCTTTTCAATAGCGAAAGCAAAAGCGGTACCGAATCGTCCTGCGCCAACAATGCCAACTTTACGGTTCATCAAGCACCTCAAAACCACGAGTACGATTGTAGTAATAATAGAGAAGTTTCCAGTCTTTCAAAACAACTCGACTTCCGACCACCTCAATCACATCTCTTTGGTGGTACGTTTGCAAAGCTTTCAACCCATCTTGGGCAAACCGAGAAGGTTCTCTGCCGCGCACAAAAACGTTACTTTTGTGATTCTCGCAAAACACCGCCACTTTGCTATTCAAAGCAGCAATGGGCAATGAAACATCCTCCGGAGAAAACCTCATCAATTGATAGATGTCTGACGTGCCCCAAACCCGGCATGCTTGCTCAAACATTACGCGACAAACAACATTAGTATCATGGAGCACGGTGTCTTTTTGAAATGCACGAATCAGATTGTCCCCTACCCGACGAGTATACTCCTTCTCACGTTCTGAGTCTGTGGTAATACTTTCGTCGGGCCCTACAAAGTAGTCTGCCAATTCTCGACCATCCCATTCACCACCGAGCACATTCAAGGGCCTGCCAAGTCTCAGCACCATGGGAGCGTCCATCGCGACCATTTTTCGAGCGAAGTCTACGACCCTTCCGACACGTGAAAACTCATCATCGGAAACCATGTACCGTTCTTTCCCGTCAGCGGACAGGTGGTCTTCGATAAGCGACTCAGCCTCTAGAACCAACCGATAGTTGATCGTAGCTGGAACAATAACTACAGGACGTTTATCGCCACCCATGAGCGTCTGCCGATAAGCGGAGACCGCGGTACCAAGTAGTCCCAGCTTGAGTGAACTTTCTACAACGTTCGAGCGGCAACGTGTTCCTCCTGGAAAAAAAAGAGAATGAAACCCGAACTCGATCAAAACAGAAGAGTACGTCTTTAGAACGTCTTTGTACAATCTGAACCTAAGCCTACGATCCACTCGATAGGCCCCAAGATTGCGCATAAAAAACGACAAGAAGGGATTGGTAAACAGGTTTTTACCTGCACCGTAAGTCACCGGGGGCAACCCCTCCTTCTCCAAAGCCAATCCCAAAACAACGGAGTCAAGGTTGGACGTATGCGTCGGAGCAACAATTACGGTGCTGTTTCTAAAATGGTGTTTTACTTCATCGACAGCCCCGTCCACTACCACTCTGCCAGACAGTTTGCTAAATGCTTTAACTCCCATTTTCACGCTGCGAACAGGAGAAAGCATGAAAGACATGGCCGGAGGCAACACGCCTTGTGCGAACCAATAGACTCGACCATCGAAGTTTCCTACGATGTCGTCGCAAAAGTAGCTAAGCAACTCTTGCAAGATTTGCACTCGCTCAGACTCTCCTGCACTGGATAGTCTACGCGCAATTGTGCGCCAATGTCCCCGCGCCTTATCTGGTCCGTTACTCAACCTTTTGAACTCATAAAAAACCGCTTCTTGCAACACTTCCGCGACGAGACCTTCACGAATGTATTGGCTGAGTAAGCGTGACTTTACAGTTTGTAAGATCTCTACTCGTTTGGAATTGAACATTCCTAAACGGTTATCGATGGGGTTGTTCACAACGGCTTTATATCATTTCCAGGGGTGTAAATGGCTCATGTTGCAATCTATGTCACTATTTACGATTGCAAGCGGAAATGCCTTGACGGTACGTCGAGTCTGACTTAACACGAGTGTGGGGAGGCGGAAACGCCCCGATCGAGGCCACCTTGGCCCGAGGAAACATAGGAGCTCAAATGAGCGAAAAGAAGAAATCGTCCCAAAGTGGCGTCAAAACCTCTGCAAAAAAGAAGAAGGTTGTAGCGAAGAAGACTACGACTAAACGGTCTGTTGCCGCGAAAAAGAAGGCAGCGAGTGCCAAAAAAGCGGTATCAAAGGCCGTCAAGAAAACTACTGCTAAGAAAACTACTGCTAAGAAATCTTCCGCCAAGAAAGCGACTACTAAGAAAGCGTCCGCTAAGAAAGCGACTACTAAGAAAGCTGCCGCCAAGAAAGCGACTACTAAGAAAGCGTCCGCTAAGAAAGCGACTACTAAGAAAGCTGCCGCCAAGAAAGCGACTACTAAGAAAGCGTCCGCTAAGACTGCGACTACTAAGAAAGCTGCCACCAAGAAAGCGACTACTAAGAAAGCGTCCACCAAGAAAACTGCCACTAAGAAAACTGCCGCTAAGAAAACCGCCGCAGCCAAGAAAACCGCCGCTAAGAAAACTGCCGCCGCTAAGAAAACTGCCGCCGCTAAGAAAACCGCCGCAGCCAAGAAAACCGCCGCAGCCAAGAAAACCGCCGCAGCCAAGAAAACCGCCGCTAAGAAAACCGCCGCAGCCAAGAAAACTGCCGCTAAGAAAACCGCCGCAGCCAAGAAAACTGCCGCTAAGAAAACCGCCGCAGCCAAGAAAACCGCCGCTAAGAAAA
>JAHDIH010000001.1:0-754460 GCA_020630875.1 Deltaproteobacteria bacterium | reverse complement strand
CTAAGAAAGCCGCCCCTAAGAAAGCCGCCCCTAAGAAAGCCGCCCCTAAGAAAGCCGCCCCTAAGAAAGCTGTCGCTAAGAAAGCCGCCGCCGTACCAGAACCGGTCACTCCGCCGCGAGTCTTTCCACCGATGCGTGGCAAAACGGCAAAAGGTAAGAAATGGAGCAAAGCCCTCACCAAACTAGTCGAAAAAGGACGTCAGGTGATGGGGTTCGAAGATCTTCGATTCGGACAAGACGAAGCGCTAGAGCTGATCTTGAAGAAGAAAGACGTGCTGGCCATCATGCCGACAGGCAGCGGGAAAAGTTTGATTTACCAATTGCCGAGTCTCCAGACCAAGGGGGCCGTGGTGGTGGTGTCTCCACTTATCGCACTGATTAAAGATCAAGTCGACAAGATGAACGCTCTTGGTGTTCCAGCATGCCGGATGGATTCCACTCTCACGGTTCGTCAACTGCGAGCCAACACAGAATTCATCAAAGAAAAAGGTGGCAAACTGATCATTACTACCCCGGAGAGGCTGACATCGCCAGACTTCCTCGACCTTTTGAACGAAGCTTGCGGAGGCGACGGCGTTTCTATAGTCGCCATTGACGAAGCTCACTGCGTGTCCCAATGGGGCCATGACTTCAGACCGGCCTTCCTCTCGATCAGTAAAGCCATCGAAACTTTGGGGCAACACCACTCCCTCTCCGTCATTGCAACCACGGCAACAGCTCCTCCTCACGTCCGCTCCGACATACTAAGTCAACTAAACATTCCCAAAGCAGAAGTCGTGACTACGAGCTTCGACCGGGCCAATCTCCATTACGAAGTGATTAGTGTGCCTAGCGAAGAAGCCAAGGACCGAACTCTGATTGCCTTACTGAAAAGACTTCCAAGACCCGGCGTGGTTTATTGCGCGACCGTGAAAGCCGTCGAGCGGGTGCACGAAAGCCTCGCTAGGCACGGCTTGCCGGTTGCGATGTACCACGGAAGAATGAGTAAAAAGAATCGAGATGCTAACCAGAATCGTTTCATGGAAGAAGGAAACATTCTGATGGTCGCCACCAACGCCTTCGGCCTCGGGGTCGATAAACGTAACATTCGTAATGTTGTCCATTACCATGTCCCTGGCTCTCTCGAGGCGTATGCGCAAGAGGCCGGCCGCGGGGGACGGGATAGAAAACCAACTCGTTGCGTTCTACTCTTTTCTCCCGATGATGTAGCAATCCAAGAATTCTTCTTAAAGGGGACCTACCCCACCAAAAGGCAGGTGCGTTCCGTGTTCCGAACGCTTGAAGTTTGGGACCACGAAGAAATTCCAGCCACCATCAAAAACATCGGGCTTGCATCAAAAGTTGGGGCGCAAAGGACGAGAACAATTCTTTCTCTTCTCAAAGGTGAACGCTTTGTAAAAACAGACAAAGAAACTTGGAGTATTGCCGACGTCCCCCCCGATCCTGTGGCACTCAACGAGAAGGCTCGTTACTACGAAAGTCGTAGAATCTCTGACCGCCAAAGGCTCGACTCTTTGCTTTCCTACGTCTCCGAAGCGGCGTGTCGTAGTAGGATCTTGCTCTCGTATTTAGGAGAGTCAGAAACCGTGCCTTGCGGTAGATGCGACAACTGCTTACGCTCGGCAGAGGATGCGTTCGCTCTTGCGGATAAAGCCTATGAGTTGGAGCAAGATATTGTTTCAGGTCTCGACAACGAGCTTGGCGCGGAAGAAGCATTGCCGCCGCCACGCCTGGCCAGGCACCGCGTCGTTCGTATTGACAGAGAGACTGGCGAGCCGCTTGAGGAACTAGAAGAAGAAGAGTACGAGTGGGTGGAAGAAGTCGAGGATATTGAACAAACAGCGGCTTCACTTCTCGACAGGGAACTCACCGTTGATGAAATGGATGAGATTCGGATTCTCGCCAGAAAAAAATCCGACAAACCTGTCAAAAGAAAAAAGAAAAAAGTAGTCGAAGTTGCGCCTGACAACGAAGGCGCACAAACCAGACGTCGCCGTCGCCGTAGAAGACGCAAGCGAAAAAAAGTGATTCCGGAAAAAGGAGCATTCAATTCTCCGGTATTGACTAAGCAACCCAAGCCTTCTAGAAAACGCGGTAAAAAGGCAGCCCCCGCTCCGTTGGTGGAATACGTCCGAGGGCCACTTCGCATCAACATGTCTCCAGTAGCATCTGCCACTCCCAACGACAGTAACAATACCAACAAGCGACGACGAAAGAAAAAGAAGCGGAGAAACAACTCAGGTCAACCCTCGAGTGGGCCGGTAGAAGTATTCGCAAGCACCAACTCGAATCCAACTACGCCGGGACAACCTTCTTCAGGCAAGAAGCGCAGGCGGCGGCGAAGGAAACGAAAAAAGAAGCCTAGCGATTCGACCGCGTCTTCAGCGTAGCGTCAAACTCAAGCCGCAACCCAGATTGTTCACAAATTGCATCCGCAATTTTTATCAAAGGCGCACTACGCTTTGACTCGTCGATAAAGACGTACCCACCAGCGCGCAACGACAAGTAACAAACGAAATTACTAGAAAGTTTGGCATCTTTCCCTTTCGCTTTAATCATTACGGCACGAACGTGAAACAGGGGAATGGTTTTCTCTTTGCTTCGTCCCCAAAAGCCTTCTTTGACCTTTGCAACACCGTCAGCCTTAGAAAAGTGAATAGTTCGCTCAAGGGTCATCACTAGGGTCGACAGTGTTACTAGAATCATTGGGAAAACCAGTAACCATGCTGGTCCGCCAAGCAGCGACCAGAATACAAATAGCGACAGCACTAGTGCTACGCGCCCCGCCCACCGGGTCGTGGGTTTAAGGCCGACGACTACCGTACCTTCACCTGCATGTACCACCCGCATCGAGCCGATAACGTCAAACATAAAGGTAAGGATAGCAAATTAGCAGTGTAAATGAGAAGCGTCCTGCGACCAATATGCTAATATTTGAGGAAGATGCGTCTTTTGCTGACATTGCTCGCTTTTAGCGCGTGCGCAACGAGTACTGAGCGACGTGCCACGACGCAAGAAGCGGAAGCGGCGGTAGCCATTGCGGAGTCATTGACTGCAAGCGACTGGTACTTCAGCGAACTCAACATCGCAGCGGTAAGCAAGTTGGTCGCCAATGAGTGGGATGTGGCGCCATTTACCGTCGATCAGCTGGAAAACTGCGACCTTGATTCTAGTTTCGCGGACTGCTCGGCTCACGATGAGTTGACAATGGACGGTTACAGCCTCCAGAGCGATGATTCCTTGGTTCACGTAATCTCGGGGATATCATCGATGACCTCCGCCAGCAGCAGAATTGTCCAAATGACCAAGAGCCACGACGTTCAGGGTTTGACGCTGCATGTGGTGACCGAGTCCAACACCGCTTCCACCTCAGAAATGTTGTCTTTTGAAGCGACGAGCAACGGCATTCTCACCAACTTAGAAGGGTGCGCCATTGGCGGCAACTTGCACCTGGCGGTTGAAGCTCCGAGAGAATCCTCCAAGTGGACGTTCCAATTTGGCCCCCACTGCGGCGACATTTGGGTATTAGACTAAAATTTAGAAATCATTCCCTGCCGAATTAGACTTATGGTAAAGATTCCTATGCGAGGAATATTAGCTTTATTAGCATTTGTCGTGAGCTGCAGCGGTGGCAATGAAGAAGAAGCAATACAGCCCGGCCAGTGGAACGGCACGGTTTCCCATTACCACTTTAACTTTGACCTTTCTACCAAAGCCGCCACAACAACGTTAACCTTTGTTACGGAAACAGATGGCGACTGTTTAACCCTCCCCTTTCGCGCCGGAGAACTCACTTCTGTAACCACATTAAATGGCGAGCAAGCCACCGCACGAAAAGGAGGGGGGCTGTTAGAAGTTTGTGGAACCGCCGCAAAAGCTGGGGCCATTCTTACCATCCAAGTCGCCCATTCAGTGCCAGAAGCTACGTGGGAAGACTCTCAGGTCGGTTACTCAGAGTGGAACGATGACTTAGGAAACCCATTTCACTACCTGGTAAGTTGGGTTGGCGGCTGCGATAGGTTTGGTCCTTGCGACAGTCAACCGGATCAGTTTTCTTCTTATACCTTCGAGGTAACTCACCCTGCCGGTACCCAAGTGCTATGCCCAGGAAAAATTACAGCGACCAACACCATCACCACTTGCGAAACCGACTTCTCTGCCCCGACTTATTCAGCTTTCGGTATTGCGGCAAGTAAAAGCTGGCAGGCCCATGACTTGGGTCAATGGAATGGAGTACAAGTGACTCTTTTTGATATTCCTGGTTCGCAAACTCAGGAAAATTTTTCCATATCGAAGCATCGGGACTTTCTTTCTTGGATGGAGAACAATTTTGGCGACTATCCCTACGGAGATGAGTTGCGATTCGTGGTTGGCCCGACTTACTGGGGTGGGTTTGAACATCCAGGTAACATCGTTCTCAGCGATGGACTTGCGACCAACGGTTTCTCTGCCTTCAAGAACGCTTTGGAGCACACGGTAAACCACGAAATTGCGCATATGTGGGCAGGGGATCAAACAACGCTTCTTGGTGTGTACGACTTCGCCTGGAAAGAAGCAATGGCTGAATACCTCACGTACCTATTCGACACGGTAGACGATCCGGAAAGTGCGCAACTTGCCAACGCGGCTTGGCATTCTTTCGCGAATAACGCCGACCACTATCCCGTTCCCGAAGAACGCCCCCCGCTTCTGGATTACTACGGAGATGCTTACGGTCCTGGTCCAATGGTGCTATTCCGACAACTAGAAGCGCTTTACTCAAGAGAAAACATGCTCACGGCACTTAAGGCACTTCTTGGTAAGCAGCGCGCAATCGGCATTGCCGATGTCAAAGAAGAGCTAGAAAAAGCAACCGGAGATGACTTATCGGATTACTTCAACGCCTGGGTTTACGGACAAGGAAAACC
Source organism: Deltaproteobacteria bacterium (assembly GCA_020630875.1). Taxonomy (GTDB): domain Bacteria; phylum Myxococcota_A; class Polyangia; order Haliangiales; family Haliangiaceae; genus JAHDIH01. The sequence goes on along the minus strand of JAHDIH010000001.1, from coordinate 749,553 downwards.
AACATGGCTACGGATTAGTCTTGACGTCTCCGTGGACAACGAAATACTTACCGTCACTGCGCAAGATACCACCAACTCAGAAAAAACATGGCCATGTACTTTTAGTGTCAAGGTTACAAGCCGTGAAACAGGAGAAACGGCCACCGTAAGACTCTTTAGCGGCATTGAAGGTCAACCGCAACTGCAAGGCTCCTCAACAGTCTCCGCAGGGTTTATCGTTGACAGTGGCTATACGCTCGCACCGAACAAAGAGTGTTTGGTTTACGAATCAACTCCCACTGCGACTTTCAGCAATGAAAAAGTTAACCCTTGGCTTACCGAGCGTGCCAAAAAGCGTACGAAACGGAGGCGCTAGCTTTAGCTGTTAACGATCACGGATGCCGTACGGACGCGTAGTTTTGCGCTCCACCCTCCCATTGAATGCGATAGTTATTTCCACACTCATCCACAATGATATCCAGGTCGCCATTGGCATCCACGTAACCACTATCTGTGCCGCCGACCGATTTTTGCGTAACAAAGAGCATTCCACCACCGCTCAGATTACCAACTATCCGGTCGACTACGATCCGTTGGGGAGAACCAAGATGAGCCGATGAAATTCCTCCAACGACGTTCCTGACGAGACCATCCTTGGGAAGTATCATATCGAGAAAACCTTGCCCCGATGCGTCGTTTCTCACGTGGTGATGGACTTGGTAGACATCAACGCCTTTGTTGCCATAGGCCCAACCAGCGCTATCGGCATAAGCTTGTTCCATGTCGGGAAGCCCAGGTCCCGTCATGTCTCCCCCAAAATGATAGACAAAGTTACCGTGTTCAATCACTCCGGCAACGCTTCGCGCGTTTTCGTCGTCACCATCACTGTATCCTATGGCGGACTCGACCTGAGTAACTTCCGTTTCAGTATTGGCAAATCCGTTGGCAGCAAGAAAAGATAACTTAGAATTCGTATCGAAACGAAGATGCGTGATTGCCGATGACTCTGCACTTCCTAGCGCTCCCATTCGCAGCCCTGGACAACCGCTTGCGGATCTAGGACTAGTAGAGGCAGCAAAGTCGCAGGTCAATGGCGTCAAACTCTCACATAGCGGCAGAGATATTGCGGCGTTAGTCTGCAAGATTTGACAGATGTCATCGACGAGTTTGTCGTCGACCGCTGCTCCTTCGACGTCAACAAAGCCTCTATGAATCACGCCTTTTTTTATTTGCAGTGCATTAGGGCCAACCATTAGTTCAGGAAGAGCGCCTGCATGATCACCATGGAAATGCGTTAGAATTACCCAATCTACCTCACGGCTTGCCCTATCTGCGTACCCATTGGCCTCTGTCAACAGCTCTGTATTTACTCGCTCTACCGCGGCGGCAACTTCATCCACATGCGATTTTCCACCAACGTCGAGTAGTACAAGCTCGCCGCTAGGGGTAATGATTAAGGTTGCCTCTCCTAGCCTGACTCCCGTGAGTTTCAAAAGTCTGACTGCCAACCGCCCGGGGATTACTTGGTCCAGGTTCGCGGAGTTGCATTCGAGGTTACCTGAGTCAGCTAAACTGGCATCAACCGTCTTGTTATTCGAACCGCAGGCAAGCAGCAAAAGGAAAACCATGTAACAGCAGCGCACGCAGGTGAGCGTAGCACAGTGTCCTCAGTAACATTCACATTCGGTTGCAATGTACAAAATACTAATTTAGCGTTCTTACATGGAAGGCATTAGAAGCATAGGAGACGTTGAACTAGCGGAGATCCTGAAAAACTCGAGGACCGTAAAGCGTGCTATCGAGCAAAGAGAAAAGAACAAGACCGATGAAACACGGCGCTATTTACTGAGTACTTCCGTCCGAATCGCAAAAAGTATGGCACCAGGTCTCCACGAAGCCACCGCTCATTGTTGTGAAGTGTTAGAGATCGAGGAGCCATTTGAACTCTACATCTCTCCCAACCCAAACTTCAACGCTTTCAGCTATGGTTCGGACCGGGGGATTGCGTTCATAGGTGTAACCTCATCACTACTTGAAGCGTTTCCGCCAGAGGAACTAAGATTCGTCATCGGGCATGAGCTTGGACATTACAAATTTAACCATCACGAGATTCCTGTTCATGCGGTCTTAAAAAGTGGAGAAGTAAAAGCGGAACAAGCACTCCAACTTTTTTCGTGGCAACGCTATGCAGAAATCTCAGCGGATCGAGCCGGCCTATTGTGCAGCGCTGATGTCAACGTCGTGGCGAATGCATTCTTCAGAATAGCATCGGGCCTTAGAGACCGAAAGCTGTCGTTCGACATTGACGAATACCTCAGTCAAATCGGCGACATTCAAAGTGAAGCTACAAGAGCACGCAAAAGCGATATCAAAAACGAAGCACCACGCGCCGACTGGTTTACTTCTCATCCATTCAGTCCCTTGAGAATCCGAGCGGCACAAATAGCTTCCAACTCTGTCCTTTGCAAACCTGATGGAATGACGATTGAATCTTTGGAACGACAAGTAGCCGAATTAATGTCAATCATGGATCCTAGTTACTTGGTAGACAAATCTGTTACCGGAGAAGCGATGAGAAGACTTCTATTCGCTGGCGGGGTTTTGGTTTCCGCGGCAGTGGATGATATCACCGCTAAAGAAAGAAATGCACTAGAGTCTTTTCTGGGGCAAGGTAACGTCCCCATGACGTTAAACCCAGAAGCGTTGCGAAATGACCTAGATAGCCGGGTGGAAAATGCGTTAGAGCATGTTCCTTCGCTAAAACTGGCGCAGGTGGTGAGGGACCTTTGCGTTATCGCATACGCTGATGGCAGCACAGAGGAAGAAGAAGTCGGTGTCATTCGAGATATCGCAAGTCGATTGAAGCTTGCTTCCGATTTGGTGGACCGGTCTTTAGAAGAAGCAGGAAGAGACTTGGACTAGTGAAGAACGGTACATTTTGCACCTCTTTGGCAGGCAAGCAATTTAGCTTGCCGTAACGTCGCGAAAAATACACTTTCCCGCTCGTAGGTCTTCACGCAACTTATCTACAGGAATGCTGTAGTCGCCATCAGAAAGTACATCGATATATTCAGCCGCAAGTAGCCGATGAACATCGCCATGCGACTCGCCCAGGGCAAAGTCCACCAAGCATTCTACGCCTTTTGGATTGCTGATGTAGGTCGAGTCAGAGTGATTGTAGAGAAAAGGCCCTATGGGGTGATTGAGTACCTTGAAAGGCCCAGTGATGTAAGACACTAACGCGGTAGTAAACTCGACGCCGTCCAAAAAGAGAGCATGATTTCCCCCGCCACCTAGAAAAAGTGAATTCAACTCTGTCTTCCCCGAGACTACGAGAGAGCTTTTGATTTCCATCAGGGATTCTTTCACCGTGAGGTTGCCAGTCACGAGCAAGTTGACCTCAGCCTCATAGCGTTCCACCACTAAGTCTCCTTCGTGAACAAACCACTCTCCTTCATAGATGTGCTGAGAGTACTCCCCATCAAGTTCCTGACCTAAGAGCGCCATAAATTCGTTTTCGCTTCTAATTTTTCTACTATTGATGGTCATGTGGCTCAAACTTGCTAATTTATTTTCTGCCGTTGGCAACGCTACTTCCACTGTAGCAGGTTTGTGATACGGTGCGGTGTGGAACATGCGGTAACATCGCCATTTACTCCTCTGCAATCATCGACCGGACGTTTTGAACTTCATCAAGTCCCGGTTTGGAGCGACAATCTAGCCTGGATACTCGTTCATAGAAAAACACGAAATGCCGCGGTGGTCGACTCCCCTGCGGCTGCTCCAGTGTTTGATTATGCCAGTCGACATGGTCTGACGATAACGACGATCTTCAATACGCACGCCCACCCAGACCACATTGGCATTAACCGAGAACTTGAAGGCCAAAAGATCCATATTGTCGCAAGCCAACTTCTAGAAAACGTCACTCCCGGAGTTACGCAAACCGTTCGAAATGGTGAACGCATCACTTTCGAAGGGGAACTAGGAGAAGTATTCCTCACTGAAGGTCACGTTGACGGCCACGTGTCCTATCTGTTCGATGATTTTCTTTTTTGCGGAGACACACTGTTCGCAGGAGGTTGCGGTTACTTGTTCGATGGCCCGCCGACAAAAATGCATAATTCACTAATGCAGCTTGCCGCCCTTCCGAGTACTACCAAAGTAATTTGCGCTCACGAGTACACGCAAGACAACCTACGCTTTGCTTACTCCTTGGAGCCAGACAACACAAAGTTGATCAGCCGCATTAGGAGGGTATGGAAAAAGAGGGGGCGCGGAGAGTCTACCGTGCCATCAACAGTACAAGAAGAAAGAGACACCAACCCGTTTTTGCGATTCCACTCAGAAGAGTTGCTCGACAACTTGAGAAAAGCACTGCCGGATGAGGCTTTAAATAGCGAACGAGATATTTTCACTGCAACGAGAAAACTAAAAGACCAGAAACGGTACAAAGAAATTACCGACGACCAGCTCCCCCTTTCACTTTAGTCATCTTGCAATAGAGCCGCCAAAGACTGATCGGCGATTGCCAGTGAGCGAGAAACGACCGCTTCTCGCCATGCCTCATCGTCTGGCCGAAACGCGGCAAGGATTCGCTTCTTAGCGGCTTGGTACTCAGGAGTCATTGGATCGCCGTAGTGGTGCGCCCGGTTTTCGTAGTGAATGGCCTGGCCCACCAAAATTGGCGGAAGTGTCCCAAACTCAGCGCACAATACATCGTAGTCACTCCCAAAGCGCTCTTTGCACCACGCCCCCAACCCTCCTCGAATGTTGTAAGAAAGTTCTCCCCCCCAGGGTTCAAGAAAGTCAGCGCCATAGATTCGAGCTAGTTTTTTGAACCCTTCGTCGCTTTCTTGCCGATCGGCAAAGATTCGATACGTACCACTTTTTCCCAAGCCAGAGTGGTAATCAACATGGAGCACTCGTTTTGCGTCACCAACCCAGGACGAAAGGTTTGCTTTTACGATCTCACAACTTTCGGTTGGTCCTTTACCTCCAAAAGAAATTCCTCTTTGGTATTCGTACTGTCCTCCGGAGAATGTTTGTTTCATTTTGCGCATGCCCTTGAGCGCAATCTGAGCCACAGCTTTAGCCACAAACGCATTAATTTTCCCAGGGGGACGCGCGGGATTGAGCAAATCGTGTAACTCGACGTAGCTATCGTCAACGCCCTCGTACACTTCACCTTCTAGCAGAAAGTTTCGGTTTAAATCGACATTGTCTTCGTTGACTCTGCGGTTCCATGCAAAGCCGTACGGGTTCAACGCATGGATGATTGCAATCGCGACTCCCTTGCCGGGTTTAAGCGCCGGCATGCGTTGCATAAACGCAAGCTGAGCAGCAGCGCCAAGGTAGCCTTCAACGCCATGAAGGCCACTGGACAGTACCAACGTTTTTTCAGGCTTTTTTGGCCCCAACCTCGCCACATCGATTGACAGCATTTCTCCCTTAGGCCCCTTGGCAGCGATTGGGTAACTAGTACGTGTCATCCCCGCGCGTTCGGCCTGTTCCACAAAACGAGCTCGAGAAATGAAATAGTCAGGCGAAAAAAAACTTGAGTAATTGGAAGCTGGAGGTGACTTCACAAAAAGGTCAAACATACCGGTTGGTTCCATATTTTTGGTAAGATCGCAAGTGGATTGTTGATTGCTGCCAACCAGTGCCCTAGAGTCTTGCTGTGCCGCGAATCAATGAAAAAATCACTGACGCCTTATCAGAAGCCACTTGGGCCCTGGCAGAAATAACTCGAGCTGTTTCCACCAAAACCAACGGGGGAAAGACCATAGACGAGCATCAAGTTACGGCGCGAGCGGTCGCCTACGCAAACACCTGCATTGCGGCTTGCAAAGCGCTGCTGGAAAGCGAGGTCAGCAGCTCTGGGCAAGGGTTAGTACGAGGTGCTGCAATTGTCGACTTAGTGAAAACCGCAGCATTGGAGTTGGAAGATGCCTCTACCGACATCACCACTTTTACGTCTGTCGCCCGAGATATGAACACGTTGGTTCAAGAAGATGCACTCCGAGAGATAGGAAGGCTTGCGGCCGAAAAGCAACTTTCTTGGGGATTAGACGAGACCCATGAACAAGTTCGGTCGAGTGTTAAACAGTTTGCAATCAAGGAAGTCGAGCCTAAAGCCGAACACATTCATAGAACGGATGCCCTTGTGCCGGACAAGCTAATCAATGCCATGGCGGAGCTTGGCTTCTTCGGACTTTCGATTCCAGAGTCCTACGATGGCTTTGACATGGGCAACCTTGCGATGATTCTCACGACAGAAGAACTATCCCGAGCATCACTTGCGGCTGCTGGCTCGCTTATCACTCGTCCGGAAATCCTCGCGAAAGCACTAGTCGCGGGCGGAACGGATGCACAGAAGAAAAAGTGGCTTCCGCTCTTAGCCTCAGGTGAGATCATGGCAGCGATTTCTGTGACAGAGCCAAACGTTGGAAGCGATGTGGCCTCCCTTTCCTGTCGAGCGTCGCGCGCTACGGATGGACGAGACGGCTGGACCATTACTGGCGCTAAAGCATGGTGCACCTTTGCTGGTAGAGCTGACGTCATAGCGGTGCTATGCCGAACCGAAGAGGATGTGAGTCTTGGCGCCAAAGGGCTCTCGCTCTTTATTGTAGAGAAAGATGTTTTCGATGGTCACGAGTTTGAAATGACCCAAGAGTCCGGTGGAAAACTAATGGGTAAAGCGGACGCCACTCCAGGATACAGAGGAATGCATTCCTTTACCCTGTCGTTTGAGAACTACTTCGTACCCGCGGAGAACTTAGTCGGAGAGAGCGCCGGACAGGGACGGGGCTTCTATTTGCAAATGGCCGGTTTTGCGGCTGGTCGATTGCAAACGGGGGGACGAGCTTGCGGGCTTGCGCAAGCCGCAATCGACAAAACATGTACCTACGTTACCGACCGAAGCCAGTTTGGCAAACCACTTATAGAATACCAGCTAACGCAATACGAGTTAGGAAGAATGGCCGCTAAACTAGAAGGCGCTCGTGCGATCACTTATGCTGCAGCATTAGCGATGGATGAAGACCCTAGAGCAGGAAGCCTTATTGCGGCGCAAGCGAAGCTTCTTGCCTGCGATGTGGCGGTGTGGATTACACAGAAAGGTCAACTTCTTCATGGCGGTTGGGGCTACGCGGAGGAATACCCAATTAGTCGCTACGCCATCGACGCGTTGGTGCTCCCAATCTTCGAAGGAGTAAAGCCGGTGTTGGAGCTCAAAGTAATCGCAAGGCAACTCTTAAAAGAAGCTCAATCGTGACAACCCCACCGTTCTGGCGCATCGAGGGAGCGTTTCTTTGCCGAGATTTTACGTTCGAAAACTTTGTAGAAGCATTTAGCTTCATGACCAAAGTGGCCTTGCTTGCGGAAAAACAAGATCATCACCCGAACTGGTCCAACGTCTATAACAAAGTAACCATTCGGCTGACGTCTCACGACACAGGCACGCTGAGTGCACGCGATGTGAGATTGGCGGAAGCCATCAATCAATTGTAGATCGCAACCACCGGAATGTGGTCGCTGATCTCAGACACTAAATTGGGATAGTAAGCTTCGAGATGTTTTACTACGACCTCTCTGGCTGAAGGCATTCCCTTCGTGATCACATGATCAATCATACCGTCAGAAGGCAAAAATGTTACTTCCCCTTCTTGCGCGACTGCTGCGGTCACGAAGTCAAAGTCGTCATCGTACCAAGCTCGCAATACTTCACGTCCACTAGAGGTGGTCACCACTTCGTTAAAGTCGCCCACCAAGATAGCAGAATCTTGCTTACTTCGGAGTACCGCAGCCAAAGCATTACAAGCACCATTTCGGCGCTCTCTGTTTTCCGTCCCCCACCCTGCTTTGAGATGCACATTGACCAACCAAAACTTCTGCCCTGATGTTTTCCTTCTAAAGTGGATTGCCAATGGCGGCCGAGGAAACAGATATCCGTCTTGTTCGAAAAGCAGTTCGTGCTCGATTACTTCGAGTTCACTGTCGCGATAGAGGACCGCTAACTTTTGATACTCGCCGGTACCGTATTGATGAGTGGAAAGCACGCTAGAAAAATCAGTAAGCCGATCGTCGAGCTCGATAAAAGAAGGCTCGTCTGCAATTTCTTGCACCGCGAGAAGATCTACATCCAACGAGGCAACAATGTCAGCCACGTCGCTAACAATGTCAGCGGAGGCTGGAAAATTTTCGATATTCCAACTGGCGATCTCAAGCGTTGCCTCAGCGCCAACTGCGGGGAACACTCCAGAGTTGGGAGCGGGGTAACTTTGACCATCGTCTACTTTTGCATCCGCTTGCAGTTCACTATTATTGGGAGGACGGCAGGCAACAAGAAACAGGACTAAGACAAAGCGCATCAGCGTTACCTTGCCACGATTCACGACTTCGAGCTAGACACTTCCGACAACGGTCACAAATACTTGTCTTTGATGAGCATGATAGCGGTGCTCCCAGAGAAAAACGGATTGCCACGTACCTAACGCGAGTCGCCGATCTCTGACCGGGATTCCCACGGAAACGTTGGTAAGACAGGATCTAATGTGAGCGGCCATGTCGTCACGCCCTTCAGCGGTATGCTTGTAGTAACTTGCACCATCTGTCACCAAACGAGACATAAATGCTTCCAGATCCACACGCACGTCTGGGTCCGCGTTCTCAGAAATAATCAGAGAGGCACTGGTATGGGCAATATAAACGTTAGCGAGACCGTCCTGTACTTCACTTCCCGAAACTACTTGCGCTACCGATGACGTGATGTCGTAAAAACCTCGACCAGATGTTTTTACGAAGATAGGCCGTTTCACTTTTGGTGCTGATCTTTCCATTCTTGATACGGCATCCCGTAGACAATTTCCCGACTCTCTTCTTTGGACAAGGTCACGTTTCTTTCCGCCGCTGCTTCTTGATACCACTTAGACAAGCAATTCCGGCAAAATCCGGCGAGTTCCATCACGTCGATATTCTGAACGTCGGTACGATTGCGAAAATGCTCCACTAATCTACGAAATGCTGCTGCTTCCACTTCGACTCTCGTTTGTTCATTCATAGGCTGTGTATAGTGCCAAAACGCAGACGTGTCACTGAAGATTGTCGCTTTGACGACTTGCGGCGAAGCTCATGCCACCCCAAGATAGCGTGTGGATACTGCAGGCAACGTCGTTGAACTTGAATATCAAGGAAAGATTATTACGATTGTTGGCACCGCACACGTCTCTGAAGACAGCGTTGCCGAGGTCCAAGCCATTATCAGGGAAAAGTCTCCTGAGACGGTCTGCATTGAACTATGTGAGGCTCGGTACAAAGCGTTAACCTCTGAGTCGGCGTGGCAAAACTTAGATGTATTCAAAGTAATCAAAGAGGGAAAAAGTTTGTTTCTTCTTGGCTCGCTAGCGGTTGGCTCTTATCAGCGCAGACTCGGTGACCAATTGGGCGTCAAACCTGGCGCGGAACTTCTGGCTGCAGCAGAAGCTGCCAAAGAAGTTGGTGCCGAAATTGTTCTGGCAGATCGAGACATTAACGTCACCCTAAAGCGTACCTGGCGCAACGTCAGCTTCGGAAAAAAGTTAAGCTTACTCTCCTTGGTATTTGGTTCCGTATTCTCCAAGGGAGAAGGTGAAGAGTTCACCAAAGAAGACATTGAAAAACTTAAAGAGTCTTCGAACCTTTCTAAGATGATGAAAGAGTTTTCCGAGGCCTTTCCCGAAGTGAAGAAGCCACTTATTGATGAGCGTGACCAATTTTTGATGCAAAAAACCAAGACCGCACCGGGAAAAACAATCGTTAGCGTGGTTGGCGCAGCTCATGTTCCCGGGATGCAAACCTATATCGACCAGGAAATCGATCTAGATGCCATCAACGTCATCCCAGATCCTTCCGTCGCCTGGAAGTTAGTGAAATGGATTATTCCAGCGCTTATTTTCGCGGCTTTCTTTTGGGGCTACCACAAGCACGGACAACAAAGCTTGGAGCAAATGCTTAGAGCGTGGGTGCTACCTAACGCGGTGATGGCCGCGCTGCTGACCTTAATAGGGGGAGCGAAAATCCCAACCATTATCGTGGCAGCCATTGCCTCCCCTATTACCTCGCTAAACCCCTTGCTCCCTGTCGGCATTCCTGTAGGACTCACAGAGGCCTATTTCCGAAAACCCACAGTCTCAGACTGTGAGTCCATCAATGAAGACTTTCAGAGCTTGCGCGGCATCTACCGCAATAAAGTCACCCGCGTGTTATTGGTTGCCGTTCTGTCAATCGTGGGCTCCGCTTTAGGCGCTTGGATTGGCATCGGTTGGATTACGACCCTTCTCTAACGATTGGGTGGGTACTTTTGAAGTTTGCGTTGCAGCGACCGGCGATGAATACCTAACCTCCGCGCGGCCTCTGAAATATTGCCGCCACAATCGGATAGCACACGATTAATGTGTTCCCACTCCGCTCTTGCAAGAGACGGTGCTTGGTACTCTGGAGTTGGCGGTTTTAGAGGGGGATTATCGGCTCGCTGAAACGATGCAATGATATCGTCAATGTCTGCTGGTTTGGGCAAGTAGTACGTAGCACCCAAACGCATGGCATCAATCGCCGTCGCGATGCTTCCGTATCCAGTCACAATCACAATTCGCGTAGCAGCCGAAGCAGCGCGGAAAGCTTTCACCAGCTCAAGTCCAGACTTGCCTGGCATCTTAAGATCAAACACCGCGTACTTTGGTTCTTGTTCAGAAAGACAGTCTAGCGCTTGCTGGTAGTCTCCCGCCTCGGTTACTTGAAAGTTCCTTGCAAGGAACGCACGACCGAGCCTGCTACGATAAATCTCATCGTCGTCTACAAGAAGAACGGTTTCACCAATATTGGTCACACCCTTAAGATGCGATGGGTTCGCCGATAGGTTCAACATAATTCGTCTTTTTGGGTAATTTTATCTCTACGGTGGTCCCTACGTCGAGAATTGACTTAACAGAGAGTGCTCCACCTAAGCGCTCAACGAGAGCTTGGGTCAAAAACAGTCCCATCCCCATGCCACTGCCTGGTTCCTTAGTAGTAAAAAAGGGCTCCGTACAACGGGCAACCGATTCTTCGTCCATGCCCCCACCTTTGTCCACGACGATGATTCGTACATAGTTTCGATTCTGCCGTGCCATCACTCGAACAGGGTCGCTTTCTGAGGCATCCTGACCATTGGTGACTACTGCGCGAATCGCTTGCGCCAACGCAACCCAAGGAACTCGGACCTCCGGCAGCTCGTCTGCGATATCAAGTATTACTTCCGGAGCGAGCCGAATCCCTTCGAGTGACGTCTCAAGTAAATCCGTGACACTTATCCAAACCGCTTGTTCCCCGGCAGACTCCCCCGCATTTCCCGCCATTTGATCAAGAATGCGTCTGCATCGTGCAAGCTCTTGCTGAACCAACTCAATATCAGCTACCACCTCAGAGCTCGCACCTCCCAATTGATTCTTCAACTCCTTGGCCACAAGGCCAATCGTCCCAAGCGGAGTGGATAACTCGTGAGCTGCGCCGGCAGCCAAGGTTGCAAGTGAAGCTACCCTTTCGCGTTTTTCTGCAAGTTCCCGGGTCTTAGAAAGCTCCTCCTCGCGCGCTTGCAGCGCTGCGACAACCCGTTTCAGAAAGTACCCTACAAATGTCGAGGCAACGCCCAAAGCGACCCAAAGACCCACACGGTATTGCGCCTCAGAAATTTCAGGCATTGGCTCGTGAGAGATAAAAAGTGACCCAAATGCAAGGAATGCAAAAGCTGCCAGAAACAACGTCCACTTTGATTCGAGAATTACCGCAGCAAGTGAAATTTGAATAATATACAGTCCACTAAAAGGGTTCGTCGCTCCTCCGGTAAAATACAGAAGCGCCGTCAGTAAGGCGATGTCAACAGCCATGACTACCGCCAAAACGACCTCCGGAACTTCCTCAAGAGAACGAAGCCACCGGGACACCAGGAGGTTGCTGACGCACCCTATGACAACGATCACAATCAGAGGCATCGCTGGTATCGAAACAGAAACGATCCACTTTGCAGCACCAATAGTCACCAATTGCCCTACAAGCTGCGCCCACCTAAGCTTTACCAGCCATGAGAGATTCAAGTGATTACGGGATGTTGCGCTATTTCTGGGCAGACCTCGCACGATAGTGGCTTCTCCTTATCACAAATTTTCGCATGGGAGCGGTTTTGATTTTTGGTTGATCTCAAAGATTCTTTGAACGAATAACTTGCCGCCCACATCAGCATGATGCTCCAATCTGACCATGGAGAGTTTCAGGACGATACTCTTGCTCGCGCTCGTTATGAGCGCTTGCGTAAAAGAAGGCGATCCAAAAAATTGCGAGTACCGGGAAGCGGAACACCTGCCGTCGGTATCCACTTACGAAGCCATCGACTCTGATGCTGTGGGACCGGAACTTGGCACGTTTTCTCTCACTTATTACTGGCAAGCGGTCGAGTCAACGAGACAGCCTCAGACCACCACGCTTTACCGGAAAAACTGTACGGCACTGGCACGGGTATCCGACAGATTCGCTCGTAGTCTTAACCTTGAAGGAAGTGGCCGGACACGCCGTGGGAAGGTGGTTAACGTGGCTGGAAGCTGCGACTGCCCACGATCGCCGTGTTACTTCAGCCCACCGGCCTCCAAAGAATGGGGCGTGGGAGTTCACCATCGAGCACTCCGACCATTCAGGAGTGTGGCAGTAGATCGTTCAGTTCTCCGAATTGGAAAGCCTGTCTACATCTGGGATCTGGATGGACTGGAAATCCCAGGCACCGCTCCTTGGGGTGGCTTTGTTCACGACGGATGCGTGGTGCCAGAAGACACCGGCGGTTCGGTGGACGGTAACCAAATCGATTGGTTTGTCGGACGACGAAAGTTCTACAAAAACGATCTGAAGTCTCTGGGACTGAAGAATATCGCAGTCTTCGAAGGTGGCGAAAAATGCGCATACCTTCAGGATTCTTAAGCTAGCGACTACTATTATCCCATCAGGTTTGTAACTATCCGTTCATGTTGCGAATTTTCCTGATTTTGTTGCTCGTTCCTGAGCTGGCGAGTGCCGGCAGTATCAAGGGTTCGGTAATTGATGGCGAAACCCTTGAACCCCTTGGCGGGGTCTCCATCTCTGCAGGAGCTCAAAGCACCACCACTAGTGGCGCGGGAAGATTCGTTTTAAACGACTTGTTGGGAGCGCAAACCGTTCGTGCCTCCGCTGAAGGCTACGAAAAAAATTCAGCGAAAGCTCAAGTGCCCGCGATAGGTAGCACCAAGGTGACGATTCTGCTCTATCCGAGCGACGCCCAAGGCGATGTCGTAGAAATTGTTGACACCGCTCCCCCTTTGGAACCAGTAGCGGCTGGGACGCAAGAACTCAAACGAGAAGAGCTCACTAGAATCCCCGGCACCAGAGGTGACGCCCTGACATCCATCAAAAGTCTACCTGGAGTCGGAAGTGTGGATGGACAAGGGACCGCTGGCGGCGTTCTGATTATTCGAGGCGCTGCCCCGGAAGATTCTATTGTTCAAATCGACGGCGTTGACATTCCGTTGCTTTATCACTTCTTCGGTCTGCAAAGCGTACTGCCCAGCGAGATGATCGAAAACATCAGCTTCCAACCTGGAGGATTCGGCGTCGAATACGGCCGAGCAACTGGAGGGATTATCGAAATCACCACCAGAAACGACAAGTCACAGGAATGGAAAGGGTTCGCCGAATTATCGTTTATTAACCTTGCAGGACTAGTTAGCGGTCCCATTTCTCGTAAACACAACGTCTACATCACCGCGGCGGCAAGGCGCTCCGCTATCGATTTCGTTTTGCCATTGGTTCTTCCCGATGACTCGAATATCAGTTTCACAACCGCGCCGACGTACTACGATGCGCAACTTCAGGTTGATTGGATTCCCAACTCAAGAAACCGCATCTCCGCTTTCGGAATCACAAGTTTCGATGAGCTAAAATTGCTTAACAACAACGTGAACCCCAACGAGCCCGATTTCCAAGGCGACTTCACCAACCAGACTTCGTTTCTTCTGGGAACCGTGAAGTGGAACTATGAAAATCGCAACATGACCAACAGACTGGTACTGTCAGGAAAAACTACCGGGTTCTTCGTCCAAATCGGTGCCGATGACAAGTTGGATATCAACGCGCGAAGCATGACGCTTAGAGACGACTTTGCCATCCGACCAAAGAAGTGGCTGAACATTCGCTTCGGTGCCGACATTACCAGAGAAGTTTTTGACCTCGACATCCAGTTTCCACAACCTCCTGCCGAAGGAAGCGGTAACGTAGCCAACTTCTCTGCGTCGCCGCGAGTCATCCGCCAGTCGCTTGTGGGGCAAGGCTTTTACTCTGGTTACGTAGTCGCGGATCTGGCGCCATTGGAGGGTCTGCGTGTTTCTCCCGGCGTACGAGTGGAGTATTTCTCTAGATTAAACAAAACAGAAGTTATGCCTCGCATATCTTTCGAACAGAAATTCAGCGACCGAATCACGGTAAAAGGTGCGATCGGACGCTACACCCGACCGCTTAGTGGGCCCGAAACAATTCCTACAAACTTGGTTCCAGAGGTAGCCACCCAGCTGGTCGTTGGACCTTCAGTTGATATCGCTGAGGGAATTACAACTTCGTTTAACGGCTTCTACACGATGCGTGACAAGTTGGTGACCCAAGATCCAATCCTCCGGGAGACAACTCCTGACAACCCGTACGTAAACTCAGGCTTTGGGCGCTCCTACGGTTTCGAAGGGCTCATTAGATTCCGAAAAGATAAATGGTTTGGTTGGCTTTCGTACACCAACTCGCGCTCCGACCGGGTTGATACGCCCAACGGCCGACGTAGACTCTTCGACTTCGATCAAACTCATTTGTTAACGGCGCTCGCCAGCTACAAGTTAGGAACCTGGGAGTTCGGTGCCAAGTTTCGTTACTCGACCGGAGTTCCCGAGACCCCGATTCTTGGCTCACGGTACCTGTCGGACTTAAACGTCTACGTCCCCGTCATTGGAGCAATAAACTCTGCGCGCATCCAAGCCGCCCACCAGCTAGACGTTCGAATTGATAAGAAGTTTAAGTTTAAGCATTGGGAGCTCTCCGCCTTTCTGGACATCACCAACGCTTACGCCAACCCAAGCGTTTTAGGTTATCGATATAATTACGATTTCTCAGAGCGTGAGGCCATTACGGAGCTGCCGATTCTTCCTGCAATTGGCGTTCGCGGCTCCTTCTAGTTCTGCGCAAACTTTGTTACTTATGCCGCATGAGCAAATCACCAGCGGACGCATTATTTTCAGGGGAGCGAGAATTTCCAACCATCCCGACCTGTGAACACTTCGCAGGCAGCGAAAAATTAATTGGCAAAGCCTTCGGTTTGCAAGAAAAGCTAGGTCCCATTTTTGATATCACCATGGACTGCGAAGATGGCGCCAAGACGGGCTCAGAAAAAGAGCATGCTGAGATGGTGGTATCGATGCAAAACTCTGATGCCAACAAGTTCAAAATGGCTGGAGTGCGAATCCACGATTACTCTCACCCTGCCTGGAAGCAAGACGTCGATATCGTCGTTGCCGGTGCTGGAAATTCAATCGCGTACCTCACCATCCCAAAGCCGACAAAAGCCAGCCAAGTCGCCGAGATGATACGTTACATCCAGGATGCGTGCGCCAAAAGCAACATCAAACGAGAGATCCCCATCCACGTATTGATTGAAACCCATGGTGCCCTCCATGAGGTATTTGAAATCGCCGCCCTTCCCTGGATGCAGGTCTTGGACTTCGGGCTCATGGATTTCGTATCCGGTCATCATGGAGCGATACCATCGTCCGCCATGAAGTCCCCTGGGCAATTTGAACACCACCTTGTGGCTCGGGCGAAGTCGCAAGTGGTCGCCGCGGCGCTGATGCATGGCGTTATTCCAGCCCATAACGTGACCTTAGACTTAAAAAACCAATACCAAACCCATAGCGACGCCTCCCGGGCTCATCAAGAATTTGGATTCATGAGAATGTGGTCGATTTATCCGTCACAAATCGCTCCTATTGTGTCCGCAATGCAACCAGACTTTTCCGAAGTGGAAACTGGCGTCGCGATTCTAACGGCCGCACAAGCTGCCGACTGGGGGCCCATTCAACACGACGGGGATCTGCACGATAGAGCGACTTACCGGTACTACTGGCAACTAGTTAAGCGTGCCAAAGTTTCTGGGCAAAAACTGCCAGAAACAGCCCTCAAGTGGTTCAATAGCTAGCTTATTGAAGGCATCATCCCCTTTAGATGAGGGGTGAATCATGAAGCTAAAATCACTTACGTTATTGCTACTTCTTCTGCTGCCAAAAGTGGCAATGTCGCAGGGCGAACCAGTGAAACCATATTTGCTGTTTATCATGGATACGTCTGGCTCCATGACGTGGGCAGTAAACGACAATTCGCTGAACAGTTGCAACAACACTAACGTACGGTTGGACCACGCAAAGTGTGCTTTTCAACGGATCACCAACGGCTTTGGAGAACTGATCCTGGGGCTTGGCAAATTTAGACAATCAAGCTGTAACGGGGGCGTAAGTCCTTGCAACACTGCTAACGGTCATGACGGAGACTCCTTTGATTTGTTGGTTCCAGTGCTTGAAGAAAACCAAGACGAATTACTCGAATACGTCGATTTCGTAGGTGCTAACGAGTGTCTGCCTGATCGAGAACTCTACGGTAGCGGGGCTACGCCGCTGGGTGGCGCGTTAGAAGGAGCGCGCCGGTATTGGCAAGGTATTAACTCGCCATCGCTGGGTGCCTACTGGACGGGCGCAGGAGACGACCCCATTCGCGACGACCCTTTCAGCGGCGTCTTCGTTGGTGGCGAACAATGCCGGCCGTACATCACGGTTCTGATGACCGATGGCGATGAGACTTGCTTTGGAGATGCTCCCGCGGCTGCAGCATCATTGCTGGCGACAGTAGTCGACGGAAACACGTACAGAGTCGAAACAATTCCCATCGGATTCGGTATCGCCCCGGGCAACCCCGACATCGAAGCAATCGCCCACGCTGGCGGCGCCCCAAATGGCCCAGGCAACGAAGGGATTTATGCCGCCAACGAAGACGAACTAGCCGTGGCTCTGTCTGACATTATCGCGGAAAATCTAAAGTTCGAAATTTGTAACGACCTAGACGATGACTGCGACGCTTTGATTGATGAGGATTTTCCTGGCAAAGGAATGGTTTGCGATGATGGCGACCTCGGAAAATGCAGAGGCACGGGAACTTTCGTATGCACCGCCGACAACTCTTCAATTGAATGCCAAATCAACGACCCAGGACAAAGCCCTACTACCGAAATCTGCAATGGAGATGACGACGACTGCGACGGCGCAGTCGACGAAGGCGGAATCTGCACTGGCTGCGATCCAGTGGAGCAATGCGACAATCTCGACAACGACTGCGATGGCATGATCGACGAAAACATTTCTCGCCCGTGCGGCTCCGATGTCGGCGAGTGCGCTTCCTCTACCCAAACGTGTTCCGCCGGGTCGTGGTCCAACTGTGGAGACACCGGACCAACCGACGAAACCTGCGATGGACTGGACAACGACTGCGACGGAATCGTTGACGGCTTTGCAGAAATTTGCACTTCTTTGGCTGGCAACACCGGTTTAGGAGAGTGCCAATCTGGAACGAGAGTCTGCCCAGCCGACGGTTCCGGCACGTGGGGAGCATGCCTGGGAGAAATCGGTCCCACAGCAGAAAGCTGCGATACCTTGGACAACGATTGCGACAATACAGTCGACGAAAATACTGGTGGAGGAAATTGCGATACGGTGTGTGGAATCGGCACCACAGAATGCGTCAATGGTTCCATCGTCTGCAACGCGACCCAAACGCCCGTACCAGAAACGTGCAACGGCGCTGACGATGATTGCGACGGTGCCATCGATGAAGGGATACCTGACGACGGGCCTTGCGATCCAAGTGGCACCCTGTGCACCCCCGGTGTACGGCGCTGCGTCGGTGGCGCGTTCCAATGCATTGGTGGAACTCCTCCTGACCCAGAAGTTTGCGACTGCGATGACAACGATTGCGATGGCCAGATAGATGAAGGCTCACTTTGCAGCGCCGGGCAAAGTTGCGTTTCTTGTCAGTGCGCGGCCCCTTGCAATGCAGGAGAGTTCCCGTGCCCATTAGGGCAACGATGCGATGCCGGCTTCTGCATTGTTGACAAGTGCTTCAACGTGAATTGTCCTACAGCTCCCAACGGGGATTTGACAGTCTGCGTAGAAGGCCAATGCGAACGAGTTTGCGATTCCATCACGTGCGTCGGCGACTTTGTGTGCAAAGGCGACACCGGTTTTTGCGTTTCCAACGACTGCTCAAACTTTCCGGAGCAATGTCCAAGCAACGAGTTTTGCGTAGACGGGACTTGCGTCACCGACGATTGCGAAGGTGTTTCCTGTGGAAGTAACCAACACTGCTTCGGAGGAGACTGCGTTGACTCTTGCGGCAATATTACTTGCCCCGAGGGAGAGCGATGCCGAATGGGAGCTTGCCAACCAAATCCATGCGGTGGGCCATGTCGCTCCCCAGAAGTATGCGACGATCAGACCGGCGAATGTTCACCAAACCCATGCAACGGTGTGCGTTGCTCCGTAGGACAGGTTTGCAACAGCCAGACGGGAGACTGCGAACAAGACAAGTGTCTTGGCGTTACTTGCCCGAACTCAGATGAAAGTTGTTTCCAAGGTGGCTGTTACTCTCAATCCCAAATCAACGAAACTCAATTCGAGTACTTCGCTCCCGGCGGAGGTGGCTGCTCTGGATCGTCGGCCCCGCCCTGGCACCTGCTTGTCCCGCTCTTTTTCTTAGCGATTCGGAGGCAACGACATGCGTAACGTCTTACTTATTTTCTTCATCGCATTTTGCTCGTGCGACTTAAGAGAGCAAAAAATTTGCGTTGAGAACTGCCCAAGCGATCTACTTGATGCCGCCATGGTAGATGCCACCATCGACGACGCCACACCACTCAACGACGGTGTACTGCCGGACGCATGCGTTCCCAACGGAGCAGAAATTTGCGATGGCATTGACAATAACTGCGATGGACAAATTGACGAACTCCCCATCGCCGGGCTGGGCGTCGACTGCTCAAACGATCTTGGGATTTGCCAAACCGGTATCACTGCCTGCCAAAACGGAGCGGTAGTATGCGACGGGGGAACCCTTCCCGCAGCAGAGCAATGCGACAACCTCGACAACGACTGCGACGGCAATACAGATGAAAATAATCCTTCGGGAGCGCAAATTTGCGGCTCCAATATTGGCGAGTGCCAAACCGGCGTAACTCAATGCCAAGCGGGAGGCAACCTCGTTTGTGTTGGTCAGGTGACCGCTGCTGCAGAGCAATGTGACGGCCTAGACAACGACTGCGACGGCAATTTCGACGAAGGACTAGCCAGCGGCGGAAGCTGTGGACTTACCAACACCGGAGAGTGCTCTTTGGGAACCCTGCAATGCGTGGGAGGGGCCAATCAGTGCGTAGGTTCTGTCAATCCCACTACGGAACTTTGCGATGGGCTCGATCACGACTGCGATGGCAATGCCCTCAATGGATTTAGCCTCACTACCGACGCTCGTAACTGCGGAAGTTGCGGAAACGTTTGTTCCGCTCCCAATGCTACAATGAGCTGCAACGGCGGAAGCTGCGCCATCGCAGTTTGCGATCCTGGCTACTGGAACACCGACAACAGCCTAGCAACAGGTTGCAACTACGGCCCCTGCCAGTTCCAAAGCACCCAAGAAGCGTGCAATCAGATCGACGATGACTGCGATGGGCAGATCGACGAAAACCTAACCCCACCAAATATTTGCGACTCCGACGGCGCATGCTCAGGTGCGGTTCCGACGTGTACCGCGAACGGATGGAGATGCAACTACAGCGCTAATGTCGAAACCGACGGTAATGGCAATCTAGTGGAAGAAACCAGATGCGATGGAATCGACAACGACTGCGATGGCGCGACAGATGAAGGAGATCCTCTACTATTCATGCCATGCGTTGATACCGGGATAGGAATATGCCAAGGCTCAGGGACCTATACCTGCGCAGCCAACTCGAGCGACCCGGTAGTTTGCAACGTTACCAGTCCAGGTCAATCCCCTACAGCGGAAACCTGCAACTATCAGGATGATGACTGCAATGGCGTCATCGATGACAACCCAGGCGCGCTACAGCAATGGGTTTCTTTTGGAGGATTCCAAGTTCAAAAGTACGAAGCATCAAAACCGGATGCCACTTCCAGCAGCTCTGGTGCGATTACCTCTCACGTATGCTCTGAAGCTAACCGTCTTCCATGGACAAGTATCAATGCCATCAACGCCGAAGCAGCATGTCAGTCCATTGGTGCCAACCTTTGCACGGAAAGCGAATGGCAACAGGTCTGCGAAGCAGGAAGCAGTTGCCGCTGGTCGCAAGGCTCGTCTTGTACGACTTACAATCCTAACACTTGCAACGGCAACGACTATGATTTCGACTCCCAGACTGCCGGGGACCAAGATGGCCTATTGCCCACGGGGTCGCGTCCCCAATGTTTCGCCAACACATCTGGCGGGAGCGTTTACGACCTATCTGGTAACGTAAAAGAATGGACCGCCCCACGAAGTGCAGGTGTTAATCCGCAACGCGGAGGTGCCTACTCGACTCCTGCGGGGGGGATGGAGTGCAGTTACGACTTTGCGGTTGCCGACGACAACTTTCTGTTTCCAACAGTTGGTTTTCGGTGTTGCAAATAGTTCAGATTAAAATTGAACAAAAAGGAGGCGACGTGCGTGTAAGTAAGTATGAAGCACTTATTTTCCGCCCTCGCCTTCTTTGCTTTTCCATCTGTTGCTGGTGCGACCCCTCTTAGTATAACGGCAGGTAACCATGCCATTGACGTATACGTAGCGAGTACGCATTACGCGACCATTCCTGCTAGGTCTACGTTAAGTTTTGTGGGATTCGAGAATGGCGGAAACTACGAAGTTAAACTTGTAAACAAAAGTAACGGAAAACGAGCCAAGCGAATGGTTCGGGTTCAATATGGAACAAAAATCAATGCCAAGCGTTGGTTTCGTCATAAACTACGGACCACCGACGTTTATCGAAACCAACGTACCAGCGGCGTTAGAACCCAAAAACGAAATCGTCAACGCCATCACCGGACCGGCTACGTTCAGCATCCAGGTTGTGTAAACGTGAACAAAATACAACGTCTGTGGCTTGAAGATGGAAGAGACAGCTCACAGTTTGATGAAATGATTGCCACTTTGTGCTCCGACAAATTTAACTCGGGAGACACGGCCTATTATCGGAACGGCACACGCGCCACATCATGGTTCGGTAGAAAGAACGCGAGTTGGTATTATCCCAATGGCAGGCTGGCTACTTCGTGGGCGGGAGCTAACAACGCGAACTGGTATTATCCAAACGGAAAAATTGCCACCAACGGCATCAATACAAGGCACAGCAGTTGGTACTATCCAAATGGACAACCTATGAAATAACGCGGTCAGTTCATGTAGAGAAAGAAATAAATCGCCGCGGCAATAGCGGCAAGTAAGGCCACTGTTCCGATTACGGTTAAAATGGAAGTTCCCTTCTCAGGAACTTCCATTACCACAGACTTAGGAGATGACATAGCGGGTACTTCTGCAGTAACAGGTGCTGCAGGAGCTTCGCTTGAAACCATATCTTGGTATTTCGAAATCGCTTCTTTAACTTGCGCAGACTTATTCGCTTCTGCGTAAAGAATCGTTTCATCTTCTGTCGAAGCCCTCTTCGCATCCAGCGACTTCGCCAGGTGGCTTGGCGCTGGTTTAGATGGTGCAATAACATTTTTACTGGCAGCTTTAGGCTTAGACTTCTCTGCCACTGTAGGAGGAGACGTTTGCTTTTCATCTCGGCCCTGGGGCCACATTATTTCGATACTTGCAATCTCGTCATCCGTAAGGGCTCTCGCCTTCCTGGGCGCCAAGACCTCCGTAGGCGCGACACTCGGTGGCTTAGATGAAGGCGGTCGTGGCGCAGGTTTCTTCTTGTCCCCCGCTGCCGGCTGCTTAAAGAGCCACTCCATCCACTCAGACGTATCGCGATAGCTAGCACGCTCACTCAACGTCAGCGCAATCGTATCAAGAGCGTTCCTTAACGCTCCAGCACTTTGCCAGCGGCGGTCTCGTTCTTTAACGAGAGCAAGGAGTATTACTTCATCCAGCTCCTTGGGGCACTCGGGGTTGTAGCGAGAAGGTCTTGAGACTTCTTGTTTTCTGATGGCCTTAATGGCATCGAAGTCTCTATGAGCCGAGAAAAGTGGTCTCGCAGTAATTAACTCCCAAGCCATTACGCCAACTGAGAATATATCGGATCTACCGTCCAGCTCTGTACCGAGTAGTGTCTCTGGAGCCATGTAGGAAAACTTTCCCTTCAAACGACCTGAGTTTGTCGCTAGAGACTCCGTCCTTGCTTTTGCTACACCGAAATCAATTACTTTGAGATGACCGCTGGTCGATACCAAAGCGTTAGAAGGAGAGATATCGCGATGTACAATCCCCAAATGGTCTCCGGTTTGGGGATCTTTAGCATGGTGGGCGTACTCAAGCGCGTCGCACAACTGACCTAGTAGAGCCAACATAATCGGTATCGGCATTGGCCCCGTTGAATAGGCGGTTTGTCTCAAGATTTGCCGAAGATCAAATCCGCGAACGTACTCCATGGCGATGAAATATCCGTCCGACTCCTTTCCTAGGTCGTAAATCTGAATGACGTTGGTGTGTTGCAGAAGTGAGGCAAGACGTGCCTCGCGAACAAAAGATGTGACAAACTTATCGTCTGCAGCTAAATGCGGCAGCAAACGTTTCAACGCGACTTCACGCTCAAATCCTTCGATGCCTTTTTTTACCGCGCGATGTACCGTTGCCATGCCACCAACACCAAGCTGTTCATGGACAATGTACTCTCCAAATTTCTCTGGCTCCCCCACCCACTTGATTTTCACACAGTTTTTGCTTGGGTGTGTTAGTGAACCGCAAAAATCGTCCACATTTTGATAGCAGATGTGGTTGGCAGCAGCCCCATGCAGTGTTGAAATTAGTAATGCCGCAAATCGTTGAATTTCCGCAGTTCCCAGGCAGCGACCACCGCCGTAACATGCAGGAATTACTTAGCATTTTGCAGGGCTCGGTAGACGTCAGCGACTACGTTACCTTTCGAAAACGTCTCAAAGACAATAACTTATATATCAAAGAGTCGGCTGTTGGCTTGCAGAAATTTCTACAGATTTCTTCGAAAATGAAAAGCCCCAGTCCTTTAGCGCTCGAAATTGCTTCCGCGGAAGCACCAGAACAAGCATTAGTGCAGAGGATGTGGGATGCCAACCCACCACTATTCGTAGCGATTTTTCGTTGCCTTCAGGAAAGAGTGCACAGTCGGGATGAACTATTTTCGATTATTGACTCTTCCGCCTACCGAGGCAAAGGAATCTCACGTCAGTCGTTGCAGGCTTGGCTTGATATGTCTTTAGGTTTGGAAATCACTAAAAAAGTTGGAATCTCCCTCGGACTGGGGGCTGCCGCTGAGGCATTCACTGATTTGGCAGAAGCTTTCGACTACGATGAATTCTGTGAAGAAGACATCCAGCCGCAAGAAACGGAAGTGGCGCCAGAAATTGAGAGCACGCCGAAGGCCGCCATTGTGGCAACAGCTTCGGTAGAACAAGAGGTGCTTCTCCCCGCCGTAAATTACTCCTCGCCACACGAAGCTCCTAAACCAGTAGCAACCATGGGGAAGCTTACTAACGAGTCCAAGTTAACCACCGCAAAAGCGATTTTACAGTGGTGGGCCGAGCAAGAAAAAGCTGCTGCCCCTAAGAACCAATTTGGCTTTGAATACGAAAGTTGGATGGAATCTCCCTCCGAGACGTTCTATCGCATTGGCGTTGCTGCAATGCTGCTTCAAAGACAAGGAGAAAGTAAGGCGACGGAGACTTTTGGGGAGCTTTCGAAAAACAATCTACTTAGCGGTATCTTTCACGGAGACATGAGCATGAGTGAAACTCCACAAGTTGATACGGGCGGTCTGTTTATGGCGTCGGTCATTGCACAACGTTGCGCCGCAAACTCGGAAGTAGCAATCGATCTAGAAAAACAAAGTACAGGACAAGAGATACTTGCAGAAATCTCAAAGGTATTTGAAGGATGTCTCAATGCAGAAAGCGTGATGTGGATAGCAGAAACGCTCCAAAGTCTGGGGGCCCTAGCGCAAACTATTGCGATCCCCAAGCCGGTCCCCCGTGAGGTACGGGACACATTATTTCGCCTTGGTCATATCAGCAGCCCATACACTGATATTGAACAAATCGCAGTACAGGCCGCGGTCTCAAAATTTTTTCCCACAGGAGGGACAGATGCCCTCAATGCTTTTGCGCAAGCGGCGCAATGCACTTACCAATGCGGACGCAGCGACACCTGTGGCTTCGGCTGCAAAGAGCGCTTGCGCTAGCTTTCCGACTTCATCTTTTCGATAACTTCGGCGTAAGAGGTACACTTCACCACTTCCGCGATCTCTGCGGTGTAGCGAGTCACTAAGTCTTCTCGTCTTCGTTCACGAGCATCTTTTCTTGCAGCGTGCAGAGTTACAAAAGCCCGTTCCGCATTTACAAAGTATTCGACCGCAGAGACCACTACGCGAACCGTAGAAGACACCAGCGACAAAGACTCATTGAAAAATGCGAAATTCGTCCCCTCAGAGTTTTTTATTCCCAAAGTAATCTGTGCCGCCGCGTCTACCCCACTGCTCTCTTTAGTAGGCTCCTTGCTAATTCCCGCACTGAAAGTGTCTAATCGAATCGACTTAAGCGACTCATACTCTTCTGCGTAACGCGACAAGAGACCCTTGAACAGTGCGTCCACGAGCCCTTTCCCCGTCCCCTTGATCTCCGCAAACGTTTTATCGGGGTGGTCTATTCGAACGCTGACCTCAGTGGTCTCAGACACGAGATTTTCCGAGAAGTCTAGTTTCGTAACTTTTAGAGCAAGGAAGCTACTCCCCAGCACTTTTTTTATCAAATCGAGATTAATGTCTGGATTGCTGCTCACTCTCTAATTATAAATGATCCTTCTGACTACCGCCTCGAAAAAACAACAGCCCACTAAAATGCTGAGTTTCTGACAGGCTGCAGTGACAAACTTCACAAGCTTTCGTGTCAGTTCACAAGCTAGACTGTCGTGATAAGTAGCACCTCTTAAAAATGTTTACCATCCACCAAAGATTACCGCCATTCGACGACATTCAGTCGCAAGTCACGGCGTTGCTCGAGTCCTCTTTTGGTGCATCGCTGTCCCCACTTTTCTGGCAGCGGAATCACACCGAAATTTTCGTGGACGACCACTTTAAGTTATGCGCGATCTTCGAAGGAGACTACCTGACAAAGTTTGCGATCGCTCCCGATCTCAGAGGCCAAGGATTAGCCGTAAAACTTTGGAGTGCAATTTCACAAAAGAAATTCCTTTGGCGATGCAAGCAAGGTAATCCCATCAGACCGTTCTATGACAAGCGCGCGACAAATTCCGTACTATTGGAGCACTGGATTATTTACGCAAACAACGCAAAGTTGTCACAGGTGCTAGCCGAAGAAATTGCAGCAAAAGAACCAGACTTTGTGCACTAGAACTATTGGTTGATTTCATCTTCGCGAAGAACCGGAAAGTCAGACTTCTTCAAGGGCGTTGTATGAAGCGTTATTACGTTTGCTGGCCTCTTGAGATCTCCCCACAGAACTTCTCCGCTCTTTTGCTTATTGGCCAAAAACACAGAGTTTGCGGCTTGTTTTCCTGTACTCGAATAGACCCGCTTGCCGTTATGAATAAGCCAAAGCTGCTGGATGTCATCAACCTTGATGCCTTGAGCCGTGAGCAATGCAAAAAAGTTGTATTGCTTTTGTCCATCCGCTGAAATCTCCGCAATTTCTTCGTATTTGGTTAGCTCGCGCCGTTTAATGCTTGTTACGTACCGATTGTCTTTGTAAACCCGGACTCCACCACGGATAGGGTCTCCCAAATAAGGTATCCCCGTAATTCTTTTTCCGTTCAGATAGACCTTATTGTCTTTCACGGTCGGTGGTGTCTTGTCGATATAGACGAGCATCGTGGTCATTTGATCAGGACATTTACCCATGCCTAATTCTTTTGGGCACGCGGCGATTGGCTTGCCGAAAACGGAGGAACCAAAGCGAAACATCAGATTGTCATGTTTGAGCAAAGACTTCCCATCGACTATCTTGGCCATGGGCCGCTTCAAGCCTCCGTATATATGTACTTCTTTAACCTTCTTGAGATCCACACCGAGTGCTTCTAAGTACGTGGTTACCCGGTAACGCCGTTGGGTGTAAACGACCTTTTGTTTGGGCTTTCCCATTTCCACAAACTCCATAGCTTCTTCCGTATGCCAAAACGGTTCTAGAGGCACGGGCAACTCTTCGAAACGGAGAATTCCTACTAGCTTGCCGTCGACGTAGACCCCGGGCTCTTTAAAGCGAGTTTGACCAGATGAAAACTCGTTCTTAATGTGTTTCTTCTTTTCCGGTGCTCGACGGGTTGTGCCATCTCCCACATCCGGAAGAATCATCCTTTCGCTTTTCTCTGGAACTCCTGAGCTAGCTGTTTTTTGCGTTTCCGTGGCGGATTTGCAACCAACTGCCAAAACCACCACTAACAACCTACATGTAAGAATTTTCATGATGCCCCCTTTTGCCGACGCCTACATTGCGTGGCATAGCAATACTGGTATGATATCAGATATGGGGATATTTACTCGGGGTTTGTCACTAATGTTTTTGTTTTCCGCAGGAGCTTGTAGCACAGGCGAAAGCAACGGGACGGGTTACGACAGGATTGCTGCAACAGAAGAGATAGATGCAGAACTAGATGCTGATGATATAGTCTGTCAAACAACGCTAACACTTTCTGGAACGTTCACTGAGTCATCAGCGGCACCAAGTCCAACAGCGTGCTGGGGCGTCGGTGACTGGTCCGTTGTGGCAACCATCGATAGACTTGGTTGTGCGCCACAAGACGAACTGGAAGCGGCTTACAATTACACCGTCACGCATGTCGTGAGTGCGGAGTCGGAAGAAAAACAACTCGTTTTCAACAACGATCCTACTACCGAGCGGGCAAGCATTAAGTTGGAAGGCGGAAGCGGTGATTGCGAAGGAATATTCGATCACTGGCTAGATAAAACACAAGTACTCTCACTTCGCCCACGCTTGAATGGTGCGACAATCGAAGGTACGGGAACATTTACGGTTTTCCCGACCGACACATTTCCACAGGATACCAGAGAGTAACGTTAACCAAAAAACACGTTAATCGTCAGAGGAGGCCTCATCGGTCTCCTCTTGGCCGTTTCGGGTAAACTTTTCTAATGCCCTTAACGAAAAACGGAGCCCATGTTCTCTTGTTCCATCTTCGACCCCTTCTCTAAGAATCCTTACCGACTCCAACTGTTGTTTCATACAGCGAATTGTTGCTGGATCGTTAAATTCGGCTTCCACTAATTTGACGTTACGTGCGGAAACATCACCGCTCTCAACCGCCAATTGATACGAAAACTCAATTCTGTCATTACGGCTGCCTCCTCCACTGTAGCAGGTAGCAGCTTCTGCCAAAAACGAGCGATCGATATGTTTCAAAAGATTCAATTCAAAGTCGGCGCTGTCGATGGCGATGGGAGAAGTATCATCGCCAGTGCTCGACGAGAGATCTGCGGGTGCTAGATTTCTAGTACGCACCGAGGAACTTGCAATTCTGCTAGACGAAGATGAAGTGGCGATGGATGTCGATTCTTCTTGCTTCTGCTCTGAAGTCGGATTTGTTTCCGCCATCACAAGCCAAACGGCGAGGATGCAAATCAAGGCGGCCACTAGAACAATAAGCATTCGTTTCACATCATTATAGTGAGGAGTTTTTCCAAAGGATGCAATGCAGCTTGCGAGCTACATGTAGGTGGAGATTTGTTCTTTACATGTAGGTGGGAGTAACTGTGATCGACTGGGATATTTTTCTCCATGCCTACATGGTGCAAGTTACCGAAAGATTGAAATACCCACGTTGGCATCAAAGATGCATTGATAAAACACATGAAATTCCATCAACCCATAGAGTATACTAGGAGTACCATGATCAAATATCTGTCTCGAGTAGGGATACTAAGCGCATTGGGGGCAAGCGTTTTAGTTACAACCATTAATGTTGCCCCCGCTCACGCAGAGATGTTTATCATCAACGCTCAAGACCCGAGTGACACCATCGATGTCTACAATAGCAGTAACCTGCCAAGGCCCGATGAGGGAGAGCACACCAACGAGCAAAACTCTATTGCATGCGACACCGCTGGTAATTGCGTCATGATCGGAATGCGTTCTGGTGGCCTGGAGCTCAGTGCGGGCTCCTTTGATGCCAATGGCGTCTACACGACTGGCCCTGCTGGATTTGGCCCACAGCCAAATGACAACATTCAGGGTGCTTGTATGCCTTTTAAACTACAGCAAGGTGCAGGCGGAAAAGTTATTGCAACTCGAGCTGCAGCAGATGGCGTTGCGCCGCCGAGATGGCTTTCCAACAACGACGGTCAAAACTACCGCAACTACCATCACACCAACATGCAAACACTCGACGCCACAGCAGGAAACCTTCGAGCGTTGGTATCTTGGAACTACCAAGAAAACGGCGGAAACAGCGAACGCTACATCCAAGTGGTGGACCAGAACTGCCAAACCGTTACTCTAGGTGGAAATCTTCCTACACTAAACACTAGCGAAAACAGCCGGCGCATTATGGCGAAAAATAACGACGATTGCTCTGGACGACAATCCGGCGGTGGTTCTGATATCTTTGTCCATCCTGACGGAAAAATTGACTACGTTTCTTACGAGCTATGTAACGGCAACGGAAGAGACGACGGTTGGTACAATCACATCACCTTAACGCCAAGCGGCAATGGCTACACCGTAGTAAAAGACGGCGATGAGTCCATCAACAGCCAAGAGGAACGCGGACGCGGCAAATGCAGCCTTGTAGACCTGGAAGCCAACGACGGCATTCCCGATCACGCTGTTTGTACTTACACGAAAGGCAACAACCAACCTCAACGCCAAGGCGTTTGGGTAGCTCTTGTTAACCTAGAAAGCGATGACGAAGTTTGGAACGAAGAGCTTGCTGATGACAAAAGATTCTACAACGGACAATTGAAGACTGATGCGATGCGTATCAAACACACGATGCTCGAAAACGGTGACGCGTTCGTTACTTTTAATTACCACTGGGGATACAACCAACAAAACAACGGAGGACAGAATCGCAAAGGTGGTTTTGCCGTACAAGAAGTCGCGGCTATCCTCGAACTCACCACCAACCCGAACGTTGGCTTTAACGTGAAGAAAATGGCTGACGTGACGGGACCAATGACCGCTGCAGCAATTGATGGAGCCCACCTTGTACAAACAGATTGTACGTTTGGCCAAGGAGCTGACACCATGGAAGGCGCATGCTTCTTATCGGGAAGCTTCAATGACTCTACACGCGGTGCGGAGCTATTCAACGTCGCCTACGACGCAGCTGCAAACGACTTCGTATGGCTTGGCTCTGAAAGCATTCAAGCACCACTTGCAGACCAACTCTACTCCAACCTTGCAGGCAACAACCCAAACAACCAAGGTCGTAACTACGCAGACTGTATTGAAACACCAAATCCGTTTATGAATAACGCAGGACCTACTCAAGGCATTGCGAAGCTAAACCTTTGCGGACTCGCTGGCAAAGCAACCACAGGTTACAATCCGGGTGGTCAGTACAAGCCAGACTTTGTACTTGAAATCTTCACTACAATGACTGCAGAGCCACAAGGCGGAGCGAACCCACCAGCACCACCGAGCGGTGAAGTACTTCCTGAAACTGACCCTAAAGACAACAAGAATCCAGGTGGGCAGCCAGGCAATGCGACGCCAGTAAACAGCGGCTGTTCTAGCACCACTGGATTTGGATTCGCTCTTCTTCTTCTCACTCTAGGACTTGGCGCCACTCGGCGGCGCCAAGCCAACTAAGGCAAAGGACGTGAAACCAATGAAATATTTAGGATCAATACTTACAGCCGCCACCCTGCTTTCAGCAGGGTGCGCTGGCGAATTAGACGCAGGCCCAATACTTGAAGACGGCACGCTTACCGACCCCAACGAACCACCGCTGGTTGCTCCACAAAGCAGTGAAGAGGCATTTGCTCCCATCGCTCAAGACCTGCAAGATACTTGCGGCAATGGCGGCTGTCACGCTGGCGGAACCTCGGTTCCCTTCTTACCGGCTACTGGACCGGCAACCATGGAGTTGGTAATGCAATACCAAACGCAGCTTCTTGGTAACCCGCTTTGGGATCAGGACACCGCGACGCTCTATACCTACGGTGACGGCCGGTCTCATGCTGGTGGTACTTTCAATTACCAAATGGGTACCACGTCTGGTATTTCTGCTTGGTTTGCGGTCGAAAAAGCTGCTCCCACAGGCGGTGGTGGTGGTGCCCCTCAGCCTAGCGCTATGCAAATTTGGTCTGGTTGCATGGATTTGACCGACTGGGAAAATCGCAACGTCGCCGGACTTTGGGCCAACAAAGGCACTAACGGTAATGCTGATTGCATCATCTGCCACGCAAGTGGTCGCTCTGGCTTCTTAGCCAACGTTAACGACCAAGAAGTATTCGACTTTGTAACGCAATATCCAAGTTACATGGCAGGCTACTTCTCGCTCGACCCTGCAACAGGTGAGGTTATCGTAGCAGAGCAAAGGCTCACCGACGTGGGTCAGAGAAAAGCACCAAACCAGTCGCACCCGGCGTACAGCTACAGTGCTGGTAATGCTAACAACGCATTGGAGGCTTTCTACGCAGACACAAAAGCCCGACTTGATGCTGGTACTTGCGGACCTCCGCGCTTTTAGTAGTAGCTAACTAACAATCATGGAATTTCAGCCCAGAGCTTCACGCTCTGGGCTTTTTCTATTTTTATAGAGAAACCAACAAGCCCGCCCTCCCACTCGATGTATTCAAATAGCAAACAGCGACACTGAATTTCCAGGTCGCTGCATGCCGTTTTGTAGAGGACAATCTTATCTAAGCGCGACGCTCTTTGATAATTTCTTTGACTTGCTCTACCGCATTCTCAGCAGACTCTTTGGTATCTTCAGCAACGTCCTCCGCTGCCTCTTTGGCTTTCCCAATCTTGGCGAGTACCTTGTCTTTAAGTGAAATGAAGCGTTGGTCTTCAAGGACGTTTTCCTTGATTGAAGCCTGTGCTTTTTCGCCAAGCTCTTTCCCTTGTGCAGCAGCCGCTAAACCACGCTCAAGAGCTTCTTTTCCTAGTTTAATGGCAGTTCTACGGATTGATTCAAAATTTAACATGCTTCAGACTAACCATCTTGACGCAACGAGTCAAGGCTTTTTTGTTAAGCTTCTA
Organism: Deltaproteobacteria bacterium; assembly: GCA_020630875.1. Lineage (GTDB taxonomy): Bacteria > Myxococcota_A > Polyangia > Haliangiales > Haliangiaceae > JAHDIH01. The sequence continues at coordinate 718,048 of JAHDIH010000001.1, read as the reverse complement.
TGGTGCGTATCTTGTTGCTTATACTGGTGATTGTGGCCATTGCCGCGAGTTCTCATAGCTCTCCGACGTCTTTTCTACCTTCACGCATCACACCAAGTCAAAAGTACGTAGGGTATCAGGAAACAAGTCTGAGACTTCACAAAGTCATTCGCTTCATTGAGATCAAGTTAAGAAAGCAAAAGATTCTGTTTACCCGAAAGCCGACGTTCAGCTACCGAGGAATCTACGTAAGCCGTTTTCTATTAGATCCTGGAGGCCCAGTAATGGCCATCCACCTCTTTCGAGAAAAAGGAATGACCTACATCTACTTGGTTCCTAATGCCCCGGTGGCACCATCTCAGTAATGTCTACCAAAGGCGAAAGCCTCTTTGCCCGCTCAACCTTACCCCGTATCAAAGAGCGCATTTACGGAATTTCGTTATCAAGGAGTCAACGGGCGTTACTTTTTCTTAATCACGGTATTGGCAAAACCAAGCCGATTGCCACGGTTTGGCGCACCGATGATGGTTCGGCGCTGCTCTGCTGCCTTCTTTTTGGTAGGTGCAGATTGCGAACCTTGTGGTGCCTTTCCTTTGTCTCGGTTTGAAATTTTTGCAAGAGCCTGCTGAATAGGAGATGCAAAGTCTTCCGCAGACTGAAATCGCTGCATAGGCTCTACCTGCAATGCCTTCTGCATGGCGGCACTCACTTCTTTAGGTACCTGAGGGTTAAGCTCGTGTATCGGCTTTGGTATTTGATCTCGCCTCATGCCCTCAAACGGAAGTTCGCCGGAAAGCATTTCGTAGAGCGCTACCGCCATCGAAAACAGGTCCGCGCGATGATCCACGTTGGTACCTGCAAGTTGCTCTGGAGGCATATACGCCGGCGTCCCAGCAACAAACGAGCTCTTACTACCGCTCTCAATTGACTTAGCTAATCCAAAGTCCATGAGCTTTACCAATCCGGCATCCGTTCTCATTATGTTGGCGGGTTTAATGTCGCAATGAATAATGTGATGAGAATGAGCGTACGATAGTCCTTTCAGAGCCAGACTCATCACTTGCAAACTTTCTACCACGGTCATTCCACCATCCTCGAAGATTAAGTCTTCGACCGTGCGACCTTTTACAAATTCCATACAAATGAAGACACGCCCCTCGAGCATTCCAAAGTCGTGAATCGTCACAATGTTAGGGTGATTGAGTTGCGCTACCGCCCTTGCCTCACGTTCAAACATTTCTCGTATGTCAGGATCGGCGCTGAAATCCTCTGAGATAAACTTGAGCGCGACCTCGCGCCCGAGCACGGTGTCATCACCACGATAGACCACTGCCATACCACCTCGACCGAGCTCACCTCGCAGCGCATAGCGGCTGTCTTTGTTCGAGTCGCCACTCGCTTTTAGTTTAGTGGCGTTGTCGCCCATGGCATTTTGCCACTCACGAATTTCACTGGCTCTACCACTCGCATCACGATACCCTGGCGAAATTTCCTCCACTGACTTAAAGGCTTCAAGTGCAGCGCCCCAGTTGCCAACCCCGAGATGAGCTAGGCCCAATCTGTAGTACACTTCGATGTTTTGCAAACTTGGTTCTTGGTTACCCACGTATTGCAACAGAGAATCTACCGAAGGGCCATTGCGAGAGGCTTGAACTTCGGAGTCAAACAACATGCTTACCTTAACCGGCTGCTTCTCAATTCCAACAACTCGTCCGCCGTTGATTAATGACGGATCGACCATTAAGTTGCTTTGAAGCTTTTTGGCTGCGGCATCGGCCACTTCTTGTGCCAACGTATCAATTTGCTCGCTGCGCAACTGCGCAGCAGAAGTAAAATCGTCAGACGCGCTAGTGGCGACTTTGGATGAGGCAACTGCCGTCATTAGATTCGACAGCCGCTGTTCACTATCTAAATACGCCCCAAATGCGTTAGAGATACTTTGAAACAGAGTGATTGCTTCCGCGTTACTGCCCTGCTGCTCGAGTAGCGTGGCACGCTGATAGTAAAGCTCCACGTATTCGTCATTGAGCGGGTAGTTAGCAACCGCCGTCTCAAGAAAGCTATTTGCGACCGCCGGCGATAAATTTGCAATTCGTTTGGCGTACTTGACCGGTTGTTTCGTAGCTTCAGCTGCACGAACCAACGCTGCAGCTGCCCGTTCCTTCTGTCCCGCAAGCTCAGAGAGCTCCGCAGCTCTGTCGTGATTGCCCATTTTCGCAACAATTGGCGCCGCATTTTCGGGCTGTCCGAGGACGTTGCAATAAAGATGCAGTGCCTCATCAAACAGTTCTGCATCTCGATACAACTTAGCGGCTTCTTCCAATTCGCCGTCGGCAACTAAGTCATCCGCGGCTTTGCGAGCGTCGATCTGAGCAGAACTCTTTTCACCAGGAGTCGCTGCGTCATGCAACGACGTCCGAACCGACAAAGCTGAGTCTAGTGAGTTTTTAGACGGCTCGGTCGCCGCTAGCGGCGCGTGTGCGGAAAGCGCATCGGACTTCGGATTTACATGTTCGATTCTCAGCGCTTGAGCTTCACTTGCCATTCCTGCTTTTTCGTAGAAATGAATCGCTCGAGTATAGTTGCCAGCCTTTTCATACAAAGACGCTGCCGTTGGGAAGTTCCCCAGTTTGCTTGCCATATGCGCCGCGGCACCAGGCTTCTGGCCTCTTATGTAGTACTCCTGCGCAGCTTTAAAGTCACCATCTCGTTCCGCGAGTAGTGCCGCCGCGGAATAATTGCCCTCTCGTACAAATCCCTCGATCTTGGCAGCATTGTTCGTACTTCCCTTTTTAAAAATGAAGACGAGAATGCCAAATCCGACGAGCGCAACGCCCCCCCTCGTACGGCTGGTGAAGATAATAGTTCTAAGATTGCGTCCATTCGTTAGTGCCCCACCGTCAGTAGCGCCTCTCCGGCACTTATTTTTCTAGCCTGCATTAGAAATGAGGCATAACGTCCAAAACTCATTAACTGCCCGTTTTTTTCGGCATAGCCGCACACTTCGTGCAGAGGCGTTCCGCCCACAAGTTGAGCTCGAATTTCATCATCAAACAGCATAGATTCAATGACTGCGATTCTTCCGTCTTGAGGAACACGTCTGGTGGTAATGTCCAGACCAGCCAAAACTTTATAGCGAGCGACCAGTCCCTTACCAAAAGACACGGGAATCATTTGATCCCAATCGACCAAGCCACCACCAACTCTAAACCGAACAGGAACCCTTTCCCGCTCTTCTTCGATGTGGATATCAGACGCCCCTAGATCCAGCGAGCGGGCAATAATTTTGGAGGCAAGGTTAACAACCTCATCACCAATTACTCGAATAGCTTTATCTGCTTCTCTCTCCGAGTCTGACTTTTCATAGATAACGTCCCTAAAGTTGGTCGCATCTTGGACGCCTCCGTGACTTACAACCGAGGCGCTCAACTTGAGCTTAGAGAAGGTCTCAATAAAGTCCTCCATTGATATCGCGCAAACTACTGGCTTTGTCTGAACAAGCCTAGAAAGTTCAACGCGGGCCGCCCCACTGAATGGGTTGACATCCCAACAACCAGCCGTCCATCACGTTGACCAAGTGGCAACAAGCGAAACTTTTGCATCACGTTTACCGGCAACATTTTGGCTAGTTGTTCATTGGGTTCAAAAGATCCGGCTCTAACAAATTCTATCGTATCTTCACCAGCTCCACCCTCACGAGGACTACTCGCGGCGGGAGGCATCGCTACGTCCCGATTCGATGCAGCCAGCAGTCCATTTTTAGTTACTTGAGCTCCCAGTCGCTTCGCGAGTGCGTGGGAAAATCCAGCGACCTTACTGCAAAGCTGCCCCACCACTACTTTGGGAACAAGAAACGAAGTACAACTACTTGCCGCAACGATTTGATACTGTTGTGGCGTTCCCATCACCGCCGAAAGTTCTCCAAAGCAATCTCCGATGGATAACTTTTTACTTTCTCTTACCTGCCCGCTGGCTGGATCAACCGTACCTTGGCTCGCGCTTCCAGCGAACACCAAACCAAGTTGCCCGCCGTTTCCTCCTGCTCGAAATACCACGTCGCCTTTGTCGTAGTCCCAAGCTTCAATGTGGGGAGCAATCTTGTCGATGAGCCCCGCATCGCATGTCTTAAACAGCGACGTTGAACTTATAAATTCAGATACTGTAGCAGCGTCAAGTGATGATTTTCGTTGGGCCATGCAATCAAGAGTTCATAGCTTTTGAGAGATCGATGTCAACTTTGGCTTCTGGCTCTTCAACTTTCTGATTTGCCTTTTCCATAAAGTGAGCTGCCCGTCTTTCGTTTCCGGCTTTTTTGAAAAGTTGCGCGGCTCGAGCATAGTCGTTAACCCTTGCTGCAACGTTGGCAGCTTCTTCGTACATTTCAAGCTCGCCGTAAATTTTTACAGCAATTTCAAATTGTCCTTTGTCGTACGCTTTCTTCGCTTGAGACAATTTTCGGTTGGCGATAACTTGGTCCTTGAGCGCATTGGCCCGATCTGAACTCTGAAGTTTTTGCCACAGCAGATAACCTGCTAGTCCAAGCATTCCAAGAACACACGCTCCTGCGACTATGAATAAGATAGATTGCATCCTGCCTCCTCAGCACATACTAATAAATGAATGTGGGCGGATAAAAGTGGCTGAGGTAGGCTGGAGTACTACTTGCAGTGAAGCAGGAATGATCAAGCCGACGTCGTCACCGAGCATTGCCGCAGTCACTTGTCGGTGCTTCCATTCCGTTGACGATTTGTATCTCATTCCCCAATGAGATCTCTTCAGGTAGTCAACGCACACACGTTCGACTACCACACCTGGCAAATCACGTTCTATGAGCTCATCCGCCAAATACGTGCTTTAGGCGTTGCGTTGGGGTTCTTTTTCAGATCCTCAGTAAATAGTTCATCGTCATCTTTGATGTAAGTGGCGTGTTGGTATCACTGCTATGGGTTTGCAATCCCAAGTCTATGCTGGATTGCGTCATCGACTTTTCAGATAACGCACTCTGATTCTCGTACCAATGAAGACTTCGTATGAGTTCGACCGTCACCAGTCAGTGAGTAGTTCTCTTTTTTCTTTTTCCATTTTTGTCCTCTTTATGCCGAAGGGGAGTAGCCTCTCTTTCACTCAACGAACTATCAATCGCAACCAAAACGGCACGAGACAACAGCCCTGCCGCTATCCCAAAAGAGCCATGGAGTAAAAGTCCGGGAAGTAAAAAGGCATAGACGATCTCTGGCGCCTGTACCAACAGCGCAATAACGACCACGGTACAAAATCTTCCCATCGCGACAAAGAGTGCCGCCAAACACCACACAAGCTTAGAAGTGGTGTTCTTAGACAACCACGGTACCATCAAGTCGACGATAATCCCGGGGGCGACGTGCTTCGCTATCTCAAAAACACCATAACGACCATCTCCCAATAAAAAGGCCACCAGTCCCATTGTCAGTCCCGTCCAACTAGCTCCAAAACGACTACGTGTCAGGTATCCTGCCGCGAAATACAATGGAATCAGTAAAATTCCCTTGTGACCAGGAGCAAACGGTAGTCCTGGAAGTAATTTCAACATTTTTATTGTCAGCATCGTTAACACCACCGATGCCACAATCGCGACATCTCGTGACACCTTGCTATCTCGCGACTCCAAATGACGCTCAACGCGATCGACTTGCTTTGCAAAAGAAACACCAATAATTGAAACGTCTCCTTTAGCCAACTCTTTTACGGTTGTCCAAAACCTTCTTTTCTCTTTGGTACTTTGTCCCTCCCCTCGCCCTCTTCCTCTACCTTGTCCCTTTCCATTGCCGCGACCTTTTTTGCTAGAAGTGTCCGAAACAAGAAAGAGAACTACATCGATGGAGTCGGCGACTTTGGAAGGAACACCGAGTTTTCGAAGACCAGCGGCAATTGCGTTAGGATCTCCAACGCAGACGAGGTGAGAAACCAAGACAATGGTTACCACTCGCATCACCATCGCTAGTCCTAACGCGGCTCCCTCTTCACTGAGAAGAAGAGTGAACAGCTGCAAGTCGAGCTGCCACAAAGCATCTCCATCAGACTTCGTGAGCAAAAATGCAAAAAACAGAAAAACTAAAAAGAATAGAATCTTCCGAATCTTCTTTGCCAGTAGCGCCAAGGGTTGCGAAAGAAAAAACCATGCCATGACGTGGGCCATGAGAACGGCTCCAACCTGCCAGGGTTCTGAAAGCAGAAATACCCCAACGGCGAGGATTAGCAGGTAAAGCACGCGCCACACACCTAGACTCTAGTTCGAGTCGAAGCTTTTTTCACTAGTCTTGGTGCTAAATGCAACCTTCAAGAAAGGCCTGCTTGATGCAATCGTCACTCAAGCGTATGGTTTCGGGCTTTGGTTTCACGGGGACCACTCGACCAACTGTCGGATTCTTTGTCTCTTCGGGCTTTTCTTTTGGAGCGAGATCATTTTTTAGTAGTGCTATCTTTTGTTGCATCTTTTCGGCTGCTTCCTGGGTAATGGTGAGGTCAAGTTTTCCTTGCAAACTGGCAACTCGATCTTTTTTGGTCGACAACTCAAACTGAATGTCACGAAGGGTTTGATTTAACGCTTCTCCACGTGTCGTAAGCTCCCGCTGCTGAGTGGATTGACTAATCGACCACGTCGCCACCACTGCGAGCAAGGTACCAAGGACACTTGCAGCCAAAAGCCATGGACGGTTTCTGCGAAAGCGTATTTGCGCGACCTTCTTTTTATAGCCAGCCTTCTTAGCAGCAATGCTCATTTCCAAAGCGACGCCCAAGTTTCGTTGTTTTTGCTGAGCCTCTTGTAGTTCTTTTTGACTCTTCTTCCACGAAAGCTCCAGAGCTCGCAACTCTGCCTGCTTGGCAGCCTCTTTGGCTAGGCGAGCCGCCAGTTCAGAAGCTTGCGCTAACTCCTGCTCAAGTCTTTCTGCTTGGGACGCAGCGGCCTCACCTTTTGCGCGCTCTTCGTGAACACGCTCCTTTTCAATGGCGCGCAGGGAATCTAGAGAAAATAGCAAAGAGTCGTGGTTCGTCATAGTAATAAGACAAACGCACGACCCTTTTGTTGCGATCTAATTTCGTTAAATGCAGCCGTCAGCGAAAGGATTGTTACGGCATTTCGCGCTTAGCTTAACGCTCGTTTTCCCTTTGCCGCCTCCCGACTTACGAATGCGGGTGGATTTTCCTCGGCTTTTTCCTCGACTACTAAGTCCTGCTGCCGCCTTACTCTGCGAATGCAGGCCTGCAATCTGGTTACGAAGCTTTTCTGCTTCTTCGGCGGTAGCTCCTGCGTCCAACTTAGCTTGTAGGCTGGCAACCTGCTCCCGGTTGTTCGTCAGCGTGCGCTGAAGCTCAAGAAGTTTACGCTCTTTCGCGGCATTTTGCTCAGAGATTCGCTCGTTCTCAGCGGCCTTGCTAAAGGCGTAATAAGCCGTCCCACCAACTGCGACCGCCAAAATCGCAGCCAACGCCATCAAAGGCCATGGGCGTTTCTTCTTAGCTTCGGTTTTCTTAATGACCTGCTCTTCTGCCGCACGTTGCTGCGCTAGCTTGGTCTCCGCCGCGACTCGCGCGCGAGTCTCCTCTGCCTGCAGTTGCATCGCTTCTTGCCGATTACGTTCCTGAATCGCTGCAAGACGAGCCGCTTCTGCTTCTCGTTCTGCACGAATCGCAGCTTCCTCAGCTTGTTTAGCCGCAAGCTCTTCCGCCTCTTTAGCAGCGCGAATTTCTTCGGCGGATTGAAGCGCCGCTTGGGTTTCCTCTTCTACACGCTGTTCTTCGATTTTTTGAAGTTCGCGAAGAGAAAATACTACTGAATTGTCACGTTGTTCCATCTTTCAATCCCTTCCTTAGCAACCTGATGCGAATGGGTCCGCTTTACATCTACGTCGTTTGGCTGCCCTTGCAGCTGCGGCACGATTTGCTTTGTTTTTGGCAGCTTGACGGCTCTTTTCCCGCCGAGCCTTCTTAGCTTCCAGATCAGCAATTTGTTGTCGCAACTGAGCCGCTTGTTCTGGAGTCACGCCCTTAGCAAGCTCGGCTTGCAGTTCTGACATTTGAGATTCATGCTCTCGAATTTGAATTTGGAAATCAGCGAGTCGCTTTGCGGTAGCGTCGTTTTCCGCCGCAACCCTTTGGTTTTCTGAAATTTTCGCGTAGGCAAAGTATGCGAATCCCGCCAGTCCAATGACCAGCAACCCTGATAGTAGCAAGAGCCCGATGGGCTTCTTCTTCTGAGCCTCTCCCATCCGCAAGCTCATTTCAGCGGCCAGCTTCTCTTCGGCGATTTTTGCCTCTTGCTTAATTTTGACTTGGTTTTCAGCCGCTTTCACTTTGAGCGCTTCTGCCCTTTTCTGTGACTCAATGGCAGCGAGCCTTCTTTCTTCGGCTTCACGTTCGGCACGCTCTGCGGCTTCCCGTGCTTCTCGCTCCGCTCGTTCTGCAGCTTCTTGTGCTGCCCGCTCCTGAGCAGCTTGTTGCTGCTGGGCCACGGTTTCTTCTTCCACCCGCTGTTCTTCGATCTGTCGAAGTTCGTTGAGTGAAAATACTACTGAATTGTCTCTGTCGGCTTGGGGCATGATAAATCTCGCAACCAGTTAAGATTACTATCCTTCTATAATAGCATTCGAGGGGTAGCTCTGCAATCGTCAGTTTTTGACCAGAATTCGACTTGCACAACCACGAAGCGTCTTTACCACAATTCCGACGTAGAGTATTGTGCGTTCTAATTGACTAATTTTATTGAGATAACCTCTTTGCTGGCCAACAACTTGTGAAACTGTTGGTTCAAATGGCGATCTCCGTGGGCGTATTGGCGATCTGCGTCTACCTGGTGTGGCCGAGTTCTGCTGAAGAGAAAGCGGCTCTTCGAAACGCATGGACCACCCTCGATTGGGGAACCCTCGCGCCTTATGTCGCAGGATACCTCGCGAGTTTGGTGGTGGTTCACTTCTGCAGAAGCTACCGCTGGAAATACTTACTGGCGGCGCTGAAAACAGAACTGCCGCTTAAAAAAGTCGTAGCAATCAACTCGGTCGGCTACATGGCCGTGCTACTTCTTCCCATTCGACTCGGCGAGTTCGTTCGTCCGGTGCTGTTTCGCAAACATACTGGAATATCTGCTTCTGCCGGGCTCGGTGCAGTGGCAGTAGAGCGCGTGATGGATGGACTACTGGTTTCCACGTTCGTGTTTGTGACCTTTATGGTGCTAAAAAGTCCTGATTCTCCTAACTGGATGCTTCCCACAGCTGCAATCGCACTTTCTGTGTTCGCCGCGGGATTTGTTTTCTTGTTGGGTTCCTTGCTGGTACCCGAGTTTACGGCCAAGTGGTCGGTGAGATGCACACTAACGCCATGGGTCGCTCCAAACTTTTCTAAGAAAATTGAAGGATTCGTGAAGAAGCTAATTAGTGGGTTTCAAATTTTGAAAGACCGCGCCAACCTCTTCCCTTTTGTCTTCTGGACAATCCTGTATTGGTTGGCCAATGGTTTTGGCATGTGGTTTCTCGCCGTCGGGCTTGGCGAGGCGACGGCCAGTGAACTCGCAAGCCTTCCCCTTTTGGGTGCTTACGCCACCATGGGGCTTTTAGCGGTTGGTCTAATGATTCCCAATGCCCCAGGAATGGCTGGTCAGTTCCAAGCATTCGTAATTCTTGGTCTTTCTCTCTTTATTCCAGAAGCCGTCGCTCAATCAAGCGGCCTAATCTACGGCATCCTAATCCATATTTCGCAGTTTGTTTGGTACATCGGCATAGGCGGGTTATTTTTAATGACCCCACTCGTCTCTTTCGGCGACATCTATCAGAGGAAATCCGATGAAGAAACTACTACTAGCAATCTTTCTTAGCTGTTCCATTGCCGCTCACGCCAAAACTCAAACAAACTTGGAATACGACATAAGCGCGGTTTGGTCTACGGCCGTTCGGCTTCTTCGAGTGGACTTGAATCTCAAAATTACCGAGAAAGACAAAGAAACGGGATACCTGTTATTCGAGTACAAAGACGACGGACAAATTTTCCCGGCCAGTATCCAGCTGTCGAAAGAAAAAACACAATCCGGAGCGGTTGGCACGAGGGTTATCATTCACATCAAGGATCGTCCGCCATATCAAGAAGACATGTTGCAGTCGGCATTGAACTCCAAACTCAAAGAAGAAAATGCTCTCCCTGCCAAAAAGCCTGCCCCTTCAAAGCCTCCTGAAGACGAAAAAAAGGAAGAGAAAGAACCTCCCAAGTGATCGATCTTCGCTCTGACACCGTTACCAAACCTTGCACTGAGATGCGGCAAGCCATGGCCGATGCGGAAGTCGGAGACGATGTGTACGGAGAAGATCCAACGGTCAACAAACTCCAAAAAACTATTGCGAGCCTTCTCGGAAAGGAAGCGGCGCTATTTGTTCCAAGTGGAACGATGGCCAATCAGATCGCAATGCGTCTGTCCAGTCAGCCGGGACAAGAGGTGCTCACGCCATCTCACGCTCATGTACGCCACTTTGAGGGGGGCGCCGCAGCAGCCCTTGCGGGAGTTCAACTAGTTCCAATAGGTGAATCTGGACAATTTTCTCCTGATGACATCCTCGCTCATTGTCAACCGAGTGGCTATGGGCGTCCCAGAACTTCGCTGGTTTGGGTAGAAAATACTCATAACCTAGCAGGGGGAACGGTCTGGGAACCGAACCTGCTAAAAAAGGTAGTAGCCCAAGCCACTAACTTAGGGCTTGCGTGTCATCTTGATGGAGCGCGACTTTGGCACGCAGCCAAAGATAAAACAGCGCTTTCTTCACTAGCCGATGGATTCGAAACCATTAGTGTATGTTTGTCCAAAGGACTTGGTGCACCGGTAGGATCGGTATTGGCGTCCACGAATAGTAAGATTACCAAAGCATGCGCCCTCCGTAGGCAGCTGGGCGGTGCCATGCGACAAGCTGGGATTGTTGCTGCAGCAGGGTTGTTCGCGCTGCAGCACAACTTTAAGAAACTTTCTGAAACCCACGTGGCAGCAGCCACACTTTTCGAAACATCTCGAGCAATTCGTTTTGGAGCTCAGGCACCACAAACCAACATCGTGATGCTGCCAGCTCCCAAGTCGAACGCCATAGAGCTATGCAAGCAGCTGTCTGACGCTGGCGTATTGATGTTACCAATGGGAAACGACCGTATTCGGGCCGTGACCCATCTGCAAGTTACAGAAGCACAGTGCGCCGAAGCAGGAAAACAGTACGCACTACTGGTTGAGTAGCGCGGGGACCGTATCAAAGTTCAGGTTAACGGATACACCATCCTGAAAACGAAGCACTCCGTTTTCGTCAACGGCGTCGGTACACTGCTTAGTAACGTTTCCCTGTGCATCAACCTCATCTTTAATCACGGTGCCATCACCATCGATACAGATGTCAACGGTCTTAATGTCATCGGTGGGATCAGAGTCGCAAAAACCTTCGAGGCCATCTCTGTCGACATCGACATCTGGAGTAGAGCAACCTGGGTAAGGTGAGTCGTCGAGTCTAGGAAGTGTCAGTAGCGTCTTTAGTTGTCCAAACATCGCATCGAGGAGCGTATTTTCAGGAACTAGTCCAATCTCTGGTACGTCGAGCCCGGTGACATTATCCATCGATTGTGGATTGATGACACCGCCAAGTCTGCCATTCACAATACGGAAGGTGTCGCCGACTTTTTCTATTTCTCCCGTAATCGTTGCACCAGTAATTTCGAGATCCAACATTAGGTCTAACCCAGCAGGAATACTGATGGCGAAGAACGAGGGGCCGGCATTCAGAATCAGTTTTCCTTCGACTTCAGTAATCGAAGCCGCGTTAAATGTAATTTTAGCATCTCCGTTTGAATCGAAAGAAATAGGATCAAGCATTATCGGCTTGGCACTCTCCACGGTGTACGGGCTGCAAACGTCACTGCCATTAACTACCGAGTAGTCGGCGTTGCCATCGCAGTCGTTATCAAGTCCATCGCCGCAGATTTCGGCGTTGCCGGGAAAAACCGTTGCTTCTGTGTCGTCGCAGTCACCTTGTCCTACGGTAATTCCATCCATGTCCAAGTCATTGGCCGCTGTCGCCGCCACTGTGGTGTTATCGTCAACATCGATATCCCCGTCGCAGTTATCATCAATGCCATTCGTAAGGTTCTCTGTGGCTCCTCTCTTTATCTCGGCAACCAGGTCGTTACAGTCTCCTCCCGCTTTACTTGTAACTTCGCCATCCGCATCCCGATCTAGCCTTACCAGCCCGATGTACGTACCAAATTTTACGCAGGAATCTACCTCTGCACTTGGCGTGTCAAAAAACTCAAAGGGAATAATAAGATCGTTTCGATCAAAAGAAGACTGAATCTCCGGAGTCGAGAGTCCACTCAAGCTCCAAAGCTTGTTATCGATGGTTCCGTCACCATCAAAGTCAAACCCATCATCTTTTCCGCCAATCTTCAGAGTCGAAATGATTTGCAAATGCGTGCCCTGAGTCGGCATTACAACCTCCCCCATGCACGGCGGGATCTCCTCAAATAGTGGTGCTAGCTTCTCTTGCCCAGAACCGCACGCAAACAAACAACAGATTGGAATTAGGATTCTCACAAGTGTGAGCCTAATTAATAGCCAACCTACCGGTCAAGGGACCGATAGGCATCAAGTGGTAAGACCCTAGAAAACAAACGGGTAAGTGAACGTACGCCCACGTTTCGTACGTTTGAACTTAGCGGATTTGGCGGCCCTTGCAACGCACGACCCCAATGCTGGGCTGGGAGAAGATCTCACCGATGTGCTCGATACGCGACCGCTCGGTGCAACCTTCACACTAATTTTGACGCGACCTTTGGCCGAGTGTCGTTTACCACAAGCTTTCGCTTTACCACTCACCCGAGACATACCAGAGCGAATGTCACTCTTGTCCAACTGATCCTTTAACGACGAACCACCGCTCGTACCGCCGCTTCCACCACCACTGTATTTTTTACAGCAAGATGGTTTCGGGTTGTCAGCAAGTAGACAGCTTACTTCGTCGCACTTCGTGCTGGTCTTCCTAGAAGAACTTTTCCTAGAACTTTTCTTAGAACTTTTCTTAGACGAACGACTCTTCTTGGAGCTTTTACTAGAGCGTCGTGATGACGCTTTGTCTTCTACCGTCGAAGACTCAGAAGAAGCCACCTCTGAGGCTGCAGACGAGGCCATTGCGGCTACCGATGATGATGCTTCCTGTTTCTCGTCTTTGTCGTCGGCAGGCTCAGAAGAGTCGCTGCCATCATCGTCTGCTGCGGCAGCCGATGAAATATCATTCTTGGCGACCGTCTTCTTATCCTCATCATCTCCCCCCATCAGCATCATCACTAATACAACACCTACGATTGCAATGAGTCCGATAAGCGCGAACAGCGCATACATCATCTTTTTGTTGCCCTCATTGGAGGAAGCAGCAACTTGCGGCATCAATACCGGCGAAGGCTGGTTGAAGTTGTTGGTGGAACTGAAAACAGGAATGTCATCTGCGGTGCCAGCGGGAGCCGCTGCCGATTGGCCGCCAAGGTAAACTTGAGCCATCGATTGAATGTCGATGAGTCCCGATCCTTCTTGCCCGCCTGCTTGAGCGTGTCCTGGAGCGGGGGCAGCTCCGCCTGAGGACGCTGCTGCTTTGGGTTTGTCACTTGCTAAAGCGGACAAATTGTTGAGCGAAAACAATACAGAATTTTCGTTTCGTTCCCCCGTGAGACGCTGCTCTCCGTTCGAAGTAGACGCAGCTGAGGTGCTAAACATACCGCTGTCGCTGGGCTCTCTTGCGCCTGCCGCGGGAACCGCGTCCGCTACCGCATCTGCACTGGCGGCACCGGCCGCTGCTAAGTCATCTGCGGGTCGGTCTACGGTACCTTGGGTAAACGCATCTGCGGCAGCTGCAGCTTCGGCAGCGGCAACAGCAGCATCGGTCGCATCTTTGAATTCGGACAGAGTGGAAAGTCCCACCCAGTCCGCCATGCCTTCTTTCCATGCAAAGGTGTCGCCGTTGATTTCTCCCTGTTCGATTTTTTCACGAACCTGAGATGGCGCAAGCGGACCGACCTGTTCCTGGTTGATGACTACGTACCACTCGTCGGCAATCCCCGCGGGTCTTGGCGAGACGGTAGTTGCCGCAGGAGCTTGAGCCTCCATTGGTGCTGGTTCTGGTTCGTCCCCACGCACAAGAATCACATTGCTGCATTTCTTGCACCGGATTTTGAACACTTTTCCCCTGACTTTTTCGTCAGCAATCGAATATTTCGCGCTACACGCGTCGCAGATTATTTTCATGATACGGTCCTTCTAGGCCCCTTAAGTCGCCGAATTCTTGTTCATTATACGAACTTGCGACAGGCCTTTGCAAATTATCGATTAGACATTCCGCAACAAACATTCCTTTGAAAGTATTTTATTTTTCTCTAAAAATCGTCTGCTTGCGTCCCGGACCAACCGACGCAATGCTGACTTTTGCACCGACAAACGACTCGATACACTCTAAAAATTCGACCGTGGAGTCCGCCAAAGGCTTATCCGCTTCTGCGTTAGACCATGCAGAGAAGCGCTTATAGACCGGTTTAGCGTTATCGAGGGATGCCGTGTCTGCGGGAAACTCAGTCACGGTGATGCCGCCAATTTCGTAGCCAATGCACACCAGAACCTCCGGTTCGCCGGACAAAACGTCGATTTTAGTGATGGCAAGCTCAGTGATCCCGTTGATTCTCACGGCATGACGCAGCGCGACAAGATCGAGCCACCCGCACCTTCGTGGTCTGCCGGTTGTCGCCCCGTACTCCCCACCCTTTTGACGGAGACTTTCCGACGCTTCGATGGAAAGCTCTGACGGAAAAGGACCAGCGCCGACGCGAGTCGTGTAGGCCTTGCAGATCCCGATCACTCTTGTCACAGCTGAGGGGCCGACGCCCGCACCTTGGCATGCTCCAGCCGAAGTGGTCGAGGAAGAAGTTACAAACGGGTACGTTCCGTGATCGACATCGAGCATCGCGCCTTGAGCCCCTTCCAGAAGAATCCGTTTATCTTGCGACTGCATTTCGGCCAACGCATCGACTACCGAACCAACCATTGGTCGGAGTTTCTCCGCCCAACCAGCCGCAGTCGAAAGCATACTTTCCACCTCGGTTGCTGTAATTGCGCTGTCCCCAAAGGCCACAAACACCGGGTTTAGTTCTGCGATATTTTGTTCGATGAGTGTTCTAAGACGCGAAGGAGAAAACAAATCGTTAATTCTTATACCGAAGCGATCCGCCTTACTCGCGTAACAGGGACCGATACCTCTTTTGGTGGTCCCGATTGCGTTTGCCGACTTCTCTCTTATTAATTCGATTTTGCGATGGTAAGGCATCGTGACATGAGCTCTCGGAGACACTTTGATTCGACTGGTCGTATCTAACAACCCACGTGACAATGCTTCATCAATTTCCTCAAACAAGGTGTCAACGTCAATCACCATACCTGCGCCAAGCAAACATTCCACACCAGGATGCAGTACCCCCGAGGGGAGCAAATGGGTTACTAGTTTTACGTCCCCCACGCAGAGCGTGTGCCCCGCGTTAGCACCACCGGCGGTACGAACAACGCAGTCTGATTCGTCGGCTAACAAATCGACGATCTTACCTTTGCCTTCATCTCCCCATTGCGCACCTACTACTACTGTTATTGCCATCTTATCTTCTCTTTTCTTGCGGATTAGATTTCGCTGCCTGATGCGGCATACCACTGCGAGTCCTTCATGTACATGACTTGATCGTAGCCGTGGTTCTGCAACAAGTGAATATGCTTACGTTTTGCGGTGATATGCAACGCAGCGCCGATACCCTTTTTTCTCAACGCTTCGCATTGTTTGATTCCTTTGGCGTGGCATGACTTATCCACAACGACGGCAACCATTTTTCTCTCGACGAGAGACGTCACCTCGCACTCAAGCAATCTATCGACGCTGATTCCAAAGCCCGCTCCAGGCAGAGAGGCCCCGAACTTTTCTGCAAGGCCATCGTAGCGTCCTCCGCGCACAATGACGTCGCTGGCTCCTTCCGCATGAACGACAAATCGAAGACCTGAATAATAAGAAAGCCCTCGAACTTGAGTTAGGTCAGCAGTCACAGCGAAGCGATTACTTTTCCTGGCAACGCGAACCGACTCGGCCAGCTGAGTAAGAGAACGCTTTATCGACTGTGGGATTTTCAGCAAAAGGGCTTTCTTAAAAACTCTTGTAGGGTTGCCTTCGAGCTCCAGAAAACCAAGGACCAGTTCACGTTTAGCTTTGGTTTGGGTATTCGCAAATTTCCTCGCGGATGTGATGTCCTTCTTTTCGAGAAATTTCAGCAGAGCGTGCCGATGCTCGTCATCGAATTTGCTCAGCACATGGGTTACCAAACCTACGTGGCCAACTTCCATCACCCATTTCTTAGCTCCCACGTTGTCAAGCGATGCGGCTGCAAGGGCTAACACTTCGTGGTCGGCAATCTCATGCCCCGCCCCCAAATACTCTACGCCTACTTGCAACTGTTGAAGTCTACCGCTTTGGTCAGCACGACGAGCGACCAACCCTTCATAGCAAAATCGAAGCGGAGCATCAGCGGAAAATCGCTGAGCTGCGATTCGCGCGATCTGTGGCGTGATGTCTGGACGTAAGGCGACAACATCACCATCTCCGCCAACGAACCTGAGAACGTCTTTCCTTAGTTCTTCACCCAAACCGCGATCTAAAACTTCGGCATGCTCAAAGAGAGGCGACGATACCGGTAAGTAACCATGCAACCGGAAGGTTTCCATCAAAGCATGAGTGACTCGGCGACGTCTTCGAGCAGCATGCGGAAGAAAGTCCCGCATTCCCGCGGGGAGTCTGACTCGACTCATGAAATCCACTGAGAATTGACCACATTACGTTTTTCTCCACGCAATGCGAAATCACGAATCTGTTCTGCGATTTCTATCGCTACTTTCTCTTGAGCTTCTTTCGTGGACGCTCCGAGATGCGGCGTGCAGATCACACGCTCGTGCCCAACCAGAGGGTTCGACTTGTCCGGCGGCTCTTGAGAAAAGACGTCCAATGCCGCCCCCGCAACGATTCCTTCTTGCAGAGCTTGGTAAAGCGCATCTTCGTCTACGATTCCTCCGCGGGCAGCGTTGACCAGGAACACGCCATGCTTCGCTTTCGCAAAAGCTTCAGCGCCAAATAGACCTATGGTGTGCTTGTTCGCTGGGGTGTGAATCGAGATGTAGTCGGCAGACTCAAGAAGTTCGTCGAAAGAACAAAGCTTCGCACCAACTTCTGCAGCAGCATCTGCCGTGCAAAGCGGATCGGAGGCAATTACTTTCATGCGCAGTCCGCGAGCTCTATCGGCGACAATTTTTCCGATATTTCCCAGCCCGACAATTCCCAATGTTTTTCCAAAAATCTCACGACCTCCGAGTTTCTTCTTTTCCCACTTTCCGGACTTCATCGACATCGTTCCCTGAGGAATGTTGCGGGTCAAAGAAAGCATCAGGCAAATGGCGTGTTCCGCGGTGGTGACCGAGTTACCCGTAGGGGCGTTTTGAACAATGATTCCGCTCTTCCCCGCGGTTTCCAAATCGATGTTGTCAACACCGATGCCGGCTCTACCAATGAGTTTCAAGTTGGATGCTGACGACAAAATGTCACTCGTTACTTTGGTTCGCGAGCGCACGATAAGCGCATCGTAACTTCCGATGGTCTCCGTTAGCTCCTCTGCGCTGATGCCTGCCCTGTCGTCGACCTCAATTCCAGCTGAAGTGAGCACCTCCGCGGCGGCCTGAGATAGAGAATCGCTAATTAGAACTCGAAAACCATTTGTCATTACCCTGTGTTTTTACAACGGAGTTGGCGTACCAGCAAACGTCACAGACAAGTTCGAGAATTTTGCTTGTAATTCTTGGGCCAGAGACTGAGGGCCAAACACTTCAGTAGCATAGTGCCCCGCGGCCACCAGATTCACAGAGAGCTCTTTGGCCGTATCTCCGGCTCGTTCAGCCAACTCTCCGGTCAAAAACAAGTCGCAACCAGCCGAAGCTGCCGCCTCTAAAAGATCTGAAGCTGCTCCACTGCAAATCCCAACTCTGCGGACCTTACTTTGGCCATGCCAAAACTGAAAAGGAATGCGACCAAAAACCTCTTGCATAAGACTTTCGAAGGTCGATTTGGATTTAGCGTCGTTCCACTCACAAACCAGACCGATGTCGTGTCCGCGAACGTTTCCAAACGTGCCGACTACCGGGATGTTCAGCGCCCTTGCTATCCCTGCATTATTTCCCAGCGTTGCGTGTTTATCTAGTGGAAGATGATAGGCAGCGAGGGAAATGTCCTGCTTACAGAATGCCGCAACGCGTTTTCCAACAACCCCAGAAATACTAGTGAGCCCTGGCCCCCAGATCAGTCCGTGGTGAACCACCACGAGCTGGGCGTCCAGCTCAATCGCTTTCTCTAGTAGTTCCATGTTTGCAGAAACTCCGCAAACAACGCGCTTCACCTCTGGACAACCTTCTATCTGTAGCCCGTTTGGTCCATAGTCTTTAAAATCCTTAATCTGAAGGATATCGTCAAGATGACCTACAATGTCTTGGAGTTTCGTCATGGAATGTTAAAAACGATACTTCCGAGAGGAGTGTCTGTACTGGGATTCAAAGTTGTGGCAGAAAAAGTCTCACTGTCGAGGACCATTCCCGCTCCTGTCTTAACATCGATAACCACGTCATACACTCCTGAGTTCACTGGTAGCGTCTGATAGTTGCCCAAGACGCAACCTGTTACGTCGGTAACGAAGGATCCACCGTTTGGCGGCACAAAGTTAATGACCACATTTTGCGCATTGGCCATCGCACAGCTGATGGGGTTGTTCCCTGCATCCACGAGCGTCCAGCTGAAGGATGCTGTGGCTCTGGTGTCAGCGTCCGGGTTATCATCAACGCCAGAATCCGAGTTACAACCTGCCACCACTATTAAACAAATAAGAAAACGTAACATAGGCCATTTTAGCAGATTGAGACCTTTAGCGAAACTCTTTGCCAAAGACTCTCTCTGCAAGTGTGGTTTGCTTTGTGCTGAACACCACCACGGTGGTCACCCAACCGGTATCTGCTTCGTCGATCTTCCACGCGACATGACGCTCAGGGTGGATCACCGCATGAGAATTATCTTTCAACACGACGCCTGGGTACTTAGCGATAAGTGCTGCTTCTACATTCTTCTCGGCTGCTTGATTGTCCGATATCGCGCCTTTGCGGACTGCCACAGCCGACATCTCAAAACCGTCCGTTCTGTAAACGAAGCCATTTTCTTCCCCACTCGAAAACGGCTTTGGCGTACCTGGAAAGAAGATATCAACCCCTTCAAGCGTCACTTCTTGTGGGGACGCCGCCTGGGTACGATCGCAGCCTACGGTCAGCAAGAGACCGATTACTATGCTGGATTTAACCAATCTGCTTTCACCGAGTTCACAAGAGTCGACAGTCGGGGAGGAAAACAGGTCAAGACGTAATTAATCGCTTGCTCTTTTAGCTCTTGGTCAAGTTCCGGTGGAACCTCAAGGTTTTTGTCTTCCCGGTTGGGCTCGATAGAAAGTCTCACCACCTCTGTCAATCGCAAAACGTGCAGTCTGTTCATGTACAGCGCGTGCGCGATGCCCAAAAAGGTCTGTTCCCATTCTCTATCATTTCGAAACACGGGCTGCTTTTAACACGAAATACCAGGCCCGTCACCATACTTACCAGGTTGGCAAATGTCGGGCCAATCGCCACGGTACGCCCTCTCCACCACGCCAAAACAGCGCCTTAGAGACAATTTGCGCCTTATCTGCGCGGCTAAGGGTGGGACGTTTATGGAAGACGTTAGCGCCAGACTGCTCTATTTTTCGCAACATGGTCTCGGTCCCCCACCAAAATAGTGCCATCTCAATTCCCAAAGAGGGACCGACAAGATCTACTAGTGGTTTACTTTTCACAAGCGAACTGCGGCTTCTTGCCACCAGATACTCAATAAACCGATCAGACTTCTTTCCACTGAGCTCGGGATTGTCAAAATGATGGAGATCTTCTTGGCAAAGAAAACTTCGGTCCTCAGCGAGATTCTGCCACCACTTCGTTTCAGCCACCGCTTGTCCAAGATCGATGGCATGACGATGCAGCGTTTCTTCTTTGTGCCCTCCCATGTACAAAAGAAGATGCACTAAAGAAGATGAGGTAAGTCGTGAGTGCTGCCGCAAATCCGCAACAGTAGAGAACGTTTTACCGTCCAAACAACTCCTCACTCCTGAAAGAATCGCGTTGAACTCAGTGATGGGAAGCTCGAATTGTTTGACGGTAGCCATCAGTGCGACCATCACAGGGTTGTCGCCAACGTCTCCAAAGTACGCCCGAGTCAAGGCGTCTTCAATCTCATCGATTGCTCCCATTTTCTCTTCTAGAGATGCAGGCATGGTAAGTACACTGTCGGCTGTTTGTGCGAATGCATAAACGGACCAAATGTGCGGTCTCAGTTGCGATGGAACAAAGACCGAAGCGATGGGAAAGTTGTGCCTTTGCGATCTTACGAGCGACTCGCAGTAACGAAAGCACGCTTCGCGATTCAACGTGGTGGGAGGGCGAACAGAAGTGATGACGGACGGTTTGGCAGTCATGCCGATGTAGTAACACGATGCGGGTTCAATAGCCCACGGAAATCGATAAGGCGTAGTTAGCCCTCTTTGCCAAACAGATCCTCTAAGTGAGCGACTTTCCTAGCATGCAGCTGCATATGACCTCGTTGGATGCCTTCCGTAGAAAGCGCCAAAAGTGCGGCTAGATTGGAGGCAAGACCTACGGAAACCACTACCGCTGCCAATTGCTTCGCACTCTGAACGTTCATGAGTCGCTGGCAATCTCGTGCCAACGGATGCACGGGAAGCGCGCCGCCAACGGTCGCGGCCGCAAGTGGCATTTCGATTTTCCCCACCAAACTGCCCTCTTGTTGGGTCCAAGCAGAAAGAGGCTTGTAGCTACCTCCGCGCGCCGCAAAAGCATGGGCCCCGGCACTAACGCCGCGCCAGTCGTTGCCCGCCGCTATCAACACGGCATCAATGCCATTAAATATTCCTTTGTTGTGCGTCGAAGCGCGATAAGGATCTACCATGGCAAACTCTGATGCCTGCACCACCGCGCTGGCGACCGCCTCAGGCTCACCTCGATGGGCAAGTGATTCTATTGGGATTCGACAAGTTGACTGAGCCATTCTGTTATCGCAAAGATTCGTTAAGATCTTTAGCCCATTCTGCCCACTCGCGGCGTCATTGATCAGCGGTGCCACCGACTCGCACACCGTGTTTACTAGATTGGCTCCCATGGCATCAAGGCAGTCAATTCCAAGATGAATGACGAGCCATCCTTGCTCTGGAAATTCTCTGACCAGAAAATCCGATACGCTACCTCCGCGAGCGACGTGTCTGGGCATAGCCTTGTGAGCTTTTAGAATAATCTCTTCTTTCTTGGCTTCTACAGATTTACGAGCCGAAGCCGTGTCTTTCACCCCCGTCACTTGGATCTGGCCCGTCATTATCGACCGGGTCACTTCTGACTTAAACCCACCGCCATCTCTAGCTAGTTTAGCAGCATGAGATGCGGCAGCTATCACCGAGGGTTCCTCTATTGCCATCGGTACCAAGTGCTCTTGGCCGTCTACAATAAAGTTGGTGGCTACACCGAGTGGCAAACCGAAAACGCCAATTGCATTTTCCACCATGACATCACTAACCGAGAGATCGATTCCTCCGCTCTTTAGATTTTTTTCGGTCTCTTGCCCTAAAGACAACAGTTCAAGCCGTTTCTGAGCGGAAAGGAGATGAAACCCAGGTATGCGGGAAGAAGTCACAACCGACGTTACGGCTCACCAACAACCTTTCGCAAGTAAAATTTAGTCGGATTCGATGATAGCCCCGTGGGGGTCGATGGAGAGGTCTATTTGTATTAGGCCATTTTTGGGGCACGCTCTTTGAAAGAAGCTTTTCTGGTCGCGATCTTCAAAAGCAGCAATAATCATATCACCTCCGCCGGCACCAGTAGATTTTGCGACGCCACCACATTCCACAGCCAGCAAAGCCGCCCGACGATGACTGTCAATTTCGATGGCCATTTTTCCATCTTTTTGCAAAGCCAACACCGCCTCCCGGGCCTGCGCAAGCATTTCTATCCAATCTTTGGGACGTTCCGTTTTAAGCAATTCCTCAGAGACCTCCCCCAGTTGCGACATTCTATCACGGTGGACCTTGGGAAAATTCTTCTTTAGCATACTGCTGGTCGCAAGCGCCTTCGTTGTCTTTTGCGGTTCTCCCGCATAGAGGTAGACGAAATGTACGTCGGGAATGACCGCCGCATTCACTTCGCTTCGTCCAGACACAATTTTATAGTCGATGGCTGCCCCATAGACCGCGCTAGCGACATCAACGCCACTGCCGCCGCTTCCTCCTTGAACTTGTCGGTGAACCGACAAACACAGCTCAAACAACTCTCGCTCGCTAATCTCGGGCAGCGCAAACTTTGCGGCGCTAACCGTGCATGCAGAACTTGACCCAATGCCAAGCTTTTTTCCACGCCACTTCATGGAGTCGGTATCAACGTGCACCGGCCATGGCACATCTTCTTCTCTTTTTTTAAGACGCTTTCCTAGTTCAATGAGAAAGGGAGACGCAGCTAGCGACCGAGACTTTTTAGAAACCGCTCGGCGATTTACCGCAATGGATAACGCAGAATACCCCTCTAGCACGGCATATTCGCCGGAAACCACGATTTTCCCTGGAGCCGTAGCAGCGATCACGTCAGCCCCTCTCCCACCCCGCATCGAAACAGTTTCTTCGAAATGGGGGTCAATCGCTCCATGACAACATCGGCATAGTCGCTTGTGGTCAATACTTTTACGTTCGGCCCTGCATCCATTGTCACATAGGCCAACGCTCCTTCGCTTCTCAACCTTTTAACTTCATCAATAATCGCAAACGAACCAGCTTGCAGATACCTCACCGCAGGACGAGCCGCCAAGGCGGTCGCATGCATTGCAAAAGCGTTGTGTTCCGCCACTTCGAATAACAATTTTAGATCTCCAGCCTTTATGGCAGCACGAGCAGCAGCCATATCACGCGATACGGTGGTGGCCCACCCTGGGTAAAGTGGAGACGTCTCTACCGTTCGATTCATTCCTTCTCTCGAGGAGATGGACTTAGGTTTGTCAGAAACTACGGCAGCGACCACCACAATACCTTCTCCAGCTCCAAGGGGAGTTGCGTAACTGTCGGAACCATCCGCCGCCTCCCCCGCTTGCCAAACCACCAGACCACCAAAAACCGATCGGCTCGCGGAACCGCTTCCGCGACGTGCCCATCGGCTGATATTCTCAGAAGAGACATCCCCAGCAACCGCTCGCAAACAAGCTCCAGCGATGGCAGCATAAGATGAAGCAGAAGATGCAAGCCCCGCGGAAATCGGAATGTTGCTTTGCGTGTTTACCAAACAAAATTCTTTAACCTGGTGAGCTTGCCTGAATCCATCAAGCCACTGCGTTAAACGCTGCAGTGCTGCGCCTTCGACAATCGCTCCATTAATTCGAAGTGAGTCATGCACCGCGGCCTTATCAAAAACGGCCTCTACGCTGGTAGACAACCCATCAAGAGTTACTGACAAACTATCGGTAACTGGAAGATTCAATTCTTTCTGACGCTTTCCCCAGTACTTTATCAGCGCAATATTGGTATTTGCTTTAGCTTGCCCTCTCACGTCACACCGGCCTTCACCACAAAAGCATCAAAACCTTCCGCTCTCCAGGCATCTACCACGTGAGCGTTACGACCGATAGAAATCACAGCGCCTCCGCCACCGGCCCCCGTTAGTTTTGCCCCCATACTTCCCGCGTCCAACGCAATCGCTACCGCCATTTCTATCTCTGCGGTGGCAAGTCCAAGCTTGCCAAGCCAATGCTGTGCTTGAGAAAACTTCCTACCGAGATTAGCTTCAGACAGATCCAGAACATTCATCGAAACCTCCCCCAAAGACTTCACAAGATTGGGGTTTTCTTCCCATACGTTCGCAACCCGCGACACCATCTCCTTGGTGGCAGGTTTGGGTGACGTCAAACAGATGGCAATGTCGAAAGACTCGCCGCTCACCGTTCGCGATTTTCCTCTATCAAAGATCACGACCCCGCCGCTATTCGCGCAAGCGAGATCTACGCCAGACGGCGTGCCATGAAATACTTCTTCGCCTCGTCCGGCTATTGTTTCGACGCTTTCGCTAGAAATATCGTTTCTAATTAGTTGCCGCGCTAGCGCCACACAGAAAGCAGCCGAAGATCCCAAACCTTGTTTGCAAGGCACATCCGCTTTGACCTGAAGCCCCACAGAACCAGGAAGTCCCATCGCTTTCGCTGCCAGCGCCATGGGGTGCTCCGAACAAGTACTCACAGAGACGCTCCACTCTTTACACTCAATCTGCGGTCTAGTTCGGTCCAGTTCGATGTTGACCCGCCGATCCACAGCTGCCGCAATCGCCGGATAACCGTAAACCACCGCGTGCTCTCCAAGCAAAATGACTTTACCAAAGGCCAAGGGACGTTCCCCAATGATGAAGCTCTCCTGCTACGACCTTGGGAGCTTTGTGCAAGTTCTCAACCTTACGCGTCCCGGTTAACAAACAGGCCGCCGCGATGGCATCAAAAAAAGTGAGCAAGAACCCCTCAAGTGCGGACTCTCCTCCTTGAGTGAGGACCCGAAGCGCTTCTCCAGCAATGCCAACATAAGAAGCTCCCAACGCAAGGGCGGCTACCGCTTGCCAGGGTTGCGTAATTCCTCCGCTCGCGATTACCGTGGCAAACTCTTTGCTGCACGCCACAGATACCGCCGTTGGCACCCCCCAATTCCAAAGCTGCCGGCCGAGTGCCTCGGTTCGTGAGTCTGGCGCACGAAGGGTTTCTACGGCAGTCCAAGATGTGCCTCCAGCTCCTGCTACATCGATGTACTTCACTCCCACCGCGGCTAACTGCGCTGCGACTTGAGGAGAAATTCCAGCCCCGGTTTCTTTCACGACCACGGGAAAATCCCCTGCTACAATCAGCTGTTCGATGGCCGCTAGACACCCTCGAAAATCGCGATCGCCCGAGGGACCTTGAGCGAGTTCTTGTGCTGGGTTGAGGTGAATCGCAAGTCCATCCGCACCGACGCTTTTGGCAAGCTCAACCGCCGCGACACTTCCCATCTCACGAAGTTGGACGACACCGAGGTTTCCCAAAAACAACGCATTAGGAGCAATGTCTCTCACTTGGTAAGTCGCCGCCAAACTGGGATCAACCACCATCGCGCGCTGGCTTCCCACTCCGAATCCAATGTTAAGTTTTTCGGCAACTCTTGCCAAGCTGCGGTTAATTTTTCGAGCTCCAGGGTATCCCCCCGTCATTCCCGAAATAAAAATGGGTGCTGCCAGTTTCTTGCCAAGAAAGGTTCTCGAAGTAGAAACTTCATCCTTCGCCAGCTCTGGCAGAGATTGATGCAAGAGCGTGACGTCTTCCCACATTGCCGAACGCGAAAAGTTTGCACTGCCAGACAGCGCAACGGCCACGTGTTCCTCTTTACGTCGGCGGATAGCTACTTTGTGTCCCACTACCGAGGTGTAGCACGAATTACGGTCCAGAGGGTGTTTTTACGGCATACGGAAAAGACGCAAACTTTGCAGATGGTAAAACGAAAAATCCAGCAACATCTCGATTTACAAGAGCGATATTGTCTTCATGCCACAAAGGCACGACAGGAAGTTCCGTGGCTAAAATCTCCTGCACGCGGGAGTAAACTTTCTTTCTGCCATCGGAATCTGCGACGGTTCTTCCTTGCTCTACTAAGCGATCAAGTTCCACAGAACGAAATCGCCAACGGTTGTGCCCCCAAAGGCTCTTTCCTTTAGGTATTCGGGAAGAGTGATAGTAGGTGTAGAAATAATCGGGGTCTGTAATGGCTGTTGTTTGCATTGCACCCAACTGGTAGTCGCCACGCTTTATGTCTCTAAAAAACGTATGGAACTCAAAAGGACGCACGTCTACTTTGATGCCAACTTGTTGCAGCTGTTTGGCGATTGTTCTTGCAATCGCAATCCGAAACGAACTCGCCGAAGTTTTATAAGTCAGCTCGAAACGAACCTGTGGCCCATCGCCGTCGGGATCGGGGTATCCAGCTTCATCCAGTAAACGTTTTGCTTTTTCGATATCGAAATTGTATTTGGGTACGTTTCCGTCGTAGGCCCAGTGAGATGGGGCCAGCAATCCCGATGCCAATACCGCCCTACCGCTGTAACGCGACTCGACAATCGCTTCTCGGTCGATGGCAAATGCAATTGCCTTACGAACTTTCCGATTTTTGAGAATCGAATCTTCGTTATTCATCATTAGATAGGTAAGGATCGCGCTTGGTCCCCGTACCATCTCTACTCGGCTTCTCGCTGCCACGTCCCCCGCCAGATCGACGCGGATGACGTTTTGCGCGACATCTGCAGACCCGCCGATGAGCATCATGGCCATCGCGTGCTCTTCTTGCACTACCTTGACCTCAATTTCATCAACAGCCCCGGCGGGAACCTTCCCAAAGTAGTAAGGGTTGCGCTTCAATAGCAACCCTTCGGGTGCCGAGGACACCAACATCATTGGGCCCGCGCCAATAGCCTTATTGCCTCCTTCTTTTTCCTTGACGACAGAAAACTCTAAGTCAGCAAGAAACGTCGCAACAGGCTTGTTCAATTCAAAGTGGACACCACCATCTTTCAACGCAGAAATCTTCTTAAATTTTTCGCTAAACCCTTTATTGGTTCCGCTCGCGATCTTGTTCATGTAGGTCGCGACAACGTCAGCTGCGGTAACTTGGGAACCATCAGAGAACTTTGCATCTTCTCTAATTTTCACCTTCCAGTTGGTGTCATCTACTTGCGTAATTTCTGACGCTAACCGCAACTTGGGAGCCATGGACTCCTGATCGGTTGTGGTGAGGCCCGGTGCAATCAGCTGCGCGATCTTGAACGCATGAGCTGGGCTCGGATTCCTTGGATCGACACTTTTAATCGTTGTTTTTACCAAAGCAACAAGTTTGTTCTGTGGAGTGTGACGTTTTTGACCACAGGCACATGCAAAAACAAGCATGCAAGCCAGTGTTTTGCTAGGGTAAGAGAATGATGCGACTAACATTGCTGCTTACGATTGTGACCGCCAGTGCTGCTGCTGACAAGAATCCTCGAGCACAACTTCAAACTAAGTTTGCCGAGATTCTTAGCGAAACCAAATTTCCAGCAGGAGTGAGGATCTCGGTATCGGTTCGTGACGTAAAAACTGGAAAAAGCATTTTTGAGCACCAAGGAGACCAAAAACAGTCGTTGGCCTCTAATACAAAGATCCTGACATTGGCTGCAGCCCTTCACCATCTAACCCCGGCATTTTCATCTTCCACAGCTATCGTCAGTGATTCAGATCTAAAAGACTCTTCTACACTGAAAACGGCGGTGGTTTTCGGCAAGGGAACCGCCAATCTCAACAGCGAAAAACTCGCATCAATTGCTAGGAATCTTAGGGCGCAAGGCGTTCGTGAAATTTCCAAGCTTTGCGTAGACCAAAGTTATTTTGACGACAAGATTTGGCCTCCCCGGTACATGGATCAACCCAAGGAGCTTGCCTCGTTCAAAGCTCCTGTCGCCGCAACAAGTATCTATAACAACGCCGTTTCTGTGTGGATCACGCCCAGGAAAAGTGGCAGCCCGACGGTCACTGTCCACCCCAAGTCGTCCTTTGTAAAAGTCGAAAACAACTTAACGTCGGCGCGAAGAGCTAAACTTCGCGTAACAACTAAGATGGCCTCTGGAAAATGGACCATCACGCTAAACGGTAAGGTCAAGAAAGCTGGCAAACCATTCAGGGTACGCAGACTCGTCCCATCCCCTATTTCATTCGCCTTACCGGTAATCAAAGACGCGTTGAAGCAAAATGGGATTAAGGTAAGACGACTTGATACCACCCCCTGCCAAGTTCCCAAAGAAATCAAAACAAGAGCTGCAGTGGGAAGTACCATCAGAAATCAAATTGGATGGATTGGAAAAAACTCTAGTAACTTCCATGCCGAGCTTTTGCTGAAAACGTTGGGCGCTGAAGTGAAAGGTCTCCCAGGTACCTGGGCCAAGGGCACCGATGTGGTGCACGAGTACCTGCTCGGCGCTGGAATAGCCAAAGGGAGCTACCGCTACGAGAACGGTTCCGGATTGTTCGACTCATCTTCGTTCAGTGCTAATCAAATGACGACAATTTTAGCCCACGCGGGGCGAGACTATCGAATTGCTCCGGATCTTATGGCGGCGCTGTCCCACGGGGGCATCGACGGCACACTCCGGTCCAGACTCGCCAAATCCCCAAGCAAAGCGCTCATCCGCGCTAAAACAGGAACGCTTGCCAATGTATCTACCGTCAGTGGCTACCTCGGCACCGACAGCACCAATCTTTGGGCATTTTCCATCCTCACTGAAAAAATAGAAGATAAATGGAGAGCCAGGCATCAGGCTAGAAAGTTTCAAGACAAGGTAATGGAGCTCCTTGGTGCCTCTCAATCGGGTTCAGTGACCCCCACTCAGGCTCCGTGAGTTTTTTTGTATTTAGTCTTGACCAGACAATTCGAATTCCCTAATGTCTGCGTCCCTAAAGGGGGATTAGCTCAGCTGGGAGAGCGCTGCCTTTGCAAGGCAGAAGTCGGGGGTTCGAGCCCCCCATCCTCCACCAACTCCTTCGGTCATACTGGCCTTAGGAGTAATTTTTTTCCACAAACAAGCTCTTGATCAAGCGCTGGTACCACGTCCCATGAAAAGTTTCGGGTAGGACAAACCAAATGGAGGACGTCCAATAGAGTCTTCGGGTACCGTAATTTCAGTTCACTCCAACTCATGGAGCGCGAGGACTTAGAAAGTTTCCCCTTTGACTCCGCCAAAATCAGAGGATGGTGGCGATACTTTGGCGTTTTCAGACCAAGTAAATTATACAGGGACACTTGCAGTCCGGTCGCGGGAGCAATATCTCGTCCTCTCACCACGTTAGTAACCCCCGAGAAGGCATCATCCACTACTACCGCAAGCTGATAGCAAACTTCTCCGTTCTTACGGCGCACCACGGGATCTCCAAACTCACTGAGCGGATGAAAGTTTTTTACTAGTTCTTGTTGCCTGACAAACTCATTCCACGAAACCGTATCTTCTGGAAGCGCCACACGAATCGCTTGCTCGCAACTCGTCCATTCCAAAGTCCCCAACACAGAGGGGCGGCACAAGCCATCGTAGATGTAGTGGCCGTCAGCCGCACGTTTGCAACGAGCGGCAATGTCTTTGCGGCTGCAACGGCATGGGTACAGGCGCTTTGCAATAGCAAGTTCCGTCAACGCTTGCGCGTGATGAATTTGTTGTACGGTTTGATCGATGAGATCGTTCCAGACAACTCCCACCTCTGCCATAGCCTGAACCAGCGCCCGTTCATTGGCAACGGTGCATCTCGCTCTGTCCAAGTTCTCCAGTCGAACGAAAAACTCACCATCATTAAGTCTTGCGTCTTGATAAGCCAAACATGCTGAAAAGATGGTACCAAAATGTGGTAGCCCGGTGCTACTTGGAGCAAAGCGTCCAACGTAGCTCACGCGCTTTCTAGTGCTTTCTGCGCGGCATCCTTCTCGGCAAGTTTTCGACTCGTACCATGCCCCGTGGCCCACACTTTGCCTCTGACCGAAACCTCCACGGTATACGAGCGCTGATGCTCGGGACCAAGTTTTTCTGTAACCGAATAAACCGGGCCAACGCCAAAGCGAGACTGGGTGATCGCTTGTAGTTTCCCTTTTACGTCGACCAAATTCGCTTTATCGTTGATCACAAAAGTGGTGACGAACTTTTCTGCGGCCTTCATTCCGCCATCCAAATATACGGCCGCGATCACTGCTTCAAGCGTATCGGCGAGAATGGAGTCCTTTTGCTCACCGCGATCGTCCTTCTCCCCTTTCCCCAACTTTAAATAGTCAGGCAGTCCCAAATCTCTTGCGACGTTTGCTAGGTTTTCGGTCCGGACCTGCTGCACTCTTTTGGTAGTAAGCTGGCCTTCCAAGTCATCAGGAAAGCGGTGGAAAAAGTACTGCGAAACAATCACTTCCAACACAGCATCCCCTAGAAACTCTAGACGTTGGTTGCTTTGCGACTTTGTTTCATTCGCCCACGACGTGTGACTCAGTGCTTGTTCGACAAGGTCAAAGTCAGAGAACTCATATCCAAGCAGTGCCTCAATCTCAGTTTTTCGACTCACGACTAATCCAACCGCCACCAAGAACCCTATCGCCTTGATAAAAAACAGCAGCTTGTCCCGGCGCCGCGATGGTTGGCGCCTCGAAAGAGATCTTCGCGGTACCATCAGACAAAAACTCGATTTCTGAGGCCACCGGTTTGGCACGATAGCGAACTTGTACGCTTGCCTTCACGGACTGAGGAGAAGCGTCACCAAGCCAAGTCACATCTCGCACCAACGCCGTGATCTTTTGAGCCGCGGCTTTATCGCCAATAACAACTTCTGCAGAGTCGGGGTTGATGTCGACCACGTACCGAACTTCGCTTCCGGTAACGTTCCCCAAGCCTTTTCGTTGGCCAACCGTAAAATTATGCACTCCGCCGTGACTTCCGAGCACCTGTCCGCTGGTATCTACAAAGGAACCTGCAACTGGTAGCGACTTACCACGTTTGAGCGCATGCTTTGCTACAAACCCTGTGTAGTCTCCATCAGGCACGAAGCAGACTTCTTGCGAGTCTTTTTTAGTAGCATTGGGCAAATCAAACTTTTCAGCCATCGCTCGTACTTGGTCTTTAGTGTAATGCCCCAGCGGAAACTCTACGTTTGGCATCGATTCCCAAGGCATTGCAAAAAGAAAATAAGACTGATCTTTGGAACCATCTTCGCCACGATGCAACTGCCTACCGTCGGGACCATCCACAAGTTTGGCGTAATGTCCGGTGACAATGGTATTAATTCCCAAGGCTTGAGCGTGTTTTAAAAGCGGCGTGAATTTGATGTACTGATTGCAACGAGCGCACGGATTTGGCGTCTCTCCCGCCAGGTAGGCTCCTGCAAAATCATCCATGACCGACTCCATAAAAGGCTCGGACAAATCCAAGACGTAATGAGGAATGCCCAAGTGCTCGCAAACACGCCGGGCGTCTTCGATATCTTTGGGGCCACAGCATCGACCGCCTGATGAGGCCTTGCTACCACTAGCGTCGTACAAACGCATGGTGATGCCCACCACTGATTTTCCCTGCTCTACTAGAAGGGCTGCGGCTACCGCGCTATCCACACCGCCCGATAAGGCGACTACGACTTGGTCCTCGTTCACGGGTGGAAGATACGTTTTTCTAAAGAAGAGTCAAAGGGTAATCTGACTCACATGGTAGAAGCAGAGGGTGAAATTCCCATTTCAAACAGGTGAAACACTCGAGCTAACCGCTGAAGGCATCGATTCTAGTGGCCACGGCGTGGGAAGCAGTGGAGGAATAGCCATTCACGCCCCCAATTGGCTTCCCGGTGAAATAGCCGAAATTCGCATTACCAACCTATCCAAACACCACCCCAAGGCTTGGGGCACTGTGGTCGAACTAAAGTCAAAAAGTGATCAACGGGTCAAGCCTATTTGTCCTACAAGGCATTGCGCCGGCTGCCATTGGCAACACTGGAGCTATCCAGCTCAATTGCAGGAAAAGTCGCGCATCGTCTCTGAGTTTTTAGGGCAACATGTCAAATGCGTTGGCAGTCCGCTCAATC
Source organism: Deltaproteobacteria bacterium (assembly GCA_020630875.1). Classification (GTDB taxonomy): domain Bacteria; phylum Myxococcota_A; class Polyangia; order Haliangiales; family Haliangiaceae; genus JAHDIH01. Next base: position 686,240 of record JAHDIH010000001.1, on the reverse strand, counting down.
GCGGCTATCGCAATAGTGCAAAGTTCGTCCCGTTTGAAGTCAACGGCGTTTGGCTCTTAGGCAACCGTACCCTCGGTGGCGGAGCGTTTGTGAACACTCTAAAATGCGAGGCGTTGGATCCTGTACTAAAAATTGCCGCAGAACAGTTACTCTACATTTTGCGAGAACAGGAACTAATGCACCTTCTGAAGTACGTTGCGCTACGGGTTGGCAATGGCGACTGCATTGCCACGCTTGTGAGTGAGGCCCCCCTTCCCTCGGGGATTTCCATGGAAGATGCGTCAGGCCTGTCGGGGGTAGTATCTCACATCAACAAACGAACGGACGGTGCTGTATTTGACGCCGCGGGTCCGTTTACTGCCTTGTCCGGCTCTTTGACCATATCGTTTCCCTTGGCCAATGATTCGACGGTTAAAGTACCCCCCGCTGCCTTTTGGCAAGTCAACACGAAGCAATCCCTCGCGCTGCAAAACCACGTAGCTAAATTGATTCAAAAAGAAGATCGTGTGGTGGACTACTTTGGTGGCGTTGGCGCTTACGCACTTAACTTGGACTGTAAAGCGATTACCATCGTCGAGACTAACGAGTCGGCAGTCGCCGCAGCCAAAAATGCAGCTACTAATCAAGACCGAAGGATCAATGTCATTTGTAGCGACAGCGCATCGGCAGAAGCATCTGGCAACGTGTTTATCGTCAATCCACCACGAGCCGGCTTGCGTAAAATGACCGCAGTAATTGAGCAAAAGGCACCAGAACGAATCGTCTATGTGTCCTGTAATCCTAAGTCCCTGGCCAGCGACCTAAAGAAGATGCCATCGTACCAACTAGACTACGCCACCGCCTACGACATGATGCCCAACACCCCACACGTGGAAACCGTGGCCCTACTAGTGCGTCGCAAACCCACCCCAAGCACCTGATATTGCTAGGCATATTACAACTTTTACCTTGAGTAATGCCAACAAAACTCCGTATAATTGAAGTATGCTCACGAGGTTTTTAGGGTGCACTTTGTTAATGCTTTCGGCGTGCGTAGGGGAAGAAGCACCAAGTGCCTGGTGGGGAAGTTCCTCGGGAGAAACACCGAGCGCCGAGACAAGCGACGAAGCAATATATGAGCAACAGGCTTCGCAATGCCATAGCACAGGTTTCAAATACGTCAATAACTATAACGGGCAATTCCATCCCTACAACTTTTACAAAGGATGGCACTATCAAACATTTACAGCCAACACCGGTGGCAAACTGGCTGTCAATATCAAGGTCCAAGCTTACGTCATGAACTACTACACTGCCTGGGCGAATTCTTCGGGAAATACCTCTCGACTACGAGTTGAAGCAAAGGCCCCAGGTACCAACCAGTGGATTTTGGTAGGAGAGAAAACCGCAACCGGATACCGCCAGAATCAGTGGTTAACTGTAGAAAGGGAGCTAACTGGGGGGTCGGCAGATGGCCAATGGCAAGTTAGAGTACAGAATGTAGGTAATAACCTTATGTATATTAGGCGATTTCAAACCTTCCTTGATTGTGACACGGCGTGTTTCGATCCTGCACCAACTGCAGAGCAAACTGGTGTTTGCAACGAGTTTTGCGACATAGTTTGGGGAGAGTGCAGTCTAACGGATACCAAGACTGACTGTCTTGATGTCTGCTTCAAAAAGATCAAAGACTCAGACGGCCAGTGCACCAACCTTTACGACTTTGGCGCAAAATACTCAGAACTCGGTTCCTATTGGTGGTTCGGTGGCTTCTACGGTTGTGACGAATATTTGGACGCACAAGTACCAACCTCGCATTTGCAAGCCCACTACAATCAATGCCAAACTCGTCTGCAGCAATGCGGTCATTCAATCGACGAATAATAACTACGATTCTTTTATCGACGGTCGCCTGCGGCGATGAAACACCCACACCGGTGGTGGATGCCGGAAAGACGTTTGCACCACACCCTGCCACTTGTGAAACCACAGAAGACTGTCAGGGAAACTCGTGCTCATCGGTTCCTGAAAGCGCAGCAACGTTCTTTGCATGTGAAGTTCCTGTTGTTGAAGCAACACAGTCTGTGAACCCACAAGACGAATGCAGTAGTACTGCAGATTGTACAATGGGACTAAAATGCTTCCCAATCGCTGAGTGCCAAGGCGTTTCTACCACCCCTGTCAATCGCTGCGTTAAAGATGAGTGCACCAGCGATGCAGAATGCACTGCTCAACCAAATGGAGTCTGCGGCTTCGCAGGGATGTTTTCCTACCCCGTCCGGCAATGTATCTACGGGAGCTGCATGACCAATTCGGACTGCACCGATGGTCAAAACGGAGTGTGTACAATGGTACTTCAAAGTTGTGGGTTCGAGGCGAAAGGACTTCACTGTGCCTACGATCATGACGAATGCCAAAGCGATGGAGACTGCAACTTAATTGGCGGTGAAACCTGCGCCTTCTTTGACGCCGGCGGAATAAACATTTGCGAATAGTTTAAGCTGCTAATGCTCTTTCGATATCTTTGACTAGCTTCGCCGGTTTTGTTGCGGACGCATATCGCGTGATGTGTCCATTTTTTGCCACCAAAAACTTGGTGAAGTTCCATTTAATTTTCTCAGAGCCAAGTAGTCCTGGAGCTGCCTTTTTTAAATGCGCAAATAGCGGAATCGTATTTGATCCATTTACCTCCACTTTGGCAAACAGGGGAAACGTTACACCATGATTGATCCTGCAAAACTCAGCAATCGCTGAATTGTCTCCTGGTTCTTGTTTCCCGAACTGGTTGCAAGGAAATCCCAACACCACAAGACCTTTGTCTTTGTAGTCATTGTGAAGTTTTTCTAGTCCGTCGTATTGATAGGTGAATCCACACTCACTAGCCGTGTTAACGATCAGTAGAACCTTGCCTTGATAGTCAGCAAACGACTGACTGGTTCCATTACTCAAATCTGCAGAAAATTCGGATAGACTGGACATGCAACTACTATACTTACAGAAATATTTTCTTCCAGCTTACTTGGTGCCAAACATACGATCGCCAGCATCGCCGAGCCCAGGAACAATATAGCCCTTGTCATTGAGGCGCTCATCTATTGCGGGAGTATAAAGCGTAACGTCTGGATGGGCATTTTGTAAGGTTGCGACTCCTTCGGGGCATGCGACAAGACATACGAACGTAATTGACTTAGGGTTTGAGCGCTTCAACAACGTAATCGCTGCGACGGCTGAGTTTCCCGTGGCGAGCATCGGATCCACCACGATGGCATCCCGGTTACTCATGTCCTCGGGGACTTTGTAGTAATACTCTACAGGTTGAAACGTTTCCGGGTCGCGGTAAAGTCCTATGTGCCCTACTCTAGCGGCCGGAAGTATGGAAAGCATCCCATCTAATATTCCCGTTCCCGCTCTCAGAATAGAAACCAAAACGAGCTTCTTACCATCGAGTACTTTTCCAGTCATTGGTGCGACGGGAGTTTCTATCTCTTTGTCCGTAAGTGGTAACTCTCTCGTTACTTCGTACGCCAACAGCATGCTGAGCTCGTTGAGCAGTTGTCGAAACGAGCGGGTGCTCGTTTCCTTCTGACGCATTATCGTCAACTTGTGCTGAATAAGAGGATGATCAATTACGTGAACTTTTCCGTCCATGCTCGCACTCTATCACCTGACTTGCGTACCGCAAGGCCCTTCTTCAGAACCTTCAAGCCGCTTTCCTAATACTCTTACGGTGTCATCGAACATATCGTATCGCCATTGCCATCCGGCTGACAAAAACCACCATCAACACAGTCCTCCGTCGTACGGCACGGCGAGGTATCATAGCTGCAAAAAAATCCCAGAACGTCCGCACACGCGTTAAGAAATGGTGTGCATCGACCACCAGACGATGCAGTACATCCCGCATCAGAGATGCAGTTGCCATACGTGCAGGTGCTGGCTGACGCGAACAACACCCCTGCGGGAACGCATACCCCATTCGGCTGAGCGCTACAGTCGCCATCACTCTGGCATTCATCAACCAGACAACGATTCACGGGAGCCGGAATCCCTTGAACCAGTTGACACCGCTCAAAGCAAGTTCCCGTGGTACAGTTAGGAGTCGGGCACTCATCATTGGCGCTGGTGGTCGCCATCGTTGCCGGATTGACCGGAGTGGAACAAGCTTTGTATCCGCCATCGATTACTTCAACACAAGTTGAAGTCCCACAATCGGCGTCGATTGTGCATGATGCGGTTTCTGTTGGAGGTGGCAATGGACCATCGACTAGATTGGCGTCGGTCAGCGGAGCGGCATCCGTTGGAGAGTTCCCTGTTTCACTTCCACCGCACGCGACTAGAAAAAATAGACACCACCCTGCTCCCCTTCGCATAGCTGCAGTTTAAAAGAGAAAACTAGTCATTACAAGAGTTGCCACGAGGCAATAAGCCCCTGCTATTTCGCGCAAAATTCCAGGAAGGTGTTGCATTGCTCTAGTGCTGTTTGTAGCGAAGAGCTTTGTGGCGCCTCGCTCAATGCAAACCCTTGGCATCCATAGTGGTTAGGCAGCTGAGAGGTCAACGTTGAATTCAGCATCGCTCGGTAGTACTTGTCTTCACAGCCGCCAGCACTATCTTTGATTTCCTGCTCACAGAACGCGTAGCAGGCGTTATAATCCAAGAGGCCGCAAGTGTTATCCATCGCGTTACAAAATTGACTGCATCGGCTTTGTTGCGTCGCGGTGAGTGTATAGTTTGCGGGACAACTGCAGACCGGTTTGATGCTCCAGCTATCGAGATATCCTATGTACTGATCACTGCGAGTATCGATGAATCTCAGCTTCCAATCTCCTGTGGTGTCAACACCTTGCCAGTCATGAAGCACCGTGCTTACGGAGAAGGTTTTTGATGCCGAGTTTTGCCGATTCCATAAGTCAACGGATTGGCCCTTAGGTCCCACTAAGACAGCATGAACATCCTGAGGTCTCTCATGATAGAAACTTGCGTTTACTTCTACTTGTACATTAGTACCGCCGCTGAAACTAGCTACTTGCTCTACCCATTCCTGCTCACGGAAGTCATGATTTCTGGTTCGGGATAAGGTTTGATCGCAACTAGCAGATCCGATGGTGTACGTAGTTCCGCTATCTTGTCCGCCGCCGCCAATAGCACCACAAGGACCTGAAAGCTTTGCCTTCACATACCCTAACCAAAACCCGTATCCATTGTAAGACCCCTGAGACTTAGCTGTAATTGTCCACCTGCCATTACGAGAAACCGACTTTCCCATGTCAATCGTTTGCCGCAAGTAGTGAGTCCCAACTCCCGACGAGTCGGTTATGGTCTTGGTAGTCCCGTCTGGAGCTCTGATGATAAAGTCAATTCGCGAATAGTATTGATAGTACATGATGTCAATATCGATGTAGCGCGTAAATCCAGATGCTGACATATCCAAAAAATGAACTGATTGAGAGTACGGTTGGTGGTAGGTCCAAACTCTATTGAAAAGTGTCGCCCACTGATCGCAAACCGCTGCAATCGCAGTGTCTGGCTCCTTTTGATCACTTGGTTCATTTTCTTCTGGTGCTGAGGGAGCTAAACTGAAAACGTTGGATTCTTCTGGAGTCTCGTCCGACATCGCACCGTCTGGTGCTTGAAACCCGCTTGCCACCAAATCATCGGAAGTCACAGTAGTAGGGTTGGTCACCCACCAAAAGTTTCCAACCGCATCAGCTGGGTCTCTTACCACCTCTTCATGAGAATGTACCTCCGCACAACCCAGAAAGTGAACAGCGATCACAAAAGTAACTATCCTCATACTTCTAGTTTCTCATAGTTCGTGCTCCAAAACACCAAAAAAATCATTGTTTACAGTGACTTACACTTCCGCCCATGTCTATCTATGTCCTCCACAACCCCACTACTAGTTACGCAAAAATTATTGTTAGACTCTTAACATGAGAATTTGGGGGGCGTGCTTAGTTTTACTACTTGGTTGTGGGAGTGATGGAGAATCTAGAAGTGGGGTCGATGCACCAAACGCAGATGCCAATCTCGCACCTGATGCTGCGATCGTTGTTCCCAATCCGTTGGACTGCCAGACGGATCAAAACTGCATGGATATAGGACTGCTCGAGTGCGTCGACATTGGCTCGCGAAAAGTATGCCGCGGCGAGTTCCTCCCACAAGATACCAGTAGCGGTAATACCAACGACGAGTGCCCAACGCCATCTTGTCCTACTGGAACCTGTTTTCAGCAGTGCGACCATCTAGGGACAATGGGTCCAATCAACCGATGCCTGGCCGATGAATGTACACAAGACTCAGACTGCAATCAAAGTACCAATGGCATTTGCATCCCCGCAGGAGTACTAGGACAACCGGCCGCCGTTTGTTCCTACGGCAACTGTAGAGTTGATGGGGATTGTACTAACCGCGCTGGCGGACAATGCCATCCCTATGCTTCACTGTGCGACCCAACCGTCACATTTAGCTGCAGCTACGACGACTCCCCTTGCAGGATCCTTCAAGATTGCGACGTGGGAAGTATTTGCGTACCAGCTGGAGCCAACAATACCGCGTGCGAACCAGTGGAACCACCTGCTCCTTAAACGGGGAAAGGCTATTAAAGATGAGACAGAGACTAACAGTACCGACATTGTGGCTGGCATACTTCCTTACCACCGCCGCTTGTGGAAGAGGAGAAAGTCAGCCGCCTAGTACCTCAGTAGATGCTCCTCCTACCATCGACGCACCTTGGCCCAACCTTTCGCTGGTTGAAGACTGCGAGCAATCTCAAGACTGCCTGGGTGCTAGCTGCCTAAGCATTCCTACAAGTGAAAATGAAGGATGGAAGACTTGCGTGACTGCCGTTAGCGAAGCCACAACAGCGAGCAACCCGGCAGCCGATGAATGCATCGTAAGTGCAGACTGCGCAGCCCCTGCCAAATGCATTAAAGTGCAAGATTGCCAGGAAAATACTGTCCCCACTAATCGTTGTCTGGCGGACGAATGCCAACAAGATATCGACTGTACCGCAGAAGGCCCATTCCCTTTTTGTCTTCCGGCAGGCGCATTCGCTTCCCCTGTTAACGTTTGTCGCTCAGGTGACTGCCTCTTGGACACCGATTGCAGTGAATTTCCTGACGGAAAATGCAGCCCATTCTTCGATGGCTGTAGCGGATTGTTCAACAGATTCTCTTGTACCTACGCATTCTCCGATTGTCGTCACGACCAACACTGTCCGCAAGATCTCAACCAACAATGCGCCATTACCGAGCCTGGTGGGATCACCGCGTGCCAACCTCGCTGACTAGCTTTTGGGCAGTCGTTTATTCATCACGTAAAACCACAGCGGTGGAAATTGCGCTAGAAGCATCATCCCAGGATAACCGGTGGGCATTAGCGGCCCGGCTTCATGATGACGCAAAATTTGATAGGGACGAGAAGCTAGGTAGTGATGATCCGCATGCCTTGCGCCTTCAAACATGACCGCCCTCCCCAGTTGATGATTGGAGCTCCACGAGTGCTGTGGCTTTACGCGTTCGTACTTTCCTGGCGAGACTTCTTTGCGCCGAAGCCCGTAGTGCTCAATATAGTTAACGGACTCCAGCATCAGTACCGAGACGAGTATTATTCCGCCCCAGACCGCGAGCGACAGCGGTCCGACAACGCAACCGACGAAGAAAGCTGCGGAGGCGTTAAAGAGCAAATATCGCCAAATAACGTTGTGCGCGCCCCCCCCCTTCTTCCTCTCCTTTTTTAGTCGTAGCGCTTCGATTCTGTATGCCGACCGGAACGTACCAACTATGGAGCGAACAAAGAATCGATGAAGCGACATTCCCTTTGGAGCTGAAGACAAGTCCAACGGCGTTGCTACGTTCTTATGATGACCGCGATTGTGGTCGATACTATAATGTTGGTACATGCTAATGGAAAGCCCGACTTGCGCCATGACGCGATGGATACGTTGTTTGTGATGACCTAACTCATGCGCAACGTTTAGTCCCATGACCGACTGAACAACACCTGCGGATACCGCAGCGCCAATCAAAGAAAAAGTACTTCGGTCTTTCATTGCCCACACCAACGTGAGAGCAAACGTAACCATTGCAATAACGGTAGCAAGCCACAAGAGACACAAGAACGCACTCGAATTAGCGACCCTCTTTTCTAAAGCTTCATCATGGTTTTCTTTGCTCGGTCGTACAACAAGCTCGAGCGCTGGTAGCGCAATGAATGCCAACCCAGCAGCTAGCCAAGTACTACTCCCTCCCCAATACAACCCCAATGCATGGGCAAACGGAAAAACAAATGCGAGCAAATATTTTGTTACGGCCAAAAGCACAGCTTACTTTAACACTTCAGCGGCATAGAGCTATTCTTCTTGTTCGTTCAATTCATAGTTAATCGGGGAGTCACGATAAGTATCAGGTTGGTCCCAAACCCATCGTCCTTCTCCTTGCTCTATCTTTTTGTCTGACCGCTCTTCGCTGTGTTCTCGGGAAATCATTCTTCGGCCTCTTGCATTTAAACTTATGCCTGCGGCTATGGTCTCAGCGGTATTCTTTCCATCCGCGACCATCGAGTTGCGAAGGGTTACTTTATCAAATGGCATGTCATCATAGGCGAAGAAATCATCCCATAGCACCGCCTTGCCATGAGTCGGCCATGCATCCGCGACAGCCATTTCTTTGGTATTGATATCGTAGAGCTTTCCAATCAGCGCAAAAGCGTGGTCCATGCTATGCGACGCAAGGTGTATCGTCTCTCCTTTATACTTTGACCTTAGAAACTGAAACGCAATCTGCGCATGTTCTCCACAGTTTCCACCTCGTGCCTTTTGTGCCTTAGCAGCTTTAAAGGCGTCGGGATCTTTTCTGATAAGATCACGGACGTCTTTGTCAACTTTCCAATATTGATTGCCTCGTGCCACCTTCATTCGATAATAGGAGTTGAAGTTCGTATCATCTAATGCGGGCCTCTGATTGCCAGCCTGTTTGATGGAGCGCTTGGTAAAATCAATGGCATTTTGCGCCATGCTCAACCGCGCCATGGCTTTAGCTGATACTTGCTTGGTCTTGGGCCAGTCCTTGGACTCAGTGTCCTCAGCGCTCGCTTGAGCAAGCTCTTCCTGTAGAAGGGTCACAACATCATTGTACGGCAGTCTTGTCTCAAAACTTCCCTGCGGAGTAAAAATGTTTAGTTGGGGCCAATTAGCAAAAGCAGCCACCATATGGTGACTGCTCTATTGTATAATGTGACTTGGTTACTTTGGCGCCCGCGAACAAGGGAAAGCGTGACTGCTCCCCACTCCGCCCCAACGCAAGGGACCGCCTTCTGGCTCTGAGTTAAACAAGACTTCGAAAACTCGGCATGCCTCTTTGTTTGGTTCATCATTTCTTCGAACAACTACCCAGGCCGTGGCGTTTTTCCGGATGACACGGCCACTCAATTTATGCCGCACCTTGTACCAGTTGTCCGATTGCATCATAGCCCCCAACACAGTTTCGTTGGGCCACTTTTGACCGAGAATTTTTTTCGCTTGTTGCTTAAGACGTTTAACTTTGAGTTTTCCCTTCTTCAATGGATTGTAGTTCTTGCGAAGCCATTTCTTTCGTACAGATTCCGACGGAAGCATCACTTCAATTTGTCCCGTAGCAACAGGGACCGATTTCTGTCCTTGATTCATTACAAAACAAACACCGTTTGCGGTGAACTCTAACGTATTTTTCCCCTTTTTAAGCTGAGGTAAAACTTCGCTCGCCCAGTGATAGCTAGGACTTTGCAAGTCTTTCACAGGACCAGACACAGTCTTTCTTGAGTTGGCAGGAACAAACGAGGTCCATTTCTTAAAATTGTTAGGATGCAACTTCTTCCAGTCCAGGTGAACTTCTTTGTTTCCGTTGACACTCACCATAATGGAGCTCTTCGGATCTTCCTGTCCATGCATGCATTCGTAGCCATTTTCACGCATGGCATTGTCCCATGACTTCGCCAAGAAAACTCTGAAATGCAGTTTGTCTTTTCCAACCGTAAACTTTTTGACGCTACCGGTGGCAGATGGCTCGTGCCCTACCTCTTTTTTCGAGAAATAGAATTGCCCCGCGAACTTCTTGTGCGTGTCGTTACTGATACCTTCATCCTTTAGCGGCGGGAGCGTTTTCTTTGCTTGAACCGACTCACGAGCCGCAGGTGGAGGACTTTGTTCACCATTTGTGTTTTCTCCAGCGTTCCTAGAGGGGCTTGAATTGGAAGAACTCGTGGTATTCGACGAACTAGGTGACTTCCCTTTCTTTCCGAGAAGAGAATTCACCGTACTGCATCCCGTCGTGAGACCGACAGATGCAACAAGACTTGCTACTAATATTGACTTCATCTTTGCCTCGTAGCAGAAAAAATTGGACTCGCAACTAATCTTCTTGCTCAATAATCAACTTACCAATTTGCATTATTCCATCTGCGTTAGGGCCAATCGAAAGAGAGGTAACTCCAACCTTGCCGTCACAGTTCACGTCGTAGTAAGCCTTCGCAATCGCCGATTTGCCATTAGGCTTCATGATATGATTGCATCGTTTTTAGCGCCCCCCCAAAACATACCTACCAAAACGACAATGAAAATTCTCATAGGTGTTTATACATTACCAAGTTAAATTCCGCCTTACCAACCACTCCCAAAACGCCGTTTGCCCTGACTCGATTATCTGTTGACCTAGAAGAGAAAACAGAACACTTCTCATACCGCTGCAACATAAACAGAGATGAATTGTAGCTTTCAGGTCAGTTCGGCAATCCGTGGTCGCTGTATTCGAGCCAGACATCATGAATGCAATAAGAGTGGTCTGCGGTTAATGGAACTTTCTTTCCAGAATAGTGAAAAAATCGAAGATCGAGTTCCACGACACCTGGCCCCTCTACGATTCTATTGACGGTGATGTCGCAAGTCTTACTGTACCTTTCGCAGTAACCTAGTCCTTCTCTATTCTCTCCGGAAAAGTACTGTAAGCTTGCATCGATAAACAGCTCCTCTTGAGCCACCACCGCACCAACCAGGAGCTTTGAAAGTTGAAGTTTCTCTCCCTCTTTTACGTCCCACCGGCATGTGGTGGTCACATCGTCATCCCACCGCACCATCCGCAAGTGGCTCCCGTCACCATAAACTTCAGCCCCTGGAGCAAGCTTACAATTGGAAAAATTTGGAACCCAACGTTTAGTCGCTGCAGGAGGCGACTTCTTCAAAGCTGCGATATTGCTCTTGTCTTTGGTGGTCATCTGTTTTTGATGATAGCGCTGCTGAGCAATGAACCTTCTGACTCTCTCTTTGTACACGGGCATTCTCGACGCGTATTTGTAGGAAAGATTATGCTTCTCTTTGGGATCGCTGTTCAAGTCGAAGAACCTGTGTCCGTCCGTATGCGTATTGTAGAAGTACTTCCACTGTCCGTCCAAAAAACCTACAAAACGAAAAGCATTATCGGTGAAGATGGGAATCAGCCGACTTGGCGAAGAGTGCATTCTACTCTGCCCCATGTGAGGTTTCGACCTTTTCGAACCTAGGAACTCAAGCAGTGTGGGGGCGATATCAGTATGAGCAGTAGATTCATTGTAAACGCTCGAAGACACCGCGCCAGGAGCGTACCAAATCGTAAAAGTCTTAATCCCTTCCTCGAACAAGGTCCCTCCGTGTATGTAGCTGTTTTGATGCTCGCCAAATCCTTCGCCATGGTCGCCAACGAACACAAAAAGTGTCTCGTCTGCGAGTCCAGCATCTTCGATTCCCTTGACAAGACGTCCCATCATTTGATCAACGTAATAGGTTGCGTCGATGTAGAGTCCTTTATCTCCCTCAAGTCCAAACTTTCGAGGTTCTCCTTTTGGCAAAAGGTACGGGTGGTGTGGATACACTGGAATATAAGTCGAAAAGAAAGGTTGCGTTTGTTTGGCAGCCCACTTCACCAATTCATCCACCGCGGCAGACTCCTCTATTCCCCAGCTACTTTGTCTTAGCTCGCTACGATTTGGCATCGTCACTGCGTCAATGTAGGGTTCGTAATTTCTATTTTTGAAGAACTTATCTTTGGAATAAAAGGAAAACCTTCCGGAGTGCCACAAGCTGGACTTATAGCCTCGTTTGCTAAGGACCTCCGATATCGACTGACAATTCACCTGAGGTGCCACTCTAGTAATGACATCACCTAGTGGGACGCCAAACTGCGAGCATAAGATTGAATAGATCGAAGGCATGCTTTGGGGAATATGAGTGTAGTGCTGCTTCCAAAACAGGCTGCTCTTAGCAAACCTAGTCAAATTAGGAGTGTTCTCATAGGCGCCTCCAGTGACATGCATGTAATTAATCGAAGTCGACTCCAGAATAACAAGAACCACGTTGGGCTCTTTCCCTTGTTCTCTCAAGCTGTCTCGCCATTGCGCCAAGTGAGAAAAGTCGGACGGAGGTACTTGCCTTTCGACTCCAAATATTGGAGCTAGCGTCTTCGCAAGATCGATTTCACTTCCATCCAAAGAGTCAGCATCAAGCGGGTCGGTAGGTTCGTCAACCAAAGCAGAGCTCACAAAAGAAAAAATCCCGTTCCTATCGAGGTCAAGAAAGTCACGACGCGGAAAGAAAGAAAGCATTGCGACCACCAAAGCAACGGCGAGAAAGGAACGCAACCCGACTCGAGACCTCTGAAACCGCCGAAAGCTAACATGACGAACCGCGAAAACGACCACAAGAAATCCCACAAGTATCGCTACCGTCTTCAACGAAAGAAGCGAAAGTAAGGAGTCAGAGGCCTGATCAACGTCCCCCAACTGCTTGAGCAGTTTTTGCGTCGGAGCCATCCCAATTAGATTGTACGTAAACGTAGACATGGTATGAGCGATGCAAACCATCACCAAAAATCCACTCGCAAGAACCTTCAACTTAGTGTCGATTGCGTTGTTTAGTCCTGACTCGACAAATCCCAACACGACGCAAATTACTGCGCATCCAAGGGCTGTCCAACAGTCCTGGCTAAACCACGAAAGCACGCGTACTGATGAAACTTTGCCCAGCTCTCCGTGCCAAGCAAAGTTCGCAATAAAAAATACCTTTGTGATAACGAATAGCAGTACCAACGCTAAGGCAACAGAAAAAAAGTCAGCCCGTCGTTTTTTCTTGCGGGATTTTTGGTCGAAGAAAGACTCATCACCGCGACGACGCTGTAGTCCTGCCTCCCCCATACGACATAACGTTATCGTAAAAGGCTGAGAGAATCACCGCATGAGCCACAAAAGCCACGCGCCTCAGCGAATGACCGAGAACGGCCGAGTCCCAAGCTGGCCAGGCATTTTCGCTGTCTTAGTTACTATGCAAGGATAGGTCAGGCGTTTGCTTTGTGATTCTGCTGACGATAACTGCGGTGTCGTCAGATTCCTCACAGTGTATCGAATGCATATTTTCATTAGGGGGCACATGTAGGTAGCGTAGTACCGCTTCTTCTATTGAGGCCCCCGCAAGCTCGTTTGTGTCCCTCATGCCCTCGAGACGCCGCCCTAGTGAAAAAGTCACCTTATTTCGAGAAGACCTCTCAGTTAATTTCTTTGGACGATTTAGTTCCTGAAAACGACAACCATTCCTTTAGGGCAACCAAAGCAGTGCGGTTTGGAACGGCACGCATCTTGGCACTCAGTCCTTCACTGTTTATGACGCGAGAATCTAGAGAATATCCTTTTTACCTCTTCGTCAGACTTAATCGCTTCACCAATGAGGTGGCCCCCCTCCAAACTTAAATGGCTACTATCGAAGTAGACAGGAATACCACCAAAGTAGTTCGAACAACCTTTTCCGTCGCAGAGGAACCTCGTTAGATCAAAGTAGGCAGCCCCTACCCTCAAGGCAATTTCTTTGATTCGTTTGTTAGCGTTCTGTGTTTGCACGACTGCTGTAGTAGCTCTGTTTTTGCAATCAAGAAATTGGAGTTTCAGGTTCTTCTGTAAACACTTACGATCAATCTTCTTAGAATATGGAACGTCGCCTAACACCAATAGCTTTTGTCCGTTCGCGACCATATTCTGTAGCGATGCCTCAACATTGGTGTAGAATGTGGAGTCGGCCTTATGATAGGCCGACCATGCCGCCGCGACAATAACGTATTCGTAGCTTGTCATCGCACTCCTTGCAACAAGGCCTCCTTTCTCACACCTCGCTCGCCACTTGGACGTTGCGTATTTCTCAGGTGTACTTAGGACAGGAGGACAAGAGCTATGCTCAAAGTTACGGAAACCAAAATTATATTCGTCTGCGAACTCACTAAGTATGCTGACATAATGAGCAGCATGAGAGTCCCCCCAAAGTAAGACCTTTGGGTTCTGTCCACCAAGGATGCATTCTCTTGATATCGTATCTGCTATAGACAATTGACTCTTCTGACAAACGTATGGGGCGACATAAGCTGCCTGCCCTTCATTTTTCACAGAAGATAGTTCGTCTGAATATGTAGGGCTCCAATAGTACGAACCAAGACCTGATGATAGATAAATGGCGGAGCAAGTTAAAAGTATTGTGAACGAAGGGACAACGAAGAAGTAAACGAACGCCCGAATAACCGAGGTTTTATAGTGCCTGCAAGGTTGTTCGACAAACTTATAAGAAAGTATCGACAACAAAATCATCAGCAAGAGGGATAGAAACTTTTGAGTATTGCTTAACTCACCAAGACAATACCTCGCAAATGCTAGAACTGGCCAATGCCACAGATATAAGGAGTAAGAAATCAGCCCTACAGAGGTAAGAAGACGGAGGCCAAGAGCTCGGTGGGTAACAGACACACTCTTCCCTGAGATTATCACCAACATCGTAGATATCGTCACTGGCAGAGCGAAGTATCCAGGATAACTGAGATTTTCATCTAAGAAAAAAAAGACAAAAAAGATTCCAACGATTCCCAGGAAACCCGTCCCCCCGGACAGCCAAGGAGATTTTCCGGTGAACCAACTCGGCAAGTAGAAGCAAACTCCTCCTGCAAGTAACTGAAACGCTCTGGAATGCAGCATGTAGTAGGCAACCATAGGACTGTCTTTGGTCAACAGCTGACTCGTAACCACAGAAACGGTAAAGCCTGCAGTGAAGATAAAGACAATTTTTTTCCAACCCAACTTATACAACCCGATCCACATGAGAATAGGAAAAAACAGGTAAAATTGCTCTTCTACTCCTAACGACCAAGTGTGTAACAAAGGCTCTAAGTTTGCGTCATCAGCGAAATAACTGGTGTCGAGAAAATAGGCGAAATATATGTTCGAAAACGATAATTGAGCCGCCCCTCCCGACTTCGCCAAACGAGTATAATCCCCTGGCAAAAGAACGAAATTTCCAACCACTAACGTTACCAAAATCACCACTGCTAGAACAGGAAGTATTCTTTGAATTCTCTTGCGATAGAACCGGCGAAACGTGAACTCTTGCGCAACGAGATCTCGATGGATGACCCCTGTAATCAAGAAACCTGAGATAACGAAAAAAACGTCTACCCCTGCAAAGCCTCCAGGAAGCCAAGACTTATCCAAATGGAAAACAACGACAGAAAGCACAGCAATTGCTCTCAATCCATCAATATCTTTTCGGTAGGTCGATTTCACTGGTGAAGACATCCAACAAGCATCATAAAGAATTCACGAAAAACTCCAGCAGTAGGGCTGGCCGGACTTGAACCGGCACTGCATTGCTGCAAAGGGATTTTAAGTCCCTCGTGTCTACCAATTTCACCACAGCCCCACTGAAGGGTTCATATGACTCGTTCTCGTGCGAAAGGAAAAGATCCTCCCGCATTTTTCTTTAAGGTTGCCTGCATGTTCAAAAACAATTTCCCTGGTAGGGCTGGCCGGACTTGAACCGGCACTGCATTGCTGCAAAGGGATTTTAAGTCCCTCGTGTCTACCAATTTCACCACAGCCCCATTTAGGACGTATATATGACCCGATTTCGTCGGAAAGGAAAAGGTCCTGTCATAATTTTCTTTGATTTTCCACAAGGTCCGCTATGCTGCCGTGTGGCTAAACACGCGTTTAAACTCGCAGTCCTAGGATTTGCGATCTACCTGCTATTTAGAGAAAGTACCGAGCAAAGGCGGGACGTAGAAATCGCTGTTCATTTTCCAGCAACTGAGCGGGTTTCGATAACACTCTACAACGAGGAAGACGACTCCATTGCGTCGTTCCAAGGGCGACCTCTATCCCCCACGCTTCACACCATTCAGGTCCCGCTTCGAAACGGGAACTATGAAATGGTAGCGACTTACTCTACCAAAACTTGCGTGCGCAAGCTGCAAGTTGTCTCGAGCTACAACGAAATTACCACTCGCTGCGATTGAGGCTCCGCCATCCCTAGGTGCGTCTTTACTAAGTAGCTGTGAGTGCTAGACCTACCTGGAAAATAAAAATTGCGTGCTACAATCATTGGGTGTTTCGTGACGACAACCGAGCTGCAATAGAGCGCGCCAATGAACTGCAGCGCGAGCTCGACAAGGAGCGTCAAAAGCGCAAACAGTTGGAGCATCGCCTAGAACATGGCGACAAGGATCTTCCTGACTCTAGTGCGACCGCATGGCTGATTTTGGGATGCATCGGTATGCTATTCGTGTTTATCGCGCCGATGGTTTGGTTGGGTGCCAATCAGCAAATTTCTAAGATTAGGAATGGTCAGCTAAAATTCAACGGGCTCAAAACTGCGGCGGTAGCATTACGCTTAGGCCAATTAGGTTCCGCCCTACTCTTGCTCGCGATTATCGTTTTCTCGCTGCCCAGTTCTACACCAAAGTTCCGCGAACCGAACAACCAATACTTAGCGGATGCTTTAGCAAAAATTGAAAGTGCACAGACTCCACACGAAATTGACAATGCAATGGCATACTACTGCGACAGCACCAAGCACGACCACTTCGACTCGTTTGAAGCAGCATGCAAGCAAGCTTTTCTAAGGCTTGAAGAGAAATCTGCCCCCTTGATAAAGAAAAGAAGAGACGCAGGAGAGTCAGTTCATTCGCTTTGTTATCCACTTACCAAGAGAACTGCATCTTGGGGGGTTAAAACTTCTGCGGCTATCACGCTTCTGTGCCAAGAAGGACGAGCTATGGAGCATAGCTACAAAAACCTAAACGTAGAAGTAGCCAAACGCATCGCCATTCAAGAGCTAAAATTGCCGTTTCAGTGTGGCATGCTTGTGGACAGACTCCTCAAGCTCAACTCAGATTGGAGTAATCGGAAAGCGAAAGAAATCGCGACTCTTTGCTACGTAGAACTGGGGCACCTGATACTAGAAGAAGAAGCCGCAGACACCGACAGTAGCATCTGCAGCTACCATGCACGGTCAGTACACAAGTACGTCAGCCTACTGAACCTTTCCGACAAACGCATCGATAAAAACATGGCTATCCTCACACGCTGCTCAACGAAATAACAAAGACAAGAATTACCGTTGGTGGACCAAACGTCTTGCAAGCCTCTGATTTCAACTACGAAATTGTACCAATCTGCCATCCTGTCAGGACGTGGCGGGACTGTAGAAAACCTTGAATGGCACGCCGACAGCCCACACTGCGCCAACGGTTACAACAACTCCAATATAGCCTAGGAGATGGCATCCCATCAAAGCCGTTAGTCCAGAGACAACGGACCCACAGGTTAATCCAAGCCACGACAGTTTCCCTACTGCTAATTTTCCCCCAACGAACGCCCCAGCGATACTTCCCATAATGACGCACGCAATAACGCAAACTGCGCCGCCAACATGCAAGTCAAGGAAAGGAAATAGCTTCTGTGCAACGTGGACAAGAAATGGCGTAACGACTGAAACACTTCCTGCCAGCACTCCATAGTGCCATGAGTCTCGCCACCTTTCGCCGCGCCAAATCAATACGCTCCCAAGCACCAACACCAACACAGCGGAAAACAGCGATAGCCGGGAGTGGTGTCCCATGGTACTCCACGCCATCAAATACAAAAGTACTACTGGCAAAACACCAACCGACGCAAGCCAAACACGTCCTCTCTCGTAAGAGGATTTAACTTTGGAAAATATCTCTTGTTCAGTCATCACTATCTCTCCAGAAAGACCGAAATCTTTCTCGTGCTCTCTGAAAACGTTTTCTCTGTGCTGCGCTTGGCCTAACAGAGGACACTCCAAGAGCTAAGGCTTCTCTGCCTTCTACTGGCATCTTTGCAAACATATCTCGTATTATTAACGTGCGAGTTGTTTCGAAACTTCCGGAGTTAGCTTCTACAAAAGCCACCTCACGTCGCCGTGAAGCCTTTTTCCTCTGGGTTCGCGCTTGCCAAGTAGCAATGGACAAGAGCCACGTCAGCGCATCTCCGAAATCCGCCGACGAGAGGCGAATCGCAACAAAAGAACGAAGCGGACCGCCAAACCCGCTTCAAGCGAGAGGCTTGCGAGTAGAAAGCGGCAAAGCCGCCAACCCGCCCCAACGAGCGAAGCGAGATTGGTTTACTAGCAAGGCTTGGGAGCCGAAAGCGGCAAAGCCGCGTTCGGGACGTCGACGTGTACATTTGGTACACGAGACCTCACAAAACGCGGCTAGAAGCCATTCTCGCGAGCGAGACTATTCGGTTACTTTGGTTACCACACCAGCGCCAACGGTCCGGCCACCTTCGCGAATCGCGAAACGCAGTCCTTCTTCGCAAGCGATTGGCTTGGTTAGTTCCACACTTAGCTTGGCGTTGTCGCCAGGCATAATCATTTCTACTCCGTCAGCTAGAGTTGCTACTCCTGTTACGTCGGTCGTTCTGAAGTAGAACTGTGGACGATAACCGTTGAAGAATGGAGTATGACGTCCGCCTTCGTCTTTCTTAAGGATGTACACCTCTGCTTCGAACTTGCCACGAGCGGCTACCGTTCCTGGCTTACAAAGTACTTGCCCACGTTGAACTTCTTCACGTTTGATTCCACGGATAAGAACGCCAACGTTCTCTCCCGCTTTGCCTTCGTCAAGAAGCTTACGGAACATCTCCACGCCGGTGCAGGTTGTTTTTTGCGTGTCTTGAAGTCCGACAATTTCAACTTCCTCACCTACTTTGATGATTCCACGTTCGATTTTTCCAGTTACTACCGTGCCACGACCCGTAATGGTGAAAACGTCCTCTACAGGCATTAGGAATGGCTTGTCAAAGTCACGCTCTGGCTCTGGAATGAATGTATCGCATGCTTCCATGAGCTTGCCGATAGATTGGATGCCGTACTCGTCGTCATCGCCGCTCAGTGCTTTTAGCGCTGAACCACGAATGATTGGAGTGTCGTCTCCTGGGAATTCGTACTTGTCTAAAAGCTCACGTAGCTCCATCTCAACGAGATCAAGAAGCTCTTCGTCGCCTGCTTCAATCATGTCGCATTTGTTCATGAACACAACAACCGCGGGTACGTTTACTTGCCGGGCAAGTAGTACGTGCTCACGAGTTTGAGGCATCGCTCCGTCTGGCGCGCTAACTACGAGGATGGAACCATCCATCTGAGCTGCTCCAGTAATCATGTTTTTGATGTAATCGGCATGGCCCGGGCAGTCCACGTGTGCGTAGTGACGCTTTTCGCTTTCGTACTCCACGTGCGAGGTAGCAATAGTAATACCCCGAGCTTTTTCCTCTGGCGCTTTATCAATTGAGTCAAACGCTTGAAACTCTGCTAAGCCTTTATCAGCTTGCGTCTTAGTGATCGCTGCCGTCAAGGTGGTCTTTCCATGGTCAACGTGACCGATGGTACCGATGTTTACGTGGGGTTTGTTTCTGACAAATTTCTCTTTTGACATTGCTCGTGTTTCCTAAAGTTTGGTTAGTTGGTGCTCGTTTTACAGTATTTTTAGCCAATGTAATAGAGCCCATGGGCAGAATTGAACTGCCGACCTCTTCCTTACCAAGGAAGCGCTCTACCACTGAGCTACATGGGCATTTTGGAGCGGGAGACGAGGTTCGAACTCGCGACATTCAGCTTGGAAGGCTGACGCTCTACCAGCTGAGCTACTCCCGCAAACTATTCAATTGTTGTATCACGTACGTTGTGGAGGGTGATGGATTCGAACCATCGTAGACTTGCGTCAGCGGGTTTACAGCCCGCCCCCTTTAGCCACTCGGGCAACCCTCCGTTATGATTGTGATTTACTCGGACGTCTAAGTACCGCCTAATCTACTCTCAAGTCAACGGAAAGTTCCACAAAACTTTTTGGAGCTGGCGATGGGACTTGAACCCGCAACCCCCTGATTACAAATCAGGTGCTCTACCAATTGAGCTACGCCAGCCTGGGAGCCTCGTATAAGCCAGACAGCAGCAGGAGGTCAAGATTCCACTTTGTAATTTTACACTAACGCCGCTTAATTACGGTTGGTAGGCCTCAAGACCGTGTTCCGTAATATCCAGGCCGAGGTACTCATCCTCCTCTGAGACCCGTATTCCAGTCGTCTTCTTAAGAATCAGCCAGATTATAAAGGAAAGCGTCGACACAAAACCGCCCACCGCTATGACGCCGATACTTTGGGTCAAGAGCAACTCAGCTCCGCCGCCAAATAATAAACCATAGGGCCCGTCCTGCAGATGAGGCATTGTACCTTCCGCGAAGATCCCCACCAACAACGTTCCAAGCGCCCCGCATACCAAATGAACCGAGATCGCCCCTACGGGATCGTCTAATTGCATTTTGTCCCAGAAAAGTACCGATTGAATCACCACAACCCCAGCAATAAGCCCCATCACGGCTCCGGCCCACAGGGGAACGTTGTTGCAACCGGCGGTGATCATTACCAACCCACCAAGGCCACCATTCACGATGAACGTCAGATCTGGTTTGCCGTTTCTAAGCCAGCTCGATCCCGTGGCGGCGATGGCGCCACAAGAGGCGGCAATCGCAGTGTTCACAATCACATGGGCCACCGCGTAGCCCTGCCCTACTAACCCAAGTGACGAACCACCATTGAACCCAAACCAGCCGAACCAAAGGAACAATCCTCCAAGCGTTACCATGGCAAGGTTGTGCCCTGGAATCGGTTTGGTGTTGCCTTGCTTGTCGAACTTGCCGTTTCTAGGACCAAGAATCCAGGCTCCAACGAGTGCGGCCCAACCTCCGACGCTATGGACTATTGTGGAACCAGCGAAGTCCACGAATCCTTGCTCTGCCAAGAAGCCTCCTCCCCATCCCCAGTGCCCCACAATCGGATAGATAACAGTTGTGAGTACCAGCGAAAAAAGAAAGAACGACGAAATTTTAATTCGTTCTGCTACCGCACCAGAGACAATGGTAGCGGCGGTAACTGCGAAACAAAGCTGAAAGAAGAAATGAATAAGAGTAGGAATGCCGGAAAAGTCGCGTCCAAATTCGGCTAGCGCAAACCCTAAGTCTCCTACGAATGCATCTTCCCCTCTAAACATCAAGCCGTAACCAAACAGCCAAAATCCCACCACCGTTAAGCCAAATACGGCAAAGTTTTTGGTCAAAATGTTGACCGTGTTTTTGCTGCGGCAAAGGCCCGACTCCACGAGAGCAAAGCCAGCGTTCATAAAGAAGACTAAAAAGGCACAAACCAGCACCCACAACGTGTCTATTACGGACGGATCAAAACTCTCTGGCATTCGTGTCGATACCATTTGAATGTTTCCGTAATGTTTCTGGACTAAAGTTGATGAAGTCTAAAGCCAGAGCCGTCTACGGCAAATACGAAAACTTTTGTCCAGCCAACCACAATGACATCTTCTTCGGTTATATGAACCCTCTCACATTTGGACTCTTCTGGCATTAGCTTCTCCCACAACAGCTTGCCATCTAAGGCATTCCGCATCACAACTTTCCATCGCCCATTTTTGAGTTTGTAAACCGCTACGTATTTGTCTTCGAACAATGCATCGTGACGATCGCCAGAGTAAGTACTAACGTCAGTCCAGTTCTCGGTAGCGAGTGGTCCATGCCATCGAATACTCTTTTCTTTCAACGAAACGCCAACAAGCTCTGGTACCGAAGTCCCCTTTTTTCTCGTTCCGCTTATCACCGCGTTGTCGCCGCTGATATGAGCCCAGCTGAAGCGAATGGGTAACTTCTTTTCTTTGATAGGAGAATGGGAGGTGTAGGTTTTGCAAAAACCACTGGCACCTCGCTCCGAGAACCTTTTGTGCTTCGGACAGATGGACGTCTTTTTAACTTTTGTCAGTTCGCCCTCTTTTGAAAAAGTAAACCTCTCGTCATTGCTAAGCTCAACAAATCCATTTGCCCCATCCATGCACAACCTATCGGCCTTCTCATCTAAAGTACGGCGACTAAGTTCTTCTCCTGTGGCACTAGAGAAATAGATTAACTCTGCATGGTCCGAGACGACAACGACAAACTCGCTGCCAACATGTAACTTATCCACGGACGTTCCCTTATTGAAGAAGTAACGCCATTGCCATTTCCCCTCTTTGACGTTCAAAGCACAAACCCCTTCACGACCATCGTTATGAGAGCACTCAGCGATGTAGTTGGACTTAACCACATCAGAATTCATTTTGTTGCCAAAATGAGACTTCTGTTTGTAATCTGGCTGGAAAGAAGCCCGATCCTTCACGACGTATTTTGCGCCTAGTTGGCTGACGGCCATAGAAGCAACTGAAGCCAGTCCGGTAAGGAGTAGTGGCAGGCCAATCATCCGCGCTTTAGAGTAGCTGTAGTCCATACTTGGGAGATGCGCGGTACTCGGTCTTTTAGCCGTTGTGGGAACCGTGGTATTCTCATGTTGCGTTCCGCAATATTCACACGTCACCACCGGCTGTCGGGTCGGCGTCATATTGGCGTGACAGCTATGACATTTGTGTACTCTGAAAATCCCCATAGCAAACTATAACCTCAACCGCTACCGAGCGAACAGTGGCCTATGTACGGCGGGGTGTTCCATTAGCGAGTAATGGCCCCCAAAAAACGTACTGTTGTTCAGGGCGCCGGGGTAATTAGCAGGGGTGCTATTTCTTGCACGCGCTTCTTGGAACCTTCGCTCCAAGGCGTCGTCACTCCAAAGGCATCTGCAAGATGTACGTTTTCGCGATGCCCGTGCAGTGCTTTCTCCAGTAGGTATCGCGTTGACTGTCTTGTTTGCTGGCGAAACCTCTCTACGGCCTCCCGTTCCATTCCTTCCATTACAGGAGCCTCGTTAGCCTGACGCCAGATGTCATGATACAGCTGCGACATCTGATAAGCACTTGCTGTCGCCCAATAAGAAGAAAGAAAAACCAGTGCCTTCTGGTAGCGTACGTACGCTTGGTCGGCCAACGCCACCTTACGCTTAATACTCTCCCCCAAAGTCTCTGGAGTCATAGGATGAGCCAAGGCCCGTTGATGGGGGACGTTGGCATAATAATAATGAGCCATGGCAATAAAATACGGTTCTTCCATCGATGTCATTCGCCGATAGATGTCCAGCGCGGCACTTAATGATCTCTCTGCAGCATCGAGTTTATCCTGCGAAAGTTCAACGTAACCGCGTCTTGCGAGAACTTCTAGCTCGTGGTGCCGTCCGAGATCTTGGCGTCCCTCTAGCTGCTTTAGTGCTTCTTCCGCGTCCGCAAAGAGATCTGCTTCCGCTAACACCGCCGCTCGTCGTAGCAACGCATCCCTGCCGTCCACTCCCGATTGTCCTTTACGGTAAGCGTCCAAGTAAGCGTTTCCTGCAAGCACCATGTTTCCCTCGCGCTCGTAACTAAGCCCTATGTTGAAATGAGCTTTAGAGACGTACAGCGATGTAGGGAATGTAGCAACCAGCTTTTGGTATTTGCCACGAGCAGCGTTGAATTCTTGTTTTCCAAAAAGCTTGTTACCTTCGCTTAGCAACGTCCAGGGCTCGAAAGCGTCTGCTTTACCATCCTCTGCGACACGCAACCCGATCGGTTCGAGTTGGATGGGCGCAACCACCGGTCTTTGGGGTTCGGATGGTTGCACCACGTCCTGAGCTACAGATACTTTTGTTGGTTGCTGAGCGCTTTTAGCTTTTCGGTTCGCTTGCGTAGTGCACGCAACAAGCAGAGGTAGAATTAAAAGTCTCGCCATTGTTTCATTGTAACCTCACACCTCTGGCAACGCACGCAAACTATGAAAATCATGAACCCCGTGTTACATTAAGTTCTATTTCGTGGGGGAATGACTGTCATACCTCTTTGCTAACGATAGGACTGCAGATGAAGGTCGCATTTACATACAATCTAAGAAGCTCAAACTCAGAACGCGAAGCAGAGTTTGACACCCAAGAAACCGTTGATGCGATTGCATCAGCCATTGAAGAAGCCGGACACGAAGTCGAGCGCGTGGAGGTATCCGGATCGTCATCTGATGTGATGGACCGACTCGAGACTATCGATCCTGATATCATCTTCAATACCGCGGAAGGACAAAGTGGAAAAATGCGCGAAGCATTTTACCCGACGCTGTTCGAAGAGTTGGACATGCCGTTTACGGGGTCCGATGGGTACGCGCATGCACTAACCTTAGATAAGTGGCTCACCAAGCTGGTGGCTGAAAAGGCAGGAATCGAGACGCCAAGAGGGAAGCTGATTACTACAAGGATGAAGAATCCTACTGAAGGCTTGCGACTCGCGTTTCCGGTCATCGTAAAGCCAAACTATGAAGGTTCATCAAAGGGAATCGCCAAAGAGTCCATCGTCGACGACCCAGAAAAGTTGGCTGGCGTTCTGCGGTCTGCACTAAAGTCCTACCCTGACGGAGTTTTGGTCGAAGAATACATTGAAGGCGTAGACGTATCTGTCGGATACATTCACGGCGTCGGCCATGACGACGGCCTGCTAATTCCGGTGGAACACGTCACAGAGAGTGACGGAAGCAACCCTTTCAACATTCTCGATTATCGGCTGAAACACGTAGAGCAACAATCAGTGCAATTTCGCTGTCCGGCATTAATTCCTAAAGATGTAGCTGCAAGGCTTCGAGAAGTGTCCTCAAGACTTCTCGATTCTTTGGGCGTTCGCGACGTCGCGTGGCTGGACTTTCGCGTCACTGAAAGTGGACGATTCTACCTACTCGAAGCCAACACGTTGCCACAACTAAGTCCTAATTCAGCCATTTTTGCTGCAACCTCTCAGCTAGGCCTGACGTACAACGCAACCATTGCTGCCGTCCTCAATGCTGCGGCACTACGTTCCAAAGTAGCAAGTGCCACAGAACTAGGCCTTCGCCGTCCACGAAACTCTGCGCGACCAATTCGTGTCGGGTTCACTTATAATGTTAAGCGTGAAAAAGAAGGCGACGAACAAGCTGAGTGGGACCCGCCAGAAACCATTATCGCGATTTCTAATGCTTTGGCTCGACAAGGACACATCGTCGTTCATCTGGAAGCCACCCCAGACCTACCAAGAGTACTGGCGGAAGCCGACGTCGATTTAATCTTCAACATTGCAGAAGGTGTTGAAGGCAGAAACCGAGAAGCGCAAGTACCAGCGCTCTGCGAACTTATGGGCATTCCCTATACCGGTTCAGACAGCGCCACTTTGGCAATTGCTCTGGACAAAGCACTCTGCAAAAAAGTATTGCTTCAACACGACATTTTAACTCCTAAGTTTCAAGTAATGGAAACAGGGAGAGAGAAACTATCCAGCGACCTCACGTTTCCTCTGATCATTAAGCCGAATGCGGAAGGCTCGTCAAAGGGCATCGGAACGACCAACGTCGTAGACAATGAAAACGAACTTCGCGCTACCGTAAAGAGCTGTCTTGAAACCTACAATCAGCCCGTAATCATCGAGGAGTACATATCCGGAAGAGAGTTTACCGTTGGACTGCTAGGTAATAAACGTCCGCGAGTACTTCCTGCAATGGAAATCGTTTTCAAAGACGACAAACTCGAACGTCCCGTCTACGACTTTGTAGTTAAGCAGTCGTGGGAAGATCATGTAGAGTACCACTGCCCTGCTCAACTTAACGAAGTGAACCGTAAAGCCATTGAAAAAGTGGCCCGAGAAACATTCTGGGCGCTTGATTGTCGAGACGTCGCTCGTGTTGACCTAAAGATGAGCGATGACGGCCAAATCTACGTGATCGAAGTAAATCCGCTTCCAGGACTAACGCCTGACTATTCCGACCTGGTTCTTATCGGAAAGGGCATTGGCATGGGATACGATCAACTCCTCGCGGAAATTACCATTGGTGGGCTTAAGCGACTTCGTCTCAAACGTCGAGCTCAACGAGATGCAGAAGATACCACCAGCGAGAATCTAGTTGCCGCAAGCAAGCTCGCGGAGGCGGCTGCCAAAGCGGAGCGCGCGGCTGCAAAAGCAGAGCGCGCCGTTAGAAAGATGGCACGGCTGCAAACTCCACCACCAACCGCGTCTAAAAAGAACGGTAAGTCGAACGGGATTGACTCCGGCGTAAGCACAAGCACGCACTAATATCTTAACTACTATCATTTGATAGTGAGAGCGCGAGTTTCCTAGGAAGCCGCGCTCTTTTGAGTTGAGTTTCAAGAAAATGTACCGTGCTTCATTGCTGATGTTGTTAATGCAAACACTTGATGAAAGAAGAAGATAAGTAGAACATTGGGCTATGGAATACGATGAAAGACTTGGGCCTCTCGCACTACTTCCCGGCATTTGGGAAGGTTCTCATGGTACCGACGTAGCACCTTCTGACGAAGAAGCGACGTACATGGAGACCAAAACAAGCCCTTACCGAGAGCGAATGGAGTTTGAGCTAACGGGACAAGTGGACAATCACAACCAAACGTTATTTGGACTACGTTACCGAACCACCGCTTGGCGCATAGACCAGCCCGACCCTTTTCACGAAGAGGTAGGTTATTGGATGTGGGATAGTGCTTCTGAAATTTTACTAAGGAGCTTTATGCCGCCTAGGGGAATGGCCATCCTCGCAGGTGGTACGGTCGCCAAAGATGCGTCGCGCTTTACACTAGAAGCGACCGCCGGATCTGAGACATTTGGAATTTGCTCAAGTCCCTTTCTGCTAAAAGAATTCAAAACGACAAAATACGTATTCAACTTCGAAATGCGAGACGAAAACACCATCCACTACAGTCAAACGACATTTTTGAAAATGAAGGGTAGAGAGTCGTTATTCGATCACAGCGACCAAAATACGTTGACGCGGGTGTCGGCTTAGCCTTCGCACGTTCAACGTTACGCGTTTCAGTGAGCTAAAACTTCAAGTTGGTAGAAACGTTCTACCTCATCAACTAAGTCTTCAATCGTTCTTGATTCACACGGAATGGGTTTTCCATACACGGTTTTGACTGGAAGCCCAGGTGAAACGTGTTTGCTACCGGGAGGTAAGACTCTTCTCATTCCTGAAATAGCTACTGGAACAATCTCGACGCCTCCCCCTTTGGCCAGATGGAATCCTCCCTTTCGCAGCTTGGCGAGCGCCCCATCGCGACTGCGAGTACCTTCTGGAGCAATCCAAAGACTGACTCCTTTTGCAAACGTTCGTTCCGCATTTTTAAGATTCGCAATGGCAGACTTCGAATCTCCTCGCTTCACGGGAACCATCCCGAGGGTGTGCAAAGATTTCCCCCAGACGGGATGGTCGAAAGATTCCTGTTTGCCGATCATTCGCAAATGAGTGGCGGGACAAGTTCCGTAAATTAGTGCGACATCAAGCAAACTCTGATGATTGGACATATAGACGTACGTTTTGTCCGGATGTATCGAAGGATGTACTTCGCGAGTAAGTACCATCTTAGTATGCGTCACCATCTACTCGCCAAAATGCTTCAAGACTGTGGTGCCACGCTCTAGCGACATTTTGTTAGTAAGTCGAGCGAAGGCAAGTCGAGTCACTCCAATTCCCACTTCTCCAGAAATTTGCACACTAGACAGTACGCCCCGCAACACGCTGGACTTTGAATCGAATCTTGTTTCAAGTGACATCCAAGCAAGTTAGCACCCAAGCCCCCGCGCGGCAAAACAAGAATCAATTCCGGCAATGACCGGCAATGACGGCAACAGAGGGTCGTTTTAGTTTAGTTCTTGGGTTTTTCCTTTGTCTGCTGAGTGGGCATGTTAGGCTCACGCGTGCCTTTAGGAATACGCATCACGCTAACCATTGCGGTGCTACTTTCACTTTTACTATTTATCTCTGGTTATTACCGAGTTAGTGACGTTGAGACCCGAATGAGTCTAGAAGCCTCAGAACGAACGGAGGAAGTCGCGCGACTTTTCCGCGGCGTACTAGAGACAAATGGTGCAGCTAAAAACAATGCCAATGCCAAAAGCGCCACCAGACTCTTCACCTCCAATCATCCAAAGTGGAGCTTTGAAGTAAAAAGGCTTTCTAATGAAACAGACTGGGAAGGAGTTCCCATCAGGCGAGTAGAAAAGAACGGCTTTCTAAGATTTTCCCTTCCCCTGCGAATTCCACTCCCCAATACGGACAGTGGTTTTGACATTGTCGGCGAAGTCTTAGTCGCGAGGCCCATGGCTCCTGTGCGCGCCGCGATAGCCAAAGAAACACGCCAAACTACAACGTCAATGCTTACGATCTTCGGGTTCGTTTTTATTGGCACGTTGCTGACGGTTACGACGTTGGTCGTGAGGCCGCTAAAAACGCTCCTGCAGGGGATCGACGGCGTAGCCTCAGGAGACTTATCGCAAGCGGTATTAGAACAAAGGGATGACGAATTTGGACAACTCGCCGACAGGTTCAACGAGATGACTCAGTCACTGAGAGAATCCAGACAAGAAACCGAGACAGAAAATGCGGCAAAGCTCTCTCTGGAACAAAGACTACGGCACTCTGAAACTATGGCTACGGTAGGGCAGCTCGCGGCCGAGATTGCACATGAAGTTGGCACCCCACTAAACGTCATTAGTGGTCGGGCAAAAGGCATAATCAAGAAACAAGACAACAAAGAAGCCGTCACAAGAAATGCTGAAATCATTGCTGAACAAACCAGCCGCATCACCAGAATCATACAACGCCTGCTAGACCTAACGAGAAAGAAGTTAGTAACACCAGGGAGTTCGAAGACAGATGTCGATGAAGTTATTTCTAGCGCACTAGAGCTTTTGGAAGGACAGTTACAAGGAGGGGGCATTCGCTCATCTCTGTCACTTCAATGTCGAAACCACTTCGTATCATTAGACCGCGATCAACTGTATCAAGTCGTACTCAATCTCGTAGTCAACTCTATCCAAGCAATGAAAAATAGTAAGCGCAAAGAGTTAGCAATCACTACCATTCCACAGAAACAGAAACGACCAGGCGTAGAATCTGAAGAAGTACAATCGGTAATCCTATTGATCGTATCAGATTCGGGAGTTGGTATCCCAGATCAAGATAAAGAGCGTATCTTTGAACCTTTTCACTCCACTAAAGGGGACTCCGGTACCGGATTGGGTCTCGCTGTAGTAGCCGGTATCATTAGAGATATCGAAGGATGGATTGAAGTTGTAGATACAAAAGGCGGAGGAGCGCAGTTTAACATATTCTTACCCGCAGCAGTCTAGTCTAGTTCATTGACGAGAGCGCCCCTTTGCAGAACAATAGACCTGTGACAGACAAAGTATCGATATTGGTCGTCGAAGATGACCAAGCAATGCGCGAACTCGTAGCGGAGGAACTCACCGACTTAGGACACACGGTTTCCAAAGCTGCCAGTGGCAAAGAGGCACTGCTGTGCATTGACACCCACCAGCCCGACATTATCGTTACGGATCTGCGCATGCCTGAGATGGATGGCATGAACTTTCTGCGAGAAATTCAAAGCCGTCCCGCTGCACCTTACGTAATTATGGTTACGGCCTTCGGTTCCATCGACACTGCCATCAAAGCTGTAAAACTAGGAGCCTACGACTTCATCACCAAACCATTCGAAATTGAGCAACTGCAGATGGTGATAGAAAAAGCTCTGCGGGAACGCAGTTTAAAGCTAGAACTTTTTGCTCTTCGAAAACAACTTCAAGGCACCCACGACTTTGATTCTATTGTAGCCAACAGTGACGAGATGAAAGAGGTGGTCTCTATCGCAAGTCGGATATGTGAAGGAGACGTTACCGTACTGTTGACTGGTGAGAGCGGTACCGGCAAGGAGTTGCTCGCACGAGCCATCCACCAACACTCTCCTCGAAAAAATGAGGCCTTTGTCGCGGTCAACCTAGGAGCACTAGCGCCAACGATGATTGAAGCAGAACTATTTGGCCACGAAAAAGGTGCTTATACCGACGCGCACATCGAAAGAGCTGGCCTGTTTCGCGAAGCGAATGGCGGTACGATTTTTCTTGATGAGATCGGCGAACTTCCTATCGACATGCAAAGTAAGCTACTTCGCGTCCTTCAAGAGAATGAAGTACGTCCCCTAGGTTCATCAACTACGCACGATATCGACGTTCGAGTAGTTGCAGCCACCAACCGAGACCTCGCCGCAATGATGAAAGAAGGAACGTTCCGAGAGGACTTGTTCTACAGAATCAACGTAGTCGAAATCGAGTTGCCACCTCTGAGGGCAAGGAAAGAAGACTTGCTGGCGTTAATTCAACTCTTTTGGGAGGAGTTGTGTGCGAAAAGCAATGCCAGTCCTCTGCCCAAAGAGATTGTTCGTCATCTTTCTAACTATCGTTGGCCAGGGAATGTCAGGGAGCTTAGGAACGTTCTAGAGCGTTGCCATGCACTTTCGGTGAATGGAGTAGCTTCGGCGGCGGACCTTCCCAAGCAGCTACTGCAAGATAATTCGTCCGGTGACTTTCTTTCCGCGGCTAGCCAGAGCGGGCTAACGATGGGACAAGTAGAAAAGCGTTACATCCTTCATGTTTTGAAAGATGAAAATGGCAACAAGACGCGAACCGCGAAACGTTTGGGCCTTGACCGTAAAACGCTTTATCGGAAGTTAGATGAATACGGAAGCTGAGAACCACCGTCAACTTTCATCAACGTGACAGCAAATCTTTTAGCCTGCGCAATCCCAACTCCGTCTTCATATCGGTCACTTGTCCCCTTTGGCATCGCTGTAACGCTTCTGCCAAATCTACCCACTCGCATGTGGCCCCCTCCTCCATAGGAGAGCCATCGCCTGTAATTTCCTTGCCAGCTTCTTTCTCAGCGATCTCAGCCGCAAAAAAGACGATCGTCTCGGGAAACACCCCGGGACAAGGGTAGGATGCGGGGCCCAGTGGCACCAGTTGGTCCGTTTTTATGATGTAGCCCGCCTCTTCTTCGGTTTCCGCTACGGCTCGACGTCGAATGCCTTCCGTTCCAACGTCCGTCGGCTCTACGATCCCCGCCACAATCTCAACGCTCCATGGACTTTCTGCGATGGAAAGCAAAGGTGGCCTGAGTCCCCGCCGCAGTAGCACTTCTGTTCCTGCTTCGCCCTGATGATACAAAACGACAGCAACAGCTGCCATTCCAAAGTCACGTGTCACGTACTCACAAGAGTACTTTTTAGAAAGCGTATTGTCTTGACGATGATTTTGCAGAGTCATTCTATGAGCCCGCAAAAACCCACCTGTACCAGCTACCTCACCTAGGCACTCTAGAAAGTTGTTATTCACGGTATGAGTCTACCTCGGAGCAGGTCTAATAAGCCATCAAATGCTTGGCAAGCGTAAAGACCACCGCTAGGATTCTCCTCGTGAAGGAAACACCACTATTTTCACAGCACGTTGCACTTGGTGCAAAGATGGTCGACTTTGGCGGATGGCATATGCCCATACAATATCAAGGCATCAAGCAGGAGCATCTTGCCACAAGAAGCGCCGGTGGACTGTTCGACGTCTCTCATATGGGACAAGCCAGACTCACGGGACCAA
The DNA here is from genome assembly GCA_020630875.1 of Deltaproteobacteria bacterium. Classification (GTDB taxonomy): domain Bacteria; phylum Myxococcota_A; class Polyangia; order Haliangiales; family Haliangiaceae; genus JAHDIH01. The sequence continues at coordinate 654,529 of JAHDIH010000001.1, read as the reverse complement.
CGGCCAAAGCAACCGTCGACAAACTTATGACCAATAACCCTGGCAAGCTTACCGACGGTCAAGCAATGTATACCTTGATGTGCCAACCCAACGGCGGGATCATCGATGACTTAATCGTTTACAGAGAAGCTGACGACAACTGGTTGTTGATTCTCAACGCGTCAAACACGACCAAGGACTTGCGTTGGATAGAGGAGAATGCAGAGTCAGGTACCACCGTAGCAAACGAAAGCGACGCTACCGGTCTTATCGCCGTTCAAGGGCCTCGCGCGGTTGAGCTCGTCAACAGTCTTTCTACAGAAAACTTGACAGACGTACCAACTTTTTCCTTTGTGCGCGGCAAACTTGATGGCCTAGATGCCATGATCGCCCGAACGGGTTACACCGGAGAAGATGGTTTTGAGATTGCCACTTCGGCGTCTTTGGCTCCGAAGTTGTGGGCTAAGCTCGTGGATATGGGGGCGTCGATGGGGATTGTCCCGGTGGGCCTTGGTGCACGAGATACGTTACGCCTGGAGGCGAAGCTCTGCTTATATGGTAACGACTTAAACGAGACCATTAGCCCCCTGGAAGCGACACTGTCATGGGCCGTAAAAATGGACGGTCGTGACTTCATTGGAAAAGAAGCACTGCTAGCGCAAAAAGAAGCAGGTATTCCAAGGAAACTTGTTGGCTTTAGAATTGAAGGACGAGGTATTCCAAGGCATGGTTACCCTGTGCACGGCGATAACGGCGAAGTCATTGGAGAAGTTACCAGTGGTGGAAAAGGCATATCAGTGGAAGGGTCGATAGGTATGGCCTTAATCGCGAGAGCTCAATCTGCTTTTGGAAGTAAAATCACCATAGATTGCCGCGGGAAAAAAGTTGCCGCAGAAATAGTAAAAGGAAAGTTTTATAATAGGAGCTAACTATGACCTACCCAAAAGAACTCAAATATACGCAAGACCACGAATGGGTCAAAATCATTGACGACAACACTATCGAAGTTGGAATCACCCAGTTTGCGGCGGAGCAGCTTGGCGATATCGTTGAAGTAACCCTGCCCGACGTAGATGAAGACACCACCGTACACGAAGCATTTGGCACGGTAGACAGCGTCAAAACAGCAGCTGACATCAAAGCCCCTGCTACGGGACGTATTACCGAAACCAACGAGTCGCTGCTCGATGCTCCGGAAATGGTAAATGAGGCCCCATACGAAGCTTGGATGGTAAGAATCAAGGTAACGGCATCCTCTGAACTCGATGAATTACTAGATGCTACGGCATATTCTTCATTCGTGGCCGAACAGGAAGAGTAGTACAACCTGCGCACTGTCACTACAGTGAAATTACGGGCGTCATGGGGTATGATTAAGCGTGCTACGGGCGGTTACTTTATGGACGTTACTAGGAGTGAGCGGTTGTTTGTCACTTCCCGACAGACCTAACGACAACCGCCCCAGTGATGGATCGCCAGTCGATGCCGAACTTACGCCAGATGGAAAGCAACCTTCCGACGCTCCGGTTAGTGACAACTGCATCGACTTACTTACGAAGCAGTGGACCGCGTCAAATCCTTCCGCAACGTTCATGCACATGAATGGCGAGCTCCATGTAGAGTTTGGTGGAATCGCGGAAGTCACCACGAGTAACCTAAACCCTGGGGTTGGTTCGAAGTGGATTGTCACGATGAGTGCTCTACCCATGCAAACGCCGGTTTACTTTTCACCCTGGATTCAACAGGGGAACATTGAAACCATTTCTCTTATCGGCAATAAATTACGTAACGGTGGGGGCGCGGAGCTTACACTTGCCAGCTATCCCGCAACTTTTGAAGTGGAAGTAGTCTCGGCAGGTACTGCCGACGCGCTTAAGCTATCGGTACTAGGTACCAACTTGAGCGACATCCAATCCGCTGTCGTCCCCAACGGACAAACTGTATTAACAGGAATTAGATCGCTAAGCGCGGCCCCCGTAGAAGCAAGAATTACAATGCTGAAATATTGTGAGCCATAGTCTAGCGGGCGCCAGTCCATTCAATCAACTATTTCAACTTTGGTGGGCTCTCTCCAAACACATCGTACGTAGTCCACGGTGAAAGATCTAAGTGCAAGTGATTTTTATGTCCGGGATACGATGGTCCTAAAACCGTTCGAAATATTTTTGCTTCCATAGTTTCATGAGCAACTCTTTGTAAAAATACACTGTGAACTCGGTGCCGTTTTCCATTGGCGGACCAATGCTTAAGCATGTCAACCTTTATTCTTCCTCGCAAATGTTTAGGGATGGACTTTCTTTGGCTCCGTGTGGCCTTGGGAAAGGTGAAGCCAGAAACATCCAGCGCATTGGCGAGCCCATGTTCACTGATGTAATTGGGCCAGCCCCTAATTCTTCGGCAGTTGTAGGACCCCAGATGTACAATCTTACTAGGTGCTCTACCGTAAATTTCTCTACCTACCCTTGCCACGATTTCTTCAAACTTTTTCAAGCGTGCTTTGAAGTATGGATTCACGGTAACCGTTTTGCTGTACCCAACCGCGGTTCCCTTGTATTTGGAAGCGCCAACCGAAGGACAGCGCACCTTACCTTTTGCCTCAACCATCCGAGACACCGCATCAAGTGGTGCCAATTCGCTAGTGGCTTCAACCTCATCTTTTCCTTTAACTTCTATAAGTTCTTCTTTAGGTTCTGCCCGAGATTGCGCGCAACAACAGAAAATTAATAATGCGATTCCTATAACTCTCACCACTCATAAGAACGCTTGAAAATGCAAAAAGATCTAAAATACTGCAAGAAATTGCGCAATATCCATCTCTACCCGCTGTCCCGCATCCGCCTTGATGTCGTTGCATAAAAAGCTTTGGTCTCCAATTTCAGCTAGATAGCCCATTCCATGCCGGCGAAATGACTTCAATACGGGCCCCGCGTCCGAAGCGTATAATTGAACGTGCTCCGGCCGCGCGACAAGCGTGGTTCCCTTTCCGTTAAGCTCGAACGTTCCCAAAGCGGTCTTATGGTGGTGGCCGTCAGAGCTCTGAATTTGAAGCTCAACCGTGTCTCCCATAGTTCTTGCAACCTTCAAAGACGCGGGCCGGTCGTACACGTGCTCCGTTAGTCCACTGGCCAAAAGTCGTCCCTCCTCGACAATTGCCACACAGTCCGAAGTCAAGAGAGCCTCGGCAGGATCGTGCGTGACCAGCAAAGCAGTAACTCCCTGCCCCTTTAATAGGTTCAACGTATCTCGTCGCACCTCTCTGCGAAGGCCTTGGTCTAGGTTAGCAAATGGCTCATCTAGTAAAATGACGTCTGGTTGCTGCGCCAAGGTTCTCAGTAGTGCAACCCGCTGTTTTTGTCCTCCGCTCAACTGGTTTACATTCCGACTCAACAGCTCAGAGAGTCCCAAAAGGTTCACAAACGTATTTAGAATTTCTGAGTCCTTACTGGCAAACTCCAAATTCTCCTTCACAGTCAAATGTGGAAAAAGGGCATAGTCCTGAAACACAACGCCTACGTTCCGCTCTTCGGGCTGTAAAAATCGACCTTTACCAGAAAGCACGTTATCTCCCACGCGAATGGTTCCACTTCTCGGCTCAATCAATCCACTTACGGCCCTCAAAAGGGTGGTCTTCCCTCCTCCAGAGCTTCCTAGTACCGCGCAAACTTGCCCTTCTTCTACACTAAGCGACAAGTCAGATAAAACTATGGCATCACCATAGCCGACCGTTAGGTTTTCGATATTTAATTTAGAAAGCATCACGTTTCCTTGGTCGAAGCGCGATACCAATAATACTGAGGGACAACAAGCACAGAATGGGAGGCCCCATAGCTCCCATGAACGCATCTTCCTCTAGCCCCCAAATGGTGGTCGACAACGTCGAAACTCCAGGAGGTGCAAGAATTAACGTCATTGGAAGTTCTTTGACAATGGCAATAAAAGCCAGCAGCCCCGCGTTGCCAATCATAAGCTTAGTTAGTGGAAGCTCTATTTTGATCCACGAATAGAGCGGCGTTTTTCCTAACGTCCTCGCCGCAGAAGTCAGGTTCTGCAATTTGTCTGATGAGCGAGAAGAAAAAAGTTCTTCACACAGCGCTACGTATCGAAGGCCAAGAGCCAAAACCAACAGCAGGACGGTATTGTATGCTGCAGGCAAGTAAAAGAGCCCCACACTAAACATTCCTAAACCAACTACGACCCCAGGCAGCGAATACAGCATTGCAGCAGCGACTGCGGGAGCTCGAATCTTTTGGCGCCAAATCCAGTAGCCGAAGCCAAGCGATAGAATTGCGCCCCACAACGACAAATCGACAGTCGTCACTAGTTCACGCCAAGGGAATGACAGTACCTCTGGTGAACGAAACATCCAATACACGACAATGGCAATGGGAAAGATTACAAATGAAGCAACGATTACCGCACAAAACAACATGGCGGGGTTCTTCCATTTTCCAAGATTCACTACGCTAAACTTTTCTGTAGAAAATGACTGAACCGTGTCTTTTTGAAGCTTTGTGCGCATCCCCACTATCACTAGTGCGATAGCGGCGAGTGCCAAAGAAACTGCAAACGACTCTGCAAGAAAGGCTTCTCCTGCTTTACTTCTATCAAAAACAAGCTTGCTGAGGGTTTGATACCTCATTAGGGAAACCCCACCAAAGTCGCCGATGACGTACAACGCAACGAGGGAAGCACCTGCAAGCCAGCCCCTTTTCAAAAGGGGAAAGATGACTCGTCGAAATGCCTGCAGCGGACTGCAGCCCAAGGTTCGTGCCGCGGACCATAGCCGAGGATCAATATCGTGAAAGGAGCTTTGAATCACCAAGTAGGCAAATGGATAAGTGAACAGAAAGGCAATAAAACATCCACTAAACCCATAAATCCAATTTCCCGCTGCTGGCGCAATTCCTCCGGGTCCAAAAGCCATGAGTATTGTCACCGCTGCAACATAAGAAGGGATAGCTAAGGGTAATACGAGGAGCCATCTGAAGTGTTTCTTTCCTGGTAAATCAGTCGCTTCGGTCAACCAAACCAGCAGCAAAGCAAGCGATGCCGCTACGCCACCAACGGAAACGGCCAGCGTAAAAGTTCTGGTAGTCGCCCAAAGCACGCTTTTCGAAAAAACGACACCAGCCGCCTCTGGAGTAATCTGAAACGAAATAGCGATCAGAGGTAATGCAAAGACGAGACCAACAAGCGCCGACGTACTATTCCAGAACGCCCGCATCCTTGAGCAATTTCATCACCTGTTCGCTACTTGAAGCAAACCCAGGATCAAGCGGAGGAGCGTCAAGTTCATCGACAGATGGAGCTCCGGAAGGATTGGCAACACCTCGAATCGCCGGGAACTCTCCTACTTCAGATACGAAGTAGTTTTGAGTTTCTTTGGAAAGTAGGAACTCGATTAGCTTTTGCGAAGCTTGGGGATTCTTGGATGCCTTCAAGATCCCGACAGCCGAGTTAAACACTAGCGACTCGGCCTTTTTGTTTTTGAAGTAATGATTACGTACGGGATACTTATCAAGCCCACCGTCTTCCTTGGCAAGGCGAAACAAGTAATAGTGATTGACTAGCGCTACATCGATTTCCCCATTCTTAATCGCTTTCACTGCGGGCGTATTTTTGGGGTACGCTTTTGCATCATTGGCGAATACGGCCTTGAGCCAGGCTATCGTTTTTTCAGGACCGTCCAGTTTACTCTTGGCCCCTACGAAAGCCTGGAACGAACCGTTAGGAGGAGCCCAACCAACTTTTCCTTTCCACCTGGGACCACTAAGCTCTGCAACTGATGCGGGAAGTTCTTCCGGCTTCACCCGGTCGGTAGAGTACGCAAGAACTCTGGCGCGACCACTGACCCCCACCCAATATTTATTCTTCACGAATGCATTTTCGATAACTGGAAGCGTTGGTAGCTCTGCGAGTCCCCCTGAGCTTTCCACCACGCTAATGGAAGCGGTATCCTGCGACCAAAAGACGTCAGCGACGGACTTGTCTTGTTCCATCACGAGTAAGTTTGCGAGCTCCGGGCTGCCAGCGTACTTGACCTCTACTTCAATTCCAGTTTCCTTTTGAAACTTTTCGAACAGGGGCTGAACCAGCTTCGCGCTGCGTCCCGAGTAGACGGTTACCTTTTTGGTCGATTTGTCTTTAGTATTTGGCGTTGTACACGATGCCAAGAGACAAAGGAGTAGTAATGAGAATCTCATTGCCGGACCATAGACAAGTTATCCTACGAGTTCAACAGGTCATAGGACTTTCCACGAACAGGCAAAGAGAGTAACAATACCGCATGCTAACCCACCTCCGCACACTACTAGTCTTGCTATTCTTGTCAGTCGTATTATCAGGCTGCCCATCTACGCCCTTATTCGGGTCGGGCGCCACGGTGGATCCCGATAGTTGTGGTTCTTACTACCAAACCGACATTGGCGGAAAAATTCGAGCCTTCTTGCAAGCAACGGTAAAACTTGAGACCACCTTGCAACGGTCCGAGCAGAACATGCTCAAAGCGTGCCACGTGATGGGCGACCCTTTGGGTATCGCTGACTCCGGTGATCTTCGTACCGATTGCACCGCGATGGTCGCAGCCATTCGAAACGGACTAAGGACTGGATTGAAGCCAGGAAAAAAGCTGAGAGTCGTCTACAAGCCGTCGGTTTGTAGGATTGATATAGATGCGGCGGCGGTGTTTGTGGCGTCTTGCGAAGCCAAAACCGAAGCTCAGATCAACGCACGCTGCAGCGGGGTTTGCGAAGGACGCTGCGAAGGAACACAAACACAGGGCCGATGCGATGGTATTTGTCACGGACAATGCGTTGGCGACGCAAACTTTGATGCCAGCGCAAGTTGTGCCGCTAAAGCTAAAGTGGATGCAAGTGCCAAGGCGGTATGCAGCGAACCAACGTTCGAAATCGTTAACGAGCCAACCATCGTGGTCGATAAGCAAGCTATCGCTTCCGTTTCTGCGGCACTCACAGGTGGACTCCCAGCTATTGCGAGACTTGGAGCCTCGGTGGAAGGGCCGATTACGGATGCGTACAAAGAGTGGATGAGAGCATCCAAAGAACTAGCGGGAGAAAGTGGTAATTATTTCGGACAGCTCGGCGAGCAGACAGCTTGCGTTTCCGCGCAATTAGGCGCTGCAGCATCGGCGCTTAGTCGGATACGAGCGTCCATATCAATTCAAGTAGAAATTAGCGCGTCAGTCAACGCTTCGTACGGAGCGACAGGCGGTACAGGACATTGAGATGAAAACAGTTACTGAGTTTCAGGGGGTAACCGTTCGTAAGGCTTTCGAAGCCAACAAAAACCAAGCAGGTGAAGAGAACGTGGCAGCATCATGTTCACTCACAGGCGATAGGCTTGCCCGCTTGATGGACGTCCTTCCCAAAATCAAAAATGCTGCACAGGTCAAGCGAATCAGGGTATTTGCCGAAGCTCCGAACGTAAAACACGAAACCATCGGAGAGTTCTTTTTCGTCATCGACCGCATTCCCAAAGCAGCCCCCAATGCTCAAAATCGTGCTCAAAGAGGACGCAATAAGGGCAAAGGTGGAGGTGGGCGCCAGAAAGATCGAAAACCAGGTGATAAGAAGAAGGGTGATAGCAAACGTGGATTGCGTCCGAATCGAAATGGTCGGGGAGCGGGAGGTAAGACGACTCCATCCACTGGAACAGGTTGGTCGTTAGAAAGAACCGGCCGTCCTGCTGACAATAAAAATACGAAAGCCAAAAAGAAGCCTTCAGCGAAACCAAGGAATAAAACGCCCGAAGTACAAGTAGAATTCAAGTTGGCTACTACCAGCGCAGACAAACCTAAGCCGAAGCGGAAAAGAAAGCGGCCAGCAAAAAAGAAGCCTGAAAAAACGGTGGAGGTACCCAAACCTCAAGAAAAAGTAGCAGTCCGCCGGATCGTTAAAGGTCCAGAGCCTGCTACTGAAACTGACAACACAGAGTAGTCACTACATTCCTTCTTCGAACTTCCACTGCTCATCCACCCAGATGAGAATAAGACGATTCTGGTCCTGCTTGTCGATACGGCTTGGCTGCCCCAAAGCATTTTCTAGCGTGAAAGATGCGTCAATTTTTACTTCGACCATGGCTCGACAGTAATCTCCGTCTTTACCTTCTGGACAATCCCACTTAATTTTTTCATACCGGAGAGAGTAGCGGATATCTTCAGCTTTGCTAAAAAAGTCTCTCAATTCAGCTGGAAGTTGTGCACGACCGTAGTGATCTTTTGGTCGAATGGACCCTCTGTCTTCCGTGTAGCTCGAAGCAGTCATGAGAAGTAGCTTTTGAATGTCTTTCTTCTCTACAGCCACTCGATAGGACTCAATCGTCTTGATTACTTCTCTATTATTGGAAGAATCAGGAATTCGAGTAGAACCTATGGTTCGGTTGGTACCAGCACAGCCGCATAGCAGAGCGAACAATATTACCAAAATCCGTATCATAAGATAACGCTAACTGCGTTAGCCCGCTTAAACAAGGCCGCACCGACATTTTGCCACTTTGTCTGCCGGAATAGAAGCTTTGCCAGGATGCCGAGTTACTATTGTCAGAGAGTCACATCGACAGCATCCTGCCAATATCGAAGCACCTTAAGAAATTCGCGAAAATTCTTATCCGGCCTGTCGAGCCCCGGAATGTAGATATCTCGAATTCGGGTGACGGTAAATCGACAAGCCGATAAACGCAGTCCTTGCATTAACCTTTCCCTGTTTACCCCCCTCACCTGCTCGTAGCCTGTTATCAGCGACCTGTAAGCTGCCCGATCAAATCCCGAAGGAGCAAAGCACCAGGCGTTGATAACCACCCCCAAGTCGTACATGGAGTCCCCAACACTGGACTGTTCAAAATCAATGAACGTTGGCTTTCCGTTAGACCACATCACGTTGTCTGGAAATAGGTCCCCATGAATGGCAGAGTCGGAGGAAAGCACCAAAGAGTCGGCGATCAACTCAAGTTCCCTTGATAAATACTCCACCTCATTTTTTAGGTTTACCAACCCAAATTCCCTAACCAGTATTAGAAGCTCTTCTGCGCCAAGCGGGTTGGCGGGACCTTCCATTGCAGAAGTGACATCATGAAACTGCGCGAGATGCCTCCCAAGAGATTCAAAATCCCCCGCCTTGCCAGACAACTGCCCCTTCAGCCAAGGAAAAACGCAGAAAACACGTCCCTCGTGCAACAGCCACGTACCGCCTTGGCGATTGGTAAGAGGTGAACAAATATACTCTTGGGCGCCAGTACGCTTGTACAAACGATGTTCAAAATCCAACAGCGCCTGCTTTCGCGGCTTATAACAACGTACGAAGTAACTACCGGTATCCGTAACAATCTCGAAATTTTTGTTCGTAGTCCCTCCGGTAACGGTAGAACACGATCGAATACGGCCTAAGCCGTAGGCGGCAGCGACGATATCTAGTTGCTGTTCGCTGCGGTTATCAGCTCGAACCATCGGCGGATTGCTTCTTCTTTTACGGAACCGATTATCTCTTCAACAGCAGCGAGCTCATCAGGATCGTGCGATTCCGCAAAAGCGGTGGCTGGGCAAAGAACAAACGCCAAAACGTCCCGAGGACTTTGTGGGTTTGGGCGTAAGTCAGAAGAATAAACTGTTGTCCCCATGAAGTTACATAACCACTACAAGAAGTTCTCTGGCAAATTTTTTGACACCTTAAATTTCTGACGTTTTGCAGATGTGAGTCTTTTCGATCGCTTACGATCCTTTTTATTTTTTCGTAGATTTTCTACGGCGCTGCCTATCTGATCAGTGGTGGTTATCTGATCAGCCCGGAGTTGCTGCTGGTTCTACTTTTTTGGGCCACTCTAACTTCACAGTAGATACCGCTAGCTTGAGAGTGGTCATTGCAACCTTGCCACCAGACGCATCATGTCCAGAATCGCTCGCTGACAAAATAACACATCCTTCGCAAACTATGGAAAGTAAGGTTTCTCGGTCGGTGGCACTCTTCTTGGACGTACCAGCCCACATGTTGATCGTAACTCCAAACGGCACGCTTACTTTGTCTTTGTCGTAGTCTGCCAGCCGCTGATTGAACGGCGCTGCATAAACGGTAGGAATGGTAATGTTCAACGTATCTGGAGTAGTCAATCGACCGGGAACTTTCATTTTGACCCGCCCCGATTCGCCGTTGGCGATGTAATCATGAGCTTCTCGTTTGAATGTCAACCCGTCGACTTTAGTCGCATACTTGCCGGACTCTTCCAGTGCTTTATCAGCAAACTCAACGCTGAACTGATTCGAAACCCATTTGAGTTGTTCGGACGCCGATTTACCAGCTGGAGGTTTGATCTCACCAGACGGTTTGTCGGTTGAAAGACTTTCTACAGCAATCGAGGTTTTGAGATTCATCGCGTTCGATGAAGACGCGTCCAGGGATGGAAGCGTGAATTCGGTCAAAACTCCTGTAAATTTTCGGGCCGCTCTTGCGGTGCCGCGTAAGTCGTAGGCGATTACAGCGCCGGAGAAACTGGAGGCCTCATTTTTCTCTGGCGCATTCATTAACTCCCAAAATGCCGGGGCTCCTGCCATTCCTAACTCAATCGACATATCGGAGTACTTGACGGCTCCTGCGACCCGTGACGTGACATTGTCCGATTGTTGGTTAATCGTATGCTGTACTGCGTCTCTCTCAGGTTCTCCCCCGGAGATACTCCTAACCAGCGCAACAGATTGGGTCGAACCACTATTGTCGAGCGTAAGGGCGAAGCGTGCGTTTCCGTAGGGTCTTTCCATGATCGTTACTTTCAGAGTAAGGTTGCTGTGTAATGTTACGCTATTACGGGAACTGATCTTCCCCCGCGACTATCAATTATGACTCAAATTTACCCAAATGAAAACCCACAAAGCTCGAAGCATTTCTTGGGATTTCGGACACTTATCCTGGGAATTTTGCTTGGGTACGTCATCTTCCTTCCTCTTTTGGCCTGCGGGCTTTGGCTGGTGAGCTTTGCGACTTCCGGGGACCTCCGTTTTAGTGAAATACTCACCAATGCACTCATTTTCGCCGCTTTTCCGTCGTTATTTTCCTTTGCGATAGTCACCGTGCACGTGATGCGCCTCGCCTACTTCAAAGGCGCAAAGCGTTCGAGAAAAACCGCATTTACAGCTGGCGGCCTGATTGGGTTTATCAGTTCGGGACTGGTCGCCACCTCACTCTCAATGCTCAGCAGCGAACTTGTAGCGTGGGTCCCCGTGTTGGTGGTCGGAACCCTCTGCGGTCTAATCGTGAGTTTTTGCATCGTCACAATCGCTGCAATGTTCTTTGGCGCAAGAGGGCCCAATGTTGACCGCTGAGAACAGACGGATCATTGCTTGGTCTGTAATTTTTTCACTTCTATTTTGGCATTGGCCGTTTGATGGAAAAGTAGTCTATCCATTTAAACTTCTTGCTACTTGGATTCATGAAGGCTCACATGCACTGGTGATGATCGCGACCGGCGCCGGTTTTAGCCACATGGAGATTTTCCCTGACACTGCTGGTTTGGCTTTTCAAACGCACGGCGTCAACAGCAGCGGTCAAGCACTGATATCTAGCGCCGGGTACATGGGGACGCCTCTATTTGGATGCTACTTGCTGATGCAATCGCGCACCAAGGAAAGCGCACGTCGCGCAGCTGTCGTTGTCGCAATAACCATGGGCCTTTCGGCATTGCTGGCTATCGACAATCATTTTGGCAAGGTCGCAACCGCAATTGGCGGTGCATTCTTCCTAGTAATCGCAATTCCTCGTAGCAAAACAACGGCGTCTTTTTTTCTTACTCTTGTCGGTGTTCAGTGCTGCATTAATGCACTTTTGGACATCAGAGTACTGTTTCGTAGTCACATGGTGGTGAACGGATTGGAGATAATTAAATCCGACGCTCACCTCATGGCAGATGCGACATTCGGAACGCCCAAACTCTGGGCTGGCGTATGGATGGTTTGGTCACTGACGTGCTTATTCTTTGCACTCAGGTACTTGTCCAAGATTACTCCTGATACGACCCCAGTTTCCGATGCCGATCGTAGCGGTGAGCCATCAATTCAGCCTCAGATAACTCGCAGAGCTCCTCCAAAGAATCACGAATAGCGATTCCAAGATTTCTAGCTGTAGTGTGCGGATCGCGATGGGCCCCCCCTGCAGACTCGCGAATTATCTCCTCGCAGACTCCGAGCTTAAGCACATCTTCGGATGAAATACGTAGTTGTTTGGCGGCTTCAGGTGACTCGGCCGGATCACGCCAGAGTATCGCCGCGCAACCTTCTGGTGAAATCACTGAGTAAGTAGCGTACTCGAGCATCATCAACCTGTCACAAACTCCAAGGGCAAGTGCTCCCCCCGAGCCTCCTTCTCCTATGATCACCGAGACGATTGGCGTCTTAACGGAAAACATAACTTGCAGCGACTTCGCAATTGCTTCAGCTTGACCTCGTTCTTCAGCACCAATTCCCGGGTACGCTCCAGGCGTATCGATGAGGCTAATGATGGGCCTGCGAAAGCGGGAGGCCAATCGATAAAGCCTGGTGGCCTTACGATATCCCTCGGGTCTGGCCATCCCAAAGTTCCGCCGCACGTTCTCTTTGGTATTTCTTCCTTTTTGATGGCCGATCACCAGCACTTCTCGTCCTGCAAATCTTGCCATACCTCCGACAATCGCAGGGTCATCAGCAAACGATCGGTCTCCTCGTAACTCTTCGAATTCGTCGAATAGCGCAGAGATGTAATCCATAGAGTACGGTCGCAAAGGATGCCTTGACAGCTGGACTTTCTGATGAGGTGTTAAATTCGAAAAAATCTCCGTTTGTAACTTCGCTACTTGTTTGTGGAGCGACTCCGTCGATGAGTTCATCGAACCATCGGCGCTGGCATCCCTCAGTTCTTCAATGGTACGCAAGAGCTCAATTACTGGGCGCTCAAAATCGAGAATCTCTCGATCCGTTAGATCCAAAACTTGTTTCATCACTCTTTCCTGTTAAGTAATTTGAAACTGCCTCAACGTCGATATCAACCGCTGTTTCAAACCACTCAGTCCGCGAGTCTGCACGATACCAGCTCACCTGTCTACGCGCGTAACGTCGTGAATTTCTCTTGATCAAGGAAACCGCGGTTTCTAGCTCCAATTCACCGGAAAGATGTTGATGAATTTCATTATAGCCGATCGCTCGCTGAGAGCGGTGGTCGGCTGGAGACAGTCCTCGAGATGCTAATCCCTTAACTTCGTCTAATAGTCCGTCGGACATCATGTCGTTTACCCGCTGGTTGATCTTGGGATAAAGCACCTCACGATTCGGTGCCAACGCAATTTGTCGATAAGGCCACCTGGGCGTCAGTTTTGAGAAGTCATGCCGCTTTTGCAGTTCGCTTAGCCGCTGCCCAGTAAGCTCAAAAACCTCTAATGCACGAACCATTCTTCTAAGATCGGTGGCGTGAATCTTTTGAGCTGCTTTGGGATCGACTACTTGAAGTTTTTTATGCAGTGCCGGCAAGCCGTTGTCATTTGCCCAAACCTCAAGTTTCTTTCGCAGACTTTCATCCGCGGGCGGGCCATCGGCGACGCCATACAATAACGCTCTTATGTAGAGCATTGTCCCCCCGGCAATAACGACAGGAGTGGCAGCGCGGTCCACAATGGGCCTCGCTAAGTCAGCGTACTTGGCCGCCGTCATTTCTTCTTCAGGCTCCACCACATCGATTAGGTGATGGATTACCCCCATTCTTTCCTCGAGTGAGACTTTACCAGTGCCAATATTCATCCCACGGTAGACTTGCTGCGAATCAGCACTGACTATCTGTCCCCCCACTGACTTCGCGATTTGCATAGCCAAAGCTGACTTCCCCGACCCTGTCGGGCCACAAATCACAAGTAGCACAGCCCCGAAATAGCACGAATTACATTAAGAGAAAACAACCGTCGAGATCGTAACAACCGGGATACATCGACGGACGGGTTGAAGCGGGTTATCTATCAAGGTCTGTGCTATCCCACCATTATGCGATGGTTAATTACCGTTTTCGTCCTCGCTTCGTGCCAAAGCTCAGAACCGTCCTTGGAGCCCCCCACACCAATTCCACAAGGCCTTCTGTCAGTGGTTTTCGATATGGATCTGACCAATGAGATAGACGACGAGTTTGCCCTAGCCTATGCAGCCCTTTCCCCTGAAAGGATAAAAGTAGAAGCGATTCACGCGGCTCCTTACAGTCTAAGTACCGAACTTGTAGTCAACGGAGCCGTTCCCCCACTGCAACTTAGGACTCTAGAAAAAACGCTCACCGATCTAGGTTTGGACCTCGACTTCATTCCAGAAAAACTTCCTGGAGAGGGAATGGAACTCGCCTTCGAAAGAGCGGGCGAAATGGCAACGCTTTTAGGAATCACCCCGACTTCAGGTATTCACCGAGGGGCCACTAGTTTTTCCCCAGAGGAGCCTTCAATGGCCTCCGAGAATCTGGTCGCACTCGCAGCAGAAAACCCTTTAGTAGTTGTGGCAACAGGAGCGCTTACCAATGTGGCGGCGGCTATCACTTCCAACCCCGAAATAGCTTCCAACTTGACCATCATCTGGACGTCGGCCTACCCCTCTTTTTGGCCGAAACCGAATGCTTCTTTCAATTTGGTTCAAGACGTAAAATCTGCCAATGTCGTTTTCGAAAGTCAGGCAACGATTCACTACCTGCCCGGGTATTTCGTTGGTGAAAAGCTGCGAGTTTCACTTCCAGAAATAGAAGAGCGTTTATTCAACAGAGGCGAAGTGGGAGATTTTCTCTATGAAATTTACGAAGATGCACCACTTGATGGAAACCACTTCGGCAAGTCTAAGGTCATTTGGGACATGATCACAGTAGGGTATCTTATTAACCCAACAGAATGGTTTGAAACCCAGACCGTTGCGCCAATCAAAGTCGCAACAGATAAAACATGGACTGAGGGTTCAGGACGGCGAATCATTGAAGCCATCGACGTAGATCGAGATGCTATCTTCGTTGATTTCTACAACAAATTTCCAGAAGCGCAACCGTAGCTCCTAGAAGGCAATTTGGTCGTATGGCCAAGAAACCATCACGTCAGAGGTATCTGCGAGCGAATTCACATGCCCGACCAGGTCCTTCGCTTCACTGTCAGAAACCACCCCGGACTGTGCCAGCTGCATCAATACGCAGCGCTCCAGCTTTTCAAGGCTCTGCACGTTTGCAAGTTCTTCAGAGATAGAGAGTCCAGGCGGAGTCGCTACGATGAAGTCGTCATCTACAACGATTCCAAATTTTGCGAACGTTTCTTTAGGAAGAGGAGACCTGCACTTCTCAGGGATCAAAAGTTTTTGAGGCGTAGCCGACTCAACCTGCGCTAAGCACACAAGGCGTCTGACTTTAGCGATTGAAAGCAACACCAATTCGCTAGCAGACTCGCATACCAACAACTGACTGTTGGCAATGCCGATATAGCGGAGTCCACGACTTGGTCGTGGCAACCTCTGAGGGGCGGGAAGACTCTTCGTCGAGTCCTTTTGTTGTTCCCAGGCAACTGTAGACTGCGCAAGACTCGAGGTAGACGGAGGCCTTGGTTCCCATAATGACTTTCTTTGAAAGCTCGGCGTGGAGTACGCCGAAGCCAAAGTCCGTGAAGTGGATTGCGCATGCTGAGTGGACTGCAGCGGAGCTCTTTCGGGAGACGCTTTTTGCAGCCGTTGTTGAGCGGCCACCACAGAAGAGCGAGTAACTGCATTCACGTACGTTGATGTGCCATGACTTGCATGCCACTCCGCTTTCACTATTCCACGCCGAATCGTCCGACGAACCGCCGCCGCCACTCTCTGAGGATCGACGAATCGAACTTCAGTCTTTTGAGGGTGAACATTAATATCTACTTCGTCGCCAGGCATATCAATGTAAACTACTGCCAAAGGGTAGCGCCCCTTTGGCAAAGTATCGCCGTAGGCCAACCGAACAGAGTGAGTCAGATTGCGATCGCGAATGCCTCTTCCGTTTATCAGCAAATGAATGGACGAAGAGTTCCCCGTAGCCGCACCGGGCGGATAGAGGTGCGCCAGCACAGAAACACCACTTTCCTCGCCTCGCACCATCGTTGCTTCTTCTTTTGCCTTTAGTGCCGAACGTACTCTATCGCTAGAACTTTCGTGCCTAGGAGTCTCGAGAAGTACTCGTCCCTGACTTATCACCTTGAGATGAACGTGAGGGTGGCCCAACGACAGTCGGGTTAAGGCAGCGGAGATATGACTTACTTCTGTCCCTTGCGACTTGAGAAACTTCTTTCGAACAGGAGTGCTTTCGAACAAATTGGCAACTTCGACCACCGTCCCCACCGGAGCTGCGACGGGCTCAAAGTGCGGTTGCCCGCCTTCGATGCGCATCTTCGTGGCCTCGTCATCACCAGTTGTTCTTGTGGTGATAGACAAGTCAGCCACCGAAGCGATAGAAGCCAGCGCCTCTCCGCGAAAGCCATGAGAGCGAATTCCAACCAACTCACTTGCGGTCGTCAACTTTGAAGTGGCATGACGACGAATCGAAAGAGGGAGGTCGCCCTTAGCGATTCCGTGTCCGTTGTCCGCCACTCGTATGAGCGTTTTCCCACCATCAACTAACTCTACAGAAACGTAAGTAGATTTAGCGTCCAACGCATTCTCAACCAACTCCTTAACGATACTTGCGGGTCGTTCTACAACCTCGCCTGCCGCAATCTGATCGATTACGGAATCGGATAAAAGTTGAATAGAGCCCTCAGCCACTCCCTAGCGTAGCATGCGGCAATGACGCTATCCCATTACGCAATTGCGTCCATTGCGTTTCGCCTCGTAGAGCAGTTCATCTGCTCTCTGCAGAAACTCTGACGGCGTAATCTTTCTCGAGTGATCCAGCGCCGCCACCCCTAGAGACACCGTGACCCTAATGGACTCTCCTTCAAACTGGAAGGTCGTGCTCTCCGTAAGTTTACGAATTTTCTCTGCGAATTGCGAGGCATGCCCTCGGTCTGCCTCAGGTAAAAGCACGCAAAACTCTTCGCCGCCATAGCGAGCAAATACGTCTTCCCGCCTTATCTTGGACCGAACCACGGTTGCTAACTGTTTGAGTACGTAATCGCCGGCAAGATGGCCGTGCGTGTCGTTGATACCTTTAAAGTGATCGATGTCGAAAATAATCACCGAAAGATCGCGTCGGTAACGCAGTGCCCGTCCCAGCTCTCGATTGAGCTGTTCGGTTAAGTAACGACGGTTGTAAATTTGCGTAAGTCCATCCATCGTTGTCAAACGATAAATTTCCTCGTGATAGGCGCTTTCGATGTTATCGCTCGCGAGATACTTGAAAATCATTCGACCAACTTTAATGAAGTCGCCATCGGCGAGTTCCAGCTTGGAGATCAACTCATCGTTGACGTACGTGCCATTGGTGGAGCCCAAATCAGAAATGATTACTTGTTTTCCATCGTTGGTGATCTTGCAATGATTGCGAGAAACCGCGTCTTGTTCCACTTGGATATCCGACTTGGTAGAGCGACCAATCGAAATCACAGCTTGTTTTAGCGTAAACTTTTTTCCCAAGTCTCTTCCGTAAATGACCACAAGGCATGCGTTCGCTGCTTTGGTTCGGTCAGTGATTTTGCTAATCGCCGTAATCACCGTGTTCTGTCGGATGGTATCCGTGGTCATTTCCCGCAGATTGTACCTCAAGCCTGCGACACAAGCACCCCGATTAGATTCCGAATGTCAGTCGATGTCATTCTGTAACATTGCGCCGCCGGTGCACAGCAGCTACGTTTTGTGGATGAAATCTATGGTGGTGATTTGGGTCGTATGGACGGCTTGCGGAAAGTTCCAACCTGAAACGCCGACCTACCCAACGGCGAAACCTATCAAAAGCATCAACCCTCGCTTCGGCAAAACCATGGCTATATCTGGCCAAACCCTCGCAATCGCTGGAGATAATGGAATTGAGATTTTCTCCAAGGAGGACCATCGATGGGTCTTGCAAAGAGTTTTGTATCAAGCTCATGAAGCGAAGCCATTTGATCTGAACCTCGCTATCTCTCCCAACGAAAAATTGATAGCGGTGGGGGACTTCGCGAAAGGAGAAGTCTCCCTCTATTGCCGCAACACAGAGTCCGACTGGAAGCTTTTGGAAAACCTAAGCCGCGAAGGTTGGTTTGGACACGATCTAGCACTCTCCGATCAATTGTTGGCGATTGGAATACCGCTGAGTCCCAGCAGGGATGGAAAGAATAAGCACGTAGGTAGCGTGGCCGTATTCAAGCTACACCCCCCCCACCAAAGCTGCAGCGAAATGTCATCCCCCAATCTACTGTACACCACCCATCCACCTGAGGACTTGGAACAAGAAGGTCTGCAGTTTGGGCGAGCCGTAGACCTGACCGCTGACAATCAGTTAACTGTGAGTGCGATTCTCAACCATGGCGACACCACCGCCCTTTTTTCAAGGGACGCATCAGTTTGGATCGGTGCCGAACCCCACCCGATATCCCTACCAGTTGCAACATACGAAAAAACGAAACATGGCCGAGTTGGTTACGTTGCTCGCAACCAAAGTACAATCGCCGTAACGGTCACCAACAAGCATAAAACTTTCGTACAGCTACTGCGAAAAAGGGGCGCGGTTTGGCAATTCGAAGCGGAGTTCCCCGCACCGCCAAACGTTTGGCTGCAGGGCCCCACCGAACTAACCGGTGACTTTCTTTTCTCTCGTGGCAAAGACTCACGAATCGTCGCCTTCACTGGAAAGGTAAATCCATACTACCGAAACAGAAACGAACTTTATCGTCAGAACAATGGGGTCTACCGCTTAAACGTAGCAACGGGGCAATGGGCGCTTTATCGACAACCCAACGGCGGACGGTGCGGAATGTGTAAATCTTTTGCAGTTGAAAAAGATACTCTGATAGCCTCCCCAAAGCTCGGAATCGTTGCCGTTTACAACAACGTTCAGAGCTCGACCGTCATCGATAATCCCAACTTCATTCTGACGCGGTAACTCGACGATTTATTTTGCAAACGCCATGCCAGCGTCTTGATGGGAGTAAGATTCCGTGTACACTGCGGTCCATGACTCGAATGACATCTAGTGAGGCTTTCGTTGAGACGTTGGTTGCCCATGGCGTGACTGACGTATTCGGCATTGTTGGATCTGCGTTTATGGACGCGCTTGATTTGTTTCCAGCCGCTGGGATCAGATTTATATCGGTAGCTCACGAACAAGGCGCCGCGCACATGGCCGACGGATACGCTCGAGCCAGTGGCCGACACGGCGTATGCATCGGGCAAAATGGTCCAGGAGTGACCAACTTTGTCACGGCGATTGCTGCCGCGTACTGGGCGCACTCTCCCGTCGTTGCCATCACCCCTCAGGCCGGAAGTAATGGCATGGGGCTTGGTGGTTTTCAAGAGACAGACCAGCTTCCTATCTTCTCCCAAATCACCAAGTATCAAGCTCACGTTAACAGCCCCCAACGAATGTCGGAGTTGACCAATCGAGCTTTCGAAATCGCACTTTCGGAACGCGGACCGACCCAGGTTAATATCCCACGAGACATGTTCTACGGAGATGTCGACGTTACCATTCCGCGACCGGTTTCTATCGAACGAGCTGGTGGTGGTCCTCAAAGTCTTAAAGATGCGGCTAAACTTCTCGCAACGGCAAAATTCCCAGTGATTGTATCCGGTGGGGGCGTCGTGATGAGCGGGGCTTTAGCTGAAGTCACGGAGCTTGCCGAATACCTGCAGGCCCCCGTGGTCAATAGCTACCTTCACAACGACTCGTTTCCAAAGTCGCATCCGTTGTCTTGTGGCCCGCTAGGCTATCAGGGTTCTAAGGCTGCAATGCACGTCATTTCCAAAGCCGACGTCGTGCTTGCGATGGGAACCCGCCTTGGCCCATTCGGAACGTTGCCGCAACATGGGATCGAGTACTGGCCGAAGAATGCCAAAATCATTCAAGTTGATACCAACCACAGAATGCTCGGGCTCGTGAATCAAATCGACGTAGCCGTTTGCGGAGATGCCAAGGCAGCTTCGGTGGCGCTTCTGGAGCAAGTGAAAGCTGGGCCAACTCCTGCGAGTATTGGCAATAAAGACGCGCGGCTCAAAGAGGTGTCTGCTCTTCAATCGTCCTGGAAAAAGGAATTATCAGAGTGGGGGCAAGAGGCAAGCAATCCTATTAATCCTCGTCGCGCACTCGCAGAGCTGGAAAAAGCCCTGCCTGACAACGCCATGGTAACTACCGATATTGGAAACATTTGTTCCGTTGCCAATAGCTACTTGAACTTTGACCGCGACCGCAGCTTCTTCGCTGCAATGAGCTTTGGAAATTGCGGTTACGCGCTCCCCACAGCTATTGGTGCCAAAGTGGCGGCTCCAGATCGTCCAGCAATTGCTTACGTAGGAGATGGCGCATGGTGCATGAGCTTACTAGAAACGTTCACCTCGGTTCGCGAGAACATTCCTGTGACCGCAGTGGTGTTTAACAACGGTCAATGGGGCGCGGAAAAACGAAATCAAATAGATTTCTACTCCAACAGGTTCGTCGGTACGGATCTGACCAATCCATCTTTTGCGCATATCGCAGAGTCGATGGGCGCCAAAGGGATTAGGGTGGACTCACCAGACCAAATCGGCGATGCTCTTCAAACTGCGGCCAAAAGCGACAAAATGACGGTACTAGAAGTAATGGTAACCCAAGATCTGGGTGAGCCATTCCGACGGGATGCGCTCAAAAAACCAGTTCGGCACCTGGATAAATACAAGCACCTTACCTAAGACAAACTAAATGACCCTACGAATTACTACCAAAGAAGAATACCAACTAGCCTACGAAAAAAGTGTTTCCAGTCCCAGAACCTTCTGGGCGGAACAAGCCGACACTTTTGAATGGTTTGAAAAGTACAAAGAGGTAGTAGAGTGGGAGTTTGACACTCCCTCGGTCAAATGGTTCATCGGCGGTAAAACCAACATTACCGTTAATTGTCTCGACCGCCATCTCAAAGGTCGTGGTGAACAAACCGCCATCCTATGGGAAGCAAACGACCCCAACGCAGAATCGATTTCGCTTTCCTATAAAGAACTGCACTCTAGAGTTTGTCAGTTTGCCAACGCCTTGAAAGCACAGGGCGTGGGCAAAGGAGACCGAGTCGTACTCTACATGCCAATGGTTGTCGAACTCGCTATTGCTACGTTGGCTTGTGCACGAATAGGCGCAATTCACTCCGTAGTCTTCGCTGGTTTCTCAGCCTCCGCTTTAGCGTCCCGCGTAGATGACGCAACGGCAAAAGTAATTCTAACAGCCGATGGTAACAACCGCGGCAAGAAGCACATCCCTGTTAAGTCGATTGTAGACGATGCACTTAAGCTTGGTTGTAAAAGTGTTGAGAGAGTAATCGTGTTGAATAACACCGGACTTGACGTAACATGGGGAGATCGCGATCTTTGGTGGAGCGACGCAATTAAAGGGCAATCGATCCAATGCTCCCCAGAGCCAATGGATTCGGAAGACCCGTTATTCATTCTCTACACCTCAGGCTCGACAGGCAAACCGAAGGGCGTGGTACATACTTGCGGCGGTTATATGGTCTACGCCGAGTACTCATTCAAAAACGTTTTTCAGTACGAAGAAAAAGACATCTATTGGTGCACCGCCGACATCGGTTGGATTACCGGACACACTTATATTGTCTACGGACCATTACTTGCTGGTGCTACGTCCATGATGTTCGAAGGCGTACCAACCTTTCCTGATGCTGGCCGATTTTGGCAAATCTGCGACAAACATAACGTCAATATTTTCTATACGGCTCCAACCGCAATTCGAGCATTGATGGCTTGCGGCGACGAATGGGTAGAAAAATACGATCTTTCATCACTTAAGGTCTTGGGGTCTGTAGGAGAACCCATCAATGAAGAAGCATGGCAATGGTATTCCGAAAAAGTTGGAAAAGGGATTCTGCCAATTGTTGATACCTGGTGGCAAACGGAAACCGGCGGCATAATGATTTCTCCTTTGGCAGGCATTACCGACACCATTCCGAGCTACGCCACCCTGCCCCTTCCAGGGATACAACCCTGCCTCGTGGATGCAGAAGGAATTGAACAACCTGCAGGAGAAGCAGAAGGACTTCTTTGTATCAAACACCCTTGGCCATCGATGTTACGTACCACTTGGGGAGACCATCAGAGATGTCAATTGACGTACTTCTCAGCTTTCAAAGGCATGTACTTCACCGGTGACGGTGCACGACGTAACGCAGATGGCGCTTATAGAATTTTGGGTCGGGTTGACGACGTAATGAACGTATCGGGGCATCGGCTTGGGACTGCGGAAGTAGAAAATGCAATCAACGAACATGAAGCCGTGATAGAGTCTGCTGTCGTCGGTTACCCTCATGATATCAAAGGGCAAGGAATCTTTGCTTACGTGATCTGTAAAGACGGCGCGGCAAACGACCCAGAATTTAAGGCGGCTATCAACAAGGTTGTAGTGAAAGAAATTGGCCCAATAGCAAAACCCGACAAACTACTGGTAGTCCCTGCTCTTCCGAAAACGCGTTCTGGAAAAATAATGCGACGAATCCTGCGAAAAATTGCGGCAGGTGAAGGAGACCAACTTGGCGATGTATCTACCCTTCTCAACCCGGAGATTGTTGAAACCATCAAATCTCACGCTGCTGACGTGTAGTCTTATCGCTTGCCGCCAGACCACCGAGTCAAAGTCCCCGGCTGTTTCTGACCTGGCCTCTGAGAAGAACTGGCCAACGAATGGGACGCTTCCCGGACATACCATTGTAAGTGATGTCAAATTGACTCCACTGGGAAGATACAACTCTATTCTGCCAGTGGCAGCAAACTGCCAGTGACCTTTTGGGAGATGGAGGGAATCCCAGAAGAAAAAGAAATGGATGCCTTTGATTACCTCATGGCAGACCGCATCCCACTTATGAAATGGTGGAACCGTTCCTAGGTGAAATGGTTTGTATTCGAAGTGAACGGCTACCAATATTTACTGAAGGACACCGATTGGATAGGAGGTGGAACCTGCACGTCTATGCGAAACGTCACGACTTTTGCTCTTGTGAACAGTGATGACAGTTTTCTCCATCCGCGTGGACTGGGGCTAGAATCCTTAGATGAACCCCTTATCGAATCTTACACCGAATGTCCTGGCGCTCCCGGGATGGCATGCGGATGCGGCTACTGGAAAGGCGACTTAAAAATCTCGCCAGCCCCTGCCCCGCCGCATCGTCCGCCGTACTATTTTAAACTCACGGTCAACCCTAAAAAAGTACACGGCACAGCCCCTGCGCCAGAAACGTTTGAGAAACTGATATTCGATCGAACAATAAACTGACGTAGTTAGTCATCCTCCTCGGTCACAATCAGCCCTATTCTCGGCATTCCCTCCACCACGTTAACGGAGATACTCTTTCTTCCGATCTTTCCGTCGCAGTTGACGTCGAAGTGAACAATAACCTTTGCTTCTGTATCACTTACCTTAACTAACTCATAGTGACCCAAGAATGGCTTATCGATTTTGTACCCTAGCTCAGCCCAACGATCCCAATGCGGCCCCTCCCCTGCACTCCCCCACAGTTTTTTGTCGCATGAAACTTCTTTGGGCGCTTGAGGAATACTCTCCGGCAACGACTTTGGCCTCACCGTCAATCCATCTTCTGAAACACGCTCTTTCGAATAGTACAACGCAACCGCATGAGCTATTCCTGTGAGCATAGTGTGAAACTCACTTTTCTGCTGCTTATCTGATGCTTCTACAAGAGTATCTCTGATGTACTCGTTAACGCATTCCTCCAATGCTTCACAGGAAGTCTTCTTAGCACAACCAACTATTGCTTTCTTGGCAGCGATATCATCTTGGGCATCCCACTCCTTTTTGAATTCCGACTTTGACTTTCCCGTCTGATCAAGTCCGCATTCTTTAAACTTGTAGTATACGAGATCCGTATCACTTTTCCCACAACTCGCAACCAACAACAGCCCCATCAACAATAGCTTCATAGAAAAATGATACGGCCAAACAGTGGAGCAGACTAGTTGGTAGACAGCAATGTTACGACCGTTATCTCTGCCGGGGCCAGCAAACGCATGGGTGGTCCCCAGTATCCTGTTCCACTACTAAATATAGAGTTGAGTCTTATGATGCCAAGAATGCCCTTTGAGGAGTCCGCCCTCTTGTGCCATTGCCAAATAGTGCCAAGGCCAAATTTGTCCGCCGTGAGTGTGGCCTGACAGCTGCAAATCATGTCCAGCAAACTTATCCTACTGGTAGTCGTCAACCCCGGCCAAGTCAAATCCTTACTCTCCAGCAACAGCAACTCGCTCATTGCGAAGCACTTGGCTCGACATCTGCCACTCAGACCAAACTCTTACAAAGCAAGTGGTCGGATTAAGCAGCGAAGTCGGCGAGGTCGCTCGGTCCGAGCAATTCTTGGTTGAAGCGGTCCTTAAGGTAGAGCATTCGCGGAGTCTCGGAGGTTCGAAGCACATCCCGAAGGTACTCGGCAGCGTCATACGCTGAATCGAATACGGCGAGAAGTTTCTCTACTTCGTTGGTCACTTCGATCACTCGGTATCCCATGGCATCTTTAGAAGTGCCTGAATCAAAATTAGTCATTGGTATGGCTCATCTTAACCACGGATCCTAGTGAAACAAGTAGCGATAGTGGCACAATTCGGCATCGGCAAACTTCATGCACCATTAAATTTCAACAACTTACAGATGACACATGACAGCAATTCGTTCTTATGGTCGTTTCTCTGGGGCGCATTGAAACGATGTTCCGAACTTCTCGCATTGTTGTACGTCTCTAAGTATCAATTTGCCGCTAACCCAATGGTAGCTGTTCAGCAGCGCTCTATTGCTACCGGCGAACATCCAATACGCCCGAACCACTAGGGGCTGAGACTCTACACTCAAGTATTTTCCCTCGATCACTCCAATCAGCTTGCAGCCGCTTCCGATAACGTTCCAATAACAGTTGTCATCTTTGCACAAACGAACATCTGCTATGACTCGCTCCAAAGTCCCATCCCCATTGATGTCTTTGTCGGCCCGCTTCCACTGAGGTGTATCGCTGCGGCGAACGCTCTCGGGTGTGCATTTGTCTGCCTCAGTAGTGGGGGGGACACTCGTTGGTGCTGCAGACTTCAGCTTCTCGATACTTACACTACCCGTCCCAGCGCTTTGATTGCCGCGAAGTGAGGGCACGCAAGCAACAAATAAACTAAGAAATAGTAAAAGACGTTTCATCGCTTTCCTTATTTACCGCGCCCTCCGTGATGCCGGAATGGGTCAGTTGTTTAGAAAGTTCGACCCCTGGTTGGTTAAATGGCTCGACCTGATAGAACAGCCCCGCGTAAGCAACGGTAAGCTCAAGGAACATAAATGCGGCTCCTAATCCCCGAGGAGTTCGCTCCACCAACAACTCAAAGGTTTGGCGTCCGATTTGGTTAAGAGACTCCCTCGTAGCCTTTCGCTGAATCGCTAGCAACTCCGACATGCGCATTCCCGCTAAAGCTGGATTGAGTCGCGTGGCCAATCCATTTCGAGGGATGCAAACATCTCGCGCGAAATTAGTCCCAACAAAAAGATAACTCTTATCGTCCGGCCCCTCACTGTAGAGCTGCAACTGCGAATGCTGATCGCTAGCCCCCCGTGCGGCGATAGCTACTGCTCCCACCGCCTCCCCCGCAGGGGTCACCTTGCCAACAGATTCACTCCAAAGTTGTGCAAACCACTGTCCCAGTGCGGTCAGAGAATCGCCATATCCAAACCAAACCAGCGAGTTCCTCCCCTGCAACGAATGAAACAAAGCTCCCGCAAAGTCTAATGCTTTCTCTTTATTATCCAGTACTGATCTTGCGCCAGCTAGAATCCCTTCAGCATCAACGTTCGCGTAACAAGCGGGAAGCAGTCCCACGGCAGAAAGAACACTAAACCTTCCCCCCACGTTGGACGGAATCTCCAGCGAGGGTAGATTTTCATCCTTGGCGAGTTGTCTCAGAGGCCCCCGCACGGGATCCGTTGTAATGATGAAACGCTTTTTTGCTTCTTCGGGACCTAGGGCGGCCACCACCCGATCGTAAATCCAGCAAAACATGGCCGTCGTCTCTACGGTACTTCCTGACTTGGTAACGATATTCCACAGTGTCTTATTTAAGTCCAGCTGGGAAGTCTCCCGCAGAATTGTTTCTGGGTCGGAATTGTCTAGATAACGGACCATCCCACCATCAAGAGACTCTGTTAGAGCCCTGGCACCGAGACTTGAGCCGCCCATTCCTACAACGACCAGCGTTGTTGACGAGGGGGCCGCCTGCAAGCGCGCTTTGACCTGCGAAAGGCACTGACCATCGGCCAAGTGACAGAAACCTATTGTTCCACTATTAATTCTATCTTCTAATTCGCGACGAACGGCCTCAGCTCTTGGTCTTGGCTCTTTTGAGGGCATTGAGATGGTAAGGGAACTCACGACCAAACCCTATCACGTCAAAAACTTTGCGCAGAACGAATTGTGAACGACAATGAACGGATGCGCGGGCTATTTTTCCTTCTCCTCTGTTCGAACGTTACTCAAGCTGAGATTGTCACGCCCCATGCCAGCGAAAAGGTTATGGGAAGCGTATCGATGGATTCGATCGAAAAACAACGAGGAATTTTCACCGCGGAGGTAGGCTTTGGACGAAAAGCGAACCTGACCATCGATCCAAAGCTACAGGCCAAAGCGGAGCAGATTCTGAAAAAGAGCAAAGCGCGCGAAGGTGCCATGGTCTTACTTGGACGAGATGGCCGAATTCTCGCGATCTCTGGAATCAAACGCACTGACAAGGGCACCGAAGTAGCACGCGAGCTTGCATTGTCCATTTGGGCACCGGCGGCATCGATTTTCAAACTGGTTACCGTTTCTGCTCTTTTGGAATCTGGACTCCCCCCAACCCATCCGGTTTGCTATCACGGGGGACGCCGTTCTGTGGTTGCCACCAACCTCAAGGACAATCCTCAGAAGGACCGCCACTGCAGCGACTTGGCTCACGGGCTAATCCATTCGCAAAATGCAATTATTGGAAAGTTAGCAGCGAAGCACCTTACTCGTTCCAGCTTAGCGCGGGCAGCCAAAAGACTAGGCTTTGGTCGTCGCTCGACTACAGAACTTCCGGTGGCCCTTGGCTCCGTAGAACTTCCAGCGAAAAAGCTGGAGTTCGCAAGGGTGAGTGCGGGCTTTCGTAAAACCAACATTTCCGTTCTCAGCGCAGCAGGGCTTGCCTCCATTTTCGCTAACAAGGGCGTCTACTACCGTCCGAGGATTATCGACCGTGTCATGGATGAAAAAGGGCGTCCGTTTGAAACGATGCCAGGGCCAGCCCATCGTGTCGTAGACGAAGACACCGCCAGCCAAGTAAAAAGCATGATGACTAAAGTCGTGACTCATGGCACAGGTCGTCGTGGATTTCTTACGAAAGGCGGAGTGCCAATCATCCCGGCCGGTGGAAAAACAGGAACGCTATCTCGCTACGGCAAAGACTATCGGCAATACTCTTGGTTTGTTGGATTTGCTCCAGCTGACAACCCCAAGTATTCAGTCGCGGTATTGCTTGCCAATCCGAGAAAGTGGCATATGAAAAGTCATACTGCCGCGAGACTTATTTTAAGCGAGGCGATAAAGCAAAAATAGCATCGCCAGCGAGAAGCCTTCTTGCTATATTCCAAGCATGATTCGGTGTCTTATCCCACTTATGCTTTGCTCGTTCCTTGCGTCTGCCCAAACCAACACCGAACAGGCGGAAACCCTTAATGCCGAAGGGAAAGACTTTGCGAACAAGGGCGACTACCGCGCCGCAGCGGAAAAGTTTCAAGAAGCATTAGCGATTGTTCCCGATGGCCGTTATCGATTTAACCTTTGCGTAATTTACTATCGCCAAGGCCTGTACGCTGATGCCAAAGCACAATGCGATGCGGTTCAAACTTCCAATGCACCAGCCGCGACAAAAAGTAAGGCATCCAAAATTTCAGGAACGTTGGCAGAAAAGCTGAACGGGCAAGGACAGCCCCCCGCCACGGCGCCTGGGACGGACACGGAGCCTGCCCCCACGGATCCAAGTGGCGGCGGCACACCATACAATCCCAACACAACAACACCAGCGGCCCCGCCACAGAATACGCCTCCACTTCCTCCACCAACCTCTGATAAAGAGAATTACCAATGGGCATTTGGCCTTCATGCTGGCGGAGTTGCCAGAAACTTTGGAGAAGATTTTTCTGGAGCCAAGGAAGGCATTCAATTTGGCGGACGTCTCGATTTCATCATGGACGAAGAATCGAAGTGGGGAGCTAGCTTCCGCACCAGCTTCTCTAGGTTCGCAGATAATAACGACTTCGTACCTAAATTGCTCGATTCTCTGACCCTTTGGGATATTGGTGGATCACTCTACTACCATGTTCAAGCCGGCCCCATCATTGTCACCCCTTCGCTTGGGATGGCCATTGCGTTCCTCTTTCCTGAGGGGTCCTTTCAAAACAGTTTCAGCGCAATGAGTACCGTCTCGGTACGTCCCGAAGTACGAGCAGGGATTAAATTGGGCGACCATGAAATTGGAGCTACCCTTTTTGCGGATTGGTACATGGGCTCAGATGATGACGAGCTGTTCGACTTAAATGGCGATTGCATCAGTGTCGACAAGGTTTGCCTTGGCTTCAATAGGTCAGGCGTTAACGTCGGCCTGGGACTCAGTTACACGAAGCGTTTCTCAACAAGCTTCAAAGTGCCAAACTTTCTCCGCCTGGAATAGGCTTGTTGACCACCGCTTTTCTTTTCCTCTTTCGCCACTTTCGTTTCACAGAAGGAGCAGCTGGCGCAATCTCAGCCAAACGCTTCCGCGCAAGGGGCGACAACTTACTTTTGGGATGACGCTTCAGGAATTGGGTATACGCAGCAGAAGCCTCGGTGATGTTCTGAGTAGCCTCATGGGCGACCCCAAGTTGGTAGTAAGTAGACTTTACTCCGGAAGACTCGATTCCTAACTTTAGTGCCTTGTTAAACGCTACGATACCCGCTTGAGGATTCCCGCCCTTTAGGAGGGCAAAGCCGTGATTGTAATGTGCTTGAGGATTCCCAGGGTTGGACTCCGCAGCCAAACCAAACAGAATTTGGGCTTTTTGATAATTTCCAGCTCGCAGAGCTTTTTGTCCGTCTTTGAAGCTATCTTTGGCAGACTTGGCCTGCGCACGTTCCGCGTAAGTAGCGAGCACGGCTCGCTCTAAGGAGTTTCGATGATGCTCACCGGCCGTGTACCTGGCAACAAACTCGGAAGACTCTCCCGAGTTGTACAGGTCGTAGAGCTCCTTGGCTTCTTTCTCACCGAGTACTCGCGCATTCAGAGCCGCTTCGGCATTTGCCAAGCGACCAGAGAGTTCCGCTTGAATTTCGATATGTTGGCGGTCACTTTCTTTGTATTTCTCGGTCTTATTCTGGTGGATAAAGTAGAAGGCGCCCCCCAGAAGAACGCAAAAGAGAAGGTACGATGTGAACGAGTGAATCCCAATCCAGCGGTCGCGTGACTCCAAGGCATCGATAATTTTTTCAGTCGACTTTGCGATTCGCTCCATGTTGTCCATACCCCTGTTTGACTAAATTAACGTCAAACCGTCAAGGAAAACCGTTTGTTGGCAATCACTGAATTACCTACTTGTCATAAACCCCAACATTGTTATATGGTTAGCGCCCTTGGAGTTCCTTCGTGACTAGCATCTACAACTGGCTTAAAACCACAGCAAAAGCCGGTGGCAGTAGAAAGGCCATTGTCTACCGTGACAATTACCTTTCTTGGAGGGGATTTTTACACCGCGTAGACCGTCGTGCACGGGAATTACAAGCGATGGGGATTAGCAAAGGCGATTGGGTTGGTCTCATGCTTGGCAACGTCCCGGACTTCGTGGTTCTTGCCATGGCGCTGTCGAAAATAGAATCGTGCATTATCCCTATCGACCCAACGACCGGAACTCGGGAGCTCGAGTTAATGATCGCGGCAGCTCCGTTGCGAGCGTTAGTTACTCGTCCGCGAGGTAGTGAGGGAAGTATCACAGCTTCTGGTTCTGTCAGAGATGGCAAAACTAGAGAAGATGAAATTCCAGAAGTTAGAAAAAAACTTCAAGGTACACTCCTAACCTGTTCTGTTTTTAGCAGGCCGAAGAGTAAAACCAAACTTAAACCTGAGATGATTATGTTCACCGCTGACACGTTCGGTGAACCTAAAGGTGTTCTACGCACTCACGCTCATCTTGAGGCGTCTGTCGACGCTGTAATAGAAACACTACAGATTACGAAAGAATCCAGAATTCTTACAGCGGTGCCTCTGTATCATTCCTATGCCTGGGATTTAGGACTGCTACCGACGCTGCGCACCGGCGCTACCCTTTTTCTCGAAGAAGAAGCCTCGGCAAAACGAGTGGGAAAAATCGTACGTGATCACAAAATCGACGTACTTCCCGGAACTCCTACCATCTACTCAGAGCTTGCAAGACTTCCGACTGCCAAAAAACTGAAAGTCGAGAATCCGCGCTTGATTACCTCTGGCCACTCAATCGATCCTGAAATTGCAGAAACCTTCCGAACCAAATACGAAGCACCTATTTTGTCGGCATATTTCGCCACGGAAACGGGACTTATCTCTATCGATCTTGATGGAAAGATGCCAGCGAGTGTTGGTAAGGCAGTGACAGGAATAGAAATATCAAGGCGAGGCAAGCGAGGCGGCGAAGTCACTGGTGCCAAAGAAGGAAGCCTATGGGTCAAAGGGCCATCTGTGTCGGCAGACTTTGTATCCCCTTTCTCCGATGTCCCTTCCAATGATGACATCGGTATTGGATTTGCGGACAAAGACAACTGGTTGCGAATGGGGGACTTGGCAAAAACCAAGTCGGGCAACGTCATTCTAACTGGCCGAGAAGACGACACGGTGAAGATAGAAGGAAAACGTGTAGCGTTAGGCGAAGTAATCTCCTGCCTTGAGTCGATCCCGACAGTGAAAGCCGCAGACGCTCAGGCATCTACCGACCCCATGACCGCTACACCGATGATCATCGCTCAGGTCGTAACCAAAGACGGAATCGATGAAGAAGAAATCATCGACCATTGCGCCAAAAACTTGGCACCCTATAAAGTTCCAAGGCGTATCGAGTTCCGCAAAAAAATTGGCTAGTGCATTAAAGCTGGCTGAAATTTTACGACGGTCGCTTTGTTCGGAAGCAACTCTATTAGCCTGTACTCGACATGGTAGTTTTCGTGACGCAACTCGAGCCTGTACGCTTTAGGAGCGACCAAACGAATGCCTGAAGTGACCTCGGAAACATCGGCAACATAGGTTTCATTGAGCCACACCTCAGCATCTGCCACGGTTGCTTCTACTTTAAGAAGCCCATGGAGCACCTTGGGTTTTTCAACCCTAGACTTGCACCCCACCAATATGGATAAAAGCGCACTAGTTAGAAGTATGCGAAGCACGGTAGCCTTCTCCTTCTTTTACCAACATCACACCAAATCGCTTCCAATCTCGCTGCAAACGTTCCATTGCAATATTGCTATTTCGTCTTACCACCGCGTTACCGGCGACAATGCTTGTCAGCGTCACCGTCGCCCCGACTTTGTTGTCTAAGATTTTCTGGGCCTTCGGCCACTCCATCGCCAAGATAATCTCACCACGTTTCACCTTACCTACTGTGCCACCTACGTGAGATTTAGTACCTAATAGCCGCTTTACAAGTAACTCGACTCCGCTTTGGGCTGCAGACGCACTCGCGGCCGTCGCAGTGGCGCCGAACCCTCCAGCGGTGAGACTCTCACTCATTGAACCTCCAGAGGAGACACTTTCCCCGCTTACCATGACTACGGCACCATTCAGTTTAGTGCCGCGAACGTCACGTTCGATAACGCGACCGACCCGCACGACCAAAGAAGTAGCCAGGCCCAACTTTTTCATCGCTGCTAACAGTTCCACTTTATCAGCTCCAGCAGAGGGCAACTGAGGCAAGCCGATAGCACTAACTCCGCGGGAAGCAAGTTCGGCCTTTATAGCGCCTAGTGTCGCGGAATAATCAACCGACTTATCTTCCGTGAGTAAAATGAATCCTACATCTCCTAAAGCAGCTGAAACCTGACTGCCTTGCGTTTCACGAATCGCAGCAGACAGCTTTGTATCATCGATTACCACCAACACGCGGTGCACCACATTGCCCTCAGCTGGAGTGGAGTTTCGAATTGAATACCCTGCAACGTAGTTTCTCGCTCTCTTTCGCAATTGCCGAATCTGCCCTAAATCGCTAACGCCAAGCTCGTCTCGACTAAATGACTCAACGGCAGACGCTGCAGCTTTATCTACCACTTGAGATTTGGTTGCCGACCCCGGCACAACCACAGTTACGGTGCGCTTTGACTCTGCCAGCGCGGGACAACTCAGAAGGAGAATGGCGACCATCAGTCTCA
The DNA here is from genome assembly GCA_020630875.1 of Deltaproteobacteria bacterium. Taxonomy (GTDB): domain Bacteria; phylum Myxococcota_A; class Polyangia; order Haliangiales; family Haliangiaceae; genus JAHDIH01. The sequence goes on along the minus strand of JAHDIH010000001.1, from coordinate 622,045 downwards.
AGTAGAACACCCGATAGTGATAGCACATATCGCCAGTGTGCGCTCAACGCCCGTATATATAGAGCACCACTCGTTTGTTTTTAAGACTCTTTTCTACTCCAGATTTTAGGCCGATAACTACCACCCCCGCCTTTTTATTCCACGACTTGAGCTGTCCCTCTGCCTTACTTTTCTTCACCTTGCTTCGCCAGTAGACCTCAGATACGTGACTGCTATCAGGCAAGCCCTTGAACTTAAGACCCAACCGAGGTTTGCCGTATTTCTTGCCTCCTTGCACCCGAAGCTCGACGGTTTCAGTTTGAGAAGACGAACCTAATGCCAACATTCGAAGGGACGCTACCGGAACTCGCACGGTCTTTTGGCAACTTCCATCAGAGGAGTATTTGGCCGAGATCTGAGCTATTTTCGACAAATGCTGCTTATGTAGCTCAAAGTCCAAACTAACCCCTTTCGCTTTCTTCATGCGCTTAATTTCTTTGGCTAGGCCGACAAAGGCTTGCTCTTCAGCAATCCTGCACGCCCGAATTCGAGCGACTTTCGCACTTGGAGCGGTGAGATCAGCCGCCACCGCATTGGTTACGCTGATGGTTCCATCACTCCAATTTACCTCTGAGTACGCGGGAGAAACCAGTGCCACAGAAACTACGACAAATAGCTTCACTATTCCCACTCTATGGTCCCCGGAGGTTTAGAAGTAATATCGTAAACTACACGATTGATGCCCCGCACCTCATTGACGATTCGGGATGACATCTTTTGTAGTAACTCTGGTGGCAGGGGTACCCAATCCGCAGTCATGCCATCAGTCGAATACACCGCTCGAATCGCGAGAACTTCTTCGTAGGTACGAAGGTCTCCCATGACTCCCACGGTCTTTACTGGCAAAAGAACCCCAAACGACTGCCAAATTTCATCGTAGAGTCCCGCGCCTCGAATTTCATCATCGATAATCTTGTCGGCAAGTCTGAGGGTATCCAGCCTTGCTTTGGTAATTGGCCCTAAACACCGGACCGCCAGACCAGGCCCTGGAAATGGTTGGCGATTGACCAGCACGTCCGGCAAACCTAACTCTTTCCCCAGTACTCGCACCTCATCTTTAAACAACTCTCGCAGAGGTTCTACAAGTTCAAGCTCCATTTTTTCCGGAAGGCCGCCGACGTTGTGATGAGACTTGATTACCGCCGAAGGTCCTTTTAGAGAAACTGACTCAATGACGTCAGGATATAACGTTCCCTGAGCGAGAAACTTCGCGTTTTCAATTTTGCGAGCTTCTTCTTCAAACACTTCAACGAACTCGTAGCCAATAATCTTTCTCTTTTTCTCGGGATCGGTATTGTCACCCAGCTTAGAGAGAAATCGCTTCTCAGCATCCACCACAATTAAGTTGAAGGAAGAATGTTTTTCAAATGCTTTTCTAACGTAGTCGCGTTCGTCGAGGCGCAAAAGGCCGTTATCAACAAAGATGCAGGTCAAACGATCGCCAATCGCTCGGTGAATCAGAGCTGCAGCCACAGACGAGTCAACGCCTCCAGACAAACCGCAAATGACGCGCCCGTTTTCCCCGACTTGCTTTCGAATTTTTTCAATCTCAGCATCAATAAAAGAAGCCATCGACCAACCGGCAGATGCACCGCAAATTTGGAACACGAAATTTTTAAGAATTTCTACTCCACGTTTCGAATGGGTTACTTCCGGGTGGAACTGCAAACAATAAATCTGACGTTCCTTAGAGTAAAACGCTGCCGCCTTGCAGTTTGGTGAATCCGCAGAGTAGGAGAATCCATCCCCCAAACTTTCTACATGGTCGCCATGACTCATCCAGACTTCGCTTCGCTCTCCATTCTGAAAACCTGCAAACAAAAAGCTAGGATCAGAAACTGTAATATTCGCCCGCCCGTACTCTCGGCGTTCGGCTTTAGTAACCGTGCCACCAAACTTTAGGGCCACCAACTGGGCCCCGTAGCAAATTCCTAATACGGGAACGCCTAAATCGAAAACCTCATCTACCACGGTTGGCGCTCCCTCATCGTAACAAGACGATGGCCCACCTGACAGCACGACCCCGGTAGGGTTAAGTGCTCTCAAATCACTGGCGGAGATATGATGAGGATGAATCTCAGAGTAAACTCCGAACTCCCTAATTCTTCGTGCGATTAGCTGTGTGTATTGGGATCCAAAGTCGAGAATAACTATCGTGGACTGGCTCACACCGCACCTTAACAACCGACTGGCCCCGAGCCCAGCCCGTGACTTTGATTCCTGCAAGTATTGGTTGGATTTTTCTCGATGCCAGGTAGAGTGCTGCATGTTCGAATCGAGCTACGCACTTGCAGCCGCAACTCAGCCAGATTATGGAATTCTAGCGTTTATCCCCCCTGCGGTCGCGGTAGCGGTTGCTGTCCTCTCGAAACGCGCAATCTTGGCGCTACTTGCGGCAGTGTACAGTGGGGCCTTGCTGGTCTCTGGCAATATCCTGACAGCAGCCGAACAAACCATAGATACCCACTTGGTCAAATCCCTCGCAGATCCCGATCATGCTGCAATTCTAATTTTCTCCGTAACGATTGGTGGCTTCGTTGGACTCCTTTCCGCAACTGGTGGAACTCGGGCGCTTGTTGCCGCCGCCGCTACAAAAATTCGCTCTAAAACATCTGGCATGCTCGCCACATTTTTCTCCGGGCTTCTCGTCTTCTTCGACGACTATGCCAACTGCCTTCTTGTTGGCAGCACCATGCGCCCAGTCACCGACTCCCACGGAATTTCACGAGAAAAACTGGCTTACATCGTCGATTCTACCGCCGCTCCCGTCGCCATCATTGCGGTGGCTTCTACATGGGTGGGTTTCATAATAAGCGAGCTAACTTCGGCAATTCCCAACGGCGGAGGTTACGGGCTGTTTTTGTCGGTGCTTCCTTATACGTTCTATAGTTTTTTCACCCTTTTTTTCGTATTCATGATTGCTAAAACCGGTCTCGACTTTGGTCCGATGAAAACCACCAAGCCTGTGGAACTAGTGGAAAATGAAACTTCCGAGTCGACATGGAAAGACGGAGCGCTCTACACGTTTGCATCCATCTTCGTGCTCATAGGTCTGTTAGCCGGAGCCCTCTTGTATACTGGCTATCAACCAGGGGCATCCATCACTGGCATTCTCGGTAACGCAGATCCGTACAAAGCCCTTCTCTGGGCATCTGCTGGTGCAAGCCTTTTCGCGTTTTGTGGCGCCATCTTTTCTAAAAGAATGACGCTAGGCGAAGCTCTTGACGGTTGGACGGAAGGAGCTGCCCGCATGTTCGAAGCATGCATGATACTTGTACTTGCCTGGGCCCTCGGTTCCATTTGTAAAACGGATCTTGCGCTAGCCCAAACCGTCACGGGGGCTTTAACGCCAACGCCGTGGATTCTTCCAACCCTGGTCTTTCTCACATCCTCACTCATTGCATTTGCTACCGGAACGTCGTACGGCACCATGGGGATCATGTTTCCCGTAGTTGCCGCTATTGTCGTCGGCGATAGTTTCGTTGGCAGCGAAGCAATCATGCTCGGCTCGCTCGCAGCAGTAATGAGTGGCGCAGTTATGGGCGACCACTGCTCTCCCATTTCCGATACCACTATCATGGCTTCCATGGGATGCGGATGCGATCACGTCGCCCACGTCAAAACACAAATTCCCTATGCCTTGACCACCGCGGGGTTCACCATCATCTTTGGTTACCTGCCAATCGGCCTCGGTCTTCCGGTCTACATCTGCCTGCCGGCTGGCGTCCTTGCGATATTCGGGTTCTTCGCGATACTGCGTATCAATAGTCTATAGATGTGTCGCGAAACGCGACGAACAAATCAACGACGGAGCGACGCTAGTATTTTCTAGCGCAAGGCTTGCGAGCTGACGAAGTCAGGAAGCCGACGTGTACTCCCGTACACTAGGCCTCGCATAACGCCGCGACAGGAAATACTAGCGAGCGAAAGGAGCAACTAGCGGATGGCGTAGTTTGGGGCTTCTTTAGTAATGATCACATCGTGCACGTGACTCTCCCTGAGCCCTTGCGGAGAGATGCGAATGAAGCCAGCCTTCTCGCGCATCTCTTTGATGTCTCGACAGCCAACATAGCCCATTGAAGCCCGCAGTCCTCCTAAGAGTTGAAATAAAGAGTCATGAAGCGGGCCACGGTAAGGAACCCGACCTTCGATACCTTCGGGCACTAATTTCTTTTTGCCTTCTTGAAAGTACCGATCGCTTGAACCGCTTCGCATGGCACCAATGGACCCCATCCCGCGGTACTGTTTGTAGCGCCGCCCTTGGTAGAGAACCACCTCTCCAGGTGACTCATCCGTACCAGCAAACAACGAACCAATCATCACGCATTCCGCTCCAGCTGCGATTGCCTTTGCAACGTCGCCAGAATGTTTGATGCCTCCGTCTGATATGATTGGTACGTCGTAAGCGGCGGCAGCTTTAGCAGCATCTGCGACCGCGGTAAGTTGAGGAACCCCTACCCCTGCGACGATACGAGTTGTACAAATGGAGCCAGGGCCAATACCTACCTTTACGGCATTAACGCCAGCATCAATCAGCGCTTTGGTTCCCGAAGCAGTAGCTACATTTCCAGCGATGAGCTGAGCATTGGGAAAATTTTTGCGAATGGAACGTACCGACTCAAGAACCCCGGACGAATGTCCATGCGCCGTATCAATGACGATCACATCCGCCCCTGCTTGGATAAGAGCATCGATGCGCGCATCTTGGTCTGGGCCAACGCCGACCGCCGCCCCCACCCTCAATCGACCGCGTTTGTCTTTTACTGCAGTCGGATGTTGAGCCGCTTTCTCAATATCCTTAATTGTAATAAGTCCTTTGAGAAGTCCCTCGTCATCAACGACAAGCAGTTTCTCGATACGATTTTTGTGAAGGATGGCTTTGGATTCTTCCGGGGAAACGCCATCTTTGACTGTGATAAGTTTGGTGGTCATCAAGTTACGAACGGGTTGCGCAGTATTTGTTTCAAAACGCAAATCTCTGTTTGTAATTATCCCGACCAGCCTACGGTTGTCATCGACCACGGGAAGACCTGAGATTCTATACGTCCTCATTAAGTTCCGCGCGTCTAACACGGTCTCGTTAGGTTTTAGCGTAATCGGATCGACCACCACGCCGGTCTCTGCTTTCTTGACTTGGCTCACTTCACGAGACTGCATTTCGATGGAAAGGTTTTTATGAACAATGCCAATCCCTCCTTCGCGAGCCATTTGAATCGCTGTATTTGCCTCGGTAACCGTGTCCATGGCGGAGCTGCAAATCGGAATGTTTAGTTCGATGCCAGTGGTCAGACGTGTGCGAACCTTCACATCACTCGGCAAAACGTCGCTCGCTGCCGGAAGTAGTAGAACGTCATCAAAGGTGAGTGCGGTACGTAGTTCTTTCTGGTCTAACATCTTGGATCTATATATTGCATCGCGACTTTGAGCAAGCATCTGTTGGGTGGGTCGCGTTCCCACGCTCTCCTACCAAAATGAAATCATAGTCGTAAAGACCAACAAAACGAACAACATTCTTGTTATGATTAACAATCATGGGGATAAAATTTGGACGTATAGCTCTTTGCGGTCTCTTCCTTTCAGGATGCGTAGGCCAGGCACCAGGTGGAATCGGGGGCGGACCAGGCTCAGGCGCAGATGCCGCACCAGCCGTCCCGCAAGTGATTCTGTATGGAGAACTGAAGGATGTCATGACTAACGCACCCGTTCTTGGAGCGGCGGTAAGTGCTGGCGCTACGGCTACCGCTACGATGACGGGCGCAAGGTACGAAGTCACTGTCGACCAGCAGACCTTGTTGGAAATGAAAGCCTCTATGACTGGCTACGCAGACACTTACAGCGCCGAGCTACTAACGGAAGCTGCCGACAACCAATTGACCACGATGTTCATTGTCTCCGATGCGGTAAAACAAAATCTTTACCCCGCAGGTACAACGGATGACCCTACACTTGGCACGGTGCATATCGACCTTCAATCGGTCAACGGCCTTGCTACCCTTGACGGACTACCACTTGCTAACGTTTCGCTGCTTCAAAATGGAGCTCCTGTCGGAACAGTCTACTTCATTAATAACCAAGGACTCGCAGATCCCAATCAAACAACAGCGATTCAATACGGTCAAAAAACTCGTGCGGTGGTCATAAATGTTCCACCGGGCCCCTTCGAAGTGAACGTACTGGAACAAGGTGTTCCCACCCCACAATCTGCCAAAGGCAATGCTTTTGCTAACGCTGTGACCCTTATCGAATCTGCCAATGCTGCGGGCGAACTACCACTCACCTACGATGCACAAATCGGAGCGATCTTAACAGGACAAGATTGCGGAGGCTGTCACAGTGGCAACGGAACGTTTAGGCTCACCTATAGTGAGTTGACGACCAGAAATCTTCTTACTCCTGCAGATTCAAACGCTCCGCTGCTTCAATCAGGACTTGGTATTGGCCACCCGCCTACCAATTGGACAGCAACCACTCCCGACTACCTAAAGGTTCTAGAGTGGGTCGAAGCCGGCGCACCTGAAAACTAAATCGAATGATGAACTGGCGGAGACGAAATAGCGTCTTCTACGTAAAGGAGTGTGTCCCGCCAGCATTGCTTTGCGGCTTCACGCCAAATGAAAGCATGAAACGCGTGCGTCTCACCCGTATATTCTGACACGACGGAGGGGACGCCGCGCTTTTTTAAAGCCGCGCCAAGTCGCACGGAGTCGTCAAAGATTGGATCCCGGGTTCCCACAGGAATGTAAAATGGAGGCAATGGCCGTATCGGTCGAGCCGAAGATTCAAACACTAACAAAGGACTCGCGAGTTCTGCCTCGGCACTATCTTTTCCACCGAGATAACCTTTGGCCGTATCGGAAATAGCTCGTTTCACGTAAGCGTTGTGCCCTTTGTTGGCGTAACGCTCAACGTTACTCACATCGAGAATGCCGCAGAAAGGAACTGCGGCTTTGGGGACTACGCCGGTTTTAAAAATATCACGCGCAAACTTTTCCTCGCGCTCAAAACAAGACGAAACAACCGTGCTGCAAACCAAGTTGCCCCCTGCGGACTCACCTGCGACTACCAGTCTTGAAACATCAGCTTGGTATCGATGCCCATTGTCTACTACCCAACGGTAAGCTCTGGCTACGTCAAGCATGGGAGCTGGATATGGGTGTTTAGGAGCGAGTCGATACGAAATATTAAATACAACAAATCCAGCACGGGCAAACATCATGCCCATCAACCAGTGAGTGTCTTTAGAAAGCATACGAAACCCACCGCCGTGAATATGAAGTACCGCCGGAAGCTCCCCTTGCTGGTTCTCTGGGTAATAGACGTCCAGCTTATGATCGCGGTGGTTGGATGCCGTGTACGGAACGTCCTTTATTACTCCGACACCGTGCTTTGATAACCGATTCGCAGGATGGTACTTCGCCACTCGAGATATCCCCGTGGTAACCGTATTGATGGCGCGACGGCGCCCCTCAGCGAAAAGTCGATCTTTATTCAGCACCTCGAAGGTTTACCTTGGCTCTCGCGTCAGATCAACAGTTATTGACATGGCGCACCATCCCTCGGTTGGGTAGGCTTAAGGCATGGCTAAGACAGGCATTTCTTCAGGTCAGTCCATTTTGATGAAATGGATGGCCGTACTTTTGTTGCTGGTTGCTGGGGCTTTAACCTACGTTGTGATCAAGCGAAAACCGTCCGTAGAAAAGACGTGGACTCAACCACAGGTCGTGAAACGCAATGTGGTGGAGCGCACCGCACTACCAGCAAAAGAAAAGGCTGCGACCGAGATTTTCGAAACAATATCTCCCTCGGTGGTGCACATTACGAGCATACGCCAACAAGTCAGCGCGTTTAATCCTAAAGTAGGCGAAGTACCGCAAGGAACCGGGTCTGGATTTGTATGGGATAAAACGGGGCACATCGTCACCAACTTTCACGTGGTGGAGAGTGCTCACTACGCAGAAGTAACGTTGTCGGATAGCAGAACTTACAAAGCGCGGGTGCTGCCAGTTACCGCACCGGAAAAAGACCTCGCCGTGCTAAAAATCGAGAACCCGCCAGTAGACTTAAATCCTATTCCAGTCGGGAGATCATTGGATCTTCGAGTGGGGCAAGGCGTGTTTGCAATCGGAAGCCCTTTCGGGTTCGATCAAACGCTTACCGCAGGAATCATTAGCGCACTTGGAAGAGAGATAAAGTCGGTCACCAGACGACCCATCTACGACGTGATTCAGACCGATGCTGCGATCAACAGGGGAAACAGTGGAGGTCCGCTCATCGACAGCAGTGGAAGATTGATTGGGGTCAATACTGCGATATACAATCCAGAGGGAACGTCGTGGTCCGGAATTGGTTTCGCCATTCCAGTAGACACAGTGAACCGTATTATTCCCAACTTGATCGGCGGTAAGGGACCTCCAAGAATTGGCGTACGGCTCGGAACTGAAGCTTACTCAAAGCAGCGCAAAATAGATGGAGTTGTCATTATTGCGGTCACGAAAGATGGACCGGCTGCGAAAGCTGGCGTAGTCGGGCTGCAAAGCACACCTGGGCGCCGATGGGGATTAGGAGACGTCATCGTAGGATTCAACGAAGCGCCGATTCACAACCGGCAAGACCTATATAAGGAGTTAGATAAGCATTCGCCAGGAGACAGCGTTAGACTCAGATTGCTGCGCTCAGGAAAAGTTCGTGAAGTACAGATCACGCTTGATGCAGGCTAGCGCGACCTGGCTCATCCCGCTACCCTTGCCTTATGGGACACAAACGGCGGAAAAACAAAGGGCCTTTAAAGATGCTTTCTTCTGCACATGAAAAGCAGCATGAATTCCTCGATAGGCTGGCTCGCTCCCTAGAGAAAAAGCGTGACTCGTGGGAGCAATGGGGCGACACGATTCAATTCTTTCAAGGTCCTTACCTTCGGCACGTTGCTGACGAAGAAAAGACTCTTTTCACCAGAATCGACAGCCCCACCCTAATTGCAGGACTTGTTCGGGACCACGCCAGACAAGCTGCGCTTTGGGACCAAGCCAAAGAATGCTTTGAAGCACGTGATGCGGACATGATTCGACTACTATTTCGGTCTCTTATTCAAAATCACACGGCGCACAACGAGCTGGAAGATAGTAACTTCCCGCAGTTGCTGCATGGCCTAACTGCTGAAACGTTGGATACGATGCGAGGCGAAATGCGAGCCCGCAGAGACTAGAGTGCTAAGACGACAGCGGCCTGGATGAAACCTACCGCCAGTCCCAAAACCCCACCTACGACAATCAGCGTAATTTCATCTTCTTCAAAAACGCCCCGAAGTATCCGTTCAAATTTGTCTTTCGGCATGGAGGTCAAACGCTCTCGCACCGTGGTTTCGATATCGAATGCCTCCGCAAGGTAGTCTTCGATCTGTGGCCGTGCTTCTTTGGCAATGGTGAGTACGTTAGTTTCAATACTGGTCGCAATTGCATCTGACTTATTTGCAGCTGCGGCAAGTGGCGAGTTTGGTCCTAGGCGCCCTACTTCCTCATCAAGCTTGCGCCGCACCGCTTTAGAAAAAAGAGTCTTAAGACGCTCTCCGGATTTGCCTTCTAAAATCAGATCAATGAAGTTTTTAGGCGTAAGAAGTTCCGTGGCGGCCGACTCTCCGTAGTCAGCAGCAATCTCTGCCTGTCGTTTAGGAAACAACCCTTGATACGTAAACAGACCTAGATACTTTGTCGGTTCCTGAGGGCGGAAGATCATTTGTATCGCCAGCCAATTAGTCACCAGGCCGACGATCAAGCCTACGATGGGCATCAGCCACCACGTTTGCATTACTGCCCAGGCACCTACTTGTGCCAAGCCGATAACGAAGCCGAAGATAGCGCCGTAGTACTCAATGAACTTAAACTCATTTTTCCCAATTTTTTTTGTGAGTTCGGAAAGGACCATCGCTTTATCGCCACTCAAGTTACGAATCACCAACTGGTGCAGATCTATGAGGTCGTCGGCTTCTTCTGCAAACATTGCTAGCATGTCCGCCCCCATGGAGCCTGTCCGCGCATCTACCTGTGCCAGCGCCATCGTTTTCACTTGGTCCGGCAACGCTTGCCACGCTCCCGGCATGACAATCGAGCCCACTTCCTCCGCAACTCGGGGCAGGTGTGCGTCAACTACAGGCTTCAGCCGTTCCTTCATGACCTCCGGATCAACTCGCTGCAGTAGTTCTTCCGTGGTGATAAGGTTGTCGGTGGCCATCTCGGCGATTCCAGTCGCTAGCTTTTCGCTTTGCTTGATCACGACTGCTTGCCATCCAATAGGACCGATGCCGATAAACTTCACAGGATGAAAAATCATCTTGACGGCTGCCCAGTTGGTAAGCCACCCAATCAAAGCCGTGATGACTGGAACGGTTAAGAATAAAAGGATGATGTTGTTCATTGCTTCTTACCAGCAGATTCTGCAGCAGGTTCGCCACTGTCGAGGAAAATCCGAGGCGGATAGTCAGCTACCCTTTGTCTTTTAAACGAATAAAACCAAATCACAAGTCCAATGATGAGCGATGCAATCGCGGTCCACTGCGCGAACGTAAGCCCGAGGTGACGTGGATCACTAGATTCCGGCCTCAAGTATTCCATGAAGTAGCGGACGGGCGCGTAGAGCACGAGGAAATATCCCAAAGCGAAACCGTCAGGCCAACGGCGCCACAGGTACAAAGCGATGAGAACTACTAGCATCATGGCAAGGTACAGGAATTCATAGAATCCTAGATTTAGAACCTGAACCTTTTGTATTGTAGCGCTAGTCTCCGATGTGAACCGGTAATATTCGAAAACGAATGGGTAGTCGGTGATGTTCGACAACTCGAATCCGGTTTTACTTGCATGGTCCATCACCAGTGTACAAGAAAGTCGCCCTAACATGAACCCGGGCAAAAACGCCATGGCGGTCATGTCCATCCAACGAAGTTTTGGCACTTGGTGTTTCCACACGAAGAGAAAATATCCAATTACGGCCCCAAGAATGCCACCAAAGGATGAGATTCCCATGTGGATTTTGATGATCAACAGTGGATCCTTCATCCAGTCGTCCCATCGGTAGAAGATGGTGTCGAAAACGTGCGCACCAATGAAACCAGCTACTACGATGTACCAAAACGAATACTGCCGGACTAAGTCGTAGTCGTATCCCATTTGCTCCGAGCGCTTCTGTGCCACCCAGACTGAGGTCAACACGGCAAGGGCCGCGACAATCCCAAAGGGCTCAATGGAAAGGGAGCCAAACAGCGGAAAACCAAGTGGTTGTTGGTAATCAATCATCCCATGGAAACTAGCGCAATCCAGCCAGCGGAGAAAGGTCCTTCGCGTCCGATTGGCTGTCATCTTTCAGGCTTTCTGCTACAGTTTATGCATGAGAGGCTCATTATTGCTGCTTTTAGTGATGGCGCGCGTAGCATCAGCACAAGTAATCGTCGCGAAACCGGTATCTGCGCCTGATTACCCGCATGTAGGAAGTGGGAGCGCTACCGTGGTCATAGACTACGTGTTCAGGCTCGACCGCGGCCAATACGTGAAGCTAATGTCTGAAGTCGCCGCCGATTTTCAAGGTGACGTTCTCGTTCGATATCGCCCACTTTCATCCAGCCGTGGCAGGGATCATGCCGTCGAAGCGTTTCATGAAGCGTACGCCCAAGGCAAACTTAAAAAGTTTCTCGAAAGCATGGCCAGAATGCGAAGCCGTAGAGCCAAAAAAGATATTGCGATGCGGGCGGCGCAGTTGGCCGGAATGTCGCTTGCCAAACTAAAGAGATCCTGGACGCAGGGAACACACTCCAAAAGAGTGGCACGAGACGTTAAGTTTGCAATGGCAAAGAATTTCAAGGGCCGTCCCGCGCTGTACTTTAACAGCGGACGTCGACTTGAAGACCACTCGTTCAACAAACGTGGAGTCGTCTCGTTCATCAAAAAAGACCAGTCCTCTAGCGACTTCTCGGGAGATCGGCATCTGTCTAAGCTGTCCAAATACAATTTGGTGGTGATAAAAAAAGGACGAGTCGACGACCAGCCGGAACGAAAAACAACCGAGCCTGTCGAAGGTATTCAGCTGACCCAATACAAGAACGACAAGCCACTGCTACTCAACCATGGGCGCTGGCCGGTAACGCTTCTCTGCAACCTTCGCAAACGTCAGTGTCTCAATCAACTATCGGACTTACTTTCTGCTTCCAACGATTTGGATATTGCTCTTTCGATTTCTCCCACCGCAGAGGGGAAAGACGAGGATGTGGTCAAAAAAATGTTCTGTGCTCAAAAAACAGGCAATCTAAAATCGTATGTGTATCAACTCGTTCGAAGACGGTACCGTCTTCGTCGCGGAAGACTGTCTCGCCCCACGCAAAACGTTACCGAATGTGAGGAAACGTCGGACACCCTGCAAGCTGCCAAACAATTGCGCAAACTGGCGAAGCAACACAAAATCGTCGTGAGCCCTTCCATAGTGGTAGGTTCACGCCTTCTGCAGGGGACCAAAGGCAATGCCGAGCTTCGGACGTTGCTAAGAGAAGAATACGGCCCTGGATTACTCGGGCAACGATAACTGCTTACTATCACGCCAGGTGAATTGACGCGCACCAAGCGAAAAGCGATAATCTAACAGGGATGCTTCTTCGCTTCGCAGCCGCAACCGACGTTGGGCAAGAGAGAGACCATAATGAGGATAGTTATGTGGTCGATCCGAAGTTGCGACTGTTCATGGTGGCAGATGGCATGGGTGGTCACGCTGCTGGCGAAGTGGCAAGTCAAATCGCTACCACTAGCGTGAAAGATTATCTTCGGCGTAACGTTGAAGTACTCGCTAAGTTCGCATCTAGTGAGAACGAACCACGCGATGTATTGAATCTACTCAGAGAGTCTATCGAGCACGCCTGCCAAATGATTCACGATCATCAGGTGGCCCATCCTGAAACCAAAGGAATGGGAACCACGGCGTCGACACTACTCATTGCTGGTCCCAAAGAATCACCCACGGCATTTTTGGCTCATGTCGGTGATAGCCGTATTTACCTATTCCGTGGGGGACGCACTCACCAACTGACCGAAGACCACTCGGTTCAAAACGAACTGATCAGAATGGGAAAAGTTACTCGCGATTCTTTCGATGAAAGTCCTTACTCTGAATTCAGAAGCTCGGTAACAAGAGCTTTGGGGGCCCATAGCAAAGTCTTGGTGGACACGCTGAAAGTCTCTCTTGAAGCGGGAGACCATTTTCTATTGTGCAGTGATGGTCTTTATTCTTATCTCGAGAAAGAAAAACTTAGCCCACTGCTGCAGACTACCAACAATGAAAACGTACCAGATGAACTCATCGCAATTGCCAACGACAGTGGCGGACACGATAACATCACATGCGTATCTGTAATCGTAGGAACGAGAGATGACGATCAAGCCCAAGACGTCATCGAAATCGTAAAAAAGTCTCTGCTTGGTCATTCACTCTCTAGCTCAGAAACTTGGAAATTGTTGGGAATTAGTCAAGTAAGACGACTTACCACAGGACAACAGCTTTATGCGGGAGACTCTAGCGCAGACGCGGCCTACCTAATTCTAGATGGTACGGTGATGGTAAATAGCGAAAACGAAACACTAGAATTAACAACTGACCATTGGGTTGGCGCTGGTTCGTTCTTCGATCAGACGACTCGTGACGGCAACGCGGTTTGTACTTCGGATACTGCAATCCTAGAAGTTCCTTGCAATCGATTCTTAGAAGTCGCCGATGATGCGCCTCGTTTGGCGGCGCGCGTATTCTGGGCCATTGGTCACAGTCTTCACTCAAGGAGTGGCAACTGATTCGGTGGTTTGCCCGTTTATGGGCGTTGTTTTCTCGGCGAATCCTGCCGGCGCGCCCTCCTGTGGTTCGCGGAAGAGTTGTTGCAAGGGACCAGCTAATGTCAGTACTGAACAAGACGAGTTGCGTCTACTATCGTTACGTAAAAACGACACGTCGACGCGGAAGAACGACACTCTTAACTCACGACGAACAAATCTGTGAGTTTTACTTGCAGACAGAGTCTTCGCTTCTATTGATTTCACCGTACCGCGCCAACGTTTCAAGCGGCGTACGTCATCGAAAAAGTGTTGGTCGCTACTGCGAGAATGAGTCGACCATCCAACACGGAGACACGGTGGAAGTAGTAGGCGAACTAACCGTATTCGACGACGTGCATTGGCAAGGTTCTTACCGAGCAGCCAAGCAACGAGATGGCCTGATGGCGCCATCAAAAGGAAAGATCGAAATTCGTAAAATCGAAGCGGCCTAAACTAAGTAGTCGAGCATTTGTACTTGCGTTAAGTAACCTTCTAACTTCGCGCCGTAGACTTCCAAAAGAGGGTCAAGTTCAATATCGACTCTGCGATTGATTGTACGCAGTACCCGACCACTCGTGGGTATCTCCGGTCCTGAGAGATTTAAAACTCCCGATAAGGTTTGCGACGGCTTCGGGAGTTCTCCTCTTTCTACCAAAATCGACAAGTGGGTTCTCGATATCTCTACTACCGTGCCAACCAAGTCAGAGAACGTCGCGCTACTTGCTAAGGCACGAGGCGGTTGAACCCTGTAGTTGACTCGACGGTTCTGCATTATCAGCCTCCCCAGCTCATCGTGGATTCGATCGCTGATGCCCGAATCTTCACTGGCCAAGACGTACTGCCTTAGTTCCTTCATGACCTTCTGGGTGCTAATCAAATTTCCGCGCATGTCTGCCAGTCGACTTTGATCTCGCGCAATTTTATCCGCCATTAGTCGCACCGCATTGCGATTAATTGCCGAGGCGAGTTCTCGGTTGGTTGCCAAGAAACGATCGAGATCTGACTTCTCCAAGATCCAAACTTGCGCTTGGGAGAGTTTGGCCTGACACGTCCTTTTTCTCGCGGTGAGAGCTCCTACTTCGCCTACAAGAGCCAACGGTCGCAAGACCCTGTCGTCGTGCTCTTTGTTGTGCAGCGTCATTTCTCCGCCGCTGAGTACGTATAAGGCGTTCGCATCATCTCCCTTTTCAAAGAGTATCCCCTCGCTTGGCCCCACGTAGAACGCGTCTACCAAGCCACTTAACAACTGTTCGTCGATACCGCCAAACAAGGAAAGTGATGCGAGTTCAGTTCCTGTGAGCCTAGACATCGCCGGACGTTAGCACATCAGATCGCGATATTACGCTCGATTGACCCATATTCACGTAAAAATGCCGGATCCACTGCACTTACACTAGCCTCAGTCGCTTGCTTCTGATAAACGTGTCGCTCCGTAGGAGAAAAATGTGAGTAGATATTTAGGACCAAGATTACGCAAAGTTCGCGCACTCGATTGCGAGTTGCCCGGATTAACCAATAAATCACGTGAGCGTCGGCCACAGAGGCCAGGACAACACGGAGATGCACGTCGGAGGCGACCTTCCGAGTTCGCGCTTCGTCTTAACGAAAAGCAAAAGCTTCGTTTCAACTATGGTGTTTCCGAGAGACAACTTCGTCGCGTAGTTGAAGAAGCCAAGCGCAGCAAAATGGTGACTGGTGAGAAGATTCTGGAACTCCTAGAACGACGTCTCGACAACGTAGTGTTTCGTGCGGGATTTGCTTCGACGATTCCTGCTGCCAGGCAGCTTGTCACTCACGGACACTTCTTGGTGAACGGCAAGCGCGTCAACATTCCTTCATATCGGGTCAAGCCTAACGACAGCATCGAGCCTCGCGAGCGAAGTCGAGATCTAACCGTAATGGCTGCTTCTTTAGACGCCCCATCACTGTCGCTTCCTCATTGGCTAAACTTAGACAAAGAGAACAAAAAAGCGGTCGTCAAAGAACTTCCGACCTCGGAAAGCGTACCGTTGCTGATTGATGTACAGCTCGTCGTCGAGTACTACGCACGGTAATTCAACTCACGAATCAACGATTGACGCTCCCTTTTTTGAGGGGGCGTTTTTTTTGGGAGCGCAAGTGGTTTCCCCCTAGATGCGTGCTACAGCAAAGCGGTGAGCTACTACCGACAAGCTAATGAAGTTATTACTTCGTGTCGAACTTGTGAGGAGCCAGGGGTCGCTCAGTGCCGGCTCTGTCAATCCGCTTTTTGCAGTAGCCATGGCTTGCACTTCTGTACATCCTGCGGAGAGCTGGAACCAACCTGCAGTCGTTGCAGTCAAAACCAACGATGCAGCTGCTGCAGTAGCCCTCTATTTTGCATCGAGCCTAGGTGCAGTAGGGTGCCAGTCTGCGGTTGCCGAAAATGCAAGTCCGTTTATTGTCGCGTTCACGAGTTTGATGACTACCTCACGCCCGAAGCTTACAATACCCATTTTGCCCCGGAAGCTTGCGGAATATGTGAGACAGAGAAAGCCTTGAGCACGGGTCAAGGCCTAGCTAAAGTCGGAATATTCGTCTGCGGCTCGGTCATTTTTGCGGCAATTATCGTATTGATAATTGTAAAAGTTGTGCAACCGTTCATCACTGATTAGTCGCTAGTTCGTTCTACTGAGTCAGCCCACCTCAGAAGCCTGGCCATTATTCAGGGGATCGAAAACTTTAGGACTCTTCGTACGATTCTAGAGGGGGACAGCTGCAGAACAAGTTTCTGTCACCGTACGCGTTGTCCACGCGCCTTACCGGCGGCCAATACTTACGAGAAGCTACCCACGGTAGTGGAAACACTGCTTCTTCCCTAGAATAGGAATGGGACCAATCAGCTGAAACCAATGTTTTGGCGGTGTGAGGGGCATTGACCAAGGGGTTGTCTTCTTGGGACCACTCTCCTGAGGCCACTTTCGCTATCTCTTTGCGGATTTGGATCATTGCCGAGCAGAACCTGTCGAGTTCTTCGCGTGATTCACTTTCTGTCGGCTCAATCATAAGCGTTCCTGCAACGGGAAATGACATGGTCGGTGCGTGATACCCGTAATCCATTAGCCGCTTTGCAATGTCGTCTACTGTCACTCCTGCAGACTTTTTAAATCCTCGGCAGTCCAAGATGAACTCATGAGCTACCCGTCCTGATTCTCCTACGTAGAGTACGTCGTAGTGAGATTCAAGTCGGTTTTTCATATAGTTTGCGTTCAAAATCGCCACTTCCGTGGCCTCCTTGATACCTTCGGTTCCCATCATGCGAATGTAGGCGTAGGGAATTGGCAAAATCATTGGGCTTCCAAATTTCGCAGCAGAAACTACGCCCTCTCCCCCCAGCGGATCGCCAGGCAAAAAAGGCGCTAGCTTGTCATTGACGCCAATCGGCCCCATCCCTGGGCCACCACCTCCGTGGGGAATGCAGAACGTTTTGTGCAAGTTAAGATGGCAAACGTCCGCTCCATAATCACCCGGCCGACAAATTCCGACTTGCGCGTTCATATTCGCACCATCAAGGTAGACCATACCACCAGCGTCGTGAACCAACTGACAAATCTCCTTTATCGCCGTTTCAAAAACCCCGTGCGTGGAGGGATAGGTAATCATGATAGCCCCTACCGTGCCGGCGTACTTCTCTAGTTGGACTTTCAAGTCATCAACATCAATATTGCCGCGATCGTCGCACTTAACCGCAGCCACGGAGAAGCCCGCCATCACCGCACTGGCGGGATTCGTGCCGTGAGCAGAGGTCGGCACCAAACACACCTTACGATCCGCATCATTTCGCGCATGGTGATAACGACGAATCGCAAGCAGTCCGGCGTATTCTCCTTGAGCCCCAGCGTTGGGCTGAAGCGATACCTTGGTGAACCCGGTAATCGTAGCAAGCTGTTCAGAGAGCGTTTGGAGTAGCTTCTGATAACCAACGGTTTGGTCCGATGGCGCATGCGGATGGATGTTACCAAACCCTGATTCACTGACGGGAATCATTTCAGCCGCAGCATTCAGCTTCATGGTGCACGAGCCCAAAGGAATCATGCTGTGGGTTAGAGAAATATCTTTGGCTTGCAACCTGCTCAAGTAGCGGAGCATTTCATGTTCGGTTTGGTACCTATGAAAGTTTCCATGGGTCAAATACTCGGTGGTTCGTTTCAACTCCCCCAACTCTGGAATGTCGCATTGGCCAGTAGCGCACTCTATTGCGTCCCCCTTCGTCAGACCAACGACTTGCAGTATAGCGGCCAAGGTATCTTTGGTGGTGGTCTCGTCAAGAGAAGCGCCAAGGTCACCGTTGCCATACCGGCGAAAATTAATCCGTTGATTCTGACCGTTCTTGTAAACCTTGTCATTATCCGGCGTTGAAAAACGAATGGTGTCGAAGAGCGGCCCTGACGTTTTAATTGTAACTCCAGCTTTAACGAGTCCGGTACGCAATCGAATCGTATACTCCCTGACGGTGCTGGCAATATCAAACAGTCCCTCTGGACCATGATAGCTAGCGTACGCTCCGGCCATTATCGCCAAAAGTACTTGCGCCGTACAAATGTTGCTGGTCGCCTTGTCCCGACGAATGTGCTGCTCCCTCGTCTGCAGCGCCAGCCGATAAGCCACCGCGCCATCTTTATCTTTCGATACCCCAATGATGCGACCGGGAATTTGCCGGCGGTATTTCTCATGGGTCGCAATAAAGGCTGCGTGCGGTCCCCCATAGCCCATCGGAACCCCAAAACGCTGACTGGAACCAATCGCAATATCCGCACCAAAGCTCGCAGGGCACTTAAGAATCGCTAAGGCGAGCAAATCGGTGGCGCAAACCAACAACGCGCCACTGGCATGAACTTTCGATGCCAGCGCACCATAGTCAGAGATACCACCGTCTGTCGCTGGGTATTGAACAAGGGCACCAAAGCATTCTTCGTTGATGTCCCATTCAGATTCGGGAGCCACCCGTAAATCGATAGGCAAAGGCTCCGCCCGAGTTTTTAGTACGGCAATGGTTTGAGGATGAAGATTGGATGAAGCCCAAAATATCGCACGTTTGCGTTTAGCAATCGCCCAGCACATATTCATTGCCTCTGCGGCAGCGGTAGCTTCGTCCAGTAGCGAAGCGTTTGCTAGTGGAAGACCAGTGAGATCACTGACCATCGTCTGGAAGTTCACCAAGGCTTCCATCCGGCCCTGAGAAATCTCAGCTTGGTAAGGCGTGTATTGAGTGTACCATCCAGGATTTTCGAAAAGATTGCGTTGAAGTACCGGCGGAGTAATCGTTCCGTAGTACCCAGTTCCGATCAAAGAAACGTATTGTTCATTCAGAGCTGCCAAGCTGGCAAGCTCCGCAATCACTTCGGCTTCTGAGATTCCAGCGCCAACATCGACAGGACCATCGGCAACAATGCCGGGTGGTATTGTTTGGGCAGTCAAATCACTTCGACTGCGTAGGCCTAACTTTTGAAGCATAGCGTCTTGCTGTGCGGGCCCAGAACCAATATGTCGGCGAGAAAAAGGCAGCTTTGAAGGCATGACCACTTATAGCCGAACCGGCTGTCAAAATGGGGCAATTTTGCGTTGATATTTATTAACGAAGCTGCAGGAGCCGAATTGATAAGTTACCGTTTTTCAAAGGCTTGTCCATACGAGGGCGCTCCTGCAAAAGCAACGGGTCAAAAGTGCCAGGAACAATCATGGCAGTGCGACAATTTTTCTGCGATCTCGCCCATGACTCAAACTCAATAATTGAGCGATCTAAGTCCTCTTGTTCCAGCCGTTCGCCGTACGGGAGATTGGCAACAATCAGTCCGTCTGGAAGGTCGGTGAGCTCCTGATAAGGAATCGTTTGGGTCGTGATAGCGACGTCTGCGCGTTCTGCGTTTCTGAGGGTGATGGCCACTGCGTTACTGTCCACATCACTTGCCCAAAGCGTCGGCTTAGTTTCTGGAAAAAGAGACGGTTGATCCGAAGACTTGCGGTTGGCCGCTCCTATCGCCAGCAACCCTGCTTCAATCGGAAGGGTTCCGCTACCGCACATGGGATCAATGAGCGCTTCTTTTCGAGGATCGTACCGACAAGCCATCAAGACCAATGCCGCCAAATTTTCGCGCATTGGAGCTTCGGTTCGTTCCAGCCTCCACCCGCGTCGACTCAAACTTTCAGGGGTCAAAAGTTTACTGATTACCAATTGGTCACCCAAAATGGTCGCATTGACCACGGTATCAGGATTAGAAGGATCAACTTCTGAAGTATTGCCGCTACTCGCAGCCGTTTCTAGTATCGCGTTTTTGATCGTCCCCACGACTTGACGATCTCCAGCCGCGAAATCGTCAACGTTTTTAACTTGTACCGAGAAACTCAAGGGACAACCAAGCACTTGAAAAATCTCAGCCTCGACCAACTCATCGAATAGCTTTTCTAACCTATCCGCCTTTGTTTTAAGCACGTCGTGATGAATTCTGGAAGCAACGCGACAATAGTCCACTGCATGCTGAGCCAACTCGGCGTCGAAAGGAAAAACGCACGTCCCGGGCTGCGGCTTTTTCGGTCGACTTGGTCGTGGTACTTTTTTGGCAGCGGCAATACGAAGCATCTCTGCTTCTAGTACTTTGCCTGCGCCGAACGGGCCTACAACACGTAATTCATCTATCCTTCGGGTTTCCATTGAGCGAGTATAAAAAACCACATTCTGTGAAAAAACGCTTGTGCATATACCATCCAAATCGATTCGTTCCTGCTCCCCCTTTGGGTCTTAAGTGAAGGTAGCGCTCCGCAAGCTGTTTGACCTCGGGCTCAAGAGACTGCAAAAACCACGAAAGCACCGTCGCAGGTTCTTCCGTAGTACGTGCAATCCACAATACGCGTTGCAGTTTGTGGTACGGGCTTCCAGAGTCCATGGTAATTGCTGGATCTTCTTTTACCGTCCAAAGTCCGTTTTTCTTGCGAACGGGGATGGTTTTAACTTCGATCTCCCCCATCCAATCGGGTTCCGAGGCATTATCCTCCCGCAGCCCTAGAGCCGTCGCGACGGCAATGCCGAAGGCCCCCTTGTTCGTTCCCTGGGGTGGAAATGCGGCCCCGATTAGGGCGGTGGCATTGCTTAGTAGCTCATCGACAGTTTGTGGCAACCTGCAACGTGGCGCCGTAGTGGAAGCGACAGATCTAGGCCAACCGACAGATTCGGGCATAGTTCCAGGTCCCTCCTTAAATACAACGAGCTTTCCAGAAACCACGTCAGGCGGACACGTCTGCTTGCCGCCTTCGCATCGGTGAGCCCAAAGCCAAATTGTCTGACGTAAATGAAAATGAGGCTGTAACTCAATCCCTCGACTTTGGGCAATCTCAGTTAGTTCGTCCGTAAGCAACTCGTTTAGAAAACGAAGCAATCGCAACTCATAGCGACGAACTACGTTTGTTACCAGAATCTCTGGCGTGAGTTCGCTAGCATTTGGATCGTCTGCTAAGCGTATCAATGTAGAGCGAGCAAGTCCCTCTACCAATAACTGCACGGCGTTCATTGAGTCCTAGCGTAGCCGTAAAAAGGGGAATAAATATCCTTATTACTCTTGAAACCACCAGCGAAAAACGATTTTCTTGTGTTTGAGAGTCGTTTATGAAGCATGTAGAAGTCGTCAACGTATCAAAATCATATGGAAAGATCCGTGCCCTAAAAGACGTTTCGTTTTCAGTAGCTAAAGGCGAGATCCTCGGACTTCTCGGCCCCAATGGCGCCGGCAAAACTACATTGATGAAAGTTATTTGTGGATTTCTCAGTCCAGATTCGGGAGAGGCGGTAGTTTTTGGCAGCAATATGGAAATCGACCCTCAAGCCGGTCAAGCAAAGATTGGCTACCTTCCTGAACACGTCCCTCTTTACTTAGACATGACTGTGGAGAATTACTTGTCGAGTGTCGTTGAGCTGCGAGGCATCGCTCGAAAGGAACGAGGGAACGCCATTGAACGGGCGATAAGAGACACGGGCCTCGAGGGTCACTTCAGAAAGCGGATACGGCACTTGTCGAAAGGCTTTCGACAACGAGTAGGAATCGCGCAAGCAATTGTCCATCGTCCAGAGTTACTGATTCTGGATGAACCGACCACCGGACTAGACCCTAACCAGATTGTCGAGATTCGTGAACTCATAAAGTTACTCGCAAAAGAATCTACGGTGATTCTATCGACGCACATTCTAAGTGAAGTGGAAGCTACCTGCCAAAAAGTGCTGATCATCGATGAAGGTCAGGTAAAAGCGGATGGAACCATAGAAGAGTTGACCCATACGGTTGGAGACCAAAAGTACTCACTTGAGATCCGTTCTCCGACCGACCCTACCCCCATTATTGAAGGTTGGCAGCTAAATGCTAAGATTGAAGCCTTTGGTGCTGACATCTATAAAATAGAAATTTCCTCTCATGAGGGCGGCCACTTGGGCGAAAAAATATACGAACTATGTCGCGCATCTGAACTTTCGTTGCGTCAACTAACCACTAAAGAAGACTCACTGGAGTCGGTGTTCCAAACTATTGCGGGAGGCCGATCATGAGTATCTGGCATTTAGCCAAAAGAGAGCTGCAAAACTTTTTTCGTTCTCCTTCCGCTGTACTATTCCTCCTAGTATTTGCGTGGTCGACCGCGATCGCCTTTTTCTGGGTCGGAGAATTTTTCGGCAATGCCACTGCCGAGGCCCGCCTCCTCTTTACGTCTCTTCCTTATACCCTAGCAATCTTAGTGGGAGCTCTTTCTATGCGCCTTTGGACGGAAGAGCAGTCGACGGGAACGATTGAACTTCTTCGCACCCTTCCGCTCTCCACTCGCTCGCTGGTGCAGGGAAAGTTTCTGGGTGGTCTGATAATTATCACTTTTGGGCTACTTGTGACTCTGGCAATACCGGTATTGGTTTCACAAATGGGAAATCTCGACTGGGGACCGGTTTGGGGAGGCTACCTGGCCGCATTACTGATGGGCGGAATGTTTTTGGCAATCGCCATGTCCATTTCGGCTTCCACTAACAACGTCATCGTTGCGCTGATTGGAACCGTGGCTGCCTGTCTGGCTTTTCAGCTTCCTTCCGCAATTGAACCAGACACCTTCGCAACGGGAGGAAGTGTTTGGCAGGAAGTAAAGATGCAGCTAAGCCATCTAAGTGTGGCAAAGCGCGCTGCCAGCGTCAGTCGCGGGGTTGTCGACTTACGCGACCTTGCCTATTTTCTTGGCATCTCGATCTTCTTCCTTTTCCTTTGCGTCTACCAGTTGGAGAAAAAACGTTGGAGCAATTCGCTCGTATCGAAACAATCAAAACGCTCGCTTTTGACAGCATTGGCCTTGGTCTTCTTAAATGTTGTACTACTCGTCGCCTGGACTCAGCCACTGGCTTCCGCACGAATCGACCTTACCGAAGACAAGCTTTTCACCCTTTCAGACCCGACACTTGAGATGTTAGACAGTTTGCAGCAACCGTTGCAGATTACAGCATTCCTGTCCAAACATCCCACTCTTTCTGCTCCAGCATTTCAACTCGTCGACACTCTCAAAGAATACGATGCGAGATCCGAAGCCGTCTCCTTGAAAATTATAGATCCCACTTTAAGCGACGACCTTCGGCGTTTATCTACGGATAGCGGCATACATCCTCTTCCTCTTCCAAGTAAAACAAGTGCAGGCACCGGTCCGCGAGAAGCATTCTTCGGTTTGGTAATCGAAACCGGCGATCAATCGACGGTTCTTTCTTGGGCCGATCTTATCTCCTACAAAGTTCTGGGCGTCGGGGACGTAGAGTTAAGACTCAACAACGCTGAAAAACAAATCACTAGAGGAATTCTGCATGCGACCTCTAGTTTCAACACAATGGGAAGCTATCTAACTTCCGTTATCGGAGACGCGTCGCTCACCTTTTATCAATCTCCGGAAATGAAAGATGGACCTGCCGCCGAAGCCGCTGCTGCTGCAATGCTATCGCTCAAATCCCAACACCCTAACTTAGCAACCACTACCGTCCACCCCAAAGACGAAGAAGAGTTGAAAGAAATTATAAAAAAAGGGATAGAGCCTTATACCGTAGTTCGAGATGGAAAGTTACAAGCCATGTATTTTCACTTGCTACTCACCGTCGATGGCAACCGCTCGCTAGTTCCCTTACCGGAAAGCGCTAACCAGAAAGAAATCGAAGCTGCGGTTGAAGCAGCCTTTGCCAATACCGCACGTGGCTTTCTTCCTGTAATTGCACTGGCTACCCCCAAGTTGCTTCCTCAAGGAGACCCAAGACTTCCACCGCAAATGCGCCCCCCTGCGCAAAAACGGCAATCTTTCCAAGCATTAAAACAGTATTTGACAAAAGATTACCAAGTAGAAGATGCCGACCTCACCAAAGGCGTGCGGATGGGAACCAGTGTACTAATCGTTGCGGGACCTGAAGAACTAACGGCTCAAGAGATTGAAAGCATTGACCAATACCTTATGACAGGCGGTACGGTAGTCATTCTTACTTCGTCCTTTAGGGCGAATACAGAAGCGTTGCAACAAATGGCAGTGGTAAGCGAGCCAGTGCAGTCAGGTCTATCGGACTGGCTTAGACAAAAGGGTGTTTCGATTGAGCCAAAGTTAATCTTGCACGACGAACGTGTTGCGGCAACTTACATCACTAGAGACACGGGAGAAGCGAAGGTAAACTTTCCGGCATTCCTTTCGTTGGAAAGCGAGCTAAAGACGAATACCACCACCATGTCTCTCGACCGTGTAACGTTTTATTGGGCATCTCCTATTTCTCTTTTGGACAAGCCCGGGGTAACCCACGAAATACTAGTAAAATCTCCCGCTAAATCATGGGCAAGTAGCAGTGGCAAACTGCCGCCTTTGACCGCGGGTCAACCTACACGCCCAAGCACCCCCAATCTAGAGGTAGGTGATTGGCCTATAGCTTCCAAAACGTCTGGTACCTTCACCTCATCTGTTGCTCCAGAAATGGGCGACCAGTCTCGAAATCTTTTGCAGACCTCTCCGGAAGATTCGCACGTAATTGTGATTGGCTCATCCTCGTTTCTCTCTGACCAAGCGTACTTTTTGTCAAGGGAACTAGATCAGGCAAGCGAGTTTAAGAATGTTCGGTTTGAAGAAAACATTCAATTCATAGACGCCATCCTTCAACTGTCGACAGGCAACAGTTCCATTCTTCAAATACCGAACCGCTCTGCGAGCAAGCGACATCTCAAAACGGATCCCAAAAACCATCTAAAGTGGAAACTAGCAGCATTGCTCTTTATGTTTCTTGTTGTACTTACAATAGCTGTCATTGGAAGCAAGTGGAGAACCAGTTACCTCAAAGGCTTCTCCCCCCCAAAAGAAAAGGAGGCATCATGACACGCAACAAAGTATTACTGATTCTTCTTCTCCTTCAATTGGGACTGGTCTTTCTTATTCATCGGAGGGAAGTGGTCGGCGACCAACCTCGTCCTTTGCTCCTCAAGCAAGGCATCATGAAACAAGCAAGCTCTGTCCTATTCGAATGGCCCGATGGGACCCGTCTCAACTTCGCGAAAAAGGACGACCAGTGGGTACTGACAGACTACATGGACTATCCAGCGAATGATTCAATTGAAGATTGGCTGAAAGCGATCTCTAAAGCGAAAATCGACAGAGTTCTCACGTCTGATGCCAAGCGAAGAAAGCAACTACGAACAGCTAAAGAAGATTTTGAAAATAGGATTACATGGTCCGATGGCGCCGACAGCGACACGCTACTCTTAGGAAAAATAGTAAGTGGACGACTACGAAGCGGAAGACTCAAAGATCAAGAGAAGGTTTATGCCCTTGCAGGCGTAAGAACTGCTCCCAAAAAGGAGCTCAGTTCCTGGGCGGATCCGAACTACCTGTCGTTCGACAAAGCACTAGTAAGTCACGTAAAGATAACTCGAGGCGAAGACGCCATGACACTGACAAAGAATGAAGGTAGTTTTTCATTCAGTGACGGCAAGAATTACCCAGAAGCGGATGCACTCCTCAACCAGTTAACCTTGATTCGGTCCGTGCGTCCAGCTGCAAGCATAAGTCAAACAGTTCCCGACATCACCCTGGAGCTGTCATCTGCTAGTGAAACCATCTCTCTGCATATTTTCAAACTAAACAGCGAATCGGTTTTGGTATGGAGAACCAACCTAACCTATGCAGCAGAAGTGAAAACTCAAGACTTATCGCAGCTATTTACCGTGATGAAAAATTTAAAAAACTAGCGACCAACGCTATCTTGAGCCAACACCTGACTGGTCTTGTGTATGCAGGCCGCCCCCTGTTTCAACTTCAACTTTGCCACTCGCCCGTCTTTCTCACTAGGCGGAGAAAACTCTTCTAGTTGCCTACGCATCTCAGGCAGTTGCTCTTGGACTTGAATGATGCACTTTCTTGTTTTGCACAGGCACGCACTATTCACCCAGTTGTCGAACGGAAGGAAGTAGTTATTTCGCTTTTGAGTTTCCATGCATTTATTGATCCCTTGTTCAAATCTTTCAGTTACCGACTCTTCAATATCATTCTCTTCTAAGTAAGTACGAAAGCCTTCCGCGACTTGCTCTATACAGTGTTCAGAGTCGCAACCACAAGCCGACACTTGAAACTCGGCAAGCGTTGTTTCATGTTGCGCGTTTTCAGCGAAGGCGACTTCAGACTCCGGTATCACGACCTTTTTCTCTGACTTACAGCCAACTACCAACAAAACCAAAAGAACGCCCCGAAAAAGTCCCATGGGTTAGCGTAGCAAATCTACAAATGGCTAGCGAGGAATTAGGCTCCAATAGTCGAGCTCCAACACTACCGACGGGTCAAACTTTCCACTCGGCTTTACCACCAGAGAACGGTCAGGAACACGGTTTTTAATCGCGTACAGCTTCAACCGAAGAGCACCGACACGGTCACTTAGCTCTTGGGTCTCTACCACCTCAGAAAGAGCATAGAGAGTATCTCCAGCAAAGGTGGGGTTTGCATGACTGCCACCATTCCACGCTCCCATCACCATTGCATTCTCCAGTCCTCGATAGGCAAGCGAGTGGGCAAGACTAATAACGTGGCCGCCGTATACCAAGCGTTTGCCAAAGCGAGAGTCTTTCATCTGATGAGCATCGAAGTGAACTTTCGCCGTATTCTGATAAAGTCGCGTCGCTAGCATGTGATCCGACTCTTCTAACGTCATGCCCTCTCCGTGAACAATTCTTTGCCCCTCAGAGTAATCAGCAAGACGCCTGCCACTAGCGGTTGCCCATTGCAACGACTCAAATTTCGAGAAGTCATAACCAGCATTGGCAACCTTGGCGACGCTTGGAAGCTCCGGAACGAGAGTCGGAACCTCAACGTCTAACCTTTTCTTATTAACGAGTACCCACCTGTAAAACGAGAGTACTACTTCTTCTCGTTGGTTAATGCCAACTGACTTTACGTAAACAATCCCACTTTTTCCTGAAGAGGTTTGCCTGAGCCCGACCACTTCTGTTTCACTGCGCAGCGTATCACCGGGGTACACAGGAGCCAAGAACTGGACGTCAGCGTAACCTAGGTTCGCAACGGCATTAAATGAAATGTCTGGTACCGTTTTTCCGAAGACGATGTGGAAAGTCAAGAGGTCTGGAACCACCACACCTCGTTGCCCTATTCCCTTGGCAAATTCGCCGCTAGAAAAATGAGCTCGCCTTTCCCCGGTCAGCGCAATATACAAACTGATGTCACCGTGATGCACCGTTCGTGGTACGGCGTGTCGTATTTTCTGTCCTAAACTAAAGTCTTCGAAATAGTTGCCTTGGCTCATTGAAGCAAGAATGGATAGGTAAAGCTCTGTGGTCTACCTGCAAACGCAGGAAACTTAACTTTTTTCACGTGGTGCGAAGCGCATTTTCCAGTCTCAGTCCCCTTAAACGCCCCCTTGGCGTAGGCTTTGGTGACTTTCCCTGACGGAGCTACTGTAAATCGAATCTTGGCTGTTCCAGATTGTTTGTATCTGGCGTAACAGCCATTTACTTTTCCAGAGATCCCACCCACGTGCTTGCGTACGTCGGTCATCGTGATTTTTGTTTTGCTTGGCTTGGCCGCTTCCTTTTTTACTTTTTTAGGACCGGCGATATCCCCACCTGCTGTCGCTTCATCGAGAAGCGCGGAGATGTCGTCAGATGCTGGCTTAGGCTTGCTGACTTCTTTTTTGATCTCTTGCTTTTTGGCTGCGATTTCCTTCTTTACTTCCGGTTTCTTGTCTTCAACCTTTGCTACCACCTTCTTAGGTTCTGGCTTCTTAACGCTGGCCTTATCAATCTCCACCTTCTTTGCAGCAGGTTTCTCTACCTTCGGTTCCGGTTTGGTTGCTACCTCTACTTTTTCTGCTGGAGTTGCGACCGGTTCTGCCACTTCTCGCTCGGCAGTTTCAAGTTCTACTTTGACCGGTTGCTCGATAACAACGGCTGGTGCTTTCTTTGCTTCGATCTTCTTGGCTACCACGGGCTGAGACGCTACTGGCTGAGCTGCTACTGGCTTGGCGACAGTGCTCTGCTCCTTTTTATTGCCTGCAAAAAGAAACGCTGCAGCCCCTGCGCTCATTGCCACTAGCAAGAACGCTCCAAGTGCCCACTTCCTTTTTCCAGACGGCGATTGCGCCCCCGTTACCTCTGGCGCAAAACCGTGAAGTTCAGTCGATTGCGGAATATGCACGGAAGGAGCCGCTGCAGTTTTTAACGGCGCTTCGATCGCAGCAGCCGGCTTGGCGATAACAGGTGTCGCTTTGGCTGCGATTGGTGACGCGGTGCCACGGCCCAAGCGCCGCTTAGGCTTCGCGGTAGGTTCAAACGAATCGATTTCTGGTAGTGCAATGAGGTCAAGTGCTGAAGCGCTGGCCCGAAGAGCATGTTCCGCATTGGTCTCCGCTTGATTCTTTCGGTCGATCCGACGCTTAGCTGATCTCGCCAATTCGCGAATGTCGTGCAGTCCTGAATGTTCGTTATTTTCTTGCATTTGAGTTTCCGTTTTCAATGTTTAACTGTGACATGACGTCACTGAAGCGACCACCAGCTGTATACAATGAATTAGCATCAAGTGTACATATTTTTTTTTTCGCTTCTATTTTCCGAGTATTCGTTTGATTTCCATCAGCTTTGGTAGCGCTGGTCGAACCGAATCTAGTAGCTCACTGACCTCTCGTAGTACCACGGCTTGCTTCTCTAAGTGCTTAAAACTACCAGTTCTGACCGCTGATTCGATCGGCCGCGGAGGCAACTTGGAGACCAGTTGCAGGTAGATTTCGTGGGCCTGAGCGAAGGCCTCTTCGAGGTCCTCAAGAAGCGCTGCCGCCAAGCCTGAATCACCTTCAAGCAAGTATGGAATGTCCACAAAACTCAGTTCGCTTAGGCGTCCTTTAATCCCTTCAATATCAGTCATCACCGGTTCCGAGAGCTTTTTTCTCCATCTTCGACTTCAGCAGTAGCAATTCATCCTCAACACCGCTGGTATCTAGGGTTTCTTCATCAGCGAAGTCATCCTCGACGTCCCCTTCTCCCTGTACTCCTGCGATTTCTTTCGAAGCTTCAAGCTTCGCCAAATCATCGTCTAGTGCGTCTTCAGCAGCTTCCAGGCGATCAAACAAATCATCGTCAACCCCCAACGCATTTCCACCACCAGCTTTTGCAACTTTCATTTGATTCACCAAAGTCCCTTTTTTCAACTTCAAAATTCGAAGTCTGACTTCTACCTTCTTCCGCGATTCATTTAGGGTGATGGCGTACTTGGCCGCTTCATCACGGTCAGCCTTAATACTTGCAAGTTCTTTTTCGCAGCGGGTCCGTTCCGCAAGAAATTTTTTGGCGAGTTCATCCTCCCCCTTCTTTACCGCGATCATGGCTTTCTTCTCCCAACCATCAATCTTTACCTGACAAGCTTCCATATCACTTTTGAGCTCTTTTGCCGTAGCTTTGTAGCTAACGAGTTCCTTTAATGCTTTTTGTCTTTGGTCTTCAAGTTCTGCAATGATCATATCCATTTCTTTTTCTGGATCGACTGCAGCGTCCACTGCTGCATTTGCTTTAGATTGAACAGTTTTCTTTATTCTTGAAAAAATACCCATTACTTCTTTTCCTTGCCCAGATCGTATTTCCGGTAACGTTGCCTAAACTGGTCATACGTAATTTTTAAGCTTTCCGCAGCTTCTTTTTGGTTAAAGCCAGAATTAACTAGCGACTGCAAACAAAGAGACCTCTCGTAAGCCTCTACGCGTTTGTCCAATGGTAGTTCGGTGTTGTCTTGGTACTCTGCTGCCGGCGCTGTTGATTGCGGAAGCGCGCGAAGCACGTCAGACTTCGTTACTTCTGAGCCGTCGGCGCTGTACGCAGCGCGTTCGACTACGTTTTTGAACTCTCTTACGTTTCCCGGGAAAGAGTAACCAACAAGAACTTTAATGGCATCCGCAGAAAAGTGAGTAACAGAGAGTCCCACTTCGGCTGCAAACCTTGCAAGAAAGTACTCAGCCAGCAGCGGTACGTCCGTAACTCGCTCCCTTAGTGCAGGCAGTCGAATCACCTCAAATGCCAACCGGTCGTAGAGGTCCTCTCGAAACGAACCTTCTCTCATATTCTTTTCCAAGTCGGCGTTAGTCGCCGCAATAACGCGCACGTCAACTTGCAAAGATTCACGTCCGGCTACTCTTTCAAAACGCTGATACTCAATTACTCGTAGAATTTTGGCTTGGAAATCCATCGACATGTTTCCAATCTCGTCGAGAAAAAGTGTTCCACCATCTGCCAATTCAAATTTGCCTTCTTTTTGAGAGGTAGCACCAGTAAATGCCCCTGCCTCATGCCCAAAAAGTTCAGACTCCAAAAGTGACTCCGCAACTGCCGCGCAATTAATTGTAATGTACGGTCTGTTTGCTCTGTCCGACAGGTTATGAATGGCTCGCGCCACCAACTCTTTACCAGTGCCGCGTTCTCCGAGAACTAATACTGGCCTAGGAACCCTAGCGACAAGTTGTACTCGCTTTAATGTTTCTTTTATCTGCGGGGAGTCACCAACGATCTTCCAACGTTGATTCAAGGACGCTTGAAGCTCTTCGTGTTTCTTGGTGAGACTTGCAACTTCGCCTTCCAGTCTCTGCCGCTCATGAACGTGCGCCCAAAGTCGCTCCACCTTTTTGGTGGACAAGTCAATATTGTCCTCCATGTAAGGATCTTTGGTGATGAAATCGATTGCTCCGGCTTTAAATGCTTCTACGGCATCTTCTGTAGTTCCGTGCCCAGTCAGCATGATCACTGGAACGTCTTTTCCTTGCTCTGTAATCTGTCTGCAAACTTCAAGACCATCGGGGCTGTTCGCACCAAGATCTAAGTCCAGAATCACCAAGTCAATATCGTGAGAGTATGCAGTCACATGTGCAATGGCATCGTCCCCATTTTCAAAGCACTTCGTTGAATTTCCCTTGGCCTCAAAAATGGAGGACAAAAGACGACGCACTTCGATTTGGTCATCGACGATTACGATTTGTCTGTTCACAATCCATCTTCTTCAAAAGTCACGCCTCGGTACATCATTTGGCCCTTGCATGGCAAGACTACCTCAAACTCGGTTCCCTGTGGGTCACTCGCCAGCGATATCGTTCCACCATGACTCTGAATTACCCTGTCGGCTACCGCCAACCCAATTCCAGACCCCGTATCTTTTGTCGTAAAGCCGGGAGAAAAGACAAAAGGTAATACCCCGGGGGCAATTCCACCTCCGTTGTCAGAGATTTTCACCGAAAGAATGGCACCACCTGCACGCCTTGAAACGTTAACCTCGATGGTTACCAAAGGAGAAACGGCTTCGCTCGCTGCTTCAATCGCATTTCCAATGAGGTTTGAAAATGCGTCGCGAAGCATACCTGAGTCACCTGAAACCTTCGGTAGTTCGTCAGGAACTCGCATGGAGACAATCCCACCAGTGTCCATTTGCTCTTTAATAGAAGCGAGCAACTCGTCGAACGAAATCACTCCGTTTTTTAAAGGACCAACATGGACTGACTTTAGGTATTCCCCCCAATCCTCAAAAAGCGAAGAGGTATCCTCCACCAGTTCTCTTACGTGTAGTGCATCAGCCTCCGTGAGGGATTTTGACTTTTGAAGCCGCCTGGATCGAGAAGCAATTACGCCAACTTGATTCTTGATACGATGTCCACTTGCATGAATGCCTTCCAACACATCCGAGCGAACTAGTCGCGTTTGTGCCGCGGTTAGTCTTTTGGCGACCACAGCCGCGTTTCCAGCCCCTGGCACCACCGAATCAAAGAATAGTCGATAACTTCCTTCGCCTTTGGGGTCGACTGCCGCCACCCGAGCTGCAACACGCCATACTTCAGCATTTTTAGGATTGGCGCGGAGAGATGCAGCAACAACACGTTGTGCTTTTTCGAATTCGCGGTTAGCGAGCGCCAGTAGCGAGAGTCTAACTGCTGCGGTCACGCTAGTAGGCCGAATCGCCAACGCTTCTTGCAGTCTGGGAATCGCTTCCTCCGGACGTTGCAATTTCTCAAGGGCACTTCCCGCAAGAAGCAACGCCGTAGCCGCTAGAGGAGCGGCTTTTCCCTGGCAGTTCTCCGCCAACATCAGCATGTCACTAGCTATGGACTCCAGAACATCCCTTCTTGGCCGTTGCGACAATCTATGCTCCGCAAGCACGACTTTCGACAAACCGCAGTCGCTATCCGCCAGCGCACGTTCACCGAGCCGTAAGTCACCCGCTACTTTGAACGCCCACATTCCCAAAAGAAGTCCTTTTTTCTGTCCGTCTAATTCCGAAACGCGCTCGGTTACCGATTCCTTGTCCAACAGTTGGCAAAGTGACAAGAATACGTCGATGGATCTTTCCACGTCAGCCATTGCTGCTTTTGTAGCGAACGCACAATATTCGCCCAGACCATCTCTCGCCATAGCTTCCGCTGCAGAGTAGTCGCCCTGGTGTTTCGCGACTTTGGCTTGAATAACTCGTCCTCGACAAATCCAAAGCGAAGTCAACGCCGCAGAAGCCACTGCGGACTGAGCAACTCGAGCTGCCGCAGAATACTCTTTGCATAACAAATAGGCCTCCGCCACCACAATCCGTCCGATGGCACTCCGGTCAGCCCCAGCAAGTTCCCCAGCCAAGTCTTTGGCAATCGCCAAGTCTCCCCGTTCTACAGCCAAGGTCAAAAGTCGGTGAAGAGGAACCACGTCATCCGGCGTATCTCTTCGCGCGGAACTATAGGTAGCGTGAGCGGCTTTAAATAGACCAAGGCGAAGGTAGTAGTCACCAAGCGCTACTTTGCTTCCAATTGGCATCCCTTACTTGTACCACGTCTAACGTTTTAGATCTTCGACCAGCGTCTTAATCCCAGGATTGGTGGCGGTCAAACTATCAAGCTCTGACAAAACTGCCGTCCATTCCTTACGGCGACTCGCTAAACTTACGTTCAATTCATCGTCCAAACGGCGCCAAAACCCCACGGCTCTCTTAGACGAAGGCTCGGTATCTCCTGTTTTGGCAACCTCGTTTAACCTGTCTACTAACCTGCTGGCCGACGACTTAAAGCGCCAATACAACAGCACGACAAACAGAAGCGCAATTCCCAAGGCAATTGCCAACAGAACGGCCAACGCCACCCAAGTTTCCCCGACCCTACTGGCTATCGAAGCTGCCAACACCTCATCGTAGTCTTTGGCACCATCGACCAAAAGTCCTTCCACCAATGCGGTGTATTTTGAAATCCCGATATACAAAAGCGCTACGGTGATCAGGATTCCGCCACTGAGTACCAACCAGTACTTCAAAAAGAATTGCTTTATATCTTTCATGATGGTCCTCCTTCTCGTTTCTCAAGATACTTAGTGACCAAAGGAGAATTCACGCCTTCACGTTGTATCTGTTTTAAGACGGCGACTCTCTTTTGATTGTCGGCTTCGATTCTTTCGTGGGCTTCTTTGAACGACTCGTAAAACTGTTTTAGATGATCGTGTTTTCTTAGAGAGTACGCTTTTGATGCGTGAGGTTTTTGCCAGGAACTGGCGTACAGACGCATCTTAAAGATAGGCCCTGCTAATTTGTGGGTCATTCGCAGCCCCATCACCATGAATAAGACCACGGAGAAAATGAAAGCGCCGATTAAAAACAGTTTCGTTTGTTTGCGATGAGACGTAAGTGCACCGATTTGTTTTGCCCTTTTGTCATGACACGCCAGCGCCATCTCTCTCACTTGTTTATCAAGAGAGTTATCTTCCTCCATAATTTTCACGCGACCGTTACTTGGCTTTTCATCCACTAACTGCGGACAGTTTGCCAAGGCGTCCTCGGCCAGACTGCCCCCTGCCTCAAGGTTCCCCCAAAGCTGTTGCCCGAGTAGAAATAATAGAGTTGCGATTGCTGCCACAATCGCTAGTGTTAAAAATAGTTGGCTTGGGCCATCAAGCAGAATGTTTTTCCATGATCGTTGGTTACTACTCATTGACTTAATACTCCTACTCCAGGAATTAACTTGTTTTTCATTAAGTGGGTTGCGATTGCCTCAACGCACTCAATCGACGCTTGCTTTATTTCCGACTCGGAACTGCCAGCTTCGACGCTTCCTCCGCCACTTGCTGTTGCTTTGATTGACATCTTAGGATAGGTCGCAATGTGCATTGAAAGGTTGCAGGTGATTACCGTGCCAATACCGCCAGGCTCTGCAGAATATCCAGACACCCCGCCACCAATGGCGTAAGCTTTTGCGTTGAGCTTTTGCAATTGCTTTTTGCTTGGTGCTTTGCCCGTTGGCCAATCAGGATACAGTCCTCGCCCACTTTCAATAAGCGCCTTTCGCAACGATTGGTCTGCTGCGGGACCGACGTAGTGGGGCCAACTATTGGTCGCGATCTTTGTCAAATGAATGTACGTTCCCCCTTTAGGAAAGTGTTTTTCCGTAATCGCGGCCTTGGCTTGTTTACGAACCATTCGATCGGGATCCGACGTGCTCATCTTTTTGAGCGTAGCGATCACCTTAGACTTCAATTTTTTCGACTGCTTTCGTCGCAGCAAGCGTTCCGCAGAAGCCGCTGCTGCCGCGCGAACCTTGGCATCGGAATCCGAGAGTGCAGAAGCAACGTAGCGAAGCGCCGCTTTGTCTGAAGAGTTACCAAGAGCAAGTACCGCCGACAATCGAATCCGCGCGTCTTCACTCTTGAGTTTCTTTCCAAGTCTTGCTGCCTTTCCCGCCGATGCTGACACCGACACCATCAAAAAAAACACTACGAGTTTTGCTATTTTCGAGATCCCCACCTCCTCTAAGACGCCTATCGCCTTAGCTTATTCAAAGCTTACAGGGTGGGATAGAGACTCCGCAATGTAGGTATGCGTCAACTCGACATAGTGATCCGCACTATATTTCAACAGCAGCTTTTCTTTATCGTTTACCGGCCGCACCGGGCGTGCAGGAGTCCCAATCGCAAGCATGCCCTTCGGGATGACCGTTCCGGGAGTCACCACCGCTCCCGCACCTACAATGGCCCCCTCTTCGATTACGCAACCATCAAGAAGCGTGGACCCCATCCCTACCAGCGTGTTGCTTTGAACTTCGCAACCGTGAACGATGGCCCGATGCCCCACCGTGACACTGTCGCCGATTGTGGTTTTGTAAAAACCTGCGGTCACATGAACGATTGCCCCGTCTTGAATCGATGTCCGATTGCCGATGACAATTGGCATCACATCCCCGCGAATCACCGTACTGTACCAAACCGATGACTCGGGTCCAATGGTGACGTCACCAATCACTGCGCATGTCGGAGCGATAAAGACGTTTTCGTGAATTTGGGGAGTGTTGCCGCGAAATGTTACTAAGCCAGTCATTGGCATTTTGTATCAACGTTCTCAGCTGTACTAAACCAATGAAAAGCATTTCTCAAAAATGCACCAAAAAAGACGCCACTGGTATCGGCAATCCAATCCCAACGCGACGGGTCTCTGCCTGGAATAAACGACTGATAGAACTCATCTACTGCTCCTGCCGCCAGCCCAAGTGCCATTGCGAACAAGAAACTCTTTGCCATCGATGATTTTCCGAGAAAGCCATGACAGAGCCAAAATCCAAGAACAGAGAAGATCAAGAAATGCGCCAACTTGTCGTGATTGGCCCAAAACCCAATAGAAACGGTACCTGCGGGAATCGAAGAAGCCGCAGCGATCACCAACCACCACAACATCGCAGGCAAAAATCTACGGACGCTCATGACCTAAGGTGTGACACATCGAGTCAACTGACACAAACAAAAGGAGACAATGTAGGATATTTGACTTCATTGTAGTTAACTGTAAGATATTGACATG
The DNA here is from genome assembly GCA_020630875.1 of Deltaproteobacteria bacterium. Taxonomy (GTDB): domain Bacteria; phylum Myxococcota_A; class Polyangia; order Haliangiales; family Haliangiaceae; genus JAHDIH01. Next base: position 585,857 of record JAHDIH010000001.1, on the reverse strand, counting down.
GATAATCGTCGATACGCAATGCGCTTTGAAAAAGCCTTCCCGGTACTCATTTCCTCAGATTTCGGTTATTTATCAGGAGTATGCCGAAATTTTTCTACTGGAGGGATGGCGATTGAAATGATCGAACCACTGCCACTAGGCAGCTCGATTGAGATTCACTTCCCACTAGATGGTACGGATCAGTTCGTTGCCAAAGCGGAGGTCAAACACCAATACTTCTTCAACTATCAAACAGGAGAACTTCCGGGGGCCTGTCGCGGCATAGGAGTGAGGTTTCGCGACTTCGCAACACAAACAAAATCCAACTCGGAATCATTTGCCGCTGAGACCGTTATGCATTAGACCTGCATGACAAACATGAGCTTTCGAATCCTAGTCGTATCCGTTCTACTCACCCATGGGGCCATTGCGGGGCCATTGGATTCTGATACCGAAGGGAAATTCACCAACGCGACGGTAGATGACTTAGGAAACAGTTCTACCAAAGAGCTCGCCTCGCTTCTCCAGCGAAAACGCAAACGAAGTGATTCCATTCACCGAGAGGTTCTGCAGCAAGCTGGAGCCTCAGTCCCAAACGACAACGGAAAATTTCCTTCTTCAAAGAAAACCGACAAACAGGAAGACGAGTTTGACTGGTTGCAAGCGCTTAAAAAGCTCGGCGAAAGAAAAGGACTTGCGGAGGTGAGCGCCACTGTATCAATCCTCCGAGCGCTGCATCACAAGAACAACACGGAAGCCGCTACTGCCATACTGGACTTTGGTTTTACTCCGCACGGAAGTATTTACAGAGACGAGTGCGGTCGAAGACTCAGGCACATGGCGCCGCATTCGCTTCCTGCGTTGTTCAGAGCGGCTTACCAACGTAAAAGCTCACCGAAGCGAAAATACGCGAGATACCAATTGGAACGGCTCGACCGCGAAAGTCCTTTCAACGCCGTCAACGCGGCCATGCCCCACAGCAACCTTCTGCTCGAGCTAGTTGCGGTTTTGGGGGAGAACCGTCACAGAGAAGCCGTTCATGTCATGTACGCGCTGATCGATGATGAAGACCCAAAATTACGTGCGACAGCAAGAAAAATCGTGCTTAGCTACTTGGAAGGGCCACCACCACCGCCAGCTCCTAAAAGGAAATTAAAACTAACTGGCGGAAAAAAGACCGACGACAGAATGCCTCTGTGGCACAACGCAAGAGACCTAGCCAAAGTGGAAACCAAAAACCTCTATCGCAAACTGTTTGCTGAGAAAGCACCTCGCGACTTGGGAAAAGCAACGAGAAAAATCTACGACTACTTCGACAAAATCAGGCAAGAAAAGAACGACGGGCAAATCCAACAAGTTTTAAAGGCGGCGAAAGAAGGTAACAGTACCGACACCACCAGACGATACTATAAGCTAACCGCCAAATACCCAGACGTAAAATGGAAGGCAAGCGACGCCCTGAGTATTGGTGAACAGCTCATGAGTGAGGGTAAATCTCTGCTGACGACCGACTCGTTTCCAGAAGCGGTTCGAGCGTTCTCTGCTGCGGTAAAACTAACCAACGATGATGAGTCCCTTGCGTACCTCAGGCTGGCTCAAGCACGAGCCGCGGGAAGCAATGGTCAACCGCTGCTACAAGCTGCCCAAAAAATTTCTCCGACAATTGTTGAGAATGAAGCCATCGCGCGAAACGGGCGTTCTGAATTGTTAAAGTTTGCAGGCATCGGCTGCGCTCTACTTGCGATTGTATTGACTATTTTTGGGCTTCGAAAACGTGCAACAGCATAACGTAATCGTTTTAGAAGGCCTGGATGGCGCAGGAACTACCACCCAAAGTGCACTGTTGGTCGCAAACTTACAAAAAATGGGCGTAGCGGTTTTAGCCCTGACCCAACCGTCTGATGGTGCTATCGGCAAACAACTACGGTCGCTGCTCTCCGGCAAAGTAGACAATCCAAAACTTTTGGCATTGATGTTTGCTGCAGATCGTACCGCACAGTGGCATGAGAAAATTCAACCGCATTTGGACGCCGGTGGCGTAGTGGTTTGCGATCGTTGGGTACATTCTTCTCTGGCTTACCAAGGACACAATGGAATGCTGGACTGGGTGAAAACCATCAACCATCACATCCCGGCTCCAGGATTAACCTTCTATTTGGATATTTCTCCAAAGCAGGCAAAACTTAGACGAGAGGGTGACAAGCGTGACGGGGAACTGTTTGACGAACTGTCCAGGCAAACCACCATCTACGAACACTACAAACTAGCAATCAACTGGGCTCGCTCCCGGGGAGATGCACTGAAAGTCTTGGACGGAATGCGACCTAAGAGCGACTTAGCAGACGAAATCTTGTCCGAATCTAAAGCTTTGATACAATCCTGACATGAGAACCTTGCTCTTTGGCTTAACCCTCGCGACGGCTTGCACCCCTACGCCAGTCTCTGCTCCGCAACAGGACTCAGCTTGGTCTTTGGAAAAAGAGTTGGATGCTACGGACTCGAAACCAATCACGCCACTTTCGACTGAAGAAGTAGTCCCCTTGCCTACAGTCACCGACCAGTCGGATGTTTCTGCAGCGTCGCTCAAAGCATTCGTCAACAAAGGACCAGGGTTTCTTTTTTCTCACGTGGAAGTAGTCGCTGTAGTTGAAAACCGTCGTTTTGTCGGTTGGAAGATCGCCCGTTTTTCCCCGACAAGCCTACGTTTCAAGCTTAAAGCGGGCGACACCATCACGAAAGTGAACGGCAAGAAAATCATTAGGCCCAACGATATGGTGGAAGCCTATCAGCAACTATTGGAGGCAAAAATGATTGTCATTGAAAGAAAAGGACAACCGCCTGTAAGTATTGGCATACGCAGAGAAAATGATACAATGTAGAGGATGATTCCTTATCAAGAGTTGGTGAGTGCGCTTGTAAAATGGCGGACAGAGCGCGGTTTGCATGTCACAAGTGGCGCTAAGGAGATTGCCGCCAGTCACGGGGAGTTGTCGCAGCCGCACGAAATAGAACCGCAAACAATCGCTGAGACGGCAAGCGTTGCAGCGCCACCAACGATCGCAGAAGACTTTGACGAAGCCACCGTGATGACTCAGCAAGTTCCAGAAGGAGAGTCTTTTGAACAGGTCGACTCCTACGATATAGAAGCTCCTTCGTCACGTGCAGAGCAAGCGACGATTATGGAAGACCACGGGGGTGGCAGAGCGCAAACACTCGGTGAAGAGTCTTTGGACATCGTAGATGAAGTGGAAGAAGCCTCCGCTGAGCAGCCGATGGTAGAACAATTGACTCCTCAATCTCAGTTCGATGAGGAGATGACTGCCATCACGGATTCTCGTAATATGGACACGGTTGCGGAAGCTGGTTTGTTCGACGACGACGAACAAACCGCGATGGTTGACTCGCTCGAGTCTAGCGTCGAAGTTGACATCGACGAAGACTGAAAAGGCCTTAAGTAAAGGGCAGAAGATTTCTCTCTCCTGCTCCAAAAGATAGTTACTTTGGTTTAACCTCGGCTGGTTTCGTATCGGTCTTGGTTTGGTCCGTTTTGTCACCTTCCGGTGCCGCTTCTACCTTCGCTTTATCTTTGGCAGGTTCGGCAGGTTCATTGCTGCTATGAGAAGCAACGTACCCAATGAGCAAGACTAGCAAGAGGAGTCCCGCTATCAAAGCGACCACAATTTTTTTGCGTCCCTCTTTCATCTCACCAATCAGACTAGATTCTTGCCCCTGAAATTCACCTTCGTCGGGCTCCATCGGAGCAATGGTATTGCCAGTTTTAAGCGAGTACCTACTTTTATCTTGCGACGACAGAGAGCCGTCGTCCTTGTAGCGATCGTCAATTGGAAGAAGATCCGCTCGGTCGGGAACAATACGTCCAGAGCGTTCTGCTTCTTTAGCTGCCTTGTCTTGCGCCGCCGCATCCAGCTCGCCCTTCTTGAACCATAGCGTTTCTCGGAACGACCCACGTTTTGCCTGTTCCTCTGCTGTACCCGCTCGGGCTTTGCCGGAAGCACTGTCGGCACGAGGAGCGGTAAGCTTCCGCGTTGGCGGAACTTCAGTGGGCTCAGCTGCAGGTGGAGGAGCCGTTGGCTGGCGCACCGCTGCCGGCTGTGATGAAGGTCGTGGCACCGCTGGCGGAATGGTCGCTTGCCGTGGCGCGCCCCCTGGTGGCACATAGGCTGGCTTTGCTGCTCCCGATTGAGACGCACTTCGCGGTGGCGCAGAAGGCGGAACCGTTGCTTGCCGTGGTGCTCCACCTGGTGGCACATAGGCAGGCTTTGCCGCGCCCGATTGAGACGCACTTCGCGGTGGCGCAGAAGGCGGCGTGGTTGCCGCTCTACCCGGAGGAGTCGTTTGTGGCCCGGTCATCGCTTTCAAAACATCCCCAGCGGGAATTCCGAGCATCGTGGCTTTACCTACGCCCGGAGTCGGAGCCGCAGCGGCTGGTGCTGGCATCTTGGCAATTTGCGAAAGTCCCGACGCCAGTTCTTGAATCGTTGCGTGCCGATTGGCAGCGTTGGCCGCCAGTGATTTTTTCAAAAGATCGTCAACAGCGGTGGGAGCCTTGGACTTGGCCGCAATCGGTGCGACCTCCCCTTTCTTTGCGAGAGCCAATATACTTTTGGAGTCTCCATTGTAAGGTTGTCCGCCGCTGCAAGCGAAATGAAACAATGCGCCGACGCTGTAAACAAGCGACTGTGGAGACCTAGCTTGGCCTTCCAGTACCTCTGGCGGTAAGAATGCTGGAACCCCTGTTGCTTCCTCGCAAGCAACTACTGGTACAGAGAAATTAATCAGCTTGGGAACACCGTCGCTACCAATCAAAACGTTTTTCGGAGAGACGTCTTGATGGATAATTCCGATCCCTAACGCCGAGGCGAGGCCTTCGCTTACGCTTGACGTGATGGTTGCTGCTTTGGCGTAGGGTAAGGAACCATTTTTTCCCACGAGATCAAGCAACGAGTTGGCGCCAACTACTTTTTCCTGAGCGTACCAAACGCTTCCTTCGGGAGTAGCGCCGGCTTGCAAAACTTTCGCAACGTTGGGATGGTTCAGTTGCGTCTGCATCATGAGCATCGACATTGCTTGCGCCGTTGCTTGTGGGGTTGCCAACACTTGAGCCGAAACAATTTTCACGATGCAAGGATCCCCTTGTGGCGTTGTCGCCTCGTAGACATCTCCTGTCATTCCGCCGCCAATTCGATTTCCGCAGTTAAATCCTGTACCTAACTTCACCTTATACCTCCAAAAGGCGATTCCCCCGCCTCAAGAGATCGTACGTGATACCCCGCGTCAAAAACAACCGTGTGGCACTGCTAAATTACAGCTTTGGACACATCTCGGTGTGGTTTTCCCCTGGTTCAATTGCTCGCAACATTTGACTGAGCTAGGGTTCGTCCAAAGCAGCGCATTTCAGCGCAAATAAGGAGATACTAATGATTAAGAAACTATTACCACTCACTTTGCTTGCGATAGGCGCTTGCGACTCTAACGGCAGCGGCACGGAAGCACCTGATGCTTCCGTCAATCCTCCCGATCCTGCCACAAGATCAGGCACAATCTCGATCATCGACATTGTAGGTTCGGAAGCGACAGTAGGTGCTCAAGGCGGAGGTCTTCCAGAATTCTTCGGACCGAGCATTCTCGTAGAGTACACCGATACGGAAACAGGTGATGGAGAAGTTCTACTGAGCCAAGGTATTCCTGGTTGTACCGTAACGAAATACGATGCGGGACAAATGCCTTCCGATCAAGTCGACGAAGGAAATGTGACCATCACTGGCGGAAACGCTGGCGATCTTACTTGTGCGTTTAACGCGGCACTCAACGAATACTTGTGCCAACCGGACAACCCGCAACGCCCATTGCCTCCAGGGACGTCGATCATGAACAACGGAAACGGTTCCGCTACGATCTCGGAATTGGGAATTGGCACTGACGTTCTTTCAGGCCAAAACCTGACACTGGCTGGCCTAGGTCAAGACTGTGGTACAGCGAATGAAACACCCGAATGCGGCTGGAATCGCGGATTTGGCGTAGCCTTGGTTCAACCAGACGCCATCGTTATCGCCGGAGTATCAACGCAACCAAGCATCAGCGACACCGTAGCTGGTGCCGCAATGGTACTCAGCGTGGGAAGTCCGATTCCATCCCCAGTTGATGGATTTTCCGGTGCTACCGATCTGACTGTAACCAAAGAAGAAGGAGACATGACTCCTGCTTTCACCGTGACAGACAAGCCACTTGCTGAAGGCATGGACATTGATGGCGTTTCGCTACTGAGCTTCCCGCTTGGTAACGCGACTGCCCCTTGGGAATTCACTTGCACTAAAGACGCCAACGGTGACTGCGTTGGCGACAACACAGGCTCTGGTTCTTTAGCAATCAACGGATGGATTCTATCTGGTTCTTCTTACTCCACCACCACGTTGAACCCGCTCGATCCTCCAGTGGGCACAAGAGTAAACTACACGTGCACGTTCATCGGAGACAGCGTTAGCTTGGCGGCAGACGTAGTCAATTTAGTGAATGGCAGCTCTGCTGAAACGAACCACGCTCCAAAATTCATCACCGTTCGTGCGCTTCGCGCTCGCGCCAAACCAGCGAACAACGACCCTGAATCCATGGGCGTCGACTACACCAATATGGTGATGGGACACGGAAAAATTGGATTCATCTGGACTAACCCTCCCACGGCTCAGTAAACCCGTCTATTGAAACGAAAAGCCACGCTCCGAGCGTGGCTTTTCTTTTCTCTCATAGATTTTGAACGAAGGTCACGACGAGGCGTCCCTTGACAGTTTCTGTAGATCAGTAGTATTCATTCGTAGCTATGGCATCGTTAACTAAGAAGACTAGAATTAAACGCAAACGTCGTCACAAAAACATGGGACGCGCACGTAAAGCAAAACTGTCCCGTCGTTCTACAGTCAGCGACGTGGAGCTGTTTGCAGGTTGCGGCGAGCCCGGACAAGCAATCAAGTAATTTCAACCTAATAAAAGACAACCAACAGCGTCGGACTTCCGGCGCTGTTTCGCTTTCGGGCAACCGGTCGCGGAAAATGCGACGACCACACAAGCTGATATTGGGAGCCGACAACCAAGCGAAGACGCGTGCCAACGCTGCGAACAACCCGGGTCGCGGGAACGCGACCACCAACCCAACACCTAAGCGAACTCAGTTTGCTGAATGCCAGCCCGCCTACGCCGCGAACAAACCAGGGTCGCGGGAACGCGACAACCAAGCGAAAACAGTTTGTTTTATCGCGAGTTGAAGAGACGAAAGTCGAATCAAGAGCTCACGCAAGATAGCGCTTGCAGGCGCGCCAACACCGCGAACAAACCCGGGTCGCGGAAACGCGACAACCAACCCAGCAACTAAGCGAAGTCAGTTTGCTTTATCGCAAGGCTTGCGAGTGGAAGAGACGAAAGTCGAATCAAGAGCCGACGCATGCTGGTGCATGCGAGGCCGAGCGTAACGCCGCGACTAAAACAAACTGACGAGCGCATCGCTTATTTGGTTTTAGAGGGCACACGCTCAACCCCAAAGACGCCCTTTATCCGGGTAAGCGACTGCGTTACTTTCTTTAGTTGCGCTAAGTCTTTGACGCTCGCTTGAAAAGTATTGACCGCTCGTCCGTCTTCGGTAGCTTTGCAATGAGCTTGGTTAATATTTACCCCAGCTTCTAAAAATGCCTGCGAAATATGTGCAAGCAGCCCCGGCTGATTCGCACAGTAAACCTGAATAGAAACCTGATGCTCTATCCCTGAGCCACTGCCCCACTCCACATCTATCCGTCTGTCCGGATCCAGATCCAAAGCCTTGTTGCAATCAAGTAAGTGAACCGTCACGCCGCGCCCTCTAGTGATGTAGCCTACAATGTTGTCCCCAGGCAAAGGACTGCAACAGCGCCCAAATCGGACCATGATATTGGACTCTCCCTGTACGATAATCGCGTTCGATTCCTGCTTAAACGGGACGCCTTCGGTAACGGCTCGCTTTCTTTGCTTTGGTACCGCTTCTTCGTCTGGAAAAGCAGCCTCTAAAATCTGAGAGGGCGTGAGGCGCCCGTAACCAAGCTGACATATCAATTCCTCCACGCCATGAGCTCTGAGTTTTTCCGAAGCACGAAGCAAATCCCCCTGCTTACTAGCTCGCGCGTAAGAAATACCTCTACTGCGAAGCGCTTTATCGATGAGTCCACGCCCAAGTTCTATTGCCTTTTCGCGTTCCTCACGTCGTAGTCGGTGCCGAATTTTTGTTCTGGCGCGTGACGTGCTTACCAGCTTAAGCCAGTCCTTGTTGGGCTTTTGATGTGGTGATGTAATAATTTCGACGGTATCGCCATTCCGAAGCTTGTAGCGCAGCGGCACCATCATTCCGTTGACCCGTGCGCCAGAGCAATGGTCGCCCACGTTAGAGTGTACGGAATAAGCAAAATCGATTGGGCAGGAGCCTTTAGGAAGGCCTTTGACATCCCCCTCCGGCGTAAAGACGTAAACTTCTTCTGCAAACAAATCGACTTTTACTGACTCTATAAACTCAGTCGGGTCCTTAACCGCTTGTTGCGATTCCATCAAGCGTTTCAGCCAAGCGAACTTTTTCTCGTCATTGGTCGCATCGGGACGGCCTTCTTTGTACTTCCAGTGGGCGGCAATCCCTTGTTCCGCCACCAAATGCATTTCATCGGTCCTGACTTGGATCTCAATGCGTTCGCCTTTGGGACCAATCACGGTGGTGTGCAGCGATTGGTACATGTTCGGCTTAGGAAGCGCGATGTAATCCTTGAACCGTCCTGGGATAGGGGTCCACTTAGCGTGAGCCACGCCAAGGCATCCGTAGCAATCTCCAAGCTCCGCCGTGATAACTCGGAATCCAATACTGTCATGAATGTCTTCTAACATCTGACCAGTACGTTTCATCTTTTGCCTGATGGACCACAAGTTTTTGGCTCGTCCTGAAACCCGACACTGAATACCGGCGTTGTTCATCTCACTTAAGATGAGTTGTTCCACCTCAGCGATGTAATCTTCTCGATCTTTCTTTTTGCGATTCAGATCACCGGCAACCCGCTCGTACTCCCCAGGATGGAGGTATTTAAAGGATAAATCCTCTAGCTCGCTCTTTATCCATTGAATCCCGAGCCTATGGGCCAATGGTGCATAGATGTCCATTGTCTCAGCGGCAATTCGCTCCTGCTTAGCTGGCGGCATGGGGCCGAGCGTTCTCATGTTATCGAGCCGGTCGCACAACTTCACCAAAATGACTCGTATGTCTTTGGCCATGGCCAACAGCATTTTACGAAAGTTTTCAGCTTGCCGTTCTTTTCTATTGGAGTACGGTAATTGACCAAGCTTTGTGACCCCGTCTACCAAAAATGCAATTTCTGCCCCAAACTCCACCGTTAGCTCTTCCACTGTAGCGGATGTATCCTCAACCGCGTCGTGCAAAAGTCCGGCACAAATAGAAGGAACTCCAAGTCTTAGTTTGGTAATGACGGAAGCAACGGATATCGGATGAGTCACGTAAGGGTCGCCAGACTTTCGAAGTTGTCCTTCATGCGCGCGCACCGCAAACTCGTATGCTTTCTCGAGAAGGTGCTCATCCGCGGTGGGATAATAAAGCTTGACCTGTTCAATGAGAGCATCCGCAGACATGAGAATTCTTATTGTAACTTGCAAATGACTTGTATGGACATGATTTAGCAGCAATTATTACGCATGAGCGGAATGACAACACTACCAACCTGCGTAGAAGCCCACAAAGGAAGAGAAGAAGCGATTATTTCTCCTGGAGTCCATACGGTTCTTGGCAGCGCCATCGACAGCGGAGCACCTGACTTCCACGTGATTTTATTGGGGATGGGATGCTTTTGGGGGGCAGAACGTCTTTTTTGGAAGCTCGAAGGGATCCACACCACCGCCGTTGGCTATGCAGGAGGATTTACCAAAAACCCTACGTACGAAGAAGTTTGCTCAGGTCTTACAGCTCATACCGAAGTAGTCAGAGTTGCCTATGCGCAAGAAAGCCTTCTTCCACAAATACTAAAGACTTTTTGGGAGAACCATGATCCAAGTGCAGGAATGAGGCAAGGGAACGATATTGGTACCCAATACCGTTCGGCAATTTACTGCAGCTCTTCTGAGCAACTGCAGATGGCAAATGAGACGAGAGCTGCCTATCAAGCGCAGCTTGCAAAAGCCGGACACCCTCCGGTCACCACGGAAGTCGCCACGGGAAAAACCTTCTACTTTGCCGAAGAGTATCATCAGCAATACCTCGATAAAAAGCCCAATGGCTATTGCGGAATAAAAGGTACGGGAGTTGCTTGTATTATCTAACGACTAACAGGAGAAACTTCGATGACACTCAAAAGAGGGAAACAGTAGCAGCCTGAACTTCGCATCATTTGACTTAACCGGTTCAAGTCCTTCAAAGTCATGGGCGCGTTCCAAGTCGCTCGCGTCAGGAAACTTTCTACGAATCACTACAGACCAGCGATTCGGCTTGCCGTTTTGCTTCGCGTGAGGTTGTCTGTTTAACTAGTTCGTCCTCGGTTGGTGTACCGATACGGGTCAAGTATACCGCTCGTAAAGTAGCGTACGCTTTGTCGACATCATCATTAACAATCAGAAAGTCGTACTCGTCGTAATGAGCCATCTCTTCTCTTGCTTTGGCAAGACGCGCCTCAATTACCGATTCACTATCTGATGCTCGCGACCTCAGTCGGCGCGACAACTCGTCTACGCTTGGAGGTAAAATAAAAATTTTCAACGAATCGTCTGGCCACTGCTTGGAAAGAGCGCGACCGCCCTGCCAATCCACATCAAATACGACGTGACGCGCTTCATTCAGTGCTCGGTCTACCGGTTCTTTAGCTGTACCGTAATAGTTGTTATGAACCAACGCCCACTCGGCGAACTGATCATCCGCGACCATTTTGTCAAAAACTTCTTGCGAGACAAAACGATAGTCTTTGCCATCTACTTCACCGGGCCGCATAGGCCTTGTAGTAAACGACACAGAAAACTCAAGCGCGGGAAACTCGGTCATCAGACGACGCGCAAGTGTGGTCTTTCCGGCTCCCGAAGGGGATGAAATGATGACCAATACTCCGCGACTCATTGAGCAGATACCCTACCACACCCTTAAGACAAGGTGGCTTTCAACTCTTGTCCCAATGAGGCTTTAACGTATTGAAAACACTGAGATACCCTTGGTAAGCGTCCTGATAGGCGCGGGCTGGTGCCCGCTGGGGATACACAACGGCCTTATCCTGTGACGACCTTTCATAGCTTTCACCAATCGCTTCAAAGCCAAGCATCGCTGCGCCTATGGCGCAATGGTCGCGACTGGCCACTAACCTCACTGGTAGTCCCGTGATATCGGCCCTAAGCTGAGCGAGAAACAAACTCAAACTACCTCCCCCCAGAAGAACAATATCCTCTACCGCAACGCCAAGTTCCCTAATTCTTTGGACTACATCAAAGAGCGCAAAGCAGCAGCCCTCCATCACCGCACGAACGATGTCTGCAGCGGTAGTTGCCGTAGTCATTCCGGTCAGGGTACCTCGTGCTTGTGATATCCATTCTGGCGCCATCGCTCCCGCCAACGCAGGTATAAAAGTTACCCCCGCCGAACCTGGCTGGGATGTCGCCGCAAGTTCATCTAGTGACTCAAAGCTGGCGACACCAAGAAGGTTCTTGATCCAAGTCAAAGCCCCTCCCGATACCCAACCCGGGTTCTCCATAAAGTACCCTGGTCCGATCATTTTATGGCTCTCCAGCAGTCCCTGCGGATCGAGCACCAACGCCTCTGTTTGCGTTCCTACCACTTCGGCGGTACCAAGTACATCTACGATACTTCCTCGCCGCACGGACGCACCATACGGCGTAGCAAAGTCGTCCCCCGTTCCAACTGCAACAGTGCAATCACTCAGTCCGGTTAACTTTTGACCGGTTTCATTTAATTTTCCTGCACTTTCTGAGGCTGTCCTGACAGCAGGAAGGGTTGCCTCATTTACTTCAAACAAGCGCAGTAACCTCTCACTGTAGCGTTCCTCAGAAAGAGAAAAGAGCATCGTTGTGGAGGCAAGCGAACGTGCCATAACCGCGGCCCCTGTAAGTCGATGTACCAAGTAGCTAACGGGCTGATGAAAATAGACGGCACTTTCATAACCATTTTTCTTAAGCCATCGTATTTTTGCTCCCATATGAGACGGGTCTGCTACTTGCCCGGTCTCTTCCGAGAAGCCCTGTGGCAATTCTGGTATTGTAGCTCGCTTGTCCATCCAAATCAAACATGGAGACAAAGCTCTTCCCGCCTCGTCGCAAGCAATACACCCGTCGAGTTGGCCAGCGATTCCCAAAGCCGCGATTTGCTCGGGGTCAATTTGAGCTTGACTGAGAGCGCTTGCTATTAAGCCAGCTAGTGGCCTTACCCAAAGCTCCGGGTTTTGCTCGGCCCACCCTGGTTGAGGGTAATTAGTAGTTACCGCTTTGCTTGCTGCGCCAAGAATTTTTAATGAGGTATCGACCACCACCACTTTTACGCTCTGCGTCCCTAAGTCGATCCCAAGCGAATACACCAGATGACTATAACAGGATTACGCTCCAACGTCAGACTATGGAAAAATCAACGCTACGCGGTAAACCAATAGAAGCTTCGTCGTTTCCCATTAACTTCTTCAGTCGCTTTCTCGCATCATGAACCCGCCATGAAATTGTGTTCTCTGCGCAATTTAAAACCACCGCGGCTTCTGCATGACTGAATCCCTGCGTGCAAACCAAAATGACGGCGGTCCTAGTGTCTTCCGGCAATTGGTCCAATGCCTCAAGCAGTCGCTTGTAGTGCCGCCGCAACGCCAACTTTCTCTCTGGACTAATGGCCCCATCAACTCGCAGCGCTAAGCGAAGCCTTTGATCTCGCTGCAACCGTCTAATACGACTGCTTTTGCGATGAGCGGTCATCGACTGGTTCACCGCCATGCGATAAAGCCAAGTGAAGAAATCACTACGACCCTCAAACTGATCAAGCTTGAGATGAGCTTTCAAGAATACGTCTTGGGTAATGTCATCTGCATCGCTGCTACTACCACCAGTTAAGTGAAGTGCTAAGGCAAAGATACGTGGCCGGTACCTGATGACAAGCCGACCAAACGCCAGAGGATCGCCAGCCTTAGCCAGCTCTACCAAAGCGGTAGCTATTTTGCGCTCACTGCTCGACACTACTAATTATAGACGTGCGGCGGACTCAAAAGCTTTGGAATTTCTTCTAATAATTAGCGAAAAGATCTCAGCTGCTTAGGTTTGTTCTTCAAAGTCAATAATTTGAAACTCAACGTTGGACACGCCATTCCAGGTATTCAAACGTGGGACCACGACAGCGTCAATTTTCGTTCCAGGCCCCACTTCGCGGTCGCCTTTACCAAAAGCAATCGCCGCGATCTCATTGCCACCATCGTCCCTGACTCTAAGTTTGAGGTGCTTCCCCTCTCCCACGACCTTCGATTGAATAATCTCCAGTCCATCACAACCCAGACGTATGCGGTCGTTTCCCTTTCCATAAGGTAGAAACTTTGTCAGCTCGCCAGCAAGCTGCGCGTCGACGTCGCCGATTTTTACCTTGCAATCAACCTCAGGAGCGCCCTTTTCGACGACAGGTGCCACCATCTGCTCGATACGCTTAGTAAACTCTTCTATGCGGTCGTTCTTGATTGAGAAACCAGCTGCCGCCGCATGCCCACCAAAGCGCTCGAGAATATCGTCGCAGGAGGCGAGCCATTCTACTAAGTGGACTCCGTTTGGTGCTCTTGCTGAGCCGCGCGCTTCGTCACCTTCCGTGTTCGCGGCAATCACAAAAGCAGGTTGAGAGTGTTTCTCTTTGAGCCGAGATGCCGCAATACCAACAACCCCTGGATGCCATTCTTCATGCGCCACCACAATGGGTTTACTTCCCATGGTCTCTTCTTGCTCTTTTACTCTTTCAAGAACTTTACCGGACTCTTCTTTCCGTTTTTCGTTGATAGCAACCAATACTTCCGCGCATGCGGAAGCTTCATCTTTTGACGCAAGCAGTAGCTCTAAAGCGGGTGCCGCATCCCCCAAACGTCCTGGCGCGTTCAAATACGGACCAATCCGCCAACCAACGGTACTCTCGGAAATTCTTGCGTCTTCCTTAACCCCTACTTGCTCCAGTAGTGCTGCAATACCAGGTCTGTCGCGACGGACTAACTTACGGAGCCCGACGGTGACAAGAATCCTATTTTCATTAATCAAAGGAACCATGTCTCCGATGGTGCCAATAGCGACCAGATCCAAAAGATTTCGAACGTCAAAGTTTTCGTTCCACGATTCAAGCTCGCGCAACTTGGTCCGTAGGCCACAGACTACGTAAAATGCCAATCCGACGGACGCTAACGTTTTGTTTGGAAACTCAGAGTGGGCAAGCAAGGGATTAAGAAGTACGGTCGCGGGATGACTCGACGCTGCATCAGGTACCGTATGATGATCAACGATAATCGTTGCAATACCCTCATCAGCTAAAACCTGTACCGACTCAATATCGCTCGTACCACAGTCAGCCATGATAACCAGACCGCAGCCCACCGACTCAAAGAAGTAAGCATCGGCCTTGGTGAAACCGTACCCTCTGTCTCGATGTGCAACGCGAGCGACAACTTCAGCCCCAGCTCCATTCGTCAGTCCTTCGCACAGAACGGCCGCAGAAGTAACGCCATCCATGTCGTAGTCGCCAAAGATGCCTACCTTGGTTCCCTTCGCTATAGCGGAAGCAAGAAGCTCTATTGCTTCTGCGAATCCTGCCAACCCTTCGGGCTTTCTAAGTCGGGAAAGGTTGGGATCGAAAAATCGCTGCAGGTCGCTTTCATCAGTCAATCCACGAGAAGCTAGAAGCCTCGCCGTGATCGGATGGACCAGCCCTGTATTTTTAAGTGACGCGAAACGTTCGTCGTCAAACGGCTTTTCGATCCATCGATCCATCCTTAACATCATAACGAAAGGGGCTGACAAGCAGCCCCTTCATCATTGAAAAATCGAACTATTCGGCCTTTGCTCGCCTTCTACGAGACTTTCCAGAATAATACTTGTCGTCAATCCAAAGCAGTACTGGCGCAGCCACAAAGATGGAAGAGTAAACTCCGACGATCACTCCAATATTCATTGCGAACGCAAAGTTCCGTACTAGGCCGGTCCCTAGAATGTTCATCATCAGGGTAACAACAAAAAGCGTTAGAGACGTAAGCAAGGTTCGGGAAAGTGTTTCGTTAAGCGAAATATTGATGACGCGAGCCAATCGCTTATCTTTTAGCTTGTCTACATTCTCTCGGATGCGGTCAAAGATCACCACGGTGTCGTTCACCGAATAGCCAATCACGGTAAGAAGAGCTGCAAGCGTCGTAAGTGATACTGGTTGCCACGCAAGTGCGAAAACCCCTACCACCAGGATAGCATCGTGAAAGAGCGCCACGACCGCACCAGGCGCGTAGCGAACGTCGAAACGGAACGCAAGGTAGAGCATGATGAGCAAGATTGCGTAAAACAAGGCACGTAGACCGTCGCGCTGAAGACGTTCCCCCGCCTTAGCACTGATTCCGAATGAAGCCTCGAGTTTAGGTTCAACGCCAGGAATCTGCTTTTTGAACAGTCCCATCATTTGTCTGTCGAGTCCCCACACCGCAACTTTAGTTTTGATTTCGCCGTCGGTTATCTCAACGGTATCGTTGTGCCAAGGCTTCATTTCCATTTCGTACTTGGTAAGAAATGCGCTAACCGCTGCTTCGTTCAACGGCGTACTTGATCTTACAAACAAGTCGTCACCACGCCAACGAGCAACGACCACACCAGGAAACTCCTTGATGAATGCCGAGGAAACTTCCTTGGCTTTCGTTTTGTTAATGATTCCGAACTGAGGCGTACGTACCATGATGCCCGTATGATTGATTTCATCGGCGTCATTCCACTCTACGTCCGAGACTTCGAATCCAGAGAACCCTCCATTGTTGAGCGCGGACCGAATATCTGCAGGATCTACGGTAGTCGCTTTGCCGTCCTTGAGGAATTCGAATGTAAGTTCCGTCCCTCCTTTGAAATCGATGTTCCAGTTTAAGTAGTCACCGCGAACGCTGCGGTTAACGAACAACATTGCGATACTAGCGATGATGAGTGCGACTGAAACCAGCGCCCAACGCCGATTTTTTCCAACGAACTCAAAGCTAGTTCCAGGTTTTAGTATTTCACGAAATGGTTTGTGTGATGTTGACATGTTCGCTCCTATATCCCGATCACGATGTCTTTTTTACGGCCCACGTAGTGTTCAAAGAACAACTTAGTGCACCAATAAGATGAAAAGAGAGTACATGCGATACCGATAAGAAGCATGATTGCAAAACCGCGAATCGCATCTTCTGAGGTGTATTGCAGTAGTACCCAGGCGGCGACTGCGGTGGTCAACTGACCATCCAAAATTGCCGAGAACCCATGCTTGAATCCAGCGTCCACTGAGCCTCGAACCGATTTACCTAGCCTGAGTTCTTCACGAATCCTTTCGTACACGATGATGTTGGCATCCACCGCCATCCCGACGGTGAGGACAAGTGCTGCGATTCCCGGAAGCGTGAGAGCAGCTTCGAACTGTACAAGGACCGCAAGCATGAGAAGAATGTTGAGACTTAGTGACAACAGCGAGATTGCCCCGCTGTTGCGGTAGTAGTACATCATGATGAGAAGCACCAAAAGCGACCCGATTAAGAAGGATACTTTTGCTTTATCTACGGCATCGTTTCCAAGCGAGGGTCCACGAAGCGACTCACTTTGAAGTTGGAGTGGCGCAGGAAGCGACCCAGACTTGAGTGACGTTTCCATCGCTTTGGCTTCGTCTACCCCTTTTTGCCCAGCTGCCCCCATGCTGATTTGCGAAGAACCACCGCGAATCGGCTCATTAATATGCGGGGCGCTGTTAACTTTTCCGTTGAACATAATCGCAAAACGAGCGCCTGTTTGCTTGGTCGTGATGTCCGCCCACGCTTCAGAAGCCACGCGGTTCATTGTAATGTTAACCACCGCGCTATTGTCCTGATCAAACCCTTGGCTTGCATCAATCAGCTGGGCTCCGTCTACCGCAGCTTCTCGGAAAAGGTACCAAGTACGCCAAAGTTTGTCGCCTTGAGCTTCATCTTCGTCCCAAGTGCCGTAAGCCATTTGATGGTCGTCATCGATTTTGATTCCATGCTCAGTTGCTACGAGTCCGAGGAAGCGTTCGATGATATCTCGACCGATTATTTTACAGTCGCCACCTTCGAGTTTTAGCTTGCGCTCTTGGGCCAACGTAAGACCATCACAGTTCCATTTTGAGACGTCTTCCTTTTTAATCGCCTCAGTGCGAGTCCGGGCCGTAATGTAATTCTCTTGGAACACTTTGCCCGTCTTTTGGTGAGGTCGTTGCGTTGTGACCGACGTCAGTTCGTAGTCTCTAACGAAATCGCGGACCGACGCTTTGACTTTTGTATCGTCTGCGGGAGTGGTGCCGTCGTTCATTTGTTTAGCAAGCGCAACAAGCCCCACTAGCCGGCCCATCGTATTCTGTGGTTGGCCTGCAAGCGGTTGGTCTACAAGCTTGAACTCAAGCTTGGCGGTTTGCTCAATTTGTTTCTTCGTTCGATTAGTGAGTTCCTCATCCGCCCCGGGAAGCTCTACAATGATTTGGTCGCCCTTTTCTACAACTGTCGCTCCACCGATTCCGCCTTTGTTAATGCGGTCTCCGACGGTGATGACCGCCTGCTTGATCGCTTTCACGCGGATGTCTTGCGCGTAGTCGCTGGATACCTTCACGCACAGTGACTTGCTGGCGTCTACAGTAGAAGGACACGAGTAGGTGGTCACTTGATCGCCGTAATCGTCCATGAACCCAGCCTTAAGGCCACTCAAGGTAGAGGCATCGGTGACGGTCGCCACTACCGCGCCCAAGGGGTTGGATGGGGCGGTAACCACCCCAACGTTTTTGGGATCCTTGGCAGACTTCTCCATTCGATATTTGAGGTCGCGTTTGATCTCAATCGCTTTATCGTCCACCGCTTTGTCTAAGTTGATATCGTACACAAGGTAGGAGCCGCCATCAATGTCGATACCTTTAGAGATTTTCTTAGAAAATACGTTCGTGAAACCAGAAGGTAAACTGTCGCCCACGAATGTCGGCAACAGCACGCAAATGGCGAGAATGGTGAGAAGCAGAAGACCTACCGTCTTCAATCGTAATTTTTTGTCCATGGTTGGTCCTCGATTAAGAAGCGTCTTTTTCGATGCTGACTACTTCATCATCGTTCTTAATGTATTTTCCCTCAATGTGCGTTCTCAGCACTTTGATTCGTACGTCCGTGTCTAGTTGAAGCGTGAGTTCGCGCTCGTTGGACTTAATAATGTTGCCTACGATACCGCCACGAGTGATAACTTTTTCGCCTTTTTGCAAAGCGTTAAGCATTTCCATGTGTTGCTTTTGTCTCTTCACTTGAGGACGAATCAAGATGAAGTAAAAAACAGCGAACATTAATAACATCATTACTAGTGGACTAGCGGCACCCATATCAGACTCCTTACTCGGTTAAAACGCGCGAGCGCCTGCACACGTATCATTTACTACATTTGGCGTCAAGGAACCAAGGTTCCCGAACGCTACTCATTAGTTGTTCGCTGAAGTGTCAGTTTGTGATCAGCCAAGGCTTTTGACAGTCTATCAACCTGTTGTTTACCTCGAACCCGAATCACGAGCTGTTGCGCGGTGACCTGACTTGCGAGATCTGCCGCGAAGTAGGCCTCAGTGTCTACTACGAATGCCATTCTATGCCCTATGGCCCTTCTTGAGTGATTTTTCAACTTATCTGCGCCGCTCTTGGTTAGTTGAATTTCCACATCGAAATACTTTCCGCGCCGCTGTGCCAAAGAGACAGAGCGCCATTCAGAGGATGGTACAACAATGTCGCCTACCAGTAAAATTTCGACATTTTTCACTCCTAGGCGTGCGGCGAGCCGCGCGTCACCATCCACCGAACTCTGAATCTTTGAGATCATCGCATTGGCAAAGGACAAGTCGTCTGTACTGCATGGTCTACTTTTACATTCCACAAGTAGTTTCCAGTCCTCAAAGTCGCCTTTCGCAGATTGAACACGCAATCGGTCAAAGTGCTCTTTTTTCTCAAGCCAACCTTCGATGCGACTGAGCTGGGCAGGCCTTTCGCCTTTGTAACGACTTGCTACATCAAAAAAGCCCAGTGGCAGATCGCTACTTACGACTCGGGGAGCCTCAGAGCTAACGGCCTTTTGCCTGACTTGTCCTTTTTCGTTTTTGTCGCAACCGAAGAGTAATACAGCTAAGAGAAACGTCCTTCTACCCATCAATTATTTTCTTTCGCAAGCGTTTCATGTGCTGCGCATAGTACGTGAGATTGTGCATCGTTGCTAAACGCGAAAACAGGATTTCTCGGCAACGGTACAAATGCGCGAGATAGGCTTTGGTGTAGTCCGTGCATGTGGAACAAGGGCATTCAGGATCGAGTGCGGATTTATCCGTTTTGTACTGCGCTTGCTTAATTCTGACGACTCCGCGTGACGTGAAGAGGTTTCCGTTTCTTGCATTGCGCGTAGGCATCACGCAATCAAACATATCCACTCCCGCTTCCACGCCATGCCGCAGATTGTCGGGCGTTCCTACTCCCATCAAGTAACGTGGCTTATCCTCTGGCATGCGATGCGCTACCGCGTCGAGGATTCGGTACATGTCTTCCGTGGATTCTCCAACAGAGAGTCCGCCGATAGCGTAACCTGGAAAATCTAAATCCGTAATTTCCGCCAAGTGCCGCAATCTAAGGTCAACATCAATTCCCCCTTGAAAAATCCCAAAGATAGATTGGTAGTCCCTCATCTTTACGTCTCTACAAATCTTCGCCCATCGGGTCGTTTTTTCCATAGCGAGAAGATGAGAATCTCTGTCGCCATCAGCCGCTGGACACTGATCGAATGCCATCGCAATATCCGCCCCAAGAGATCTTTGAATTTCCATAGAAATTTTTGGGGTTAAACGAATTTTGTCTCCACTAAGATGATTTCTGAAAGTGACTCCATCCTCATCTATGTTGTTGAGGCCGGCGAGGCTAAATACCTGAAATCCGCCGGAGTCGGTGAGCATAGGACGTTTCCAGTTGGCAAATTCATGCAGTCCCCCGTGAGAGTCAATAACTTCGAGTCCAGGACGGAGAAACAGATGGTAGGTGTTTCCGAGTATTATCTTGGCATCAATCGGAGGCGCACACAGTTCATCCTTGGTCATTCCTTTAACGGTCCCCAGAGTTCCCACCGGCATAAACACAGGGGTTTCAATGGCTCCGTGCGCCGTATGCAGAAGTCCTGCTCGAGCCTTACCTCGCTGGGCTACGATTTCAAATTTAAGAGCCACTATGCCTTTTGACTAACATAGCATCACCGTAGCTGTAAAACCGATACTCTTTTTGAATCGCTTCCTGATAGGCTTTCCTGATTCTTTCGAATCCACCAAAAGCGGACACCAAAATAAGAAGTGACGACTTAGGCAAATGAAAGTTTGTTAAAAGATAGTCGACCACTCGAAACTCAAACCCAGGCTTTATAAATAGCTCCGTATCTCCGCAGGTTTCCACTACGGCACCAGATTGAAGAGCGGCACTTTCCAGTGCTCTCGTCACGGTCGTTCCTACTGCCACCACCGGTCTGCCACTACTGCACAGCGCAGCCGTCTCTTTACCTACCTCATAATACTCACTGTGCAGCCGCTCTTCCTTAAAATCATCCCTGCGAAGCGGATGAAACGTCCCGAGCCCGACGTGAAGGGTCACGAAACAAACCGACACCCCCTTCGCTTTGACCTTCCGCAAAAATTCATCTGTCAGATGCAAACTAGCTGTTGGCGCTGCCACGGCGCCGGGAACTTTTGCAAATACCGTTTGATAACGGTCCTCATCTCTGTCGCTAACTTCGCGGCGAATGTAGGGAGGCAGCGGCGTCTTGCCGTGTCGTTTCAAAAGTTCCAAAAGCGTCCCAGAATACGTCACTTTTCCCAAGGAGCCAGACTCTGGCAACTGCTCGACGACAAGTTCTTCACCGCCGACCGATAGGACCATGCCGACCTTGAGTTTCTTGGCCCCTCTCATTAGACACTCGTAACTGCTCCCCTTCGCAAAAGGTTTGGTGAAGAAAAGCTCGACTTTTCCACCGGTTGCTTTGCGGACCCATAATCGAGCGGGGACGACCCGCGTATCGTTAAGAACAAGCACGGCATTACTTGGAATAGCGTCTGCAAAATCTGACGTTCGCCGGTGCGAGAAACGTTCGTCGACGCAAAGCAACTTGCTATCATCGCGCTTCGCGGTAGGCGTTTGGGCAATTAGTGATTCGGGCAAATCAAAATCATAGTCCGATAGGTTCCACACTGGCGAGACACTAGCGCGAAATGAGAGAGCACGCTATTGTTCAGCGGTGAGAAGCTTTATCATCCTACTTAGTCTTGTTTTTGCAAACACCGCGGCGGCAGACAGGAACTGTTTCTCCTTTCCCAAAGACCAGACCCCACATTGCAAAAAGGAGCGGCAAGACGCAGAAAAACGTTGTGGCGATGAAGACCGCCCTCACGAGTTCACAGCATGGACAGAAGGTCTAAGCGAATCGGCACGACGACGATGCGCACGTAAGCTGCTATTAGCCAACAAAACCAGCCTGCTGATGTTTCTTTCTCAACAACACGAAGCTGCCCGTCGAGCTCTCAGAGTAAAGTTCAAGTCACCTCTTGATAATGACATCACAACTCTGGGCACCGCTCTGCAGCATCATCCGACAAAATTTTTATGGTCGCTTGTAAAGCGCGGTAGTAACAAAGATCTTTCTTCCGTAATCCAAACTCATCTAACCAGACATCCCGCTGACTATAAAAATCTCCATTGGGCGCTAAGTGCGATTTCAGCCACAACAGACTCGTCTTTGCAACAGTTGGCCAAAAAACATTATGACAGTCCTCCTGGTAAATTTTCCAAGTCCGAGAAAACAGCAATTCGCAGGTTGGCCGCGGCGGCCATTTCTAAAAGTATCACGCCCCCCACCAACGACGAAGATCCAATGGTCCGCTCGCTGCAAGCTACCAGGCAAACTGCATCTCAACTGAAAGTATCATTGACAGAAGAGCCGTGGCCATTCGTCAGAAAGGCTGCGGCAGAGGCAAGTGCCAAACACTGCCCTACTTTGGCACCCGACCTCGAACTTTCCGCAAAAAAGGAACAAGCGTCGGACGTTCGCTTAGCCTCGCTTATCTCCCTGAGCACTTGCCAATTGCAAACTGCAACGCGTCTAGCGACGAAAGCAATCTTGGAGAAAAAATCACATAGTAGAAAGAGACGATACCTCCTCGACTACTTCTCTCTCAGTGAGGAAAAAAACCAGCAAGTTTTTGTTAACTTAGTGAAGCAGTTGAGGGCGCAAAGCTACAGTTCAGAGTCCACCCGATTGGTCTTGCAAAAAGCGATTGGTATCCTGGGAAAGTCGACCCACCATTCTGCCAACCGCATCCTATCAGCTCATGCGCGCGACATTACGTTTCCTGGAGCCCAGGCCGCAGCCCTCCACGCGCTATCTACTAGGTGCCCTCAAAAAGCAGTAGCGATTGCACGGAAGCAAATGGGAACGGTGCACCGGGAGGTAACGATAGCCGCAAACCGAGTGCTGTCTCGTTGTCTACCCAAGTGAATCAATAGCTGCGGCTATCTTTTCGTCGTTAGGCTTCAAATCGCGAGCGCGGAAGAACATACCTTTAGCTTTCGACTTTTCTCCTAGTTGCATATGGATTTCACCAAGCCAGTAGTAAACGTCGGCTTTGGAAAACCCTGCTTCCTTTTCGTCAAATGTTTGCAGGACCAACGACCGATAAACTCTTTGCGCTTTATCCCAAACTTGGTTTTCTCGATAAAGTTCCCCGAGCATCTTCATCGTATTAAAGTTTGTTGGATTCAACCTAAATGCTTCTTCCAATAACTGTTGAGCTTCCTGCTGCTTGCCTTCTGCTTTGTATATTTCTCCCAAACTTAGACTGTAATTCGATACGTCTTTCATTTTTCGGGCAGATTTTGCTTCAGCAAGAAGACCAACGTATATCGGACTTGCTTTCGAAAACTGCTTTGCAGCGAAGTACAGTTGTGCAAGCTCTTGAACCACTTCTTTGTTAGTAGGATTCAACCTAGCGACTTCTTCGAGAGGAGGAATGCCTTTTTCAGCCTGACCACAAAGCCGATAAGCCTTGGCCAATTCAATTTGCAAGCCTTGTGACTTCGGATCAATTGCGACTTTTCTGGCCAACATGTCTGCTACCAATTGATAGTTCGAAGTTGTCTCTCCGATACTGATTATTGCGTCAATGGCTTCTTCGCTGCCACTATCAAACTCCAGCGCCTTTTCAAAGTATCCGAAAGCGACCGTCAGGTCTTCTTCCCTCGCCCGAGTCACATTGCCAAGTCCTACGTAAAGCGAAGCCGCATCTTTTCCTTGTGGCCTTAGTGCCAACGCTTTCTTCAAGACCTCAGAGCATGCATCCCAGTTTTCTTGGTTTTGATAGAGTCTAGCCAAACCAGTGAGTGCCGGCACCGAGTTCTCGTCCTTGGACAATATCGTCTCGAGGACATCACCTGCGGCGTCTGGATTCTTTAGTTTGCTGTCCAAAACCTCAGCGCAAAGCGTTAAAGCAATCACTTCTTCTCTCAGGTTCCCCTTTGATTTATGAATCGCTGCAAGTTCTTCGTAGTAGTCGGCAAGCTCATTCCATCGCTCGGCGCTTTTCATCACGCGGACCATTTCTGCATTAGCATCAGCGTTGTCTGGTGAAGCTTCAAGCACTTGCTTCAAGAGTTCTAAGGCCAAGTCGGAGTCCCCCATCTCTTCACTTGCGACCTTTGAGCCGTCCATCAATAGTGCGACTTGCTGAGCCCCGTCTGCAAAGTCGCAACGCCTCCTAATGGTCTCAATAACCCCCGGCCAATCACCTTGTTGTCGAAGCACACGCTCAAGCTCTGGTAAAATTTGTTCCGGGTTAGGGTGTTCGTCCGACGCCCGACTCCAGGCCGTAACTGCCGAGTTCAGGTCGTTCATCTGAACTTCGCGTATCTTGGCGATCTCGACCAGCTCCTTAGCTTGCTGAGTACCATCAACCGGTGGGTGGTCTTGCATAAACTCCACCAGTTCAGCCCACTTACTTTCACTACGCCAAATGTCAACAATAGCATTTCTTGCTACTTCTTCGCTCGAATCTAAATCAAGCAGTTGCTTCCACCATTGGACCGCAGCGTTGGTGTTTCCAATCTCTTCAGAAAGTCTTGCAAGCTTGGTATAGACGTCCCCTCTTTCGTCTTCATCATCGGTATTCTTTGAGATGTAGACCAGCGATTGTTGTTGTTTCGTCTTTTCCGATTGTTGCCTGTACAGCTCGGCTAACTTTCGATGAATCGCCAGTGGGTCTCGAGAGCCGAGTTTAATCGCCTGTTCAAAGGATTTGGTAGCAGATGCATTGTCTCCCATCTTCGTTAGCTGGATGTCTGCAACGGTTTCGATAAACCTCAAGCGAGTAGTTGAAGGAGCGGTTTTCGTCAAATCCGTCAGGCGCGCGACTGTCAGTTCCCACGTGTTGGTTTGTTCTGTGCAAATGAGGAGAGCTTCGATCGCCGCTTCAGACTCCGGATCGCAGGCCAACCATGCTCCTGCACTATCCAAAGCACGCTCCGGGGAGCTAAGCTCTTCACTCAACACGCCGTAAAGTTCTCGATAAACCTCTGCTCTATCGACCGCAGTGGGAGCTTCCGACGCTTTTGCTTCCAGAGCTAACACCAGCCGTTCATTTTCTCCACTATCACGATACAGAGATTCAAGTACTCCAATCACTTCTCCGCGACCGGACTCCATCGTTCTCATCAGCCGCTCTAACGCATCACGCGCTGCAGAGCTCGCAGGATCTGAATCGAGCACATCGACGTAAGCGGATACAGCAGACTCATAGTCTTGCTTCGATTCGTGAAGGTCGGCGAGTCGAAACAATAAATCCGCCCGCTGCTGAGACTCCTCCGCCTCTTCCACCCTCATCGCCAAAACTTCACTCAGACCTAAGCTGTCGCCGCATGCAGTATAGAGTCTGTCCAGGGATTCTAGCAATTGCACGCGGGAGTCCTCTGCGTTGGGAAGCACTGTACGAAGCACCTTGCTCGCTCGCGCAAAATCTCCCAGTCGATGCTCGGCTAAATTTGCCGCGAGTTTTGCACAAGTTAAGACTTCTTCCGGGTCCACCGCACTAGAGCATCGTGCTTCTAACGCAGCGCAAAGCTTTGGTTCTACGCCGGCGGTTTCTGCACACTCCCGGGCTAGGCTTAAAACCTCCAAATTAGTGTAACCGTCAGCTATGGATTCTAGTAACAAGTCTAACGCATCATCATGATTGTCTTCAGAGAATTGAATCTTTGCTAGCTTGAGCCGAGTCTCTGAAATATCCTCTGTTGAGGTGGAGAGTCGCGCTTTGTACAGCTTCTTCAGTACGTTTTTGTCAGTCGATTCCTGTCCGTAAGACTCAAGCACTTCTTGCGCAGCCGGTTCGCCTTGCTCGACGTAGGCAACCAGTGCCGCAACAGCTTTATCGTGCACTGCGGTCCCAAGTAACTCTTTGTAGCGTTCAATTGCAGAAAAATGATCGGACAGTTCAACGGCGCACAGTTCAGCTACCTCGAAAGCACTTTCAATCTTTTGGTTCCCGCTAGACAAGTTGGTGATTTGATCACGGATGCCAATGCAATCTTCCCAACGTTTTTCCTTAGCGTAGAGTTCTGCATTGACTTTTAACATCGACAAGTCTTCCGGCGATATCAAGACGTAACGCTCGACCTGCTCCAGTGCCTCTTCGGTTCTTTTCTTACCCAAAAGTCTGCCGATCAAATCTTTACGCATTGCCTGCTGCTGACTCTCATCTGCAGTTGCGTCTACGCGAAGAATCTGAGCATCAATGACCGCCGTCTCGTTTCCAATCCTCTGATTGACCCTGATTACCGCATCTAGAACGTCGACGTCTCCTTCACGCAACTCAGTTAATTGCGACCAGCACTCCGCGGCTTCTTTGTCGTTCCCTAGCTTTTCTTCGTACATTGGAGCGAGCCTAAGCAGTACATCGGCACCATCATCACTAGCTTGCTCGAGGCGCTTTTTTAGCAACTCAGAGAAAGCAAGGTAGTTGTCACTCGTTTCGTACAGTCTTTCAAGCGAGCTTAGAGCTTCTTCGTCGTACGCATCTTCAGCCAGTCTTTTCTCCCAAGATGCAGTAGCATCAGCAATACTGCCAAGCCCTTTTTCCCAAACTTGGGCTTGTCTTCCTAGTGCGGCTCTAGTGATTTCGGGGTCGCTAATGGCGGGGCCGACAGCATCCACCGTCTTCACGAAATGCAGCCAACTTTTGTAGTGTTTGCACGTTTCCCACAGTTCTTCGTACGTGTCGATATCATCAGGATTTAGTTGCCACGCATCGGAAATCGCTTTTAACGCAAGTTTTGGGGCGCCCCCTCTACTGCGATGAAGCTCAGCGATCTCTTTAAGCAAGATAGCTTTATCTTGTGGGTCGCTCAAGTAGGACAGCTTTGCATCCAAGACGACGACCAGTTTCTGCCAACTATCTTCCTGACGATAAATGGGTTCCAAGAAACCAACCACTTGTTCACGCAACTTCTCGTTAACAGCAAGTTCTTCAATCGCTTTCAAGGCGGGTTCGTGCTGATGATCGAGCACCAGTCCTTCGTAAGTACTCAAGCCTTCTGCTGGAAGTGCGGCTTCGTTGCATAGTAGTCCGGCAAGTTTCATCCCCAGAGCCACCTGCTCTTGTCCCTCCGCATTTTCCATACGACTACGAATCAAATCAGTAAGAGACGTCCAATCTTTACTGCCACGATAGATGACCTCTAGAGATTTTTCTGCTTCGCTTGATTCGGGATCGATTTCAAGCACCTGCAAATAACCCCGAATCGCTTCGGGTTTATTATCCAGAATATTCAGATTGGTCCGGGCAAACTTACTCCAAACCTCGAGCCTTACACTCTCATCGCTAGACTCTTCCGCATACTTTTCGTAGAGACGGCAAAGCTCCACCCATTTCGAATTGGACGACAAACCGGACTCGGCCATATCGAAGTACTTGCTATCGCGGGTAATTTCGAAAGCCTTCTCAAAATAGTCCACGGCATCAACCGGTCGTTCAAGTTTGTAGAGCAACACGTTCGCTATCGCTTCGTAGTATCGCGTTAGAGTGTCATCACCAAACGAGCCAACTTCGGCGATATTTTGATACGCTTCCACCTGTTCATTCCACCGTTCAAGCACTGCGCTAACTCTTTCAAACTGCTCCCTCGCGGTTTCTGACTCGGGCTCCTGTTTCAGAGCATCGAGGTACCACCGACTGGCTGTTTCAAGGTCTTCAAGTTGATCTTCATGCAATCGACCCATATCAAGCATCGCTTGTTGCCGATCATGCGGATCGTCGATTTCTTCCAAAGAGGCTTCTCGCACACGGACCAAACGAATCCAATCGTGACGCGAAACGTAAATTGGTTCAATTAACTCTGCGACTCTGCCGCGGACGGTGCTTTTCTCAAGCAAGCGCTCTAAAGCTTCCAACGCTGCTTCGTGTTTGTTACTTCCTTCGAGTGCCAACGCATAGGCGTCCACCGCACTTTCAATGTCATCAATTTCAACCTCGTAGATTCTTCCAATCTCGTATAATACAGCGCCTCCCCCTTCTTCGTGAGAACGCTTCTGAAGAACCTCTACTGCCTCAAACCATTGTTTGTTGTCTCTGTAAATTTGTTCCAGGACATCTGAAGCTTCGCTATTGTAATGACCAGACGCAAAGTACTCTTGGAGAAAGGCTTCTGCGTCTTCGGTAGCACCAATGGCTCCAGCACAAAGTCCCGCCCGAAGTAGTGTTGACGCACGGCTTTCCATAGCAGTAGCGTCTTGTTCTAACTTCTGTTTTAGAACAAAAAGAAGCTTTTCGTGATCTCCAGCTTCTTCGTAAGACTTCTCAAGAACCTTTACGGCGGTAACATGCCCAGGATCAAGCTCTAGAAGTTTGGCAGCGAACTCCGTAGCTTTTGTCGCATCAGATCGTTTCACGGAGAGTTGAAGACAAGCTTCAAGTGCCTCGCGTCGTTGATCCTCGTCCACAATTTGACCGACATGACTTTCATAAAAACTAACCAATCTCCCTCTATGAGATTCTCCAGCAATGCGTTTCAGTTCAGAGATCGTGTGTGCTTCTTCAGAGGTACCCAGACGCTTCTTCGCCGCAAGTAGCGCGACATCCAAAGCGCCCTCACGATCAGCGAAAACCTGTTCTCTCAACTCTGACAAACGCCAGTAGGCATCTGCGGAGATGGTAGGATCTTGGCTGGCTTCGGCGTATTTTAGTAGGAACGCCTCTTTTTGTTTGGGTTCTCCAATCTCGTCAAAATGTTCCTCAAGTAAAATAGCATCATCGTGGCCTGTCCAGTCATTGATTACCAAGTCCGACAACAATTTAGCTGCAGGGGCGCGTTCTCCTGCATCGATTGTTAATAGCTCTCTACAGCATTCGGCAGCTTCGTCGTACGCGGCTAGTTCAGCAGCGAGAATGCGAGCTCTAGACAAAAGAAGTTCTCCCCTGCGATGTGGTGCCGCATCAGAAAAGTCACGCATGCAATTCACCAGCTCATCGAAATTACCAAGACTAGCCAACAGCCTACTCCGCTGCTCCCAAAGAATCTCAGAGGACTCGATAGAGATGGCTCTCAAATATGTTTCGGCCGCCTCAGAGGGCAACCCAAGCTCGCGTTCCTGGAGTTCCGCCAACGCCACCAAGTTTCTAAGCTGCTCTTGTGGTTCCGCATACGCATTTCGCTCGTTGTAGACCCGAGCCAACTCTTCGTTGTCCCCTGATTGTTTGAGTAGCGAAATAATCTCATCCCACGCGAGTGGCGACTGCGGCAGAATATCTTTGCATCGCTGCCAAAGTCGAAGAGACTCCGAAGCGTTGTCTAACTCTTCAGAATAAATAGCGGCAGAGCGCGACAGAAGCGACACTTGTTTGGACGGGTCCCCAGTGTAATCAGCATAGGACGTTAGCGTTTTAACCAACGCCTGTGGATCATCGCTCAGTAGATTCACCAAAGAAGCATAGGCACTTTCTGTTGCTGTTACATCTTCGTCGCTCGTTACGATTTCTTGGTTCAAAGCAATCAAAAGTTCGGTATCACCACACACCTCGCCTACTGCAAGTGCCTGAGTGATAAGTTCACTTCGATCACCGGTCTGTTTTTCCACCGATGCAAGTTTTTCTTTTATCGCTTCCAGAAACGAAGCCATGACTTCTGGATCCGAGTCCATGGACAACAGTCGCTCCGCAGAGGCACCACGGAACGGCGATGCTTTATAAGCTTTCAGCCAAGCTAAGCTAACTTCTGAGACGTCGCTTCCTCCCATTTCACGCGCGAGGGCTACCTCTGCCCAAATTCTAGCTTGCTCATCGGCATCATTTGATGCCTGCGCTTGTTTGGCTAAAAGTGCAGCAAGAGGAAGATGCCATTGTTGCTCACGATAAAGAGGTTCGAGTAACGCTGCCGCTCGTTCTCGATGCTCGGAGTCGAGATGAGGCTCAAGTCGGTTTGCTACTTCGCGTGCCGCCTGACCAGTTAATAGGGCTTGAGACAAAACATCTAGTTGTTTGTCTACGTGTCCTCTTTCTTTGAGGAAGTCAGCGCGCCTGAATACCACATCGATAATCTGATCTTCCCCCCAGCGTTGCTCTATTTCGCGTTCCCAAAGCCGGTCTAGCTTCTCGTCTTCCCCCGTCTCTCGGTAAATACGTTCCAAAGCTCGGTAACATTCTTGGTCTCCCGCCGTCACACTCAACAGACTTAAGTAGGCCTTAGAGGCTCTCTGGGGATCTTGAATGACTGAATCCAAAAGATGACAGCGTTGTTTTAACAACATCACATGCTCATCGTGAGGAATTGGAAGTTTTACCCTCAAACTAAAAAGCTTGCACAAAGACTCCCAATCTTCGCGCTTTCGATACAAGCTCTGCAACGGCGCAAAGTAAATATTGGAAGTGGGTTGCAGTGCCTGCACGAACTCCCACATGATAATCGTGCGATCCTCGTCTCCTAGGTCATCGCATACTTCTGCTAAGTGAGCAGCTACTCGGTGAGTAGCTTGATTTTCAACGAGCATCTCTCCCAAAGTATTCTCGACTTGCTTTGCATAGTCCTCTGCGGAATCAGCTTGCTTTGCGATGTTCCACATCTCTTGCCGAAAGTCCGTGCTAACCAAGTCGGTCTCCAAAAGAGAAATTCCGCACTCATAGGCTTTCAGTGGCTGCTCCAGCTTTAAGAAGTAAATCGGTAGTAGCTTACGACGAAGTTCTGTAAGTTTTTGTCCTTCTGCATGTTTGCAAACCACTTCCAGTACCTGCGCCAGAAGTTGCGAGTCCGAGGAAGACTCGTAAAAGGACAACAACTCGTTTCCTGCCGCAGCTTCTCGCGCTGTCGAAAGTTCTCCCGACAACAGCAAGGTCGTAAGTTCATTGCGAATGTAACTACGGGTAGAGTCAAGAACTAATGCCTCTTGCATGAGTCTTGCTGCCTCATCTTTGTCGCCGAGCTCTCTGTCGCTAATGTGGGCCAACCTCATCATCAACTCGATGCGCTCTTCTTCAGACATCGGGTTGTTTAATTCTAAGGCAATCGCCTTCCCGGCTCCCGCCCAGTTTCCTCGTGCGTCTTCTACTCGAATCAGAGCTCTCAATGCCGTCTGATGTTCCGCTCCTACTCTTTTTACAATCGCCTCATAAGTAGCCGCAGCTTCGTCCAAGTTCGTAAGACGACTCTCTTGGATACTTCCAAGGCGCATCGCAATCGAAGCCCACTCTTTGTCGTTCTTTTCACGATCTAACTGCCCGCGATACACTTCTACCAGCTCCGGCCAGTTGGCCATCTCTGCCACCAACTCTTCTAGTTGAGACTCCGCCGACTTATTCTTTGGATCTGCCTTGAGTACTCCGCGATAGCATTCTTTCGCAAGATCCACATCGTGAAGTTTCTCTCTTGCGTTCTTTGCGCGGCGCTCCCAAAGCCCGCTATTGTCCGGTTCGTTTTCTAACCTGAGCTTAAAGAGTTTTTCTACTTCTTCCCATTGTTCGTTTTCTTGAGCTAACGACAACGCAGTGTCAAAGAAATCAGTCTCCGCCGGAAACTCTTGGTACCCCTTAACTGACCAACTCAGTGCCACAGAGCTTGCATCAATTTTCTCGCGAGCAATGTCAATGAGGTGCTGGTATTGCTCTTTCTTCTTGTCTTTGTTTTGCTCTGCTGTGAGTCGACGTTCACAGATGGCCATGAGTCGATTCCAATTAGCAGACGTGGTGTAAATACTCACCAAAGCATCAAGAGCTTCTTTATTATGGGAGTCAGCGGTAACTACTCGCTCGTAGGCTCTGGCAATCTTGTCTTTGTTCGTTTCGTGTTGAGCCTGTACCCTGGCGGCGCGCATGTAATAGTCCGCACGAGTTTCATCGTCGGAACTGTCGTCGGCGCAAGCCAATATCGCATCTACCTTCTCCTCCCAATCGTCTTCCCCGTAGAGCGCTTCAAGCCGCTTGACATCTTTGGCTTCCACGTAGATCGCCTTAAGAATTCTGGTCGCTCTGCGATGAGTAGGGTCTATTTCAAGAATTTGTAAACATACGTCTGCGGCTCGCTCTCTCACAGAAAGTTTGTCCAGCCATGCTGCTGCTAACCTCTCTAAAAGTTGAAGCTTCTCGTCGCGACTACTCGCCCCCCCCACTTGTCTAGATAGCACTTCCACCAAAGGCCAATATTTTTTGGTCCGTTCGTAGAGCGCGGCTAATTGAGTGAGAACCTCAGCGTTAAGATCAGGTCGATTGAGTTCAAGTACGCGATTGTACCAAGTCGATGCCAAGTTGGCGTCTAAGAGCTTCGAAAGCGAAATCTCGGCGAGTTGCAGGTAGATCATGCCGCATTCTTCTACTGAGGCATTAGAAGCCTTTGTGGCAAGCAGCCCCACAAGACTGCGCCATTGCCGTCTTCTTTCGTAGATGACTAATAGCTGGTCGATAATTTCATTGTCGGTAGGGTCGAGCTCTAACGCCCGTTCCAACGCGCTGGCCGATCGGCTGTAGTTTCCAAACTTGTCCGCCCAGACCGAAGCTACGCGACCGAGCCATTGCAGACGTTCTTTCTTGGTAGCCCCCGGCAACTCATTCATCTTCATCAAGATATGTACTAGGTCGTTGTACCTTCCGAGAGAATCGTATTGCTCCGCTAATGCTTCTAGCGCCTCACGATTGTGAGGGTCTAGTTTTATTATCGCGTTGAGGGTGTTGATCACCATCACTCCTAAACGCAAATGATCGCGGTAAAGATTAGCAACCTTCCAAAGCAGCCCGATGGCTTCTTGTGGCTCCTCTTCACTCAACGATGCCACCCGAAGTTTGTAAACTTCTACCAGTACATTGTACCTGCCGGCCTTGGTCAACAGCCGCTCCAACTCATCTGCTGCTCGACGTTCTAACGCTTGAAGTCGCCTTAAGGCTTTCCAAACGTTGATGGCTTTATCCAAATCAAGTAATTCGGTCTCTGCAATGGTACTCGCGGTTTCCGCCGCACCTAGGGCACCATCGGCATCTTCTTCAGAAAGAGCGCTTTCAAGGGCCCTTCGCGCCATCAGAAACTTTTCCTCGGCGGCTTGGTCCGTATGTTCCGCAAGAAACTCCCTGGCCCGCTCATCTGCTGGAGCTAACGCCAACACTTTCGCGAAACATTCGGCGGCAGTCTGCAGGTCACCCAAGTGAGTCCAATAAATCTCCCCGAGCCTTCGCCAAACATCTGGCTTTGCAAGGTCTGAAGTCTTAGTAGAATTTCGATAGAGTTGAACTAACGCACTGTAGTTCTTTTCCTCTTCATACTTTTTGGCGAGGTAATCAACGGCGATCGCAAGGTTAGGCTTCAAACCTAACACAAACGTTGCGTATTCTGTCGCATCTTCTCCATCCTCAAGAGCCCGCGCCAGTAGTTGCGTTCCGGCCCATACGCGATGTTCGTCGGCGTTGGCGCCGTCTTTGATTCCCAAAAGCCATTCGGTCCATTGTTTTTTATCGTCGTATTTGGCTTTGGCCAAATACGCTTTGCAATGCAGCGGCAGTGGCATCTTCTCACTGGCTTCCACCATAAGTTTAGCCGCGCGCTCTTTTTCTCCTGAAAACCTCGCAATGGTCTCTGCCGCAGCGAGAAGTAACTCTCCAGACAAAGAGGAGTCCGTCGCGGCCTTCGACTCTTCCATCAGCTTTTCCGCAATTGAAGTCCAATTGCTTTGTTGCGATGCTACCTCTTTACGTCTCTCCGCCAACTGCGCCAGCTGAGGATCGGCGGCAATACCTGCGTCAAAAGCGGCAATCGCGCCACCGATATCGTAGGACCTAGCAAACAATATTTCAGCTCGAGCCTGAAAGAGTCTTGCTCGTCGATTTGGTTTTGTTGCTAGCTTTAACTCTGCATCGATGAGAGCAATTGAGGTGTCGTACGCACCACGTTCCACGCACCGATCTCGAATGGAATCGATGGACTCCGCCCCCTTTGCAATCTGTGCTTTGGGCAGACTTCGCAACCCTTCAGCCACCGAGGCTCGAAAGGGATCTACATCAATCGTCTCCAACAGTTGCTCTAGGTTTAACATCGACGAGTAATTCTAACTTGCCGAAACCTAAAGTGAAACCCCCCAGCTCCATTCTCTGCTTGTAGCCTGGCGTGGTCGTTTCAAGCGGTGTACAAACGGTCGGTGTCGACCTCTGGATCACTACGTTACCTAACCCCTTACAAAAAGAGACTTCTGGTTGGTGGATGCATGTTGCTCGCGACCAACATCCTGGCTTTAGGGTTCCCCATTTTGTTGGGCAAAATCATCGACGTCATCAAAGGTGATGCTGTAGGAGAGATCACTACATTAGCACTTTTTATGATTGGATTTGCGGTAGCTACCGCTTCTGTCCGAATTGCGTCTAGGTTACTGATCTTCAACTCGGCCCGTGATGCTGAATTCGACCTTCGGAATGACCTCCTCGAGCACTTATTGACCCTCGACCAAGCGTATTACAGCAAAAGTCGACTAGGAGACACGCTTTCGCGGGTGACCAACGACGTCCAAACCATTCGCGCCCTATGGGGAGTCGGCTACCTGAACTTACTTAATACTCTGTTCACCTTTGTTACTAAGATTGCATTTCTGCTTTCAATCAGCCCTATGTTGACCCTAATCGCTCTTCTGCCCTATTCCACAATGATTGGGGTCGGAAAACTCTTCGGTAAGTTCATCTATAAGTCCTCAAAACAGGTTCAGGTCGATCTGGGAACGCTCTCCGCGGCGATTCAAGAACATATCGCCGGTATCGAAGTAGCCAAAACCTACACTCTGGAAGAAGTAATGCACCAAGAAGTAAGCGATCTCTCAGAGACGCTCCTCGGTTCCAATATGAAATTGGTACGAATCCGTGGTCTGTTGGTGCCCGTTTTGAGTGCCATTTCATCCATGAGCGCTGTCATTTTGCTGTGGTGGGGTGGAAAGGCTCATATCAACGGAGAAATTTCCCTAGGAGAATTCACTGCATTCAGCGCGGTTCTCGTTCAACTTGTCTGGCCAACCCTAGCGCTTGGCTGGATGTTATCTTTGATTCAGAGAGGAAAAGCCGCATGGTCAAGACTTACGGAGATATTTGATGCGTCGTCGTCGCTATTAGAAGGAGACCGCCCCGTCGACAGCAAAAGCCAAGACGTGCACCTCAAGAATTTGTCGCTGACCCTCGGAGGGGAACAGATTCTCAAAAATATTTCTCTGACGATTCCCGCTGGAACCACCGCAGCGATTGTAGGTAAAACCGGTTGTGGAAAAACATCACTGTTGCAGTGCATAGCACGGGTACATCCCGTAGATTCGGGTGCCCTCTTTTACGGAGATACAGACCTCACCACAACCTCACTTTCTGCTTGGCGAACGCAGATTGGCTACTCTCCGCAAGATGCGTTTCTGTTCTCACGAAGTATCGCTGACAACGTGTCTGTAGGTCTTAGAGCCGGCGATGCTTCCTCCATCACCAACGCCCTAGCGCAAGCGGGCCTATCAGGAGATCTTGATGCCTTTCCTGAAGGGATTGATACCATCGTCGGAGAAAGAGGAATTACGCTCTCCGGTGGGCAACGACAACGAGTTGCTCTCGCAAGAGCTTTGGTAACCAAGCCGCAACTGTTACTTCTCGACGACTCTTTGTCCGCAGTGGATGCGGAAACAGAGCAAACGATTCTCAAAAATCTTGAAAAAGAATTTGAGTCCTGCACCTCCATCATCGTCTCTCATCGCGTCGCGGCCATAAAACGCTGCAATCCGATTTTCGTAATGTCAGCGGGAGAGATTGTAGAAACCGGCACTCACGAAGCACTTCTTGAGTTAGAGGGAGAATACGCGAGCATCTATCAGAGCCAATTCGACCCGGATGAAATCACAGGAGAGTCTCATGTCTAAAAAACAGCAAGGTGATCTACAGCTGCTCATGCGACTGTGGCTCTACGTCAAACCATCGTGGCCACTAATCCTGTTGGGGGCGTTACTCATACCGGTAGCTCTGCTCTTCGAGCTAGCTCAACCGTACTTACTAAAAGTCGCAATTGAAAAACACATCGAGCCCAAGCTGCTGTCAGGACTAGAGGGAATTGTCTTTGCTTATATCGGATGCGTTGTCGCCTATGCCTTTGCGTCGTTTGCGCAGCAGTATTGTTTGCAACTAGTAGGACAAAAGGCCATGCATCGATTGCGAAAAGGCGCCTACCAGCATGTCATGGGTCAGGGGCGTTCATTTTTCGATCACACGCCAATTGGCACCCTTCTTACGCGCCTCACTACAGATGTCGAAAGCATCAATGAAATGTTCGCCAACGGCGTCATTACCTTAATCGCCGATCTGCTCAAACTACTCGCAATCTTAGGAGTGATGTTCTACTTAAGCGTGGAACTCACTCTGGTGGTACTGGTCACGCTGCCGCTGTTGATGGTCATTGTCAATTACGCCCGTAAGCTCATGCGAACTTCGTTTCGTATCATTCGTCATAAGCTCGCAGCAATGAATGCGCACATGCAAGAGCACCTGTCCGGCCTGGCGGTCGTTCAACTGTTTCAAATGGAACGCGATGCAAAAAAGTCCTTCGTAAAGGAAAACAGTGATTTTCGCGATGCCTATCATACCTCAAACAAAGCCGATGCTACGATTTATGCGTTAGTCGAAGCGGTGAGTATCATGGCCATTGCACTAGTTGCTTGGTACGCTACGGGCGACTCGGAAACCGCCTTTAGCGTCGCTTTGATCATTGCGTTTATCGAATACATCAACAAGTTTTTCCTGCCGGTACGAGATCTTTCGGCTAAGTACGGAGTAATGCAGTCCGCAATGGCCGCGATCGAAAGACTAAGCGCTCTGCTTGACTCCCAAGTAGATGATGCGCCAGTGATTGAGCGCCCAACAACCAGCAGCAAAGGCCTAGTCGAATTTCGCGAGGTGTGTTTCGCTTATCGTCTTGCCAACCCTATCCTCCATGACATCTCATTTTCCGTGCCTCAGGGTACGCACATAGCGTTAGTTGGCGCCACCGGCTCAGGCAAATCAACTATAATCAAATTACTCACCCGCCTCTACGACCCGCAAGAAGGTGCAATATTTCTTGCGGGCCGTAACATTGCCAGTCTTGAAGGAACTGCGGTCCGAAAACAAATTACAACGATTACCCAAGACACATTTTTGTTTAACGGCACGCTCGGTTCCAATCTAAGAGCGGGCACTACCGCATCAGACGAAGAAATTCTCGCTGTACTTTCAGAGCTAGGAGGAGAAGAGCTACTGATGACCAAAGAGGACGGAAGCATCGATCTCACTCGTGCCGTCTCAAGTCGAGGCGCGAACTTATCAGCGGGCCAAAGGCAACTTGTAGCATTTGCTAGAGCACTACTTAGAAGAACCGAGATTCTTATTCTAGACGAAGCGACGGCGCAAATCGATCCGCACTCTGAAAGAATTATCGAGAAAGCGCTGGAAGCACTAACTAAAAATCGAACTACAATCTCGATTGCACACCGGTTATCGACCATTCGGCGAGCTGATACGATCTTGGTACTTAGAAAAGGAATGATTGTAGAACACGGAACCTACGACGAGCTTGTTGCCCAAAAAGGCGTCTTCGCGGCACTAGAAAAAAGTTTCTCACGTTCGAGTTAACGGGACCTCTTTTGAAACGTTGTTTGTTCCTAATTGCGCTAGCATGTTCTCCTTCCTTCGCAGACGGAGTAGTAGTCGACTTCGAATCTTACGTAAACGACACATCGCCTATTGCCAGAGCGCTAACGCCTCACTACAACGATTCCTACCTGACCCATGAGTCCTACATTTCTCTAACAGCGCGACAGTGGCAAGCAGGTATTGCTCTTGAAATTTATACGCCCTATAGCACGGGATCGAGCTCCAATTATTTCGAGTCGCCTTTCGACCATTTTCACACGTTACTTACTGCAAACTTTGGACTGCGCAACCAACGGTTGACCGATAGCTTAAGCTACGAATGGAACGTGGAGGCAGGGATAAACAACAGTAAACTAGGCGAAACGCTACAAAACTGGTTCCATAACTATTTTGACTATCCGTTGTGGGAGCATCGCGCACGAAGCGAACTCTTTCTCGGGGCGTACGGAGGCGTAACTCACATAAGAGCAACTGGTCGTGCAACGATTCGAACTACGGGCTACACGGAGCTTTCTACGATACGCCATGAGATTGGGGTGGCGACACACCTCACCCTCCCGGTACTTTCAAAAGGCGGCGTATCACTAACCGCAACTGCTCATCCCAAGCTTTTCTTACGCGGCAGTCGAATTTTAGATGATGGCGCAGACAGTCGAACGCATTCTGTATTTCTTCATTCAAACTTTGAAATGGAGTTAGCCTTAAAAAAGAAAAAGGGAGCGGCATTGTTTTGGCAAATCAACTTAATGTTTAGCCCTGCACTAAAACAAGTCACCAACCACTACTACTACTTGTCGACCAATTTACTCGGCGTCAGACTTTACCTTTAGCCACCGAACTCGATCCCCAAAGCTCTTGCCGACTTTACGACTTCACTAGCGGGGTCTACCAGTTTGATTTTCTTCACAGCTTCTTCTATTGGTCTCTCTACAATTTCTGTACCGCGAAGCGCCGTCACGTAGCCAAATTTCTTTTGCGCTATCAGATCCACCGCTCGAACCCCAAAACGACTCGCTAGCTCGCGATCAAACGCACAAGGAGTACCACCACGTTGAATGTGACCGAGCACCGTAACTCGTACCTCGTGAGAACAGTGTTTCTCGAGCGCATCAGCCAGACGATGCCCAGCTCCCCCTAGTTTTGCCTGCTTAGTAGCGTCCGCGCTCTCAAGCTCGGCATGACTTCCGCCTACAGGTTTGGCACCTTCCGCGACCACGATGATTGATGACGAGTGTCCACGGGCTACGCGGCTTTCGATTCGTTCTGCAACTTTTGAAATATCGTAGTCGATTTCTGGTATTAGAATCGCGTTTGCACCGCCAGCGATTCCGCCACTTAGCGCAATCCACCCTGCATAACGCCCCATCACTTCGCAAATCATAATTCTGCTGTGGGACTCAGCTGTGGTTTTCAGTCGGTCTAATGCATCTACGACTACTTCCACCGCAGTTTGAAAGCCAATAGTGTAATCAGTCGCCTCTAAGTCATTATCGATGGTTTTAGGGACACCGACCATCTTAGCCCCAAGATCCACAAACTTCTTTGCAAAACCTTGTGTGCCATCGCCGCCAACGACCACCACACCTTGTAAATCAAGTTTGGCCAAGTTCTTAATGCATTTCGCAGAAACGTCATGAACCTCCACGCGACCATCTGGAAGTTCCACGGGATATGCGAATGGGTTGGCTCTATTTGAAGATCCAAGAATGGTCCCACCTTTTGCGAGCAGACCGCGCGGCGCTTCCCTCGTGAGATCTACGTACGATTCAGTGTAGAGGCCTTCGAAACCGTTCCGTATTCCGATAACTTCCCAACCATGCGTGGCGGAGGCATGTCTGTAGACCGCACGTATTGTTGCGTTTAATCCCGGACAATCGCCGCCACCAGTTAGTATTCCTATTCGCCCCTTCACATCGAAACTCTATCATAGTCGAAATTTACGCGCTTTGTAGTAGGCTATATTAATGGGACTTAAAACCAGACCTACTGGCAACTCGCCTCGAAGTTTCATTGCACGTCAGCCGCAAGGAAGACGCGAAGACTGCATCGAACTTCTGGAAACCATCTCGGAACTATTGGGTGAGCCTGCAAAAATGTGGGGACCGTCCATAATTGGCTTCGGAAGTTACGACTACATTTACCCTTCAGGGCGCCAAGGCACTTGGATGATGACGGGTTTTTCACCGAGGAGCTCTGCGCTCACGATTTACTTGCTCAGTGGATTTGCCAAGTTAGACCTGAGCCAACTGGGAAAATTTACAACTGGCAAGTCGTGCCTCTATATCAAAACACTGGACCAAATCAACCGCAGTAAACTGTGGGAACTAATCAAACAGTCAACGCAGCTCGTTGGCAATGGAGACATTGACTACAGCTAAAGGGCTTCGAATACCAAATCAGCAGCAAGCACTCTATTAGTAGAGTCGCTATCGCCCAACGCCATGACTAGTGTCGAGACGAGCCCCTGCCCTCGAAGAATTCTAATGAATGAGTTACGAGTCAGAGGATCTTCTAACTTGTCTAGTTTTTCGGCAACGTAGCCATTGGCTAAGCGCCACAAATCTCGGTCGTCAGTTTGTCGAAGCAATAGTTCCGCGGCAGCAATAGACTCAGAAGAGTCAAGTTCGACTATCTCTTCTAACTTTGCGTTAGCCCGCTCCGTCTGACCAAGCTCTCGTAGCTTCGACGCCGCTTGTAGTTGAATAGAAACGCTGCGACTTGCAAGCAGCGCGCCTAACCGCTGCCAGCGCTCAAGCTGTGGAAGAACCGAAATGTAAACAAGCGCACTAAAAACATGAGACGTCTCGGAAGACATCAATGCAGTGCGGATCAGTTCCTGTTTACCACGCTTTCCTGCCC
Source organism: Deltaproteobacteria bacterium (assembly GCA_020630875.1). GTDB lineage: Bacteria > Myxococcota_A > Polyangia > Haliangiales > Haliangiaceae > JAHDIH01. Next base: position 545,596 of record JAHDIH010000001.1, on the reverse strand, counting down.
AGGCTATTTGAACGACCTTGTGTTGCTTTGAAAAATCAGCGGAGAGTCCTTTGACCACGTCCGCCAACGCCAGCCCCACTGGCATTGCTTGCGACTCTTGCAACAGTTTTTCATAAAGCGGCTGACTGTCGCCAATAGTGCCGAGGCGACGAATCGCGGCAGCTCGCACGCCGCTATCTTCGTCTGAAAGTACTTTCTTTAGTACCGCGTTGTTACGAATTGCTTGAATCGCCAGTTTTCGCACCGTCTCATTAGAGTCACCAATCCTAGCAGCAAGCTCTGCCTTTAGTTCGGCATCTCCTTTGCGAAGTATACCTCTACCAACGATAATCCTTACCTCGTCGTTGCTCGAACGAAGCAAACGTCTCAGGTGTTTCTTCATGTCGCCAAACCGAAACATCGCAACGCCCGAACGAGCAACAATTCTTTCGTCATCGTGCTGCAACAACTTTCCCAAATTGTCTACGAATACGGTCAGGTCGTGACGCTCCACCACCTCTATCGCAGCAAGCACACTCTCAGGATTCCCCGACTGAAGTTCTTGCCATAAAATGATTAGGGCCAAATCTTCGGTCAACGATTTGTCCGCATGCTTGTACGGCCACTGAGAAACAGCTCTTTTGTGCTCCCCTTGATGCATTATCGCTTTAGCCTTAGCTCGCCACAGCTTCTTATTTTTGTGATCGCCAGGAGCGTCGCCAATAAGCTCTGCTGCCTTTTTCTCTGCGGCAATATAATCGCCCTCTCTTGCTAGACTATCGACGGACTTACTACTTGTGGCACACCCAACCAATGTCACGACTAGAGGCAATATCTTAAACATGCCCGATTGTGATCTGTCACCGACGCTGGCGCAAGACAGAAATCTAGTCGCTTCCTTAAAATTTGAACTGAGCTTCAAGCAGGATTCGATGACTGATATTGTCCGCAGGATCGGAAGTCGTACGATTCGTATTGCGATAAAGTGAATACATCAATCCCAACACCCGACTTCCACTTCGGTAGTGCTGAAGTATCGCGCTGCCTTCAAATGCCCTATCGGAGCGGGGAACCACTCCTGTTAAATCACCGGCTCGAAAAAAGGGAAGTCTGGTATGTCCCAATCGAACGGCAGCAAGCAGTCTGTTATCAATCAGAGTTTTTGCGAGGTGCCCGTGAAACGTCCAATAATTTCGATTCTGGCGAGCTCCGACGGCGTTCACCAACCCAGGGTTCATCGCGAAGGTGTCACGCCATTTTTCGTGCCTAAATGTTGTTTCTGCGGTGAAGTGCCAACCGTGATACATCAGTGTGAGGTCAAGACCAGCGCTTGCGAGCAATACGCTATCGAAGATGCCATCGCTGTCGGCGTCACGATTGACGGCGATATTCGCAATAGTACCAGGCACGGCTTTTTCGTCGATAACCCCTGAGCCTCCCAACGCAACCCGCAGAGGTGAGTCCCCTTGAATATCGTGATCGGGCAAAACAGCATCATGGCCTACAACAGCTGCGTTGACTCTTGCAAAGGCGCCAGGTGTTTTGTTGTCAGGTCCTCGGTTTGGTCCCGCGCCGTTGAAGATACCAACGTTGAAAGAAAACCTATCGTAGGCGCCCCTTATTGCAACTCCAATATCCCGTGTGTAACGAAATTGTTCTACAGCTTGCGCGCGATCCGCAAAAATAAGTTCCGCAGAAGAAAGCATAAAACTTTTCGTAAATGGAACTTTGAATTGTCCAAAACGAATATCCAAGTGATCGTTTAAGCGGTAATCGAAATAAAAGTCCAAAAGAGCCGGAGTCGAAAGCTCTGCCTCGATTCTATACGAAACGGGTCCTCGTTCGCCGTGAAGCCCGAGACGCGCCCGACGTAAGTAAAAACCACCGGATAAAAACTCCCTACCGACTAAGTCTCCACTGACGCCACCTTGTAGGAACCCATAGACGCCAAGCTCACGAGCTAAATTCGAAACTGTCGACGTTTGACTGTCCCTTACCCACGCCGACATCTCTGCCACTTGCTCTCTGAGTTCTTGAAGTTCTTTGTCGTGGCGATCCAGCACTACGACGTGATCGTCACCAGCCGCGACTTTCAACTGAGCGATTTTCTCTTCCAGAATTGCGATTCTTGCGGTTAGCGAAGGAATGTCACGTTCCATCGCCACATTCTCAGCTTCTTCCTTTGGTGACGAGGCACTTTGAGAATGAGCGAGAGAAGAAAGAAAACAGAGCGTTAGAGTAATGGAAAAATACTTCACGGAGCTTTGTTGTAGCAGCCTCATGGTGGTTCACTCAAATAAAGGTAAAGAAAAAGCGCCTCAGTAAGGCGCTTTAAACTCATATAAGTCGGCGTGATTGATTCTATTCCCAACGACCGTCTACCCAAACCCAACGTCCTTGGCTTTGAGCTTTCCATTTGCCAGTGATCCATCGCTGCCGTGGGCGCACCACATCCCAATGACCTTTTTGCCATACGTAAGCGCCGTTACTCCAGCCCCAATGCCCTTGTACCCAGAAGTGTCCCACGCGACGCTTGGTCGGAGTGAAAGCTTTTCGTGGTGGTGGAGCGTACGTAGGATAGGGAGATGCAAAACATCGACCGTTTCTAGCAACCCAGCCGCGGTTGCAGCGAACCGGCTGAACCGCCGGCGGCCTCGGTGCCGCTGAAGTATGCCCATGATTGACTCTTACGCAGTTACGCCCTCTACGCTGAAAACCAGGTTGGCAGGCAGGGAGTGTGGGAGCTTGAGGCTGAGCAATTGGTACACAAGTAGTCCCGCGCATGGTGTGTCCTGGAGGACAGCCCCCTGCCGGTGGCGCCGCGGGTTGATTGATGCAACGACCATCTTGAGTAAGATGAGCCCCTGCAGGGCAGCGATTGGCAGGACGATTAGGCCGAACGTTCGTGCCACGGACCCAGCGTCCTTGACGCCATCGATAGCGGCCGTTGCGGTTTTCCCAACGTCCATCTTGCCACTGTTGGTTTTGTCTCGCGCGAACGTACCGTCCACGACGCCAGACCCATCGATTGCCTCGACGAACGTAGCGACCTCGAACCCAAACGTAACCTGCTCGTGGTGCAACTTGCTGGTACTGAGGGGCTGGTGGCGCGGTATCGGCGTAAAGGCCAGCGGACCCAGAGGTTTCAACAATGCATCCGGATGAAAGCATCGCCATCGTCGCAACGAAAAATACTGTAAAAACTAATTTTGATTTCATGTTCAACTCCTATTTGGATTGGTAGACGTCAGACGCTTCGTGCCCCCGCGAAAATCAAACAAATTTTGCCTGCGGATCAAGGACGCTGTCAACGCTACGGAAATACAAAGTTTTTCTCACATGCCCCCCCATGTGACTGCCGTCACTAGCTGAAAGCAGCCTCTTCGCGCTCTTGGGCCTCCTTACATTGAATGCACAGCGTTGTTTCCGGGCGAGCCTCTAATCGTTTCTTACCGATTATCTCGTCGCAATCTTCGCAAATCCCGAAAGTGCCAGCGTCCATACGAGACAAGGCCAGCTCAATCTTGGCCAAAAGCTTTTTCTCTCTCCCCCTGAGACGAAACTCGAATTGTTGATTGTATTCGCTGGAAGCTAAGTCCATCTCATCCGCTAAATCGTTTGGATCTAGGGTCATCTCTTCTCTAAGGGTACGTTGCGCGCGGTCTACAACCGCTTGTTTTTTCTCTAGTAGAATTTTTCTAATCTTTTCGATCTCTTTTTTGGATAATGCTCGTGCCATCTTGTGGACTCCTTATCTATGCCGGCAAACTCGCCGGGCCCACTACTCTAACTCAGGATTCTGAGAACGCAAGGGGTCACACCATCTTGCATTCACCCACATGTCGGACAAACATGAACGATTTCGGACTGATACGTAGTCCGATAACTTGACTTACTTTACTGAAGTTCCGATGATGATCCCCATGGCAGGATCAGATAAGCGTAAACAATCGTTGTATTTCCCAGAGGAAATGCTCAAAGAAATCCAAGAAGAGGCAGCTCGGCAAGACCGTTCTCTCTCCTGGATTGTGCAAAAAGCGTGGAAAATCGCTCGGCGCGACATAATGAAATATCCGTCGGTCAACGATCTTCCAGGCGAAGAAGACACCAAAGAGCTTAGCGTAAGCTAAGTCCACAATGGGGGGGCCCTCAAGGGCATTTACTCGCCGCCTTTCATGTTAGTGTTTTTCCGTGCGCGGACACTACGTGAACATAGGCGGCGATTCTATTTATTACGAATTCCAAGACGGCAGTAAACCCTGCGTGGTGCTTTGCGACGGATTAGGGTGCGATGGTTTCATTTGGCGCTACTTGAAAAAAGAACTCGCCGACCACAAGGTGCTGCACGTTCATTACCGCGGCCATGGCAGAAGCCCGGTTCCTAGAAGCAATGCCGTGTCAGTAGAACAGCTAGCGGCCGACATCGAAATTATTCTCAGGCGAGAAAAAATTGCGAAGACCTCCCTCATTGGGCATTCCTTAGGAGTGCAAGTAGCGCTTCAAATCGCTACTACCTGCCCGGAGCTTGTATCGAAGTTGGTCCTACTTTGCGGAGCCAGCCAAGATCTCACAAGTCACTTTTATCGCGGGATCGTTCCAATGAAAAAGGTACTGCCGTACATGCGAAAAGCTGCGGAAAAAATGCCGCTTTTCGCAAGGCGGTTGGGTAACTCGATGTTCGCTTCTCGTTTCTCCCTTGAAGTTGCAAAACTATTTGAAGTTGATGGCGACCGCGTCCACGATGCTGACTTGAAGCCCTATTTTCGCGGGCTCGCAAGAATGGATCCGCGGGTATTTTGGTCCCTGCTTGATAGCGCCGCAGACTTCGCCATCGAAAATCCAAAACTCATTTCGATTCCTTCTATTGTAGTCGCCGGAACTCATGACAAATTTGTGCCGGTAGAAGAAAGCCGAAAGCTCGCAGAGGTATTACCCAAGGCCTCATTTCACGTCATTCCTGGCGGATCGCACATCACCCCCATCGAGTTTCCAAGAGAAGTTGGGGATCTCGTGATGAAGTTCATGGAAAATGCCGACCAAATATGACCAATCTGGTGCTAACTGACTAATTGACGCAGCGCGGCCATTTTTCCTTTATTGACGGGGACTTGCATCACTATTACCGTCCTCCGATGACGAGGGTATTGACGATAGCAATGTTCGGATTGATCGCCAGCGGTTGTAGCGGTCAGGGATGCGGTCAACCGATACCCGGTGGATTTCCACTCGAAGAACGCCATACCAACATGGGAAGTTTTCGTCTTACCGAAAGTGGGATTAGCAGCATGGAAACGCTTGGCCCCAACCTTGTAGAGAGTCTGCTTGGTGCGTCTGGCGGCGCACTGGTTGTGGACGTCCCACCTGATTGTCAAAGCGACTCAAAGATCTGTTGCGACTCTAACAATCAACCAGTCGTTCCTTGCGGCCCTGTAGAAATTTCGTTGCAAGAGATTCCTGGTGGACCGCAGCGACTTGAGCTTACCCCTCGCCATGGCGAGAATGAAATGCAAGTCACCTTGCGGGTACGAGTGAAGACTCTAGCGCCAATATCCGCCAAGATTCCGGTGGTAGGTACCTGCAACATTAGCTACGACTCCACGGATGCGGGAGCCGACGACCTGACAATAAAAACCGACCTTCTTTTCCGAGTCGATTCTGACTTGGGAACGACGAAAGTAATTAACGAGATCGAAATTGACGATCTGAACAACGGAGATATCGACATTAGTGGAGGGTTTGGATGCAGCGTGGCCGATGCACTGAAATTCGCTTTCAAAGGAACGATTCGTCGTTTGCTAGAAGATCAAATCGGTGCGGGGGTGGATGGCGCCCTTTGTCAAAAGTGCCCCAGCGGCCACGTCGACGAATGCAGCGATGGCGCGACGGCATGTACAGACAACGTATGCATCAAAGGCGACCAGTGCCTGCAAACGTTGGGAATCGAAACGCGAACCAACATTGGCTCATTATCCGGAGCCGTCGGTGATGGAGAAAGTGACCTCTACCAAGTGGCTGGAGGCTCAAATACCAACAACGGAGGACTAGGATTATCCCTACTTGGCGGTGCTTTGCCTGCGAGACCTAACGATTGCGTTCCAGCTGTTGCCGGACCGTCTTTGACCACTTCCACTCCGTCGGCTGTTGAGTTGGCAAATAAAGTACCTTCTTCCAATCAGAATTTTGATTTGGGTATCGCTCTGGCTGAAAACAATCTCAACCAAATCGGTTGGGCCATGCATCAAGCCGGCAACCTTTGCATTGACTTTGGCACCACCCAGTCTGCTGCCATTAGTTCAGAACTGCTGCCACTGATTGCATCCAGTACGTCAGAGTACCTAAGTGGCGAAGCGGTGGGGGTAGAATTTAGACTGAGGCCGCAAACAGCTCCCCTGATAGAAGTACAGGGAGCAACATCACCTGTGTTGCAACTCAAACTGTACGAGTTAGACATTGACCTTTACGCGTGGATAAACAACCAGCCGTTGCGCTTTCTGACGATCACTATGGATGCCACCTTACCGTTGAGCGTGGACGCCGCAGCGGATGGTGGTATTGCATTGGGACTCGACAGTAGTGGTACTACCTTTAAGAACGCAAAAGTTAGTTACTCCGATCCTCTACGAGAAAATGCGCCGTCATTGGAATCTTCACTACCAGAGTTACTCGGCACGCTGCTGCCGACGGCATTCTCCTCTATTGGTGCGATTGCCTTGCCAGAATTTTCTGGACTAAAACTCAGCGTAGTAGATTTGCAAGTTAGCAATACCAACCATCTTGAGATCTACGCGGACCTGAACCAAGCAACAGAAACTACGGCGACGCCGAGAGTCTCCCCATCGACTGAAGTCGTAGTACAAGAGGAGGAACATCAAGTGGTAAATCCTTACGCAACATTCAGACAAGAAAGCAGCACGGAGCCTTCCGGCTGTGAGAGTAACAGCGGTTCGTGGGGACTACTGTTCGTGGCTCTGGTGTTATTCTGGCGCCGATTAAACACAGGCACGTTGGCGGCATTGGTTCTTGTGCCACTTTTTAGTGCGTCATGCAGCGACAAAAGCCCTTGCCTTGACGGGGTTTGCTTTAAAGGCGCTGTCGAACCTGGCTCGATGGGATACTTTGCGACTTCAGCAAATGACAAAGAGGAGTTGGTGGGCTACGTCTACGAAAAAGAATTCGGTGACCTTGTCGAATTCCGGATTGAAGAAGATGAACTTGTGTTCGCACCAGTCGACGGAATACCAGATGAGAAACCCGTGTACGAGCCATCGACCTATCGAAAAGGAAGACCTTCTCCTGGAGATGATGTTGGTAGTTGGGCACGTGCCATCACCTGGGACCAAAAACCAATTGTCGCTTACAGAGATTCCACTAACAACGCACTGCTAGTTGGAAATGGCAGCAGCAAGAAATGGAACAAAACTGTGGTCGATCAGCAGTCCGACAACGTGTTGGGAACCAATATTTCATTTGCCGCGGGAGATTCCCTTGGAGTGGCTTACCGCGTGTCAGCGATCGATCATGGAAACGGAAAATTTGCGAGTGAAGTACGACTTGCAACTTCAGACGACAAGGATGGTCCTTGGACGGTCACCACTGTGGGAGAAGCGATAACCTCCTGCAGAGGTCTCTGCGCAGCTAATACGTCCTGCATCTTAGAAGAAGGAGCCACCGAGTCGCAATGCGTTTCGCAAACCTCAGACTGCGGCGGCGGATGCGCTCAGGATGAAATCTGTTACACCGGTGTATGTTACGCGCCACTCACTGCCAACCCTGCACTTGTCGGAACTACGGGAGCGGGCACCGCAATCGATATCGCTATGATTGGTAGTAAGCCTTTGGTGGCTTTTGCCACTAATCAAGCAAACCTCACGGTGGTGTTTGGCGATAGTCAAATGGAAATTGATACCGAGGGGCATGGCCCACGCAACATTGCGATCAGACAATCTGCTAGCGGCATAGAAATTGCGTGGCAATCTACATCCCATCAAGTATTTGTTACCGAACTAGACACCGCGCTTACGCGCGCAGCGACAACTCTTATCGACTCAGGAGCGAGAGGCAACAGTAAACGGCGGCACCTGGTGGGAAGTTCTATCATCTGGCTTAGCGACGGAAGAGTCGCTTATCAAGACGGTTCGGTAGGAAAAATAGTGACCACTCAAGGTCCTGACTGGAGAAAACAAACGATATCGAGCGATGGTCAAGTAGGATTTTACCTAAGCGAAGCGAGTAAGGACGACAAAACTGCGATAACAAGCATGGGTTACTTTCAAAGCAGAAAACCCATGGGCGAAGTTACCGTCACCATTGTCGAGTAAGACTTGCGAGACCGTGCCGCAGGTGATTTGATTGCTCTATGGGTAAACAAAGACTCGCGGTTGTTACTGGCGCAAGCCGAGGTATTGGAAAGGCAATCGCCCAGGAGTTAGACGCTCGAAATTTTTCTACGATACTCGTTGCAAGAAACAAACATAAGCTAGAAGAGCTCGCTGCCACGTTACGAAGCGCAACGGTAATCGCGTGCGACTTAAGCAGCGAAACAGAGGTAAGAAACTTAGCCAACCGAATATCCGAGATTGGCTCGGTGGACGTTCTAGTGAACAACGCCGCGACGCTCACTCGTGAGAGTTTCGACAACATGGAAATCGCAACCTGGCGTGTGATGTTTCAAGTCAACGTGTTTGCCCCAACGCACCTCTCACAGCTGCTGCTTCCCGGCCTAAGAGCCACTAGAGGCCGCATCATTAACATAGCCTCCATATCCGGGAAGCTAGGGACGCCGATGCTGGCGGCTTATTGTGCCTCGAAACACGCACTAATCGGAGTGACTCGCTCACTTGCTGCAGAGCTATCTGGGGAGGTCCTCGTCAACGCCATATGTCCTGGCAGCGTGGATACCGAGATGCTTCAGCAGGGACTACCAGGAGCGGTGCCCGACCTAAAGCCGACGGAAGTAGCTAATTTTGTTGGATATTTAGCGGAAGACGCCCCCCGCTCCATAAACGGAAGTGCGCTGGACATCTTCGGTTAGCGTACACTGGGTCCAATCCTCGACATTGGGCCTGTACTGAATACCATTCTGCAAAGTATGATTCTCATGTGTTCAATGAAGATAATTCAAAAGCAGGACTTTTCCCTCTCACGGGCTCCGTCCTGTTACCTGGCTCGCTATTGCCGCTGCACGTTTTCGAGACGCGTTACCAACAACTCGTAAGGGATGCACTTGATGGGTCGCAACAAATTGGTGTTGCACGACTCATCTCCACGCCAACGGATGATAACAACTGTTCACCGATACATCCTTTTGTCGGTCTCGCTGAAATATTGAGTCATCGAGAAATGCGGGATGGTCGCTTTCATGTGTTACTTCGAGGCGTCGGAAGAGCTAAGTACGAGTCAGACCTAGCCTCTGGCGCACCTTACAGGGTCGCTGCGATCAAGGAGGTCTCCGATGTGGCACCGGCGAAGGGAGAACTCAGAATGAAGTCTCTGTACAAGCAACTAATTGCCGTTAGCGATCAGCTATCCTATGCTTTGAGCGGCGGAGGCGACGAAATTCGCAAAATGGTGAGAGGTGCAAAAGGTCCCGGACAATGCGCTGACATTCTTTCCGGAGCGTTAATCGCCGACCCTGACATGCGACAAAAAATCTTGGAGTGTTTGGATCCTGCGGATCGCATCGACTTGGTGCTAACTCATGTCAGCAGACTCTTGGTAGAAGTATCGCCTCGAGAAGCGATGCCTAATTGAAGATTCGCTAGCCTACAACCGATAATTGACATAACGTCGCCGGGATGGCATTCGCGGTAACGATAATCCCCATTTTGGTGGGGCTCATTCTCGCGCGCTTTGCGACCCAACTAGGATGGCTCATTGCTCCGGTCAGAGCGTTGGCATGGTCGGCGGTCGCAATGACCGTGCTGTTTATACTGCTCCCGGAAGCCATGGGCAGCATTGGCGTCTGGACGTTCTTCGCCGCTGCCATCGGTGCTCTTGCTCCTAGCCTTCTGTCTCGATTGTTATCTTTCGCAGGACAGACCACTCCACACCATAAGAAAACCACGGTGTTCATTGGTCTGATCACCTTGGCGCTGCATCAATTAGTTGAGTCCGCGGGAATTGCGCTTCTCGTCTTGACGGAAAGCCCAACTACGATGCAATCAGGTATCTTCGTCGCAATACACACCATTCCAGTAGTGGCAGTCACCCTTGTAGCCTGCAAGGAGTCGAGCGGCCCCAAAGCAATGCTCTATGCAGCCCTGGGCCTCATTGCGGTAACCACGGTCGGAGTAATTCTAGCACCAACGCTCATTGACGCTCACTTTGGCGATGACTTCATGCCATGGACAACTTCATTCCTAGCCGGACTTATGGTGCACATTCTTCTTCATGACTTCTCTATTGAAAAAAGTAGTAAAACGCGAGCCGGTGAACTACTTGGATTCGTTCTGGGGATTGCCGTAACGTCCGTTGCCATTTTACAAAGTTTTTCTTCTGGAAGTTCCGAAGCGCACCACGAACACGCCCACGAACACGCCCACAGCCACGATCTTATTGAAAGTGTGGTAGATGCGTTTTTGCAACTCATTGGAGAAACCGCCGTTCCACTACTCATCGGTCTTGGGGTGGCGGGAATATTTAGTTGGTCTTTCGATAAGATTCCGAAATCTTGGTTCCTTGGTGGTTCGCCTTTAAAACACGCGACCATTGGAGCGGCTGTCGGTACTCCCGTCCCAGTGTGTTCTTGCGGAGTATTGCCGATAGCTGAAACGATGCGAAAAAAGTCAGCGCACTCGGCGTTTATTTTTGCAATTCTTGTAGCAACTCCAGAGATAAGCTTTGAGACCGTCTTTCTTTCCTGGCACTTTCTTGGTCCAGAGCTAACCGTAGCGCGAGTTTGTGGTGCCGTTGTTCTCGCGGTATTGGGAGGCTGGGCCTTTGGGTACTTTGTCCAGGCCCCAGCAAATGCTGACCGTCCGAACCACTCCCACGACCATTCCGAGCACTCACACAACCACGCAGACCACTCCCACGACCATTCCGAGCACTCACACGGAAATGAAGGTTTTTGGTCGCGCTACCTCCGCACTATCGACGACCTTGCGGTCCACATATTACCTTGGCTCATAGCGAGTCTTGTTGCTGCTTCCTATTGTCTTGTCCTGCTTCCTCAGACCACCTCAGGTTCAGGTTCTTTATGGTTCGATATGCTTATCGCCACCGTAGTGGTGATTCCCGCCTATATTTGTGCGGCGTCTGCAACCCCTCTAGCGGCATCCTTAATCATCGCGAACGTATCCCCTGCAGCCGCAATGGTTGGGCTCTTTCTCGGCTCTGCAACTAACGTAGCAACGTTGCTCTTTTTTAAAAATGCCTATCGCCAACGCGGGATGATAATTGCCATGGTAATTTTAATCGGGCTCGCTTGGGCCGTAACCATTCCCATTCACTACTTAGAACTTACCGTTCCTTACGCCGCCGAGAGCGTTTCGCACACCGAATCATGGCACCTTATCGGGCTAGGACTACTATTACTTGTAGCCCTTAGATCTCTTTGGCGTTCGGGCGTAGACGGATGGGTTCATGGGCTCTCCCGCCAAAGCCATCACGATCACAATCATTAGTCAATTGCAACGACGACTTCAGTCCACTGCGCGATGTGATTACCATGGGTGATGTCTTGAAACGGCAACCAAAAAGCTGGTGCACTTCGCGCATCGCCTTGCCGCTCAGGATAAAATGGAGCCATCCAAAGCTGCGGCTTAGATGCGCTGTTGTCATTTCCAACCGGGCGTTTGGATGAAAAGGTTAACCACATCACGGACTCTCCAGACTCCTGATTTACGAAAGGCGCCCACTTGGGCCAGGAGTTAGTTAACCCCACCGCTTGCGATGGCAGTGAGAGTTGAAACGCCGGGCTGCTGCCATCAGCAGGAGCAATGTAGAGCATCGAGCGGCTGTTTTCGTTCGAAGTTCCTCCGCTTGCGGCAGATTCGTCTTTGTTGAACAACACCCATTTCCCGTCAGGCGAAAATGCGGTGTAGTAATTGTTAACTCCAGCATCTCCCTGGTCAATAACCACTTGGTTGGTAATCGTACTCGCTGCGATATCAAGATCACCAACCATCACCGTTCCTCTCGTAATGTTAAGAGTATTACCACCCCCAAACTCAACATAAACGATCTTATCTCCCAATGGGGAAACGTCATGATGAGTAAAGTTACCGTTGAGGAGCGGGCGTCGGCTGCCATCATCACTGTCGACAATACTTAGTCCAGCATCTGCGGAAACCACCAGATGACGATTGTCTGGTGCAAAGGATGCGACTGTCCATTGTTCTGTTTCTTGTCCACCAACGTAAACTCGATCCCCACTGGCGACGTCCATTATGTTGGATTGATTGACGTGCCCACCATTGTAACGTAGCGCGATCTTCGAACCGTCACGGGACAACGCATGGCATCCCACGCAGCGAGTTTCCTCTACTCCGTCAGGTGTGAAAAGCTCGGCCTTCTCGCCGACTTTTGCCATATCGTGTCTCATCACACCTCCTGCATTGGACGGCCCCCCTGTAGAATCCCAATAGTAAATCCCACCGAGAACCGACTCTTCGACGATTCTAAAGTTGCTGGTTGCAGAATCCGAAGTTTGAGGTGTGGCCAACGTCAACGTAGATACTTTGACATCGACATCTGTTGTCTGACCGGGAACTGCGAGCGGTAACCACTCTGCGGGAAGAAGCGGCAATTTTCCTTGCGCCGGCGCAAAGATTGAAATCTTCGTAAACTCAGTCTCCAGAACCAACCGAACGGTATCGCCGACGTTGATAGTCCAATGAGTTTCTAGTTCTCCAAGGTTTGGAGGCAAATGCGTATCTGCGGTGGGATATAAGATGTCGAGCGCCCCGGTGCTATCGGTGGCGTTATCAAACGTGTCCGCGATATCGCCAGGGAGTCCGGTTTCTATTCGCTCTAACTCAACGGACACCGTCACTGTCGCTTCGCCCGAGTCTGTACCACGTCGCGCAACAATCGCGCTGGTACCCGCGACGTTTCCTGAGGCGGTAAATGTACCAGCACTAAATGATCCAGCGGGAGAACTGAGCGTAACCTCGCTAGTAACCTCTTTTCTAGAACTTCCGTCTACTTGAAAGACTTTGTATTCGATACCTGCGGCTACGCCATTGCTAACGAGTACGTTGGCGGTTGCTGGTTCAATAACAAGCTCGCCACTTTGCCCCTCTCCACTGCCACCACTCCCGCAGCCCAAAAAGAGCGAAATCCCCAAATAACATACCCATTTCATCCTTCAATGATCGCAAACATTCGGATGCTTGCCAAGGTTAAGATTGGGAGCTTAATAAGTCCAAGAGTTTTTCCGCTACCATTCGACCACTAACTGTCGGCACCGATGAATAAACCCTAAAGTCAGGCAGCTCAATGTGCGCAAGTGTGGTCGCAAAGGCCACCTCCTGCCAACGATTGTATTGCTGCCCCCGTAACGCTTTGAGATGAGGTTCGATATGAGATCGGTGTTTTTCAATGGCGTCCATGAAGACGTCCATCCCGGCACCGGTTTGGGCGGACACCGCGAGGCATGGTGGTGTCCATCCTTTGGTTTTTGGTTGCATCAGCGTCAGAGCCGACCGAAAATCGGCAGGGCCAACCAATGAGCCTTCTACCTGATCGGACTTGTTGAAAACAAGTACGTCAGCGATTTCCATAATGCCTCTTTTGATTCCCTGTAACTCATCGCCAAGGCCGGCAACATTCACCACAACAACAGTGTCGACAAGATCCGCTACTGCGATTTCACTTTGTCCTACCCCCACCGTTTCGACTATAACTAAATCGAACCCCGCGGCTTCGCACAATAAGATCACTTCAGCGGTGCGAGCCGCGACACCGCCAAGATTACCTGAAGTAGAACTAGGCCGGACAAACGCACAATCACTAGATGCTAATCTTGTCATACGCGTTTTGTCTCCAAGAATACTTCCACCAGAAACAGAACTAGAAGGATCTACGGCTAAGACCGCAACTTTGCGTCCTCGCTCTATCCAGCGGGAGCCAAGCTCATCAATTAAAGTACTCTTCCCTGCACCTGGTAAGCCAGAGATTCCAATCCGCTGGGCGGAACCTGTCCGCGGCCAAAGCAAGCGCAAAAGTTCATCGGCTTTAGTTCGATCTTCAGGCCGTAAACTTTCAACTAACGTCATAGAAGTTGACAACCCCCGCCGGTCACCAGCCAGCACCTTTTCTGCTAGAGCTTTCATGCATCAAAAGCTTCAAGCATGGAAAGCACATGCTCTGCCGCTTGGGTTACCGGAGTCCCCGGTGAAAATATTAGAGACGCTCCCCCTCTGTAGAGCTCATCGTAATCACTCTCAGGTATTACCCCCCCAACAATTATTTTGATGTCTCCTGCATCCAGGGACACGAGCGCATCTCTCAGTGCAGGGATTAAGGTAAGGTGTCCGGCCGCCAGACTCGAAACCCCAACTACGTGCACGTCACTTTCTACCGCTTGCCTTGCCGTCTCTTCGGGAGTTTGAAATAAGGTCCCAATGTCGACATCAAATCCTACGTCAGCAAAACCAGTAGCAATTACTTTTTGTCCACGGTCATGACCATCCTGACCCATTTTTGCTACTAGGAGTCTTGGTCGACGTCCGTGGTTGTCAAAGAATTCTTTGCTACGCTTTCTTAAGTTTTCAAGCATGCCCCCCCCCTCACCTAACGCTTTTCCATAGACGCCAGACACTCGGTGAATCGATGCAACGTGGCGGCTAAAAACGTTTTCAAGTGCAAGAGATATTTCACCTACCGTGGCACCATGCCTTGCGCAAACGACCGCATGCTCCAGCAAGTTGCCCTGACCGCGCGCAGCGTCTTCAAGTTTTTGCAGAGCGTTTTTTACCACAGCTGCATCTCGCCTCTTCTTTAAGTCTGCCAATCTCGCCAGTTGCTTCGCACGAACCTGCTTATTGTCGACCTTCAGAACTTCAATAGGGTCTGCAAACGACTGTTCAAAACAGTTCACGCCTACGACTTGCTGTCGGCCGGAATCAATGGCGGCTTGGGTGCGTGCTGCCGACTCTTCGATTCTTAGCTTTGGCAAACCTCGTTCGATAGCCCGCGTCATACCTCCAGCAGCTTCGACCTCTGCGATCAACTCTCTCGCTTTTTGCGCCATTTGCAGCGTAAGGGTCTCTACAAAGTGGGATCCGCCCCACGCATCAACGGTCATACAAGCCCCAGCCTCTTTTTGGAGTATCAACTGAGTATTTCGAGCAATCCTGGCGGAACTGTCACTAGGCAGTGCGATAGCTTCATCGAGTGCATTGGTATGAAGACTTTGGGTTTGCCCATGCGCTGCTGCTGCAGCTTCTACTGCCGTTCGAGTCACGTTATTGTAGACATCTTGAGCAGTAAGCGACCACCCAGAAGTCTGACAGTGGGTTCTTAGCATAGTTGACTTGGGGTTCTTCGGTGAAAATTGACTAACCAATTCATGCCAAAGAAGCCTTGCCGCTCGCAGCTTTGCCACCTCTACGAAGTAGTCCATTCCAATAGCAAAGAAAAAGGAAAGACGCGGCGCAAACGCATCGATATCAAGCCCTGATGCCAAGCCCTTTTTTATATACTCAATGCCGTTAGCTAATGTGTACGCAAGCTCAATCTCCGGGGTAGCTCCGGCTTCTTGCATGTGGTAACCAGAAATAGAAATGCTATTGAACTTCGGCATGTTCTGAGAGGTATACCGAAAGATGTCTCCGATAATTCTCATGGATGGTGCCGGCGGATAAATGTAGGTATTCCGCACCATAAACTCCTTGAGAATATCATTTTGAATTGTTCCTTTAAGTTTCTCCAACGAAACGCCCTGCTCCTCTGCGGCGACGATGTACAACGCCATCACAGGAAGTACTGCGCCGTTCATCGTCATTGATACGCTCATGGTATCGAGAGGAATACCATCAAAGAGAATTCGCATGTCGTCTATTGAATCGACCGCCACCCCTGCCATACCAACGTCGCCAACAACTCGCTCATGGTCAGAGTCGTACCCGCGATGGGTCGCTAGATCGAATGCAATCGACAATCCCTTTTGTCCTGCTGCTAGATTGCGTCGATAAAATGCATTGGACTCTTCGGCCGTTGAAAACCCGGCGTACTGTCTGACAGTCCAAGGCCGTCCTAAGTACATACTGGGGTACGGCCCGCGGACGTATGGTGCTTGCCCCGCATCAGACAGGTGACTTCGACTGCTCGTACTATAGTTTTGTTGAATTTCTACGTCACCAAACACAGTGCGTCTCGCTACGCTTTTTCCGGCTACCCTAGGCTCATTCTTTATCCCGCCCATTACGACTCCCAATCCTCTGATGTTCGTGCCGCCTCTAACTTATCACAGTGCCAGTTGATAACTTCTGAACTAGACGAAGCCTCACGGCACGCTGCTGCTGGCGAATCTCCTTTGAACTTTGTAACACCGACAACGGTAACACTTTCATCCATAATCATTTGTTTGCGGGAGGCCTTGCAACGTGCGACGTCTTCTTGCAAACGTCCACTTTTGACCCACTTCACCGCACCACCTTCATCTTCTATTTTTCGGAAATATTGGAATGAAAAATCGCACAGCTGCCCTGTTAAATCTTCAACAAAAAAGGAACCACGTCCAGGATCAGAAACTCCATCGAGATGCGACTCACCTCGGAGTACGGCATGAACTTTTGCAGAAGAAGAAACGTTTTGGAGACTCACGTCCTCAAGCATTTCGTCGCACGATACAGAAGCAACTACATCACAACCTCCAAACATAAGCCCCATGACTTGATAGGTGATCCTAAGATGATTGTTTTGTGGTTCAACCGCAGTCAAGGTTCGCCTCGATGGCACGCCTACTATTGTAAACTTTCGACTCGGAAAAGAGGCTTCCAGCAAGCGTCTGGTAGCGCGACACTTCGCGATGGTCATAAACATTTCGCGTTCTGCTGGTAGAACCACGCTGTTGATTTCTTTTTGCCAATGGAGTTTTGCCAACAGCCACCCTAGCTCAAGCTCTGGAGTAGCGCCCGCCATATGAACGGTCTCGGTAGTCAATGCAGAAAAAGCCGAGGAAGAGAAAGATTCCTGGTATTTGTCGGGAGAGACCGGAAGCCCGCCGATCGCAAGCGCATATTCTAAGACGTCTTCGATAACCACCGTTTGAGTGGGAAAGCCGAGCCCTGCTAGTTTACTCGGTCCGCCAAAAGCCAAACTGCCCTCTGCTACCACGGCATCTTTAGAAAACGCACCATCAACGGACCAAATGCCACAACCAGCAAGCTCCGCGCATTGAACTTGCGCAATCAGATCGCTACTCCCCTGCGGTGGTCTCCAGACCGCAATGCTAGAAAGTGGAGCATTTATCTCATGCTCCATCGGAGTCGAGGATTGAACTTGTGGACGTACGCGCCCAGGGATATTGACTTGCTTGGTCACTCTACATATTCCTTCTGTATTGTCCGCCAACTTCATACAAAGCAGACGACAGTTGTCCCAGACTGCAATACGGAGCTGCCGCCATCAGCGCTTCGAATACATTGCGACCCGAAACGGCAGCCTTTCGTAAGTCTTCCAACCGCCCTTTTGCTTCTGAAGCGTGATGAACTCGGAAAGCTTCCGTTCGAGAAATGGAACGTTTCTTCTCATCTTCACCAGAACGAATCACTTCGTCAGGAATAATCGTGGGAGAACCATCCTTTCCTAAGAAAGTATTCACTCCGATAATTGGCAGCGCCCCACTATGCTTTTGTCCCTCGTACTTCATCGACTCTTCTTGAATTTTGGTTCTTTGGTACATCCGTTCCATAGCTCCAAGAACCCCACCCCGCTCGGAAATCCGTTCAAACTCTTGCAGGACGGCTTCTTCTACTAGGTCCGTGAGTTCGCTGATGATAAATGCGCCTTGCAGCGGGTTTTCATTTATTGTTAGTCCAAGCTCTTTATTGATGATCAACTGAATCGCCAATGCGCGTCTCACGCTATCTTCAGTAGGCGTGGTAATTGCTTCGTCGTAAGCATTCGTATGAAGCGAGTTGCAATTATCGTAGATAGCGTAAAGCGCTTGCAACGTAGTTCGAATATCATTGAACGCAATCTCTTGTGCGTGCAAACTACGGCCGGATGTTTGAATGTGGTATTTCAACTTTTGCGCACGGCTGTTGCCGCCATATAAGTTCTTGATTGCCCTTGCCCAAATCCTTCGAGCAACCCTTCCAATCACCGCATACTCAGGATCCAAACCATTGGAGAAGAAATACGAAAAGTTCGGCGCAAATTCATCCACGGCCATGCCACGAGACAGATAATATTCAACAAGAGTAAATCCATTCGCGAGCGTAAACGCCAGTTGAGTAATGGGATTAGCACCTGCTTCAGCGATATGATAACCCGACACCGAAACTGAGTAGAAATTCCTCACGCTGTGGTCTATGAAGTACTGTTGGACGTCCCCCATCATCCTAAGTGCAAACTCTGTAGAGAAAATACAGGTGTTTTGTGCCTGATCCTCTTTCAGGATATCAGCTTGCACCGTACCGCGAACCGATGACAATGCTTTTGCTTTTAACTTTTCGTAAACATCTGCATCGAGAATTTGCGCACCACTTGCTCCAAGCAACTGCGTCCCCAGCCCATCGCTGCCGCTAGGAATGTCACCAAAATATTGGGGCGCGTTACCGTCGTACATCGATGCAATCTTTTCTTTAGCCGAGGCAAGTTGACCATTCTCCGCCAAGTACTTTTCGCACTCTTGATCAATCGCCGCATGAAGAAAGTAAGCGAGTAGCATCGGCGCGGGACCGTTAATCGTCATAGAGACACTAGTTTTAGGGTTCGTAAGTTCAAATCCTGAGTACAATCTCTTCGCGTCATCAACGGTGGCGATACTTACCCCCGAGTTGCCAATCTTGCCGTAGATATCAAGCCGCTCCTCCGGGTCTTCACCATAAAGGGTTACCGAATCAAACGCTGTAGACAGTCGCTTGGCCGGTTGCCCCTGCGACAGGTAATGAAACCTTTTGTTCGTGCGTTCTGCGCCACCTTCTCCCGCAAACATTCTCGCAGGGTCTTCACCAACTCGTTTCAAAGGAAAAACGCCAGCGGTGTAAGGATAGGCACCAGGAACGTTTTCTTTACTTTGAAAATGAACAATATCGCCCCAATCTTTTAGCGCTGGCAGCACGACTCGTTTCACTTTACTCCCCGCAAGTGTTTCCTTAGTAAGCGGCTGCTTTATCGTTTTGCCGCGAACTTGATAGGAGTACTCTTCTCCGGAGTAAGCATCCACAAGCGCTGGCCACGACGTAAGCTGCTTCCGTGTTTCTGGTCGAAGCTTGTCTAGTTGCTCATTGTAAAGTTCGGCGAGAGGTTGCCCGTCAACCGCCCCCGCGGGAGTAATATGGGAACCGCCTTGAAGCTCCATTGTTTTTGCAACAGCACAAGCGTTACTAGCAAACTCTTGTTCTTTTTTGATCTCACTATCTTCACGTCTCGATGCTTCGGCGATTTCCGCAAGATAGCGCTGACGCTTTGGTGGAACGATTGCTCGAGTAGAAGTAGCAACGTCCCGAACCACTTTGGCATTCGTTTTAGACAGTCCGAACTCCGACAACATTTCTACCAACCGATAAAATAAGTCCGTGGTGCCAGTATCACCAAACTGAGAC
The DNA here is from genome assembly GCA_020630875.1 of Deltaproteobacteria bacterium. GTDB lineage: Bacteria > Myxococcota_A > Polyangia > Haliangiales > Haliangiaceae > JAHDIH01. Next base: position 525,899 of record JAHDIH010000001.1, on the reverse strand, counting down.
GCAACAGTAGAAAATACCGGAAGCGTTTCGTCTTCAACATCGAACAAATTGCGATTCCGGCGGTACTGTTTTCGAACGTCACGCAAGGAATCTTGCGCGCCACGCTTATCGGACTTATTTATGGCAATGGCCGACGCGTAGTCCAACATGTCTATCTTCTCAAGCTGCGAGGCTGCCCCAAACTCTGGAGTCATGACATATAATGATGTGTCCGAGAGGTCGACAATAGCAGAGTCGGATTGGCCTATCCCTGACGTCTCAACAATGCAGAGGTCGACACCTGAAGCTTTCACTACTTCAATCACTGCAGGAAGTGATTCACTTACTGCTGCATTTGCCGAACGAGTCGCAAGTGAACGCATGTAGACTCTGTTGTTTGCGATCGAGTTCATTCGTATTCGGTCGCCGAGTAACGCCCCACCTGATCGGCGACGGGTGGGGTCCACGCTAATCACACCAATCTTTAAATCCTCTATGGTTAGAAATCTCCGGACGAGTTCATCAACCAGCGAACTTTTTCCTGCCCCTCCCGTACCGGTAATCCCAAGAATCGGTACGGGTTGAGACGTGACTTTTTTGGCGGCATCCACAATTGCGGCGCGATCTTTTGGAAAGTTTTCACAAATAGAAATGAGCTCAGCCAACTGTTGGGGGGAAGACGAACTCAAATTTTTCATCCGGCTTTTCCAGTCGTCGTCTACAATGGCAAAGTCGCATTGTGTGACGACATCCTCAATCATTCCGACGAGTCCCATCTTTCTCCCATCATCCGGAGAGTAAACTCGGGTGACGCCAAAGCCATGCATTTCATCTGCTTCGCTAGGAAGAATTGTTCCGCCACCACCTCCGAATACTTTGGTTTTGGCTCCGGCTTCTTTCAGCAGTTGCACTACGTAGCGGAAATACTCGACGTGACCTCCTTGATAGGAGGTTAACGCAATGCCCTGCGCATTCTCGGCGATGGCACAATCTACCACTTCTTTTGCTGAACGATTGTGCCCTAAGTGAATCACCTCTGCCCCGAGCTGTTGCATGAGGCGACGCATGATATTGATCGCGACATCATGACCATCAAATAGCGACGCTGCAGTGACAATTCTTATGGGATTCTTGGGCTGATAGGTCACCGCCGGAATGTGCCACTAATTACAATTACTGCGCAAACCGTCACCAAAATCGTTTCAGACCGCACGACATTCTTGCACGCGAGCCGTGAATTCTCAGTAGAAGAAGAAGTTGCGGATCCTGAAAACAAGCTAAGCCTCTGAAATCAAACGGAAACATTGCCGACGTTCAGATTATCGAGACCAACCTTACAGACCAATTATAGTTGCTTGACGTTCCCTCACTGAATCCTATATGAACGGGGTCTCAAGAAAACCCACATATGGGTAAAATTGGGTACTTACACCTACACGGACCATCATGAAAAACATATTCCTCCTTGCTTCACTTTTACTCATTCACGGTTGTGCAAACTCCAACCAAACCGGCCCGTGCGCGGATGGCATCGATAATGATGGCGACGGTTGGATTGATGGCAACGACCCAGGCTGTGAATTCAACAATGGTCAAGCAGAGGCGCCCAATCCCGACTTGCCGCAATGCAGCGATGGTAGGGACAACGATGGGGATGGAGATGTTGATTTCCCCGCAGACAGAAGCTGCAGTGGGCCGAACGATCCCGATGAATTCGGTAACGATTTACCAGCGTGTGATGATGGAAAAGACAATGATGGGGATGGGCTTTTCGATTACCCCAACGATCCTGGGTGCGCTCTTCCCGAAGAGGGTAGCGAAGGCGACGACTGTCCTGGTGGTCCACTATGCCCTTCTTGCTCCAATGGAATCGACGATGACGGTGACGGAAATACCGACTACCCTGCAGATCCTGGCTGCCAAACAGCTGGAGACCGGACCGAGAAATCAGCGGTGGCCAACGAATGTGGCGCCCAAATCGAGCTTGGGGCGATCCCTTACGACAACGGAGAAGTTTTCGGCGCTGCGTTGACCAAAAAACCTAGTGAGCTAGAAGGTTCTTGCGGCGGACGCGGCCACGAAACGGCATTTAAAATGAACGTACCAGTTCGTTCCGTGATCGTGTTGTCTACCGATCACGAAGAGACCGACCTAGACACAATCGTCTACGCTCGCTCTGTATGCGACGACGCCGCCACAGAATTGGAATGTAACGACGACACTTCGGGGAGACAAAGCAGAATTGAAGCCACAGTAAACCCTGGAACCTACTACGTGGTGGTCGACGCGGTGGACAGTAACACCAGTGGTCAATTCCGTTTGACCAGTAAGGCCTACACCCCGGTAGGAGACCCCTGCGATCCAACCAATGCACAATGTCTACCAGGCTACGTTTGTCGTAAATTGACCGATGCGGCCGCTACCGAAACTTGCGAACTTCCAGAATGCGAAGACGGACTCGATAATGATGGTGATGGAAAAATAGACTTCCCTCTGGAGCCTGGCTGCGACGCACCAAACGACAACTCAGAGTCTGACGAATGTCCGTCTGGGCCAACGTGCCCACAATGTTCCAATGGTGCGGATGATGACGCCAACGGTTTCACTGATTATCCAAATGACGTGTCGTGCGATTACGCTGCGGACCCGCTGGAAATCCCATGCGCTATAGAATCGGATCCGGTCATTTTCCAAGGCGTTCCATCGTTAACCGATCGAACGACCAGCGCCACCGAAGACTTTGATCCTGGTTGTGGATTTAGCAATGGTGCCCCAGATGTAGTGCATGCATTTGTAGTTCCTGGAGAACTAAAAACACTGCAAGTCGATACGATTGGATCCACCTTCGATACAATCCTTACCATCAGGCAAACCAGTTGTGGTGCACCAGAACTTGCTTGTGATGATGACGGTGGCCCAGGTTTCCAAGTGTCTCAGATAAACCTTACGGATGTTGCAGCCGGTGCGTACGCCGTGGTTGTCGATGGCTACTCGAACAACAGTGGTATCTACACCCTAAACATTCGCGGAGAAATCAAGTCCGGTGAAACCTGCAATCCAACCACAGAGGCATCCGGCATGTTCCCGTGCGAAACAGGATACAGCTGCCAATCAGGAACATGTCAGGTTGCGGTGTGCAACGACGGAGTCGACAACGACGGAGATGGATTGACCGACTTCCCGTTCGACCCAGGCTGCGACACGCTTAGCGACAACGATGAAACCGACGATTGCCCAACAGGACCAAACTGCCCGGCTTGCTCAAACAACACAGACGACGACGGCGACAACCTAACGGACTGGGGACAAGACATCGGATGCATCGCGGCATCTGACAATGACGAAACGGACGAATGCATTGCAGGCGTACCATTTACAATGCTGACCAATGCAGGCCTTTCTGGAACCACGCCGCTTAGCAGTGCGGGGTCAAACTTTACGCCATCGTGTCACTCTTCCACGTCTGCCACAGAAGACGTTTACGCATACGCCGTAACGGAAGATTTTGTGTCTCTTACGTTCACTACCGAAGGCTCCGCCGGCGATACGGTTACCAGCGTAAGGTATCAAGACTGCGGTCGAAGTAGCGCCGAACTCGTTTGCGAACAAACCCAAAACGGCGGCGAAGCGGCGACCCTGTCCAACCCAGCCGTCGGTACCTACTTCATCTTTGTCGACGGCGACTGGGTATCGAACATTAACTACGACCTGAACGTTCGCGGTACGCTACCGCAGGGCGCTACGTGCAATCCTACCGACACTCAGTTCACCTGTCATAACGGACTTGCGTGCGAATCAAACGTTTGCGTTCCGTCCGACTGTAATGACGGCCTTGACAATGATGGCGACGGAAAAACCGACTATCCTGACGACCCAGGCTGTTTGGACATTGATGATAACGACGAAAACGACGACTGTCCTACGGGGCCCAACTGCCCAGCCTGCGGCAATGGTCAAGACGATGACGGAGACATGGTTATTGATTTTGCTGGCGGCGATCCTGGTTGCGATGCGGCTTCCGATTCTAGCGAGATCGACAATTGCATTCCTGGCGTTGAGGTCAAGTTTCTCCCAGACAGCGGCGTGACCGGCACTACCCCTCCTTCCGGCAATGCGAACTTTTCGCCAAGCTGTCACTCCTCCACTACCTCCACGGAAGATGTCTACGTCTACCCCGTATCAACCAACTACACGGAAATTACGTTTTCTACCATCGGCTCACCTGAAGATACCGTGCTCTACGTGAGACTCGATATGTGCGATGACGCCAACGCAGAAATTGACTGCAACCAAGTTCAGAATGGCGGAGAAGCCATTACCATTCCAAATCCGGCGGCTGGTGACTACTTTGTGTTTGTGGACGGCGACTTCCAAAGTGAAGTTGACTACGTTCTCAACGTATCAGCGAAACTTCCGATGGGAGCAACCTGTTCTCCTAGTAATACTCAATTTACTTGCGGTGATGGACTGACCTGTGAATCTAACATTTGTACGGCGACCGATTGCAACGATGGCGTAGATAACGACGGTGATGGCAACATCGATTTCCCAAATGAGCCTGGTTGCATTTCCATCGACGACAACGATGAAACCGATGCTTGTCCAAGTGGAGCTGGGTGTCCTGAGTGTTCCAATGGAGTCGACGACGATGGTGATAACCTTGTTGATTTTGGCAATGATCCTGGCTGCGAATTTGCTGCTGACAATGTAGAAATTGATGATTGCATTCCTGGTGTTCCAGTGCAGGAGCTTCCTTTGGCAGGAGCCAGTGGCACAACTCCCGCATCTTCCGCTGGTTCCAATTTCAGCAGCAGCTGCAACTCTTCCACAAGTTCCACCGAAGACGTCTACGGATTTAAACTAGACCGGCCGTTGACTTCATTCACCATTCATACCGGCGCGCCAAACGGTGGCGATACCGTTACGTACGTTCGATTTGATGTTTGCAACGACACGAACTCTGAAGTGGCTTGCCTCAACACTCAAAACGGTGGTGAAAGTGTGGTTGTGAATGCACCGCCACAAGGTAACTACTTCATCTTCGTCGATGGCGATTTCCAAAGTGAAATTGACTACACCCTTGGGATCACAGGAACTATCCCAAGTGGAGAAACTTGCGACGCTACCGACCCTCAGTTTATTTGTGAAACAGGAACATCCTGCACCGGAGGAGTCTGTACAGGAACCGCATGTAACGATGGATTAGACAATGATGGTGATGGGAAAACCGACTTCCCAGATGACCCAGGTTGCTACTCGGTAGAAGATACAGACGAAACCGACGGCTGTCCTAGCGGCACCGATTGCCCACAATGTTCCAATACAACAGATGACGATGCAGATGGAGCAATAGACTTTCCACTGGACCCTGGTTGCTTCTTACCATCCGACTTGAGCGAAGTAACGTGCCCAGACACAGAGCCCGTAACCGATCTCCGCGCAAGTGTTAACAACACCACGACCACCGGAGCTACAGATGACAGTACTCCTACTTGCGCATCCTCTTCGGCACCTGACATCGTATTTTCTCTGGTATCTCCAGGAGCTATCCAATCGTTAGTCGCAACCACCGATGGTTCTAGCTACGATACGGTACTGTACGTAAAGGGGACATCATGCAGTTCTGCCGAACTTGATTGCGATGACGATGGCGGCGAAGGAACTCGTTCCAAAGTAGAGCTCACCAATCAGCCAGCTGGCGAATACTTCTTTTTCGTTGACGGTTTTAGTTCTAATTCCGGTGACGTGATATTCACAGTTGAAGGGACCTTGGTAAGTGGTGCAAGTTGTAATCCATTCCAAAACTATTTGACTTGTCCACAGGGCGAAACCTGCACGAGTGGTGCAACCGGGCATACTTGCCAGTAAGCGATCACTTAAATAACTTGAAGAGAGCGGCTGTTTAGCCGCTCTTTTTTTGCGATCACCTCAAAATTGTTTTCGCTGCATCATGTCATTTACGTTGGGGTTGGTTCAGAATAATCAGACAACTCATAAGCACAAATAAACTATGGTGATTATTGATAACTACATTTCATGCAATGAAGGTTTTAGTAGAAAACTTGCCGACATAAATTACGTGAACGTACAATCACAACTGGTCGCGAATTGTTTTCAGAGGAAAATCTTTTTAAATGAACTGTGATTTTTTTCTCGCCAAAGAAAATTCAATCATGCAAGGTGCAATGACCAAGAAGGGGAACGAGGGCAACCTCATTAAAAAGAAGGAATTAGAATGAGCAGACAAATCTTAAGAAGATTAGAAGATGACCACGACGGACTGGTCGCACTACCACCGATCGGAGTGGTCCGACAACGACTCAGAAAAACAGTGAAGGAATTTGCTGTGTCTCAACCTGGTCGTAGAGCCGCAGCACTTGCTGCTGTGTGGATGGCAGCTACCGGTAATGAAGCTGATCTTAAGTATTACGATGCCGAAGATGCCCTTCGCACGTACCGACTAATCGAATCAGAGCTTCGCGCAGAACTTCGACTAACTATGGCGAGAGCTATCAACAACGAACCACACGTGGACACACGGAACACCATGATGGAGATGCTTAAACATCTCGAAGAACTTGAACGAGCAGCAGTAGCTCCTCGTCCAAGCAGAAGACGTCGACGTCGCTAATTAACATCCTAGGAAAACGATTAAGGCGGCCGTTAAGGCCGCCTTTTTTATTTGGCTAAAAACTTTGCCTTGCCCTTCCCTTGGCGGATGATCAACAGATGGTAAGCAATCGCCGACAAAATGAGCGCAAAGCCAAAGAGTTCGACATTGAGCTGATGGTTGGTGATTCTACAATTCAGACTCGCACGAATAACATTTCCAAAGGTGGGCTTTGTATTTGGCTAGACTCCGAGCTGGATAATCACTGCCATGTTGAAGTTCGATTGCAGATCCCGGGTGTTGGTGTTTTTCAGTCTCAGGCAGAAGTCGTGTGGTGCACGAAAGTAAGTCATCAGTTTCAAGTAGGGATCAGTTTTCATCCACTACGACAAGAGCAACTCGACGTGATCTCCCAAGCAGTCGGCGCGTAGATATTTTCGCACGAGCGTAACCGATTCGCACTGAATAACTGTCACACTATGCTAACCCTCAGTCTTGTAGAACTTCAGACCTGGCACATTCCATGCATAGGTAAGACGCATGACTGAAACTGTTGCTAAGTCACGTGCCCTAAAAATTCTTGCCCGCTCCCTGTCTCGCCAACTTCGAGACGATGGGTACAGCGAGCATCAAATCGTTGAACTCGCCAACTGCCTGATTGGTGAAGTCACCTCTCAGCTAAATCGAACTCAACCACAGAACTTACAATAGCACTACCAATACGCGTCCGATTGCACTACGTTCCCCTCGCCTCACAAAGGAGCGTTTAAAAATGGCAATCAAAATTGGTATTAACGGATTCGGCCGTATCGGCCGCGGTTTTGTTCGAGCATTAGCTCATGCACCGCAAACTTTCGACTTGGCTTTGATCAACGATCTCACAGATGCCGACATGCTCGCGCATTTGCTAAACTACGATTCCGTTCATGGGCGGTTCGAACTGCCGGTTCATACTCGCCCCAACGGACTTGTCATCGGTGACGACCCAGTAACCGTCACATCAGTCCGAAATCCAGCAGAAATACCATGGAAGGAATATGGTGTTGACATTGTGATCGAAGCAACGGGACGTTTCAGAGCTCGCGAAGACGCCCAACTTCATCTTACAGCGGGAGCCAAGAAAGTCATTATTACAGCACCTGCAAAGTCACCAGACATCACGCTAGCCTGCGGAATCAATCTAGACAAGTACGACCCTAAGGCGCACAACATTATCTCTAACGCTTCGTGCACTACCAATTGTCTTGCGCCGGTGGCTAAAGTTCTTGACGAAACATTCGGTATCGAAAGCGGCATCATGACAACGGTACACTCGTACACCAACGACCAACGCATTCTTGACTTGCCTCACAAAGACAAACGCCGAGCTCGCGCTGCCGCGATGTCAATGATCCCGACCACCACCGGAGCTGCCAAAGCTCTAAAAGAAGTACTACCTCACCTCGAAGGTAAAATCGGCGGAAGTGCCATCCGTGTACCAACTCCAAACGTGTCTCTTGTCGACCTAACCATTCAATCAAAGAAGGCAGTAACGGTAACGGAAGTCAACGAAGCATTTATGAGAGCAGAGCAAGGGGCTTTAGCTGGCGTACTGGCTACAAGTGATGAACCGCTTGTTTCCTGTGACTATAACGGCAACCGATTTTCCAGCACGATTGACCTGGATCAAACGTCGGTTAATGGCAAGCTCATTCGCGTGCTGTCTTGGTACGACAACGAATCAGGTTATTCGCAACGAGTATTTGATTTAGCAAAATTCTTAGGAGCAACGCTTTAATTGTCTTCCCTCACGCCACTTGAAGAGCTCGACATTTCAGGACGTAAAGTTCTAGTACGAGTCGACTTGAATGCTCCTGTAGAGAACGGGAAAGTCATTGATGAGACCCGGCTGGTAGCCGTACTTCCCACCTTGAAGTTCTTACTCGCTAAAGAGGCCAGTTTAATACTTCTGGCCCATCGAGGGCGTCCAAAAGGCGAAGTGGTGGCGGACCTTTCCCTGGAGCCGATTGCGAGTCATCTCGCAGGATTGCTTGGCGCCGAAGTAATCTTAGCCGATGAAGTGGTGGGTGATGGAGTCAAAAAGCTAGCGGCGGGAATGAGATCAAAGCAGATACTAATGCTAGAGAACCTTCGCTTCGAAAAAGGCGAAAAGAGCAACGACGTCGTTTTCGCCAAGCAACTTGCCGCGCTGGCAGACCACTACGTCAATGATGCCTTTGGCGTCTGCCACAGAGCTCATGCATCTGTGGATGCGTTACCAAAATTGGTGGCTCAAACTGCCGCAGGTGTTTTGGTCGAGTCGCCAGAAGAAACTCCGCGTGTCGTGCCAAAAACTGCAGCGGGCTTCCTGCTAAAGAAGGAAATCAATTTTCTTGGACAGCTCCGAGACAAACCAGAGCGCCCATACGTCGCGGTGCTCGGAGGATCAAAGGTTTCGGACAAAGTTGAAGTGCTTGAAGCCCTTCTCGATCGCGTTGACGTTCTTTTGATCGGTGGCGCCATGGCCAATACGTTTCTTGCCGCACAAGGTCTGTCCTTAGATAGGTCCTTAGTAGAAAAAGACAAAATTGCCACTGCGCAATCTATTCTTAGAAGAGCTAGTGCCCGCGGCGTGATAGTAAAACTGCCAAGTGACTTAACCTGTGGGGAAAGTTTAGATGACCAAGCTCCAGAAGTTTGTGGCATAGCAGCTGTCAAAGGAATGGCTTTGGATATCGGTCCTGCATCAATCCATTCTTTCGTGAACGAAATCGCTGCGGCTCGAACGTTATTTTGGAACGGCCCAATGGGAGTTTTTGAAAAACCTCCCTACGACTCGGGCACCATCGCGATAGCACAGGCTTTTGCTGAAAATAAGAGAGCTCTTACGGTCATAGGTGGAGGAGACAGCGCCTATGCGGCACGAGCATCAGGGGTCACCGAACGTATCGATCATATTTCTACCGGCGGAGGTGCCGCTCTAGAATACATTCAAGGCCGTAAACTGCCGGGAATTGCTGCGTTAGCCACGTAGTTTTGGCGCCTACCTAAGCCCACTCCCAGCTTTGTCCCATCTGTGAAATAATAGTTTTGTTGTGGGGAAACCAGTTGAAGATGATCGCAAAGAAGAAAGTCCCCTTGCCTACCTGTACCGAGAACTGGGCAATCACTTTCAAGTCTTAAGTAACGACAAACACACCCTGACCCTGAAAGGCGCAGGAGAGCATGGGCGAGACGCAACGGTAAAACTACTTTCGGGCAAGTCCACAATACGGCGTGTTGATGCTGACTTAGTATTCTTAGGAAAACCGCCCAAAGAACTCGCAAAGATTTTTCAACGTGACGTCGTGCAAGACACGCCCAGCTTTCTTAGAACCGTACTTTCTCTTTCGTTCCTAGGAAAAGACTCCTCAGGGCAATCAGCTGCTCTTTTCTCTCTTGCCACGGCAATCGGATGCAAGGAAGTACTTCTTTGGATTCGCGACGGGGATTCGATGCGTCACATTTCATCCAACAAAGAAAACAGCGACGAACATCGATTGGCCGCTCTTTATCGAAAGACGCAAATCGCATCAAAAATAACATCACCGATTGTACTCACCATGGCGAATACCGGTGGATCGCAAATGACCCTTGCGGTCCCACTAAAACGTCTGGATGGCAGTGTGTTAGGCTCGTTGGTACTTCTGTTCAACCAGATTGGAATCATCCCTAAGACACTAAGGTATGCCGTGTCTCAGTTTTCGACACGATTAGCGGAAGAACTGTCGTGGATTATTACGAATCAACGTCTGCAAGATGAAATAAAGCAAATGCAGTTTTCAGCTCTCAAAGATATGGAGCTCGACATTTGGAAACGCGAAGCGCTACTCGAACAAGGAGCGATAGCAGTTGCAGCAGGAAAGCGCCAGAAATACACAACGTCCTTCCTACTTTTGGATCTTGTGGGACTGCGTGAAACCAACAGAATGCACGGCCATACGGCAGGAGATGAACTGTTGGCTCACTTCGTGCGACAACTCAAAGGAAATCTCCGAGCAAACGATATTGTAGGGCGAGTAACCGGCGGGCAGGTGGGAGTAGTTCTGCCCAATACCAGTGGTGCGCAGGTTGAAGCGACCGTGATAAAACTAAAAGAAGCATTCTTCCAAACTCCCTTCTTGTTAGAGGGAGAAAGCCTTCCAGTCGAAATAAATGCCGTCCACTCTGAAGTTTCAGAAGAAGAAAATACTATAGAACCATCCATCCTACGTTGCGCCAGACAACTGCAAAGTGCTGTGCAAAGTCTAGAGCTCACCAAAACAAGCAAGAGCAACTTTGCTATGGGCTCGACGGTTTGCGGCATGTACAAAATCAAACACGAACTCAGTAGAGGCGCTATGGGGATAGTCTACCGAGCTGAAGATCTCGCGCTTGGGAGACCGGTGGCAATAAAGGTCCTAAGAGAAAGTCTTACGAAAGACGAAAAGCTAGTTTCTCAGTTCCGTGATGAAGCCGGTATTTTGGCAAGTCTCCGCCACAACAACCTTGTACAAATTTATGCCTTCGCCGAGCAAGACGAACATTTATTGTTCGTCATGGAACTTGTGGAAGGAAAACCACTTGGCGATATTCTCGCGGTACTTGATGGAGAGGGTGAATTTCTAGAGCTGGACGTCATCGGCCAAATCATTCAAGAGATAGCTGATGCATTAGACGCGATGCATGCCGCAGGATTGGTACACAGGGACGTAAAGCCACACAACATCCTACTAGACCACATCAACGATCGCGCGGTGCTAGTAGACGTGGGGGTTGCGAAAAAAATGCACGTAGGTGGCGACGCCGCCGGGACACCGGGGTTTGCGGCACCAGAGTCTTTTACAGCGGATGCTGAAAGTTCAGAAACAGATGTATACGGCCTGGCAGCGACTACTTACATGATGCTCACCAACAGACCTCCTTTCGAAAGTGGTAGCGAAGACTTGCTTTCGCTGGTGACCAGACAACTTCAAGAAGATGTCATCCCTCCCTCTCAATTTCGCCCTGGTCTTTCCAGCGCCGTAGACGAAGTACTTTGCAAGTCGCTTAGTGGAGACCCAGGACAACGGTTTCGGAGTATCGGTGCGTTCGCAATGGCTCTCTTCCGAGCTCTTACAAAGAGTCCATCATCTGAAACGCCTGTCAAAACCATAGAAATATCATCGGCGCCAGCAGTAGAACAACTCATCGCTAATGCCGGTAGAACAGTAGTGCCCATGGACGCTCCATCTCTCGACGATCTATTTCCCGATGAAGATCTTAGTAACAACGACGAAAGCGTGGACGAATCTAAGAGCGACTTTAGCTTCGACTTCGCTAGTGATTTTGCAGATGGAGGTTCGTTTGCGCATGCGTTTGATGACGAAACCAAAATAGCTTCATCGCCAATGCAACCTAACCCTTGGCCTATCCAAAAGTCGGAAGTCACCGAGCCATGTACCGTAAGAAGTAGTATTTTCTTACTGGTAAAAGGAGCCCTAATAGCGGCTAGCGGTGCTTCGCGTCCTGCAAAAGTGATTGCCAAACTTCCCGCCATTGATTCGTTCCTCTCCAACTCTCCCGAGCTATGGACTGATTCAAAGCTATTAGCGGATACATTAGAGTGTCTCAGAGACTCAGAGATCGAAATGTGGATCAACGCGATAGTAAAAGACATGACGCCAGATCAAGAAGAAAATCTCGTCTCTGATTTTATAGAAGCATGGCAAAACCTTTTCAAGTGGGTAACCACAACACCAACGGAAAACCAAGGTAACAGTTTCTCATGTAATGTTGAGTTTGACGGAATAGTATCAATGGACTTGATAGAGTTTTCGATGAGTATTGTGGAAAATTTTTGTAGTCAGTTAGGCACAGAAATTAGTATCGAACACACGTGTGAACGGAACTTTCTTTTGAAATCGTAGATACCAACGTCCGCGCATGCTAAACCAACGCCATGAGCAAACTTGTCGTAGGTAACTGGAAGCTCCACTTCGATTTAGAGGAGTCGGTTTCGCTTGCCAAAGAAATTGGAGCAGGAAACAAAGGCAATTACATTACGGGGGTCGCCCCGGTCTTCACTTCACTGGCATCCGTATGCAAGGAAAACGCAGGCAGCAAACTACGAATCTATGCGCAAAACTGCCACTGGGAAAATAGTGGAGCGTTTACGGGCGCCATATCGCCACGAGTTCTCAAAAATCTTGGTTGTCACGGTGTCATTATTGGCCATAGCGAGAGACGTCACGTATTCGGTGAAACCGATGAAATGATCTCAAAGAAAGTCGCGGCGGCCATTTCCGAGGGGTTGGAAGTAATTCTCTGCGTCGGAGAAACACTGGCTGAACGTGATGCAGGGAATGCGAACGCCACTGTAAAAGCCCAGCTGGACTCAGGCCTGTCGAACGTTTCCGATGCCGGGATCGAACGATTGGTAGTTGCCTACGAGCCGGTTTGGGCCATCGGTACTGGTAAAACTGCTACCCCAGAGATTGCTCAAGCCATGCATCAAGGCATTAGGGCACAGCTAATCGCTTGGAATAACAAAGCAAAATCGGTCTCTATTCTGTACGGAGGTTCGGTCAAACCCGCCAACTGCAAGGCACTTCTAAGCCAGCCAGATATTGACGGAGCTTTGGTGGGTGGCGCCTCACTAAAGGCAGATACTTTTCTGCCAATTGTGAACTCTGGTCATATTGCCAAATAGCTAGAAATGCATTATTAACAGCGTCCGATATGACAACTTTAGTAACCATCATCCATGTAATCGCGGCAATTGTAATGATCGTGGTCGTGCTACTCCAAGGCGGCAAAGGTGGAATGGGTTCCGCATTTGGTGGCGGTGGCGGCGGCGGCAGTACAGTCTTTGGCGGCTCCGGTGCCGGTGGCTTCCTCAGAAAATTCACTGGCATTCTAGCTACCGTATTCATGATTACGTCTACAAGTCTTGCATGGATGTCCAGTCACAACGACGGGAGCGCCTTAGAAGATGCCGCGCGTAAGGCTAAAAACGAAAAGTCGGCTACCGACAAACAAAAACAAGAAGTGATCGATAGCTTCCTTACCGACCCGGGAACCTCAGACAACAACACAGAGGGAGTGACTGAGGAAATCAAAGAGCAACTCACGGACGAATTCAACTCTACGCCGATTTCGAACGACACGACTACGGAGTTACCTCCGGCAAACGAAGTTTCGACGCCAGATGCTGAAGCGCCCGAAGTCGACACCAAACCCAACACCGTAAAGATTGAAGCTCCTAAAGTCGATACCGTAAAAGTTGAAGCTCCTAAAGTCGACACCGCTAAGATTGAAGTGCCTAAGGTAGATACAGTGAAAATTGAAGCTCCAAAGGCCGATTCGGTAAAGATTGAAGCTCCTAAGGTAGATTCGATGAAGATTGAAGCTCCTAAAGTTGATACGCCCAACGTCCCCGTCAGCGAGTGAAATTCTCAAAGTACGAAGGCCTTGGCAACCACTTCATTGTTGTAGAATCAAACGCTGACAGAGAGTGGTTGATTGAACATGCTGAGGCAGTTTGCGATCCTCACTTTGGAATAGGCGCGGATGGGATTCTACTTGTCTCTCGGCAAACACCGTCGATGGAAGTAATCAACGAAGATGGATCTATCTCAGAGATGTGTGGGAATGGGCTACGTTGCGTAGCTGCGTACTTACTAAATTCTAGTGATGACTCGTCGATCACGATATCGACAGGTGCCGGAATGCTTAGCTGCCATCGGCACTCCAACGGAAATATCGAAGTCAATATGGGGATGCCAAGACTCTCCAATACTCCCGCGCTCCTAAACGAGCCATTGAAATCAATTGCCAATAGTCAGCACACCTTTACACAAGTAGATATGCCAAACCCACATTGCATATCTTTCGTGGACCACTCAGCAAAGAAACTCGCTGCTCAGCTCGGGCCAACGATCGAACAAGCGGTTGAGTTTCCGAATCGAAGTAACGTGGAGTTTGCGACACTGCTGGATGACGGCACGATTGAGTTACACGTTTGGGAACGTGGCGTAGGACTTACGATGGCTTGTGGAACAGGAGCATGCGCCACGGTATATGCGGCATGCGTTTTGGGTCGTATTTCTTTTGGCGAAGATGTGAGAGTCGCACTGCCTGGTGGAGACCTAACGGTAAATATCGCTACCCCTACCGGGCCAGCAATAAAAACGGGCCCCGCCCGACTCATATTCGAGGGGGAATTTCACAAGAATAGCTTTAAGTAACTTTCACTAACTGCAAGCTTGGCGATGTCGTCCCACTCGTCGCTCTTCTTTACCTTTTGAATAGTAGTGTTGCGGCATATGGTTCCCTTAACGCTGCAAGAAACAGCAAGTGCGATTCGCTTACGCGCAACATTTAGCCCCATCTCTAACGTATCTATGTCCTGCTGGGAGCACCGACCGTAAGTTAACGCTACCCCGGCACGGACTCTCTTCAATTCATCATGGCTTTTGTCCATCTTCATCTGAATCTTTCGTCCTTCTACAACAAAGTTATCTAGCGAAGAGTCGAGCGGAAGCAACGCGCCCCATACCTTCATCCGTTGAGCATAGGTGGATTGTAAGAATGCAGGTAAAATTAGTGACTTTAAAAACTTAAGTGAACCAATACTTGCAATAATCGTTTCATCCGACTCCGTTAACAGCGTAGGTTTTATCCCTATCCAGAAGGAGCCACTCCAATACATCCTGGCGTTAATCTCTTGTCCATCGACTTTAAAAACGTTGATCTCAGGAAACAAGTGCTGTGCATGTTGAAGCAACCTGTCAGAGGTAATCTTGCTGCGAGACACCCTACTTTGGATTTGCTTACCAACAAGTTTAACTGCATGTTTCTCAATACATTGAAAAACCTGCAAAACCGAAAATATCCGAGGATCCTCAAAACAGTAATCATCGAACGAGAAAAAACGTTCGTGTTCGACGTATCTATCTTTTCGAACGGGGCTATCTTCCATACGAACCAACGCTGCTAACTCTAGCGCCGCATCGATCGGCCCTGAGTACTTTAGACATTGCACTTCGCGAAGTATGGACGAATAGCAGTCTAGTAGGGTTGGTTGCAAGTCGTCAGAAAGCTTTGCCCGAACTTTAGCAGCGGCATGTAAGAAGTGTGGATCGCCATCGGTACCATTGCGCTTAAATACCTCTCGTGCGCGGACCAAAACTCCGTCTCGCTCAGGCGCCGTTCCGATAGACATAGCTATGCATTGAATAGCGCGCGCCACTTCACCTTCTTTTTCAAAACCAAGACCTGCGAGCTCGTAGAGTAGTCCACGCTGCTGTGAGTTTGATGTAAGATCCAGACACGCAATCGATGCTTCTCTACATCGAGTGTAGGCACCGCTGTCAAAGCTACGTTTCGCCAATTCTTCCCAGGCAACTTTATTGGAAGGATCAAGTTCGACTATTGTTTCAAGCGTTGCACTTCCGGAATCTGCGTCATTTAGTTTCTCAAAGTACAATTCTGCGAGCGCATTATACAAATCAACCTTCTTGCGAGAATCTTCTTCTGCGACAATCCAGTCCTGAAGATCCGAAGCAGCAGCTCGAAAGTCTTCCATTTCCATAGAAGCTTCGAATCTACGCTGACAAATCGCACGTTCGTCGATGTCTTCATTAGAGAGCGTCAAGAGAATCTCATGAGACTTATCGGGAAGTGAAAGTTGATTGGCGTAAACTTCTGCTAGTTCGTCGAGAAGTAGGTTTTTGAGTTGGTTGTCTTGGTAATCAGCGTAAATTTCGACAGAGTCTGCGAAACCGAGAAAATCAGCTTGCTCCCTTTGAAGCGCGGTAATTCGTAACAGCTGATCTTTAGCGTAGGGATCTAGCATCAGGCTTTTTGACAAAAACGTTACTGCCTGACGAGCCGCGATGGCCTTATCCATGAGCGCTACGCCGCCAAGGTGATAAACCGCAGCTTTTTGCTTCTCACTTGTCATGGAATCCGCACGAACGCGACAAGCCTCAGCAAGCTCAACCCACAACTGATTCGACAAAGCAACGTCGAGCCAGTTATCAACCGCCGTCACATACGGCGAAGCAATCTTGTCCGCTCGCTTAAACAGCACTATGGCCTCATCTACTTCTCGACATCGAACTAAACACTCGCCAGCTCTATTGGTAAACGCTGCTTCTGAAAGTTTGTCTTCAGAAAACCATTCCGCGAGGCCCAAGAACTTTTCGGCATCTGACTTTGGTGTTTCGACCTGCATAATGCCTAAAATCCAA
Source organism: Deltaproteobacteria bacterium (assembly GCA_020630875.1). Classification (GTDB taxonomy): domain Bacteria; phylum Myxococcota_A; class Polyangia; order Haliangiales; family Haliangiaceae; genus JAHDIH01. The sequence goes on along the minus strand of JAHDIH010000001.1, from coordinate 509,078 downwards.
CGTCGCAACGGATCGTCGGCCTCAAACCAAGAAAGTTCCCCAGTGAAGGTATGCGGCAAACATGTAGATGCTGCAAGAAGAAACGAGTCGCGACTATCGGTTCCAAAGTTAAAGTGTTCCCAACGTCTTTCTACATCTTGAATGCGCGACAGCAAAAAGGTACTAGGACTAAGAGTCATCGCTTCCTGCAAGGCAGAAACACTATGAGACAAATTGTCTTCTCGCTGCAGCACATCCGCTAGTTGAACGAGCCCCTCCACCATATGATGGACGTCCCCCACCGCGAGCCGCTCCAGCTGATCATTGGCTAATCGTAGCTGCAATGCGTAATCACCAGTCACGTTCGCAAATGTTTGCGCATAAAGTCCGATTACAGGTGATTTAGGATACTCTTCAAGTAGCTCCCAGACTTCCTCAGACTTCAGCTTCATCTTAGCGAGACTCGCGACCAGCTCCAACACCGGGAATTCAGACGTTTCTTCATTGTCAGAAAAGTAGGCTAGGTAGAGACTTCTTAGGAATTCACTTGAAAGTGATTCTAGATGGGCTCGAGATGACACTCCCTGACCACGTAACGCGTGCGATCGAAACAATGCACGCTCGGCTTCGCGATCGGAGTGCGACTCTTTGAACGTGATATCTAAAAGTTCGCTAATTCGGACCGCTCGGTTTCCTACGGCTAAGCTCGCCGCGGCAATGGCAAAAGTTCTTGGCCCGATACCTTCCGCCTTATCTTGAGAAATAGATTCAATCGCGCTTTCGATCTCACCATGTTCAATTTTCTCTCTTGCCTCAGCAAGTAAAGCAGTCTCCCTTGAACTACGACACGCGACCTCTGGTTTAGAGTAGCCTTCCTTGAGCCAATTGATTTCATGTCTTACTTTTTCATGCTCCACCTCATCAAGACGATGATCCAGCCATTCTAGCGCTGCCGCCACACTAAGTATTTGACTTGCTGATACAAAGCTATTTGCTATTGCTGCGCAACTGGCGGCGATCCAATCATCAGGTCCTTGCGTATCCAAGCAATGACTGTAGAGGTCGGCGCGGGCTTGTTGATCCTTACTTGTTTCAAGCCCTTTTTCTAACTGATAGAGTGCTGCCTGACGAAAAGGGGTATCGAGTAACTTGATCAAACATCGAGCGGTACCACTAATCTTACGTTCCTTGGCGTAGAGATCTTTTGACCAAAACAAAAAGTAGTTTGGAGCATCTCTATTCTGATCCCAACTACTCTCGAGAATCGCAGCAGCTTTTTCATACTGACCTTGCGTTTCTAAAACGGATGCCTTGGAGAATGCTTCTTCTGTTGTTAGCGGGAGGGAAGATTCATCGCTAATTGCCAAGAGCTCCCCCTCAGAAGGATGAAACCAAAAGTAGTCAACTCTGGATTTATCTGAGAATTCCCCTCTTCTCACCTCCAGAGTATCAGCGAGTTCTGAAAAGTGATTTCCTTGCTCGAGGAGTCTAAGTTTTTCCAGTAGTAGACTCCAGGACTCTTCGCCAGCCAGACACTCTAGTTCCAGAAACGGGTTTTTGAGCGATAGGTAGTGATGCGTTGGTTCATCAGAGGCGAATATCCGGTACGGATGACTGGCGATTACTTGTTCATCCAACAACTGCCGATATCCTTCCACATCTCCGGAGCCGTAACGTATCCAGCGCTGATTCTCGTCAGCGTGGGGATCTAAATCATAGAGGTTTGCAGCTGCGGCGTAGTCTCCAGCCAGTTCTCGCAAATACCCAAGTTCTCTGTAAATGTGCTCTCCTTGCAGGTTCTTCAGCAGCACTGCGACCGTTTCGCTGCTGCGCCTTCCACCAAATCCCTGCGCCATACTTTCAAGAGAGGACTGCAGTGAAGGAAACGATGGCAGGAGCTCTTTACTCTTAGGTTCGTCACTTAACGTTTCACGCCGGACAATATTTTTAGAATGTTCTCGCTCGACGGGAATGGGAGGAGCCGTAGGAATCTCATCGTCATCTAGTACGATAGCATCGTAATAAGAGTCTTGAGGCGCAGCTTCGCTAGGTAGTAGCTCGTCTCCAGTAGCTCTTCTGAAACGATGCCCGCCACTTGTCGCGACATCAAAGGTTCTTTCCCAAGCATCTAGTTCATCACCAAATTCTCGCCACTCTACGTCGCTTTTTTCATCTTTGGCTCCCACGGATTCATCAAAAACCTGTGCAGCCCAATGCAACGTCGTTTCGTCTCCGATCTTTTGACAGTAGGCGACCAACTGCCTAGCATTTTCAGTTGTTGGATTTAGTTTCACCAAACGAGCGAGCAGCGGTAAGATCGATGCGCTGTCTTGGTCGTCAATTGTTCGAACTAGCTCAAACGCATCATTCAGCACGGAAGCGCGAGCCTCTTGCGACAACTCACTTTGAGACAGTTTACCTGCAATGGCGGAAATCAAAGTACTGTTTCCCGATTGGCAAGCTGTTCTGTAAATGCATAGAAGAACGCTGAGTGTAAGTTCGCAGCTTGTTAACAGCTCCGTGCTAATTTCTTCTGCAGCCCTAGTTTCTCCCGACTGTAAGTGCATATCGACAGCTGCAACGAGCCAATCTGGGTTTCCGGTTAGCCCGTGCGCCCGACGAAATATTGCTGCTCTTATGATACTCCGCTCTCGGACGGATTCACTTGTGGCTGTTTCTCCGAGTCCGATGCAGCGGCTGGCCTCCACCGCCAGACCGACTAACTTTTCGCTGCCGCGCTCAAGTACATCCGCAACAATTTCAGACAACATCGAGACGTCACCCGACCTGAAAGCGAGAGCCAAACCGCGCGCTTCAACGTATTCGCTAAGTGCATCATCATTTTCGTCTGCCGCAAGTGCACCTAACTTTCGAAGTAGCGAAAACGATTGCACCAAGTCGCCCTTCTTGGTGGCACTCCAAAATCCGACCATTGCTGCCGTAGGACTAAGACTTTGATTCTCGGTATCGATGGGGGTGTCCTCGAGCAAACTTAGAACCGCAATCTGCGTCTGAATGCTCGCGAGGAGTCTAGGAGAGAACTCTCCCAACGTAATTGCGGCTTCCGCAAACGACGTAAAGTCTCTAGATTCAGCCGCCAACTTTATCTGCAACTCACAGGTCTGAGGCCCCCCTGGAGGTCCCAAAAGATCCAAAGCACTTGAGGGACGATCTTCTTGTAGGTAATGAGCAAGCAAATACTTCGCGTGCCGCGTTCCAGAGACAGAACGCACGCGTTCCGTTACCTGATGAAGTGTATCACTGTCGTAGTCTGCATTTCTCAGCCACCACCAAACCGCATCAACATCGGCTGGATCGCTCTCAATCACTCCCAGTAGCAGTGCGGAGGCGTCCAATCTCATGCCATGAGAAAGCGCGGTATCAATGGCCCAATAGGTCCAGGGTTTTCCGTGCTTTCTCCCCTCCTCTCGCAGAAAGGATACTAAATCTTCCCATTTCTCTCGTGCCGCAAGCGTTAAGGAAAATGAAAACCTAGCCAGGGAGTGATCTGGAACCGCTGCCAATGACTCAGCAAATAGCCTTCCAGCGAGTTCTAAGTCACCCAATTGAACCATGGCGATCCGCCCAGCTCTTGCAAGGTACTCCCCACGAAGGTTGTTGCTTTTGGCTAATGCGGCACGGGCTTCCCACGCACGTATCGAATCTTCATACTTACCATGTAGAAACGAGGCATGCGCCCATAAAAAGTAGTCTCTTTCATTTCCGTCTCGTTCCGCAATTACACGCAGGGCATCACAAGCGAAAACACTCTTATATCCCAGGTCTAAATCAAGCAATCGCGTTGCAGCGAAAGCGTGTGACGTGCCCTGACTACGTCCCAAATAGTTTCCCCACTGATTAATCGCGCCATCAATGTCGTTATTCTCCAATAACAGATTTGCAAGAGCTTCAACCGGTTCCTCCCATGACGGCGCCAACTCCTGCGCGCGAACCAAGCAATTTTTGGCTCGTTGCGATTGCTCAGCGAAACTGTGATAGACAGCGGATGCCGCAATCAAATGCCAAGCTGCCATCAATGGTTCCGAAGGAGACGAGGCGGAAGACTTACCATGTATATTCCCCTCGGCACTCCGCTCCCCCATCGATTCGTAAAGCTCCGCTAATCCGGATAAGTTGGAAGCATTGATTAACTGAAGCTCTAGCAGCGAAGCATGCAGCGTAGATCCTGGAGCAAGTTCCTCTCGATAAGACAAATCAGCCATCTGGCGGTGCGAGTTGCTTCGCCTGAAGGTTCCCGCTGTTTGCGCAATCACCAGCAACTTATCTTCCACAGAGGAGCCCTTTGCCAGCCGCTTATCTAGGGCGGCACTCACATCTGTGTCTCTGCCTGTCGCCGCTGCGAGTCTAGCTTGCGCCATCGATACAATCGGGTCGTTTGGCAGAATGTTTCGCGCCTTCTCTATCGCCTGCCAAGCAAGCTCGGGGTTTTCCGACTCGCGCAACATCGCAATTTGAAACCATGCCGCCCCACAAGTCCCAGTAAGCTCAAGACCGTCTCGCTCTTGGGCGGAGGCCAAAGGAAAGAGCCCTGCAATTTGAAAGTCCACATCGGAGCAATGAATCCCAGCCAGTATTAACTTCTTTGCGAACCACTCTCTACCAATGCTTCCGTTGACGCCAACTTTGGAGTAGTGAGCCACGCGATCCCAATCACCACGCTTTGAAGCTTCCACTGTGAGAAAGTAACGAAAAGCTTGCGCAAGTTCGTCGGACAAAGAAAGGGCGAGTAAACGTTCACTGCATTCCACTGCCCTTTCCGTATCTCCTTCCGCTATCGCGATGCGACGAAGTATCATCCAACCTAAAATGAAGTCGGTCTTCTCATTAACCGCACTCTCGTAATAAGTCTTTGCCTTCTCCGTTTGCCCCAACTCGAACTCGTAGATATGTCCGACTTCTAAATCAACCCCTGCTCGACGACTCGGCTTGTGGCTGTTCTCTCTTTCGGCCAACGCAAGCTTTATCGCTTGTTGCCACAGGCCCCTTCGATGAAAGAGATTACGAACCGACCAAAGGTTGGCATGAAAACTAGAGTTAAATCCAAGAGACCTTCTGTACGCTTTTGATGCTAACGCGTCATTCAAAAAGTAGTGCTCGTACAAATGGCCCATTTCATATGCAGCTACACTCGCCGCTAGTGGTGAGGACTCTTGTATTTCAAGGTCCCGGCTCTTGAGTCGTCTAAGGTACTTCGTTTCCTCACCTTCACGCAGGGCTAGTTCGACAACCGATGGAGAATCAAAAGCTAAAAGCTGCTGCTCACGCTCATCTTTGCCGTTAAGCGACATGGCCCATGATACGCGCAGCCCCCTCAGGCAGCAAACCAACAACCACAAATTTGTCTGTAAATCTGCCCGGTTATTGCATCAAGTGAGGTACTATTTCTACATGGGAGCGATCCAAGAACGAGTGTTCGATCTGGAACTACGTCGAGTCTACTTTCTTGCTGGTTTGGCAGCCGAACGCAAAGTTCACGGTGCCAACCCTGAAGTCATCGACAGGTTGGAAGGACGTCTTGGAGCGATTCTTGATGATCTGTCCGTTGCTCGAGAACAAATGCCAGGTGAGCTGCCAGATGAGAGACTGGCAAAACGGCTAAACTTAAACCGCTTCGAACTAGAATACCTTTGGACGTCTTGTGCATTGAGTACCGATTTAGGAACCTTGCCTCACGCGATCGCATTGATTGGCTCCGATGCTCGAAAAGGACCAACCCTCCTTCTGCATGCTGTGATATGCGACCTTAGAGGACGACAAGCACGTGAACTAACCATGTCCCTTCGATCTTCTCACCCCTTGATAAAGTATGGGCTTTTGGAACCGTTGGCTGATGAAGTAGTACTGGCCGCTTGCCCCATGCCAACTCCCATCAGAGTTGCAGCGTATCTGCAAGGAAAAGATATCGTCGACTCGAGAGTGCAAGAAGTAGGTGGACTGGTCGAGCTTCCCGAAGCGCTGACCCACGACGAAGGCCAAACGCAGTCGCTAGACCGAATCAAGCAAATTGTCGGGGCCAACCGCCCTTTGGTCAGTTTGATTACTGGGCCGTTTGGCTCAGGGAGAAAAACAGCTGTGGCAGCGGCCGCTGCCTCATTTGGCAAGAAGGCCGTGTACATCGACGCGCGGCGTGCGGGGCTGAAAGTAGACGAGCTAAGAAAAAATCTCAGAGCGCTTCGTAGGGAATGTCTACTTAGAAATGCTGTCCCTATCGTTGGTGATGTTGACGAAATTCCCAGCGACGACAAAGACGGCGGATTATTGTTGCGAGAGTTAGCGGATTTCGCCATGACTGCTGAAGAGACAGTGTTCTTTACAACCAAGCATGCAAGTCTGGAGATGCCAGTAAACACTCGCATCATACGTACTAGCTGGCCCGTCCCTGACTCCTCAACGCGGAGAACCCTGTGGGATCAAGCGCTACACCACGTACAGCACAATCTTGACGAAGAAGCGCTAGTAACGGCGAGCATGGGCTACAAGATGGGTGCCGGTGGTATTGCGGATGCCGTGAGCGCTGCAGTCATGGTTACAGAATCAGAAAAAAAAGAAAAAATGGGGGTTGATGAACTCACTGAGGGCGTTCGAAGTTCTGTAGCGGACCGCCTTGGTGGACTGGCAACGAGAGTGGATACAAAGCAGTCTTGGGAGGATCTGGTACTCGCTCCTGACACGCTAACCCAAGTGAAAAGTGTCATCTCTAGAATTCGTCATGCTCATCAAGTTTACGTCGACTGGGGGTTTCATTCTAAGGTCGCCAAAGGCATTGGTGTTTCGATATTATTCTCTGGACCTCCAGGGACAGGAAAAACAATGGTCGCTGGCCTAATTGCCAAAGAGTTAGGACTTGAGCTCTACCAAGTTGATCTCTCGAAAGTAACCTCAAAATGGGTAGGCGAAACAGAGAAGAACCTTGGCAAAATCTTTGATGCCACAGAGGCTGGACATGCCTTGCTTCTGTTTGACGAAGCAGACTCTCTCTTTGCAAAACGAACTGAAGTGAAAGGGGCCAACGACCGTTACGCCAACCTTGAGGTTAACTACTTACTGCAAAGAATTGAAAGTTTTGGTGGCGTCACCGTGCTAACGACAAACTTAGAGACCAGTATCGATGACGCCCTCAAGCGCCGGCTGTCTGGTCATGTGGTTTTCTGGAGACCAGAGATCGAAGAACGAATCGAACTTTGGAAAAGGCAAATTCCTGCCGATGCGCCGATAGATGGTGACATTGACTTTGAAAAACTTGCGGAGCGATACTCAAATATGAGTGGTGCCCACATTCGCAACTCAGTTCTTTCTGCGGCGTTCATTGCCGCTCACGAAGGAAGCGTGCTGTCGCATGAACTTTTAGAGCGAGCCGCAAAGGCGCAGTATCGAACCATGGGTCATGTTCTCTAAGGAAGAAAAGAGCCCTCTACCGTAGCTCGGTAGGCCGCCCGGTCCGCTGCGTCCCCTACCGCGACGTTACCTATCATTGTCAACCAAACCACTGCTAGTAACACAGAAACGGCGGCTCTCCTGCCATTTAGTTGCAACGGAACGAATATCCAGCGCCAAATCAAGATTGAGGCCACCACGAAAACCGGAAGTAACGAAATCGTTCCATGGCTCAGCCAACTCCCCATATTGGGAGGAGCGTGGTTATCCAAAATCAATTGCAGGGTCACTTCCCTTAAAGGATTGGGAAACCGATCCGGAAAATGTGGAAACAAAACGGAAGAAGACAAATAGACCGCTATCGAAGCGCCCCCTGCCCCCGCCAGTAAGGTCGCTTTTTCATCCCTAAAAAAGAGCAGGATGGCAGTAAGGAAAAGTCCCGCTTCGACGCAAAAGAACCACACGGAAAGCCCAGACAGCAGTACGTTGACAAGCAAAGTGGCTGCCGCAAAAATTGCTAAACGGTTGACTGAACGACCATTGGAAGCGTCTTTGACGTAAGCAGCATACCCTAACAAGCAAAACGGAAGCATCACCGTGATGTACCTTGGGCCTACCTGCCAGTGCGTGCGCCACATAGAAATCGAAGAAACAAATACGATGTAGATAGCCACAACTACTGTGCAGCTGACAGCAAGCCCTCTATGCTTCGAAAATAGCTTTTTCATACCGACTGCAGAAAAAATCAGCCACGGTGAGAAAATAAGCAGTCCGTGGTCTGGCGCTAAGAATGATCCAAAGAATGCTTCAGGCCTAAACCGATCCAACCCCAGAAACCCCTTTTGATGATGGAACGCAAATGTTTCGGTCACGTGATAACCGGTGAGCCATGGGCTACCGAAACATCGGTAGTGGTACCAAAGTAGCAGCGACGTCGGAATAGCGAATCCTAATCCACCTAACGCGCATCCTAGCGGCAAAGATTTACGCTTGTAGGCGATTACAAGGAACCAAACACCTAAAGGAACCACACCAAAAGCGGCCTGATAGTCAACGACAATTGCGCTGGCACCAGCAATCCCGATGAAAAAAGGTAGGCTTTTCTTTCCTGTTTGCTTCCAGTAATAAAGAAAAATCATCGCGCTTCCTAAACACGCTGCAGAAAGTTGATGGGCAAAAAACGTCACGGAATACGTCATGGCCATAGAACCAAGTGCGTAAACGACAATGACTCCTCGTGCTTTGTTCGTCGGCAGAAAGTTACTTAAGAACCTGCTAAGCAACCCAAGAAAAAGAAACATGGGAACAATGGCGCCGAAGAAACGACAAGCCCAAACCATCTCTGCTAGTCCAAACTCCGCGCCTACCAGGCCGTAGACTCTCTTTATTAGTAGATAACCAGGTGCAGCCACAAAGGACGACCCAGGAGCTTTGTTGGAATAACAGTTGTGTCTTCTCGGACGGCAATTATTTCCGTCCGGGGATACATCGACCGTTGCTCCAAACCGGCTCACGCCATCGTTAATGTGAAATTCGCCTGTTTCTACGACAGCGTCGGTCAAGTAGACTCGAGGGAGCTCATTGGCGCTATGAATCTTTGGGAAATAGGGAAAAGAATAGACGAAGCAAAACAGCAATAGCGCCCAGAAAATGACAGCACTTCGTTTCACTTCATCACCATACTATCGTTTCACATCCAAAAGACAGCTACTTACCACGACGCAGCAGATCAGAGACGGCGTCTTCTAAACCATTTAGCGTCAACTCGTGCATAGAGAATACTTGCTCCACCACCTCTATGGTTGTCCGTGGCCAATAACGCTTCTTCTCAGGATTGAGCCACACTGAAAAGCGGTAATACTCGCTAAGCCTTTTGAGCCAATCAATGCCCGCACGCGGATTATGATGATAATAATAGATATGTCCTCCAGGATGAAGGATCTCAGCGGGGTGCATTAGTGCGTCACCAACAACGACCAACCGCTCGTCACGCGAAGAATTCGCAATCAGGTCTTCTACTTTTATTCCATTTCTAAACTGAGCATCCTCGAACACTTCGTCGTAGACGCAGTTGTGAAAGTAGTAGCTTCGAAACTTGGAAAACCGGCCGGCTCGTGAAGCTGCGGTAAACAAGCGGCCTACAAGTTCTGCGTAAGGGTCCATCGAACCGCCAACGTCCATGAGTAATATTAGTTTCAGTTGATTTCGCCTTGGTGCTTTGAAGACAAGGGACAGATCACCGGCATTTTTTCCAGTCTTATCGACTGTTTGCTCTATATCCAGTTCCTCTTCCGCCCCTTCTCTACCCAGCATGCGAAGTTTCCGTAGCGCTAAATCGATTTGACGGACGTCCAACACAAGATCTTTTCTGTAGTCTTTGAATCGCCTCTCATGAGCAATTTGCATCGCTGATCGGCCGCCACCTGGGCCACCTATCCTGATGCCCGAAGGATGAGTGCCGCCATGACCAAAAGGAGACGTGCCTCCCGTACCGATCCACCGATTCCCGCCATCATGGCGCTCTTTTTGTTCCTTCATCCGCTCTTCAAACATTTCCCGAAGTCGCTCTAGATCCAAAGACTCTAAAAGCGCGCGCTCTTCGTCAGAAAGTAATTTTTTTTGAATGGGATTGTTTAACCAGTCCAGAAGCTCCTGAGTAAGAGCACTCGCTTCAAAGGCTACATTGCGAAAATACTTAAGAAAAGCTTGATCGAACAAGTCGTATTGACTGGTGTCTTTGACACAAGTCAGGCGTGCCAGCCGGTAAAACCCATCAAGCGAGGAACCATGCAGACCTTTAGCTAAGCCTTCAAGCAAAACACGCCACTCATGACTGGAGACCAAAAGCCCCGCACCGCGGAGTTCGTATAGAAAGTCAACGAACACTAAGCAAGGCCACGTTTTTTCATCGAAATAAAGTCGTCTTCCGTCTTAATGAGCGTTCCAAGAAACGGTATCCCTCCTCCGATAGAAGACAGATCAACGTTGGCTTTTTGCAATGCGCAGATCCAATCAATCAATTCGCTAGTAGAAGGCGGCTTTCTTAGGTTCTTAACCTCTCGCAACTGATAAAAGACAGCAAGGCACTGCTCCACTACTTTCGCTTCTAGTCCTGGATGGTGGACTTCAACAATCTCCTTCATCAACGCTTTTTCAGGAAATTCGATATAGTGAAAAATGCAACGGCGCAAGAAAGCGTCAGGTAGTTCCTTTTCATTGTTGCTGGTGATAAGAACAAACGGCCGTTTCTTAGCGACGATTTCTTCGCCTGTTTCGCTGATGGTAAATCGCATCGCATCAATCTCAAGCAGTAAGTCGTTGGGAAATTCGATATCTGCTTTGTCTATTTCATCGATCAACAAAATGACGCGCTGGTCGGCTGAAAGAGCCTGTCCCATCGGTCCCAGTTTTATATATTTTGAGATGTCGCTTACGTCCGAATCGTTAAAACGACTATCCTGCAGTCTTTCTACTGCGTCGTAGACGTACAAACCATCTTGGGCTTTTGTAGTAGACTTCACATGCCACCGAAACAGCGGCATCCCTAAAGCTTCTGCGATGTTTTCAGCTAAAAGCGTCTTACCAGTCCCGGGTTCCCCGCGAACCAGGAGCGGCCGCTCCAGCGCATTCGCGACGTTCACCGCATGTTTTACGGCCTCGCTTGCGATGTAATTCTTAGTCCCTTGGAAAATATTAAATTCCGACATAGAAGCTTGTACCGACAGCGCACTAAATCGTCAATAGCCGGCTTTAGCGCTGCTTGCGAACCGTTCGGTAGGCGTCGACAGCGCTGTAGAACATAGTAGCTCCGGCAACAACCCACGCGATGGGAGCTAGTCCAGGCACTCCCAGGTACCAAACCAAAGTCGCTCCAGACCAGACCGTCGCCATCCCTAGTGCTTGATCTATTTTACCGTTGAGTGCTTGTCCAATGCCTGGCAGCACGAACGAGCCCATACCAGACAGCAAGGCTCGGGTCGTAGAACCTGGTTTTACCAAAGAGTCCATTTATCCAATATTACACGCAAGTTACTGAAAAACCGAGAAAATAAACTCCCTTCACAATATTGGGCTCGTGCGGTAAGGTGCTTCCACTTCTCTGGAGATCTTCCCTTGGTCTTGGTGATTCAGCCTGTATCGCAAAGGCCATTATCCAGGTTTTTGAGAAGCCGCCAAAGTACGGCACGTCCTGTGAAACATTTCTCACCGAATCCGCTGCAATAAAATCACTATTTTCAAACCCAAAGTTTGCGGCCAAGCGTTCGTGTGCTTTCGAAGATGTCTGTTGTCTTTCACCGACGAAGTTGTATTTCCATTTCGAAATTAATTCTGTTCATGACGCGTTCTGTCTAAAGTGCCGCGCAATTATTCGTTCCCGAAGAACTATCAAGACTTTCATTTGAAGCACTGCCATTGTATTGTCGGCGAATGTTTAGATGCCTTTGCCTCCTAATTGTTGTCGCAGCCTGCCAGAACGAAAGCACTGATATTTCAGGAACGATTTATTTCGATCGTAATCAAGACAACCAACAAGAGAAAGGCGAAGACCCCATCGAAGGTGTCATCGTCTATGTCGACCAAAACAACGACGGTTTGCGTAACTCAGACGAACCCGCCACCATTACAGATGAAAATGGTCGGTTCTTGTTCGACGAATCGGTAGCAACTGGCGACGCAGTTGCCATTCGGCAAGTAGTTCCATTTCAATTTTCCAACCACCACGCTGAAAATTTCGACAGCCCTGGACTACAGCAACAAATAATTGGTGGTACCGACGTCCAAAGCATCGAAAAGTACCCTTTCATGGCCTCTCTTCAAATTCAAAATGGCAACCAGACCGCCCACTACTGCGGTGGCGCTCTTATTACCGGGAGTTGGGTACTCACCGCAGCCCATTGCGTTGATACCAGAGGGCAAGGTTTTACCCCTTCGATTATCAAACTAAACAGTGAACGCTGGACCGACGGTGGCATTAACGCAACCGTTGCCGACGTTGTCATTCATCCATCGTACAACCCTCGCTCAGTAAGTAACGACATCGCGTTAATCAAACTGAAACAGTCTTTCCCTTACTCTAGAGCTATCGCTCTCACCGATGAAATGAAAACTCAAGGCGTTGCTAAGGCCGACTCTGAAGTGATCTCTATCGGTTGGGGGACCACTAGCGGAAACGGACAAGGAACGCCACAGGTTCTACAAGAAGTAGACTTGGACTTGCTTCCGGACAACCGTTGCCCAGCGGAAGACCAAGTGTGTGCTGGAGACCTCACGCCAGGAACCTACAAGTCATCCTGTAGTGGTGACAGTGGTGGCCCGCTACTTCAGCAAAGCGACGACGGATGGATACACGTTGGTGTAGTAAGCTACGGCTTTCAAGGATGTCCGCAAAATCAACCTGGTTTCTACTCTAGTACCAACCACGCGCTTGAATGGATCAAAGGCGTAGTCGGCTCGGAGCCATCCAAAACGGTGTTGGCGCAACCAGGCGACGAGATAAGCTTTTCAAACTTCCGCTAGGAAGCTAAGCGCGACCAAAGTCATCTTTGAGGCGAACGAGGTCATCTAACTCAGGTGACGAGACTTCTAGTACTTTGCAGTCTTCTATCGCTTTCATTCGATGCCTTAGGCCTGCCCCAATATGAAAGGACTCCCCTGGTCCCAATTCTGAGACGACGGGCGTTTCATTCTCCAAATAATGAGTCAATGCGAGTCGACCGTTCAGCACGTAGATGGTTTCGTCTTTTGTTTGATGATATTGGAGCGAAAGCTGGCAACCAGCATTAACCACTAAAATTTTACCGGCATACCTATCTGTCTTGGCCCAAATTAGCTCGTAGCCCCAGGGTTTTTCTATTCGCTCCATTTATAGTTTTCAGGGTAGCATTAAGTCGACCGATGGTCACTCTTCTCCCAAGCCCAAGCAGTTGACATTATGTCGTCTATCCCCAGGGAAGGACGAAATCCTAACTTTTTGGCAGCTTGGCTCGCGTCAGCATAAATAGACGGAATGTCACCAATTCTTCGGGGCCCGATCTTGTAGGGAAGCGACAAGCCAGAAATTCGCTCGAATGCAGCAATCGACTCCAGCACGGAGGTACCGGTACCTGTGCCCAAATTGAAGGCTTCCCACGGCGATTGCTGTTGCGTCAAAGCATACTTCAATGCTGCCACATGGGCCCGAGCCAAGTCACTCACATGCAAGTAGTCTCGCACGCAAGTTCCGTCTCGAGTATCATAGTCGTCACCAAAAACGGTGAGAGTGTCTCGACGCCCGGCTGCCACCTCAATAATTGCAGGAACTAAATTTTGTGGAGTGTTGATGGGCGACTCTCCAATCATTGCAGAGTGGTGAGCTCCAGCAGGATTGAAGTAGCGTAAAAGCACCGATTTTATTCCAAGCTGGGAAGCGCTATCCATGATGATTCGTTCACACATTTGCTTGGTTCGTCCGTAAACCGACGGACATACGCGATGCTCTGCAGATTCTACAACCGGCATCACTCTAGGAGTTCCATAGACCGTGCAAGAAGATGAGAAAATCAAGGGGACTTCTAACTGTTGACAAATATCCAAGACATTCAAGAGCGACGTAATGTTGTTTTCGTAATAGCGGAGTGGGTAGTCCATAGATTCGCCGACCGCTTTAAGTGCTGCAAAATGGACGACGCCATCTATCTTGCCGAGAGATTGCAGCAATGCCCCAAGCCCAACCCTGTCCCTCACATCGACCCGATGATTCGCTACATCTGTTCCCGTGATGGTCTTGATCCCCTTTAAGGGTTGCTCGGACGAGTTGCAGAGGTTGTCGATACTCACCGCTTGCAATCCATCCGCAAGTAACTCAACCAGCGTGTGACTGCCGATGTACCCCATTCCCCCTGTGACCAAAATACGCATAATACAACGGTCCAACAATATAAGGGCTAGATCTAGCGAAGCTGCCAATAAGCTTGCTTCAGGAGAGCGTTTTGGTAGCCTAGGCAGGTGACCCGGACTGCCGTAATCATCCCGTGCCTAAATGAAGCTGCGGCAATTGCTTCCGTCATTAACGACTTCAAACAAGCTCTCCCTGACGCTCAGATCTACGTCTTCGACAATGGCTCTACGGATGAAACGGCTGCCATCGCAACACAACACGGCGCTATCGTACATCACGAAAGTCGTCCCGGAAAAGGCACCGTGGTGAGACGTATGTTTGCCGACGTGGAGGCTGACGTTTACGTCATGGTAGATGGCGACGACACTTATCAAGCTAGTGCTGCACCTACAATGGTAAAAAAGTTGCTCGACGAGTCTTTGGATATGGTGGTGGGGACGCGCGTCGAAACAGATAAAGCGGCTTATCGCGCCGGTCACAGGCTCGGCAACAAAATGTTAACCGGAGCTGTCCAACGCCTATTCGGCTCAGAAGTTCAGGATATGCTCTCCGGGTTTCGTGTTTTCTCTAAGCGATTCGTGAAGAGTTTTGCTCCGTCATCCCGAGAATTTGAGATTGAAACAGAACTTACCGTACATGCTATGCAAATGAGAATGCCCATCGGCTTCGTGGCCACCGACTACAAAGAGCGTCCCGAGGGATCGGTAAGTAAGCTTCGTACCTATAGAGACGGCGTTAAGATATCGACGATGATTGCAAACCTCATGCGCAACGAACGGCCTCTTTTGTTCTTTTCTATTGCAGCAATCTTGCAAATGATACTTTCGGTTACCCTACTGCTACGAGCAACTTCCCCCGGATTGATTTGGTTGGGGGCAGGACTTGGAGTTTCCGCACTTCTTTTCTTCATTGGCGGTCTAATCCTGGATTTAGTCGCCCATCAACGACGCGAACAAAAGTACCTGACTTATCTTAGTTTCCCTTCAGTAACGAAAAGTAAGTCTGACAAGTAACTTTCTCTCTAAGAAAGAAGCACGTGGTCCGATAATACTATCAAAACCAAAAAACGTGGCGAGCTCCCATCTATCATAACCGACGGAGATAACTGGAGCGAGAGATAGCTGATAATAATCAGAGAAGTACTGCAGCGGACCATCAATATCCGTTCGCAATCCCACCCCTAGATTGATTTTTTCATTAGGCCTGAGCATCAACCGCGCTGAAACTGGAATGGTCAAACGACTTCTATTTCCTTTGGAAATATTGCTTACCCCTCCTTGAAGAATCACTTTCGCAGAGATATTGAAAAGCGAAGAGTTGTAGAGACTCTCGATGGAAGCGTACGCAACGTTTTTTCCTTCATCATAAGATTCAGTTCCGAGCCCCATTTCCATAAAATGCGACAAGTAACTGCCTCGCGATAGTAAGATACGTCCCCCTACCCGGAAAGCATCTGAATCGCACAGGCCCCCTCCTTTAAGGCAAAGCCCAGCCCCTGAATGCAAACGGCCACGTCCGAGACTCGATTGCGTAAACGTAACCTGCAGCCTATCAACGACGTGAAGGGTCGCATCGAACGACAGCGAAGTGGGTTCCCCTTCTCGTCCCACCCTTTGATTTCTTTCGAAGGTCATGGAGACTTCGCTGCCCCTATTGTCTGCTACCGCGGTTGCCGCGATTAGCATCGATAAGGTAACTTTTGGCACGTGAAAGTTCATCTCCTAATATTCTGGGCCTTTTGCGGATGTCAGGCTAGCTCGATTTCCGACAATGATAGAATTTACTACAAATGGGATGACCAACGTGTGATCTGTGGTGTCAGCATTGATGCCCAGACAAGCATTCCAACGTCCCAGTACCTGCAGGCAATATCCAATGCGGCACAACAGCAGGAGGTGTTGATTCTCTACGGACACAAACCACAGCGAGATTTTTCGCTGTCCCTCCTACGTACGCTAATCGATGAAATTCACGAACAAGAAATTCCTTTTTTAACGGCATCTGACTTACTAGATGGGGCCCCTCGTGCTGGCGTGTTTCTTTCGTTTGACGATGCTCACATCCAAGAGTGGTACGACATGACCCAAAGCTGGCCGAACGAAACCCTAGCAACGTTTTTCGTCACGAGGCCACACAGCCTCAAAGCCAATGAAGTTTCACTACTACAAGAGATGGAATCCGCAGGACACCGCGTTGAAGCCCATGGACTAAATCATTTGGATGCCACGGCATTCGTGGAAGAGCACGGCCTGCAACAATGGGTGGACGAAGAGTTGGTCCCTGGCAAAACAGAGCTTGAAGCGCTTGGCTTCAATCCTATTGCACACGCCTATCCGTTTGGGGCGCGGTCTACCGAAATAGATCGAGCCACGCTTGAACACTTTGAAATGGTACGAAGTCTCATCTTCTACTTTGGCAGGCTCAAAGGTCCTTGCGGCTGACGCTAAGCCATCAGGTCAATTTTTCCACTAGCATAGAAAAGCATTGACGGAGGCAGAGCGGCCAAAAGATCGTGACTGCTTTCGGTATAGCGCTCAAAGTTCGTCACCGATTCTTTAGACAATCCAAGGAATACCATTCCGGCATTCGCACTTTGCTCTGCGATGACCTCGCCTATTGGTTCGCTAGAAAGAACAATGTTAATCTCCGTTTTGAGCCGTGCTGCAGCCATCAGGTCTTTTAACTCTTGCTCCGCCACGATCTTTTCTTCACCGGTCCTCACCAATCGTGAAATCCGTGTACTTCCCTTCGACCAATCTTGGTGTTGCCTGAGCAAATGGGAGTAAATAGCCATGAGCGATCCGTTTCGGTCGCCGTGCCACCAAAGATCAAGTTGGCGAGAGTCGGGCAGTTCTTTAGCCCCTTTGTACAAGATAATGTTAGTCCCTAACGGTTCTATTTGACGCATCAAGTGATAGAGCCACTGCCTCCGCGGCTGACTGTTGGGAGGTGGAAGCGTTGCCATATAGGTGTTCGGCGCCAAAGGTCCAAAGCGGTGAGCATCAATAGCCGTCGCGAGATGGGTCGGGGTTGGACAACATGCGACGTGAGGTAGCGCCTCGATGTGGCTACGTGACAGCAAGTCTTCCAGCTCCTGCTTACGCATGGCACTCCAGTGCGACACAGTCCTGCGCCACTCCTCGCTAGGCACAAAGTCACTTCCTTCATAGTCTCCTTGATGTCCTTCATCACGGGCAATGGCATCTTTGTCTTTGGTTTCAAGTACGGAAAGAAAACCGCGATGAGACTCAAGCCATGAGGCTGCGCGTAGCATCCGGATGTCTCTGTCGGCATCTTGAGTAATCGCGACCATCTGCGGTCGCCAGTTCTTGGCGTCCACCTCTTTTTGATTAAGTTCGAACAGGTTGTCTCGCAATTTAGAGAAGGTATAACCCCTTGTGGCATCACCAATGTCGCCCTTGGAACGACCTTTGAGTGACAGGTAGATGAGCCCGGCGAGGACGGTAGCAATGATCGCATAGGTTTCGTTGATCTTAATCATCGCCACCGCGCAACCTACCGCTCCTGCCATGGCAGCCGGCCAACCAAACAACTTGAATCGCGGACGGAAGCTAGGATTACCTGCTTTTCCTTCGACGAAAGCGGAAAAATTAATCATGCCGTAGGCAATCAAGAAAAACATAGAAATGATTTCAGCGATGGCATCCAATCCACCGGCAAATGGAATCACCAATGCTATCACCAACGAAAGGATGGTTCCGCGACGCGGTTCATCGTCAGGACCATGGCCTACTCCGAAGTACTCGACAGGTCCGATAATCTTATCTTTGCCCATGGCTTGCAGAATTCTTGGAGCGCCGAGAAAAGACGAAAGCGCTGAAGAGAGACACGCTGCAAACACCCCAGCAACGACAAGAGGAGGAAAAATCGACATCGACTTAAGGGCACCAAACGACTCTTGCCCAATGAGTCCGTCCGCCGGTTTGTAACCCGCGAGTAAAAACAGAAGAAGTACGTAAACGCTAGCCGTGAACCCAATCGCAAGTAACGTACCAGAAGGAATGGATTTGCCAGGATCTTTGAGATCCCCGGACATATTGGCACCAGCGTCAATGCCAGTGGCTGCAGGAAAGAAAATCGCGAAAGCGACCCAAAACCCTCCGCTACTCGGATGAGCCACCGTGTTCTTATCAAAAACAGCGCTATCAAATGAAATGAAGCCTCCAATGAGAAAAACAGCCACCGACGCAAGCAAGACCACAAGAATGAAATACTGCGCCTTCAATGCAAGGTCGGCACCTTTAAAAGTGAGTCCAAAGAGCAAAAGTATCGTACCGCAAGATATTGCCTTGTCGATGTAGTTTTGGATCATCCAATCCATTGTCTCCGGTGACGACTCGCCGATCACCAAGACTAACGCATCGGTGAAGCCGATGACGTAGAATGAAATTGCTACCGCTTGTGAAACGAACAGCGTGAGGCCAATGGTACCTCCCACTTCCGCCCCTAAAGTCCGAGAAATCATGAAATAGTTCCCGCCGGGACCTATCTCCGTGTTGGTGGCGATCGCAGAGACGCTTAATGTGGTTAGGGTGGTAATCGTTTTAGCAATCAACAAAATGATGAGTGCTTGCCAAATTCCAACATCTCCCACTACGTGACCGGCACGCATGAACATGATCACACCAAG
Organism: Deltaproteobacteria bacterium; assembly: GCA_020630875.1. Classification (GTDB taxonomy): domain Bacteria; phylum Myxococcota_A; class Polyangia; order Haliangiales; family Haliangiaceae; genus JAHDIH01. The sequence continues at coordinate 490,176 of JAHDIH010000001.1, read as the reverse complement.
AATCGTGAGAACCGATGGTGTAAATACACCACCGAACGTGCCGAATCGGCCAGCTTTCTTTTCGCTCATAATTGTCTACTTTTCTGTGAACACAAACTCAATCCTACGATTGGCTTTTCGTCCACGACTTCTTTTGTTGTTCGCGATTGGCTCGTCTTGCCCTTCACCGTTAGGAGTCAACTGTTCCGGGGAAACGCCGAGCTTTACAAACAAGTCAACCAATGTTTGCGCTTGTCCTTCGGTGATGAGCAAACTTTTCCTTTTTCCCTTGCGACTGTCCGTATGGGCGACCACTCTCAAGTGAACCTTCGGATGCTTTTTTAGCAAGTCCGCCACCGCAGCAATCTCTCTTGTGCCCCTGACAAGTCGCGTCTTGGAATTCCTTTTGAAAAGCACACGCTTTCGAACTCCTTGATACCGACTGAAGACTTCGAGACTGCTCTTTGCAGCAGGAGGAGCTTTCGCATCTACCTCCGTGGTTGGCGCCGTAGGCTTGACCACTGGAGCTGCAGGAGTGGTCGGGTTAACTTCTATCTCACCGTTTCTCTCAATAGCGATGGGCTCATCCACTTTTACAGGGGCCTTTTTGGCAGGAGCTGGACGCCCAGAGATCTGCGCCGAGGCAGGACAGCTAAACTCCGGTCCTTCCGGATCGTCTTCTGTTTCGCTTTCTTTGAGTATTGCTAGTTTCGTCGGCCCATTGGACTTGAGCAATTTGATTTTAGAAATCGGCATGCCTTGCGACGTTAGGCGTTCGATTACAGAACGAGCAATAGCATTGGTCTTGGTCGTGTTATCTGAAACGACAATCACCGTCCAACGAGTCACGTATTTATTGATTCGCATCACTGCTGCAGCTTGGTCAACAATCACTTCTCCGGCTCGTCTTAACGTTCCGTCTTGCTCGAAGGTGGGAGCCGCTTTGAATTTTAGACGGTTACTGTCAAAGCTAACCAATTTGGCCCCGCCACTGTCCGGACAACCATCACCGTCATCAATTCCGTTGATCGTCTCTTCTTGTTTAGGACATCGGTCTACCGTATCAGGTATGCCATCGCCGTCGTCGTCGAGATCGGGACAGCCATCGTCATCCATCGTTCCATCAATGTCTTCTGGGCATAAGGGGCAGGCATCTTGCTCGTCAGCGATCTTATCGCCGTCATTGTCAAGTTCAGGACAACCATCCCAATCTTCAAACCCATCATCGTCTTCTGGCTTGTCCGGACAGGCATCTTCGTGGTCCAACTTTCCATCTACGTCAGTGTCGGTTTGCCCTTGAGGGCAGCCGTCATTGGGTTTGCGACCTTGTTTGTCTTCTGGGTGCATGGGGCAACCGTCCGCAAGGTCTTCTAAACCATCGCCGTCATTGTCTAGCTCTGGACAACCATCTCCGTCTTCAAAACCGTCTTTATCTTCCGCTTGGTTTGGACATTTATCTTCGTCATCAGGATGCTTGTCACCATCGTTGTCTCGCTCTGGACACCCATCGCTGTCTTCAAAGCCATCTTTATCTTCTGCTTTATTGGGACATCGGTCTTTACGGTTTGGAATTCCGTCACCATCGGGGTCTCTCGTGTCAGGCGCATAGTTGACGGTAGCAAACGCCCGCCACCTCGGCGCACCGATACCATTCGCAATGCCGATACCGCCACCACCAGTAACCGACAACCCGGGGCGTGGATAGACTTTGATACCGCCGGTCCATTCCACAGGAGCCCCATCGATATTTAGCGCGAAATCCGTTAGCCCGAAGACATCGGAAACAATCGCGAGATTTTGCATCGCCCGAAAGTTTACTCCTGCCGCGAACGAGAGTTGTTGACCTACCTCACTTGCAAAAATTTCTCTTGGTTTTCGGAGTACCACTCCGGTATTCACTCCAAAATGCCAACGTCCCGTGCGGTAGTCCCCCGCCAATCTCAATTGGCCAGAGAAGGTATCGTCACCGATAAAATTACCGGCATCGCCATCAGTACTGGTCGGAATCACCAACCCCAAGTATGCCGCCAGCCCGACTTTATTTTGGCGCAGTAGGGAAAACTTACCTTGCAACCGCACATCGCCAAGTCCGTTTACTGTAATTCCACTTCCTGGCATACCACTGGAAGCATCGACACCATCACCTGACATGTTAAAGATACCAGGAACCACCAGTCCCAACTGGACTTTCTTCGTTAGGCCGTAAGCTACCGCCAATTCGCCAGCAAATATCGACTTTACGACTTCCGAGCGGGTCGACAAAACCATGTCGTTTTGGTCCACAGTGAAGACTGAGAAGGGGTTGGTCGCGTAAGTGATCATCAAGCCAACGCTAAGTTGCCCCTTCATCACCTCATCCGCATCAGCGGTCGCCGTAAAGGCGCGTGGACCAGCAACCGGCTTCAAAAGTTGTACGTCGATTTTTGGATCGATCGTTGGCGTCTGTTGCGCAATCGCAACGTTCCCCATAATCAAAATTGCAAGAATCCCCACCAATCGGTTCATGCGAAGATAATATCCACATGGAAGCTTTGTTTGCACCCTAGATGGCTGCAAAACAAACTACGAACTCGTTATCTCGCGCATTACTTCCGTCGCGTACATGCCCGCACGCAAGGTGAAAGAAACGCCAATATCGCTTCCTTCTAGCGGTTCTACCGAAGTTTCTTTTAAACGATGCGAGAGTATTCTTCTACTGCCGCGCGCCAAACGGCCTAACGTTGAAAACATGGTGCGCTCGCAGTTACTCGCAGCCAAGGCTTCGTCTTCGAGAAGTCGTGCAGGCGTCCCCTCTGCCGGTTCCATGAACTTCGTTCCGAACATGGGTCCCGTGATGGCCGCACCGCCATCCAACATTCTCGCTTGCTCTCTGGGAAGATCTTCCGAAGCAGAGAAGACTTTACCGTCTGGTAAGAACGCCATGACGTCTCCAGGAATCACGGTAGCTAGCAAGCCTTTCTTTTGTCGGATCGCAAGATAATGGTTAAAGATGTGAGATTGCAGTGCAGAGACAAGGAATCGATCGCTCTTAGTTACCACGCCGTCATTACTACGAAGCAACTCTCGAGCTTGCGCTACGTTATCGGTTCCGAAACGCTGCGTGCCGTACCAAGAAAGAACCCACGGCGGCTTTTGCAAAACACAGAGTTTCTTTGTCGCAAGCGCAGCAGCCTCCTCAGCGGGAAAGTCGCAGTTCCTCACTCGAATCACAAAGCGATTTCCTTTCAAATGCCCTGTTTTAAGTTTGTTTCTGTGCCTGCTGACCTTAAGAACTTGAATCCCCTCGAGTTCTAGCTTTTGCAATCGCTGGGCGATGTCCATGCCAGGCAGAGACAACCATTGACGAGTTACCGCATGTCGATCTTTCAATCCCGCGCATCCAATGTCTTTTGCTCTGATGCCTAGCGTCTTTGCTATCTGACGTATGCAACGCTGGGTAGTGACACCCCGTTTTTCAATCCATGCATACGTATGGTCCCCACCTCCGGAGGGTTCGTACAGCGGCACTTCTTCTACTAAAAAATCTTCTGGCTGAACCTTCAGCTCGCCGCCGATTCCGACAATGCCCTTAGTACGTAACTCCACGAAAAACAGCAGACCAGATTAGTAGGAGAGTAAGTGGACGATGTACTTTTTTTGCCATGCCACGGCCTGCTCGTACTGTTTGAATTTTCGCTCATCAGCCAAAAACTCAGGTGGGTGTACCAAACGCCTTCCCCCCTTAACTCTGACGGGATGAATTTGATGAAGCATCTCGTGATACAAAACCCAAGCAACGAAATACCTTGGAACGAAAGCTCTATCCAGCGACCGATGGATGCGAATTAGTTTTTCATCCGGCGAATACGACCCCATTTTTATGGAACGACGACGCTTCGTCTGACTCCTTTTACTACCCCAGGTAACACTAGCGCTAATGCCACCACCAAAGTAGTTCCGATTTAACTCGTCGTAGATTTCAGCTAAGTCATGACATTCGCCTTTTGTCTCAAGATTGACAGCCCGCTGCCTCTTTCTAGGACGAACTTTCGTTTGATTGGCATCGATGTAATCACCTAGTAAGGCCGAAGAGTCCTTATCGTTATCTTCTACGTATCTCGCCAACGCTACAATGATAGATTCTGGAGCATCGTAAAACATGTGATGCAATCTTAGTTCGTAGGTTGCACGACTGCTCATCCGCTTCACAGAAATCATCGTGTAAGTATTGTCTGTCAGTGTTACTTTCAGACGCTGGCCTCCACGCAAATGCCCTTGAATTCGGTCTCTAAGAGCCTGGCCGCGAGTCGCACGATTCAAAATACGCTCAGAGTCAACCCCAAGCATGGACTCAGTGATGGCTCTAACTCTTTCAGTCGTTTCTTTAGACAGCGGCTTCGGAATCGCTCTAGCTAACGGACGAACTTCTAGTTCTTGATCTTTTTCTACTTTCAACAAAAAAATTTTAACAGTGATCAAAAATAACGATCAAACTTTTTAACCTGATCTAAGCGATCTATTTTCATTTTTGATCTTTTTAGTTTTTTGGCCGAAAAAAACTTTTGCTTCAGCGTAAGTCATGGTGGGTATTTTTACAGCGGGGTCACGGTTCCACCGCGCGGGCGAGATCTAGCGCCGCAGGAGCACCTGGCACGTCGTCTAAGGAGAAATCCCCGGTTCTGAAGAAGCGTCGAACATCGTACACAAGGAAAGGTTTTTCGCGTTGAAACTCGTATTTTAGCCGATCTACCGCGATTCTTATCGCGTTTGGTCCTTGCGCCAGCTGGTAACTCGCAAGCCAATCCTTGAGCGGAGATCTGATGCAAGCCGCGCCTAATCCTTGTAGTCCGCCATCGGGAGTCGTGTGAAGTACCGCTAATGCCGCATCAGCTTTTCCCGAAGACAACGTACTGGCAATGGCCTCTGCTTTTACCTGCTCCAGTCTCACTCGCAATCCCAAACCGCGGATCTTTTTTACAACCTCTCCTGCGTGTTCGCCATCGCTTGAAAATACAACTCTCAACGTTTCCTTTTCAGGATGGGTTGCAATGCCATCGCCGTCATCATCTACCCAACCGGCCTCAACCAGAAGTTCACTAGCAGAACGCTTATCATTACGAATCACGTAAGGAGCGCCATGAAGCGGCCCGCCCCAAAACACCGCGGTCCACGGCATGTCTTTGTCATTTTTCCGGATGACCTGGTGCAACGCCGCCCGAAAGGAACGGTTGCCGAGCGGCGGACTGCAGGAAAGTAGAAGAACCGACAACTCGGGGTAAAAGACAGGTTGAGACACCTCAGACGGTCGTTGCTCCCACATTCCTATTTTGGCTTCTTTGGCAAGTACACTGGTACTACTTACGAAACGAACCCTGCGTTTGGTCTGTAAATGTTCGAGCAGAACGTCCGGGGTCCGGCTTATAATGTGATAGCTCCCAGCTCCCACTACCCCATCGCCCGAAGTTGAATTTTTTGTAATCGGTATTCTGGAAACGTCTCTCATGAGCGCCTTGATCCCACCACTCGTCGCGGTGACGCTAACGCGACCGTCAACTTCCACCCAAGAAGCAAGTAATCGCTTGGGAACGTGCTTTTGCAAGTTCTTTACTACGGTCGACGCGGTTACTGAGCTACCATCTTGGAAACGCACAGAAGAATCGATTTCGATTAAAAGTCGACCGTCTACCACCTCCCACGCTTTCGCCAAACCAGGCTCATGAAGTGCAACCAAGTTATTTTCCGCCAGTCTGGTATGAAAAAGCGGCGGATAGACCAACCCGAGTGGCCCCCGAATGTCGATACCGTCCACCAACAGCTCTGGCACATCCCAAACGATCACATTCTCGTCCCTCTCACTGAATCCGGTATCTCGCGGATTACGGCTCGAATAGCGAGCTCTTGCGGGGTTGCAGTCCCGCCAACCAACGAATATTAGTCCGACAACAAGCAAAACCACCAGTAGCTTCAGGACGGCTTGTTGCGCCTTGGTCAACATGATAAAAGCGCGTATGCGCCGATTTTCGTTGATGTCCATATTCATCTTTGTTTCCGCTTGCGGCAAGCCGACTATTCCATCTGCGGATCTAACAGATGATCTCCCATCAGGGCAAGGTAGTGCCAAACTTCCGACCATCCCTTCTTTTGAGATCACGGGAGACGTAAAACGTTATCGCGTTCAAGGGAGCAAATACGCGGGAACTCAAGTAACCATCAAGGGCTACGTCACCTGGGTGTACGATTGCGTCTCGGAGCAAAAACAGCCCGGCGAAAGTGACGACGTCGTTCGCAAACGAATTGCAGCGCAACCGGAGCTTTGCAAAAAAGCTCACTTCTATATCGGTGATTCCGCATCCACTCCACCAGACCAAAGCCTCTGGGTTCTTGGTGTGGCAAGCCCGCTCAGGCCTGACCAGAAAAACATCATGGATCCGGAAGCTATTGCCACCCACAACGCGAAGATTGTTCCCTACAAGCTTGGCGACCAAGTAGAGGTACTTGGCAACTTCGAAAAGAAGAAAGAAAACCTCTACGGACTACTCAGATTCGAAAGCATGCGCAACTTAAGCGTGCCGGTTGAACCAGCTGCAGAAGCGGCAACTGAGTAGCGCTTTTGGCAACGAAGAGTGACGAAGTAGTAGAATACTGCCGCTCTCTTACGGGAACGAAGATTGAACGCTGGCAATCCAGCTGGTCCGCATCAGTACTCAATGGTTCTCTTGACTCGTATCTGAAATTTAAGGACGGTTGCTATCACCTTCGAGTTTCAGATGCAGATGCAGACATCTATGGACCCGTACTGCAAAATAGTAGTGCCTACCGATGGACTACAACAGGATGGAAGTGGATGGAAGTGCAGGCTGGAGTATTGGCTTCAGAAAGGTTATTCGTGCTAATCCGCGACTCCTATCAACTTCTAATTAGCTCCAAAAAGTTTAAAGACATTCGCTTCGGCGACAAAATCGAAATCCTGAGACACATCGAACAGCAACTAGAACCCGAGCGCAGTCTTTCCGATTTCTTAGAAAAAGCAGATCTGAAGGACAAAACCTCAGAGATAAATGAAAAGTTACTTTGGGGGAATATCCTGATTCACTCCAGCCGGGAGGTAACCACGGGAGGTAGCAAACTTGGGGGCCTGCCCGATCTTCCCGCGTCGATGAATTGGCCAAGCCATCCTAGTGGCAAAGCCCTCACCTTCATCGGACAGTTAGATTTGAGCGAGGTCCCGTTGCGTCACGGACTTCCAGGGGATGGAGTACTGTATTTCTTTTCTGCTTTAGGGTGGCGAGAAGAGGAAGACGCGGATCCCGACATCCCTTGGGAAGAGTTCGATACGCAAAAGGGTTGGAATTCGATATCGATAGGTCACCAACCTCTTGCCGCTAACGTGAAGGCGCCACCTAGCCTAAGAGAGCACGAAATACTAAAGTGCGTGGCGGTGGACTTTGAAAAGATTTTGACACTTCCTCCGCCAGAGACTCTGGAGTGGAATGAACACGAGGTCGATCGTTATCAGTGGCAAGTTTACTTCCCCTTTATTGAAGTTCAAAGCTATTTAAGTGGAACCCCAAACCGTCACATTTTATTGGGGCATCCTAATTACATCCAAAACAAATCAGAGCCGCCATCAGCATCCACCACGTTGCTTTTCCAACTCGCAAGTGATGAAGCTATGGAAACCTGCTTTGGCGACGGCGGAAACTTATATTTCTTCGTCAACCCAAAGGGTATTCCAACCGCGGAGTTTGATAGCGTCTACGTCGATTATCAATGCGGCTAGATTAGCCATGTGCGGCGCCCCAATGAGCGCCAACCCCCGTATCCACCACTAACGGAACCGAGAGCTCCGCAGCTCCCATCATCTCATGGGACACGCATTCTTTAGCTGACTCCAACGCCCCCTCTTTAACTTCTAAAACCAGCTCATCATGAACCGTCAAGATTACCTTCGCTGGAATCTTTTCCGTCGTCAATCGAGCGTCGACGGCGAGCATCGCGCGTTTCATTATGTCAGCGGCGGCTCCTTGTACGGGAGTGTTTTGAGCAACGCGTTCAGCCGCCTTGCGCTTCATAAAATTACCAGAACGGACATCGGGGACAGGCCTGACCCGACCAAACATTGTTTTTGCGAATCCCGCTTCTTTCGCATCCACTATCGTTTGCTCCATGTAAGCAGCAACTCCCGAGAAACGCTCAAAGTAGGTATCGATGTACTGCTTTGCTTCTTTTCGCGGAATGCCCAACGCTCTAGATAGCCCGAATGCCGTTTGGCCATAAACCAATCCATAGTTAACCGCTTTAGCGATTCGTCGATGACTTTGATCAACGTCTTTAAGAGGGATTCCCAAGATCTCAGATGCGGTTTGGCTGTGCACATCGATTCCATCGGAGAATGCCTTCACGAGCACTTCGTCGCCGGAAAGATGAGCAATCACGCGTAGCTCGATTTGCGAGTAGTCGGCTGACAAAATCACATGGCCATCCGCGGCGATAAACGCTTCTCTGATCAAGCGTCCTAAAGGCGTCCTAATCGGGATATTCTGTAAATTGGGATTTCTCGACGAAAGGCGTCCGGTAGCTGCAATAGCCTGGGCAAAGTTCGTATGCAATCGGCCTGTGTCTTTATTGATTAGTGGTGGAATCGCATCTACGTAAGTCCCGAGCAGCTTACTCTTTTCTCGATGTTCCAGAATGAGTGGGACAATAGGATGCTTATCCGCAAGGCTCTCCAAAACTTCTGCATCAGTAGAAAAACCAGTTTTCGTTTTCTTCTTCTTGGGCGATGTTAGTCCCAAAGTATTGAAAAGTAACTCACTGAGTTGTTTGGGTGACGCCACATTTACATCCGTCCCAGCAAGCTCTTTAATGTTATCATTGATACCGGCAATCTTCTCATGCAGTGTCTCACTGATCTTGGCTAGTTTCTCCGTATCGATCAACACCCCCGTTTCTTCAATGCGCGCAAGAACTTCAGACACTGGCTGCTCTAGTTCCTGCAGCAAATCCGTCACGCCAACTTTATCCATTTGCTGGTCTAGAATCTTCTTGGCAAGATTTAGCAAAACGCAAACGCGTCCTGCGTAGGCGCCTAGTTCTTCATCAGACTTGTCGTTCAGTTTCTTAGGTAATGGTGGCGCGGATACACCAAGTGCACTCAGTAATTTACTGTGGTCTGAAGCGTCACGGCCTGAGCCCGTAAGAAAGTAGGCGAGCATTACATCGTAGACATTATCGGACAGTTCGATTTTTATTTTTCTTAGCCTTTTGTTCATCGACTTACCGTCGTGACAAACGATTTTCGTGTTTTCTGAAGCAAGCACTTTCCTCAACGAGGGAGCTACATCTTGCCAATTTTGATTTCGCAGTTCGAGATACCCCACCGGACCATCGGTGACCGCAATCGCCAAGCCCAAAACGTTCGAGTCGGTCCATCGTTTTCCTGTGGTTACCGGAAATAAAGTGACTTCCTTTCCCACCGCTATCGTTTTTGCGAACAGGTCTCCTGCAGCTTGATCTGCAATGAGAGTGACATCGGTTTTCTCTGGAAGTTTTGGCTTGTTCTTGGCAGACTCTATTGATTCTAAAAGAGAAAAGAACTCGAGCTCACCAAAAACCTTTGACAGTGGAGTCGGGTCCCAACTACTTGGCACCATTTCATCTATTGGGATCTCAAGAGGAGCATCCTCTCGCAAAGTCACTAGTTTTTGCGAAAGCTTCAATTGCTTAATGTTGGTCTCATCCTCAAAACGTTCCTTCTGTTTGCCTTTCATCTCCGAAGTGTTTGCCAAAATGCCTTCTAAGTTTTCGTAAGCGGTTAACAGCTTGGTCGCCGTAACCTTTCCTACACCTGGCATTCCCGGTACGTTGTCAGACTTGTCACCAACGAGCGCGAGCCAATCCCTCACCTGCTCTGGAGGTACACCGAATTTGTCAACAACCTTCGCTTTATCGTACGTAATGTTTCTAAGGGCATCGACTACGTGCAACTCATCGGTAACCAGTTGCATAAGGTCTTTGTCCCCCGACCAGATCGTTACTTTCCAGTTCTTCTTTTTTGCTTGCGTCACCACCGTGGCTATCAAGTCATCCGCTTCGAACCCTTCTGCCGAAATTACCGGCCAACAGAATGCTTCGGTCAAAGGACGGAAAAACGGAAGCTGATCGACGAGATCTTCTGGAGTCTCTTTACGGTTCGCCTTATATTCAGGATCCAAATCGCTTCGAAAAGTCTTACCAGGATGATCAAACACAACGACGATTCTCTCTGGTCCGAGTTCTTTGTGAAGCTTGATCAGCATTCTCGCGTAGACGTAGAGTGCGCCAGTTGGCATCCCTGAAGAGTTTGAAAGCTGAACTCCCTTCGCGCCTCCCATCAACCCGTAGTAGGCACGAAAAATGTAACCAAAACCATCAATGACATGCAGATGCTGACTCACCGCGGTACCCTACAATGTCCCCCAGAGCGGGACTAGTCATTAAGTTTATTTATATAATGTTGTAGCGAAAAGTCAGAGAAGGTGCTGTAAAGTAATCTCAGTGAGAATCTTAATAGTCGGTTTAACTATTCTATTCGGAAATGTCGCTTACGCTGCGGCGCCTAGGTTGGTGGTCCCTATGCCTTCTACGATTGTTCCTACACCAGATGTAGCAGCAATTGGACCAAGAACCGTTTACCTAAACTTCGAAGGTGCGTCGCTTTCTAGAAGTCAATTTGCAGACGATGCCACGACCGGCGAATCCGCTATTGTCGTTCAGAACCTTTCCATAGGAGCATTCGACGCTAACTCCCTTCGTAGCACGGAAGGGTTGACCAGAAGCCAGATCATTTCCAGAGTCGTTTCAGGAATGCAGCAACTGCACGCGGCCTACAATATTACTTTTACAACCTCGCGCCCTTCATCGGGAAATTACCAAATGATTGTATTCGGTGGAAACTGTGCGGGAGTTGCAGGCACCAACTGCGCCGGCATTGCTTTGCGAGATTGCGGCGACCAAATGCCCAACAACATTACGTTCGTTTTTCCCGGAGGATTAAGAGTAGACGATCTCATCACAACTGCCGCACAAGAAAATGCCCATGCCTACGGACTGGGACACACCGACGATACAACCGATGTGATGTACCCGGCGATTACCAATGCGATACCATTTAGGTACGGAGAAGGAAATATCCCAGATAACAGCGGATGCAACACCTCGTATCAAGACTCTCATCAATTGATGTTAGATACGATCGGAGCGCCTGGAACGGATTCCAATGGGCCAACCATTACGGTTACCAATCCACAAACTGACGGCGTTCTTTTTCCTGGTGACGTAATCTCTGGAAGTGCCGCAGATAGCAGCGGAATTGCATCGGTCGAAATTGCAATCGGTCAGTGGTCAACGAACGCGTCCGCAAACTTTGATGTGATCGTTCCAAGTGGTCTTGCAACTGGCCAGATCACCCTCTGGATCTTTGCGACGGATAACGACGGAAACCGAACCACCAAGAGCATTCCCATCACGATGGCGTCAGGAAACGAAGATACCTGCAGCAAAGCTTCAGACTGCAGTGCAGGACTGAAGTGCAAATCAAATCTTTGCGTCCCAGATGACGGGCTAAATGAGTTGGGAGATACGTGCTCCAACGCCCAGGAATGCACGACTGGCATTTGTCAGCTTTTAGTCGAAGATTCTTTTTGCAGCCAAACGTGCTCTGCAGAAGTTGCCTGCCCCGACGGGTTTGGTTGCCGAAGCAATGGATTTTGCTTCAAGTCCACTAATAGCGGATGCAGCTCCAGCTCTTCCACTCCGCTTTTGATGCTCTTCATCACCATGGTTTTGCTTGGCAGGCGTAAGCTTAGCTAACGGAGACTTGCGGGATGAGGCCGTGTCGTTGCACAATTGGCCTGTGAAATACTTTTTGCTTGGCCTTATCTTGTCCTGTGGGGGGGCATCTTCCAACAATATTGATGCTGGCGTGGATGGAAACGTCGAAGCCAGTCTCTCTGTTTCTCCAACCAGTTTTACCTTTGATGCAATCACTTTTGGAGAAGTTACCCAAGAAGAGACGTTCACCATCACAAACACCAAAGCTTCTGCTACCACAGTGTCGGTGTCCTCGGCAGGAGACTCCGCAGCATTTAACCTAAACACCTCTGCTTGCAATAACGTAACGCTGCAACCGCAGGAGACTTGTCAGTTCTCTTCTTCCTTTCAACCAGCGAACGTCTCTGACGGCATTGGTAACCGCACGCTTCAGGTCTCGGTGAGAGATAATGTGACGGCGGATGTGGTAGTCGTCCCTATGCAGGGCGAAGTACTGAATCCTAAACTCACCGTTACGACACTAGGCGGTGGAAGTGTCATTCGTTCTCACCAAAGTAATGACTCTTGCGGGCCCAATTGTTTCCGTCATCCCATAGGCAACATATCACTTACTCCCGTGCCGGACGCAGGAATGGGAATCGACGTGTGGACCTCGACCCCTTCGGTTTGCGGAGGTCGCGGCAACTGCACGTTCAACCTGACCGGTAACACTGTGATAGAAGCACAGTACCTACAAGAGGTTACGCTCAACGTACAAGTGACGGGCACAGGACAAGTGACGGGGCTTAATCATCCGATCGATTGTGGCCCGGGAACTACAAACGTATGCTCGGCGAAATTCATTATTGGAGATCTGATTGGCGTAGCATCTTCAGTGGCTGCAGACTTCACGCTCAACGGAATCAACGTCATCTGCGAAAATGCAGTCTTCTGCGACTTTCCGGTAAATGGTGCGGTGGCTGGCGAAGACAATCTCATTGTTTCGTTTTAACCACACAAACCCAGTTCATTACCTTGATGATGACGTTAAGGGTGGCATACTCCTGAAATGAGTCGCAAAGCACAGATGCGTAAGAAACAAGCCTCCAGTCAAAACAAAACAGGCAGTATGATTGGAATGCGCGGTGGAATCAAAAAGGCAGCGCACTCCGCTGGGATTGGCGATGAGAAAAAAGTTAAGTCCAGCTGGGTCAACAACACCATCACCACCATATTGGTCATTGTTATTGCCTATTTCATTATTAAGAACTTCGGCTGATTAGTTACTGCTAATCTTTTGCAGTAGCTGATTGATTCTTGGAATCCCTTCAATCGACCAAGCCCCGTGCCAAAATAAGTCTTTGCCGCTGCATAGATAAATACTTTTTGTTTTTGCCGCAGGAATATCCAACGACTCAAAGAAGCGTACGTCTTGCTCTGTGAAATCAAACGGTTCATCCGGAAGTAGCACAACCTCAGGCTGAGCGGCCACAATCTCATCCATTGTTACTTTAGGGTACCTATCGTCAAGCGCAGGGTGACCGGTCATTGTAACGGCCTGTTTAAGCTCTTTACGTTTATCTGCGAATGCATTCTTGACCCCCAAACGGTTTAGTACGTCATCTGCATAGGAACCTTCAGAAAAAGTCATGTACGGCTCCTTCCAGATAGGTACAAATACACGCTGCCCACTAACTGAATACTCGACATTTACGCTTTGGTACCCTTGCTTGATAATTGCCGGGTCGCCGCCCCCCACCATCCTTGAAACCTTCGCCAAATGGGCAACCCCCTCGGCCACTGTTTTTGGAAACGCAACGTAAATGGGAAGTTTGGTTGCGATGAGCGCTGACATCCTCGCACGAGAATTCTCTTCGCGATTTGCCAAAATAAGGTCTGGCTGCAGGTCTACGATTTTTTCTACATCGATATTTTTTGTTCCCCCTACTGTTGGAATGCCCAGGACTTGTTCTGTTGGCCGGTCGCAATACTCTGTGCGCCCAACCACTTTGTCCAGCACACCAAGTGCCGACAAATTGTACGTATCGCTGGGGACAAGAGAAACAATCCGTTGGATTTGCCCCTTTAGGAGTACCTCTCGGTGCATCGCATCTTGAAATCGCTGCATTGCCTGACACTACAAAAACGAAGGGAACAAGGAAAGGCCAAAGTAAGATATGTGTCTCTGATGCTGGCGATGTATTCGTGTGAGGAAGTGGTATGGTGAAATAGTCTTATGATAAATTCAGCGAATGAGGCGCCTTTTTATATTCTTACTTTTAATTTCCTGCAACAACGATACAACTACTCCATCGAAGACAGTGGCACCTCCAGCCCCATCAAGTGCGTCGGCTAACGTAGCACCGCTTCCCTCGAAAGAAATTACGACAAACACTATAGGCTCTGAAACGCTAAACGTAGGATGGAAAATCTACAAAGGTCTTATCAAGACCGAGGATACTTCCAATCTAGTGCTATCCCCTGCCAGTATTCACGTTGCGCTTTCGATGGCAGCAAACGGAGCGGAGGGAACGGTACTCTCGCAACTTGAAAAGTATCTCGGAATGCCACTCTCCGCGCTCAATAAAGGATGGCAGGAAAACGTACCGTCTGCTCAGGGCAACGTGGAGTTTTCTATGGCCAATCGTATCTATTTGAGCAACGAGGCTGTTGCCAAACCTGGCTTTCTAGACAAAACCAAGCAATTTTATTCGTCCGAAGCAAAGACCGTACCATTTGAGACCAAAACCGAGGCAAGTAGAAACATCATCAACCAATGGGTCGAAAGCAAAACCAACAAAAAAATAAAAGAGCTGATTCCGCAAGGAGGTATCACAAAATCAACCTTGTCGGTTTTAGTTAACGCCCTCTATTTTAAAGGTGATTGGCTCCATGCATTCCCGGCCCAAAACACTAAGAGTGGCCCATTCGAAACATACCACCAGACATCGACCAATGTCGAATACATGAAAGATACGTTTGCTACCCCTTACTATGGAACAAAAGACTTTGCGGTCATTGAACTTCCCTATGTCGGAAAAGAATTCTCTATGTTTCTCTATGTGCCACGCGGAAGAGTCAAACTAGTAGAGGCAGAAGGAGGTCAAAGTGCCAAGCAATGGACAGAACACATCAAGCTACTGAAACAAACCCGTATCACAGTAACGCTTCCCAAATTTAAAGCGACGAACGCTTTGCGATTGAGTGAAGTACTTAAGAGGCAAAGAGTCACTAGTATCTTCGACAACGGACTTAACAACATTTCAGTCAACGAACCGTTAGTCGTCAGTGAAATTTTTCATAAAACGTTTATCGAGGTGAACGAAACGGGGACCGAGGCAGCAGCGGCGACTGCGATTGCCGCAAGAATTGGAGGCAGACCAGTCCCTCCCCCCGCCGTGACGTTCGATCGCGCATTCTTATTTATGATACGTGAGAATAAGAGTGGTTTGATACTGATGAATGGTCGCATCGGTAATCCCAGCAAAGAGTAACTCTTCAAGCGAGTCCGCAGATCCTATGCTATAGCTTGTGAATGAGTGGATTGGGGCCAGCAACACTAAAGCTGGCATGGAAGACGTACCATGCCCTGTCGACGTTGGAAAATTCTCAGAATTTGATTCTATCCCCCGCCAGTATACATGCAGCTCTTTCGATGACCTGTAATGGAATTGATGGCGTGGGACAGAAAGAACTAACAGACTTCCTCGAAACGACGAAAAGAGAAGCCAACCAGTATTGGAGACAATCTCTTTCACAACTTGAAAGTTCCTCGGAGTTATCTATTGCGAGCAAACTTTATGTAGCAAATGACGCTCCAATCAGATCGTCGTTCTTAGAAGCAACCGAAGCAAGCTACAACGCAAAAGCGGTAGGGATGTCCTTTGCCCAACCGGATGCAGCAAGAAAATCGATCAACCACTGGGTAGAAGAAATTACCAATGGAAAGATCAGTGACCTCATCGCTGAAGACGCTATAACAACAGAGACATTGGCGCTACTTGTCAACGCACTCCATTTTAAGGCTGGATGGCAGCACGAATTTCCAGAAAAAAACACAACCTCGGGGCAGTTCCAAACCTACGATAATCGAAGTGTTAATGCAGCGTACATGCAGGATACGTTTTTCACTCCCTACTTTGGGACTGATGAGTTTGATGCAATAGAGCTTCCCTATAAAACAAGAGCCTACTCAATGCTATTGTATGTGCCCAAAGGAAAACTTTCCCTACCTGAAGCTGAAGCGCGACTGGGAGCCGAACAGTGGGAGCGTTTGCTAAAAAAACTCAAGCATTCCAACATAGCCCTGTCGCTGCCCAAATTTTCAGCATCAAGCTCTTTGGATCTCAAATCGCTACTAGTCAACCAAGATGTGACCACCATATTTCGCAACGGCTTGAACAAAGTTTTTGAAGAAGAGGTGGTACCTATTGGCAAAGTTCTTCATCGCGCAGAACTCGAGGTTAACGAACGAGGGGCAGAGGCAGCTGCTGCTACGGCTGCAATCGTAGCAGCTGGAATCCCTCCTACTCCGATACAAGTAGATGTCGACAGAGCCTTTTTATTCATGATTCGTGATAATAAGAGCGGGGTTATCGTCATGAATGGAAGAATCGGAGAGCCAAGTACAATGGATTCGAATAAGACAAAAATTACACCGTCCAAAAATACAACTGCCCCAGGAGAATCAAACAACAGCTCAATCTCAAAAGATGAAAGAGAGAAATTGGCCATCGCATTGGATTTGGTAATTAGAAAAAGACGGACGATGTTCTGGGGATACATGGTCGCTTTAGTAACGGCTATTCTAGGTGCCTTGGTAGCGGTAGTAATATACGGCACAGCAGAAGAAGGTGCCTTTATCAACTGGGTACTGCTCTTGCCTTTTCTTTTTGCGGGGGTTCCACTTTTTCTTTTTGGCAGATGGTCACGAAAACTAATGCCCCGCCGATTCGAAGACCTATGAGCTACTCCCGAGTCAGATTCGATGCTAAAACTTTAGGGACCAACCTTTGCATTCACCAATGGAACGAGTCCGCCAAACACACCATCGTATTAGTTCATGGATTCTTGGATAGTGGCATTGGATTTCGAACCCTGATAGAAGAATCCTTAGCACCCCACTTTCGGGTAATAGCGCCCGACATGCGCGGGCACGGGTTCTCCTCCCACCTAGAAAGCGGCTACTACCACTTCATGGACTATGTAGCCGATTTAGCCGATATTATGGATTGGGTAGGCTCGGAAACGATAGCGCTCATCGGTCACTCGATGGGAGGAAGTATTGCGTCCTACTATGCCGCAGCGTTTCCTGAAAAAGTCGAACGACTTGTGCTTATGGAAGGCCTCGGACCAACCCAAAGCGACAGTATCTCATTGCCAGACAGAACGAGGCGCTGGGTTAGTGGCGTCCGCCGAGCCAAAGAACGACGGCCACGTGTTTACGAATCTGTCGAGCTTGCAGCCAAAGCCTTAATGAAACACGACAAGTTCCTAACGTTGGAAATGGCAAAAATTTTGGCTAAGGACTGCACCGAACTGTTCGACCAAGGTTTCCGGTTCCCCCACGACAACTTACACCTCAGCCGCGGTCCGTTGCCCTACCAAGAAGAACTGGCATTGCAATTTTGGAAAGAAATCACAGCAAAAACGCTGTTGATTTCGGCGCAACAATCAGAATTCAAAAATGAAGCTTATCAACGTCGCATTGCTTCATTCCCCAATGCCACGGAAATAACCATTGCCTCCGCCGGTCATATGATGCACCGGCACCAACCTTTGGAAATAGGACGAGTTTTGAAGGAATTCTTACTTCCGTAAAATCACGACATCGGCTCCCACAAACTCGCAGCTTAGCTTGTATTTATTGGCAACCCATTCAAATGTTTCGTTACTATAAAAGACGACATGAGTTGGGTCTCTAATGTAGTGCCATGTTGAGAATGCTGATTGACTTCGCACACGCTTAGTCATGATTGCAAGCAATGCGGGGGCGCTCAGAAGTCCAAGCCACTGCTTCCAAACTTGGTCGGCGGCGTAGCAGTGTTCTATTACTTCAGTGGCCACAACAAAGTCGTAGGTGGTACGTAGAACGCTAGGATTCGAAAAGTAAAACTTATCAAAAAGAGCAAGTTCATGACCGTGGTCCTCTAGCATCTTTGCAAGTAACGGGGCAGGTCCGCATCCAAAATCAAGACCTTTGCTCTTGGGTTGTATTTTTTCGAGCAGCGGTTCGGCCATCCGACTTAGGAACTTCCGGTAACCGGGGTCGTCTACGTTATTTTCATGTAGGTCGTAGTACGTTTTCTCTGCTTCCGCATCTAAGTGGTATTGTGGCGGTACGTGCACGAGCCTGCAATTGCCGCACATTATATAGGACCTCAGATTATCTCTGTGAAACAACTGAAGATTAGTGCCAAAGCACAGAGGACATTGGCTCACGCATTGGTGCGACGTTCCAAAATATCACCTAATCCTGGAAGCGCATCCTTTACGTGCTCGGCTGCCTTCGGTCTAAACTTGGAGTACAACTTTGCGGCAGTTTTGTTATCAGCGGTTTCCGCCTGCTGATCGGTCACCGAAAGTAGCGCCTCGGAGACCGACTCGCGCTTTGTCGACAGAAACTCGCCGAAGCTGGTAGTAGATTCTTTTTGCCACTCTGAGAAATAGGGTTGTACTTTGGTGAGCCAATCGTTTAACAGCGAGTCGACAACGCTTCGAACAAAGCCCTTTTTTATAGCGCTGACCGTTTTGTAAGCACCTTTTATCGCTAACCCTGAAACGCCTTTTTGTTTCTTAACTTGCGTATCTATCAAGTCAATGCAGTCTTTGATTAACTGTTCTCGGGAAGGATTTTCTCGAAATTTCTCAACTAGTGACATCATAGGGTCATTCCAAAGTGATGTTGAACCGCCTGCATTTGATCTTCATAGCACGTTGATGCGCGGGAGGAAGGTCAGAAAAGTAAGTCTTAGCAGAGTCTTCCTCTCCTGTCTGGCATGCTGCAGCGATCGCCCAGCGTTTTAGTTGTATGTGCTTAGGGTACTTTTTAAGACCATTCTCAGCATTCTGTAGTGCACATTCCATATCACCACCATCAAAGCATTCTCGCGTATCCGCGACAAAATCTCGTAGACTTTTGGTTTCGTCTTCCACACTTCCGGTCTCGCTTTCGGCGACAATAGTCTTCGCCTTCGTCGCTGACGCCTGCTTCTTCGCAGGTTGGCTTTCTTTCTTTTCGATCTTTGCCTTTTTAGCCGGTGCCTTACTGCTGGCAGCTTTCGCTGCTGCTACCTTCGTTGACAAGGGGCTGCCTACCCAAAACATCGCAAGACTCAAAAGTAGGCCTGTAGCAATCCAAACGACGATCGTTGCAAAGGCAACGTTACTTATCTTTCCTAGCATCTTTCGAACCTAACACAATGATTAAAATGAGTTACACTCACGTATTACGGGAAGTGTTTGGTCTAATATTCCTTACAAAACTAGGTCTTACCAATTAACTGGTGGCCCCTCACTTTTGTATTGCAAAGCCGAAACCGCGGGTGTACACGGCTCAACATGCGACAACAACATACATTAGTAGCTATTGTAAGTGCTGCGCTCCTCTGGGGCTGTGGCGGTGGTGATGAGGGTGGTCCAGACAAATGTTCTGGTGGCACGACCTGGGATTCTCAAGTGGCCAAATGCGTTCCTGACGGAAGCGTTATTTGCGGCACGGGAACACAACTAGACGCCGACTCCGGTACTTGCGTATCCGTTAACCCTAACTGCCCAGCGCCAAACCAGATTGTCGGTGGCGATTGCGTCTTCTCTGCTCCAGCAGCAGATATTGAAGAATCAGCTGATCCTGAAGCACCTGCCCAATTCAGCTTACCTGGCGTTGGAAACAGCGTAACTCTTGGTGGTTGCATCAATCCATCGACTGGAGAAATCGACTTAGACGATTTCGCGTTCCAATCTGACGGGAACAAGCTTCTAAAAATTACTGCTGCAGGATTCGGCGGACTTGACGCAGCATTTACTGTTGTTTCTGCTGACATCGAAGCTTACACCCGATTCGGTGTTAACTTCACAGGTACCGGCGCAGAGCGGACCGTTTACCTTCCTCCTGTTGCTGGCGGCGTTTTCGCACTGCAAGCCGCTGACACTCGCTCTCTTTTCTTCGGAGAACCTGCGGGAAGCGACAAAGCGTGCTACCACATCACAGTCGAGGAGCTTGCACTTCCAACTCCTACCCCGCTAACCGGTACATCACTCACAGACGTCACTGTAGGCGACAACACACTATTCTATAGCTACACCGCTAACGGTGGAGACGTAACGTTTTCCGCACTCGATATTCCTGGAACCGCAATACTTGGTGACTACGTAGAAGTTCGTTCTGGCGAATACTTCAATACCATCGGATTCGGTGATGGCAGAGCCGCTGGAGACCCAGCAGTGAGCCCAGGCATTCTAGGAATCAATGCCGGCGAAGAAATCATCTACGTCATCGACCCCGTTTACAACTACGGACTAGAGCCAAGCGAAGGAACGTTCGATCTTAACGTACCTGTTGCAGCACTTCCAACTATCGGAACCAGCACCACCTTCGACAATGATGGCGACACCGTTACCTTCCTACCAATCAGCATGACCCAAGGGGACATTCTTGAGTTCGACTTTGCTACGGACCGAACCATCCTAACGGACTTGTTCACACTTACTTCTTCGGTTGATGGTTCATTCCAACAAGAGGTTTTGGGAGCAGAAGGTACATTCATCGCTCAACGAACCGGCTACTACTACATCCGCGTTCTTGACGCAGACCCAACCACTGCCGCGCAAATCACGCTTACCAATAACGAGTCCCTAACAACGACTCCGGCTCCACTTGCAACGGGAACCAACACCGTTGCTAAATGGCACTCGTTTGACCCATCCGCCAACGAGTGGATCACGCTTGATACTACCGATGCACTAACGCTTACTTCCTACCCGTACGTTGAAGGGCTTCTGCAAGAGTCTACTGACTCGATCGTTGGCCCACTTACTGCTCAAGGACTAATCTTTGCTGGTCAAACAGCACCAATCCTTGTTCAATCAGACATCACAGGAATCATTGATGTAGCACCTCGCGCGTACACCGACCTTGGTCTAGTTGACGAAGCTAATCCAATCGCTCAAACGGGTACACCAATTGCTGCCACAGAGACTCACTACTACATCGCTAAAGCAGCGCCGTACTCAAACGTATCTCTTAGCACAAGCGTTGGATACACCATCTCTCAATACGCTATTGACGAGACAGTACTTACAAGCGGCGAAACAATCGATATTGCATCGCTTGAGACAAACTACATCGCGTTCTCTGTCACCGGACCAGCTGGCTCCTACGACTTGAACATCACAGTATTGCCGCCACTATGGCAAAGCATTTGTCCGCAAGACGGTGGTAACGGCACTGCGGTAACGCTATCCAGCCAAGACGAAGAAGTAACGGCAGCATTCACGCTCGGTCACTCTTTCACCATGTTTGGTACTGCGTACACTGACTTCCTAATTTCCACCAACGGTTGGTTGACATTCAACACCGCGTACGCAGGAACGGCGCTGTGGCAAGTAGGAACCCTTCCAGATGCAACAGAGCCAAACAGCATGATCGCTCCTTCATGGTTCGATCTTGACTCGGTAGACCTGTGCGTTGAGCTTGGTGCAACTGAAACGGTTGTTCAATGGCGCGGCGTTGGATACGGAAGCACTGATACTGCTGAGTTCCAAGCTATCTTCAACGACCAAAACGAAGTGTCGTTCATCTACGGGCCTGGATACCAAATCAGCGGAGCAACAATCGGTGCTGAGAATGCTGCAGGAGACATGGCGACAAGCCACGACGAAGCGATCATTCCAAACACTGAAGTTGAACTTATCCAATAAGTAAAACCGCAATAAAAAACCGAAAGGGACTGCTTTTGCAGTCCCTTTTTGTTGTTTCGGAGGCGCTACGCGGCAGAAAAGTCGTCTATAGTGCCTCCATGACTACCGCACTGGCGAGTTTTATTCAGGGAAAATGGCAAGCAGGAAACGGGAAAGGACGTCCACTTGAAAACCCCGCGACCGAAGAAGTATTGGCTTCCGCATCAACGAGTGGGTTCGAGTTTTCCGCGGTACTTGACTACGCACGAGAAGTTGGAGGACAGAGTCTTCAAAAGATGAATTTAAAGCAGCGAGGAGAACTCCTGTCCAAACTCGCTGCGGTAATGGCCGACAACCGAGAAGAACTACTCAAACTGGCGCAACTAAACGGTGGTAACACACGGGGTGATGCCAAATTTGATGTTGATGGCGCTAGCGGAACGTTAGCAGCCTACTCAAAGTACGTAGAGTCCGAAGAGCTGACAATACGAGACGGTGAAGCAGTATTAGTAGGGCGAACGTCACGACTCATTGGGCAACACGTATGGCTGCCAAGAAAAGGTGCAGCGATTCTAATTAACGCATTCAACTTTCCTGCTTGGGGGTTCGCTGAAAAGGCGGCCTGCGCCCTACTAGCTGGGATGCCAGTAGTCTGTAAACCTGCGACGGCAACAGCCTTGGTCGCGCACAGAATGTTTGAGCTATTCGTCGAAGCAGGAATTCCGGAAGGCTCTCTTTCCCTAATTTGTGGTTCCGTGGGAGACCTTCTCAATCACGTAACCAGCCAAGACGTGGTGTCATTTACGGGCAGTAGCGACACCGCGAAAACCATTCGAACCACCGACTCTGTGATTAACGCTGGCACCACGGTAAATGTAGAAGCAGATAGTCTCAATGCGGCGGTACTTGGTCCTGACGTCGACCTGTTTTCAGAAACAGGACAACTCTTCTTAAAAGACGTGGTAAAAGACATGACCCAAAAAACGGGGCAAAAGTGTACCGCTATACGCCGCGTCCTAGTACCAGCCAGCGCGGTAGAAGGCGTTTGCGAAGAGCTCGCGTCTCGCCTTAGCGAAGTGAAAATTGGAGATCCAACCGCCAAAGGGATTAGTATGGGACCGGTTGCGACGAAAAAGCAAAAGCTTGACGTACTCGCAGGGATCGCCAGACTGTCCGCCGACACCGAGGCCGTATGGGGAGGTGACGGCTCTGAAGTGACCCCGGAAGGTACCAATGGCAAAGGGTATTTCGTATCTCCCGTACTTCGACTCGCCAAAGACCCCAGCAATCTGGGTATCGTTAACGAGCACGAGGTATTCGGTCCTGTGGCAACCTTGATCGTCTACGACGGAACGGCCTCCCAAGCTGCAAAGATTGTAGCAGCTCCTGGCGGAGGTTTGGTATCGTCCGTGTACAGCGACGACAAGCCTTACCTTCGTGAAGCGGTACTTGGAATGGCTCCTTACCATGGTAGAATTTATATCGGCAGTGAGAAGATGGCGGCGCAATCTCCTGGCCCTGGAACCGCCCTCCCCTCCCTGCTTCACGGCGGACCTGGTCGCGCCGGTGGAGGTGAAGAACTCGGCGGCATCCGCGGCATCCGTCTCTACCAACAACGGGTAGCCCTGCAAGGCGACAAAAGTCTTCTTAAGTCGATAATCGATTAAGCGAGAAGTATTTGATCCAATACAGTCCGTTTTTTTGCCAATGGTCTTGGCTTGACGTAGACCGCCTGAGCCTTCTAATCCACCCAACGATAGACGCTCACGTAGCGAACGTCGGCTGCATCGCGGTCGAAGACCGCAACATCAACGGAACCACAAGCGGCATTGTAATCCATTGCCGCACTGATTAACGCTCCGTCTGTCGTGACCGGAACTTCCGCGCTTGTCCGACTTCCCCCGGCACCACGTCCCACGAACAACTTCCACACGTCGTTTTCTCCTTCTCGATATGCGGCAACTAGCCCACCGTCGTTATCGAATGCGAGATCGTAGGGAGTGTCGAAACCTGGGAGCTCGTCGTGACTTACCGCCTCGAGCCAGTTCCCGTTTCCATCGGACCGGTACACTCGACTCGATCGCGTTCCGTTCATGATAAATTCGGAGAGAAGTACAAACACGGCATCGTCACTGGCTCGCAACGCCAGCTTGGTACCAAAAGTTAATCCGGCCCCAATCTCACCTCCGATGTAGTCCCAGTCGTCGTTGTCCAGGTTTCGAATGGCGGCCCAGGAGTCAGATGACTCTGAGAAAGCCGTGACCAGCCGGCCGCTGGATGTCAACGCAACCTGAGGATAGCTAATGCTTGCACCTGCTCCAGCGATTCCTCCTTGTTCGGGATTAAGCCGTATGTGACCGCCATCGGCGATGGTTCTCGTGGTCACCAACCTGAACCGGCCTGAGGTCTGTCCCTGCTCGGTCTGTGCAAATGCGGTGTAGACGTCTCCTGACTCGGCGATTGTAAGATCTGGCGCTGACGTTGATATCCTGTTGTCGTTCAATGCGGCTCCCAAAGCAGAGAATGCTCCCCCGTCACTCTGCGCGAGGTGAGCATGGTATTGGTTCTGGTCGTCTTGTTCTAGAAAACCAACAACGATTCGACCTCCTCTAGTGGCAATGGTTGGATTTACCAAGCTGGTTTCTCCGCCGTTGAGGCCAAAGTCTGTAGCTACTGGAGACCAAGACGTGTCAAAACGACTGACGAAAAGTCCTGAAGGGCTCCCCTCCGTCCAAGCGACTAACGTTCGGCCTTCCGCATCCGTGGTGAGATCTACCGATTTGGGCCCTGTCGTGGAATCTCCCATGGAAAGGGTTTCCCCAAGCTTGTGCCACTGTCCTTTTGCCAATTCAGGGCAGGCATCTGCAGCACCACCTCCGTCAAAGTCGCTGCCGCCATCACTTGTAGGGCCGGCCACCTTTGCGCAGCCAAGAGCAGAAAACACGATTATTAGCAAAAGCCATCTCATTACATACGATTGTCGGCTGGATCGACAAATCTGGCAAGCTAATCGACTTAAGTGTCGAAAATTGTCCACATAATTGCCATCATCGATTGGGACCATGAGCCCCCTTTGGTAGGGTCTGGTCGATGTTGAGACTACTCGCAATTGCAACAATTCTAATCGGCTGTCGTCACTACAACGACAAATTTGAACAAGACGAGGTGGTTCCAGAGGTCGCATGCCAAATGGTTGAGCAACTAATTGGAGAACCAGTGCCTCGAGCCAAGTTGCTTGAAGAAAACATCTGTCCTCCTCTAAAAACGGCTCTCGAAAGTAACCTGCTTTTAACCAAACAATCCGGCCAAATGACAGAACTAACCTCGGGCAAGCCCCTTGGCAAAATGCATGTCGCAGACTTACTTTGCAGTAACTGGACCTGTACTGAGCAGCAGCTCCGATGGAACGAGGCTTCCCTTGGAACCATTAAGGCCAGTGAAGGAACGCAGAACTCTGCTTATCGAAAGTTCGCGGCCGAACTTACGAAGGACCTCTCCGAAAATGACGATGTAGCTGTTCGAATCGACAACCGCATCCCCGCATTGCAAGCGACGGGCCTTCTGAAAATGCTAAAAGTACGAACCGACCATGCATTTATTGTCGGGCAAAACATGATGCTCCCAGGAGGGGTTAGACAACTAGGCGATCCTCCAGTGGGGATTCCCAAAGGAGTACGTATTTCACTCACCGATACGGCCCCAAACTTTAAGTCGTGGCAGACTTGGGGAAGCGGTGTCCTCAGTCTGGTTAACGGCGGTCAAAAAACCGTATCAGTTCAAGGTGGCTCACTCGTAGGCACACGCATCACTTTGCAAAACGGCCGGTTTGTAATCAACGACAAAATCTTTTTCAAAACCGGAAGTGCCAACATCGATCCCAAGTCCTACTCCCTACTTGATCAACTCGCCTCCATCATCTCCTCTCTTGAGCCAACGCCCACCGTTTTAGTTCAAGGGCATACCGACAACGTAGGAGATCCTGCCAAAAACTTAGGTCTGTCTCAAAAACGGGCAGCGGCCGTAAAAAGCTACTTAGTTAGGAAAAAGATTCCCGCAGCAAACTTAGTGGCGGAAGGATTTGGTCAAAGCAAACCCGTATCCTTTGAAGGTAAACCCGAGGGTTGGGATGATACTCCTGCGGGACGCAGCCAAAACCGTCGCGTAGAGTTTGTGGTCAAAGCAGTACAGTAGCGCGCAACGTCCCCCGCGCGCTGGGTGCTTCATAGATTTCTGTCTAAGTCGTAACCATAGATTTTTTGGATCCGCTTATTCGCTTCGTCAACTTCACTAGCGTTAATTACGATTCTCCCATGGCTCGAACAGACAAACTCTACGATATCCTTCGATGACTCTACCTTCTGGACAAAGTCTTGTAAGTTCAATGGCGCGTGACCATTAACAGACGTAATGGTTTCATTATAAAGGTCTTCATAACCAGCGTTAATTTCATCTCCAAGAACATCAGTGAGAACGATCACTTCTTCTTGAGTTTCTGTTAACTCGCCATGGTGGTACAGGTACAATAATTCTTTGGGAGCTCGCTCCCACCAGGTATCCCAGACCGACAAAAAGTCTACGGTCAGTACTTGAAAGACCAACCCGGCGTATACAAAGTAACGTGGGGCCGTTTCATACTGTGGTCGAGACACCAATTGAGGCAACGGTTGCAACGTTACGGTTACATTTTTTCGCTTCCCGGCTCTCTTGATTTCCAACTCCATCGCGTCGCCAATGTAATGATGAATGAGCCCGACGTCGTAACGCGTCCGATATTTGCCGCGATATTGCACCGTCCCATTATTCGCAATCGATTGACCACCGATCCCACAAAGAATGTCGCCTACCTGCAACACCCCATAACTGCTCCCTTTAGGACTTACCGAGGTGACAAGGACACCCTTTTCCTTCGACTCCAGTCCTACATGTTTTCGATGGGCGGGATTTTCTAGAACCTGAGTGGAGATACCAAGTCCGGGAATGGCACTGGGCTTACCTTTTTCCAAGCCGTTCACAAATTGGTTGATGACGGGAACCGGGACCATTTCGCCCACATTTTCCGCTTCTTCAAGCGACTGAAATGCGATACCAACCACTTTGTCACCACTAAATACCGGACCACCGCTGTTTCCTGAGTTTATCGCGGCATCAACGGTAACCGCTAATAAATGTCGGTCCGAGTGCGCATACCTTTGTACCTCCACGCGACTGACCACGCCTTCGGTGATGGATATTTCTTCTCCCCCTACGGGAAATCCAACTACAGAAACCTTATCTCGAAGAGCCGGAAGTTCTCCAATCTCTGCCAGTGGGATATCAGACAAAGCATTTGGATCTTTGACGGACAAAATCGCTAAGTCTGCATCGTGACAAATACGCTCAACAACAGTGATGTATTTGTCTGTGTCAGAGTGTTTTTGGATTTGCACAAAAGTCGCGTTAGCAACTACATGGGCGCCGGTCAGAATACGATTTTTTCCAATTACAACCCCGGAGCCGGTTCCACGCGTCGGTGCCCGGCTACGCCAAGGGCTGCTGTAATCAGGCTCTTGAGAGGTCGCAAATACCCGAACAACTTGAGGATATTCCATTAGTGCAGATTAACTTGTTTCTCTACTTTTGCTAGTCGGTTTTGCACCCAAATCATCAGCCACCTCATTCCCTTGCAATTGAATGCGAATTGAGGAAACTAGCGGAGTGAAAACCATGCTCTTACTCGCTGCTATCCTGACCGCCTCCAGCTGCACTAAAAAGCAGCAGCCAGATCCGCAGCAACCTCCATCAAGAAATCACGACAAAGCATCGCAAATCTACATGGAGCGCTGCGCTAACTGCCACGGTACTAATGGAAGAGGTGATGGTCCGGTAGCTGGTTCTTTAAACCCCAAACCGAGAGACTACAGCGATGCCGCCTGGCAACGTAGCGTGACGGATCAAGAAATCGCAGAGATTATCGTGCGCGGAGGAGGCGCGATGAAAAAAAGTGCGGTCATGCCCGCGGCACCAGACTTAAGTAATGACCCTGCAGTGTTGAAGGCTCTAGTACAGAAAATCAGATCCTTCGAAAACTGAACGGACGCTATTTATGCGTGATACCCTTAATTCATGAATTTTTTGTTCTCTTGATCTTGTTGGTTGCGTGCGGCGGGACCAAAAACGTTGGCTCCAAGTTCCCTGCGCAAACATCCGAATCCTATACAGACAACAGTGCGGAAAAGAAAACGGGAAAATATGCGATGCTCGACGAAGATACCGAAGATGAAGACGATCCTGTATTTGAAAGAGGCGTAACAATTGACAAACATTTGCATGCAATTGCCAATGCTCCGTCCCCCTGGACAGCTTACTGTGCGACGAGCCAACATCTCGCATCGTTGTTCGCGACCGAGTCCCAAAGAAGAAAGGAGGAACAGATTCCTAGACTGCACGACTACTTATTGCTGGAAGTAGAGGTTCAACGAACTGCAATGTTGTGTGGGGAACGGCCTTCGAGTGCTAAGAATCCTGCTGAACAATTCGACATCTCGCGTTGGCAAACTCTTTAGAGAAAAGCGCAATAGTCACAAAATCTTTCGAACCTTTTCAAGCGTGACCTTTAGCGCCTTGGCTGCATCCGTATTCCCGCTTGCTTCCATGACTACGTATTCGGCCAAATCCAACACGTTGGCTTCTATATCATCGACGTCTTCAATCAGATCGGCTGGGCATGTCTCCAGAAAGTTGCCCGCCAATCTGCTGCGGAGCACACTCGATTTCTTTTTGGCAACGCTCTCGAAAAATGGTTCCCACGAATCGTTTCCAAGTTGGGCAAGCAACCCCATGCAGCTTAAGAACCAGTTTTGGGTTGAGGGTTCTGCCATATCCCAGTCCACAGCTTTCAGCAATGCCAGAGCATGCTTCTCCGCTTGCGTCTTTTCGTCGCACACCCAAAGCCAAAAGCAATAAATAGCATAAGACTCGACGGAGTCTGGACTGCTAGGATCCAGTGGCTCCCTACGAGCACCAAGCAACATAAACAGCTTTGCGATGGAGCTTTGTTTCGGTCCTCCCATTAAACCAAGTATATAGTTTTATCGTTGTTTTGAGAAAGCGTTACTTATAAGTTCCGAAGATGACACCTTCATTAATTGTCATCCCACTACTAATCGCTGCAGCAATGCCATTTATCCTTACCGGGATAGCGAAATGGGGAGCCTTCAATCTTGAGGATAATAAGCGAACAAGGGAATGGCAGATAGAACTTACTGGTTGGCGAAAGCGCGCCTATTGGGCTCATCTAAATTCCTTCGAGGCATTTCCAATATTTGCTGGCGCAGTCCTAAGTGCACTAATCCTTGTTCCCGGTTCCGAAGCGGCCCAGTTACTAGCATGGTGCTTCATTGCTCTTCGAATCACTTTTGTAACATTGTTTGTAAAGGGGAAAAGCAATCTGCGTAGCATTGTGTGGGTTTTAGCTCTAGGATGTAATGCCGCCATTTACGTAATTGCGATAATTGATTGACGAAACAGACAATGAGTTAACGCCACTGCCACTCTAGTTGTTCATCCACAAAAACGCATGAGAGCGAACCAGAGCTCGTACCAAGTCGACTGCGTTGTCTACGTCACTTGGTAGAATCAGGCTTTGTCCGCTAGCAAGCTTGATAAAGAAGTGGGTCTTTATGGAACTCACTTTTTCAACCGCGGAAATCCTAATCTTGCTTTCGGCCATGTAATCACGGGTGAAAAGCCAAGTATCACCAGTCAAAGTAATTTCGCTACTCTTGTCCAACCGACCTCTGTAGTGTTCAAGAATGTGGCGAAGGTAATACTTTCTATACCGCGTTCTCCATCGGCGTGGGTACCACAAGAACCAAACTGCAGCACAGGCGAAGAATGCAATGGCCATCCAGTGCCCCGTCTTGTACTGAATGATCAGCCCCGCTACGATATATAAGATAGGTATGGTAACTCTTGTTACCAATCGAGAACGTTTCGCTTGTTTGCTTCCTGACGCCTCAAAAAGTTGATAGGTCAAATAGTCGTTCTCGTCTAAGGTGTATTTGCAAGTCACCTCACGGGCGGATTTCTCGTTTGGAAGCACCATTTGCAATTTGTAGCAACATGCCATCGAGGACACAACGTTTAACTTGTCAGACTTAGAGCAGAGAGTCGTCAATTTGGGAGGCGAGTAACTCCAGTTCGGTTTTGGAAAACTTTTCGCAAAACAACTGGGGCAAATGATGCGGACTGCCTAGCTCAGCGACTTGCTGTGCATATTTCAAATGAATCTCGTGACGAGCATTTTGCATTTTGTTCATAGCCACCAACGAAGAATACTCAAGCGGAATCTCACCAGCAAATCCTGCGGGCATCACTTTGTTGACCACAAAGTGCTTTACCTCAAGGCCAACTTTGTTTTTCAAGTTGGTTTGGAGTTCTGCAGATTCTCTCACTGGCATCTCTTCTGCCAGCGTAACTACAATCGGTCTTGTCTTTTCAGAGTTTTCTAACAAGGCCTGAATCGCGCGAGCGTCTTTAGACAGAGGTCCATCAGGTACTGCTTTAATAATGACCTTTGGGATGGACAACATGGATAAGCAGTGACCGCTCGCGGGCATGTCAAACACGATCACATCCCACTTTTGGTCTCGCTTATCTCCCTTTGTATGATACCAACCTTTGCCAAGAATCGAATAGTCGTACAATCCGGGGGTTGCGCGCAAAAAACTACGAACCATCGCATTTTCAAAGACCATCTTGTAAATCCGTTCAAACCTCAGCACCATTATTCCGTACTCGCGAATTGCTGTTTCTGGGGTAGGATTTACCGAATAAAGGTTAGGCGCAAGCTGGACGATATTAGTCCCTACGGCCTTACCACCGAAGAGTTCTCCCATTTTGTCCTTAGCGTTGGACTGATAGAGAAGCGTTTTCTTTCCTTGCTTGGCCAACTTCAATGCCAACGCAGCAGCGACTGTGCTTCTTCCAACGCCCCCTTTTCCCATAATGAGATAGAGCTTGCGGGTCGCGACAGTCATCACCGCCAGCCTACCACTTGGTGTTACGCAGAAACAGCTGTATTTCGACGAACACGCATTGGTAATATGGGCTGTCCGTGAACTTCGATTCGATACACACTATTTTCAGTTTCAACGAAAAGTCGCTGTCCAGCACCTTCCGCAAGCACGCGTTTCACTGGTGTTGTAATCATCCGGTGACCGTGAGGATCGCGAAAGATGACCATTCCGCGCCCTACAAGCGGATAACTAATAAGGTACCCGGTGTATTTACGTCCTACTCCCACAGATTTGCTTGATCCGTGCTCTCGGATTTTTCTTGCTGTAACGCTAACCATTCACTTGCCTAGGTACTATTGTAAGCTACTCTCATGTCATTTTCGAGAAAAATATCCATCACCAATGAGCGGATATGTCTGATATTCTGACCCAATATCGGCAAGTTCCGCAGATCGTACCAAGCGAAACTAACGGTAGTGCGGTCTTGGAACTAAATGGAGAGGCCCTGCACCTCGTTAAGGGAGATTCTAAAGATGAACTTTCTCCAACCGTTTGGAGGCTCCCGACCAAGTCAGAGTCCCTCGCTACGTCCCATTTGAGGAAAGTGAAAGAACTCGACAACTTCGGCTACTTGCCCGCCACAATAGAGTTGTGGCGAACCGAAGAAGATTTTACCAATGCCATTAGTAAACTCATCTCTGCAATTCTGCAAGGAGATGTCATCGTCGCTCCCTACTTGAGTCGTTTTCTTTTTCCACAGGCAACGGTCACCACGATCTCTCCCACGCTGGGTGTTCTGCCGGTAGCAAGTCCCACTTTACCCCCGGCCACGCACACCAACACCTACTTTATTCGAGACGGCCGCCAAGCCTACATCGTCGATCCCGCGGGGGAAACAGAACTTCTTGCCCGTGCCATTGCTACTTGGAAGCCAGCTCTGACAGGAGTGTTTCTGACCCATCATCATGGCGATCACATCGCCGCTGCAAAGGAACTTGCAGAACGCTTTTCGGTCCCTGTACTAGCGCACAATGAAACGGCATCTAGAGTCGGTATTCAATGCATCACGCCCGGAGACTATTTAACCGACAACATCCAACTAATCTTTACCCCCGGCCACGCCCCTGGTCATCTTTGCTTATTCCACACACAAGAACGTTGGCTAATCGCTGGGGACATGGTTGCCGGAGTAGGAACAATACTCGTCGAACCAAATGATGGCGACATGACGTTGTACCTGCAAAGTCTACGAGAAATGCAAGCCCTGCAGGCTAGTCTGATTCTTCCCGCTCACGGCCCCTACTCAACGGATGCCGAAGGGTTGCTATCGCATTACATCACTCACCGACTTAAAAGAGAAGAAAAGGTAGAAAATGCTCTGTCTGATGTTCCACAAAGTCTTGAGGTTTTGGTAGCAAAGGTCTACGACGACGCGCCAGTCTTCTTACATCCTATCGCCAAACTATCTCTGCACGCTCACTTAATCAAACTCAAACGCGAGCACCGGTGCGTAGAAAACCAAACGGGAGAATGGAGGCTTTAGCGAAAATGAGGCTCCAAAAAACCTCCTACTCTATGTTGCTGCCGTAAGCTTCCTTTCCCAAAATAATAGCGCAAACTTACACCAGCTATTTCCGACAAACGTCCGCCTAGAACGCCTCGCAAGGTAAATGGCAACTTCTTAAGGGGCATCCACTCAATGATAAACTGGAATCCAAAGCCGAGCGACGGTTGATCTCCAACAATAAAGCCTTTTCCAATCATCAACTGTGGATGGGGGTACATGCCAAAGAATAACTTTGCAGACTGCACACGTTGATCTCGATTTTTGACTTCAAGATTCAAGGAGCCCGACAATACTAAGTAGTCACTCTGGTCATGTTGAAAGTTGACCGAGGCCCAATGACTTCTAAAAGCTCCTAGGTTTCCGTAAGTGTAGGAGGCGCCCAGATTCAACTTTCGGTGTTGCCAATAAGGACGAAAGGAAAACAGGTAGTATAAAGCTGTCGCTTCGGGAAAGCGTATCGAAGCCGCTTCAAGCTGAAGATGCCAATTCGAACTCAAACCAAACTGTGCGTTGAACTGTCCGCCGTAGACAATTTCGTTATTCTCTGTCACAGAAACAAAATCATCTTTGACTGAGACAAAACCATCAGCCCACAACAATTGAGGCCTATTGTCGGCATGAGCCGTGTAGCAAAGCCCGAGCAACAACGTTAGCAGTTTCACCAGCCGACTCCTACCGAGACAATTGCGGCATCAAGAGCTGGATTGTCTGGAACTAAGCCACGACCATTCGAAATGTGAAACAACCGCGCACCAAAAGTAAAGGTAGTCCCTAGTCCGAGCAGTCGACTTCCGCCAACGCCAAAAAAGTACTCTGCGTTATACTTCGTGCCCTGTGGCGGAAAACTGGTCGAAGAGACGTTTCCTCCCAGCCCAGCATCGAAGAATATTTTTATTTTTCTGTAGGTCAGCGCGACCCAACGAACATTGTAAGTCAGCGACACAGACGTAGCTTCGGCTGTTTCTCCCTGACGCGCGCCCGAAAAACTTCTGATTGCGGCGGTAAGTCCGATACCGAACCCTTGCGTAACGAAATAGTTATATTCTCCCCGGACTCCCAAAAAGCGGATCTCACCGCCCTCGAGTTCTACCCCTCTTTCAAGAAGGAGATTTAACTCCGTGTCTCCTCCGTCTTTATGGAGTTCAGCAATCGCTGGAATCGAAGTAAGCATTAGCCCTCCAAGAATACCTAGGCTTACGCCCCACGGTAAGAAACATTGAATGTGCTTGCTAACCACGCTCCCGAGGATCGATTTTATGACTTGGGTCGTCAAGCCAAAAACTGGCCATTAAAACTTAGCTCTAGCCTATTTTAGAAATCATTTTTTTCTGTAGACCTTACCCGGAAAATGATAAACCCGAACTGTGACGGCTAAAAAGATACCTTGTCCAAGTTGTGAAGAAAAAACCTCCAAACAATCTGACGCTTATCCTTTTTGTAGCGAACGTTGTCGGCTTGTTGATTTGTCGCGATGGCTCGACGAGTCGTACGTGATCCCAACGCGTCCCCTTGAGCATTAAGTAGCTTGCGCCATCCGAAGGTAAAGATCGGCGGTCCGGTTGCCTGGGTCTGCTAACACCACCTTTTTCCATTCTCTCACTGCGTCTTCTTTGCGTCCCAAAGAGTGGTACACCACCCCAAGATAAACTCGAGCCTGCCAAAACTCCGGTTTTTCGTCTCTTACTCGTTCCAGTTCCACGAGCGCTTCTGGCAATTTTCCGAATTCCCGTAAGGCGTTACCAAGTTGAGTTCTGATATCTACGAAACTTGGACAAAGTTTTAACGCCTTACGAAATTCATGAATCGCCTCGTCGTACAGATGCAAGCTAATGTACGCAGCCCCTAAGGCAGAATGCATATTGGCCACTTTTCCACGAGCAAACGGATCCAACGATTGCGGCTCTCGGTAAGATTTGGCAATTGTTCTGGAGTAGATCGCTTCCGCTTCCTTGTACTTTCCTCGATCGTTGTAAGTAACGGCAAGATTCAGCGCGGCATCGGTGTAGTTGGGGTTAATTCGGAGCGCTTCTTCAAACGATGACTCAGCATCTGCATAGCGACCTTGGCTGTGGTAGATCACGCCAAGCATATTTCTCACATCAGCGAACCCCTCACCGTGATTAAGCACCTCAGTAAGCAACACCTCTGCTTGCTCATGTTCACCTGAGTTGTAATGCTCCCGCCCCTGTTCGATTAGTTGTTTTATTCGATCGTCAATCATTTCTCTGCGATGCGCCGTTTGGCTGCACCACTATTTTCATCTGAAGGAAAGCGTTTTACTAGCTCTGTGTACGCTTCTTTCGCCCGAACTCGCTCATTGATCTTGTCGTAAGCCTCTCCAAGCCGAAAAAGTGCCTTAGCGTCAAAGCCTGAGTCGCCGTATCTTGTGAGAAGGCGTCGCAATCTAAGCACCGTCCCCATCGGTTTGCCGCGGTTCCAGTAAAACTCAGCGACGTACCATTCGTGGTGCGCTAGCCGTTTCTTAACTTCAGCGAGCATCTTTTTCGCCTTCGGCTGATTCTCCGACTTCGGATATTTGGTAAGGAAACGCTTCAACTCACGAGAGGCATCGTAGGTGGCGGACTGGTCTTTTTCATGGGAGGGCGGATACAACCAAAAATCACCAGGCAGCATCTTGTAGTAGGAAGATGCAATTCCGAACAGAATATCGCCATTTCTCGTTTTTTCATGAGTCGGATGCAGTTTGCGAAACTCCTTGAAGTCTTCTATCGCAGCAAGATAGTTCCCGGCGCCAAACTCTGCTTGAGCCAATCCGAGTTCTGCTCCAATAGCAAAGCGAGAGTACGGAAACCGACCTTTTACAAAGTTGAAATACTTGGCAGCGGAGACCCAACGCTTAGCCTTTAACGCCTTTTCACCATTTTCGTAGTTCTCACGCGGCGATGCAGAATAATCTACACTTCCATCGTCGTATGCGGAGACGCAAGAGGTGAGAAGAAGGAGTAATATGCTGAAATTTCTAAACAAGTTGTTCATGCTATAGCTTCCACGAATGCTTCGGTCAAGTGATGGTAAGACTGCAAATGAGAGCTTTCCGTTGCTTAATTTTCCAATGCATGCCAATACCACTATGCTTTACGATCTCAAGCACTTGGCAAGCTGATGTACGAATACCCTACAATATATGACGTAATTATCGTTGGTGCTGGCCACGCGGGCTGCGAGGCAGGCCTTGCGGCCGCAAGAATGGGGGCCAAGACGTTGGTGTTATCTGGCTCCATCGACTTAGTTGCTCAAATGTCCTGCAATCCAGCCATTGGCGGTGTCGCGAAAGGACATATCGTCAAAGAAATCGACGCGTTGGGCGGAGGAATGGCCAAAGCTATTGATAAGACCGGAATTCAGTTCCGACGGCTCAACGCCTCCAAGGGACCTGCGGTTCGCTCAACTCGCGCGCAAGCGGACAAACGACGCTACCGAGAAGCCATGCGATGGCAACTTGAACAACAACCGAATTTATACCTTCGGCAAGCGGTCGTTACCGAACTCCTCACCGACAACAATAAGATTCGCGGCGTTGGTACCAAGATGGGGGTTGTATTTCGCTCGAAGACGGTGGTGATGACGACTGGCACGTTCCTGCGTGGAAAGATCTACGTAGGAGAACAAAAAGCATCGGGCGGGCGCGCGGGAGAAGCCCCATCAATAGGACTTTCAAAGTCACTTCACGAACTCGGCTTTTCTCTTTCTCGCCTGAAAACAGGCACACCTTGCAGACTTGATGGATCGACCATCGACTTATCGGAGATGGAGGAACAACCAGGAGATAATCCCCCACCAAGATTCAGAAATCTCGCCCCTCATGGGGAACGTCCGCCTCTGCCGCAACGCTCCTGTTACATTACGTACACCAACGAAGAAACGCATAAAGTTGTGGAATCTAACCTCCATCGCTCGCCGCTTTTCAAAGGGGATATTGAGGGAACCGGGACGAGATACTGTCCGTCGCTGGAAGATAAGATTGTCCGCTTCAGAGAAAGAGAACGTCACCAGATTTTCGTCGAGCCGGAGGGAATTGATACCAATGAATTCTATCCAAATGGAATTTCAACTTCTCTTCCTTACGACGTACAACTTGCATTTCTAAGAACGATTCCGGGTCTCAAGAATGCCGAAATGACACGGCCTGGCTATGCTGTAGAATACGACTTCGTCGATCCCAGAGAGCTGAAGCCAAGCTTAGAAACCAAAAAAATTCATGGATTGTTCCTTGGAGGACAAATCAATGGGACTTCTGGATACGAAGAAGCGGGAATTCAAGGCCTTTTAGCCGGAACCAACGCGGCGATTCATAGCGGTGGCACGGACTTCAAGGGAGATCCTCTTATCTTACGGAGAGACCAAGCTTACGTTGGAGTACTGGTCGACGATCTCACTACCAAGGGGACGAAAGAGCCATACCGTATGTTTACCTCTCGTGCCGAGTTCCGCTTGATATTAAGAGAGGATAACGCCGCATCCCGACTAACCCCCATTGCCAGAAAATTTGGTCTGATAGCTGATGAAGACTGGGCCGTTTTCGAAGCGTTTGAAGCCGATCTCAAAAGCGCACTAACTAGAGCGGAAAAGTCAGGTGTCACGGGAACCGCTAGCGTTAACGATCTGCTAGCCAAAATGCAGTCCGCTCCAATAAAGAACAACCGCTTATCACTCGCAGCGCTACTGCGGCGCCCGGAAATGAACTACGAAAAAGTAGAGAAGATAGCATCATTGGCTGGGATCGCTGGCGCCCCTACAGACCCCCGAATTCTTGAAAGAGTAGAAATTGTAGCTAAGTATTCCGGATACCTGGAGCGACAAAAACGCGAAGCGATAAAGCTGTCCAAAATGGATGGCGTGAAAATCCCTCCCTCGATCGACTACTCAGCCATCGCCGGTCTTTCTACCGAAATAATCGAAAAACTAACGGACGTGAAACCAATCTCTATTGGACAGGCATCGCGAATTAGTGGGGTGACGCCAGTAGCAATCTCTATTTTGTCCGCCCACCTCGACATATCTCGTAGGCGTCGGCAAAATCAGGTCGATGCGTAATTTCTTATTTGCGGTAACGATTAGTTTCTCCAACGGGTGTTCCAAGTCCACAGAGCAGGAAAACATCCATCGCGATGTACCTTCTGCCACCCCAGAGACCATGCAATCGCTACAGTACCGGTTTAGAGACTCATCAGTCCCCCCACCTTCCCATCGCAGTCGCACGTTAACTCTAAGACGTGGCGGAGCGCATAAGGTTGTGGACAGCTACGGAGACGTCATCAGCGATGAAAAACGCAAGCTGACTGCGGCGGATTGGGAAACGGTAATTCGCCAGTTTCGAGAAGCCGACTTCAAAAACACGAAGAAAAGTACTGCGCCGATGTGCGCCGGAGGAACAGGGCACGAAGTTACTGCCATGGCCGGTACTACGGTTCTTTTCAAAGGCAGCTGGGAATCTTGTGGGGGCAAAATTACGGGAGACCAGGGAGATGTAATGACGTTCATTACATCTCTTGAGAAGGTTTGGGAAAATGCCCAAAAGTCAACCACCGCGATAAAAACAGGCGAATAATTGCGACGAACGTTACAATTTTGTGAACATACCCTTGAGGATCACGCGGTGCGGCGATAGCCTAATCAAGTACTTATTTTTATTACTTATCTTATTTAGGAAAATCAAATATGGCGACTTACAGGCACAACTTCGGGGGGAGACGTAACGTGCACTCACATTCAACAGACAGGGTTACGTTGTGATAACTACTATCGCACTGCTTGCTGGAGCAATCGTACTTTCTGCTTCGCTCTGGGCCAATGCGGCTCGTAAGCGGCAGGAAGGGAACGTAGATGACAACTACCAACCCACCGTCACGATCATTACGCCAATGTACAACGAGGGCGAGTCCATCCGACGGACGATACAAACCATCCTCGCTCAAGACTATCCGACGTTCGATGTCATCGTTGTAGACGACTGTTCTACTGACAATAGCTATCAGATTGCACAAGACGAAGCCGGTGACGATCACCGTATCCGTATCGTTCGCAATGATGTAAATCAAGGCAAACGAAAGTCTATCAACCACGCAGTTCGACTGTCGCGCTCGGAAATCATTGTATCGATTGACTCTGATGTTGAAGTAGCGCCAGACGCGGTTCGGCAGCTCGTTCGCCGATTCGTACGACCAAACATTGCTGCGGTTGGTGGCCGAGTTGACATCACCAACAAACGTCAAAATTGGCTGACCAAAATGCAAGCGGTCAAATACTACTACGGCTACCATTCCCTGAAAAACATGGAGCGCGCCTTCAGAACCGTGATGTGCCTCTCGGGGTGTTTGACCGCCTACAGAAGAAGCGTACTTGTAGAACTCGAACCAATTTTGGAAAATCGAAATGTCTTGGGCGTAGCAATAAAGTACGGCGAAGATCGATATTTAACCCGGCAAATCATCAAAGCCGGCTACGAGACAACGATGACTTGCGATGCTATCTGCAAAACAGCGGCGCCGCACCAGCTCCTGCCGTACTTTTCACAACAGCTGAGATGGCGACGTTCAAACTTTATCGACTACTTCGGCAGTTTCTCGCACGTTTGGAGAATCCATCCTGTGGTAGCAATTTGTTACTACTCGGTATTCGTTCTTTTTGTGACGTATCCGATTCTAATCGCTCAGGCGATGCTTGATGGTTCCTTTTGGACCTTCATGAGTTTGCATGTTGTCGGCGTTCTAGCATTCGGTATTTTCCACCGTCTTCGTACGTGGAAAACTGAACCGGCGAAATTTTGGGACTTCATTCCTATGGCCTTCAGTCTTCCCGTGACTTACGGTTTATTACCAATACTCGCGGTCTGCACGCTAGACTCTGGAAAATGGGAAACCAGAGATCACCAAGAGTCTGAATCTGAAGAGAAATTTCCGAATCCATCACTTCCGGATATGCCGAATCAAGAACTTGCGGTGAGCTCGAGCCGGCCAGCGGCGTAATATACAGTTTTACTGCTGGCCATCGAGCCTTTACACCGGCATATTCAGACAATGTCGAAAGTGCTGGTAAGTTCCTACAAAACGCTCGGAGTAATGGTTCTCATATTCGTGTTAGTCGGCGTAGTAGGTTTCATGGCCAAAACTGTTTTTTACTTTGTCGACAACACGTGGGTAAAACCAGGACTAATTTCACAATCATCCAGTGATGTTGCTCAATTACGAAGTACGCACTCGTCTCTGTTAAAGCAATCAAACGAGCTAGAAATCCAGTTGAAAGAACTGAAAAGTCGAAATGGTGATGGGACGCTCAATGTTTCCATCACGCAAAATCGCCAAGCGTTCGCGAGCGTTCAAAAAGGAATTGCCGAAATTCAAAAAATGCCGGAGTACCTGGCCGCAGAGCAAGATTTGACAGTGATCTTTGTACCCTACGATAACCAATCCAATACAACGTCAGGAACAAAACTATTCGGCTGCGACTGGTATTTGCTTAACTGTGACGTTGTTGGAACCACCGCTGCTC
Organism: Deltaproteobacteria bacterium; assembly: GCA_020630875.1. Taxonomy (GTDB): domain Bacteria; phylum Myxococcota_A; class Polyangia; order Haliangiales; family Haliangiaceae; genus JAHDIH01. The sequence continues at coordinate 450,459 of JAHDIH010000001.1, read as the reverse complement.
GATTTCCTGGAGAAGTTTCGAAAGTTTCTCCAGCGTCAGGCGAACCAGTTCGTGGATTTTATCAGGCGGTAACTTTCAGCGACCGCAGCTCGGTCGAGTACGACGTGTTATTTGCAGGGAAAAAGCCATTCTGGCTTTTTTAGTGGGCTTGATACTCCAACCCATCGTACGTCTCTTCAAAGCCATAGTCGATAAGCTTATTCTTAAATGTCGAACTACCTACTCGCTTGTTGTTGATTTTTCGAACTAGTAAATTAGTTCGCGCGCCCTCTTTCAAAAACTCAATAGCCATTGCGAATTCACTAGAGTCAGGGGTAACAAAAATGGACCACTTGGACTTCACTCTATAAATAGCCAGAATGCCATCTACAAAAACCACTCGGGCACCAAGGGCTTTTTTAATATGCTTGTGCTCTTCCCCCCATGGAAGAAAAGTTCCAAAGGGTTGACAGGGATCGAACGCGGAAACTTCCCATACGTTTCCTTTCGAAGGCCCCCTTAACACGTTAATCGCATCAACACTTGCGTACTGAAGACCAACAATACCTTCGACGAATATACCGCTCCTAAGCTTCCCCAAACGTTCCGCTGACTCATACACCGCGAACGTCGGGCGTACGGGAACTCCGTGATGCTTCGAATGTTTTTTACAAACTACACCATAACAGTCAACAAGTTGCATCGCATCATAATGGATCCCCTCAACCATCTCTCTCTTACTTTTCTTGACGAATGACCAACGGCCCGTCGGCACAGCGTTCTTCTTGCCGCTAGCCTTGTTGAGAAGTGGTTCAAGCGTATCGTTGACTACTAAGCCCTTCCAAACCAAATTCCACAAAGCGTTCTCAAATTTCTTTGACTGCTGCTTGGGGAGCTCTCCTTGAACCTCAACCCAAAACGCCGCCCCTAAACGCTTTATCACCTCCAAAACCTCCAGCTCGGCTGGAGTCAGCGGTTCATGCACCGCCACATCCACATTTCTTCGTAAAACGAGACGGACCTTTACATCCTTCCCTTTGCCACCAGCGCCAACGATAACTACGTCTCCTCTGGCGATGGAGCGTTCCAACATTTGACTGCTGAACCCCTCAACCCGGCCGGGAAGAATCTCGGTTACAAGTTCAAGTAGTGGCAGCGCTATCCCCTGCAATTGAGACACCGCACCTTCCAATGTCTTGGACTTGGTAAGTACCCCGTGCCATTGGGCTAAAAACAAGCACCATTGAGAGTGAGATACGGGTTGGATCTGATTTCTAAGTTTCTCGACCTCCACCCGTCTCAGTCGCTTCGAAACGCCTTCGTCGCAATACTTAGCGCCTGCTCCCTGCGTAAAACCTGCTAGTACCAGCTGGCCGGAAGTTACCATTGCGTCTAGCGCTTCTGTAACCGCCGCCACAGACGCATCCAACCTAGTGCTTACGGTTTGAGGGGCAAAAGGACCATGAGTACGAGAGTACCTACCCACAATTTGCTTTAAGTCTCGATTTTCATAAAGCAGCTTTTCATGAGCGGAAACTACGTATTTTTCTCCGCCAAGCACCACGTTGGAAACAAAGTTATCTCTAATGGCTGCTTCAACCAGCTCTCGCTTTACATCATAGTACGTATGCAACTCTGCGTAGGTCATTTCCCCGAGGTGAAGTAGCAAATCGCGTAAATCTGCTGGCTCTTCTATGCGCCAGCTCCCCTGGTGTCTGATTAACGCCTCAAACTCCTCGATTGCAGATGCCGACAACGGCGTAAAAGTCGGGTCAACTCCTAGTAACTCCTCAAGCAGCTTTGAGTTCGTTTGCAAAGCTGCAAGCTTCTTCTCCGCGGCAGGCACGTCCCCCTGATAAAGAAAGCTTGCTGTGAATGCGGTAAGAAGCCCTCGGCACCACGGAGACGGTTTCTTTACATCAAAGTCTTGAATCTCTATTTGTCTCGAAGAAAGCTTGCTCACGAACTGCTCAAAGTTTTCAACCTCTAACTTTTCTTGAAGTATCTCTCTGTACGTTTCTGCTACGAGAGGAAACTCAGGATACCCCAATGCCACAGAGAGAAGCCTTTGCGACCGTAACCGCGTAAGCCACAAGGGCGAGCGCTTCCCTACTCGGTGCTTAGGAAGTAAAAGTGAACGCCCCGCGGCTTCTCGAAAAACACTCGCAAAAAGTGCAGAGCCCGCAACGGCATTTTTTATATCTTCTCGAATGTGTTCTGCAGAAGAAGGAAAGAAAACACTTACGCTAGCACTCAGGCAACCGGCAAAGGACATAAGGATGCCGTTGTCATCCCAGACAACTTGCGCTGACGATTTACTTAATTCTGGAATCGCGGACTTGAGATAAATCACCCAGGTATGGTGAAAAGCGCGACCGTAAGGAGTAAGTATGGCTACTCGTCCTTCTCCCACCTCATCTTCGAACCTTTCGACTACCACGCGTCTATCAGTAGGCATCGCACTACAGGCGGCCTGTTCAGATACAAATTCGATTGTGTTATTTATCGCATGCTCATCAAATCCGAGGTCCTTTAACCAATCAGCCTCGTTGTCAACCGATAGCTCCCCCGCCACTCGTCCGATTAACTCCCCCATTCCAAAACTTCTAGATGGTCCATCGCCACGCCAAAATGGTAGTCTGCCAGGAACGCCTGGCGCTGGATTGACAATCACTCGATCTCGATTAATCGATTCGACCCTCCACGTAGCGGCGCCGAGAGTAAAGACCTGCCCCGGCAAAATTTCGTGCACCATTTCTTCATCTAAAGCTCCGATACGAGGTCCCCCATCCCCGAGATGAACGGGATAAAGACCACGATCCGGAATCGTCCCTGCGTTGGCAACGGCCAAAAGCTGGGCGCCTCGTTTTCCCGCTATCGTTCGCTGTTCTCGGTTCCAAAAGATGCGTGATCGAATGTCGGAGAAAACAGTATCAGGGTACTTGCCGTCAAGCATGTCCAAAACAGAACAGAAAGCTTGCTTTGATATTCTCGAGTAACAGAACGAACTTCTCACCAAAGAAAACATCTCATCAACATCGAAACAGTCCAGTGCAACCATCGAAACGATATGCTGCGCCAACACATCCAACGCATTCTTTACGCAAGAAAGTTGTTCCACCTGCCCCTCTCTTACACTTTTTACCAAAGCTACTAACGACAAAAGCTGTCCCCTATGCTTCGGAAGAAAGACCGCCTTGCTCGTCTTGCCCACCGAATGACCGGCACGGCCGATCCGTTGCAGGGCACTTGCCGTAGAATGTGGGCTGTCGGGCATGATCACCAAATCGACCGCTCCCATATCCACACCTAGTTCAAGTGAACTAGTGCTGACAATGACGCGAAGCTGCCCCCGTTTAAGTGCGTCTTCTGTTTGTTGTCTTTCTTGGTGAGACAAGCTGCCATGATGCGAGCGAATCAGAGCGTGATCTATGTGGTCCCGAAGCATCTCTGTCAGCCTTTCACATAAATTTCGGCTGTTGACGAAGACGATCGTGGATCGGTTGGCCATCACCAACTCTGCAATATGCGGTACAAGCAAAGCCCACATCCCTAGCTCTTGGTTGTTCTTTTGCTTCTCCGCCGAAAGGTCACGTAACGGTTTACTCATATTCCGCGCCACACACACCACGCGCACATCCGCGTTCGGCTCCGCACTACAATCAATAATTGTAACTTCTTCTCCTGTGGGGACCAAGAACCGAGATACCTCTTCGACAGGAGCAACAGTAGCGGACAAACCGATTCGCTGAGGCTTAACGTCAGCAAGCGCATCAACCCGCGCAAGGGATAATGAAAGATGAGCGCCGCGTTTGGAAGAAGCTATCGAATGTATCTCGTCAACGATAATCCGTTTTACGCCAGCCAAGTTATGCCGTGCTTTTGAGGTCAGAATTAAAAACAGAGATTCTGGCGTAGTCACCAATATATTGGGAGGTTTCCGCAGTTGCTTGCCCCTCTCACTCTGGGAGGTGTCTCCCGTTCGAATCCCTACCGAAATATTTTTACCGCCTTCAATTTGCGTCAACGGAACGTGCAAATTTCTGTCGATGTCCATGGCCAAGGCCTTGAGTGGCGAGATGTAGATGGTGTGAATTCCGTCGTGGGCTTCATTCAAAAGCTCATCAATTGAATGAAGAAATGCCGCCAGGGTTTTTCCTGACCCAGTGGGCGCAATCAAAAGCGTATGGTTGCTGTTACCTATGGCTTCCCAACCTCGATTTTGAACCTCTGTCGGCGCGCCTAGCTGGCTTGTGAACCACCGTGAGGTCGCCGTGGAAAAGTCCTTCATCGCAAGTAGCCTACCACCCTCGAAGAATGAATGCCGGTCGGATCGGTGACGTTCTTCGATACCAAAGACCTGCATCTGATGATACGGTGCCGCTATGCAAATCACGGTACTTGGAACTGGATACGTGGGTCTCGTAGCAGGCGCGGGTTTCGCCGAGTTTGGCAACACCGTTCGTTTGGTAGATATCGACGAGAAAAGAATTGAGTTTCTAAACAATGGTGGCGTTCCCATCTACGAGCCAGGCCTTGCGGAGCTGATCAACAGAAACGCAAAGTTGGATCGTCTGTCTTTTACAACGGACCTCGGGTGGGCGATGGACGGATCCGAAGTCATCATCATCGCCGTGGGCACTCCGCAAGCGGAAGATGGCAGCGCCAACCTATCGTACGTGGAGTCCGCAGCTTGTGAGATAGGAAAGAACCTCAAATCTTGGGCCGTGATCGTAACGAAAAGTACTGTGCCAGTGGGGACCTCCAAACTTGTTCGAAAACTTGTTTCAGCAGAAACGAAGCAAGAATTCGCAGTGGCCTCCAACCCTGAATTTCTGAAAGAAGGCGATGCCATAAACGACTTCATGAAACCTGCTAGAGTAATCCTCGGTACAGAGAACGAACGCTCCGACGAAGTGCTCAAGCAGCTTTACGCGCCGTTTGTCCGGACGAGCAATCGAATCCAAATCATGGATCCAACGTCTGCGGAGCTGACAAAGTACGCAGCCAACGCCATGCTTGCCACCAGAATTTCCTTTATGAATGAGTTGTCCCAGTTAGCGGAGGCCGTTGGTGCAGATATCGAAAGAGTCCGAGTTGGCATTGGCAGCGACCCACGAATCGGTCCAAAATTTCTATTTCCTGGGCCTGGCTTTGGAGGCTCTTGTTTTCCAAAAGACATTCGCGCTTTGATTCATACCGCGAGAAAAAACGACTTACAGGTGGATGTGGTACGAGCGGCAGAAGAAGCTAACGAACGTCAAAAGAAAGTACTTTTTTCTAGAATCAGTGAACACTTCGGAGATTTGAAAGGGAAAAAGATCGCCGTATGGGGATTAAGCTTCAAGCCGCAAACAGACGACATTCGAGAATCCCCAGCCTTAGTTTTGATAAAGTCGTTGGTCGCAGCTGGAGCAAGTGTTTCAGCCTATGACCCAGAAGCAATGGACAATACAAAACAGGAAATTCCTGATATCGAATACTGCAGCGACCCCTACTCTGCCACAGAAGGAGCCGACGCCCTCGCATTAGTCACGGAGTGGAAGGAATTCAGAACACCAGACTTCGAAAGAGTCGCAAAGTCTATGCGTAGCAAAGCGATTTTTGATGGGCGAAATATCTGGAATCCAGAGACCACCACAGCTTTGGGATTCCGCCATTACTCCATAGGCCGTGGCGTTTTCGATCCAAAATAGACCAAACGACTATTCAACTTCGGCCGCTCGACAGATCCACAGGACTGAAAATTTACCCAATCGCATGATGAAACTACGGTTCAACATAGTCTATTGAAACAATGTAACCAACTGTAATAATTAGCCCTAAAAAAATTTACCCAGCCTAGCATCAACAAAAACGAAACGATCCAGTTCAAACATTCTAATACACTGAACGTAGACAGCGAAAAATCCCACTGCTAGTAAGTCGCAGATAAGAAAATTCTGCGGCCGTAGAGCCACTCTCAAATAGCAAAGGTAAAAATCGTGAAAAATTCTAAGTATATTTTGTTGGCAGTGTTAGTCGCTGGGCTCACCAGCTGCCAAACACAAATCGAAAATGAAAGAACCGAACGTATAGGTTCCGAACTCGAAGCTGGCTCGTGCCAGTCCGGAGCAGATGACTTCTGCGGTGGCCCCTCTGATGGAGACTGTTGGTGTGACGATAAATGTGCTGGCTTCGGCGATTGCTGCGCGGATATTGACGAGGTTTGCAATGCCACAGCACCTCCTGCCACTAACTCATGCGTAGCTAGTTGCGGAGGTCAGTCTGCTAGCGGAAACTGTTACTGCGACGACCAATGCGCCGAATTTGGCGACTGCTGTAGCGACTTTGCCGCGGTTTGTACTTCTACTCCTCCTCCTCCACCGCCACCAGCCTCCGACTCTTGTGTGGCTAGCTGTGGTGGTCAGTCTGCCAGCGGCAACTGCTACTGCGATGACCAATGCTCCGGATTTGGCGATTGCTGCGGCGACTATACTGCCGTCTGCGATTCTACTAATCCACCGCCGCCGCCAGTTGCAAATTGCGACCAAGATGCTCGATACCGCGTCACAGCCAACTTTACATGGAATCCTAGTAACGTTCCAAATCCACACTGGTCGCCGCTAATCGGGGCAACTCATAATGCTGGCGTAACCATCTGGGACACTGGCGTTATAGCTTCCAACGGGGTGAAGGTAATGGCAGAAACAGGATCTCCAGCTCCTCTTGCCGCTGAAATACAAAGTCTAAATGGCGCGAATCAAGTACTTCAAGGTAGCGGACCGGTTGACTCCCCTGGGGTAACCTCACTTGAGTTTGATATACAAGGTAACTTTTCTGTTGTGACACTATCCACCATGGTCGCGCCGAGTCCGGATTGGTTCGTTGGTGTAAGTGGACTTGATCTATGTGGCGCGAATGGGTGGATTGATTCTGTCAACGCCGATTTGCGAGTACTTGATGCAGGTACTGACAGCGGGACTTTCTACACCTCTGCTAACGCCGTGACATCCCCACAACAACCAATCGAGTTTCATCAAGGCTTTGTGGTTAATGGACAACCATTTCCTCTAGGAAGCATTACATTCCAACGCATCCAATAGCTAGTCGCATAGTTGTAGAGGGAAAAGAGAGGGCCACTAGGTCCTCTCTTTTTTGCGACTCTTGTTAAATTTACAGGAACAATCTTGAATCAAAAGCGTTTATTTAAAAGACATGAAAAAGCTAGCACTACTGGTCATTGCCACATCCTTGGGATGCGGTAACAAGGATAAGAACCAGAATCCCGCCACAACACTACCAGTCACGCCGGTGCAGGAAATCGCACAAAATAAACAACAGTCAAAAATGACCTGTTACAGAGCGGAACCAAGATCCTGGGAAACGGCAGAAGACATAAAACATCCTACGACATCGTTCGCCCCGTTCGAACGTATATATTGTTCTCTCCATACGGAGCAACTTGGGCCCCTTACTGTAAGCATCAAATTCCTACCAGAAGAGTCCGTAGGGCCATTTTCAACCGCTGAGTTGAGTGTAATGAAAGAGGTAACTCATAACGTCACCGTTGCCAATGGTCGATTTAGCTTCCCAGGACACTTTGAAAATAGTGCCGAAGGAACATACCTAATATCGGTAAAAAACGAAGCAGCAACGGTAATTGCCACAAAAAAAATCGGCGTTAATCTGCAGGTAGGAATAGAAGGGGAATGAACCACCGAGAGAAGTCAATCTTAAATCTCTCGGCGCGCAAGCACGGTATTCGTTACCCCCTGAGCTCACGAAGGCACCGCAAGAAATTTCCTCCCAGGACTTTTTCGATGCGTCCTTCTTTCCATCCTCGTTCAAGCATGATTTGTACAAGCAACGGATAGGAGTCACCAGAACGTAGTCCTTTAGGGGGAGTAATTGCCCCATCGTAATCACTCCCCAGAGAAACAAAATCTTCGCCTACAACGTCGATAATATGTTGCATGTGGTCGACGACAATCTCTGCGGTATTCTTCCGACCTTTGGGACGTAGAAACAGTGAGGAAAAAATTATTCCTATCGTTCCACCACTAGCTGCGACCGCTCTGATTTGCTTATCATCTAAATTTCGCCAGTGCTTTTTCACCCCATCAACTCCTGTGTGAGTGACCAAAAATGGCTGCGTCTTATCATGGACTTCTAACGCCTGCCAAAACCCCTGTTTGGAGATGTGAGCAAGGTCAACGAATACTCGTTCGTCGTTAAGACGCTTTACTAAGTTCCTACCAACGTCGGTGAGAGCTTCGGGTTGCTTTCTCAGCTGAAACGGACTCGAGGATTTTCCAACTTTCGAATCAGTGAGATGAACAAGCGTAACTCTAATAAGGTCAGGATCTGGCAGCGTACCATCAGTCGTAAGTGCGTCGAGCGCGTTTCCCCCTTGTATCGAAAGCAATGCCGCATGGTTGCCATTCCTTTTCGCAGCCATGTAACTCTCATAATTGTTGGCAATTACTACACCGCCCTGCTCCAGTTTCTCGCGAAGTGCAACAAAGTTTTTTTCAACGGTCTTCTGTCGTCCTTTGGAAGATCTAAAAGGATTGGTAGTCACCGACCACATGGCACTATCGAGACCTGCGGCTTTCATCCTCGGTAAATCGAGATGACCTCCAAATCGTCCCCTCAAAAGTCCTAAGCCATGTTCCTTTGTTACGTTGTAGCCCCAAAGTCTCATGGGGATAAAAGTATCAATGTGAAGATCAAAAGTATCGCTCTGCCGCATGGCGGCCCTAGCTTCGTTGGAAATATCGCTAGCCATTTGCCGATACTTTCCCACTCAGGAAGTCATTTTTCAATCATTGGGTGGTTCGCTTATGTTTTTGCTCCGTCACAATTTCAAAAAGAATGAGGCAGACTCCCACAGATAACGCACCGAGAATTGTATAGAAAGCTTCGGTAGAGCCTACGAATTGATAGACAAGAAGGACTGCTATTGGTAGCAGCACACCAAATACGAACGATACCATCAGTGCTAGATAGCTTGCAGTTTGCGATCGAGCAAGGGTTAATTCTCAAAGTTGTCGCTAGTTGCTTGGTACTACGGCTGGAGTTGGTGAGGCGGCCGGTACAGTCGCAGCAGGGGCGTCAGCGGCTCCCTGAGCAGGTACTACCGGGGCTAACGCCTTCGATGGTTCACGAATGTTTACAAACGCTCCAGGGCGAGTATCGTGACTGTAAGCGGAATGCCATCCGACAGGAACTCCAGGGCCTAACTCCTGATACAAGAGCAAAGCGTCTTTGGGTGCCAAATTGATACAACCATGGCTGCGCTTCTGGCCAAATTTGTTGTGCCAGTATGCCGAGTGAAAAGCGTAGCCTTCGTGGAAATAAACGGCCCAAGGCACCGACACACTGTAGGTTTGACTTTTTGAGCGATCGCTGACCATTGTCGTATGAGGCTTCTTCCTTGTCACCCGATAGAGTCCCGTAGGAGTGGCGTCTTTCCCCTTCCCCGTGGAAGCCAAAGTCGCGTATCGTGCCACGGGGCCGTCATAGATAACTACCACTTGGGTGTCTAAATTGACGTCAACCCATTTGCCAGTCGCGCCAACCGGAGGAGAAATAATCTCAATCAGTCTAATGTTTTTAGTTTCGACGTAGCGCCCGGAAGCTAAACGCACTCGCTCGCCTCTGCTTTGCCAATCGGCTTCAGAAATTTTTACCATCTCTCTCAGCTTAAGCTTTCCTCCCGCTCGCGAGGTCTCAGCGCTATTGAAGTAAGGCACCTTTTTACGCGGGTTCCGTCCTACGACGAAAGCAGAGTGAGTCCCCTCGACAACTCCAAGCCATCCTCCTTCAAACTTACTACCGCCGAGCTTTCGCACTTGCTCTTCAGAGATAAGCTCGCCTCTCTGGGTTCTCCAAAAGTAGGTTCCATCCGTCGCGGTGAAAGAGCCTATTCTTTTGAACATATCACCAGCCGAACTTCGGCCTTTCTCTCTAGCTTCCGCAGACCTCTTGTTAGGATAAAACGTAGAACCGCCTCGTGACAGTCCGTATTCCCCCGGAAGTGCGCGAGGAGCACGTCTTTTCGGCCCAGTAGGTTTCAGCCTACTAAATTGGTATCGCTCACAAACCCATCCCCGAGGAGACACTTCTAGCCAAGGGCGTGGGCAAGTCTCGTTCTTAACATGAGACTTGTAGGCTATTCGAGTTCCCTTTGAGATCGTCCCCAAGGGTGGTGCATCCGGCGCAGGCCAAACTCTGACCCATGAGCTTTTCTTGATGAGAATGGAGTTGAAATCTTTCTCCGACAGCGGTTGGTCGTCACGAACTACCGTCGGATGCTCCTTCTCCTCTTCAGGTGTTGGTGGAGCTGCTACCACAACCTTGGGCGGCTCTTCTGCCACCACAACCTTTGACGGTTCTGCTAGGGGCTCCACTGGCTCCTTGGGAGTAACTTCTGGAACCACAACGGCTCCACTACTCGGCGCTGGATCGAGGTCCACTTCTTCAGGAGCTTTTGGCGCTACTTCACGCGCGCTGCATCCAAATACAAAGATACTACTTAGCAGTATGGACGGAACATTTTTCATCCTCTTTACCTCGCCTAAAGTAAATAGACTGATCAATCGCTTCTTCATGTTGCAAGTCGTCTATCATTTCGGAGTCGTACATGCGATCGATCACTCGCTCGATCTTTCCTTCAGTCCATTTCGAAATCTTTCGGTCGCAAAACTGCTTATGACGTCTTACCGGGTTTGGCAGAAGTGTCGCGATGAATATCGCTTGATTTAGCGACAAGTTACTTGGCGACCTACCGAAGTAATGCTTACTCGCTTCGTGAAGTCCAAACATCTCTGGGCCGACTTCAATGGTATTGGCGTAAAGCTCCATAATCTCTCGCTTGTTTAGAGTTCTCTCAAGGTACCAGGTGAAATAAAGCTCTTGAACTTTCCGCGCAATGGTCTTCTCTCTCCCCAGAAACAGCATACGTGCGAGCTGCATGGTAATCGTTGACCCACCGTAAGCAAACTTACCTCTCTTAATGTTTTCCATCAGAGCATGATCCAAGTTTCGTGGGAAACCGTTGTGCTTCAAGAAGTTAGGATCCTCCGTGGTCTGTACCGCATTTCTGAAATTCGAAGAGATCCGACGAAAAGAAGTATAGCTTTCTTCGTCTTTGCTCATCTTGATGGTTCGCTCGCTTTTGTACGGTTTGTATTCGAACCCGCTAAACAGCGTTTCTTTACTTGCGTGCGCAGGAGCAGAAACGATCTGACAATTATCGATACTTACTCCTCCACGAAGCTTTGCATTTTCAATATCGTCGCGAGAAAAAGAAAGAGACAGAGAGCCATCTAACTCGCCGTCCAATTTGAAACCTCTCATCGCAGGAGCAAGCCCGGTAGGGAGAGAGTCGATGACATCCTGGCACTTCGTCTTTGGTAGGGTGACGGACAGCTGCCCTTTGTTCACTTGTTCGCTACCGTAGACGACTGTTCCTACCGCATCAAACTCAAGTTCTTTGCTTTGTACATTGGCCCTCTCTAAAGTAAGTTCGTTGCCGTTTCTCTTCAGGGAAAATTCAGCATTGGCGACTTCGATTTGAACGGGGTCGGCAGCCAACGACTTGTGAAAAAGTCGGACACCACGAGCTTCGATATCACCGGTCACAAGCCACTCACGAGCTTGACCATCAACATGCAGCACGCCACTTAGCGACTTTGCAGACGACTCAGAACCAAAGACGTCATCAATTCGTGCCCAAAGCGATGCAGGGGGTAAATCTTGAAATGTTACGGTTCCGCCCCGAAGAATCCATCCTGGAGAAATCCAACCTGACGCGCCCCACTTTCCTCCTCGGGTCAGCCCACCAGCCACATCAAACTCCCACTCCTTGGAAATTCTTTTGGAAAGCGTACCACTCACGTCGCTGGCAACGTGCATTCCGCGTTTTATTTCTCTGGCTTGTCCGACAATCACATCGTCGGCACGTCGTTGCGCAAGGATACCTGCGGCTTCGATCTCCGGATACTTACCGTTGTTATGGAAGACGCGAACCCGGCGGATTCGAACGACCGGGGTTTGCTTCGACTCTTCACCACTACCAGCCCCAAGAAATTTGGGAGTGCTGCTACCACCGCTCATCGAGTCAGAATCGGCTTGCAGGTCGATATGGCCCGCGTCAATTTCCGAAAGTTTAATATTACCAGTTACCAGCTGCAGGAACGACACGTGAGCAGTAATGTCGCTGATCTTTGCGCTACCCCACTCCCCGAAGTTGGCATCACTGTTCACCAACTCCACCGAGCCAATCCCCACATTAATTTCTCCCACGGTGAGCGTGCACCGACACTTTGCTTCCAGCTTTGGAAGGACATGCGAGCGTACCAAACGCGGTCCCACCACTTTGAGGGTCACCACCGCTATCATGAGTAAAACGAACAGGACAAATAAGGGGATGATGACCTTGCGGCTTCGCAAGCGGTATAACCAATCTTCCCCCACCGCACTAGTACCAGAGCTGATAAGCTGCTGTAATCTCATAGCGTGAACCCCATACAGTTTTTTATATCACAAAAGTTGCCTACCTTGCAGGAAAATGTACGACAACTTCTCACTTCCCCCACGAGACGGATTGCAGCGCCTAAAAGTCACTTCAATCACAGTGCGGTCGGACGATAGTTTCAGCGGCTTCACCAGGTAAGATATCGCGGAGGTACGTAAACGCAGACTCGCAAAAGACTGGTGTGGTCCCAAGACCGATTCGCTCCATGAAGTCCCTGTTACCAGCACTGTCCATAATTCGCCCCGGTTCATCCCCTTCGTTGTGAAATCCTGAATCAAACGGTTGGGCAAGCCCCAAAGCATGCCCAAGTTCGTGGCTGGCGGTGGCTGCAATTAGCTCTCCTAGCATCGCGATACTGCAAGTTGCTTTCTCCGTTCGCGACTTAGCCGACGCGCAACCTTCAACGGAAATTTCTGTCGGGATTGTCTCCAACTCTTGGCCTCCGCGGGAGGTGCGGAATTCGTCAAATATTTCATCAAATAAGGGGTTAGCTCCGTCGAGCGTTTCTGTCAGGTTGCCAGGATGAAACGAGAATCCGAGTAGCGATTCAATGAATATTCCACCATACCCAGGAAACCCATCCTGTTGCGTTTGCGCGTTGACACCACCTACGTTGTCAAAAAGTCGTTCATTCCCTACGTCTTTTCCAGGGGAGTTATCATGACCGAGCAATGAAAGACCATTAGGGTCGGCACCAGTAATCTCTATAGTAGTGTACAGCGCCGTATCGGAAGGGGGGGCAATTCTCACGTCGACGTTGATCCCTTCATAGTGCCGGACCATCGCCTGTGCAACGTACTCCCGGATTTCTAGTTCAGCGATATCGATGCCAAAATAACGCAAGCTCTCGTGAAAGCCTTGCGTAAAATTTAAATAAACGACCTGCTTTATTGGCGATACAATCAAGGTGACGTTTTTGCTTGAAGTGACTACTTGCTCACTGTTGTAGGATACCACGAGGCGAAAATCACCTTGTAGCGTGCCCCCGGCCCCACGAAGATCGACCAAGCTGTCTAGGATATCGCTTTCGTTTATCAAGTACCGAACGGACCTGCCATTAGCGACTTCCGGAACAAGCACCAGCTGCTCGGCTACGCCGTTAACGGTGCCTTGGAATTCTATTACCGTACTGCTGTTGGGGCTTTGCGGAAGAAAACCACCACCACTAAAACTCCAGAACTGCCCCAGTGACGCGGCGCTACCGTCTGCATCGCCGAAGATTGCTTCGCTCATCGAAAAATTGAGTGACTTGCTGCTACCTGATGTGTCTCCGTAGGAAGAACGGTTACGTAGGAAAATCTCTCCTTCGAAGTCTCCTTCATAGATTCCCGTTAGCTCGGGAGGAATGGCGAATACTCCGACGCTTCGGCTTGACGGGACAAGTGGAATGCTTGTCGTAACCTGCTCGCAAAGGGTTCCAATCCGCATGCAGCCGCTGACGACCGCCTCGGTCTGGCCTTCGCCATCCGATATCAGAAAGTTTTGACCAGATACCGCGATATTGTCTCCCACAAAAGTGAGGGCTTGTAGTTCGATAGTCTCTATCCGCGGAACGATAGTAGTGGATGCGGCAACGGCGACTTGCCGCGTTGCACTCTCGTAATCCAGTCCGTTAAGGTAGCTTGTTGCGATAACCCTCACCGACACCGTCGTTGAGTTTCCGAGCTTTTCTACAACTTGCTCGGTGATCTCCGCTGCTAGTTGATTGCGAGTTACAAACTCAGGTTCTAAAGTGATGGCCTCGCCACTCACCTCTATGACCAGTGTCATCTTTCCAAAGCTTTCGCTCACAAACCCGTCGCCTGTTACCAACGCTTTCGTTCCAGGAACTATCGATTCCGGGCCAAAACTATCAACTCTCAGCTTCTCAAGCACCGAGTCTTTTACAACAGACTTAGACCCGCTCGAGCAAGAAACAACACAAACCAACAGAGCTACTAGTCGCATGTGGCGCTCGCAATATCAGTCAGCAATTCGTAATCACTGTAACCAACGGAAAACGAATAAACGCGAATAAAATAGTCGCCTGCAGGAACGCAACTGTCCACGTACTCAAAAGACGTTGTCGATTCTGAAAGTTGGACGGAATTACCGTTGAGGTCGACAAGCTCCAAGTCGAGGTCAGCTTGACCATTACCATCAATAAGCACACTTATCTGCGAGTCCGACTGTACCGATATCGCAAACCAGTCCTCATCGTTGGTCGCTCCCGCGGGGCAGCTTGTTAGGGCTAACGACTCAATGCCTATGATTGGTGCTTCATCCATACTATCGTTGTCTTCATAACTGTCTGCGATGCAAGGTGCCGCACAGGTTTCATCATCTGGTAAGCACTGCTCGTCGAAGGCGCCATCAACACTGCTTACTAACTGACAAGTGTAGCCACTTGCGCAACTTTGTGAGCTGCACGAATCGGCACAAAAAGAACCGTTGACTAAGGGAAGCCAGATGCATCGATCGGTGTCACCTCCACATTGAGCGTCGGCCTGGCAGCTTTCGCACGACTCGGCAACGTCACTAACAAGGGGCACTTCTACCGTGAATTCATACGGACCAGCGATGGTTCGATGGTCGCAATCGCCACTGGCATCATCGTTATCTTCAACAGAAACGTAAAAGTGCACGGACGCACTATCTCCAGGCAGCAAATCCACGTTGGGATTAGGAATCTCCGCTCGCCATACTCCAGTGGAAGGATCGCCGGAAGAAAGCTCCGTTGGAATCTGAAACAACTTGTCGATAGCAAATCCTTGGTCTTGGCCAACCCCGTAGTAAACCACAGGAGGCTGAACTCCCAGATCGTCTACAACATCAATATCAACCTCGATGGCTCGAACGGTAGTTCTGTCGCTAGGAGAAAAATCAACCAAGGGCGCCTCCCCCGGACAACTCCCCTCAAGCCCACGACGTAAGACCAAAAGAAAAGACTTTGTCACAGGAGCATGCTTTTCATCTTTAGCTTGAAAGTTTATCCAATATTGCGACTTGCGAGCAGCTTGCTCTGGTGTGGGACACCATCGATAGCGAGCCTGGTGGCTTCCTCTCGACGAGAGTACTCCTCCTGCAATGGGGGGACCTTTGATGGAAAAATCCACTTGTTCACTATCATCATCTTGAACATCAATATCGATTTCAAAACAACTTTCACTTTGAAGATCTAGTGTGGTGCCAGCCCCTAGGGGAGCTACAAAACGTGGGGTTCCCTCACTGGCCGTGGTAGTCACAACCCTAAACTCAGTGACTTGCGAACCAACCCGCCTGCCATCGGCAACTCTCCACGTAAACTGCCACCTTCCAACATCTCTAGCTGCCGGGGTCCAGATAAATACAGCACCAGTGGCCCTTTTTTCAATCCGAGAGCGCTCGGCCAAATCTGAGATGTTCGAATCAACCGAATATTCAGCCCCAGCCGAAGCATCCGGAGCGAGTAATGGTACTTCTATTGATTGTCCGACAATGGCTTCTGTATCGCTTAACGCTGCAAACTCAAGACCTGCCCCATTGCCCCCGCAAGCTGTCAAAACTAACAGTAATACAAAACGAATCACGTTCTATATTTAGCATCTTGCGCGAAAATAGCGAGCCAAAACCCAAAGTATTAGAATCTGTAGGACAGTCCGCCTGAAACTCCCGCGTAACCGAGTTTAGGAGACCCTGTTCGGTCGAGAATCTGGTTTATGGCTGGATGTATTGTGATTTGCGCTCCAATAGCGAGTTTCTCTGTAAGCTCGAAGTTGGCACCGGGGCCAAACTCAAATGCCAATCCTACTTTGGAATCCTTACCACCGATGATCATTCCATTAAATTCGGTTTCATCGTCAACGATGTTGATATCCGCTCCTACGCCAGCAAAAACGTACGGCGTAAATTTACCAAGATGAAGCGTGGCACGACCTGTTGCCATCACTCCTATCGTACGAGCCGTGCCTACAATCTCAATGGGAGTTCCATCTGGAAACGTCAGGTCTGTTCTTGCCGACCAGTTATGAAAATCAAGCTCTCCACCAACGCCGATGCTTAAGTTTCGGCCAAGGTGCATCTCATAGCGACCACCGACACCGATTCCAAAAGATGCTTTGGCGTAATCATCGTTCCACTCGCCAGTCGGAATCGCTGCCCCAATCTGAAGACTGGCAACCAAGCCATTTCTCTTTTCAGTGGAAGGCAAGTGGGTTGGTGGTTCCTGGTACGTAGCAGTCGGTTTAACGGGAGCTGCCGAACCTGTTTCCTTTTTTACAGAAACTACGTCTTCCTTGTTTACGAGAACTTCACCACCAACCTCAAGTAACACCTTGATAGTGTTTTCATCACCACTATCCGTCACAACTCCTCGGTACTCCATTCCATCGGTAGTGGTAACTACATCCCAAGTCTCAGATTGCGCCCAGGCGGGAGTGGCGAGAAGTACTACGATGGCTAAAATAATTTTGTTCATTTGTTGTCTCCTGAAAATTACGGTAACAGAAATTGGACGCGATATTGATGCGATTAGTCATCAGTTGCGATTGATTTCACACTTAAAGATGTGAAAATTTGTCACAGTCAATTTGAAAAGACCACAGAGGCCGTAAAACCGGCTGCTAGACGAACGTCTGATAAAGTAGAACCCAACCGGCCGGAAAAGCGCAAATTGTACCCTTTCTTGCTTCTGCGGGTTTCGACGATCCCGTAAATCGATGCAGATCTTGACAGTGCTTCGAACTGCGCCCCCGCTTGGAACGTGGTCATGAGGTTTAGCTGCTTACCCAAACCGACTTTTGCCGAAACCGCCCCCTCGCTATCAAATGCAGCAGAATCTGCGACCCGAAAAACTCCGTACCATTTATCAAGACTTCCTATTCTAAGTCGAAATGAACCGATAGGCAGGCCCCCTAATCTGTATTGCGGTTGGTTACGGCTATCTCCTTGCAGCCAGCCTCCGATCGAAAAATGGAACTTACGTCGGTTAATTCCCACCAAGTATCCAGCAACAAGTCCAAGCCCATTGCCTGCTTGCCAGCCACTTCTGTAATCGTTTCGGGATAAAATGTCCGCTCTTCCGGCGAGTCTCCCACCAACCCAAAACCACTTTCCAAATTGTTGGGCACCAAATGCGAACGCTTCCGCTGCTACGTAAGTATCAGAAACGAATCCCGAGTAAGGTTGCATAGAGGCACCGCCACCAATGTACAGTTTGCCATTGCTGGCAAAACCTTCAACGTCGGCGACGGACTCATGCGTCACACAAACGCAGAGAATTAGAAGTACTAAGCCCCTCATGGTGTTAGTTCCCCCAACGCCACGCTAGGAGCATCGGTGATGATGCCATCCGCCCCGCGACTTACAAGCTCTTTCATCTGTGATGCCTCGTTAATAGTCCAATAAATGACACGAATGCCTTTTCGCTGAAAACGCTCTATTACCGCTTCAGTATCGAGTGTAAAACCACTACTGGTTCTCGGCGAAGCAAAAATACCATAATGCGGACAAGAAGGCGTATCTCCCTTGGCAAGGCCTGCGATAACGTGACATCTAGCCGACTCTTCTGGCATGTATTGAGAGTACTCTGGAAGTTCTTCCAGAAGCGCCCTACTGATAGGATCGTATTCGGCACCAACGATAACCTTTCCACGTCCTTTTACTAACTTGGCCAAATGCGGAACGACCTCTATCTTTTTGGCTTCAATACTAATCCAACGATTCTCGTCGATGGTATTCAGCGCCTCTTGCAGTGTTGGAATTTCGATTCCTTGCCCGCGCAGAGGAAAGTCACTGGCGTTGCCGGTAGCAGGACAGTCTGCCGCCGTCCCCCGTGGTTCCCCCGGAGAAAAACAATAAGCGGCATCAAGTGCTTTCAATTCCGCCAGCGTCATGGAAGCTACTTTTCCTGTACCGTCCGTAGTGCGATCCACCGACGCATCATGAATGACCACAACCTCACCATCTTTGCTCAAATGCACGTCCATTTCGATGATTACTTGCTCCGACAATGCTGCCGATTGCATAAATGCATTCAACGTATTTTCTGGTGCTTCGGCCGCACCTCCTCGGTGGGCGAATATCCATGGAGTCTGAACCCCTTCGAGTTTAACCAGGTCTGGCGCGCAGGCTGTTAGTAAGGTCGCAACAATAAGTAATCGCATACCAGAGAAATATCATTTTCTTTAACTCGCTACCATGTTCCGCGCGCACTTCTGCCTCCCTACCTAGTGTCGAAGAGCAGAAAAGCCTGAGCAACGCGTTAATAGCGAGAAAGCAGTCCCACTTGACCACTGTACGTAAGCAGCGGGGCGTTACAGAGGAACGTCGTAGCCCCATGCCACGAGCGCAATGTCTTTGGCGCCAGAGGGCAGGTCAAAAACTACATGCACGGCATCACCGAAGCTCATACGTCTGAAGTCACGGTCGCTTCGTTGCAACGATTCGCCAAGGGCGTTTGATGACACGACTTCGCCGTCCGAAGGACCACACCTTTGCAATGCTTGCCAAACAAGAACGCGACGCACCTACAAACAATGCTTACTAATCGACAACATGTAGTGCTTCTTAATCGAAAGACGACTCGCAAATTTTGAGCCCGCAAATCCGGAAATCATGGCATCTCTAAAATGCTTATTTAAAAAGCCCATAATCGAAAGCGTTGAGGGACGATGGGACCAATGCCAGCGCTCTTCAGCATATCCAAACTTTCGGCTCTCGCTTTTCCGATCGTAAGGTTGGCAGAAGCCAAACTTGTGAGCATTCGCCTGCATCCATCGGTAGACTTTGAGACCTTTTCCTTCCCTGAAATATCGACCGCTGATTCTGTTTAAGTCTAAGTCCGTACCCCAATGATGCCGAGATGAACCTGGCATAGAACTGTAGCGTAAAATAGATTCCGCTCGTTTCAGATGGTTTGCAATTTTAGAGAAGTTTTTTCCACCGACAATCTTTCGTCCTACCCACTTGTCCGTCCACAGTCGTTTTTGTTCTAAGTAAGTACGAGTGGCTGAAACTACTCTCAATCGAATGCCATCTTTCTTTGCAGCCTTTGCCATTTGAATAAAGGCGTCAGCAACCTCTTTTCGTAGATAACGATTTTTTCCGTCGCTGTAAGGCTTACGCAACTTTACAAACTCGGGATGATCACGAGGGTGAAAATGCCCAAGCACGTAGTTGAGGGATAACTTAGAGGGAGCTTGTTCAGCGGAAGGAGAGACCTTAAGCGACATTCCTGGTCTGATTTTATTTCTCGATAGCTTGTTCCAGCGTTTGAGTGTTCCAACTGAGATGTGATGCAGCTTAGCAATTCGCCGAAGGTTGTCTCCCTTTTTAACTAAGTACTCTTTTACGACTTTAGGGTCCTCGCTCGTTTTACTGTCTGAAGCGACTAGGTTTGATACATCTGCCTGCCCCACTAAAGTGATGCAAAGGACACAGCAAACGAGTAGTAGGCGAAGCGCAACCACACCCTAAGATAGCAGGATTAAACGAGGAAACAACCTAAAAGAAAAAGCGCCCATTTGGGCGCTTAAACTTCAGTGGTAGTTACTGAGTCGACTAGTACCTGTAAGCGTGAGGCTTATATGGTCCAGAAGAGTCTACCCCGATGTAGGAAGCCTGCACGTCACTCAACTTTGTCAATTTTGCACCGAATTTATCAAGGTGCAATCTCGCTACTTTTTCGTCCAAGTGCTTAGGAAGAACGACAACGGATTTGCCATACTTCTCTGCATTGTTGTGCAGCTCGATTTGCGCCATGACCTGGTTCGTAAACGATGCGCTCATTACAAAGCTAGGATGTCCAGTGGCACACCCTAAATTGACCAACCGTCCTTCAGCCAAAACGATAATGGAGTGCCCTCCACCGTTTGGACCGTGCTTCGTGTTTTTGAATTTAAATTCGTGCACCTGTGGTTTGATTTCGATCTTCTCGCAGTCGCCTTTCTCAACGAGAGCTTCAAGACCTGCCATATCAATTTCATTGTCAAAGTGGCCGATATTGCAAACGATAGCGTTGTGTTTCATCTTTAACATGTGGCCAAGATTGATTACGTCTTTGTTTCCCGTGGCAGTAACGAAAATATCAAAGTCGCCAACCGAATCATCGATTGTCACTACGTCGATTCCAAGCATGCACGCTTGTAGTGCACAAATGGGATCGATCTCAGTAATTGCAACTCGAGCGCTTTGACCCACCAACGATTGAACCGAGCCTTTTCCAACATCTCCAAAACCGCATACCAATGCTTTCTTTCCTGCAATGAGCACATCAGTCGCTCGCATGATCGCATCTACTAACGAGTGACGACATCCGTACACGTTGTCGAACTTACTTTTGGTGACGCTATCGTTCACGTTGATGCCTGGGAACATGAGAGTTCCAGCCTCTACTCTTTCCAACAGCCTCATCACGCCAGTGGTCGTTTCTTCGGACACTCCGCGAATTTTCGAAGCCAGAGGCGTCCAGTAGCCGTCTCCCTTTTCTGCTCGAACGGCGTGCAAAAGCTCCAGAATGACGGCGTGTTCGTCACTGTCGGCGGTACTTACCGCGGGGATGGTTCCTGAGGCTTCGTACTCCGCGCCAAGATGAACCAAGAGCGTGGCATCACCACCGTCGTCGAGAATCAAATTGGCAGCGTCATCACCCCAGTCGAGCGCTTGCATCGTGCACCACCAATATTCCGCCAGACTCTCCCCTTTCCATGCGTAAACCGGAACCCCTTTGGGGTTCGCCGCAGTTCCTGTAGGTCCTGCGACTACCGCTGAAGCCGCATGATCTTGCGTGGAGAAAATATTACATGAAACCCATTTAACTTCCGCCCCAAGTTCTATAAGCGTTTCGATAAGCACGCCGGTTTGAATCGTCATGTGCAAAGAACCCATGATCTTTGCGCCTTTGAGTGGGAATTTGTTTTTGTATTCCTCTCTTAAGGAGGCCAAACCTGGCATCTCTACCAGGGCAAGCTCGAGCTCTTTTCTTCCGAACTTTACCGTCTTTTCAGATAGATCGGCGACCTGATAAGGATAACCAGAAAATAACGGAAGGTTCGTATCGAGAAATGTTTTTGGTTTGATCTTGGTAGCGCTCATATATCCTCTTGTTTAGCAGGAAGCTGCGTCACTCTCAAGGTCGCCATCCCACTAGTGCTGAAGTGTAGATTGTATCGCACGTCGGTCCCTAGACCGCCCACCTCATGAATGATATTCTAGCAGAATGACGGGGGTCTCACATTGGTTAGCAGTGCTCATTTGCCTCGGTGCGTGTTCGTCGAATAGGGAGTCGCTGGAGCAACAACAACATCAGCAGTCCAACACCGCGTGTAATTCAACCTGCGTCGGTGATCCGTTCACGGATTGTGATGATGACGGTATTCCTAACGCAACCGATCCCGATGACGACAACGATGATTGCCTGGACGTCACCGATCAAAACAGCCAAATTTTCTCTTGCGATACCGATAATGATGGAAAAGCAGACGACTGCGACTCAGACGACGACAACGATGGCGTTCCAGACACTCAAGAGCCGTTGGGTGCTTCACTCGATCCTGATATTTGCGGAGACAGCGACGGAGATTCTTGCGATGACTGTGCAGTGGGAACCGATGGCCTGGGTCCAGAAATAGATAAGCTGACCCATGATGACGGACTTGATACCGACCAAGACGGTCTTTGCGACGCCGGTGATCCTGACGATGACGACGATGGATGTTTGGATGGCTCAGATGACGCACCTCTCGGACACTCTCCCGACACCGATGGAGACATGAATGCTGACGATTGCGACAGTGATGACGACAACGATGGTATCCCAGACGGAAGCGATGGCAATCGAGTCGATCCCAAACTTTGCCAGGACTTAGACCAAGACGGGTGTGATGATTGCGTGCAAGGCGTCGACCAGTTTGGCCCTCAAGACGATTTCAATCCGCAAAATGATGGACCTGACAATGACATGGATGGCCTGTGCGACTCAGGAGACAACGATGATGACAATGATGGTTGCCTGGATGCGGTGGACCCATTTCCAAACGTTGCATCCGTCGATACCGACGGCGATGGACAAGGAAACGACTGCGACGACGATGACGACAACGATGGCGTAGCTGACATTCACGACATGGATGATTTGAATCCTAATGTTTGCCAAGATGCAGACCAAGACGGTTGTGATGACTGCACTCTTGGCAGCGATGGATTTGGTCCCAACCCGGACAACTTAATTATGAGTGACGGACCTGACAACGAAGGCGATGGCCAATGCGACTTTGGAGATCCCGATGATGACAACGATGGCTGTCCAGATGCGACCGATGAATTACCACTAATCTTTTCACCAGATTTAGAATCTCCTCCGGATGGTCTTGCTAACCATTGTGACGACGACGACGATGGGGATGGGGTATTGGACACCATCGACAGCTCACCTTTGAACCCATTCCTTTGCCAGGATTCCGACGCTGACGGTTGCGACGATTGCTTCTCTGGCGCCGTCAATCCGGCTAACGACGGATTGGACACAGACGGAAATGGTATTTGCGATGCTACGGATCCAGATGACGATAACGATGGCTGTCCAGACGGCTCCGATCCCGCGCCGATTACTTTTTCTCCGGACCCCGATGGCGATGGTGAAGGGAACGATTGCGACACCGATGACGACAACGACCTTTGCCCTGATACGCAAGATTCGTTTCCCTCCAGCCCGATGGGGAACAACGATGGCGATACCCTAGGAGATGAGTGCGACGACGATGACGATAACGACGGCTGTTTGGACAACAACGACAGCAACCCATTAGCTTCTTCACCAGACGTAGACGGCGATGGCGAAGGTAGCGACTGTGATACGGACGATGACAACGACGGCGTGCTAGATGCTAACGACCCGGCGCCGGCGGACCCTTACGTTTGTGGAGACTCAGATGCTGACAGCTGTGATGATTGTGCCGTTGGTGTGGACCAGTTCGGCAATCAGACAGACAAACTTACCAATAACGACGGCCCCGACTTAGACAATGATGGGATTTGCGACGCAGGTGACAACGACCTAGACAACGACGGCTGCAACAATGGTATCGATTCTAATCCTACTGTTTGGTCTCCGGATAGTGAAGGCGATGGCGCTGCGGATGACTGCGACTCCGATGACGACAACGATGGCGTGTTGGACGTTAACGACACGGCACCTCTTGATTCGAGCATTTGTGAAGACGTTGACGCAGACGGGTGCGACGATTGCGCAATTGGCGTCGATGGGCCTGGCCCAATACCGGACAATACTCCTTCAAACGATGGTGAAGACACCAACGGCGACGGCATCTGCAATCTTAACAGCGACGATCATGATGGCGACGGGTGTCTCAACGACGCATCTTTGGGCACGCCCTACGAAGAAGATCCATCTCTGATAGACGTTTGGTCACCGGATCTTGATGGCGATGGTCTTGCCAACGACTGCGACCCAGACAACGACAACGATGGAGTGGACGACAATGTAGAATTACAAACGCTGCAAAGTGATCCGTTAAATCCAGACGATTGTGGCGACTCTGACGGTGATGGTTGCAACGACTGTGCCGTGGGAACCGATGGTTTTGGTCCAATGGTTGACAGCATGCCTTACAACGACGGCGTCGACCTCGACTCCGATGGGCAATGCGACAGTTCCGACAGCGATGACGATGGAGATGGAGTCAGTGACTTAAACGACATTGCACCGAATGATCCAACCAGATGTCGCGACTTAGATCAGGATTATTGCGACGACTGTTCTGTTACTGGACTATTTGTTCCATCGTTTCCAGACGTTAACAATGATGGCGTCGATTCGGACGGCGATGGCATATGCGACATAAGTGACTACGAAGACTTTGATGAAGATAACGTTCCCAACAACATCGATCTCGACTCTGACAACGACGGCATCGTCGATATCCTAGACTCTCCGTTAGACATTCCGCCGTTTGGTGACGCAGACAACGATACCATCGCGAACTACCGAGATGTCGACAACCGAGGTGATGGTCAGCCAAACGATTGCGTCGACAACCCTCCCGCGGATGGGGTCTGCGATTCAACCGCCAAAGACTGGGACACTGATGGTGACTCCTTCGAAGACTTCTTTGATACGGACGCTGACAATGACGGAATTTACGACATGCGAGAAAGTGGCGTTAGTTCTACCGACTTTGACATTGGTTTGACGGGAAGCTTCAACTTGCCGGTAGGTGGGAATGGTTTGGTAGACGTTTTAGAAACCTCGCCGGACTCATCGATACCTCTTCACACCCCGCCAGATACTGACAACGACGGTACGCCAGATATTCGAGATCTTGACTCGGACAACGACGGAGCGAAAGATGAATTTGAAGTCACCGAACGTTGGGGGGGACAACCCATCGACACTGACTCAGATGGCATCCCCGACTTTAGGGACAACGACTCTGATGCGGATAGGATATCAGACATAGACGAAGTCGCTGGAAGTGCGGCTGGCGAAGCTCTAATCGATAGTGATGGCGATGGCGTTCCGGATATTCGCGACACGGATGCAGATGGCGACGGAATCTACGACCAACACGAGGCTGGCGACAGAACGCTAGAAACCCCACCGACGGATCATGATGGTGATGGAATACCTGATTTCAGAGATGATGACTCAGACAACGATAGCATTCTCGACTCGGACGACAATTGTAGAGTCGATGCAAACCAGGACCAAGCAGACGATGACAAGAACGGACTTGGTAACGCTTGCGACAGCGGCTACTTCGACGGAGGTTGTGGCTGCCGAAGTGAGAACGGTTCTGTTCAGTGGCTGGCATTTGCCCTACTCGGTTTCGTCTTAACCAGACGGAAGTCGTCTCGCAAGCTAGGCTAGAACGCATCAGAACCAATTGGTAACTTGAGAAGTTCGATTGCCGAGCATCAAGTAACGCGTAAATGTCAAAACAATCATCAAATGGACTTGATTAGGTAAATAGTCCCGATAGCCACTGCTGGCGTCATGGGCAAACTGATATACTCCTCAAGTGTTGGAGGGGTTGTTTGACAAACGTGTTTTACTCGTAACAGGCAAAGGAGGAGTGGGAAAAAGTACACTGGTAGCGACGCTTGCCAAAGTTGCAGCCAACCGACGAAAGCGCGTACTGGTCGCGGAAGTATCTGCTTTCGGTGATGACCACTCTCAACTAGCGGCGATGTTTGGACTGCGAAAATTCGGACGCACGAAGATGCGCGTGGCTGAAAACATATTCGGCATGATTTTACTTGCCTACGTTGGCCAAGAAACGTTTATCAGAAAGACAATAAAAAGTAAGGCGCTTGCGAAAGCTGCCATGCGGTCAAATGCGCTTAAACAATTGCTTACCACCACACCATCCTCTCGCGAGCTCGGCATTTTGTATCACCTACTTAGTGAGGTAAAATCTACCGAACACGATCTCGTCATCGTCGACATGCCTGCTTCAGGACACGCCTTAGCCATCACAGGACTTCCAGAGATACTTCTTAAGGCACTAGGAGATGGTGCCGTTTCAGAAACGCTCAAAGAGGGCCAACGTATGTTCTGCGACTCTAACAAAACCGCAGCTGTTGTCGTCGTCCTACCTGAGAGTTTAGCGATTACCGAGGGGATAGAACTCAAAAAGGGACTTGAAGATGATGGTGTGAAAGTCGGGGCCATTGTCGTCAACCAATTCATCGAAGCAAAGTTACCTCGTGAGCAGCTTGTAGCACTAGCATCCCAGCTAAAGGACGAGGACGTTCTTGGTGCTATAGGAATTGGGCGGACGATTGCGTGTGGAGATGCAGTCGCAAAACTAAAAGCAACATCAACGATACCTGTGGTGGACCTACCGCACGTCGCGTTCGCTGACATAGTTTCAGAACTGACACAAAGCATAGAGGAAACGTCATGAATCTGCCTGATATAATCGAGCAACGAAAAGTGATCGTGTGTTGCGGAGCTGGGGGGGTTGGCAAGACAACCGTCTCCGCGAGCATTGCCGTCAGCGCCGCAAAAGCTGGAAAACGAGTCTTGATCATGACCATAGATCCGTCAAAACGACTTGCTCAAGTTTTAGGGGTTGGTTCCAAGCAGGAAAAGCCAGTCAATCTTACCGCGGACAAGCTAGAGCAGTTGGATATTACAACGGGCAATCTCAGTGCATGGATGCTGGATCCCATGATCGTTTCGCGCAACGCCGTCAACGATGCAATCACTAACAAAAGAGATTTGAAAGAATTTTTGAGCAATCCATTGTTTCAACAGCTTTCCGTAATGACTAGCGGCCTGCAAGAGTACTCCGCGATGAAAGCCCTACATAGTTTCGAAAAGAGCGGAGAATACGACACCATCGTAGTCGACACGCCCCCCTCAAGGCATGCGCTTGACTTCCTCTACGCGCCGGAACGTTTGGCGGCCTTGTTCGACGCAAAGATAATGATGCTGTTTCGAGCCAGCGAACAAAAGATGTTCCGCAAAGCCGCTGCGGCGGTCGTTGACCGAACCATGCGCTCCCTCACGGGAGAAGGATTCGCCGAGCAACTTTTCTTTTTTCTTAGTCAGTTTGAAAAAGTCTTCAAGTGTTTCGAACAAGACGCTACTCAAACTAGAAAGATGCTAGAGACGGATAAAGCCGCTTTTGTCTTAGTGACAAGCCCAGCGGAACAAGCCGTAGACGAAGCGTTTCTGTTTCAAGATCAGGCACGAAAGTTGCGGCTGCCGGTAGGAGGTTTTGTGCTCAATCGATCTAGCGCGCATCTCGCGCAGGCTCCCATGCCCAAGCGCTCTGACTATGGAAGTCTTGCCGAAGAAATGTGGAACGAACTAGAAAGGCAGGCAGCTTGTGAACTAAAACGGGCGTCGGATGACTACGAAGTACTGCGAAAAATACGCTCGAGAGCTGCTTCCGAGGCATTCGTTGTAGACTTGCCACTACTCGCCAAAGTTAGCGATGAATTAGCGGGACTATCCTCAGTGTCGCAAGAGCTCATGAGAAAAGCTACTGCAGAGTAACTCTCGTCTCCATCCGTATTAGTAGCTCAAGTGTGCTGAAAACGTGCTATGAGTGCATGTGGACTCTACAAGTCAAGACAACAGTATGAGCACCAACGACGTGCTTAGACGACTGCGTTACATCTTCAACATACCTGACAGCGAAATGGTTTCTATCTTTTCGTTGGTCGATTCGGTTGTTGAGCCAGCTGTCGTTGCGAGCTGGTTGAAGAAAGAAGACGACCCCGCATTTGCATCTTGCCCTGATGTTCTCTTGGCTACTTTTCTAAATGGGTTGATTGTCTCGCGACGTGGAAAAAAAGAGGGCCCTCCCCCGGTGCCCGAAACCAAAGTCAATAACAACATTATCCTGCGAAAGCTAAAAATTGCCCTTAACTATAAAAGCGAAGACATGCTTGGCATTTATGCCCTAACTAACACCAACATTAGTGCGCATGAACTCAGCGCGTTTTTCAGAAAAAAAGGGAATAAACATCGCAGGGAATGCAAAGACCAATTCCTGCGACGTTTCTTGCAAGGACTCACGATTAAGTATCGTCCCCAAACAGGTTGATAGTAGTCGGGGACCGCGACAAGCCTTTTTTTGCCCTGGGACGCAACTCTCACGCCAAGTTGAACGATTGCTTCCCGACGTTTCCATGCTAAAAATGATGCATGGTTAAACTCTACTGGGTTGAATTATTCGTTTTGACAGCAGTTGCGGCATGCCAACCAACAGCGTCATCAACTACCAAACATCCTGTTTCAAAGAAGCAAGAGAGGTCTCTTTCAAGGACTGTATTCGCGTTTGCGCCCCACACATTGACCACGCCTTTTTCTAACCTCGAATTCACTGAAGCATTTATCAAAGAGAAGGGAATTTCGAAGATTCGAATTACCAACTCAAGCAAAAGCGAAAAAGGACTATCTCCTACCAACCGGAAAGAAGTACTAATCTATAACAAGAACGGGAAACTACTATCAAGCACCAGCTTCGAAAACGGCAAACCACAGCGTAGCAAAGTGAATATCTATGCGAATGGACTGCTAACAAAGACGGTAACGATGAGCGACTTCCAAGGTCGCAATGAAACGCAATATGCTTATGACGACTCGAAGCGTTTAACCGAAGAACTAAGAAAAAACGAGACCGTCACCTATGTTCACGCTCCATCTCAAACAACAAAGCGAACGATCGGCTATGGAGTAGAGAGAGTCGAAGTAAAAGACGTAACTAAAGGAAAAATTTCAAGGAATACGATTACAAGAAATGGTGAGCCATTAATTACCATAAACTATTTCTACTCTGAAAGATTAGCAAAGATTGTAGCGACAGGCGCAGAGAATCCCGACATCCTTCAGTTTACTTACAATAGCGACTTCACAATAAAAAGCCTAACGTTCTTCGAAGGGCCCAAGCATATCTACACGCGAAACTACAGCGTAGACAAGGAGGGGTTCGTTGAGAAAATCGACATGACGAGCTTGGTACCCGCAATGGGCAGTGGCGACGTTCGCTATTTTGAATACACCTTTGCAGATGGTCCCGTGCGATTTCCTCGCCCGCAAATTGATTGGGAGAAGCGGCTGGCGGCAGAAAAGAAAAGTCTTCTGAAAAAAAAACTCGCTAACATTCACCAATGAGCTCCGCAAGCGATTTGCGACCACCGGGCCACCTAAGTCAGTCAAGTTTTTAAACACTCATGTCCAGGAGGCGATTTTTGAGATGCCTCAAGCTGAGTGGCAAAAACTATCTCAAAAGACGCGAAAAGAAAAAGCGTGTGCCTTAGCTAACGCCGTGGGCTTCGAGCATTGCGGCTGGGTAGAGATCAAAGGCAACAAAACTCTACGAAATGGCTTAGTAGAAGTGACCATCACTATTTCGTGGGGAGGATAGCTAATTCATGACTCTGCGGATGGAAGAAATTCTTTCTTGTCGATTATCCACGTTGCGAGGAAAAACAAACAAGCGCACAATGCCGTTACGCAAATCATCGAAACCAACATGGGTTCGTCGCCAAGAGCTCGCTGTAGCAATGGACTTTCTATAGAGTCGCTGTAGGGCGATAGCACCACAGAACGACAATAATACGAAAAGGTGAACCGGTTTACTAGCGCTGGAAAAAGGGAGACTGCAAACTCAGCCATTCCAATGACGAACACAATCGTCATGGTCTTTTTGGTAACTAAAGTCGACAGAAAAAAGTAAAGTGTGTTGTACCCAGCCGTAGCAAAAAGGATTGCCAAAACAAGCCGGAAGACAGAAGAGTTTTCACCTACACCTCCTAATATGAGCGTGCACAAGAGTAAACTGACAGTGGTAAGCGAGAACAAAACGAATATCGTCGCCAAGAGTTTGGATAAAAATAGTTGTCGCCGAGTGACAGGACTCGTAAGCAGATAGACGATGGTGCCGGACTGTTGCTCCCCCTTGATCAAACCGGTACCTGCCAGTAGTGCAAGCAGCCCACTCGCAAAGACCGGATACATTAGAAAGAAGAAGATATTATTGAATACAACCCCTTCCTGACCGGAAAAGCTACCTCGTACGAGCCATGCAAGCAGCAAAGGAAACGTCAAAAAGCTGATAAGTACCAATAGACTCTTTTTCTGCGCTGCTGAACGGAGGGTCAATTTAAAGACAGACCAATTCATGGAGTCGCTCCTGTTACCAGATAGTCAAAGACCTTATCTAAGCTCTCATCTTCGCTGACCACAGATTCTATGGAAAATGAATCAGAAGAGGCCGCTAGCTCGGTTAACTTTGAAAAAAAGTGCGCGGAGTCGTTTGTTTTTACTGTGACGCTTCTCGGAGAGAGCTGAAGTTGCTGTACGTTGGTACTGGCTATCAGCGCCTGAGCCAGTAACTTTGGCGCGTTAGATGTAACAGTAACCTCATGGGGATAATCGAGCATGAGCCTACGAACTTCAGTAACACTTCCCGAAGCCAAAACTCTTCCACGAAATATAAGTAAAAACTGCTCGGTCATCGCCTGAACTTCGTGCAGTACATGGCTCGACACAAAAACGCTTTTCCCCTGCTCACCCAGCCGCTTGATTATGTTGATAATGTCTTGACGTGCAATAGGATCTGTTCCTGTCAAAGGCTCGTCCAAGATCACCAGCTGTGGGTCCGCCACAATCGCTTGAGCAATTTTCGTACGCTGCCTCATTCCCTTTGAGTAAGTGGAGATAACTCGATCCATAAACTTGCCTCCATTTACCTGCTCAAGAGCGACTTTTGCTTTGGCTTTGGACTCTGAAGCAGGGATCCCCTTTATCTCGGCCGAAAATCGTACAAACTCCAGGCCTGTAAGGTAGTCGTAAAACGAGTCGGTTTCAGGACAAATGCCAATCTTAGAAAATAGGCGTTGATTATTCCAAGGTGTTTCCCCTAACACTTTTAGGTTACCTTCTGATGGTTTGAGCTGTCCGGTGATGAGCTTCAAAAGTGTCGACTTCCCGGCACCATTTGGTCCAAGCAACCCATGAACACCTGTTGGAAGTGACAAGTTGAGATCGTTAACCCCGATGACGTCACCGTAGAGCTTGCAAAGTGAATCTGTTGAAAGAAGCAGCATTTAAATAGAAAGAGGCGCCTTAATTCGCCTGTAGAGTCCGTATGCGCAAACCACAGAAATTGTCACCAAGCACGCAAGAGCGAATTCCCATGGAGGGTCAACATCCAGCCAACGAGAAAACAGTTCCGCAGCAGAGTCAGGTCCGGAAGTAATCGCATAGATTTTTTGAAGTACTAAACGTTGTTGGTATTCGATGGACAACAAAATACTCCACTGCTCATCGACACCGGGAATGCTGGAAAGAGAGCGTGAGGCCACCTGACCGGCTATGAAAATCCCCATCCATAAAAACGTCGCGAAACGTGCCTCCATCAAAGACGACAGAAACAACACGACCAACGCTACCGGAACAGTCAACACCACAAAAGAAAGAACAATTGCCAAAAAGAGGTACCCGGTATGAAGAATCGTCTCAAATCCAGGTGAAAACATAATGCTCATTGCATAAAGGACAAGTGCTGGCAGAAGTAACAGCCTGCCCATAAACAAAAAGATTACTCCCAACTTCCCTAGAATGTAGTCTCTAATTGAAATTGGCTTAGAGAAATATACGAGATACGCTTTGCTCTTCATGTCATCAGCAATCAGTTTGGGTCCCACCGAACTCAGCATCAAGAAAGTAAAAAACACCCCCACATATGCGAAGAACCAATAGAACAAAACCTGCCACGCAATCGGCCGTGATATTTCAGGTTCAGCCGCAAGTATCTCGGCTACCTCTGGACTCAAAGCCCCTGCTAGAAAGCTAGCGAACCCCGGAGTTTGATTGCCCGGCTGAGTAAAATAGCCAACGACAAAGAACATAGGAACGAAATACAGAAGTGGCGTCCAAGCAGCAAACAACAACCGGCTCATGAGTTTGCCTTGTTTACTTAACTCGTATCCGACTCTTGAGATCGGCCAAAACCGGCGGATGCCGGTTCGTAGAGGGCCATCCCAACCGCGGTATCCAATGTCATAAATTGGCATGATTAGCCTCTTGTACTGCTTTGAGAAAAACGTCTTGAAGACTATCTTCCGCCGGTTGCAAACGACGAACTGCAGTCCCGGCTTGAAGTGCAAGGGAAAACAAGTCGCTACGCTGGGAGGGTTCCAGCTTTGGGATTAGCCACTTGGTAACCTCCGTCTCTTTGGCTTCGGGAAACTTGGCGAGAAGTGCTTTTTCGAACACTTCACTTCTTTCGCCGATCTCCAGGAGGTGAGCACTACCGCTTTGTCGTTTGAGTTCATCAATCCTGCCGTACTTTAACAATTTCCCTTGATCGAGAATTACGATAGAGTCGCAGCTTGATTCTACGTCGTGAAGGATATGTGTGGAAATCACAACGCTTACTCCTTTTTCTTTTGCAAGAGTAGGAATGAGAGAAAGTATTTGCTTACGTGACTTTGGATCAAGTCCATTGGTCGGTTCATCCAAGAACAAAAGTTTCGGAGAATGGATCAACGCTTGGGCAAGCTTTATCTTCTGCTTCATTCCCGTGGAAAAATCATCCACTTTTCGATACCGCTCATCGTCCATAAGTACGAAGTCGAGCATTTCGTGTCCTCTTCGCAGTGCACTGGAATACGCCATTCCTGCTAGCTCTCCCGCAAAGGCCACAGACTGAATGCCGGTAAGGCCAGAAAAGAAACACTCATCCTCTGGCATGTAACCAATCAGCTCACGTATTTTCTTTCCTTTTCGCTTAACATCGTGACCTAGAATTGATGCGGTGCCTGAGGATATACTCACCAGACCAAGTAACGATTTAATGAGAGTGCTCTTGCCGGCACCGTTAGGACCAAGCAATCCTATCGCGCCAGGCTGAATGGTCGCAGTAACCCCTCGTATCGCCGCATGCCCCTTATAGATTTTGGTAAGCTTGTTTAGCTGAATCAGCGACTCCACTGTTCAGACAGTATACCAACAATGAAACAAGTTAAATCGAACGCGCTTAAATTCGAATTCAACCCTCCAGCCTACCGGGCACAAGCAAACGTCCTGTCATTTACAAAAGTTACAACCTCACTTAATCTGACAGGAAGCAAAAAGCATAAGTGCGATTGAACGTTGGGAGAAATATCGAGACCTGACTGGTACCGACTGCAATAAAGTAACAACGGCCGATCACCTTAAAACCGAATGCCGGTACAAAATGCTTCGACACGTATTATCTTCTGCTCTTGTAAATGTAACCCGTTGCGATCGTCGATGGGCTGACCGGGAAGCACTCGGAGTTGGGTTACTAGTAGGCCCAATTGAACAACCAGGGCAAGGATGATTGTCTTTTTGCGCGTCTTCACGGGGAGATGCGACATCCTGTCAACTATGAGTCGTTGACAGGACTGGCAGTCCTATTTTCTACTGGGGGTCTCGATGCAGCGAAATCTTCGAAAAGAAAGAGAACGACAGCTAAGGCGAGATATCATCGTTGATGCGGCAGAAGAAGCCTTTACAAAAGGTGGAATTGACGTCTCGATGGACGATGTCGCTAAACTCGCCGATCTGAGCAAGAGCGCGGTGTACAAACAGTTTCCTAGCAAAGACGATCTATTTTTCGCCGTTGCAGCGCGATTCGTGGGGCAGCTGGTCGATGAATTCGAAACGATTGGTAGAGCTTCGGCATCGCATGCAGAGAAAGTTCAAAGAATGTTCCTCTCTCACGCCAAGTTAGTCAGCAGCAACCCCGCGTTCTTTCGTATGGCGATAAACGATATCGCAACCGGAAAAGAAGTGGATATTTCTACAGAGGCTTTCGGGGCTCACCGAGTGCAATGCGGTCGCGTGATGTCGTTGGTTGTTTCGATCATCGAGCAAGGTATTGCCGCCAAAGAATTTAGACCAGATATCGATCCAGAAGATGTTGGCCCCGTAATTTGGGGAACCATGATGGGTAACATGATGCTGACCATGCAGGCGAAGGAACTCAACAGACGATTCTCTGAATCGCGCGCGTCCCAGAAAGCTATCGATCCCAACAAACATCATCAAACCGTTGCTGACCTGTTCGTGGCCAGTCTACTTATAAGCGGAGAGAAACAATGAAACCACTGCTGTTCTTTGGCGTCGTATTTATGGCATGCAATCCCCATAAGGTCACAGAAAACCCTGCTCCTCCTGTTTCGCTTTCAGAGAGTTTTGCATCTGCTTCGGAAGGAGCATTACCTGAGAAGTGGTGGGAAGACTTTCAGAGTGAGCAACTCAACGACCTTGTAGAAAAGGTACTTGCGAACAATTTAGATCTGCGAGCTGCTTGGGCTCGCTACCAACAAGCGAGAGTAATTATTGCCCCGGCGAAATATTGGATGCTTCCTGAAGTAGGATACAACGCGAGGTATACCAACCAAAAAACAAGGCTGGATTTTGGAGAACAAGGCGAACTTTTCCCAAAGATAGAGTTTTTTAGCGCGGCGTTGCAAGCACAGTATGAAATCGACATTTGGAAACGTCTGTACAGTCAAAAACCGAAAGTCATTTTGCAGGCCGGAGCTTTTCGCAATCAGGTTTCCGCTGTCGCAATGACCTTAGCCGCACAAACCACCGAAGCCTGGGTCGGACTTGTTACGATTCAATCTCAAAAACGCCTACTGGCCGAGCAGCTTGATCTCAATCAGCGCTACTTAGAACTTACCGAGAAAAGGCTCGCTCGAGGCATCGGCGGGTTGACAGCGTTGGACGTATTTCAGCAACGCCAACAGGTAAGCGCCACCAAGGCTGCCATTCTCCAACTAGAATCGACTCGGTTGCAACTTCTTGGACAGCTGGCGTTATTGGTGGGGACCTCTCCTTCCCACTTTACCTTAGAGGTTCCAAGCGAGTTACCTGCAGTTCCAAAACTTCCCGGACTTGGACTACCGAGCGACTTGCTTTCGAGAAGACCCGATGTCAGAGCCGCGATGCAACTGGTAGAAGCGGCGGACCACGAAGTAGCTATTGCGGTAGCAAGTCTTTTTCCACGGCTAACGATATCTGGCGCCGTGGGGCCCAATGCGCGATCAAGTAGCGGACTTTTTGATTCTGCGCTGTGGAATCTTGTGGTTGGAATTACCGGGCCTATTTTCAACCGAGGCGTCCTAAAAGCTCAAGTGAGACGACAAAAGTGGGCGGTACAAGAACAGTTAGCGAACTTTGGAAAAACCCTACTGGTCGCTGTTAACGAAGTGGAAACCTCTATGGGATCACTCAAGGCGCAAGAAGCCTACATGGCAGAGTCTTCGACAAGGGTCGATATTCTTGAGAAGACGGTGAAGACGGCTAGAAGTCGATATGAACAAGGGACCGTTGATTACCTTGTGGTCCTCACCTCCCTCCAAGCACTTCAGCAAGGGCAAGTAGGCCTACTCCAACTTAAGCGCCAACAAATTTCGTACTACGTACAACTTTGCAGAGCTCTTGGTGGTACCTGGACGTCAGAGCTAAAATCGCACAAAAAAATGAAGCTGCAGTCTCTAGAGAACAACAAATGAAACCTTCAAAAATCATTCTACCAATCGTAATCCTCTGTATCGGCTTATTTGTGATGATCTCTTTGGTCAACTCAAAAGCTAAACCAAAGAAAGCGGAAGACCCGCCTATAGGTGCAGCTATTGAGACTGTGGTTCTGACGAAAGTACAAGAACCGATCAAAGTAATCGCAAGTGGTATCGTTCAACCAGCGCAACAAGTCGCCCTCAGCCCGGAAGTTGCAGCTAGAGTCCGAAAGGTTCACCCAGACCTTGTTCCTGGCGGAATAGTCTCCGCGAACCAGAAAATTGTATGGCTGGACGGCGTGGACTATCAACTCGCAGTACAGCAACAACTTGCGCAAGTAGACAATGCCTTGACGCAATTTGAGTTAGAGAAAAGCAGAGCGGCAAGCGCTAAGGAAGAGTGGGAACTAATTGGAGGTGATAAGTCTGCGTCAGCTTTGACCCTGCGAAAACCACAACTTCGCACCGCAAACGTCGCGTTAAAATCAGCTAAGAGTGGTCTAAAAATCGCGCGGCGAAACGCGGGGAAAACGCTACTAAAAGCACCTTTTAACGCCCAAGTACAGTCGGAGATGATCGACCCGGGACAATTGGTTAGTCCTGGAATGCAAATGGCAATATTAGTAGGAACTGATGCGTACTGGGTCCAGGTGAGCGTACCTATGGAAGCATTGAAGAGAATAAAAACGGGAGCAAACGGTTCAGCAGTTAGCATCGTTCAGACCGTAGGAACCAAAAAAGTGACGTGGCAGGGTGTCGTAATTAGAAAACTCCCAGATCTCGACCGCGTCGGTCGGATGGCGCGTGTTCTAATTGAAGTCAATGACCCTCTTGAATTAACAAAACCTGAGGAAAAGCGTCGTTCTCCGAGTTTGCTAATTAATGATTTCGTTGAAGTTGAAATAGATGCAGGATCCATCGCTGACGTAGTAAAAATACCGCGGCTCGGTGTTCACGAAGGAAAGACCGTATACATCGCCCTTCCCGATAACACGCTGAAGATTGCCGACTTAGAGATAGAGTGGCGAAGCCCAAAATACATCTATGCTTCTTCGGGGGTCGATGCAGGGGAAGAACTTATCGTTACCCCCATCGCTACACCGGTTCCAGGATTAAAGTTACGTCGACCAAACGTCACTGCTGGCGCCGCGGCAAGCACGCCTAAGTCAACCACTACCGCAGGCAGCCCACAATGAGTGACGACAACGACGATCTAAAACCGAGTGAGCGAAAAGGAGCTCTCGCGTGGATGACAAAAAATTCCGTTGCTGCGAACATTTTAATGATCTGTTTGCTTGTGGGAGGTTTTTTAAAGCTCAAAGAAATCAAACAAGAAGTCTTTCCTTCGTTCACCCTAGACAAAATAGTGGTGCAGATTCCTTACCCATCATCAAGTAACCCCGCCGATATACGTGACAACATTATCAAGCCTGCGGAACCCGAACTAGCAAGTATTGATGGCGTAGAAAGAATCGTTGCGCAAGCTAGAGAAGGCGTCGGCGTCATCACGGTTGACTTGGCTTTGGGCAGTGATACCAACCAAGCCGAGAACGACATACGTTCGGCAATGAACAGAGTCTCGATGCCGAAAGAGGCTAGAGAAAACATGGTTGTCGCTAGAGGAAAAAACGACATCCAAGTCACGTCAATTGTTATTCATGGGAGTGTAGATGCCGCGACACCAGAAGAAAGCCTGGAGCGGAGTCGCAAAGTACTAAAAACGCTAGCCGAGAGGGCCAAGCTTGACCTTGAACGTAACGACAAAGTTTCGCGCGTGAAAATTCAGGGATTGCCCGCGTCCGAGATAAGTATCGAAGTCCCTACCAAGCAACTAAGGAAATTCGGACTAACGATACCAGAACTAGCAGGACGAATAGAAGCAGCGTCTATCGAAGTCCCAGGTGGTAAAATTCGCTCTGAGTCCGGTGATATCAACATTCAAATTAGAGAAAAACGTGAAACCGGAATGGGATTTTCCAAGCTGCCGATCCTCGCTTCTTCGAGCGGAAACACGATCAAATTAGAAGACATACTGGGAGCAGAAGGAGCCGTACGAGACACCTTCGAAGACAAAGGACAGACCGCTACTTTTAACGGAAAGCCAGCGGTGATGTTGATGGTATTTCAAACTGGCCAAGAAAAACCGTTAGAGATTGCTGCCGAAGTTGAACTATTCCAAGAAAACCTCAAAAAGACCTTGCCTCCAGGATTCGCGACTTCCACTTGGATGGACATGTCTAAGATGTACGAAGAGCGAATCGATCTGCTACTCGACAACGCAGTACTGGGACTCGTCTTAGTACTTCTTATTCTTGGGCTATTCCTCGAGGTAAAACTTGCGTTTTGGGTGACTCTGGGAATACCGATTTCGTTCATTGGCGCGTTGCTCTTTCTCCCCAGCACGGGGATGAGTGTCAACATGCTCTCGCTGTTTGCCTTCATTATTGTTTTAGGAATGGTGGTTGATGATGCCATCATTGTTGGCGAGTCGATTTACACGAAAAGACAACAAGGTATGTCAGCAATGCGTGCAGCGATTGTGGGAGTTAAAGAAGTTGCTACTCCTGTTGTCTTTGCAATCCTAACAACAATGATTGCTTACGCACCGATGCTATTTATCCCAGGAATCATGGGGAAATTTTTTCGAGTCATCCCCATCGTAGTCATTACAGTCTTGTTTATCTCTCTCGTTGAGTCATTGCTAATTCTTCCAGCTCATTTAGCTCACTCCAAAAAGAACAAAAAAGGTGGGCTATTTTCCAAAATCGACAACGTCCAAGGAAAATTTGCGCGACGGTTTGAAGCTTTCGTTGCTGGACCTTACGCCAGATTCTTAAGAAGAGCATTGGCGAATCGATACTTGGTGTTGGCCTGCGGCTTCGCAATACTATTTCTTTCCTTCGGACTGCTCGGTGGCGGCAGAGTTGGCGGCGGACCTGGAGAATTCCCCGCGATTGAAGACGACACCCTGATTGTTGCAGCAGAGATTGCACCTGGCTCTTCACTCAAACACGCTAAGCGACTCGAACGGCTCATGATTGACTCGGTTACAAAAATCCTTGATGACAACGGAGGATTCGATGAAAATGTGAATGGTCTGTACTCGCAAGTTGGTATCTCTACTTTAGCGAAACTCCGCAATCCTGATCAATCTGGGCCGGCCAAAGCCGGAGGACAAATTGTAGAAGCAGCGATATACATGCGCCCCCTCGGCGAGCGCAAAATTCGTCCGTCAAAAGTTGCAACGATGTGGAACGAACAGCTAAAGGATTTTCCAGGACTCGTGAAGCTGAAGTTCATGAACGACGCAGGCCCCGCGGCGGGGTCAGACATTGACATCACTCTGAGACATTGGGACATGGAAGTGCTTAAGTCAGCAGGAGAAGAGTTAGCAGAAACTATTGCTGGATTTACCGGTACCAGAGAAATAGAAGATGGGCACGTTGACGGAGCGCCACAGATCAGCCTGGAACTAACTCCTATTGCTATTCAACAAGGAATGTCGGCTCAGGACGTGGGCAGCCAAATTAGGGGAAGCTTTTACGGAATCGAGCTTGAGCAAAGCATTCCTCGTGGTGACGAAGACGTCAAAGTATTTGTTCGACTTCCCCGCAATGAAAGGCGCTCTGAACAAGATATTGAGAACTTACTGCTGCGCTCTCGTATGGGCGGCGAAATACCACTTT
This sequence comes from Deltaproteobacteria bacterium, assembly GCA_020630875.1. Taxonomy (GTDB): domain Bacteria; phylum Myxococcota_A; class Polyangia; order Haliangiales; family Haliangiaceae; genus JAHDIH01. Next base: position 411,279 of record JAHDIH010000001.1, on the reverse strand, counting down.
TTGCCGCTGCAACACCGACGCGAGATCGAGGGTATACGGCGATAAGAAGAATCGACGGCGTCAATACGTTGTCAGTAAAAGCAATGGTCGACTCAGCTCAAAACGACAAAGTTAAAATCGTTGACGAACTTTTTAAGAACGCCTTGCCGAAGCTTGCGAAGAAGTTTGAGGGTTTGACTTTCAACATGGGAGGTCCATCGCGAGAGAACCAACGAACCCAAGGATCGCTTAACACTGGTTTTCTTATGGCCTTAATTGGTATTTTCGCTTTGATTGCCATTCCACTAAAGAGCTACAGCCAACCAATCCTCATCATGTTTGCAATTCCTTTCGGGTTCGTTGGCGCGATATTTGGCCACCTTTTGATGGGCTACGAATACAGCATCATGAGCACTATGGGAATCGTGGCGTTAGCCGGAGTGGTCGTTAACGACTCCTTGATCTTAATTGTCGGAATCAACCGCCTAAGAGAAGATGGCCCCCTGCTCCATGAAGCAGTAGTCAAAGGAGCGTGTTCTAGGTTTCGACCTATTTTGCTTACTTCACTTACCACCTTCTTTGGCCTGGCGCCTATGATTTTAGAAACGTCCATGCAAGCGCGCTTCTTGATTCCGATGGCCATCAGCTTGGGCTTCGGAGTAATCTTTGCAACTTTCATTACCCTCCTACTCATCCCTGCACTTTATATCGCGCTTGAAGACGTGAAAGCACTAGTTGCGAAGCTCCGCAGCTAAGTGGTCGCTTTTGATCGTTTGGAGAAAAAGTAATGACTCCCCACAGAAACTAAGAGACTCATTATTGCTGCGACCACGACAGACCAAACAGGCAATTTCATATAATGAATCGCAAGCACGGGAACTATAGCCAATGAAAGAGGCAGTGCCGACCTACTGATATTTTTTGCAAAATCGACTACTGGCATTTCTAGTACTTTTTGAGCGAATGAAAAAAGCACCAAAGATACGATGGGGTAGCCAATTAACCACGCTACCCCCACGCCTTCCAACGAAAATTGAGCACCGACAGCGAAAGCCGCAGGGAGAACTAGGACGCAAATTAAAGAATAGTAAAAATTCTTCTTTGGTCGGCCAACGGCATTCAAAAGTTGAGGAATTAGCGGAGAAACGCAACGCACCAAAGAGACAACCGCAAACATTCTAATGAGAGGAACGGCTTGTACGTATGCCGGCCGTATTGAGGTCGCTATCGACTCTGCAAAAACAAACAATACGACACAAATTGCTCCGACCCCCGCTAGCGACCAGTTTGCGATTCCAAAAAAGTATCTCCGCAGCTGTTCCGTTTCATTTTGCAGCTTTGAGAAAGTGGGAAACGAAACCTGGTTGATCGCTGTCGTAAGCGCGCCAATCGGCTCTGAAACCAACCTGTAGGCAAAACTGTAAATTCCGAGTTCGGCTTTGGAGTAAAAGGTAGCTACAACAAAGTAATCGGCTTGTATGTAGAGATTGTAGAGCAACCGAGATCCAGAAGCATAGATCCCAAAACCAAGTAGCTTCTTTGTGTCGGTCCATGAACCGAATCCTCTCGGAAGGTATGGAGATGCCGTCTGTAAAACAACACATTGAAGCAATCTTAAAAACACTTCCGGCCAAACCAACGCCCAGGGACCATATCCCTCACGTGCCAAGTACACACTCAAAAGTGCTGCCACTAGCAGCCCGCCAGAGTCCACCAAAGTCAAAACCCCAAATCTCAATTCTCGTTCCAGTTTAGCCCTGGAAACAAAAGTAATACTGAAAAGCAACAAAGAGCCACAGATCCACAAGAGCATGTCTTTGATCTGCGGTTCTCCAAACAGGTGAGACAAAAGATTTGCTCCAAAGGTAAACATCAACAGTGTGACCACCGCAGCTAGTAACACGGAAAAAAAGAAAGCCGATCGATAGTCGTTATCGTTAACTTCCTTTTTTTGTACCAAAGCAACTCCAAGACTAAGCTCCGTTACACTTCTAAGAATGAAAAGGCATGCTAAGGTAAGTGTTCCCACTCCGAAGTTTTCCTCACTGAGTTCCTTCGCAACAATTACCACGCAAATAAGAACCACTATTTTGCTTATCACGTTCCCCACTCCTGAGTAGAGAAACGCTTTGAGGACCTTATTCTTGAAATTTTTCTCGGTTTCGCTCACCCCGAAGAAATCCAATCGAAAACTTCGTCTGCTGAGTGCATCAGACAATACAGTCTGTAGTTGACCTCCATCGTCATCCAGGTCATCAGCGAAAATGCGCAAAAGCCGCCGACCATGTGAGTCTTAAGAAACGAACGAACCTTCCAGCCAACAAAGTGAGAATCCCGTACCAATGCGCTGTCTTGCACTGACGTGGTAATCATTCGCCGCAATTCAGGAGCCGTTCGAATCCACGCGTGCTCGCTAGCTCCCGCCGGATCTTTATTTTTTGAAAAAATACCTGCAACCCACTGCCTCACCGCAGAGGGATCCGACGGTACGTCCGATTTATTACCGTAAAGATCCTTACCTGTATCTGTAGGCATTTTTGACATCTCCGGATAGCGCCGGAGAAACATCGGTATCCGTGCACTGTTGGCCAGTGCTAGTTCAATCTCAGTATCTGCAAAGTAACGATAACAAGCAATGTGGGCCCCTGGAGCGAAAAAATGCGGGGAAAAACTCGGAAAAGCAGCTCCAGTATAATGACTACCGCGATTCCATGCGTTTGCCATACCTTTAACAAACTGCTGCGGTCCTTTGACTCGGGATACGTCATCTTTCATCTCATCTAAAGTCTGCCGTTCTAGCTCCGCCCTCGGAAACAATAAGCGCTGTGCCACAGGAGAATAATTCCGGTCTTCTTGCCTTGGAATCTTTTCGCAAAAGCCTAGAAATCTCTCCAATAAATAGCCATCAAACCCAACCCAGTCTTGCCGGGTCACGTCACTGGTCCCGTTTAGGTATACTTGATGGAAATGATACCAAGCTCCTTCTTTGATCCACTTTTCGGTAACCTTTCGCCAATCAAGCTCATCGAGCTCGATGGTCTCCAAGTCCAAGTCGAAGTGCTCAGCAATACGGCTGACAGGAAAGTAGTCATGGTTGCGAAATCTCAAGTGACGTAACGTCGGCTTAATTCCCTTTTTTAGAAGCACGCTTAGAATATGCCGAGAGTCCCGGCCTCCTGTAAGCGGTAGCTCAATTGGGAGATTTGCCAAACGAGGATGGCTTAGAATTCCCTCGATAATTCTAACGACGATATCATCTATCTCATCAGCGGCTGCCTCTAGAGATTTCACTTTCGTTTTCTTGGTCGCTGGTAACAGGTGTTCGGTTACCCCGTCATCATTTAACGAATAGTACGCAAAAGGACGCACTCTTCGAATTTGCTTTGCAAGAAGGCGTCCCTTTATCCCGTGAGCCACGCGAGTATACTGATAGGCTCCCAACAAGTCGAAGTCCATAGGTTGAGCTACCCGCTCGCGAATTGCTGAAAGTTCACTGGAAAGCATAGCTCTGCGACCATCTTGGTAAACAAAAGTCGGCCGGCTACTTAACGCATCTTGAAAAAAGTACGATGAGTTGTTGTCGGAATCGGAAATTAGCAGACGAAAGAAGCCCTCAAGCTCGGTAATTCCTGGGGCACCAAGTTTTTGATATTGATGCCACGCGTACTCGGCGTCGGTTTGATATTCGTGTCTGAATGTTAGAAATCCATCGAACCAAAGCTTGATGTTTTCACTCTCGTACGTTTCAACGCCATCAGGCGATTGACAATGAGGGATGCAAAGTCCGTTAGAGTCGAAGTTTGCAGTAAAGAGACTACCCACAGCAGCTTGTTATCATACCTAAATATCAATGTCGGCATGGAAACAGCCGGCCAACCGGGCTGCTGAACCGAAGCTATTCGTCTTCGACGAGATCGGCATTGCAATTCAGGAAGAAACGTCCACTTATTGAGTTGCCGTCACTGAAAGTCACTTCGGAATTACACGAACTTACGTAGTCCAAAAGTGAAATAGTTTCAGAAGGCCAGACCATGTAGTCAGGCCCCCTACCCACCGTTTACGGCTACTTTTCGAAAAAATAACCGTTGACCAAAGAAATCATCCCTGACAGTGTCCGCCGATGTTCAAAAGTACCCTACTGATTCTTGTTGCCGTTTTATCGTGTAAGGCAGAGGAAACAAAGAAAACCATGAGTCAGCCTGCGAGCTCTATCAGTTCGGCAGCTTCTTCGGTCGCGAGCGTTGCGAATTCTTCGATAGCAAGCGGCGTGCAGACTTCTTCGGTAGCAAGCAGCGCGCAAACTTCTTCGGTCGCAAGCAGCGCGCAAACTTCTTCGGTCGCAAGCAGCGTGCAGGCTTCTTCGGTCGCAAGCAGTATCGCGAGTGCTTCACGAACCTCGATTGCTTCATCGAAAACCACGTCCAGCGCGAATGCGAAAGCTTCCACAGACAAACCTCTGTCTACCTCTGGAGACTACGCTAAGGTCAAAGTTTGGCATAACCCTCCTAAGCCAAACGATCCGGTTGTCGTGAAACTTGGAAAACCAACCAGCAAAACATCTAAAATTTTACCGAGTAACATTACGAAGAGTAGCGCGACCCTAGTCGTACCAATCGCACCTTTAAGTTCCGGAAACAAAGGACGCGACAAACACATTAAAAGCTCTGACCTTTTAGACGCTGCTAAGTTCGGTCAAGCAACCATTGCAATCAACAACATCTCCAAAAAAGGAAAAGGATACGCTGCTAAAGCGAAGGTCAGTTTCCGAGGTAAGGCAAAAACCATCAGCCTACCGTTCACCGTTGTCGAATCCAACAACTCGGGCATTCGAATCAAAACCAACGGAACAATCAAACTCTCTGACTTTGGCGTCGCCGACGCCGGGGGATCGATAGGACAGAAGGTATCACTTGAAGCTCAAGTGACGCTTAACAAGTGACTGAATCTAAATCGCAACGTCGAGGAACCAACAAGGAATTACTATGAAAACTAAATACTTAAATTTTACGGTCGCGAGCGCACTAATCTGCGCAGCGTCCTTCGCTCACGCCGAAGGAAGTGACCAAGTCGGTGCCAATCAAGGGCTGAAAGCTGGGGTGCCAATGCTCCTGGACGTTCTTGATCACACAACAGAAAACATCTCTTGGACCGGAGATGGACAATTAATCGTAACCACTCCCAGCGGTACCAGTGCCACGTTAGCCAGCGGAACCACTTTCGATACCACAGAAAATGGTGTGTACGGCGTCGAAAACGATACGGAACAAAGCGGCGCGTGGGACGTTGGACTGACCGGTGTAGCCAGTACCAGCGGCCGACTCTCCTCGCTCAGGTGGCGTTTCGGGACTGGAAGCTACGAAGAAAGCCGTTCTCTCGGCTCCAGCGTCTATGCTGTCGTTCCTGGCGGCGTAGCTGGCCAAGGCGCGGTGGTGGAAATGAAGACCAACGGTCTTTCTGGTTTTGAGTACGCACTCTCCGCGAATCAATCCGGCCTAGACGGACTTGATGCAGGTCGTAGTGCCCTACGAGCCAACGCAACATTTGCTCCGGAATATCGCATCTACTTCAATCCGCCGGAAGCTGCCAGTTACTCATTCACCCCACCAGTACTAACAGGGGTCAATCACGACGACGGAACCTCACTATGTCAGACCCTTCAAGAGGGAGTCGGCGGAACTTTTTACTACGATTCCAACATTGAAGGTAACGCACAACTGGTTTGCGACTTCAATGGCGACGGTGTTTACGACCGTGGGTCTTCTACAGATGGTTCCATTCTTCAGCGCGCCGGCACTGGTAGCAACACGATTCAGTGGAATGGCGAGGACAATAGCGGGACCGTAGTTGGTGCTGGCACATACCAATGCGTCATTGAGCTTCAAGTGGGTTCGTTTCACTATATCGCTGAAGACATCGAAACTTCTTATTTGGGTCTTCAAATGTACTACGTCGACAATAACGGACAGCGATCGCCACTAAACATGTTCTGGAACGACCAAGAAGTACAAGCCAACGCAGAACCAATGCCAAATGGCGCTATATCACTCGAAAACCCGGGGTTCTCCGGTGTTCTTTCTGGGCCGTACGCATCCATCCCAACCCCTAATACCAACGCGCGCTCTTGGGGACAATTCGACTCTGAATCAAAAGGAAACGAAGCTTACCTCGACACGTACACCAACATTGAGACTGCGCAAAGTGCACCGATAAGCATCACAATTGTGGACAGTGGCGATACGGACGGTGATCAGGTTACGGACTGGGAGGAAATTTGTAGTTGGGGTTCAAATCCTAACGATCCAAACAACTGCGGCGACCGAGATGGCGATACTTGCGACGATTGTTCTGTAACAGCCGGACCACCTGCGACTTCAAACGATGGTGCCGATACAGATGGCGACTCCATTTGTAACGCTGGTGACGATGACAGCGATAATGATGGCATTCCCGACATGGTGGACATCGACGATGACAACGATGGAATTCTAGACATCGATGAAGGAAATGGCAGCGTCGATACGGATGGTGACGGAGTTGTCGATAGTCTCGATCTCGATTCAGACAACGACGGACTACTTGATGCTCAAGAAGCAGGCTACGACTACCCAGTAGTATGCGGCGGATATGGCGCTAACGGATTCTGCGACGCGCTTGAAACAACACCAGAGTCTGGAGTTGCAGACTACGATGGTAATGGGCAAGGTTCAGACCAACCGGTCGACACAGATGGCGATGGAGTACCAGACTTCAGAGACTTGGACTCGGATAATGACGGTATCGTTGATCTAGATGAAGCCGGCAGTAACTGCCTGGACCGTGCACCAACCGATGCGGTTTGCGACGGACCAGTCGACGGCTTCGGCAACCCAGCATCTGGCGAAATTGTCCCCGACGATTTTGACGGAGACGGAGTTCCGAATCACCTGGACCTAGACTCTGACAACGATGGGACCGTTGATCTAACCGAAGGCGGCTCGAATTGCGTCGATAGCAATCGCAACGGCGTGTGCGATGGTCCCGATGCCGATGGAGACGGTATCGTTGACAGCATCGACGATGATGATGCGGCGTTTGGCGACCCAGGAAGCCCAGCACCCGCTGACTCCGACGACGATGGCGCTCCTGACTATACCGACTTAGACTCCAACAACGATGGAACACCCGATGCCGTAAACTGCGTAGATGCTGACAACGACGGCGTGTGCGAAGGCACCGACACAGACGGTGATGGCGTCCTAGATGACGTCGACGGATTTAATGGATTCGGCATCACACCTCTTGGAGACCACGACGGCGATGGAATCAATAATATTGTTGACCTGGATGATGACAACGATGGCATCACAGATATTGAAGAAGGAGATGGCAACGTAGATACCGATGGTGACGGCGTTCCCGACAGCTTCGATATTGACAGCGACAACGATGGACTGTTCGATGCGCAAGAAGCTGGACACGGACTTGTTGCAGACTCTGGACTAATAGACTGCGGAAGTGGCTTTGGTGCGAATGGACTTTGCGATGATGTCGAAACCGGACTTGAGTCTGGGGTTACGACTGACGCTGTAGATAGCGACTCCGATGGAACTGCTGACTTCAGAGACCTAGATTCTGACGATGACAATATCTACGACTCTGACGAAGCCGATACCGATTGCTTTGGAGCATGCTCTGGCGCGGATACCGATGGTGATGGACTCGTAGACTCGCAAGACAACGCTTCTGGCTTCGGATCCAGCGGAGCGACAGCGCCGACAGATACCGATGGCGACGATACACCCGACTATCTTGACCTGGACACAGATGGTGACAATATCGCTGATATTAACGAAGCCGGCGACGACAACCCCGATACCAGACCTGTCGACACAGATGGCGATGGAGTACCAGATTACAGAGATTTAGACTCCGACGACGATGGAATTCCAGACATAGATGAACCTACTGATAAAGATGGTAACGGTCAGCCAGACTTTAAGGAAGCAACCAACTGGGGAGTAGCCGGTGGAGCATGCAGCTCTCAGAGCCCACTCGCACCAATAGGGATGTTGATTGTCTTCATGATGGTTGGTCGACGAAAGTTCTAAGACTGTAAAGACCTACAACTAGGGTGGCCACCTCAAAGGGTGGTCGCCCTTTTTTATTACTTACGAATAAACCAAACCCGCGCAATTTCGTTTTCTCGCATTTCATAAATTGCAATAGCGATTATGGGAGCACCTGGTACACCAGTGACATGCTCGCAATCCACAATCACTTGCCCCATATCTTTCCTGTCGGTGAGTTCTGCATGGACGGTTGCCTTAGCGAACATCGGCGTGTAGCGCTGCCGCATTGCGTCTCGCCCAACGTAAGAAACGTTACCAGCGGGAAGTTCACCAACTATTACATCCTCAGCATAGCAGGCTAAAAAGGCCTCAATGTCATGGGCATTATATGCATCGAGTTGGGCTTGTGCTAATTCAATTGGAGTCACGTGCATGGTATAGGATAGCAATGCCACCTGCGGCAACACTCTACCCGATCAACATCCAAAGCTCGGGGTCCTTACCCGAGAAGTTTCCTTCGCCACTGAGCATGGCCCATCCTCTAGCTGTCCAAGCGGCGAAAGACCTTCAGAAAAATTTAAAGGTGGACCAAGAGGGAAAAATGTTCGGCGTGTTAGTCGTGCAGCTGCAAAATGGAAAATACGGGTATATTGCGGGTTTCTCGGGAATGCGAAACCAAAGCTGGTTTGAGGCTGGCTTTGTACCTCCGACGTTTACCGAGAGGTACCTGCAACTTTTAGAACGGGATGGGCCCCAAATAACCGCGCTTCAAAAAGAAATCGCCACTCTTGAACAGAGCGTCGAACTACTGCAATTCTACCAACTAAGCGCTAAGCACCATCAAATTCGTTTGAGGGCTCAAGAAGAAAACACAGCAAAAAAAGCGAAGCGCCGACTAGCTAGAGAGAATGCCACCAAAGCTACCAGTCTCTTGTCTGCCGAAAGCAAAAAAGACAAACTCGAATGGAAACTACTAAAATCAACACTCGAGAAAGAGATTGCGCCCCTTAAAGAAAAAGCAACTAAAACTCTAAAACAAATAGCTGCACTAAAGAAGGAGAGCAGCCGAAGAAGTCGCGAACTTCTCCCCAAAATGCAAGCTACGTACGCGATAGCCAACAGTCACGGAAAACGTACGACGCTAAAAGAACTTTTCCACGGACAAGTTCCTGGGGGGGCGGGGGATTGCGCGGGTATCAAGCTACTGCAATACGCATTGGAGAATGGCATGAAGCCTCTTGCTATGGCTGAGTTTTGGTGGGGCCCGCCATCGGCGTCTCACGTACGCAGGCATGGAGAATTCTACCCATCTTGCAGAGGCAAATGCGCTCCGATATTGGACTACATGCTCAAGGGGATTCCTCATGAAGAAGCCCCATCCTTCGCAAGCAAACCAGAAGCTACAATATCAGCGGTGTTCGAAGACAAATGGCTTATCGCTATTGAAAAACCTCACGGCCTTTTATCAGTTCCAGGACGTCATAAGAACATGAAACACTCGGCGCAAAGTTTACTCGAAGATATGTTTTCGGAAGCAAAGTTGATCCATCGACTCGATCTAGACACGTCAGGATTATTGCTCGCGGCAAAACAGAAACCTGCTTATGTGGCTATGCAACGTTTGTTTTCGGAAAGAAAAATTCACAAACATTATACAGCGGTGGTAGAAGGAGTGGTCACTGGAAAAGGCCTACTCTCACTACCTCTTACTCTCGACGTAAATGATAGACCAAGACAGATACACGCTCCATCGGGAAAGCAATCAATTACCGAATGGGAGTGTAAGTCGACCGATCAAACGTTTTCTAGACTGGCACTAATTCCAAAGACAGGACGAACGCACCAATTGCGAGTTCATTGCAGCCACCCCCTGGGACTAAACGCTCCTATCGTAGGCGATAGACTCTACGGCAATCAGGCAGAAAGAATGTTATTGCACGCCGACGCAATCCGTTTTCTTCACCCCATGACAAAAAATGAAGTCTCTATTACCAGTAAAGTCCCTTTTTAACCTCAGAACTTTGTAATTGGCCATCCAGATTAGCGTCTGTACCGGCATCCCTAACTCCAGCGTCCTGCGGCCAATCAAAATGTGGCTCTACCAGCTCAGGAACACGTCGACATGCCCAAACAAACCCCAACGCGAGAAACAGCAGTAGCACGCCTTTTAGTTGTCTAACTTTCAAACTAACAGCTCGCTAACTTCGGCTTTAGTTACAGTACTAAGTAAGTTCTTACCAAGCTCTTTGGGAATGGAAATTTCGGAGACGATCTTGCGAATGGAGGCTCCAATACCAGCAGGAACAGAGAATCTTCTGTATCCGATTGCGATAAGCGCCTTTAATTGAAGGGCGTCACTACCAGCGTTACCACAGACCGTTATGGGAATGGTTATCGGTTGCAACAATGCATGTAAGAACCTAAGAGCCGAGGGGCGGCAAACGCTAGAGAAAGAATCCTCTCGACGCTCCCTGTCGGTTGCGTACAGGTATTGCAACAAATCATTGGTCCCAACTGAGAAGTAATCAAATTGTTGGTCTAAATTCTTAATGTCACAAAGAACGCTTGGCAGTTCAAGCATTACCCCAAACCGAAGATTCTCTGCTCGAAACCCTGGAACTTCGTTGCCCAGATTTTCAATTGCGCTCTTAACGTAGACGGCTTCTTCCGTGTCGGCGACAAACGGGAGGGTGATACGCACCTCAGAGTGCTGAGTCGCAGCCAAAAGCCCCAAAGCTTGCGCTTTTGCATGCGACCAATAAGTTTCCTCAGACCATCGCCGATGGGCGCGCCTACCAAGAGCGGGATTCTGTTCGTTAACGGCCCCATGATTGAGTTGCTTGTCTGCACCGATATCATAGAGTCTAAATGCAACATCTGAAGTCTCAGCTAGTACGTCTTTAGCAATTTTTTCCCACCGCTTTCTGCTGGGAAATTCCCTCGTTGCAATTGCCTCAAATTCCGTTCGGTACAAACCAACAGCTCGAGTCCCCCCGAGTTGAGCTACCTGCCAGGAAGATTCGACATTGGCTAACAGTGTAATTTCAATGCCGCACGCTGTACTCACCGCGCCAGTAGTAAACTTGTCGGGCTTTTTGGCAATATCACGCCCTTCTTTGATCGAACCAGAATTACCATCGACGATAACATTTACGCCTTCAGGGAATAGTTTACAAGGGGCGTCAATGCCACCAACTGTCGGAATACCGGCGCCCCTGGCTAGCAGCGCCAAATGAGAATTAATCCCAGTATTTCCGATGACAAGTCCCGCTAATCGACTACGAGGCAGCGAAAGAATTTGCGTCAGCGTAAGGTGGTCGGCAACTGCCACTTTTCCTGGCGGGACTGTCACGGGAGTCTCACTTCGCAGAAGAAGGTCGCAAACCTTCGCAACATCGTCGGCTCGGGCGGCGATATAGCTGTCGCCTCCAGCAGCGGCAACAACCTTGGTAATCGTTTGTTGTGCTTCACGGACGGCGGCTTCAAAGCTCAATCCATTTTGCTGTCCGTCCTCTACCAACTTTTTTAGCATGGGGTCCGATAGCATTCCCATGTAAAGAGAGAAAAACTCACTGCTTTGGAACGGCTGAAGACTCTGTTTTGCCAACGCCGCGGCATCTGTAAAGTTGGTCTGGACGGCACTGAAAGCGATGCGCCAATGCCAGACTTCTCCGCTACCAATGCCTGGACTTATTGGCTCACCAAAGACTTTTTCATTCATCTTCGCCAAACCGTGACGTAACCAGTGCACAAAGAGCTTCCACAGACTCGGTACCTTGCGGCCCCGAAGCTATCACCTCAATCGTAGATCCTTTAGCTGCTACTAACATCAAAATGCCCATGATACTTTTGCCACTTACCTCTATCTCACCATGCCGGACAAAGATATCTGCATCAAACTGGGCGGCAAGTTCTACAAACTTTGTCGCAGCCCTCGCGTGAAGGCCCCGCTCGTTAACAATCTCTACCAATTGGCTATGTTCAGACATCGCCGGACCTCGCTAAATCTCGATGGCGAACTTTCACGGGCCACTTACTACCAAGTTCTGCACTCAATTTCTCAATCGATGCGACCGACCTATGCCTGCCTCCAGTGCACCCGATAGCAATGGTTAGGTAACGCTTTCCCTCTGTTTCGTAATGCGGGCAAGCAAACAGTAGGAAATCTCGCAACTTTTCGTAAGTCTCAGCTCCTTGTGGTGACTTGAGCACATAGTCAGCCACTCGTTTCTCTCGGCCATCCAATTTCGACAGTGACTCTTCAAAGTAAGGATTTGGTAGAAACCTCACGTCGAAAACTAGGTCTGATTCCTTTGGAATTCCATGCTTAAAACCAAAGGACAGCAGGATAATGTTCAACTTACCATCAGCTTCGCTGTAACGTTCTTGAATGATGCCTTTCAGTTGGTGAACATTTAGTGCAGTGGTGTCTAGTAACGTAGCGCCGTCTCGCAGTTTCACCAAAGCTTCGCGATCGGTCGCGATACCATCCCTAACGTTCTCTCCTGACATCGGATGCCTTCTACGCGTTTCAGAGTATCGTCGCAAAAGCATGTCATCATCTGCCTCTAAATACAGGACTTCTACTTCATGCCCCTGTTCGATAAGCGCGCTGCGAACGTCATGATAGTGAGAGAGAAACTGCTTTTGCCTAGCATCGATAGCTACAGCAAGTTTAGGAATTTCTGAGCCCAACTGCGTAGTTAACTCAGACAGCAAAGGGACTGGAACGTTGTCTACGCAAAAGTAGCCCACATCTTCCAAGGCACGAAGTGCCGTACTTTTTCCTGCACCAGCAAGACCGGTAACAATTACAATATTCATTCCACACCATCCAATCGCCCCGAACTAAGACGCGCTCTTAGTTCTTTGTCGAATTCTCGAGCCGAATGGTATCCCTGCCCCTTCAACAATTGATTTCTAGCTGAAACCTCCAAGAGAATTCCAATATTTCTTCCCGGATGTACCGGCATTTGAATAAATGGGACCTCAACGCCTAGCAAGTCGTGAAATCGATCTTCCACTCCTAATCTATCGTAGCCTACCGTAGCGTCCCAATGCATGAGTTCCGCTACAAGTTCTATCTTTTTGGTATCCCGTACCGATGAAATTCCAAACAAGTCTTTGATATTCAAAACCCCGAGCCCTCGAATCTCCATCCGATGTTTCAAAACATTGTTTCCTGTACCAATTACCGAATCACCGATCCGACGGATTGTGACGACATCATCTGCCACCAAGCGGTGCCCCCTAACCACAAGATCTAGTGCGGTTTCACTTTTTCCAAGACCACTTTTCCCAACGATCAAAACCCCCACGCCCAAGACGTCTAGTAACACACCATGTACCGTTTTTCGCGGTGCCATGACCTGACGTAAATACTTAGTAACCGCGACAATAAAATCTGCGCTGGTTTGCGAGGAGCTAAGAAGCGGTACGTTTCGAGTTTTACAGGCGCTAAGAAGTATCGCTGGAGACGAAAGCCCACGAGTCACCACGACGCAGGCAGGATTGCTCTTTAGAATGTTATCCACTCCAATCTTTGCAGCTTCAGCTGACACAGATTCTAGGTAGTCTACTTCCGTTCCCCCAATGACTATCAACCGTTGCGGGTGAAGCTCTCTTGCGTAACCGGTTAAAGCCAAGCCTGGTTTTTGAATGCGTGGCTCAGCGATCGAATTTTCATTAGCACTTCCGCTAAAGACGTAGGACAGCCCTAGTCCTGCTGCAGCTTGTTCTACGAGGGTTGCTACCGTTAGCATTGAACCTCATACCGTACGATAGCTGAATGCATTTCTTCGGCCGTGTTCGAATTCATTAGTTGCTCTCGAAAGTCAGGCTTTCTAAACAATCGACTGATCCTTGCTAACGCCTTGAGGTGCTCCCCTGTCGAGTTGTGAGGAGCTACCAAAAGAATGAAGAGAAAACTTCGTTCCCCATCAATGGAGTCGAAGTCGACCCCTTTAATAGAGCGTCCCAAACAAGCTACCAAGCTTTTCACTTGAGACAACTTGCCGTGAGGAATGGCTACACCATGTCCAATCGCAGTGGACGACAAGGCTTCGCGCTCCACCAGAACCTTATACAAAGGTTCGGCTTCAATCGCCTCTACTTGCGACGCCATACTGCCAGCCAACTCTTCCAAAACGGAAGACTTATCCGTAGCGACCAGGTCGGGTATCACACAGGTTTTACTTATGATTTCGCTGATGCGAAGCACGAATCACATTATCACAGCTTACTGCCTGCAAGATATCCAGTGACTACTATTCTTCACACGAAAACAACCGGTTTCCGCGAGTGGCATTTCAGTGTATAGCGACCTGGTGACTCGTTTGCTGCTACTATTGCTTGCCATCAGTCCGGCAGCTCACGGGCAGCCGACCGTAAAATCTTCGCCAGCCTGGGCAGATTACAACCGTTATTGCCTGGCTTGCCACGGGGAGACTGGAAATGGTCGTGGCCCAGCAGCTCCTTGGCTCTGGCCCAAACCAAGAGACTTTACCAGCGGCAACTACAAGTGGAGATCTACCCCGCTTGGTTCTTTGCCAACTGAAAAGGACATCCTCACTACAATCAGGTTCGGAGTTCCGGGAACCTCGATGCACGCTTTCGGTGGCGTACTCACAGAAAAAAAAATGAAGGCACTGGCGAAGCTACTGGTTCAATTTCTCGAAGAACCTGAGGTATTCCCACCATCACCGAGTTCTCCGCCTCTGACAAAAAGCACCCCTCAAGCTGGAGCAAAAGTATTCGCAAGCAAGGGGTGCATCAGCTGTCATGGAGTTGCCGGGGAAGGAAATGGTCCAGCTGCAAAGGCGTTGCTCGATGAGTTCGGGAATCGTTCACCTCCTTACAATTGGCGAACCAGTCCCTTTCGTCGTCCTCGCCAGGGACAGTCAAACTTGCAAGTTGAGTTGCAAAAAAGTATCGCTTTGGGCGCTGGAACAATGCCCTCGCACCAAGGACAACTCTCTTCTAAAGAAGTCGCAGACGTTGCAGCCTATATCGCGGCCAACTTTTCCGCAAAACGTTCCACGTTTCAGCAAAGGGTAAGCGTGAACCAGCGCGCGATTGCCGGCGACAATAAAAATCTGACAACTCATGAAGGGGTTTGGCCTGGCAGCGGGGATGGGAAGAACATTTGGTCGAAAAACGTTTCTGCCAAACTACCAGACGGTCTGCCACCTGCGATGAAAAGCCTAAGCGCCAACCAATGCGGCCGATGTCATGCTAAACAGTTTAACGTTTGGAAACGCTCCCTCCATGGCGCCGCCTATTCCCCAGGATTGCATGCGCAAATCATCGCGATGGAGCAGCGAAAGGATACCGAGACCATTGACTCTTGTATGGCCTGCCATGGGCCTTTTCCTGAGCAAAAGCTGCTTAGCAGCGATGCCAAACGCAACCCCAAATTTTCGCCCGACCTCAGAAACGAAGGGATCACTTGCGCCGGCTGTCACATTCGCGGAACTACCAAGTTTGGACCTGGCGGCAGCGATGAATCATTACTAGCAGTAAACAACTATCCACGACGGAGTCTTGAAGTCTTCGAACGTAGTGACTTTTGCTTAGGATGCCATCAGTTGCCCCCCCGCTATGCGGTGGCTGGAAAACCACTGCTCAATACCTACAAAGAATGGCTTGAGGGCCCATACATGAGGCAAGGAGTACAGTGCCAGCATTGCCACATGCCGAATCGAGACCACACCTGGAAAGGAATTCACGATCCAGAAACCTTCCGACAGGCCTATTCGATCAAGACGATTGCTAAGCGGTCCTCTACCGGTATCGTTAGTTTTATCGTTAGGCTCGAAAATACTGGCGCGGGCCACTACCTTCCCACGACTCCTACCCCTCAGTTTTGGATTTCAGCAGAACTTGTAGACGATAGACAAAAAGTGATTAAGGGAAGTCGCATAGAAAAAAGAATCGGGCGCTACATGAGGTTCGATACTCGTTGGGTGGAAGTGGAGGACTCACGTATCGCCCCTGGAGGTTTTGCCGAGCTCAAACAAGGATATAAAAATGCTACCGACGCAAGTGGCGTCCGTGTTTCGGTACGTGTCCATCCGGATGAATACTACGAAAGGTTCTATAGATCTCGGCTTTCCGCACGTCTGCCAGACAAAGAAAAGAAACTCTTTCGCACCGCGTTAAAGAGAGCGGTAAATAGCCGATACATAAGCTATCGAGAAGTATTCCCAATTCAGTGATCACCGTTACGTAGAAAACGTAATCAAAGTTTCACACCAAAATTGTTTTACCTCGAACGAGCGCCACTCTTACGAATAAGAGTTCTTCTCACGTGCTCTACCACCGTTGAGAAAGCGTGCGACCATTTCACGCCGCGGCTAAATTTACACATCGTCACTTTGACGAAAAACTACAGTTGAATTGGCCGTTTACAATCAAAGAGAGACCCCATAGAGTCTTAAAAATTTATACGGAAAGAACTTATGAAAATTACAAAAACATTACCACTAATAGTCCTTGCTTCTAGCCTTCTTATGGGATGCGGCGCAATTAGAGCGTCAATTGCTCGTGATGCAGTCATCCGAGACGCCACCGAAGTTCACCAGTTCGAGGCTTCGAGAATTCCAAAGCAACGCTGCTTTCTTGAAATGCAGAACAAACTTTTTGCGGAGGGATACTCTGCACAAGCAGGTTCAGGAATAGACGGAGCTTTTTCGTTTGCGACTGAGTGGAGAGCCATGAGAGACAACAACGGTCAGCTGACGGAAGACCGATTGATGATCCAGCTAATCGACGTTTCAGAGACTCACTATCAAGTGAGAGTACAAAGAAGCGTCAAAAACAACGACTACGGAACTATCGACACCGATAGAGACCACAACACCGAATGGGAATTGATTCAAGCAGTAGATCCTGAAGGTGCAGCAATGATAGAGCAAGAAGCTCAAGCACGAGCGAACGCTGCTCGTAACGGATAACTCCGAACCAGAGAAAATCAAGGGAGCTCCGTGGGGAGCTCCCTTTTTCTGTTGAAGCCAAATAGCGAAGTCTCTTGTATAAAACAGTTTTCTCTGGTCTACCTAGACTGAGATGGAAGTCTTCAAGCGCTACCAAGAAGCACCGCAAGGTGCATCCTACGCCGTCGCGTTGGGAAATTTCGATGGAATTCACCTAGGTCACAGGTCACTCATTCAAAAAGCGATCGCGCTTTCTAGCCAATCCGAAGTTCTTCTGCCTGCAATATTTACTTTCTCTCCACATCCCGCCGCATTCTTTTCGCCAGAGAACGCTCCCCTTCTTTTGACCTCTCAAAGACAAAAACTCGAACTGCTTGAGAGTCTAGGCGTCCGACGAACTATCGTTCAACAATTCGACGAAAAATTTGCCCAGTTGTCTGCAGAGGACTTTGCGTCCGAGGTACTACCGGCAGTGGGGGCCACCCATGTCATTGCAGGCGATGACTTTCACTTCGGCAAAGGGCGCACCGGTAACATAGATACGCTCAGGCGATGGGGAGAGAAACTCGGCTACGAGGTACATCAAATACCTTCAATCGAATGTAGCGATGGAAAACGTATCTCCTCTTCCAGGATAAGGACGCTTCTCGCCAACGGAGACGTAGGCGGCGCAAAGAAGCTACTAGCTCGGGCGCATTCTGCAACAGGAGTCGTCGTTCGTGGAAAACAACGAGGTAGAGACATTGGTTTTCCTACCGCCAATATCGAAACCAGCAACTTGCTACCATGCAACGGCATTTATGCAGTACAACTGGATTATGGAGGCCGCATCTACCAAGGGGCGGCGAGTCTGGGCTTCAACCCGACGTTTGACGATGTAGACAAACAATCGTTAGAAGTCTACATCTTTGAGTTTGCTGAAGACATCTATGATCAGACCGTTACCGTACGATTCGAGCACTTCCTGCGGCATGAAAAAAAATTCGACAGTGTAGAACAATTGATAAATCAGATAAAAAATGACGAGCTGCAAGCTCGAGAGTTATTGTCAAAGACAAAGGAAACACCATGACCACTTTTCAAGGCGCTATGACCGCCATCGTTACTCCATTCAACGCCGACGGTACCGTTGACTTCGAAGCGCTCGCCAAACTTGTGGAAAGACAAATAGCTGCCGGGATCGATGGCATCGTTTCTGTAGGAACGACCGGAGAATCTGCAACGCTCGATGTAAACGAACACGTTAGCGTGATTAAGAAAACGGTAGATGTCGTCCGAGGTCGCGTTCCTGTAATCGCTGGAGCGGGCGCCAATGCCACCCGTGAAGCCGTCGCGTTGTCTGTTGCGTCAACAGAAGCAGGAGCTGACGGACTATTACATGTTTGCCCGTACTACAATAAACCAACGCAAGAAGGGTTGGTTGCCCATTTCGCTACCATCGCTGGGGAAAGCACACTTCCAATAGTGCTCTACAACGTACCAGGAAGAACTTCCTGCGACCTCAGCGTTGCCTCTGTCGAGATACTCGCAGACCTGCCAAGCATTGTCGCAATCAAAGATGCTACTGGAGACTGCAGTAGAGGTAGCGAGATCATTGGCGCTTGTGGCGATAAGATTGACGTTCTTTCTGGTGATGATTTCACGGCATTTCCGCTCTACTCTCTTGGCAGCAAAGGAGTCATTTCTGTCATTTCCAATTTAACCCCCGCTTGGGTCGCCCAAACTTGGGATGCTGTCGTCGCCGGAGACTGGGAAACGGCTCGCAGCCTGCACTACAAAATGTACCCGCTGGTCGAGATGTTGTTCGAAGAAAGCAACCCCGTGCCCGCCAAAGCTGGACTTGCGGGACTCGGCCATTGTAGCGATCACGTCAGACTACCTCTCACGCGTTGCACAGAAGATTTGTCCACCAAAATCATAAGCTGGCTTACATCCAAAGGTGTCGTATGAAACTATGTGTCGTGGCCCCATTCGGTAGAATGGGTTCTGAAGTACTCCAACTAGCGGAAGCCAATACAAACATTGAAATCGTAGGATTGTTGGATGCTCCTGACAGCTCCAAGATCGGTTCCACCTTATCAGGGGTAAGAGTTACCGACGAACCGAGTTTCGCCCTCACTGGTGCCGACGTTTACATAGATTTTTCTAGTTCCGCTTCATCACAAAAGGTTGCAACAGCGGCACTCGCGACAGAAGTTGCTGCGGTTGTCGGGACAACCGCCCTGGACGACACTGCCGTCGCCGCTCTTTCAAAGCTGAGCAGTGTTGCCCCGACTCTCGTCGCAGCCAATTTTTCACTAGGAGTAAATCTACTGGTACATTTGACAGCCAAAGCTGTTGCCAGCCTGCCCTCTTTCGACACTGAGATCCTTGAAATTCACCATAAGCGTAAAGTCGATGCACCTTCCGGCACTGCGATAGCACTCCTTGAGGCCGCGGCTGAGGCACGAACGCTGACCGCAAACGAAGTGCAAAATTCCCATCGCTTTGGGATCACAGGACCGCGAAGCGAAAATGAAATTGGTGTAATGGCCCTTCGAGGAGGAGACGTAATCGGCGATCACACGGTGTATCTATTCAGCGATGAGGAACGACTGGAGTTGACCCATAGGGCTGCCAACCGAGCCGTATTCGCCAAAGGAGCACTATCAGCTGCTAGTTGGCTTCACGGCAAACCGCCAGGCGAATACCGCATGAACGACGTATTAGGACTAACCTAATTAACCAATACTTACGAGCACTTACTAGTCATCACCGGCGGTCGTTGGATCTATTTCCGTTCTTCTGTTATAGCCCCGCTCCGAGGGAATTCATCATGAGAGCTTCAGCAAACCATCCAGAATACGTATCATCCAACATTACATGCGCCTGTGGCCATGTTTGGAAAACGCAATCCACTAAAGGTGACTTTGGCGTAGACATTTGCTCTGCCTGCCATCCATTCTTTACCGGCAAGCAAAAGCTTGTTGATACAGCGGGTCGTATCGACCGCTTCAACAAGAAGTACAAACGTACGAAATAAATGTTCGACGATCCTTCGTTTGTTCAAAAGCTAGAGGTGTTAGCAGATCGTTACGACGAGCTAACATCCTTGTTAAGCGATCCTGAAATTCACAATAATCGGAGTGAATTTCTTAAACTGACCAAGGAACACTCAGATGTAGGACCACTTGTAGCCAAGTGGAGAGAGTACAAACAGCTGGAAATTGAGATCACCGACGCTGAGCAGATGGTGGACTCAGAATCAGACCCTGAGCTCAAGGAAATGGCCAAAGAAGAGGTCAAAGAATTAGAGTCGGGAAAAACCAGCATGCAGCAAGAAATCAAGATTTTACTGCTGCCCAAAGATCCAAACGACGCCAAAAACATCCTTCTGGAACTTCGAGCTGGAACAGGAGGAGACGAAGCAGCTCTATTTGCAGGAGACCTGATGCGAATGTATTTGCGTTACGCGGAACGTAATGCTTGGAAAATACAAACCATGAGTTTGTCCGAGGGAAGTGCTGGTGGAATCAAAGAAGCGGTTCTATTGATTGAAGGGAAAAACGTTTACTCTTCTCTCAAATTCGAATCCGGAGTCCATAGGGTTCAGCGCGTTCCGCAAACCGAGTCTCAGGGGCGCGTTCATACTTCTGCGGCAACGGTTGCGGTAATGCCAGAAGCAGAAGATGTAGATGTAAAGCTCGAAGAAAAAGACCTTCGCATCGACGTGTATCGAAGTTCTGGCCCCGGCGGTCAGTCGGTCAACACCACAGACTCAGCGGTGCGAATCGTGCACATTCCCACGGGAATCAAAGTAATCTGTCAAGATGAAAAGTCCCAACATAAGAACAAAGCCAAAGCGATGAAAATTTTGCGCTCCAGGATTCTTGATGCGGAGATTGCCAAAAAGGAAGCCGTCGAACGAGATGCAAGACGTTCCATGGTAGGTTCTGGCGATCGTTCTGAAAAGATACGCACGTATAACTTTCCTCAGGACAGGGTCACAGATCATCGGATTTCGTTGACGAAACGTAACTTAACCGGAATTCTCGACGGAGACTTGGCCAGTATTATTGACGCGTTGCGCGCGCACGAACAAGCTGAGCTGTTAAAAGCCCATACGCAATAATTGTACGCAATACATTACATTCACTGTCTTTAGACTCTCTTTCCTTTGGAAAAACC
This sequence comes from Deltaproteobacteria bacterium, assembly GCA_020630875.1. Classification (GTDB taxonomy): domain Bacteria; phylum Myxococcota_A; class Polyangia; order Haliangiales; family Haliangiaceae; genus JAHDIH01. The sequence goes on along the minus strand of JAHDIH010000001.1, from coordinate 390,152 downwards.
TGGCGGCTGGCTTGCGTCGCTCGTTCTGGTGATTCAACGTAGGCTCCTACCAACAACCAAAGGAAGAAAAAATGAAGTTATTTTCAATCGCAATCGTTGCCCTAAGTTTATCGCTATCGGGATGCAAAAAGAAAAAGGAAGAAGCTCCTAAGGAAGCTCCTAAAGCAGCTGAGCCAGTAAAATCTGCCGCACCAGCGGAACCTGTAAAGCCTGCAATCCCAGAGATTCCGGTTCCTGTAGTGGCACTATCCGGAACGCCTGGAGCTGACATGATTTCTGTATTCAGTGCAGGAATGGGTGTAATCGCTGCATCTAACGGAAACGCCGCTGCAGCTGCAAAAGGTATCAAAACCTTTCTGACCAAAAACGACGTTGCCAAACTAAGAGCAGATGCCAAAGCAGCCAAAGAAGCTGGCAAGGGCGCAACAGATGAGCAAAAAACTCAGTTCAAAGCACTTACCGAAGGCTACAAAGCTGCTGCAGATAAATTTGGTAGTGACAACGGCGCATGGATGGAAGCTCACAAAGCTTGGTCGCAAGCATGGGGACTAAACTAATGGATGAGACAACAGCAAGCATTCAAGAAGCACTCTTCATGTGTGGTTGCTATCCCGGCAAAGTGGATGGCAAAATGGGCCCCAAAACCAAAGCTGGTATCAAGCAGTTTCAAGAACAAGCAGGTCTGTCAGCTGACGGCGTTTGTGGACCAAATACTAAGGCTGCACTTGCAACAAAGCTAGGCGAAGTAGCTGCACGTGCGAAAGGGCTTCAAGGCTTTTTCGCTGGTGGCGGAAGCTCTGCCCTAGACGACATGTAGCAACGAAGTTTCGAAACAGAAAAAGCCGCCATAGTGGCGGCTTTTTTTATTTTCGGAGCGTATTTCTACTTGGCTTTTAACTCGATGGCCTCGTCAATCCACATGTTTACAAACTGTTCTTGCAAGGGACCTGCATAGGCTTTGCCATCGACGTATAAGGTGGGAGTCGATTGAACCCCCAATTTGTTCCCCACTGCCTTGTGGGCCTCTACTTTAGAACCGAGCCGTTTCATGTCCGACAAGAACACATCAGCTTTCAGCCCTGAAGCTTTTGCGTGGCCCTTTAGATCGGAAAGCTTGTGCGCACGGCTAATAAAGAGTTTTTCGTGCATCTCCTTGAATTTTCCTTGTTCGTTGGCCGCAAGCGCTGCTTGTGCCGCGGGGCCAGAGTCAGGATGACTTTCTAGCGGGTACATCATGTAATAAATTTTCACGTCCCCTCGTTTTGCAACTCTATCGAGCTGTGGCGCAAAGTGAGCGCATGCTGGACAGCCATAATCGAAAAACTCAATGAGCGTCACCTTTGGTTCTTTAGCACCGACGGAAGGCGCCCCGCTCACATCAATAGGACCAGCCTCTACTTTTCCAGGATATCGAGCAGTATGCATGCTCTTTACATCCGCCTCTGTAGCACCAGCACCAATTAGTGCGACGGCGTATTTGACTGCATGGGGCGACGATTTGCACGACGGGTCGGTTTTCAAGCTCGTACGCAGGCTGTGGGGCTTGTTACACGGAGATGCCAACGAGTCCAGCAGCGATGAAAGCGTCTTCTTTTGTTTGTCATCCAGTTTCGTCACGTCAATTCCCTGCGGAATATTGATAGGCGCCGCTGCTGAACTAACTGCAGAAGACGTAGTTGTGAGCTGGGAAGAAGAAGCTGGAGAAGTAGTAGAGCCAGCCTCATTTTTTTCTTTGCAACCAACAAGTGCAACGAGGATACTAATTACTGCGATATTTTTCACACGCAGATTGTAGTCTCAGGCCTGCGAGCTTGCAATTCTTGAGCGCTACTTCTGACTCAAGCGCTTAATCTGTTCCCGCAACTTAGCTCCGTCACCTCTGCGATAGCCCTTGTGAACATGAAGGAGTTTGCCTGAGCTGTCGAAAATGTACGTTGTTGGCATTTTGGAGGGCCCAAACTGTTTCGCCAGCTTATGCTTCGGGTCGTACACCGTCGTGATGTGCTTCAGTTTGAGGGACTTGGCAAACCGAACCCCGGCTTTTCGTTCCTCGTCGATATTAATCGCGTAAAAAACGGCTTCTTGGCGAAGTGTCCCAGCCAATTTATTCCAAGCTGGCAGTTCCTTCTTGCACGGCTTACACCAACTGGCGCCAAACGTAACCACCGTTAGCTTACCTTTGGTCGGCTTAACCACCACCGGACCGCCACTATCCAATTTGGCGGTAGCGGGTAGGCGAGGCTCCGCAGACGATGAAAGGGCCAAACAAACAATGAATCCAGCGATACGCATTCCGCACTTCGACGCAGTAAAGAGTAGATTATTCATTTCTTTGCTAAGTCAGCCGCTTCGTCGATCCACAGCCCTAAGTACTTAGGATGGGTGGGGCCTTTATAGCGAATACCGTTGATGAAGACGGTTGGAGTCCCTTGGATTCCGAGTTTGTCCCCTTCCTTTTTGTCCGCCGCAACAACCTTGGCAGCCGCCTTAAAGTCTTGCTCAAATTGCTTTTCGTCTAAAGATAGTTTCTTGGCATAAGTTATCAAGTCCGATTTTTTGTGAGCCCCCTGATTGTCGAACAACATGATGTGCATCTCAGAAAACTTCCCTTGTTTACCAGCAGCAATCGCAGCTTGAGCAGCTAAATCTGAATCTTTCTTTATCGGAAAGTGCTTGTGTACCACCGCAACTTTAGCGCCGTGTGTTTCCATGGTCGCGGCTAACACTGCGGTGAACATCTTGCAATGCCCGCAGTTGTAGTCGAAATAGTCTACAAGGGTGACAGATGCAGCCTTGTTGCCCTCCACAAACGCGTTGGTGGTATCGATTTTGGCGGGGGCCTTGGTCTCACCACCGTAGCGAGCTTCGTAAAACTTTTTCACTTCGTCCGCAGGGACGTCATCTTTCAAAAGCTCCGATACGAAGGTGTTGGCATGCGAAGCTGACACACAAGATTTGTCATCTAAGCTTTTTCGTAAGCTGTGAGGCTTATTGCAGGGAGAAGTCAGCGTATCGGATAACTTTTGGAACGCCTTCGCCTTGTCTCCGGTAAGAGCGCCACTTTTCGTAACTTCTTGAGGAGCTGCTTTCGTTGGTTTAGCTTCCTCTTTTTTCGACACGTCGGCCGCCTCGATTGCTTTCGATTCGTTCTCTGTGACTTTGGGAGAACGGAGCTTGAAACCATCGGACTTGTCTACATTGTCGAGTACAGATTTCCTGTGCTCGTCAGAGTAGTTGGTTTCTTTTTGACCGCAAGAAGCTGCTCCGAAAACAAGGAGCGCCACAGATGCTAGTAGAGGATGCCATACTAATTTTCTCACCACCGGAAACTAGGCGACTTCTAGTAGAAGCGCAACTTGGACCGATCACGAGAAACTCCGTTCATCTTCTGCGTGAGCATTTGGTAAGATCGATTGACCATCCAGCCACTGAAAGCTATAACTCAGCTGAATGACCACTCATTCAGCAAAACCTGAGGACAAGCGCACGCGAATCCTAAACGCCGCAATACACGTTTTTGCGGAGAATGGTTTCTTCCATTCAAAGGTCTCAGACGTAGCCAAAGCGGCAGGAGTGGCCGATGGTACCATCTACCTCTACTTCAAGAACAAAGACGATCTTCTGATTTCGCTGTTTGAGAATAGAATGGCACTGGCCCTGAGCTCTCTCGAAGAAGCGGTAGCTGCCGCGGAAGGGCCAGAAGGCAAACTACGAGCGCTAATTAGGCGTCAATTTGAACTGGTAGCAGAAACTCCCGAAGTAGCCGAAGTGCTCACCGTGGAATTGCGTCAAAGTAGCAAGTTCATGAAGGAATACTCCCCTGCCGCATTTGCAGATCTACTAAAGCTCATTGCGGGAATCGTAAGAGAGGGACTTGCGGACGGAAGTTTCAGTACCAACATCCCTGTCACTCATGCTGCTCGCATGCTTTTTGGATTACTGGACGAAGTGACGCTGAACTGGCTGCTAAGCAAAGACAAATTTGATATTACGGAAGCTACCGATTGGGTGGTGGCGTTCATTCTAGGCGGACTAAAACAAGGAAAATAACAATGAAGATTCTCGTACCAATAAAGCGAGTTCCCGACCCGGAACTCAAAACCAAAATTACCGATGGTAAAATCGATCTCAGCAGCGCTAGCTGGGTCCCCAATCCGTTTGACGAATACGCGGTAGAAACCGCCCTTCGTCTATTAGAGAACGCGGATGAAGGAAGCCGAGAAGGAGAAATAGTGGTAATCACCATAGGTCCTGAGGATGCCGCAGCTCAACTTCGTCACGGACTTGCGATGGGAGCAGATCGAGCCATTCGTGTCGATGCTGAAGACGCGAGCATCGATTCCACCACCGTGGTAGATACCCTTGCAGCCGTGTACGAAGCTGAAAAGCCAGACTTGGTGATTTTGGGGAAACAAGCCGTCGATGGCGACTCAAATCAGGTCGGGCAAATGCTGGCTTGCAAGCTTAACCTTCCTCAAGCAACTTTCGCTGCCACAGTAGAGCTTAGCGAAGACAAAAAAACGCTTACCGTGGGTCGCGAAGTAGACGGCGGAGTCGAGTACAAATCAATTCCGACCCCTTCCGTAGTCACCGTAGATCTTCGGGTGGTCGCTCCGAAATCTGTCGTGAACCACGTAACCCCTGCCGACCACGAATACGACGAAGGCCCTCGGTACGCTTCGCTCAAAGGAATCATGAAGGCCAAGAAAAAGCCCATGGACGAAAAAACGTTGTCCGACCTTGGCGTCACCCCGAGCCCGAAAGTAACGGAAGTATCCGTGGAGTTACCGCCGCCAAGAGCAGCTGGGCAAATTCTGGGATCGGTAACTGAACTTGTTGAAAAACTCAAAAACGAAGCGAAAGCTCTCTAGGAGATATTATGGGAAACGTAATCGCATTTTGCGAAACTGAAGGATCAAAACTAAAGTCTGCGGCGCTCGCTAACATTGCTTGTGCCAAACAACTGCAATCCCACCACGGTGGAGACTTGGTGATATTGCTAATCGGAAACAACGTCCAAGACGCTGCAGCTGACGCCGCGAAATATGGAAACAAAGTTGTTACCGTTAACGACGCAGCTCTAGAGAATTATCTAGCCGAGACCTATGCGCCGGTAATCGTAAAAATTGCCGGAGAGAATAACGCTTCGGCAATCACGGTTACCGCCAATGCAGTCGGTAAAGACGTACTTCCTCGGGTAGCACAAACCATCTCCGCTGGCATGGCCTCCGACATATCGGAAGTCAAAGGCAAAGATGAGTTCAAGAGACCGATACTTGCGGGCAATGCTTTCTCAACCGTGAAGGTGAACTCTGAGGTGGTTTGCGTATCCGCACGGCAGTCGGCGTTCGACCCTGCTACCGAATCTGGTAGTTCAGGAGAAGTAGTGGCCGGTGAAGCAGGACCGATTGACGCGCTGGGCGCATCATTCGTACGTCTCGAAGGAGTGAAAAGTGATCGTCCAGATCTTAACGACGCCGATACCGTCATCTCTGGCGGACGCGGACTTGGGAAAAACAAGAATAACTCCGATGCTACCCCACAAGAAAACTTCGAACTTCTAGGGGATCTCGCAGATGTTCTGGGAGCGGGCATGGGGGCGTCACGTGCCGTCACCGATGCAGGGTGGGTACCAGCTGACTGGCAAATCGGCCAAACCGGTAAGATTGTAGCTCCTAAGTTGTACTTCGCCTTCGCAATTTCTGGGGCAATCCAGCATCTCGCTGGAATGAAAGGTGCCAAAACCATCGTCGCAGTCAATAAAGACGCCGAGGCGCCAATCTTTCAAGTAGCTGATTATGGACTGGTAACGACCTGGGAAGAGGCTCTTCCTGAGCTGATTGAAGAGATTAAGAAAGCTAAATCTTAATCCCTTCCCAAACCTCCATTAGTTGCTACACTAATAGTGTTCAACTCACGTAAAGGAACATAAAATGAATCAAGCTTATGCCATACCAAATGCCGCCGCGACACGATCTCTTGACGAGCGTCGGGAATTTATCAAGAAAACTTACCTAACACTGCTCGTTGCCGTAGGGGTTTTTGCACTCGGTGCCTTTCTCATGGTCACCTCTGGGCTGGGGGCAAAGGTAACCCATTTCGCAGCAGGCTCTGGAATGCTGGGACAAGCTCTAATGCTTGGCGGATTTATTGGAATCGGATTTCTATCTCAAAGGTGGGCAGTCTCTGGAGCTTCCAAACAACTGCAATACCTGGGTTTGATGGTTGGGGCTTTGGGCTATGCCTTTTTCTTTACTCCGATTCTCTACATCGCTTCGTACTATGTAAACGACGGGCCACAGATCATCGCTAAAGCAGGGATTATGACCGGCTTTATCTTCGCTGGCCTCACAGCCACGGTAATCATCACAAAGAAAGATTTCTCTTTCTTAAGAGGAATACTTTCTGTGGGATTCTTTGGAGCGCTGGGACTGATCGTTGTAGGCATGCTCTTCGGATTTAACCTAGGTTCATGGTTCTCGTTCGCAATGATAGCGCTCCTTGCCGGTTCTGTTTTGTACAACACCAGCAACGTCTTTCAGCGATTTCCTACAGACATGCATGTCGCAGCCGCACTAGTTCTTTTCTCTGACATTGCGATGATGTTTTTCTACGTGCTTCGTCTGCTACTAGCCTTTGCAGGCGATGACTGAGACTAGAAGTCAAACAAACTTTAGGAGCCCTCCGGGGCTCCTTTTTTATTTGGCATTGACCAAGCCAAGTAGTTGAGTACAATCGCCTATGGCGAAAGACCGCTCTATCATCGGCCCAATCGCCATTACCAGTGTTGCAGTATTACTGATGCTTGCACTTGTAGTCGGCTGGACGTTGATTTGGATCGCAAGCGATCAAACTACCTGGCTACTTGTTTTAGGCCTGGTATCTCTCGCGATGGTGATCGTGACGTTACTTTTCATGGGAATTACAATAGCCATAAGAGCCGTTCAGGAGCGCAGGCAAAGTCGTTTCTTGGATTCAGTATCGCACGAGCTCAAAAGTCCGTTAGCCTCAATGCGACTCTGCATAGACGCATTAGGCAACAGTACCCTCGCGCCAGAAAAGATAGGAGATGTAAAACAGATGCTTAGCGAAGACGTCGAGAGACTAACCAGCTTTATTGACGACATTATTGTGGCTAACAAAATGGATACTCCCAAAATTGCGACCTCCATCGAAGAGGTAGAACTAGCACCATTCATCCACCGCTGCTTCAACAAAGTCGTCATATCCCACAGGGAGAATAAAACTTTAGACTGTAGAGTTCCCGACGGTGAATTTATTTGGACGGACCCCACACTGCTTGAACTCTTGGTCAAGAATGTCCTTGATAATGCATTTAAGTACTCCAACCCAGGTAGCACTGTGGTGATTGAATCACAGAGTTTACAGGACCGCACCACGATAACCGTTGTCGACAGTGGAATAGGAATAGTTCGAGAAGAGCTAAAAAAGGTCATGCGACGTTTTTACCGTGCTACAGATTCAGAAACGAGGAAACGTGTTGGTACGGGACTAGGACTCTACGTTGCAAAGAATGCGGCCAAACGATTGGGGGGAAAATTAACGCTAGATTCTCCTGGTCCCATGAAGGGAACCATCGCGAAAATAACGCTTGAATCTCGCCAACCAGAAGGAATGCGATGAGCGAGTCAATTTTAATAGTGGAAGACGAGTCGCATATTGGCAGAGCTCTGAAGTTGAACCTAGAAATGGAAAATTACGTCGTCACCATCGCTGCAGATGCGCGAAGTGCGGCGCAGGCGATGCTAAACACCAAGTTTTCTATCATTCTTCTGGACGTAGAGCTGCCGGACATGACGGGCTTCGACTTCTGCCGTCAAATACGAAAAGCACAGAATTTTGTCCCGATAATTATGCTTACGGTACGCTCCTCTGCTCAGGACAAAGTAGAGGGTCTTGAAGCGGGTGCTGATGACTATTTGCCGAAACCATTTTCTCTAGAGGAGCTCTTAGCGAGAATTCGCTCCCTGCTTCGTCGCAAAGTGTGGGAACAAGACAAAGCGCAGTCAGACAAAATTGTCTTTGCCAACGTAGAAATTGATATCAGCCAAAGAAGTCTCTCCATTAACAACGAGCCTGTAGAACTGACGTCTCTTGAGTTTGAATTGCTACTGTACTTTGCGCGCAACCAAAACAAGGCGATCGGCAGAAGTGAACTATTGGAAAACGTTTGGAAACTAAAAGACTACCCCAACACGCGCACCGTCGATAACTTTGTATCTCGCCTTAGGCGTCACATCGAAAACGACCCTCAAAAACCACAATTGCTGCGGTCCGTCAGAGGATTTGGGTACCAACTCAAGACCACATGACAGAACTATTACAATCTGGCGATAATCGCTAGACACTCTTTGTCCGCATACCTTGTAGGCTCTGCCAATGAGTGCTTACGAACATCCTAAAATCGGCTTCCGCGGCTTTGTCAGCTCCATTCCATTCCTGCTCATTCACTTAGCACCTTTGGCTTTATTGTGGACTGGTGTCTCAAAAACGGCGGTAGTCGTTGGCGTCGTACTGTTTTGGGTTCGTATGTTTGGTATCACCGCGGGATACCACCGTTACTTTTCTCACCGGTCTTTCAAGACCAGCAGGCCGATGCAATTCTTTTTTGCCTTTCTTTCCCAAACAAGTGCACAACAAGGGGTACTTTGGTGGGCTGCCCATCATCGCAGGCACCATAAGTTCTCAGATCAACAGAACGATACCCACTCGCCAGTTAAACATGGTTTTTGGTACTCTCACGTCGGATGGATTTGGACGAAAGAAAACTCCCAAACCCACACAGAAGTAATCAAAGACTTCGCCGCTTATCCTGAGCTTCGTTTTTTAGACCGCTTTGACCACCTGCCCGCGGTACTCTTGGCACTTTCCTGCCTTTTCTTAGGGGGCTGGGACGTTTTTCTTCTTGGCTTTTGCGCAAGCACGGTAGTGTTGTGGCACTCGACTTTTCTTATCAACTCCCTAGCGCATGTCTTCGGTAGCAGAAGGTTTAGAACGTCAGATGACAGCCGCAACAACTTTTGGTTAGCGTTATTGACCATGGGGGAAGGTTGGCACAACAACCACCATCACTACCAATCGTCGGTACGCCAAGGCTTCTATTGGTGGGAGATCGACGGTACCTATTACATTCTCAAAGTCATGTCGTGGTTTGGACTAGTCTGGGATCTGAAAGTCCCCACGGAGAAAGCCCTTGCTAAAAATCGAATCTCGGTCCCCAAACAAGTTACACAAGCGGCTATCGTCTCTCAACCCTTTGAAAAGTAAAGGGTTATTACTATCGTACAAAGTGAGCGCAATTCGTTTTATGGGTTGAGAAGTCGCGATTAAAAGTATAGAGTGCTTCGATGAGGCTTATACTCATCTTTACCCTACTGGCCTTCCAAAGTAACACAGCCGACGCGACCTGCGGGTTGCCTCACTACCTTGGTCAACCCAAACCTGCACTGGCAAAATCAAACAAGGTAACCTTCCTCACCAAGCAACTAAGATTTAGTTTGGGGATGACTGAAAACAACGCGGTTTCAGAAAACTTTGCTTTGCACTGGGGCACGCTGCCCCTATCAGAGGATGAGGTGTCTACCATGCTCGCTTCTGCTGAAGAAGCATTGGAAAAGTTTGAAGCCATGGGGCTGCCAACGATTACAGGAAGTAATGAATACCTCATTAATATCTACGTGGTTCCGACTGCGGAAGATATTGGTGGAGCGGCAGGGGTAGCCTGGGTGGATAGTGAAGGCTATCCCTTCATGAGAGTCAACGGTAATCTCTTTGACACAAGTCCTGGGTACATGGAGCATACGATTCCTCACGAATTGATGCACTTAATACAGCTCTCGACCAACGCTGACTTCAACTTTGGCAGCGGTTGGCTTTGGGAATCAACTGCTGAGACCGCCACCGCAGCAGTCCTTCCAGAGGACGACTTTTACTTCGCATTTTACGGTCCATTCGCCGTGACTCCGGAGTACCCTCTCACAAGCTATCGATTTGACTTGGCTGACGACAACCCAGCAGGTTCGAGGCACTACGGTGCCGGTATTTATTTTCAACACCTCATCGAAAATGAAAATGTTGATGAACTACTTTTTCGGCTATGGAGCGCTGAAACAATCCCTTCGTCTCCAACAGACCACATCTCGAGTATCTTAGACGAAGACGGATTGATGTTTGATAAGACCGTCGCTCGTTTCGCTGCACATCAAGCATTCTACGACATCACTAATGGAGACGAATTGCAACGACGGGCGTTGGCATACGCTGCCGCAACGCCAGCCTACGAAAACCTTTCAACAGCGTTCCTTAGTTCGCAGATTGGCACCTTTTTTGAAGTAACTCAAAAAACACCTCAGCGCTTAGGCTACAACACCATCGGACTTGAAGTTGGCGTCGAGCCCAGGCGGTATTTATGGGACGGCCCAACAGGTGCTCAAGCCACACTTGTGGTCAAACGCTTCGATGATATCACGTACCACCCATTCCAGGAGTCTGCTAGTGGCGCATGGTATGCCGACTATGAATTTCAAGGTGACGAGTTAGCGATGGCAATATCCGTGGTTAACTTGAGCGTGGTCGGGGCCGCACGCTATTCCATCGAAGTCGCGGCTGCCGGAAGCGTCCCGCCTAAAAGCTCAGAGCCAGACACATCTTTGGTCGTGGCTGGTGGAGGGTGCAATTCTCGAGAAGAGACTCTTCCGTCCGCCTTGTTGCTCTTGCTAATACTGCTTGGACTTAAGCGAGGCTTCGCCTCCAATGTAGGATAATCAGCTGATGGGTTGGCTATTTTACGGAGGAAATCGCTCTTAAAGCCGCGAATTCAGATAATAATCTGTTATACCAGGGAGTAATGAATAAGCCGGTCCCAGCGGCGTCAATATCTGTAGATGCGGACACTGATGACATCACCTTGGTCAAACAAGCACAAGCCGGGGATACTGCTGCTTTCGAGGTGCTCTTCAACCGATATTACCGTCGAGCACTTCAACTTGCCATTGGAGTCCTTAAAAACGGCGATGAAGCCAAGGACGTCGTACAAGATGCATTCATCAAGGCTCACCGAAACCTTAGCAAGTTCGAAGGAAAGTCGAGTTTCTACACTTGGCTCTACAGGATCGTCATGAATTTGTGCATCGACTACATCAGAAAACGAAAACGAAAACGTCAGGTTCAAGTCGAGGACACCGAAGCACTACTTGATATCGCCGCAGCGCAAACTGAGCATGCAATACTCCCTTCGATTCTTGGCCAAGACCCCTCACTGGCGATTCAGCGCAAAGAAATCAGACAGCACGTAGAAGAAGCTTTAGGCAAACTTTCGGATAAACATCGAGCCGTAATCGTAATGCGTGAGGTTGAGGGCTTATCCTACCATGAAATCGCTGACGTACTAGAGTGCAGCAAAGGCACCGTGATGTCTCGTCTGTTCCACGCACGTAAAAACATGCAGCAAACACTCACCCTCTTAATGAAAGAAAAAAAGCATGACTAAAAGCAACCACGATGCCATGCTTCACTATGATGGCGAGCAACTACAAAGTACTCTTGATACGCAGCAAAAAAATGAGTGTACAGATTTCTCGTATCTCGGTGAACTACTGAGAACTCACGTCGAGCTAGAGGCGGATGAACTTGACCATGCTCAAGCCAACGCCTGGCTCTCAATACGAGACTCCATTGCTACTAGCTCCGAGGCAAAAAAACCTTCCGCTCAAAAACCATTCTGGGAAAAGCTAATCCATTGGATGCAGGGCCCAAAGGGGTACTTTGCGGTTGCAGGCCTTTCCGCTGCGGCCGTCGCCGCTCTTTTCTTGATGCGTGAGGATACGCACCATCACGATGGTGGAGCTGACACGCCAGTAGCTCAAATTAGTAATAGCAGTTCGCCTGCCCCAACAATTCCGGTATCTGGCGCACCAACGGAAGTGCAAAAACTGGAAATTGACCAAGGCCAAGGGGCTATCTATTCCGTCGTCGACGATGACGGAGAAACCACCATGATTTGGATTGATGATGAAAGTGGAGATGAAATATGAAAACGTTGTTTGTAACCCTAATCTTTGTTCTTGCGAACCATGCCAACGCTCAACATCAATGTACCGTGAGCGAAGTTGCGGCGTCGAAAGGCGGCGCGCCAGCAATCGACAAAACACTGCCTCCCAAACTTAAAAAGGTTTTTAAATCTCCGGAGTTTAGTAGATGGAACGTCTTCAAGAAGGTGGGTGTGCACCAAATGACGTTTAACCTTCTTGACTCGCAAACGGCATCGCTAAGCAAGGGGGACAAGCTAAAGGCTGTGCTCACTGACGTTACAAAACGGCCAGGTAAAAAAAGCCGCTTTACTATCTCGGCGATTGCAACGAACGCTAAAAACAAACGCTTGTGGTCTACCACCATTAAACTCGACAAAGGCCGTTTCTTTTATATAACCAAACAAAGCGGGCGAATACTGGCAGTCCGCTGCTTATAAGTCGCACAGTGTGCGATCACTACCTACCCCCAACATACGGAAACCAAGTTTTAAGCCGACCAAAATGCGTTCACGGATTACCTTCTGAAATTCTTAAAGAATTTTGTCGGCCTATGCCGTGACATAGCATTTTGAGGCATGGCAACATGCCTGGCATATGGGGAATTTAAAATTATTAGTTGGTGCATGCGCGATGGCTCTTTGGGGTTGTGGCGACAATGCGAATGGTAACAATAACGGAGGCGTAGACGCACCTCCAGTCGGTACCACGTACGCAATCGGTGGGACCGTCTCTGGCCTTAATGGAACGGTAGTACTGCAAAACAACGGTGGTGACGACGTAACCATTTCGATGGACGGAAGCTTTCAATTCGCGACACCTGTCGCAGAAAACGGTGCGTACACCGTATCCGTAGCAACACAACCCGTAGGACAAACTTGTACGGTAACAAGTGGTAGTGGAACTGCGACATCTCAGGTAATGAACGTTGCCGTCACATGCGTAGCCACGACTGCTAACACGTGGACCATTGGTGGCTCCGTGACCGGCCTCACTGGTAACATTGTACTTCAAAACAATGGTGGAGATGACGTAGCACTTAACGCTGATGGCGGATTCACTTTTGCCACCGCAGTGAACGACAACAGCGCCTACGCGGTGACCGTATTTTCGCAACCAACAGGACAAACTTGCACGGTAGCTTCTGGCTCAGGAACTGCGACAGCCAACGTGACCAACGTAGTGGTGACATGCGTTACCAATACAACTCCACAGTATACCATCGGCGGAGACGTATCGGGTCTCACTGGTACGGTCGTGCTGCAAAACAACGCTGGTGACAACCTTTCTGTGTCCAGTGATGGTGCATTCACCTTTGCAACGCCAATTGACGACGCAACAACCTACGCCGTCACCGTATTTACCCAACCAACCAATCAAACGTGCGCAGTTACATCTGGTTCTGGTACGGTTTCAGGTGCCAATGTAACTAACGTAGTCGTTACGTGCACTACCAACACCGCTACGACTTTCACCGTAGGTGGAACCATCACAGGCCTCGTAGGAACCGTCACACTACAAAACAATGGCGGCGACGACATCACGCTATCGGCCGATGGAGCGTACACGTTTCCAACAGCACTTGCAGACGGCGCAGCTTACTCGGTCTCTGCGCTTTTAGCTTCACAACCGGTCGGCTACCACTGTAGTCCTGTTTTTGCGACAGCAAGTGGAACCATCGCAACCGCAAACGTGACCAATGCTGACGTGAACTGCATACCAGCCAAGAACATTTACCTCACGACTCTCGGTACCAACGGAAATATTGGTGGTATCGCTGGAGCAGATGCCAAATGTGCAAGTGATCCAAGCAAGCCGAATGCGGCGACCTTCAAAGCTCTCCTTGTAGACCAATCCAATCGGGTTGCTTGCACAACCGCAAACTGTGCCAACGGAAGCACCGCAGAACACATCGATTGGGTAATGGCGCCAAACACTCGATACATCCGTCCCGCGGGCACACTGATTGGTACCACTAACCAAAATGGAATTATCCCCCTTCCACTTATCAGCACAATCTTCTACGGAGAAAACACTAACGCCACTGATAGAGTCTGGACAGGAATCTTTGACGACTGGACCACGCTGCAGCCGGCTGGTACCGACAACTGCGTAAGCTGGTCAGCTTCGACATCTACCGGCGGGAGCTCCCGGGTAGACGAGAAAGTAGCAATCCATGACCAAATTGAAGCTTGCTCTGGCATCTACAAGCTACTTTGCGTAGAACAATAAGAGCCAGTTAGATAAAAGCTAACGGAGATGCTCCGCGGATGCTGCTTTAAGCGGCATCCGCGGAGTCTTTTTCGGCAGGGAGCGAAATGCTTCGATTGCACCTCTTAGCGATTGTGATACATACTAGGTCGTGCTCAAGAAGCTAAGTAAACGCCAGAAATGGGCATGCGGCATAGGCGGAGGACTTTTGGTTCTCTACCTGGTGTTTGGAGTGATTCTCTACGGCGCGATAGGTGAGCGAATGGCTCGAAAAAAAGCACTAAGCCATCTGCAACGGGTTACCGGTCAAAAAGTTTCCATCAGTGAAATAGATATCGGCCTTGGAAACGCGACACTAAAAAACGTGATTATTGGTGCGCCAGACGCTCCCCTTCTCAAAATTGACCACGCAGCAATTTCTTTCTCCTACTTTAGAAGTCTGGTCGGCAGCGTAAAGGTCAATACCGGAAGCATCACAGGATGGGAGCTTCAACTCAGAGAAGGAGAAGGTACCAGCAACTTTGAAACGCTTAAATCTCGCCTACGCCAACAAGAAAGCAAGCCGGGAAAAAAATCTACGTTGATGCCGCAAACGATTACCCTCTCAAAGGGATTGATTTCATACGTCAACGACGACAATGGAGTCGTTCTTTCCGCCAACGACGTGGAAGGGACCTATACCAAAGGAGCAGGCGCCTCGCTTCATTTACCACTTTTCGTGGGAGAAGGCCCGCTGGGAAGTTCGGTTGAGCTAAAGAATGCCTCGTTGTCGGCCAGCCGCAAAGGAGCCACTATTGTACTTCAAGGCGGAACGATTGATCTTTGGAAAGGAATGCAGCTTAGCGCGATAGATGGTCAGGCCTCGATCACCCCAGAGAAAAAGCTGGCAATCAATTTTGACGGTAGTTTTGGAGGCGCGAGCGAAAAGCTATGGCAGGCCAAAGGGCAAGGTGACTTACGGTTGCAACAAGGCTCCGTCGACGTGACAGCCTCCTCTTTTCATCTTTCGCGAATCAAAGACTTCATTGCCGACGCCATGTTTGTCGATGTGGATGAAACCGTCTTAGGCGCGGCCTTGAAAGTTGATTTCAGTAAATCCGTTGTCGCAGCGCAAGGCAACATCAGCGTTGAAAATGCCAATATTAACCATCCTAGGCTCGCTAGCAGAACGCTGAGAGAAGTGTCCCTCTCAGGGGTGATTGACACAACGTATTCATTCGCTGAAAAAAAAGCCGTAATAAAAAAAGCCGAGCTTTCTAGCAAAGGAGTGGCGTTACGAATTACCGGAGAGTACCAGAAGGCTGGAGGAGTACGTGAAGGTGTTCCAGCAGAAAATGACTTTCTAACCGCCAACATGAAGGTTCCTACAGTGCCCTGTGCAGATGTGAAGAAAGCCATTCCCAAAGCGATGATTCCGCAGCTAAGCCGCTACAAGCTCACTGGAGACTTTTCATCGAACATCAACTTAGAAGTTGACTGGGGAAACCTCGAAGCATTGAAGCTCGATGGTAGCGTGGGAATCCGCAATTGTAAGGTGAGAAACACAGGTAGTACTAAGGTCATCAACATTTCGAAACAGTTCGTTCATACCGTAGAGGTCGAAAAAGATAAGTGGAAGCGTATCTTGATTGGTCCCGACAACCCCAATTACTACCCACTTCAGTCCATTTCTCCGCACTTACGAAACTCATTAATCACAACAGAAGACAGCAGGTTTTACAGACACCGAGGCTTCATTGTAAGCGAGTTCCGAACTGCTCTTTTAAAGAACTTGAAAGCAGGCAGGTTCAAATGGGGAGCCTCAAGTATCACCATGCAAATGGTAAAAAATGTATTCCTCTATCGACAAAAAACCCTATCAAGAAAACTACAGGAACTATTTTTGACGTGGCATGTCGAGACAGCGATAGAAAAGGATAGAATATTTGAGGTCTACCTCAATGCGGTTGAGTTTGGACCAAACGTATACGGAATCGGCCCTGCGGCTTCGTACTACTTTGGCAAGACCGCAGGTGAGCTTTCGCCAAGAGAAAGTGCGTACATCTCGTCAATCATGCCGAATCCAAAAAAGCGTTCTCGCTCGTTTTGCACAGGTGAGGTTTCAAAGTGGCAAAAAGGCAAGATCGAACGAATACTTCGGACGATGGTTCGTCGTGGCCGATTGACGGAGCAACAACTAGTACCAGCACTAAACTCTGTGCTCGTTTTTAATAGAGATCCGCAGGACGAAACCGCCTGTTTGGCAAAAATTCAAAAGCTAATGGCGAACCAAAGACAGACAAGTGAAGAGGCTCCCAAGCGAACCAAACGGGTAAGTGTTCGTCGCGTAGAAGGTTTGCATCCCCCTCGCCCCCCTCTTCCTGAAGTTCCCCTAGACGCATTGCCGGAAGTTCTAGCTCCAGCTGCCGATGGAGATGTTCCAAACGACGCAATAGCCACTGAGGACGATGATGCTGCGCAACAGCCCGCGATTGCACCTCCCTCGGTGCAATCCAGTGTCCCCAAAGAACCACTAGATTCTGCGGTCGATCCGCTGTAGGGTCCTATTATGGGAAAATCTGCTTTAGTGGCAATCGCTGCGGTAGTCACGTTTGTAGTCGTAATTTTTGTCGTACAAGCTAGCCGAGGGCTAGCCAATAGGTCGGAAGCGTTACGGCCAACGGCACTAGTGGAACACGAAGCGAACACCCAAAAACCGTCAGGATTTGTAGCATTCCGCAAAGGGAAAGCTACTGGAGCCCCCTACCAAACGGGCAAGCTGGTGATTGGAACAGCGGTAGCCGCAGGTATGGGATTCTTACTTTTGACAGTCGTGCGACGCCAGTCGGCGGGTTAGCTGACTAAATTCCACATTGCTTTCCGACATTTTCTCGGTTTTCAAGAGGTATCCCAAAGGATGTAGCGATAGCGTGCGCCACGTCTACGTTCTTGTTGATACTTTGGGCAATGCACTCGGCCCACTGAGGTCTTGATGGCGAATAGATCAGGAGCGGAATTTCCCTTTCATAGTTGTGAGGTGCATTATGATGGGTCCCAGACCGATAGCCATTGCTTGTCCAACTCAGAGGAGTCGGCAGCAAAAATAGATCTCCCGTTCTTCCGGAGAATGTAGTTTTGCAAACTGCCAGCTTTACCCCTGCGAGCTCATTACAATCAGAAAAAGACGCAGTATCGATAACGTCTTGAATATTTTTTACCCCCACTAAGGCTGAAAGCATGGCTGCTTTCGCTTCCTTGAATCTAGGATGGTTTTTGAGCTCGTCACTAAGAAATACATTGGGAGATAAAACTCCTAAAACCCAAGTAGTCTTTGGCGTACCGAGAACACTTCTGGCAGCAGCGTCCGCTACTGCAAAAACGTCTTTCGCAAGAATCCGGGACGCATCGTGGCCTTTGGAAATACTATTCTCCACCAAAGGTGTAGCGCCATGGTCGCTGGTGAGCACGACGGTAAAGTTCTTTCCATAGTGTTGTTGCAGAAATGATAAAAAGTCACCGAGGCCTTCATCCGCTCGAAGAAGCACCTCTCTTCTCTCCCAAGACTCTTGCCCCCAAATATGACCTGCGTAATCGTGTGCAGACAAGCTCAACCCTAGCAACGAAGTTTCGTTGACATCAAGCAACTCGTTCTCTATGGCTTTGCGGGCAGTCGAAAAAAGTAAGCGGTCCAGAGCTGGGGTTGCCCGGACTCTTTTATGGGGACTTTGGGTCTGGCTGAGATCGTGAGGAAACGCGCGAGTAAGATGATCGACTTCTCCTTCCCCTAACGCGTCATCGACGTGCTCACCAGCCATGCTCGCGAGCTTTTCTGAAGAGCGAGGTTTCCACTCAAATTTGTTTGGTAGTTTTTCTGAGGTCAGCTCTTTCACCCAAGCTTTTTGATGCAAGGGATATGCGGAATGAGAGGCCATCCCCGACTTGTCGGCCTCGTACCACAGCGCTAGGTCCGGCCGCTTACCTGTGACGAGTGTTGCAGCTCTTCCCTTACCGCCGATAGCAATTACTTTTCCTCCGGGAAACTTGTTTCTCCAAGCTTTGGCTAGTCCTTCGGTCTGCAATTGCGAGTACGGTGCCCCGGCCCCGGCGCCAGCCGCAACCATTTTGCCATTTTCAAACCATCTGTTGGCTACAATTCCGTGCTGCATAGGCAAAGCGCCAGAACCAAGTGTTGCGTGTCCCGGGCCGGTTAGCGGAAGTGCGTAAGGAATCTCGATTCTTGGATTGAAGGCCCCTTCTGTCATCATCTTCGCGATTCCTCCAGTCATGTGTTCCTTATCGGAATCAAACGACCAAGAGGGCCACTGATCTATGACAATCAATACAACGAGTTCAGGACGATTCGCACTCTTGTTCTTCGGAAGTTCGGTAGCCTTCATACAAGAGAAACTCGTTACAAACGTCAACAACGCCAATCTCAACATCGCTGAACTATGCCTGAGTGATTTTAAGAACAGCAAGGGGTGAGGAGACAAAGGCACTTCGAATTAGAAGTAAGTTCAGAAAAATTCGCGACAGATCGGCCTTAGTGTCAAACTTGACACTCATTTGTGTCGAAAATGACGCAAACCACACTTCCCGTCTTCTAGCTAGGTTGCAACGGCATACGATGTTGGCAAGAATGCTGCAAGTAAGGAGTTCTAGGTGGGTAAAACGGAAACTACAAAATCAGAGCGAAAGCGCAAAATAGTTAAGGTTATCAAGTGGCTCTTTTTGTCCGGCTTGATTCTCGCGACCATTGCATTTGTTATACTGGCTCTACTAATCTGGCAATGGGGCAGAGATATTCCTGACGTCTCTGAGCTGCAAACGCTCCAACTAGACCAAGTGACATTGATTCGTGCGGCAAACGGCGACACCATTTCAGAAGTCTATCCAGAGCATGGAAGGCGCTCTGTAATTCCCATGTCAGCAATGGGAATCATACCGAAAGCGATTGTTGCAGCAGAAGACGAAGACTTCTACAAGCATGGAGGAATCGATTATTGGGGAATTGCGCGTGCTTTCTTTGTAAACGTTAAGTCCGGTCGCAAAAAGCAAGGTGCGTCAACCATCACCATGCAGGTCGCTAAGCGACTTTTCCAAACACCGAAAAAGTCCATCCGTCGAAAAGTCAGACAGATGATACTTGCAAAGCGAATAGAAGAAGCACTGTCAAAAGAAAAGATTCTAGAACTCTATCTAAATCAAATATACTTTGGTCACGGCAGATACGGAGTGCAAGAAGCTTCCAAGTATTACTTTAACAAGAACGCATCAGAGCTAAACCCTGGTGAAGTAGCGGTCATTGCGGGGCTGGGACAAGCCCCAGAGAACATCTCACCAAAAAAGAAAGCGAATGCCGAACGAGCCAAAAACCGACAGGTATACGTGCTCAAACAAATGGCAAAAAACAACATCATTACAGAGGCCGAAGCCAAGAATTGGGCAAAGCAAGCCATCGTGGTGGCAGACAATCCGACGCCAAAGCTTGGAATTGCCCCCGAATGGCAACAAATAGTAAGTGATGAAATTTCGAAAACTCTGGGGGAAGACAAGCGATTTAAAGTCGGTGGGGAGGTCGTAACAACCGTAGTTCCCAAAGTACAATCGGCAGCACGAACAGCATTGCAAAATGGTCTGCGCACACTGGATAAGAAAAACGGATTCGGTAGAGCGATAAAGAAAATAAAGGAGAAAAACCGTTCCGCTTACAGCAAGAAACTGTCAAAAGCCAACAAGAAGAAAAAGCGTGGTGACCGAATCTATGGAATGATCACGGGACTGAGTGACAAAGAGCTTGCGTTGACCATTGATATTGGAACCAAGAAAGTAAGAGTTCCGCTTTCAAAGCGAGCGACCCGTTTGAACCCCAAGAAACTGCCTCCAAGCGCCAGATTCGAAATAGGAGATGTGGTTAAGGTCACCCTGGGTGAGAATCCTCCCAGGTGGGAGTCAAAGTTGGACTATGCAAGTCTCTCGACCGGACCAGAGGCTGCTGCCGTGGTTCTAGATATGAAAACCCGCAACGTGGTCGCTATGATTGGTGGCTACAAAATAGATCCTAAATCATTTAATCGAGCTCTCATGGCAAAAAGGCAAGCTGGGTCAACATTCAAACCATTCGTTTATGCTGCGGCAATTGACTCGGAAAAGTACACCGCAGGATCAATAATTCTGGACGCGCCGGAAGTATACGATCAAGTCAGTGACGTCTGGAAACCGCAGAACTACAAGAAAGGGGAATTCGCTGGCCCTGTTCGTTTGCGCCACGCCCTAGCAAAGTCAATCAACACCGTCGCGATTCGTGTCACCACAGACGTGGGACCTGGTCGGGTAGTCGACGTAGCAAAATCTCTTGGAATAAAATCTGCACTTCCTGAAACGCCTTCTATTGGTCTTGGGTCAGGAGAAGTGAAACTTATCAATTTGACCAACGCTTTCGCCTCTCTTTTCGATGGCGGCGTATTTAAATCGCCACGTTTTGTAACCAGCTTGTTGGGACAAGAACTTCCCGACGAAGCGCCAACGCAAGCAATTCGTCCCCAGGCCGCTTTCATCGTTAGCGAAATGATGAGATCGGTCGTAACGGAAGGGACCGCAACAAAGGCCAGAAGTCTCAATGCCAAGGCTGCAGGAAAAACAGGCACGTCAAACCGAAGCCGCGACGCATGGTTCGTCGGAGCTGCCGGCCAATACGTCATGGGAGTTTGGGTTGGCTACGACAATGATAAGCCAATAGGGAAAGGTGGCTCAGGAGGGAGCGCCGCGCTTCCGATCTTTGTAGAAACAATGAAGAAGATTAATGCAAGCAAGCTTACTTTAGCCAAACCTGAACAAATTACCTCTCAAGTAATAGACAAGGTCACAGGCCTACTCGCACACCCAAGTGCCCTTCCCGTTTCATCTATTGAGGAGTTTTTTATCTCTGGCACTGAACCGAAGGAAACGGCCCCCGACCCTACAATAGAAACCCCTGACTCATTCCACGGAGGAGAATATGATGAAGATGTCACTACCCCTTCTGCTGCTCCCGTTGCTCCTTAGCGCTCCTCCCGCATCGTCACAAAATAAGCTTGTAAACGTTACACGCTCTCATATCACTAAGCACGTCAGTTCGTATCAATCCTCAGCGCCAAAGCGAAACTTGGCCTTTTCGCATCTTTGGACAATGCAAGATGTAGGAGAGCTCGTGGCCGCTACTAGCGTGAGAAGTAATATTCTCGCTCTCACTACTAGCGAACTGATTCTGTTCTCAGAGAACGGTAGGCTGCTGGCCCGACAAGAAATCCCTGGTGGCCAATCACTGAAGCGACCTAGGTGGAATCACGGACTATTGATTCACAAAAACAATCAGGTCTATGGATATAGTAGCTCCTCAGGGCATCACTTCTCCGTTGAGTTCACCCCAAAGCTTTCAGTTAAGTCCGCAGGAACGGAGCGAACCATTTGCGGCACCAAAGTCGAGCTCCTTGCAGGACAGCCCTACTTGAGCAAAAATCTGACTAGTATTTTCTGTGACGCGTCCGAGTCGTACTTTCCCTTTCTGAGCCAGACAATTAACGCCCGTCACACCCCAACCGGCAGCTTGCACGTGCACTACCAAAAATGTACGACAAAGGAATGTTCCGATAAAAAACTTGTTATCAAGGCGGCTGGACCATCTATCGCTCCCGTGTTTGTAACCGCCACCCCATCAATCGCTTACACGTCGATTACCTCCTACAAGGGCAAGGACAAAGTAACGTTGAAAAACATGGATGGGCTGCAAACTGAATATCCAATTGCCTCATCAGCGGTAGCAATTGCTTCGCACCCGCAAGGACTGTTAGTTATTTCACGCGGCAACAAAGCTGGAGACTATCTGGTAGGAATTCTAAAATGAAAGCTGCGATACTTCTAATTCTAGTCCTTACTTCGACAGCCGCAGCGGAAGAGTTGCCACAATTTGGAGGCGCTATGAAGGGAACACTTCCAGGAAAACCTCAGAAACGATTGCCACCATACAATGCCACCCAAATAGAAGACATTACTTTATCCAGGCTTCTTTACGACACTTTGTACAGAGAATCAGGGCAAGCCCCTTGGCTGGCTTCGGCCCTCCCCCAAAGGTTAGAGAAAAATCGTTATCTGATCAAAATCCCGACAGGAATCCTTTGGCATAACGGAATAACAATGACGAGTAAAGATGTAGCACGAAGCTTACGTCTCGCGAAAAAAGGACCAAATGCGTGGATGCTGGCCGACGTTATTGTGGAGGGAGAAACAAGCCAAGGTGTAATTCTCCAAAGTGTTCTTTCCGCCTCCGAGCTAGCTAAAACGTTATCATACCCGCAGCTTGCGATTGCCAACTTGTCGCGTGGCGTCCCCACCGGCACAGGCCCGTTTAGGTTAGCTTCGCTGAACCACCACCGAGTAGTTCTGCGAAGCCACATCAATCACTTCAAAGGAAGCCCTTTCATCCAAAAGCTAACCTTACGCTGGTACCCCTCAGCTAGAGAGGAAGCGGCAACTTATGAGATTGGTGCGATTGACTTGTCTTCCAGCGGTAAAGCCGCGTTTTCAGGAAGAAAGCCAAAGTACCCTACCACCCAAACGACGGTTCGAAAGCGTTTGGTTGCCTTAATGCCGTGCAAAGCCAGTTTCTGGAGCAAACACGCTGAAGCCAGAAAGATTCTGTGGCTGACAATCAACCATCGAGCGCTTTTGAAAGCAGGGCTAAAAGGAGATGTTCGCTCGCAAACGGTAATTCCAAACCAACCACCAAACGTTGCGGCTGCAAAAAGTCGGCTCGCCAAAATGCCACGAATACCGACGACTCCTCAGAAAATTTACTTTGAAAACGATCACCACTGGGAAACAAAAGTGGCAAAAGTGATTCAGTCTAGCCTCTCTGAGGTTGGCATCAGCACATTGTTAACCCACCAAAACAATTGCGACCTAAAAGTGATGACGATTGATGTTTCACAGGATATGCCGCCCGCGGTTCGCCAACTTTCCAAGGATGACAGTAGGTGGGTGTTATTGAATCGCAAATCTTCGCCCTATCAAGCAAGAAGATCGTTTCAAAAACGTCTCCCCTCGCTACCCTTGCTGGAAGTCACAGAAACACTGTGGCATCGTGATACGATCTATTGGTACCAAGGAAAAACCAACTTAGAAAACGCATACTGGGGAACGCAATGAGTCTTCGCAGCAGGCTGGCCCTGGTATTTCTCGTTGGAGCGATAATCCCACTAATTATCGCTGCCATTATCACTGAGCGAATCCTGTCGGAAAACTATGAAGAAGATCATGAGCGCACATTGACCGTCTCAAGCGACCAAGTTTCCGCAGAGTTGTCCAGAAGACGAGAACTATTAACCAAAAATCTATCGGCAATAGCCACGCGCTCCCACCCAGCCATAGGCGGCTTCATATACGACACAAGTAAAAACGAAAACACCTTTGAAGGACTTCCCCTTACGAAACTAAGAGAAAGCGAAAGGACACTGACATCGGGGTTCGATGCATTCTTCCTCCTGGGGCCGGATGATTCGATTCTGATGGCAAGCCACAATCAAGGAAGCGTAGGCACCTCCTTCAAAGGAAACTTGAATGGCGGATACGCCTGGCTACCCGCGGAGAAAGATGGAAAACTCCAAAGATCCCTGTTTGATGTAGAGTCTAGAAAAGTGACGTTGCTTGACGGTCGCCGCATAAAATTGATCGCTGGCGTAAAAATAGACAACCAAACGTTTTCGCATATCTCCGACAAGAGGAATGAACTGACAATCTCAATCGATGCTAACTTGCAATCCTCCGGTATCTCTTTGACAAACCATCAGGGTAATATCATAGCTGTCGTTGCGATATCAGTTTCGGACAAAGGCCTGGTAACGTTGCGCACGCAACTTCGGACGGTAACGATTGCCGCGGCTGGCATATCTCTTCTCTTGCTAATAGTGTTAGCGTTTTTGGCCTCCAGGGGCATAATTAAGGATTTGAATCAGCTAGGACTTGCAGCTAAGGCCGTTGGCGAAGGAAATCTTGAATACACCGCACCAAACGCCAGTACCAAAGAAGTAAGAAGTGTCGTCTCAGCATTCGAACAAATGACGAAAGACTTAAACGAATCAAAGAATAAGTTGGTAACGGTTGAAAAAATCGCGGCTTGGAGAGATGTGGCGCGACAGCTCGCCCACGAAATCAAGAATCCACTTACGCCTATAAAGATGTCGGTAGAGAGCCTTCAACGCTCTTGGAAAAGACAACACCCAGAATTTCAAGAGATCTTCACGGAGTCTACGTCCACCATCATTCAAGAAACAGATCGACTAAGTAGAACACTTGATGAGTTTTCAAAATTTGCTCAGATGCCTAAACCCCACTTCGAAGTATTTAAGATTTCAGATTTGATTCAACGACTAACGAAGCCCTACGTGGAAGCGAAGAAAGTGCAGTTCAACCAATGGCACTCTGATGTGGAGGTATCAGCGGACAAGGACCAAATCACTCAAGTTATTCTGAATCTTCTTGTCAACGCATTGGATGCATCTAGCAATGATGATTTTGTTACCGTCGAAGTTACGTCCACCGATAGAAGATGCGTAGTGTCAGTCATAGATCGAGGCGAAGGCATTCCAGACGATCTAATCGATTCAATTTTCACTCCCTATTTCACGACGAAAGGAAAGCGAGGTGGCACCGGATTGGGGCTGCCCATCGCTCAACGGATCGCTATTGATCATGGTGGAAAAATTGAAGTTTCAAGTTCGCCTGAGGGTAGCCGATTTAGTTTACAATTGCCGTTACTTAATCGGTGATGCTTTCAATGCGGCACGTCCGCCCTTTTCGTAAACCGTAAACTTTACAGCACGGCAGTTGTGCTTCTCCTTCAGTTTTTGTTCGTTCCTTGTCAACTTAGCAACGAACTGGTCGTACGAAGGGCTGTCAGTGGGCTCACCAAGATTACGTCGCATTTCCATGAACTGTTGATAAATTTCTTCATGGCCGCTGTCGACGGTGCCAAAGTCAGCAAAAGGATCATCATCTATAGAAGACGGCGAAGGTGGCATAGGAGGTGCATGAACCGAAGCCTTCATCTGAGTCGCCTCTGTTTCAAACAACGGGGCTACTTCACTATCCTGCGTAGCACCAAGTCCCAGGTCGTACCCACTTGACGATGAAGAAGGATCGTTGAAGTTGAAATCTGACGGTGGTGGGCTAGCTTTAGGATTGGAAGAGGTTCCTCCAAACTGAAACTCCGATGGATGAGGGGCGGAAGGCTCTGGTTTTACAGATTGTGCGAACGCCCCCCCGCCTCCTATGGAGCCGCTGCCGAGCAACTGATCGAGGCTCTGGGAAGAAGACTCTTTTGTTCTTCTGATCTTTTCTATGTATAAATTGACGGTTCGCGCAATAGAGCCAAAACGTCCTTTATGTTGCTCTTCCTGTAGTCCTGCGAGCCCTGCATCGTCTTTCGATAAGCGAAGTGCATCTTCTGTCAAAGCCTTCAAAGGTCTATCAACCTCCCAAAACAGCAGAGCCAGACCGATGACGATTGCAAGCAGCATTCCTAGACCGAGTAGCACTAGTAGGAAACCTGATATGTCATTGCTAGTAAGTTTTTTTACCGTACCCAAGAAACCTACTTCCCCTGGCGCGTTGGCTTTGAAGAGCAAAAAGCCTCTCTGCATCCCAAGTTCGCTACCGGCGGGAAACCGTGAAGCCAGAAGAAGTTGTCTGCTGTTGCCGCTATCCTTTAGACGAGCGATAGCATTCTTAGAGCAATCTTGTTGCCAAAGTTCATTCTTTGGCATTGCGTCAATTAGTTTATTCAGCGCCGCTTCCTTCACCGAGATGGGGGAAGAAGAAACCAAAGAAGAGAACTTGCCCGTTTCTAACTCTGAATATGCCGAGACTTGTAACCCCACGCCACTTACAATTTTTTTGGCAAACTCTTGCGATACCAAACGGCCAATGGCAACAGAGCCGACATAGCGAAAGTCCCCGCTACGATGGACAACCGGCGCGCCTGCCATCAAGTAGAGTTGCCCTCCTATTTCCCAAACGTCTTCTCCCCAAAACCCTAAAAGTGCATCGCGGATAAGTGGTTTCCCTTGCAAAGAATCTCCTGAAATAGAGTTTTTCTCAGCTGAGAATCCCGCACGAGCAACAACCCTACCAATGGAGTCGGTCAACAAGATAACATCGACTCCTGGGCCTTCGATGTAAGGAGTGATATGTCCTCGCGCGGTTTGATTAACACTTGCTGTCACCGCGCTCTCAGCCTTCACCGAAGCTAAAACTTTGGATAACTTGCTAAAGTTTGCAAGTTCACCGACATCAACCATTCGTTGCTGAGCATTGGCTTTAAGCCACATCGTAGTAACTTCGCATCCAAGCCTGAGTCGCTCTTCCGCGGTTCGGTTACTTACCCTCTGACCTGGCTTGTCCATGACAGCCGCAAGGCTTAGCGAAATTGCAGCGACAGCTGCCAGAATTATCATCCATACTTTTGAAAGAAACACTTCAACCTACTTTTTTAACTCAAAGCTTTCGACACTAATATCCATTTTACTAGCTCCTTTAACGCTGGCGACTCGATTCACCGACAACCAACCCGCACCATACCAAACTTTAACTTTCCATTTACCGTCAGGTAAATCGGCAACCTTGAAGTTTCCTTTGTCGTCCACGAGCCCGAAAAAGGACGTTGGCATGATCACAACTTTGCCTTTCATGTAAGGACGCTTTTTTACAGCAATTGTAAAAGACTTTTCCGTTTTCACGACCCCATCTCTTGTGCGATTAGGATTTAGGGCTTCTGGCGTCCATTCCAACTCGTCGCAGTACAAAACTGGAGACGTTCGCCCTTCGTTCTTGATCGTTAACTTTTGACCCTTGCTAACTGCCATAATCGGAACGGAAAAAGACTCTCCTGCAAGTTTGTACTCAACACTTTTTGTCCCCGGGGCACTCAAGCCGTCTACCGACTCAAGCGAAACGATCATAAGAGGTCTTGGGTTAAACTCCTTAAGAGGTAATATGGGATTTGCGACCCTTTTTACGAATCCACTTCCCGGATTGTGAGTTGGGTAATTAGCTCGAATTTTTACTTTTCCGGACAAGCTTCCTGCTGTTGCTATATTTGAGCAAAGCAGAAGGCATGAGATTGCTACCTTCATCATTCATAACCCCCTGAGATTGGGAATATTTTACGATAAATGCCCTTGTTTTAGAAAGTTACACGGCAACCTATTTCGTGATGTCGCGACTAATTACGTGCCAAATAGCAGCCAATTCGGTGAGTGCCGAGTCCTTCTCACAGCCTGCTTAGGTGTGCTATCCGCCCTCACTGGTCTTTGCGCGGTCGCATTGGTGGCAGCAGGAGCTTTGGCGTTATTTCGGTCAAAACAATTCCCCGTTGTTCTGGTGTATTTTTTTCTGGCACTTTGGAACCAATCGCAAAGTCCGTCGGTGGGAAGTCATGTAACAGCCTCAGGGCGCGTGATAGAATGCAACGGTCGACGCATTGTTGTCCTCAGTGGGCAACGGAGAATTATTGGATTTGGAAACTATATCGTACCGGAGGATTCGAGAGTGGTGCTTTCGGGACAAGTCGTTTCTTCCAAATGGCGATCTTACAAGAGCCAACTTCTGGACGCTCCTCTGCAAATACGAATCGAAGAATTGGTGTTTGTAAATCAAGATGGGCCGATGGCCAGGGTGAAGAAGAGGTTTCGGGAAAGAGTTGCATCACTTGAGCACCCACTATTGGAATCTATGATTTCAGGACAACGCAGTCTTCTTGCGCCAACGGTTCAAAAAACCTATCAAGACACAGGCACCTTCCACGTTCTAGTAGTCAGCGGTCTTCACGTCGGCATCATTTTCCTTTCGATATTTTTCTTTCTAAAACTAACGCTCCTTTTTGTACCGTTTACAACTACTAGTGGGCGGACCCACGACCTGACAAGAGTTGGTTCACTTGCTCTCACCGCGCTTTATTGCCTCTGCATTCCCGCAAGCGTTCCATGCCATAGAGCGATGATAATGTTATCGACCTATACGCTACTTAGAATTGTCGGAAAAGATTCAGACGTACTTAGCTGCTGCACATTGACTACACTCTATTACCTCGCGCTCTCGCCCTCTTCTTTACTTATAGACCGATCTTTTCAACTGTCGTTTTCAGCAATCGTTACCCTCGGAATTCTGACTAGAGCTTACAAAACCATGGCGCCAATCGAAACATCCGCTTGGCTTATGCAATCAACATTTCCAGCGATTTCAACGTTTAGCGCAAGTCTCCCCGCAGCCAGCATTCCCGCCAATATTGTTGCTATTCCTTTTGTAAGTTTTGCTACAGTTCCTATGACGATGATTGCTGTGGTTCTCCCACAAAGTGAACTCCAACAAATCTTTAGAGACGGAGCAGTGGCCAGTGCAGATGGTCTAACATTCATACTTTCCTTCTTTGTAGAATATCAAGTCCCCTTCCGTGACCCAAAAGTTATTTCTTTCGTTGCAGTACTATCTGCTTTCGTTTTGATTACCTTTCCGTTAGTTGCTCGAAAATTTAGAGTAGGACTATTAACAATTGCAATAATGGCTAGCCCTTTGGGGGCAACTACGGCGACCGTCCCGGAATCACTAGAGCTATACTTCATCGACGTAGGTCATGGAGATAGTACCTTGCTTCGTTTCCCTACCGGTGAGAATTGGTTGATTGACGTTGGTGGCCTAGGGTTCAATTCAGTAGGTCTTCCCAAAGAGTTTCCAGCACAACGGAGCGTTGTGCCCACCTTGTTGCGCTTGGGTATTCGCAAGGTAGATTTGTTGTTAGCAAGCCATGCAGACGCTGACCACATTAATGGTTTTCCTGCGCTATCGAACTCGGGAATAGAAGTAGCCGCAGTTTGCGCGACAGAGTCTGTTAGGCGAATTTTCAGAAAGCGAGGTTGGATGGTTCAATTTGCGGAGCTACCGTCCCGAGTTGGCAGATACACGATTCGTAGGATTATCCCTGATGTCGTCAGTTCAACATGGTCGTCGAACAATCAATCCATGGTGATAGACATATGTAATGACAACCAATGCGCGCTGTTTACAGGTGATATTGAGAGCGAAGTGGAACGACTCCTTTCGCTAAAGCGCTACGCCATAGTCAAGGTTCCGCATCATGGAAGTTCGACTTCTTCTACCCGGCGTATGGTAAACAGCACGAGTCCTCAAGTCGCCATAATATCAAACGGCGCACGAAACCGATTCTCTCTTCCCTCTCCCATAGTTGTCCAGCGGTGGAGAGAAAGTGGCGCAAGAGTTTTGGAAACGGGTAAGCTTGGCACCATTCTTATAAAACTCGAAAAAGATATATCGATCGTAACCTACTAACGTTTTTTGCGACCTTTTTTCCGTGCTTTCTTCGCTGCTTTTTTGGACTTCTTTGATGCTACTTTTCTTTTGGTTGGATTTGCTTTAGCACGCGGTTGAGCCATCATTCCAGGCATGGCTCCAGGCATCCCGCCCATTCCTGCGGGCATTCCAGGCATTCCTCCTTGCCCCATCAGTGCCCCGATATCCATCCCCGCAAGTTGCTTCATTTGCTTGAACTGTTTCATACCAGGAATCTTTCCCATCATCCCTGATGATGCGCCAAGTTGGACCATCATTTTCCGCATATGCCCAAACTTCTGTAAAAGTTCCTTTACTTCCTTTTCGCCGCGACCGGAACCGTTGGCCACTCGCTTCACACGCGAAGGATCAAAGTCGGCTCTTTTCCGCTTTTTCTTTCCTTTCGTTGGAGCAGAAGCTTCCTCCCAAGATGTTTTCACAAAAAC
The DNA here is from genome assembly GCA_020630875.1 of Deltaproteobacteria bacterium. Lineage (GTDB taxonomy): Bacteria > Myxococcota_A > Polyangia > Haliangiales > Haliangiaceae > JAHDIH01. Next base: position 360,094 of record JAHDIH010000001.1, on the reverse strand, counting down.
CGTAGGGTTTTTGCGCTCTTGCTTCGTCATGGAGTTGATGATGGCTTCAATCTTTACGAGTTCGCCATCGTCTAGATTGACCCCTTCGGGCATGCCGCCAGAAAACATCGGTAGCTTGTCAAAAAGATCCTTTAAAGACCCCATCTTCTGAATGGTTTTGATTTGGTCCAGAAAGTCCTGCATGTCGAACTTTCCTTTGAGCATCCGAACCGCATCTTCTTCCGCTTGTTCTGCATCAACGACATCTTCGAAGTCCTTTACAAGACCTACGATGTCTCCCATGCCGAGAATTCGGGACGCTAATCCTTCAGGTCGAAACTCCTCAAGCTTATCTAAAGATTCCCCCATCCCGAGAAATTTGATGGGCTTGCCCGTAATCTCTTTAACGGACAATGCCGCACCGCCTCTGGCGTCACCGTCAAGCTTAGTGAGAATCACTCCGTCAATGCTTAAGCGTTTATTAAACGTGTCCGCAGTATTTACCGCATCTTGCCCCGTCATGGCGTCCAAAACGAGGAAGATGTTTGCAGGCTTGGCAACGCGGTCGATGTTGTCCAGCTCCTGCATTAGTGGTTCATCAATTGCCAGTCGTCCGGCTGTGTCAAAAAGAATCACATCTCGGCTGTTCTCAATCGCGAACGAAACGGCTTGTTCACAAATGGCTACCGGATCTTTTTCTTCCGAGGAGTACACAGGCATATCGAGTTGACGCCCAAGGGTCTTGAGCTGCTCGATAGCTGCCGGTCGGTAAACATCCGCTGCCACCAACAGTGGTTTTTTTCCGTGATTTTTTTCTAAGTACCGAGCAATCTTTCCCGTTGTGGTAGTTTTTCCAGCCCCTTGCAGCCCACACATCATGATTCCTGTAGGCCCCTTTTTGGCCCACTTGATATCGTGATTAACCGGTCCCATCATCTTGGTCAGTTCGTCCTGACAAATCTTTATGAACGCCTGCTCCGGAGTAATCTTTTGCGCACCTTTTTCTTTGGACTTAGCACGAAGCCGAACTTGTTCGCCTTTCGCTGCTTCTTTTACGCGCGCTAGAAATGCTTTAGTAACTTTGAATTCTACGTCTGCTTCTAGCAGACTCATTCTCACATCACCGAGAGCTTCATCAATCAACTCTTCTGTAAGTTCGGCTTTACCTGTAAAGCGTTGTTTGGCGTTTCGAAATCCTTTAGAGAGCGTCTCTAGCATAGGGCGGACTCTACCCCAGACAGCAGAAACTAGTCCACGCTATCTAATGTGCGAAAACCCCCTTCACAAAGATTCTTGCCCGAAAAGACGGTGATACGAAGCTTCTATTGGCCTTCTGCTAGCGATCTAAAGACCAAAGTCGGTAGTTGCACGCTAGTCAATGATTACGGGTGCGCATGTGGAAACGCCAGCCCCAACGATTTCGAATCCGATATCGGAGAGCTCAGTAACTAAGTTGCCATTGGAGGGAGAAAACTTCTGGACCTTGCTGTTGCCGCCATCAGTCACAAAAATGAAGAACTCACCACCAAAATGTGCAAATGCCCAAGCGGTGACGTCAATGACCCCTCCAAGGTTCCAAGTTTGAAGTGTGTTGCCGTTCGACTTACTGATTTGTTGGATTTCAGAACCGAAAAGTCCCGGGAAATACCCGTACAGTTCTCCACTACCAGTCCCTGTCAGTTCCGGGCCAAAATCTGTGGTATGGCTCATCCCCCCTCGAAAAGTTACTTGCAAAGTGTTGGTGTCCAGTACGGCTAGTTCAGACTGCCCAAAGCCATCGGTAGACTTAGAGAGGTGCAGTGTCTCTTCGTTACTTCCGTCATCGTCACTTACAAAGCCCATGCCGAAAAACTCAAATCCTCTTTGACCAGACTGATACGAGGTCGACTGACAACTAGCATTCTCGGTGGACACGTTGTGAATCGATCCATCGCTAAAGAGCATCCACGCCGTTCCTTGTCTATCTACTGACATCGAAAATGGAGTTACGTCAGACGGTACTTGACAGCTGACCGTCCCGATCCTTTGAAATTGGTTGGTTGCCGGTAGGAAACGATGAAGGTCTGAGTTCAAATCGACTACAAAAATCGCTTCGCTGACGCCACCGGCGCATCCGTTGTCATTGACATTTTTTCCTCCCGCATCGGTTTCGTTCGTTTCACCAGGAACGGTAGATGCTGGACCGCAAGCTACAAGAGTCGCCAAAAGTACGGAAATTCTGCACGTCATGACGTTTTGGTAACATCATGATGCGATTGAAACAAAGACTTTTTATTCGATTCCCTGTGAGCCTTCGTCAAGAACCGTCAGGGCGATAGCTGCAGCCTTCTTGGCCTTGGTAATGGTTGTTTCGTGCGCTTGAATCTTCTTGTAGGCCTCGAGCGCCTGATCTTGTAAACTTCCATTCTCGTCTTCAAGTTGGGCAACTTCAGCACGCAATCGAGTTTCTGAATCTTCTAGTATCGCTATCGCTTGAGTCGCTTGTCCTAACTCAGTTTCTCTCGCTTGAAGAGCACCTGAAGTCCTCCGATATTCATCTGCCGTACGGTCGAGATCGGTCTGCAATCTGTCGATTTCGGCATCCTTACTATCACGGACCTCACGTAGTGTTTCGGTGTACTTTCGCTGAGCATTCGCGAACGTTTCTTCGTTTTGAGTTCGTATTTCTGCCAGTTGTTCTGCATGGGTGCGTTCTAGATTGCGGTTTGTTTCATCCGCTGTAGCTAGTTCTTGGGACATTTGTTCTTTTACTTGCTGCAAATCGCTTTCGATCGCAGCAACACGAATGTTTTTTTGCTCTAAATCCGCACTTAGTTGCTGTTCGCTTTCAGTCTTTGCTAACAAAGACTGTTCCAAATCTAGATTCTTCTGATCGAGCGTCGCTCTTGCGTGTTCTAGCTCTCGGATACGCTCACGAGTATCGAGAATCTGTCTTTCTTTTTCGCCAAGTTCGTCGCGAAGTGCTAACAGTTCTCGTTCTTTCTTGTTAATGGTCTCTCTAAGGTTAAGAAACTCTCTTTCTCTTGAAAAAGTTGCGCTACTCGATTCCTTAGCAACTCGTTGAGACGCTTGCAACTCAAGTTTGAGACGCTTGTTCTCTCTCTTAATACTTTGCATCTCCATTACCGCACGGCGGTCGTGAATCCCAGATTGTTCGACTTCTGCCATTTCAGCCACGGCATCAAGTCCGGCACCAATCTCTTCTACGACAGTGGGAGGTGGAGCATCATCGTCATCATCGTCATCATCTTCTTGCTTTTGATCCAACGTAAAATTGGCGAACGCTCCAGCCCCTGATTCAACTCTTGTCGAGTCGTCAGAATCGAAGTCCGCAACCTCCTCGTCCACGACTTCAAACTCATCCATCTCTTCGATGACTTCTTCGTCGACCGTTTCTTCGATGATGCGGTTACCCAAATCAATGAGTGCGCCAAACTCAGTGGCGATGTCTCCTGGCCCGAGTTCTCTTTTGTCGAGATAAGCATCCGCATGACTTTTCAACTGTTTGTGAGTCGCAAACCCTGAGCTAGAAACAGAGCTGGTAACGAGCACCACAGGAATATTCTTCGCCACGCTTCTGCGCGCTTTCGAGTAAACTCGAAACCCTTGTTTATCAGGCTCCTCCACAGCGATGATTAGCAGAGTGGGCTCGAGCTGCTTTACACTCTCGAGCGAGTCGAGTTCTGGCGTAAACATCGAAACTGAAAAACCATATGGTGCCATGCTTCGCTTGACGTCACTTTCAAATTGACTGTCTCCATCGAGCAAAACTATTGTGCGATCGGCCATGAACTTCCCCCCATTTATTTCAATAGTTTATCGCGTTGCTAGCCTATGCTGCAACGAAGCGGCACTACAAAATGACTACTGCTCAAGCGCCCAGGTGGGATGTTCAGCCATCAATATTTGCCTTCGCGATCATCTTCACCAGCTGACTGCGAGAGAAGTCAAAAGATAGAAAGACCCAAACTTCACCATCAAAATTGGAGGTAGAAACGACATTACGTCCATCTCTGAGCTGTGTCACCCACAACTGACGACCGTCGACAACGGCTTTATTGGCTCCTTCGATCGCCGGGGACGCTCCATGGATACGACGTACCGTCACAGTCTTATGACCAAGAGCAAACGTGCGCTCTACGACCCTTCTGTTGCCAGCTCGCCCCGTTTGCGCATCCACCAAACGAGGTCTTGCGGAACCACTACTGTTCCACACCTGCACCATTGGCGCTTTAGTAGTATTTAGAGGGGCACGCTCACTAATTTGTCCCACAATGGCCGACCTTTCCAATTCCCCGGGAGCCCCAGAAGTCGAATAGAACGTCGAGTTGACGAACAAAACAAGCGATGCAACCGCGGCGAGACTTGCAACAGCAGGGAAAAGCCATGGACGAGTCCGAGAAAACCAAGAAATGGCCACGGGCTCTTTCGCAACGGCATCTAGAATTTGCTGATTCAACCCCGAAGGTTTTTCAAACATCCAAAGCGACTCTGAAAGCAGATCTCGAACAGAAGCGTGATCGTTTTTAAATTTCAAACAAGACTCGCATTCCTTGAAATGTTCTTCGACCAACGTTTCTTCACTGCCAGCTAATTCATTATCTAGCAATGCATCGACGAGTACTTCTACTTCTTTGCATTTCATTTCTTTGCCGCTCCTCTGTACTCTTTCATCGATACGACCTGTGCGCCTTTAACGATACCTTCTTCTTTGGCAAACGTTAGTAAAGACTCTGCCAACTGTTTTCTTGCTCTGTGGATTCTGCTCATGACGGTACCGATCGGACAATCAATAATCTCCGCGATTTCTTTGTAGGAAAAACCTTGCATATCGCACAAAACCACAACCAAACGATACTCTGGCGAAAGAGCGTTGAGAGCTTGCTCTACTTCCGTAGAAAGACTCTCCTTAATGTTTTTGGACCGCGGATCAAGACGGCCGCGCGACTCGGCTTGAAACAAAACGCCATCACTTGTGTTTTGTTCTTCAAAAGCTTGTTGCATTACTTCGCTTCTTCTTTTGCGCCGATTGAACTCAGAGTAAAAAACGTTGGTCATAATTTTGAACAACCACGCTCGGCAGTTGTCACCATCAAAAGAGTGCCAAAACCTAAAAGCTCTTAGACACGCTTCTTGCACCAAGTCAGAAGCATCAGATTGATTCTTCGTAAGGCGAAACGCACCACCATAGAGTGCATCTAGGTGGGGCATGACCTCTCGATTGAAAGATTTGCGGATTGAGTCCATCTCTTAAGTAACTTAGCAAATCATGACTTTATTCCCCATTGCCAGCGAAATATTGCTTCGTAACTTGCTGATTTCACTTCTAAATTGCGAGTGGCGTGTATTTTGTATCCAATGCAGAGGCAACTCCCTGATGAACGACAGACCTCTTAAACGTGTTTACACCAGTGGAGAATCCAGGCATCGCCTTAAGGCCGCCGGCAACTCCGTCCTTCACTAGTCTCATTGCGTAAGGCAACGTTTCACTAGTAAGGGCGAGGGTCGATGTCCGAGGAACCGCCCCGGGCATGTTTGCCACGCAATAATGAATGACTCCGTGTTCAACAAAAGTCGGTTCATCATGAGTCGTTGGGCGTGTCGTTTCTACACATCCCCCCTGATCCACAGCAACATCCACAATCACGGATCCGTCGACCATAGACTTGAGCATAGCCCTGTTGACCAAAGTCGGCGCCTTATCACCTGCAACCAATACCGCTCCAATCACAAGATCGGATTGTGAAACAATCTCGCCTAAGGTATCGGTTCGAGAGTAAATGGTAGACACCCGATTTCCGTAGAGTTCGTCAAACTTTTCTAACACTTCTCGTTTGATATCTAAAATCGTTACATCTGCACCAAGTCCAATGGCAAGTTGGGCCGCGTTAGCACCAACCACACCACCGCCAATGATCGAAACCTTCGCGCGCGGGACGCCGGGTACGCCGGAGAGCAGAACGCCGCGGCCCCCCTTTGGTTTGGTAAGATGATGCATACCTTCTTGGACTGCGAGCCGACCTGCGACTGCACTCATAGGAGTCAAGAGTGGAAGCGAACCGCGCGTCGGTTCTACGGTCTCGTAGGCGATACCTGTAGTGCCGGCATCGAGAAGTGCGGTGGCCAACTCTTGAGCTGCGGCTAGATGCAGGTAGGTGAAAAGCGTTAGATCGTCTCGGAGAAACTTGAACTCCGAAGCAATGGGTTCTTTTACTTTGATTACAAGATCGCCTGCCCACGCTTTTTCAGCTGAGTCGACGATGGTTGCGCCTGCCGCTTTATACTCGTCATTTGAAAAGCCACTACCAACGCCGGCTCCTTCTTGTACCATTACTTCCTTGGCACCTGCTTTCAATAGTGCGCTGACTCCACCGGGAGTAGCACCAACGCGGTACTCTTGAGTTTTGATTTCTTTGGGAACGCCTACTCTCATGGTCATGACTCAATCATTTGCCGCAACATGAACCCTGTCAACAAAGATGTCCTCTTATCGAGAAGCCGCGCTGCGTCGACACAGCCCGTCAAAAAGAACCGATTGGTTGACCTATTGATGCACCAAAATCCTACATTCACACACAAAGAATATGCTCCTGCATAAAGACCAAACTCATAGCCCATGCGTTACCATGTACTATGATTCGAATCGTCCTCCTTTTATCCGCTACCAGTATTGTTGCGTGCTCAACCAACAGCCAATCTCACGGTTTGGACCAGCAAACGTCTCCTCCTGCTACTTCCAAAAAAGTGGCAGTTCAGATCTCGTCGTTTAAACTAGCGGAAGACTGTCCAGAGTCACGGTCTTCGGCCGCGGCAGACCTAGCGAAAGCCACCTCAGACGCACTTTTTGATCGTACTACTTGCGACCAATCGCAAATGATCCTGAGTATCAGTGGCCCCAGAGCTCAAGTATCAATAACTTCCGTAACTGTCAGTTCCATAGATGGGAAAGTGCAGTCTGTTTTCCAAACACGCCAGCCCCGCATATGGCGTGTCGACAAAGCAGCTTACGTGCCATGGGACCAATTGTTTTCTGCAGACGTAACAAACCAGCAAGTAAGCTACAAAATCTCGGCTCCTAAATGGGACGGGCCTACTCCTTGGGGCAAAGAGTTGATGGCGACCGTAGTATTGAAAGTTGGACGTGACACTATTACGGCCACGCATCCTGTCGTATTGATGGTCGACCCTCACGTACTCACCTAGCGCGGCAGAAGGAAACTAGCGATAATTTTATTTTCCCAATCCCCCCCAATGACGGCATGCGCTAAGATTTACGTCATGCTCCGACTACTTCTTTTCGCCGCAACAATTCTATGTTTCCCGGCTTGCAACAACAACTCTCATGCGCCCGTGCCAGAAGCTCCTCCACAGGTAGGAAAAGCTGCGGCCACGGCAGAAATTTCTTCCTTCACGCTCGCAAGTGATTGTCCCGATGAAAAACAGGAAGTCAAACCTGAGGCAGAAGCACCTCCGGATGACGATGCTCAATTGGCCAAAATGGCGTACGACCCAAATCGCATCGAGGCTTGCGAACAAACCCAACTGGTTATGACAATAACAGGAGCCCGTGGCTCAAAAGTTCAACTAGTGTCGGTCTCAGTAAAAGACAAAGAAAATACATTGGGGTCAAGTTTCACATCTCGACTTCCCCAAAAATGGGACAACGAAAAGTACGCCAACTGGGATGAACTTATTGGTTCCGAAGGAAAAGAGAAAGTAAGCTACAAACTTTCGGCACCAAACTGGAAGGAGTCACCACCAGGAGGCAAAGATCTTATCGCAACAGTGGTAGTGCAAATTGATAGCAACACCGTAACCACCACGCTCCCCGTGGTTTTGATGATTGAGCCGTTTGTGGAAACCTAATGCTACAATGCCGCAGAATCCGCTACGTGTAGGCAGTACAGTCTTTACTTTTTCTGAGTTACAACGCAGCTAATCTCCGTGATGGGCGTTAGAGTTCAACATGATTTTAAGACTTGCATTATTTCTAGCGATGGTTGCCACTGCCTGCTCAAACCAAGCAAAGCCTGTACAAACCGAGGTCAGTGAACCACAACTGGAGCCGACAACGGAATCTGCCGCAGCGGGAACTGCCAAAAGTGAGCCGGCCGATAGAGCAAAGTCCTCTGCGAAAATTTCGTCTTTCAGGCTCGGAAGTGACTGCCCCGACAAAAAGAACGACCAAACGAAGAAAGAATTAGCAGCTAAGCCGAGCAAGAAAATGAGACAATTGCCGAAAGACTGGAGTCCTCCATGCCATCAAACCAACGTAGTTCTTTCGATTGAAGGCCCCATCAACTCTAAGGTGAAATTATTGTCGGTCACCGTCTCAGAAAAAGAAGGCACGCTTCAGTCTGAATTTTCTCCGCGTCTTCCCACCAAATGGAATAACGAAAAGTCTGGTTACTTAGCTTGGGACGAAAAGCTTGTCTCTAATGAAAGTCACCAAGTCAGCTACAAGCTATCGGCTCCAAAGTGGCAAGACCGTCGTCCCAATGGGAACAAAGAGCTTGTTGCTAAAGTAGTGGTCCAGGTTGGCTCCGAAACCCTTACTACGACGCTTCCAGTAGTGCTCATGGTATATCCAAGAAAAGTAACTTAGCCCTCGAGAGCTTATAGGGTGCAAAGGAACATTTTAAGATCATTTTTCTGTTCGTCATTCAAAGATGCGGCGTAATCATGAACACCTTCAGTTGAAATCACCGCATCCAAGTCTTCCGCAGAACCATCATGGAAATATGGTGCGGCGCTACAAACTTTCAATAGAGAAGGTACCCGATACATTCCCGTGCCTCTAGCAGTGCCAATGGCGAGTGCGGCATCCGTGCCTACCTTGGAAAAAGGAACCGGGGGGCCACCGTACACTTGATTGCTATGACAGCTGCTGCAATGGGTGATAAAGAGATCAGCGCCTCTGCTCTTGATTCGCGCGTTGGTATCGGGCTCATCGGTTAAAGAGTAGAGATACTTCGCTAATGCCAACATCCACGGCCTTGGTGGCCGGGTCACCTCACCGTTAGCATGGATGTATTGCGTTTCCTGACGGAGTGCGAGTGCAACGACCGAATGATGTTGAATCGTGGCGGCTTGTGTAAGCGTAGACTGAAATTTCAGCCCCCACAAGTCTGGTATCGCGACTGGATCTTCGTCATCATCTTCAGTGACGTCTGCCCGACCTGGCCCCCAGGAAAGCATTCGCTGTCGTAAGCTCTTGGAATACCCAACACCGATATGTTCGCTGTATTCTGTATCGAGCCGCCCATAATCCAATGTCCTGCGAGCCCTTCCTGCAACTACCCTACCTCCGTCTTGGCTGGCGTGACAAAAAGCGCATGTGATGCCGAGCTTCTCGCCTCCGTCAATATCCCTGAATGCCACCACCCCTATTGGACTACCATCACTATGATATTGTATCCCTAATCTTTCAGCGATACGTCTGTCAGCTAGCGCATACCAAAGCGCCGGCTCTTCTCGAATCGGATACTTCCAAAAGACAGCCTCTCCAATTTCAAGCTCATTCGTCAAATTGCCAACAACAGCGGTCAAAGACGTCAACTTTAGTGCCCTCTTCGCTTTTATCGTTTCTAATACGTCGCGATTGACAGGAGTCGAGACTGGCCGCCACACAGGGAGTGCGTCCCAACCGCGATTACCGTAGCCATACATTGCAAGCCGATGTCGTGAGTAGGTATTTGAGTGATTCGTAAGAGAATCACTCATCGCTTTTTTGCGATACAAAGTATCATGTAGATAGTTTTCTTCGGCAGGTGGCGCAACGGTGGTCTCTTTTTTAGATGGTCCTGAACAACCGAGCATCACGACCGCGATTAAAGCAATCCCACGCACAATTCAACGAGCTCTCTTCATAGAAGAACCTTCCCAGGCTTCTTTCATTCCATCTTCGCTCTGACATGCTTTGACCATTCGCTCTACAGATTCTAGTTTGCCCTCATCGGTGATCGCACGAATCTCTCCTAATTTTTCACTGGTAATCTTCTTGCAGGCAGAAGAAACCTCCAATAGTTCTTGCATCTTTTCTTCCATCAACTGCTTATGCTTCGCTGCTTCAAGAAGGTGGTTTCGAATCTGCAGGCATTCCTTTGGAGAAAAATCTGCGATCTGTATCACGTGCGCAATGTAGTGCGCCATGGCATTCTTTGCTGGTAGGATTTTAGTTTCAATCACCGTGCTCGGACAAACGGCCTCCACCAGAGGAGCTACAGGCATACTCGAAGGATTATCCTCCGGCGTCTTAGCTTTGCACGAGACGGCAAGCAGCAAGAGGAATACATAGCGAAACATACGATACGTTACCAGAAAATATTCGAAGCGCTAGTCAGGCTTCCAACTACGCTGTTTTTTACGTTGACTGTTTTGCTTCTTTTTTTCCAACCGACGCCGGACGGACGACTTTGTTTTACGGGTCGCAACCCGACGTCTCACCGGAGTCAACGCGCTAGCAAGAATAGAAACCATCTTGCTTCTTGCATCCAGCACGTTAGATGACTGAGAGCGACTTGCACTACTCGTGACAACCAAGTCCCCTGCGTTAGTAAGTCGGCTACCAAGCCGCTGCAATAGAACCCTTCGCCTATGTTCGCTAAGCGTTGGACTTTCTTTTACGTTCCAACGAATCCTAACTGCGGTCGAAACCTTATTTACATGTTGTCCGCCAGGGCCACCGCTTCTTGAGAAAGTAGTCTCAAGCTCACTTTCTGGTATCGAGAAGCGGTGGGTTACGACGAGCATTGCTTAAATATCTAATTCGGAAACCGTCGCACTATTACTTGTGATCATGTCGTAGCGTGCGGAAGCATCTTTCCCCATCAACTTGCCAATCAAAAGCTCGGTTGCCAACTCTTCATCTCGACCGACCTGAATTCTAAGTGCATTTCGAAGTTTGGGATCGAGTGTAGTTTTGTTAAGGACGTCAGGGTTCATTTCTCCCAACCCTTTGAAGCGTGTAATGTTTGGCTTCGTGTTACCTTTCACTTCAGTCTTTAGGATGTTGTCTCGTTCAAGCTCATCCAGTGCCCAAAACGTCTTCTTACCGACGTCGACTCGATAAAGAGGTGGTTGAGCCAAGTAGACATGCCCCGCATCGATGAGCGGCCGCAAATGACGGAAGAAAAATGTCAGAAGCAACGTCGCGATATGATGACCGTCAGCATCCGCGTCCATCAACAAAAATATCTTGTGGTAGCGAAGTTTAGACAAGTCCAGCTTAGGTCCTATTCCACAACCGAGAGCGGAGATTATGTCGTTGATCTCCTTGTTGTTCAAAAGCTTTGCAAGCGTCGCCTGCTCCGCGTTGATGACCTTACCGCGCAGAGGCAAGATTGCTTGCGTTTTACGATCGCGACCTTGCTTGGCAGAACCTCCCGCAGAATCGCCCTCAACAATAAACAACTCGCTTATAGCAGGATTGGTAGAAGAACAGTCGGCGAGCTTACCGGGAAGGTTGAGACGATGCGATACTGCGGTCTTTCGAGAGACCGCCTGCGCAGCCGCTCTAGACGCAGCTCTCGCTCGGGCCGCTAGAATAATTCGAGCAACCACCGCTTCTGCTTGTTGACGATTTTCATTTAGGAACTGTTCGAGAGATGGCCTTACCGCGTTGTCAACATGTGCTGTTACTTCTGTATTGTTGAGTCGCTGCTTGGTTTGCCCTTGAAACTGCGGCTCGCCTACGTAGACGCTAACGATCGCGACTAACCCTTCTCGAATGTCATCGGCAGTTAAAGTAATCCCTTTAGGAACCAACTTGTGCGTGGAGATAAAGTTTCTTACCGCTTTATTTACTGCAGCCTTAAAACCATTGGCGTGAGTTCCACCATTCGGCGTTGGAACTCCATTGACATACGACTGAATATGTTCATCGATGGCTTCAGTCCACGTCAAACAAATTTCGATAGAGGTATCGCCGTCTTTCTTGATATAGTAATGCTTGGCCTCTGGTGGGACCATACGGCTAGAACGTGTCTTTACAATCTTTTCAAGATATTCCTCGATACCACGCTCGTGGAGAAACTTAACTTTCTTCCCAGTTTTCTCATCTTCAAAGTTAATTTCCACTCCGCGATGCAAGTAACTTTTCGCTTCGAGCCGGTTGATTAATATCTTAGCGTCGAAAGACTGCTTGCTACCGAAGATCTCTGGATCAGGAGTAAACGTGATAGCTGTGCCAGTCCCTCGTCCGCCGGCTTTGCTCTTCATCTTTCCTTTGGCTACGCCTCGGCTGAACTGCTGTTCGTAGATTTTTCCGCCACGCTTTACCCGTGCGATCAGAGACGACGACAAAGCATTGACGACCGAAGCTCCAACACCATGCAAACCACCTGAGTGTTTGTAATTTTTTCCCGCTTCAAACTTTCCGCCAGCATGAAGGGTCGTGAGAATTACTTCTAGCGCACTTTTTTTGTACTTTTTGATCTTGTCTACAGGAATTCCACGACCATTGTCAGCAACGGTAAGCGACTTGCCATCTTTGTGCAGCGTTACAACAACTTTCGTCGCGTGTTTATTAATTACTTCATCAATCGAGTTATCGACAATTTCCCAGGCAAGATGGTGATACCCAACCTTGTCCGTTCCACCTATGTACATCGCTGGACGTTTCCGAACAGGGTCAAGTCCTTCCAGAACCGTAATATCAGAGCCGGTATAGCTTTGCTTTTTAGCCATTAGTGCACTCCCTTTCCACCATCAGCATTCGCGAGTAATGGTATTTCAATAGTTTTGGTTACCGTCACGAGCTTTGCCCGTTTAACAACTTGCGTTCCTTTTCCGCCTCTACCACGCACTTTTCTAGAGTCGGGACTAAGCACAAATTCCTTGTCGCCTTTTTCAGTTTTCAGTACCAACGCATCGGATTTACTTCGGCCCACAGAAAGGCCAATGACCCGGTCGCCATCTCCCACCTTAATGATTCGTACGCCCTTTCCTGGATTCTCCAAGAAGTTTACATCTTCGCCGCGGCAATACGTTACATAACCCAAGCGGGTGGCAGAGATTACAATATCTTCATCGGTTACCGGTGAAACAAACGCGATGATGTCGCCCTTGGATGGCTTAGCATAACGCCGACCGGCTTTCGTTGTTGTTTCTAGAAAAGCCTCAATGGAGAAGCACTGTCCGAATCCTTTTTCCGAAAGACTCATCATGTAGTCAGGGACAATCGCGCGAGGATCTAACGAAATCGCACCAATGATACGTTCGCCATCTTTGAACTTCATCAGTTTTTGGGCTGGACTTCCATATCCAGTCGTAGCTGGGACATCATTAATTTTTAGCACGTAGGCATAGCCGCGAGTTGTAAAGAACGCAACATTGGCCTTGGTTGATCCCGGTAGTACCGCGAGGACAGAGTCGCCTTCTCGAACCCTAAGTTTACTTGCATTTTTGACTTCGCGAACACGCTTTACCCAACCATCTTTTGTTACGACGACATGAGCGTCTTCATCTACGATGTAGGCGGACTCATCAAAATCTAGTTCCTCAACGGTTCCGCCCACTTTGGTACGACGAGGGGTGCCATAGTTCTCTTTGATTTCAAGAATCTCATCGTTGACAACCTTCCAAAGCTTTTTACGACTCTTCAAAATCTTTTCAATAATTGCAGCTTCTTTTCTCTTCTGCGCAAGTTCTTCCCTGATTACGAGAATTTCAAGCTTGGCAAGTTTGTACAGCTTAAGCTCAAGAATGGCCTCCACCTGCACTTCATCGAGCTTGAAACGCTTCATTATTTTCTGTGCAGCGTCCTTTTTGCCTTCGCTTTTGCGGATGATTTTGATGGTCTCGTCTAAGGCATCAAAAATAATGCGGAAACCTTCGAGAATATGAATGCGTTTGAGTAGAGCCGCAAGTTCGAACTCGTAGCGACGCTTCGTGACTTCAAAACGGAAATCTAGGAATGCAAGTAACACGTCTCTAATGTTGCAACGCTGTGGTCTGGTCGCTGCGCCATCCGGCATTAGACAGGTTAAGTTCATGTTGAAGTTGAGCTGCAGCGGAGTATTTTTGAACAAGTAGGCCATCACTACATCGGCGGACGCGCCCTTTTTTAACTCGAGAACGATTCGTATTTCCGTGGTGGACTCGTCTCTGACATCTACCAACTGGGGAACTTTGCGCCCGATGATGGCATCTGCAATTTTTTCGACGATCGTAGATTTGTTCACCGCGTAAGGAATGGACGTGATAATGATATTTTGACCTCCGCGAGGTCTGCTTTCTACCTTGTACTCTGCCCTTACCTTAATCGGGCCGGTACCGTTTTCATAAACGCTTCTAAGCTCTGTCTTGGCATTTAGTATTTGCCCTCCCAACGGAAAGTCAGGACCTTTAATGTACTTAAGAATGTTGGTAGTAGTCAGGTCACGATTTTCGATTAGCGCCACCAATGCCTCGCAAACCTCACGCAAATTGTGAGGTGGAATATTGGTAGCCATTCCGACAGCGATGCCGGTAGAACCGTTTACCAACAAGTTGGGAATTCGAGCTGGCAGCACGATGGGCTCGGTGGTGGTACCATCGTAGTTGCCGCGATAATCAACGGTATTCTTTTTTAGCTCAGAGAGCATTTCCATCGATGGTTTTGTTAAGCGACACTCGGTATATCGATAAGCTGCAGCTCTATCTCCATCCACCGAACCAAAGTTTCCCGAGCCGTCAACCAGCGGCATTCGAAGTGAAAAGTCTTGCGCCATGCGAACCATCGCATCGTAGACTGCGGTATCACCATGGGGATGATAACGACCGATCACCGTACCAACCACCTTCGCACTTTTTCTGTACTTGGCATCATGGCTGAGATGCTCGTCGTGATGCATCGCAAATAGAATTCGGCGCTGTACCGGTTTAAGACCGTCGCGAACGTCTGGAAGGGCCCGCGCGGTGATGACGCTCATCGCGTAATTTAGATAACGTCTTTTGGTTTCTTCCGCGAGAGATGCGCCGTCGCCGCTTCCTCCTCCAGAAGAAGAACCACGTGGGGGCTTAGCGCTCCCTCCACCGCCAGAACGTGCCGTTTTTGCCAAAGTTGGTCTTTTTTTGCTTCCCATAGGTATTGTCCGTGTTTTTGAAGGGAAGAGCTCCATTTGTCGGTCTTCGCTTCCACTCATGCCTCCACACTAAACGACTGTGAGCTAGTGCACTAGTTTTTGCCCCATTGCAAAATGCATGTTATCGATTTAACAAGGAGGTTCACGTGGGGAAACACAAACGAAATAAAGAAGTTCCAGCTGGTATTGCTTCAGGCAAACTTGCTTTAGTACTGGCAATCCTAGTAATTGTGAACCTTTACGTGTTCCTTTGGAGGGATAAAACGTCCATTCCGGCAGTTGCCAAGAAAGCGGCCATCGGAACCGTTGACCTTGACTCTAGCAGTCCCAGGCAGCTGATTACGGAACCAACACAAGCCCCAAAGTTGTTACTTACCGACGGTATCGTCGAAAACGGAGACAGCATGGGCAGGATTTTAGAGAGAGAAGGCTTATCGCAAACTGAACAAACGGCCCTTCTTCAAGGGATACGAGAGCATCTGGACTTCCGAAAAATACGTCCTGGGCAGAAATACCAGATTGGCAGAGACGAAAGCGGAATCGCTAGAGAGTTTACTTTTGTCGTCAACAAACTAAACACGGTCACTGCCGTAAGAAAAGGCGACGATTGGTCACCACAGAAAGACACCGTGGTTCCAGATCTAGAAGTCACAGAACTGGCTGGGAAAATTAACTACTCGCTCTATCGCTCCATGCAAGAGCTGGAAGAAGACACGTCGTTGATTCCGCTGTTGGTAGACATGTTCGACTACGACGTCAACTTCTATACGGACCAGCACCCAGGAGACGAGTTTAGAATCATTGTCGAGAAAAAATTAGTAGACGGTGAATTCTTAAGCTACGGAAGAATCATCGCCGCGGAATTCAAAGGAAAAGTAGGAACGTTTCGAGCCTACTCCTGGCAGGTGCCTGGACAACAAAAATACCGCTACTTCACAGAAGACGGGAAAAGCATTGAAACGAACATGCTGCGTACCCCTCTTAAGTACACGAGGATCTCGTCCAAGTTTAATCGAAAGAGGATGCACCCGGTCCTTCATAAAGTGAGAGCGCATTGGGGAGTCGATTACGCAGCTCCCACTGGTACACCGATTAGAGCGGCTGCATCAGGAAAAGTGATCAAAAAAGGTTGGTGTGGCGGTGGCGGCAATTGCGTAAAAATTAGCCATGCGGGGGGCCTGACGACCGTATACTTTCACCTGTCCAAACATAACAAAGGAATAAAACAAGGCGGACGCGTGTCCCAAAAAGAAGTCATCGGGTACGTCGGGATGACCGGAACGGCAACCGGTCCGCATCTCCACTTTGAAGTACACAAGAACGGAAAGAGAATTGACCCCTTACGGATGAAGATGACCCGTGCCGCAGGAATTCCGGACAAACACCTAGCTACGTTCCAAGAGTTTGCCAGCCCGCTGCAAGCCAAGCTTTCTAAACTTGAGCCACAAAATTAGATCTCAAACTAATTCCCAAAAGGATATTTCCAATGATTCCCCCTCAGTTGTTACTGGGAGTGTTTGGCCCTTGCAAACCCTGCAGCATTCTGCACACTACTGATGATGATAAGGTTAATTCTTGGACTAATCAAAGGTGCTGTAATTGGTGGGGGACTTGGATACGGAGCTTACGCCCTGGGACTTCAAGGGGGATGGAACTGGATTATCTACGGCCTCGTAGGAGCCTTGGTAGGTCTTTTTGTTGGGCAGCCTATCTGGCGAAAAATAATCGCTAAAAATTCTACATCGGTGACCTCGATCATCAAGGCGGTCTTTGGCTTCATCGTCGGTTGTGGTCTCTATGCACTTGTTGCCAAGGTTTGGGGCGGATTTGACCTGGAGTTAAATGGTGATGTCAGGAACGTGATCAATTGGCAGTTCATCACAGGCGGTGTCATCGGAGCGATCTATGGTGCCTTCGTGGAATGGGATGACACCCCACCCGAAGTTAAAGAACAAAAGAAGCTAAAGAGCTAGATATCAACTACGGAAACCGTTGTCGTTGACAGCTCCCTTGCATTTCCAAAGTAGTCACTAATCACGTCAATCGTAACTTCTGAAGCATCCGAGGCAGAGTCGGTGACCAAGAGAAAGTCATGACGATGGCCGCTGCCTCCGATCGTAGTACTCACGCTGTCTTGACACTCTCTCGTAACTTCTCCATCAGCGACGAGTCCGATGCAAAAACGGTTGTCATCAGGCCATTCCACAACGGACCAAAGATGCCCTTCGACGGAGACCTTTCCCGTATCAGTTCGGGAGGCAGAAGGAACATCTGAAAAATACAAAAAGGGCTCATCTTCGCCACAGCCGACCAAACTCATCATGAACGTCGCATAAGTTACCAGTTTCCGCATACTGCTCTTTTATAGCCAGGTGATGAAAGTCGCAATAACATTTCCAAATTATGCTAGATTGGCAACTATGTCGGACTTCTTCAAAAAACTTACGGAAAAAGTAGATGCGAAAAAACTCGGAGAGACGGTCCGTGGCGTCGCAAAAACAACAGCCAGCGCTGCTAAAACCGCGGCTAACGCCGCGAAGGAAAAAGCTGAGACCATCGATTTTCAAAAGATTTCGGAAACCGTGAAACATGCCGCAGGAACCGCTGGTGACGCCATCAAAACAACGGCCGGGATAGGCATAGGAGAAGTCACCATTGAGACCAATCAAGACAAATACGTTGTCGGTGATAAGGTTAAAGGAACCGTGACCCTCAACTTGGAAGACCCCATCGATGCCAAAGCATTGCTCATTGAACTAAAAGTCGTCGGCAGGCGCAGAGACTTTTCGTCTGACGAAGACGAAAAGCCGGACGTAGAACGAGACGTACTGTACCGCCAAGAAATAAAACTAGATGAAGAAAAAAGCTACCCCGCGGGAGCTAGCGAGTACGACTACACTTTCGAGCTTCCTGAAGACTACGATCAAAAAGACGAAGACTTTGGTGGCATCGCAAGCGAACTGACTCGTGTCGTAACTCAGTTTACAGATCAAGAAAAACCAACGACATGGACTCTCACTGCCACCCTTGATGTTCCCTGGAAACGCAACCTATCTTCGGCTAAGGCACTTGATGTCCGGGACGACGAGATCGAGGACGCCACGTTGCAGACGCCAGAGGAAGAAAGTTAATTCCAGGAACAGCGATACCAATACTTTGCAGTGCAAGGTTACCTGCGCGAATTCCTAAGGACATTTCAACACGCTCCGTGGGTTGAAATCTTAGCGAGATTTCAACCTCTGCACCAAAAGGAAATGGGTCAAATCCAGGAGCGATCACCACAACTTCGGCGGTAGTCCTGTCGTCGACATCAACCGTCGTTCTTGCCGCCGTTTGAATAAACTCTGACGGCAGTATCCACACGCGGCTATCGAGAAGCCACTTATCGCCCAATCGCCAGGTTACGCCCCCGCCAAACCGAATGAACGAAGAAGCCACAGACCCGCTGAGCAGTTGTTGTTTTACGGCGATCTCCGTTTTACCAATAGCAACGACCCCCTCTGCCGCCACGGTTACCCAGAACTTAGGTTTCCTGGTTGTGAATCGTGTGTAACATCCAGCGGGGATCGCTGTAAGGCGAGAGCCTAATGCGGTGTTGGACAAGTCAAGATAGTTAACCCCGCCGTAACACTTCATTTGGTAGACGTTTTTCTTTTGCTGCCCAACCCAAACGAACGCATTACCACTTGGGGCATTGAAGAAAGCTGATGCCGCAAACGTCCACCTAGTTCCTAGCGCTAGATTCATTTTCTTCAGTCGCCACCCGTAAGTAATGGTAGGAGCCCCAATAGACCATCCTGGCTCTCGATGAAACGCAGCCCCTCTCGGGCCCTCGTCTGCTGATATGTTGGCTCCCTTTGTGGATTTGGTAGCCTCACGCGTTCGGCTGTCGGCAGCAGCAACAACGGCCAACTCCGAACCAGCTGCAACAGCCGCCGGATCATGGCCTACGCCCTCGTCGCTAGCTTCGGAAACAGCATTGGAAGAATCAATGACCGAATCCTCGACATTGGTACGAGACTCTGGCGCTTCTATGACATCAGGTTCTTGCGCAAACGCGAGAACCGATGAACAGACAACAATACTAGTTAGGAGAAACCGCAAAACCTTCACTATCCACACATCGAGATTGGGAAAAGTCACAAGTCCACTTTTCTTCAGCATCTATGAAGCCTTCGGTGTCATCCTTTTGTCTGTAGTACAAGATGGTCCCGTCACTTGAGTCGAGAAGCGCCCTAACTTCATCACTTTGAATTTCTATGTGCCACTTCAATCCGACCGTACCGGTCTCACGACCGACATCGTCTTGATCGATGGTCAAATTACCGTCGACGAGAAACAGCAGCCTAAACTTACTGTCCTCACTCAAATATTGCAGAAATAGTTCTCCATCCATACCAATGGTCACCCCGTCTTTTTGTTCCGTACAGTTCGTGGCCGTTCCCCAGGTGGTTGCTTTAAGGAGATTCTGTCCAAATACCGCAGTCAATTCTAAAGAACCACCAAGTTCACATTCTCGAGTTACGTTTGCAAACCCCGAACCGACTAGATCCAAAGTGCCCTTTTTCGCTTCCTCTATCAGTTTCTCGTGCAGCTCAGAAAGAACCTCTAGCGACCTTAACGTACCTGCAAGCGGACGCGTGCGCTGGGTCTGCAGCCATACGTCTGAAAGTGAGTCAGCAGAGACCAAAGCGCTAGGGGATTTGTAGGTGTCTAGACTCACATCTTGGTCCGGTGGACTCGGTAATGAGCCGCAAGACGCAATTCCTAAGGTTAGTGACGTCAATATGGTGCGAAATAGTCGTGGCATGATCAAAAGCACAAAACAATAAGTATCGTATTTACAGCAACTTAGGGGGCTACAAGTAAACCGCCAGCTGTGAAACTGGTTATACCATTGTAGGATACTTTACGACAAAGGTACACTAGTCGTTACAATGAGATTGTTCATAGTAAGTATTCTGCTTCTCGGATGCAGTAAATCCACCCCTGATACGACCGCACCTCAAATTGTGGTGGAAAGCCCGGAGCCAGCGTCATTCTCAGACACCGACCAAGTACTTGTTACCGGTGTTGTCATCGATGACAGTCCCGTAACACTCACTATAAACGAAGAAAAAGTGAAACTCGACGAAGGCCGATTTTCCTATCGCATCGGTGTCCCCGACCTTGCACTGATAGAAATCAAAGCGGTTGACGAGAGTGAGAATTCTTCGAACGCCATACTCGCCGTTAGCCGAACTTCAGAGAAAGAAGCCATGGAGTGGCTAAACGATGGACTGATGATTCGCTCGGTTGACAGCACGTTTGGCCCGATGAGCGATCGCTTTGCCGACGACCTGCAAAAACTAGATTTGGGAGCGACAATACAAAACAACAACCCTGTTTACGAATGGGGAGGCGGCGCTCTTGGAGCGGATGTTCACTTAGACACCCTAACGTTTAATGTTGACAGTCTTGAAATTTCACGTGATGGTGACAAGCTAATCACGGTCGGTAGCTTCTCCACCATCAACTCCACCGGAAGAATCCATCAGAGCGTGTCTTGGATAAAGTCTTGGAAGGATTATGTAGCCACCGCCGACTCTGCCATTTTTAGAGCCGAATGGAAAATAAAGAAGCTAGAAGACGAAACCTTTGTCTTTGACCCTCAACATCCTGAATTTGACCTAACCAACTTCGAAGTAGACTCCAGCTTTCTAATTGAAGCTGCAGACTTCTTCATCGGGTTCGAAGGAGAAATAGAAAACGCAATGCGAACGGAGATATTAGATACCATTGCCGCAGACCTTTCAAAGCAAATACAGACCTTAAACATTGATGCAGAGCTCAAGGTGTTCCAAAGCAACCATCAATTGGACGCAGTTACATCCAAAGCTCAAATTACGGACGACGGGGTCGTCTTGGGATTGAAGTCGCAAACCAACTGGGTAGGCGCAGAGCCACAGAAGATCTATACTGCTAAACGTCCAGCAAAGACCAATGAAGAAAAGATATTCAAGCAAGACCGAGGTTTCTATCCATCCTTTGACCTAAGTAGCGACGACGCCCTGCAGTTAGCACTGCATGAGAATTTCGTTAACCAAATTCTTTCGTCCGTGTGGAATTCACGTTCCCTAGACAAACGATACGATGTTTCCGCAGAACAAGGCTCCATTTCCCACATCAATTTGCTGGCTCCATTACCACCTATCGTCAGTGCTAATGAAAGTACCGACGGAGAAACTGGTTTTCTACTGAGAGCTGGAGCGCTTGAATTAGAGTTGTTTGTGAGGGGAAAGGAAGACATGGCTCTCAAGGTTCGAGTGAATCTAGAGTCGGTGGGGAACGCTCGATGGAATACGGAGTTCAAACGTCCCGAGCTTTATCTGTCCTCGCTAGAACTTACACCGGAGATATTGTACATCGCTGACGACTTTTTTAACGAAGACCAAGCCGACGCCATTATCGACATCGTTGAACCACAGCTGCAGGACGTGCTAAATGGAGTACTCGCTAACTTATTATTACCTTCGCTTCTAGATTTGGAAGCCACTAACATGAAAACCACAGGGAGTGGCGCATACATCATGATCCATTCCGACCTTAGTTACTCTCCCACGACCAACTAGTAATCATGTTGATTGGCGCAGACTCTCAACTGTCCTCCGCTGGAGGTAGCCTTGCCCTTCGAGGCTTTTCGCGAAAAAATTGACTCTCCGCCATATCAAAGAGGAAAGCTTACAAAGGCTATACCTCTTTGTAATAAACTTCACAAAGCGTCAGCCCTTTGGCTGGAGCTGTGGGCCCTGCTTGCTTTCGGTCGCGGCTTTGTATCACCTTCGCTACGAAATCCGGAGGCATGCGTCCTTCGCCTACAGACACCAGAGTGCCAACAAGAATCCGTACCATGTACCGAACAAAAGCATTCCCGGAGACAGAAATCTTGATGGTATCACCTGCTTCCTCAATGGTGATTGCAGTGAGCTCGCGGATGGCATGTGGTGCGGAACATCCTTGGCCCTGAAAGCAGGAAAAGTCATGCTCGCCGAGCATGTGCTTGGCCGCCATACGCATGGCGGTAACATCTAGTGGTTTATGAACTTCCCACGCATATCGTCGTCTTAGTGGTCTTGGAACTTTCGAAACAAGAAGTCCGTACTCGTACCTTTTGCCGCGAGAATCAAAACGAGCATTAAAGCTATCATTTACTTGCTCGCTTGCAATGCAGGCGACGTCAGGCGGTAAATGCGGAATCAATGCGAGTGGAAAGCGATCACCAGGAACTACGCCAGGATGATCAAAGTGAACCACTTGTCCTAGCGCATGTACCCCGGAATCGGTTCTTGAAGCTCCATAGCAAGTAATCTTACAGCCAAGCAGCTCCGACAAAGCATTTTCCAATACTGTCTGAACGCCTACACCATTATCCTGACGCTGCCAACCAACGTAGTTGGTGCCGTCGTACTCAACCGTAAGTTTTACCCTCATCAAAATTCAAAGTTGACGCCGGCAAGCCACGTGGCATCTCCGACGTGCAGCTTCTTATCGGCACCTAAGCCATCCACTTTTGCATACGACAGCTCTACAAAGAACCCTGCGTGGTCTATTCCCGCTTCGTTTCTCAAATTGGCCGCAGCACCACTGTCGATTCGTTCTGCGCGCAACGCGATTCCTACGCTTACTTCATACCCAAGCGTTCCACCGAGTCCTTTGTTGCCATCGCAATCTCCTGCAGCAAGCATAGCCGACGTGCAGCTAGCCGTTGGCGACTCGGACAGATCGCCATTGGGAGATCGAAACCACCACAGGTAATACGAAAGCGCGGCTCGCCCGTAGGGAACGAGAGGGATGCCCCAATTGTCATCCAACGCGGTGAAACGGTAGGTAACTCCAAGAGAGGTCGGCAGTAGATTGATATGGTTGCGCTCGGTAGCCGAACGCCTCGGATTTCCTTCGGGGGTAAACTCTACGTTTCCCATAGCGTCTGTTAGGTAGGCATTGTCGCCGTTGCGATAGTAACCCAAAGTCGCAGAAACACCCAACTGCCCAAAACCGTGAAACAAAAATCGATCAAGTTGAATCTGAAACATTGGAGCAGTACCAGGAAACATTCGCTCAAACGGACCTCTCCCTTGGCTGTCTTTCGCTATCCCTGGTTCGTCGTCTATGGCGGGATGATAAGGCCCTATTTTCAGCGCTAGATTCCACAGAGGCACCGGTAGCGAAAACACGTCATTGCCATCGAAGTTGTCCCAATAAGGACTCGGCTTTGAAACAATTTCCGCGGCGGTATCGTCCCCCTCATAAGTTGGAGTCGTCTCGGGAACTTCGACATCGGTGACTGATTCAGTTGCTGCTTCTCCTACCTCTTGAATAGTTTCAGACGAAATATCTTCTACTTCAGCAGCAGCGGATTCGGTCGCGACAGCAGCCTCTGCAGTTGTCTCTGGGTCGTCAATGCCATCATCAGCAATGGCCGGAACCGCAATAGAAACCAGTAACACTGCTAATTGCCCTATTTGCCGCTTTCGCAATCGCCTCGTGCCAAACAAAACGACAGGCCACATCAAAACGACGAATAAGGGAATCGATTGCCAAAGCCAAGTGGTAACCGCGACTGGCGCAAGAACCACCTGAGTCGACCAATAGGACACGGTTGACCCGTTATTGCTGGAGATTATGGCTGGAGCCAGATCGTAATACGTTGTTACAAGCCATGCGCCCAGCGCTCCATTTGCGGCTAAGGTGTCTCGGAAATGCCTTAACGACTGAGTCATCGGTCCTCCGTCACCGTAGGAAGTAGTGATCAGGCAAAGTCCACCTTCAGCGTCGCCACCACTGTCGATGTAGTCTTCCCACGCGTCAACTAGGGGAACTGGCTCAATGGTTCCCAAGTCGATTGCTGTAAGGTTTTGGGCTTCGTCGACGGCTACAAGCGCCACTCGATAAAGTTTTCCATTCTCCAGTCCACTGACTTTTACGCTGGATTGCGTCCCTGCTGCCTCTCCACATACAAAAGCCGAGTCAAAGTCTGCGATTCCCGCGGGTAACGTCGAGGCGTCACCACTTTGCACCGAGGTACCATCGTCGATCCCGCAGAGGTCTTTGGATAACTCGTAACGTATCGTCGGAGACTTTTCGAGCGATGCGCCGTTTGACGCCTCTGCGCAAAGTACATTGTAATAAAGCACATCGTCGGCGTTCGCACTGGGCGGGTCCCAAGACACTGAAAACGACTCTTCGCTACCTGTCAACTTGATATCAGTTGGCAGTGGAGGTGGTTCCGTATCGAAGACGATTTGGGCTCCGTTGACATCAGCATCACAATCGCCGCCGTTATCGTCAATGAGTAGCCATACTGAGTGAGTGGCTTCGACCTCTCCACAGTTTTCGTTTGGGAACATAAACTTCTCTGCGGAAATTGTAATTCTGGTAGGTGTGGTCAGCGTGTTGATATCCGTGATCGTTTCAACCAACTCACAATCAATCGCTCTTTGAGCAGTGTCAGCCGTATCGCAATTCCTGCCAACCCAAACGTCTACGGGGTCGGAGTCGAACACCATCCCGTTGGAGTTCAACGTCAGTAGCAACGCAAAGTCGGTATTCGGTTGACTGTTCTCTGAACAAACGCACTCAGCCTTGCCGAAAAATTCTGCAACCGAAAGATCATCAGCGACCACAAACGAGCCATCCCCATCTGGGATTTGTAGTTCGACAGTGATGTCTTGAGAGCAATTTTGCGCCCAAATCGTTTTTGGAAATATCGCTACCAGAGCAACAAAGAGTAACTGAACGAGTCGCATACTACTGTAGTATGCAAACTGAGGACCATTTAGAGAAATTTATATCTACCTGAAATTCAATTGTTTTTCATTTCGTTGATTTTGTTCACGTGACCGATTGGCATGAAGTACAGATTCTATTGCCTATTTGGCATCTACGGTTTGCTATGCACTTAGTTTTGCTGCCGTTTTTGCCTGCTCCGCTACCCGCGAGCATAACTTTCGAACTTCTTCCTTTGATAAGATCTCAGCACCACCAAACTTAACGCGATAGTATTCTTCAGTCAGTCTTTGCAGGCTTTCGGGATTTCCGACTCGCCGTACGTAAGCCATTTCTGTCTCCCAGGAATACTTGGGCACTTTGGCGAACTGAAGTTGTAAGGCTTTGCGATATTCCTTCTCAAACCAAGTCGTTTCCTTGGAACTAACAAAGCGATCTTTACGGCTCCGAAACAGCGCTAGCAAAAGCAGCAGTGCAAGACCAACCACTGAAAACAACAGAATATTTGACCAAAGCCAACGGAAAGCACCGGCCACTGCTGCTTTCGTTTTTCTCCATAAGTCTTTTTGTTTGTCAAAGTTGTAGTCCAGTACCCATTTACGCCACTTGTAACGCAAGCTATCGACGAAACGAGTAACCTTAGCCATGAAAGACTCTTTTCCTCGGCCAAGCAGGTCGACAGAAGACGATGGTGTGGGATCAAACTCAACCCACCCATACCCTTTGAGATTGACCTCAACCCAAGAGTGAGCATCGCCGGCTCGTACCGCAATGAAGTTCTCGTACTCATTCCACTCTCCTCCATAAAATCCGTTCACTACCCGCGCGGGAATGTCTAAAGCTCTTAGCAATAACACCATAGAAGAAGCAAACAACTCGCAGTGGCCACTCCGACTATTTTCAAGGAAGTGAAGCACAGGATCGCCCTGAGGATTATCCAATTGTGTGGTGTAGTTCATTCCTTGCAGCCACTTTTCTACCGCGCGAATTTTATCGTACGTGGTACTTTGACCTTTGGTGATTTCAACAGCAATAGCGGCTAAAGGTTCCCGCATCTCCGGAGGCACTTGAAGGTTGTTGTCGTCTTCCGCAGCGTCCATCAAACGTAGTTCCTCTGGAGGTAGCGGTTCCGCAGAGTAGGCCTTATAGCGAATCGCACCGTCCCGGGAGAACTTAATTTCGTCGTTCCACTCAGCCGACGGATAGCCGCGTTTCTGAGGTAGGTCGAAGCGAAAGGGTCTCATCGACGCAAATAACACTTGGTGGCCATAGGGCTCCAGAAATATCGTTTGTTCAAGTACCTGTTGCGCCGGCCGACGATTAAAAAGAGAAAACAGTTCACGCCTAATCGTGTGTCGATCAAGACGAGTGTAATTGGCTTCGGTGCGGCTGGCCTTGTCAGATCGGTACCACGTCCCAGCACTATAGCGGTCGAGTGCGGTCCCCCGCCAATGAAGTGCGGGAGCATTTCTGCCTTCGTATTGAGGGTTGTTAACTTCTACCCTCATCACAATAGTACTGTCTAGTTTAATAGTTCCATGACCGCCGAGCGTTACTTTGTCGTTGAACCCACTCATGCTTAGAGCTGAAGGATCGTTTGTTCCACCATAGCCAAACCCGACTCTTGGAATCAATAAAAACAAAATCGCAGTAGCAATTAAAAGTGACACTCCTACCGGCGCACTACGCCAAATTACCGCGCCTCCTCCCTCTACTCGATTTAATTTGTTGAGATTAGTAGATTCTTTGGCAAGCGACGACAAATAGGAAGCAGGAACAAACAATAAGATATATAGAACAAAACAGATTCCAAAAACCAAATCTTGTCGTTGAGCGGCTGAAGCAAGGAACAACACGCCAGACAAAAGCACAATGTGATCGTCTTCATGCGGTGTAAAACGGACCCATAAACGAAGCGCCAAGATGAGCGCTATCGTTGAAGAAAAACCTCCCAAAATATTACCTGTTAACGAGGTTCCCAAGGTCAGCCCCACCACCATGGCGACAAGGGGAAGCACGATCCGAAATGTCACCCCCGCTGACAGCGCGTCTTGGGCAGGTTGACGTAGACGAAAAAGAGCTACAAAGGCGATGAGAACCGCAAATAGTGGAGAAACGCTTGCTGTGGCCGCTGCAGAGATCGCAGACACCAAAGCGCATGCGGTTACTACGGTCTTTCTTGCACTACCTATCGTCAATGAACCGCTCTACTCTCTTCCATAGCCTCAATTGGCAGCAAAGAGGAATCTGTGGGTTCAATCAGTGAGCCTTCGCTTCTTCCCAACAACGCTAGTTTTTCTAGTAACTCTACTTTTTGTTTTTCACCCGACTGCGGTTGCACGAGCAAGTCACGGCATGAAAGCCCCACTCGAACTCCTTCGGCAAGTAGTTTCCTTACAGCATAGGAGGCCCAGCGTACCCGCAACTCCAGATCTCTTGCCTCTGGGCCGTTATCAAGAAGCACGACGACACTTCGAGAAAGAGACTGTTCGTGTTCTCTTACGACTAAGGTGTCTTTCTTGGCCGATAGTTTCCAATGAATATGACTGGGGTCGTCTCCCACCCGATACGACCGAATTCCGTGAAAGTCTCCGACTCGTGACAAATGCATTCCCTGATCACGTGCGGAGGATCCGTTTATGTTTTGCCCTACCATTATCTTTTCACTTTCAGGAAAAATGATTGTCGAGTGACTAGCAGACACTCTCCGAGAAACTCGGACAAGACCAAAGGGAAGAATCGTAGAGACCAACAGTGACTCTGTAGTAGCAATCCCCCGCGTAGCAAACACGTGAGGAATAGATGAACTCACGCGGCCCTTACCTTCGAGCAGCGGAATCGTCTGAGTACTACTTTGCAAACGATTGTCTAGCAGAATGCTAACTTGGCATCCCGCGATTGGAAGAAAACGTTTGTTCGTTATCACTAGCTGAATAAGCGACACGTCCATCGCGTTGGCCTTCTCTGGAAGCTCCACCTCAAAGGACAGACTACTTAGCATTCTCCGTGCAAGCCACCACGAGAGTAGCAACAGTCCGATCATCCACGACACCATGACGTACACGAGATTGTTCCCCGTATTAAGTGCAGCAAAAACCAAACCGAATAGTAGCAACACAACCACCCTTCCTCTTTTGGTAAGTGAAAACATCTATTTAGGGACGTCTACAGCGTGCAAGCACGAACGAATGATCTCATGGGACTGTATCAAAGAAACTTCAGTGTCGGTAAAGGTTAGTCGATGAGCCAAGCAGTGAGTTGCCAGCTCAAAAAAATCATCAGGCGTACAAAAATCACGACCTGCCAAAAACGCTCTAGCTTGACTCATCCTTCGCCAGCTAAGCATTCCACGAGTGGAAACGCCGACCCTGACCGAAGGAAGCTCTCGCGTTTTCTCAACAATAGATAACGCATAGTCGGCCAACGACTTCTCAACGTTTACATCTACAACCTTTTCTTGCCACGAAGACAATTGCGGAAGAGAAGAAACCGCACTTACTTTGTTCAGTACGTCATCGACCCCGTGCTCCATTAAAGCAATCTCGTTATCTCGCGAAGGATACCCTACCGAAAGTCGCATAGAAAAACGATCAAGCTGGGACTCGGGGAGCGGGTACGTACCAAATTGTTCAACCGGGTTCTGTGTAGCGATAACGATAAACGGTGTCGGTAGCTTCCGAGTTTCTCCGTCTATTGAAACGTTTCGTTCGCTCATCGCCTCAAGAAGCGCGGACTGCGTTCTAGGGGACGAA
Organism: Deltaproteobacteria bacterium; assembly: GCA_020630875.1. Classification (GTDB taxonomy): domain Bacteria; phylum Myxococcota_A; class Polyangia; order Haliangiales; family Haliangiaceae; genus JAHDIH01. The sequence goes on along the minus strand of JAHDIH010000001.1, from coordinate 331,533 downwards.
CGGTTAATTTCATCCGCGAGAAGAAAGTGCGAAAAAACAGGTCCTTCATGAAAAACAAAGTCTTCCGATTTTTTAGAGTAAACGGAAACCCCTAAGATATCTGATGGCAAAAGATCACTAGTAAATTGAACTCGCGAAAAACGTCCTCCCAATGAGGCTGCCACGGCTCGGGCCAAAGTCGTTTTTCCTACCCCCGGCACATCCTCAAGTAGGATATGGCCCTGACCAAGTACGGCCGTAAAAAGGAGTTCGATAACGTCTCGCTTTCCTTTGACAGCTTTCTCAATCTCATCAAGTATCTTTTTAACCCCCTCCACAACTCGAAAGTATAATACGTGGTGTCGGGTTTCACCACAACAGTCCGCAACAAACCGAACGCTTCGCCGGACTCCGTTAGCTTATCTGCTCCCGAAGGGTCTCGTGCTCTTGCAAAACCAACTCATCCAACTCTCCTTGGCTTTCGATCCAGTCCTCTTTAGCCGACACAATTCTGTCGTTTGCTTCAAGAAAACGCTGCGTCAGTTCCTTATCATTTTGGAGTCTATGGATTAGGTGCGCCCGAACTTCTTCTTGTACCTCGCGTTTTTTACACAAAAGAACTACATCGCAACCTACGCGAATAGCCCTCTCCGAGGCTTCACCAAAGCCGTAGTTGTCTGCGATGGCCTTCATTTCGATGTCGTCACTTACTACCAGCCCACTATAGCCAAGTTTACCGCGTAAAAGATCACTAATAATCGCACTAGAAAGGGTCGCTGGCCATTTTTCGTCCATCGAAGGAATTAAGATATGCGCTGTCATTAACATTTCGATATCTTGTTTTATCGCCTCTTTAAACGGATGAAGTTCGACTTCTTCGAATCGGTCCTTATCATGGAGGACCTTTGGTAACGCGAGGTGACTATCAACATCCGTATCGCCGTGTCCCGGAAAATGCTTTCCGCAAGGAACGATATTGTTATCTCGTAATCCGTGAGCATAGGCCAAAGCCAAGGCGCTCGCTTCCTTCGGGTCTGATGAAAATGCCCGAGTACCGATAATTGGATTCGCAGCGTTGGTATTTACGTCAAGCACCGGAGCAAAGCTCACGTCAATTCCTAGATGTCCCAGCTCAAGCCCCATCGCAAACCCAACGTCGTAGGCAGTTTGCTGCTCACATCCTGCGAGTACGCCCATAGGCGGCCAGTGAGGGAGAGGTTTCTTAATACGTTGGACCAAGCCGCCCTCTTGATCAATGGCAATCCAAAGCGGCGGTTGCTCCCCCTCTTCTGCTGCTAAGTGAAGTGTATCGGTAATTTCTACAAGCTTAGCTAGATCCGCATCACCGTTGGCAGTCTTGGGTATGTTGCGCGCAAACAGAATCACTGCTCCAACCCAACCTTTGCTAATCTGCTGCAACAGCCAATCAGGTGGCAGCGGTTCTTCGTAACCAACCCAAAGCGACTGTCCTATTAAAGCTTCCATCTAGCTCATACTAAGGCCGCGAGGTTTAGGTTTCAATCAAACCGTAGATATTCTCTTCTCGACGATAAAGCACGTTAACGGCCTTCGTTTCGCTATTTCTGAAAACCAAAAACTGCTGATGGTTCAAATTCATCTGCATCACCGCGTCAGGGACCGTCATTGGCATGGCGTCAAAGTCTTCACGCTTTACCGTGACACTAGGCGCGGAATTGTCTCCAGCGGCATCAGTAGCTTGCTCAAAAACGGTATGCGGAACCCTCAAGGATGCAATTGGCGCCGCAACATGACGCTTACTCTTTAGTTTATCCTTGTAGCGTCGAATTTGCCGTTCAAGCTTAGCGACGACCATATCGATAGAGGAGTACATATTTTCTGTTGTCTCACTACCAGCAACTGAAAAACCATTAGTTAACTGGACCCCAACATCGACCGTATGACGACGTTTCTCAGCGCTCATTCTTACGCTCACGGAAATAGGATCCGTGAAGTACTTTTGGACTCGTTCCATCTTCTCACGCGCATAACTCTTAAGCGCGTCCGTGGCTTCCATCTGCTTGAAATTAACCTTAAATTGCATATTCCCCTCCTAAGGATACTAAGTGTATCATTTTCGATGGAGCGATTGCTGCGGGTTAAAACATTTTTTTGCGCTTGGAAGACGATAATATTCCAAGTTGTTCTCTGTACTTAGCGACAGTACGCCTCGCAATGTCAATACCGTCTTCTTTAAGGAGCGTAGCTAACTTTTGATCCGAGAGTGGCTTTTTACCATCCTCGCTACCAATCAGTTTTTTGATCTTGTTTTTAACGGCTTGCGAAGCCATATCGTCGCCGTTGTTTCTAGAAATGGAAGAGTTAAAAAAGTACTTGAGCTCGAAAATCCCTTGAGGGGAATGAACGTACTTTGCAGTAGTAACTCGGGAAATCGTCGATTCGTGCATTCCGATATCTTCTGCAACGTCCTTGAGAATTAGTGGTTTAAGGTGGGTGATTCCCTTTTCGAAGAATTCTCGCTGAAACTTCAAAATAGACTCTGTTACCTTAATGATGGTCCGCTGCCTTTGCTGAATCGAACGAATAAGCCATTGGGCACTACGCATTTTATCCTGAACGTACTCTTTGGCATTGTCGTTTTTAGCTAAAGCGGATTTGTAGTAGTTGGAAATCTTTAACTTAGGCAATCCGTCGTCATTAGGAATTACAAAGTAATCGTTATCAACCTTATGAATATAGACATCCGGCGTAATGTAACGAGCGTCGTCAGCGGCATACTGTCGACCAGGTCGAGGATCAAACGACATAATTACTTTCACCGCTTCGTAAATTTCTTCCAAGGGCTCATCCAGGTCCTTGGCGATGGTTGGAAACGACCGCTTCTCGATATTGCCTAGGTGAGACTTAATGATTTTCACAAGTACGTCATCATCTTGCCCTTGGTGAATCGCTTGAATCAATAAGCACTCCGCCAAGCTTCGCGCGCCTACTCCAATCGGGTCAAACGACTGCACGGTTTCGATAACCTCTTCCACATCGTCTCCCGTGCACTCAAACTCCTCCATCAAAAATCCAGAGTCGAAGTCCTTTAGATAGCCGTTAGGATCGATACTTCCAATCAAGACCATACCGATCTCTTTTTGGCGATCAGAGAGTGTAGTCATCATCAGTTGGAATCCCAAATGATCGTAAAGTGAAGGAGCACTAGACAGTGTAGACTCCAGTGATGGCATGTCGTTTGCCGAACGATTCACTCCTCCCGTACCTTGCCCCGCCATTTGATAACTATTGAGATAGTTTTCCCAATCGATCTCGTTTCGAACCTCGCCTTGAACCTCTTGCGTCTTGTCCTTACGTTCTGGTTGATCTTCAGGACCTCCCGTAGACCCTGGAGCCCTGTCTAGGGTTTCAGCCAGCCGAGCGTCGTTGGTATCCTCGAGCATCGGGTTCTCAAGAATTTCCTGTTGAACAACTTCCGCTAGCTCCATTCTGGACAGTTGCAAGAGCTTGATTGCCTGCTGCAACTGAGGTGTCATCACCAGTTGCTGAGATAATTTTTGTTGTAGTCGCATTTCCATCGCCATGATTATTACCCTTTGGATATCAGCAAGTTACATCTAGTAAGCTCACCCCTCATCTTCTAGGATACGCGGGACCGTGGCTGCAGTAAAGCAAGATCGTAAATCTGGCCTAGATATTGCATTGTTCTTGACTTATGAGGTTCCTTTGGATGTGACGACGATCACCACATTCTAAACAGGATTCAAATGTCAACAACCACAGTGAACTTTGTTCATCTGGCGAGAATCAACATCCGCTAGACCGCGTCGATTTTGGTCACTTTTTGTGCACTTTGTTTTAGCTGAATGGCAGCCGTAATGAATTGCTTAAAAAGTGGGTGGGGGTCCGTCGGACGAGACTTAAACTCAGGATGAAACTGACATGCGATAAAGAACGGATGGTTTGGGTTTTCAACCATCTCTACAAGGTTTCCATCAGGCGATAGACCAGAAAGTACCAAGCCCTTCTTTTCCAGGGCATCTCTATAGTTATTGTTTACTTCCCAACGATGTCGATGTCGCTCAGAAATCTCAACGGCGCCGTAAATCTTGGAGGCCAAGGTATCGGGCTTTAACTTGCAAGGATACGCCCCCAGACGCATTGTTCCACCTTTTTGTACTTCCTGCTGGTCACTCATCAAGTCGACGACAGGATGATTGGTATCCGGATCCATTTCAGTGGAGTGGGCTTTGGCAAGGCCGCAGACGTTTCTTGCGAATTCAACGACGGCCATTTGCATTCCCAGACAGATTCCAAAGAATGGTGTGCCACTCTCTCTGGCCCAACGTACGGCTTCGATCTTTCCTTCCGTACCACGCGCTCCAAACCCAGGTGCAACAAGAACCGCATCTACATCTGCGAGTACTTTGGCAGCACCGTGCTTCTCTATTTTTTCTGCATCGATGTGTTGAATACGCACTTTTGCATCGTTGGCAATCCCAGCGTGAATAAGTGCCTCGTTGAGGGATTTGTACGACTCAATCAAATCGACGTATTTACCTACGAATCCGACGGAAATCTCATCAGAAGGATTGGTTACTTTTCGCACCACGCTCTCCCAGTCAGCAAGCTGAGGTGCGCGAGACCAGATGTTTAAAAGTTCCGACAACTTTTCATCAAGACCTTGCTTGGCCATGTAGAGTGGTAATCGGTAGATGGTATCCACATCAATCGATTGAAATACGCAGTCTTTTTGCACGTTGCAAAACATAGCAATCTTATTGATCAGCTTAGTATCTAGCTCTCTTTCTGCCCGGCAAATCAAGACATCCGCTTGAATACCAATCTCTCTTAGCTTCCCTACCGAGTGCTGAGTCGGCTTAGTCTTTAATTCCCCTGCAGCATTGAGATAGGGGACCAACGTAAGATGAACGGTAAGTGCATTTTCACTGCCAGCTTCAAACTGTACTTGTCGTATGGCCTCAAGAAACGGCAAAGACTCAATATCACCGACCGTGCCACCAACTTCAACGATTAGAAGGTCGAGCCCTTCTGCGCAAAGATGAATCCGAGACTTTATTTCGTCGGTAATGTGAGGAATCACCTGAACCGTTCCTCCGAGGTATTCGCCGCGACGTTCTTTCGAAATCACTTCGTGATACACCTGACCGGTGGTGATATTGTTCTTTTTGCTCATCGGAGTGGAAACGAATCGTTCGTAGTGGCCCAAATCGAGATCCGTTTCTGCGCCATCATTGGTTACAAAGACTTCACCATGTTGCAGTGGATTCATTGTCCCCGGGTCGAAATTCAAATAGGGGTCAAGTTTCATATTGGCCACTCGCAATCCTCGGTTCTCCATCAGAGCTCCAATCGTTGCGCTAACCATGCCTTTCCCTAAGGAAGAGACCACACCACCCGTTACAAAGATATATTTCGTCTTATTGGCCACGACAGAGCGTTTCTATCTCGCTCGGAATCCGATCGCAAACAGTTTTAGCTCTACGATGAAATTCGTTTGGATTTATTGCCGCCAACTTGAAAAATTCCGCCAGCCACTCGCTTTTTGAGGCTGTTTGAATTTGATTGAAGGGCGGTTATCAGCCTTGTTCGCCAATAGCACCGCTGCACGCGCTGCAGTCTCACCAGGTTGCTCTAAGACGGCGTTTAAAAGCTCAGGATGTTCTCTGTCGAGAAAACCAGTGTCGTATTGTCCGTCTACGAACAACTGATTGCTCAGTAATGAAATATGAAAAGAAATATTCGTTTGAATTCCAACGAGTTCGTACTCATGGAGGGCTCTTTTCATTCTCGCGATAGCTCCGAGTCTCGTGTCAGCCCATACAATGAGTTTAGAAATCATGGGGTCGTAATATACGGAAACCTCGCCTCCTTCGTACACCCCACAGTCGTTTCTTACGTACGGACCACCTGGTTCTACCAATCCGAGAATCTTGCCTGGAGAAGGCATAAAACGAACCGAATCCTCGGCGTAAATTCTGCACTCTAGAGCCCAACCGCGACGCATTTGCGAGATCTCCGATTGGCTGTAGCGCAAAGGTTTCCCTTCTGCCACCTCGATCTGCCATTGCACTAAGTCGACTCCATAGATCATTTCAGTCACTGGATGTTCCACTTGCAGCCGAGTATTCATTTCAAGGAAGTAAAACTCTCCATTGTCGGCAAGAAGAAACTCCACCGTCCCGGCTCCTACGTAATCGCAAGATGTTGCCGCGGCTACTGCCGCTTTTCCCATTTTTTCCCTAAGGGCATCGTCCACAGCAACCGACGGTGCTTCTTCGACGACCTTTTGATGACGGCGTTGAATAGAACAGTCGCGCTCGCCAAGATGTATGACGTTCCCTTGGGTATCCGCAAACACTTGTATTTCAATGTGACGCGGTTTGATTATTGCTTTTTCGACGTAGACGCGATCATCTCCAAATGAGCTTTTCGCTTCACGTTTGGCGCCATCAAACGCATTTGAGAAATCGGACTCTTCCGAGACCAGACGCATTCCTTTTCCTCCGCCACCAGCTGCAGCCTTTATCAGCACGGGAAAGCCAATACCTTTGGCGGCCGCAAGCGCGCTCGCCGCATTTGGAAATCCCTGTCCTTCTGGACCGTTACTGCCTGGAACCACTGGAGTCCCCGCTTTCGTTACCGCGGCACGCGCATCAGTCTTGGATCCCATCACGCGCATCGAGTCGGCACTTGGTCCAACAAAGAGAATCCCTGCTTTTTCGCAAGCTTCTACAAACAAAGGGTTTTCGGAAAGAAACCCATAGCCTGGATGTACAGAGTCAGCACCGGTCACTCGGCAAGCTTCGAGTATTTTGTCGATCAGAAGATAACTCTCAGCAGCAGTAGTTCCTCCTAGAGAGTAACTGTAGTCAGCGTATTGAACGTGAAGTGCCGCTTTGTCGGTATCGCTATGCACCGCGACGGTTTCAATCCCCATCTCACGACACGTTCGCATTACTCGGATTGCAATTTCTCCACGGTTAGCTACAAGCAGTCGTTTAATTTTGGACACAAGGCAGTTTCTTTAATGAGAAACGTAATTGCAACGTCACGAACAAACGAAGACCATTCACTGCATGAGAATTCATTCATTCCATTTTTCACATCGATTGCGCACCTGGAAATCATATGCGCACTTCTGACGCAGTAAGCCCTCCTAGTTTCAGTAGTTTAGAAGTTGGCATGAGTAGTGCACTACTAGACACCAAGGAACAATTATGACCAACAACAATAGAAAACAACGTTTCAACCAAAAGAAATTCAAACAAGAAAGCGTCGTCTGGTCTTATCCACACGATGAGGAATACCTCGGCTGCGTGAACGATGAGCTCGTTTCAGGCCACCAACGTAAAAGAAACGAACGCTGGCACAAACTAGTTAGCTAACGCTATCAAACCAAAATGGCCCTCTCTCTAGAGGTCCATTTTTTTGTTTTGCAAATCCAATAAAAAACGGCTCTCCCGAAAAAGAGAGCCGTTTCTATTTCAACCGTGTAAATTAGAAATCTGCGGAATCGCTTCCAGCATCAGACTGTTGGTTGGTAATTCCCTCCCCACCAACAAGTCTAAACTCAACCCGTCGATTCTGAGCATGCTCATCCTTAGAGGTCGCGTTTTCAATTTTGGGACGTTCTTCTCCATAGCCGATGCCCTTAAGCCGCGAGGAGTTCACCCCCTCCTCGACCAAGAACCTAACCACGGAATCTGCTCGACGCTGAGATAAGTCTTTGTTGTATGCGTCGTTACCTCTTGTATCAGTATGTCCTTCTACATGCACCATTGTCACTTCGGTATGAGCATTAAGAACTTTGGCAACGTTGCGTAACAAAGGGTATGACTTCTCTAAGATCACATCTTTGTTGTACTTGAAATAAACGTTATCGATTATAGCCAGTCTTCCGTCCTCAATCGTAACCATTTGTTTTTCGTTGCAACCGTTAAACTCTTCTTTGCCTGGTTCATCGGGACAGTTATCTACGCGATCCCAAATGCCATCATCGTCGCGGTCAGGATCATCAGGACATCCATCGTCATCTTTATATTCGTTCATTGTTTCCGGCTTATCCGGACACGTGTCGTCGGAATCGAGAATGCCATCTTTATCTCTGTCCGCCGGGCCTGCGGGCTTAGCAGACTTTTTAGGTGCTTTTTTTCCGTGTCGCGGCCGGTAAGCAAGCATCCCAATGACGCGAACGTCTGGACTACCAAACCCTCGAGTGATGCCTGGGCCTGCGGCTAGTCCAAAAATCCACCTTCCATTATGATGATAGCGGGCGCCCGCCAGAGCCTCGAGAGCTAGGCCATCAGAGGTAGATAAGTCTGCGGAGCCCCAAACTTGCAGATGAGCAACGGCTTTAGTGGCGGGCTTACTTTTCTTTTGCCAGAAGCGATAACCGAGCCCTGCACCATAAGTAAACTCGTGGCCGGCTTCAAGATTTAGCGCCTGCTGAGCCGATGGACGAAGCCGCAAGCCAAGATCCGCCGTAATCCATGTTTTCTGGTTGATTCGATATTCCGCAAGAAGCTCAGGGGCGACCGTTATTCCTTCGTCACCGCGAAAAGTTTGAGAAGAACCCGCGGAGGGAAACGCGACCGCCGCTTGCGCACTAATTTCGTAGTCGTCACTATCAAGTCCAACTAGTCGAGCTCTCGCTCCGGCGAAAGCGTCCGACAAGCCAAAGCTATCATGCTCAAGAAATCCCATGGCCGCTAAGTTTTCGTCCCCGGTCATCCAAGTCACAGGTAATCCACCGAAGAGCACGAATCGATCCTTGATGTTGATATGCACCCCGACAGTAATATTGACTTGATGCTGAACGACTCGTGCAAACTCAGAGCTCGCATTTCCCGCGGTTCTCTCTACTGTGAGAGGATCGTTGGCATAATCAAAGTAGAGCTGAACGCCCCAAGACAGGTGCTTTCCTACCAGTGGCCGACGAAGAGCAAATGCATCATCAACAGTACTTGGAGCTCGGAACCTATCTAAAAAAATGGATTGCGCATCCGCGTCTTCAACAAGCGTTACTGATGGTTCGCACAGTAGTAATGCCCCTAAAGTAGCAGCGGCGACGCTTGCGCGTCGCCTTTTCTTTAGAAGCAGCCCGAATCCTAAGATTAGAAACAGCATCAGATTCCCACCTCCTCCACTCGAGCAAGCACGTGCCCCACCGGAGTACGCAGGAACACCAGAGTTAGGATCCAAATAATCTGGCACGCCATCGCCATTGTCATCTGGTGCAAGTGTTGAGGTATCCCATGGTCCACTGTGGCCTTCGGGATCCGTATCACTTTGATCCACCCAACCGTCTCCATCACTATCGCCCGAGCCATCTCCTACACCTTGACCTGGATTCTCAATTCCATCCCCAGAGCCATCGTCGTCACTGTCGATATCCTGATAGTCAGGTGCCGCATCTCCATCATGGTCTGGGGTCACCGGAGCCGCGCCGCCCTCACTCGGATCGAACATAGTATCCCAGCCATCGCCATCTGCATCGGTCCCAGCTGGTGGCCAACCAATGTCTGGTTGTCCGTCGCCGTTGTCGTCTTGTCCTTCCACAAAGTCAGGGATGCCATCGTCATCAGAGTCAACATCTCTAAAGTCAGGTCGTTGATTCAAGTCCGTGTCTGTCAATTGAGTTCCAGGAGCAGGAGCACTTCCGCTTGCATGATCAATGACCGGATTACCTGACTCAGAGCCATCTGCGGGTGCGACGATTCCATCGTCGTCGCTATCTGAAGCATCGAAGTCAGCAGGCCCAATGATCGAATCACCATCTGAGTCCGCAACGTCAATCATACCATCGTTGTTCGTGTCGGTATTCCCCCCCTCAATCACGTCAGGAATGCTATCGCCGTCGGTATCAAGATCCAAGTAGTCAGGATGGTTGTCGCCGTCCATGTCCGGAGTTGGCGCTGCGACTCCTGACTCATCGGCATCCGCCTGCTGGCGAAGTCCATCTCCGTCTGCGTCAGTCATAGTATCAAGATGTCCATCTCCATTTTGGTCGTAGTGGGTGTTGTCTGCATGTCCCTCCACAGCATCCAAGATTCCATCGTTGTCACTGTCGAGGTCGAGGTGATTCGGTACTCCGTCCCCATCCCAGTCCCAGCCACCGTGCAAAGGATGATTGGCATCATTCAATGCGTGATCAGGATCCGCCCAGTTTGGAGTTCCATCGGCATCATCGTCCGCCGAACCGTCTTGGCCATAGCCTTCTACTATATCTGGAATTCCGTCGTCATCGTCGTCAATATCTATCGTGTCAGGAATGCCGTCGTCGTCATGATCACCATCTCGGCAAATTCCATTCCCCGTGTCACAAACGTCCGTGCTATCGCAATCTGCATCAAGTGCGCACCCACAAGTGTTGTTGCCTGTGCAAAGGTTACCGTTTGCGTTGTTCATGCAGTCTGCCGAAGCACCACATTCACCACAAGTGATATTTCCACCGGTTCCTAAGCACATTGGCAATTGCGCGGAACATCCACTATCTAGCCCCGTCCCAGCAACATCGTCAACACAGGTCTGACACTGACCAGGAGAAACCGCGTCACTGCAATGCGGTTGCGCGCTGGAGCATCCCGTATCTTGAACTTCGCTGTCGTCAAAGCACGTCACACATTGATTCGCAGGGTTCGCTGCAGGCCCCGTACAAAGACCAGGACCAGCTAAGCACGAGTCGCCTCTATTTACTGTAATCAAGATTTGACAACTCTGACCAAGGCAGTCACGAGTCGTGCAATCGGTGTCGGGGCAATGACTGCTATCGAGGCAGCCTACGCAATTGTTCGTACTAGTGTCGCAAACCGGTCCCGCGGGATTTCCGTTACAATGAGCGTCCCACATGCACGTAACACACTGATTGTTGGCAGTGTCGCATACCGGCCCAGCAGGGTTTCCGACGCAATGGGTATCCGTAGTGCAAGTCACGCATTGCCCCCCCGAACAGATGGGACCTCCCGGATCGCCCGCACAGTGGTTGTTGTTGGTACACATAACGCACTGATTGTTCCAACACCACGCAGGCGCTGTACACGCAGGCCAGCACGCAGCATCGGCGGTGTTGACCGACGACAAGAAAATAAATGAAAGTAATATCCCGGATAAAAGTTTTAACACAAGTCCCCCTTATCCGTTAGTATCCGAGATCTCCTGACACTTGTGAACTTAATTATTATTCTTATTTCTATATTGCTGTTTTGTTACGTAAACTTTTTTGCTTTTTGGGATCGTACTTACAAGAGCGTACAACGTTTACATCACACTTTTACGACTACAGTGTGGGACGTCTTGATACAGATACGTACCACCTACTTCGACATCGTCGCCAACCGATAATGCGTGGAATAGAAAACTCCAACGTTCTGCCTCTTCGTTGATTTTCATAGAGGTCGTCTTTCCTGCGCCATGACCAGTACTTGTATTGATCTTGATCAATATCGGGTTTCTACCAACTGCAGCGTATTGCAGTGCTGCCGCAAACTTATAGCTGTGTGCAGGAACAACCCGATCATCGTGATCCGCGGTGGTGATAAGGGTTGCGGGATAGCTTGTTTTTGAAACGTTATGATAAGGAGAGTACTTAAGAAGGGCTTTGAACTCTTCCTCTACATCCACGTCCCCATAGTCATCTTCCCACGCCCACCCGATGGTAAACTTGCTGAAACGAATCATGTCCAAAACTCCCACTTCCGGCACTGCAGCACCAAATAAAGCTGGACACTGGGTCATCGTAGCACCAACGAGAAGTCCGCCATTCGAACGGCCTGAGATAGCCAGCCTCGCTGGGTTGGTATATTTTTTTCGGACCAGCCAATCAGCTACAGAAATGAAGTCATCAAACACATTTTGCTTGTTCAACTTGGTGCCAGCTTTATGCCATGCCTCACCGTACTCACCGCCGCCCCTAAGGTTAGCAACGACCACTAGTCCACCTCGTTCCATCCAAGGGACGTAGCTTGTATTAAATCTTGGGGTCAGCGAAATATCGAAACCACCGTAACCGTACAAGTAAACAGGGGTACTGGAGTTTCTCTTGCCAAGAACCTCTGATTTGCCGAACAAGAACACAGGCACTTTGGTTCCATCTTTTGATGTGACAAACTCCTGTCTTGTTTCGTACCCTGTAGAATCAAATGGCAGCGCTGGTGACCAAACTTCTTTGATCGACAGGTCCTCCATGTCTAGTCGGTAGTTGGTTGACGGCTTCAAGAAAGTTGTAAACGAGAAAAACGTTTCGGTATCGTCTAGGTTACCTGAAAAACCACGCGCGGTGCCATTACCTGGCAGCAGCAGCGTTTTTAACTTTCGCCCATCTTTTGAAAAGACCTCTACATGTGACTTTGCGTCTTTAAGATAACTGATGATCCACTTTCCTCCTACTAGGTTAGCGGACGCCATCGACAGCTTCGCTTCTGGGATTAACTCCACCACTTGCTTAGGCGAAGAAAAGTCTACGTACGCCACCTTTCGATTTTGAGCACCGTCGTTGGTAATCAAATAGAACCGACCATCACTGCTATCTACAACGCTGTACTCCCCCGTAAACTCGGGAATAAGTGAGACCCATCCACTTTTTCCGTCTAGTCTTTTGCCAAGTAGTTTACTTTTGTTTTGGTGCCAAACAGAAACCAAGAGAAATTTACCATCTCGGGTTTCAAAACCACCTACAAAGTGTTTCGGGTTGGCTTTGTCTTCGAATACAAGTACATCCTTTTCCTGCTCAGTACCTAGCTGATGATAGAAGATTTGCATGCCGGTATTGGCTGCAGTTAGAGTTTTTCCTTCTTGGGGAGCAGCAAACCGCGTGTAATAGAAACCGGCGTTGTTAGCTGCCCATGCCACACCACCAAATTTTGTCCACTTGATATGATCTGACAGTTCTTTTCCAGACTGCACTTCTTTAACGCGCCATTCTACCCAGTCGCTACCAGATTTCTTGGTTGCATAGGCTACCAATTCACCATCCCAAGATACCGAAGTCCCGGCCAATGCAATTTTTCCATCTTTTGACATTTCACTAGGAGATATTAGCTTCCTTGCTCGACCGCCTAGCTTATCGGTCCAAAAGTAGGACGAGTGTTCTTCTATCCCGCTGTTCCTTGTGAAAAAGTATCGGTTTTTCACTCTAGTGGGAACGGAACGTTTTTCGAAGTTCCAAACCTCAGTCAAACGAGCACGTACTGCTTCTGTGTCCTTAAGCCCACTTAGAAATAAATTGGTTACTTGGTTTTGCTGCTTGACCCACAACTTAGTCTCTGCGCTGTTGTTGTCTTCTAGCCAACGATAAGGGTCACTAACGTTAACACCATGGATAGTATCGACTACCGTCCCGCGCTTCGACTTTGGATACTTGAAGTCGGGATAGTTAGGTTGATTCGATTCAACTTTACAAGCAAGAACTACTAAGCCACAAAGCAAGAGGATTTTCATTCATGGGCGATACCACAACTACTTGATGTTGGGCCATAGTGTGTTTTGCGGAAACTCAGTCTAGAATGAACCAACCAGCATCAGTCCCTGCGATTCACGGCTCAACCATGGAGATAATGCGAGTTTGCCCCTATCACCTATTCTCTTCAGGCCGTTGGGTTGGGTGAGTATTTGCAGTTCACCAACGGCTACTCCAATTAACATTCCTACGCCAGCTTCTTTCCACTCTCCATGCACAGCGCCCAGGTAGATCGCGAACACCGCATTATAACCAACTACCGTGAGATGTTTGCCTAGCGACTTTCCTTTTTTTTGCAGTCGAATTCCGCGCGCAAGCGACTTTTGCGACTGCTTGAAACCTTCGCAAGTATACGGTGAGCGATCAATGTCTGCTGCGCTGGGGGTTATTGCAAACGACGCGGAAGCGATCAGCGAACGCACTGCGCCAACCCACAGCGACGCCTCACTTGCGTTACCACGCTCGTCTTCCGGACGAGTCGCCTCGTAAGCCTGATAGACGGCAGCGCCCATGAGAAGTCCGCCCCATGAAGTCTTCCAAGCCTCAGTACGTCGCCGCTGAGAAGCTAAGGAATCCTCCACGTCCTTCATCGATGACAATTGTTCGTCACTTAGGACGCAGTCGCCACTCGCCTCCGGACCGAAGGCAAGGGCAACAACTAACGTCGCGGCAAAGTACTTATCCAATAGTCATTCCCAAAGCTTGTCTAATCTTAAAGTAGTCTTCGCTAATGGAGAAAAGTACAAGATCTTTGATTTTGTCTTTCACTTGTAGGCCACCTACCTCGGTGGGCTCTGCAGATATGGATCTTGCAGCAACCTCCAGATCACCGCACAGAATAAATCCTACTCGGTGACCGGTAGCGTCAACACCTTGGTTCCAAGTGTTCATATCCAAACGAGGTGCGTTTGTTAAGAAGCGAGACACAATCGCGCCGAGCTGTTCCAACACCTGAGGTGGAATTCTCTTCCGCATTTCAGGAAGATAAGCTTGAACGTTTGGCTGCATCTGCGCAGGAACCGGGAAGTCCGTTCTAACCATCGCAATCGCAGACAATAGAGCGGTCTTTTGTTCTGTCTTCGTCGGCAAAATTGGCGATGGCGGCCGGAGAATATGTTGCGGTCTAAGTAGGTCAAGGTACCGCCCGCACAAGAAGACAATTTCTTTCTCAGACTTTCCTTGCAGTACTCCTTGTCCCGCTGCAAAGCTCGGAAGCAATTGGTTTTTGTCAGACGCATTAATGATATCAAGTGCCCCCGGGCTGCGCTCGTTAACATAAATGTCTGGAACTGCAACGTTCATCACCTGCGCGGCGTAGCGAACCATTCGGGAGAACATTAGTTGGTCTTCCGCTGGCCGTGCGTCTTTCCGTTTGAGTCCCCACTTCTTAAGGGGAGTCGCGTACATCGATGCAGGACCTTGCCAAATTTGTCCAAAGATGGCCGAAATATACGGGTTCTCTTTTTCATGAGTCACCGCCCGCCAAAGCTCATCATTCATACGTCTTGTGGCTTTAGCAAAGCCTCGTTGTTTGTACTGTTCGTAGAATTTAATCTCTTCCGGATTCGCCTTCTTCAAAAATGCCAGCGCGGCACAAATGCACCATGCCTTGTCGTACTGCTGAGCGTCGGAGTAAAGCTTACGAAGGGCTCGATAACTGTCGTACTTGAACGGCTCATTTTGGAGCATCGTAGAATGAAGTTGGACTGCTTTCTCTGCATACTCTGGTCCTGCAACGACGTACAGCTCGGCGAGAATCGCTCCGCGTGCCGCGTTGGTAGGTTCAAGCGACTGTGCAATTTCAAATGCCTGAATCGCACTTTGGTAATGCTTTAGTCTCGAGCGGTAAATTTCACCAAGAGCGTTCCAAAGGGAGACCAGGATGGGACTACCAGAAGGCAGCCTTTTGATCATCCGCCGATACGCACGCTCTTGCGCTTTCCAGTCTTTTTGAGACGTCAACATTTTGTCGATATACTCAAACGGCTTTAGCGCCTTTTGAGTTTTTTCCGGTGTGAGGTCCCCACTTTCAAACATGGAATCCAGAGCAGTGTCATAGTACTCAATCGCTTTAGCGTGATCCTTCAGCTCTTTTCTGCAAACGGTACCCGCAGCTTGTAGGTACGCTGCTTTTCTGAATGGGTCCGTTTCCCGAGAGATAAACCGCTCGATAATCTCTACAGCCTTTTGCCATTGGCCCGTTTCAGAATAAAGCTCCAACAATTTTTGCAACAGTCGGTGTTCGTTAGGATCAATCGCTACCGCATCAGCATATGCAACGATAGCTTTCTGGGAGTTACCCAACTTCTTGTGTTGAATATCACCGATGTCTTCAAGAATCTTCAACCGAGCTTCATCGGTGTCGGCGGACACCATAAGCGACCGCTTGGCTTGAACAACACTTGCAAAGTCTTGCTGTGAGGTTTGCAAGTCAATGAGGGCTAGCAATGTGTCTTGGTGATGCGGGTTGATTTCCAAAGCCTTCTCAAACATGTTGAGTGCTTTTCGTTTCTCGTTAAGAGCGATACGAACTCGACCTAACTTGTAGTAGACATCCACAACCGCTTTATCGTTATGGGAGTCCCTGTGTTGTACTAAAACGGTTTGATAAATCTTAGCCGCACCATCCCAATCTTCCATCCGGAAAAGCAGGTCTCCCCTTCCGACAAGTGTTGGAAGGTGAGTAGGGTCTAGATCGTAGGCCGCTTTATAGTAAGCACTGGCTTTTTCAAAATCATTAAGCGCCTCAGAACACCGAGCGGCTCGATAGTAAAGAGTCTTAATCTTGTCTTCGGATACTCTCTCTTGTTGCGTCTTTCTTATCAGCGTGCCGATTACTGGCCCCAGCTGTTCCCAGTTTTCTTGCGCAAAATAGATGTCCGCCAGTGGCTCAAGTGCCGCGGTATGCTCGGGATCCAAGCGAACGGCACTTGCGTAGTAATCTTTCGCATGGTCCATATCCTCCAATTGCGTTCGATAGATTTCGGCAGCACCAACCAACAACTTCACCTTCTCAACCGGGCTCGATGCGAACTCCTCTGCGCGCCCCATCATTCCAGCAGCTTTGATCCAGTCACCTTGCATAGAATACAACTCTACGAGTGCTTCCATTGTAGGAATGTGCGACGGGAACCCTGCCAGTCCTCGTTGCAGAAACTCCTCTGCGGTGACGGGGTCCGCGAGATGACGGAATGAAATTCGCCCCATCCGATGCAACAAGTCAACTTTGACATTCGGATCCGAGGTCGATTGCTCCAGCGTTCCCATAATCTCGATGGCGCGATCCCATTCAGAAATCTTTTCGTACAGTCGTCCCAATCCATTTAGGGCTCTTGGCTCCATTGAATCGAAAGCGAGTACATCATTATAAGCCTCAATCGCGCGATCAACGTCCTGCAACTCGTTTTCGTACACGGTTGCCATTGAGCAATACAAATCAACCTTCGATGCAGGATCGCTAGCCACAAGAATATGGTTTCTAAACGTATCCACCAAACTCTCCCACTTGCTGTCCTGCCGATATATTCGTCCAAGCTGGCGGTACGCCGGGAAATTATGTCCATCGAGGGCTACAATCTTTTCGTAACACTCTGCAGCCCTATCGAGTTTTCCGAACCGTTCTTCCCAAGCAGTGGCCATTCGTTCGTAAAGCGACACTTGTTCATGATCCGTTGCAGTCAAGTCAAGCTCAGCCTCTAGCGTCTCCAGATATTTCTCTGATTGTCCGGTTTTTTCGTAGAGTTGTTCCAGCGCTTGCAATGCGGGAACACACGATGGGTCGAGATCCAACACTTGTTGATAAGCTTGAATCGCTTCCCCTGAGTCGACTAAACGCGTATCCCAAATTTCTCCGATTTCCAGTTTGAGTCTAATGACTTCATCAGAATCATGTTGTTGTTCTGCCTGACGGCCAAGAACCATGATGAGCTGATCCCATTGTTCGTAACCACGATAAAGTCGCTCAAGTGCGTGCAACGACTCTGCACTTCCTCCATCGACTTCTAAGGCAGACTGATAAGTTTGAATTGCCCGCTGCGGATCTTGCAGTTGATTCTCCAATAGATTCGCAAGCGACAGGTATAGTTCTGTCTGTTTCTCTTGGTCGGTCTCAACCGACGCGTGAAGTTGGAGAGTCTCAGTCAACTCAGACCAGGATCCACGCTGCCTTTGAAGATCTGCCAAAGCAGACAATGCTCCTGAGTGGTGCGGCGATAGTCGAAGCGCCTGTTGAACCGAATGAATTCCGTAGTCAACATGAGATAGCTTTTCACCATACCACCTACCAATTTTTACCCAGAGGTCTGCTGCAGAATCGGGTTGCTTCGCTTCCAGGTCTTTAACAACTTGACTGTATTGAGTAAGAAGTTCTTGCCATTGGCCGGTGGCGGTTGCAAGACGTTCAAGTTCAAGAGCCGTTTGCTCGTGTCCGAAGTCTTCTTGGAATGCATACTGCAATACAACGAACGCATTTTCTGGTGCACCGAGTTCTTGCTCATACACTTTTGCAACATCACTGAAAATCGCAATCCTTTCCTCGGAGTCTTCAGTGATTTGAACACGCTCGAGCATAATGTCGGTGAGTTCTTCCCAGCGATATTGCGCTCTGTAGATTTTTTCCAAGTGTACCGAAGCAAGATGGTTGTTCGGTTCAAACTCGCGTACCCGTTCGTATACGGCAGCTGCTTGGTCTAGGTTTTCAACTCGCTCTTGCCACAACACGCCAACTTGCAGCAGTGTATTGACTTTCTCCTCTTGCGCTTCAGCTAGGAGTGCTCGCTTTTCTAAGACTTCGATAGCCTCTTCCCAACGTCCTTCTCGTGTAAAGAGTTGTTCTAGCGCGGACAATGCACTCATATTGCCTGGGTCTAGGGCCGTAACTCTTCTCCATGCGTCTACAGCTTCTGGAACCCGCCCAATCACTTCTCCTTCTAACTGACCAATTTGTGAGTACAACTGTATTACTTGGTCTTCACTTGCGGTCCCGTTAAGTTGACCTACCTCGATTTGCCGTTGAAGAACTTGGGAAAGATCTTCCCACTCTTGGTTCTCGTTAAACAGTCGTGCGAGTTCCTGAAGTACTTCTATGTCATGGGGATTTTGCTCATCAGCGTAACGCCAAGCAGCTACAGCCTCATCTTGATTTTTAAGCTTATGTTCCCACAGCCGTCCTAGTCTCTTGAATAAGAGGCAGCGTTCTTGAGGATCTTCTGCTATCGAAATTTGCCTCTCTGAAATTTCAACAAGTTCGTTCCACTCTTCTCGACGTTCATGAATCTCTGAAAGTGCTTGCAGAGACTGCAGATTCTCTCCCCTAATGTCGGTAACTCGAGCCCATAGTTCGATTGCTTGTTCGTCGTTCTCTAAACCATCCGCAGCAATCCGTCCCATGCGAGCGTAAGTAGCCGCCATCTCATTGTCATCGGAAGAAACATCGATAAATCGCTCGTACGTTGCAAACAACTTTGTCCAGTCAGCTCGTCCGTAGTGAAGACGCTCACTAGCTTCCAGGGCAAATCGATTGGTCGGGTCTTGCTCGAGGACAGTGTCATAAGCAGCTAAACCTTGGTCGTAGTCACCTAGCACTTCGACGCAAACTTGCCCTCGACGCAGATGAAGGTTCGTAATTTCATCTCCATCCATGGTGACGTCTGCACGCCGTTTCAACACCTCGACCAAAGCCGAGTAGTCACCCAAATTAGCATAGAGCCTGTCTAGAGAACTAAGCGCATCGGCATCTCGTTCATCGATTCCCAGTACCGACAAATTCGCCTCAACTGCTGCATGCTGAGCATTGAGACGAGTCTCTTGATACTTAGCTATTCTCAAAAGCGCATTGCGTCGATGTTCCGGTACTTCACTCCTACCGACAATCTCACTGTTAGCTGTAACGAGTTCCGCCCAATTGTCAGTAACTTCAGCAAGACGTTCTGTAGAATCAATAGCTTCCACCCACTCTGGGTCTTCCACCATACCTGCAGCCCACCAACTTTGCGCGCGAGCCAGGTCGTCAAGACGTCCTTCACAAAGCTCTGCTAATCTTTGATGCATTCCTGCACGCTCGGCCTTATCGGTGATCAGTGCGAGCTCTGTCTCGTTTAGGTAGTGAAGTTTCTGATACTCACCAGTATCTTCGTAGATTGGTTCAAGAACTTTTGCGATTTCCCGCTGCGACTGCCCACCAAGAAATAGTTGTTCCAATGCAAGGAGACTTCCTTCGTGCCCTCGGTCTTGTTCAAGCATTTCGCTGTAAACTTTCACCGCGGCGTCCGGCTCAGATAAGTCGTTCTCAAGAGTTTGCGCGAGTCGGAATTGAACCGCCATTCTCTCTTCATCAGAGTCCACAATCTCCGTTTGCTTCTTGAGAATGGAAACAAGTGATTGTTGGTTTCCAGTTTGAGTGTAAAGACGATCGAGAGACCGTATGGCTACAACGTTATCTGGATCCACTTCCAGAATCTTGTTGTAGGTAGCAATGGCATCGGCAGGTACGGCAAGTTGTGCTTCCTGAACGAACGCCAGACGTACCATTAAACCTATTTGTACTGGTACATCATCGGTACGCCCTGATTCGTTATCTAGAAGAGACGCAAGCTGAGACCAAGATCCTGTAGACTCTGCGAGCCTTTCCAAATGAGACAATGACACTTCCGAGGACGAGTCCGTTTGAAGCGCTCGACCGTAAGCCAAGAAAGCTGAGTTTTCATCTCCTAGACGATATTCGTGATTCTCGGCAAGCTTATGAAGCAAAGTAACCTTCGTCGCTAAGTCTTCACATGCTGCAATTTTGACTTCTTGCATCCTTGCGAGTTCCGCCCACTGGCCAGAAGCCTCGTAAACACTTTCAAGAACCTCTGCAGCTGCGACTTGCTCTTCGTCTCCACCCGCCACTTGCTCTAAAGCGGCCAAGGTCTCTTGATGGGTGGGATTACTCTGCAGAGCTTCCCGATAGGAATCCACTGCTCGTGTCATATCTTTCAAGTGAATTTGCCACAGCTGCCCAACTCGATACTTAAGCGTGACAACCTGATTGGGATCACTCTCTAACGTAAGTTGCTGCTCGAGTACGTTTAGCTGATCGTACCAACGTTCCCCTTGTCCAAAAAGACGATCAAGAGATTGGAGCGCAGGAATATCACTAGGATCGATATCCAAAATAGACTGATAAGTATCAATCGCTTGGGCGCTATCCTCAAGTTGCCCTTCGTGCAGTTGTCCCAACATGAACAGAAGCTGTTTGCGTTCTTGAGGATTCTCAGACAACTCGGCTTTCCGCGTGTATGCTTCTTTTAATCCGTTCCAGTCTTCTCCTGTAGTGTACAGGTTAATGAGCGAGTCAAGCGCTCGAATATCCGTATCGTCACTTTCCAGAATCTTTTGATACGTTGCTACGGCTTGCTGCGGTTGGGACAGAGTATGTTCCTGCAGATATGCACTTTCGAACAACAACTTCTTTTGTTCCGTGGCATCCTGCGTAATATCCGCCTTAGTCAAAAGTACTTTTACCAACTCGTCGTAGTTGTCGTTTCGGCGGTGAATTGTTTCAATCGCCACAGCTGCATCCACATTGCCTGCTCCCACTGCGACGACTTGTTGGTAAGCACTAACGGCCTTAGCATCATCTTGGAGTTCGGTTTCGTAAACGCGAGCAACTTTAGTTAGCAAAGATGTTTTTAGTTCTTCATCATCGCTATCCTTAGCAGTCGACTCATATAATGATACAAGCGACGTCCAATTATTGGACGCACGAGCAATTCGCTCGAGTTGCGCTTGAGTCACATCATCCGATGGCTCCGATTGCAGCCCTCGCGCGAAAGCACTAAACGCAGAATTCGGGTCATTGTTCAACTCATGAAGTTCACCGATTTGATGATAGTAGCGTATCTGCTCAGTTGGCTCATATGCATTTTTGGCCATCACCTCGTAAACTAGAATCTGTTTATCAATGTCTCCGCCAACCCTGTAGATGGGCTCAAGGATGGTCGCGATTGGTAATTGAAGACTCTCTTCGTCCGCCATTCTTTCCAAAGATGCAATGGCGACTTGATTTGATGGATCGATCTCCAACACGCGCTTGTGGCATTCCACCGCTCGTTCGAGTTCTTTCAGTTTCGTTTCTCTCAGTGCGCCAAGACGCAGAAGTAATGCAATTTGAGTCCCAGAGTCTTCTGCTAAGTCCAATTGGCGACTTAGATTTTCATCCAATTCGCTATTTCTAGATTCCGCCTCAAGTAACTCCTCCAGCGCACGTAGCGCGTTGATGTTCGTTGGATCATTGGCAAGTGCTGCCCCATAGGCAGAGATGGCGTCATCAACTTGAGATAGCTCGTGTTGATAGATTCCCGCAACACGGAAAAGAATGGCATTGCGCTTATCGGTCTCAACCACGATCTCGGCCTTCTTTTTGAGAACCGACAGAAGTTCTTGGTGATTGCCATTGGCACCGAAAATCATTTCGAGCGCTTCCACAGATTCCATATCACTTGCGTCTTGCTCAAGGCACTTTTGGTAGAACGGTATCGATTCGTCCGGCAGCGCCAAATCTAAATGATAGGTCGTGGCAACTTTCTTAGAAAGTTCAAAGGCGCGCATGGGGTCAAGGTCGTCGGATTTCAGAACTTCTTGATAAAGCTCAACAAGCTGCTTGTGACCATCGTCCATAAGCACCGCAATGTCTTCAAGTTCGGTCTTAGCCACATCAGATGCTGGATCTTCTTTGAGACAACGACGATACGCATCGAACGCGAGTTCAGCGTTTCCGAGTTTCGTTTTTTGGATTTCTCCAATCTGGCTTAGCAATGAAACTCTATCGAATTCATTCTTCTGATGCTGAAGTTGTATCTCAAAAACCCCCACAAGTTTGTCCCATGTTTCAGACTCTTGATAGAGTGGTTCCAGAGTGTCGGCAGCGCGTTTCTGATTTTCATTATTTTCGAGATACTTCTCGATTCCCTCACGCGCTGGGGCGAAATTGCCATCGATGCTAAGGGCATCAGTATAACCATCAATTGCTCCGGAGACATCGTCTAACCTGGTCTCCTTAAGTTGAGCTAAACGAATAACGATGTCGAGATAGGTATCTCGGTCGTCGTCTGGGTCACGCTGGGTAATTTGTTGCTCATAAATGTCCCCCATCGCCTGCCAATTTTCAGTCTTCTCGTACAGACGACCCAGAGCTAGCGATGCTTTGGCACTTTGCGCGTCCAAATCAAGAATGTTTTGGTACGCGTCTATCGCTTTATCGTAATCCTCTCGGTGTTCGTAGAGGGAACCGATTCTCAGGTAAATCCCTTCTTGCTCTTCTGCGTCACTGACGATTTCAAGCTTACGTTCGTAGATTGCTAGGAGAGCATCATGGTCTCCACTCCCAAGATGAAGTCGCTCTAACGCTTCGACAATCTCTTGATCGGTATCGTCAATTTTCCAAATCCGTTGATTCGTTTTCAGAGCAGCCTCAAGCTCATTCAAGTTCATTTCTTGAGTTTTGGCGACGTACTTCAAAAGTGGCAGCGATTCTTCCTCTGACACGGCATCTGCTGAAACCAAATAGCTAGAAACTACGGCTTCCCACTCGCTGGTCTCGTCGGCCAATCGCTCCACGTTTTCTCGGATCCATGCTTCGCTTCGATTTCCTTCGTGCGCTTTAATCCACCAAGAAAGTGCAGAAGACTTATCTCGCATTTTCTCTTCGTAAAGTTCGGCGAGCCGTTGGGTGCGGGTAAGTTTTTCAGCAGGATCTTCCGTTCCTTCAAGCTGAATTTCCAACACATTCGCAAGCTTCTTCGGGTCTCTGCCTTTTTCATAAATTTCGACAAGAGCTTCTGCAGCTACAAAGTTTCGACTATCAAATGATAATACTTTTTCATACTGGCGCGCTGCGCGATCTGCTTTTCCAAGTTCATTCGCGTAAAGCCCAGCAACCTTTAATCCAATTGCGGTCTTTTGCGCAGGGTCTTCCGTTTGGTCCACCTGGCGTTCCATCACACGAACGAATTCATCAACCTTATCGCGACCGCGATAGAACTCTTCAAGACCTTCCCAATCTTGATTGGCGACGTAGAGTTTTCGAATCGCGTCCTGTGCACGCCTGTGATCGGGATCAATCTCTAGAAGTCGTCTCCAAGCGTTCGCCGCAGCTTCCGCATTTTCAAGCCTGTCAGTGTACAGTACGCCCAACTTTTGCAGAGCATCCGCTTGTGCCTTGGAGTCGAGACTATTATCAACCTGCTTCTCACAAACCTCTGCTAACAACTCCCAGGATTTCAGGCGTTCGTAAATCTTTATCAGATGCCCTGTAGCCTCTTCGTGGCTTGGATCCAACGCCAGTACGGCTTCCCACCAATCCTTGCAAATCTCAGGTTTCTTAACTTTTGTTTGTGCTAGTTCAGCAATTTCAATCGTCTGCGTAAGTCTGTCATCCGCCGTCAACTCATCCAACTGCGTTTCTCGAAGAGCGAGGTACTTAGCCCAGTCTCTTCGCTTTTCGTAAACCACCAAAAGATTTGCCACCGCTTCGCTGTTCTCAGGCTCGATGGACAATATCTTTTCGTACGTTTTGATCGCTTCTGCTTGATTGGAGAAACGCTCGACGTACAGTCTCGCTACCTCTTCGTAGAGAGTAACTTGATCGCGTTTATCATCTAAATTTTCCGCTTTTCGTTTGTAAACCTTAACCATGTCTTGCCAGCGTTTTTTGGACTCATGGAACGTGGCTAAACGATCGTATAAATCGTATCGCTTGGGGTTTATTTCAAGCATAGAATCAATGGTTCGCATCCATTGCGTCGGGTTATTCAAGTGGGATTCGTAGACGTCTGCCATTTCCTCTAGCGCTGCAAACTTATCGTCTTTGCGCGTTGCGGCTGCGGCTTGCCCCTTGAGTGCCTCGATAAGGCGGCTCCACTTTTCTTCTTTACGCAAAAGACCTGTGTAGGCTTGATGGACTTCAGGATATTGACTTTGCTTGGAGGCTAGCGACTTCAATGCGTTAATTGACTTGAGCCCATCCAAACTGAGAGCTTCATCGATAGCCTTTTGAACATCGTCAGTAAGTACCGGTCGCTCGCCTTCGTCTTCTTCTACTTCGGGCGCAGCTTCAACCTTATCTTCTGCTTCTTGTACTGGCGCGGACTCTTCTGCGGCAGCTTCTTCTACTACTGGCGCGGACTCTTCTGCGGCAGCTTCTTGCACTGGCGCGGACTCTTCTGCGGCAGCTTCTTCTACTACTGGCACGGACTCTTCTGCGGCAGCTTCTTGCACTACTGGCGCGGACTCTTCTGCGGCAGCTTCTTGCACTGGCGCAGGCTTCTCTGCGGAGTCTGCCGGTGCGCCCAATTTATCGATGACAAGCGGTGCATAAGGTTCGATCTCCGCGGCGACCAAAAGGTACTCTTCTTGCACATCCGAATCCGCACTGAACTCAGCCATCTCAGCAAGCCGTAGGGCTATGTAAAGCTGAGACGTTTCATCCCCACGCGAAGCCAAAGGTCTTAGAAGAGATATCGTTTCATCCATCCCTTCCATTTTCTCAGCTGCCGCTTGGCAGGTGACGCGCACCGCTGCAATGAGAGATGGAAACTCTGTATTACCGTCAACCTTTTGCAGCAGCGTAAGTGCCCTTAAAATGAATCCTTGCGCTCGATCAAGATCGCCGTACTTTGTCAACCAAGTCATCCCAAAGTCTCTGCACAAACTAATCTTGGCAAGGTCGTTTGAAACCGCATCGATTCGTGACTCGTGCAGCGCCGCAATTGCGTCCCAATCCTGCTCAGAAGCAAGTTTGCGCTCTAAAATGATATTTCCCACGCGATGGTGGATATCAACTTTTAGCAAACCTGCTAGAGCCTTATTTAACGCATCTTTGTCGTTTGCAAACGTTGCGGTAAGGCGAACAATTAGGAGCCAAATTCTGGCGGCCTCGGCACCTTCAACTTTTTCAACCTGACTGGTGAGACGCTCCACTGAATCTTTCCAAGAATCACTAGTTGCTTCGAATGCAGCCATGACGTCTCGCAACTCAAAAGGCAGGTCGTCGTCACCCGCAAAAGGGGTAACGAAATCCTTAGCTAAAGAATGCGACCCAGAGTCGTAGAGAGCTTCGGTGGTAATCAATAAAAGAGATTTGGAAGTCTCTCCACTTTTTACCGCTCGTCTCCCGGTTCGTGCCACACCTTCCAGGTCACACAACGCGGCGTAAAGGCCGACGAGTTTTGCAATGCAGTCAAGATAGTCAGGCTTTATGGCCAACGCATCTTCGTAGTATTGAATCGCTTCAGTCCGCGTCGGAATTACTTCTTCCGCAAGCTGTCCAATCTCAAATAATGCTTGCGCACGCGCGTTATCATCTTTGATCTCGGCTGCTTCTTTTGAAAACATTGCGATCGCATCCGCCCAATTTTGCGAACGTCGCATTCGTTGAATTCGTTCAATTCGGAGGTCCATTTCCCCTATCCTCTCGTTTTCACTGCATAAAATATGCAAGTTGACGTCTATTTATAACACGATTGAAACTGGTTCTGCAGCCGCGTAGGACCGTAATTTCACGCCTACATTGTGCTCGTTAGTTAAATAACTACGAACCGAAACGTTGGCACCGAAACGAGAAAAAGACTGCCTGAGCAGTCATTTTCCCAATATTATTAATATATTAGACGTCACGTGGTTGATATTTTAGAGCCTGGATTCGCTCGTGGGACTTTAACTTTCCTGAATCGAGGGCCTTCTTGAGATCGTCTGCTGCACCCTTTTTGTTGCCAGAAAACACTCGACAGATGCCACGCTTCACCAATGCGGGAGCAAAGTTCTTGTCGGCCTTAAGAGACTCACCAAACGCGGCGGCAGCATTGGAGTAATCCTTTTTCAGAAAGTATGCAAAACCGAGATCGTAGTTCGCTTGTCGCAAGCCTTGGCTCGAACGTTTATTGATATTTTCTCTATTGTTTTTTAACAGTTCGATTGCTTCATCATAGTAGTCCCAAGAAATATAGGTTTGCCCTAGATAGATAATGGCGTACTCGTAACTTGGCTCAAGTTCGATGGCCTTAGATACTGAAGTAGCTCCCTCTTTAAACTTGCCCAAGCTTATAAGTGTTTTACCCAAGTAATAGTGTGCTTTGTAGAGTTGATCGTTTAACTCAATTGCTTTTCGAAAACTTGCTTTTGCGGCCTCGAAACGCGCCAGTTCAAATTGCGCACGGCCCGCCTTAAAATGATACATCGGGTCGTTTTCGTTTGAAGCAGCAGCTTTCACAAATTCGGCCTCGGCTTGTTTCCATTCCGTTTTTGCCACGGCAGGATCTTTAGCGGACTCGGCTTTCGAACTGAACAGTAGCCCAAGGCCAAAGTGCGCTGCGTGATTTTGGTCGTAAGATGCCACCGCGTCACCAAACTCTTGCATTGCATCGCCGGGTGACTTTTGAAGTAACTTTGCGCCACGTTTGTAAGATGCCATGGACTTCTCCAGTCTTTTGTCTTTACAGCCAACTGAAACCACCAAACCTGCAATTATGAATGCTCGTAACATAGGCGCAGAATAGTCATGAAATGACACGATCTCAACCCTTACTTAGTAGCAAACGCATCCCATGCAGCGTGAATACTCCACACTTGGCTTCTCTTGTTCTCTCCACTCAATGTCCCACACCGAAACTGGGACCGAAATAGTCCCTCCATTGCGAGTGAACTTTCTAATTGAACTAGGGACAGTGTTTTGAAGCTTCTTTTGCAGCTGGTAAGTCATATAAATCACGGCACCTCCGTGAAGCTTCGCGAACCGCATGGATTGGTATGCAGTTGCGACGCAATTAGCAAACTCATCGTTTAACCCACTAGCCGAAGAAGACTTTACAGTACCATCAGAATTAATGAATATTCTAATTGATAAGACTCCCTCAAGGTTTGCATGCGTCTGTAACTCTTTTTCGTAACAATATTTGACCGAGCGCAACTTACGACGAGTTCTTCGGCGAGCGGAAGCATTGCTCAAGCCCCCGGAGACAGAGAGTTTTTGGAGCCGAATAGATACGATGTTATCCGCTCTCCTGCTTATTTTCGATCCCGGATTACTGGCTCCCATTCTTCTACTAAAATGAAGCGGATAACGCACTTCAACAGCTTCTAGCGGGCGCGGGAACTTAATGGTTCTAATAATACCAGCCACACACTGGGACACGTTTGGATCTATTCCATTACCAACGGACGATGTCACCAAACCGTCAACGGTTATAGAAAACTTTGCGGAAACGGTACCGACAACTTTTGAATTGGCAGGCAATTCCTTCTCATAGCAAAACTTAATCTGCGGCAACTTCCTACGTACCGACGAATGATGCGTTTATCGAGGCCGCCCGTAACAACTGCTGTACCCAGCCGAACCGTTACTCCTTTAGGGGCGGTAGAGTTTTGCTGTACAGGCATATCGTTCCTAGAGAAGTAGTCAGAGCTTGCTTCGTTGGAGAACAACACACTCAAAACAATTGCTGAAAAAATTTGTCGCACACTTAACAGACACCAGCTAGTGAAGAACGTTTCAAAAAAAACACGCCGCAGAAAAGCGACGTGCCTTTTTAAGATTATTGTTTCTGTTACTGAGGAGGATTGAACCGGAACGGATAACGAACCTGCACTAACCCACCGCCGCGAGGTTTAGGGAACTTAATGGTTTTAATAATCCCGGCCACACAGCTCGATACTTTACCTCCCACGCCACTCGCGGATGAAGACTTCACCGAACCATCCGGAGCAATTAGGAAATTAGTGGACACGGTACCGCCAAGTTTCGAGTTGGTTAACAATTGTTTCTCATAGCAGTACTTGATTTGCGGTAATTTACGACGGATGTAACGTCGAATCGTAGCTTTATCAAGGTCACCAGAAACAGTAGGCGATCCGATACGAACTGGTGGCACCTTAGACTTACGGCCTCGACCGCCACCGCTACCAGAACCTACGCCCCATCCAGAGCCAGTACCGCTACCACGACCGATCAAACCTTGAGAACCAGAACCGATTGTTCCCCAGCCGGTTCCACCACCACCAGGTCCGAAGCCGGACTTTCCAAGTCCAAATCCACCGTAGGCTTCACCGTACTCGCTACCGAGCAGTCCACCTTGAATGCTGTCGTCGTCCATTCCACTGGAAACGTCTGAAAGACCAGTAAGAGAGGCAAACATATCTTGTCCTCCAGCAGACAACGCACCTAACGCGGAGTTGGCTGTTACTTGCGCCATGATTTCTTTCTTAGCAAGGGACGGATTATCGTTGATGTTTTTCATCTTGAAGAGTCCTGTTGCTTTGCTGGAATCTTTCTTGCCCATTAGGCCTTCATCTAGCGCGGCTTGCGTACCAGTACCACCTGGATCTTCTTCGGAGTCGTCTTCCATCTCTTCTTCTTCGTTGAGAGGATCGTCCTGATCCTTGTCCGCATCTTGATCAAGCATTGCGTATTTTTCTTTATCGCTACCAGAGAGCGACCCTGCGTTGTCATCGTATCCGGCCCAGTACTGAAGGCCGAAGATAAGAGCCACTACTCCAGCTACGCCTGCAACGCACAGATTAAACTGCGAGTCACTAAATAGCATGAAAGGAACAGGATGCTTCTTCGGGCGATTAACCGAAGCGACGTAGAACATCGTATTTCCTACTGCGACTCTGGTTCTAGAGTTGGGAGGAATTACGAAAGACTGCGCGCCGCTTTGCGTTCCCGAGGCCTGCGCTGCAACGGATGAAAGCGGTGTTGCTTCTCCCATTTCATTGGTGAGCTCACCATCCATTTGTGGCATGAAGTTGAATACGAAGTTATCACCTTCTGGCGCTACCAGTGCAAACGATGGCGCCGGAGAGTCCTTGGTTGCAAACTCAACTTCTTTGTCACTTCCGATACGGAAGTAAGGAGAAACTTTTTCATCTCTGTAACGCGACAGCCCCCAGAACAGAAGCGCCAGTCCACCAAGCAGTCCACCAATATAGATTCCGTCGAACATGTAGTGAGACGAGGTGGTTTGATACGGACGAAGTTTTTCTACGTAGGACGGTCGCCACCTGTGCGGCTTACGCTGCACGGACGCATTGGCATCTTTTGCATTCCATGCTGTTTTTGAATCGTGGTTGGCACCCGAAGCAGATACCCCCATAAACAACGTTGCGGCACTTGCCAATAGGAGCACCGCCCCAATTGCCAACAGCATCTTGGTCATACCGGTGACCTTGCCGGCTCGAGGATTGATGCTGTGTTTCACTCCTACCATCGAGTTACCGAGCATCGCTTGGACTTCAACTACTTGCGGCCCAGCCTCCTCGGCATCAATTGCCACAGCGCCGAAACCTCCACCCATAGGCGGTGCAGATGCTCCGGGAGGAGCTGCAAAAGTCGGAGCAGAAAAACTTGGTGCTGAAGCAGTCGCCACTGCCGGGCTTGCCATCAGGGCAGGTGCCGCCGGAGCAGATAGTCCAGCCGAAGGAGGTGGCGCCACCACCGCAGGAGCCACCACTGCAGGTGCAGCTACCGCGCCGGCTTCCGACTGTATCGAAACCTCAACCGTCATGTCACCAATAGTGAGTTGATCGCCAGTCTGAAGTTTGGCCTTGTTCACTTTCTGCCCGTTGACAAGCGTCCCGGTTGCAGAGTGCAGGTCAATAACGCTGACGTCACCACCACTGGTAATCTCAATAACGGCATGCATTCTTGAGACAGAATCGTCCTCCAACTTTAAGTGAGAGGACGACAGTTTACCGATCTTGATAACCGGTTGCGATAGAGTTTCCTCGCGTAGGAACTCTCCGTGTTTTGATATGCGAAATTTTATTGCGGTCATGGTCTTCTGTTCTCCTATGACCGCAATTCGCGGTCACAAATTAGAGATTCGCCGCAGAACGGATGATTTCTTTTATGAAATCGAGGCGAATCTTGATCAAGCTGGTGTGACTTGCGATGTCGTTAACATCGAGAGTGTCGCCATCAGGGCGAATCAGTTCACCGTCGATGGAGTCTCCGTCAAAGTCGATTAGTTTTGCTTTCTTGTCCTGGGCGAATGCCGACGAGGAAAATAGAGCGATAGTGAGAAGAGCCGAAACGAATGTTTTCATGGTGTTTTTGTCCTTTATTGTACAGGATTTCAACATGGCTCGAGTAGGTAGACACTCGTTAGCCGGGTTGGTTTCATGTGAATAATATTTATTTTAACTTTAATTGACTCACTTTGCCGCTTATATATTGAGACATAGTGATTTCAGTCACTTAGTTACCATCTACCTTATCAATTATTATTTTTGCAGGCTCTGCAATTGGCTTAGCCACTTCAACGGGCTGGTTGGCTGGAATAATGGTCGCCTCTGGCGTCTTCGCCACGGGAGTCATCTTACTTTCATTCACCTCAGCTGTTACGCCCGCCTTGATGTAGGTCTCTAGCTGCTTAATTGATTTTGTACAGTCAGAAATGTTGGCTTCTGCTTCTTTCTTACCAGCTGTAGTAACGTCCTTTTTGCTCACGTACTGCCGGAAATACTTTTGTGCTTGTCGATAAAGCTCTTGAGATTTTCTTAAGTCTCCCTCTTTAGCCGCCTTGAAGTCTTTGTAAAGCACGCCCAGATTGAAATAAGCGGCTCCTCTGCTTCCATCGATTTGAGATGCTTTGTTGTAGGTCGACTCGGCGTCTGGGAACTTCCTGAGTCCACGCTGAGCGTAACCAAGTCCAATGAGCGCATCATAGTCTTTGGGATTGCGACGCAATACTTTGGAGAATTGAGCTTCGGCAGATCCGTAATTTCGGAATGCAAGGTTAATCTGTCCTAGGTTGGCTTGCGCTTCGGAGAAGTTGGGATCTAATTCAACTGCTCGCGCAAAAGAGCGCATCGCTTGCCCCTGAAATCCTCGATGAAGTAAAAGCAACCCTTCGGCGTTGTGAAGCGGCGCGTACGTGGTACTGCGTTTTTTTCCTTCGTCCAAAAGTAGTTTCGCCAAGTCCAATCGCGACTTTTTCTTTTTCGCACCTTCCATCCATAAGTGAGCGTAGATCACGTAGGTCTCTACGTTGTTCCCGTCTACCGCAAGACTTTGCGTCAGGTGTCCTCGAGCATCCTTCTCCAAGGTTGCCCATTCGCCTTTGTACATGGGACGGGCTTTTCCCATCCTCTTGATCATCAGCATTGCGAGGCTGTTACGTGCGCCAGATAACTTGGGATCAATTGCGATTGCTTCCTTCCACCGAGATTCCGCAGTTTTGTAATCCCCTTTGTCGTAGGCGATTTTTGCAAGGTTAGACTTCGAGCGGCTGTGACGAGGACTCTTCTTGAGAGCCTTATTGTATTCACCCGAAGCCTCAGCGTTCATCCCACACTTTTGGTACGAGAGTCCCGCCATGTAATAGCCCTCAACCAAGCCCTTGTTGCCACCAGCTACTCTTGAGAAATTACTAGCTGACTTCTCGCATGAACTTCTATTCCACGTTTTTTGCGACTTGTAGTACGACACTGCTTTATCAAAGTCGTTCCTCGTATCTTCAGAAATATCAGAAGCCTTCGTCGCCCCCGTATCCACGGTTTTGGTGTCCGTCTTTAACGCGCCACCAGGTTTACTCGGGCCGTTAGATTTTTTCTTTCCACCGCATGCCACCATAGTGGCAATGGCGAGGATTACAGTTGTACGAAATATCATTATTCTACCTCCGCAAGCTTCGTAATCGGAAGCTCAATACTAGTTACGTTTCCAAAGCCCTCTGGCTCGGCAGTTAGCTCGGCAGCAGTCGGGAAGTCCGATGGATTAATCTGTCCAAGCTCACGCTCGCATAATTTTCCCCATTCATTGAACCAACCAGCTTTTGTGGATACCTGCAAACAAGCTTTGTAGTTCACCAAAGTAATGTCTGTAAGGGTGTTGGCTTTTTCTTCCAGATTACTGCAATAGCTGTCAAACACGTCCATCGCCATATCAGGGTCTGGAATCTTTTTGATCAAACTTGGTACCGGTGTCGTCAAGATTTGGTCAGTGAAGTTTTGGCCCAACTGGCCAACCCTTGCAGCGGCGGCAATCTTAAAGTGAGGATTCGGCGCCTGTTGCAGCTTCTTGTAGTTTCCACCAAGGTTTTGCATTTTTTTGGTTTTACTTTGCGCCCATTTTCCGAAGCGCTTTTTGTCAGATTCCATCTTTTTGGGTTTACGGAAATCGAACTTCAATCCTGACGGTACGTTGATGGAAAGAAAGTCCTCGTAGTCTTTGTCGAGCATGTGGAATCTCGCAGCAGAAGCATACTTCTCCATCACGTTGATACGTCCCTCTTTGCCTTTACCGGAGATCTTAGAGCGAGCTTTACCTCCACGGTAGAGCTTTAGTGCTTTCGAGAAGTGGTCACGTGCGCTTTTCGACTTTCGCTTGTCGCGAGAAACAACGGTAACGCGCATTTTAGAATCGTCACCACAGGTCGCTGGGATATCAGCTCCCTTACGACGCTTCTTGCTTCGTTTACGTTTCTTAGCAATGGCACGACCACGTTTGACTTTAATGCAGGCACCGTCAACTTCTTTGACAGGGCAAGATTCATCCCAGAGAACCTGACCAATTTTTGCGTGAGCGATAATTTGTCTGTCGATGCCACCATGTCGTCCCCACTCCTTTAGGTACTGACGAAGGATGTTGATCATTACAACCTTGTCGCCTCTATTTTCGTAAATGTAGTGAGCGTTAAAAAGTGCCTCCGCCTTGGTGGATTTGCTTGGTCCTTTAAGTTTCAAAAACTTTTTGGTGTTTCCAATGGCGGACTGATGGTCGCCAATTCCTTTACGATAAAGAATGGCATCGCTCATTGCGTCTGGTGCATTCTTTTCGCCACCATATCGTGCGACGTACTTCTCAAGCATTTTTGCCGCGTCTTCGAAACGGCCTACTTGGCCGAAGAGGATTCCCACTTGCGCAAGTGACTTGGCGCCATTTTGCTTTAACGTCTTCTTCTGTTCAGCAGGAAGCGTGTTGGGAAACTTACCTCTCCAGTCTCGGTGGTCCAGTCGACCTGATATTTTTACGAGCGTTTGAAATACGTTAATCGACTGAGCGATAGAACGACTCTCTCGATAACAAACTCCTGCGTTCCAAAGCACCGTTGGTGCATCTTTGCTTTCCGGGGAGTCTTCGTAGATGTCGGCGTAGGCGTCGCCACATCGTAGGTAATCGTCATAGTCTTTGCTTCTATCAGCGGCGTCCTTGACTAGGTCAGCCTTGGCCCACATAGCGCGACGCTCTTCGTCTTTAATTACGTCTACAAGTTCTGGGTGTTCTTCCAGTCCTTTTTTATTCTTCTTGAGTTCTCGAATGGTCGCTACCGCTCCGTCAGGCTTTTGGATAAGTTTGTACGAATCGATAAGCCAAAGTGCGGCCGTTGCACCACGTTCGTGCTCAAGATGTTTCGGTACAATTTGTTTCAAACACGGAATTGCTTTGTCCAAGTGGTTGTAATGATAATATACGCGACACTCTGCGAAGCGAATGTCTACGCCATCACTGTCACTCGGGTCCTTCACGTGTTTTGAGTAGACTTTGAAGGCGCGAAGCATTTTCTCGTCTCGCTCAGGAATCTTTGCTACTTTTGGTATGCGTTTTTCCTTTAGCGCTTTTTCTTTGTCATCAACTTTTGCAGGTGGCCGAGGGTCTCCGATTAGTGCATTTTGCCACGCTAGTACTGACGCGTAAGCTGATTCTTTGATTCGGTTTTGGTTAACCTTCTTCTTCTCAACGACTTCCGTAAACGCAATGGCGGCATCTTGCCAAAGCACCGTAGCTTTACGGGCACTAGTTTCGTTTTCTGCACGCTGCCACTGAAGTTCTGCATAGTAGTACTCAAGCTCAGGAGTCTCTTTCGCATTTGGGAACCCTTTGATGTAAACGCTGTACAATCGTTCTACGCGATTCAGCATCTTCCAGTTCTTTGTTTTAAGTGCTGCGTTGTGCCAGAACGTTCCTAGATCCAAAGTCACTTCCTTGGCGTTTCGTTCGCACTCTTGCATTTGAGCCGCTGGCAAAAGCTTCTTCTTTTCAGCTACGCGATAAAGTTTAACCATGTTTTCTACGGATTGAACTTTTTGAGTTTCTGTCCCTTTAATAAGAACGGCTTGGACAATGTACCATTGCCACTCGCAAAGGCGCTTGTCGCGCGGTCGTTCACGAATCAACGTCTTGTAGATGTAAATCGCGCTCTCAGCCTTACCGTCGCTCAAGTACAAATCTCCCAAAATCGCCATCATGTTCCACATGTAGCTTTTGTCGACGCGCTTAAAAGCATTCTTAGCGGCAGTAGGATCGCCAGCTTCTGCGTAAGCTCGGACGTAATCTTTTTTGGATGCTTTGTTCAGCAGCGACTCGCGCTTGTCATTTTTGGTTCGATTGGCAACGCTGTAAAATGTTTTCAGTGCGCGCTTGTGTTGTCCTAGATTTAGATAGACCCAACCTTTTTTGTACAGCGCGTAGTTGTACATCTTGGACTTTGGAAATTTAAGAACCTTGTCGTAGAACGTTTCTGCGTTCGCCAATGAATTTTGCTCGAAGTAGTAGTCGGCGAAGCGAAGGTATGCTTGCGGCACATACTTCGAACCAGGGTAATTCTTGATCAGTTTGGCATATTGCTTACGAGCTTCAGGCATTCTGCGAGGGTTTGAATCTTTGTCCTCTTCTAGAAGCACCGCAAAGCGGTAGTAGACTTCGTCCATCCGTCGGTAGTTGGAAAGCGAGTCGTCGTTGGTCAGTTTAAGATAAATCTTGACCGCACTGCTCACGGATACTTTTCTACTTGCGAGATGCTTTTTCTTTCTGGACCGATACGTAGCTGCGTTCTTCTTGCTACGGGTGACCGTAGCTTTGTGCTCAAGTTCTTGAGCCTGAAAACGACTGGAACGCGCCATTCGTTGGTGAATCGTTGCAAGTTTGAAGCAAAGCTTGGCTTTCTCGTCTGGATCGGACTCTTCGTCGCAGAGTTCCTGCATTGGTATGAGCTGCGCCCTACGAATGTTCACCACTTTCGATTCGCGATTAATAATGTCATCTGCTGAAATCGCAGGTGCTTTCTTTTTCTTCTTCTTATTAGCAAGATCTTGTTTGATCTTTTTAAGACGTCCCGCTTGTTGACGCACGTCAATGCTGAGTTGTTTATCGCGTTTCTTAGGGGCCTTCTTCTGTGCTGAGGCCGTCGCGGCCAAAGAAATTACCGTAAATATTGTGATTAGTTGCTTCATGTCCCCTTACCTTTTACTTTCGAATATCAAGTTCTACTTCATCTTCACCACCAGCCGCGGGAGCCGCTCCCGGTTCTGGCTCTAGGGCTGGCTCTGGCTCAAGTTCAGGCTCTGGAGTTGCTGGCGTAGCGGCAGCACCGCCCCCTTGCTTTCCACATTCCGACTTGATTCGTACCCGGTAGTAGCCCAATTCGTCTTTCCAATACTCTCCGTTGAATTCCCAAACAAAGTGTTCGTCGTCTACTTTGATTTTCTCGTCTTTCCCTGCCTTCAAGATTTGGCTTTCGTCAATCGGGCTGTCACCAGCTTGCCGTCCGAGAACTTCGACCATGATTCTCTTACCTTGGCGAGAAAATCCTTTGAGTTCTTTAGCCAGCGCAGAAACGCGGTCGCGCGCCTGTTGGCCAGCGTCATCTTTGGCGAAGGATTGGGCGAGGTTTAGTTCTTGAGCCACCATGTTGCCTACCTCGGTCCCTTTCCAGGCGGGATCGGCTTTAGAGTGTTGCTCGATTTCAGCATCTAGTTCGTCGACCCAAGCGATTGCTTTCTCTAGCGATGCGTCCACAAGCACACTCAAAACGATTCGTTCCGTTTCAGGATCTTCTTTGGCAGTGCCGGCGCGCAGCCGTTGCACGTAATCAAAAAAGTCAGCGTTGTCTTCGTATTGCGCTAGTTTAGCCCGCATCTTTTTCTCAAGCGGTTTGTACTTGGTATTGTAGTCTTTGATCGTTTCGAGCGCTTGGTCGTATTGGCAGTACTTATAATGAATCACGGACTTAAGAAGCATCGACTCCGGGAAGAATCGAGACTCAAAGTACGGAGCATTCAACGTGTGGATGTTTCCAAGAGCCTTCGAGTTATTGGTTCTCATGAAATAGGCCCAAGAAGACTCAAATAGCGCATCGGCCCAGTTCTCGGACGACTTTGGAATTTCTTCGAAGAAACGAATGGCCATGTCGTACTTGCGAGCGGTGTAGAAAACCCTGCCAAGCTGGTGAATGGTCAGATTAGTAACTCGCGTGATTTCTTTGTTGTAGTAAGCATCTGATTTTGCCTTGCCGTTAATTTGTTTGTCAGTTCTGGCCCATGCCGACACATATTTCTGACGGTCGTCACTCAGGATTAGGATTTCTTTAAACGAGTTCAGAGCTGGTTTTGCTTTGTTTTGACGAACAAACGTTACAGCTTCAAAGAACTTTGCACGAACAAACACAGGATGTTCCTTGTTAACGCGCTGAAAAAGCGAGATCGCCTTGGCGAACGACGCCTCGTTTCCTTGACTGTAGTAGTGTTTTCCAAGGAGGTAGTAAAGTTCGTCACGAACTTTTGCCAGACCATCAACTTCCAACTGAGACTCTTTGTAAGTCCCAATTTTTTCAAGAATTCCTGCGGTTTCTGGAAGCTTCCGAGAAAGAGCCGCTAACCATTTGAGTGTGGTGGAGTGAAATCGATGGCTTGGTCCTGCTTCTACAATCTTGTTAAAGAAAGAAAGCGAAGCGGCGTAGTAGTTGAGCATGTATAATGTCTTGCCCATGAAAAACTCAGCGGTTTCTCGGTCAGCCTTCGATGCCTTCTTGTCGTCCAGCACTTGCTTGAGCAAAATGGACGCCGAGGGGTAGTCTTTTTTGTCGTCATAGCGTGTACGCGCTTTTGCGAGTTTAGGGTGTTCCGCTACCGAAGTAAGTGGAATTGCGAAGATTGCTATGCTGAGTATGATTAGCGAACGTAGGGTCATTGCTTACCTTTTTCCTGCCTAATGGCTGATCTATTAATTGCTGGCATGATCCGTAACATCCTTATCCAAGTCAAGAAGCGGGGTCCTCGGAACTAGGACACGACGCAAATCGTTTCGTTGCAGATTGCTGTGAAAACAATGTTCATCTTGGGAAGTGGGCCGCGTATTTCGACAATTTGTAGCGTTCCATTTCAATTCACAATCTGTCACGGTGCAGCGCAACCTAAAATAGCCTAGTAATATCAGCTACTTGAACGGCGACATCGTAGTTCGTCGTTCCCTTCGGTGGACGCCGGGTTCGAAGGCGCAGGCAACGAGCTCCGTAGAAACGATCGATCGCGGCGAAGATCGATTAAAAGCGGTACGAACTGACTAATGCGTGCCTTTGGCTTATTCGTCGACTTGACAGTTTCGACCCGTGCGCGGAACATGGGGCAATGAAGCACACCACAGCATACACAGCTATATTGGCAATTGCCGGTCTATTCTTGTCGGCTTGCGGCGGCGCAGAAGTTGGTCGTCGATGTTTTCCCGGCAATGTTGTGGGAGACAACGTAGTGAGCTCTTCCGCGACAGAATGCGCTGAGAAAATTTGTCTCAAGTACCCAATCCAAGAAGCGCTTCCTCCCGGGGGTGAAAATACACCCATGTGTTCCGCTAGGTGTGAGTCGGCAGATGAGTGCGAACGTGTTAGTGACTCGCCGTGTCAGCAAGGTTTTACTTGCGGAGTAGCCACGCCTCTTGGCGACTTCTGTTGCGAAAAACTTTGCATCTGCAAAGATTTTCTTGACGACGACTCCGACGAAGTCCCAGTACCTCTAGCATGCAAAAGCAACGAAGCCAGAGTTGCCATGGGGCTTTCCGAATGCGCTAACTTGTAATTACCGACCAATAATAGTTCAAAGGCGTCGCAAATGCGGCGCCTTTTTTTTACCAATGTTCATGTTGTTCGTCAGACGTGAAAGCACCAACTACTTTATGTACTTTTCTGTTTCTTACGGTAGCTACATCGAACCTGTAATAACAATTCAAATACTGGGGGTGAAGCGATTGAAAGAGCTCGGTCGTTCGGATAATCCGCATTTGTTTTGCAGGTATTACAGAGGACCAAGCTCCTCCAAATCGCTCTGAATTCCGGACTCGAACTTCCACTATCGCAACCACGTTTCCCTTTAAGGCAACAATATCGATCTCTCCAAATCGGCAGGAAAAGTTTCGATACAATATCTTGTAGCCACGCCAACGATAATGACGGGCTACCTTTTTTTCATAGTCCTCTGAGTCTTTCCACACCAATAGCTATTCGATAGGAGCGGCACTAGGTTGCTCTATTTTGTCAGCGTTCGAACTCCCAACGAAACCAGACTTGTTATCGCTTGTCTCTTTCGCCGCTTTTGCATAGCGGTCCGTGTTGACCCTAAACGCCGCCGTTAGTCTACCAGCCGCTTTGAGTGTTGCTTTTCTACGCATGGTGGCGAGCTTGCGAGAGTTCTGCCATACGTTACTTCTTCTACTCGCAGCAACGCGCTGGCGAACGGTAAATAATAGCGTGCCGGTTTTTACATCAAGCATTGTAGCTTCTACTACACCATCTACCGTCAACACTTGCCCTGGCATGAAAAGAGCGCCTACCCCCGTAGCATACGTTGACGCCCAACCATTAGCCCGGCTACTTTCCGCGATGGCTTCCCGATAAAGCAAAATATAACGAAGTCGATATCGAGCCGCGACTTCACGCAAGGCTTCCATACCTTCCGCACCAGAGGGAATGGGAAGCATCTCGGTAACCATGGGGAAAAGCTCACTCCCCCCTAGCTCTTGAGCCACTTTTGATACGGCCGCGGACAAATGTTCGTAGTTAGGGTTAGGACCACGCCAATCCATTGAGGTAACTACCGGAAGAATACCCAATCGCGCAGGAAATTCAGACTCTAGTGGCGCCGCCAAAAGTCTTTGAAGGTTCTCCTCGGTTAGCTGGCCATTCTTGTCCCTTGAAAAAAGAGACTTTTCGATAGCTGGCAGCTCCACCGCACTGTGCTGTGGAGCAGAAGCGTAGGACGAGTGACGCTTATTTTGAGCGCAGCTCGCAAAGAGCAATACAACAGCCAATAATACAATAGAATTCTTTAAGCTCATGTTTAGTAAGTCATGAACACCAAGAAAGGTTCAAAAAAACTTACCAAGTCGAGACTTAACTACGAAGCCGTATCAACGATGGATTCGCTGGACTTAGATTCTTGAAGGGATACCTCAGACGCGTCTTTTTTTCCTGACATGATGAGAATCACCGCAACCGCCATGAGCGCAAAACCTACTACCTGCCTTGCGACCACTTGTTCGCCTAAAACCACCTTCGACATAAGAAAAACAAAGACAACTCCGGACGATAAATTCAGTGCTGCCATTTGCGCGCCAGTAAACGTACCGTGCCCCCATCGAATCGCTGCTACGTTCAAAGCGTACTCCGGCAACACGATGAGCCAACTCAACAATATTGCTGGCAGCAGATCCAGTTCCTTAAACTTGAGATGACCAAGCCACGCGAACGCCATGACAATGCTAGAAATAATAAGCATTGTTGGTACCAGGATCGAAATCTTCACAGCCTAGTTTGAACAGAATATCGGCTGTGCTGCAAGGCTGTCAGACAAAACATGGGTCTCATCCATTATTTGATTGATGCCGGAGACTGTTTGTGAACAATGGGTGTATGCCCAAAATCGTTTTAGCAACGCTCAACGCGAGCTTTGGTCATTCTTCCTTAGCGCTTCGCTATCTCAAAGCAAACCTAGGCGAGCTTGGAGATGAAGCAGAAATACGCGAATACGTAATCGCTCAACGCCCTATCGATATCGCAGCAGCTCTTTTGAAAGGTAGTCCGAAGATAATTGGACTGGGAGTATACATTTGGAACGTCGTGCAAACCAGCCATGTTCTTTCGCTACTGAAAAAGATTTCTCCAAAAACAAAATTAGTAGTAGGGGGACCTGAAGTATCTTACGAAAAAAATCACCCGATTGTCGCCAAGGCCGACTATGTGGTTGCGGGAGAAGGAGAAGAAGGTTTCAGGCGACTATGTGAGCAACTCTTGAAAGGCTCTCAACCGTTGCAGCGATGGATTCCGGAAATTCAACCAAACGTAAACGAACTAACACTTCCCTACCATCTCTATACAGAGAGCGACATTGCACACCGCGCCATCTATGTCGAAGCCTCAAGAGGCTGTCCTTACAAATGTGAGTTTTGCCTGTCCTCCATCGCCAAGAAGGTAAGGCAGTTTGACTTGGAGCGTTTTCTCGCAGAAATGCAGACGCTCATGGACCGTGGTGTTCGACAGTTCAAGTTTATAGACCGAACCTTCAATCTAAATATCAAAGTCGCCAACAAAATCCTGCAGTTTTTTTTGGACCGAGCTGACTTAGGATTGTTCGTTCACTTTGAAATGGTCCCTGACCGTTTTCCTGACGAACTGCGAGAAATCGTAAGCAAATTTCCCGCCGGGAGCCTTCAGTTCGAAGTTGGCGTTCAAACATTTGACCCAGAAACAGGCAAACGAATTAGCAGGCGACTGGATGAAACTGCGCTCATTCGAAATATGAATTTCCTCATCGACGAAACCAACGTTCACGTTCATGCTGACTTAATTGCGGGACTTCCCGGTGAAGACTTTGCGACTTTTGCCAGCGGCTTCGACAAGTTGGTAGCGACAAAACCACAAGAGATCCAAGTAGGAATCTTGAAACGGTTGCACGGCACCCCCATTATTCGTCATGAGACAGAGTGGGCTCTTGTATTTGATGAAGAACCTCCCTATGAAGTTCTGCATACGAAAACCATGAGCTTTGCTGAACTAAGAAAAGTAAAACGATTCGCTCGGCTTTGGGATCTAGTAGCTAACAGTGGCAACTTTAGAGATTCTTATTCGCTAATTTGGCAAGAGGGACGGCCATTCTCCGAGTTCATGACATTCACCGAGTGGCTTGAAGGTGAAGTCGGAGCGTTCCACAAAATTGCGTTGGGACGACTTGCGCAGCTGCTTCTCAATTATTTGGTGGAACAAAAGGGTATGGACGAAGCAAAAGTGGGGCCTTTGATTGCTGCAGATTATGCGAGACCGGGACGTAACTTACCGAAAGCGCTCGCAGTATTCGTTAAGAGTGTGCCGCAATCAGCCGCGCCCGAGGCCACTCCCAAACGGCAAGCGCGTCATCTGCGCAGCTAAGCGAACATAGAACGTAAAAAAGCCGCCTCCTGAGAGACGGCTTTGTAAACGCTACGTTTGGATTACTTAGCGGTAACACGAACCGCAATACGACGATTCTTTGCGCGACACTCTGGAGTATCGTTTGCTTCGCATACTGGGTGAAGAGGACCATAGCCTTCTGCATCCAGACGTTTTGCATCCACTCCAAGTTTTCCAAGAGCTGCCACGACTGCATCAGCGCGAGCCTTTGAGATTTTGTTGTTAGCTTCAAGTTTACCTGTGTTGTCGGTGTATCCACCAATTTTCAAGTTAACTTTAGGGAACGCTTTGAGAACTTCAGCAACGTTGGTTAGCTGAGCTTCAGATTTCCCCATGTCTAGGTTCGAGCTGCCAGTTGCGAAGTTAAGTCGGTCAAAGTTGAACCAAGTTGTTTTGTCAACAGCTTTGTCTGAATCCATGATGAATCCGATAAGCTTGTTCTCGATTCCTGCTTCGTTTCCAGAAATCTCGAAACCTGTAGGAAGTTTTGTTTTCCACATTTCGGCTGCTGGTGTTTCTACACCTGCGGCTGCTTTTGCTTCGAAACCTGCTACGGCGGTTTCAGCTGCTTTAAGATCTGATTCAATGGCTCCAAGACCACCAAGTTGCGTCTTAGCATCTTTCACCAAATTCATGATGTCAGCTTTTTTAGCACCTTTAGCGGCAACAGCAGTTCCAAGACCACCAAGCATAGAGGTAAGACCTGCGATTTTGCCTTTGTGTCCGTTTAGTTTGGCCATTAGGTCACCTACGCCTGGCATTCCTGTTGGCAGTTTGCCAAGTCGTCCAGTAAGCCCACCAACCATAGTGGTTAAGCCTGCAAGTTTTCCGCTGTTTGCTTCAACTAGTCCGGTAATTTGTTTTTTCAGCGGCCCAAGGTCTTCTACTTTTTTACAGGAAGTAAAAGAAACAAGTGACAACGCCATGATTAGTACAATACTTTTTTTCATCATTGGTAATTTCTCCTTGCTCGGATCTTAGGGAAGAGGGGATTCGACGCAAGGCGGGCCAATGACAAAACCTAAGGCATTTTCATAATCTCGTTCAATTGTATTAAACTAATTACAACAAGTTCAATTCTTCTGTAAAATAGTGTTGGTTAGCCCTAGACGTTAAATAGAAAATGCATGATGTCGCCGTCAGCGACTACGTATTCCTTGCCCTCGACCCTTAGTTTCCCGGCGTTTTTAATTGCGGCTTCGGTTTTGAAGGATTCGAGATCTTCTAACGAGTAGACTTGAGCGCGAATAAAACCACGTTCGAAGTCGGTATGAATGACCCCGGCGGCTTGAGGAGCAGTATCGCCAACGCGAATCGTCCATGCCCTAACCTCTTTTTCCCCGGCAGTAAAATACGATTGCAGTCCTAAAAGCCCGTAGCTTTCGCGCACCAATTGGTTCAACGCTGGTTCGCTCAAACCATAACTAGACAACATCTCTTTAGTTTCTGCAGGATCAAGCCCAACTAACTCCTCTTCTATCTTCCCGCAAATCACCACAACACCTGCGTTTTGCGATTGAGCCACGCTTCTTACCTTTTCGACATGTTGGTTTCCGTCAGGCAGGTCTTCTTCTCCCACATTACAGCAAAAAAGAATCGGCTTTCTGGTGATCAAGGAAAGATGAGCAAGCAGCGCTTCTTCCTGTTCGCTAAGCTCTAGCGTTCTTGCGGGTTTGTTGCTTTCTAAGTGAGAGAGCATCTTTGAAACTGCCGCGAATTCGTCCTTAGCTTCTTGCCTGCCAGACTTCGCGGCACTCGCCGCTTTCTTGTGTCGTTTTTCCAGAACTTCCAAGTCAGCAAGCAGAAGTTCGGTCTCAATGACATCAATGTCGCGCAATGGATCCACCGAGCCTTCGACATGAACCACGTTGGGGTCGTCAAAACACCGGACCATCATTAAAACAGCGTCCGTTTCACGAATATTGGCCAAGAAC
The DNA here is from genome assembly GCA_020630875.1 of Deltaproteobacteria bacterium. Taxonomy (GTDB): domain Bacteria; phylum Myxococcota_A; class Polyangia; order Haliangiales; family Haliangiaceae; genus JAHDIH01. The sequence goes on along the minus strand of JAHDIH010000001.1, from coordinate 287,980 downwards.
TGATTGCCACGCCCCTCCCCGTTGGCCGCGCCTTTTACCAGACCGGCAACATCTACGATTTCCACTGCGGCTGGTATCACCTTTTGAGTTTTTATGTGTTCTTGAATTCGATCCAAGCGAGGATCCGGTACTGGAACAATTCCGATATTTGGATCTATCGTGCAGAATGGATAATTGGCACTCTCCGCTCCTCCGCCACAAAGTGCGTTAAACACAGTTGATTTACCCACGTTCGGGAGGCCTACAATTCCAACACTAAGTCCCATTCGAAGTTTCTATACTGCGGCTAGAGTTAGATCAAGCAACTTGAGAAATCAAAACGCATATCGCAGCATGGTGCGGTGTCCAACGTCTCAAGATTAGCGAATTGCAATAATATCATTGTACTTACGGGCGCTGGAATATCAGCGGAAAGCGGTATCCCAACGTTTAGGGGAGAAAACGGCTACTGGACGGTTGGTTCCTCGGTCTATCAGCCCGAAGAGATGGCAACGAAACAAGCTTTCGAAGCAATGCCAAAGGAGGTGTGGCATTGGTACCTTTACCGACGAACAGTTTGTCTCTCAGCCCAACCTAACCGCGCACACGGAATTATTGGCGAATGGAGTCGGCAAAAGCGAGTCGCTTTGGTCACTCAGAATGTTGACGGACTTCATGAGCGCGGTGGTGCGCTAGGTTTTGAGATTCACGGAAACATTAACAAGATGCGAAATCTCACCACCAAAGAAATCTCAACGATTCCAAAAGAAGTTGGGATCGTAGAAAAGGACGTACCGCTAACAGAAGCACAATGGTCACTGGTGGCTGATAGTCGCCCCCACATCCTGTGGTTCGATGAGAGTTACAACGAGGAGCACTACCATTTCGATACCGTTATTGAATTAGCCAGAGACTGCGATGCTCTGGTTACCGTGGGAACCACTGCGATGACCACACTTCCCAACGTAGTTATGGAGCTAGCTCGCGACAACGACGCTTTGCTAATCGACATCAATATTAATCCCAACCCTTTTTCTGATATCGCTGTCAGTGACGGCGGAGTTTGGCTGCAACATGCTGCGACAAAAGGAATTGCAGCTTTGGCGAATGTAATCTAACGCTCGCTTAAACGTTCCCCCACCCGTGTCATTGCTTCCACCAGCGTTGGAAAGTCCTTAGACCGATCAGTCTCTTCGCTGGGGTCCGAAGGCAAATGAAAAAGCTTTGCACCGTCATCTTCCTGAATTAACTTGAACGTACCTAGCATTAGAGCCCATGACGAACTGCTAATATGCTTATCTTTTACAGCTTCAGCGAATGCAAAAGTAGAAGCTGCGGCTTCCGCAGATACAAGCGTAGCGAGACTTTTTCCCGACGTGCGCACGTTCGTTGAAACTCCCGCCAAATCTAAAATTGTTGAGAACAAATCCACCCCCCCAACGGGCTTTTCTATCGTCTTTTTACTGAGTCCTCCGCCAGAAATGATCAACGGCACCCTTATCTGGGAATTAAACAGTCCTTCCGCATGATTCTTAACGCCATGGTCCCCAAGCCCTTCCCCGTGATCCGAGAACACAACAACGATCGTGTCGTGCCAATGCTTCTCCTCGGAAATGGCGCGAGTAATCTGCCTGATGGATTGGTCTACGAGTTCCAGACTTCTTCCGTAACGTTTTGACACACCACCACTACGAGAAGCGGATTCCCATTGATGAGGGCCAAATAGATGCACCCAAGCAAAGTAAGGATTTCGCTCTTCTCTTAAGGCTAACCACGTGGCGAATGCTTTGGAGAGTTCCGCGTCGGACTTATTGAACGTGCGAGCGTCAATACCGCGATCTACGCCAATCTTTCTCTTCGGTCCGAAAAGAGTATCGCAACAGAAGAAACCAACTGTGGAATAGCCCGCGGACTTAAATACTTGTCCAATAGTAACATGATGAGGACTAAGTTTTAGCGCCCACCCCACAACACGCCCGTCAATTTCGCTGGGGTGCAGTCCCGTTGCGATGGAAGGAATGGACCGCCTGGTCACGTTACTTGGAGAAAAGGCCCAAGAGAACAGCGAGCCCTTTGATGCAAGCTGATTGAGAGCAGGCATTTTGTTGGCACCACCATACAAGGCTATTTGATCGGCTCGTAGTGTGTCCACGGTAATTAGTACAACGTTTTTTCCACTCTTGCCTACGCGACTGGTCACGCTTGCGCTCACTAGCTCTTCTACGTCTACAACTTTCTCCACCACATGACCGGCTATCGATGAGTTGGACCACACAGGTAGTAAGACCGATGTTTTTAGGGCAAGCACGATAGCAGTAACCAGTACTGAGATAGGCAGTATCAAGAGGATAAGTGATTGCATTCGATACTGCCGAGATGGCGTAAGCGCGAAGGTCAAAATCCAAACGATACCAATCGCCACAGCGATCCATCCCGCTCTCCACGACAGTCGACTTCCCAGCCAAAAGTGCCAAAGTAAAAGGCAGCAACAAACAACGGCGGTGGCAAAAAGGAGTCTCGAAAGTCGCTCTGACCTAGGAGCCAACAAAGCGAGCTTTGAAATAAAGGGGCCAAAGAGCGCTACCAACAATGCGCAAGCCACCAGTGATAGTGCTGCGGCGACGCCTGAAATAAGCGAGGAGGCAAATGCCGAACTACTATTTACGCGCCAAAAAAACGCCACATTGAAGACAACAACCGTTACCGCTACTAACAGAAGTATTCCGAAAACGCCCCAGACCAACCACTTGCCCGGAGAAAAGTCCAGTTGGGAAGCACGACGTTCTAAAAACTCCCACAGCAAGCAAAACAAACAGTTGAATACGCTAAACAACGCGAAAGAAATTACGAACGTTGTTGCGCCCTCCAACATCGATTGGCTTTCGAGGCAATCGATACCTGCTAACGCAGCCGAAGGAAAGACCCCGGTGCATAGCTTGCGCTGTAATCCTTCAAGCATTTACTCCCGTCAATCTACCAATTGCTGATGGGCTTGCCTAGCGTGTCTTTACGCAAATAGAGTGGTCTCGGTCAGACGCGAGCACCACTCCATCGTTATCTGTATTGGATGCAAAGCCAAACCACACCTGAGCAGCACCAAGCTCCTTCTGCCATGCCCGAGCCACATGGCCCAATGTCATTCTTGCATTGACTTCAGAATAAAAAATCTTTCCAGCGGATGAAAAGTAACCGTCCAGAGAAAAAGGACCGGTGTAATCCTTACGAGCAAGAAATTCACCAACGGAATGCGCCACTTCTCGAATCATTTCTTCTTGTAACTTCACCTTACCGCGTAGCAACGTACTCAAACCAGCAAATCCTCCGCGCTTGTCGTTAGTCATTTCGTGAACGCTAATAACGGAAGTTCTTGTATTATCCACCACTCCTAAACATCCGAAGTCCTGCGACCTAGCGACAAAGGGTTCAAATATGAGCGTTTGATAACGAGCCAGCAACTTGCGAGCTGCCGACTTATCTTCCTCTCTCACCTGCCCTCTGTACCTTATCATCCGCTGAGAACCTGATGTCGAAAAAGGTGCTTTTACCACCCAACTTTCGCAATCCGTATTCTGTGCAAGGCCTTCGATCTCCTCCAAGGTTGAAACGATCTTACTTCCTGGAATGCCCAATCCTTGCTCCAGCCTCCATTCGAAAAACTCTCGCTTGTCATTGCATGACGCCGTAGCCTGCCAATTCGAACCGGGAAATCTTGAGTCATGGGGTGTGCTCCAACACACCGTGGGCTTTTTCATAATTTTCCCAGTGATAAACTCACCCATTTTCTCGATTGCAAGCCCTTGCAATTGCGATGCATCAAACTCAAACGGAATCCAGATAGGACCTTCGGGATCAAAGATGGAAAGCGTAGCCGCAGCTAAGGCAAGCCTAGCTTGAGCACGATTGCTCAGCTCCGATATCTTCTGATGTTTGGGCAAATACTCGTTTGCCATGATTCTCTCACAGTCGAGATTCGCGAAGATCATCTACTGCATCCACCAGGTCGCTTAGCGACTGCCTCCTCGAGCTTACCGATGAATTCGGAGGAAAGCCCCGCTAGCTCACGCGAGCATCTTGAAAAGTTTCGTCCACGAGCACGAGAGTAACCTAACGGAAATTTGACCTCCCGCTCGTAAGCTTCGACCGGATCATCATTCCATTCGCATATCCATTTCCATGCGAATCTGACGTGACGAATCTCATCTCGATGGACAATCTCTATGGCTTTTGCTGTTTCGACATCGCCCGCCTTTAACGCCGCGCTCAGGTAGTCGTTAGCAAAATCTAGGTTAGCATTTTCGAATGTTAGTCCCATCAAACAGAAAAACTGCGTGGGTGACACTGCATCAGGGAGCTTTCTCCAAAAGTGCGCCGTAACGGGAAAAGCACCAAATGTTTCTCCCAAGGCTTCAATTCTCGCTTGGTAAAGCGCCATATGTTTCTGTTCGTCAGCAATAATTCCCAAAATCCCTTGCTTGCACTTTAGGGGTAACGAAGGAAAGCGGATAAGTGCCCAAGCAAATAGCTCAATGGCTTGCAACTCATGATTGGCAAGCGCGTGAAGAATTCGTACCCGTTGCTTAGGATCTCCCATCCCCTCAACGGGTGGAACTCTTACTTTGTGTCTGGCTACTTCAAGCCCATTTGGTCGACCAGGTAATTCAGGTAGTTCACAATCGATGTCGAAGTTGGCTACCGTTTTGGGACTCAGGTATTTGTCTGTAAGTTTTTGCCCTAAGATGACCTGCGAGCAAAATTGCCCGAGAGAAATCAAAACAAGCCAGATACGTTCGTACGAATTTGATCGCGCACCAATCTAAACTCGTAAATCAGGTCATCGGGGTGGTGCAACTGAATGTTGAGGGGGTCCTCAATTTCCCAGACCACAGTATTAATTTCCTCTGGCAACTTAGGCGCATCTTCCTCACTTCCCAAAACAACGCAGGTAGCGATATGGGATAATGGCAAACTCGACATGTCCTTAGGAAGTTGCGGCGAAATGTCAATCCCCACATCTTTCATGGCCTTGTGTGCCATCGGATGCATGGTTCCGGGACGAATACCACCACTGTAATATTGGATCTCTGCTGGTCCGATAAACTTTGCGAATCCGACTGCCATCTGACTGCGTGTGGTGTTGTCGAGGCAGAAAAAGAGCAATCCGTTTCTGTGGGCAGTGATAAGCGGAAAATCAAGCATTGACCCGTATTACCAAGACCGAGCGTTAATAACAAATCTAAGTTACTTGAACAGCAGTCAAGTATGAGGCGTTTTCGTTTTCCCTCTTCCAAGCAATCGGAGCAAGAAAACCGTCATTACGCCAATCAGGGCTGCAAGGACCACCCAATGCAAACTGTGAACGTTTCCGTTATTGGAAAGTGGTCCAACTTTTGGATTATAGAAATCTTTGTACGGCCAAAGCGCACGCAGGGATCCAGCCATCAATCCAGCTAGTGCCGCCATTGTTACGGCCTCAGCACTGTGCAGTAATTTCTTCAACAAAGGAACAAAGGTAATGACACCTAAAACAATTCCGCCCACGACCGTTAGAAGTACCGGAACGTTTCGTTCTGTCACCGCTTGCCCTACCACCGCGTACTGCCCCAGAATTACAAGTAGCAGAGAACCACTCACACCTGGAAGTAGCATCACAGAGATAGCGCCAGCGCCTCCCAAAACCAACATCCATTTCTCGGGCTCACTTTGCAGATGGGGAAGTCCGACGAACCAAGCGGCCGACCCAGCGGCAATCGCAAACGCCACAAAGTGAGACACTTTCCACTTTTGGATCCTTCGCAACGGCTCGGGAATACTCGCGAGCACCAGCCCAAACAAAAAGCCAAAACAAACGGGCGCTGTCTCTTTTTGGAGAAGAATACCCGGCGCCTCAGTCTTTCCCACCAGGAGTTTCACTACCAGAATGTATCCGGCAAGTAACCCAATCCCCAAAGGCACTAAAAGTTTTAAGGCTTCTACAATAGTGCCACGCCCTTCAGTAGTGCGAATAAGTTTGGGGGTACTTATCATCGTACTAATGGCTCCAATAAATTCATCGTAGATACCGATGACAAGCGCTATGGTTCCTCCCGAAACGCCAGGTACCGCATCAGCGGTTCCCATACATAAACCACTAATCAAAGCCTTCGGTAGAGAAACATCGCTTCTTTCCATGCGCCCAGGCTATAGCAACCAGCACACACTGTCACGGCAGACCACTTAAATATCAGCTCGAAGTCTTAACGCTGAGCTGCCGCTACTAGTTTTCTTAATTCGACTTGTTCATCCGTGTGATAAAATCCGCGAATCTTAAGGCCAGGATCGATCAAAAGAAACCGATCAGAGTGAATGATATTGGGAGTTCCTCGCTTGGTTAGCCCTTTTTTCTCCATTGCCAAGAAAAAACTCTCCTTAACCATCGATTGAACGGTCAAAGAATCACCAGTCACGAAATGCCATCTTGGTGAGGTAATTTTCATTTTCTCTTTGTAAGCAGACAGCACTTCTGGAGTATCGTGCTCTGGATCAACTGAGATGGAAAGTAACAAGGGGGGATTCGAAAATTCCCTAGTGTTCTTTTCAACCCACTTCATTCGCGCCGTGAGCTCGGGACATAGAGTGTCGCAACGCGTAAACATAAAACTGACGATGGTGTTCCCACCAACCATTTCTTTCTCGGTAAACGCTTTTCCGTTTGACTCCGTGAGTTGGAAGGAAGGCAGCGTACCAAACTCCTGTGAGAGCTGCTGCTGCGATTGCGGTGTATCGCAAGCGGAAAAAAGTACTAATACCGCGAATGCTTTACAAGCCAGGTAAGATGATTGAGTAAGGTTGGCCATTCTTCTGTTCGGTAACCCTGCCGCTTTCTGTACAGGGCGTCAATGAGAAAAATCGTCGCAGGGGTGCCATTGCTGGTTCTTTTCACTCCCACGGAAACATTATCGTGTGGAAGCACCGCAACGCGGTTCAAAGCCAACCCAAACTCCTCGGCACGTGAACACGCAGCATTTGGATCGCTAACCGCTATGATAAATGCAGGTGCGGGAGTTAACTTTTTGGTTCGTTCTTGAATCTCTCGACTTAACTTTAAAGTGGATTCGAGTTCTGTACCGAACAAAACTACGGTTCCCGGACTCCCAGAAAGGGCCGTCCTTTCAAAATTAGTTCCGCAATTTATTGAGGGAACAATTTCTAGTCGGTCCTCTGAAACAGGAGGTTCTTGAGGAAGTGGCGTTTGAAAAAGTGGAACGGTGAGAAGTATCACCAACCCTACAAGAACTAGCCCTGCGACGGTAAATACAATTTTGTGCGAATGCGTTTTCCGAGTCATATTACCCCAGAGCCCAACGCAAGGCTGCAATAATATCATCAGTATCTTCTACTCCAACTCCTAAACGAACGAGCTTGTCGATTCCCATCTTCTGCAGTACCGACGGTGGCGTAAAATACTCTGACACCGATTGATGGTGATTGACTTTGGTCGTTAACCCATCAAAACTTGGAGCATAACGAATAAACGTTTCCGCGATCTTGTCACAAAGTGCCCCAACTTCGGCCTCACTTTTATTGGCCGGACGAAAGGAAAGTAAACTCCCTGTCATTGCATATTGCTGCTGAATTATTTTTCGATCCACATGATCCGTAAGACTAGGGTGAAATACATCTGCCACTTTGGGATGACCTGATAGGTAGGCAGCGATCTGCGCGGCCGAGTGACACCTAATCTGGAAGTTTTCTTTGGCAGAAGCTAATCCTTCAACAACACTCTGTGCTCTACGCCAGTCGAGTATTCCACCTCGCATTGCCATCAAATCCATCACTCGGTTTGCTATATCAATATCATTGGTCGCAACGTAGCCCCATAGGTCAGCATCCTGCCCACCTAGCGCTTTGGTACCACTTGCCACAACAATATCCACTCCCGCTTGCAAGAGTGGCCTCTTCGGTCCCCATGGCGTCACTATTGTCGAGTCAATTACCAATTTGGCGGCTCCGGCTAAGCTGGACAAGCGAGCGATGTCCTGGGCGCGAACAAGGGGATTAGTGAACGTTTCTGCAAATAACACTTTGGTGTTAGGTCTGATGGCAGCTTCTATGGCATCCCAATCGCCATCGTTGACTATCGTGACTTCGGCACCGATCCTCTCGCATAAACGATTCACGTACGTTTTTGTTTTATTGTAAATTTGCGTGAGAAGTACAGCGTGGCTTCCTGGAGTCAACAGTATGTCAAAGACCAAAGCTATTGCCTGCATACCGCAATCGCAAACTAGTGCGGCGGCACTTTCTTCCAACTTCTTCACTTCTTCAATTAGTTGCCTTGTCTGCTGAGAACCGTAGCGTCCGTAGAAGGGACTCAACTCTGCCCAACAGCGCTCTTGCATAAAGTGCGCCTCTCCTTTTTCTTCTTGCCATTTAATGACTGTCGAAGAATCTTTAAGGTCTGCCACAATTGATGGTTGCGTTGGATTAAGTGAGTCTCCGGTGAGTCTCTCGTGTAGTGCCTTAGTTGCTAAGCCCCTTGCAATAGGTTTCTCGGTCATCTCAACATCGATAACACGAGAACAGAAGTTACGCGAGCTAAGGATGAGACGCTCTCTTTTAGCTTTTGTCTATTGTCCCACCGCAACTCTCCGACGATAAAAGCCGATTCTACTTGCTCGCCGTAGGATGTAGAGACTTTGTTCCTCACCACACCTCCCAATCGGCGAATGTGACTTTCGATTTTCTTATCCATGACTGCTTCGCCATTTGTAGAAACCCTGAAGTACAACTCACCACTATCAGAAGGTTTGGGGTTGGTGATTCTATTAGGAGCCGGCCATGGAGTAACGCCACCTCCTGCTAACTCAATTAGGTCGCCAATTAAAGCTGAAGCAGTGGGTAGTCCTCCTGCGCCCTTTCCAAAAAGCGACAGGTCCCCTGAGTTCTTAAATGAAAGGTAGACGGAGTTATATTCTTCCTCTACGCCGGCCAGCAGGTGCCAATCGGGTAGCACCATTGGTAAAACGCTCGCGCGAACTTCACCATCGCTTCGAGATGCATGAACAAGATGTCTGATTCGCATTCCCATTCGCTCCGCGAGTTCGCAATCTGCGGTCGTGAGTTCCGCGATACCTTCACAATCGAAATCATCAGGAGATATCCAAACCCCGAAACACCGATATACGAGAATCGTTAATTTACAAGCCGCATCTTTTCCTTCTATATCAGCACTGGGATCGGCCTCAGCCAACCCTAATGACTGAGCCAAAACAATCGCCTCGTCCTGAGACATCTCATCTTGTTGCATCCTGGTAATTACGTAATTGCAGGTCCCATTTACAATTCCAGCGAGAGACAAGACTTCATCGGCGCGATGATTCAAGGCCCTTACAATTGGAATCGCTGCAGCGGCGGCGGCTTCACAAGAGATTGACGTTCTCATTCTGGATGCCATTGCCGCGAGACGCGGAAGTTCTCTTCCCACCAATACCTTGTTGGCGGTAACCACGGGTTTTCTAGCAGCGAGGGCGGCTTCCACGGCAGCCGCCACTTCTAATCCACCCGCCACTTCTACCACCACATCCACATCCGAAGCCGTCGCTACTTCGAGAGCGCTGTCGCCGATGATTACGCCAGGCGGAATGTGCGCTCTTTTTTTCGCAACATTTTGAACCGCGATCCTGGTCACTTCGTATTGGACGTTATGATGCGTTTTTAAGTCTTCCTTCTGAAGAGCCAACAGCTCTAGCAATCCTTGCCCTACGACTCCGCAACCTATCATGCCCAAACGCACGGTCTTTACTGGCTCAAGGTAAGCGGGTCTAAACTTATTGTTATTACGTTTTTCCCCTTCTCTGAACATCTCAGAGTCTCTAAGCAGACCCGCGAGTTTCTCTTGCTCGACGAGAAAGGCATCGTGGCCGTACTCGGACTCAAGCGCCCAAAGCGAAGACGCCACTGAGGCCTCGCGAAGTTTGCGGTGAAGCTCGACCTGCAAATCCCAAGGAAACAACAAGTCACCTGGAACCCCTACGACCGCGACTTCCGCATCTATCGATGTTAAATCTTGTGGTTTTGCGTCCATTCGATCAATCGCTTCGCTCAAAAGTAAGAATGTCGTAGCGGGAAATTCGGCTGCAAACTTTTCCCCGTTGTGAGCAAGATAGCTAGCGACAGGAGGCAATGCTTCTGAAGCCTGCAAAGTTCCGAAACGATGATTTAGCTCATCTCGCCCCCGGTACGTCAACATACCAAGTTGTCGGGCCCAGCTCATGCCGGCGGCAGTACGACCAAGCTTCGCAGACTGTCTTACTAATTCTCTTTGAAGATGGCGGCACCCCGTCCCCCAACCATCGGGCCTCATTCCTGCAGAAATAGTTACCAATCTCGCAACCAAATGGGGTCTTCGAATGGCAAGTGAAAGACCAATTAGTCCACCAAAGCTCGCACCAATGTAGCGGACAGGTTGGTTAACGCCAATTCCATCAGTCCATAGCGCGACCAAGTCAGCGAGATCGGCAACGGACAATCGAGGGAGTTCATCGCCGGGCGTAAAGTCACTAAGCCCCTGCCAGCTCGAACCGTTACCGGGCATGCTAGGGCATATTACGGCGTCTTGAGATAGATCGATGAGGTCGGCAGAAAGCAATGCATTCCACCATCCTTGCTGCCCGAATGGGATACTACTCGCTGTTATCCCCCCAACGACCATGTAAACCACTCTCGCGCTTTCCAGGTCGCCATAGACGTTACCAGAGAGTCGAACGTTATTGACCTCACCAATGGTCAGTACCGCTTTGGGGAGATTTACTTCGATGTTGCGAAACGAGTTTTTCAAAGCCGCCCTACCTTCACAAAGGTAATGCCAAGGTGCAAGAAGAAACTCTAGGCGCTCCGATACCTTGAGTACTCTCTCAAAATTCGAGCAGGAACTCGTGCCGTTAAATACAGCGTCTTCAACTGCGGGTCTTTTATCAAATTAGCTTTTCGCTCGACTTCGCGTTTGGCTGAAATAATTGCGCTTTCATATTCTTCAGGATGGGTCCGCAGCAACACGCGACTTCTGAGAAACAGTATTTGTTCTTCCCCTTCAGGCCTTGGTTGACGTTTTCGTACGTCTAACGCTCTGTCGCTGAACTCTAGCGCTTCCTTTTTCTTTCCACTACGCGCTAACGCCACCGACGCCACTGCGAGTCCGTACGCCAGCCCCACAGGGTAGTCCAAGCTCTCTGCAAGGCCTATGGCGGACTCACAAAGCTCGAGAACTCGTTCATCATGACCTCCTCGTTCAAGTAGCGCCCAAGCCCAGTAAGTTCGAGCCCTTACAAGTTGATGGCGATCGCCGCAAGCCGCAGCAACGCTCTCTCCTTTTTTAAAAACCGCATGTGCTTTTTCCACGTTGCCTTTTTGAAAGTGCATCTGTCCAATATTGACGATGATTTGAGCTTCTAATCTGCGATTCACAGCCTCTTTGGCAAGAGCCAATGCTTTACGTAAAAACGATTCCGCTTGCGCAAGATCTCCAATATCAACGTAAACCTGACCGCAGTCTGCTAGACGTTCCGCGAGGCCTACGTGATTGCCAGTTTGTTGATCAATGACGATCGCACTTTTTAAGTGAGACAGTGCTTCTTCAGCTTCCCCAAGTGAGCCCATTACAATACCAAGTTGGTGCAGCGACTCGGCTTCTTCCACTTGATGTCCAAGCGTCCGACGTATGACCAGCCCTTCGGCCAAAGCAGCTATTGCTTCACTAGCGTCGCCGTTGGCGTATTTTACCCTTCCTAAATCAAAGAGGCAGCGGGCTCGTTCTATCAGCGTCTCATTATCTTTGGTCGACAATATCGAAAGACAAGCTTCCAGAAGCTCTATCGCAGAGCGAGAGTCTCCTGTCCGAAGCATCCATTGCCCCTTTGCCAAGGTAACGCCTACTCGCACCGAGAGGTTCGCATTGGCCACTTGCTCAAGAAGTACCTCCGCATCGTTTATCGCGTCGCTTGCAAGTTCCGGTTTACCAGAAGAAAGGTAAAAATCTGCGAGCCTTAAACAAGCTTCGGCCTCAGCTTCCGGTTGCCCAAGGAATTGCGCATCTTTAACCAACTCATGAATGACTTGAAGTTGTTCTTCAGGCGTACCAAGCCGAGAAACAATTTGTTCATGAAGCCTTGTAGCTTCAAAACGTCTTGCATCATCTCCCGCCGGCATAAGCTTTCTGGCTTTACTAACTAGTGCCTTCGCATCGATATAACCTCCAAGTCGTAATGCGTGGTGGGTAGCGACCAAGTAAGCATCCGCTGCGCGCATCGAATCTTCTGCCAACTCATAATGCCGGGCGACAATAGCTTCATCATGACCAGGTCTAAAATCTTTCCCTACCCTTACGGCATCCACTGCTGCAAGATGCAGTCGACGTTTCTCTTCTGGAGGCAAGGTCCCATAAGCAACTCGCATCACCATCTCGTTTGCGAAAGCGATACGTGGACCTTCATTTCGTAATACTCCATGACGAATGCAATGATCGATAGTATCTGGGTCGCACTGTGCGATCTCGAGGAGGGCTTGCCGAGAGAACCGTCGCCCTAACACCGCAGCGGCAGCCACCAACTGTTTGGAGGAGCTTGGCAGTCGGTCCAGTCTATTGCCCAGCAAAGCTTGGATGGTTGGTGGAACCGCCAGTGGCATTTCTTCCGCCACCAAACGATAACGTGCGCCCTCCTTTGTCACCACACCTTGCTCTGCAAGTTCTTCCAAAAGTTCTTTCGCAAAAAGAGGGTTTCCTCCCACGACTTCGGCAATGCGATTTAGGAAAGTATTGTCATCACCAGTAACGATTAACATCCCCTTCAGCATTCGTACCATCTCCTGATGAGACAGCTCAGGCAGTACTAGTAAGCGAACGTCATGCGGAGTCATTTCCTGACGGAGCTGTTCAATATCGCATGAGGTACCAAGCCCTAACACCGCGCGGTTCGACTTCCGATCCAGCATTTCTTTAAAGAGCTCTCGAGTTTCCGCATCTGAATAGTGCAGATCCTCCGCAATCAAAATGAGTACTTTTTGCGGTTCTAGCTTACGCTCGACTTCCAATACGGCATCTACCAGCAAGCGCCTTTTCTGCAGTATGTCGAACCGGTCGGCTTCATCATTAGGCATTCCAAGTAGGTCTGCTACGATATGCTTGAGCGCCACTGCTTTAGGCGACGTTTCCTCTCCAGGGTAAAGAAAGTGCAAAATCATGTTTAGCTTTGCATCAATTACTCCCGCACTGGTGGTTTGATCGATCCCCAGAACAATTCTTGCAAAATCAGCAAAAACGGCGAAGGGAGTATGCGACGTAGCAACGCGGGATCTCCCTCGTATTATTAGAACATCGTCTTTGGGCAGAGATTGTAAAAACTCTTCGACCAACGTTTTTTTGCCAACCCCAATCTCCCCCACCACAATTAGCTGCGCTTTTTTTCTTTGGGAAACAACTTCTTGGTACAAGCTGGCTAGCGTTCGTTGATACAAAGGACGCGGAACGGTACCGACCGAATCCACGCGACTCGCAAAGTTGTCGCGTTGCTGAAGTAGAAGGTATGCGTTGTCCATTACGCCTTGCTCTGAATCCGTAGCAAATTTGAGCTCCGAGAATTCCCAGGCGTCTTTGCAAAGTTGAAAGGCGTTAGCAGACACAAGAATATCGGATGGTCGGCCAAAAGAAGCTATTCGCCTCACCACTTCCTCATCACTCTCGAGCATGTGACATTCAAATGCTCCACCGCTTTTCCACATCATTGTTACTTTGCCCCAATGCACCCCGACCCGGAGGCTGACAAGTTGATGGTAGGCATTTCCTAAAGCTTCTAACCTCTCGATCAGATCAACCGAGGCTTGAAGCGCTTCGCGGTTGGCGAGCAGCGTCATCGTTGGTACGCCTGCAAGTAACGTAAACTCTCGTTCGCTGCGTCTTTGGATATGAAGGTTGTGACGGTACGCTATGTCTTCTAAGGCCTGCAAAAATGCAGAAGTAAGTTCCGAGCGGGCTGCTAGACCATCAACGATGCAATGTACGAAATAGGCATCTTTACGTTCGCGTACTTCTGAAACATTTGGATCAAAAGTTGGTACCTCGGTCTCAAACAGAGGCATTGTCTCCGTTCTCTTACGAAGCAAATCCGGAGGTCGCATGCTTTTTAGATACGCGGCAAGCGTATCCGCGTCAGCAAGTCCCTCTTCCGCGGCGAGCGTAACAAGAAAATCATTTAACGCTCTCTGAAACTCAGAAGCGCTCCTGTAGCGTTCCGCAGGCTCGTACGCCAAGGCTTTAAGTATCACCGACTCGAGTGAAACGGGGATTCTTGGATTAATACCTCTAGGACTAGGAATGGCGCCAGCCTTAACTCGTTCCAAGACTCCACTTGAGGTTTTCTCAAAAACAGGTTTGCCCGAAACCATTTCCAGCAGCACCAAGCCAAGAGAGTAGATATCAGAGGCAGCGGTAACCTGTTTTCCTCGAGCCTGCTCGGGAGACATGTAACCGAGCTTTCCCTTGATGGTTCCCGGCTCTTCTTTGGTAGACGTAGCAGCGCTTGCAATCCCGAAGTCAGTAATTTTAACGCCCCCTTCCCAGCTTAGAAGGACGTTATGGGGAGAAATGTCTCGATGGATGATATGCAGCTGTTTTCCAGCGGTTACCTTGCGATGAGCATAGTCCAGCCCACGAGCAACTTCTTTGGCAATGTAGGCAGCAACCCCGAGAGGTACGGGACTTTTGGAAACGCGCGCGACTCGCATTAATTCATGAAGATCCAGTCCATCCACCAGTTCCATTGCAAGGAAAAGTGAACCGCTCGCGGTTCCGAAGTCGAACGTTTGCACAATATTTGGATGGTTCAACCCTAATGCCACCCGAGCTTCGTCTACAAACATGGTTGCGAAGTCGGTATCTCTTGCGTACTTCGGCAAAATTTTCTTGATCACTAACTCTTTGGCGAGACCTTGACCCACCTGAGTTTGAGCGCGATAGATCTCTGCCATACCGCCGCTTCCAACGAGTTCAAGCAAATTATACCTACCAAAGTTCTCCATGTTAGATCGGCGCTATTCGCAGGTTGTCAAACCACGTTTCGCTCTCCCAATTGTTGAATCCAAAGTACTCATGACCCGCCCCGCGAAGTGGTCGTTTATCCTCGTATTGTAGAAATGGACTCGATTCATTATCAATAAACCACTGAAGTGTGGTCCCTCTGCGTGTAATACGGAACTTGTAGCGTTTTCCTGCCTTAACTTTTTTGCCACGCTCAACAACCATGTCCTTACCATGCTCGTCCAATCTGGCAACAAACGATTGAGAATTGTTCCACCCGCCAAAGGTCAACACGTAGGACGTAGCTAGATAGCTTCCCCCATCTTTGTCGTAGGAAACGCCATCTCCGAAAACTTCTACTTTGATATCGGCTGAGGTCGTCCAGGCATCAAACGATATTTCGCAATTCCCTGGCAATTTCTTACGTAGCCAAAGCGGGTGATTGTGAGCCCCGTGAGCTTTGAGAGCACCATTTTCGATCTTGTACCCACTTCCTGTGGCAAAGTAATTCGCCCCCACGTCGCCTCTTTCAAATCGATCTTCCCATGCTTCAACAATGGGCGGAGGATCAGGTACACGGCACGCAATCGTCGCAAAAACTATCGCAAGAGAAAGCTTCACCTGCCTACCATGTTCTCCGGTACCACAGCCTTGTCGAAAGCTTCTTCCGTTAGCACGCCCATTGCCACAGCCGCTTCTCTTAGGGTGCTTCCCTCTTTGTGCGCTTTCTTGGCAATGTTCGCGGCGGTATCGTAGCCCACGGTAGGCGCAAGCGCGGTAACCAACATCAGAGACTGATGTAAAAGTGCGTCGATTCGTTCTGTTTGTGGCTCGATACCAGCCACGCACTTGTCGTTAAACTGACGAACCCCATCTCCAAGAATCTTGGCAGATTGAAGTAGCGTGTACACCATGACTGGCTTAAAGACGTTAAGCTCAAAATTCCCTGAACTTCCCGCCACCGACATTGTAGTGTCGTTTCCCATCACCCGAGAGCAAATCATTGTCATGGCTTCACACTGCGTTGGATTTACTTTGCCAGGCATGATCGAGCTGCCGGGTTCATTAGCCGGAAGACTTAGCTCGCCCAAACCACATCTAGGCCCTGAGCCCAGCCACCGAATATCGTTAGCAATTTTCATTAGTGCGCACGCCGCCACTTTGATCGCGCCATGTGTTGCCACGAATGCATCGTGAGCGGCAAGAGCTTCAAACTTGTTCGGCGCAGATGAAAACGACCGCCCCGTAATTTTGCTAATTTCTTCAGCCATCAGCTCTGACCAGCCGGCAGGGGTATTCAGTCCGGTACCGACCGCGGTGCCACCAATCGCCAATTCACTTAGATGGGGCATGGAAGCCTCAATCTTCTGTATTGCTTTTTCGGTTTGCGCTGCGTAGCCAGAAAACTCTTGTCCGAGTGTTACAGGAGTCGCATCCATTAGGTGAGTACGGCCGATCTTGACGATATTGTCCCATTTGACCGCTTGCGCGGACAGCGTTTGATGCAAACGCTTAAGTTGCACCACCAGCCTGTCGGAGACTACCGCAACCGAAGACACCGACATTGCCGTCGGAAACGAGTCGTTAGACGACTGAGACATATTTACATGGTCGTTAGGATGGACCGGTTCCTTATTTCCCCTTTTGCCACCAAGAATCTCAGAAGCGCGATTCGCGATAACTTCATTAACGTTCATGTTGGTCTGAGTCCCCGAACCTGTTTGCCAAACCGAGAGAGGAAATTCTCCGTCGTGCTTTCCCTCCATGACTTCCGTCGCGGCTTGTTTGATGGCTTCACAAATTTTGCTGTCGAGCCTGTCAAGGCGACGGTTCACTTCCGCAGCCGCTCGTTTAACGGTAGCCATTGCTTTCACAACTTCGGTGGGCATTTTTTCCTCACCAATGTCAAAGTTTAGCAGCGATCGTTGCGTCTGTGCGCCCCACAACTTCTCGGCTGGTACCTCAATTTCTCCGATGCTATCTTTCTCTTTTCGCGTCGACATGTCCCCGGTATGCCAGTGCCTCGCGCTCTGAGCAATGTAGGCATCAAGCTAGTTTCGGACTAAATCGCATTGCGTCGTCTCGCAGCGTCTGAGCCCTTGTCAGTGCAACCTTTGACGAACATCGCTCATCTGGATTAACGGTTAAAACCTCTCTCAGCAACCTGGAAAGATTGTCTTGGCATTCACGAGCCACATGCTCCACGGACTCAAGTACCCGCTCTAGAGAAACAGATTCGAACCCTCGTTCTGTAAGCGTTGGATCTAACATTTCAGCCAGAACTAACCCTGCGGCATAAACGTCTGAAGCCATAGAGCCATTGCCTGCCCGTTGCTCCGGCGCCATGTACGCCAGCGTTCCCGCATTGGCTTCGGTGGATTCCTCAGACATCAAGCTCGCAATACCAAAATCGCCGATCATAATTTCCGAACCTAGCTGTTCGTGTCCACGGCGGTACAACAGGTTGCTTGGCTTGATGTCCAGGTGCGCGATGCCTTTGCGATGAGCCGCCGACAATGCCGATAGAAGTTGACAATAACGGTCCATGGCCTCCCTCAGTGTCAGACGTCCTTGCCCAAGTCGCTCTTTCAATGTGCCCCCAGCCGCAAGCTCCATGATAAGTGCATAGCTAGAAGGAACGATATCAAAGATCGATACGATGTTGGGATGCCGTAGGGATGCCGTCGTACGAGCCTCAGCGAAAAATCGCTCCACCTGCATGCCGTTCTTGGTGATGTGAGGATGAAGCATTTTGATCGCCACACCACGACCAATTTCAAGATCCATCGCTTCGTAAACGATTCCTGCACCGCCGCGTCCGAGCTCTCGAATCAACTGGTAGCGGTCTCCAGCAGCACGAACGTCTATTGATGCCATAGTCGCTCCCACGTAGGCGTGAGCGCTTTTGTCTCCGAGCTTGCTGCGTAAGTGAGCAAGGCGTACTCTGGCATTCGGATGATTTATGTCTTGTGCAAGAATCTGCTCGTACAAAGAAGATGCTTCTCGCCACATACCAGCAGACTCGTACAGTTGAGCGAGAGTGCCTTGTCGAGCCAGGTCTCCCTCATCTAGGAGTAGTTCACAAGTCGCGATGGCTAACGAAGTATCTCCCACTGCGACCGCTCGATCTACAAGATCCCTTAGCAAGGTCAGACGTATTTCACGACTGACATCATCATAAAGCGAAAACCGTCGGACCCACTGCATGGCCGCCCGTTCTCCAACGTCTTTTTCTTGCGCCTCAACGGCAATCCAAAAGTCTCGCGAGCCAACCACTTCCGTCCGTTTTCCATCAGCGACGTCTTTCGCCAACGTTGTCAGGTAGGCTAGATAATCTACCTTCTTCTGCTCGTTTTCTACGACTTTCTCTGGTTTTGAAACGCGGGTCTTCGGACGTCCGGGTCTCCAAGGCTTTTTCATTGCACCACCCATTCATCAAGAGCCAGACGTATGGCATCGCCACGAATAGGTTCAATGTCTCCTGTCACCATAGATTCACCATTGAAGACAATTGACTGTTCGACACGAAGTCTCGGAAGGCTGCCCTCATAGAGCAACGTCGTCGGTAAGTGAGTCGTTGCCTCAGGAACCACGGCATGCTTAGGACTAAGTACTAGCTGATAGTCCCTTCCGGCCCAAGCCGTGGTCAAAACTAAGACGTCCCCTTCTTGACGGCTTTTCAGTCGAATATCTCCACCGAGAATAATTTCTGCTTCGGGCGGAAGGCGAAGCGGGGTCGAAATTGGCATGCCCTGCATTGTCGTACCATTGCGAGAACCCAAGTCGGAAATCCAATAGATGCCACTTTGGTCCCGCTTTATTGCCGTGTGCCTTCGTGAAAGTTTACTGCTCGCGAAACTCACGGTTACCTCTGGAGCTCGTCCTATGATGACTTCGTCCTGACAGGTACAAATCACTCGTTTACCGGTCGAAGAAGAAACCACCAACACATCTCCTATCTGCTTTGACTGCAAGTCGGCAAGAATACGACGAGCTTTGCCACTTTCACCGACAACCGCTCCTTTTTGCAACGCTTCCATTGCGGCAGTCCTCTGTCCCAACTTGTAGTGAAACAAATAGTCAGCGTAGGATCTTTCGGATGCTGCTGTCACCGATTGCGCATGTTCTTTTATTCCCAGCACATGCTCCATGCGGTGAATGTGTCCACCTCTTTGATAGTAGTCTGCAGCAAGCTCTAATTTCTCGCAAGACTCAGCAAGCTCTCCCGCATGGAGGTAATCTCCTCCTTCGGCTAAGTACTCAGCGCACTCGAGAGCTTTCTTTTTGTCTTCAGGAGTAACAATCTTCTGTTTACTGATCTGTGCGAACAATACCTCACCAATGCGATGACTTATTTGTGATGCTAATGCCGCTTTGTTTTCTTTATCGTTTCGTTCGTTCGCAAGTTCGGCATCACGCAACGCCTGCAACTTCTCGTCGTCCTCAGAACGCATGTTCGCTAGTCTCAGATACAGCTCCGCAGCCTTACTTGCAGAACCTGAGCGAGAATAAAGTAACGCCGCGTTGGCGTAGTCCCCTTCGGCCTCAGCCTTTTTGGCCCCTCTGAAGTCAGAGGAAAATAGCTGCATTAAAAGGCTCATTGCATCCTTATTATACGCGGCTTGCAATCTCTTGCTAACTAAAGCGGCAGTCAATTGCTAAGCTGGTCCCATGCAGTTTATAGTAAGCTATGCTAGAACGTGTAGCTCTTGGACAAAGCCGCTTTCGCACCCCTGGGGTTGCCGCGGATGAGCGCGGAATTGCCCTTGGAAAGCGCTTAGTTCTGCTATTTACTTCCATTGAAGGGATTGTGACATGGCTAAGGCTTTACGCTTCTAACGAGTCCCTTGACGAGTTCGGCGAGGACCTTCGCCTTATGTCAGCCCAGACAAAACTCAAAAGTACGGTTTTTTTGGTGTCCGTCCCAACGACATCCAGCTACACGTCGGACAACATGGCCCGTATCGCCCGGCTTGCCGGAGGAGTAACCTTCACCGGAAACAAGACTCACTTTGTGAAATACAGGGATGAAAAGTCTCCTTTTGGTTACGATGTACCAGAAATCAATATGCAAGCTAACGCTGCATTTTTACTCTACGACACAACCCATGAGGTATTTCTTACATCCTCTGAAGACATCTCTCTTCTCTCGCTAATCACAAAACTTTCGCCTCGGCAAACGAAAGGAAAGCTATTTAGCGATGGATTTCTCGCCGTACGATTCGGGCTCGCCGACAGCGTCATCAGGTACCTCTACCGAAATCGCGTGGCAGCCAACGTGGCTCTTGTTCATCCTAAGAGTGACTCAGCCTTTGCCGTTACGGAAGGCTACATGTTGGTCTCTCTTCAAAGAGCCCCCGAAAGAATCATAGCGTTGTTTGAAAGCGTTCCCGGAATCACTGCCTTTGCCAAAGATGGGCCACGTTCGGCGGTTGAGTTTGGGTTTGAACACCTTATGCGATTGGCTTCTTGCCAAAACGTTTTTGCCGATGGTGCACTTGTTCTTTTTTGGGGGAAAGACAAACGAGTCGATACCATTCCCAACTTGGAATCATTCGCTCCAATCGCGAAACTGACGACTCCCACTATCGACAATGCGCCAGTGATTGCTGCAGAGCTCCATACTGCGGCAATGGAAGAAGTTAAAGTGCCCCTGCGACTTGGCGCCAACCATGATGTCAGCAAATACGTTGCCGGAGCACTGGTGCCACTAGAGCACGCGGATCAAATTCGCAGAATCACTCACTTTCTCCCTGGCAGCCAACTTGCTGAGTACAAAATTGCAGCAACGAACCATGGTTTCTTGGTAACTCATCCCAAAACTACGGATCCATTTCCGCTAGGAACGCTGTTGTGGGAGTTTGCCATTGGCGTGCTGATTCCACTAGGCCAAGAACTTCTCCCTCGGGTTTCTGCGACTGTAGCGGCGCAGTTCTTGGGACATGAAAAAGGCCTTCTCACCGTGTTTACTAACGGCGGACAACGCTTTCAACTAAAAGCTTCCGACCTTGTGAGTTTTGAACGATCGACCCTTTCGCAGATGCCGGTTGCAAAGACGGTGGGCATTGACTACAGCGCGACCAAGCTTGCGGCAGCAGAAGTAAGAAACAAAGATCTTAACCGCTTTGCGTTGTGGGGAATCGGTCCCCTAGATGAGAAAGCACTACCCGTGGCCGACGACTAATGGAGAACCTCGAAACCTTCTTAGAGTTGTTCGGAGTCCCTTTTGTAACGGGCGGGCCGATGACCATTGGCAATCCACTTAGCTACAAACAATGCGCCGAACTTGCAACGCAACTTCCTCATGCAAGTTTACAAACGGAAAAAATTGACCAAGCACGAACTGAAATTCTTCGTGGAGTCGTCGTAGATCCTCCCATTATGCTGATGACCGCGGCGGACGTGCATCTACTTTGTGCTATTTACAATGTTTTAGTGACGTCTCACCCGCTTGCCGACTCTTGGCCCGTAACGGAAAGGCATCGAAAAAGAATGTTACGCCACGCGGCTCGAATGTGCCATTTGCCATCGGACTGGACACGAATGCGAGCACTCGGACGTTATGCGCTTCTTCACAACATATGGAGCGTGTTTCGCAAAGACGTCAAGCTCTCATGGTGGACAGGAAAAGATGAATTTTTGGGACAAGATGCTCCCAAGCGACTCTATAGAATGTCAGGACTCAGGCGAGTAAAAGAGGAAGTAGAATACACCAAGGCGGACGTGCTTCTTCTGGGAAAAGAACAGCAAACGGTCGTACATTCGATACTTTCGCAAGCACCACTGGTCACACTTCTGGCACCTGGTACAGGGCCAATAGACTGGTCCAGAAGTCTTCCCGCGCTACGAGACAAAGAAATTTCGCGAGCGATCGTTAGCAAAATATTCGCGACCAAAGGAGATGGTGAAAGTTGGAATCCAGCATCTCTGGCTGCGTTTACCTTTGGCTTGATTCAACTGCTAGAGAGCAGCCCCAAGACCAACGAAGTCGAAATTGTAGTTTCGTTTCTAGTCTATTGTGCCGGCGCCATTGCTGCGGAGGAAGCGAGAAAAGGATACGGCAAGACTCCTGTATCGTGGCCTGCCGTACAAAACGAAAAGCTTGATCCTCTGGCACCATTTTTCGGTTTACCCAACGCCATGAGAAAGCTTGAACCCGAGCTATCGCTGCCACCTGGTATTGTAGAAGATCCTGCCATGAAAGAGCGCTGGCTGATTCATAGACGATTTATCGCAGAACGCGACCCTGGTATTATCGATTTCTGGCACACGCTTTTATCCAAATATTTTAAGCCGGAAGTGGCTCGGACAGCTTAAGCTTTTGCCAAAGCACGTAGTTTCCGTTAGCAGCTTCATGGCGGTAAATTATCAGCTCATCGGCTTCGAGGAAAATCAGATGAGGAAGCTCCGGAATGCTAAACGCAACCGCGGCGATGAAAGTACGAGGTCCGGCAATGGCGGCATCGTTGCATTCAGCCGTCTCCCCTTTTTCAAGAGCGTTGCGGTTCCAATGATACGATTGTGTACCAACCGCTACTCCACTTTCGGTGACGCAGACATTGGCGGGATCATTGAGCGTGCGCTTTCTTGCCTCGTTCCAATAGCCGACAGCAATTCCACAACCAGAAACGGCGCGTTGGCAACTTTGAGATAACTCCGTGCTTTCTTGCGACACGCGACAAATTTCCGCCCCACGGTAAGAGCCAACGAGATCTCGTTTGAACATTCCAAATGGCTCAAAGGTGCCGCGGTAGCCAAGTGGCCCAATGACATCCATCGCTCCAACATCTACAAATTCGTTAGATTCCACGACGGTTTCATCAATAAGCCCAAGCGGCCTGACTCCCGCACGCCCCTCCGACAACTTTGGGCAAAACCACCCGATAGCGAATTTTCCATCGGTAAGTACCGGTTGAGGAACGTGCACAGGCCCTGATGGCAGCCTTTTCACGGATCTGTCGATGGTTCGCGTCGGGGAACAAGCCAAACAGAAAATGACAAGTAAGTAACGTTTCACGCTGGTTTGACTCCTTTACTCACCATTCGTTGTCTCTTGTGACAAACTATTCATTGGCTTTCAAGCCTATTGCGGAATCTTCCTCATTTCCCAAGTCGCGTCTCTCGGGTGGTTTCCAAATAAGAGGGAGGCCAGGTTTGACGATTTAGAGCAACAATGCCTATATTCCGCGAGCTAAATCAGCAATTTTAACGCTTTCGGCGAACCATGAGGCTCATTTCTATGACAAACACGGGTATGACAACTCGACTGCTAACCTTCATTTTTGTGGGGGCAACATTATATACGACTTCCGCGTTCGCTCAGGCGGGTCAACAACCAATGGCCCCGCCAATACAGCCAGGGCAAGGAGCCAACGCGACCAAGGAAGGACCTGCAGAGCAAGGGGATCCTATCGCAGCCGAACTTCCTGCGGCTCGAGTCCTGCCAACCCTTGGGGCTCGTTACGAGTTACTGGAGCTAAACGGCTACCTTCGATTTCGAACCGACTGGTTTAAAAGACTTAACTTGGGTTTTGATGACGATCCAGCACTAGGTGGAGCTCCGTTCCCAGAACCTAACGGATGTAATGCGGGTAGCAGCGCCCCGTGCAGTGACAAAATTGGTACCGCCAATATGAGGTTGTCTTTAGAACCGACCATCAACCTAACAGAAAACACAAAAATTCATATCGAGATGGATGTGCTTGATAATCTCGTCCTCGGAAGCACTCCTTTCGGCACCTCTTTCGACGGCAACAACCCTGCTAGCACTCCTGTTTCTGTTTTTTCAAACTCTCAAGTTCCTCCTCTGTCCGGCTACAACTCGACTCGAGACTCAATAGTCGTACGGCGAGCTTGGGCTGACGTTAATCTACCACTCGGCCGTCTTCGCTTTGGTCGAATGCCAAGTCACTGGGGAATGGGAGTGTTAACCCATGCCGGTGAAAACGATCCGGTTCATGGCACCATGGATATCGACAATGACTTTGGCGATAACGTGGACCGTCTTGAATTCGCATTTACCTTACCAACCACCAAAACTCAGTTCTCTGTGGCACTCGACTGGCCAGGCTCAGGAATCGCTGCAGATCAAACCGATGCGTATAACGGTAGATTCGCTGGTCAGCCATGGGATCTTGATAATAGCGCCGACATCACTCAGTGGACTTTCACTATCGGTCAATTCGACGCCCCTGCACTTTTCGACAAAAAAGTTCGCGATGAAGAACTCGCTCTCAACTGGGGGCTTTTCTTGCAGTACCGAAAACAAGGTTGGGATTACACTGGAAACAATGCTGGTGGCGTAGGCAATCCACCTGTGGCCAGTGATCTGGTTCGGAGAGACGCAAAGCTTTACATGCCGGATGCCTGGGTGCGCCTGGCCAAAGATGACTTCACCTTTGAAGCAGAACTGGCGATGGTACTAGGTAGCATCGGAGAGCTCTCTGACGCTGGGATCAATACAGAAATTAACGTCAGGCAAGTTGGCGGCGTGGCGAGAGCATCTTACAAATTCCTAGAAGACGATCTAAAAACGTCACTCGAGCTAGGTTTTGCAACAGGTGATCAATGGGACAACCCTGTAGAGGGAACCACCCACATTTCGCAAGCGCGACCATTCCCTGGACTTGGTGATACCACAATGAACGCCTTCACGTTCAACCGAGCCTATAACGTCGATATGATTCTCTTCAGAGAACTTATTGGCAGCGTTAGAAACGCCACGTACATCAAACCCAAAGCAACCTACAAAATTAGTAACTTCGCGCTCGATTTTCAATCGATTATCAGTTTTGCGAACAAACCCATCTCGACTCCGGGCAACAAGGCGTTCTTAGGTGTGGAACTCGACTTTGACGTTGCGTATGAAACTGACAGTTTCATTGCCGGCATGGCGTACGGCGTATACTTTCCCGGTGGAGCTATGGACCATCCAGAAAACGACTCGGCGCAAGGTGGACCTGGTTTTGGCTACCTCACCAACACGGGTGGTGCGAAAATTGCGCATACGATTCAAACCAGAGTCGGCCTAAAATTCTAGAATAAATGTGATATTCTAGAGAAGTGTTGAGTGGAGGGCAACGAAAAGGGCTTTTTGCGTTTGCACTAATTTGGATACTTATATCTCTACTGGCGGCCGTCTCCGGAATAAGAAACTTGGAGGCCAAAGCAACGTTTCACCAATGGCACTCGGTGAGTTGTACCATTAACGAATTCGAGGTCGTAGCGGCGGGCTCATCCTTCGCAGCAAACCTTAGCTATTCGTATGAATGGGCGGGAGAAACCCTTCACGGCAGGCAACTAACTCCTGCCGGCAACAAAGTCTCCAACCCTGAAGATTTCGGAGACCTCTCCTACCGCTACCAAAAGCGCGTTCTTGCGCAAACCACAGACCAAGAGACTTGCAGAGTCAATCCTGACAATCCTAAAGAGTCGGTCTGGATCGTTCGTGACCAAACTGTTTGGGACTCTCCGTTTTGGAACGTCGAGGTACTTCTGCCACTTTGTTTTCTACTAATCGGTCTAGGACTAATGCACCTAGCAATTACCAAGCGTGAACGGTCGTTCGTCTATCTATGGTTAGCATTCTTTGGAGCATTCCTAATTGCTGGACTAGGAGTTGGAGTATACTTTGGCGCTAAATGGAAAAAGAAATTCGACGTCAATACGTGGGAAAAAGTTCCCGCCCAAATCATTTCCAGTCGCGTAAAAACCC
The DNA here is from genome assembly GCA_020630875.1 of Deltaproteobacteria bacterium. GTDB lineage: Bacteria > Myxococcota_A > Polyangia > Haliangiales > Haliangiaceae > JAHDIH01. Next base: position 262,241 of record JAHDIH010000001.1, on the reverse strand, counting down.
ATGATAGCAGTGATGGCGACACTTACAGCGTCGAGATAGTCTATCGATACGATTTTAATGGATTCCACTTCATATCCAATACTGAAGACCTTTTATCCGGATCGAGTTCCAGCGGTTACAAGTCAAAGAAGAAGGTAGTCCGCAGAAATCCTCCAGGCACGAAAACCAACTGTTGGGTCAATCCTGAAAAGCCCTGGAAAGCCATTCGCGACAGAAGTGTTGGTTGGGCGTTCTTTCTCTGGTCACTATTTCCGATTCCATTTATTGCAGTAGGTTTCTTTGGCGTTCGATATACAATGAGAACATTGGCCGCTCCTCCGCAAGGAATGACCTCTGCAAGAGCAGAATATATTGAAGACGAAGTTGAAACTAAGTCAAAATAGGGCAGCAACCGCTGTCAGCCCCATTCGATAGTGTAATGTATGGCTAAGGCAAAAGAGTCTTTCGTTTGCAGCTCGTGCGCGGCGGAAACGTTAAAGTGGATGGGCAAGTGCCCGCAATGCGGAGAATGGGACAGCCTAAAAGCAAAAACAAAGACCAAGACCCCTAAGAGCAAAACCAAAATATCAGCCATCTCCATTAGCGATGCCGTCTTAAAAAATGACATCCCTCGAGTTTCGGTAGGTATTGGTGAAGTAGATAGAGTTCTTGGCGGAGGACTGGTCCCTGGTTCGATGACCCTTCTCGGCGGCAGTCCCGGAATAGGAAAATCGACATTGGTTTCTCAGTTGCTTTCTTCAGTAGCGACCAATCACCAAGTAGACGTTCTCTACGTTACCGGGGAAGAATCGGTGAACCAAAGCGGACTGAGGTGCGCTCGACTTGGCATCGACAACCCACGCTTCCATATCGTGGCATCCACGGACATTGGACAAATTCTTTCAGTAGTAGATGAGCTTTCTCCCGCTGTCGTGGCGATCGACTCAGTGCAGACACTGCAAGGAGCTACCGCTTCCGGAGCTGGTACGGTAAGCCAAATTCGTGAATGCACTATGCAGCTAATGAACTACGCCAAAAAGAACGACGTTTCTATGATTCTCATTGGCCACGTTACCAAAGGGGGGGAAATTGCAGGGCCAAAGTTGCTTGAACATATGGTGGATACGGTTCTGTACTTCTCCGATGACAAGTCCAACTATCGGGTCATCAGATCCCATAAAAATCGATTCGGCTCTACGCACGAATTAGGCGTCTTCGAAATGCAGGCAAGCGGACTTCATGCCATCGAAAACCCGTCCGCCCTTTTACTCGAACAAAGAAACAGCAGCGTCCCAGGCTCATGTGTGGTGGCATGCATCGAAGGGTCGCGGCCCCTACTCGCCGAAGTACAAGCTTTAGTGGTACCGCAAACCCATGGTATGCCTCGCAGGGTTACGCTTGGGGTAGATACCAATAGAGTCGCGTTGTTACTAGCGATTCTCGCGCAACGTGGCGGTTTGAACGCCCTCGCCTCTGACGTGTTTGTAAGTTTGGCTGGCGGACTAAAAATTAACGCACCCGACTTAGATCTCGGAATTACGCTAGCCATCGCTTCTGCGGTTCTAGACAAGTGCATTCCACCTGACGTGATGTGCATCGGTGAAGTCGGTCTATCCGGTGAAGTACGCAACGTTGCGCAACTAGAATCCAGAATTAAAGAAGCGAAGAACCTTGGGTTCTCACGTTGCGTCATTCCCGCAGCCGCGAAACTATCCAAAAACAAGCACAGAGGTATCAAGCTAATTAGAGTCGCAAGCGTGAAGCAAGCGCTTGGGCTATTTCAAAAATAGCTACTCAGTTACTTGGCGGGCCGCATGCTCTTGCAAAGCTGCAACGCCTCAGCCGCGCGAGCGGCATTATCGTATTCAAAACGACATTCCCATTGTTCATCGGCAACGTTTACGACCGTTGCTACCGTGGTAGTTTCTAAACGTTTACCGCCGACCTCAGCGGAACCAGGTCCTCGACAAGACACAAAGTGACCGCTTGGAGTATCACCTTTGGCCACGTCAATTTCCTTGCCTTTGCACATGGCTTCTGCCAGCGCGTCTGCAGACGTGGCCTTGCCAAATTTGCGTTTCTTGATCTGAGCGCGAATTTTCCCATCTTTTAAGGAAAACCAACCTGGCATGTCTTCTTTTACCACCGCGTCAGCGGAAGCCTCAATGGTTAACGAACTACCGATAGGGAGAGACGTACCACTAGATAATGATTCCTCTTTCTTGTCTGAGCTACAGGAAACAACCATCGACAAAACTATTAACATCCGCATGAATCGGGTGTAGCGCGAGACTTTCCATACGCCAATCTTTTCTGCACGTTAACTCTATCCACGCATTTGTCAGCAACCTCCCCTTAGCTTATCATCGACAGGTGAGGCATTTTCTTTTCGTTCTTTCGATACTCTTCTCCTTCGTCGCTGCTGCAGAAGTCCCAAGCGAAACGGCCAAGGAACACTATAATAAGGGAGTGGCCTATAAAAACACCGGTAAGTACAAAGAAGCGCAAAAAAGCTTAGAGCAGGCCTTAAAGATTAACCCTGACTTTGGCGCTGCATGGGCAACGCTTGGCCACGTACACCGTAGAACCCAAAACTATTCTGCATCGCTCACCGCCTACGAAAAAGCCCATGCGCTAAACCCAACAAGTGGAAACTTGCTCGCCAATCTAGGAATGGCGCAATATCGAATGGGCAAGAAAATACTAGCTGAACAAACACTTGCGAAGGCCGTAGAAAAGCTTCCCAAAGATGCTGACACTCTCGCCAATTACGGAACAGTACTGCGCAAAAACGGAAAGTTTCAAGAAGCAGTCAAAGCACTGGAAATAGCGGAGCTTTTAGACCCAACCAACGTCAGATTGCTCAACAATTTGGGAGTTGCTTACCGTTCGGCCAAGCTCTACCGAAAAGCAGCAGATGCATTTGAAAGAGCGATCGCCAAAGATCCCAACAACGTTTCATATCGATTCAATCTTGGCGCGGCATACAGATATGGCGGCCTGACAGATAAAGCGATCGCAGCTTACTTAAAAACTCTAACGCTTGCACCACAACACCCTGGTGCTCTTTTTGACATCGCGCTGATGTACAAAAAGAAGAAAGACTACACTAACTCAATCGCATATTTTGAGCGCTACACAAAGATTAAGAATCCGCAAAGGCAACACAAAATTCGCGCCGAACACGAATTAAAAGCGCTCAAGAAAGCTCAGGATGGGGCTAAGAAATAGTAGTTGCAGTCTCTGAGAGCAGTGCTAGAACCACTCGGTGCGTCTTGTTGTCCTACTTGTATTCGTCGTCGGTTGTGCCAATGTTCCGTTCACAAGTGACAACAAGGTAAAAGACTGTGGTGGAACCGTCTGCGCCACAGTCGACGGTGGTCCCACCAATCATGATGCTGGAGCCAATACGGATGGTTCACCGAGTCAGGATGCGACTGCTTCGATAGACGCCAGTCCGCTAACAGACGCCCCCTCTGCCGATGCGGCCCCCACCGACGCGGCCCCCACCGACGCGGCCCCCACCGACGCGGCCCCCACCGACGCGGCAAGTTCTTCGTTCTCCATGCTCTGCGACAACGGACCCGGTTACAAACTTTGGCAAATCAGCTTTCAAAGTGGATTTGTTAGATTGGATCACTGGGATGCCAACTGCAACTATTCCGTTGGCGACCAACTCTGCGTAGGCTCAGCTTTTGGCGTAACCGATATCGACAACGGTGTGGCGGTGTCACTCAATGGCAACGACTTCGTACGAGTGCGCTTTAACGTCAATGGGCTTAGCTTCACAAGCGCTAGTCTCCACGTCAACGCCAGAGGAATTGGGGGAAGTTCTCGCATGAAGGCCGAGTCTCAGGTTGCAGGCTTCACCCCTGAGATGCTTGTACCGGTCGACTTTTCCTACAAGTGGTTTTCATTCGACTGGTCCGCACATCTGCAGCCGAACAATTCTCCAAGTCTGACCGCGGTCGATATTGAACGGGCGAGTGGAACTCTTGGTATCAAAACCGTAGAGCTCTGCGTCAACTAAGGCTCGACAAAGATACGCATGCCAGCAACATGGCAACCACTCTGGGCGCAGTTACCACCATTCTGCGTGACCATGTTACTCATCTCTTTGGCGCTTGGACATGAAGATGCTCCCGCTTTGACGGGAAAAGCAATTGGATCTGTCGAATAGAAATTGCCAGTACTACCCGTAATAAGTGTGATCGGATTCCCCGCTGAGTCCTCAAGATGAACGGTCCCACCAGCGACTGTGTTTCCACCGCTGGCTGCATCGTACAGTGTTCCTGCCACCGTCATCGTTGGAGGTGTAGTTCCATCATGACAGCCACCATTCATACAACCGGTTCCAGGATTGTGAGAGGAAAGACCTGGCGTTCCAATATCAACGCATTCACCAAAGAATCCGGATTGGTTAGCCCCGCCACCGCCTCCGCCGCCGCCGCCGCCGCCACTACCGTCACCGCCGCCGCCGCCGCCGCCGCTACCATCAACGGCCTCAAGCGAACAACCAGCAAAAAATAGACAAACCAAAACCATTATCCCCCGCATAAGATAATTATACGGACAGAAGACTAAGCTGAAAACCTAATTTGCGACTGCTAGATGTAGGTAAGCCAGTTTTCGTGGCCGTCGTCGGTACCTTTGACCACATTGAAGTACCGCTTTTGAAGTTTTTTGGTTACTTCACCAGCTTTGCCACTGCCTATTCTACGATGATCAATCTCCCGTACAGGAGTTACCTCGGCAGCTGTCCCCGTCATGAACACCTCGTCAGCGCAGTACATTTGATCAACCGTGAACTTTCGTTCGACGACTTCATAGTTTTCTTCTCTGGCAAGCTGAATCAACGTGTCCCGCGTGATGCCAGCGAGCACCGCAGCTGATGTAGGTGCGGTGTAGATGGTTCCATCTTTGACGATGAAAAGGTTTTCGCCAGATCCTTCCGCCACCATTCCCTCAGAGTCGAGAAGTATCGCTTCATCAAAACCTGATTTTAACGCCAAGCGTTTCGCCAGAATCGATGTCACGTACTGTCCATTTATTTTTCCTTTGGACATGAAAGAGTCTGCGGTTCCACGTCGGTATCCAGACACCACGCAACGAATCCCTTCGTTCAATCCTTTTTCGCCCAGATAGGCTCCCCATTCGAAAGCAACTACCGCGGTTCGAATTGGTGCATCGAGCGACCCTAGGCCCAACACTCCGCTGCCGAGATAAGCGATCGGACGGAGGTAAGCACTGTCCATCTTATTGGCTCTCAAAACTTCTATGCACGCGTCGATAACTTCTTTTCGAGTGTAGGGAATATCGATAGTGCAGATCAACGCACTCTCGAACAGTCTGTCGATGTGCTCTTGCAATCGGAAAATCGCTGTCTTTCCGTTACCGCGCTTGTAAGCTCGAATTCCTTCGAAAACACCAAGACCGTAGTGCAGCGTGTGGCATAGAACATGCTCTGTTGCGTCGTCCCAATCAATTAGTCCGCCGTCGATCCAGATCTTGTCTAACTTTTGAATTTTCACACTGCAACTTACCCCCCAGGGCCTTTCATTTCAAGTCGATGAAGTATGGTCAAACGTCTGGGTAAACAAAGAAAAACACGCAGCGTTTTGCTTCATTATCTCAGTTACTTGAAGCAAAAATTCGTCCGGCGACGTCTCCCCACAGCTTCGCGCAATGCGTTGTAACTTGTCCCGTTTTGGCAAAATCTCAGCACTAGAGTTATTGACCAAACGGAGATTCATTTCAATTCGTCTCAGAAACCAATAATTCGTCACCAAATTTGCGTCCTGCCAATTGCGACCCAACGACTCAGCGGTCGAACTTTCGATGTTGGTTTTGAACAATTCGCCAACCTGAGCGATGAACTCTAGATCCATAAGGCCACCCGCTGCGGTCTTAAAAGCTAATTCGTGCCCCCCTCGTTCCCGTTCGACGCGGCGCTTCATTTCTCGGACTTCCGCGATGAACTTACTTGGCCTCTGTTGCGCATTTTTCCTGGCCGACTCATGGGCAAGCGTTGTGGCGAGCGCGGCCACTTTGGAATGATGCAGCGGTCGCATTTTACTAGCCGCAAGGCACTGCCATGTTTCAATATCTCCGTCGTAAAAGCGGCGCCAGCTATCGATGGTAGTTACTAGCGTTCCATGACTTCCTGAGGGTCGAAGACGCATGTCCACTTCATAAATGCGTCCGGAAAGATGAAGCGTTCCAAGTCCTCGAATAACGCGTTGAACCAATCGCGCAACGACGGTTTCTCCATCGTACTTTTCACGTTCCGAGAACTTTGCATCGTGAACGACGGCCACATCGAGGTCGCCTCCGTATCCTAACTCTCGTCCTCCCAGTTTCCCAAATGCAACGAAACCAATCTGAGCCGTTTCTCCTCGCTCATTCGTGAGCGCCCCATACCTTTCTTCGGATTGACTCCTTACAAACTCGAAAGCAATCGCTAAAACGTCCTCTGCGAGTTCGGACAGTCGCAAACAGGTTGCGGAGGGGGGAGCGCCCGCAAGATCAGCCAGTGCAATCCTCAGAACGGATTGATGCTTAAAAGCGGATAATTCGTTCCAAAACGCTTCGGGGTCACCCGTTTCCTCTTTGCGCTTACTGGCCCAACGGTCTTTATAGCTGCCTAACCTGAGAAGTGGCGCGGTCAACGTTTCTAAGACGTTAGGTCCATCGACAAGCATTTTTCCTAAATAGTCTGACGCACCGAGAATGGTCGTGAGTAATCTAAGCCCTGCAGAATTCTGTCGCAGAAAGCGAGCCAAAGCTGGCCAACTTTTGCGTCCCAAAAGACGAACCATCCCACCAAAGGCATGGTCCGGAGACGGTGCACTACTACAGCTAACAATAATATTTCTGGCCAACTCCAACTCGCTAGAGCTAGCGCCGTAGGAAAATGTTCCATTCGTCACCGTCCGCGCCACAGTGATGTTCTTAGACATGATTTGGGGGTCAAAACCAAACTCTTCGCATGCTTTATTAAGTTGCTGCGAGCCGGGCTGTCCTACTAAAAAGATACTCGCCGACGCCGTAGACTGTGGGGTCGTTCCCAGCTCTGCAAACAACATGGATACTTTTTGACGGCTTTCCTCTAGTCGGACTTGTAGTTCGTCAGTAGGCACACCCAACCGAGTCGCTAGCTCCAAACGACGTACCTCATTCGCTGGCCACTCTTGCGTTTGTTGACCCTTTTGCCACTGCAGCAAATGTTCGAGCAAACGAAAGAAGTCGTACGATTCGCGAAGATGGCGATGCTCCATCGCCGACAAAAAACCAGAGACAAACAAGCCCTCTAGCGTCTCTCTAGTGCCCCTCAAACGAAGGGCTTTGTCTCTTCGTGCATGCAAAAGTTGCAGGCTCTGAGCAAAAAACTCAATGGAACGTATTCCACCATCCCCTGTTTTTAAATTGGTACTCTGAGAATCGTGAAGCTTTGTTTGGGCAACGACTTGCTGGTGTAAACTTTGAATCTCGGCGATCACGTTGTGTCGTGACGAATAGACAAACGGTTGAAGCATCGAAATTAAGCGCTCGCCCAAAAGCTTATCCCCGGCAGATACTCTAGCTTTCTGCCAAGCCAAACGCTCCCAAAAAGTCCCCCAACTCTCGTAGTAACGTTCCATTGCAGCGAGTGAATTCACCATAGGACCAGAGGCCCCCTCTGGTCTTAGCCGATGGTCGACGCGAAACACAAACTGATCTTCTGTTACTGTAGCAATGGAGCCGGTCACCGCGACAACCAACTTAGAGAAAAATTCATGCAGCGATATCTCGCCAACGCTGCCTTTGTCAGATGGGTAGACGCAAACTACATCAATGTCCGATGAAAAGTTTAGCTCTTGTCCTCCAAGCTTCCCCAACGAAAGGATTGCAAGGTACGGGGGACAATAAGGCCCTTCAATCGAGGGTTCACCATACTTCTCCACAAGCAGTTGATAGTGATGACTAAGAGAAGCTTCCAGAGCAGCATCGGCTAAGTTTGAGAGTGCCCTACCAACCTCTGCGTGCGCTCGGCTGGCAAACTCCATGTACGTGAGACGGACAAATTCGTCGTTGCGTACCCTCCGTAGAGCGTCATCAAGAGCGTCCGTCGACTTATGAGTACCAATATCCTCAAGTAGCTCCGAGATGGGCCGTTGGCTGTTCGCACTCGTGACTCGATGCAGCCGTTTCGAGTCTTGAAGAAGTAACTGCCCGCAGTAAGGAGACACGCGACAGACAATCCTCACAAAATCATGATGCTGGCTAGCAGAAGTGCCAAGCGTGGAGATTACCTGGCTGATTTCCTCCTCAATCTTGCTCCGTATTTCGCTGTCTTCCATTCGCGTCTTGACAAGTATGCTTCGACTGATTATGTCTGTGAAGGGCCAAATGGCCTTTAAGGCTCTACATGAGAGATTACTACGAAGTACTTGGCGTTTCAAAGAACGCATCAGCAAGCGAGATAAAGAAAGCTTATCGCGCTTTAGCTAAGAAACATCACCCCGATCACAATCCGGACAACCCTGAAGCGGAAGCAAAGTTCAAAGAAGCCGCCAATGCCTATGCGGTTTTGTCTGACGGAGAAAAGCGGGAAAGATACGATAGATTCGGTCATTCCGGCGTCGACCCTCAGCATGGTTCTCCTGGAGGAGGTTTTGGATTCTCTTCCGTTGACGATATATTTTCGGCTTTTGGAGATCTCTTTGGAGATGCATTTGGTAGATCTCGAAGACGAGGACCACCACCTGGAGACAACATCGGAGTTACTGCGTCCATCTCCTTTGCAGAGGCCGTATGGGGAACGAAAAAGGACATCAAAGTAAAGCGGCATAAAGCTTGTACCTCGTGCAAAGCCACTGGCACCAGTGATGGGAAAAAACCCAATCCCTGCGGTTCGTGCGGTGGAGCGGGACAGGTAATGATGTCTCAAGGCTTTTTCATGGTGCAAACCACCTGTCCCCAATGTCGCGGCAAAGGCGTGGTGATTACTAATCCTTGTAACACTTGTCGTGGCACGGCGCTGGTCGCTGAACAATCGAAGGTGAAAGTGACGTTTCCGGCAGGAATTCGACATGGACAAACCTTGCGTGTTCAAGGCAAAGGTGAGCCATCACTCCAAGGTGGAATTCACGGCGATCTGCATGTCGGTGTCAAAGTAAAAAAAGACAAACGTTTCCACAGGGAGGGCGCTGATATTCTTACCGAGATTTTGATCTCTCCTGCGCAAGCCGTGTTGGGATCCCAGGTTGACGTCCCTACCTTGGAGGATAACTGTACTGCTACCGAGGTAGTAGAGGTTAAGCGAGGATGCCAGTCCGGTGATGTAAAAGTTCTCAAAGGACAGGGCATTCCAACACTCAATGGTAGAGGGCGCGGCGATCACGTGGTCCAATTCAAAATTCTAACTCCCAAAAAGTTGTCAAAAAGACAGGAAGAGCTTTACCGAGAACTTGCGGAGATTGAAGGCGGTAACGTCTCCGATGGAAAACGCGGCTTGTTCGAACGAATCAAAGACTCCCTGGACTAGCTTCGTTTGGATCGAAGGACCATTGGACTTCGGAGTGCTCTACCAAGCGTACTTGACCTGGACGAAAGCCAGTAAATGTACCAGTCATCATTCCTGTTAGCGACGAAACCATGGGTTCGTGACTAAAAAGAATCACCGTGTGCTCATCAGGAATAGAAGCAAGTATCGATTCTATGTCAGTGGTGTCATCAGAGGGAATCAATGACTGTGTCACGGAAAGCATTCCGTTGAATCCTATACCGGCCGCAACGATCTCTGCCGTTTGTAACGCTCGTGCGTAGGGGCTTACCAAAATAAGGTCTGGTGTAAGGTTCTTTGCTGCTAGAGTGCTAGCTACGGACTCGGCAATTCTGCGGCCCTTTAGGGTAAGCCATCGGTCTCTGTCCACCCCCGCCGAGTTCTGCGCGCTGACGGCCCAACTATGCCGTATAATGTAAACTTTCATGCTACGGACAACCGCCGGCCCAATTGGGGTCTAAACTTGAAAGCCAACCAGAAAATAGCAGCCCCTGAGCGGTTAAGCATCCATTGCCACTTAAGCCAAGCATTACGAGACTGTCGGACAAGTCCGAGTACAAATTCGCAGGCAGAGCCCCAGACAGCGCATTATCTTGCAAGTAAAGCTCCATTAACTGATTCATGGTGCCAAACGTGGACGGTATCGAGCCTGACAACTGGTTACTGCTGGCGTTCAATCGAATAATAAAACTTAGACTTCCAATGTCACTGGGCAAACTTCCCGTAAGATTGTTGCCGCTCAGATTAAGGTCAGACAACGAAGTATAACTCCCAAAACCCACGGGAACCGTTCCTGTAAATTGATTTCTTGCGACATTAATACTGAAAACTTCGGAGTTGATTCCAACAAGGCCGCTTAAAGACCCAGAGAGCGAGTTACCAGCCAGTGCAAGAATTCCCAGATTCGACATGGACAAAATCGAAGCGGGAATCGTCCCCGTAAGTTGATTATTTGAAACGTTAACGGTCGCCATCAAAGGTGGTTCAAATATTTCTCCTGGAAGCGTGCCACTAAGTTGGTTATTGTACAAATACAACTGGCGTAGCTCGGAGAGGTTTTCGATAGACGTAGGGATTGTTCCCGACAACGTATTGCTTGCCAAAAGCAGACTTTGCAAACCAGCCAAGTCGCCGATTTCAGGAGGGATAACTCCGACGAGATTATTGTTGGGAAGACTCAGATTAATCACGGTCCCCGAGGACACGGTCACGCCGAACCATTGCGACGGCCCTGCTGTGCCCCAATCGGAGTTGGTTGTCCATGCATTACCGTTGGTAACCCTGAATATTTCAAGCAATGCTTCACACTCAAGTACAGGAATTTCAGTTTGGCTTTGGCAGTCGTAGTTCAAACAGCTATTGGTAACGCTACGCAGGCAATTGTCCTCTGGTCCGCCGGCTACATCAGAGCAGCCGTCTCGGTCTTCATCAGTCGTTACGCCTACCACCCCATCAGGGCAGAGATCTGCTGTATCTACTACGCCATCGCCGTCGTCATCATCATCACAAGCATCCCCAACGGAGTTGGCGTCTAAGTCTTCCTGCGCAGAGTTAGCGACTTGCAGGCAATTGTCCGAGGAATCAGCTATCCCGTCGTCGTCTTGATCAAGCTTACAGCTACTATTGCAACCGTTGTCGTTTGCGACTCCTCCGTCGTCGCATTCTTCGACACCTGAGACTTTCCCATCGCCGCAAATCTCTTCGCTACAGTTTACTAAACAGCCCGCATCAAGCTCTGGGATCTCATTTTTATCCCCACATGCTGCAAAACAAAGAAAGAGTAACACCCCACGCATAGTTCAAGCTTACCACTTGAAATCTCGTATTTGAAAGGTGCGACCTACTCCTTGAGCATTTTTAGAAGCTCTTCGGGCTTTGATGTCGCCAATCGGCACTCTCCTCTGTTGCAAAGGTAAGCTTGCGCTTTCCCTTCGCTGTCGTCTTTATTTACAGACAACGAGCTCTCTAACCACTCTCCCACGACAGAGGCGCCTCCGTATCGCCACGCAGTTTGTCTTAGCTCAGACGCCCCTTCGCCATTAGTCACATAAACCACTTTGTTGTGTAAGTACCCGTCGAGTGCACTCAAAAGGGATGAGCACGCAAGAGCCGTACCTTGATTCCCTGGAAGTCGACTACCGAGATACGCCTCAATAACGGGTAGGTAGTTGTCGATGGCCAGACAGTCGCCAACTCGAACGAGGCAATCCACGGCAATACTTGCCCCTGCGGGAATCGAACCGTCTTGGTTCGATTCTGGTCGTCGAGAAAGTAGAAGTTCGTCACTACTACTGGTGACCCAAAACACGTTTTTCTCATCGTCGTAAAATTTCTCAAGCATCGAGTCGCATAGTGCCCGCGCGTTTTGGAACCACTCGTTACTTTCCATCGTTTCCGCCAGATCCAACATCGCCTGCGTGACGCAAGCGTAGTCCCGAAGTACCCCCTCTTTGTTCACTTGCGTACCATCTTGCGACATTCGATACACTTGCGTCCCCGAAATCATCGTTGTCTTTAAAAAATGAGCGGTTTCTATCGCAAGGTCGAGGTACTCTTTTTCACCGCAAACTTGATAAGCTCTGCAAAGCCCAGAGATTGTCAAAGCATTCCAAGCCGCTAGTTGTTTTTGGTCTACTTGCGGCTTTACCCTCTTATTGCGATAGGCAAGTAACTCCGCGCGCATACCTTCCAACTCTTTTTGTTCGTAGACGTTGGTTGGCTTTTTTCGCCCCGTAATCACAGATAGATTGCCCTTGAAGTTACCTTGCTCGGAAACGCCATGAGCACTAGCAAACATCAACCCCCTACTCTTTCCGAGAACGTCAAAAACTTCACTTTTGCTAAACAGGTAAAACGCTCCTTCTTGTCCTTCACTGTCGGCGTCAATACCGGAGAAGAATCCACCTTTTTCAAAGGCCATCTCACTTTTAAGCCAATAAACGGTCTTTTCTATTGCGACCCTAAAAACGTTATCTTCTGTCATAGCCAACGCTTCAGCCATTACGGAAAGCAGTTGTGCGTTGTCGCTGAGTAACTTTTCGAAATGAGGAACGGTCCACTTTTCATCAACGGAATAGCGCGCAAACCCTCCCCCTAAATGATCAAAAATACCTCCGGTCGCCATACCATGAGCGGCTAGTAAAAAGGCTTCTTTGGCATCACTACCAAATTCCAGCTGAGAGGCCCGTCTCAGTAGCTCCAGGGTTGCCACTGACGGAAACTTTGGCGCGCCGCCCAATCCACCATTGACTTTGTCTGATTGCTCAACGATTTTCTTTCCGGCCAAAATAACTAGCTCTGAAGTCAAAGGTTTCTTTTCGTTTCTCTTAAAGTATGTGTTGAGATTTTCGAGCCCAATAATGATGGCAGCGGCATTTTCTTCTACGCCGGCACGTTCCTCATGAAAAACCCGCGCCATTTCCTCGAGCGTTCGATGAAAACTTGGCATACCTCTGCGGTCCGTCGGTGGGAAGTACGTTCCCATGTAGTAGGGCGTTCCATTGGGGATGCAAAATGCTGACAGTGGCCAACCGCCGCCTTCCCCCATGACTTGGATCGAGTTCATGAAAAATGCGTCAACTTCGGGGTGCTGCTCTCGATCAACTTTGATGTTGACAAACAACTTGTTCATTAGTGCGGCAGTCGTCTCGTTAGCAAAAGATTCCTTAGCCATCACGTGGCACCAATGGCAGGAAGAGTATCCGATAGAAACGAAAAGTGGCTTGTTTTGTTCAGCCGCTAAAGCCAAAGGCTCTGCTCCCCAAGGGTGCCATTCGACGGGGTCGTTTGCGTGTTGCCTCAAATAAAGCGAGGCCTCTTGACGAAGCTTGTTGGGCATTTCTCCGTTTACCGGATGCGTCAAATCCAGGCAACCCCATCCCCGATTGAGTCCCCCTCATCACAGAGTTCCCTACTACGCGCTATTCCATCGCAAACCACAGCTTAAGCAGTTGATTTCATGGGACAATTTTGTCGTTCTTTTGCTCGTAGGCGTGTTGAAATAAGCTGGTAGAGACGCTATAGATGCTCCTTACCCATCATTATATTCTGCGAATTCTGTAGAAAGTGAAAATCCATGGAACAATCGAATGTCACCTCAATAGCGATCGAACAAGAAATGCGTTCGTCGTTCATGAATTACGCCATGAGCGTAATTATCTCACGTGCTCTTCCTGATGCACGTGATGGTCTAAAACCTGTCCATCGTCGGATTCTTTTTGCGCAGAAAGGACTTTCCAATCATTGGAACCGTCCATTCCTCAAGTGCGCGCGCATCGTCGGTGATGTCATCGGTAAGTATCACCCGCATGGCGATAGTGCCGTTTACGACGCCATGGTCCGCTTAGCGCAAGACTGGTCCATGAGGTACCCACTGATTGATGGGCAAGGAAACTTTGGTTCCATCGACGGCGACCCTGCAGCTGCCATGCGTTACACCGAGTGCCGCATGGACAGAATTGCTTCTGAAATCCTTGCAGACCTCGATAAAGAAACAGTTGACTGGGCGCCAAACTACGACGACAAAGAACTCGAACCAACGGTGCTACCGACCAGAGTTCCCAATCTGCTAATTAACGGCGCCTCTGGTATCGCGGTGGGGATGGCAACTAACATTCCTCCTCACAACTTGGGTGAAGTAATCGATGCCACTTTGGCTATCATCGCCGACCCAGAAATCAGCGACGACGCGTTAACCGAGATTATCCCTGGTCCGGACTTTCCTACCGGGGGAATTATTCAAGGACGTAGTGGCTGCATTTCCGCCCAACGAAAAGGAAGAGGTTCCGTAGTAGTGCGCGGGCGAGCGGACATAGAAACCATTCGCGCCAACAGAGAAGCGATTGTCGTTACTGAAGTTCCGTACATGGTCAACAAATCGCGTTGGATTGAAAGCTGCGCCAACCTAGTACGAGACAAAAAGCTCACTGGCATATCCGACATCAGAGACGAAAGCGATCGGAATGGTATCCGCGTAGTATTCGAACTCAAACGCGATGCCAACACTCAGGTTGTACTAAACAATCTCTACAAAATGTCGCAACTGCAATCGTCCTTCGGTGTGAACATGTTAGCGATTGTAAACGGACGACCAGAAATGCTCACGCTGAGGCGAGCCCTTGAAGTGTTTATCGACCACCGGCGAGAAGTCGTTACCCGTCGAACTCTTTACGATCTAAGAGAAGCGAAAGCTCGCAGAGAAATAGTTGAAGGACTAGGTCTTGCAGTCATGCAAATCGATCGAGTCATTGAGATCATTCGTGCGTCTAAAGACACGGATGAAGCTAAAGCTAGTTTGATGGCGGAAAAGATGCTCGGGCTCGAGGGCTTTCTAGAACGTGCCGGAAGACCTCAAGACGAACTAGACAAGGTAAAGGAAAAAGGATTCGTTCACCTCAGTGCTCGACAGGCTCAAGCCATTCTCGATATGCGCTTAGGAAGACTCACCGGTCTTGAACGTGAAAAATTAGAGGCGGAGTACCGCGAACTATGGGCGACTACAGACTACCTAGAAGGGTTGTTAGCTGATGAAAAACGGCTTATGGCGGCTATTGTAGAAGAACTGCAAGCCATAAGAGATCAGTACGCTGACCCTCGACGTAGCGAAATTGCCGAACACGCAGGTGAAATTCTAGATGAAGAACTTATTCCACGTGAAAGTATGGTCGTGACCCGCACCAGACTGGGGTACGTAAAACGCACCGCGCTCACAGAGTACTCGGCTCAAGGTCGCGGCGGAAAAGGGGTTAAAGGCGCGGCTTCAAATGATGAAGATTTTGTAAGCGATCTGTTCGTTTCATCGACTCACGACAAGCTATTGATGTTCACCAACACCGGTCGCGTATACAAAAAACGCGTCTTCGAACTTCCAAGCGGCTCTAGAACTAGTAAGGGACGACCATTCGTTAACGTAATCGATCTCAAAGAAGACGAAACGGTCGTAGCGATGCTTCCCGTGAAGTCCTTTGACGATGACACGTTCGTTTTCATGGCCACCCAAAGCGGAAAAGTTAAGAAAACCGATGCCAAATCGTTCTCTAAGATTAGAGTTAGCGGCGTGCGAGGCATTACCATCGAAGAAGGTGATCGACTGGTCGATGCCCGGCTGATTAGCGGCGATATGGATGTAATCCTCGTGAGTAAAAACGGTTATGGCATTCACTTCAAACAAGACCAAGTACGTCCCATGGGGCGCGATGCCCGCGGGGTTCGCGGATTAAACCTTCGCAGCGGCGACAGCTTGGTAAGTATGAGTGTCTTTGACAGAAACAGTACCGATACGCTTCTTACCGTCTGTGAAAGAGGTTTTGGTAAGCGTACCAAGCTAGAGGAATACCCAACCAAAAACCGAGGTGGACTTGGTGTAATCACCATCAAAACAAGCGACCGCAATGGCCCGGTGACCGACGTAAAAATGGTTGGCGACACCGACGAAGTAATTCTTATCTCTGACGGAGGCAAACTAATCCGTTTGCGAGTTGAAGATATCCCTGTGCAGTCTAGGGCAACTCAAGGGGTGCGAATCATGCGTCTTGACGATTCAGAGCGTGTGATGTCAATTGGTAAAGTAAGCGACGAACCAAGCGAAGATGAAGACGACAAAGTTGAGGTGAACTAGTGGATCGTTCCGCAACCATCATGGAAAAAGCCTGCAAGCTCATTCCTGGTGGCGTTAATTCTCCAGTTCGTGCGTGTGGTCCCGTGAACGCGGCGCCATTGGTAATTTCAAAAGCCCAAGGCCCGTACGTACACACAAGCGACAACAAACGACTCGTTGATCTTATTGGTAGCTGGGGGCCCATGATCCTCGGCCATCGCCATCCTCGAGTCATTGCTGCAGTAGAAAAAGAACTCGCAAACGGTACTTCTTACGGAGCCCCCACTGAGAACGAACTGCGCTTTGCTGAACTTCTATGCGATGCGCTTCCCGGTTTGGATATGGTGCGTGCCGTATCATCAGGCACCGAAGCAACAATGAGCGCGTTGCGACTGGCCCGTGGATTCACAGGCAGAGAAAAAATTATAAAAATCGACGGAGGCTACCATGGGCACGCGGATTTCTTACTCGTCGCGGCAGGGTCGGGAGCCGCAACCTTAGGAATCCCTGGAGCCAAAGGTGTCACGGAGGGATCCGCAAAAGATACACTTCTGGCGCCATTCAATGACCTTGAAGCGATCGAAAAATTACTGCAAGCCAATCCTGAGCAAATTGCAGCTCTGATCGTGGAACCAGTCGCTGGTAACATGGGAGTCGTTCCTCCCAACAAAGGGTATCTTGAAGGACTTCGTAAACTGACCAAAGCGCACGGAGTCGTCTTAATATTTGACGAAGTGATGAGCGGGTTTAGAGTAGCTTGGGGCGGTGCACAGATTCGCTACAACGTCACGCCGGATCTCTCTTGTCTTGGAAAAATTATAGGCGGAGGATTCCCTGCCGCTGCTTTTGGTGGTCGACGCGAAATCATGGAACACCTTGCACCGCTTGGTCCAGTCTATCAGGCTGGAACGTTGAGCGGAAATCCTATCTCGCTTGCGGCGGGTATTGCGACGCTGGAAGTGCTTAAGCAAGAGAATCCTTATCCAAAGTTGGAAGAAATGGGAGCACTGCTCGAGACGGGACTTTCCGAAGCGCTAACCAAAGTGGGAGTACGTTTCACGATAAACCGAGTTGGCACCATGCTCACTCTGTTTTTCAACGGAGACCCGGTAGAAAACTATGCGGATGCAAAGCGAAGTAACACGGAAGCTTTCGCCGATTTCTACGGAGCCATGCGCGAACGTGGGATGTACCTACCACCATCCCAATTTGAAGCGTGGTTTCTTTCCACTGAGCATAAAGAAGACATTATCGAACAAATTATTAGCGCTGCTGCTGCGTCGATTGTGTAGCTGTTCTTCGGGCGTTTTGTTCTTTCGCTACGCCTTGTGACAATCCAAACGAGGAAATATTCCCTGCTGCAGTTTCCGAAGGTATTTTGCATTGGTTGTGCTACCTTCCTGCAATGCGCTCTTTAGCCATTCTTACTATCATAGGACTCAGCATTGAAGCTGGGGCGCAACCAGCAGCACCAATGGGTTGTACGCCGGGTACGACCTGTTTAACGTCTAACCGGACTGAAGCCTTCGGTGGAGGCTACATCTTGGACAAAGTTAGGGTGGATGGGAAGACGATAGAGAGCTTCAACTCCGAGCACTTAGAAGAGTCTTTTCATAGACTCAACAGTGAACTGTACCACTGTCTAAATGGTGCCGTTAGAGGAAAGGTTAGCTTCTCTTACACCAAAGGACGGTCTTCTAAGATAAGAGTTCGTACAAAGAGTAAAAAATTTAATCGTTGTGCCAAAAAGGTGATTAAAAAGTTTAAAGCAACAGTACTACCTGGGCGACATCAAATACGTCTTAAGATTCACAACGACAATGACGAACCTCACGGATTAAGTAATTTTTTCGTGCAAGATGGAGGAAAAGTTTACGGTGTCATCGGCCCTGGGAGACTGAGGAGTCAGGGAATGGTTGGAATGGGATCAATTGGTCAAAAGCCAACAAAAGCTTCTAAGCTACGAATCGGCAAAATCAAGACTAGTGGGGCAACAAGTTCCACCACTATGCTGAGACGCTACATTCGAAGAAAGCTGTCTAAGATAAAGGGCTGTTATGAAAAGCAGCAGCCGAAACTAAACAAACAAGAGATGGTTGTTACCTTTAAGATTAATGAACTTGGAATGGTTCAGCACATCTCATCCAAAGGCCCTTCTCTCCATCAACTCATTCCGGCGACAATAGCCAGTTGTACGGAGGCTCAAATTAAGAAGATAGTATTTCCAAAGCCGCCAACAGGAAAGATAGTCTCTGTTACCCTACCACTTTATTTTGCTCCGCCAGGACCTCAAAGAGAAATAGGCGGTGGTAGAGGTGGCGGCGGTACTGGATCTGTTGTCGGTCTTGGAGGCTCCGGGGTTACTACGTCTTCATCCCCTTCAAAAGACGTAATTCGTAAGCATATTCGTTCAAAGCTACCGAACTTCAAATATTGCTATGAAAAACAGCTTATCCTCAACCCCGCACTCAAGGGTAAGGTAACGAGCAAATTTACTATTGGTCCAAACGGTAACGTAATTCAAGCCCAAACTACCGGACTTGCCAAGGTTGCACCTTGTATAGAGGGAGTCCTCAGACGAATCCAATTTCCCAAGCCGACCGGTGGAGGAAAAATGGTTGTAACTTATCCATTTGTGTTCAACCCTCCCAAATAGAAATGTCACTAATTTCCTCCATCAACAGCGCGGACTACGAGGAGCAGTTCGACGAAAAAGTTGCTTCTTTCAAGAGAAGGATAAGAGAATTAGAAAAGTCAACTGGAGAAACGGTTACCTGCGGCATTGAGACTTTCGAGTCGCCGAAGCAGTACTATCGCTTGAGGGCAGAGTTTAAGATTTGGCATGAAGGCAGCACCGCGCGCTACGCGATGACCAATCCAGAAACCAAAAGTCCGATTTTCATTGAATCATTCCCTGTTGCTTCGAAAGCGATAAACGAACTAATGCCCCAAGTACTTGAGGCGATTAACGACTCCGAAGTCTTGCGACGGAAGTGTTTTCAAATCGAGTTTCTAAACACGCTGCAAGGCGACATGCTGGTCACTCTCATTTACCATAAACCGCTGGAAGAAGATTGGATCGTTGCGGTTACCCCAGTCAAAGAAAAGCTTGGAATTCATGTGGTAGGTCGAAGCCGCAAGCAAAAGCTAGTCTTGGACCGAGACTTTGTAGAAGAGACTCTGCAAGTAAACGGCGTCAACTATCACTATAGCCAAATTGAAGGTAGCTTCACTCAGCCCAACGGCAAAGTATGCGAAAAGATGCTCGCTTGGGCTGTCGACAACTCAAAAGAGCTAGGTGGGGACTTACTCGAACTCTACTGCGGCAATGGAAACTTCACCCTGCCCTTGTCCAAAAACTTCGACAAAGTTTTGGCAACGGAAATATCTAAAACGTCCGTAAAAGCAGCACTCTCCAACATAGAGAAAAATGGAGTAAACAACATCGCCATCGCTAGAATGTCGAGCGAAGAATTCGTTCAGGCAATGGATAAAGTTCGTGAGTTCCGAAGACTTCAAGACATACAGCTCGACGATTATAGATTTTCTACCGTCTTTGTAGATCCACCTCGCGCCGGACTCGACGTGCAAACCGTTGACATGGTCAAGCGTTTCGACAACATCATCTATGTCTCTTGCAATCCAGACACACTTATCAGCAACCTCGAAGTTCTATGCAAAACCCATAGCATCGTCGCTATCGCTGCCTTTGATCAGTTTCCTTACACTCACCATCTTGAAACCGGTTTGATACTGTCAAGGAAGTAGTTGTCTTGTGCACTAAGCAGGTACAAGTAGCTTCATCGCTAGAATTTGCTCTCGTTCTCCTGGCGTCAGAAGTAGCCAGAGAGGCTCCCCGGTTTCCCAACCCTCAAATTCAGCAAACCGATACAATTGTTGGCCGCTACCTGACAGTTTCGAATTGACTTCCGCGACAACAATCTCAATCGTACGGAGTCTCAACTCAACTCCGTCATGATCATCATGCTCATCGTTCCAATCATTAAGTAGACTTTCAAGCTGGTCCTCCACCACAAAGTTTAACTTGTCAATTTGCAAGCAAATATCGAGCTTAAGCTCGTTGTCAATAACTTGCTGCATCAACTCCAACCCCACGTAAACTTCGAAGCCATGCCACCCTCTATTGGGGAAACAACGTCCTGAATGAACAAGCTTGTGTGCAAGCAGCTAACCTTCACAGACGCCCTGCTGTAGAATCTCGGAAATAGTCATCGGAGCAGGTTATCATTAGAACAAAACATCAGCGACTTCTAACTCGTTACTGCGGTGGGCCCAACACAATAGAGATGGTTTCGCCACGAGCGAGACCGAACTTCACGATGGTTCCTTCGGTTCCAGCAACCAGACTCCAAAAGTAGTTGTTGTTCGTACCAGTGACGTTCTCCCCATCAACTGAAACAATTTCGTCGCCAACTGAGAGTCCCGAATCTGCAGCAGGACCACTAGCACGAACCAAGCTAACTACGTTTTTTTCTTCTTCAGGGTCTGTTCCGGGCGGAGACTCAGCAAGACTAAATCCAATATCCCCCGCTCGCTCAGAGCCTTTCAGACGTTTCCTGATCACCCGTATGGGCGGCACTTCATTAGTCTCTCCCGGCTTTAACACTGCAACCACCGCTCCCATACTGTATTCTCTGTTATCCCAACCGTTGGGGAAAACGTACACATTAACGCGACCTGCGGGAACGTTGTCCAACACGAACTTTCCGTCAGCCTTTGTAATATTCTTTCCGCTTTTGCTATTCCAGCCCCCCCATCCCTCTCCCTTGATCATCGAAACTCCTCCTTGCATTCCTTTCACAGGCTCGCCGGTGTGAAAGTCGACCGCAGACCCAGTAACCGTCGCTTTGGCAACCAACGAAAGAACGATTCCCTTTTTGTTTTCGCCCTCGGCAAGCGTCACTTCCTCAAAACCGTCTCCTGATGTGCTAATAATCGACACTATAAATTTTCCACTGGGAACGTCGGTGAAACTCCACTGCCCATTGGTATACTGAAATCCCTCATTTCTGTTTACACCACTAGAAATGTCGCGCAATAGAACCCTGAACTTTTTAGGTATCTTGCCAGCGTTTACTACCACCTCGCCAGAGATGCTACCGGTCTCAAATATTTGCAATTGAACAGAACGTCCGACTTCAACTTCTTCAGCAAATGCCTCACCGCCACCTTTCCGGAACGCTACAACTGTATACTTTCCTGGAGCCAAATCTTTAAGCTCAAACTTCCCATCCAAGTCTGTCAATTCTGGTTGTTTGCCATTCCCCCACTCCGCATCCCGTTTGGCACCGCCGTCTGCGGCCCCCGCACGTTCACTCTCTCGATGAGCAGCAACAAAAGCATCGGGTACTGGCTGTCCTTTATGATCCACAACGGTTCCATTTATTTGTCCACTCTTACGTTCTACCAAAATTTTCACCACAGGTGAGGAGTCCGCATTTACAAGAACTTTCTGTCCCTGTTTGTCGTCATCTGTTGTTCCTGGTGCCCTCAGAGATTGCCACCCTTCCCTTGCACGAACACGGAACAAACCAAACTCAAGACCATGCAATGCAAATTTACCAACACTGTCAGTCAAAGATCGTACCGAGGCGAGACTCTTCTCAACACCATGCGCCTCAACGGCAACACCAACCACGGGGTTTCCATCTTCATCGACGACTACTCCCGTAATTTGACCGCCAGAATTCATAACGAAGTTCTTTGTAGTATCAACGCCGGATTCAACTGTTACGGTCTGTTTCTCTAGGGTTACGAAACCTTCTCCCACCACACGAAGCAGATAGTCGCCAGGGTAAATACCGTCAAGTTCGAAGCTCCCATCAGGCATGGTGGAGTCATAGAGCCATTGGTTTTGTTTGCCCTCACCGTGAGAGCTTGGACTACCTGACACCCACGCGCCGGAGACCGGATTCCCATCTTCATCATTAACGGTTCCCACGACAGACTGCCCTTTGGTAACTACGTATTTGAACGGCTCCTGGTTCCCCGTAACAACAGCTTCGGGATAGTCTTCTTTATCAAGATGTTTCGCGCATGAGATATCGACTTCATAAGTGCCCTTCTCCACTGCCTGCAAATGAAAACTTCCATCTCTAATAGTAGCACTGAAGCTTTGGCCCAGTTTTTTGTTCTCGTAAGAAAGCCAACCGCTTTCACACGGGGTCCCATCAGTACTCACCACTACTCCTTCCGCTTGGGAGAATTCATCGACCTCGATCACCACGTCGTCTTTGGACTCGGCAAATCCGACAAGTACACTGGTGTAAAGTTCTCCGTAGAAGCCCGGAGCCTCTGCCTTTGGTTTGTAGCGCCCTGGCGTCAGCTGAGAAAACGTAAAATAGCCGTTAGAGTCGGAAAAGGTGGTAGCGGTATAGTTGCTTCTACGAATCGTTGAACCAGACCTTCTAGTGACGTAATAGGTCACTGATACTTCCGCCCCCGAAATAGGCGTTCCCTCACTTTTAGAGACAACTTTTCCCCGTAGCGAACTCGCCGGAGATAAAAACAGCTCGACGCTATCATCGGGAGCCACCGCAATGATCGCGGCGGGACTATAACCGATGGCCTTTCCTTCGAGGTCTATCTGCCCCCTATCGCACCATGCAGAGAACTTTCCATCATCATCAGCAACAGCAAACGTGTGCCCGCTTCCCCATCCGACGGTACTCTTGATCTCGACCTGTGCACCAGCAATTACCCCGCCGGTAATATCTTTGATAGTCCCTGTGATAAGCACGCCGCCCGACCTTAAAACGATGTCGATTGACTCCTTCGTTTCTCCCGGTTTTACTTTGACCGAGTATTTACGGGTCTTTCGATCAAAGTACTGGCCGGGCCTATGTTCCGGGGCCGACGCGTGAACACCGTACCCGGCAGGCAACAAGCCATTTAATGTGTACGTGCCATCACTGCCTGAGATGGTACAAGTTGGAGCAAAAAAGTGTTCATCCCCAAGCATATGAGAACCACCCGTCGCGCAAACTTGAGCGCCAGAAATGACCGCGCCATCTTCGTTTCTTATGGTGCCAGTGATGGTAGCGCGAGGCTTCGCAAGAATAGTCTTTTCATCTTCTCTTTCATTCAACGCATCAAAAACGTCAGCCTGATTGGCTTGCTCATTGGCCTTACTATGCTTGCTGTTGCCTCCAGCAAAGAGCCACAACCCCAACAAAAGGAGTAGCGCAATACCAGTCACAATCAGAGTTCGTTTCATCGGCACAAGGACACGACGGAAGAGACAGGATTGCAACCGAAAAATCAACTTCAACTAGCCAATCCGCTTACACCGACTATAGATATGACCAATTGGCGCCCATCAAGAAACAAAACTATCTGTGTGTTTCGCACAAAGCGTGCCTGATAAGTCCCTCAGGGCAACACAACGATGTTACCAACTTTGGTTTCCGTTTCTGCGTAACGAAACGCATCCGGCAACTCTTCGAGCGAATACTCCCTGTCTAAAAGAGGAGAGAACTTACCTTCCGCTAAAAGGTCTCGGATCTTTTCGACGCTGTCTTTCTTTTTCCCCGGAAAGGGAAACTTTACTTTCTTGCCAAATGACAACGGAGCAGCAGCAGATAACAGGAGATTGACGCCCCATGCACCTAGCTCGGATGACAAGTAGATTCCCTTGGGCGTAAGAATCGATTTACATTTTGAAAAAGAGCTTTTTCCCACGGCATCAAAAACAAAGTCGTATTGCGCATCACGCGTGGTGAAGTCCTCGGTCAGATAGTCAATGAGATGAGATGCGCCTAGACCTTTGACAAGTTCGAAATGCTTCTTTTCAGTCACGGCCGTAACTTCCACGGGATGCAGCTTCAACAGTTGAACCAGTGCGGAGCCGATGGCACCGCTCGCCCCATTGACCAGAACTTTCTGACCAGCTTGAAGCTCTACTTTCGCAAGATCACTCAACGCGTAGTGAGCGCCCTCCATACTTGCCGCAGCAGTTGCGAATTCTATACCGCCTGGAATCTTGGCGACGGCAGCATCTTCAGATATCGCCAGATACTCCGCGTGCGAACTTAGCACTTCATCGTCAAACCCAAAGACACGGTCGCCGGGCTTAAAAGAGCTGACATTGGCACCTACCGACTTAACCACGCCAGCAAACTCCGTCCCCCCAATCGACTTCTTGGGTCTCAGAAAGCCAACCACAAAATGCATGACAAAAGGTTTTCCCCGCAGGTTAGCGCAGTCGGTTCGGTTCACAGTAGCAGCTTCCACCTTCACCAGAAGCTCATTGGGGTTGGGCTCTGGTTTTTCTACCTCTTTGAGCGTCAGAACTTCTGGACCACCGTAGCGTTTGTAGATCATTGCTTTCATCAAACGCATCCTAGGGGAACGTTCTCATCAATCACAGGCTATCGCTGTCCGAGATCTTATTTTGACCGAGGCTCACCAAGGACTTTGTCCTTTATTACGTCAATTTACCGTGTTACGAGCAGCTGTGGAAAGTGACGGAGACGAGGTCTATGAAAAGTCCAAAGGACTTTATCACGCCTTGTCTTATTCCTCCCTGGGACTGGAAATGGCGATCTCCATATTTGTGGGTTTTGGCGCCGGATGGTGGCTTGACGACCGTTATGGGACCGATCCATGGCTGATGCTTTTGGGGCTCGCCTTCGGAATCACGGCTGGCTTCAGAGCGCTTTGGCGGGCGGGACAACGCATGCGACAAGACGCCGCATCGGCAAATGATGAAACCAATGGTCAAACAGGGGCATCCCAAAGGCGGGAAGGCTGAGGCCATGTACATCGAGAACCTCAAAAATATCGAAAGAATCAACTACATAGTAGGTCTTATCTACGTGGTGGGTTGTTTCTTCCTTGCAGAGCAACCGTGGTGGCTCGGCGCGCTCGTTGGCGTCGTCTTGACTTGTATCAACTTCACTGCCATGCGGTTCCTCGTAGGCAAGTGGTCCAGCAACAATCCAAAGAGCAAAATGGCGGCTCAACTAGTGATGATCCCCAAAATGGGCCTGATATTACTAGCGGTATTCTTGGCAACTAAATTTCTTCCGATTTCGGTGCTCGCTCTGGCTACCGGATTCGGCATTTTCTTGGTAAGCATCGCCATCGAGACTACTCGGGCTGCTATTGGCCCTAATCAAGTCGAGGAAGAATAATGGGTGAACATCAGACATGGTTTGACTTACTACGGCACAACGATTGGTGGCGTGACACGTACAATAAGCTGCAAGCAATGCTCGGCATCGATACGGTGCCTGTTACAGGCGAGCATTCGCATTTCACGCTCAATCACGTATTCGCGGCGTTGCTTGTCGTACTATTTATTCTCTTCGGAGCAAGAGCATTCAAAAAAGCAATGTCCAAAGGTGACGAGGCGCTTATTCCTCCCGCCAAATGGAACTTGCGCCTGGTTTTCGAAACGATTTGCGATGGTGTCCTCGGCCTGATGGTCGGTGTCTTCGGAACGGAAGAGAAGGCTCGCAAATACTTTCCATTCATGGCGTCTCTCTTCACGTTTATCTTGTTTAACAACTTCATGGCATTACTGCCTGGTTTTGGTTTAGCAACGGATACCCTGAAGACAAACCTAATGCTCGGACTCGTGGTGTTTGTTGCCACTCATTATTGGGGCGTTCGCGAACACGGCATCGTGGCCTACCTCAAGCATTTCATGGGTCCCGTATGGTGGCTCGCACCCCTGTTCTTCATAATTGAGATGATCAGTCATCTTGCTCGCCCTATGTCGCTCGCGTTGCGACTTCTTGGCAACATGGCTGCTGACCATAAGGTATTGTTCACCTTCTTCTTCTTGGTACCGGTGCTAGTGCCAGTACCGTTCTACTTCTTGGGCATCCTCGTTTGCGTGGTGCAAGCCCTTGTATTTTCGCTATTGTCCATGGTGTACGTATCCATGGCTGTTGCTCATGACCACTAACCCTAACCATTTTTAGAAAAACCAACCGGAGATATCAAAATGAAAAAAAGCACAAAAAACCTACTCATCTTTTCAACCAGCCTTATCATCTTAGGAATTGCATCTATTGCATTTGCTGATAGCGAGCTTTCAGAAGCAGCAGCTAAGCAAATCAAAGGTGGATGGATTGCTATTGCTGCAGGCCTTGGTCTTGGACTCGCTGCATTCGGTGGCGCTCTTGGACAAGCAAAAGCTGCTGCTGCTGCACTAGAAGGTATTGCTCGCAATCCAAGCGCGGCAGACAAACTTTTCACTCCAATGATTCTTGGTCTTGCGCTTATCGAATCACTCGTAATTTACGCGCTAATTATCGCTATCCTTCTTCAAGGTAAAATCTAAGCGATAACGTAGCTATAACGTTAAAGAAGGCGACCTTAGGGGTCGCCTTTTTTATTGGCATTCCATGTACATCCCAAAATACAACGCGTGCGCTAGCGAGCAAGAAGCAATAAGGTTTATGCAACGATACAGCTTTGCAACGCTTATTTCTTCCACTTCTTCAACTCCGATAGCAAGTCATCTTCCTGTAAGTACGTACCGCCTGTCAGAGACCGGTCCGGTTCGAATTAGTGGGCACTTTGCCAAAGCCAACTCTCACTGGAGACAGCTGAACGGCACTACCCTAGTTATCTTCAAAGAGCCGCACGCCTACATCTCAACAAAACACTACGAAACCAAACAGAGCGTCCCAACGTGGAACTATTTGGCGGTGCATGCTTCTGGAACAGCCAAAACATTGAATACTTCAGAAGCAAAGCAAGCTGTACTTACCCGAATGATTACCGAATTAGAACCAGAGTACCTTGCGCAGTGGAATCAACTCTCGCCCCAATACAAAGAGGGTATGCTTGGTGGAGTTGTTGCTTTTGAAATAGAAGTGGAAGAGCTGCAGTTCAAAAAGAAACTAAGTCAGAACAAGTCAAAGAGCGAACGAGAAACCATAATCAAACGACTTTCTCAAAGCGACGAACCTAACGACACTGCGATAGCGACTATCATGGCTGAGAACGAATCCTGACTCATTGAACATGAGAAATCTTTGTTGACAAAACTAGCAATCTGGCGAAGTTTTGTACCATGGGTGTAAAATCTAGGTTCTCTCTTCATGCGGCGCTTGAGTCCCTAGCGCTTTCCCTACCCGAAGCGTGGGTTGACTATCCTTGGGACTACCCCAGCTTCAAAGTACGAAAGAAGGTTTTCGTATTCTGGGCATGGCCTGAGCAAGAGTTTTCTTTTGCCGTAAAGCTCCCTCATTCTCGCGAAGGACTGGAAGCATTACCATTTGTGACCCCCACGGGATATGGCTTGGGAAAACACGGTTGGTTTAACGTGAAGGTAAGCAGAGAAAACAGCGTACCTCTTGAACTTCTGTCTTCTTGGATTATGGAAAGTTACGTAGCTAATGCACCAAAGTCTTTGGCTCAGCAACTCCTGTCGCAATAATGGTTAGACGATTGTCTATGCTACGGCTACCTGAAGAGCTGTCGTAAAGCGATTCGTGTCAATCACTTCTAAGCCCTCAAGAACAATAGCCCTTCCCTCAATATCTACGGCAAGCACCGTCTTGCCTTCGATCACAGGATGCGGGCCTGCTGTTGGTAGGGCTTGCAAGTCTACCACTTCTTTGAGGCTGTAGGGCGCAGACGAGTGAACCGTCCAATCTACAGCGACTTCTTGCAGTGCGCAGAGAATGTCTTTTAGCTCAAAAATATTAGACTCATCCCAAAGCATCGCTTCAGATGTAAGATGTGCCAAACGCTTCTGTAGTCCCTCCACCATAAGAAGACACTAGCAAAGGCCTCTGACTATCCTCCGTAACCAATACCAAGCATTAACCACCCAAGCTTTGGCCTGTCGGCAACCCCTTGGTAATGTCCTGTTAAAGAAAATACAATCCCCCCCCAATATTGCTCAAGCGAAAGCGAGGCGGCCGGGGTAAAATACGTTCGTTTGTTGGTTAACAGTGGCGTATTGGTTCGAATCACTCCAAGTCCTGCGTTTAACGCTACTAAAAGTCCTTTTTCGTTCAAAACACGCTTCAGAATTAAGCTGGGTCTTGCGGCAACCGTCTTAATTGACGTTGCCACCGCATCTACATTGGCTGGCCCCGCACAAATGGTGAACTTTGCAAGCTCATTACTGGCCCAAGGCCCAAAACATCCCCATTCAATCTCCCAGCCAACCGCAGCGATCCAGTTTCGAGCACCAGAGCCAAGATGGAGCGTAGCGTCAAGACCGTGAATGAAGCTTGGGCCAATAGGATTCCCAAATCCTTTAGCTACTCCGACGCGATACCTAAGTATCCCACGAGGAATGTCCGCAACTGCTTGGTTCGAAGCAACGAAAAGAAGAACGAGCGCAACCAAACGACGAGCCATTTTAGAACATACTCGCCGATGCAAGTAGCGTCATCTTATCGTTACTTGCACTGAGCCGCTGGCTAAGTGTTTGAACGAAACGCCACAATACGACGTAAGCAATGTCTCTATCGACAAACAAAAGGTCTTGGAATTCCGTCCGCCCCAAAGAGAAGACTTGGCATTGCGAGTTTGCAATCGCACTGGCAGAACGTGGGGAGTCGGTAACAAGCGACATTTCTCCAAAGTGATGTCCCGCGGGAAGTACCGCCAAGTTTTCTTCACCAATTCCTGACAAAATCCTGCTGATCCTCACTTCGCCGACGAGCACAATAAAGAAAGCATTGCCCTCGTCTCCCTCAGAAAATATATGAGTCCCAGAGTCGTAGCTGATTAGCCGCCCCACACTTGCGATGCGTTCCAAGTGATTTTCGTGCAGGCCGCCAAACAAATCGACTTTCCGCAGTGCCGCGGTAACCGAGCTCTCCATGCCGATAGATTAGCGCGGAATTTGGCGTTTGGGAAACATTCTGCAGGAGCTATCCACGAGTCCAGCGCCCCGATCTGCCTCCCGACTTGCTAAGTAACCGTAGGGACTGTATTTCCATCCCTCTGTCGATTGCTTTACACATGTCGTATAGAGTCAACGCTGATGCGGCCGCCCCTGCAAGAGCTTCCATTTCGACGCCACTCCTATCAAAACACTCAACCGTAACAATCGTACGAACGGAAGAAGGCGAGAACTCAAAGCTTACATCGACCGACGTGATACGAAGCGGGTGGCACAGGGGGATTAATTGGTCCGTCTTTTTAGTGGCGGCTATTGCTGCAATCCGAGCAATCGGAAGCGCGTCCCCCTTCGCTAGGTCACTATTTTTCAGACTAGCTATTGTCTTCTTTTTGGCAACGATAACAGATTCAGCAACCGCGACTCGATGAGATTCATCCTTGAGCGATACCTTAACCATTCGGGCAGCGCCGTGGCGATCCAAATGAGTGAAAGTCCCCCCCATCTACTTGAAAAGCAACTCGATTTTTTCTTGCCCCGCAACCATTGGAAGCGTCATGGTGCCTTCAGCGCAGTGATACTTACTTCGTTTCGTTGCAGACTTGGTGACTCGTAAACCACACGCTCTGACGGTATACACCTCGGGAGGGGCAGGCTGCTTTGTAAAGCACTTGCAAGAACGACCGCTCGCTCTAGTTTTCTTGTACACATGGTCCAAGCCATCCCACGGTACGGAGATCGAATCTCCAGGGGCAATCACTTTTCGCTTTTCAGATTTTATGATGTCACGTACGCGTTCTGCTTCTTTACAGCGAAGGCATTTTTTTTCTTCACAGTTTGCAGTGCAGTGCATCGGAAACATGATAATCGACTTCGCTTTCGGAGGTTTGCCAGAATACGCATAGATCACGGGCTGCCATCCCTTATCCAAACTGAGGACGAGGTCCTCTTTTCCCTGATTGTTGAGAACGAATTCTATCTGCCCCACTTCTGGCGCAGTTTCCTCCGGTGGTACCACTTCTGGAGGCAGCTCTTGTGCAGGGGCTTCCGTTGGCGTTTCAGCGACCACCTCGATTTCGCCCGTAGGCGAACAAGGTTGTTGGATGCTTTCTGGTTGAACTGCTGTTTTGGCGTTCTTATTTCCACCACACCCGACGACCAAAAGAATAGCGATAATGGATTTTGATATGTTCATAGTTTTTTGCCTAATGCCTTAGAATGACATGTTTCCCAACGAATGCCTTAGCATTCCTCAAATTTGCTGAAATCTCAACTGATTCCATTTCGTTGTTATTCTACTGTGACGCTTTTCGCGAGGTTTCGGGGCTGGTCAATATCAGTGCCTTTAAGATCTGCGACATGATAAGCTAGCAGTTGAAGTGGTACCACAGAGAAAATAGGAACGAGCTCAGGCGGAGCCTTTGGCATGTAAATCACATCCTCAGCTACATTTACGATGTCCGGATCTCCTTGTGTCGCTATCGCAATGATTTTTCCAGACCTTGCTTGCACCGCAGTTAAGTTGGACATCACTTTTTCATACAGTCGGTCCTTCGGGGCAATCACCACTGTGGGCAGGTACTCATCGATTAACGCCAAAGGGCCATGTTTCATCTCCCCTGCAGCATATCCTTCGGCATGGATGTAACTTATCTCTTTGAGCTTCAAAGCACCTTCAAGGGCGATTGGATATTGGGCTCCTCTACCAAGGAAGAAAAATCCAATGGAATCATGGTATTTCTTTGCGATGGCTTTTATGACATCGACCTGCTCGAAAATCATGGCCAAGTTTCCTGGCATCTCCGCGAGTCCATGAAGCAATTCTTCCGCACGACTTTGTTCGATCTCTCCGCGTGCTTGCCCAAATTTAATCGCAACGAGTGTGAGCAGTGCTATTTGAGTCGTAAAGGCTTTCGTTGATGCTACGCCTATTTCAGGTCCAGCATGAGTATAGAGCGCCCAGTCTGCAAGACGGGGAATTGCCGAGTCCAGAACGTTTGCGATGGCTAAGACTTGGGCCCCTTTGCTCTTCGCCTCTCGCACGGCGGCCATTGTATCGGCGGTTTCACCGGACTGACTTACCGCTATCACCAAATCATTGGGGAGCACCACGGGGTTTTTGTATCGAAACTCTGAGCCCAACTCGACGATGGTTGGTATTCTTGCAATCGATTCAATAAGGGATTTTGCGACAAGACCGGCATAGAAAGACGTTCCGCAAGCAACAATCACAATTCGCTGAACCTTGGTGGCATCAATAGCTGTGTCATCCAGCAAGATTTCTCCGCTGGATAGATTGATTCGTCCTGCTAGGGTGTCAGCGATGGCGCGAGGCTGCTCAAAAATCTCCTTGAGCATGAAATGTCGGTAGCCCCCTTTTTCCGCTTGTGCCGCCGACCAGTTGATACGCTTGGGAGTACGCTGAAGTGACGCACCAGACGGCGAGAAAAATGTCACGCCTTCGCGACTAAGTACTACCAGTTCATCTTCATCTACGACTACCACGTCTCTTGTCTGTTCAAGAATTGCGGTAATGTCGGACGCTACAAAATACTCACCTTCGCCAAAACCGATAACCATGGGACTCGCGCTTTTTGCGGCGACCAGAACGTCGGGTTCGTGGTCAGAAATTACGGCAAGGGCGTACGCACCTCGAAGCTCGGTCAAGGTTGCTCTCACCGCTTGCTTCAACTCCATCGACGAGACCTTTTCGGCTACCAGGTGGGCTACAATCTCCGTATCAGTATCGGAAGTGAAATTAACGCCACGGCTTTTTAGA
Organism: Deltaproteobacteria bacterium; assembly: GCA_020630875.1. Lineage (GTDB taxonomy): Bacteria > Myxococcota_A > Polyangia > Haliangiales > Haliangiaceae > JAHDIH01. Next base: position 230,506 of record JAHDIH010000001.1, on the reverse strand, counting down.
GCCTGGCGAAGTTCCATGTGGTTTTCGATGATTCCATTGTGAACGACCGAAACGCCACCAACTCGATGGGGATGTGCGTTTTGATCGGACGGCTTTCCATGGGTAGCCCAACGGGTGTGCCCGATGCCAACTTGCCCGGGACAGCCGTCGTTGACGAGGCGTTCTTCAAGGTTCCGGAGCTTTCCTTCGCATCGTACTACCTTGGACTGCTGCCCATCCCAGACGGCAACTCCTGCAGAGTCGTACCCTCGGTACTCAAGTTTCCGTAGTCCATCCACGAGAATGGGCGTGGCTTGCCGCTGCCCAACGTAGCCAACGATCCCACACATCGGTTAGACGTCCTGTGGAATCTCAGGAACCGGAAATTCCTCTTCCGGTTCGTCAACTGCAGGAGCCGAATCTGCTTCTGCCGGTACTTTGTAAGGAACAAGCGGAGAATCAACGTCCAGTTTACCACCGGGCTTTTTCACGCATGCCGAGGTGGCCAATACCGCTAAAAGTAATGTAACAAGCTTCATAGTCCCTGAGTACCACTGCTTGAAGATTCAAACCACCACCTGCCCGCAGTTTTCGTTGTTTTGGAAGATCATCACTTGACAGTGTGACGTGCCTTAAGCAAACTCTGTCTCCTCAGCGGGAGTAACTCAGTGGTAGAGTGCAACCTTGCCAAGGTTGACGTCGCGAGTTCGAATCTCGTCTCCCGCTCCAAGCGCCGGTTCAACCGGCGTTTTTTGTTTTTTGTGATACGGGCAATATTTTCAACAAAAAAAGCCGCTCCGGAGAGCGGCCTTTCGAGTCGATCTCTTTCGTTACTTCTTTTGAATCCAAACTTTGGCTTCAAGCGTAAGATCACTGCTGATGGCTCCACCAGCATTGCCCACGCCAAAGTCGCTCAGAGAAAGAGGCGCTTTCAAGTGAACTAACGCTCTATCTTCTTGAGCTCCGAGTTGTTTGAACTCGATGTCCGTTTGCGTAATTTTTCCTCGATACTCAATAGTCATCTTTCCTGCATAATGCATGTCTTCCTTTTTCGCGATATCTGAAACCGATACGATCGCGCTAGCAAAATTTGCCGAATCTAGAAGATCCGCCGCATTCAAATGCTTATCCCGAGCATCTACGCCACTTTTTAGCGAACCAATGCTGACGGTAAGCTTCACTGAGCCACCAGTGAGATCGGCCGGATTGAAATCGGCACTTTCTACCTGATAATCAGGGAAATTAACTACCACAGGATCTCCCGCTTGCTTGGTGGGGTCGGTATGAGCTGCGAGTACGTGAATGAACTCTTCGGTCATCGCGTCTTTGGCGGCACATGGATTCGCGCCACATGGGTTGGCTGCACACGGATTGGCAGCGCATGGGTTGGCTGCTTTGATCTCAGTGTCTTTGTTACATGCAGTGAACCCTGCACCAATTACGATTGCTAATAATAAACTCTTCATTTTCTATTCCTTTTCTTTTAGTTCTAAAACTACCGTGATTGGTAGTACAGACTTATCAAACAAATCCCCTAGCTCGAGTTTGGACCCCAAAACATCGAAGTCAAACTTTCCTTCAAACTGATAGCCTCCGTCGGTCTTCGTAAGTGTGCCGACGCCAGAGACGTTGCTTTTGCCGCCCACTATGCCGACCGCACCTTCGAAGCTTACGGCGCTCATGGAAGGATGCTCTGGCTCACTAAGCACCACGTCCGTTAAAGAGAATGTAATAGTGTCAAACTCTCCGGACTTTAGGTATTTCGTATTGGCGTGTCCGTTTCGAGCTGCGATTCCTGTGTCGACTGAAGCCGCTGGCACCGCAAACTCTCCGGACTGCGTGGTCGCAACCCAGCCTCCCGAGACGCCAGAAAACTTGGCGGCAAAAGGGTCCCCACTAGCCACTACCGCAGCGGAAACGTAGCTACCGTCAGCGGACGACTCTAAATCGGTTTTCAGTGCGTCTGAAATGGTTGCGGTGGTTACCGCCGGAGCAGCGGCAATCTCTTTTGGTGCTTCAACGTTCGCTGGTGCTTGCTTGCACCCCACGACCACCAGCGCCACTGCGGGCAAGAATAATCTACTCTGACTCTTCACGATGGTGATTTGACTACCGAAGTCTCAGATTCGTAACAAGTGAGTCGTCTTTTCTTGCAATTTCTAAGAGAAATGTGTCGCGAAATGATGACAATTAGGAGTTTGAGAAGTTGTCCTCTGACTTACATTTTCAAGCCAAAGAGACGGTTCGCATGAACCACTCGATTAGTGGACCCAAGAAAAATACGTCGGCAAATGTTTGCGCTCTTCCTCCGGGAGGTACTCGAAATTCCGTCCGCGATCGATTATCTCCCAAAAATCTTTGCTATGGACCCGAGACAGATGTTCTTCAATCAGCTGCAGTCGTTGTTTCGGCTCATCTCGCATATCATCCGCAATTTTCTTGGCTAGCTCCTCTGCTTTGTTTTCTATGTAGTAAACCGCTAACTTGACTTGCGCTTTTCGGACGCCAAGCAGTCCCTTCTCTTGTTCTACCTCCTCTAATGGTCTGTCTAAGTCAAGAAGGAACGACAGAAGTTCAGGTTCTGCAGATGGTGATTTTTCATGAGCGTAAATGCACAGAGAGGAAATATCGTAAGCCACCGTTTCAGTAACAAACCAAAGTTTGTTTTCGTAGCTTACGTGCCCGTAATACTTAAGGTGTTCTGCTGCACGAGTTGCCCGTTCGTACAATTCTGCGTCAATTAGTTTCTCTATAAAAATGCGATATTGATTGAGAACGTTGTAAGCAACTCGTACCTCTTTTTGAGTAATTGCGACGCGCAGATAGGAATTGAAAAAGCGAATTACAATATCAACTAACGCTTTGTCGCCCCTCGCAATGGCGTTGGCACCAATATAACGAGTATTGATCGCAAGTAAGTAATTTAAATCGGGCATGGGCTTCATGGCATCGCGAAAAATGCCTAGATAGGCCCGGAGGACCTTCCATTCGGTCCAAACTTGATTGTCTACTAAGGCCTGCTTTGACTCTTCGTCCATCGCTACAAAGTCTGGGTCCGAAGCGGTTTTCTTACTTAGAGAGAACCATGTATCTTCCAACGCGTCTTTTTGCTCTGAGACCGTAAGTGACAAATCACGCAAAGAGTCGACCGCAGCGCTAGCAAGGCCTTTGTCACGAATGGCGAGTGAATTTCCTCCGATGTCAGTGAGACGTACAATCGATCGAACAAAACTTCTTTGTGAATCCTCACGATTCGCTTTGATAATCTTTGCCGCCCCTTTTCGTTGGATCCGGCGAATAATATTTCTTGGTTCCAAAAAACGAAATACAAACGCAAAATACGGCAGCGTAATGGCCAGTCCTAAGGTAGTCATTACTAACATCGCGAATATTGCTTCTTGCGGGGCTTTCGTCGCGGTCACAGACAGCGACAACCACACGCCAAAAATGCAAACTACGACGTAGTAGGACATCACCAAAATGTTGAAACGGTTTAGTATGAATAGTCGCGTCACTCCCGAGTAGCGATTGGCAGCAAGTTGAACAACAATACTTACCACGGTCAGGATGATTCCAAATACGGCCGCCATCAGACCCGCCATTGCTGGGACTGCGTCGACAATGGTTCCTGGGGAAAACGGAAAGTATGGGAGGTCTGAGAAACTGTAAATAGTCCAGAACAAAGTGAGCGCGGCACCACTCAACAGAAGCACCGCAGTCGTCGACTCTAACCGGTATCGCGTGGTCTTCATGCCGCAGCGTCGCACAATTGATCTTGCATTGTCCGCAAATCGAGTCCGTTTTTCTAGGGCGGGTAGCGGCAAAGGGTGGCAATCAATGAAGAACTTCCACGTCCCAGCTAGTGCCCTTGAATTCCCCCGGAACGCATCTTAAACTAAGGGATGCGCTTTATTCTAGTCGTCCTTCTAGCTCTACCGAACGTGGTAAACGCCGAAGAATCAACAACTAAGAAAGTCGCAATGGGAGCAGCCAAAGGACTATTGAAAGTGCTCCGCACCAAGCGACGATTCGCGAAGGCCGTTGAAAAAAACAGCGCAATTAACAACGGTGCGCTGAGTGGAGACGTCGCCATAGATGAAGAAACCTGTGGCGGGATGACCGGTCCCGGTTGTTCCTGGTTCACCGTAGTAATGGAGGTCGCAAAGATCGCTGCGCCTTTGGCAGCAGATCAACTGTTACCTGAAAAAAGTAGGTTGGTCCGAGACATGGTTTTAGCGCTAGACCAACACAGCGTACTTCATGACGCAGGAGGTTATGTGTACTCAAAAACGAAACGCGGCCCCGGTTATGGCTACGCAGGATGCGCCTTGTTTTGCGACCCAGCGAATCCTATGACAGGGCAAGCTATGGGAATCAGTACACAAATCATCAAAGTGCTGACGGACCAATAATTCTATTCACTTTTTCTTAAGTTGGCTTACACTGTCGTAATGTTTCGTACGATTACAGCAGTTTTGATTTTTTGCGCTTGCGGACCGTCCATGCCTGGAGCGGACGGAGACGAAAACAAAAACGCGTGCCAATCCAACCTAGACTGCCCTTTTGGCGAGTTTTGTAACGACGACGTTTGCGAAGGGGACTTGCCATGCACTCAGCACGAGGATTGCGGTCTTCAAGCCTATTGTAATGCCAGCGGCTTCTGCGAATACGGCGCGACCGGCACGCCTTGCATCACCGACGACCAATGTCCCGCCGGACAAGAATGCTACGTAGACGACGGCCAAGAAGGAATCTGTGGTTGCGACAGTGAGGTAGTCGAAGCGCAAGCGGTACCGCCTAATTTCCTGTTGGTACTAGATCGCTCAGGAAGTATGGACAGAGAAAATCGTTGGCAAGAAGCTACCGGAGCGATAGATCAAATTCTTACCAACTTCGAAACTCGTGCGAACATGGGATTGATGATGTTTCCCAATGATGCAACCTGCGGCGTTGGCGCTCCACAAGTATCGATTGCAGCAAACAATGGCAATAACATTCGAGCCTCGCTTGCCTCACTGCCCCCTCAATACGGTTCGGGAAGCACTCCGATTGCCGCAACTATGTCTGCCGTTTACGCGAACAGCTACGCCGTGGCGTCTCAAGGAGAAAACAATATGATCTTCATTAGCGATGGCGGCGAATCTTGCGGTGGCGGCAACCCTCCAGGGGATAGCGCCATGCAGATTCATACGCAACAAGGCGTCAACATTTTCAGTATCGCTTTTACAGCCAGCGCCAATACCGCCACACTCAATACGATCGCCAATCAAGGGGGCACCGGGCAAGCGCTGCAGGCTACCGATCAGAGCTCTATGGTTGCTGCCCTTGAGTCGGTTTTCGAAGACGCCCTCCCCTGCAGGTTCGCACTGTCCGATGCGGCCCCATCTGCCAGCTCGATATTTATCTACGCTGATGGAACCGAGGTTCCTAGTGGTTGGAGCTACGACGACACGACCAATGAAATCGTATTTGATCAAACAACCTGTGAAAGTCTTAGAAATCAAGGCGTAGAAAAAGTAGATGTCGTTTTTGGATGCAACTTCGCACCAAACTGACATGCTTTGTCGCGGCAAGTCATTTTTTCAAGCTTGGAGAATGCGCCGTGCGCTGATACAGTCCCACTCAAGTGATTCGCTTTCTCCTGATAATTCTTGCCGGATGCAACGCGAACCACGCTCCTCTTGAAAATTCGGCAGATGCAAGCCAGCCCAAAGAAGATGCAGGTCACACAATAAGTGAGCCATTCAAAGGAAGTATCGTTACCACGTGGGACGCAGAAGGTTACGCTGACCCACAAATTGCCAACGTCTTGGGGAGCCTCCAAGACAACCACATGAACACCGTGTCCGTGATTGCGACATGGTACCAACCTGATCGAAGGCAACCGTCGTTTGCTCGTACCGGAAGGACCCCTACCAACGATTCCATCCGAGCGATTGCGGCAGAGGCTAAACGAAGAGGAATGAGGTTTGTGATCAAACCCCATATCGACCTGACCAACGAAGAATGGCGCGGAACGATCTCGATGCGAAACGAAACCGATTGGACCATCTGGTTTGAAAACTACCGGCACTACATTGCAGAATATTCTGAACTTGCAAACGAACTCGATGCCGACTTACTTGTGATCGGCACAGAATTGAAACAGACCGTGAGTCGCCCAGAGTGGCAGCTTATCATTCGAACGGTCAAAGAACGTTACGATGGGCCAATCGTCTATGCAGCCAACTGGGACAATATCAATTCAGTGCCGTTTTGGACCGAATTGGATTTCATTGGCGTTGACGCCTATTGGCCGGTGTCTTCCTCAAGGCAACCAACATTAGAAGAATTGAAACTTGCGAACCAGCAATGGGTTACCAAACTCGAAGAACTCGCCGACAGGCAAGGAAAACAAGTACTACTCACCGAGTTTGGCTACCAAGACCGGGACGGAACCACGATGACACCATGGTGGGTAGATCCCGGCTCGCCCGATTCCGAAGAGCAAGCGCTAGCCTACGAAGCAATGCTTTCGGAAGTAACGTCTAGTAGTCGGATTCATGGTGCAATGTCGTGGATGACCTACAAGTCGCCCCTATTGAATGTTGACGGTTTTGATATTATCGGCAAACCAGCAGAAAACGTACTCAAAGACGCCTACGCCCTGTGGGAACTTCCCCAGTCAGATTGAAGAGTATCCGCTGGGCGTGCTAACCAACTACAGTGAAAAGTCGCTGGTTTCAAGTTCCAACACTACACGTTCCAGTAGCTCCCAAAAGTGTTTCGTGGCTTGAACTTTTTTACGATCTAATTTTCGTTGCAGCCTTTATTCAACTGGGGAACGGACTGAGCAACCAAGTATCTCTCGGCGGATTTCTTGGCTTTTGCATTTTGTTTGTTCCGCTGTGGCTTGGTTGGACTGGATTTAGCTTCTTTTGCAACCGCTTCAATATTGATGACTTTACCCATAGGCTGATGGTATTTGCCCAGATGTTTGCGGTAGGCGCCATGGCGATTACCGCACCTATGGCGCTGCAGGGAAAACATATTCCCTTCATATTGTGCGTAGCGGTTTCGCAGTTAGTGATTGCGGCACTATTTTTTAGGGCATGGTGGCAAGTTGTCGAAAGTAGAAGCTACAGCAGATATTGGGGGACGATTTTTCTGGTAGGCGCACTACTTTGGGCGGGTGCTGCCCTGTTGCCTGCCCCGCTATCTTACTGGATGTGCGGGCTAGGCTTAGCAGAAATTATATTGGCCCCGTTTAGAAAACATAGTCGAAAACTCGCTGAGGAATACCCCACAGACAGAGAACATCTGTCCGAAAGGTTTGGCCTTTTGACGATGATCGTTTTAGGAGAGTCCTTTGTAAAAGTACTAACGGAACTTTCCGGAGTTAGCAGTGTGGCTGCGGTAGTACAAGCCATCTTTATATTAATGATCACTTGTTGCATCTGGTGGGTGTACTTTGATGATGTTGCAGAATGTGAAATCAAAGATGATAGAATCAGCCCTATCATCTGGCTCTACGCCCACCTCCCATTACAGATCGGAATCACAGCTTCGGGAGTCGCAATTAAAAAGGCAGTACTATTTGAACTTGAAAATCCGGCTCCCTCTGCCTATCGATGGCTACTGTGTGGAACCATCGCAATGATATTTATTAGCACGTCACTACTCGATGCCGTAACTGAGCGTCGAGAAGCAGAACTTTCCGACCGTCTGCGCGTCAATGTAAAGTTCGCCGCGGGGCTTTTACTCCTTGCTATTCCCGCAGCAACCAACGCTTTGTCAGCTCTTTGGTTCTTAATAATCACCGTTGCAATCTGCGTAGCTCAGGTATTAATTGATATGGTCGTAGCCCCGCTAAAAGACGACTATCAAGAACATGCCAGCATTGCGGATCTAGTCCGTGCGCACCAATCGGCTAAAGCCCCCGAAACCTCTAATCGTAAAGACGTCAGCACTGCAGTACGCAAAGGAACTCCAGCCGACTACCGACGCGATTTATACTTTTTCCTAATCGAAGGAAGCTGGAAAGTATTTTTTGTAGTAGCTAGTTTTCTCTTTCTTTTTATCAACATCATTTTTGCGTCACTTTACCTTTTGCAACCAGGAGCTATCGCCGGAATCGATACACCAACGTTCGCAGACGCCTTCTTCTTTAGCGTCCAAACAATATCAACCATCGGCTATGGTGCTCTAAGTCCTGCAAGCGACTACGGCAATATGATAGTGACCATCGAGGCAGCAGTCGGAATTCTCTACGTCGCTTTGGCTACGGGGATTACATTTGCCAAAGCCTCTCGTCCCAAACAAACCATTCTGTTTACCAATTCGATGGTTGTTAGCCCCTACAACGGTGTGCCAACCCTTCAACTAAGAGTGGGCAATGCCAGAGGAAATGACATCATTGATGCTTCCGTTGCTGTAGTTGCACTTTTTGACGAAGTATCGTCTGAAGGACAACACTTACGAAGACTGGTAGACCTGCCCTTGGCGAGAGACAATACGCCAATGTTCTCACTCTCTTGGAGTATTTTTCACACTATCGATGAAAGTAGCCCGCTGCACGGCATTGATTTCTCTAACCTAGAATCGTCCAAGCTTGTGAACTTCATCGTTACGTTAACCGGCCACGACGGGACCTATGGCCAAACCATTTATGCCCGCCAGCTCTACTATCACGAACACCTGCAGCACAACCGTGTGTTCGAAGACGTAGTAGGCCACTTGCCTGATGGGCGTTTCATAGTCGATTACCACAAATTTCACGAGACGAAGCCGCTGGCGGAATTGAGCGAAGCCGTGTAACGTCAGAGTATGGAACACATCATCGACTATGTCGTCACATGGGTCCCGGCGATAGTCACTTTCACTGTCTGTGCTGTAACGATATTACTCGTTCGACGCTTTGTATTTCCCATAAGAGCGGATCATAAGTACAAGCTGTGGCGGCGCGTTTTTACCATTGTTGCAATGCTTACAACGGCAGCAGCCCTAATAATATCGTTACCAATAAGCACGGAGAAACAAGCTGAGTTACTCAGCTTCTTTGGTATCTTGGTGACAGCGACCATCGCACTTTCTTCGACCACATTCATCGGCAACGTGATGGCCGGGTTAATGTTGAAGACAGTCAGAGGTTTTAAGATTGGAGACTTCATTCAGGTGGACAATCACTTTGGTCGCGTCACCGACTCAGGAATGTTGCGTACCGAGATTCAAACCGAATTTCGAGATTTGACGGCACTCTCCAATCTCTACTTGATTACAAACCCGATTACTACGATTCAAAAGAGTGGAACAATCATCTGGGCTGAAGTTTCTCTAGGATACGACGTTAGCTGGAAACGCGTAGAAGAACACCTTTTGAAGGCGGCCAAACTAGCGGGACTTAAGTCTCCTTTTGTGCGAGTCCTTGAGCTCGGCGACTTTTCTATCGTGTACCGATGCAACGGATTGTTGGAAGATGTTTCCAAATTGCTATCGGTCCGTTCCGAGTTGCGAAAACAAATGCTTGATGAACTTCATCGAAACGGGATCGAAATTGTTTCGCCAGCCTTTATGAATCAACGCCCGATTCCTACTCAAGTCTTCATCCCTAAACCCGACAGAAAAAAACTCAAACCTGTGGCCGAAGAAACTGCCCCTGAGAACGTAATCTTTGACAAAGCTGAGAAGGCGCAAGAGATAGCCGAGATTCAAGAAGAAATCAGTACCATTGACCAAGAAATTACGACGGCTCCACAAGATGCAGATAAGCCACAAGAAGTGGTCAAAGAAGATCTTGCCAAAAAGAAAGAACAGCTTGAAGAACGCCTTACCGATCTAAAAGAAGATGCCAAAGGTGAAAGCTGAAGCAGACCGTACGCTCAGTGCGAAATGTGTAGTGTAATTCCTCTAAAGTTCCCAGTTGATCCCTTTTGAACCAATACTCTTCAGGGCGTCATTTACAGCGGAATAAGGTTTGCTCCCCCAGAATCCACCATAAGCTGAGAGTGGTGACGGATGAGTTCCTTCGATAATTACATGACGACTATGGGTAATAAGCTTTTTCTTTTTTTTCGCGAAGCCCCCCCACAGCAGAAAGACTAAAGGCTTTTCACGTTTGTTCATCGCGGTAATAACAGCATCCGTAAACTTCTCCCATCCCTTCTTTTTGTGGCTCGCGGCCTGATGCGCACGAACGGTGAGGACGGAATTGAGAAGCAGCACCCCCTGCTGAGCCCACGCCGTGAGGTTTCCATGCACAGGAATGTCAACCCCAAGATCGGTGTGAAGCTCTTTGAACATATTTCTAAGCGAAGGAGGGATTTTCATCCCCGGTGGAACCGAAAAGCTAAGACCATGAGCCTGCCCTTCTCCATGATAAGGATCTTGCCCAAGTAAAAGTACCCGCACATCGTCATAAGAGGTTCTCGCGAATGCCTCAAAAATGGACTCTCTAGGAGGAAACACCAATTTTTGCGCAAACTCTTGCCGCAAGAATTCTTCTAGTTCGTTCATATAGGGTTTCGAGAATTCTTCTCCCACGACACTCTCCCAAGAAGCAGGAAGTAACTCTTTTAGTGAACTATTGCGGGCCATTACTCTTTCTTTCATAGGTTGGGGTGACCATCAACCCGCATCTGAAATAGAAATAAGGTGGTGTGCAAACGCCATCTCCTTTCGCTTGTTCTAATTCAGGTTTAGTCCTCGTACGGAATCAGAGTACCGATGCCAACCCCGCACTTTCAGACAAAGCAGCCAATACGCTGGGGTCGTGAACTAGGGCAATTTGCCGAAGCTCACTAGCTGATGGACCAGATTGAACTGCCACACTTCCCAAAGCTTCGTCCGATGACTTGCATCCGCATCCAGCGAAGACCAGCAAAACTACAACTGCGATGCTATGTTTTCGGAGAATACGGCGAGGTTGGCACAATTCGTTCGACAAGCACTCTTTTTTCGCGATTCGGCGACTTGTATTCTTTGCAACTCAGGTTTCATCGGGGGAAAACTCCACAGATCGGGAGGTAAGACTCCACCAGAGCAGTGGCGAATACGCCTACCAGCCCCCTGTTGGCCCTATCTGTCGTGGCATATAAGTTGCACTACGTTGACGTATGCGGATTTACTTGTTGACCTTGGCCCTTTGTTCCTCCTTTCTCGTCGCTTGCGATGAAAGTATAGAGAGTCCTGAAGAGGTTCAAGAGGAGTGGGTAGAAGGGCAAGGAATTGTAGAGTTTGAAGAACTGCTTGCTGGCGAAATATTACCAGAGGACGAGAGAGACCTTGACGGAATAGAGCAGGAAGCACTCGACCCTTTTGCAGAACAGGAAGGCGATCTTACAACAATCAAGAGAGACAAAGAAGAGTATGTCTACTTTCCAACACCTAAAAGAAACTTTCATTATAAAGGGAATGACCTTAATCAAAAGTCGTATCTAGCCTCTCATGCCAAAAACGCCTACAACTCTCCAGCATTTGCAAAACAGAATTTGAGAAGAGCATATAGTCGTACTCCAGATTTCTACTTCATTGAGAGTACAAGCACTGGCGCACAAGCGTACGTCACATACGATGGGCGCATCGACTCTGTTATAATTGCCTATCGTGGCACAGACGGAGAATGGAGAGACTTTGCCGCAGATGCGGATATCACACGGGTCCGAAAAGCCGGCCTCTTTGGTGGAGCATATGTTCCCAGAGGATTCGGCACTCAATACAGGAGTATCAAGAGCAGAACAGACTTAGCAGTCTCAAGGTTACAAGAAAAGTATCCTACCTCAGTCATCAATGTCACAGGTCATTCCCTAGGTGGAGCACTAGCAATGCTTTATGTCGCCGACCATCCTGGGACGAACTTCATTGACCTAGTAGGCCTCTTTGCTGCACCACAAACGATGAGAAGCGAAAGAGATTTTCGGACTCACGTGGAAAGAAACGCAACATTTACTCACCAAGTATACGATCAAAGCGACCCGATTGGCGGCCTCCTCGGTCAATGGGCTGCATCATCCGACGTAAGTCGATTCGAAATTCGAGTTGGTCACTACGTACTACACAACGGAAAGAGACTCGACAACGTCGAGCTACGAATCAGACGTAGAAGACAAGGTAAACAATTCAACTATTATGGCAGCGCCTATCACGACATGGGCTATCTTCAACGAATGGTCTACATCGCAGACCGTTACTTCAACTAGTAAATCCATAATCGCGCAATCGATGTCACCGACCTTACGGTGGCATTCTTGCGTTTCGGCGCAGTGATAAAATCGCGCTACCCTATCTTGTGAATCTTAATAGTATTGGTCGTGAGCCCCGCCCCTACGGGAAGTGCCATGGTAATTACCGCATCTTCTCCTGACTCTGCGTACTCACGAGATATTACCGTCTCTTCTACAAGTTCAAGAAGTTCCTCGGTAGTAGAGCAAGGATCGATTAGCTCAGGTTCCACTCCCCAGTACATCGCTAGTCTGCGGTACGTAATCTCACTCGGCGTAAGGGCAATGAGACGAGCCTTCGGCCTGTATTGGCTGGTCAGTCTTGCCGCACCGCCACTATCAGTCACCACGGCAATAAGTCCAATTCCCATAGAGTCTGCGGCGGTAACCGCACCGGTAGCAACCGCATTGGCCGAAACCTGCATGTCCACCGTCCAAGGTACAGCCTTAAAAGTGGTACTGGTTTCTGCTTCTTTGATTATCTTTGACATCGTACGGACGCACTCCACAGGGTACTTCCCTGCGGCGGTCTCGCCAGAAAGCATTAAAGCATCGGTACCGTCGAACACCGCATTGGCTACATCAGAAGCTTCGGCACGCGTTGGCCTTGGATGATGAATCATTGACTCCAGCATCTGCGTTGCCGTAATGCAAATTTTTCCATTCTCATTGGCAAGCCTGGTGATTTCTTTCTGCGCGATGGGAACTTTCTCTGGTCCTAGCTCCACCCCAAGGTCTCCACGGGCTACCATCACGCCATCAGCCACCTTAATGATGGACTCGAGATGCTCTAGCGCCTCTGGCTTTTCAATTTTGGCGATTACTGGAATGCGGTAGTCAGGAGTTGTTGCCATTTTCTGCGCAATTCTTACGTCTTCAGCAGAACGAACGAACGACAGAGCAAAGTACTCCACTCCAAGCGTCATCGCAAAGACTAAGTCCTTTTTGTCTTTCTCTGTGAGTGCTGGTGCAGAAACGTCAACGCCAGGAAGGTTGATCCCCTTGTTGTTTTTCAAGGTTCCGCCAGCGACAACAATCGTCTCGACTTCTTTGTCGGATACGTTGGTAACGGTAAGGGCGAGGTAACCATCGTCAAGAAGCATTCGGTCGCCCACCTTCACGTCGCTGATTAAATTAACGTAAGAAGTGGACACCACCTCTCCGTTTCCGACGACATCTTGATCCACCGTAATTCGAAAGGTCTGCCCTGCCGTCAGCTCCACCTCACCATGTTCGAATCTGCCTACCCGAATCTTGGGGCCCTGAAGATCGGCGAGAATCGCGACGGCTTTGTTTCTTTTCCGTGCTTCTTCACGAATCAACGACACCATTTTTCGATGACCGGCATGATCTCCATGAGAGAAATTCAGTCTAGCGACGTTCATTCCGGCGTCTATCAAATCACCTACCTTCTCAGCGGTATTACTCGCTGGTCCAAGGGTGCACACAATCTTAGCTCGACGTTCCGGTATCTCACTCACCCCATAACGGTAACATTTGCTGGCACTTAATGTCGCGACCCGTCACGATTGTTTGCTTGCAAGTCACGCTCAGCCAGCATATATCCCATCGCGATGCTACGTATCCTGATTGCGCTCACCTTTGTTTCGTGTACTACGACCCGCGAGACTCCCAATCTGGTAGGCCAAGACGTAAGACTAACGTTTTTACATACTTCCGACATTCACTCTCGGTTGTTTCCGTACAACCTGGAGCCAAGTCGGGCGGACGAAGACTTCGGCTTGCTTCCACAAAACGCGCCCTTCGGTGGGATGGCTCAAATGGCCACGATCGTCAAGGAGCAACGCGCCACAGCAAACCGATCGCTTTGGCTAGACTCTGGTGATTGCTTTCAAGGAGCTCCGATCTTCAACATGTTCAAGGGCGAAGCGGAAATGCGCGCTCTCAGTCTAATGGGAATGGATGGCGCAGTGATTGGCAACCATGAGTTCGACCTTGGCGCTCCCAACTTAATGCGACAGATCGATAACTGGTCTCAATTTCCTTTGCTCGCCGCGAACTACGAATTCTCCCCAACCTCCAACCCGGCGGGAGAGCGAACCATGGCTGATGTTGCGAAACCTTACGCAATCTACGACCTAAAGGGACTAAAAGTCGCCGTGATCGGAATGGCCAACTGGTCTTCGATGACTGGTATATTTGAAGGAGGAAACTCCCTAGGAATCCGCCCGCGCGACGATGCAGAAGTAGTCCAAGAGTACGTTCGGCTGCTTCGCCCCGTTGTTGACGTTGTCGTTTTGGTATCGCATCTCGGATTGGATGAAGACGAGGGCCTATCCTCTGCTGAAGTAGAAGATGTAAACGAGGCACTGCCTCTCGAAGGAGTAGACGTAATTCTTGGTGGTCATTTGCACATTGTCCTTAACCCGCCCAAAGTCATTCCCAACGACGACAAAGGGAACTCGACCGTCCTTGCTCACTCTGGTGCTTTCGCAAAGTTTGTAGGAAGACTTGATGTCGTCGTACGAGTTGGCGAAGACAACTCTGATCCAGACAAACGAAGCCGCGTAACCGCCTTCGACTTTAACGTTTTTCCTGTCGATTCGACGATTCAACCAGATCCGGAAGTCACCAACCTACTTTGGCCCTACTCTATCGCAATCAATCGTGAAATCGATTTGCAAGGGGTGTTTGCTTATGTCGACCTAGAAGAAGGCGAGAAGATTACGAGAAACGACAATAGTGGAGGCGACTCGCAGCTTGGCAACATGGTAGCTCGCGCCATGCAAGTTCGCTCTGGCATCGAAGCAGAATTTACAATCACCAACTCTCTTGGCATTCGCGCCGACTTTGAGCGCGGTCCGCTAAACATCGAGCAGATGTTTAACGTGTTTCCTTTCGAAAACAGCATCACCATCATTTATCTGTCCGGCTCCGAGGTTCAAGAAACGTTAGACTTCGTTTCGCGCAAGTCTGCGGAGCGCGGCTGCAGAACCCAAGCTCAAGTTTCGGGGATCTGGTTCGACATGGTCTGTGGTGGTGATTGTCCCAACGGAGAACCAGCATGCGCCAAAAACATTTCACTGGGCGAAGACTGCCGCGGCGGCGACTCCTCAGGTCCGATAGACCCCAGCAAGTGCGCTCCCCTTGATCCCGACGGACTGTACCGTGTTGCGGTTAACGACTACATCGCGAATGGTGGCTCAGGGTTCGAGGTTTTAAAACGCAATACGTCAAAGCAAAATACGAACATTTCCCTTCGCGATGCCTTGATAGACTACTTACGTACGCAAACGCCTTGCGAAAGAAGTGTGATTGACGCATCCGACTCGGAGGGACAATCGGTATTCGAAAATTACGGAGACGTCTCATGCCTAGACCAATCAATCGAAACTCATGATGGGAGAATTCGTGCCGTATTTGAATAAACTCTTCTTACTACTGATTCTCGCAGCGTCATGCACCGAGACCCAGCCAGCGATTGACGAAGTGACGTCGCTACGGATTAATCTATCATCGCCAGTAAGTACTGGCTCCCATGACGCGAGGTTACCGGATGCAGATACCATGGTAACGTTCGACGTATCTGCGATCGATGCCGATGGAAATGTTGCCGTTGACTTCAACAACGACGTGAACATTCACGTCCATTTCCTTGGAAGCCTCACGCCGGATACTAAGGGGGCACCTTTCGTTGTACTACCAATGCAAAATGGCGTAAGCGCGCAACAAACAATTCAACTGCCAGCGGTCTTTGGCGCCACTTACATTTGGGCAGAAGACTCAGAGGATGGCGACAACGCAACCTTTGCCGTGGGAACCTCCGAAAAGCTTTGGTATCGAGACCCGTTTTTAAGAGACATCTCTCAGCCTTTAGATGAAACGGCGTTGGACGCATTGGAAAACGCGCCTCTTCAATCCAAGCAAGTCATCATCTCCAATTCTCGGCACGGCGATAATGGGAAATTGGTGGTGACCGGAGTTTATGCGCAAGGCTATACGGTCTCAGACGTCGATTGTACGACGCTACCGTGCACAAGCGACGACTACGACCATCTGTTCATATTCTCGTTCAGCCGCGCAGATGATGAAAACGGAAGCCCGATTAGGATTGGCCAACTCATGAGTGAAATCTCAGGTGGCATTTCAGACTTCAACGGACTGACAGAAATGAACTTCCCAGAAAGCAAAGTTAGGAATCTTCCTATCGATGAATCCGCAATCCCTGCCCCCGCATTGGTCGAGCAATCTTGGTTTACCAATGAGATACTTTTCGAACGTGCCGAAGGCGGGCTGGTCGCGATCGAAAATGCGGAAGTATGTCCGCTGGATGATGCGTTCACAATCTTTGGCCAATGGCGCCTGAATCTTGGCAGCGGCTGCGGAAATGACTCCGTCAGCGTTATTTCTGCCGGCCAAGTACCAAGCATTGACCCCACCACATTTGTAGGCCAAACGCTCCCGCGAGTCGTTGGCACCCTTCGTCCAGTGAACATTGGTTCGTTCAATGTTTGGATTATTCACCCACGCTTCGCCGAAGACGTTCAACTCAACTAGGTACCACCATGAAACTACTATCAATTATCATCGTAATTTTCGTACTTCCTCTGAGCGCAATAGCGGATTCTCTTAGCGGCGTAGTTCTCCCTTGCGAAGGCGAAGTACCAGCCAAAAAATTTGAAAGAGCATTGGGGACGCCTCCCGGGATTGTAAAAGGAAAACTAGAGACTGATGCGACTCATATTTTTGTCAACAGTTTTCCGGTAGAAAACGACCATCCAATTTGTTCAATTCCCATTGTAAACAAAGAGTTCAGTGCGGCGTTACCACAAGGGCAGTACATCCTTCGGGTTGTAGACAAAGAGTATATTGCCAAGCAAAACGGCAACGCTACTGCTGAACTAACGACAGCAATAGTCAAAGTCTACTCGAAAAAAGTAGCGACACTGTCTTTTGAAGTTCGACGTATGACAATCGGCAAAGCGTCTGATGTTGGTGTCCGAGATATTGAGGACAAAATACTTCTCACCTCAGAGCCAAAAGATAAAGTAAACAACGGACCTGTTGCAGAAGAGCCCCATGAAGAAGTGCCAAATGTGGAAAACAAACCTTCTGCAGAAATCGAAGAGATTCAATCTATAGAAACCAAACTTATCGAGTCGGGACAATCCAACTTCATGGACGTTCGTCTTAACTTTACACTTACCAACGAAAACGTTTTTGTAAAACCGGGCGAAACGATTCCAAGCGTACCCGGTTGGCGGTTCGGTCGTCCAAACCAACTAGGGGTCCTATTCTTTGACAACTACGACACTCGCTTCTCAGGATACGAAACGCTGTCTCATGCGGTAATGTACAAGCGCGTCGAGGAAGGACGATACGACTTCGAAGGAGCGCTTGTCATTCGCGTCAACGACCTTGCGCAAGACAACATTCAGCTCTCCGATGCGGGTTCTTACTTGCGGTTCGTATACTGGATCGACAAAGAACGACAAGCCAACTCTCGGAGACTTTCGGTGGTAGCTTTTCCAACCTCCAGTGACCGCATGCGACTGGGTTACTCGTACCGTCTTTCTTGGGGTGGCTCACCTACTTACAATCGTAGTCAAACTGCCGTTCCAGGTTTGAAAATCCAATACAATGCTGGAAACTACTACGCCTACGTTGGCGGAAAGTCCGCGGTAGTACTCGACCGAGCTACCGCCGAAGAAGAATCTGTACTTGGTTTTTTGGCAGGCGCTGGTATCGACTTCAACGACAACGTCCGCTTTGAAGTGAATGGGGGGATTTTTGATAGAGGAGCCAACGAACTTCAAGACGTGATTACCGAACGTGTGATTCTCTCTGGTGCTTCTGCTCAGTTGGTGGTCCGTGATGGTATGCCCATTGGCTCATCCATTGACTTCACTCTTTATCGAAACGACCCGTTGCGCGTTCAGCGTTTGTTCAGACAAACGGAATATCCAGGAGGTCTTTCTTGGCTGGTTTCAGCTGAGGCTACCGCACTGGCGCAAACCCTCAAAGATCCTCAGGTCACAGGAGGAACCACCAACCAAATTGCTACCGCCGGAGATATCAATGCGCGGGTAAAAATTAATCGCACAAGACTACGCTTGGATCTTCAGTACAGAGATTTGGCCTACATCTTACACACGACTCCGTCATTACCAACGTTTTCTGACTTCCCGAGTCAATACGAACAAACTCCCAACTTCTTTGCCGCTGTTGGTGCCGATCACAACTGGAACGATTTCTTCACTCTAGGATTGGTTGCTGGTATCGATATGCCGGCTACACTAAAAACGCCTACCGGTGTCATTCCGGGAGATACAGTGAACGGAAGCGGTACTTCAACCGCAGTTATTAGGAACGAAGGTGATATTACCATCCTGCCGGCGAATGAGTCTGCAGTTCCTCAGTTTGCGACCAAAATGACGGCAAGATTGGATTTTGCCAAATACTTCTCTGCCATCGCTGATATTTACTACGCCTTCGATGGCAATCAGACGCGGCTAGAACGTACAGGACCTGGTGGGTTGTTCGAACGACGATTCGGAGAATTCAACCAGCTAGGATTTAACTTTACGTTACAAGCGCGCTTTTAGTCTTTCTTCTTCTCAATCGAAAAGCCCAATGCTCTTCGAGCAGAGGTGTACTCACCAGAAAGACCGAATGCTACCAGCCCTCTGCGATGCTCTTCTCCTGCGGCCTTGAGTGCTTCATGAGGGTTAGGAGTAAGCACCAGGCCAGCCTGGGCCGCTACTAAGTGACACTTCGCGATATAGGCTCTAGGGTCAATTAAGTTTAGCTCTACCATCTTTATGATGTTAGCGATTCCAGTTCGAGCCTTCATGGGTAAGTCGGTGACAATTGACTCGCCAATGAAGCTAGCTGCTCTGTGGTCTCCCCATTTCTTAACCCATTCTTTTTGCTTTCGATTACCAAAAGCGAGCACAACAGCGGACAACAGCCTTTGAAAATGTTGAATCGGTTGCCCCGCCGCGATAACTCTCTCTGGCCTGGTGAGTTCGACCACTCTACCAAGATTGTAACGCAATTGATCTTCAGAAACTTCATCTGTCACGACCAACGCTCTCGGCGCAAAAATAATCACAGGGGTAGTGGCAATGAGTATTTCGAACAATGGTGCGTCAACATTCTTAGAGACGTAAGCCAACGAATTCGGCGCCCCTAGCGCTTCCCTTATTTTCGGAAGTAGTGCCAACGCATCTCCACCTGTTTTCTTGGTCAATCTTTCGATGTCTCCGTCTCGCCCTGCCTGCTTTATCGACTCGTTTGGATCGGGCCAAAGAAGTTGTCCACTCCACAAGGCTTCCATAATTGATTCCAATCCTAAATCTTCATCTGTGTTGATAGCTCGGTCCATCCAAACCCCACCAATAGATCCTAGGTAACCTGCCTTTGGTTCCGGTCGCCATTGGTTATGGGAAAGTACGTACTCGGACTCATGAACGGTTAACTCGTGGCCCAAAGCTTCTGCGAATTGCAACGCAGAGAGGGCAAGATCATGATCGCCATTTTCTCGATGATGCTTGGACAGAGTCAGAATACTCTCCTGATTTACTTCACTCGCAGCGACCTCACGACGCATTCTTAGTAGCTTCTCCGGCTTTTGCTTTTTACACCAAGACTCAATGGTCAACAGTAAAGACTTTGCTTCATGAGATGCATTTCCATCTGGTGACTCTCGAAGTGCCGAATCGAACGAGGTTGTAGCGCCTCCTTCGTCTCCTCTTTTTAATCTGGCGGCTCCGAGAACCACGTGCAACTCAGCTCTTTCTTCTGGCGTCACCTTTGATAAAGCATCGCGTCCGCTACCAAACACCTTACCTACGGCAGAACGGACGGCTTCAAAGTCACCATTTGCCATGGAATAATCCGCGAACCACCGAAGAGCTCGTACGTTGTACGGGTCCGCAGCCACCGCCAATTTCGCACACTCCATCGACTGTTCGTGACTACCTGCTTCCGCAAACTTCTCCGTTGCTTCTAAGTAAAGCTGGGAGCTTTGCTCAGAAAACGCGGCCTTTAACTTCAAGACATCTGCTTGTCCTAATACGTTTTTGTGTTCCACATATCCTTCGAGCAACTTGTCCAAAAGTCCCACCTCAAAATCATCTGATGCGGCAAGAGCTTCTTGATAGTAACCTTGTGCCCGTTTTGAATCGTTGAGCTTGTACATTACCAAGTCTCCAAGAGCTTCGAAAGCCTTAGCCTTGTCCTCACCTCGTTCCACAGCAGCCGCCTCACGGTCTAGAAGATCAATGGCGCCCCTAAAGTCTCCTTGTTCCATAGCAATTTCAGCTAAAGAGTGAAGTGCTGGACCAAAGTCAGGTTTTATTTCTAACGCTCTGCGATACAAAGGCTCAGACCGATCGGGTCTGAGAGAGCGAACTTCTGCTATGGCCGCATGCCAAAGCGCATTGGCACTTTCGAATGGGTACTTACTTGCGTCTTTGTGGTCCGAGACCGAAGACAAGTGAAGTGATGCCTCTCTCCACCGACGAGATTTGAACCGATTATGCCCCAGAGCAACCCGAACGAGTAGGTTCTTGCGATCTAACTTTTCTGCTGCCAGTAAGGAACGATACGCATCTTCTTGTTTTCCGTTATGGGTTTGTGCTTCAGCTAAACGCCTATACACTTCCGCTGCCATTTGCGGATTATCCTTGTTACTTGAAGTCGTGGCATCAATCAAAATCGCTTCGGCTTCTTCGTACGCCTTGGACGAAAACTTGAGATCTACCAGAGCAAAAAGCGATTCGGCATCTTCAGGTTCTAGCTCCAAGCACCTCAGCAGATGCTGTTCCGCCACTTCTGGAATCTCCGTTTGCTGCGCGAGCGATGCAAGACGCAAGTGAGTGTTCTTTCGTTGACCTGGCTTAAGGTCTCCAGAGTCGAGTTGTTGCTGAAGCATTCGAATTGCTTCAATTTGATCTCCATCGTCGTCAAACAACCCTGCCATTCCCCAGGTAGCTTCCGCGTCGAAAGGACGTAGTTCCAATATTTTCTTGAAACATTCGCGTGACTTTGCGACGTCTCCTACGTTGTCCCGGTATGCTATTGCCGCTTGCCTGTAGGCATCGATCTTTTTATCAACATCTGTCAGGACTTCTGCTTCCTTTACCTTTGCATCTGCGAAGACTCTTTGGTCGTCATCCCCTTTCGCTAACTTTGCGATTCCCGAGAGAGCTGCAGGAAGATTGGGAACCAGCTCTAATGCCGATCTAAAATCTTTCTCGGCACCCACCGCATCGTCTAACTCAGCAGCCCGTAGTGTTCCCACTCTCACAAGCTGCTTCGCAATTTCTGCAGGACTACTAGAAGCTGTCCTTTGCGCAGAAATAAGTTTTTGGATTACGCTAATGGCTTCTCTGGTTTTCTTGGCGGCACACAGCGCATCAGCAAGTAGGTGTAGGGTCTCTAACTCATCAGGTTTCAGCGACTGGGCATGCTTAAGAGCTGCACATGCTTCAGCGGGATCGTTGAGACGATGAAGAAGAACTTCTGCACGCTTTTTCAGTAGGCGAATCCGTTCCTCTTTATCTCTGGCCTGCCCAGCTAACCTGCGCAGTAGTATCGACAGTTCATTCCATTTTTCGTGCTTTGAGTATAGATTCACCAACTCCGAAGAAGCCTGTGGATCGTTCGGCCACATCGTAGAGATTTCTACGTTTAGAGAAATGGCCTTCTCCGGCATGCCTAACTTTTCATCGTAAATGTTCGCGGCCTCTCGTAACGCAGCAATAGACTCCTCCGCCGTGGGGGAAAGATCGCTGACCGTTCGCAACGTGCGAATCGCTTCGTGCCAACTGCCCTTTGCTCGATAAATATCGGCCATTCGCA
Source organism: Deltaproteobacteria bacterium (assembly GCA_020630875.1). Lineage (GTDB taxonomy): Bacteria > Myxococcota_A > Polyangia > Haliangiales > Haliangiaceae > JAHDIH01. The sequence continues at coordinate 208,505 of JAHDIH010000001.1, read as the reverse complement.
TATAGGCATCCGCATCTTGCGGTGCTAACTGGATGCTCCGTTTGATTACTTCTACAGCATCAGCCGGTCTGTCGAGTTTCTCCTCGTAAAGCGCAGCTAGTTCCGCAAGTAAACGTGACGTTTCTTCGCCGGAACCATTGCCACCAAGGCGTGGGTCCGTTCGTTCTTCAAGAAGTGCAGCAAGATCAACCCAACGCTGTTGGTCTCTGTAAAGCGTTTCCAGTTTCGTCAGTGCAAATTCTGACGCAGGATCGATACCTAGAATACGACGACAAACACGTTCGACTTCGTCTCCATCCCCCACCATGTCATTGAACTCAGCCACATCGACTAAATAGCTCACAGCGACCTGACGAGAAGGAGCGTTTTTTGAAGCAGAGAGAAACACGTCAATAGCAAGGGCATGCTTGTCGTACTCTGCTGCTAGCTCTTTTATCTTTTTTCTAATATCTCTATTGTCTTGTTTCGGTACCGACAATGCTTCTGCAAGCAGAAGGATGGACTTCTCAGCATTCTTCCCGCCTTCTTCCCAGACTCTCGCCGCCAACTCCAGCTGGACAAACTTATCGCTGTCGGTTTTGCCGATCATAAGAATGGCTGTCACATATTCTTCCCATGGAGAATCGTAGGACTTGCGAGGAACTCCGGGTAGCGGAGACGAGGTCCTCGGCAAAGCTGGTGGTTCCACAAAGTCGTCAAAGTCGAGCACCTCTAATTCGTCCGTATCGATCGGCAACGCAGGAGGTGAAATTCCACCTTGCTCTTGCATCTCATCCATAGAGATTTCAAGCGTTGGCTCCCTTCGAAGTGACTCAAAAGCAGGTCTGGCAATAGCAACGATAGAAGCTGGCTTTGGCTCTTTAGCTGGCGTTTTATCTTGCGACTCGTAATTCCCAAGCAAGGTCGCCAGTCGCCAAATCTCATCCGAGACTTTGCTGTTCGTCCTATCGATTAGGTAGGCGCTAAGCAAACTTCTGAAAGCTCTCACAGAGGCACCAAGCTTGTTTTCAAGAATGTCAGCTCTCTTGGAAAGGTGTTCCACTCTCTCGGACGGTTCAGTAGCACTAATTGCCAGAGCTGATTCCATGGCCACAACTTCGGCCCACTGACCGGACTTACCTGCAAGTTCGTATATTCGTTCTTGCACCTCTTTCGAATTTGGCTCCCAAGAGAATGCCAAAAGTGCAACTTCCAAAGCTTCTTTGGGAGTGGCAAGTTGTTCATCTAAAACCGACGTCAACGCAAGAATCAGAGAAGAGTCGCAGTGATATTTTCCGGAGACAGAGGTCCGCAACGTAGTTGCCACTAGTTTCCAGATCGCAGGCCTATCGGCTTTTCGTCCCAAACGCAAAAGCTCTTTCAACACTTGTTCGTCGGGCCCGATCTTTTCAGCTACAGAAGCTAGCGCTGATACCGCCCCCTCGGTGTCGGAGAGGTTCAACTCTCGCACACGCGCTAGTACTCCACCAAACTGCAGCTGAAGCTGTCTATTTCGCTTACTCGGATCCATTCCGTCGATGGAGTGGTTGACTTCAACCAATGCACTTTCTAACGTTTTCCAAGTACCATGATTTTCTGCTACCGCATGAGCCCGATCCATGGCGTTTGGATCTTTAGTATGTAAGAAAGACTGCTTGTAAAAATCTATTGCTAAGTCCGGAGCGTTCATTTCATTCTTCGCTACTGCTGCTACTTCGTTACAAAGCTCTCCAGCCTCAAGACTTTCCATGGCCTCGATTCTCTTAGTGGAGATACGAACGTACTCGTCCCATTTCTTAGTTTCCCGCAGCAGCCTGCAATATTCAGAGGCGTTCTCTTCACTTTGATTGAGTTCGTATAAGCGCTGATACGCAGTCGCAGCACGTTCCGAGTCGTTTAGTTTCTCCGTACAGAGCTTTCCGACTGCCAACAACAGGCTCTGTTTCTCTTCTGCATTGGAAGACAAAAGTACTTGTTTCTCGGCTATCCTCACCGCTTTGTCAAAAGACTTTTGTGCTTCGTATATTTCACGAAGAAGTTGATGGGCACCTCCATGAGTGGGATCAGCCAACGCCAATAACTTCGTCAATGTTGCCGATGCTTTCTCGGGCGATCCAAGGTTTCTGTATTGCACATCGGCCAACTCGCACAAAGCTTCGGAAGCTCGTACTTTATCTTCATTTTTTAAAAGAAGTTTTGAAGACAGAGCCAGAGACTCTTCTAGCGAATCGAACACTTTTGCATCTCGCAGTGTACGTTGCTCCGCAACCAAAGCACTAATCCTGGAATCAATCGAAGCATCTTCGTTTCTGCCAATGGCGGCCCAAGTCTCAGCGGCCTTTTTGGAGTTATCCAACTTCGTATCAAAAAGATTTGCCAGCTCCCACTGTTCCTCTGGAGCTAGTTCTTCCTTTTTTCTTGCAAGAATCGTTGTCTTTCTCGTCAACAGATTCACCAACTCGTCGAAACGCTTCATGGAACGCCAAACAGGAATCAACGAGTCGATTGCCTCAATGTCATTGGGAGCAACTTCCAGAAGTTCCTGCCAATAGGGCGCTGCTTCCATAGCACCGTCGCAGTCTTCCACAAGGTGAGCTAAGCGACGCAACACCGCGGCCCTTTCAGCGGGAGTGCTGGCTGTCTTAGAGTGGACGGAAAGAATTTTTATCAGACCATCAGTATCACCAGAGCGCTCTAAGCTTTTTTCCATCCGCTCTAACGCTTCGCGGTCTCCTGGAATGACTTCCAGGATCTCATTGCATACTTTCAGTGTTTCTTCTTGGTCGTTTATCTGTTCATCAAAAAGCCTTGCCAGTCTTCTCAAGGTCGATAGTCGTTCGACTCTTTTGGCCACTGGCCATTCCCTAACAGAAGCAAACTGTTGCCCCGTCACCGCGGACTGTATCTCGGCTTCTTGATCTTCTATCTGAATGATTTGTTGTATCGTTCGAGCTACTCCAAGGTCATCACCATCCCGTTCGTATAATCCTAACAAGATATTCAAAGTAGGAATGCTGTTTGGCTTTAACTCCAATATTTGTTGATAAACCCCAATGGTCTGCGCGATCGAAGCATGACGTTCCTTGTACGTGCTCGCAATTCTATTGAGCGCCACCAGCTTTTTCTCGTCTGTTTCCGCTATGGCGGCCTCTTTTTCAAGTACACCACAAAGCGACTGCCACATTTCAGCTCGAGCAGAAAGACGCTTAATGGCGGCTTTAGCTTTGGCATCATCAGGTGCCAAAGTTTGCATCCGACGCCACGCGCCGAGTGCTCGTTCAAAGTCGCCCAGTTTCTTTTCGGAACTGTTTGCGATTTCTTCAAGTAGCTCGACAAGATGCTCATTGGATTCTCCATTAGCCTTTGCGCTATCATAGGCAAACTCGAGCAAGTTGACTAAGCCCTTCCAATCGCGTCTCTCTTTGAAGTGTTCAGCGTAGAGCAGCCTGGCTTCCTCAGAGTCCGGATCGAACTGCAAAACCTGGTGGAGTAGTTGCGCCGCTCGCTTCTTGTTTCCCAAGTGTTCTCGGTTGATGCGTGCAAGCTCAAGCATCCTACCGCCTTTTTCTAAATCACTTGCGCCTCTGGCAACATGAGCTTCCATGAATTGCGACAACTCAACAAAGTCACGATTGTCGATCAGCCGATTCTTGTATCGTTCTACTTTTTCGAAATCAGCACCTGGAGTCTCCGCTATTCTTTTTCGAACCTTTTTCTCTTCGCGCCAATTTTCACTCTTTTGAAAAAGGTCTGCTATTTTTTCTAGTTCGGCGTTCTTCGTTTCTTCTCCAGCGTGCGCAGCTCGTTCTGCTAGAATCTCTGCCACTTTAGCCCACTCTTCTCTTTTCTCGAATGAAGCCACTTTGATGTCCAAAGCTTTGGTATTCCCACCATCGCCCTCCAACACTTTTTCAGCCCACTCAAGCGCAACGCGAGCATCCCCCTCCGCGATTTTTTTCTCAGCAAGTTTGAGAAGAAGTTTTTCTCCCCTCTCAATCATGTCCGAATCACCTGTGACATTTTCTAACAGCGCGACAGCAAGCTTTTCGTTGAGTTCTTCATTGCCAGGATCGAGGCGCACACCAGACTCGAGATGCACCAACGCCTCGGCTTCCTTCCCGTTTTTCAGTTTTAAAAGCCCAAGTTCGCACTCCAGTTCGGCACGCGACGTTCGTTGCCTGTCCCCTTTGCTCCTCTCAATTTCTTCTTCGAGAAGTTTTGCAATCATTTCTGTATCACCGACGCTGGCATAAATCCGTCTGGCCTCAGAGAGCGATTTTTGATCTTCGGGATTTAGCTTTGAAACCGCAAGCCAGTGATCTGCGGCTTTGTCCAAGCGTGCTAGCTTTTCTCCAAAGATTTTGGCAGCACTCTGATGAAGTCGAAGTAGTCTGTCTTTGTTCTCTGGCCGGCCTTGAAGGTTATCGATTCTCCAAGAAAGTATTTCAGCGCATCGCGCAAAACGATTTTGCTTTTGTAGTAACGCGATCAGGGAGTACAGCGCATCGTCGACCCGCGTGTCATTGGTCAAAATGAAGTGATAAAGCTCTTCTGCTCCTGAAGTCTCACCGATCTTTACTAGAATTGCCGCTGCTTCGAACAGCAAAGCCTTGTTCTTCTCGGACTGAGGTGCGGCCGTAGCGTAAATCTTAATTGCCTCTGCTACACTTGCTTGATCGCCAGTGGTGCTGAAAGCTAGTTTTACCTCTTCAAATAGACGTTGGTTTTTCGGATCTTCCCGTAATTCATTCAACTTTGACTGTGAGTCCATAATCCCCCCAAATGGCTCGTACCCCGTGTATCATAACACTTTTGTCTAATTTCGAGGATAGCGAATTACAAACAATGAGTAATATTCGGAGAAGATAATTACCGTGCGACAATGTATTGATTGCTGCCACGTGGAGTGAGACAAAAGTACGTGGATTGTCGACATGAATCGCTTGCTGCCAAAGAAGAGTTAGCCGGAACCGCAGTACATGCGGAGAGCATTGCTCTACTGGAATACAACGGTACATGGCTTCCCAAGCCTCTTGAGTGCGGTCTGCCAGAATCAACGAAATCGCTTTTCACACGGCATACAAGTTGTCGCCTGCAACTGTTGCACCGTCCACGTAGGAAAACGTCGGACATCACCTTATTCGTATGGCGAGCTAAGCAGCTGTATCGCTTTTCCTTGAAAGCCTACTCCGAGCTTACGGAGCACCATATTCTCGCGCCGCAGTCTTTGACGGATGCCATTCTATGGAAAGAGGCAACCTTTTTTGTCTGCACCCATGGAAAACGAGACATGTGTTGTGCCAAAGAAGGGGTTGCCCTCTACAAAAAACTTGAAGCTATCGCGCCAGGGCAAGCGTGGGAGACAACTCATATCGGAGGGCATAGATTTGCCCCGACATTGCTGGCCCTGCCCTCGGGAAATTGCTTTGGGCGTATAGAGCATCAGAATTTGCCGCAGCTCGTTTCATCTGAAAAATGTGGTAGTCTTGACGATTTGACCTGCTTCAGAGGCAACGCTTCGCTTGAACCTAGCGCCCAATATGCCGAATACTGGTTTCGAAAAGAAACTGCCACCAAGAACGGCGAAATAGTAATACGAAAAATTTCTGGTATCGATAATCATTTTCGATTTCAAATTAGCGTAGGGGATATTCAATGGGATGTTGAAGTAAATAGTGTGCCTACCGATAAGGAGATTAGAAAAAGCTGTGGTACCCAAGATTTGTCCCAGGTACACTATTTCGAAGCCAAAAGACTTTAGGAAAAAGAATGCGTAAATTAGACATAAAAAAAACTCATGACGTCTTAACCCGAATCATAGAAACCGAGCTTGCTGGCGTAGTTCGCTACACGCATTACGCGCTAATGGTAATCGGTCCTAATCGGATTCCTATTGTCACCTTCTTACAAGAACAGGCCAACGAATCCTTAATGCACGCACAACAAGTAGGAGAAATTCTTACAGGTCTTGAAGGTCATCCTTCTATGAAGATTGCAGAGCTCGAAGAAACCCACGAACACAGTGTTGAGGCAATCTTGAGGGAAAGTCTCAATCACGAGATCGGAGCCGTAAACTTGTACAAAGAGCTTCTAGAAGCGGTAGAAGGAGCATCCATTTACTTGGAAGAATTTGCCCGCACCATGGTCTCCCAAGAAGAGATGCATCAAATGGAACTTCAAAAGATGTTGCGCGACTATTCCTAGCCGCCCCATCGAAACCCGTGCTAAATTCTTGGCATGCGAAACACAGCATTATCAGTTGTCACTCTCTGCGTGCTTAGCACTTGTAAGAAGGAGGGTGCCAAGTCGGATATCTCTCCGAGGGTATCGTCTACTCAACTTAACGAGAACCGGCAGGCTTACGACAATCTAAAGCCAGCACAGTGGTTAAAACAAGTAGACGCCCAAACCCCGTACTTCATGGGAAACGTTTCTCCTCTTCAAGGTAGCGATTTGGAGCGCGCCCTTGAATTTGTTCGAACGAGTGTTGATTGCGATGAGCTCGCTGGCTCTCCCACAGAAAAAGTCGAATGCGAAGTCTTCATGAAAAGAATGACTAAACAAGGACTCAGTGACATGGGGTTTGGCGACTCATTATCGGTCGGAATTTATGGGGTAGGACTCATGCCCGTTGCTCGTCTGACTATCGCAGACAGAAAAAAGTTTGAAGCAACAGTCACTCCGCTTTTCAAAGAAGGATGGACCAAGTCTGGAAGCGATGGCGTTACAACCTGGACGACTACCGAAGACGATTTGACCTTTCAGATTGCAATAACCGACAGAGAAGCGTCCTTTGGACTATCTCCTACGCCGTTTGAAAAAGAAATGCGTGACCATCTGATTGGAAAGTCCGCCCCAAAAAACAGCCTGGTTCCCGAAGTAGTAACGTTAGGAAAAACTTACGGTTTCGATCCCAGAGGGCTTATCGGATTTGGCGATGCGACAAAAGTAGCGCGACTTCTTGAACCATCTGGGACCTCCTTAGCTCATAAAATGGCGCAAGCTACGCTCGGTAAAGAAGTCCCCAAAGTTTGCGTGGACGCTTTCGCTGATGGTTTTACCAGAACACCTCGCGCAGTATTTGGCTATGACGACATCAACAACTGGAGTGGCCGATTTATAATCGAAATGAAAAAATCTCTTATTAACGAGCTAAAGAAGCTCCCTACTCAAGCGCCAAGTTTCGACATAGGTAAGTTGAATGACTCAGCGATGCTATTGGGTTTTGGCATAGGTACCAAACACCTAAGCGACGGACTCGACCGCTGGGAAAAAATTCTACAAAACATCGAAAAGGCCTGTCCGCGCGCGGACAATTTAACCACCGAATTTTCGCAAATCAGAATGGGTCTTTCAATGGTAGAAATCACAGGAGGCTACTTAGCCATCGACGATATGAAGATGGGAAAATACGGCGACCCGGAGAAATTCACTGGTCATGGTGGAGTCTATACCAAAAGCGCATTAGCGGCATTAGCAATGATGGGCATGAAAGACAAAGCCAATGGGAAGTGGAACGACCTTGGTGCGATGGGCTTATCGCTTCTTGCCGACGATGAAAAGGCAATGTTTGCCGCGGGTAAAGGCAGAAAGAAAGAAGCGGAAGCGGCAATGAAAAAGAAAAGAAAGAACGCACCATGGTTTGAGATGGCATGGGATCAAGAGAAGTACATGAATATGCTCTCCCCACTTTCGCCGAACAAAAACATTCCGCACGGAACAATGCGCTCAGAGATGAACCTCACCGAACGTGGACTAGAGTGGTGGGTCAAGTTCGATAGCAAACCGTAACCAACCAAACGTCATGGCATACCCTTCGGGCCAACGACTGGCCCTAGGGCCAGCGACGTTCAAGCACGTAATCCGATTCTCATTGATCCATTGAATGAATTCGCCAATAGGATTCGTTGCGTAAAACAGAGGCTTACCTATTCTCCGTGCGGTTCGAGCTGTTAACGCCGTGCCGCTTGAACAGACGTGCCCCGCTACGATTAAAGTTCCATCACTGCTCCTCACGTTTCTTCTGGTACGTATCGCGTAACAACGTGTATCAAGCTCGACCAAACGATACCGATAAGGAATCATGCCATCCTCTGAGATACGCCCGCGTGGACAAAACCCTCCGTGGGGTATTGAGTAAGCGATTGCAAAATCTAACGCTGCTCGATCGACTCCCGTTTGGCCACCCGAAATTATTCTCGTAGGGAACAAGAGAAACCATATCGAACTCTTTGCGCGGGAGGTGCTACAACATTTTTTCTGAATCGATTTCGTCCACCGTTGCCAGAATCTCTTTAGAGTCCAGCAAGCGTAAGTCAGGATCCCAAGGGACTGCGATCCCAGCCTCTTTGGCAAACAATACGTTGGCGCCGTCGGGAACTCCCGCAACGTTGGTTCCCAGTGAAGTCTCCACATCCTCCGGAGCGGCTCTCGCCACTTCCACAACTTCGCCGTACAGTGAATCTTGAAGCTTTTCTTTTGCTCCTGAGGGAAGCAGTAAGCCACCTTCTGAGACGTCCTCTTGGTGAAGAATACGAACTAGAACTCTAGGCCCAAGAGGATTGATATGCCTAATCATTCGTTTTCTAGTGTCCATGGCAGGACGGAATATCAACGATCTCGCACCTTAGCAAGTGCATTGCGCCTGGCCTCTGAAGGTTTTTCACCGTAAAACTTTTGCTAGATACCTTGCTGGTCCAAAGTAAATAGGACAAATTAGGGCGGTGACCAATCCACTTGAGACCCGTAGAAACAAACTCGAAGAAGAATTTTTTCAAAATCAGGATAAAGAAAAAATCGAAAAGATGCGCGCCAATGCGAGCAGAGAAGAGCTAATAGAGGAACTGCGAGTCGCAAGTGGGATGGAAGACCCCAAAGTGTTAGCGGCATTGGCAGATCAAGGATTGACGCCAGCTACAATCGTCGCGCTGAGGTTAGTGCCACTAGTACAAATCGCCTGGGCGGATGGCGTAATTCAGGACGCGGAGAGAGACACCATTGTTCTTGCCGCTAGGGCCAAAGGGATCAAAAAAGACTCACTTGCGTTTGAGCTGCTAGAAAAGTGGCTGCGTGTTCAACCTAGTCAGGACCTTTTCGATGCGTGGACCAGGTACGTGAAAGTGTTGGCAGAGACGTTCCCCAAGTCCAACCTGACTCATTTTAAAGCCAAGATTATTCAGCTGTCTGAAGAGATCGCCGCTTCTGCTGGTGGGATCTTGGGATTTCGCGCGGTAGCAAAATCTGAAAAATCAGTTCTGGATGAAATCAAAGCCGCTTTCGACTAGCTAGTGGAATATCGAAAACTGGGGTCAACCGGGCTCGAAGTTAGCGCGCTTTCTCTAGGAACCATGGCGTTTGGCTCGGACAATGTGGACGCCGAACGTATCTACGGTACTTGCAGGTCCTACGGGGTTAATTTTTTCGACTGCGCTAACGTCTACAACAGCGGCGAGGCGGAACGTATTCTAGGAAAATTGATTTCAAGCGAAAGACAACATGTTTTAGTAGCAACTAAGTCGTACTTTCCTACAGGGCAAGGTCCCAATGAAAGAGGCTCGAGCCGTCTCCACCTAGTTAACTCCCTGCACGACAGCCTTCGCCGACTCAATACGGACTATGTGGATCTGTTTTACCTGCACCGTTTCGACCCGACTTGCGCCCCCGAGGAAACGTTGCGTACTTTAAGCAATATGGTGTCTTCCGGTAAGGTGCGATATTTGGGGGCTAGTAACTTTGCCGCGTGGCAACTCGCCAAACACCTCAAGATCTCGGCTGCTTTTGGCTTGTACCAATTTAGCGCGATTCAGCCGATGTACAATTTACTCAAAAGACAAGCGGAAGTTGAGATTCTACCGCAAGCGGCAGACGAGAAATTGGGAGTGATAAGCTACTCCCCTCTTGCTGGCGGACTGCTCTCTGGAAAATACTTCCAGGGTAAAAAGGGCAGAATCACAGACAATCCCATGTATTCTAAGCGCTACAAAAACCCACGCTACTGGGAAGAAACAGAGAGATTTATCGATTTTACCAGCTCCAACAATCTTGACCCCGTTGCCGTAGCGCACGCATGGGTACTGTCGAATTCAATAATTACGTCTGCGTTAGTAGGCGCCAAGCAAGAGGACCATGTCCATACAGCCATGCGTGCGTTCGACCTCAACCTTTCGCAAGACACTCTTAGAGCAATCACATCTCTAAGTGAAACTCCAAGCCCATCAACCGATCGCCATGAAGAAAATAGCGACAGCAGCTACGACAAAATTCTAACGAAGCGCTGACGATAAAAAAGACATAACCACAGTAGTAACAACACAACGATATTTTCTAGTGGCGCATGGGAGCTGCAACTCCCTGGCGTGCCAATTACAAACCTGTCGGCATTGCCGTCACCGTCAGCGTCTGGATCGCACTCATCACCGATGCCGTCTCGATCCATATCCTCTTGCTGCTCGTTTTGTATCAGTGGACAGTTGTCTCTGCTGTCGGCAAGTCCGTCACCATCAAAGTCGCCAAAACACTCGTCTCCGATTCCGTCTCCATTTTCGTCGGACTGGTCGTTATAGACAAGCCTGCAGTTATCATCAATGTCATCAAATCCATCCTCATCACTGTCACGATCTAGATAATCGGGTACGTCGATTCCATCAGTATTCAGTGGAGGCGTTTCCAAAAATCTATCACCAGATTCGATAGCGTCGGAAATTTCATCACCATCACTATCGCTATCCCTGAAGTTTGGTATTCCATCGCCGTCGGCGTCTGCCGGTGCAAGCCCTACCCCTGCTTGAGCGTACTCATCGGCGTCGGCGATGAAGTCCCCATCACTGTCGACGTCTAAGTAGTCCGGAGCACCGTCTGAATCTGTATCTGGAATAACGATAGCAAGTCCTGGACCTTCGAAACGGTCACGTATGCCATCTCCATCTGAGTCAAAATCAAGCCAATTACCAACTAGATCTTCATCAAAGTCATCGATACCTTCTTCAGAGTCAGAGACGCCATCATCGTCGGAATCTAAATCCAAATAGTTCGGATAACCACTTTTATCTTTATTGGCATTGTGAATTGGATTGGTAAATAAGTCGGCATCCATTACTTCGTCTTGGTCGGATATGCCGTCCCCATCAGAGTCGTCGTCTTGGTAGTTTTTACGTCCGTCTTTGTCAAAGTCTCCGACACCTTCATGAACCGATGCGATGGAGTCGAAATCATTGTCTATGGTAAGGATCGCCGCGTTAGCATCGTCGGTGGGACTTGAGGGATCTAGTTCCAAAGTTGTCGAGTTCCACAGACAGTTGCTAGCACCAACGTTCTTCTTTCCGTTTTGATCGCAGTCTTCTACGCCATCGGAAATTCCACCACCATCGGTATCCCAAAGCAGCATATTGGTGGTGGTGCTTGAATCTTGGTCGCCGACGTAAGTTGCTGCGGTATCCGCAGACGGAGCTATCGCTATTCCTCGTTCTACACCATCGATGATTCCGTCTTCGTCGCTGTCGGCATCCATTACATTGAGCAATCGATCGCCATCAGTGTCTAATGCAAAATTCCATTCGTCACCGTCAATAACGCCATCATCGTCGGAGTCGGCATCCGACGGTAAACTTCCCAGTGACGCTTCAAGCAAATTGCTCAATCCATCCCCATCATCATCAACCATTGCCGCGTCGTCTCCGTCACTAGTAGGATCTAGCTCGCCAGCATCAACCTTACCGTTACGATTCGCGTCTTCCGAGCCATCGATGGCGCCGCCGCGATCGGTGTCGCGTAGTATCGGACTTGTCCTTGTCATCCCTGCATCTGCATCCGGGATAAAGTTACCAGATCCCAAAAACGTATCACTCGGATGCCCCGCGACAAGTCCCATCTCTGTACCATCCAGTAGTCCGTCATTGTCGGAGTCTGCATCCAGCGCATTGATGAGACCATCAAAGTCGTTGTCTACCGTTCCGTTCAATTCCTGACCATCCGTAAGTCCATCGTCATCAGAATCCGCATCCGTTACTGATGTACCAAGGAAGGATTCTTGGTGGTCGGAGAGTCCATCATTATCACTATCGAGAACTCCCGAGTCATCCGCTGGATTGTTGGGGTTACTCTCAGACTCTCCTGGTTCGTACCTTCCATCTCTGTCCCAGTCTTCTGCGCCGTCAGTCATACCGCCTCCATCACTGTCTGCCAGAAGCGGATTAGTAGTCGTTAGCTCGTCTTGATCAGCTACAAAGCTATTTCTAGTCAAGTCGGTATGAGCGTGCGGCACCGTAATGCCAACTTCTGTACCATCGAAAATTCCATCGTTATCAGAGTCGGCATCCAAGGCGTTGATTAATCCGTCCCCATCACTGTCCAAAGCGTAACTCGGCTCATCTCCATCTATGATTCCATCGTCATCAGAATCAGCGTCTAAGGGGTCGAGCCCCAAGGCTTCTTCTTCCACCCTAGTGAGCCCGTCTCTATCTCCATCTTCGTCGCAGTGATCTCCGATCTGATCGCCATCAACATCTTCTTGATTGGGATTAACGACTAGCGGACAGTTATCAATAATGTCAACGATTCCGTCTCCATCATCATCACCGTCGCACACGTCTCCAAAATTGTCGGCGTCCGTGTCAAGCTGGTCGGCATTGGCAGCCAATGGACAATTATCGGCTCCATCCACAATCCCATCATCATCATCGTCTGTGTCCCCTAAGTCACATATGCCATCTGAGTCAGAATCGACGCCATCACTGTCGGGCAGAGCATCGATGGCTGGGCCAAAATCGTCGCTACCAACAGAGCAGTCATCGCAAAGGTCGCCATCGCTGTCGCCACATAAGTTTGGATCAAGCGACGTGGTCGGTTCAACGGTATCGTCAACTCCGTCGTTGTCATCATCTGGGTCCCCACTATCGCAGAGTCCATCAGAGTCCAAATCGATACCATCACTTCCGACGGCAAAGCTGCCGGACACGCAATCATCACAAGTGTCAGCGTCCGTATCGCCGCATAAAAATCTATTTTTAGTGTCCGTGTCGTTTACGTCGTCGACCCCATCGTCGTCATCGTCCGGGTCGCCCACGTCGCACTGGCCATCGCCATCGAAGTCAGGTCCATCATTCGACGGACGACTGTCAGGTTGCGGTCCTGTCCCATCGAATCCTATAGCGCAGTCATCGCACATATCACCATCCGTATCGCCACAGGAGTTCGCATCAAGCGGGTCACTTAAGCGTAACAGTTCATCTACGTCAGATACTCCATCATTGTCGTCATCGCTATCTGTAACATCGCAGGTACCATCCCCGTCGGCATCAGGTCCGTCATTCGTGGTAGAACTGTCAGGGTTAGGGCCAAAGCCATCACTACCGATACTGCAATCGTCGCAGCCATCAGCATCACTGTCGAAACAAACGCTATTGTTTCTGTCATCACTGTCCAAACTTTCTATCACGCCGTCGTTGTCGTCGTCGTTGTCGCCATCGTCGCACAAGCCATCGCCATCCAAGTCGGGGCCGTCACTCCCTGGCAAATCATCTCTCTGAGGCCCAAAATCATCACTGCCAACGCTGCAGTCATCGCAACTATCCCCATCCGTGTCGCCGCAAAGGTCAGGATTTAGAGGATGAGGATCGCCAAAGTTGGCAACACCATCATTGTCGTTGTCGGAATCTCCATCGTTGCAGATTCCGTCGCCATCAAAGTCTGGGCCATCACTCGCAGGGTTTCTCATCCCACTGGTGCAATCGTCGCAGGTATCAAAGTCCGAATCGGTACAAATCATAGGATTGAAGTCTTGCGTGTCCTCCAAGTTTGCGGAGCCATCGCCATCGATGTCTCCATCTCCCGCATCGCAAAGTCCGTCGCCATCAAAATCGGGACCATCGTTACCTGGAGTGGAGTCTACCGAAGTGCCAAAATCATCAACGCCAACTGTACAATCGTCGCAACTATCAGCATCACTGTCACCGCAAACATCTGGGTTTAGCGGCTGAGGATCAGCAGCATCGTCAACTCCATCATTGTCCGAGTCCAAATCGCAGTCGTCTCCCACTCCGTCTCCATCAGTATCAACTTGCCCAGGATTGTTGACGGTGGGACAGTTGTCGAAATCCGGTGTTCCACCACATAGCGAATCGCCGTCCCCATCATTGGTAGCGTCTTCCGGACACACGTCGCAGATGTTTCCGGCTCCATCACCATCCACGTCCGTCTGGTCGTTCCACAGAAGCGGACAGTTATCTTCGGAAGATTGACAACCGTCGCCGTCTGCATCACCACCTGACGCCAGCCCATTGGGGCAAACGTCTACCGCATCGCATCGGCTATCTCCGTCAGCGTCCGCACACCCAGAGTCGACATCATCAAAGACAGCACCTTCCACTAAAATGGAGTTACTACTGTTTACGGTAAAGTGAAAACTTTCTTCGAGCTCAGCCTGTTGATCGTCGAGTACCATCAGCGTTAGCGTGCCACTGCCATTAGCATCAAGCGTTCCGTGCAGCCCCTCTTCTATGACAATATCAAATGCGCCAGCTAAGTTTTCTCCATCTAAATTGACTGAGTAAGCACACCCCGGACTTCCGCTCAACGTCACCACAGAAACCCCGGTGGGTTCACTAAGGACAAAGGTGGGAGAGCTGGTCAGCGTCAAATTGCAGTTTACAATCGCACCGCTGTAGTCTCCATTGTTACATATCGAGTCGTTGTCATCATCACTAGACTCTTCAGCCGAACAATTATCGCAAGTATCCCGATCTAGGTCACCACAAATTTGGTCGCTGGTGGGTTGAGGATCTGGTCCCAAAATGCATCCTTGCTCGCTGTAACTTGAAACGTTGCAGATTCCGTCATTATCCCAATCGTCATCACAAAGATCACCAAAGGCATCCCCGTCACCATTGGCTTGCGCGGGGTCTGCCACCAGTGGGCAAACGTCCAAGGCATCTGCGATGCCATCACCATCATCATCTGTATCCACGTCATTGCAGTCCGCATCGCCATCTGTGTTGTCGTCAATTCGGTTTCCTCCGGAGTGGTCGGCGCCAGACGTAATGCAGTCATCACAACCATCACCGTCACTATCGCGGCAAGCGCTGGCATCGGCATCGTTACTATCTAAAGACTGCGGAACGCCATCACCATCATCGTCTACGCAGCCATCATACCAATTGGGATTTTTTTCGTTAAGCCATGCAGAAAAGTCCGGGTGAGCATCAATGGTCAAACAATTATTTCCGTCCAACCAGATAAAATCTGTATAGCTAAGAGATGCAAATAAATCGTAGGGAATCTCGCCGGAAAGAGCGTTGTCGTTTAACTTCAAACTACGGATCGCTTTGAGCTCTTTTAACGCTACAGGCAAACTTCCAATCAAATTGTTGTTGGTCAGCTGCAAAGACGAAACCCGCTCGTTACTCACGACTACGCCGTGCCAAAGGGAAGGTGCCGTCGTCCCCCAGTTGGTTTGAGTACTCCAGCCAGTTCCTCCCGCACTGTTGTACAACGCTACAAGCGCTTGGCACTCACTCAGTGGAATGTCACTTTGACTGGAGCAGTCGTACGTCAAAGACAAAGATGACGTAGCGTAATTACTTTTGGTCTCGGAGCATCCGCCCACTAACAACAGCAATATTATCCCAACACGCCCCACACTAAATTGTATCCCATTCAACGCTCGTGCGAAACGGGTGAAATGTCGGCGTAGACTTACGTTCGTCTACTTGTCGCGTCGTTTGAAGTAAACTTCCGCGCGTCGGTTCGCGGTACGCCCACGCACGCTGTATTCGTCAGTATGGATACGTCGCGAATAGCCCTTGCCGATCGTCTCGATTCGTTTTTTGCTAATGCCTTTCTTTATGAGATAGGCTTTCACAGCATCCGCTCTCGCAAGAGACAGATACGCATGCATCTTTCTTTCCCCTACACCGTCAGTATGTCCTTCGATATTGGCGATAATTGCAGGATGCTGTTTTAAGAACGCCGCCAAGTCATCGACTACCACGTAGCTTGTCGGCTTGATTTCGTCGCTTTCCTTTTTGAATTCGATCTTGTTTATCAATCTTGTGCCGTCAATGACTATCGCTGGCATCTGCGCACACCCAGAGTTTTGTTTCATTCCTTTTTCTTGCGGACAATAGTCATCCCTATCAGATACGCCATCACCGTCGCTGTCGTTTACTTTGAATCCGAGAAGTCCATCCAGAGGTCTGCTCTTTTCGTATTCGGCGCGAAGCTTATCTGTTAAAAGTTGCTGTCTTAAATACGCTTCCTGCAATTCACGACGGCGCTTTTCTTCCGGGGTTTCACCTACGGTTGGATACGTAGGCGCTTCATCAGGGCAGCCGTCGTAGTCTTGGTATTGATTGACCGTTTCTGCCTCATTCGGACATTGATCCACATCGTTGGCAAAACCATCACCATCGGAATCATCCTGAGAGACCGAATTGAATGGCCGTGGGCCTGTTCCGTCCCACTCTTTCGTTTGGTTAGGAGTCTCTTCCTTATCGATTTCCTTGCCATCATGTCCCACCAAGTTCTCCTCAGGACATCCGTCTTGGTCTTCGTAATTGTCGAAATCTTCTTTGTAGGCGGGACATCGGTCAAAGCGATCCCAAATGCCGTCGCCATCTTGGTCGACTCCCGAACGCCCGCCTTTGACAGCAATCAAAAAACGTTTGTCTGGCGTTCCGTAACCTTCTAATAGACCATAGCCACCTGCAGCAGTAAGTTGGAAATTCTCAGTCAACCCTACAGTGTACCCCACCTTTACTTCCGCCCCAGTTTGCCCTCGGTTAGCTCCACTTTGCACTCCTTGAAACAGCGAAGCACTGCCGCTCACTTCCATTGGGAAACTACGGTTTCTCGCAAGTCGGTATGCGAATCCCGCTCTCAGAATCAATTCATCATCAGCTACTAGGTTTTGGAGAACTCGCCGGTTTCTCGACTTATACCCAACGTTTAGTGCGAATCGTGAGGCCCCCCAAGCTTTGGACAAGGCCAGCTCCGGTTCGAAGGTTACTTGATTTTCGCTGTTGGTCTCGTTGGACGCAGATGGCACGGTGATACCGGGTAGAATAGAAAGGCTAAGAAATCTTTTTCTTTGACTCACCAGCAGTATCTTGGGCACCAACCTCAAGTCGGCGACTCCGGCAACGGGATTAACAATGGGAACCCCTTGCGTACCACTTCTCTGCTGAAACCAAATTACCGGCAATACCATGGAGAATTGAACTCGCTCACTTACGCCGTACGTAAAATGAAAGTTGCCCCCAACACGCGGACCGATCAAAGACCCCTGACGCTCTCCGGTGGTAGCATCGATTACGTTGATCAGGTTTTCGGAATAACCAACCCAGGCCCCAAGACTCCAACTTCTCGGCGTTGAGATTGCCCCCCACTCGACATCGAGAATTCCACCACGATCCACTGCCAATCTAAACCGCTCCACCGCCAGATCTGGTGCCTGCGTTTGCGCATACGAGGCGGAAGTGAATAGCAAAAACACCCACGTGCCTATAAGAAAGTTGCGTCCCACCCTTCCGATATTATGTCAGAAAATTCAGTGCGTTGCTGGGAAATACTGATGTAAATTCGTTCTCACAGTATCCTTCATCGGTGGAGATGTAGTTTTGTTTTTCACGTGGCATGCAGTTAAAGTAACGGCGTGAGCCTAGCGAAAAATAAGTCGGCGCCTTTTGGTCAAGCAGCCTCGTTTCTAATAGAAACCTTGATAGACACGCAAATTGAAGGCTTTTCTCTTTTTCCACTGACTCGGACTTATATAGGTGCAGGTTTCGCAAATACGTTCCACTGGCTAAAAGAAAACGAACAAAAGCTAAATCCTAAGGTGATGGTCAAAGTTTCCACTATCGATACCGATGCTATTGTTCAATGGATAAAAACAGGCGATGGAAAACGGGCGGCAATGCTGAGGGTGGGAGGTCGCCATTTTCGCAAACAACTAGGCAAGACCATGTCTGATACGGGTCCCGAGACCAATGGGGCTTTGGTTTTGCTCAAGGGCAAGAGGAAAAAGTCTTTGGCGTTCGACAGCCCCCATACCGGTATTGATGGTGGTGAAAAGCTTCCCGACTGGGTGCCCAACGCCCATCATCAACAACGCTTGCGTTCGCTACTATTTTACGCCCCTGGGTACTCCTAAGAAGAGAATCGCAAAGCACCATCGCGATACACAATCGCAATTTTACCGGCCAAGAAGTCTAATAATGCTTGTCCTACCAACTCCAGTCGCCAACCCGACAGCACCGGTAAGTCTGGCTGCGGTTTGTCGACGTTACTGGTAGCCCAAGACGTAAGTTTGTCGATTTGTTTTTTGGTCGCGACAAATCGATTGGCGATTTCCTCTTCTGCGCATTGGACCGCGACGATTCCCACGAGAATAGAAGACAACGACTGTTGTTCCGGAGATAACACATCTTGCGAGATGCGCCCGATATCGATGGGCTCACTCTTGCCGTGCTCTATCGCTTTTGCCATCTCTTTGCCCCACCTTTTAATCGCATTGGGTTTCACCCCTCGAATGTTGCCAATAGCTGACGCACTGGTGGTCAAGCGCCGGCAAGCCTCTATCATGGACTTGTCACCGATGACCCAAGAGGGTGGCTGATTGGTCTCAGCAACAATATTGGCACGAAGGGCGGCCAGCTTCGCCAGTGCGCCGAGTGACTTCGGCTTTAGAGACTGATGTCCTCTAATGGAAAGGTAGGCAGTTTCTGGATCGGTTTGGCTCGTGCTTACAGCGATCAAACTCTGTGCCTCGTCATCGCACCATGTTCTTCGACCACGTTGGTCGAGTTGATTTTGCAACATATCAGAAACGTCTAGCAAATGGAGCACGTCCGACAGGGCATAGTCCAGCTGTTTTGCAGTTAGCGGACGCTTCGTCCACTTTGTAAACTGCTGACTCTTATCCACTTTGACGGAAACCATAGCCGCTAAGAGTTTCGCTAACCCGAGTTGTTCTCCCATTCCCAGAAAAGCCGCGGCAATCTGCGTGTCAAAAATGTTACTAGCAACCACTCCAAATTTCTGATGAAGCAGTTGTAGATCTTGCCGGCCAGAGTGAATCACGGTGGCCAACGTATCGTCTGCAACGAGTTTTGCCGCCTCGCTCGCGTCAACGTTCACGCAATCAATAATTGCGGTTGCAACCTTTCCCGACTCACGCCAAGCAAGTTGCATCAGTGCCAAGTCCGGAATGTAGCGCCCTTCCGACACAAACTCTAAGTCGATTGCAAACTCTCCCGCAACCTGGATTCGTTTCGCAATCTTTGCTACTTCTACTACGTCATCAATTAGGGTAATTGTCATAAAGCCTTCCCGCAACCACGACAGTAGCGCGCATCTTCTTGATGCGTTTGCAATCCACATTCAGCGCAAGCTTGCGCTCCTTCTTCGCCGTTTTGAACCAGCTCCGCGCTAACGATTCCTGTGGGCACGGCAATGATCGCATAGCCCATTATCATTAACGTACTTGCAAAAAATTGCCCTAAGGGCGTTTGCGGCGATAGGTCTCCGTAGCCGACGGTAGTCATGGTGACAATTGCCCAATACAGACTTACAGGAATGTTACTAAAACTCTCATTTTGACCGCCTTCAATCAAATACATTAGGGAACCAACCACAATTGCGAGCGTGACAACGAATCCAAAGAACACCGCGATCTTGTGACGACTTCTCCAAAGAGCTTGCCAAAGACGGCGGCCCTCCCCCACAAACATTCTCAGTTTCAAAACTAAGAAAACGCGCAACAACCGAGTGACTCGAATGGTCGCTAAGGTGGCGGCACCGTCAAAATAAAGTCCGAGATAAAACGGAATCAACGAAACGATGTCAACAATTCCAAAAAACGAGAACATGTACTTCTTACGATCTTTGGCGCTGTAGATACGCAAGATGTATTCCACTGTGAAGAAGAGGGAAATTACCAATTCTGCATGCCAAAACTCTTCATGGAATTGTGCCGCATAGGACTGCACCGACTGCAACATCACCAAGAGCACCGCGGCCAGGATCGTCCACAGCAAAGCGACGTCGAATAACTTACCCATCGGCGTATCCGCTTCAAAGATAATCTCGTAAATTACGTCGCGAAGTCGGCTTCTTTCTTCGCTCATCGCGCAAACCATACTTTGGGGGACCGACATTGATAATTGCTCGCAATTTGCTCGATTTTTGCCCCTCCCAAGATAGGTTAATTAATGTACTGGGCGTATAATGCACGCGGAATGAGCAACAACAGTTTTGGAAGTAAAGCAACCGTTAACATTGGTGGAGAAAACGTAACCCTCTACCGCCTCGACGCGCTAGACAACACGGGAAAAATCGATAACCTGCCGTTTTCACTGCGTATTCTTCTGGAAAACCTACTCCGTGGTGAAGACGGAACGTCGGTTACCAAAGACGATATTGAGGCATTAATCAACTGGGATGCGAAAGCAAAACCAACGCAAGAAGTGGCCTACCGACCTTCGCGAGTCATCTTACAAGATTTCACTGGCGTACCAGCGGTAGTTGACCTCGCAGCGATGCGTGAAGCCTATACGGCTCTTGGCGGCGATGCCGGAGACATGAACCCTGTTAGACCTTCCGACTTGGTTATCGACCATTCCGTTCAAGTGGACTCATTCGGTTCCCACACCGCGTTCGGCAAGAACGTCGATATGGAATACAAGCGAAACTTAGAACGATACAAATTCCTAAAGTGGGGCCAGCAAGCATTTAAAGACTTGCGCGTCGTACCTCCCGGAACAGGCATCGTTCATCAAGTGAATCTAGAGTACTTAGCGAGACTTGTCTTCAAAACAGAAGTCAACGGCGAGATGGTGGCGTACCCGGATACGCTAGTAGGAACCGATTCTCATACGACCATGATTAACGGTATCGGCGTCATGGGATGGGGCGTTGGTGGAATCGAAGCAGAGGCCGCAGTTCTAGGCCAACCCATTGCAATGCTAATTCCGCAAGTGGTTGGTTTCAAACTAACTGGAAAGATTCCAGAAGGAGCTACCGCAACGGACTTGGTATTGCGGATCGTCGAAATGCTTCGCTCTAAAGGGGTCGTTGGTAAGTTCGTAGAATTCTACGGCGAAGGACTAGACTCTCTGTCACTTCCCGACCGAGCGACAATCGCCAACATGGCCCCGGAATATGGAGCCACCATGGGCTTCTTCCCAGTGGACGACGAAACGATCAACTACATGCGCTTCTCGGGTCGAGATCCCAAGCATGTTGATTTTGTAGAGCGTTACTGCAAAGAGCAGCGTTTGTTCAGAACCAAGGATACCAAAGATCCGACGTTTACCGACACGATGACGTTAGACATGAATACCATCGTTCCCGCAATCGCCGGTCCCAAAAGACCACAAGATCGCATCGCGCTCACGGAGTCGAAACAAGCTTGGGCAAAAACCTGTGAAGCACTTGGTGGTACGGGTAAATCTAAGAATGTAACCACAGACGCAGGTACGTTCGACGTGACTGACGGCCACGTCGTGATCGCTGCAATTACCAGCTGCACCAATACATCTAATCCAAGTGTGATGATTGGCGCAGGACTGCTAGCGCGCAAGGCTCGCGCACTCGGACTAAAAACAAAGCCTTGGGTGAAAACAAGTCTTGCTCCAGGTTCTCAAGTGGTAACAGAGTACTTGGATGCCGCCAATTTGACCGACGACCTAAACGCTTTAGGGTTTAACTTGGTGGGATACGGATGCACGACTTGCATCGGCAACTCTGGTCCCGTTAACAAGAACATCGCTGACGCTGTCAGCGAAGGTAACATGGTCGTCACATCCGTCTTATCTGGTAACAGAAACTTTGAAGGACGGATTAGTCCCGTAGTCAAAGCCAACTACTTAGCCTCTCCTCCTCTGGTCGTTGCCTACGCCATCGCAGGAACCATGAACATCGACATTAACAATACGCCGCTGGGACAAGACAAAGACGGCAAAGACGTTTACCTCAAAGACCTTTGGCCGACGCCGCAAGAAGTGACCGAGACCATGCGCAAGTGCATTACGACAGAAATGTTTACCTCACGTTACGGTCAAGTATGGGAAGGCACGCCAGAGTGGCAAAAACTCGAAAGCGGTGACGGACGCATCTACGACTGGCAAGCAGACTCCACTTACATTCGTAAACCACCGTTCTTCGACGGTATGAAGAAAACGATTGATCCAATGAAAGACATTGCAGGAGCAAAAGTGCTCGCGCTTCTTGGAGATACCGTTACCACCGATCATATCTCTCCGGCAGGTGCCATTGCAGCGGACTCCCCAGCGGGCCTCTACTTGAAAGAGAAAGGCGTACAGCCGGTTAACTTTAATTCGTATGGAAGTCGTCGCGGCAACCATGAAGTAATGATGCGTGGAACGTTTGCCAACATCCGTCTTCGAAACTTACTCGCTCCAGGAACCGAAGGTGGAATCACCACCCACATTCCAAGTGGCAAACAAATGTCCATCTTTGATGCCTCCATGAAGTACCAAGAAGCTGGCACACCTTTAGTGGTTCTCGCGGGCTCCGAGTACGGAACGGGCTCATCTCGAGACTGGGCGGCTAAAGGAACATTACTCCTCGGGGTAAAAGCGGTAATCGCCACAAGCTACGAAAGAATTCACCGTAGTAATCTTATTGGTATGGGCGTACTTCCACTTGAATTCGCTCCTGGGGAGAGTCACGAGAAGCTAGGACTAACTGGCAAAGAGACGTTCTCTATTAGCGGTATAGCGGAAGGCATCAGCCCAGGCAAAGAACTAACGGTCACCGCCGACGGCAAAACATTCAAAGCCATCTGCCGATGCGATACCCCTCAAGAAGTAGAATACGTAAAACATGGAGGAATCCTCCACTACGTACTCCGAACTCGCGCTAACGCTTAGGTTTTGAGGCACTATAGCAAGAGGAGCTGCCAAGAGCAGCTCCTTTTTGTTGGTGGTATTCTTGGCTATGCTTAGATTGCTTTCTTTTGTCGGCTTTGTGGCGTTTACTTGCTCTTGTAAAAAGAACGCTACCGCCACCATTTCTGCCAAGAACTTGCCCGCCCGTGGAAATATGTCCCCGCAAGTAAGGAGCGATCTAAAGAACTATCCTTCGGATGTCCTAACAATCTCCGCCTTTCCAGCCGGACAACTAAAAGGAGCTGCGAAAGGCAGCTCCTTTGGTGAGTAGATTTTTTGTACCAGAAATACTAGTGCGAAATCATCGCGCTGAGCGTTTTGGCTTGCTCGATCCAGCCTGCCACCACTTTGGCGTTTGGTACGCGGCGAGTGAGGTTTCTGCCCTCATTGGCTTCAGCCAGTGCCACAGCAAGGTTCTCTGGATTTCTGTGTTTCAGTTCTTTAACAGTATCCACACCAGCTACTTCAAGAAGTTCAGAATACTCTGAGCCAATTCCGCTGATTCGCATCAGGTCCGCCATGTTCACCCACTTTAAAAGTACTGGGGCACTCACTCCTGTAACTTCCGCGGTGGTTTCCCGGCCTTTTCGGTCGCAACAAAGCGCTAGCAAGTCGCTAGTAGTAGTGATGTCGGCCGCGGCAAGCTTAGCGGCATACGCTGGTCCGATACCTTCGATGTCTTCAATCGCATAAGCACCTTTTACATTCGTTTTTTTTACTTTCAATCCCATTGGTTTTCTCCGATTTATTTTGCGAA
Organism: Deltaproteobacteria bacterium; assembly: GCA_020630875.1. Taxonomy (GTDB): domain Bacteria; phylum Myxococcota_A; class Polyangia; order Haliangiales; family Haliangiaceae; genus JAHDIH01. The sequence continues at coordinate 184,868 of JAHDIH010000001.1, read as the reverse complement.
TTGTTCTTAAACCATATGCTGCCACCGACGCAAGGGAGTAAGATGCCCCATGGCATTTGGCCTGAAAAATAAGCTCACGCTTGCTCGTTACATGGCCCCTTGGAGTGGCGATAACGCCCCCGATTGTCCTGAGATGTGGACAGAGATCGCCGGCGCTAAAGTGCAAGTTTTTGGAGATTCTGGGGCCCTACTCATTATTGGTCCTGGGCTCCACTTTCTTGGCCCCGACGACCTGCGCCTGCGTCGCGTCGCCAAGATTCTCGCAGCTTCCGGCTTCTTAGTATTTGCGCCGTATGTCGAAGACTACTTGCAATTGAAAGTCACTAAATCCGCCCTGCAGCAATTCGACAGCGTCTGTAATGACATCCACCAGAAGTACGCCACCCCAGCAACCATTCTTGCATTTTCGTTCGGAAGCCTATTGGCGCTGAAGACTGCGGCTACCTCCCCCAAAGCAGTAAAGCGTATGATTTTGTTCGGCGGACTCACCGATTTTCTTGATGTCATGAACTACTCGGTCTATGGATTCAGTCAAATAGACCGATCTGCACCTACTATCGATAAACTCAATCGCGGGGCCTCCTACATTAACTACGCGCCCTACAGCGGCAAAAAGAACGTAGCAGCCTTGCAAGCAGCCTGGCTTGAGTTCTGTCGTACCGTTTGGAACCGCGACTATCATAACGACGAAACGGTGAAGTTAATCGGCGAGCAAATTGCGGGCAACCTGCCAGCATCGTATCGAAAGTTTTTTATGCAGGGAGCCGGGCTGTTGCCGCCGGAACCGGGAATCATCGAAACCATGAAAACCACCGACATGGAGTGGGCTCAACCATGGAGGTACGCCCAAGGGGTTTCTTGTGACGTCACGCTTATTCACAGCAGCACCGATAACGTCGTCCCCGCGGGTCATGCCCTCAAGATGCACGAGCTGTTGACCAATAGTTCTACGCACATCATGGGTAGTTTCGCCCACGCAGGTCGCAATAAGTTGGGACTCGGGCAATGGCTCGGTGAAATTCAAACGATGGCGGCCGTCGTCAAAAAGATGACTCCCCAGTCCGAAGCTTCCAACGTGATTTTAAAGCCATAAACTTAGAGCACTGCCGCAAGGTACGTTAGAATAGGAACGTGTGGTTAGGACTTTTTACTCTCTTCATTGGTATTCTGGCGCTTCTAGTCTGCCGTAATGCCTCTCGTCCGATCTCGCGACCGATCATCATTTCTCCCATTACCGCTTTGGTAGCCGCCCCTATCAGTGAATTTCCAAAACTCTGGTTCGCGTCGATAAGTATCGTCGCAGGGGTGCTTTTTTCTTTGGGGGCTGCCTCTGGTTTTCTAGGCATCGTAGGATTAGTACTTATAGCTCTCGCCGCGAGTCAAACGCTTCCCCATGTAGAAGCCGTAAACAAGGTCGAACAAGTGATTTCCAAAGTTCTCGCTAAGCATCACCTAAAACTGCGAGAACCAGACGAATACTACAAAGTTAAGCACCACCACGACATTGCCTATCACAACCAATCCCATCGGCAAAAGCTCGACGTTTGGCAACCAATCACTCCCAAGCTAAGCCGGCCGGCGCTGCTGTACATTCACGGAGGGGGCTGGACGTTAGGCAGCAAGCGACTGCAAGGAAAAGTTCTGTGCCAACAAATGGCAAAGCGCGGCTGGGTAGTGTTGTCCATGAATTACCAGTTGGTACCAAAGGCTCATCACCCCGACCAACTTATTGATACCAAACGAGCGATCTCCTGGTTTAGAAGTCATGCTCAATCTTTCGGCGCCGATCCAAACTTCTTGGTGGTTGCTGGTGGTTCTGCAGGAGGGCACCTAGCTACCATGGCCGCATTGACCAGTCATGACTTAACGTTTCAACCAGGATTCGAAAACGTCAATACTTCTGTGAATGCTTGCGTATCCCTCTATGGCGTGTACGACTTAACAAAACAAAGTACCAAGGGCATAGAACTACTGGCTCAGCTACTCCTCGCAAAATCGAACAAGCGAGATCCCTCATCGTTTCAAGCGGCCTCACCAATTCACCTGGTTCATGAGCAAACTCCCGCCATGTTCGTCATTCATGGCGCAATAGACAACCTCGTGCCGGCAGCAATGGCCAAACGTTTTGCGGCAAAGTGTGAGCGATATAGTAAAGAGGACGTCATTCACTGTGAACTGCCTTTGGCTCACCATGGATTCGACCAATTCGCTGGAAAGCGTTCGAAAGTCGTCTCGCGGGCGATCTTCTCCTTCGCTGAAAGCCAATACCAGAAATATTGTCGGGAAAGTGCTGGAATCACCAAGATCTAGTCCTAATAGGCCCTAGCGGCCCTCTCTTCGGTAGTATAACCTCCGGTCGTATGTCTGACTTTTCACTCTCGAAGCACGGAATTGATGTAACTAACGTTTGGCGAAATCCATCGCCATCAGCTTTGTACGAAGCAGCACTCATGTACGAAAAAGGCTCGGCGATTACATCAACTGGTGCCCTGGTGGCGATGTCAGGTGAAAAAACAGGACGAAGCCCCACGGACAAACGTATCGTTGACGAGCCAGCTTCTACGGAAGACATCTGGTGGGGGGATATCAACATTAAGCTCGAGAAAAACTCATTCTTGATCAATCGCGAGCGAGCCAAAGATTATCTCAACACTCGCGAACGTCTCTATTGCATCGATGCCTACGCAGGATGGGATCCAAAGTACAGAATTAAGGTGCGAGTCATTTGCGCTCGTGCCTACCACGCGCTCTTCATGCACAACATGCTAATTCGTCCTTCGGCAGAAGAACTAGAGAACTTCGGCGACCCCGACTACGTTGTTCTTAATGGCGGCGGCTTCCCAGCCAACATTTACACCAAGGGAATGAGTTCTTCCACAAGCGTCAATCTCAGCCTTGAGGAGAAAACGTTTGTAATTCTCGGTACGGAATACGCTGGAGAAATGAAAAAGGGTGTGTTCACCATAATGAACTACTTGATGCCGAAGAATGGAGTTCTGTCCATGCATTGTTCTGCCACAGAAGGACAAGACGGAGATGCCTCAATTCTCTTTGGACTGAGTGGAACTGGCAAAACTACGCTGAGCGCAGATCCTAAAAGGAAACTTATTGGTGATGATGAACATTGCTGGAGTGACGACGGCGTTTTCAATATCGAGGGAGGCTGTTACGCGAAAGCAATTAATCTTTCCGCAGAGGCCGAGCCAGATATCTACAACTCATTGACCTACGGGGCGATTCTCGAAAATGTGATCTTTGACCCAATGACGCGAGAAGTTGATTTCACCAACACAAGCATCACCAAAAACACGCGGGGCTCGTATCCAATCGAGAAAATTGGCAACGCCAAAATCCCTTGTATGACCGGACACCCCAAAAACGTAATCTTTCTCACGTGTGATGCTTTTGGCGTACTACCACCCGTCAGCAAACTGACCCCTGAGCAAGCACAATACCACTTCATCAGCGGGTATACGGCTAAGGTTGCAGGGACCGAGATGGGAGTTACGGACCCAGAAGCTACGTTCTCTCCGTGTTTTGGCGGCCCCTTTCTTGTTTGGCACCCGGCCAAATACGCAGGTCTGCTCGCCGAACAGGCAGAGAAGTCTGGCGCATCACTATGGCTTGTAAATACAGGTTGGAGCGGTGGGTCTTTTGGTGTCGGGTCTCGGTTCAAACTAAAATACACCCGCTCTATTGTTGATGCCATTCACGATGGCGTCCTTGAAAAAGCGACCTACAACACGGATCCCATATTCGGCCTAGCGATTCCAACAGAAGTTCCCAACGTTCCGTCAGAACTACTGACACCAAAGAACACATGGTCTGATGCTAGTTCCTACGACAACACAGCCAAGAAACTAGCTAGGCTGTTCAAAGACAACTTTGGAAAGTACGAATCTAACGTCTCCGCAGACGTGATCTCCGCCGGTCCAAAAATCTAACTACACGCTGAAAGTGACTACGTCAGGAGATTCTTCTTCGGCGTAGGATTCTTTCAATGCCTTAAGAATCGCTTCCTCTACGAAGGACGACATTTCGATTTTTCTTAGTATGCAATGCCTCTTGAGAGCATTCCTAGTCTGAGAAGTAAGCAGCACAGTGGTTTGTTCTCGCTCAAACATCATACGGCCGCTTGAAGAAGTTCGGGTTTCGGCTCAGGGGACTTAGAATGCGTTACTTTCTTTCTCGTCAACGCCAATAGCTCACCTCGAGTAATGGGATCTAGTTCAAACCATTCCTCTCTCGTCCACTTGTACCCCGCTAATACTACGTCCGCCATGTAGTGATCTTCCAACACGCAGATCAAGCGGGCAACTTTTTCTCAAAAAAAGAGCGCTCCCTTCCACTAGGAGCGCTCCAATGTCCAAAGAGTTAGGTATTATCGAGTTCCGACAATGACTTCTTGATAGCCAGAATCTGGATCATTTCCGCGAGCATCAAGACGTCCACGTAGGTACAATTGATGGCTTGCATTTTGTCCTTTGTAGGTTGGGCTAACGTTTGGAATTTGAACTTGACCAACGAATATTTTAGTTTCTTCAGCGGCAAGAACGAACTCAGGAGCAATTTGGAATGCTTGTTTGAATGTCTCATTTTCAAGATTCAAGTTGTCGTCTAGCTTGTCGGACTGTTTCTTACCAACAGAAATTTCTTCTACCGATCTCAAATCGACAAAAACAGCTTTCACCTTAACGTCATTCGACTTGGCAGTAGCCGTCAATTTCACTTCTACGGTGTCTCCTGGAAAGGCCGTTGACCGGTCATATTCGATAGTTACAGCGGCTGCTCCACCTGTTACGGCATTTACTGCCCCCTTTAATTTGTTCAATAGTCCCATATATTTTTTCCTTTTCTGGAAAATTCGTAGCATTGAAGAAGGCCCATGCAAGCAAAATTTTCTATCTTCGTTTTATTTAGGTGGGACATGAGTTAAAGAATGGAGTGGCGCGAGTCATCACTAAACAATATCGAGATCCGTTAGACGCAGTATGGCTAAAAACGGCCGCTTCTATAGGACTAACGGTCGTTAGAAATGACGATGCCTTTGCCTCCACCGACGGAAGTGGCACGTTGACTTTGGCGACGCAGCAAGAACTTGACCCCGATGACTGCTTAGCTCAAATGATATTTCACGAGATCTGTCATTCTTTGGTTGCAGGACCAGACGCATTCTCGAAGAGAGATTGGGGAATGGGAGACCAAGACATTGAGAACCCTGAGGTAGAAAGAAGCACCTTGCGCGCTCAGTTGCATATCAGCCGTCACTATGGTCTCGAGCGTTTTTTGGCACCAACCACTGACTTTCGAGAGTTCTACGACACCTTGCTCGACCCACTATCCGGAACCGATCCAGAAATTAACTCTGCACGACGAGCAATCCAACGCTCTATGAAATATCCTTGGGCACCGCATCTCCACCATGCACTTGATGCTACCCAAAAGATACTTCGGGTCACTGCTGGATTCTCTGACCCAGAATCAATGCTTCAGCTGTCGAAGGAACCTACTAGAAAATGCAGGGGGTGTGGTTGGCTTCGCGAAGAACTCTGTATAGCTCAAGACAAACCGAGGTCAGCAAATGATGAAGCCTGCCTTTCCTGGGAGACGGAAGTCGAGTGCGAAAGCTGCGGCGCTTGTTGCCGCGAAGCTTACCACTCGGTAACTCTCACGCCAGGAGATGTAGCGCAAACCAGGCACCCCAGGCTTGTTGTGCTTCAAAACAACTACGTCGAGATGAAGAGAAACAACGGCCGATGCATTGCCTTGATTGGCACAAGCGCTAAAATGAACTTTGCCTGTACTATTTACGTTGACCGTCCCACTTCCTGCCGAGACTTTGAACTAGGCGGCAACCACTGCATCACCGCCCGTCGGAGAGTGGGTCGTTCGATATAAAAAAGGGAGCTCAAGTGAGCTCCCTTTGATAATGACTGCCTATTTGCTGTTAAGTCTCCACGCTAGTCTCCGCGCCAAGTCGTTTTGCCAATGCAGGTAAGTCAACGCCAGTCATATGCTTAAGCTGTTCAGACACTACCGCAGCTTTGGTTGCGATATTTCCGCCATCATTAAGTTCCTTGTCGATAAAGGTAACTTTATCGACCGGAATTTCACCAACCGTGCTCATTAGCTCACGAACTAGAGGTCTTAGCTGTTGCGCTACGAACGCTTGTCGGGCAGCGTCTCCTGAGAGTTTCCACATATCCGCCACGCGAGTCATCGCTTGCGCCGTCGCTTTTCCGTGCTCTACAATCTGAGCCGACTGCCCTCTTGCCTGCGCAATCATCTGTGCTTTCTTCGCTTCTGCGGGACGGATCTTATCCGCCTGCAGCTGTAGTTTGACTTGCTCAATTCGCGCTTCTTGCACGCCAACCTCAGCCTGCGCTTTGGTAACCGCAGCCGCAACTTGCCCAACCTGCTCCGCCACCATAGCCGACATTTTAGTTTGCGCATCAACAATACGTCTTTGCGCTTCAGCACGTGCGGTAGAAATGGCCGCTTCAATCTTAGCAATTTCAGCGTTCTCTTTATTCGATGCGGACCTTTCGGCAGATTGCGCCGTATTGTCTGCTTCCGCGACGCGAGATCGCATCAAAAGCTCTGCAGTACGTTTTCGCCCAATCGAATCAAGAAATCCAACGTCATCAGAAACATGCTGAATCTTGAGCGATGCAAGATTCAGACCCAACACTTGAAGATCTAAATGCGCTTCTTGGGTAAGGCTTTCGCTAAACTTCTCTCTATCGTCGTTTACTTCTTCCGGCGTAAGCGTCGCAAGAACTCCACGTAAGTTACCTTCCAGAGTCTCTCTCGCAGTGGTAATGATCTCAGATCGCTTTTTCCCCAAGAATCTTTCGATCGCGTTGGTAAGCGTTGGTTGCCTTGAACTTATAGATACAATAGCCACACCTTCTACGTTCAAAGGAATTCCACCTTTTGAGAATGCACCACGGATTTCTAGTTGGATTACCATATTGGTTAAGTCCATTCTATCCACCACTTCAATAAACGGTTTTCGAATGGTTCGACCTCCGCCTGCAATCGTTCGATAACCAACTTTCTTTCCATTATCCAACTGTTCTTTCTTTCCAGAAAGAATAAGCACTTCGTTAGTTTCGCACACGCACATTAATTTGATGGCTACGATTACTATGGCCACCATTGCCATTAATGCGATGGCTACAACTGTTACAATTACTGCTGACATTTTTTCTCCTTACCCTGCAATTTGCTTGTGAGCAGTTGCAGTTCCTTTATCGTTGTTTCCAGACATGATCTTTCCTAAATCCACACCAAGAGTGTTGGTAACCTGCTCAAGGAGCGAAGCTACTGTCGCCGGATAGGCTGCGGCATAGTTTGCAATCGTCCCACCAGATCCACCATCTACTAGATTTACCTTTTCCACTGATAGTCTTTTAGCTGCTTGCGCCACTTCAGCAAAAATGGATTCTAAGTTTTGCAACACGTACATATCCATCGCTTGATCACCGCTATGACGCCAAGCTTTAGAAATCGCTTCTACCGCTTGTGCTGTTGCTTCACCATCAGCAACGATAGTGGCAGCCTTTCCTGCAGCATACAATTCTCGTACTTCCCGTTCCACTTCTGCTGGAATAGTTACTTCTGCCCGCAGTCTTAGTTCCTCCAGCGTGGTACGAATCCCTTGCAGCTCCTGCTCGGCCGTAGCGCGAGCTTGTAATGCTGCAGCATCAGCTTTTTCTTCTTCAGATTTGCACTCTGCTTCTAGTTGAGCTTTGATCTGCCGCAGCTCGTTTCCTTTCCGCTGAATATTAGCACTCGCATTGGTTCTCGCAATTTCTCCGCGAGCCTGCGCCGCCGCTTCTTTTTCTTCTGCTTCCCGTAGCGAGTCCGACTCGGCAACTTCCGCATCTCTAAGAATCTCGGCAATACGCACACGCCCTAAACTGGCAAGATAGTTTGTCTGGTCACTTACTTGTTGGATGTTTAGAGTATCTAGCTGCAACCCTAAGCTTTGAAGATCTCTCTCAGTTTCTTCCTGTAAGATATTTGCAAACTTAAGCCTATCTTCATTAACTTCTTCAGGGGTCATGGTCGCAAGCACTTGTCGAAGATGCCCTTCGAGCAAATCACGCGCTTGTGCAACAATCTCAGGCCTTGATAGTCCGAGAAGCTTTTGCGCAGCATTGCCTACAAACCTCGGATCTGTCGAAATCTTAACGTTAGCCACCGCTTGGACCGAAAGAGGAATTCCGCCTTTGGAGTACGCGCCTTGTACGGTCATAGGCACAGACATCAAGGACGCATCGAGGCGGTCTACCTTTTCAAGTATTGGGATTCGAACGGCACGTCCTCCGTGAACGATTCTGTACCCAACAGTTCTCCCATCAGGAAGCGTGTGGTCTCGTCCTGAAAAAATCAAAATCTCATCAGGTCTGCAGATAAAAAGTAGATTTTTTACGATAAAAATTACTACGCCCAAAAGCATCAGTGTCCCAACTGGGACCCATAACAACGCCTTGGGTAAACTATTTAACAACTCATCCATAACTCTATTCTCCGTTTCCTTTTGCAGTGACCACGGCGTGCCCTGCCTTATCAATTTCGTAAAGTACCACTCGCGTTCCAGATGCGAACTCTTGTTGATCCTCTGTACGAGCAATCAGCTCTACTACTTGTCCTTTAATTTCTAGTGACACCCTGCCCAATTTCCCCTCAGCGATTGCCGACGTAACATTGACCTCTTCTCCCAAAAAGTCGTTGGGCGTTAGCGTATGTCCGACACTGTTTTTGCTTAGCGCTTTGATTACTTTCACTGCAGCTAGCCCTGAGAAATATCCAAGTCCCAATGCAATCGGCAGTTGCACTGCCGGTTGATCTTTTCCCATCACAACGATGAGCGCGGCACCTGTCAAACCAAAGAACGCAGTGAAGAACACCCAAAAGCGAACCGAACCAAACGGCAACCATCCAAGAAGGCCATCTCCATCAATGTCCAATTCAGCGTCGCCATCGGCATCGACATCTGCTTCGCTGTCGCCTCCCAAAAATAGGGACGCTAGCAAAAGCGTTCCCCCGACTCCAAGGCTCGCGATGTATATTACATTCATTTTTCTCTCCCCCTTCGATAGGGCTGTATCGTCTCATTCCACCTGACCGTTTTCCATCTCATAACCGTTCTTTCCTTTCCTTGCCCTTACCTATAGCGAGAAATGTGCCAACCAGCATGTTCTGCGCTTTCAAACACTTACACCAGCGCACACCATATCAGCGTTGCAAATTGCCGTGGTATAATACACCAATGATGCAATGGTTGTCCGCTCCCTTTCCTATCCCTCACGCGGCTCCTCGTTGGAAGCCGTCCCGCGGTAAAGACCTTCATCATCAAGTGATTGCATTCGGTCACGCTGCAGCGGTTACTGGTAACACCAAGCTGATGCCTCCTAAAGGAGACGCAAAACTTTGGAGTCAATTACCATTTCCCAAGCAATCTTACAGGGCGCTGTTCGATGCCTTGAAAAGATCCTACTACGCATTGTCGGCGATAAAAGGGTCGTCCCCTGCAATCCGAGCAGTCAAAGTTGAACTATGGAACGCATGTTTTGGTGAAACCCTAGAAGCCACGCTAGCGCTGCAAAAAGTGATTCGAGACCACGATGTCTTAATTTTGGGAGAAACAGGGACAGGAAAAGATTTGGCCGCCAACGCAATCAGCGTCAGTGCAATAACAAGTACCAAACCAGCTCACGGCACGATCAATGCTGCGGCTCTGCCAGAGCTTCTAGTGGAAAGCGAGCTCTTCGGTCACAGGAAAGGCGCTTTTACCGGTGCTTTAGACAACAGGAAAGGACGGCTCATCAAAGCAGATGGGGGGACGTTCTTTCTCGATGAGATTGGAGACCTACCGCTAAGCACTCAAGTTAAACTACTGAGAACGATCGAAAATGACGAGTTCTTTCCATTGGGTGCCGATACTCCTCAAAAGTGCGAGATACGATTTGTGAGCGCGACGCACAAGTCTATGGAAGCGCTGGTGGAAAGCGGAAAGTTTCGTCGCGACCTATTCGAAAGAATTGCGGGTCAAATTATTTGGCTGCCGCCACTACGAGAACGGCCAGGCGATATCATGGCTATCGGTAGAGCTCTGTTAGCGGAATGGAGCTTGCCTGAACCACTGGTAGAGAAAGGAGAAAGCTGGCTGAAATCACACAGAGACTACCGTTGGCCAGGTAATGTTCGGGAACTACAAAATAGATTGCGGTCAGCTTTATTGGGTCTGCCGGCACCAAGTAGCCCAGCAATAGGACACCAAGTTCCCACAGGCATTGCGCAAGGAAGGATGCCGTTACAGGAGGTTGAAAAGTGGTATTTCCAACACGTTATGGAGAAAATGAACAATAATATCACCAAAGCGGCCATAGTTCTTGGGATCGACCGTTCCACACTAAGAAGGCGCCTTAAAAGTTGATTCTATTCGTTGGCGTAAAAACACAATCCAGTTAGCATTCAGTATGCGTATCTTCATGACTTTACTATTGGCGTTCTCGTTTGCGTGCACCTCAAAAACTGCCGAACCCAAAAGCCCAGGGGTACTTGAAGGTTCCCCCATGTTTATTAAGCTTTCCTATGCCAAAAACCTCAAAGGTGATTATGTAGGAACAAAGAAACATGCCCGCGCTACCATCGTTGCGGTATTTGCTTCTTGGTGCAGCGGATGCAAGCACGAATTGGCTATGCTCAAACAATTGGCGGCCAAAGACGAGACGATTCGAGTAGTAGGACTAAACTACTTCGAAGAATTTCAAGATCAGGGAAGTGATGAAGCGTTACGGTCTTTCGTAAAAGACAACTACCCCTCTTTAGAAGTGGTGAAAGCCAGCCAAGAACTATGGACAGAATTTGGCAGCCCAAGCAAGATTCCTTCGATGTACGTTTTTGATCGTCGGGGCAATTTGGTTCGTTCCTACATTCGAAGCGTGCGACCTCCTCCGTCAAAAGTGGAGCTAGAGGCGACGCTTCTCACTCTTGAATAGAATATGAAAGTTCACCTAGTTGACGGAACCTTCGAACTGTTTCGCGGATACTTTGGTCCCCCTAGTAGAAAGAATGCACAAGGAGAGGAGATAGGAGCTACTCGCTCCGTAGTGCGAAGCCTAAGTAAGATGCTTCGAGACGACAATGTCACGCATATGGGAGTAGCGTTCGACACCACCGTAGAGTGTTTTAGGAATGATTTATTCGATGGATACAAGACCGGAGAAGGAATGGATCCTGAATTGTATGCGCAATTTGTTGTCGTTGAAGAGGCGGTCCGAAGTATGGGGATTGTCGTTTGGTCGATGATAGAATTCGAGGCAGATGATGGAATCGCCTCTGCAACAGAAAGGTACAAATCTGAGGCGGAGCAAGTTGTCATTTGCTCGCCTGACAAAGACCTCTATCAAATGCTAGAGGGAGATAACGTCATTTCATGGGATGCCATCAGAAAAAAAAACTGGAGCGAAAAATCTGTATTCGAGAAACTGGGGGTCACTCCCAAAAGTGTTCCAGACTACCTCGCGTTGGTGGGAGATCCCGCTGACGGGATTCCCGGACTTGAAAGATGGGGAGCAAAGTCAGCATCTACAATGCTGGCTCATTATGGAACCATCGAAAACATTCCGAATGAAGAAATGAACTGGGAAGTCAAACCGCGTGGTGCCAAAACGTTGGCAGCTGTTCTCGCCGAACAGAGAGACGATGCCATGCTTTATAAGAAACTCGCGACATTGCGTACCGATGTCGCCATTTCGCAACCGTTAAGTGCCCTGGAATGGAAAGAGCCTACCCCTCATTTTGAAAAAATGTTGCAGCGACTAGAACTGACTAAAGAGATGTTATTTTGAAACGATTGATAACAATATTATTGGTTAATTGTTTGGCTTCTTGCCAAAGTACTCAACCACTAAGAAAAGGTAGTCTTTCCATCGCAACGCCACCCTCCCTGCCTTTTGTTCTGATTGTGCTGGAAGACTCAAACGGCAACCAAACTAGACGGATTCACAAGAAGGGACGTCCGTTAAAAATCCCTAACCTGAACAGTGGCGCCTACAAAGTCAGCATTTTTTCATTGGACGGCAAAGAAAAGGTTTCTAAAGAAATCCAAGTCCTAAAAAATCAGGATGTCCAAGTGACTGTCGATGAACTCGAGCAAGGTGATGGAATCCCTCCTATGGTGGCATGCGTTCTGTTTGGGCAAGTCCAGGATAAAGACGGGCCAATCTCTGGAGCCGTGGTGACCATCGAGTCCGAGGCTGGAACGTCTTCTGGAGTTACCGACCAGTGGGGAATGCTTCTGTTCGAAGCGGTATCCTGCGGCACGTTATCTGTGAACGTTGACTATGAGCTTGTGGGGCGTGGCTATATTACGGAAACGCGATATTTGAATCCATCCAAAAACAAAAGCCCTCGTCCCGCAATGTTTTACATCGAAACCTCTGAATATCATTGAGATTTTCGTTTTACCTCTTGCGCTTTGGAATCCTCATCGTTAACTTGTGAATGGGACTAATCAACACAACGCCTAGACCTTTTGGCTGGGACAAGGAGGAAACAAATGTCCAATAGAATCACACTCTTTAAAAGTAAACTTCATCGCGCAACCGTTACTCACGCAGACTTACATTACGAAGGCAGCGTAACCATCAGTGGGGAGCTGCTCGATGCGGCTAACATCCACGAGTACGAATACGTTCACATTTGGAACGTCACCAGGGGGACCAGACTGCAAACGTACGCCCTCCGCGGAGACGATGATAGTGGTATTATTTGCATCAACGGTGCTGCAGCTCATCACGCTGAACCTGGCGACCTTGTCATTATTTCTACTTTCGCTGAAGTAGAAGAACACAAAGCCAAGGGATGGAAACCAACCGTCGTCTTGGTAGACAAAGACAACAAAATTGCGAGCCCGAAGTACGAAGAAGTAGCAGGGCCAAAGCGTCGTCAAAATAAAGTAGCGTAACCAAAATTCAACTCCTCTATCTAGGTAACTCTAGGTGGAGGAGTAACTAACTCGTTTGGTAAGTTTAAAGATTTCTCTAGGCGTCGTGAGCTTGGCGGTATCGAGTATCCAGTGCTTGCCTTCAACTAAAGGATGCGGCTTGCAGACTTTGGTGTATCTTCAGCTGTAAGCTGAACCACTCATTCAGCGCTACCAGCAAAGCACAATTTTCCCTACCGTAGTGTTGCTCTCCATTTCTTCATGAGCAGCGCCAAGTTCACTCATGGGATAGACTCCATGGATCACCGGCTTCCAATCACCACGGTTAAAGTAGCCCTCCCCTTCAGTAGAAAATGCTCGTATTAGTTCGGCCTTTTCTTCAATGGAACGACTGCGAAGCACTGTGCCTTCAACTTTCAATCTTTTTGCTAAAAGATGAGATAGCGAGATTTCGCCGCGAGCTCCGCCCAGCAATCCGACTAGCACCAGGGTCCCGCCAACTTTGAGCGCGCGAATATTGTCCTTTAGATAGGCGGCTCCAATGAAGTCAATAATGCCGTCAACAGGTTGAACTTGAAACGTATTATCCACGATCAAGTGTGCCCGTGCCCCCAGCCCTTCAATCGTCTTTAGTTTCGAGGAACTGCGCGTGGTACCTAAAACTTCGATCCCATACGTCTTGCACAACTGAATTGCCGCAGTCCCAACTCCACTCGCAGCAGCATGTAACAGTATTAGGCCCCCTTTTGTTACGTTGCTACGTTTGATGGCGTCAAAGGCGGTAAGGAACACTTCTGGCAGTGCCGCGGCCTCAGTAAGTGAAAGAGCTGGCGGCACTCTAAGCAGCAACCTTTCATCGACGTTCAAGTAAGAAGAAAAAGCGCCGCCAGCGACGATTCCCATTACCCGGTCTCCTATTGCAAACTTTGTGGCGTCCTTGCCAACGGCTTCGACTACGCCCGAGAATTCAAGGCCCGGGATATCTTGAGGTGCATCTTTCGGGGCAGGATAGAATCCCTTACGTTGAAGAATGTCTCCCCGATTAAGTCCAACGGCAGCAATTGAAATACCCACTTCGGTACCACTAGCGGGGTGACGAGACTTGCAATCAAATCGGATCACTTCAATACCGCCTGCGCCATCGTATCGAATGCATTTCGTATTCATTCCTAAAATCTACCTCAAAAGTCAGACTGATTGGAATGTCGTGCAAATAACGATATTCAAGACTTTGCTCAGAAGCGTCGGGAGCATACAAGACGTCATGCTACGTTATTTATGCGCCTTCGTTACTATTGTCGTAAGTTGCTCAAATCAAGGTTCTTCAAACGTTCCTACGACTCCTAACGCTTCAGTGGTCCATTCCAAAATCAAGTCCGATGGTTCACAGGGTGTGACAGATCCTCGACTAAAAAAAATACTAAGCCACCACTGGTCGCAAACTATGAAAGCAAATCCCATTTGGGCCTCTATGCTTGGCTACAGCGACTACGCGTCAGAAATAGGTGACAATTCGTTGGAAAGCATCGCAGCTTTTCAAAAATTACAGGATGAATCTCTCTTCAGCGCAAAAGCACTAACCGACTTATCACCTGACGACGAACTAACTCGTGAGCTCTTCGTTTTTGGCCTTCAAGCGAGCATAGCAACTAGAAAGTGCAAGCGAGAACTTTGGGGACTGTCAGCCCGCAACAACCCGGTGGGAAACTTTAACTACCTTCCTAAGGTCCACGAAATAAAAGTGGAAGGTGATGCCGAAGCGCTTCTTTCTCGTTACGAAAAAATTTCAGGCTACGTAGAGGTAGAGATCAACAATCTGCGCCAAGGGGCTTCGGCCGGGCTGGTGGTAGACCAAGAAACACTGCAAAGAACGATAGAATTAATAGATAAAGAGCTGGCAAAGCCAACGGAGAAACAGGTTTTGATGGAGCCTACCGCGGGGTTCCCTACCGCATGGGACGAGGAGACTAAAAATGCTTGGAACCAGCGTTTTTTGAAAACTGTGACAGAGTCGATTCTGCCATCATTTCACCGTTACAACTCGTTTTTGAAAAACGAGTTACTAGTTAAAGCGAAAGGTAAGGTTGGGTTAGCCGCATTGCCGCTTGGTCCTAGTTGCTACAGAGCAAAGATCCTTCAATACACGGACAAACCACAAACCGCTGCATCGCTGCATTTGCTAGGGCTAAGCGAAATCAAAAGAATCCATGAACAAATGCTCACTCTGGGTAAAAAGCGCTTTGGAGTGAACGCACTGGAAAAAGTTTTCCATTCGTTAAAAAACGATCCATCTCTTTACTACGAGAGTGCGGAAGAAATCATGGCGGACGCAACAAACATCGTCGAAGAGGCAACCAGCAAGCTTCCGGCATTCTTTTCAGAACTCCCGAAAGCGCCAGTAATCGTCGTACCAATTCCTGATTACGAAGCGCCGTTCACAACGATCGCGTACTACCGCCAACCAGAAAAGGGTGGAGCTAAGCCCGGGCAGTATTACGTGAACACCTATAAGCCGAAGACTCGTCCGAAGTATCAAATGCGGGCACTTTCCGTTCATGAAGCGGTACCAGGACACCATTTGCAAATCGCCATAGCCCAGCAGCAAAAAGCCCTTCCCGCGTTCCGTCGGTTTGGTGGCTACACTTCTTTTGTAGAAGGGTGGGGACTCTACTCAGAGAGACTTGGTGAGGAAATGGGACTCTACGAAACAGACGACGACAAGTTGGGAATGCTCTCCTTCGAACTATGGAGAGCGATACGTTTGGTGGTTGACACGGGTATTCATGACAAAGGATGGAGCAGAAAGCAGGCAGAAGAATTCATGAAGAAGAACTCTTCTCTCACGGATATCAATATTCGAAACGAAGTCGATCGTTACATTAACACCCCCGGACAAGCGTTAGCTTACAAAGTCGGTCAGCTCGAGCTACTCCGATTACGAAAGAAAGCTGAGAGCCACCTCGGTAAGCGATTTTCGCTTCCGCAGTTTCACACGCAAATTCTCAAGCACGGAGCCGTCAACTTGATTGTTCTTGAACGACTGGTAGATGAATGGATTCAAGCAAAAACCAGCGCCGGTTCAGCCTAAACTTGATCTCACTCACCAACTGAACCCAACACGGAATGAATTGACAGTCAATATTGGGCCTAATGTGGGATCTAGGTCCTGCTCAAGCGATCTTTTGATTTACAGGCGACACGCTGCGCCGCTATACTCTTGCGATGAGTAGACTAATATCAATCGTCATCATTGTTTCAGTTGCTGCCTGTAGCGGGACCGAGACCGAAGACAGTATTGAAGGTACCGTAGAAACATCTGCTGGTGGGATCGTAGTCACACTGGAATCAAGCGATCCTCCACAGCTATTCAGAGGCGATCATACGTGGACGTTCACCATCTCTGACGAAGCTGGACCAATGACAGGGCTTGACGTAGATCTTGTTCCGTTCATGCCGCAACACGGTCATGGCACTCCTGTTGTTGCAGAAGCTAGTGAAATTACTCCTGGAACCTACAGCATTGCTCCAGTAAATCTTTGGATGGGGGGCACGTGGGAATCTACCCTGACATTTGGTGACCAACACCCCGATGAAAGTGTTGTCTTTGTATTCGAAGTCGACTGATGACCAGATTAATCGTACTTTTGGTTGTCGCTGCGTGTAGCAGCCCGACCCCTGAGCCCATCGCCACCCGAGAGCAACTACTTGACCCTGAAGAGTGCGCAAGTTGTCACCCAAACCAATACATCGAGTGGTCCGGAAGCATGCACGCTTACGCCGCAGAGGACCCGCTGTTTATCGCTCTGAATAAGAGGGGGCAGCGTGAAACCAACGGAGCCTTGGGAGACTTCTGTGTAAAATGCCATGCTCCGATGGCCGTTCGTATGGGGCTGACCACTGACGGATTAAACCTCGACTCGATTGAGTCCAAACTGAAAGGCGTCACTTGCTACTTCTGCCACACCGCAGCGGAAGTAAATGGAACCCATAACAATCCCATAGAACTCTCTGATGACGATGTCATGCTCGGAAGATACTCGGACCCAGTGGCTAGTGGATTTCATAAAGCTGGCGCTTCTGACCTGCTTGATGGCCGTGCTTTGCAGTCGGGAGACATGTGTGGAAGCTGTCATGACATCGTATTGGATAACGGCGTACATATCGAAAGAACCTACGCAGAGTGGAAAAACAGCCTGTTCAACGCGCCAGTGGAAGAAGGAGGCCAGACCTGCGCCAATTGCCATATGAAACCATCACCTGGAGCAATTGCTGACTTTGACGGAGCCAAAGAAAACCGTGTCAATCACGACCACCGAATGCACGGCGTAGACGTTGCGGTTACAGAATGGCCGCAGAAAGCAGCGCAGCTCGCTGGCATCGCGGAAGACCTCTACGTTTCCGTGGATCCACAGCTTTGCGTCAATCCCGGAGCTGGAGGAGTAGAACTGGATGTAACACTAAAAAACGTCTTTGCGGGCCATCGAATCCCGAGTGGTTCTGGTTTTGAAAGAAGAATGTGGCTTGAAATAGTCGCCAAAGATTCTGATGGCAACGTAGTTTTCTCGTCCGGAGTTGTAGGAGAACAGCAATCGGTAAAAGATGCAGCCGCTACCGACTCTCAACTGTGGCAGATTAGGGACTTTGCGAGAAAAAGCGACGGCAGCGAGGCGCACTTCTTTTGGGAGGTAGCGACAGTAGAAGACAGGCTGCTTCCTGAGCCCGTTGACCCAACCATACCGCATGCACTAACCAGGAGATTCATAAATGTCGGTAACCCTGCAACTGTCTCTATGATTGTTCATATCAGACAGGTTCCGCTAGAATTGCTCGACGACCTAATTGCAAGTGGAGATCTTGATCCCGCTCTTAAAGCAAACTATCCAACGCAAACCTTAACAGCAACAGAACTAAACTGGAGTATGCTTGACAATGGTTTGGGATGCATTTGTCGACAGGGAGACTGCTAGTTTCGCCTAACCCAATCACCTGCTTGCAATTTACTCGCGGGTCCACGGGAAAAGGAGATGGGTTTGGTTTCTTCTCCGCCGTGTAAGTTGATCCAAAAGACTTCGAAATGCAGATGAGGTCCCGTCGAATAACCGGTATTTCCGGATTCAGCGATTGCCTGCCCCACCGAAACAGTGTCGCCTACTTTCACTTTTGAAGACTTCTTCTTTAGATGAACGTAGCGCGAAAAACAATTGCATGCTTTATGGTAAATAACCACTTCATTGCCAAATGGAGCAAAGGAGGCGGCCTTGCCGCCAAATGCATGAGCATCAACAACCTTCACGACAAGTCCATCCGCCGAAGCACTAACGATAGCTCCCTCCTTCATAAGAAAGTCAATTGCATATTCTCCATGATGACTTTGCTTTCCTAAGTATCCTTGTGAAATGAGATAACTATATCCTGTTTGAAAAGGTAGTCGCCAAAGAATATCGCGATAGCGACTACTCTCTGGGGCTATTTCGTAGGTCACGTTGTATTCAACGACCGCAGAGCTTACTTCGCAAAACCTCACCTCGTAACTTTCAAGTGAACTGTCGCAATGAGCAACCAAAGGTCTCAACATTTGGTCGGACGCTACGACCTCAGCTTTTGTCAATCTGCCGGTGGAGTTAACAAGAATGACAATCGAGGAATCATCTTCCCTGGGGTAAGCACAAGCCGACAGCGAAAGAATGACCACCACAATAAGCTGTTCCATATTGCCAAGACACTAGGCCTCCTTACTTGTTGCAGATTTGCGGGTGACTACTTGCTCAAAAGCCAAGTACGTGGGAAGCGCTTAAAGTCCCGTGGCGCGAACTCTTCGGTCTTTTCTTCTACCTTGGCGCGAAACATATAGGGATCAAATTGAAACTTACGTCTGTTAGTGGAAAAGAGAACCTGCCCACCTTTTGCCGTTCGTTTTAAGCAGAGATCAAGCAAATCAACATAGTCTCTTTGCACGTCAAAAACATCTTTTCCCTTCTTCACAGAAAATGTCGGAGGATCGCAAACGATTAAGTCGAAACGCTTCTCTACGAATCGGAGGTATTCTCGGCAATCTCCTTGTTCCACAACATGATGCTCAGGATCTAAGTCGTTTAACACCAAATTCCGCCTGGCCCACCCGCAGTAAACACCCGACCCATCCACACTGGTGACACGCTTTGCCCCACCTGCGCCTGCATAAACGGAAAATGATGCAGTATAAGAAAAGAGATTCAAAACCCTCTTTCCTTTGGAGTTTTTCTTAACGTACTGGCGTGCTTCTCGGTGGTCCAGATACAACCCCGTATCTAGTCTTGTAGCTAATTCGACCCTAAATTTTAGCCCACGTTCTTGCACCACCTTTATCGTTTCGAGCCCGACCTCTCGGGTTGTCTGCTCGCTTGAGGAAGTCCTGCTCTTGATAAATACTTTGCGACTATCCACGCCACAGGCCTGCTCTACGCACGCTGCCATCTCTCGTTGCCAACTAGCATCTTTAGTATACTCACGATGCTCTGCTTCGAAAAAGTAGATCACGTAGTCGCCGTCGTAGTTATCAACCGCTACGGGAATTTCCGGAATATCTCGTTCGTAGATTCGATAAGAGGTTAGTTTTTGTTTCTTAGCCCAGCTTGCCAGTCTTTTTTGGTTCTTTCGCAAACGCGCATTGAACATCTCTGCATGTTTATTCATGAGGCATGTCCGGAGATGCTGCAGGAGGAACGCCATTGACACAGCGAACGGCGTAATAAATCAGAGAGCAAACGCCGATAAACAGACCAATCACGACTCCTGCATCAATAATTCCACGCCATGGCTGAGGCGTCAGCTTCACGAGAACAATCACCGCTACGATCATCGCCCACATGACGTAGGTAACGATCAGACGTTTTTTGGTTGCATCAAAAAATGCCATTGCGAACAACGGTGCGAAAATGAGTCTAACCCAAGTAGGATTCTTGGCGGCATAGTTAGCTCGTGCCACCACTCGTGGGGAAAAAGCCAAATGAAATCCCTTCCATCCTTCCGCGTAAGCGTTGAAGCCGACCCAGAGTCCCGCGATGGACCACTGCCACCATTCCATCCCCATAGACACAGCATCAAACGAATATACCGAGAGTCGGTAAATTGCTTGAGCAAGAATTCCTATCGCGCCGACAATGGCCCAAAGGTAGGTGATTCGCCCCATGCCAGCAGTTTCTATCTTTTTCTCCTCTGTAGTCCATAGGGTTTGCAACTTTATGCTGATTTGTTGGTTGCTCAGCTAACGAATCCACGACTACTATCGCACGCGTAAAATGCGTTCGTACTTTTGTCTAGTGTTTCTATCAGGAGTGGTTGCCTCAGGCTGTATACGAGGAAGGGCTGAAATAGTTCAGAGCTCATCAAATGCCGGAGTCCTGCGACTTGTTGGAAACCGAGAAGAAGCTAAGCGAGCGGCTCACGATCATATGATCAGTCATTGCGACCGCTATGAAACTTATACCATTCTCCATGAAGGGCAGTTCGTTCCCTTGGAATCCACGGAGACCTCTGCGGCTGCCGAATGGCGCATGTCGTATCAATGTGGAAGGGCGCAGATAGACAACGCCAGAGCCAAAGAATAGATACGAATTATGTCATTTTTTCAAGAAGGTCCCGAGCTCCCCAACACCTGGCTTGGGGATGCTTTTATCCAACGTTTCGCGAAAGTTGAGCTCGACGACGCAAGTGACGAACTATTTTTAGAGCTGGGCCAGCTAGCCCAACGAATGCACATTCGGCAAATCGAAGAAGCTCATCATCAGCCAAGACTTACGAATTGGGATGCCTGGGGAAATCGAATCGATGACATACAACTTTCCCCGGTATGGCAAACGGCCAAGAAAATCACTGCGGACTACAAGTTGATTGCTTCCGGCTACTCACAAGGTCGAACGAAGCAAATGCTGATGAACTATTTGGTTCAGGGGTCTTTGGACATCTACTCCTGCCCCCTGGCAATGACGGACGGCGCGGCAACTTGTTTGTTACGCTCCCAAAACGAGGAACTAATCGAAAGAGCGGTCCCTCACCTACTTGGTCGTCCTGGCATTGAATCATGGACATCAGGTCAATGGATGACCGAGAGACCAGGTGGCTCTGACGTATCCAAAAGCGAAACCGTAGCTAAACTCGAGAATGGCACGTGGCAATTGTGGGGTGACAAATGGTTTACTTCTGCCACGACCTCTGAAATGGCGCTGGCTCTCGCCAAAACTAGTGAAACGGAACTGACGCTCTTCTATGTGGAAACCCGACGTCCCGATGGTTCTCTAAACAACATTAGAATAAACCGTCTGAAAGAAAAATTTGGCACCCGTTCCGTTCCAACAGCAGAGCTCACTCTTGATGGAACAAAAGCAACACCTGTGGCGGGAGTAGGCTCAGGTACCAAACTAATATCTCCGATGCTTCACGTCACGAGAATGTGGAATTCTGTAATGAGTGCCACTCTAATGCGAAAGCTAACTTTACTTTCAAAAGACTACTCGAAAAAGCGCACTGCCTTTGGCAAAGTAATCGGAGAAATTCCGGCCCACAAAGTGTTAATTTCAAAACTAGAACTGGCAACACGCTCAGCAACGCTTTTGGGACTCCGGAGTGGTGCGCTCCTTGACACTCCGTTAGCAAGAGTCGCAACCGGCATTGCCAAACTCCACACCGCGAGGCAAGCCGTTGACACTGCGGCGTGGGCAATGGAGTCCTTTGGTGGCGCTGGATACATCGAAAATACCGGAATACCGCGAGTGGTAGCCGATATACATGTGCTACCGATCTGGGAAGGAACTACCAACGTTCTAAGTGCAGACGTTGCCAGAAGCCTAGGCTCTAAAGAAACGGTAGAACTACTTTCTGATGAATGGAGAAAGCAACTTACCACCCCACCAGAGATGACCAGACATCTGGCGGTTCACCAAGACATTTTAAAAAGAGCGATGAGAGTCTTTTCAGTAAATCTGGCGAGAGGGATTAGCACAGAACATGCCTACCCCATTGCAAAGCAGTGCGGTTTGATTTGGCAAGCATGCCTGCTTAGCCGCTTTGCGGGCCTGACGAAACATCCCTCTGACGTCGCGGCATTTCAGCAGTTCGTAGATCATGAACTGTCCGTCAAAGAACTGTTACCCTTTCAAAGTTCCGAAATCCTTAGCGAGTAACCTGTTCAACGGTTAAATAGTAATGCGGCGGAGGCAATCACGGCCTGTTCGACTCTCAGGATTGGCAATTGCATTTTCGCCATCGAAAACCCTAACTCAATAAACGTGTCCAGCTCTTCGTCAATAAAGCCTCCCTCGGGACCTACCGCCATCGCCGAGTGCGGCAGTTCCCAGGTTGCGTTTGCACAAGCATGCGGATGTAGCACCAATCCTGCAATGCGATGCTTTGCCAAGTAGTCACGACAGCCTACAAACGTCGTAAAAACTTTAACGCTGGGAAGATGAGAATGCCCCCCTTGCTCGCACCCCACGTAAACCATTTCGTTCAAAGCTTCCTCGTTTAGTCGCTTTGAAGAAAAGTAAGATTTTTGAACCCTCCAGGAGTTCGTAATGAGGATAGAACTGAATCCCAAAGTCGCGGCAGACTCAATACAGCGCCTCAATACGATGGGCCTTGGCATTGCAAGGACAAGCACGCAAGACTCTCTGGGGCTAGATGAGTCTGCACGAAGCAAAGCTTCCGCACAGATTACAACATTCTCTTTGTCTGCGGACAGCACCTCGGAGGCGACGGTTTCCTTGCCCACCAGCGCGCACTTCACAGTATCCCCGACCTTCACTTGCAACACCTTGACTAAATGTTTCGCCCTTTCCCCACGAACCACGACCTTCGTACCTTGAAGTTCGCTGGGTCTTGGGATGAGTACGTTCATAAAAAAAGCGCAGCCCGCAGGCTGCGCTTTAATACTATAATGCTCTGCCGTTTAGTTGCTAGAGATCGTAGTTTTTTCTCCAGCGTCGATCCAGCCCTTGATTCCCGGACGTAGAACGTTAACGTTTGAGTAACCTGCATTCTTGGCTTTACAAGCGGAAACGTCTGATGCGGTGCATTGTGTGGATCCACAGTAGAAAACAACCGCTTGAGTTTTGTCTTCTGGAAGCTCAGATGCCTCGAAGTTTTTGTAGTGTGAAAGCAACTTCGCCCCAGGAATGGCGCCAAACTTTTCTCTTGTTTCGCTGCTGTTAGCGTCGAAAATCGTTGCGGGTGTTCCCGCGGCAATAACTTCTTTTAGCGATGCCACGTCATGCTCAACGATAGCTCCTGGCATCTTTGCATTGGCAACAGGCGCGAAAGTACACTTGGCTTCGGCTACTTTAGTTTCCGCCATTTCTTTCTTTTCAGTGAGGGCTGCCTTGGTATCCGTTGCAGCTTTGGGAGCGTTGTCTGTTGAAGAACACGCGGTGATAAAAAGTGAGAGTACAAGTACGTTTTTCATGTGCGAATCCTCGTACAGTTTCGTGATTTATTGAATAGATGAAGTAGGCTTTTTCGCTTTACTCCACCCCATTATTCCAGCGGACAGTACGTCCACATTCGAGTATCCTGCATTCAGTGCCACTTGCGCCGCTTGATGAGAGGCACCGCAACTTTCGTTAGAGCAATAGAAAATAAGATTCTTGGCTTTGTCTTTGGGTAATTCGCTAAGTTTATATTTCTTGTAGTGAGATAACAAAACGGCCCCAGGTAGGATTCCGAACTCCTTACGAACCATAGCTCCGTTGACATCAACCGGCACAAAAGCATTCTCTTTGGTGAGAAGCGTCTCCACTTCTGTTATCGTCACTTCGCCAATCGTCAATGATTTCGAGCTGTTGCTGTCGCAACCAGCAACTAAAACGGCAACCGCCAAAACTCCAACTTTCATTATTTTCGTAGTGCTCATGATGTTTAAAAGACGCTAGCACACGGTAAAACGTTATGCCGTCCACTCAGGATCAGAAACAACTTCTCGCAACCGTCCTAGAAGGATGTCAATCGCTACGTGATTATTGCCCCCCTCTGGAATGATGATGTCCGCGAACTTCTTTGACGGTTCCACGAACTCAATATGCATCGGTCGTACCGTTTCGTAGTATTGGTTTCTGACGGAATCGAAATTGCGTCCGCGCTGCTCAATGTCCCTTCGAATTCTTCTAATCAGACGAATGTCTGCATCTGTGTCGACGAAAATTTTGATGTCCAAGTTTTCTCGAATGCTGGGCTCTGCCAAAACCAAGATGCCTTCGACAATGACAATAGGCGCCGGCTCTACCCTCTTAGTCTCTTCTTTTCTTCGATGTGAGACAAAGTCGTATATGGGAACTTGTATTGGCTCGTTGCTCCGAAGCCGCTGGAGATGGGATGCAAGCATTTCAGTATCCAACGCGGATGGATGATCGTAGTTGACGTTTTTGGGATCTCCTCCAAGAAGTACGGCATCCTTATAATAGGCGTCGTGTTCGATCACCGCCGACTTACCTTCTGGAATGGCTGCGAAAAGCTGATTTGCGATGGTTGTCTTGCCAGAACCTGTTCCTCCAGCGATTCCAATCATTACCGGTGTTGTCATGATACATCTCTATCATCAACCTAAGACAGCACAACAACAATCGAACATACCCGTATAGAAAATTCACACCTTAGAAAACTAGCGCTTTGAGTTACTTTCATCGTAAATTTTACGTCGCGATTTTGTATTTAACTAAACAATTGGCGTATAAGACGCCCAGAGAGGGAGAACTATGAAAAACATTTTATTGCATTCACTAATTTTATTAACCCCAGTAGTAGCTAGCGCTCAAGTAGAAGCTAAGTACGAAGGTCCTAGAGAAGCGGCTAAAGACGCAACTAACGAAGCAGTCTACAAAGCATCCGGTCAGCTCGGCGCTATCCTAACCACAGGAAACGCGGACACTCGAACCATCATCGGTAAAATCGAGGGATCTCGTACTACCAAAAAGTTGATGCTTTCTGGTGAAGCTGGAATCACTAATGCGCGCAGCACCATCATCACCGCAAACGACGCTAACGGAAACGGTACCATCGATGGCGAAAACGAAATCGATCGAGTTGGTCAAACAACTGCTGAAGAGTGGTACGGAAAAGCACGTGGCGACTATTTCCTATCCGAGAGACTGTCGGTCTGGGGTGCAGCACGAATCGGTGCAAACCCAATCGCAGGTAAAGAACTTTACTACGGCGGTCAAATCGGTGTGGCTTACCTAGTCCACAAAAGCGAAAAGTACAGCCTTAGGGCAGAGCTTGGTTACGATTACACTCACGAAGACTTTGTAGCACCAGGTGCAGATTCAATTGATTCTCACTCGGCACGCGGATGGCTTGGTGGAGACGCCAAACTTAGCGACGACACAGGTATGAAAGCGTACGCAGAAGCTCTTGTGAACTTAAACGAGTACGACCTAGCTGGTACCACGTTAGCTCTGGGTGACGATCTCCGCGTAAACGCTGGAATCGAGCTCAACACAAAAATTAGAGGAAACATCAGCTTCAGCTTCGGATTTGACGTGAAATACGACAAAGCCCCAGCTCCACGTCCAGCATTCGACGGCCTACCTTATGCCGCAGGCTTCTTGCCAGTTGCTGAGACTGTAGATACTGTAACCAAGGCTACTTTGATCATCACGTTCTTGTAGGCCCCAACTTTAGGAAAGAGACAGAATATGAAATTTAATATATCGAATCTGATGATGCTTGCACTTGCAAGCACATCACTCACGGTGGCCACCGCACCTGAGGCACAGGCAGAAAACAAATGGGAAATTGGTGGTTTCTTTGGTGCGCATCTCTACGCAGACGACAACGAGCTCGGCGTAAACGATGCACCTGGTGCCAATCACCTTGAGCATTCTTTCATCGCTGGTATTCGCGTTGGATACGGTGGAATTTTTCTCGACAACCTTCACCTAGAAGGTGAGCTAGGTGTGAGCCCATCGGTTGCTACGAATGGAAACGCTGATGTAATCAGCTTCCATTACCGCGTGCATCCCGTGTTTTACTTCACAGGAATCGAAAGCAAATTCCGACCGTTCGCACTTGTTGGTGTTGGTGGAGTCTACGGCTCGTCAAACAACGATCAGATCATTGATGACGACCACGACTTTGTACTTCCACACGCAGGACTTGGTTTCAAATATCGCGTAGAGCACAACTGGGGCGTACGTCTTGATGCTCGCGGTATGATGCCGCCAAGCAGCGAAGACGATGGAACGACTCTTGATTGGGAAATCACAGCAGGTCTCTACAAGACATTCCGTCACGAAGAAACTGCTCCAGTCGCTCCAGAAGACGGCGATGGCGACGGTATTGTGGGAGATGCTGATAAGTGTCCTGACAAAGCCGAAGACAAAGACGACTTCCAAGACGACGATGGTTGTCCTGATCTTGACAACGATGGCGATGGCGTAAACGACGCTGACGACAAATGCCCAAGTGAAGCTGGCCTTGCTGAAGATAACGGATGTCCTAAAGCGGCACCGACAGATAACGACGGCGACGGTATTGTTGGCGACGCTGACAAATGTCCTGACCAAGCAGAAGACAAAGACGGATTCGAAGACGAAGACGGCTGTCCTGAGCTTGATAACGATGGCGACGGCGTAACTGACGCAGCAGACAAATGTCCTGCCGAGAAAGAAACTCCAAACGGTTACCAAGACGGTGACGGTTGTCCTGACGAGATTCCTGCGGCTGTTCAAAAGTTCAGCGGAGTAATCAAAGGCATTCGTTTTGCCAGCGGTAAGTCGCGCATCCTTCGTTCTTCTTTCAAGACACTCAACAACGCTGCTAAAGTACTTGCAGAGTACAAAGGCGTTCGTCTTGAAGTTCAAGGCCACACAGACTCACGCGGTAATGCTGAGAAGAATCAAACTCTTTCTCAAGCACGAGCAGAAGCTGTAAAAGCATACCTTGAAGGTCGCGGAATCGAAGGCTCACGACTTGAAGCCAAAGGCTTTGGTCCTGACAAGCCTGTCGCATCCAACGATACGAAAAAAGGTCGCGCAGAAAACCGAAGGGTTGAGTTTAAACTCATCTCTAACGTTCCTACTGTTGTTCCTGCAGCTCCTGCAACAACGACCCCATAGACTAAATTAGTCTTGAGAATTGTGACGTCCTCATTGAGGGCGTCACTTTTTTTTGGGATAAATACGCGAAGCCTCTAAAGGAGAAATGATGGACAAATTTACGACCGCAGAATATTGGCAAACCCACCTAGACAAGTACGTGGTGCCATTCGCTCAAAATCTAGTTATCGCAGCAATTATCTTTATTGTCGGCCGTTTTCTCATTGGTAAAGTGATGATTGGGATCGACAAGTTACTTGTTCGTAACGACGTCGACGAAATGCTCAGAAGGTTTCTTGGAAAGTTACTGAAAACATTTCTGACCGCCATATTAGTTATTTTCTGCCTAGAAAGACTGGGCGTTGAAACCACTGCCGCAGTAGCCATTCTTGGTGCGGCCGGACTAGCGATCGGGTTTGCGCTTAAGGACTCCCTCGGCAACTTTGCGTCAGGCGTTATGGTGATGATTTTTCGCCCTTATAAACTTGGTGACTTAGTGAAAGCAGGCGGGGTAACGGGAATCGTGGAAGAAGTACAAACTTTCAATACGATTATTCATACCCCCGATGGAAAGAAGGTAATCGTTCCGAATAGCAAGATTACTACTGATGTGATTGAGAATTGGACCTCTAACGGAACCATCCGGGTTGATTTAGAGTTCGGTGTTGGCTACGACACGAATCTCGAGCAAGCCAAAAAAGTACTCTCTGAGGTATTAGCTAAGAACAAAAAAGTACTGCAAACCCCAGCTTCCACCGTGGCGGTGGTGACCCTTGCTGATTTCAGCGTCAATCTAGTGTGTCGCCCTTGGTGCGATCCCGCCCATTACTGGGACGTCTATTTCGAAGTCACAGAGGCCGCGAAAATAGCGCTTGATGCTGCTGGTATTGATATTCCTTACCCCACAGAAGTACAGCTCAACGGTTAGAATACAGTTCAACTCTTACAGCCTGGACAATTCGATACGATTTTGACAAGGTCGCATCGATGCTCAGATGCCTCATAATTGCTGTTGCCTCTACATTAATCGCTATTCCCGCGTCTGCCAAAAGCCATACCGTGAGAAGCGGAGACTCTCTTTGGACCATCGCGAGAAAGCATGGTTGTACTTTGAACGAACTTAAACGGGCGAACAAACTCGGTAAGTTTCTGCGACCGGGGCAAAAGCTTCGAATCCCTCGCTGCAGCAAAAGTGGCTCCCAAAAATCCAATAAAAGGGGAAAGCAAACCAGAAGTAAGAAGTATCGCGGTCGATCGGGTCGAGGTACGTACGTCGTGAAGAGTGGCGATACCCTAGGACGTATTGCCGCACGTCACCATCAATCCATTAAGAAACTGAAAAAATGGAATGGGCTGAAAGGCAACTTGATTCGCGCAGGACAAAGACTGAGGGTTTCTTCTCCTAGCTACAAACACGATGGTCGTCCGGTGGAGGGTCAGAGTGTTGGAGGGCCACCACGAGGTAGGCTTGCCGGCGGGAAACAAATGCAAGAGACAGAGGAGTGGCATATTCGGCGCCCACACAACGCTTGGGGTACCGCGTACACAATCTATCACCTTGAAGCTGCCATCGCTGCGGTTCGTGCCAAATACCCAGACATCCACCCTCTGTCGGTTGGCGACCTATCCGCTAAAAAAGGAGGGCGTCTGTACCCTCACAAGTCTCACCAAAGTGGTCGAGATGCAGATATCGGATTCTACTTTGACAACGTTCCCGCAGGATACCCGAAGTATTTCGCACGAACTCATGGTTCCGGATTTCACGTAGCGGCTAATTGGTTGTTCCTGCGTCTGCTGCTAAAAACTGCGAATACCAAAGGTGGTTTGCAGGTAGTGTTTCTTGATTACAAGCTACAAAAAGTTCTCTACGAATACGTTAAAGAAAATGGTGCTAGCGATGAGTTCTTGCTTCGTGCGTTTCAGTACCCAAGAGGTATTAGTACTCGCGTTGGGTTAATACGCCATGAACCAGGACATGATAACCACTATCACTTTCGATTCAAATGCGGTGCTAGCGAGTCCCACTGCTACCGCTAGTATTTAGCTGTTCGAGTTTGCGATTATGGTTTGTATTCCAACAGCTTCTTGATAACTCGAGGAGAAATCGAAGCGGTAAAGTTTGCATTGGTACCATCAACGCTTCCCTTAGCTGATTCAATCACCGGAAGAAGACCATTCTTCTTCAACTCCGGCTGACTCTTCGCCTGAGACTTAACCAGAGCTAACATCGTTACTGCCGTCTGAGCTTGGGTTGCATCCGCCATCGCAATAGAAAACGAAACCTTTTTTGCCTGTAGTCTCATTGTAACCCTCTTCGGTTTGAGACCGATTTGCTTTGCCTGAGACGTTACTTCCTTTGGAAGCTTGGCATAGACAAGGGCAATGCCTTTCCTCTTCATTGCGGAAATAGAATCAGCACCAGAAGCCCTCTTCTTGTAAACCTCTTTCATTGCCTCTTTAGTTTCCGTCGCCACAAGGTATTTATTATCCATCAGGGACACCAAAGACTGCCCCTTCTTCCAGTAGACGATATTTCCCATCGTGCGCTTTTTGGCGCCTTCTTTACGTGCAAGCAACGCCATCTTTTTCTTAGTGAAGTCTCCTTCAAAGATAGCGGCTCCCAATTCTCTAGACGTTTTGGAGCGCCAACTTGCGAAATGGACTTTTTTGATTCCTTGTCCGAACCTTAGGTTGACTCGCTTTAAGCGCCGCTCGACGTCTTTGAAGTCTTTTTCGGTACGGGCTTTCGCTAACAACGGCTTTAGGTAACCAGTTTTCTTTGCCTTCACTAAATCTATGCTCATGACGACTTGAGACTTCTTTGGAAAGTGACTCAGCGGCGATGCCTGCGCGATACCAGAGAAAAGAAGTAGAAATGGTAGTAATTTGATCATATTGGCTCCGTTACAAGTTTTCGACGATTGGCAGGCAATCGGCATTCAAAATACATCAATTGTCCGAAAACGTCGATCTCAACCACGCTAAACACCTGAAATCACGTAAAAGCTCCCCTTGACGCTTTGCGTGAATAGCGTACAATCCGCGAGAATGTTGCCGGTTATTTTATTTCTCAACGCCTCCGTACCAGCGTCGCCCGCCTCCACCCAAATTGGGGCACTTGCGGAAACCATCGCTTACTACCAGGAGGCGACGGCTCCCGTGACATTATTGTCAAAAGTTTCACTGCTACTACCTGAGGCCTATCACATTCCGCCCAAGAACATTTTTGCGTCTCTGAAAGCAGTTCCGGTCATTGGCTCGATATCGTCGAGATACGGATACCGATCCGATCCAATTCACGACCGCCGAACCCTGCACAAAGGCATGGATTTTAGAGGAGCGGTAGGTGAGGACGTTTTTGCAGCCGGTGGCGGTCGCATCGCCTATGCAGGTTGGCGTGGCGGATACGGTAAAACTATCGTTGTGGATCACGGTTTTGGGCTTACTACTCGCTACGCTCATCTTTCAAAGATTTTGGTGAAAAAAGGAGACAACGTCTCATCCTATGACCATATCGGTGATGTGGGGTCAACAGGTCGAAGTACTGGTCCTCATTTGCACTTCGAAGTACGCATTCGAGGAAAGGCCGTCGATCCAATTAAGGCGTATCAGTTGGCATGGCGCGGGCTTACTCCGTAACTTTTTTCCCATCGTTCCACTTGTAAAACCCCTGACCTGATTTCTTTCCAAGCCGACCTGCCGCCACATAGTCTTGCAGCAGCTGTGGGGGATCGAATCGCTCCCCCAGCATCCGACTGAGGTATTTCGCGATATCCAGCCTCACGTCCAAACCTACTAAGTCCGTGAGTTCTAACGGGCCCATTGGAAAACCATAGCCGAGCCTCATGGCCGTATCAATATCCGCGGGAGACGCGACCTGTTCTTGTACCATCCGCATTGCCTCCAAACCGATGGCGATTCCGAGGCGAGAAGATGCGAATCCCGGCGAATCCTTCACCAAGATTGGCGTCTTTCCTATTTTGGAAACCAACGCTTTTGTCACCTCTGGCAAACTAACATCGGTCTTCTCGCTGATGACGATTTCAACCAACTTCATGATATGGACAGGATTAAAAAAATGAAGTCCCAACATTCTCGCTGGTTGTCGTAACGCGTTGCCGATTTCCTGCACTGAAAGCGAACTGGTATTGGTGGCAAAAATGGCATGTGGAGCGGCACTAGCTTCTGCTTGGGTAAAAACGTTTACCTTAATGTCTAGGACCTCTGGTACTGCCTCAATCACCAGATCTGCGTCTTGGCACCCTTTCGTCACGTCGGTATTTCCGCTCAAGTTACTCACGGCGAGTTTCTGAATATCAGTTGTTACTTTGCCGCGAGCGACTCCCTTTTCGAGATTTTTGTGTACCTTGGCAAGACCAGAATCCAAACGCTCCTGGGAAGGTTCGATTAGGGTAACTCTGAATCCTGCCATAGCAAAAACTTGGCCGATACCATGTCCCATGGTCCCAGCTCCCACTACAGAAACCCTAGAAATTTGCGAAATTGACGGGGGTGTCCACGATTCCATAACACTCTAGTAGCACGTTCCCTTGCCTGAGAGGAGAAACAAGAATACGTTTTGCCTATGAAGCCTGGGGCAATCAGCGACAAGTCTTTCGCAGCCTTGGAACGTATTGTGGGGCCCAAACGGATCTCTGTAGATGCTCTAGATTTGGAAAACCACGCGAAAGATATGTGGCCCCGTCTACTGATAGCAAAACAACGGGGTCAATACATGGGGACTCCGCCACATGCGGTTCTATGGCCTGAGAGCGAACGCGAAATCGCTGCTATTGTGCGAATTGCAATCGAGCAGAAAATTCCAATCACTCCCTATGCTGGCGGTAGTGGAGTGTGTGGGGGGGCGGTTCCCATAAGCGGTGGCATCTCTTTGGACATGAAACGTATGAAAAAAATGCTATCCGTCGACACGGTCTCTCGGCAATGTCATGTCGAAGCGGGGATGAATGGAGAGCGATTTGAACGGCAGCTTCAACATCGCGGCCTTACCTTTGGCAATTTTCCTTCCTCCATCTATTGCTCAACCGTGGGAGGGTGGATGGCAACGCGCGCGGCAGGACAAATGTCCACCAAATACGGAAAAGCAGACGACCGAGTTCTGGGATTGCGGATGGTGACAGGCCGCGGAGATATCGTCGACACCACGCCCAATGCACGCGGACACAAAGGTCCCAACTGGACGCAGATGATACTGGGCAGTGAAGGTACCTTTGGAATCATCTGTTCGGCAAAGTTAAAACTATCTGCCAACCCCGCTCTTAGAGTTCTCAGGGGATATCACTTTGACTCAGTCGCTGAAGGTACCAACGCTATAAAAGTACTCATGCAAAAAGGGTTGAAGCCTGCAGTCATAAGACTCTACGATGAAATGGATACGTTGCTCCATCTTTTTAAGTCGAGTGGCGGTGACGACGGGGAAAAAGAACTTAGCCCGGTATCGCTGGAAAAAATGAGCCAAGAGTCAAAGTTCGCCTCCTTTATCCCCACCCTTTTGGATAAGGCTAAAAGCACGGTCTTTACTTCTCTTTTGTCAACATCTCCTTCTTGGTCACCAGCAGTTGATGTCGTTGCGTCTAAAGTTGCTAAGAAGGGGTGCCGCATGATTATCGGTTTCGAAGGCAGTAGAATAAGAACCGAGGTTGAGGCAGAAATAGCAAGAAAAGTGGTTTTAGCGGTGGGCGGCGAAGACTTAGGAGAAGGCCCTGGGCTGGATTGGCTAAAACGCAGGTACTCCGTTTCTTACAAAATGTCCCCTGTTTTTTCCAATGGTGCGTTTGTCGACACAATGGAAGTGGTATCGACGTGGGCGCAACTTCCAGATCTTTATCGTAGGGTCAGAAAGGCAATACAAAAACACGCGTTCGTAATGGCTCACTTTTCACATGCCTATCAAGAGGGTTGCTCTATCTATTTCACCTTCGCAGCTTCAGCCGATTCTCTCGAGGAGTCCTATGCCCTCTACGACCAATTGTGGAGCGACGCAATGCAAGCTACTTGCGAGGTTGGTGGAAGCATTAGTCATCACCATGGCGTTGGGTTGGTTCGCTCACCGTACATGAGAGACGAACATCGCGAGTCGTTTCGTATCTTAGAAGCACTGAAGCGGACCATGGACCCTCATGGGATTATGAATCCTGGAAAGCTGGGGTTTAAATCATGACTAACAGAACAATAGTACAACGTTTTGCGAGCATTGTTGGCATCGAACACGTCAGCAGCAAAGACAACAACTGCATCACGGTATACCCATCATCCACTAGCCAAGTATCTTCGGTGTTACAAGCCGCTCAGCAACTGAAGATGAAAGTTCTTCCCGTTGGCAAAGAACGATACCAACCCGACTTCTCAATGGACAGTATCGTGTTCGTTTCTATAGTGAGAATGAATGAAGTAACTAGGCTCGATGAAGAGTCTATGGTGGTGACCGCTCAAGCAGGGATTACCGGACAAGAACTAAAAAAGGTTCTAAAGAATAGAAACTTAACGATAGGCAACTTCCCGGAAGCAATGCTTGAATCGACGATTGGAGGCATGCTTGCGGTCCGAACCTCTGGCAAAGCGAATCCAAGACTAGGCTTTTTTGAAAACAGCATTCTCGCGTTGACATCAGTCCTTCCCAGCAGTCATGTAATCAGAACCAAAGTAATGCCACCGCACTCTAGTGGCCCAGATCCAAGAGCCATATTTAGTGGAAGCATGGGACGCTTTGGTATCGTAACCTCTCTGTCGCTGAGAATGCGCCGCATTGGCGAAACGGAATTGAAAGTTGGTTTTAAGTTCAAAAGACTACAAGATGCGGTCCATGCCGCCTATCTGGCACTTCATGAAGAGTCCACTCCTGACCTTGTGGAAATTTGGAGTATCAAGCGAGACGAGTCGATTGAACACGTACTGATTGTCGAGTCCGATCATCTCACTGATATAGCTTCGTGCGACCGAGACTTGTTCGTCTCTGCTTCTCAGGCAAGTGATGGAATGTTGCTAACAGACCATGAGCTTCAAGAGTTTAAAGCTAGGCCCAAAGAAGTAATGGAGCCGTCGCTGTACACTCGTCCACATAAACTAAGTGAGTTATGTGATGTGTTGCAGCGACTACTCGAAAGCTCCGACAACGACTGCAATATCAGACTAGGACGCATTGATGAGGAAGGAGCCAGCATATCTTTATCGGCTAACCTCGATATTGATTCTAGCCCACTTGACGAGGTCAGTTTTCCCGCGATGAGCGACGATCCAATGGACGAATACACCAAGTTGCTTAGGAAAGAGCTAGACCCAAGCGAAATAATCATCCATCTTTAGGGTATGTCAGCGACCGAGCGCATAACTCTAATTATTCTCAATGAAAATGGTAGTAGAAAAAAGTTCACGCTTAGTTCATGGGTGGGAATTCCTAGAAAACATGAACTTCTATGGATCGGTAAAGACCCCTACTCCGTAATCGAAGTTGAGTACGCTATCTCAGAAGGTTTCTTTGGGTCACGTGCCATTGAAGCTGCGGGAATCTACGTCAAGAAGTTATCTGAAGACGAACAAGAGTCGGTAGCCGCCCGTCTGTCCAACAAAAATGAAGGAAAAGACGAGCAGCCGTTCCGACCTTAATTGCTACTGGTAGGGCTGGCAGACTTCGCGTCGACAGAAGTCTTTTTCTCGGGCACGGTGGCGGTGCTCTCCTCAGCGGGCTGAGCTGGCTCCGGAGCGACCGCAGGCGCGACCTTCAAGGACTTGGTCATCGATTCAGAAAACTCTTTCACGCCGTACTTCTTGTTGAGCGCACGAAGTTTCGCTTTTTCAGCTTCCGATATTTTCTTACTGGAAGCGCTGCCCTTCGGCAAAATTTGTGGCAATGCCGTTCCTTCCGACTGACTAGGTAATACAATTACCGTGTCACTTTTCGAAGCCGCAAGCATACGATAAACTTCAATCGCTTCACGTTGCACGAAAAGAGGGTCGAGAGTTTTACCGATGATTCGCTGTTGGTCACTTACGTTTACCGCTCGACGATAAGCAATCTTTGCGTTCTGCCTAGCGACTTCTAAGCGGCTTCGTTGTTCCTCAAGCACTTGCCTTTCAGTCTTAATTTGCTCTGTAATTTCTTCTACCCGCTTAGGCATGGAGAATTCTGCAAGTTCAACCCCTCGAATTTCAATGGGAGTACCTTGATACCGCGCATCGAGTATTTCTTTGATCTTTGCTCCAATTTCGTCAAGTGACGGCTGGATCTTCTCTACATCGTATTTCATTACTACAGAGCGAACGATGCTGCGGAGAGGTTGTTTGACCCTCCACTCGTACCAATCAGGCCCCCCCCAATCCTCGACAAGCGTTTTAAGATAGTCGGTACCGTTTTTATCCTTACCTGTGCGAACTTTGATCCGCGTTCTCACTTTCAGTCGAACTGGAAGATTATCCTTAGTGAGAACGGTATTGTTCTTTTCAGGTTCAAAACCTTCTTCGAATGGGGTCTCTCTAACGTCGACGTCCACGGTAAATAAGCGCCACGACAGCCCTGTTGAATTTGGGCCGAGCATCGTCTCTTTGTATTCCATTTGTCCAAAAACAAGCGGCTTGTGATAAACGTACGAAGCGTAACCTGCGTCTACTTTGGGATTGGAACATCCAGCAGTTAAAAGCATTGACAGAATTAGAAGTCTCATTGGTTTTCTCCTTTTTTACCTGTGATGTTCATAATTACGGGACTCATGCCGTCGGGGCTTAAAGGAGCGATAACAAAGGAAGTGTTTTCCGAATTGATCAGCCCTTTCATTGCATCAAGGGCTTCCCATTGTACAAACATAGGCGAAAGCGTTGCTGCAATTTGACGATTGGCATCCGCAACACCATCTGCCTCAGCTTGCTTGACAGCTCGCTTGGCGATTTCTATTTGCTCGGTTACTTGAAGTTTTTTTACTTCGTAGTCTCGACGCTTTTTCTTGATCACCGCTTGTACGATTTTATCTCGGTACTGAATGTTACCAATGTTGACGCTCTCAAAGTAGAAAGGCTTATCAGCAAAAGCCGCGTCCATCTTCTTCTTGACTGAAACCGAGATAGCCTCTACCTCGTCTTTGATTTCGAAAGCTTCGCGCTTTTGCACTTCAACGCGAAACGCCAATTCGAATTCGCGACGAACGTTCGAGTTGTACCAATCGTCAGCGTTGAATTCCTCCACCACTCTTCGTAGGTTTCTTTCGATTGACTCTGCGTTACCACTTACATCAATCCCCACCACCGCATGCGCATCAAACGCTACAGGATTTTCTTGTCGGTCTCGGACTTCCATTGTGGAAGTGTAGGTCTTAGGACGAACGTCGACTTCTGTGACGGCCTGCCGCCAAACCCAGCCTGTAGACCCCGGTCCTCTGATGACTTCTAAAAACTCAGCCGATTGAGTTAGAGGCTTGGACTTGACGTAACCAAAGTGTCCTGGGGTTACGTGATGGTTGGCGCATCCCAATCGACTCAGACCTCCTACAGCTAAAAGTACGATTAGGGCCGTCAGGCCTATCGCTGGCCCGATGCGTTGCGCCATTTCTTCAAATTTAATCTTCCCTGAACTCATGCAGTCTCCTTCGCGGGTTTGTACCTTGGTTTTGTCGTTTGTGCCACGAACAATCGAATAACGTGACGAACGTGTCTATAATGAATCGATGCCAAGAATGATCCGAATAGGACTCACAGTATTGTGCCTGACCCTTCCTGCGTATTCGCAAATTCAAGTCGACGCACAATCACTTAAACCGCTCACCGGAAGCGTACGCGCTCACACCGTCTATCAGCCTTCCCAATTTTTTTTGGATGGGCAATCTTGGTCGGGAACCATAGATCCCGTACTCGGAACTGCCGCTCGAATGTGGACGAGTCGCCCTGCCCCTGGAACTCAAGACAGCACTACCGCCAAACAATATTCTGAAAGATTTCTGGCGGATCACATCAGCAAGCTTGTTGTTGGCTCGACTGCCGCCGACTTCAGATTGGTATCCAACAAGATTAGTGGAAATGTTCGCGTGGTCGGTTTCAAACAATACAGAAACGAAATGGAAGTAATTGGAGGGCAAGTCTCCTTTCGTTATCAGTCAGGCAAGTTGGCTATGGTAGCGATTGAAGGTTACCCGCGAGTGGACGATTTTTATCCCACCTCATTTCAGCAAAATAAAACGATGGCTCAGACGCAGTTGCAAAACTTAGTTGGCCCCATCAAGTCGACCCATTTTTTGCCAACGCAAAAGATACTCCCTCTGGTTTCCGAATCCGGAGTTACATACCACCGCGTAACAGAGGTAAACATCCGAAATGAAGGTGGTTTTCCGTGGAAAGGCTACCTTGGTGACTTTGGTGTTGTGGTCGCAATAACGCCGATGTTTCAAACCGCCGCCACCGTAGAAATCGAAGTTCCGGAGCGCTTTCCGGGTAACGGTTTGGCGAGCTACCCCGCCAGCTACATGACCCTGCAAAATGATGCCGGCAGCCAAACTTGCGACATCGATGGTTCCATTGAGCTTACTGGGCCGAGTGAAGAATTTACGGCGGTCCTAAGCAGTTCGCTGGTGTCTGTGGTCACCGTTAGCGGCAATGGCTTTGCGGGAGAAATAGAGCTTTTCGATGGGCAAACTCGCACACTGCAGACGACCGGGGACGAACGTCTTGATTCTCAACTCGCGGTCTACGCTCATACCAACGTGGCTAAAGAATACGCTCGCTTGATGTCTCCCGACTTAGACTTTCTGGACGAACAACTCCTGGCAAAAACGAATATCGAAGATGAATGCAACGCTTTCTACGATGGCGGCATCAACTTTTTTCAATCAAGTGACCGCTGCGCCAATACCGGACTTTTGGCGGACGTGGTGTACCATGAGATTGGGCATGGGCTTCATCACCATTCCGTGATTGAAGGCGTGGGGCGTTTTGACAGCTCGTTTAGCGAAGGGGTTTCCGACTTTTTCGCGGCCCTGATTACTGAAGACTCAGGAATGGGAAGAGGATTCCGTAACGATAGTGACCCTTTGCGAGAGTTAGACCCTGCTAGCGAAGACATCACATGGCCAGACGACATTGGACCGGTACACTCTACCGGTTTGGTTTACGCTCGTTCCATGTGGGACTTGTGGCAACTCCTAAAAGCAGACCTAGGAGAACAAGCGGCGGAAGAAAAAGTCCAACAGTTCGTCAAAGCAGGACTTGAGCGATCCTCTGATATTCCGTCCGCATTTTTGGAGACTCTTCTGGAAGACGATGATGACGGAGACCTATCCAATGGTACTCCCAACGTTTGTGCGATCAGTTCTGCCTTTGGACAACGGGGACTTCGTTATTCCACCGTGGACCACCAACCTTTAACGCAAGTACTACCCAACGCCCAAGGCTTTCCCATTGAGGCTACGATTGCAGGTATCGGTACCAGCTGCCCGCACGAAACGATTTTAGACGTTGAACTGCAGTGGCGTCGCCGAGGCTCTTCCGCCATTAACTTCACCACAATGAGCCAAACTGCCGGAACCTTTACCGGACTTGTCCCCGATCAAAGACCTGGTCGGGTCATCGAATACCGAATGCGTGTGCTCTACAGCGACGGCACCAGACTGGTGTATCCGCAGAACCCTGCCAACCCATGGTTTGAATTCTATGTCGGCGAATTGATGCCTCTGTATTGCACCGACTTCACCGACGACCCCTTCGCTGCGGGCTGGCTGGCTAGTGATTCTGGGGAATGGGAATGGGGACAACAACAAGGAACGCTTTTAGACGATCCTAGCGCGCCCTACGAAGGAAATGCTTTTGTGGGCAATG
Source organism: Deltaproteobacteria bacterium (assembly GCA_020630875.1). Taxonomy (GTDB): domain Bacteria; phylum Myxococcota_A; class Polyangia; order Haliangiales; family Haliangiaceae; genus JAHDIH01. The sequence goes on along the minus strand of JAHDIH010000001.1, from coordinate 146,036 downwards.
ACTTAAAACAACAAGCTGATGCGGACGGTAAGTACGACCCTAACGGAAACTTTGTACTTACCATGCCCGAAGTTGATGTAGGAACGTTTTCCAACGTGCGGTTGCAATACTGGCGATGGCTTAATGTGGAAGACGGGCACTTTGATCAAGCGTCGATTAAAGCCAATGACTTTATTGCGTGGACCAATGCGTCTTCTAACATGGGCAACAACAGTGCGGTTCATCACCGCGATCAACAATGGACGTTTCATGATGTGAGCCTTTCTCCCTATCTGCGAAATGGCAAAGTTCAAGTGTCTTACGAGTTAACAACAGATCAAGGATTGGAACTTGGCGGCTGGAACATTGACTCGTTATGCGTACTTGCGGACCCAGAAGCTATCTGTGGCGATGGAGAAATATCGGTCGGCGAACAATGCGACGACGGCGAAGAAAACGCGAACGAGTCGGACTCCTGCCGTGAGTTTTGCAGACGACCGGTTTGCGGCGACGGGATTATTGACACGGGCGAAGGATGCGACGATGGCAACTCCGTAGACGGCGATGGTTGTTCTCCAGCTTGCGTCAGTGATTTTCAAACCGACAAGGATTACGGATGTCGCGCAAGCACCTCGCCTTGGGCGATGATGTGGGTACTATGGTTCTTGGTTCGTACAAAGCGCACTTTAAACTACAGTAAAATCAGTAAGATAACACTGCGAAAGTAAGCTGGCGTACATAAAATGAGGACCGTTCACGCTATGCTAAGTGAATGCGTGGGGGATTAATGTGCTTCGTCTTGGTGGCCGTAGGTTGTGGAACCCCACAACCCTCATCAGACACTCCTATTCCCGCTCGATACCAGCAGCAAAACAACCCTACCAACAACGCAATACAGGGGAACAACTGTTTGGAATTCGCCAACGTCAATATCGACGACTGCGATGGCGATGCCGTTGCCACCGTCGACGACAACTGCGACGAAATGCCCAACCCTAATCAGCGAGATCACGATGGCGATGGCGTTGGTGACCCTTGCGATTGGGACGTTGATGGAGATGGCATCGCCAACTATCATGACGGCTGTCCTTGGATGCCAAACGCGTTAGATCCGCAAGATGACAACGATAATGATGGTGTTTTAAATTGTTACGACCACTGCATCGACATTCCCGGACTCGCCAATGATTTTGATCACGATGGCTGTCCTGACGGTGCGGAAGACCTTGACGCAGACAACGATGGCGTCAGCCTGTCCTCAGGGGGGCAACAATTTGGATTTGTAGAATCTCCAACTGACGACACTCGTCCCATGAACTGTCCGGTGGGCGGAGGTAGCAATCCGGCAGGTAACGACAATTGCGCGCACAATGCCGGAGACAACGGCAGTGGCCCTGTCCATCCTCCACAAGGTTCTACCGCTCCAGGCAGCAACCAATTAGGCCCACTCCCTGATTTTGCGGTACTGTTTCACGCCAACGGGCCACGGCTATTCCAAGGGCAGGGAGACCTTCTTTGTAACTACAGTACGGACCAAGATCAAGACGGCGTGCCCTGCGCCATTGACGAAGACGATCGCGAACCTAACGCCGGATTCAATTGCGGCCACCATGCGATCACTGTGACACACGCACAGTGCCGAGCTTTGGTCAGACTCTACGTCGAATCAGGCGGTCCCAATTGGACCAACAATACCAACTGGCTGCAAACCCCTGACATTAATCAGTGGCACGGCGTAACACTCAACAATGCTACGAGCCTTGTACTCTTCATAGTAGACTTACCTGACAACGGCCTTATCGGGCAACTGAATCCAGATACTCTTTACCAACTGGCGCCAATTGCTAGACTCAATCTCTACGGCAACTCTCTTTCCGGACCTCTTCCCCAAGCTCCTTCGGTAACAAGCTCAATAGAGCTGAACTTAGAGGAAAATAACTTCTCTGGCCCCGTACCAGCGAACTATGAAAATTCAACCCTATCCCCTCTTTATCTGAAGAACAATGGTTGTCTTACGGCTTCGCCTTCCGTTGCCAACTGGCTTGATACCAACTCCCCAGATTGGGACAACGGCTGCCAAACCACGGATACTGATGGTGATGGCATCCCGGACAGTCAAGATCCTGACGATGACAACGACACCGTCCTTGACGCCAGCGACCTTGAGCCTCTGAATGAACTCATTTGTCTTGATGCGGACGGAGACGGCTGCGACGACTGCTCGGTAACGGGAGGTCCCCCGGAGGCCTCCAACGACGGCGTCGATACTGACGGCAATGGAATCTGCGACTTATTGGACAACGACAAAGATGGTGATGGTGTCTTGAATGATAACGACAGCCACCCACTTGATTCGTTCCGCTGCCGAGACTCTGACAACGACACCTGCGACGACTGCAGCAGAACCGGCGCCAATGGCTCGGGCGGTGCCCCTTCGGACGATGGCCCCGACACCGATGGCGACGGCATCTGCGATATTGGCAGCACAGATATCGATGGTGACGGCTGCGAAAATCCAAACGATGCCAATCCCTACGTTTTTTCTCCAGACACCGATAACGATGGGCTAAGTAACGATTGCGACGCCGATGACGATGACGATGGAGTTGAAGATGGAGTTGATCTTGCCCCCCTTAATGAGTTTATTTGCCGCGACCAGGAGGGCGATACTTGCGATGATTGCTCCGTGACGGGGGGACCACCAAGTATCGCAAACGATGGTACTGATACCGATGGCGATGGTACGTGCGATGCCGGCGACAGCGACGATGATAACGATGGTATCTCAGATATTTACGACCATTGCCCTACGTCAACTCCTCCGTTTGTTACCGGGCAAGATCCTGACGGCGACGGGTGCTGGGGAGCGGAAGACGAAGATCTGGACAACGATGGTATCAATAATGCTAACGACAACTGTCTGGACGTTGCCAACGAAGATCAAGCTAACCTAGATGGTGACAGCAAAGGTGACGCTTGCGATGGTGATATCGACAATGATGGCGTTCCGAACCCTGCCGATCTCTGCGATGAGCACTGCCCCGTCGGGCAGACCAATTGCCAAACTGCCGCAGTAGGATGGCTGTCCAGCCTTTCCACAGACAACGACCAAGACGGTTGCCAAGACTCAGGAGAAGACCACGACGACGACAATGATTCTTTGGAAGATTCCTTGGACAATTGTCCACTGGTAGCCAATCTCAGCCAACAGGATGGCGACCAAGACACCATTGGTGATGCATGCGATACGTGCCCGCAAGATCCAGCGAATGATGCTGACGGTGACGGCATTTGTGGTAACGAAGACAACTGCGAGTACGATCCCAACCAATCGCAAGCCGATGATGACGGCGACGGAGAAGGTAACGCCTGCGACGCTTGTCCTCAAGACAGCCCCAACGATAGTGATGGTGATGGAGTATGTCAATCTGACGACAACTGTCCGACAGCGCTAAATCCTGCAGATTCCGCTACAGGCATCCAGCCAGACTATGATGGCGATGGCCTTGGCGACGTATGCGATAGCGATAGCGATGGAGATGGCGTAGCCAACACTGCGGACGCTGCGCCTCTTGATAAAACGAAATGCCAAGACCAAGATGGAGATGGCTGCGATGATTGTACGCTCGTACATACCGGCGGAGGGGATGTGAATAACGACGGACCAGACGTGGATGGTGATGGCATTTGCGACCTGGGTGACAACGATTCGGATGGTGATACGGTGCCAGATAGCGACGATAGTGCACCGCTAAATCCACTGGAGTGCTCAGACACAGATGGAGACTTGTGCGACGATTGTACCAGCGGTTTGTACGATTCGAACAACGACGGACCAGACTTTGACAACGACGGACTATGCGATGATGGTGATCCTGACGATGATAACGACGCCGTAGATGACGTCGAGGACTCGGCTCCTCACAACAAGTTCGAATGCAAAGACAGCGACAACGACACCTGCGATGATTGTACCAACGGGGCGTTTGCTCCTCACTTTGACAGCAACGGAGCCAATGGGGGGGACCACGACCTTGACGGACTCTGCAATGCCGGCGACCCAGATGCAGACAACGATGGAGTAGAAGCGACTGCCGGTGACCCAGATGACTTAAACCGTTTTGTTTGTGGCGACGCAGATGCAGATGGTTGTGATGATTGCTCTCTTTCCGGGGGACCAGCGGATACCACCTTCGACGGTCCGGATTGGGATGGTGATGGCAATTGCGATTCCAACGATGCAGATGGCGATGGAGTCGCAAATGAAAACGACGCCGATGCCGATAACGACGGAATACCCAACTACCTGGACAGCCAAATCGGAATCGATCCATTCGGTGATGCCGACTTTAACGGCATTGCCAATTACCATGACGCCTACAATCGTGGCGACGGATTGCCACCACAAGTTTCCTGCGACACTGTCGACAACGGCTATTGTCTACCATTCAACAGAGAGTTCGACACAGACGGTGACAACCTACTCGATGCGATCGACTTAGATGCGGATGGCGATAATATCTTTGACTCCCAAGAAGCAGGACATGAAGCTCCGGACGAACAAGGCAATGGAATGGTCGATGGACCTTACGGAGCCAACGGCATGCGAGATTCTCTTGAAAGCATGTTCGAAAACGGTATCTATGGTCTAGAGCTTACAGATACAGACAATGATGGAGTGCCAGACTGGGCTGACGATGACTCGGACAACGACGGGATCTGTGATGGTATCGAGTCGGGCCTCTTTCCAGACAGTTCATGCCATGTTGCGGACAACAACTTTCAGAACAATAATCCTGGTTACGCAAGAAACAGCGACATCGACAAAGCTCCTGACTTTAGGGACACAGATGCCGATGGCGATACCCTACCCGATCGGTACGAAGTGAACCCTCTTGAAGTGGCGTACGACGTGGTGACAGCTACTGGCGTGGTGCCGTTGGTCGCCGCATCTGATATGGCAGACAGCGATGAAGACGGCATCCCAGATTACATTGATACCGACTCAGACAACGATACGCTTGATGACATCTTTGAAGCCGGTGACCGGAAAATTGCTACGGAACCACGGGACTCAGACGAAGATGGCGTGCCGGACTTTATCGATACCGATTCAGACGACGATACCGTCAGCGATGAAACCGACAACTGCCGACTTGATTCGAATGAGGACCAAGCTGACTTGGATGAGGATGGACTAGGTGACGTTTGCGACAGTGACGCTGATGGCAACGGTATCGACGATGAAGAAGAACAGTTCAGAAATGGTGACTCCTGCAGCGGCTCACAAGGCTCTAACTGGTTCCTGGTACTTCTAACCGTCTTTCTTGCAGTGCGTCGTAGCGCTAAGACCAATAAACTTGAAGACACCTCACTGATTTGTACGTAGAATGGATACATGCTTCTTAGACTGATTCTCATATCGCTACTATTCGGTTGTTCTGGCGACAACCCCGAAGAAATCATTGTTCTCGAAGGAGCTAGCTTAACCGTAACCGCCCCTGCCCGGGGAACGACCACTGATAAAGCCAAAGTGACAGTTGAAGGCATGGTGTCGGCAGACACCGACGCTGATGCTACCGTAATGATTAACGGGCAAGCGCATACGGTTAAATCGAATCAAGCCTTTTCCATTGAAGTAGCTGTCCAGCAGGGGATGAATATCGTAGAAACCAAACTTCCCGAAGATACGGACCACCGAGACGTTCGCGCCGTATTAAGCGGTGAATTCAAAGCGTCCGACGCTTCATCTCCAGAAAACATGGGTCTGAAGTTAAGTCCTGACGCGTTTACAATGTTGGCGGCAACAGCCTCCCAAACCTTAGCGCAAACCGATCTTGCCGCTCCTCTGCGCGCCGCAAACCCGATTGTGGAAACTGGCGGTGGCTGCTTTCCGTTCAATGCCTCGATTAATCTGAACGACATTGTGAAGGATCAAGTCAGCTTCGAATTTACACCAACCAATGGAGGTCTAGACTTCGTGGCGACCATGACCAACATTGTAATCTCAGGTGATATCGACCATAAAATTGCCTGCATCAGCGGCAATGACAACTACACAATGACCGCAGATACTTTTGTGGCAAGCGGGAAAATATCCATCTCTAAGCCAGGCGACATCGTAGTAGAAATGGGGGCGGTTACCGCCGACTTTACTGAGTTTAACTTTCAACTTGACTCTACCGTACTAAACTTAATCGCCAACTGGTTTGTAGACGTAGAACAGCAAGTAAAGGATGGCGTCGTCACGGCCTTGCAAGACGAAATGCCCGCACAAATTGAAGCAATGATTTCCGACGTAACCTCGGATTTAAGTTTCGACTTATTCGGCACCCCGGCGGCGCTGACTTTAGATATCGCCGATCTGACTTTTGATGCTACCGGCGGACAAATTGATACTGAGGTTGGTTTTTCCGCCTCCGCCGCGTTCGAATATTTCAGCACCCCTAATATGGTACCACCGGCGTTTGGTTCACCTGAGGATGGAATGGCGGTAGCTCTGGAAGACGACATCATTAACAGAATCCTTGCCATGGGATGGAACCAGGGCGCGCTCAGTCCGACTATTGACGCATCTAACATCAACGTTCTCAATCAACTAGCCGACAGCGTCAGCTTGGAAATGTTACTGCCACCGATTGTAGACGCAACCGACAATACGTCGCTCAAAGTAGGCGACCTGATTGTCACGGCACACAAAGATGGGAAGGTAGCCTTCTCGGTAGCCGTACATCTCACCGCGGACGTTTCCGCCGATGTCAATGCAGGTACGTTGGGACTGTCCATAGAAAACATTGTCCACGACTTCCAAATCTTAGAGTTCGACAAGAGCTTAGTCTCCGAGCACATTCTTACAAGTTTAATGGAATCTCTAGATACCCTTGTCTCGGGAAATCTTGATGACATGCTATCCGGAGTCTCGTTGCCAAGCATCGCCGGGATGAACGTAAACACTGCGTCTGTCTCCGGAAAAGATGGCTTCTTAGTTCTCGGCGCACAATTTTGAGTGCAAGCGACGTGACTTGCTGAAAGCCTAAGAATAGCATGGCAGTCATGCCACTGCTATATGCCCATCGCGGAGCCGCTGCCGAGTATCCTGAGAATACGATTCCCTCTTTTCAAAGGGCAATAGAAGTTGGAGCGAATGCTCTTGAAATGGATGTCCATCTCACGCGAGATGGTCACGTGGTAGTCTGTCATGACGACACAGGACAACGGATGGCCGGAAAATCCGCAGTGGTCGCGCATACAGATTTTTCCGAGCTTCAAAAATGGAACGTCGGAGCAAACTTTTGCACGCCGTCTGGGGTTAGACCGTTTGCCGACGAGACGTTCACGATACCGCTTCTATCTGAGGTTTTAGAGCGCTTTCCAGAGGTCCCGCTGAACATCGATATCAAAGCCCATACGGAAAAAGCAGTTCGATCGGTCATCGAAATCATTGACGCAGCTCACGCCTCTCAGAGGGTCACGCTTGCGAGCTTTTCCTACAAAACGTTGCGTTGGGTACGGGCCCAAGGCTACTCGGGACGGACCTCTTTGGCGCCAGCAGAAGTGGCCATGCTTTATCTATCTCCCAAGTTTGTACTAAAGAGAATCGATAACTTTGGCAGCGCGGCACAGATTCCGACCAAGCAAGGACCAGTGACGCTTGCAAGTGGAAAACTTATCGAGAAGTGCCACGACCTAAACATGGAAGTTCACTTCTGGACCATCAACGACATAGCAACCGCTCAATCGTTAATCGATCTCGGTGCCGACGCCATCATGACTGATGACCCGGCAAAACTATCGGTGTTGTTTTAAACAGGCGCTAGGCTTCTGAATTTGAAAAAAGCCTGGTGACTCTTTTGCGCGGGGCAACTTGTACAACTTTTACTTGTTCAATACTCTCTTCAAGAGCTACGAGGAAGGTCGCTACCGTTTCCGAATCAATGTCTCCCATGTTGGCAACTTGAAAGAATTTGCCAGCAAGTACCGACTTGCAGCCATAGATAATGTAGCCACGAAGTTTCATTGCTTCGTAGAGATGCTCGAATACGACTCCGTCCGGTACGCTGCAAGTCACGATACTGTGCGACTCTTGCCCGGTGTGAGTTAACGCGAACGCACCGAGTTTACGTAAACCTTGTCGCAATTGACGATTGAGACTTTTGTAACGAGCAAGGCGCTTGTCATGGCCGTCGGCCAAAAACTCGTCGCATGCCGCATTCAGTGCAAAGTAGGTCGACACCGCAGGAGTAAATGGCGTTTGCGCTAGCTCGTTCATGTATTTTCTGTAGCGCCGTAGATCCAGGTACATGCTCCGCGGGGGAATCTTATCCAATCTTTTCCAAGCTCGGTTGGATACGCAGACGAAGGCAGCACCCGCGATACCGTGGAGGCATTTGTTAGAACTGGCATAACAAATATCAATATTGTCACGCACCACGTCTATCTCCTCCGCTCCCAGCGACGATACGGCATCCACTAAAAACATTTTGTCGTACTTACGACACAGAGCACCCACTTCCGTCACCGGATTGAGAAGTCCTACAGACGTCTCATGGTGGACCATTGCCACTACAGAAATCTCTGGGTGCTTTTGCAGCTTTCGCTCGATATCGCGAGCTTTCACCATTTCTCCCCACGGATAGCGCAGATGTATGGTTTTTAGACCATGAATAGAACAGATTTCGCGCATTCGCTCACCAAACGCACCGTTATCAACCACTAGTATTGCGCGATCTTCTGCAACCGACGATGTGATGGAAGCTTCCATCGCCGACGAACCGCTTCCCGTAATTACAACCACCGAGTGCTCATCCGTGGTCGCTCGGTAGATTCGCCGCAATTTACTGCCAAGAGATACCATGAGTTCGGTAAAGTCAGAGTCTCTGTGGCAGACGTCGGGGTGAACCAGCGCAGACTTCACACCTGCCGTGGTGTTCACCGGGCCCGGGTTGAATAGCTTGTAACGAGGATGACGCTTACGCTGAAGGATCGCATCAACCTCTTGTTTTAATGAATCTACTGACGAAGGGGACCACGTAGGTGAAACGCATTTGACGCGAACACGCGGCAGCTGTGATACGCCCTGAGCCAAGCGCGGGTTGACGTACTTTCTAAGTTGGTTGCAGATAGAGTGACGAACAAGGGCATGACCGGTGAACAAGCCATCGTAGGTGTCCAAATCTTCGCCAATGTCGGTGAGTCGGTCCACCATGTTCGACTGCACTCGGTCGTCATCGCTTGCTTGACTGTCGTCTCGTACCGACACGGCAATCACAGCGTCATCGGTATCTGACAAAAACTCCATGAGCTCGCTCAAATCCGAAGCATCAAGCAGCCTGTCATTCGGCACCACAAGAACCGGGCCATTGGCGCTCTCGATAAATGACTCAGCGACGAGCAGAGCGGCGCCAGAAGCTCGTTGCCATCCTCTGTTGGAAAGCACGGTGACTCTAAGGTTGCTGTTTCTCAGACCCAGTTTATCTGCCAGGGCATCTGCCTGAGCAGATTCCACAATGCAAACGTCTCGAATGCCGCATCTTTCTAGGACGTCGAGTTGGCATTGAATTTTTGCAATCGCAGCGTCGGTTAGGGCGTTGCCGTCTACGAAAGTCGAACGATTAGCGATTAGTACAGCGTGTGTAGTTAAATTGTTACTCATTTGTCACCTGGGTCGAAAGAAAGCAATCGACGTGCCATTAGATACATCATTGAAATCACTACTGTCTAGATGTCAGAAATCTGACACCTGTTGAGAATATGACGTTCAATTGACCTCAATCGCTTGACTCTAAACGCTCTGGAGCGTCAACTCCCTGATATGCCGCGCATTACACTACTTTGGGGCTTTTTGTTGATCGTTCTTGGCTTGGTCGGATATTTCGCGACGGGGGCAGAACAACCGACCGCACTAATACCTACGTTCTTCGGGGTCGCTATGGCACTTCTTGGCGCTTTGGCAATTTACAAGCCCAACTTGCGCATGCATGCAATTCACATTGCGCTGGTTCTGATGCTGGCCTCCGTGGGAGCGACGGCCAAAGCGCTACTAGGTCTACTTGGTGGCGACCTGGGCGGGAATGCCGCAGGTACGTACGCAAAATCGACGATGTGCGTCCTTGCCGTGGTTTATATCGTCCTGGGCGTTCGTTCGTTTATTGCTGCGAAAAAAGCACGACAAAATAATTAACCGAATCAGCTGAATCAGCTGAATCAGCTGAATCACTACCCGGCCGCTGCAGTGCAATAGGCACACGCTATCGCAACTCCGATTCGTTCGTGCCGTTCGATTGGCTTGTTCACCCACGGCCGATTCTGCCACGGTGGATTGTGGCGCATATGAATCGTATGGCCACAAGTTAGGGTTGCGACCCACTCGCTGCGTTCGTCTTGATGGAAGGAGAGAATCTCTCGATTCATTGCAATCCTATAATCGTTTTCTCTTTCACTCCTTGAGGAGTACGCACCGCAATATCATCATCGAGTTCTTTTCCTACCAGCGACTTACCTAGAGGTGACGTAGGAGTAACCACGGTAACTTTACAACGATTGTATTGCACTTTTTTACCGCCAGCATCTGGCAAAAGAAATAGATAACTAACGGTCTCACTGTCATGATCTTCTAGCTCCACCAAGGCCCCCAAGCCAACGATTTTTTGGCCTGCAGAGAAGTGAACTTGCCCGAGTTTTCGCAAGGCAATCTGTAACTCTTCTGCACGACGTGCCAATCCCCGAGCAACGTAGCTCGCTTCGGTTGACCTCATATCTTTGTCGCCTTCCGCTCTTGCGTCCTCGTGGGTCACTCCTTCGACAGCAGCTTGCTGAGAGGCTGTTACCGTTTCCAGATCACTTGCGACCTCCGCAACTACCAATTGGAGCAATTCAGTTTTGTCGAACTTCCTCATCGAAAAAACATCGTAGACTAAATTGATATGCAAGCGCACCATGGTAAGAGAAAGAATGGGTTTCAAACCTAAACATGAAGACAATCCTCTGCTGCACCGCATTCGCAGCGAAATTTCTGTGAGCTTCTCTGAAAAGCGAATGTTTGGTGGAGTTTGCTTTATGGTCGGCCGGAATATGGCGCTAGGAGTCACCAATGAAGACAAGCTTATGATTCGCGTGGGTAAAGAGACATACGAACAATACCTTGAAGAAGAGGAAGCTGATGTGATGACCTTCACAGGTAGACCAATGACAGGGTTTCTCTACATAGATCACACGCGACTAGATTCCAACCTAGACCTAAAAAAATGGATAGACAGAGGTGTCCGTTACGCGGCCTCTTTGCCAACCAAGTAAAGCCATGCCAAAAGAACTAACGATTAAAACCACACGAGGAGAAATTGCCGCTACGCTTTTCGGCAGTGCGGGACCAGGAGTACTAATCGGCCCAGCGATGGGAGTGCCTCGAAGGTTCTATCAACGATTCGCAAACTACCTCGCTGAGTCTGGAATGACCGTCCTCACTTTTGACTACGAAGGAATTGGTGAAAGCAAAACCTCGCCACTAAGACAGTCGACTGCAGACTTGGTGTCCTGGTCAGAAGACACGCGAGCTGCAGCCACTAAACTTCAATCTTTGGTTTCAGGTCCTATCTACTTCGTCGGTCACAGCGTGGGCGGACAACTGATTGGCATGACCGAACTAAAAGTAAAGAAAGCGCTACTTGTCGCTAGCCAAAGTGGGTATTGGAAACACTGGCCTGGCCTGTGGAAGTACGGACTTTGGACTTATTGGTCTGTACTTCCTCCCATCTCAAAACTGTGTGGCAAGTTTCCGAACAAGTTGCTGCAGCAAGGAGAAGACCTTCCCCCCGGAGTGGCAGCCCAATGGGCAAAATTTGGCAAGAAAGAGCGATACATCGGATCAAGCGCCAATCCGCTGGCTGACAAACTTTCAAAATTTCAAACCGACGTAGTGGCCATTGCTATCAGTGACGATAGGTTTGCACCAAGGGCGGCAGTTGCTGGACTACTAGAGCTATTGCCCCAATGCAGCAGCCAAATTTGGGATGTTGTCCCACAAGATTTTGATAAAGAGACTCTGGGTCACTTTGGACTCTTCCGCCCCAACGAGGCCGCATGGCGCGAAATGAAGCGAAGGCTGACCAATTAGTGCAATAAATACAACGTCTTAAAAGATTGAGTAGTACAGGTAGGACAAAGTGAGTACTATTCGGACATGAGATTTACGCTGGTATTTCTAATAGGATGCGCGCAGGCCGGAAATGATTTTGAGAAAGATGCAGACGGGATGACGGATGCTTCTCCTTCGACTTCAAAAGATGCGTCACCAGAGATAGATGCGCCCCCTGAAGTCGATGCCCCGCCTCCCGAACTCACGACGCTGAGTGGCATTGTCTACAGTGGAGCCAACGATCAACCATTGAGCGGAGCCACCGTTGAAATTGATGGCTACCCATTCAGCTCCACCACAAGTTCAAGCACGGGCACCTTCTTTATCTCGGTTCCTGAAAATACCGACTTTGTCTTACGCACGACAAAAACAGGGTTCGTGGGAAGGCAGCGCCCGATGAATCTCAAATCATCCAAAGCCGGACTTAACATAACGATTAGCCCCAACAGTTCTTGGAACAGCATCGCAAGCCAACTCGGTCTTCCGAATCCCAACCTAAGCAAGGGAATTATTGTGGTCGACTACGTAGGTAAACAAGGCGGTGAACAAGTTGTCACTCAAGCAAGTCACGGGGCGTTTTATACAATCAATGGTTCTGGCAATTGGTTACTATCCAACAGCGTTTTGCAAACAGGACTTCCGTTCCTGATTGCCAACGATGTAGAAACGGGAAATCACACCTTCACCTTTACCGCCCCTGGCGCAAGAACTTGCAATCAAACTTACGGAGTTACCAGCATTCCGGTTGACTCAAACTTTGCCACCACTATTGAGGTCACATGCCAATAAAACTAATCATCGCACTCACTCTTTGTATCACTGCTTGCAAAAGAACTCCGGACCCTCTGTTTCCCGAGGGAGTCAACTCCTGCGAGGAAAATGGTCAGCAAACCATCAAGGAAGATACAGCGGTAATGCATGACGTGCAGGTTCTACGAGTTAGAACAAGTCAAAGTGCGATGCATGATGTGTTGGCGAGCAATGGAATGTCTGCCAACAGACTCACTGGCATGACCTGTGCGGACATGGGGAAGTTTCTTGCAGATCTGTCAGGTAAAGGAACCGTACAACTTGTGGCAAGGCCCAAGGTTGAAACGATGGAGACCACCACAAAACTCGCTCCACAAGACATCCAGTTTGCGCTGACCACCTCAAAAGCGGGGAACCTAAGCGTTCACGGAGACTTCATGGGCACCTCAACCCGCTCTACCGAGTCCAGAAACTGGCTCTACTTCGATACCGCTCGCGGCCTACTATTCAAGGGCAACACCAAGCTCGCTCCCACTTCCAAATAAGACTACCAGCTCCTGGCAGCTTCCGGAACGAGCCCGACTTGACGGTCGTATCCGTTATGGCACTTGGCGCAATATTTCACTTGCGGACTTGGTGACTCCCAGTAGACGCCGTTAGGAAATTGCTTGGCAAAACTCCCCACGGGTTTCTTCCAATGCATGGCAAAGTACCAATCACTATTTTCCGAGGAGTAGCCCGGTTCCATCTTCTTCATGACAAAGGTGGGCCCGGGGATTTGACTAGGCGCATCTCCTTCGGCTTCCCAAGACGTCTTCACAATGATACTGCCCACAGGAAACGGTTTAGCTTCATCTCCGTCCGTATAGGCCTCAAGGCCGGTAGCGTTCACATAAGTATCAACAAACCGTCTGCCGTGATCTTGAGAGCGGACGGCGGACTTGTTGACTTTTTCATAGGTGCTAAAGTCTGCACCAACATTTAATTCCCCGACGGTACTCGCCTGCTTCTTTACCGCATTGGGTGCCTTTGTTTCGCATCCAGCGAGCACACAAGTAGCTAACACTAACTGATACAGTTTCATAGTGGCCAAATAGTACCCGCTGCTAATGATTTGGTCACGGTGCCAAGCGTTCTTTTGTCCAAAACGAGTCGGCCTTACGGTAATAAACTCTGTCATGCAACCTATCGTCCTGGCCTTGCCAAAACTCAAAAGCATGAGGAATAACGCGATACCCCCCCCAATTATCTGGGCAAGCGACCTCATCACCACCTAGCTCGTTTGCCAATTTACTCCGTGCTTCAATAAGCTTTTGCCTACTTTCGACTATCTCACTCTGAGGCGAAATCGCAGCACTAAGCTGGCTGCCTCTAGGCCGCGATGCAAAGTAAGCTTCCACTTCAGCGCGGGATAAAACCTCCCCGTCCCCAGAAATCTTGACTTGACGATGAAATGCAGGCCAGAAAAACGAAAGACAAGCACTTGAGTTGGCAGCGAGCTCTCGCCCCTTTTGACTCGTAAGGTGAGTGTAGAAAACAAACCCTCGATCAATTTTCTTCAACAGTACAATTCTCGAAGAGGGACGCTTCTCTGCCGAGACAGTAGACAACGTCATGGCGTTGGCTAGTTTATCTCCGCTGCTTTCAACTTCCGCAAACCATAACTTGAATTGTTCAAACGGATCGTCGGCACTGTTAGACTTAGAAAACTCTTTACCATGGTATTGAACGCGCATGCGCGCTAGTGACTTACTCCCCATGGTCCACATCAAGATGCAGCATGTATCTTCCTTCTAGCGCACCGTTGTTACCTGTGAACGAGTCGATGACGATAAAATAGGTTCCAGCATTGACGGCAGCCTGGATACTTTTATGCCCTCGCGCCATGCAAGAGCCTCCATCTGCAGACTCCGCAAGGAGGTGAACGTCCAAGTCGGCACCGTTGTCGCTTGCGACGTTAGCATGGAGCATCCCCGCCTCAGAAAGTTCGAAGCGATAGTACACTTCCGCCCCAGACTCGTTCTGCTCAGCATTACAACCATCATAAAAGTCAATAAGGGAATCTCCCCCTAACGTGTTTCCCAGGTGTACAAAGTCGGAAACGTTTCCAAGAGAAAACGGCTCATTCAGCGTCCCGGTTCCAGTAAGGAGCGAAATTCCCTCGCTAGGAAGATGAGAGTCTGACATGACATCCAGCATTGTCGTCAATAACTCTTTGGTAGCCGAATTTCTCGCATTGTGACCGTAAGAAAGCCCCTCACTCGAAAAGTCGCAACCGTCTCCTAAAAACAAAGGTGATGCTAAATCTTCGCCTTGCATCGAGGAGTCGATTGTTGTCGATGGATTGATAAACGGCGTTTGCAGCTCTTGAGCAACAGCACGCAAGAAATGATTACCTAACTTAGTTTTTTCGTCTAGCTCCGGATCGTCGATGCGAGGAAACATAGCGGTGAGCACGGGTAGCGCGCCTTGCCCTTTAATCTCTTCCACGACCTCTAATGCGAGAAAGCTGTATTCGTCTAACGACAAATCAGCCAAGTCGTGTTTTCCAGCAAGTGCGATTGCAAACGAGGGATTCCTAAGCTCGATCTCCGATTGTATCCTTTCGCCTTTTAAGTTCTGAAACCCCGCGCCAGCAGCGACGGCGTTGCCGCGATGAAGAAAGGGGTCGGGACCGCCTCCAGCAAGGAAATGGGTTACCGGCTCTAACCGCTTATCATCTTTCTCGGTGACGGACTTAAGGCAAGAAAGAAAATAGCTCGAAGCCGAGGACTCATCACCGATAATAGAAAAGTGATTGGGATCCCCTGTCATCAAACTCCGAAATCGCTCAGCCATCTGCCCCGTGACAGGGCTCAATGAGTTTTCTGCTGGATAGATGATCTGACCGTCTGCCACCACGTCATTTTCTTGGAGTTGTGAAGAGCCACCACACGCAGTCAACGTCAATAATAATAGCAACCTCATGGACAAATAGTGTCCTCAATTGTACCAGCGGTCAACCCGCGATAGGGCGGAGTCCCATTCTATTTCGTGCCTGGTTCACGGTTGTAATGACGGACTTATCACTAGACAAAAATTTTCCTAGTCTAGAACTGCTAATACCAATTTGGGCCGCGCACTCAGATACCGACCAATCTACGCTGCGGAAGCAGTCCAAAACCGCCGCCACTACGGTCGTGAACTCCGCAGACTTCAGCTCCCTAGCGCTCGGGTATTTTGAATTCAACAATTGTGGAATGGTTTGACCGCTGTCCCAAGGTTCACGGACTCTCAATGCAAGCTGCAGCCTGAGTCTACGTAATGCGATTCTTTGGTTATCCGCTTGCGAACGAAAGTCTTGACATTCCGCGCGCAAATCCCACTGTTCCAAAACCAACCTCACTGCGGAGGATGTCTTGTTTCGCTTTTGACCGCCCGCACCACTTCCTCGAAAGACTTGTCGCTGTACGCGGGTCAGCCAATCTTTATCGTCACGCGAAAGCCAACTGTCACGACTATCGAGATTAGTTGACAGTAGAGCGCTCCTTAGTCCCTCCAGATCCAGGAGTGACGTAAACTTCGAGTCGCTTTCGATCGCTAACTTGATAGGACACTCTTTCAACCTGCCCTGCTTGCAAAGCATTTCTTGCACGCCCCAGCCCCAGGTCCCATGGAAGCTCTTCTTTCTTGGCGAGTTCTGCTAACTCGTCGTCACCTATGCTCGGCGCAATAGCAGATACTAAGACCACTCTCCCCCCAGAGAACTTCACCGAAATGGCAAAAGCCGGTTCTGTCGCCAATGCAAACGTGTGTTTCACATTATCGGATAGTGGCATTCCTGTTAGTGACTCGAAGCCAGAAGATAGTTTGTTAATTTGGTCGTCGATAGAAACGCCAGGAATCAAAAACTCAATTTCGGTTGTACTTTCTTTACCAACCCCTTGAGCAAAACGAGTAAATGTATCGACTCCCGTTTTGTCCAGCCACTCGTTGAGGAGGGTCGTTCCCGGAGAATCCGAAAGCATCGAAGCGATTTTTTCAAAAGGTTGAGCACCATAAAAATGCCACCCTTTGCTAATATCTTTGCCTTCAACCCTTATCCAACTGCCCACTAGTTTGGGATCAAGTCCACCACCCAAGGTCTCCAGCAATTCGATATCACTTTTCGAAACTTTTTCTCTTTTTAAGTAGTCGACGAGCTTCACAACGTACCCATCAGGATTTCCATGGGCCGTCCAAGTAAGTGCATTTACATCAGATGCGATCCCAACCAAAAACGAAGCAACGTGTCCTTCGGGCATTTCAGTCGGCATCGGAACTCCTTCAATCCACCTTGCCATATGAGTATCCATCCACTCTTCCACAAAAGGTAGCGCCGAGAGGGACATAGTCATTGACAACCTACTCGTTAATTCACGATTCAGAATTTCTTGATTTGAAGCCACGCGTGAGGATAGGACTTTCGCCATAAGGTGCCAAGTCAACTGTGTATTTATCGGCACCAGAGTTGCTCCCCAAAGCCGTCCAATGATAGCAGATAGCGTGAGAAGGCAAGACAAAGCGATTCGGATAGCGCAAGAACTAGATGCCCGTTACCCTACCCCACCCATTCCGCTGGATCACAAAGATCCCTACACACTACTCATCGCTGTGCTCTTGTCTGCCCAATGTACTGACGAACGTGTCAATCTGGTCACGCCAGCGCTATTTTCCCTCGCGGATACCCCTTCAAACATGGCGCGAATGGAGACCGAGAGCATTTTGAAGACGATAAAAAGCTGCGGCTTAGCGCCGACCAAAGCTAAGAACATTAAGAAACTCTCGCAAATCCTCAGGGATGAATACGAAGGAGTGGTCCCTGAAAACCTACAACTATTGGAGTCACTTCCGGGTGTCGGGCACAAAACCGCGTCGGTGGTGATGAGCCAAGCCTTCGGTCACCCAGCATTTGCTGTCGATACGCATATTCACAGATTGGCAAAACGTTGGGGCCTTTCGAAAGGCAATAACGTTACTCAGGTCGAACGCGATCTAAAACGAGTCTTTGCCAAGGAGCATTGGTCAAAGAGGCACTTGCAGTTCATATATTTCGGTAGAGAACATTGCCCTGCTCGCGGGCATGATCTGACGGACTGTCCTATCTGCAGTTGGGCGGCAACGAAAAAACGTATAAAAGAAGAAAGCAAATGACTTACTGAGAATCGGATCACTTGCTCTGGAAAATTGTCGATTTTCTCCTCTACCACAGATCGTGGTAGTTGTTTGTGGGCACCACCAGATCTAGCGGACAAATAGAAACCGATCGTCTGCCCTTTACCCAGTGATCAGGTTTGGTACTTTGAGAGGCTATGCGCTTGTCAGACTCGCTCTTCTCGCACTCTTCCACAGGGGAAGCTGCGCGTCTGACGTTAACCGCGGAACCAATTACGATTGCAACAGATCGCGGCTACGATCAAGTGATTGCCGCTCTTGCAACCTACGAACCTTCAATTGCGTCCATTTCAGATCCAACCTTAGAACGTAAGGAACGCTTTATGCTTGAGTCTCTGGGCCTGCGGGAACTCGAATACTTATCGGACTGTTCCCTACCACCAGATTCCCAAGCGGAATACCTAGTAGGTTTTGACAATGACGCCACTGGAATCTGCTCCTTTGGCCGTTTTGCAATCCCCCAACTGGAAAAACAAGGATGGACGGTAGACGTTCACCCTGATTATCCTTGGAAAGTTATTGATGAAGAAGCTCCTTGGTATTCCTCGTTGTCCCAAAAGGATAATGACTGGTTCTCCTTAGAGCTTGGCGTACGAGTGCAAGGCAAACGAGTAAACTTAATGCCTGCCTTGCTGGAAATCCTCGGTCAAACCTCCAATTTAGAGGACCTGTGCAGGGGTAGACGAAAAATTGTCCCACTTGAAGTATCTCCAGGGACTTACCTAGCAGTTCCGGGTAGCCAGCTAAAAGGCGTGATGCAAACTTTGGTAGAACTCTACCGAGGAGATACCAATGAAATTTTGATCCATCGAACGGACCCCATGACCCAACAGGATGGGGAAGACGTTATATTCGGAACTTCAGCAAAAAGACGAACTACTTCGGCAGCAACCACTTCGCTTGTCGCCAAGGTCGCCGCTCCGCACGGCCTGAAAGCGACACTTCGTCCTTATCAGGAAGAAGGTCTTGCGTGGATGCAAGACCTTCGAGCCAAAGGCACTGGGGGAATAATGGCGGACGATATGGGACTTGGCAAAACCCTGCAAACCATTGCGCATATTCTCAAAGAGATCGAAAGCGGTAGAACGAAAGACTGCCCCACCTTGATCGTGGCGCCGACGAGTCTTTTACACAACTGGGTTAGGGAGTTTGGCAAGTTCGCGCCATCGGTGGAATGCCAGATTCACCATGGTACGCAAAGAACGAAAGACGCTGCGAGCTTACGAAAACCCGATATAATCGTCACAACGTACGCTCTCGCTCACAGGGACCTTGAACTCCTACAGACAATCGATTGGTACTACGTTGTCTTGGATGAAGCACACTACATCAAAAACTCTTCCGGGCAATCTCATCGTTCCATATGTGAAATACCTGCCAAGCACCGCCTGGCGCTTACGGGGACTCCTATCGAGAACAATATAGGAGAGTTATGGTCAATTTTTCATTTTGCGCAACCTCAGCTTCTTGGATCTCTCGGCAGATTTAGACATACCTATCAAAATCCGATTGAAAGTGGTCAATCGGAATGGAAGCTAGAGTCGCTGCGTAAGCTTATCGATCCATTCGTAATGCGCCGTCTGAAAGAGGACGTGGCCAAAGAACTTCCCTCCAAAACCGTAGTAGTACGCGCCATCGAACTGGATGAACCACAAAGACACCTGTACGAAAGTATTCGCCTTGCCGCCCATAAAGACGTACGAACAACGATTCGGAAACGAGGATTTAACCAATCCACTATCGCCATTCTTGACGCGCTTTTGAAGCTAAGACAAGCGTGCTGCGATCCACGACTAGTCAAAATTCCATCTGCTCGAAGAGTAAAGTCATCGGCCAAATTGGACACCCTATTGGAACTGGTAGAGCGCCAACTAAACCAGCAACGACGAATCTTGATTTTTTCTCAGTTCACCAAGATGCTCGATATCATATCTCTCGAACTTAAAAAGAAAAGCATTACGCATCTCAAGCTGACGGGTTCTAGTACTAACCGACAACGAATTGTCGACCAATTTGACAAGGGTGTTGCCAACGTATTTCTCCTCAGCCTCAAAGCTGCCGGGGTTGGGCTGAACTTGGTGAGTGCAGATACCGTGATTCATTACGACCCTTGGTGGAATCCAACCACGCAAGCGCAAGCTACCGACAGAGCCTATCGCATCGGACAGAAGAAACCAGTGGTTGTTTATAAGCTGATTACCGCAGGTAGCGTTGAGGAACGAATGCTACAAATACAGGAAAAAAAGCGAAGTTTGGCAGAAGCAATGATTGGTCCTGGCTCGGCGCCGCTTCGACTGTCGGAAGATGACATCAACGATCTATTCACCAAAGCCTGAAAGAATGACCGTTTTCACAGGTTGAACGGTGTGGTAAACACAAAGGGTGATCTCGGATAAAGAACAAAGAATCATTGACGCTCGTCTTAAGCTACGCGCGAGATTCAAAGAAAAAATTGCAGCTACGCCTTCGTTGACCGACAACGAACCTCAGGGTAGCGGGAACACCAACCGCCACGGAATGCCTCAGCTTCCAGTAGGACAACACGAAACGAACAAATGGCCTGTGCTGGATTTGGGAATCCATCCAGAAGTAACCACTGCAGAATGGTCACTAGAGCTAACCGGGGCGTGCGAAGGCGCCAAACTTTCCTGGGCCGACTTTCAACGCTTGCCAATCGTCTCAGACACCAGTGACTTCCATTGCGTGACCACCTGGTCGAGAATGGACATCAAATGGAAAGGTGTACGCTTTTCGGAAATCGCAGCGTTGGCCTTACCCAACGAAGATGCGAGCCATGTCATGTGCTACGCCAGTGATGGCTATAGCACCAATGTTTCCCTCACTGAAGCGATGAAAGATGACGTACTGCTTGCATTCGAAGCTGATGGCGAGCCTCTTGCCAAAGAGCACGGTGGTCCCGTAAGAATGATTACGCCCCAGCTCTACGCGTGGAAGGGCGCAAAATGGATAAACAAAATCGAGTTTATGACATCCGACAAGGCAGGCTTTTGGGAGCAGCGCGGCTATTCGATGTCTGCGTATCCTTGGCGAAATGATCGCTACTCCTAACTGGCTACTTTTGTTACCCTGAGTCATGTCATCGTGGCTGCACCAAACTGCAATTCTTCAAGAGTTGTCTCAATCGTATTTCTCCAACCATGTTGACCACTTGGCAACAAGTTTAGCTACACTGGCGCAATCTAAAGGCGCCGACTCTATCGTCTTTTCGACCGGCAACTCTTTAAAAAGACACGCAAGCGATGACATGCATCACGACTTTCGCTCTACGCCATGGGCAAGGTGGTTGGTTCCCCAACCGACGCCGAAGTCTTTTGTAGAAGTCACTGCGGACGCGAAAGTTCGCTACATTCAACATACCACTAGTGACTTTTGGCATGCCTCTCCCTCTCCGCCACCCGACTGGGTCAAAAATAGTATCGAATTCAGGCAAGTGGAGGCCCCTCCCTCATTTACCTCCTCCGTTCACTTTCAAAGCGATGGCACTTGTGATGACTCAGCACTAACAGAAGCTTTAGAAGATTTGAGAAGATGCAAAACCAAATATGAAGTAGCCAACATAGCAATCGCAAACCTCAGGGCCTTGAACGGACACGATGCCGTCAAAAAGATGTTCGATTCTGGCATCAGCGACGAGTACCAACTCTACTTGGCATATCTCGAGGCCTCGCAGCAACTTCCCAATGACGAACCCTACCCGGCGATTATCGGGGTGAACGAAAATGCAGGAATCCTGCACTATGAAAAAAAGTCAAAGACTGCCGTTCCACCGCGAAGTCTTCTAATTGACGCGGGAGCGACTCACAACGGTTATGCAAGCGACATTACAAGGACACTAGTCAATAGTAAGTACTCGCATTCTCTGTTTGCCGACCTTCTTCGAGGCGTAATACGAATCCAGGAACTAGCTTGCAAGAAAGCGACGCCTGGGCTTTCCTACGAAGTATTGCACAACCTAGTACACACCGAACTTGCACAATTGCTACTTGATTTATCGATCTGCCGAGGAACCCGTGACGAGCTGGTGGCCAACAATGTGACGCGCTCGTTTTTTCCACATGGCCTGGGCCATTCTATTGGACTTCAAGTACACGATGTCGGTTGTCGAAGAACACCACCGGCAAGCAACAACCAATGGCTTCGCTATACCGCAGAACTTGCAATTGGTGACGTGGTTACCATTGAACCTGGCTGCTACTTTATCCCGACACTCTTACGCGACTGCAAAAGTAGCCATCTCAACAACAACGCAATTCAAGAGCTATTGCCGTTTGGTGGAATACGCATTGAAGACGAAATACTCCTCACCGCGGAAGGCGCGCTTAACATTACAAGGACACCGAATAAAGTGACGGAGTACTTGCAAGCGGCAAAGTGAACTTAAATCTGAATTTCTCAAAAAAAACGCTAGCCCCACTGACAAACGTCATGAGTGAGCCTACTCTCTCGCCATGAGACTATCAATTATACTAGTGGCACTGGCCTTTAGCTCGTGCAAAAAGAACGATTCTAAAGAAAAGGAAGAAGCTAAAACTGCAGAGATAAAGGATACTGCCAAGCCTTCCGATATCAAACCGCCACTCCCTGTCGCAGCACCACCAGCTGACGCCGTCAAAGTCCCGGGAGATATTTCCTACAAAATTGTGAAAGAGGGAGAAGGCACCCCGTCAAAGAAAAACGACTCTATGAAAGTGCACTACTCTTGGTGGAAAACAGACGGTACTCTGATTCGCTCTTCGGTGAAGCTGAACCGACCGCAAACGTTCCACCTGGGTCAGCAACCTGAAGGATGGCAAAACATTCTTACAGGAATGAAAAAGGGGGAAACAAGAATGGCTTGGGTTCCATTCGAAGGCCTCAACAAATCAAAACGAAGTATGCCAGGACAAAAAACGGCGGTAATCTCAGCTGAAGTGTTGGAAATTACTCCGGCTCCACCAGCACTTTCTGTAGTAAGTCCTGCAGGAGCAACAGCAATCAATGGTTTAACCAAGAAAACAGTAACCGCCGGCACAGCCAAAGGTTTTGCAAATAGCTACGACAAGGTGAAGTTTACTGGCAAAGGTTGGGATGCTCAGGGAAACCAGTTTTTTGTGAAAACGGACAAGGCGCCGCGTTTGCTAACTGGCTTACCAGAAGCCCTCTCTTTAGCCGTCCAATCGGTTAGTAAAGGCGAATCAGCGCAAGTTTGGATTCCCAAAGAAAAGAACGCGGACAAAAAATTTCCTGATGGAGATCTTGTATTCGAGTTGACAGTCGACGACATTATCGAAGGAATGAAACCACCAGAAACACCAAGTGATGTAGCAACTCCTCCAGCAGATGCAAAGAAAACTGCCGACGGCGTTTCGTACAAATTTTTAAGCAAACAAAACGCCGGGGACAAACCAGGACCCGCGGATACAGTGAAAGTCGACTACACTGGCTGGACCACCGATGGCAAGATGTTTGATTCGTCTATTACCAGGGGACAGAAAGCGTCCTTCCCACTAAACAGAGTGATTAAGGGCTGGACGGAGGGTCTGCAGGTGATGAGTATTGGAGACAAGGTTCGCTTCTGGATTCCAGAGCAACTGGCCTACCAAGGAAAACCAGGAATGCCAGCGGGAATGCTAGTATTTGATGTAGAGCTTTTCGAAATCAAGAAGGCGCCAAAACCACCAGAGGTTCCCACGGATGTCGCGGCTCCCCCCAAAGACGCTAAGAAAACCGACCTTGGCGTTTCTTACAAGGTGTTAAAGGAAGCAAGTCAGAGCGGTGGAAAGAACCCTGGCCCGACGGACAAAGTAACGGTTCACTATAGCGGTTGGACCACGGACGGCAAAATGTTTGACTCCTCCGTGATGCGTGGCTCACCAGCGACTTTTGGTCTCAATCAAGTAATCAAGGGTTGGACCGATGGTCTGCAAACCATGGTGGTGGGACAAAAAACGAGATTCTGGATCCCTGAAAAGCTTGCTTATGGCGGATCACCTGGCAAACCGGCAGGCATGCTCGTATTTGACGTAGAACTTCTCGGCATCAAGTAGTGATACCAAACGAAGTCATCTCGGCCTGGCATCTTATTGATGTCAGGCCTTTGTCAGGTGGGTTGATCAATCAAACCTACAGGGCTTCAATTAACTCGACCCCCGTCATCTTACAAAAGCTCAATCCAATATTTAAACCAGAAATTCATTACAACATTCAGGCGGTTTGTAAACACGCCACTAGCAACTCGGCCTTAACTTTTGCTGAGCTTGTTCCTAATATCAACGGACAACTTTGGACTGAAGTCCAAGATCAGGTCTGGCGCGTTCAAACGCATATTGCGGGTGATACGTTGCATGGAAATATCTCTCGGAAAGCATCTGAAAGCGCAGGAATGTTGGTTGGTCGCTTTCACGAATCACTGACCAACTTTTCTTGGACCTACCAAGCGCCGCGCGCGGCCCACGACACCCAAAGCTATCTCAATAAGCTTAGGGCAATTGCCAAAGAAAAGGAGCAAGATGAATCATGGCGTGCGTTAGCTGCTGGAGTTCTGGAGTTAAGCGTTGATATGCCTGACCTCTGGAAGTTTCCGCTGCGGCATTGTCACGGCGACCTAAAAATCTCGAACCTACTCTTCAAAGGCGACAATGCAGTGGCGCTCATTGACCTTGATACTCTAGGTGCGTTACCGATAGCGTACGATTTTGGAGACGCCCTTAGAAGTTGGGGAAACACGAGCACTGAAGATGCTCCCCCTCAACTTTGTTTAGAAACATGCGACGCAGCACTAAAGGGTTATCTAAATGAAGTGGAAGGATCATTTGGAAACGACGAGTTTCTATCGATCGCCGATGGGCTGTGGGTAATTGCCACAGAGCTGGCGGCACGCTTTGCGATAGACTACGTAGAGGACTACTACTTTGGATGGGACAGCAACAAGTTCCCATCACGCAAAGCCCACAATATGGTTAGGGCGCAGGGCCAATTGCAGCTCGCAAAGTCAGCAAGAGCAAGCGTAGACCATCTTAAGTCTACTATTGAGAGTTGTTTGTAAAACTAAAGTTCCCGGACCGTTTCCCGATTAACCCACCCAGACAGCGCCCCTAAGCGGACTTTAACAAAACTACCACGTATGGTCTCTACCACCACAACCGCAGCGGCCGGAAGTGGGTCCTGCCATACGGTGGGTGCGTGAATACTATCTGCTTGCCTTAATTCACTGGATGACACCATCACCGCTAACCTCTCTTCTTCATCACTCAAGATGGAAGACAGATGAATCACTCCACAAAAAACGTAGAGGAGCATTCCTAAGGCAAGAAAAATTCCCCGCCTTTTCATCACCCAAAATACAATCGCTAAGGAAGCGACAAAGAAAAGAATCGCAGCCAAGAGGCCCTTGCCAGCCTCGGAGTAGCGTTGCCAAAATAAGACCGAACTCACTTCTCCTCGTTTTTCGCGCGCCCATTCAGGAAGCTGCTTCTCCAGCCAAACTCTATTATTCAACGCCTTCTTGTTAGTTGGGTCAATCGTCAACGCGCGTCTGTAGTAGTACATGGCCAGACCGGGAGACTTGGCCCCCAGCCATGCATTGCCAGCGTTGGTAAGAGCGTCGGCAGTAGTGTTCGACTCCGCTTCTTTGGATAGTGCGTGAGCCGCGTCATTGAACTTCGAAGCCCTCGAAGTCACGTCTTCTGTTGCCATCGCTTGTTGATATAAATCCGTTCCCGGAGACGCTTCAGCAGATTTCATATGTGCCATAGAGAATAGAACGAACGCTACAGCTGCTACCTTGGTAGATAGCCGCTTCGCCTCTTCTTTTACCCTAATTAGTATCTCGTTTTTTAACGGTTCGCTTGAAGCACGAGGATTGTATCCTTCAGATTCAAGCTGCGAAATGAGCTTTGGATCGCACTTTTGTCCCGAGGACTTCGCAAGTTCTTGCAAAGAATTCACTAGTCGGCCTGAGCTTTCACCAGCAGCAAGGTTCGAACACTCACGTATTTCTTGTTTGATGCGAGAGAGCGCACTCCGATGCTGCGAATTTGACTGTCTTTTTCGACTCAACCAACTCCAAACGACAACACCGAGAACTAAAACGAGACCAACTCCATAAAGGAGTAAGTACCAACGCGACGAAGAAGATTTCCCAGAGGAGTTACTTAATGACAGATCAAAACCTTCGAGAGACAAACCTTGACTGGACTTGTCAACGCGCGCTTGCTTAGTAAGGTCCACGACTTGACCGCTGCCAACTACCGCGGCGCCAGCAACACTCAACGCGATGGGATTACTGCTAGTCGTTTTATACGCACCATTTTTGGCGTCGAAATAGGAAAACTCAATCGCAGGAATCTCGGTAACTTTATTGGTCAGAACTTCAACCGTCGCTTTGTATTCAGCATCTTGGTCGGTCAAACTCCCTGGAGCAACATCAAGCACACGAAACGCGTCTTTCGGTAGTGATGCCGCAAGATTAGGCTCTGCTACAGCTGCAACGCCCTGACCTTTCAGCGACATGGTCAGTTGAATCGCCTCTCCCACTTTTACCACGGTTCGGTCCGCCACTACTTCAAGTTGGTACCTCTCACCAATCGCTCCAGAAAATGAATTGGGTTGTCCAGCAGCAGGCAATGCTCTTACCTCAACTTCTAGAGGCGCAGACTCAGACATCCGCGGCACATACGTTGCCACAGGAAAACCAAAACGATCGCGCTTTGAGCCAGTTTGAATCTGAGATACGACGGTCGCAGTAGGAACCGCAATCTTTCCAGCCTTGAGAAAGGTAACATTGATTGGGAAATCAAAGGTTACCCACTGAGAACCATTCTGGGGTACGGCATGCAGTTGCAGCCCCGCAGCATCTAACGTAAGCACTCTTCTACTACTTGGAGCCGCCGGCGCATCTAGCTTGAACGTATCTGTCATTGAAGCCATTGGAAGCGTGAGATCAAGCGACTCGATATCTCGCCGACGCTTTATTTTGATTTCCAAGTTTGCCGCAGCGGTCTGTCCGACCCAAACTGAGGAAGGCATCGAAAGCGAAACCGTTACGTCGGTCGTCGGACGAACTCTTGATATCTTGAAGTCTTGTGCCTTACTGGTCAAAGTCTTACCACCGACGGACACCGACAGTGCTGGCAATGAATATATTCCTGCAGGACCTTTTGCTTCATAGCTATGCATTACGTTTGACGACTGCGTTCGACGGCCGTTAACGATGGAAATTTTATTCTGGGACTGAGGCCCAACGTAGTTAACTTCCAATCCTTCAATTTTTATATCAGGAGCTTGTGGCGCACTCGAAACGTCACTAAAGGTGATTGCAATACTAAACGGTATCCCAGCATTTCTTTTAGGCGAAAGCTCTACGTTCATATCCTGAGCCGAAGCTCCAGCCGATATCGAAAGCAATATCGCGACCATTACATTTTTTATCATTACCAGTCCTTGTCAGTGCCCAGGTCTTGGCTTCCTTGTGTTTGCCTCTGCCTTTGACGTTCTGCTTGCTGTCGTTGCACTTGTTTATCTGCTGCACCATTTTTATTCTCTTGCTGCTGCTTGTTCTGTTTCTCTTGTTGTTGTTTATCATCTTTGCTGGAGCTATCCTGCTTGTTGTCGTCAGACTTTGGCGGCGTTAAAATTCGAATCGCTGCTTCGATATGCTCGATCGCTTGCTGTTGGCTGGCCGCAATAGGGCTGCGATCCACCGACATCTGTTGGCTTTTGCTGTCGGCGTCCGCCAAGGCGTCAGACGAGTCAAGCATATCTCCCACTCCCAACCTGACTTCCTCTGCAGCGTCGGTATACTTTTTCTGTTCAGCCACTTTTACTTGCGCTTGTTCCGACATCTTTTCAAGTGCAGATGCCAAACCTTCGCCTTTTTGGCTCAACTGCTGCTGTCGAGAGTTGAGGGTTGAAAACTCCTGAATTTCAGAAACCAAGTCATCAGTAACCTTTGCTTGTTGCTTAGCGAGTACTTTGAGATGCTCCACGATCCCCGCAAACAACAGTCTTAACTCCTGCAGTTTCTCATTTGCAGCATCACTTTCTGAGAGTTTACTGTCGCCAGCCAGTGACGTCGTTTTTACAAGAGAATCAAATGCAAGCGCTCTTAGACGCTCTGCTTCGTCGTAGAGCTCATCTTTAGACTCTTGTCCTTCTTGAGCATTTTTCTGAGAAGCTTCTTTTTCGTGCTGAATCAGATCAGTCATCTTCGTAAGGCGTTCAATATCTTTTTTCAGAGTTTCGCCGATGGCTTTATCATCTCGCTTAGACAGAATCATTGAGGCGTTATTGCCTTCGTGACTCTTAGCCGTAATTTCGATGAGTGTTTTGAGGTCTGCGAGTTCTTCGAGCGCCATGGCCAAAAAGATTATTGCTTGTCGTTGATGAGTCGTTGCCGACTTGGAGTCGCTTTCGATCTTGCTCTCGGCTTGTTTCATTTCGCTGTGCGCATTCTTGACGAAAGGTTCCGCAGCCAACAATTGTTTGGCTTCGACTCCCTCGCCTCCACTCGCGGCGGCCAACAGTAACGTAAAGTGCTCCGTTCGTTTGGTAAGCATTTTTTGCGATTGAACCACTCCCACGGTGCCTTCCGAGATGGCAGCAGCTTCAAACCCTAAGACCTCGGCAATCACAAGTTCCTGGTCCGCCATAAGTAAACGAATTCTGGTTGCAGGTGGAAGCAAAGTTTCCAACGCCTGAGAGAGCGAGTCAATCGACTCAGATGAAGAGACGAAAGAAGCCTGCAAGTCGCGCTTACGCAGACGGCTTCGGTGCTTCCACATATGTTGTCGAGCCTGCTCTAAATGGTTCATCGCTTGCCCAATTTGGGCGGCTTCAATTTTCTTTTTCTCTGCGTTCTCATCGGTAACTTGTTCTGCCGCCGACTTTTGCGTTTGCGCAAAGTCCCACACTTCGCCTGCGGATGAAGTAAGGAGACGCTGCTGCAAAGCCATCCCCTTCGCGAAATCGTCTAACCTTCGTTCTCCCACTTTAGATTCCTTGGCCATCATTGCAAGCTGCATCCGTAACTCACGCTGTTTCTTCCGCAACTCATCAATCATCTTCGTAAGTTCTGACGGACCATCTAACTTGGCGGCGAGGACCAACAACTTTTTAATGGCGGCTTGTTGCATCTCTTTAGCGCCTTCCCCCGGCTTAACTTCTTCTGCCAGCGCGAAGTAACCAGAAGCCTTTTCAAGAAGTGCCATCGCTTCTTTGGGAGTCTCCTGGGATTTTTCATCCGCAAGTTCGCTGTACCCCACGCCAGCACCATAGCGGGCCTCAAACAACAACGTGCCGTCGGTGTTAGGAGCATCCGAAAGTGACTTCAGATATGAATCTATTGCTCCCTGCCCGGCAAGGTCCTGAGCCTCGTTGTAGGTCTGCCGTCCGGGAAGCTCATGTTTGCTACAGCCAACGAGCATTAGCACTGCAACTAAGAATCGAATCATAAGTACCTCCTAGCCAGCAACGGACTCACCGACGCCAGCAAAAATGAAAACAAACTCAACCAAACAAAGACACTCGACATATCAATACGGTTCTTTGATCGCTCCACGGTTTTACTGGCCAACAAAGGACGAATGAAGTCTTCTACAATTTGATCCATTTGAACCGCAGAGGTTCCCGCGGGAATGTAGGCGCCTTTAGTTGTCTCTGCGATCTTGCGTAACAGGTCACTATCGAGGCGGCTCACCACCGGATTTCCTTCACTGTCAACGATCGCTTGTTTGATCTTCGTTTGAGGGTCTTCGATTACAATTTGACTTCCATCCTCACTACCAAAACCGACGGTCACCACGATAACTTTCTCTTCTTTCGCTAACTCGGCTGCCGCCATCGGATTGGACTCATGGTCTTCTCCATCGGTGATAAGGATAAGTATCTTTGTTTCTGCTGACTGTCTTAGCGCTTCGACCCCCGCTTTTATAGCGCCGTAGATATTTGTACCTCCTCTTGAGGCCAAGTGGGGTCCAGCGTTTCTTAGGCTCATTCTGAAATACTCTTTGTTGCTAGTGAGTGCACACTGCATCGAAGCTTCGCCCGCGAAAGCAATTAGCGCCAGACTACTCTCGGAAACTTGTCGCAGAATATTGAATATCCCTTGCTTAGCACGCTGCAATCGATTGGGCGTTGCATCAGTAGCGAGCATACTTCTTGAAACGTCTAAAACCACCGCGATGTCAGCGGTTGCCACTTCTTGAACCTCGGTGCCGTCTCCTGCAACCCCCGGTCTAGCCAACGCAAACAACGCAAAGAAGATGGTGGCACCGGCGAATATCGCACGCGCAACTAATGCGCTGTCTGAAATGGAGAAAGCTAGTTTTTGGTGCATCTCTTTGGAGATAAAACGGTAACGACTGCGGTCTCGAAAAAGAAGGGCAAGAAATACAATTACGGTGGCCACACCAGCCCAAACTGATGCCACGAACAAAGTATGATACTGAAAACTCATCGAGCCCTCCTAAATACAGACTCTTGCAACAACCAGCCACAAAAAGCCAAAACCATCGCCCCCACTAATGGATAGGGAAAGAGATGACGCATCGGTCTACTTTGCACGCCGTCTATTTCCGAGCGAACGAGTTTGTCGATCTTCTTATAAACTCCGGCTAAACCAGCTTTGTCCGTCGCCCTAAAGTATTGTCCGCCAGTCTTGCTGGCCATTTCTGTAAGTAGTTCCTCGTCAATCTGAACTCGTTTACTTACGTATTGTTTCCTTCCAAGTACTGTAGTCGGTGTAGGAGCGCGCCCATTGGTACCCACGCCAATGGCATAGACAATAATTCCCCGATCACTGGCATCTGATGCAACCACTAACGGCGACTCATTTCCAAAGTTGTGAACCCCGTCGGTCAACAGCACCACTACCTTCGACTTCGCTTTTGAACCCGCCAGCCAGGTCATTGCGGTCTTTAGTCCAATTGCCAAATTCGTAGCGTTCTCTTCATGACGCTCATCTAAGTGTTCAATCTTTTCAAGCTGTCGAACCGCTTCTGCATGATCTAGGGTTGGTGGCACCAAGGTGTCGGCATAAGCAGCAAAAGTTACTATTGAAATTTCATCATTAGCCCGGCCAGCAAGTTGATCGTCCCCTTTGACGAACTTGATTGACATTTCTTTCGCCACGTCGATTCTAGAACGTTCGTTGTTGAGGTCCAAGTCTATCGCTGACATCGATGACGAAAGATCTAACACCAGGGCCACGGAAATTCCTTTACTACGAACCTTAACGGTATCGTCAGGAATCTGCGGATCAAAGGCAGCAAAAAGAAATAGCAGACCTGACAATCCTAACAAAAATGCGGGAACCCAGGATAAGGCTACTCTCCAGGTGGTTCTTTCAGGAAGGATATCGTGAGAAGAAAACACGACCCTTCGCCCGCGAGCAATAGAAGCGTAGATTACCGCACCAATTCCTACCAGACCGAGAAGTAAAAGAAGTACTGAGACCCAGATGCCGGGTAACGAAAAACTCATGACGACACCTCTTGCGGAGTCCGAGACTCTTGCACGAAAGTACGGGCGAAATCCAAGCTGGCTTTCGATTCATCGCTCGCAGGGTCGTGGCCAGCAAACTTCACGCGATCGCACAAAGAGAGAAACTTGGAAAGACTTGCTTGTACGGGAGAGGTTAGAGCCTCTGACCGTTTAGCTTCTCGCAGGAACTCTTCTGTAGTTCGCTCGGGTGCTTTGAGGCCGAAGTTTGATTCTATGAATTCTCTAACAATACTCGAAAGCTCGACGTACCAGTAGTCAGCGTTGGCAGCTGTAGGAATTCCCTCGGCTTCCAGTTCTCTGATTCGAGCTAGGGCTCTTTCGAACGGATCGACTGAGGACTCTGCGACCGCGCGGCGTCGCAAGCTCATCTTCCACAGATAGAGCGCCACCAAGATAATCAACAATATGGGGGCTAACCAAAGATACCTCAGATTCACTCTCCATTCCGACGATTTCAACTTTCCATCACGCTTGGTAATCGCTGGAAGTTCTCCTTGCGGCATAGAAACCGTAAACGAAAGCTCCTTACTGAACATCTCTTTTTCTTCACCGTTGCTTATAGAAACAACTCGCATTGCTGGCACACGAAACTGCCCAGGCTTTGTCGCGTTAACTTTATAACGTTGCCATGAGACCTCTCTGTCACTTTCTTGTAAACTGCCGGCGGCGAGAGATGGTATTTGAAAGGGTAATGCCTCTTGTGAGGGGGGCATCACTATATTGCGATTCTTTGGTGCGATTACCCGGAGTTCGATCACGAAGGAGTCACCAACTTCTACGCTCTTTGGAGACAAAGATGCAATGATCTCCACTTCTCCAATCTCAGCTTTCTCACGAATGATGCTGGACTCATCCAACTTAAGTTTTTCCTTTTTTTCCGGGCTAGTGTCTGATTGAGAGCAACCGAACAGAATTAAGGCGCAAGCGAAGAACTTATTCATCGGCCGCTTCTCCTTGCTCGCCTGAACAAAAACTCAAGCAATGCGTCGACTACTTGTTTGTCTGTTTCAACCGCTACGGTGTCTATCTTGCTAGATCTCATTAGACTTTCAAATTCCGAAATCCGCCTCGCTCTCAAAGCTTCAAACTCCTTACGAAACCTTTTGGAAGTAGCGTCGACTAAGCGGCTGCGTCCCGTTTGCGGATCTGTTAAAGCAACAAGACCTGCTGCTGGCAGTTGCTTTTCCACCGGGTCTTCCACCCTAACAGCTATGACATCATGTTTTTTCTTAGCGCTCTGCAAAGCCTTACTTCCCTCTACGTCAATAAAGTCCGACAACACGAACATCACGGAACGACGCCTCAGCACTTGCCGGCAAAACACAATGCCATCTGAGATACTACGACGAGAAGCCAGCTGACGTCTCTTTTTTAGTGCCCCTAAAGCCCGCTTAACGAATCCTGCTAAACCTTCCGTGGCCACAGAACTCGGAGGTACCAAAAGTTCGCGAACAATCCTTAGTCCGTGTTTTTGCCCCTTTCTGGGCGGGATGTACGTCTCTGAATCTTGCCTTAAAATTAAGACGCCTACTTTATCACCATTGTAGATTGCCGAAAAAGCAACCAACGCCGCAAACTCAGTCACGGCTTCGTGTTTACTTTTTTGGTCCGAACCAAACTCTAAAGACGCGGCAGTATCGATGACGAGCATCACGGTTAACTCTCGTTCCTCGACGTACCGCTTAATGTAAGGTTCTCCTACTCTCGCTGTGACGTTCCAGTCAATATCCCGAATGTCATCACCTGGAACGTAAGGTCTTGCTTCATCAAACTCGATACCTCGTCCTTTGAATACCGACAAATAAGCACCAGATAAACCACTTGATACCAAACGATTCGATTGCAACTGAATGTGTCGAACCTTTTTTGCTAGTTCCTGCGGCTGCATTGACCTATGGAACTTCTACGTTTTCCAAGACGGTTTGAACAATACTGTCGGCGTCTCGTCCCTGCGCTTCCGCCTCGTAGGTAGTGACGATACGGTGCCGAAGCACATCAACAGCTACTTCTTTTACGTCATGCGGGCTAATGTAATTTCTTCCAGCCAGCGCTGCGTGTGCTTTTGCGCATTTAATTAGGGCAATCGAACCGCGAGGAGAAACACCACTTTCAATCAGAGGCTCTAGTTGGGAAAGCCCCTTCTCTTTCGGCTGACGGGTTGCAAAAACGATGTCCACGACGTATCGCTTCACTTTTTCGTCCACGAAGACCTGCTTAACAACATCTCTAGCGGCAAGAATTTCGTCCAGCTCCATTACTTTACCCACCGATGGAGCAACGCGAGTACCTGCCATGCGGTCGATAATCTTAATTTCTTCTTCAATCGTGGGATAAGCAACCGACACTTTCATCATAAACCGGTCCATTTGTGCTTCTGGAAGTGGGTAAGTGCCCTCCTGCTCAATAGGGTTTTGCGTCGCAAGTACCAGGAATGGTTCTTCGAGGCGAATGGTTTCGTCGCCCAAAGTAACTTGTCGTTCCTGCATTGCTTCCAACAGAGCAGCCTGCACTTTTGCTGGAGCACGGTTGATTTCGTCGGCCAAAATCAAGTTGCCGAATATCGGCCCTTTCTTGATTGAGTAAGTGCCTTCTTTGGGGTTGAAGATCTGAGTTCCTGATACGTCACCAGGCAACATGTCTGGCGTAAATTGTATTCGTGAATAGGCCCCTCCCAAGGTCTCCGCGAGAGTTCTAACCAACAAGGTTTTGGCCAACCCTGGTACTCCCTCCAAAAGGACATGACCATCTGCAAGAAAACATTGAAGTAATCTGTCAACTACAACTTCTTGTCCTACTACTACTTTGCTGACCTCTCCCTTGAGATCCACAAACCGATTAACCAACTTTTCTAATGCTTCTTCTTGAGTCATTTCGTTCCTTACGCTGCCGTAGATTGGCACTCACGATTCCCTCGTTCAACCCGACTCACGCCAAATTTATTTCAACCAAACATCGAATAAATTGAATTCACAAGTTAATTATTCCGCAGTACAATCTGCAGAGTTGGCCGGTACGACAACAGGCCTCCCTGTGGCAAAGAATGACTTAAAGAAACACCCCCATTGCAGCCGTAAGTCTTCACGAACCAATGCCACAAAGTGCCCGTTATAACCGCCTCCAGTATACTGCGACACAATACCAGTAATACTTTCACCACGAGAGTTTGAACGATTAAGTGAGGCTGGCAATTCAGCCAGCCCTCCTTTGTTCACGAGCGACAGTGCCGCCTGCGTCCCCTGCCAAATTTGAGGCCCGGCCTGTTGGTTAGAATACGCGAGCGATGCCGCATCATAGATGGGCTCTGCAAAGTACACATCACCAGCTCCGATCGGCTGAAAAATGTGGCGTGCTGGATGATTTGGTAGTGGCGTCTCAGCAATACGAGGCATGAAATTAATAGGCTCTGCCGTTTGCCAAGCCGAAGTTAGTAGCTGCAGCGATGGATGCAAGTAACTACGATTATCTTTCGAAACTCGAAGTAGCCCGTTAAAGAGCAATTGTTCCGCATTTTCAATCAACTCGGTCATTGTAATCATCCGAGTCCAATGTCCTCCTGCTGCCATTGGAACGACTGCGCCAATCAATGGCTCTACCGCTCCCAACAGATTCGTGTACATGCCACCCATCGATTGCCCCGCCGCGACGATGGTATCTTGCCGGAAATAGAACGAATCATCGTCTGGACTAAGTGTGGGTTTCTGCAAGCACCCCTCAAGCGACTCAACAGAAAACCGTTGCGCTAGAATTGCCTTAATCAACAGTCGTTGTTCAATGACTCCTTGTCTAAAAGTATCTCTAAACGAAGCTAAATTATTAAAATTTAGATATTCGTAGTCGGTTGCTGGACCATAGCGTTCAGGACTCAAGGGGAGTGACGTGCCAAACGTAGCAATACCATTTCTTGCGGCGACTGCTGCCGGGCCATTGCCCGGTTTAATCACACCCAACATACTTTTGCTGGTGCCGCCACTTCCATGTAAGTAAATCATAAGTGGAAAGCCTCCTGCCGGCTGTTGGCTGACTGGCAATGACAGAACGAATGGGACGTCTTCGTGTCGTTGAACTAATGGAATACCGTCGACAACATCGAATGTGCCTTGTTCGTTAAACGGAGGTGTGCCGGTCTGAAACTGAGGTACTGACGCAACACCAGAAAGTACGCACATAGTCGAACTACTTTCTGTAGAGACTTCGAACTCCAAAGAGTCGAGCTCTATAGAAGATAGTACCCGTTCAGAAAGCTCCGCTACTTCCAACACAGGATCACCAGTGGTTACGATACTTATCGCCGCAATATTTGGTGCAAGTCCGCGAGCCTGTAGCACTTCTTTGAGCCTCTCGTACCCTTTCACTTCCGCAAGCGACGTTGGATCTACGTTCGAGCCGTCCATCTTCTTTAAAGACTCGCCGACAACGTACGCATATTGAGTATTGGCAGTCAGAATTACGCCAGGCATCGGGGCGACTGCAAGCAGATCGCCGCCCTTTACAAGCCTGCCTTCATGAAGCACGCGTCCCACCGTCGGATAAATAGTTCCGAGAGAGGCGGAGTCCTTGTCAATGTCGATAATCCAGTAAGGGCTCGAGGAGTCGAGAGATACAAAGTTCTCATCAATATCTGCTAGCGGTTCTCTACTTTGAAAGTACACGGCGCTTTGTGGAGAATACCCTTTCGAGTCCCTTGCGATGGATAAAGCGGGTCCCATCATCTCCACGCCGTAAGTAGGGTAATTAGTGAAATCACCGTGACCATCCCCATCGAGTCTGGAATCTGACGGAAAAGGAGAGCGAAAAAACGTCACTTCGTCGACGATTGTGGAAGGCTCGATATAGATGGTACCTGGCACCTCGTCCTGACAAGCAGACAACAAAAAGACGGTAAGAAACGAACAGGCTCGCATCCGCGAAATCTAATATAGAGACGAGAAATTTACACTACTTTAAATTATGTCTTTGAAGGATTTTATGAAGGGACATACGGTCAATTCCTGCAGCACGTGCGGCGGCGGATACATTTCCCTCATGATGGGCTATCAACGCAGCGGCATAGTCTCGTTCAAAGTGGTCCACCAAGGTCTTCTTGGCGAGCTTGTAGGGCACTTTGATGTCAACGTCTCTGGAAGGTTCGGTTTCAACAGCCGTTGTAGGAATGTGAGCACCTAAAAGAAGCGCTCGTTCGACTACGTTCCTGAGTTCGCGGACGTTTCCCGGCCATCTGTAGCGCTGCATTTCACCTATGACCTCTGGGGTAAAAGGCGAAGCCGACAAGTCGTTTTCGATCTGACTTTCGAACAAGCTGACCAGCAGTGGAATATCTGAAAGTCTTTCGCGAAGCGGTGGAATCGAAAGTTCCACCACTGCTAAACGAAAAAACAAGTCGCTTCGAAAGGTGCCATTGTTAACTTCAGCCGACAGCGATTTGTTACTTGCAGCTACAACTCGTACATCACAGTGGATTCGTTCGGTGCCCCCCACACGCTTAACGGTTCGACTTTCTAAAGCGCGGAGAAGTTTTGGTTGCATGCTCAATGGGAGTTCTCCTATCTCATCTAGAAATATGGTTCCCCCGCTAGCCTGTTCGAACGCCCCCACTCGCGTACTTGTCGCACCAGTGAAAGCTCCCTTTTCATGGCCAAACAGTTCGCTTTCTATGAGGTTGGATGGAATTGCTCCGCAGTCAACAACTACAAAGGAGTGGTCTGCCCGAGAGGACTTGTCATGTAACGTCGCTGCTACCAATTCCTTTCCAACACCGGTCTCTCCGCTAAGAAGCACCGTGGTTTGCGAACCAGCGACTTTCTCCAGATAACCATAAAGTTTGCGCATGGCTACGCTGTCCCCCACAAGCTGCCCATAGTGGTCTAGTGCAGCGAGCTTGTGAACCGCAGACGCCCCACTTTGAGAAACTCGAACCGTTACTGATCCAATCTTGAATTCAAATGGAAGAGAAACAATCACATCGTTGACGCGAATATCCCCGCAATAGGTACCGTTAGTAGAGTCTTCATCTAAGAGTTGATAAGCGCCTCCTTGTAGTTTCAAGACGCAGTGAAACCCAGAGACTTTTTCATCGGCAATGATTACATCATTAGATGCGTAGGCACCGAAACGAATAGTCTCCTCACCGAACACCTGATCCAACACTTTTTTGCGGCCTTGTTTAACCCGGATCCGCGTCTTACTTATATGGAACTCACTCGCTACGTTTCCCACCGTAGTAACCCAAGTTGACTTTCCATTCGCCGACACAACCTACAGTACAACAAAACCGGCAAGCTCGCAGCTCATTTACTTTTATGGTAGAAGTTGTGAGTGGCAAAGCAAAGTCCGGTATTCTTAACGACCTTTGTATCTTTCGCCATTTTTATCATGGCCGTTGTTGCAGCGGTAAGAGCAATCAAGGCTACCAACGGCTTTCTTGACGGGCTGAATCTCAGTAGTCCAGTACTCACGCTTGCCAAAGAAGGCACTTTGCAACAACTCTGCCCAAAACTCAGTGAGCGAGTGATTTTAATCGTGGTGGACGGACTACGCGTCGATGAGTCCTTCAGAATGAAAACTCTGAATTCCCTACGTCAGAATGGTACAGAGGTCATTGCTTCATCCCACTACCCATCGATATCTCGACCAAACTATGTATCTCTTGCCGCGTCAGTTCCTCCTAAAGTTTCCGGATTACGAATGAACTTCTCTTGGAATCGGTTATCCGTAGATACGATCATGCGAGTACTTCGAGATTCCAAGATGACAAGTGCTTACGTCGGCAATGAATCTCCAGGATTACCGGAACTCTTTGGAAGTCACTTAGAGCGAGGACTTGGATTTAACACCGCACACTTCTCCACTTGGCAAGATGGCTTTAGAGACTCCAGCTTACACGTATTAGAAGAAGACCATGCTTTTATATTTTTGCTGACCGGAGACGTCGATGTTGCGGGTCACGAGTTCGGTGGAGCAAGCGAAGAATATCAGCGCGCAGCTCAAAA
Source organism: Deltaproteobacteria bacterium (assembly GCA_020630875.1). Lineage (GTDB taxonomy): Bacteria > Myxococcota_A > Polyangia > Haliangiales > Haliangiaceae > JAHDIH01. Next base: position 107,498 of record JAHDIH010000001.1, on the reverse strand, counting down.
AGTAGATGGCATATTGTTCGAGATACTACAATCTATCGATCTCCAAAGTACTACCGTAATCGTTACAGCTGACCACGGGCACACAGATTCGGGGGGCCATGGAGGGGTTGAAGACAATGTGATGAGTGTACCACTCATACTTGCCGGAGCCGGCGTAACATCTGGAGCTCCGATTAGCAATGCTTCCATTCTAGACGTGGCTCCGACTACCGCCTGCCTTTTGGGGACTAGTGTTCCCCGCCATTCTTTTGGCAAAACGTTAACCCAAGCCATTACGCTACCTCTTCCCACTGTGGAAAAGGTAAGAAAACAAGATCTACGGAGAATCAAGAATCTACAGAACAACCACCAAGTGGCGCTTACTGTAGCGGATGCCAAGACGTCAGCAACACGCAGGCAAAGGCTTGTTCTATGCGCTATTTTCCTTTTACTTTTTCTCTTTCTCAGCTACTTAGCTTTTAGAAACGGTATTGTCGCAGTTGATGGCAAAATATTTATGTGGGGACTTTTGGCCTTTCCTATTAGTTACTACGGACTTCTAGGACTCTTTGGTCAGCAGTACACGCTTTCTGTCATTCCCTCCACCGGCGACCTAACTACGATACTTCTAAAGTTTGGTTCCGCATCAACTGCCGTGTTTGTTGTCGTCACATGGTTACTAATTCGAGACCGGAAAACGCTAGTCTCGCGACTCGCCGCAGTTAACGGAGTGATACTTGCGGGATTGTTTCTGGCTTACGTTCCAGCGATGGCATTATGGGTGATGTTCCCCGAGCCTCACTACCGTGTGCCATCACCACTAATGATTTTTATGATTCCTTCGACCTATGCGGCTGTATTTTGTTTTGCGTCGGCAAGTGCGCTAACCCTTCTTCTGGAAACAACCATCTTTATTTCTCGAGCAACAGCCCAAAAAGCTATTGCTCAAGGAAGATAGGATTCGAAACCCCAAACGGTTTTTCTCCTGGAAAGACCGGTGCCAGAGTCCCACTAGAATACGCAGCAACTACCACGTAACTGCCCGACGGATCGACCGGGGCCAAAAAAGTTCCCGTATACCTGATTGTAGGATTCAAAGGATCTGCATCAGTTGGTAAAACCATTCTATCTTCTAAAGTTTGGCCATCAACTACGAATTCAATAGCTTCTACTGAAACCCACGAGGGAGCTTGCAACGTCACATTGACAGTGGCCATCGCGCCAACCCCTGTTGCCGTTTCTCCCGGTCCCTTCGATGCCACGTCGACCGTCACTAATATGCCTCCGCTGATGACTGAGTGTCCTGCAGTAGTTGCGTCACGAACCGCTTCGTTCGTCAGTTGACTTGGAACGTCCGTTCCAAGCTGCAAGCACGTTCGCGGGTACCCCACTGGAGTATTTACAATGTCGTGACTGTCTGATGACCCCACCGCGAATTTCTTTTCCCCTCGATTAAGAAATGAAAACCAATCTTCTACGGTACGATTTCTGTTGGAAAGCCAACCGCTGTCGTTGAATACCTCGATAGAATCAAACCCACTGTCCCAAATGCCTTCTCGTCCTTCACCAGAAACTCTGTCGTAGGCTACGTTATCAAAATAGCCAAACATCCCTCTGGGGTGGTTAATAATAATTGCGGGAGACTCAGGGCGAGACTTGATCAGAGGAAATAACTCTGGAGGTTTTACGAGTTCCACAGGCTTTTCGAGATTAGCATTGGTCGGGTAGGCAATCCACTCAGGTGCACCGTTGTTACGTTCGCCAACGAGCGGCTCCAGTGGCACAACGCCAAAGTGACCAAACTGCCCCACGGTGGTGACCTCAATAGAAGGTAGCCCGAAAGCCCAATTCGAGAGTCCCATGGCAGCAATATCATCTGCAAAACCACCTACCCATTCATGATCGGAACGCACAGGAATTTCGAGACCATCAGCGACAACGGCACGCAGTTTCCTTTCGATAGGATCTTCTGAGTCGGGTGAGAAGTGCGTGTGAATGTGATAGTCGGCGCACATGATCCCAGTGGAATCAACAACTCGTGCAATGGGAGCCGCAACTGACGCAGTTTGCCCCGCAGTCACCACAACGTCTTGCTCATGGATGTCGTATTCGAACCCGCGAGAAACGATTACTTTCCAAGTCCCTGGTGGTACGGGGATTGATGCCATTCCGTCGACAGTATATTCGACCGCATGCCGGTCTTGCATGATTCGCGCTTCCCCCCATTCGTCGAAAATACGAGGAAGCATTTCACTGACTGGCAGAATTTGTATACGTGCAGGCACAGGACTGCCCCCCTCTGTCGCCGAGACCTGAATCGTTCCCGAATCTGGAATGACAAGATCGAGCGTTCCGGAGGTACTCATTGGACCCGCGAGACTCTGATTCTGAAGGTAGGCCGTAGCAGTCAAAGTTCCATCATCAGGGAGCTTTGCTGTAAAGTTTCCATTAGCATCAACCAAAACGCGCGTGAGGTATCCTTCGCTGTTTTGAAAGTGAACTCGAGCACCCGCTGCTGGTGAACCATCGGAAAATGTTACGGTTCCGGAGACTGTCTCTGTAAAGTCGCTCCCTTCCCTTGCGGCTTGAAGTTCGTTGATTCCTGGGCCACCGATAGTAATACGGGCTAAGTGCCTTCGTGTGGTACCGCATGCCTCGATGGTTACGCCTTCCGTGAACGTAGAGTAAAAACCAGCTGCCGCGATACCAGCATCCATTTGACCACTAGGAGATTCGTAGATGTATCCGGTTTCATCGGCGGCGACCTGCGCGATCCAGTCCACATCTTGATCCGCGGCATCGAAGCCGTAGCCAGGGGCAAACAGTCCTGTGCGTTTCGTAAACATGAACCCGTGCACTTGAGAGACAATCTCCACGTCTCTGTCGCGACTGCAATTGTGAACTTTATAAACGTCAACGTGGTTACTACCTGGCTTAAGCTCGTAGTCGATAGCCGTCTCAATGTCCTCGTAGGTGTCGCGATATACGAGCGATAAAATTCCTTCCGCGAAAGGAATGGGGCTGAGCCTACCAGTCACTCGAATCACAGCAGCTTCTCCGTTACTTCCATCGTTAAGCACGCCTACGTGTTCTGTCAAAACGGTTTCTCGCCCTGTTGCGAAAAATATCTCGCCAAGTGTTGCCGGCCTGACCATCGCGCCGTTGTCCATGGCGGCAATGCCGACCGGACGTCCACCCCAGGGATCGTAGAGATTCGAAACGCCAACATCTTCTATCACCATTGCTACGTTTTCATTGGCGATCACAAAGTCTCCTGGCTCCCACTGAGCCAACGCTTTGTTGGGTAAGTCTGCGGCAACCAGCTTGCCAGCGCTGGCTTGACCAGCAGCAACAGTGAGTGGAGACGCGTTGCCATCATCTCCTTTTTCAAAGGCTACAAAACACTCATTGTTGTCATCGCCACAGGCCACAAGAACTAACGAAATAACCAATAATTGTCGAATCACACCGTACCCTAACACCAAAGTTGTTAGCCAGCAGCAAGAGGACTCGTCAATATTGCCGACAATTGTAATGTTAGAAAGCGACCCCCGCTCGCAAGTAACCCGTCGGTACTACCTGTGCGGGATTCGATAATCCTTTTGCGCCACCAACAGCAATCGTAATGACAACCACTTCGTCCTGCAACCATGTCCACCCGGCATTCACTCCCAGTCCGGTAAAATCATTTTGGAAAAAGGAGCCAAATTTGATGTGAGGTTCGATGAACATACCTGAATAGACCTGTTTCCAATACAGCGGAGCCCCTAATGTAGCAAACATCAGCCCTTCTTCTCGTTGCGCTTTGAGATAAGTGAAGTCCCCTCGAACAGCAACATGCCGACTCAGCGAATACGACGATGAAACGCTGACGACCCCAAGCGAAAGTAATATGGGATCAATGGCAACAGTGAACCTAGGGTAGTCTGTTTCGATGTCAATCAGTGGTCCTGCAACGTAACTATCAATTTTTCTTTTGGCAGTAACACTATCCGCATGAGCAGATCGTTTTTCTGTGACGACGAATAAACAAACGAGGATGATAATCCGATGCATGTACGACTGCATGTACGACAAGAATGCATTTTGCGTGCCAACACGTAAGTTTGGCTAGCTGCCTAATTTAGTTTTTTTGACCAGTTCAATACACCCATGACGTTTATAAAATCCCGAAAAACAAAAGCGCGACCAAAAGGCCGCGCCGCAAAAATCGTTGGTGGATTACCTAGCTAAAAAGCGAATCCCGTACGGAAATAACCAGTTGGAACAATTTCCTCCTCTCGATTGGAGAGACCGCGTGCGGCACCTCCGGCTATGGAAACGTTAAAACCGGAGTCCCAAATCCAATGCCATCCTACATTCACAACGGCTCCTTTGAAGTCGTCATGAAAGATCGAGCCGATTTTGATACCGGGCTCAAGATAAAAGCCAGAGTATACTTTTCGAAAGTAAATGGGGGCAGCAGCAGTGAAACTTACGTTACTTCCAAAGTCATTATCAAAAAAAGCTAAGTCTGCACGAATAGCGACATTCATGTTCAACGCATGGGATGCTGAGACACCGTACATTCCGTAAATCACTCCAATAGGGTTGATCGAAATGTTTGTCTTCGGATAATTGTATACGTACTGGTTCCTCTCACCAACGGGAACGAGCTGTCCGTTCATAGTTGAGGTGTTTTCAGGGGAAGGATTATCGGTTCCTGGATAGTTGTTTTTTGGCCGCTCGGTGATGGTGCCCGGCGGTGGAGAGTCTGGATACGGATTCTGCTGAGCGGAAGCGGTCGAAGCGATTCCGACGATAAAAATTAGTGTATTCTTAAGCATGGCGAACACTAGTGCACGCTTCGTGCCAACTCGTAACATATTGAAGTCATTTAGCGCGAATTCGAGATTGTGACAGAAAGCTGACACCGATGTCAGCTGACAGAGTAAGTAGCTGACACAAAAAAACGCGTCCCGAAGGACGCGCTTTTCAAAGACTAACTAGAAACTAGTTTCGACGCTGTGGTCTGTCTCCGCGAGGTTTGCTTTCGCTTACTCGAATGGTTCGACCGTCAAGATCTTGACCGTCCATTTCTTGAATTGCGTTTGTCGCATCATCACCATTTTCAAATGTCACGAATCCGAATCCTCGAGACCTACCTGTGTCGCGATCGTAAACAACCACAACTTCACCTAATGGACCAAACGATTCGAATGCTTGACGAAGTCCAGCTTCGTTTGTGTTCCAACTAATTCCACCTACAAATAATTTCACTTTAGTACTGTTCCTTGCTTGGTGCTCTACCTTCGTCCCGCCGAATCACGGGATTAGAAAGTTTCTGCACACCATTTCGATATACCTCACCAACTAACGATGCACCAGGTTTGAATTACAACGAAAGGCACCTGAATGACAGTCACCGAAGAGAACCTCCCTTGTGATAGCATAGGCCATTCGCTCAGTATCTACATTTAGTATTCTGTACGTCATTCTTGGAAGTTTGGGGTGCCAGACTCCTGAGCCGATCTCTGCGTATCCACGAAAGTTCAAGACTTCCGTCCCAACGTGGATCGGAACTTCGTTTACCAAGTTTCCTCGTTACGCATGGATTCCAAGAACGAACATCGACGACTTAACATTTGGTTCGAAGGTTCCTGACACCGTAACAAGACCCAGTGGAGGCGTACACGTCACTTTCGCTACGAGCCCGGTCGTTGCTGAAATTGAAGACGCTGTGAGGGTCGTATATCAAGACAATGGCGCGCGCTTATTGCATTGGGTTTCCAAAACAACGCTGGCTCCTGTGGTCATTCATCGCCTCGAGCAATCGAATATCAAAGTCATTCCAGGGGCGTTCGTGTCGAAACAAGGTGAGCACTGGTACCCGTTCGGCGTCGGATTCAACTTACGTCAACTGGTTATCCCTAATGATTCAGTCGGGGGCGTTTTTTCAGGCCCTCCACGAACGATTCGTTACAGGAATCCTGCCGACACCAAATATGGCAGTTTGGACACCTTGCAGGGGAACCTTGTTGGTTCTTTTGGGCTCGCTTTCGACTTCGAAGTGGTTGGTCCCCATTCTTCAGAGCTTTCACGCATAAAAGTCGACCATGGCTATATTCAAGGTACCTTGCTTGCCTCAAAAACGGAATCTCGAAGTGGCGGATGGTCTTATGCTGGGGGCGCAGCAGCTCCGGGAAGCGCCGCGCTTCCATTTCAAATTCCGCAAGGGGCCTGCCTGTATCACAAAGGATTGCTTGTCGGCGTAGCGCTTCGTAACTTTAATTCCAGCGGCCAAAATCGTTTAACCTTGATGAAGCACACATTTGAGATCCATAGAAACAATGGCGAAATCCTAATGTGCATGTCGGAGTCGCAAGCAGAGAAAGAACGTAACCACAGGTGGCAGTCGTTTGAGCTCGTCGAGGCTAAAAGCAGCGATATCTTGTAGTAGGCAAATGGATATGACTTAAGCCGCGAGCGTTGGCGAAGGATACAGTTCCAGAAGTTTGCGTTGAGCTTCGCTGGCAGCAAGTCGTATGGGACGACCGCGGCCATCAAAAATAATACCGCAAACGCCGCCTCTTAGAGTCTTGGTAACGGGAGCACCAGGACCGCCGCCGACATCGATGTTGCGAGCTGGTTTGATAACTGCCTGCATGGTTTTTCCATCGGCAAGTGGTAAGAATTGCAGCTCTCCCTGTTTCAAGTTCACGCTCTTACCACCATTAAGTTCTACAGTGGCAAGCTCCTGGTTGTCTTTCATTTTGCCGACGGGAGCGATTACCGTCCCCAAGCGAACCATACAATCTTTTTCAAACACCTCTGCCGCGGCCTTCGGGTGGACAGTAGATAAAACTCCAAGATGAGGCATCATAAAAATGGAGTCCACGGCGATTTCTGTCACGCCCTCTACTTCGAAAGCATCGATCATCATTAACATGCTCTGCATTCGTCTTGGTGCATGAGAGAGTACTCCCCCGGAGCCAACTACCAAATCAAGCGCCATCATGTCTACTAGAGAGTTTGAGTCGTCTTGCGCAAAAGCATCCGAGATGGTGCGCGCCTTCTGCACGCCAGATAGTTTTACTGCGAATGCTTTATGCTGAACGAATGCCAAGCGAAGTGCCTCTCGAGCAATGGCCTGCTCGATTTGCAACTCTTCAAGACTTTGCGGGATTGTCGTAGGCCGAATCATTTTGTTGCCGATTCGGTCCCGCAGTGTTGCTTGCTCAAGCTTAAAAGGAACCCAGTTTTGGATGCGCTCAATTCCTGCTTCGGCAAGCACATTAGAAACCGAATAACTCATGCCAAGGTTTGCAGACACCGTACGATTGAACTCACCAGAAAAGACGGAAAAGACGTCCGTGGTAGCACCGCCAATGTCTACGCCTACGACGTTTGCATTATTTTGCTGAGCTACCGTCTGTATCATGAGTCCCATGGCGCCTGGGGTCGGCATGATGGGAACATCGGCCCAGCTCATTAGCTTATCGTAACCTGGCGCTTGCGCCATCACGTGCTCCATGAACTGGTCATGAATCGCATCACGCGCTGGAGCCAGGTTTTCTAATTCCAGAACAGGACGAACGTTGTCAACTATCTGGAGCGACACGTCATCACCCAAAATTTCTTTAATTTGGTCATGAATCTTTTGATTGCCGGCATAGATCACCGGGAGGTCGTAACTGTTACCGAGACGTGGTCTTGGCTTTGCAGCCTTTAGCAACTCAGCCAAACCGATCACGTGTTTTTCCGTACCACCATCGGTCCCCCCAGCGAAAAGAATCATGTCAGGGCGAAGGTGACGAATACGTTCAATCTTTTCATGCGGCAACCGTTTGTCGTTGGTCGCAATGGTATCCATCACGATAGCTCCCGCACCAAGCGCCGCACGCATCGCAGAATCTGCCGTCATGGACTTTACTACTCCGGCGACCATCATTTGCAGCCCTCCTCCTGCCGATGAAGTGGAGATGTAAGCATCGACTCCTTCATCACCGCTTTGTGGTCGGAGGATACGCTGCTCTCCGTTTTGCTCCTCCAAAAGTTTGCGACCGCGTAACTCTTGCAGCTCGGTAACCGCATTAATCACCCCGCGAGTAACGTCTTCCACCGGGGCTTCAACGGTAGTAGGAGCTTCGCCGCGAGTGGCAAGGCGGTACTCCCCTTGGTCGTTTCGCTCGACTAAAATAGCTTTCGTCGTAGTTGAACCACAATCTGTTGCAATGACGGAACGGAGGGAGTCTGGATCAATGGACACACCGCACCCTACCCAATTATCGATATTCACTCACCTGTTCGTGACAAAATTTGTCAGCTACTTCATTGCCTCAGCTAGTCGACGATAGTGATCGTCGTCAACTACCCGTGAAAGTGGCCGTATGGTCTTATCCAGCGCCAAAGCGGCTCTCCGAATCACTTTCTTACAGCCGCTAAACGGCAAGGTCTTTCCCTGATAATGAGCGCCCAAGCACTGCACTAATCGTCCTCGAGACAAATGATCCATGTGAGGGTCATTGGAAGACTGAGGATATTTTTGGGAGAACCAGCTCCAATAATTAAAGATACTCTCCACAATGATACCACCAATCCTTCCGTTACTGTTACGAGTCAGCAATTCCATCGCAAACACGTCAGCCATAAGCTCTTCTAATTCCGAGTCAATTCGGTATTCTTGCAACATGGCGTGAGCTATTTCATGCAACACCACCATCCAAAGGAGCGCTCCCATTTCGCTTTTATCTTTCGCGACGTGTTTCATCGTTTTGACGTCGTCCAAACAAATGTAGATTCTATTTTTGGAAGGCGAAAAGTGCGAGGAGCGCTTAGAATTACAACGAGTAACTAAAATCCAAGTACCAATATCACCGATTTTATAGAGTCTACTGATCAAGTGGGCCTTTTCATGAACGCCGCCAGAAGATGAGGCCAGGTTAACGAGAGCGCCAACTTCAGGATCTTTGGACTTCTCGTACACCACCTGAAATGCGTTAGGGAGCGCCTGCAACTCTTGGTCGGTGAGGATTTGCGGAGTCTGAGGAGGGCTCGAGACGCAGCCAATCAGACCAACAATACAAATCAATTTCACTATGGGTGGACGATTAAAAGAAGGGCTTATTCAAAAGACTATTGCTTGGATGCTTTAGCGTTCTTGATTTTGTACTTTTCCCCACTAGCTATCGCTTTACTAGGAAAAGCTACAGAACCACCAGTAATCGTACAACTTGTAGCCGTCGAATGAAGGGTGTAGGTCCCCGTCCTGCTCGCGCTGATAGTCTTAGAGAACGACGAGCCGTTGCACTTGTATTGGATGGTATGGGCTTTCGAATCGCTATTTTCGATACGAAGCGACAACGCGCTCGCAGAAAAAGATACGGTCATGAGAGCTATTAGAACGAATCTGCCCATTTGATAATTGTAGCACGTCCCTCGCCACCGCCACGCCGAATCTAAAAAAAGAAACGATCTCAGTTGCTTGAAGCGTTCTCAGACTCTTTGAGTATCCTATTCGCGCTACGGGTCACTAATACTACCGTGATCAGCGTAACGACCAGACCGACCACACTGATGATCATTTTCTCGGACCCGCCAGTTTCTGAGACCTTGCTTAGCTCGGCGGCCGTACTCCCCAAATACACATAAAGAAACGTTCCGGGGATGATTCCGACACTGGTCGACAACCAGTAGTCTCGTGGAGAAATTTTCGTGACACCCAAAAAGTAGTTAAGCAACCCAAAGGGAATCACAGGAGACAGCCGAAGTAACGTACCAACAAAAAATCCTCTCTCGGATACCGCGCGGCTGTACGCCATGAACTTGGGAAAATTCTCCATCTTACTTTCGACTCGGCTGCGCCCCCAGCGTTTCGACAGATGATACGAAATTCCAGCTCCTACTATCGCTCCAGGTAATACAACCGCCACACCTCCCCATAAGCCGTACAAAAATCCGGCTGCGAGAGTCAGGATGGCCCCGGGAAGTAGCCCGACCACGAAAACCGCGTAAAGGATCGAAAAAATGAAAGCCCCAAGGATGCCTTGCCCTTGGATCCACGTAATTAGTTGATTTACGTCGATTAGACGACCAAGCATCCAAATTCCTGCTGCAACCGCGACTAGGGTGATAAGTGGTTTAAGTCGGTTCACTATGGTTGGACTGCTCATCGTAGAATTATGTTATCGACAATACCATTTTCGAATTCAGTATTCGAAATTCTCTTGAATTTTTGAGTATTTGCTGGCATGAGGTGTAGATGATTCCAGCTCGTGTGTTTCACTACCGCGACCCAGCGGCGGTAGCCCTAGGTCTAAGAGAACTTCGCAAACGAGGGCTGACTCCACGTGGAATTCTTTCGATTGCACTTAATCCTAGAGGGGAAACCCATATCGCCGTGCCGGATGACTTCGACATGGTTGACAAGATTCGTATCGGAAATAAAATGACTTTGAAGCCGCCGTGGGAAGGACGATACTTTCACTTCGACGCGATTCATCGTCTGCCAGGCAATACTGTTTTGTGGAATGGCGACCGCAGACTTTCTGACACGGGAAGCGCCCCCGAAGTAGCATGCGCTTTAGCAGAGTGGTTGAAAGGTAGCAGCGCGAGAAACGTTTTTCTTGGATGCGCCTCCCATCAGCCTGGAAGTTGGTGGACGAAAGACGCCCACTCGGACGTGATTGATCTGCACGCCCGCGGGCTTGTCGATACCGTGCTTACCACAAGTGGATTGCTCGCCAGACAAATCAACGAAACCAAACTGTTCCATACCGGCTTTCAAGAAGTAGCTAAGCATGGGCCGGCAGGAAAATGGGACTCTGTATACTCCAGTTCTCTGGGTAACGTGTTGATGTTAGAAAGGCGAGTCGCTAACTACCGCTTGGCTCTAACATGCGAGCGCGGCATTGAAGAGATTGACGTCAGCGGTATCCCCGATGAAGTTCGTCAAACTGCGCGAATCGAGGTCCAGAGCGGACTTGGCGTGGTAGGCAGAATCGACGGTGGAGCATTCGCTATCACCACAGGCACGGTCGAACCGTGGGGACTTTCCAATGTTCGTCCCGCTCTGCTCGTCGGTGCGCCCAATCAGACGCTGATGGACTTGCCACGCGCGCTGCGAAATATGGAAGACAGCTAACAGGACCATTGTGCCAACTTACGTGCTCGGAGACGTCCAAGGATGCTTCCTCTCCTTACAGAAGCTTCTGCGCAAGATACACTTTACTCCAGGGAGCGACCACCTGATATTTTGTGGTGACACGATCAATCGTGGAACTGGTAGTCTGGAGGTCCTGCAATTCATGAAAAAGCACGATGACTCTGTGTCTTCGGTATTGGGAAACCACGAACTTCATTTGCTTGCGACTAATAACGGTGAGCGTCAGCTTAAACCGCTCGACACGATTGAAACGATTCTAAACCACCCAAAGTCAAAAAAGTGGCTTGGCTACATCAAGACATGGCCTTTCGCAATAGAACTAAAAAAACATCTTGTCGTTCACGCAAGTATCGCGCCTCATTGGGACATAGCAGAAGCAATGGATCTGTCCCAGCGCCTTTCCAAGAAGATCAACAAAGGAAAAAACGTACTAGCAACCTCCAAGGCGGCGCAATGGTTTACCCTAGCCCGTTACGTCGAAGAAGACGGCAGTATGAATTTTCAAACCAAATCCGCACCAGAAGACGCACCTTCCCACTTGCTACCTTGGTACAAGGTAAAACGGCAGAAAGAATTGCAGCGGCAAATCCTTTTTGGACACTGGGCAAGCCTTGGGCATCGCGAAAAAAAGAGGTGGATATCTTTGGATTCGGGATGCGTTTGGGGAGGTAGGTTGACTGCGTGGTGCATTGAGGAGCAGCAGTCTTACTCGGTAGCAGCAGTAAAAGAAGATCTACGATAGTTCACATCTGCTTCTCTATGCATTTGATCAACTCTTCGATTGTTCCCCGCCTTTCAAGACTTGTTCTAAGCGTCTCGTAATTTACCGGGTCGGAAATCACCATCTGGACGAATGGCCGAAAGAAAACCATAACCTGACTCGCGACGAATCCTAAAGGTTTGCTGGTTTCGAGAAACAGAATTGCGGGTGTACCCATCCCCCTGGCTACGACCTGTTTAGCGAGCTTGTTAAAGAGTATTGTCTCTTCCTCAGAGAGCTCAGGCATGACTCTCAATTTGCGCTTCGATCATCGACTTGAGCTCTTCGTGAGAAGTACCTTCTGTCCAAACCACTAGCCCTCGATATTTATCTAGCCATCTCGGGGTCGAAAAAGGAGACACAAGGAGCCAGTTTTTACCTGAGTCCACTCTTGCAATATCTTTCCAATGGCGTTGGCGCACAGTGCCTAGGCGCCGTTCTGAGATTCCCTTACGGTCCACGACGTAGGTCGTCGGGAAAATAAATGGTGTGACGGCGAGTAGCAACACGACAAAGGACAACAGAGCAAGAAACAGCGAGCCCAAAGATATGTAGGTTGCGGCACACGTCACCATACACACGGCAGCGATAAGCAACACTTTTTGAGGCTCTCGGCCTGCGGGATGTGTTTTCCACTCAAGCTGCATCTGTATTCCGATACCAAATATTCATCACAATGGCAATCAGCTTTGAACCAGTGAAAGATTCCGCTATCATTCTAACAGGGTGAAAAAAATGGGGAAAATTCTATCGGTCGGATTATCAATGCTTATTCTTGGTTGCGGGAGTAGCGACGTGGAGAAAAAGAAGAAGGTTCGTCCTGAGGGAGCTGGCGTCGACGTGAAGGCTATTGGCGGCTCCGAAATAAAGATACCAAACAAACGCCGAAGAGCTTTGGTGGAACCGGCCAAAGAATACATGGACCTGGCAAAAGAAGGGGTAAGAATCGTCGGTCTCGTAGCTTCCGCCTCAGTCAATAATCAAAAAGATTGCGACAAAATGGCCGTAGAGTTAAAAAGCATTGCAGATAAGGAAAAACGAATCCTTGCTGCCATCGCGGAGAAGCGCTACGCGAAAGCGCAAGGCATTGAGCTCACGAGAGCTGGAACCTTTCATCAAGACGAACTTGCGGAGAAGCAAAAACTCCTTAATCACGCGTTTCAGTGCAGCAACAGTAATGACTCCGTTAAACAACTGCTAAACCAGCTGCTCGGAATAAAATAGATAGCGCTTGCGATTGCGACGCTTTGTGGCGGTTAGCTCTTGCGTTCTTCGTCTTTGTTAGCGGAACGACCCAGTTTAGCTTCCAGGTCCCTGAGGCGCTCACGTAGTTCCGCGATTTGCTTTGCAGCTCCTGGAATAGGAGTGATTTGTCCTACAGCGTTTCGAATGTTGCTTTCGATTTTGTTTTGCCACTCGTCAACGGTTCGCTTGGATTGGTCAAGCCATTCTTTCATTTCTCCAAGAGGAGTAACCCGGCCGGCATAAGTGTCGGCATCTTCAACTTTCACTTCACTATTGGGATCCGCATCTTTCTCTTCATGCGGCAAAATATTGGTCACACGCTCTTTGGCTTCGTGAACGAAAGCGTTGATGGACTCACCACCGTTTTGAATTAGATTTCTCATGGTCTGAAGAGAAAGAAAGCTTCGTTTTTTCTTTTCTTCTTCGAAAATAATCTGAGCGAGGGTTACCGACGTTAAGTCTTCCTGACTTTTATTATCGATGATTTTTACGTCATCCCCTTCGCGGACCATCTGAGATATCTGCTCAAGGGTCACGTACCTGGAATGTTGGGTATCGTACAGTTTGCGGTTTGCGTACCGCTTGATCACTCGATGGTCAGACATTGGAATCTCCTAGCAATGTTGGAGTATTATCATGGTGGTGATAGGGCAATCGAGTAAAATATGGGCGATTTAGACAACTTGCGTCATAATCAGCGTCCATCTACCCGCTGGATGACGTTGAGTGGAATTCAAACCTGGGAACAACGAAGGGTCTTAATTCAGTCAATGGTGCTTACGGGCGATAAAGAACAGATAATCACCGACCTAGTCAAGCTGTGCCGTGATCCCTTTGCTACCGCGGATCGAACGATCTCTTTGTTATCATTTGCTTCCGCACTGCTGTATGAGCTCCTGCCCCCGCCACGTCTAATAGAACTGCAAGCAACGGCTATTTCTCTTTTAAATCAACCACTTGCATCGATACTAACCGCCCTTGCAATGCATCACGTCTCTCCCGAACAATTAAAGGTCGAAACATCTAAACCGCTCGGATTTCGCAAATCACTGGCTCGAACCAGCGACCGCAACATCTTGGCTCGGGTGCGAGATGACCCTCATCCGTCCGTTCTATCCATTTATTTGTCCAACCCCAACGTTACCGAACGAGACGTGGTGGCGGTAGCTTCCAAGAGACCGAACTATTGCGCCTCTCTATTAACCATCGCAAAAAGTGCGTCTTGGGTGTCGCGGTACGCAGTGCGTTCAGCGCTCTATTTTAACCCGAGTTTGCCACTATTTGCTGCGGCGGCTCTGGGTCTTTCTTTGCGGAATCGCGAACTTGAAACCACCAAAGAGCTTGGTATGAGCAATCCAAGAACTTCGTTGGCAGCTACGTTACAGAAACTAAGAAGTCCTTAGGTTTCAACAACTTCAGCTTCCTCTGTGGGAAGTTTAGACTTTTCGCTACTCGCTTGAAGTTGGTCTTTTTCGCTTACTTCAAGCTCATCTTTGCCAGACGCAGCCCTTCGGAAGTTCTTGATGCTCCTGCCTAACGCATCTCCGAGCCCTGGGAGTTTATTCGCTCCAAAGACGACAATGATCATTAGCAAAATTACGATTAGTTCTGTTGTCCCTAGCATGGTAACCCTGGGGCCACCTTAGACAAAAGTTGAACCTATGACCAGGCCGAAATATCATCGTCTTATAATGAAACTGCAATACTTAGCCATAACTGCGACAATTTGTAGCTTTCAAGCCGCCTTCGCGTCTCCTGTGGAGCGAGCGGACAACACCAGACGAGGCCACGTGAGAGGATGCCCGTTAGATTTAGACTGTCGTAACCCAAGCGAACTACAAAAAGAGTTCGAATACGAGACGTTCGGCGACGCGTCCAACCCATGGATCGAGCCCAAGTACCCTAGCGATGCAAAGAAAAAAACAGTCAACCCACTAGACTTGCGTCCGGACTTGCCTTGGCTTGGCGAAATTCGAAATATGCCGGACCTACCGGTCGTATGGAACCACAGAATTATCCGTTACCTAGAATTCTACAGAAACGACCCTCGCGGAAGAAATATTATCGGTACGTGGCTCAAGCGTCGAGGGCGGTATCAAAAAACGATTCGCGCGACCATGGCCAAAGCGAACTTGCCACAAGACTTGGTTTACGTCTCGATGATCGAATCAAGCTATAACCCCAACACACTGAGCTATGCAGGTGCCGTTGGCATTTGGCAATTCATGAAGCGGGCAGGAAAAATGTATGGATTGATGATCGATCGAGGAGTTGACGAACGCTACGATCCGTTTCGTTCTACCGAAGCGGTCACCATGTTCTGGCACGATCTCTACGCTCGGTTTGGTAGCTGGGAGCTGGCGATGGCGGCCTACAACGCAGGCTATGGCGCCGTATTGCATGCCATTACAAAGTACAACACCAACGACTACTGGAAGCTGTGCGAATACGAAAACTCTCTACCCTGGGGCGCCACTCTTTACGTTGCCAAAACCCTAGCGACGTCAATTGTGGGTCACAATCCCGAAGTATTTGGCTTTAAAAATATCACGCTCGATCCTGAAGTAACGTTTGACCAGGTAACTACCAGCCACTCGCTATCCATCTCCTCTATCGCTAGAGCGACCGGAGCAACGAAAGACGAAATTAAAACGCTTAACCCGCATCTGAGACGCGGCCAAACTCCAAAAGTCGACCGTCCCTACAGAGTATACTTACCACGTGGCACCAAAAGTAAATTCGCGAAGCGGTACAAACAGCCTAAGAAAACGTACTACACGGTACGCGCCGGAGAACGGTTTGAAGACATCGCAAAAATTCACGGCGTATCGCGCCATAAATTGAGACGCAACAATGGACTTCGGCACCAATCCGAAGTTGCAAGCGGTCAAAAGCTGGTGGTTCCCAAATCCTCAGAAAAAGAAAAGTACGAACGGATGCGTGAAGCTGATGACGATCTGTACAGTGCCGGTGTGCCAGAGGGAAAACCTGGCAGTCTGCTTATTGTGGCGGTGCCGGATAAAAAAATGTCTGTCAAAGGTACGAAACAACAATTCTACCGCGTAGTGATTGGTGACTCCCAGCATAGAATCGCCAAAAACTTGGGTATCAACCCACACGATATCGCAAAGTGGAATGGCCTTGATAAAGAAACTCACTTGCACCCACGGATGGTTCTGCAGGTCTTTCTCCCAGAAGGGCAAAAGTACAACAACGTCAAGTTCTTGGACCCTGCCAGGTTGCACGTGGTGACCGCGGGCTCTCCGGAACATATGAAAATTTCAGAGAAACGAATCGGCAGAACAAGAAAGACACTAAAAATTCGTAAAAAAACCACGCTCGCCAAAATTGGTAAGAGGTTTGGTCTAACGCCCAGAGACATGGCTAGGATTAACAAAATTCCTCCGAGTTCGAAGTTGGTCCCTGGCGACTCTGTAATAGTGTACGAGGTCTACGATCGCAAAAAGTCCAAAAGAGCAGCACGACAGGCCAAGCGCGCTCCACGTCGAAAAAAATGATCACCTGGAGGCATGCACTGGATTTTTGCCTTGCGGCAGGATCGCCGACACCACTAGAAGAAATCCCCTTGCAGCAGCTAGTAGGTCAGTACCTGGCTGCTGATGTTTCTGCCCCATTGGCATTGCCAGGTTTTGATAACTCAGCGATGGACGGCTATGCGGTCCGCAGCAACGAACTTCCTGGAAGTTTTTCAGTATCGCAAACTATTTTTGCTGGCGATCAACCTGAATCGCTCCAGCAAGGAACGATCGCAAAAATAATGACAGGCGCTGCAGTTCCTCATGGAGCAGACGCGGTAGTAATGAAAGAAAATGCAGCCACAAAGGGTGACTTAGTTACTTTTCTAGAGAAACCTCGGCTGGGTAAAAACATCCGAATAAGAGACGAAGACGTCAAAGAAGGTGACCTCCTCGCGCGAAAAGGAACCCTTGTTACTCCTGCATTAGTTGCCTTAATGAAAGGTGCGGGAATCACCGTGGCCTCCACCCACCGGAAAGTGAACATCCACCTTGTCACTACCGGAAAGGAACTGGTTAATCATCCGCGCGAGCGAACCGCGGGAAAAGTAATTGAAACCAACGGCTGTCAAACCAGCCTGCACTTGGCTAAATATGCAAATGGCATTACCACCACCCAAGTGGGAGATTCCCCAGAAGACCTATTTCATACGCTTCGAAAAGCATGCATGCAGTCCGACGTGGTAATTACCATAGGCGGTGCTTCAGTCGGAGATGCAGACCATCTTTCTGCAGTGCTGACTGAGATGAACGCTTCTATTACGTTTAACAAAGTTGCTATCAAACCAGGGAAGCCTTTCAAACTAGCAATCTGTCCTAATGGAACCCCTGTATTTTGTCTGCCAGGCAACCCAGTTTCCGCGATGGTCTGCCTGCGGTTATTCGTAATGCCAACAATTGAAAAAATGCTTGGGGCTTCGGTTCCGTTGGTGCCCAACTATGCAAAACTTACGACGACTTATACCAAAAAGCGTGGTCGCACCCACTTCATTAGAGGAGTGACGCAGACTACCCCTCAAGGGATTGTCACATTTACGCCTTTAGAGAAGCAGGGGTCGGGGCAATTGTCCTCTCTTGCGCACGCCAACGCCCTTGCAATAGCTCCCGCTGCGAGCGAAACAATTTCTGAAGGTTTAGTTTTACCTTGTCTGAGTCTGTAATTATCACCTGCGACGTCGCAAGCCGAGCGGACGTTTTCGTGGCTCAAGCACTCGGTGTTTCTCGTGGTCTTGCGAAACGGCTGATAGCCGAAGGTTACGTCACGCTAAATGGAAAGCCATTTAGTAAAGGCAAAGACCTACAGGCTGGTGATAAGTTGGTTGTGAAAGACTTCTCCATACGTTCATCAGACGGCCCTATCAAAAAAATTTGGGAAAGTGACGATCTATTAGCGCTGCATAAACCGGCAGGACTACCGACAACATCAGTGCTTGGTTCCAATGACAGTCTGGAACAAAGAATTGCTCACCATTTTCCGCGCATGAAAGATATTGGTGGTGAATGCGGACTAATTAACCGGCTAGACAATCAAACTAGCGGCATTGTGTTGGCAGCCAAAAGCGACGTTAGCTACAAAACACATCGTGAGCTATTTAAAACACACAAAGTGACCAAGTGGTATCTGGCGATTTGTCCTCCCACTGACTATCACGACATGCAAGTATCGCTGCCCATTGTTCAAAGAGGAAAAAAAGTAGGCTCAGCCGCAGGCGGACTCCCCGCGACCACAACCATTACAACGCTAGCATGCAGTCGTTTAGCGAGTGTCGTACTTTGCAAAACAAACTTTGGAAGGCGTCATCAAATTCGATACCACTTAGCTCAATCTAAAACGCCTCTGCTTGGCGACCCATTATACGACCACGGCCAAGATGAAGGTAGCGTGTTTTTTCTTCATGCTGCTGCGGTCCGGTTCAGGAGCAAAACCCTCGTGGACGCTCTTCCCAAAGAGTGGCAAGACAAGCTACGACTACTTGAGCTCAGAGAGTTCTGTATGGACCAACAAGTAGAGTATTCGTAACACTTTTTCTTTTTTAGCCGCAGGTTCTCTACTTAGCGCGCCAAGGAGCGTCGTAGAACCGTCTATTCGCGCGTAGGTATAGCGAGCAATAGTACCAATCTCAAACTGATCCACTGAGATTCGCTCGTTCGTTTTCGCAACAATTTTCTTGTGGCCATTTTCCTCAAGCCAACGCTCTACAGATTGCGCTGGTAATTCCAGAGCCCCTGCCCCGAGCACCTGAAACGTATTTAAATCTAAAGGAAATGCTTCACGAGGATTCGTTCGTCCCTGGTACCATTGATACTCGCCTTTTTCCCAACCGCAAACGTCAACGAGTTTAGCTTGTACTTGCAAAGTAAGGTGCCGAAACACTTCCAAAGGTTTCATGAGTCCAAGCCCGACCAGAGTATCTCCAAGCTTTCCCCCAAAATGAGGCATCATTGCGAGCGCCATTGCCAGTTCTCCAGCCGACATCACACCAATTCTTACGAGGTATTCGCCGAAGAGCTCACCAGCGACATTCGAAGAAACGAACTCAGGAGAACCAGATTTGAAGTAAATCTCTTTTTTGATTCCACCAATGGACGTCACCAAAAGCCCAGTAGATAGACTTGTGGCTTTCTCGTAGAAGACTTTAATCGCTGGTTTATCACTAAATGCACCACTCTCGTCAGGCTTACCTTCGACCACTTCAAGTTTTGGCTTTGGTAAACTCTCTACGGCCACTTCTGGTGGAGGCGGAGGAATCGTACTTGGCCGGCGCGGCCTTTTCTGAACGTTCTCACCGGTAACTTCTTTATCGTCAAAGTCGTAAGACGCTGGATCTGGTTCCGGCAAATCTAAACTTGCGATCGCGGACTCGATGGTGATGTTTCCTGCAGAAATTTTTCTTTCGACAGTATGATGCTCAAAAACAGCGGACCCGGCTCGTCCTAACTCAAGATCTAGTTCATCACTCGTCGCCATTTCTAGCTCGGGTTCGATGTCCATTGCTGGTTCAGATGTTGGGATCGATAAGGAGTCTTCCACCTCCACCGTACTTGGAATGCCTAGGCCACTAGCGCCAACGACCACCCCTTCTTTGGGGCGTACTGGCATAGGAGCCGGTGCTGGTGCCGGAGTTCCTGGAGCAGGTTGCGCTCGCTTTCGTTCCCAAGCAGCGTCGTACAAAGAATTAACAATTTCAGAAACGTCCTTGGGAGCAACCCTAAACCTGTTGGCGAACATCCACTCTGCCAAATCTTCACGAAACTCGGCGGCATTCTGGTAGCGAACGTCGCGGTCTTTTTCCAAGGCTTTATTTAAAATTTCGCGAACCGAAGGATCCAAATCTGCACCGAATTTGTCTAAGCGACGAAGGTCCGCATCACGTACCATCAACAAGACGTCTAGCTCGTTAGGCGCTGCAAACAGTCGTCGACCGGTTAACATCTCCGCGAGAACCACCCCAACGGAAAACAAATCCGACCGGTTGTCCAAATTTCCGTCCATCACCTGTTCGGGAGACATGTATCCGTACTTCCCTTTTAACGTACCGGCTTGCGTTTTATGTTCTTGCTCAGAAGCGCGAGCAATCCCAAAGTCGACAAGTTTTACATCCCCGCGTACGGAAAGTAGTACGTTGGAAGGAGAAATATCTCTATGAATGATGTTGAGCGGCTTTCCGTTGTCATCGGTCAGCGCATGAGCGAAATCCAATGCGTCTAGAATTTCGTGGACAATGTAAATTGCTGTCTGAACCGGGATTCTTACCTTACGGTGCGCGCATTCTCGCAACATCGCAAGTACATCAATACCGTCGACAAATTCCATCGCGATAAACAGCTGATCCGCGTGACGACCCAACTCGTAGGTTTGCGCGATCTTCGGATGAGAAAGCCTTCCCGTGATCTTTGCTTCATCGATAAACATCGCGTTGAACTGTTCGTCGTTCGCCATATGAGGAAGTAATCTCTTTATAACAATCGTCTTTGCGAACCCTTCGGCGCCGCTAGACTTTGCAAGAAAAATTTCAGCCATACCGCCGACAGCAAGTCGTTCTGTCAGTTCGTATCTACCGAACTTTATAGGATATGATTCTCCCACCCCGACAAATTGTAACACTTCCCAAACTCTAAAAAATAGGTCTAATTACGGTTATCTACGAACGTCAATGCCCCGAGAGAGTAAGCTTCTCTCATGGCATCAGCGACAGTATCGTACCTTTCTCGACCAAATTTTCCGACCCAGAGCAATTTTGTGTTTTTCAAGTATTGATGATCGTGCAATCTATCGAACTCATGTTCGACTTGTCGACTCACGTCACCAACCCCGGTGGTTTGAATTATTGCTGCCACGGCCGTGGATCTCACACTAAGCGAAATCACCCTCGAAAAGACGTCACGACAAACCGTCGGCGTGACTTTAGAAGCTAAAACCGCAAGCGGCAAATTAGGCCCCACCAAAAATACGGGCAACTCCGTCAATCCGTCCTCATAACGTTCTTCCACCGCGAGTTCTTTGGCTCGGGCAATGCCATCGATGAGGGCGGGATAGACCCAGTCAGGAACAGAGAGCTGCTGAAACACCTGCATCAACGCATAAACGTCCGCCCCACTTGTGCAAGCGGCTGCTAGTTGTCCCGTCATCAATCCCACAAGTTGTTCAAGCTCTCGTCTCTCATGCCCGCTGGCTAGGGAATCGACAAAAGGCCGCACCATCGCATCCAAGATTTCGGGGCGCACATCAGAGGCGGGACGATGCGTTTGGTAGAGCGACAAAAAATCGGCCACGAGTCGTTAGTAGCACAGCTAGCAGACTAAAAATCCAGCTTACACTTCTGCTTTTTTACGTAACACAGAACACATAAATCTAGTGTCGCACATGTGCCTAATCCTCGTACATGCCTGAGATAATTGAGATTTATCGATTGACCGACTGTTCTGACTCTGTCAAACTGTAGTTGGTGTCAAAGTCCCAAGCAAACGACGTGAGTCGACCTGGAAAGCAACTAGGAAAGTACCAAATACTTAAGAAGTTGGCTGTCGGGGGGATGGCAGAAATTTATCTAGCTCGGGCCAGAGGAATTGAAGGATTTGAAAAACACGTCGTCCTCAAACGTATCCTGCCAGAGCATGCTAAAGACGAGCGATTCGTCGAGATGTTTCTCGATGAAGCTCGGTTGGCCGCGCGTTTGCAGCACCACAACATTGCCCAAGTCTATGACATAGGGCAGACCAACGGGGCCTTTTTCTTCTCCATGGAATACCTTCATGGAGAGGATCTTCGCGCTCTACTAAAAGCCGTAGCGCAATCTGGCAAGAAAATTCCGTTAAAGCACGTGTTGACGATCATCGCTGGCTCTTGCGCGGGACTGCACTACGCTCACAACAAGAAGGGCTCCAAAGGTGACCCGCTGAACATTGTGCATCGAGACGTATCGCCGTCTAACATTATTGTGACCTACGAGGGTGGAGTCAAAGTCGTAGACTTCGGCATCGCCAAAGCAGCGGAGCGAAGTACGGAAACAAAAACCAACTCTCTCAAGGGAAAAATTTCGTACATGTCCCCTGAGCAATGCAAAGGGTTGGATCTAGATCCGCGCAGCGACATTTTCTGCTTGGGAATTGTTTTATACGAACTTTCCACGGTGACTCGACTGTTCCGAGCGAACCCTGACGAGAGCGACTACGTGGTGATGGATCGCATTGTTAATGGAAAGGTGCAGCCACCTAGTCGACGAATGATGGGGTACCCGCCAGGACTAGAAAAAATTGTGATGAAAGCATTGCAGGTCGACCGTGAAGATCGCTACGACAGCGCTAAAGACATGCTTTCCGACATTGAAGAGTTTGCAGCGATGCAGCGCATTCCTCTTTCTACGGCATCTCTTTCGAAATATTTGGAAGATATTTTTGGCGAGCGCGAAGAACCGTGGCACGATCTAACATTCGAAACCTTAGCAGTGCCAGAACAGGTGGACCAAACTGTTTCAACTACTGGCTCTGTAGAGCCTTACCGCGAGAAGAGTAACCTGGAAGGAACCATGGTTACGCTAACGGACAATGACATTCCTATGGAATTTCAAGAGCCGGTTGCTCCACCTCCAATGGTTAGTGGGCAACTGCGGCAAGCTACTGGCGATGCAAGTTATCCCACCGTGGCTCCTGGTCAAGTAATAATCAACAATCCGACGCTCCCTCCTGGAATGATTCAAGGGGCAATGTTGAACCAGAGCACAGGGCAACTAGTGCCGGTAGCCATGCCATCCAACATGGTATTTGATGGCATTAAGCCGACAGAAAAAAAGTCGCCAATCCTATTTATCGCGATGGGAGCCTTACTTGTTCTCGGTGCCGTAGGATTCTTAATCTTCTCAGGTTCAAAAGACAAACCAGCTCCCGTGGTCGAGCCGGCAGCAGTAGTTCAACAGGATGCCGCACCAGTTGAGGTGGCTCCAGAGATAGAGATAGTAAGTGTTTCCATACAATCTTCACCAAACCGGGCGGAGGTCTATCTCAACGGTAAATTCGTCGGAAAAACACCTCACATTCATAGAATGGAAAAAGGCAGTACACCGGTTAAAGTTCGGCTGGAAGCATCAGGGCGTCAAACGCAAGAAGTGACCTTGGACGGCAATCAAGATACTGTGACCGTGGAGCTTCAAAAACGCAAAAGTAGCAAAGTAGATTGTGGTAAACGACGTAATCGAAACCACAAACAGTGCAAGAAAAAGGTAAGTAAAGGGTCCACCTCTTCCGCCCAAAAGGTGATTAAGAAAAAGCCGCCGAAAAGGAAATGCAATCCTGACTTTGAACATTGCGACTAAATTTGTCGCTCTGACGGTGAAATCATAGTCGTATTCATGCGATAATGGAACACGGGGTATGATGCGATTATTTGTAGTTTTAGTGGGATTTTTAGTTTTGAGTACGCCTGCTTTTGCACAGGAAAAGTGTAAAGCGGGTGATAACTACGGTAAGTCAGAGTGTCGCTTTGATGAAGGCATCGCGCTGATGAGAAATGGAGAGTTTGTCAAAGGAGAAGCAAAGTTGCGCGAAGCGTACCGATTGTTTCCACGAGCCGACTACATCTACAGCTGGGCGGCAGCTTTGCGAAAAATTAAAAGGTACGATGAATCCGCGAACCGTTATCAAGAATACATCGATCACCCGAACGCACGCGCCACTTCATTAGCAAGAGCAAAGAAGGCACTTGCTGAGTTAGATAAAAAACTCACCATTCTCGAGATTTATTGCGCAGGCTCAGGGGAAGTCAAAGTCGAAGGAAAGAAAGTGGGGGATGCTCCGCTCGTTGGCAAGAGAGTCCGCGTTGTCCCCAAGAAACTGCATACCGTTGCAGTAACTCGTACGTCCGGTAAAATCCAAACCGCATCAGCAAGCGGCGAAGAAGGTGACGTCGTTCCAGTTAAAATCGAAGCTATCGAGGAGAAAGTCGATTGCACGCTCGCTAAGTTTAGCGAACTGCCTCAGTGCAAAGCAGTAACGACCAACTGTACGCTCGCAGAGAACAAAGACAAGCCAGAGTGTTACGACTCAATCAACTGTGAACTCCCAGAAAATCAAAAACACGCAAAGTGCGATTGTTCGCTTCCCGCCAATGCTGAAAAAGACAAGTGCCGCCCGCCAGAGCCAGGGAACTTTGGGATTTTCTATCGCTCTGACATTCTACTAACGGCTGCGGGACATACCTTTGCGCCAGGTTTCAGCTATGCAATTAACGACGACATGACGATTTTCGCGAATGTTCTCTACGGCCGATTTTCGTCAGGAGAAAATAAGTTTGGTGGCGAACTAGGTTTGCGCTGGGCATTCCTTAGCGGCGACCTTCGACCTTACGTCGGACTTAGTGTGCCGGTAATTTCGTTCGAGGGTATTTCCGTGCAGGGGCGCGGTGCGGTTGGCGGGATTTACCAAATTTCGTCTGCAATGTACTTCTTTGGAGAAATTGGTATGGCGTACGCCATCACGCTACCAGACGACGCCATTGTTGGCGGAGGCGCATCACTCAGTAAGACGTCTCTACTGGGCTCGCTGGGACTTGAAGTTCGACTATAGGCTCAACTCAGAGAGCGAAGAAATTACCGTTCCTCTTTCATGCGCCATAAGATACTCGACCTCGTACGTGGGAGTGTAGTCAGACTTCATAAGGAAAACCTTAGCGCCACGTACCAGCGGTAAGGACAAATCCAACTCAAAAATGTCTCCGATCACAGTTAGTGACGACCAAGAGGCCTCGGCTTTCTCTAGGATAGCCGACAGGGTTTGGTCATAGTGGGGTCGCCGCAGGTAAATAGGTCGCTCAAGCCCGGGAAGCTGCTGGGTTTCTGATACGTCACTGGGACTATCACCAAGTACGTATTTTTTACCGTGCCCAAAAACTCGAGGCATCAGCCAGTCAAACTCTCCTGGCTCGCTCGCAAGCATTTCTAGTTTTTTTACGACCGCATCGGTATGGGAGTTGGTAACGATGTAAACGTCGCGTTCTTTTAGTGACAGCAACGTTTCTCGAGCCAGCTCCCGAAAGACGATGTCGGTCTTTGGATAATTGTACTTAAACAAAATGCCTTCCAAAATACGACTTCGAACCCGCTCGTCATTCAGTACTCCAAAGTGATCCAACACTTTGCGTGCAATCGGCATAAATCGCAAATACGGATCCACCGACGCAGGCGCTACAATCTTGCCATTTTGCAACCATCCGTACGTACCAGGAGAGTCCAGTACTTGCTTAAGTGCTGATTCAGCAATCGAAGCTACTTCGTCGTATGTTTTTCCGCAGATATGAGCAACATCTGTTAATGCCCCTTTAAAGAAGGGAATCCCCTCTTTTTCGGCATTGGTCAATGTTCCATCAAAGTCGAACACAATTACATCGCTCATCAACCTACCCTAGCGTGTGGACAACACCGAAAGCAATACATACCCTCCCTGGGTGCGGCTTCCCCTCTTAGCATTGGTCATTCTTGCAGCTTGCGTCAACAGCAGAAACAAGTCTGTGCAAACAGGCAACGAGTCAAGCGCCAAAGTTCAAGAGTCTGTAGAGATTCCGAAGCTTGAATGGCAAGAGAACATCCCCCCAATAAAGCTGCAGCGTTTGGCTGTGCCTACGTCCGGCAGCCTGAAGTGGAATATTGAGCTAAAGGGGATAAATTTGGCATCATTCTCAATCCGAATCTCAGACCAAAGTAGCGGAGACATGCGAATACTTGAAAGCGTAGTTGCCACGTCGCCTGCCATCTCTTTAGTCAAAAAGTTGCATGACGAGTCTATTTCGAAACTAAATACGAAGACAAAAGAAACTGAGTTCTTCCGATACGAATCCCGCTACAGCAACAGCTTTAGTGAACATAGACCTGAGAGCCCAACCTATAAAATCGAAATCAGCGAAGATGCGGTTAAGCGAACGAAAGTTCAACAGTGGCCGAAAGGTACTCCTCTTTTTGACACCTCCTCTTTTCTATTTGGACTAAGCAATTGGACCCCGCAAGTTGGTCATCCGGTAGAGGCTAACGTTATTCGAATCAATGCCATTTGGCGAGTTCAACTGCATCCCAAAGGAGACGAAGACGTGACGTTAAAGCAAGGGGTAATGCCAGCAACGAAAGTAATTGGAATTTCCAGAGCTCTTACTGGAGATTTGAAGTTCGACGCCGAAAGCAGGAGATTTACCATTTGGCTTTCCAAGAAAAATGGACTCCCTGTAAAGATTTCGTCAGAAACGTTCTACGGAGATATTTTAGCTACCGCGACATGGAATCCATAGCAAGTTTCATCAATACTTTAGCAAGCACGACAGGATCGGTTTTATGATCTGGGGACACCAAGTCTGCCTCCAACAATTCGATTCCTAGAGACGTAATTCTTTGCCTGTCTACCCCCTGACCGTAGTAGTCATGAGAAGGACTGATGACTACCGCGTCGAGACCAGCCCCCCAAAGAATCAGCCTTTCACAGCTGTCTGCCACGCTCATTCCGTATTGTTCGGGATCCACGCCTGTGTTGGGAACGTATACTTTCATGCAGTTTGCATTTCCAATCGTTGTCGAGGTGT
This sequence comes from Deltaproteobacteria bacterium, assembly GCA_020630875.1. Classification (GTDB taxonomy): domain Bacteria; phylum Myxococcota_A; class Polyangia; order Haliangiales; family Haliangiaceae; genus JAHDIH01. The sequence goes on along the minus strand of JAHDIH010000001.1, from coordinate 80,781 downwards.
TCGTCGGAAGCAGATTACACGCGACACTGGAATAAAAACTCCCCATAGGGAAGACAATTAAGTCTGCACGTTCTATTGCCGCGACGACTTTATCTTCCACGAGAAGTTCAATGGCAGAGCCGCCGGTAAGGTCTTGGACTGTAGAAAGTGCCATCACAGGAGACTCTATTGGTTTGCATTCCTTGCCGGTTAGTCTGTGTTGACCAATAAGGACGCTTCCGTCGCGCAACTTAGCCTTCAAGTGCGCAAACTCCGTATGCGTTGGTATCACATGTCCCTGGACAGCTAAAATCTCGTGCAGCCGCTCTAAGGCAATCTCCATATCTCTCTCATACCGGAGGTATGCTCCTGCGATTGCAAGATTTCCCAAACTGGCTCCCGCCAACAAAAAGTCGTTGCCAAGGGCATTGGCACAAATCGATACGTACGCAAGTAGCGACTCTTTTGAGTCAGGTGCGCAATTCGCTAGTTTCTCTTTAGCTATATCCTCCAGCTGAATAGCAGTGTTTTTGGATTCTTTTGGAAAACGATAAGCGAAGAAGTCAGCTACGATACGATTAGACGCAAGCGCGACCATCCGTGCGCGAATATCTCCTACGGCTACCATACCAAGCCTATTTCTCAACACGGCAGAACTCCCCCCGGAGTCGAAAGACGTCACGATATGAGTAGATCGCTGGGTGTATTTGACTAGTTCTCGACTAAGGTCCGTAAGAGCACCGCCACCACTAAAAAACAGAATCTTTGGGCCGTCTTGTGGACGGCTTTTAGGTCCATTCTTTGAGTGAATCGGCACACGCTAATGTTAACATCTGAAACCACCAATATCGCTACACTTTTGCGCCGAATCCGATGCACAAAAGGCGAGATCGTGCTGTAATCGCGTTCCAAACAAACAGGAGAATATTATGTCAGTAGCAAAAGTAATTGAAGTTTCATCAAGCTCAAAAACCAGCTTTGAAGATGCGGTAAAAACCGGAATTCAAACTGCAGGAAAAACCATCTCAGGGATCAAAAGTGCCTGGGTAAAAGACCAAAACGTAATTGTAGAAAACAACGCAGTAGTTGAGTATCGCGTAAACTTGAAAATCACGTTCGTTTTGAAATAGATAGTTCTAATCTCTATCTAAGGGTAAAAGCGCAAGCTTTTGCCCTTTTTTATTGGTGCGGCAGAGGTGCCCCGTTCAGATCCGCCACGACATTTTCGTAGCGATCACGGGAGCCGTTCTTTAAATCTTCCAAAGATCCACCGACTGCCCTTAAATGAGTGATGGTCTCGTAGCGAACTACATTATCTTCCATTTTGGTTATTAGAAACTGCCCTTCTAGCAGACCAATAAAGCTAGAACCTTCTGTCTTTTGATGACGCTCAATGACAACTTCAGGAGCTTCATCATCCCCTTCAAGAACACCATAACGCCACAACTCAATCCATTCTACATCAACGATATTTTCAACCTTATAAGTAAATTCTATGGAATGATCAAACTCTGGTTCTACACCTACTCTAAACGTGTAGTCTGGATCTTGTCGAACCGACGCCACAACCTCAGCCTTCTTGATGGACGAATAAACATCTTTTACGTCTGCATGAATGTAGGCCTTGGAATGAACCCATTGATATTCCTCTACTCCTGTCTGCATTCGCTTAATTCCCGTATCGAATGCAATCGCCTCCGGGTAAGGTCCTTCTCCTTCGGGCTCAGGCGCCATATTTTCTTCTAGAGGATTCAATCCATCCGAAAACTTATTGGTAATAGAGCCCCCACAAGCTACCATCGCGGACACCAACAGTATGATCTTCATACGTCATTTATAACGAGAAAGCGGAGCAATTGAAACCACCACAGTTTACAGATATCTGCGTCAACATTACAAACACGTCTTTTTCAGATCCAAAGACAATGCTGGAAGAATCAGCCCAGAGTGGCGTTTGCCGGATGTTGTTTTGCGGCACCTCGGTAACGAAAAGTGAGGCAGCCCACGCTCTCGCCAAACAGCACAACCAATACAGCACAGCGGGAATTCACCCCCACGATGCTGAGGCAACCAAAGATGATGCAATGGAAAGACTCAGAGCTCTCGCAGCGGAGAAGCGCGTTACTTGCATCGGCGAATGCGGACTCGACTTTAACCGAAACTACTCTTCCAAAAAGTCTCAAATCCTATGTTTCGAAAAGCAACTCGAGTTAGCCGAAGCTTGCCGCCTGCCGATCTACTTGCACGAAAGAGATGCACTCGAGGACATGGTAGCGATGCTCAAAAATGCCAACCTTGAACATGGCGGAGTGATCCACTGTTTTACTGGAGGGCCTCACGCACTTGAAAAGTACTTAGATCTTGGTCTGCATGTCGGGATTACCGGTTGGGTTTGTGATGAACGAAGAGGTTTGGAACTACGAAAAAGCGTCCCTCTCATTCCTAAAGACAGATTGCTTTTGGAAACGGATGCACCGTACTTGCTGCCAAGAACTATACGTCCCAAGCCAAAGTCCAGGACCAATCTTCCGAAATACTTAACCTACGTAGCGGACGAGGTAGCCGCACTTAGAGACGTATCGCTTCGAGAACTGTCTGATACGACTGAGCAAAACTTCAACAGATTATTCACCAAGGTCACTCCCAAATGAAACATATCGCAATTATCCAGACCGGTGGAACTATAGAAAAGACCTACGACCAGTTCTCTGGGCTACTCGGAAACAATGTCTCCGTGTTAGACTTCTTGCTGGACCAACTTGTATTGGAAGGGGTAACCGTTCATAGGCAACCACTGATGAACAAAGACAGTCTCGACATGACATTGGAAGACCATCAGTTGATCGCAACTGTCGCGCTTCATGCGGCGGAAAACTCGGATGGAGTTGTCATAGTTCATGGTACGGACAGGCTGGCCACTACAGGACATACAATATACGAAATGGCCACACCAAAGACACCGATCATTCTCACCGGTGCTATGCGTCCTTTTGAACTCAGAACCAGCGATGCCACGCAGAATATGACGGAAGCACTACTTGCGGCACAACTCGTAGAGCCAGGTGTGTACGTAGCAATGCATAATAAAGTCTTGCAATTTCCCGGCCCTTATAAAGACAAGGAACATGGAACTTTCACGATTGGTCCCAAAAAGTAACTACCTACCGGTCTTGAAATTTCCATACGCGACGGCTACTGGTTTTTCTCTGTCGCTTTGCCAGCAAGTCGCCTGTAGATGGGCAATTCGTTTTCCCTGACGAATAACCTTACACGAGGCGAAACTCTCTGTCGGCTTGGCGCTGCGGAGAAAGTTAATTGTGATTCCAACAACCTTCGGTACAATGTTTGACGTAGGGTAGAGTTGTACAATGCACGTTGTCTCAAGGAGCGTTCCCAAGGTCCCACCGTGAAGCGCAGGGAGTGACGGGTTTCCAACCAACGCCTCGGAAAAAGGCATCTTGACGATGAGCTGTGGAGATTCGGCAACTAGTACCAGCCCTAACGTTTGCGCATACGGAATGGCTCGCAGTAACTCAGCACGACTTTCTACAGAAGCTTTTGTCGTTTTACCCATTCATCACCGCAAAGGTAGAAGTTGCTTCTGCAATACAAACGTTTCCGCTGGATTGGAATGCGCGGCAACTTACGAAAGCCACGTTTTTGGTCAAGGTGTGACAAACCGCGTGAGCGCGAATCGAGTCTCCAGGCTTTGCAGGACGAAAATAATCGATACGCAAGTCTAAGGTAGCAATAGGCCTAATATTTTCAAGCGCCACATATACCGCGACGCCCGAACAAGCATCCATGAGCGCCGTGATAGCTCCTCCATGAATAACTTTCGACTGAGGATCGCCAACGAATTTTTCGTGGTACGGAAAACTCATGTATGCGCCGTTGTCGTCCATTTTGTCCACGACCGCTCCAAGCAAACGATTGTGAGCCAACCCATCGAAAAAGCGAGATATGTACAGGTACTTATCCGGCTTATGGACTTTTGCGTGACGACCTCCCACCCCTGCTATTTACCATGGCTGGGAAGATTTGGAACACTTGAATACGTATAATGACCGTGAGGTACCGCACGCCAACCGATTCGCAGTTAAGCGCACAAAAACCTCAAGACGATTGTGCATCAGCAGCTTCTACGATCGTTTGGTCAAGTGCGGTCAGCGCCGAAAATGATATCGATGCGGCAAAAGCAGCTTTGAAAGCTCAATCAAGAAGAGGCCCCCTTACTAAAGACATAGTTGACCAACTGGTCGAAGAAGTTGGTGGAACAGAAGCGAGACAAAGTTTAGTTTCCGCTTACCAGTGCCTCAACCGTAGAACGAGACGGCGTCTTGGAAGCGACGCAGTCAGACACTTAACCGGAAATCTATCGGGTGATTCAGCCACCGTATTCAACGAACTTTACGGTAACTCTAACGATAAAGTGTTCGATGCGAACTTAAACGGAACACTTGATAAAGACGACAGAATTCTGCACAAGCGAGGAAGGCTAAAACGAATCAACGAATCAAAGATAGCTGAAGTGCAAGTTCGCACCGCTGTCGTTAGCGCTGCCAGAGAATTGAATGACGCTGGCCCAAAGTTTGCACCAACTTTGTGGGACCAACGATTCAACAGCGATCACTTTGAGCGCGTAGCAGACAATGGAGTTTTCTCTAACAAACCAGGGGTCTCAGCCAGTGCCGCCGTCGATTCAATTTTCGACAAGCCGAAAAGAAATTCTTTTGACTGTGGTACGGCATCAAAAAGAGTAGTTTTGTATCGCGCGCTACAAAACTTGCTCGGCCAGCGAGACTTCGACAGAGTATTCAAAAACCTGACCATAGGACAAACCATTGCGTCCCCTGAACTATCGATAGAACTCAGACCAACCGGTGGTACTAGCGTTGAAAAAGTGGCACCCGAGCGGTTTGTTCATGAGCTATTACCAGGAGACATCGTGTACTTTGGAAAAGATGCTCCCACGGCTAGTGACCGAAGATCCGGCACTTCCGGCGAATGGGCCATCTATTTGGGAGAAGGAATGTTCTATGGCCATGGAGAATCTATTGGAGATCTCAAAACATTCCAGAAGTGGGGCAAACTGAGGCACCGAAAGTTCTCTTTGAATTCCAGCGTTGTTGATTACAGAGATGGTGGCTCCACCCCTGAGGCGAAGAGACGAAACGCCACCTACGACGCGAGACTAGCCAAATGGAAGGTTAGTCTTCGAGAAGAGGTAAAGAAACCGGGCAGTCCAGGAATGACGGTGGTGTATCGAGACCTTGCACACTACGAAGACAGTACGGACACAGAACTACTGGGATACCTAAAACTAAGAATCGTACGAGCGGCGCAGCAAGCCGTATCGACAGCACAAAAGTCCAGCGTCGCGCAAGCGGCGACCCGGCACTCCATTAAACAGGAAGTCATTGAGGGTTGGATGACCGACGGTCTTCCACAATCTACCAACCTAACGTCCACAGAGGTTCGAAATTGGCTCACCAAAACGTAGCTAGCAGCTACTGACAATATCACCGCTAACTGTTAAAAGCTGCTGTGCGCCTTCCTAAGATCGACGACCTTCCGCATGTTCTTTGCGGGCCGATAGTTCGCCGTACTACGTTAGGAAAAATCTCGATCTGGCTTGCGACCAAAGAAGCCTGCGTCGCAAAAGTGACAGTTGGTCAACAAGAAAATCCGACGGCCGTTTCTTCTTTGCCATTGGGACAACACCTCCACCTTTGCCTACTGACCATAGATGGGCCGTTCGAAAGCGATACGTTGCTGCCCTATGACATCACCTTCGAAGTGGCTGAGAAACGAATCGACTTAGATGAGGCGACGGGACATTGCCAGTTGGCCTACTTTGGAAACGGCCCAAGTATTGCCACTCCGCCCTCTTCTCTGGCCAACCTTCGAATCGCGCATTCCTCATGTAGGCTGGTTCACGGCGTTGCTCCAGATGCGCTCATTCGACTTGATGATAGCAACTTGGCAGCCGGCACGCGTCACAATTTGCGGATTCAACAACTTTTTCTTACTGGTGATCAAATTTACGCTGATACCCACCGCATAGAGTTCCTCGACTACATAGCTAAGTTGTCACGCTTACTAATCGGCCCAGAACCAATAGCTGAGCGTACCGACAATCAGGATGTGCTTTTGCACAAAGAACGTGCGAAACTTCTAAAGCTCCACGCGGGATTCATCGAACCGTTTTCAGAACACATAATTACTTTCGGTGAATATGCCACGACGTACCTGTTGTATTGGTCCGATGTTCTTTGGCCCAAAGAAGAGCTGCAAAAAGATCTAGAGAGGTTTCGGCAAGGACTGCCAAAGGTCCGTCGGCTTTTTGCCAACACTCCCATTTACATGCAGCTGGATGATCATGAGATATCAGACGATGCATATATGACGAAGGCTTGGTCCGAATCCGTACCAATAGCCCCAATAGGAAAACAACTGATCGATTCTGCCTCCGCTGCTTATGCGCTTTTCCAAGCATGGGGCAACGACCCTGCCTATTTCTCAGAGCTAGCAGAAACCATTACAAGCACAAAGAGGTTCACCCCAACTAAGTCATGGGCCTACTCTATCCAGTTCCCGACGCATCTTGTTGTGGCGTTAGATCTTCGCACCACTCGCAGGTATTCGGGTATCCCTCATGCTAAACCGTTAGCTTTAACTCCGATAAACGAGAGAGCATTTGCAAACAAAACCAAACTCACGGTGCTGGTGTCATCTTTTCCCTTGGTTCAAATGAGAAAAACTTGGTGGGAGAAAACCTCCACCAAAATATACAGAGGGTTTCTTCGCTTCTGGAAAAGGACTTCGAAGGCCTACACGACCATGTACGGTCCGGATGCTGGAGACACTTGGGATCCAGGAGACCTAAGCTTACCTAAGCTGCTGCGAGTTCTTTGCCAAGAAAATGACACCACCATTGTTTTGTCTGGAGACATTCACCTGGGCCACTTCGGGACTTTCAACTATCAAGAAAATACAAGTCGAATGAAGCTGCTGCAGTTCACCGCAAGTCCAAGTACACGCCCCACTCGTTCAGGTCGCGCTAAGCATCGAATTCGAGGACAAAAGCGAAACATTGATTTGCGCGGTCTTTGTAAAAACGCACAGGTTTACAGCGAGATGCCGCCCCCCTGGAATGGCGGTTGGAGCGAGCCTAGACTTCGTTCGAACGGTGTCATCGAAGCCCACGACTTTTCCGATTTGAAAATGCCGGAATCTCATTGGTCGCTAACCGGAGAATTCCAAGTTGGAACGTCCACTGATGGAACAGGGCGTTACAGAATCGGAGAAGCTAACGTTGGGGTACTGTCCGTAACCGGTAGTGTGTTCCTGGTAGAACATCTTTGGAATCGCAACAATCAGACCGAAAAAACAACTTTTGTGACGCACCAAGACATCGACTGACCTGTCTTACCAATTTAGGTTTTAGCTGCCAACCTCAATTCCGCTGCTTGTAATCCGCTACTTCCGGGACTACGGTGCGCCCATGGTCAACGTAAAATTTGGATTGGTTCTAGCCTTGGTGCTTGCGGGATGTGGAAATGGAAACGAAGGCGACGTTAAATCTATCGACGCCCCGGCAATCGATGCAGCGCCAGATGCTTTTGAATGTCCTAGTCCTTTAACCCTTTGCGACGAGTCTTGCGTGAGCTTCGAATCTCCTCAGCATTGTGGAGGATGCAACATGGCTTGCGCGGCAGGACAAAGTTGCGTCAGTGGACAGTGCGACTGCCCAATGTTTGATCCTTCTACTTCAGCAACAGGTGCCGTACACCAAGAACAACAAGGTTTCTACGTTGCAGCGGCGCCTTACCAAGTAGGTGCGCGAACCGATGGTTACGGAATCGTTTACAAACCAGACAACCAAGACACTCCACTGAACACCCCCATCGCTTTAAACGGCAACTTTTTTGCAGACGTAGTACTTGGGTTCGCTTACAACGGTAGCTTTATCTCATTCAATGCCGAGGCGCTGTACGTTGCGACCGCCGGAGAGATCACTTTCACGGAAGCGTGTCGCGGTCGCACCAGCGCTACGATTAGCAACGTGACATTCTCCCCCGTGGACCTGCAAACCGGTCAGGTTCAAAGCGGTGGATGCGATTTTTCCGTTCCCGACGCGACAATCAACGTAGTGTCATCCGCAACGTGTCAATAGCAATCTAACAAACCACTTAGAAGCTGCGACTTTACCGGTCGCGGCTTTTTTATTTCTCGACCTTTTTAAGAAATCGTTCCTCTAGGAGTTTTAGTCCATGCGTGTCGAATGCGACTTTCACCTTAGTGCTGTTTGAGCCACGCTCGTGTCTGGCTAAAATTTTTCCATGTCCAAATTTGGGATGGAATACTTCGCCTCCTACGCTCGCACTACTCTCTAGAGGTTTAAGAACAAGTCTTGGATTTCTGATTGGCGATTTTTCTGAGCCATCCGATTTTAAGAGAAGAGAAAGTCGCTTGTTTAAAGGCAGCTCGGATAACATTTCACCTTCAACAATTTCAGAAACTAGACTTTGCTGCTGTTGCCCGTGACGAATCCCCCAAAAAACGTCCTCTTTCTTTGCAAGCCCTATCCAGTCCCCAGGTACTTGCTCACGGAGAGCCGCGGTATGAGCAACAACTTTCTCTAGTAACATCCCTTCCTCCTGTAACGCCCGGGTTGCAAACACCAATAACAAGTCAGGTTCGAATCGCAATCCCAAAGCAATCTCCACATGGCGCACTGAGTCTAGTATTAGTATCGGCTCACTCAAAATTTGTCTTTGCCAGCAAAGTCGCTCAAGCAAAGAAACCAGTTCACTTGATGCCTCGATAGCGCCTGGACCTCGTGTGTTGTTGAGCATCTCACTATTCCATCAAAAGCTACTGGCAAAATCTATAGGTTTGGCTAATGATGACGATATGATTCGTATAAGTCTGATATTTTGTTTGCTTGCCGCTTGTGGTGGCAGTGACGGTGACTCCGGTGAAGTAGTAGAACCTGTAGTTCTCGGCCCAGATGATACCTGGACCTGGGTGGATGTTCCCGGCTCCCTGTGCATGGATGGTTCAATGTCAGGTTTTGGTATCTATCCTTCTAGTAAGTCCAAAAAACTACTGATTTTTATGCAAGACGGCGGAGCGTGTTTCAACACCACCACTTGTGCTGGAGTGTTCAATCCTGACGGATACGGGGCTGATAAATTCGCTGGTTTCTCGGGGCCAGGTGGTCAAGGCAGTCGCGGTATCTTCGCTAAAGACAACGACCTTAACGCATTCAAGGATTACAGTATGATCTACGTCCCCTATTGTTCAGGAGACATTCACGCTGGTAGCCGCACAGAACTGAACGATTACGGGAAAATTTCACTGGGCTATGAAAACTACCAAAAGTACCTCAATACCTTCTACGCTGCATTTCTAGATGTAGAGCAAGTAGTTGTTTCTGGTTCGTCCGCTGGCGGATTTGGTGCGGTCGTAAACTTTGATCAAACGGCAGAAAAATTCGACATTAGTAACATCCACCTTCTGGATGATAGCGCTCCACCACTAAGTGATACCTATAATACTCCAGCGCTTCAAAGCCATCTGCGTGACCAGTGGGAGTTAGGCCCTTCCATGCCGGAAGACTGCACCGACTGTGAAGGTGCAAACGGAGGTGGACTCGGAAATTTCACGACCTTCCTCGCTAGAAAGTACCCTGAGAGCCGCTTCGGGTACATCCAATCCTATCGAGATGGCACAATGAAACTGTTCTTCGGCTTTGGTAATCCGTTTCCTAACGGCGCACCGCTAGACGACGCCACAATGACAGCGGCAGTAAAAGAACTTCGAGACGTCAAGTTCGCCGAAGACGACAACTTACATATGTACAGCATCGACTCAGGCGAGCATGTAAAGCTCTACGATAACAGCGATAGCATCTCCGGCGGTGTAAGCTTGAAGCAATGGCTCAAAGATTTTGAAAGCGGAGCGGCAAGCTGGGGAACGGTAGTTCCGTAAGCTCCTATTGCTCTTCGCTGACTTTTCTTCTGGTCACGAAATCGAGTCCGCTTTGCATCATTGCAAGAAAGGACTCTTTGTCGCCGCTAAGAACGCTTGCGCGCAAACGTTTTGTAGAGAGTTCCAAGGATGCTAACGCTTCATCCGTAAATTGGTTGAGCTGTTGTATATCGTAGTAGAGGCTCTGATTCTCACGGACCACGGCTTCGGAAACTGCAAGTTGCGCGTTGAACGTCGTACTGGAAACCGTATCAAGTTTGCTGACCTGTTGTTGAGAACCGGAAAGAACGTCGGCAAACAGAATGTTGGACGCATGAGACAAACCGAGCACGTACGCCATCATTCGGTCGTGTTCTTCAAGACTCATCTCTACCCAGTTCGCCATAGTAGATTCGAAAAGCTGTCGCGCTACCTTCTTCGCTTTTTGAGTTCCAACGTCGATTGCAATTATGTGTCTGCCGGACAAGTGATTGACGGAAGGGCCAAACATGGGATGAATGGAGGTAACGTCAGCCCCAGCAGAGGCAAGTGCATGAAGTCCTGAATGCAATGGCCCCTTTAAAGACGCCAAATCAAACGTAACTCCCTGCCTTGGCTTCTTCGCCATTTCAAGCAGAATCTCATTGCATACCGCAATAGGTGTCGCGATGACCGTAACAGCAAATTGATCCGGAGCATCTTGCCAGCGCCGCTTAGCGGGATTGTCAGCATTGATATCTACAACTTCTACGTGGTAGCCAAGATTCTCTAAGAGCTTAGCAAACCAAGCGCCTAGATTACCCAAACCACCGACCACCAATGCCGCTTTCCCGTGACCTTGTGCTTGGCTAGCGACCCTATCACTTTCTTGAGCCGATAATGACGAATCGATTAACAGACGCATCAACTCATCGGCAGTTTGTCCCGGGAGTCCCGCGGCAGCTGCGAATCCTTGCGCGCGTTCAAAGACCTTGCGCTCTTGGGAAAAATCACGAGTAGAATTTCCAATAGCCTGTTTCTCCAAGACAATTTTCTTGGACATCTCGCGCCTTTTCGCAACAAGGTGCAAGAGCTCTTTGTCGATGGCTGCCAGTGCAGCCCTGAGGGTCTCTAACTCAGACATCTAATGATGCTCGTCGCCGAACTCATGAGTGGCTCGTTTGCCAGCCTCACCACTTTTTACCAAAGCGAACCTGAGCATGATCGGTGTCACCAGTTGATTTAAACCAACCACAGCGAGGATTAAAACGGCCGCCTGCCCTCCGAAACCTGTAGCCGTTCCATCGGCTGCAACTCCAGAAAAGTTTTTACTTAGATGAAGCACAAGCGCCAGCGCAAGCCCCGCCTGAGGAAGCAATCCAATCCAGCCATACTTTTGCACGCTTTCTTCTGCACCAGACTTTTTGGTAGCGTAAGCGCATCCTTTCCAAAAACCTAGGCCTCTGATCACGGCGATAATCGCGGCCGGAATAATCATCGACCATAGTTCGAACACGTTTAATCCAGCTCCGACTAAGGAGAAAAATACCAAATAAACTGGAAGCGACGCCGACTCTAGTTCTTCGATCAATTTGTGACAATTGACTTTAGAAATGTTTTCTAAGTAAAGCCCCGTAGCAAGCATTACCATCAAAGCATCAAGATGTATCGCTTTAGAAAGTTCAGCAACGACTATGCAAACGGCTAAGACGAACAATGCGGCTCCACCTTTGACGTATTGCAGGTAAATCGCTACTAAGTAACCAATCACCAATCCGAGCACTGGCGAAACGATTACCTCCAAAAATACTGTAAATACTGTGCCTGCAATGTCTCCTCCCTCTCCCGCGACTGCCGCGGCTACAGAAGAAAAAAGTGCGTAAAGAACAATAACCAACAGGTCGGCAATAACCACCACTGCCAGAGAAACTTGGCTTAGCGGACCGTCAGCACGCGTTTCTTCTAGGAGCGCCATCACCACCGCGGGAGATTGGGACGCCAGTACGATAGCAATCATCATGCATACGGCGACTTTGGCGGTTGTATCTAAGTCGCTTAAAAACGGCAGCAGGCCGACTTCAATGAGCCCGTAGATGGTGCCAGCAATCAGGAAGGTAGTGGCAAGTACGGCCCAAATCGTAATGCCTTTGATGGTCTTCATCAGAGGCTTCATTTTCTCCACGCTAAGCTCCGCACCTGCGGTCAACGCAATTAAGCACACCGCCACACGCTGGATGATTTCAAGGTTGAGCATCATCGGTTTTGAAATCAAATAGGGGGCGAAAAATGGCCCAGCTACGACTCCCACCAAGATGTACCCCGTCAGCTTGGGACTTTTAGCGTATTCAACGAGTTTTCCGGCGAAGAACGCAACAAGCAACAAGAATCCGAATGCCAATTCAACACCGATAGCGGCACCTGTATCTGGAGCAAACGTACCAGCCGCGTGCATCAGTCCGCCAAGAACCAACAGTAGTACTAATGATCTCACGACTCATCCCCTTCTACTGGAGTTGTCTTATCTTCTTCTGGCTCCGTCTCACCTTCATCTATGGTGTCACTTGCGCCATCTTCGAATCTTGATTCGTAATTGAGTGTCTTAGGGTTGTCCGTATCCAACGCGTCATTTCCAGCATCCGCCCACTCCTTTTCAGTGGTTGCGGGCTTCTTTTTCCACTCTTCAGAAGCATCTGCTGGCTCTTCTTCATTGTTTTTTTCTACTGGTTTCTCGTGATCTACTCCGGTAGTTTCACGCCAGGTGGAAGCGACACTTGTGGCAGCCACCTGCCCAGAGTCGGATGCCGCACGGGTCGCTCGGCTACCGGAAAGAACCTGCACCAACACTTCAGTAATAATCGCGCCGCCAATCACCGCGGTAAATATCCATTGAGATGTAATATCTCGGCCGTAGAGCACCCAAACGTTTACCACGATTGCAATACTCAACGCTGACAGCGGTGCCACCAAAGCACGATGGCCGTGCTCCTCATGTTTATTGATCATGCTCTGGGACATATTGCTACGGTAGGCTTCTTTCAAGATTGGGATCTTTAATTGCGATTTGTCCGCTTCGTCTTCATGAATCTCGGCGCGCTTGCCGATGAGTACGCCCAACCAGTTTCCAATAATTCGTGCGACCACGAAGCAGGGAAGCAGCGCCCAACCACGCCAGTCGCCAACTTGCCAATACGCTCCGACCATCAACAGAAAGGTCATGTAGATGGGCCGTTCCAACCTGGACAAAATCGGCATCAAATCATCTTTGATTTTTCCTGGGAAGTTGGTCAGCAGCATCCCGGCAATGAAGCAAACCACAATTGCAGACAAGAATAGATAACTAGCCATCCCCGAAGCGAAAGCTACGAATCCCAGCAGGATGGCCAAGTATTCCGCGTTAGAGCTTGGTGATTTGAGCATCAAGTACATCACTATCCCCAAAACCACACCAAGGCCTACCGTGACAAAAACCCAAGCCGTTCCGGGTAAAGTCCAAAGTGCCGCACTATCGGGTCGGAAGTAAGCGGCCAAGAACAACAGACCAATTACCCCAGCGATTTCATCAAGCTGCGAGATGAGAGAGTCTAGTCCATGCCCAGGTTTCCACCCTTGCGCGATAGCCTGATTAGAAAATTTGTCGTTGTTTAGAATAATGGGAGCGGTCATAGCGCCTGCGGCGGCAAGTATCAGCGCATCGCGAACAAAAGTGGCTTCATTAATCGCGCCACCAAACATAATCATTAGAGTGCCGCACATCGCTGCAATGACGATAAATGGTATGGAAGCTTCGATAACAACTAAGAGTGCCGTATCGGAAGGCAGGTCGTCGAAATGGCGCATGTCCAACTGAAGTCCAATGGTAAAACCTAACCAACCAAGACCAAAGTTCACCAACGGATTGAGATGCTCGATTACAGTGGGTGACAAAATTCCCACAGCGTCACTTGATGCAATCAGCCCCAACGCTACAAACGGAAACCCTGCGGTAACAACGTGGGTAACTCCTAAAGTTCGCTCCAAACTTTCAACTTTGGGATGGCCAGCCAGATAGGCAAGAACAAACAAAAGCGAAAGACCAAATATGACTTTGACAATGGCCCATGCCGTTGTCTTTGTAGTTTGCTCACGAGCTGATGCTGGGGCGACGGGTGCTGGGATACAGGTGCCGACAATCATTCCCGGCTCACATATCGGCAACTCTTTACACGTGCCATCTTCGTCCGCACGTTGCCCCGAAGGACAATCCACCGCCTGAGCAGGTAGGGAGTGCGGAACCTCCCCCACAAAATCATCTACTTCGGTAGCGCTAGAAGAAACTGAGCTTTCAACGACTGAGCTCACTGAGACCGACGAAGTGGCGGCTTCCACTTGCGGTGGAGCAGAACTGGGTTCTACAGGAGCTGACGTCGAGGATATTGCGGAAGAACGGCGAGAAGAACTAGCTGCCGTAGGGGAGCTGGCGCTTCGCGACCTTGCACGTGATGAACTGCTCGAGACCTTCGACGAGGCTTCTGACGAAGTGGACTCTTTCCCGCGGGATGCAACCGAGGAAACGCTTGACACTAGTGATGAAGCCGCGCTCGATGCCGGCACAGAAGATGGATTACTAGACGCCGACGAAACAATGGAGGTCGCGCTGGAAGCCACAGAAGACGCTGCCGAACTCACGCTAGATACAGAAGGTACGGAAGAGTCAGCACCGCCAGTTTCAACGGCAGGTTGAGCAAACGAGGGTAGTCCTAGAAGAACCAGAATACCTATGGTGCGAGCTAGAATCACAGCGCTCAACTTTCGGTCATTTTGTCTCTCGCTTCAATCCCGTGACGGCAAAATAACGCTGATCCACGCTCATACAGGATGAATTCGCGGCAGCAATTCGACCAGATTGCACGGCTTATGATCGATATCCAACTGAGGCAGTAGTATCTTTTGCATTCCTAGACGGACCGCGCCTCCCGACCCCGGAAGCAGGAACGCATAAGTCGTTTTGCAAAGTGCGCCCATGGCTCGACTTTGAATGGTAGAGGTGCCGATCTCTTCTATCGAGAGATAGCGAAACATCTCACCAAAACCTGGTATTTCTTTCGTGACATAAGGCTGCAGCGCTTCTGGCGTAATGTCCCTGAACGTGAGCCCCGTTCCGCCAGTCGAAATGATGACTTCGTAAGCTGGGTCGTCTATCCATTCGCCAAACTTCTTTCCTAACTCACTTAGGCTGTCTTTGACGATCAATTTTTTAACGACGTGGTGCCCGGCCTCTTCCAACGTAGAAACGATGTACTGCCCTGAAGTGTCGGTGGTCTCGTTGCGTGTATCTGAAACGGTTAAAACACCAACACTCACAGGTCTTCGCACCATTAGTCTACCGCCACAAAGTTTATCAACCGATTAGGCACGTAAATCTCTCTCTTCAGAGTTTTCCCTTCAAGATGCTTCGCAATATTACTTTCTTGCTTCGCGAGTTCCAAAGCTTCTTCCTTGGTTACCCCTGCAGGAACTTCTATTTTACCGCGCATTTTTCCGCAAACTTGAACCGCTAAAGTGATGGTATCGAGCTTCAATTTATTTTCGTCAAACTTAGGCCAAGGTTCGAACGTCAAACTGGTTTCACTTCCCAGGCGCTTCCACATTTCTTCCGCAAGATGAGGCGCAAAAGGTGCAAGAATTCGGACAAAATCTTTTAGCCAAACGCGAGAAACCTTCTTGGCTTTAGTTGCTTCGTTAACGAAAACCATCATTGAAGAAATGGCAGTATTAAAACGAAGGCTGTCTATGGCATCCGTAACGTGACGAATGGCTTCATGCAGTGCGCGCTCAACGGGTTTATTCTCTACCACCTCGTCGGTTACCTTGTCGGAAACCTCTTCGCCAGACATGAGCAATCGCCACGCGCGATCAAGAAACCTTCTGGTTCCTGCCACCCCTGAAGTTTCCCACTCGCAACCGTCTTCCAATGGCCCCATAAACAACTCGTACAAACGAAGCGAGTCCGCCCCATAAGATGCGCACATATCGTCGGGATTAACCACATTATAGCGAGACTTCGACATTTTTTCGAGTCGTGTCTTGATGGGTTTTCCACCTTCCTTGGTCACAAATCCATCCCCGGACTTTTCAACCTGCTCCACGTAGTAGTACTTGCCAGCTTCGTCACGATAGGATTGTGCGTGAATCATTCCTTGGTGAAACAGCCGCTTAAACGGTTCCGGATGCTTGGTTAATCCAAGCTCATGGAACACGCGGTGCCAAAATCGAGCATAGAGTAAGTGGAGGGTCGCATGTTCGTTACCACCAACGTAAAGATCTACTGGCATCCAGTAATCGTCCGCTTCCGGGTCCCATGGTCCGTCCTCAAACTTCGGTGAGATAAAACGAAAGTAGTACCAGCAAGAACCTGCCCATTGAGGCATGGTGTTGGTTTCACGGGTGGCCGCATTACCAGTACTATCCGTAGTTTTGCACCACTCGCTTGCTCGGGCTAAAGGGGGTCTACCATCCTCAGTGGGCTTGTAAGCTGAAAGCTCGGGGAGAAGAACTGGAAGCGACGCTTCGTCGACAGGCTCCATAACTCCGTTGCTCTTTTCAACCATCGGAAACGGCTCGCCCCAATACCGTTGCCGCGAAAACAACCAATCTCGCAACCGGTAACTAATGCTTTGCTTACCAGCATTGTTCTTTTCAAGCCAAGCTATCATTTCGTTCTTGGCTTCTTCTATGTTTTTTCCGTCAAGAAATTGTGAATTGATATGAGCGCCATCGCCAGTGTACGCCTCCGATGCGATATCTCCACCACTAACGACTTCGGTGACCGGTAGTTCGTATTTCTTTGCGAACGCATAGTCTCTTACGTCATGAGCAGGACATGCGAAAACCGCACCTGTGCCGTAACTGGCGAGAACGTAATCTGCTATCCAAATAGGTACTAACTCCGCCGTCACCGGATGCTTGGCAAACGCACCAGTATTGGCCCCTGTTTTTTCAGCGTCAGCAGAATCTGAGATTCTGTCGCGCTCGCTTCGACCCGCGGCTGCTTTTTGGTAAGCACTTACCGCAGCCTTATTCTCAGCTGTCGTTATTTTGGCGACCAAAGGATGTTCGGGGGCCAGCACCACGTAACTGCACCCAAACAAAGTGTCAGGTCTTGTCGTAAAGACGGTAATCGACTCTTCCAATCCCTGTACCGCAAACGATATCTCTGCGCCGACTGAACGCCCAATCCAATTGCGTTGCTGGTTAATGGTGCCTTGTGGCCAATCCAGCCCTTCTAGTCCATCCAAGAGTTCATCAGCATAGTCGGTAATTCGAAGCATCCACTGCTTCATATTGCGGCGTTCTACCGGATCTCCAGTTTCAATGTATTTTCCGTCCGACACTTCTTCGTTGGCAAGAACGGTCCCAAGTGCAGGACACCAGTTCACCGGAACATCGGCTTGATAGGCCAAACCTTTTTGGTAGAGCTTAAGAAACAACCACTGCGTCCACTTATAGTAGGATGCATCGGAAGTTGCGATTTCACGTGACCAATCGTAGGAAAGTCCTAGCTGCTCTAACTGCCCCTTAAACGTTTTCACATTTCGTTTGGTAATCTCTGCGGGGTGTTTGTTTTCGCGTTCCGCTTGTCGTTCTGCTGGCAGTCCAAACGAGTCCCATCCCATGACGCGTAGTACATTGAAACCAAGCATTCGCTTGGCTCGAGCCACAACATCCGTTGCCACATAACCTTTGGGATGCCCTACGTGCAGTCCGTTACCACTGGGATAGGGAAACATATCCAATACGTAATACTTGGGCTTGGTCCGATCAGTTGAAGTGAGAAACGTTTGATTGTCTCGCCAATACGACTGCCAGTGACTATCGATCCGCTTGTGATCGAAGCCTGAATTTTCATTGCTCATTTTTTTTCCTAGTTGTCAGTATTGGTCGCGCGGCGAATACGTTTTGTAACCTTGATTGGTTCACCTACTCCATCCACTCGCTTCACCAAACCGTTTTCCTCGTAGAAAGGAATCACTGGTGCCGTTTCAGCATGGTACTTGCTAAGACGTTTTCGACACGCTTCTTCAGTATCGTCAGGACGATGAACCAATCGGTCCACGACCTCTGCCGGTGGGGGATTGAATTCGAGATGATAAATTTCACCAGTTACCGGGTCCTGACGACGTCCAATGATTCTTGAAACGATTAAGTCGTCAGGCACGTCAATGACCAAAACAACATCCAGAGAAAGACTTGCTGCTTTCAACGCTTTATCGAGAGCTTCTGCCTGAGGCAGGGTTCTTGGAAAGCCATCGAGCATGAAGCCACTTTTGCAGTCGTTTTGCTGAATGCGCGCAATAGCTGCACCGATCACAAGTTCGTCCGGAACTAAGGCTCCTCGTTCCATAAAGTCTTTAGCTTGTTTTCCAAGCTCTGATTCTGCAGCAACAGCGGCGCGCAACATGTCACCAGTCGAAATGTGCGGTATGTTTAGGTTTTCTTTTAGTTGCTTGGCTTGCGTGCCTTTTCCTGCACCAGGTGGCCCGATTAGTATCATTCTCATCGCATTTCTCCGTAGACACGCATGGTGGCAGAACAGCTGCTTTGTAGCAATCTTCGATGTTTCGAATCTCAGTTTCTAAAAAGGTTTTGAGTACCACTCACTATGGGGGCCCCAAGTCACTAAGGATAGGAGGCACCCCGTGAGCCGGTACTTATTCGTTCAGATAGGTTTCAAACGCCTTGAAGTTGTACTCGCGGCCAAGAAATTCAGCGACTAAATCAGCAGCGTCTTTCGTACCCCCCTGTTTTAGAATGACGTCACGATATTTACTGTTCCATTCTTCACTCATGAGACCGTTGGTTTCGAATGGAGTCAGTAAATCTTTCGCAATAACTTCTGACCACATGTACGTGTAGTAGATTGCAGAGTATCCGTTCAGATGACCAAAGTTGGCATGGAAACGAGTCCCATCGACGTACTCAAACGGCGTGTACTTCGCTTGAAGCTCTTTGACTTTAGCGGTCATGTCGAGCGTCTCTGGATCTGCCATGTAGAATTGGAGCGACACGGAAGCATAAAACATCTGCTGTACGGTTCGTATTCCAACGCCGAACTTTCGTGCTTTTTGCATTTTGGCAACCAGCTCCTCAGGAATCTCAGCACCTGTTTTGTGATGTTTTGCAAAACGCTTCAACGTTTGGTGTTTCCATGCCCACTCTTCAAACATTTGCGATGGAGCTTCTACGAAGTCCCACTCCGTGGCCACACCACTTTGATCGAGCCACTTTTGGTGGCCTCCGATAATATGGTGCATCAGATGACCAAACTCATGAAACATTGTGGTCACGTCATCGTGTTCCATCAGTGCCGGTCCGTCGGTGGTTCGAGGATTAGGGAAGTTACAAACGAGAACTCCTTCGGGCAAGCGTCTTCCCGCGGCACCTGAACGGAATGGAAACTGTGCCGCATGTTTGTACTTTCCTTCGCGCGGATGCATGTCTAAGTAGATGCGTCCGATTTTCTCTCCTTCGCGGAAGACATCGAAACTTTTAACATCTTCATGCCAAACGGTAACACCAGCCGGCTTGTACTCTAGCCCATAGATCTCTGACGTGATCTTCAACAGTCCGTTTTCTACTGCGTTGTACTCAAAGTACGGCCGAATTTCTTGAGAATCGAAAGCGTATTCTTCCTTTTTCACCAAGTTCTCGTAGTACGTTTTTTCGTAGTCTTGAACGTCGCTAGCCTGAGCCACTTCTTTTTTCTTGCGATCAAGTAGTTCTTGGTAATCGCGCTGCGCGCGCTTCTGAGAAAGTTTTGCTACACGGTCAATGAAATCACCGGCTGCTTTCTCCGACTTAATCATTTTGTCCTCAGTGACGTACGCGGCCCATGAGCTGTAACCCAACAATTTAGCTTTTTCGTTGCGAAGCTTTAGAATGTCTCGAAGTACGTTTTCGTTTTTCTCACCACCGCGCTCTTTGAACTTGATGTAGAGCTTACGCCTAAGTTCATTAGACTTTGCGTACTGTGCAAACGGTAGGTAGTCGGGATAATCTGTCGTGATCTTAATTTTGCCGTTGGCGCCTTTAGGATGAGCCTTGATGTAGTCTGCCGGCATTCCTGCTAAATCGCTCTCAGAGTCAACTTCGATAAATCTGGTATCGGAAGAAATGTTTTTCGAAAAGTCCTGACCCGCTTGCGTAAGCTTTTTGTCCAACTCTTCGAGCTTCGTCCGGGTTGCTTCGTCTTTGTCGACGCCCGCACGCTTGAAATCCCGTACCGCCCGTGACACGAAGCGCTTGGTATCAGCGTCAAAACCTTCCGTATCAATGGCAGCAAACTTATCGTAAATGTTCTTGTTTAATGAAAGTGAGCTGTAAAACTTGCTGACTTCTTTGGAACATTCCCTGGCCGCATCTCGTACCACCTCTTGCGGATGCACCTCGGATAGTAGACCCGCCATGCCTCCTGAATGCGAAGCGGCGACCATCATATCGTTGTAGGGCACCAAGAAGTTGGCTACGTTTGGTTTGACGCTTAGCGACTCTATCTCTGTTAATTTTTGTTTCGCTGCGGTTAGTCCAACCGAGCACTTAGCGGCGAATCCTTCGTCGGCCGTAGTTGGAATTTGGATATCAGGCAATTCAATGGCAGTCACTTTAGCTCCCTTGGGTTGTGTTTTGCTGCAGGAAACAGCAGTCAATATGAGACTCAATAACAAAGCGCTTTTCATATCGCGAGGTTTATCATATCTCAGATGCATTTGAAGCGATTGAATTGATGCTTCTCAATAGAAAAGGCTGATGCACTTTCATTCATGCATCAGCCCTTAGATTAAAACTTGGTTCGAATTAGTTGCACTGCCAAACAGAAACTTGATTGTTTCGTCTGATCATTACCGCTCGATTAGTGCGAGGGAAGTGCCTTCGGCAAAGGCGGTTCCTTCTCTGGGCGTTGGTCACATCCCTCCACCTCACCCCCTGGTCTGCTTTCCACTGATGCGTAAAATTCGAATTTCTCAGGTTCTTCCGTTGGGAATACCTCGCATAAAGTCCGAATCCTAACTGTATCTGTCTTGCACCCGGATGGCGATAATGAGGTTGCGTCGTTGGGCCTGTCGGTCGTACGGGACCTGCTTTGCATTCCCACGACCAACGAACCGCGCTGTGAGCTCCGCGATTTCCTCGCTCACGCCACGTCGCAATACGTTCTTGACGGTACCTGCGAGCAAGCGTTGTCTGGGGAAAGAATTTCTTGCAGTAGGCAAGTCGGCCAGATTGTCGATTGGGAGCACCAGATACACCGTCGGGATCAGAACGCCATTTTCTCACTCGGCGATCGAAAACTTGATTTACCTTACCAGGCCAAAACATCACTCGATTAGGGCCGTTAGCTTGGGCTGGTGGCCGAACCACGGGGCGAGCCGCACGAACACACTCCCAGGACCACTTAGTGTTAGTAAATCGTCCGCGATTACCAGCTGCGCGCCAACGATGATTAGTCTCTTTGGCAAACTTTCGAACAGTATTGGTCCTTGGATAAAATCTCTTACAATAAGCGATCTTCTGTCTGTTAGTCATGCTTCGTCGTACACGTCCATCGGGATCGCTGCGCCAACTTCTCAAACGCACGTCGAAATATTTAGGTACTTTCCCTTGCCAAAACATCACTCGAGGAATGGAGCGATGATTGGCCGGTAGCGCTGGAGCCGGTCGAGTAGGGGTTCCCTGAATGCACTGCCAAGAATCTGCACTTCCTACAAACGTACCGGTGTTTCCTCTCTTTCGCCATCTGTAAAGTGTCTCTCTAGCGTGCCTCTTTACTGATGAGGTATACGGAAAAAATCGTTTGCAATAGCGCTTGATTTGCTTCCTAGAGGTTGGAGCCCTAACGACCCCATCGCGATCAGAAAACCAGCGGTGGTGTCTTGGATTGTAATGCTGTGGAACATGACCCGGTAGAAAAATAACACGCTCCACTGGATCTGGAACAGAAATGGGCATGGGTGTTGGTGCGGGGCTTGGCGCTTGGACTCGCTGTACGCACTCCCAAGACCAACGCGATGCAAAGTGAGCGTTACGGTTGCCTTTTTCACGCCAAGTGTACAGCGACTCCTGCGCGTACCTTCGCGTCGAAGTGGTTCGAGGATACCATCGTTTGCAATAACGAACTCGTCCCGCGGAATCACGTGGCGCTCCCGACACACCGTCTGGATCGGTGTACCAGCTTAGAGTGTGGATATCGAAATATTGATTGACCTTTCCTGGCCAAAACATTACCCGCGCCACTTTATCGCGAAGCGGCGGCGCGGCGACCGGAGTTGGCTGAAGGACAGGCTGAGGCGCCACGGGAGGTGCCGGCATTGGTGGTGCCGGTGGTGGTAGTGGCGCAGGCTCGGGCGGAAGCGGAGCGGGCTGCGTTACCGGCGCGGGCTGCGTTACCGGAGCGGGCTGCGTTACCGGCGCGGGATGAGAAACCGGCTGATAACTAGGTTGACGCGGGGACGACGAATCTGGCATGTAGCAAGCCGCTAAGAATAAAATACACCAACAGTAACGAATCATGATGCCCAGACGTTACATCAACTGTATGTATTCAAAAAACGTCCACGCGCGTTTTATTGCATGCGAAAGTCCTGAGGAGCGATCGCGTAGGAATTTATTAGCCAACGACGCTTGCAATGTCAGAGATTGCATCGACTCGGGTAATCCCGGGCGCATCGACATCCGCCAGTGAAATCAGAGTTTGGTTCTGACAAGCTTGCGATACCTCATCCAAAAATCGTTTGACGCCAGATCGACCATCTGCGACCACGACCACGCCAGCACATTCAGACTTTTGCAACAACTCTGAGTAGTCAGATTCTCCTGCGAGGTAGACCACATTGATACCTTCTTGTTTTAAGGCCAACTCGACAAGCTGCGCGCCGATGCGTGATCCTCTTGTAGAATGCGAGAGTACGTACCAACGTTTTCCGGATGGTGCAGGAAGCTGCTCCCCTAGCAGAATGAGTGCACGCATGCACTTTTGATACACTTCAGCGAACTCTGCGTATTTGATTCCACCATCAGAACGTTCCGACTCAAGCTCCACCATCATATTTTTAACTCTTACGCGAATCTCATCCCAAGACACGCCCTTAAATCTTTCAAAGCGGAAAAAGGAAGCAATTTCAGAAGCCGAACCTCGATGAACCACATCCCGCCATGGATCTTCTCCTTTGGAACGTGACAGATCCAAGACATCTGACTTGAGAAACCGTCTGTGAGCTCCTTCCGTTCGATGACATGTCAGGACCCCTTGATCGGCCCATCGTTTCACCGTACTAGGGCTGACACCCATGGTTGCAGCTACTTCTTTAGTCGATAGCCAACGGTCACGGTTGCGTTTGTTCCCTCCTGAGGACTTCAGCTCCGGCATCGGTACTACGATGTTAGTTGTATCTTCTGATGTCGCCCCCACCACTACACTTAGTTCTTGTTCCATCACAGGGGGGACGAATGCAGGGATATTATGGTCACTTTTACGTACTAATTTTTGAACGACTCCCCTGGTCAACATTCAAAATACTGTCTATTTTCAGGCGGATACGCGACATTGAATCTCCAGCAACCACACAAGGAACGTTCGCCTGCGCCAACCTCTGAGTCAGCCAATCCGCTCCGACCAATCCAGATGGGACCGGATCGATTACCGCAATATCAGGAGGTGTTGCGCCATTGGCGCTCTGCAAAAAGACCGAGCTGTCAGATGCCACCACAGTCGAATAACCGATGGACGAAAGGTTGTGAGATAATTCCTTACAACGATCTGTGGGGCCATTAATAATGATTTGCTTTTCAATTCGGTTCGCAACGCGCCGAAGAAACGAACGATACATCTTTTCTTCCAGAGGCCTTGCGAAACGTACAAATTGAATTCCTAGGCCTTGGTTCTGGCCTCCAGATTGACGAATCACGTTTGCAATGCCGGTAACCCGAATCTCTGAGTTGTCCATTGGTATTTCGAACTCTATTTGTCCTGTGATGTTTCGCTTAGTTTTGAGAAACGCCCCACCTTTCGAAAAGTCCAGAGCGGTAGAGCTGAACCCTTGCCCGTTGGCGAAGATCATGGCCGGCCACATCACCGGTAGACGAATGCTCGTCCTTGATGGTGGCGGATGGATAATTGCTCCACTATTTCTGGCGGTTCGCAAAAATCGATGAAGATCCGTACGAGACAAGTCAGAAATGTTACTGAAGTCAACGGAAAATCCGCTTGAGCCGGTTCTTGCAGCATCGCTTACGCTGGTGACCATATCCGAGGTACCTTCTACCACTACCGAGTCGCTATTATAACTCAGCGCCAAGTAGACGGTGTCTCCGACTCGTGGAAGCGCGCTGGTCACCACGTATGCTTTTTTGCTAGCAAGACTTCTCAAACGAACTGGAAGCCACAATCCGTTGCGCAATATCGCAGCGGATATTCCCTCTACGGGTTTCGCAATTGCTGCCGCGCGAGGTGAACAGGTGGTAAGCATTTCTGGTTTTTCCCACGCTTCTTCTGTTCCCTCTCGGTATTGGGTTACGGCGCCAGTATCAGTACGAGCCGCAAGATTTTTACTACCGGTCCCGGATGCCAGCGTAGGAGCACGCAAATCTTGTGAAGCGAGTGTTTCCAAAGCCCGAGAAACGGAGTCAAGGTTGGTTCGCAATGGAAAATAGTGTTGACGCTGAAGAGAAAAGAAACTGGCTCGTCCCTCCACTGTAAGACGCATCGGATCAATCAGCGGCAACTTGGTTCTTTCGCTAACGGATACGATTTGATTGTAATACGAGGAGTTCAGTTTTTCTCTATTCAGACGAATCCCAAGCAGTGCGCTATCGGTTTCCTCTCGATAAAATACATCGGTACCGATGACCGGTAAGTTTGGTTTTGACAAAGCTCGCAACGCCGGTCCTGCTTGTGGGACCTGCGTGCTCGCAGGCTCGAGTAAAAAATAGATATCGTAGTTTGGCACCAAGCTCTTCATAAAGTTCCTCCAGTGCTCTTATAAGCAGTAAAGATGCCCACACATATTAATGTAATTCAAACTACTTTTTATATCTAAGTACTTGGGTTTCCGTGGGTAGTAAACTGGCGTGTGATGGTACGTTAACCCCAACCACACGGGGTATTTTTACCTCGCAAGAATATTTGCCTCATCTCAGTAATCGCGTACAGTTAACGATAATGGCATTAATCCTCCCACTGCTCCCACTTCGCGACATTATTGTATTTCCTCATATGGTGGTTCCGTTATTTGTAGGAAGAGGTCGCTCAATCGCTGCTCTTGAGAACGCGCTAGCCAACGACCGTCAACTTCTTCTGTCCGCCCAGCGAGTGGCTAGCCAAAATAACCCGACTCAAGATGACATCTTTGACGTTGGAACGATAGCCCATATCGCCAAGCTCCATAGGTTGGAAGACAACAACGTGAAAGTGTTAGTAGAGGGACGTTCCCGCGCAAAGATTACGAACTTTACTGCAGAGAACTCGTTCTACAAAGTGGAGTACGAACCGATAATCGAAGACTTTGAGACGGATTGCGAAGACATAATCGGCGACGTTAGGTCGGCTTTCGAAAGTTACGTAAAACTAAACCGGCGAATTCCTCCTGAAATGTTGGTCAGCGTTCAGAGTATTCACGACCCTAGACGTCTGGCAGATACCATCGTCGCCCACTTATCCGTCAAACTCAAAGAAAAACAAAAGCTGCTAGAAATGAGTTCGGCCAAAGGGAGGCTTGTCTTACTTGAAAAGTTGATGAAAAAGGAAGTGGAGCTTTTGCAGGTGGAGCGCAAAATCCGCTCTCGGGTAAAACGGCAGATGGAGAAGTCTCAAAAGGAATTCAACCTAAACGAGCAAATGCAAGCGGTCCAGAAAGAACTGGGAGACCGAGACGAGTTTAAAAATGAACTAATCGAACTGGAAAAGCGGGTTCGAGAAAAGGACATGTCCGCAGAAGCAGTGGAGCGCTGTCTAAAAGAACTGCGAAAATTGAAGCAAATGGCACCAATTAGTGCCGAAGCCACCGTGCTTCGAGGATATATCGAATGGGTTCTGGCCCTACCTTGGAAAGAACTAAAAGAGGAACAGGGAGACACTAAGCTCGCGTTAACCGTGCTCGACGAAGATCACTTCGGCTTAGAAAAGATCAAGGAGCGAATCATTGAATACCTTGCGGTTCGAAGCTTAGTAGAAAAACCGAGGGGGCCGGTGCTCTGCCTCGTGGGTCCGCCAGGCGTTGGTAAAACGTCGCTTGCTAAATCAATAGCCAGGGCAACCAACCGAGATTTTATTAGAGTTTCACTTGGAGGAGTCAAAGATGAGTCTGAGATACGAGGACACAGACGAACGTACATTGGAGCGCTTCCAGGAAAAATAATTCAGTCACTGAAGAAGTGTGGTTCTAACAACCCTGTCTTCTTGTTAGATGAAATCGACAAGATGACCCAAGACTTCAGGGGAGATCCTGCATCGGCGTTGCTCGAGGTATTGGATCCGGAACAGAATGAGACGTTCGTGGATCATTACCTAGATCTTGACTACGACCTCTCACAAATAATGTTTATCGCTACCGCAAACGTCAGAAATAGGATTCCACTACCACTACAAGACCGTCTCGAAATCATCGAACTCTCAAGTTACACACAAACGGAAAAGGTTGAGATTGCGAAGCGTTACCTTTTGCCAAAACAACAAGAGGCCAATGGTATTGCGAATCTCAATTTAAATATCACCGACGAAGTGTTTGAGAACATCGTAAATCACTACACTCGCGAAGCGGGCGTGAGAAACCTAGAACAAAAAGTAGCAACGGTGTGTCGCAAACTAGCGAGAGAGTGGCTCGAAAAAGGCAAACCCAAGCACCACTCGGTGGACGTAACAGACGAAAAAGTAAATTCCTTACTTGGGGTAAAACGGTTTTCTGATCGAAACAAAGACGATCACAGCCAACCTGGCTTAGTCAACGGACTCGCAGTCACAGCATTTGGTGGCAGTCTCCTTCCTGCAGAGGTAAGTATTCTTCCGGGAAAAGGGAAGTTGATACTTACTGGTAAGCTCGGAGAGACAATGCAAGAAAGTGCGCAAGCGGCAATCAGCTATATTAGGTCACGAGCCTCAAACTTGGGGCTGCCTAATGACTTTGCATCTAAAGTAGACATCCACGTCCACTTTCCCGAAGGTGCCATTCCCAAAGACGGACCATCAGCTGGCGTCACAATGACAACCGCGATTACTAGCGCTCTTCTTAAGATCCCAGTCAAGCACGACGTCGCCATGACCGGTGAAGTTACCCTTCGTGGCCGCGTGCTGAAAATAGGTGGGCTCAAAGAAAAACTAATCGCAGCGGCACGTGCGGGTGTCACTACCGTTGTGATCCCCAAAAGTAACGAAGGTGACCTGGCGGAAGTACCTGAACCAATCAAAGATTCGCTTTCCATTCACTGTGCGGAGCATATGGACGAAGTGTTGTCGATTGCATTAGATAGCTCTATTCCTTTTGCGCAGCTCCGGCACTCTGTGGTTGACTGGCGCGACTCTTACGCAGATGAAACATCAAATGAGGCCCCAATGGAATCATCACAACGCCCGCACTAGGCTCTAGTGCTACAAGCTTCCAGAAAAAAGCTCGGACTGAATTTCTTCCTGACCGCTACAGAGTTCGATTGCAGCAGGTGATGTTGGCTTGAGATCAATAACTTTGCCGCTCTCGACTGCGCCGATGGGTGAGCCATCCAAAAAGATAACTTGGTTTTTAGGGTGCGCCTTAATTTTGGGTCCATCAAAGAGTACCCCGACCAGGTTTAATGGATCGCAGGCAGATATCGTGATGGGAGCTGGAGAAACCTCCGACTTTCTATGACGCCTTAACATTGTTAATGCTTCCGGAAGTGCAAACTGCGGACCTACAAACCCGGACACAAAATGACCACTCCTTATTTCCCCTCTTGCTTCCAAACGGAATAAATAAGAAACAATATCCCGCCAAGGTACGGTTTTTTGCTCTCGCATGATTAGATCGCGAAAAAGTATGCCATAGCGAGTAAGAAGCTGCATCGCTACTTTGCCCACAACGTCTGATTCTGACTGTTCGGCACTTGCCAAAAGAGACCATCTCCCCGCAGCTGCGGGACGTGAGGTAGAACTTCTGCGGAAATCTCGCCCCCTTGCTCGACGAACGGCCTTGGACCACTTACGTGACTTACCACTTACGACTTTTGTCTTGTCAAATCTAGACGCAGTCTTGTCTCCACCAAGCAGAGAGCGAATCGCAGAAAAGCCATCGGCGCTAACAAGTCCGCAGGAAACGAGCTCCCAAAGTGAAGCCTCAGCCTCGCTTGGAGAAATTTTGAGCTCTTCAACAATATCTCGAAGAAAAGACGCCCCATTCTCTGCCAAATAGCCCCCCACTAAAGACGCCTGCGCTGAAAGATCAACAGACAGCTCTCCTTGATATGCGGTTCTCAGCCAAAGTCGTTCCTCACGAAGCATCAACGTTATGGGTGCGGTCTTGCCAGGAGTTTTGTGAGCCCCACCAACCAACCGGGACCAACTCACCACTCCTGCCATACAAAGCTTGTCTAGCGTCTCGGGACTGTAGTCAATCAAGCGGCTTGGAAGTAAATCCTTTTCCCAGGCCGTAGTCGCGGCATGAAATCCCTGCAGCTGCTGGACGACCGTCTCAAGTCCTTCTGCCCCTGCCGTTTGATGACTAGGTGTCACCCGTTGCCACGCGAAAAGGAATCGCATCACAGTAGTAGGAGAAACCGGTTCGATACTTTTTCGCAGTCGCCGCAACGTGCGCTTGTGCAGTTTCGCCAAAATATGCCGCTCGCACCACTGTTCTTCTTGCGCCGTATACTTACCAGCAAAAGCCGCACCATCAGCAGCAAGTGCCGCAAGCCCAATAGCTACGTCTGAACTATCCAAGTCCAACGCTTCAGCAATCTGCGATTGAAATTGCGGTCCGCGGCGGGACAAATACGAATGAATAATTCGGCGGACGACCTCTTCCCGATCTAATTTGGGTTGCTCAAAAGGAACTTCCTTGAGTGATGTGGTAACCGCGCTTCCGTAGACCTGTTTTGCGTAACAAACCATCTCAGCGGCTACCCAAAAATCTTTTTTGCTACGACAACTCTGAAGTACCGCGGCTTTTCCGCTAGCAATTAGCTCGGACATTAAGTCCATATATTCATCATTAGGAGGTACTACGATGTCAGAAACCAGCCAGTCCAAAAGTTCGCGGTAGTCACGAACTTTTGCCTTTGCTGCCGCCACCACTTCCGAGACCGTATTGCTATCAATCGCCAGTGCCGACCCATTGGGGTCACCGATACCGCGTCGCAATGAAACCGCACGGGTTCTTCGTTCTTCCAGTGGCGTATCATCCAAAAATGCGTACGGATTAGCATTTACTATTTCGTGCGCGAAAAGTGACGGCTCTACGGTGTCTTTTCCCACGAACTCAATGCCGCCACTTTTTATCCCGAGTAGCACGGCAGTTAAGCCATCGACATCCATCGCTTCATGCAGACAATCATCCACTGTCTGTTTCACTATAGGATGGTCCGGGATGACAATGTCGCCAACGACATTTTCTAGGCAAGCTTGTGCCATTGGGAATACAACGCTCAACAGGTCATCGCAACGCATTCGCAAAAGATGGGGGGGAACTTTCTTGCCTCCATACCGCCTTGGTACTGCCAAGCTTCTTGTTGCGTTCCACCTCCATCTGGCTTCAAAAAACGCAGAGTCAAGCATGGCCTGAATCAAAACCTCTTCAGCTTTCTCTGGGTTGAGAAACTTTGCTACGTCTTCCAACGGAAAACTATGAGGCTCTCCTAGAGAAATTATGATTCCGTCATCTGTAGCGGCCGCCTGTAATTCAAAGTTAAAGCTTCGACAAAACTTTTTCCTCAGCGCCAAGCCCCACCCGCGATTCACCCGGCCTCCGAAAGGAGCATGAAGCACCAACTGCATCCCTCCCCCCTCATCGAAAAATCTTTCTACCACCACGCGTTTTTGTGTAGGCATGGCGCCCAGGGTATTAAAACCAGCTGCCAAGTAGTCAACCAGCGACTTTGCGACGACAGCGCTGACTTGAATCTCTTGTGAAGCCAACAGCACAATCGCATCAAGTGGCAGACCTTCTGTTTGGTACCTGTCAAAAAACCATTGCCGTAGTTTCCCTACTTCATCGGATAGCTCTTCGGTCCTCGCCGGAGCTTCGCCAAACCAAAAAGGAATATTGGGCGGAGCTCCTTTGGCGTCGTGTACGAACACCTTTCCTTCCGAGACTCGTTGAATCCGCCACGACGTATTACCTAAAAGAAAAATATCACCGGGTAAGCTTTCGATGGCAAACTCTTCGTCAAGACTACCAACACGAACGTTATCTGGTTGCAGCACCACCGGGTAATTGGCGGTGTCTGGAATGGCGCCGCCACAAGTCAAAGAAATGAGCCTGGCTCCTTTTCTGCCCGAGATGGTTCCACCAACGCGGTCTCTAAAAATTCGCGCCCCCACCGCCCCTCTTCGTTTCGATGCAAAACCTTTCGCCAGCACTTCAATAACATCGTCAAACTCTTTTCGAGTCAAGTCACCGTAGTGATAGGCTGAGGAAAACATTTTGAACACGTCGTCTTCACTAAGCTCTTCGCAAGCGCTAGCTGCGACGATTTGTTGGGATAAAATATCTAGTGGCATTCGGCTAGGAACGACAGCATCTAAATTTCCTTTGCGAATCGCACGAACGAGTGCCGCGCATTCCACCAACTGGTCACGAGTATGAGCAAACAAACGACCTTTAGGCGTAGCCCCAATGGTATGACCTGCTCGACCAATTCGTTGCAAGAGCACCGCGATGGAACGCGGCGATCCCATCTGTACGACTAAATCGACATCTCCTACATCGATTCCAAGCTCTAAGGATGCCGTAGCCACCGCACACTTTACTTGACCAGTTTTTAATTTTTGCTCAGCTTGATACCGCAGTTTACGAGAAATGCTTCCGTGATGAGCTACTACTTGCTCTTCTCCAAGGCGCTCCGCCAGAGCATGGGAGACTCGTTCCACAAGCTTGCGAGTATTCACAAACACCAAAGTGGTATTGTGCTGCGAAACAAGTTCTGCCACGCGGTCGTACGTTCGACCCATTTGCTCCCCACTGGCCACAGCTGCTAATTCATCATCGGTGATTTCTATTTGCAGATCGATATCGCGAGCGTGCCCACTATCCACAATATGCGGGAGTTGCCGAGAATGCCCCACTAGCATCCGAGCAATTAACTCAATTGGCTTTTGCGTCGCCGAAACGCCAACTCGCTGAACCTTTGCGCCATGGTTTTGCATCGTCAGTCTGTCGAGACGCTCAAGTGAAAGCGCGAGATGAGCACCGCGCTTACTTCCAGCGATGGCATGAATCTCATCAACGATAATCGTTTCCAAGTGTCGAATCGCATGCCGCGACTTTTCTGCGGTTAGCATTAAGTAGAGAGACTCTGGAGTGGTGACCAAGATGTGCGGTGGCAGCTTCGTCATTTTTTGTCGAACGCTTGCCGGCGTATCGCCCGTCCGCAGCCCGGTTCGAATGCCAAGCCCACCAGCAGCTTCACTTATCGCCGCCATGGGAATCTCAAGGTTTTTTCTCACATCGTTACTGAGCGCTTTTAGGGGAGAGATATAGATGATGTACGTTTGGTCCTCGAGCTCATTGTTTTGGGCACGGCGAACGAGTTGGTTAATCCCTGCAAGAAAAGCAGCCAAGGTCTTACCTGAACCAGTAGGAGCGGCGATCAAAACATCGCGTCCTGCTTGAATGTTTTCCCAGCTTTCTAATTGCGCCGGCGTCGGCGCGTCGAAGCTTCTGCTAAACCAATCGGAGACGACTGGGGTAAAAGGAAGTCCATGCACTGAACAAGTGTACCGCCAAGTAAATGCCTTTGCTACTGCTATTTACGCAAGAAATTCGCTCAAATTTCGCCGCGAATCGCACTCGTTTGCTGAAAGCGATAACCAGCTTGACAGTCAGTCAGAGCATCATGCTAACAAGCCGTCATGTACAAAGAATTCAAAGATTTTATCCTCAAGGGTGACGTAGTTGGTCTTGCAGTAGCGGTTATCATTGCTGGAGCATTCGGCAAAATCGTTACGGCTATCACAGACGCATTCCTTACTCCAATCATCGGTATCGTACTTGGCGGAAAAGATCTTTCCGACATGTATTTCACAGCAGGTGGAACCGTATGGCGCTACGGACTAGTAGTCCAAGCGACATTCGTATTCTTGATGACCGCGCTTGTGCTTTTCTTCATTGTTAAAGCTGCAAACAAAGCCAACCCACCAGCACCAGAAGCACCAGCAGGTCCTTCCGAAACTGACCTTCTTGGTGAAATTCGCGACCTTCTTCGCAAGTAATCGCTAACCAATGACATTAAGCGCGGCCTTCGGGTCGCGCTTTTTTTATGTCAAAAGATTTTTGTCTTTCGTGTAGTGGTACTTGATCTGCTGTTCACTGTACCTATGCGCCCGACCAACAGGGCAAGCATCACGTCTTGCGAGCCACAGCTTCCAGTTGTTTTCGCCGCGAACGACTTGGCAGCCACTCTCACACACGCACGACTTGTCAGGCTTGGTGACGTTGCTTGGACCGCGTTCTGGTACCACCAACGCGGCGCGCAGCGCTAGCCATGGTCCAAATATGGGATGGACGATGAGCCCTGCCTCTCCTACGCGGCCTACCCCCGTTACGGTAGCAAGACGCCTCATATCGACCTGGTCTCGATGACCATAATACAGCCGCTGGCCGTCCCTAGCGCAAGGCCCCAAAGCTTCTTCCACCCAGTGGTCCAAAGGATCGGAACGTCTCGCCAGCTCGCCTGAGTTCGCGTAGGCATCCGTGAAGTGAGGCCACATTTCTTTTGTGTTGCCAATAAGAAGTACCAAATCCTGCGGCTTACCATCGAGTTGCCAATCGGTCGGGCATTCACGATTGTAATGCTTCAGTTGGCAGGGCGCGACGATATCAAATCCGTACCGTCCTACGATTCCAGCAACTCTCGAAAGGTGATCTTGCCAATACACGCACTAACTATTCACTGTTTATGACTCTCGCTCAAGCCTCAGACCAATATAATGGTTGCAGCTGCAGGCTGCTTCCGGCATAAAACGCCGCATGGACTTTGATTTAAGATGGCTGGCAGCAGTGGTATTATCCCTAGCTATTGGAGCAGGCGCCCGCATTTTTACCATTCCGGTTCCCGCGCCGCCGAGAATAGCGGGCGCACTGCTGGTAGTGGCGATGACCCTTGGCTACATGCTCGCCGATCATCTGATGACCGAAGATACCATTGAACAATCAGCGGAAAAGTAGCGCCGCGTCTGCTACCCTCGCTTCATGCGAATTGGTCTTGCGTTTCTATTACTTTCCATTTCTTGCTCTAAGTCTCACCGAGAAACCATGCCGGTTGCCGACGACTCGCAACCAAAACCAAGAAAAGCGGATAGAAACAACCGTGAAACGCCCCTGTACGATGTGAACGCACCTCCTCAGACGGCTCTCACCGACTTGGAGGGAAACAGTTATGTCATATTAGACGCAGGCGTCCCCCACCAAGGTATTGGTGAAGGTGCGGTTGCAGTGATTAAATATCACGAGTGGGACAAGAACATCGACATCAAGGAGCAAAAAAAGTTCCTCGAAAAACATCCACCAACAACCCACAACGAGGAGGTTTCGTTTGAAGACTTGATGGGAAAGGCTCCGCCAGGATCAGAGAGCCAACCTTTTCAAACTACCTACTTCTTTCAAGACAAACTAAAAAGTGACGGCCTTGGTTTCGTGCTTTCAATGGGGGTAGGCGAAACGCGAATGGTTTGGTGGCGAATGCAAGCAATTGAAGTTGAGCTTGTAGAATGGATTACAAAGCCCACCAAAAACGCCAAAATAACAAGTAAGAAGTTTGGTGTGCCAGTGGTCACGCAAGTAAAAGGAACCGGCAAGACAGCCAACTACTACGACAGAATCAAGTTTCGTGCGCTCAAGTGGAAGAGTTCAGAAAAGAAAATACTCTCTAAAACTATCGGTGGGGACTGCGAAGAACAGGCGGATAACCTGTGCGATGTGTTGGAGAACATGGCTGAAGGGGAAACCGCATGGGCCTGGACAACATCCGATAGTGGCGAAGAAGTGGCGTGGCATGTTGAAGTGCTCGACATAGAAGCCAACGAACGCCCCAAGGTCGCAGTACCAATCGATGTCGCCGCACCGCCTCCAGATGCCACCAAAGTAAACGGGGTTTTCATCAAGAAGCTATCCAGAGGAAACACTACAATCTCACCGAATGCAGCAGATACAGTGAAGGTCCACTATACCGGTTGGACGACCAAAGGGCGTCAATTCGACAGTAGCGTAGATCGCGGTTCTCCTGCGTCTTTTCCGCTTAACCGGGTAATTCCTGGTTGGACAGAGGGACTCCAGCAATTGAATGTCGGCGACAAGGCGAGACTTTGGATTCCTGAAGAACTTGCCTACAAAGGTAACCCCGGGTCTCCACAGGGAATGTTAGTTTTTGATGTTGAATTGCTTGAGGTGGTTGTCGCGCCAAAGCCTCCGACTAGGCCGAAGCATTACAAGAAGGCCCCTCGCAATGCGAAACGAACCAAGTCTGGCCTTCGTTACCTAAGACTAAAAAAGGGAAAAGGTCCACGTCCTACCGCCGATTCTTATGTCACGGTTCACTATTCGATGTGGGACCAGACGGGAACCCTAGCTGACTCTTCTGTGGTTCGAGGTCGCCCCGCAAAGTTCGGTTTAAATCAAGTGATCAAAGGTTGGACGGAAGCTGTACAACTGATGCGGCCAGGAAGCAAATATCGATTCTGGATTCCAGAAAAATTAGCCTACGAAGGACGAGATGGCCCCAAAAAAGGCATGCTCACATTTGACATTGAACTCATCAGTTTTGCCAAGTGATCTAGATCGAGCGAGTCAAATCGCGCGTAATGTTCTTTTGGTGAGCTTCTAAAGTTCCACCGCCGATTTCAATCAGCTTGGCATCTCGCCAAAACTGCTCGACGCGATATTCTTGACAGTAGCCCCAGCCACCGAGAACTTGCATGGCGGCATCGGCTATTTCTTTGCCCGCAACGCTGGCGTAAAGTTTTACGGCGTCCGTTCCCAGTCGGTTGCGACTTCCCGGGACGACTGTTTTGGCAACGCCATACGTCAGTGCACGAATGGCCTGTACTTTCGCGTAGCTCTCACCGATGTAGCGTTGGATTTGTCCGTATTCGCAAATTGGTTTTCCGAAAGACTCTCGCTCTGTAGAATACTTGGTCATTACATCCAAACATCGCTGGCCAATCCCCAGACTCATCGCTGCCAATCCCAAGCGCTCAATTTCCAGATTTCGCATCATGTTCGTTACTCCGCCGCCTTCTTTTCCAAGAAGATTTTTGGCGGGAACTTTTACGTTCTCCAAAACGAGCTCACAAATAGTTGAGGCGCGCATTCCACACTTAGGAATCTTTTCGCTAGTAGAAAATCCCGCTTGATCGCGCTCGACTACAAACGTCGTAATTCTTCCAGCGAGTTGAGCGTAAATGATATAGACGTTTGCTTCCAGACCATTGGTGATCATGGTTTTTCGACCATTCAGCACGTAATCATCTCCGACTTTTTCAGCAGTCGTTGCCATTCCTAAGACATCGGTTCCGTAGCCTGGCTCGGTCATGCCCATCGCACCAATCCACTGCCCAGACATTACTTTGTCGAGATAGCGGTCACGTTGCTCTTCGTTGGAAGCGTGGTAGAAATTATTCACAAACAAAAGTGCGTGCGCGAGGTAGGCCAGTGCCAAACCGGGATCTGAATAAGAGATCTCTTCGTGAACGATGACCGACGCCACTGCGTCCATTCCCGCTCCGCCTGCGGCTTCAGGTACCGTGATTCCATGTAAGCCCAACTCACCAAGCTTCTTCAAAAGACCTTGGTTCAACGTCCCACTTTGGTCATGGGACTCGGCTTGTGGCTCTACTTGCTTTTTTACGAAATCCCGCACCGTCCGCCGGAGCATCTGATGTTCTTCGCTAGGGTCGTACATGTTCGGATCAATGGAAGGCTGAACTAACATGAGTGAGGTATATCATCCATACGCCCCTTTTTGCCCTTGCTCCGGACCGTTAATTCGCCGATGCTTCCGCTTCAAGATAAAAAAGGAAATACCATGGCTGACGTTTATATCTACGAATCTGTTCGAACTCCTCGCGGCAAAGGTCGCGCTGCCCGTAAAGACAAACCAGGTGGAGCCCTTAACGGGATTCATCCTCAAGAACTATTGGGACAAACTCTAAATCACATGGCCAAAAAGGCCAATCTTGACAAAAATCTTGTGCAAGACGTCGTGATGGGATGCGTCACTCAGGTAAAAGAACAAGGAGCCTGCATTGCTCGCAATGCCGTGATCGCAGCCAACTGGCCAGAAGACGTATCTGGTACCACCGTCAATCGCTTCTGCGGCTCGGGCCTGCAAGCTGTAAACTTTGCAGCAATGGGCGTGGGAAGTGGCTTTCAGGAATGCGTCGTCGCAGGAGGTGTTGAGTCAATGTCTCGCGTGCCGATGGGCTCCGATGGCGCGATGGTGGACGGGCTAAATGAAAAAATGCGAGAACGCGTGTTCATGGTTCCACAAGGAATCTCAGCCGACCTCATTGCTACGCTGGAAGGTTTCTCGAGAGAAGATGCCGATGCATTTGCACTCAGCTCGCAAAAGAAAGCGGCAGTTGCGATCGAAGAAAAGCGTTTCGAAAAGTCTTTGTTTAAAGTCGAAAACTACGATGGGTCAATGGCGCTTGAACGGGACGAACACCCTCGCCCATCGACTACCGCAGAATCACTTGGATCCCTTCGTGCCGCATTTGAAGAACTTGGCGCGCAAAAGTTTGGTCCCAATGGCGAGTCGTTGGACCAACTCGCACTGAACGTTTATCCGCAAGCTGGTAAAATTAACCACGTTCATACGGCAGGCAACTCAAGCGGTATCGTGGATGGCGCAGCAGTGGTGCTAATCGGCTCCAAAGAGTTTGGCGAAAAAGCGGGAATCAAACCGCGAGCAAGAATTCGAGCTATGGCAACCGCGGGCTCAGAGCCAGTCATTATGTTGACCGCACCAGCTCCCGCGTCTCAAAAAGCCCTAGATCAAGCAGGTATGAAAGTATCTGACATCGACCTTTGGGAAATTAATGAGGCATTCGCAACCGTCCCACTTCAAACGATCAAGAAGCTTAATATCGACCCCGACAAAGTTAATGTAAACGGTGGTTCAATTGCATTGGGACACCCGCTCGGAGCCACTGGTGCGATGCTTATGGGAACCGCGCTAGACGAACTGGAACGATCCAACAAAAATACCGCACTAATCACGCTGTGCATTGGCGGTGGCATGGGAATTGCGACCATTATCGAACGCGTTTAAGTCTTACTTAGGGGGTGGGCTCCCACCCCTTAACTCGTTCATAAAACGACCAGTCCTACGTCCACAATTCGCTCAAATTGTACTACCCTGCTTTTATGGGGTGCATGGGGAGGTTGTGTTTTATTCTGCTCTTATTAGCAGAATTGTCGATTGCTGAAACGATAGAGGTAACCTCACCTCAAAATACCAATGAAGGACTTGGGGCCGAAGTCATAATCCGGTCCTTACTTTTATCGGACGGCTACGATGTGCCGCTCAAATCGACAGATGGTAAAAATAGAAAAATTCAAGTACTAGCGAAGCGTCGTGGCTACCAATTGGATTTGGCAGTAGTGCTGCAAGATGCAACCGGCAAGGAGCTGGAACGTATTGAGAAAAGTGGCTCCGCGGGTGACGTGAGTAAACTATCAACGGAAGTACTTGCCGAGATGTCCAAGATTCAGGGCAAACAACACATCGCCCCAAACCTTTCTCTGGGAGATTTGCTTCCGTATACAGAAGGTTTGAAGAGCGCCCAAAATGGAGACTTTCAAGGTGCTGCGCGCGCAATGGCATTGGCAAAACCATCTGATGGAATGAAAATAAAATTCGCGCAGGACTTTTCAAAAGTTCTCAGTGCGAATGACTCGGTTCCTTCCGAACAACGCATTGCCGCACTTTTGCAGTCAGACGATGCTAAATGGGCGCAAGAGTTGGGTCAAGAACTGCACCAATCCAATCCCAAAGACCCTGTTGGTATCGCCGCCAAAGCACACGCACTAATTTTACAAAACAAGTTTAGTGAGGCGAAAGCTATTTTAGACAAAGCAGGTAACTCTGATGCCATATCGCTGGTGAAAGCTCACTGGCATAGAAAGAACGGCGACGACAAAAGTGCTGCAAGAGAACTTTTGAAAGGAATCCAAAACAAGCACCAACCGTCCATTGCAGCGGCTCTCGATCTTGATTCCAATGGTCAAAAAATTGTTTCCAAGGAACTCATTCGTCTGGCTCAAGATGAGACCATTGATAAAAGTTTAAGAAGACAAATAGCCTACCAACAAATTCAATCTGGCGACACTTCAGCTACAAATCTAGCGCAAATCGATGCCAGTCTCCTTGCGACTCAGCAAAGAAAAGAGTTACGAGAAAAAATTGCAAAAAAGGTCAAGGACCGAGACAAAGAGGCAATGTATTTGGAAGCCACGCTTCTAGCTGCGGATGGATCTCCAGAAGCTGAACGGGCCCTGGAAAACGCACGACTGTTTCACAAAGACCCGAGATTCGCAGAACTAGACAATGCTATTGCAGCTAACAACACCGCCGCAGTTTACATCAAAAACACTCAATCTGTTGCAGTAAAGAAAAAGAAGCAAGTAACCGGTCTTGCTCAAGAAATAAAGCTGACCTTACTCGGGGACAATGGACCTATCGGGCCCCCCTACTTGCTTGGAAGAAGAAAATTAAATCACATCCAAGTCGTCGCTATGGGAAAAAAGGAAAGCTCGCTGTATATGCCATACAGCACTTACCCGGACCGACTTGAGCAAGCGATAACCACGGCTCTAAGTGCCACGCCTCGAGTGGCCACGGTCACCAAAAGTAAGGCGGAGATAAGTAACGATCCTGGCAAAGCAATAGCAGACATGGATCAACTCCATTCCGCCAACCCTACAGATCTTTTCATTCTCTATCAGCTACGGAACGACGGTTTGACGCCAAGAGTATTTCTCTACGCCTACGCGCCCGGTGCGCGCCTTGCTGATCAGACAGCGCCCTTCCACTCCATTCCTTTTATTACTCCTGAAGATAGAGATAAGTTAGTTGCTCATAACCCTCTTTTCTGGGGATTCCTAATTCTGCTAGCACTTGCGATGGTCGGCTACTTCATCTACGCAATGATACGCGGAAGCGGTTCCTTAACTGTAAATTTAGAACTGGATCCAACCGCAAAACAAGAAGCTGTCATCGTATTTCTATCCAAGAAGCCCGACCGGCCACACATTCCTGACCGAGAAGCCTTTGCCAAAAAGCTGCACGCGAAAGGGATCAAGAAGTCGTCAAAGAAAGTCGAACTTGCCAGTGCCCGCACAAAATTCAAACGGGTACCAGCTGGGAACTGGTACGTTCACGTCTATGGTGTCTACCAAAAAAACCTAGAGTGGCAAGTGCTGCAAGGGGACTGTAGTAGTTCTGTCAGTATTTCAAAGAACGAACACCACAACGTAGAACTAAACCTGGTACCTACCAGTGCCGAAGTACGCCTTCAAGTCTACGCAAAAGGGGGGCCTGCGCCGGGAGTGATTGTACAAGCGAAAAGCGGAAAGCAGGGAGAGATGCAGACTTACGAAACCGGCAATGACGGCTTCGTAAAAATCCTAGCCGAAATAGGCTCGCTGTTTCTCACCATCAACGAAGATGATTTTTCCGTCAAAAAAGAAATTGTCCTGGAAGATGCGTCGGTAAAGACAATCACCGTAAATATAGAAAGAGAAAGAGAAAGAGAAAAAGCAAGAGCGGAGCTAGAAGATGGTATCGACTTTGGAAGCGACCAATGGGATGAAAAAAGCAATCCCAATATTCCATCTTACTCTGAACGAACCACCAAACAACAGCAGACGTACGACAGTCCGCTGCAAGTTAGTGCTCCAGAGCTCGCCGATCTTGCGGGACTGAAAGTCACAGGGAAGGAACAAACGATTGCGAGCGGCCTAAATGAAAGTGGTGTTTCGATTGGGGGACTCGCAATGGGGGCACCAGCAGTATCTTCATCTCAAAGTATGTCGAGTTCTCGCTACGACAAACGCAACGAGCTGGGACGAGGAGCAATGGGAGTAGTCTATGAGGCATTCGATCCCGTACTCGAACGTAACGTCGCGGTGAAAGAAATCACCGATGAGATAAAAAAGTACCCACAACTTGTGAATGCGTTTAAACAGGAAGCTAAGACTCTTGCTTCACTCAATCATCCCAATATCGTTACGGTGTTTGATCAAGGGCAGGAGTCAGATACGCTCTTTTTGGTAATGGAGCTGATTGATGGAAAAAGTCTAGATTTAATGCTCGAGAAACAGCGCGTGTTACCACTTTCAGAAGTAATAGAGATCGCTTCTCAGTTGTGTAAAGGATTGGCCTTTGCACATAAAAAGCGAGTTATCCATCGGGATATCAAACCAGCAAACGTCTTTCTGACGTCTGATGGAATTGCGAAACTAGGCGACTTTGGACTTGCGCGGGTACTGAACGAACTGCAAATTAAGCAAACGACAGTCAAAGGCACGCCACTCTACATGCCGCCGGAGCAAATTCTTGGCACCGATATCGATTTTAGGGCGGACATCTACTCGATGGGCTGTACCATCTTCGAAATGCTCACCGGAGAACCTCCGTTTGTT
Source organism: Deltaproteobacteria bacterium (assembly GCA_020630875.1). Classification (GTDB taxonomy): domain Bacteria; phylum Myxococcota_A; class Polyangia; order Haliangiales; family Haliangiaceae; genus JAHDIH01. Next base: position 39,991 of record JAHDIH010000001.1, on the reverse strand, counting down.
GATGGCGACGTCCTCTACCACCACATGCATAGTAAGCCTCCAAGCCTTTCCAGCCGAGTCGCAAACTTACCTCCTGTGCTGGATGACATCCTTGGGACCTGCCTCGCCAAGTCCCCAAACGAGCGATTTTCCACTGCAGATGCGCTATCTGCGGCACTTAAGTCTTCCGCAGCATGAAAAACGACTTTTTCCAGCCCGAAATCCCCGATAAAATGTAATATAGGGCATGGCATTACCGATTGCATCAGCGCTGCGCTCAGCTGGTAAATACGCGCTGAGAAACCCATCTACCCTTTTCAGTATCGCAAAACATGCGGTTTCGCTGCGAATCGCGATTCCTATCGACACAGTACGTTGGTTTATCGATAGTCAGGCGCCCGGAAAAAACCGCCCTACCGACGTCACCGTCATTGCGACGCCACCCGGCATCACGGTTGGCGCTAGTCTAGATCTGATGGGGACTCCGGTCAGAAGTGCAGCCACGGCCTACGTCGACGAACTGCTAATGTCAGAGAACCAACTAGAGGTAACCATTCGTTTGGCGAATGTCAGCGTCGATCTATTGAAAGAGGTCAATACGCCCGTAGCGGGACTTCTTAAGTCGGGCGCTTTGGATCTGTCCAAGCCCGGGAACTTGGCGAACTTCATTCCCAAGAAACCTCCTGTATTGGTTCACGCCAAAGATGACAAAGTAACGCTCGATCTACTGCAAGAAAAGAAGATTGCTAATAATCCTAAAGTTCAGCGTGTACTAAGTACCGTAGCTCCAGTGGTCACCGTAAAAAGCGTTCATACGGAAGGAGACCTAATCGTGCTCAACTTGAAAGCGAAACCTTCTGGATTGCGAAAAGCTTTCAACGCTGCAAGACAACTCCCTGCATGACCACCAAGACCTCTCTTCCACCATTCACTGTTCCGTTAACCAAGACGGATCCGGAATGGACAAAGGTAGCAATCGGTAACCTCCCACAAATATTCCAGGATCATATGCATTGCGAGAGAAAAGCGGCTCAAAGCGCTTTGTCGCTGTTGCGTGCTTACCCCACGAGAGAAAATATTGCACGGGTGGTTACCAGACTGGCCCACGAGGAAACTGCGCACGTAATCCAGATGGAAAACGTAATTAGAACTCAAGGACTAAAGCCAGCGCACGACCTGGGAGACGACTATGCCAAAAAGCTTCGTAAGCTAATTAGAAAAGACGAACCCGGGCGACTGTTAGATACGCTCACCGTTTTTGCGCTAATTGAGGCTCGTAGCGCAGAAAGATTACATATTCTCGGGCAACACATCAGTGATGCAAAAATCGCAAAACTCTACCAGTCTTTAGCTGTTGCCGAAGAGAGGCATAGAGATTCTTTCTTACAACTTATCGCAGAAATATTCGGAGACTCAAAGTGGCATCGGGTCAAAGAGCTGGCGCAACTAGAATCTGAGATTATCGAACAATTGCCATTGCGAGCTAGAATTCATTAGGTGGAACAGGTTGCTCTGAGAAAAAGGCCTTAACTTCGATATTGGCGGCGGCAGTGACGGTGCAATTAGGGCCTGTAGTACAACCAGAGGTCGCCGCAGAAGCTGGTATGACTTGCCAAAAGACGTTTAAGTTCGGACCGCCACTGGATGTAAGCACAACATCGACGGTTTCTGCGCTGGTCAGCACGCATGAGGTAGTCGTTCCTGAGGCTCCACCACAAGGAATTCCCATGATTGAATTTAATATTAGACCATTGGTCTGGTTTGAATTGGTCGCCTCGAGGTTCCAAGTCACAGCGTCGTGCGCGTCTGCGACGACACTTTTATTAGCTCCAGAAAGCGGCATTGTTGCGGTGCATTGATTCGTAGCAGAAGTACAACCTGAGGTCCAAGCATTGAAATAGCTCGAAGGACTAACCGTGACCGATACCTGTTCTCCCGGTGACCGGTACGTACAACCAGGTCCACAACCAGGTGCCGCGCCGCTTTGAATAGAAGCTCTATTACCTCCGTTACCAGTGAGTGAAGTGGTAAGCCGACCTTTTGTGGCTACACCGAATTCTACCGTGATATTTTCTTGATCAAGAAGGCGATTGCACGTCGTTCCTTGAAGCGTACAACCTGACCATCCATTTGCGTATTTGGTGTCATCCAAAATGGTTCCAGTGACCTCTACCGAATCCACAGAGGTGTAGTCTTGCGTGCAATTGTTTTGGCAAGTCCCTAAAATTGTCTCCGCGATCTCGCCGCCTCCTCCAGAAACCACATAGGTAACGGTAGTTTTCCCTGTCCCAATGAGCGCTGCGGTTGATGTGCCACCGCCTCCGACAACCGACAAATTGGCAGATTCCAGTCCGGGCTCACTGGGCGTAAACGTCACCTCGATGACGCAGCTTTCGCCACCAACAATAGAACTTCCGTCGCAAGAATCAGAACTCACCACCATCTCTGACGACGACGATGTAAACTCTACCGAAGGGACTACGTTGTTTGCCGTAGTATTGGTGAAGGTGAATATCTCAGTCGCGGAAGTCGCAACTCCGACCAGCATAAGATCTCTTCCACTAGGGCCTTGCAAGGAAAATGCCCCCGCCGCTACCGCCTCCCCTCTCAAGGTCACGCTTTTAGTGATGTCCCCGGCGGAGATATCAATCAGTGTGGTTCGTAGCCCCACGTCGCCAGTCGGAGAAAAAGTAGCGGAAATCAAGCAAGAAGAATTTGGCGAAAGGGTTTCATCGCAACTGTTATCAAGCTGGAATTGGCCAACGTCCCCAGCAGTAGCTACCTCAATATCGGTAGCTAGCATTCCGACATTTGATACCGTAATCGTTAGCTGGGCACCTTCAGTTTCTACCGTGGTATCGCCAAAGTCATGAGAAGAGGTGCTGACCTCTATATCAATTTCCGCAACAGTTGCGTCTGGAGTTGTCTGTTTCGCACTACCGCACCCTACAACAACCAAGATAGCAAGCACTCTCAACATTCGCGCATGGTAGCACATGCACGCTGATATGATATGACGAATCGCACATGCGAGCCATTAAATGTCGTTGAAGCTGCCCGTTACACTGAGTCCAGGGACGACTTTAACCTGACAGGTCGTCATCCCGCCGCAGCTGTTATTGAGGATGGCGTTAGACGGCGAAACCGTCCATCCGTCAAACGTGCTGCCCGAAATGGGCGTCGCCATCAAATTCACCTGGACGTCCTCAGCATTAACATAACTGCAAGTAATCGTTTGCCCTGACTGCCCCGAGCAGGTTTGTGCACCACTGACAGAAATGTTTCCGTAGTTACCGGTGTCACTATCATTTGTCAGGGTCCAGGCCACGGAGTTGAGCAGGTTGGCGGTTACCGTCTTGTTGGTGCTTCCCATGGTGATATTGCATTGAGCGGCAGGGCACGTCGCGCCGGTCCAACTATCGAAGTATTGAGGAGGAGAAACTTCCGCCATCACCACGTCCCCAGGAACTTGATAGCTGCAATTAGGACCACAACTTGGTCCTTGTCCAGACTTTGTTAACATAGCCGCACCGTTTCCTCCGCTCGTTGCCACGGTCAGCTGCGGCTTGCCAGAAAAATTAGTGGTAATCGCAATGGTTCCTGCATCTAACGTACGTTGGCAAATCGCTCCTTGCGCCGTACAACCATTCCAACTTTCAAGGTAGTTTTGATTGTTCGAAGGCATTCCGTTAATGGTTACCGAGGAAGCGGCAGTATAGTCATGCGTGCAGGTGTTCGAGCAATTTCCAAGCGCTGATTCGTTGATGGTTCCGGACCCCGTAACCGTATAAACCACTGTTGTTAAGCCCCCGCGGCGACTGCCGTACCATTCAACGAAATGTTCTTGGAAATTCCGCCAGACTGCACTTCAATTAATAGCGTTCGAATCCCTAAGTCACCTGTAGGTGAAAACGATACTGAAAAACTACAAGACTCTTGCGAAGCCAGGGTGACCGCATTGCATTCCGGACCAACAGAAAACTGATCGCTATCTCCGGCTATAGTGAGACTCACGGCCGCTTGTTCAGTGTCGGGATTGGTAATGATGACCAGCAATTGCCCGCCTTCTGTGTCGATGGTCGTATCGCCAAAGTCATGGGAGGTGGTACTGAGCTGCAGACCTTCACCACCCGGAGTAGCGTCAAGCCCCCCATTAGTCGCACTCCCACATGCACAAATTAAAATGAACGCCATACTCCTCATAAACACAATGATACCAGCATTCTAGTCGATTGCCACGCCAGCTAAGCATTCCTCTCACCATTATCAACAGATTTTCGGCTATCATTACGCATGGCTTTGACACTACGAGCGCAGTTCGACGGACTTCGGCATCGAGCGATTCACGCGAGCGCCGCAGTAAACATAGCTCTGATTCGGGGCGTCTTTTATCGGATGCATGGACGGAGCGTAGATATACCGGTTCGCGAAATAGATATCATTCGCTCTCGCTATGAAAAGTTAATCAAAGAGGACGTTGCCAATATCAACGCAGGGCTCTACGAAAGCACGAAACTTTCCGACTTTGTGAGAAAGGACAACATTCGTAACTTCTCACTAATTTTACGTGAGGTAATGAAAAATGCCAAAAGAGCAAAAGCCAAGCAGTACGATGAAGTAGCTCAGCAACATGACATGAGTATTTACCCTGCTTATTATCGTCGTAACTTTCATTGGCAAACGGATGGCTACATCAGTGACTACTCAGCGCAGGTATACGATCTAGGTGTAGAATTCTTATTCGGCGGTGGTGCGAATTTGATGCGCAAACAAATCATTCCCTTCGTTCTAGATAGTGTTGCTCAATCGGGCAACTCTAACGTTTTAGATATCGGTGCAGGAACGGGTTCCGTCTACAACAGTTTCGAGAACCATAATGTAGATTTCATCGCCTGCGACCTGAGCCATGCCTACCTGAAACATTGTAACCGTCATCCTTCGACTAAATTTCGTATTGTGAGCAATGGGGAACACTTGCCACTAACGTCCGACTCCCAAGAGACAATCGTATCGGTTTTTCTTTTTCATGAACTCCCCAAACAAGCTCGGCGTAACATTGCCAAAGAAATGTTCCGCGTTTGTAAAAACGGGGGCACGATCATCGTTCAAGACTCGATACAAATGACGGACTCACCAGAATTAGCAATGACAATGCAGGCTTTTCCCAAGCAGTTCCACGAACCGTACTACAAAGGTTATGTGCGTGATGACCTGGAAGAAATATTTCAAGAAGCAGGATTCACGAGAGTAACCGCACAGACAGCATTTCTATCAAAAATCATCGTTATGAAAAAATAACTATTGGTATGCTGGGCGCACAATGGCAGACCAAAGAACTACCAGCTTCCCATATTCTTTTCTCGGAATCCGATGGTAGTGATCACCTAGCTCAAAACCACCTGCATTTGTCGCCAGAACGTATTCTTCTTTGTTGGTACGGATGTGAATGTGAGTATGCTGGCTGCTTTCTAGTGGATGTTTGATTTCCGTAGGGATTCCACAAAGCTCGGCAAAGATTCCGTTCAACTTGGCGAGTTGCATATCTGTGGCTTGGTGATTGGCTTCATGAGATACTATTTTGCCATTGTCTACTCTTGCATAAGCACCAGAAACAGCTTTTTGGGCTACGTCGAGTACTAACTTTGTCTTATCAACGATCTCGGGCCCTCCGCCGACCACAGAGATCGACAACAGATCTCCCTGTAACTTTTCACAAGTTAGAACTTTCTTCTTCACAACCAAAGGAGTCTTAGAAGAAACCTTTGCGGGCTCTTTCTGTTTTTCCGATTGCTTACATCCGGTTAGAACCAACAAAAATAACAAGAAGCGCACCACCACACTATCTTATCCTCTTTATCTCCCTGTGGCTACATAGAAGGTGATGTGTGCACCACCTTTGACAGAGCCCAATGGCAGGATGGTTGCAGTCGGGAGGAGACTTATGCAAGACCATACCTATTCACCAGTTGCCAACCTAATTTCGCTTTATCAAACAGAGTTAAAAAGGCTGAGCAAAGTTGCCAACGCCCCTAAGGACTCTTTTGCCATGCGAATGAAAACGGAAGTAAGGATGGCAAAGGGAAACGGCTGGCCAATAGCCTTGGCTTGTGTCAGCGTAGATGAGCCACACAGAGCGGAGTATTCTAAAGCAACCACGCTTCGAAGCGTAAAAAGACTGCTTACATCCATGCTCCCTCCGGGAGTTTATTCAACTCTGCTTGCAAACAACGTCTTCGCAATTATTCTGCCTGGACTTGATGCCTCTCGAACGCTCGAGATATGCAGATTAGTACAATCAAGAACTTCTGCTTTGCCTGAGTGCGAAGGGAGTAAGGTTTCTGTCGGTGTGACTCACCTAAGCTTGTTGGACTTCATCGAGGCGGCCACCCCCAATCTATTGATGTGGTCTGCGGAACGAGCGCTGCAGCAAGCTAGAAGAAGTGAGAGCGGGCGAGTAGTCTTGGACACCTAGTTTTTTTATTAGTGCTCGTCTCTTTGCCCTTTGGCGGCGGCGTACGCTTGAAATCGACGAGGTAAGAAACGAGTTACATGAGCGAAGAACTTGTTGTCGAATCGGTGAATCGCAACAACTTTTTCTTTGTTCATAGCCCGATAGCCGTATGAGGCGACTTGCGCACAACTTGGCAACACCTTTCCTTTTACCAAGTTGGAATTTTCCATATTAGCCGCTGCTTGAAAACCAGAATGAAACGGTCCAGGGCAAAGCGCGGTTACCGTAACGCCTGAACCTTTGAGTTCGTAAGAAAGAGCTTCTGAGAAAGAACGAACGTAAACCTTAGAAGCATAGTAGTTGGCCATCAATGGCCCAGGGTAAAAAGAAGCAAGAGATGCAACGTTGAGGATTTTTCCCTTCCCTCTGGCAGTCATGTGCTTCACCGCGAAGTGGCACATCTGGGTGAGTGCCAAAATGTTCAGTTTGATTAAGTTCTGCTCGTCCCGAAGTTTGTTGTCCGCGAACGCGCCAAATGTGCCGACGCCCGCGTTGTTGATAACCACAGAAACTTCAAGTTTCTTCGCTGAAATTTCTTCCCATACTTTGCTGATCGCACCAGCAGCAGTCAAATCGCATGCGATAACATGGGCATCAGTTGAAAATGTTTCTTTGAGTTCTTTAGCTAGATTCGTTAGGGCAACTGACGTACGTGCAACTAAAACGACCCCTAACCCTTCTGCTGCTGCAATGCGTGCGAATTCAATACCGATTCCAGAGCTAGCTCCGGTGATGACTGCGTAAGTCATGGGACTCGGGTTTCGAGTTTGTCGATTGCATGTACAGGACTACTGTCCCCAGCCATAATTTCAGACAACGCTCCCATCACCAACCGGTGCCTTGCGAGCATTCCAAGTCCATCGAATGCTGATGCCACTACAACCACACTAAAATGACCACCACCACCAGTTACATCCGCGTGACTTTCTGGAATCGCCGTTTCTATTGCTGCTTTTATAGCGTCCGTTAGATTATCACCGACTACGCCTAATCGTTTGCTCATAGCTTGCTATAGCTTACCCTTCGCCCAACTGCAATCAAGCAGAACCTAGTTGATTTCGTGATAAGGTCTGGGGGTGAAGCGAATGCCTACAGCCGGATGGAAAGGGCAAATTCCATCGTTACTGAGGCTCGCTGCCCCTGTAGTCGGACTAAACTTAATGACCGTATTGTCACTTTTTGTCGACAATGCGATGTGTGGCAGATTGGAGAACAATGAAATTGTTCTTGCGGCACTCGGCTACGCGACATCTCTAGTATTTTTGGCCTTGGTCGCCATGATGGGACTTTCTGTAGGAACCGTTGCAATGGTCGCTCGATCCATTGGCTCTGACAACAAAGAAAGAGCTAGTGAAGTACTCAGACAGTCTCTTGTCCTTACCGTTGGAATTAGCACGCTGGTGGCAGTAGTTGGAATAGTCCTTGGACCAGCGCTGCTGGATATTATGGGCGCGGAGAAAGAAACTTCCAGATTGGCGATGAGCTATCTAAAGCCGGTATTCGCTTGCACGGTATTTTACTACCTAAACATTTTATTTGGAGCTACGTTGCGAGGAACCGGTAACACGTTGACGCCTTTTGCAATCGCGGTCGTCGTCAACTTGCTGAACATGCTTATCAACTACGGCTTGATATTCGGTGCCTGGAGACTTCCTAGACTTGGTATCGCGGGAGCTGGATACGGGACCGTAATTTCCTATTGCGTTGGAGTCCTGATTTACATTGGCTACCTTAGATGGTCTCCAAACCGCCCCGTTACCATCCACCGACTGAGGGCCAAACTAGACAAACCACTGCTACGGCAAATTTTACTGGTTGGTTTTCCTGCCGCGTTAGACATGGTGGTTTTCAACATCGGAATTCTTGCAATAGTTCGTATGCTTTCCTTCTTCGGTGACCCGGTGGTTGCCGCTCATAGCGTCGGCTTTCGGGTCAGCGGTGTCGCATTTGTTCCTGGCCTCTCTGTTTCACAAGCTGCCGCGGCCATTGTCGGCACAGCACTTGGGGCCAAAGACACTCAAAAAGCTAAGGACACCCTTGGAGCTGCCGTCTCTCTCTGTCTGCTCATCATGACTACCCTGGCGTTCTTTACGACATTCTTTGCCCCGAATATTGTTGCGATCTTTGATATCGACCCCACCAGTGAATCTTTCACTCCAGCCGTGACCTGGATCCGTATTCTAGGCATTTGCATGCCAATCTTTGGCGTGCACATCGCACTGAACGGGTTATTCCAGGGCGCTGGTGCCACTTGGATTACGCTACGTATCAATGTGCTTGTAACGTTGCTTATTCAAGTTCCACTTTCCGCGATTCTGGGATTCGTATTTGGGCTTGGCCCAGCAGGAGTATGGGCGGGATTCCCTTTAGCATTTACGGTAAAGATGTTTGTGCTGGGGTGGCTCTACAAAAAGGAGTCTTGGATCAAGCTAGGAAAAGACGCGGTGGGGGCACGCTAGTCTTCGCGAAACCAGGCACGTCTCCCCAAGACCATAGACCCCTTTCTAAAGCGGCCAACGAGTAGAAATGGCAGGCAACACATTGCGGAAGCGCCTCCGTAGGCAAGGCATACAAAGGCAAGAATGCCTGAGGCGGCATCCGATAGTGCTAATGTGGGAATTAGAAACAGCCCAATATTGATATTTCGCATAACGACCTCAATGCTAAGTGCGATGTTATCTTCATCGTGAAACTTCATCAGCCTAAGGAGATGGGGCGTTACCAAAGCCAATGCAATCATAAACGAAATGATATAGACAATGGGCATTAGACCATAAGAACCAATCTTGATTCGTCCACTACCAAGACTAAGCACCACCACAGCAATCAAGAATGCACTGGTCAGGCGAATGAAACGTTTTGACCACTTATCCGCACTACCTCTTTCAGATCGTTCACAAACTGCGACGCCAACGACAAGTGGAAAAATTGCAAATGCTCCTAGCTTCACCATGTTAGTGACGATATCTAGCGAAATTTTTGATGGCACTAAGTCCGACGCGAGTATCGAAACAATAATGGGCGTACTAACCATGGCTAGGGTAGTGGTTACGATCGTAGCGGCAATAGAAAGAGGTACATTGGCTTTGGCGAAGAATGTGAACAAGTTGGACCAAGCCCCACCCGGAGTTGCTGCGACGACAATTAATCCAAGTTGCCACTCCCACGACAGACCAAAAACCCGTCCCCATAGCAGAGATGCAACAGGAACAAATACTAACTGCAGTCCTAATGCAGCCCACAATCCTTTTGGAGCCAGAAATACTTTTTTGAAGTCTTCAATCCGCAGCGTCAAGCCCATCCCAAGCATGGCTGTAAAAAGCTGTGAGGGAATAATGTAGTTGTCCAGAAGGTCTTTAATTTCCACGGCGGACTCCGGCATCAACCGAACGCTGTAGTTCTGCAACCTGCTCGCTCAAACGATCGATTTTGGCACCAATATCATCGTTGTTATCTAGCATCATTTGGTCAACAAACACGGCATTTGCCAAAGAAAAACCTAGAATTCCACCAAAGAATACAGAGGCTACCAAATACCCTTTTGATAACCAATTCCATCCCCAGCTGTCAGGATGAACACTAGCCAAGTCAGCAGAAATCTCATGCCAACCTTCGAGCGTGAATACTTGGAACATCGAATAAATCGAGGTAAGCGGATCACCAAAGTGTTGAGGCGCGTCCTGTCCGAAGAGTGTATGAGCCCCCATGGCGAAAATGAAATTAAGTAAGGTGAGTGCGAGAAACACCCCAATCGATGCACGAAGCGCACGAGACACGCCCTTCGCCAAATTGTCCCTGTCAGGAATGAATCGCAAAAAACGTAGTAGACGAAAAAGCCTGGCCATCCTTAAAATCGGTACGCCCGACAAACTGTTTATTCCCCAAAACGGAATTCCAAGGACTGGTAAACTAAGAAGTGTAATGACAAAGTCAAAACGATTCCACTTGTCTGCCCAGTAGCCCCGCCAACCACTCAGCATCACCTTGGCAACGACCTCAAAGACGAAGAGCACCACGCAGATCACTTCGATGGTAACCCAAACCGTGTGCTCATTGCTCCCGGGCTGGGATTGTCCCACACCAATGAGAGCAGCAGTACTGCATAAGATGATGGCAAATGCGAAGAACTCGCTAGAGAGGAATCGAAGCACGATGAGACCTTACAGCCCTGCCGCAGCTTGGTAAAGACCACAGCCTCTTGACATTCCCCCTTTGCGCAGCAAAGTTAGGCCATGAGCGAGATAGAAAAAGAAGTCGGGAGGCGCAAAACCTTCGCTATTATCTCGCATCCAGACGCCGGGAAGACCACTCTGACCGAAAAGCTACTGCTTTACGGCGGAGCAATTGCTACAGCTGGTGAAGTGAAAGCTCGGGGAGACCGCCGACGGGCCAAGTCTGATTGGCTTAAAGTGGAACGTGAACGAGGTATCTCGGTAACGTCTTCGGTGATGACGTTTGACTTTGGTCCGTGTCGTTTTAACTTGCTCGACACGCCCGGGCATGAGGATTTCAGTGAAGACACCTATCGCACCCTCACGGCAGTGGATTCAGCAATCATGGTCCTCGACGTAGCCAAAGGAATCGAGAGGCAAACGAAAAAACTATTCGAAGTCTGTCGTCTTCGCGACATGCCTATCGTGACTTTCATTAATAAGCTGGACCGCGAAGGAAAAGACCCTTTCGAACTACTGGATGAAGTAGAAGAAACACTGGCGCTAGATGTCGTTCCTGCTAGCTGGCCCATAGGAATGGGGAATAGATTTCGTGGGGTCTACGACTTGTTCGAAAACCAGCTGATTCTTATGAATCGAAAGGAAAAAAACGTCGTCACCGAAGGCATCCCGTGTAGTGGCTTGGACGACCCCAAATTGAACGAGCATCTCGATGATCGGGAGCTCACCACGCTTCGGGATGAAGTTGAAATGGTAAGAGGACTTTGCAAGCCATTCGACGTCAACGCCTACCTTGAAGGAACGCAAACCCCTGTCTATTTTGGAAGTGCATTGAGTAGTTTTGGCGTTCGAGAGCTAATGGGAGGGTTAGTAAAAATTGCACCCACTCCGAAGTCTCAAAAGGCCAAAGAAAGAGAAGTTCTACCGACTGAAGAAAAGGTTTCCGGATTCGTATTTAAGATACAAGCCAATATGGACCCCAAACACCGCGACAGGATTGCGTTCGTAAGACTTTGCGCCGGACACTTTGAACGGGGGATGAAACTTAAAAATATTCGAACTGGAAAGACAATGTCAGTCCATAACGCAATGATGTTTCAAGCTCAGGACAGAGAGCTCACCGAAGATGCGTATGCCGGGGACATCGTTGGTATCCCTAACCATGGCGCACTCAGAATTGGCGACACACTCGCTGAAAAAGGACCGCTGCATTACATTGGCATTCCGAGCTTTGCTCCTGAGATTTTACAGAAGGTTAGAGCAATCGATCCAATGAAAGGTAAACATCTGGGAAAAGCATTGATCCAACTTGCCGAAGAGGGAGCGGCACAAGTGTTCAAAACCCACTTAGGCTCCGAATGGATCGTAGGAGTAGTTGGTTCTCTGCAATTTGATGTACTGGCGGACCGCATTAGGACCGAATACGATCTAGAGGTTAAATTCGAAGCCACCAGCTATCAAAAAGCCCGGTGGCTTGAAGCAGAGCACGACAGAGAAATAAAGGCAATCACAGAAAAGAATCGGGGAAGCCTCGCGGAAGATCACAGCGGTACCCCAGTGTTTCTGGCTAGGAACGACTGGCAACTATCAAAGGCTCAAGAAGACTGGCCGCAAATTAGTTTCATCTCCACCAAAGAACAAACGCAGTAGCTATTCTATTGTGGCATTTTTGGGAAGTTCGCTTTCACCATCCAGCCAAGCGACGACTTCTAAAACGGCAAAGGACTGATGCTCACTTTCTACTGGCATAGGAACTAGATCGCCCCAGTACCCCTTTACTACTACTACGCAGGACTTCTCTTTGCACTCCTGACGGAATCGATCCCACAAAGATATTCCCAACGCGCCATCATCAAGGCTCAGTTTAATTTCGGGCGTTGCACCGACAACGATTCCGGGGCCAAGACCAATTCCAGTATTAGAAACTTGCACGGGCAACACTATCTTTTTTCTTGGTTTGGCATCCCCTTGACTTTTCAGCCAACTAACTAAATCGGGATCGGCGAGTGCTTTTTCACTTACTGTCATATTTACCTTGGGTTCGCTAGGTGCTGATTTCGTCGCTTCTTTGCTGCTTCCGCATGCAGATGCAGCCACCACTAGAAGTACAACATTAGTCTTCCTCATTAGATACGTATCTTACTTTATCATCTCGGTAAGTGTCACGCTGGTTCCAAACCCATTTGTCTTCCCTACCTTGTTTAATCATCTTAAGCGTTTTGAAAAAGCCATGTTTCTTGGTCAATATTTCTTGCCCTTGCTTGTTCAAACGAATTCCAGCTGCAATTAGATCTGTGGGAGCTTTTCCATCTGCAACCATGGTTTCGTGAATCGAAACGTCATCGAAAGGACGAGCATCGTAGGCAAAGAAATCTTCCCACAGAACCGCTTTGCCGCGTGTGGGCCACGCATCGGAGACTGCCATCTCACTAGATTCTATGTCATCGAGCTCACCAACAAGTGAGAATCCATGGTCCATCGAATGAGATGCCAAATGAATGGTTTCTCCAGGATACCTCGCACGCAAATACTGAAATGTTAAGTTTGCGTGTTCACCGCAGTTTCCACCACGAGCGATAAGCGTCTTAGCGGCATGAAAACTTTCGGGCTCTTTGTTGATTAGCTCAACAACTTCTGGATCAATGTCCCAAAATCTGTTGTCTCGAACCAATGCCATTCGGTAGTACGAATTCATTCTAGATTTGCGTAAATCGGGAGCTTGATTTCCAGCCCGCTCGATGACCCGACTAGTGAAGTCCATGGCATTTTGCGCGGCACTCAAACGTGCCATTGCTTTTGGTGACACTTGGCGTTTGTTGCGATTTAAAGCTTCTTCCGCCGCAAACTCACTTGGCCCGTACAAGAACATGATCATTGTACGCTTGAACATCACTCACATGCCTGTCCGGGCTATATTAAAAGACATGGGGGAATATCAAATACTTCAAGTCATTGGTGCGGGCGGGATGGGGACGGTTTTCAAAGCAAAAGAGCTAACTCAGTTTCCACGCGTTGTCGCGATGAAGAAGTTCGATGGTGCAATACTTGGTAAAGCATTCGAAACTGCTTTGGAAAACGAAACATCTATCAGTTTATCGGTGCAGCACCCCAATATCATCACCACGCTAGACTACGGATGGTCAGGACCAGACTTCTACACCGTGATGGAATTTCTCGATGGAATCCCACTAAGTGCCGTTCTGCGGCACTTTTCCTCAAAGAAGAAAACGATAGACGAATCCGATGTTGCCAATATCGCGCTGCAGGTGGCATCAGCTTTAGACTATCTTCACACTCACAACCCAAAAATCATCCACAGAGACATCTCCCCAGACAATTTGTTCATTACATCGTCAGGTCACGTGAAGCTGATTGACTTTGGTGTCTCAATCTCAAATGATCAAGTCGACGATAGCGCTGCTGGAAAACCACGCTATTTCTCTCCTGAACAAGCCCGAAACGAAAAACTAGATGAAAGAAGCGACCTTTTTAGCCTTGGCGTCGTCTTATACGAAGCGTTGACTTGCGAGAGGCTCTATTCACCTCGCCAATACAGCGACATCTCTGCCTGTGAGACTATAGCTTCAGTCCCCCCCGATTTATCACGGTTACGCAACTTATGTTCGGGACCAATGGAAAGCATTGTTAATCGATGCCTGGAGTTTAATCTTCTCCAGCGCTACGACTCAGCGCGCACTCTTTCAACCGCATTGACCGCCATGTGTCGGCAAAGTGGACTTGTTTCTGCACCGGATCAATTAAGACAGCTTTTGCAAAGCGTGCCAAAAGAAGCGTCCGCTAGTCGAATGGAAGTTGGACCAGCCAGTCACCGAATAATATTGTCTAGAAGTCGACTTGAGTTCTCAAACCGTGAGATTGCCAAAGCGCAACTGGCCTACGTTGATTCGGAACTAGTATCATCACAGTCAGATCAAGATGATTCGAGATTCGCTCCTCCGCAAGAAGAACAATATCAACTAGAAGTCGAACAGCCTCAGAAGCCTGAAGCAGCAGTCGAAAAGAAAAAACGAGGGTTGTTGTCTCGAATCCTAAAAAAGCAGTAGTTGCGTCTACTCTTTTTACGACTATAGGCTAACATTCGACGCATGAACGATTGTGTGCTTGTGACTGTAGCAGGGCCTGACACCCCGGGAATTACCGCGAAACTAGCTGAAGTTATTGCAACTGCTGAGGTCCCACTTCTGGACGTAGAGCAAGTAGTGGTACACGGACAGCTTACGCTGTGTCTGCTACTGGACTTGCACTCCTCCCGAGAAGCAGTACTTAAAGATTTACTTTTCACCACGAAAGAAATGGGACTAGACTTGCAGTTTCAAGTGCTTCCAAACAAGGCACCCGCTCATTCTCGCAAACGCTTAGCAATCACAGCACTAGCAGAAGATATTGGTGCTCAGGGGCTTGCGGCACTGGCTTTTTCCCTTTCCGCTAAGAATGCAAACATCGAAACGATCCAAAAACTGAGTGAGCATAACTTCAACGCTATTGAAATTATTGTTTCGGTAGAAGGCGAAAGCGACGAGCTTCGGAATGACCTATTGTCTGCGACCACCACGCTAGGAATTGACATAGCCGTACAAGAAGAAAATGCCTCTCGAAAAAGTAAAAGGGTCGTTGTTTTGGACATGGATTCCACGCTCATTCAAATTGAAGTGATCGACGAGCTGGCACGAATGCATGGAATTGCAGATCAAGTAAAAGCCATCACCCACGAAGCAATGGAAGGGAACATTGATTACGAGCAAAGTTTGGTTCAGAGAGTGGCCTTGCTCGAAGGCCTTAGTGAAAAGGATGTTCTTTCGTTGGCGGAAAGATTGCCGCTCACCGAAGGAGCTAGCGATTTAGTGAAAGTACTGAAGAAACTGGGCTACAAGACCGCCGTCATTAGTGGCGGATTTACGTTTGCTGCGAACACACTAAAAAGACGACTAGGACTCGACTACGCCTATGCAAACGAACTTGAAATACGAAACGGAAAGTTGACCGGAAAAGTTGTGGGCGCCATCGTTACTCCACAACGCAAAGCAGATATTCTAAGGACAATTGCACAAACCGAAGGCGCCGACTTATCGCAAACCGTGGCTATTGGTGACGGTGCCAACGACTTGACGATGTTACAGACCGCGGGACTTGGAATTGCTTATCGAGCCAAGCGTAAACTGAGGGAGGCCGCCGATACTTCTATCAACACAGGCGGGTTGGACAAAATGCTTTACTTGTTGGGCTACAGAAGTAGTGATGTAGACGTTCTCAAAGGCTAAACCAAATATCGTTAGACAATTTAGGTCGTGTATGTATGATTGCCGCGTTATGAGCGACTTGATTGCGACCATCGACATGGCTGATCCATCAACTGATACGGTTGAAAAAATTGGCAGTTCGCTGATAGAGACTGGCTTCTTCTGTGTAGTGAACCATGGCATTGACTCAGCTCTTCTTGCGCAGGCCTATGCGCGTGCTGAAGAGTTCTTCCTTAAAACAGTAGAGGAAAAACGAAGGTACGAAGACCCGGCCGCTGCAGGACAACGAGGATTCACTAGCTTCGGGAAAGAACATGCCAAGGACAGTTCTGCGCCAGATTTAAAGGAGTTCTACCAAGTGGGAAGAACCAACGTCTCTGACGATCATCCTGTTCACGCAACATTTGGCCCGAATCGATGGCCCGACGATATTGTGAGTGGTTTCTCTAAAACATTCTCTGCGCTCTACGATGCAATGGACGTACTAGGTGACAAGCTTCTGGAAGCGTGCGCCACTCATATCAAAGAAGACAAGCGACTTTTCGCGGATATGGCCAAAGAGAGTGACACCATTATCCGGGTCATTCACTATCCACCGATTACCGGAGATATTCCTGCAGGTGGAGTAAGGGCCGCTGCCCATGAGGATATCAACCTAATTACTTTACTTCCTAGCGCCACTTCCGAAGGGCTAGAACTACTCGACCGAGATGGCAACTGGCATGCAATCGAAGCGCCGCCCAATGCCATAATCGTAGACTCAGGAGATATGCTTCAGAACGTCACTAACGGTCTGTACAAAAGTACTACTCACCGCGTGGTCAATCCGAAAGATTTGTCTAACCGTAGATTTTCAATGCCTTGCTTTATTCACCCTAGAAGAGAAGTCGATCTTTCCCCGCTGGATAGCTGTCGTGAATTCTCCACGAACTTCCAATCCATCTCCGCCGGTGCCTACCTGGACCAAAGGCTTGCTGAAATTGGATTGCGTTAAAAGTACTCAATAGTGGAAGTCTCAGTTTGCGTCCCGTTGGAGACGGTGACTTTGTGTTTTCCGGGTCTAGGAATCCATTGATCTACTGATACTCCATTTACTTTCCACACCAAGCCATCCACTTCAGGAAAAGCACGAAGAATTGGTTTCTGCAGGGAACGGTCCCGATAAGGTTCAAGCGCAAAACGAGAACCATCTCGAGGCATTACAATCCTCAAGGAACCAGCATAACTACGATTGACTTTTGGATGTCTGCTAGAAGCATTCACCCAAGAGATAAGTTCTGGTGGGTAATGAATTTGCTCTTCCCCATGCCAGCTACAAGTTTGAAGTTGTTCATCCTGATTGAACCACTCCTCTTTTTCATGAGTGCAATGAGGGCCAGGCGCCATGCCAGACATTGGACAAATCTTTTTCTTCATCAAACTTGCGGGTACGCTGGGGGCGGTGGGCTCTCCGAAGCGCGAGGCAATCGCTACGTAAACGCTGCGAAGAAGTGGTGTCGCTCCGCTAACAGACTTTACTTGATGAGTTGGACTACCATCAAAGTTCCCCCCCCATACGCCGACGGTATACTCTTTAGTTACGCCAACCGCCCACAAGTCTGTATAGGCTTTGGTTGTCCCAGTCTTCAGTGCAATTTTAAATGGAAGGTTGAGTGGTACTCTATCGCCAAACATTGGTTTTCTAGCATCAGGGTCACTAAGTATATCGAAAATTTGATAGGCCACTTCCGGCGAAAAGACACGAGAGCTTTCTTGCATTTCCTCTTTCCATTCTTTGGCGCCTGCATTGGCTTGTTCGACAACTCGTGGAACGACGGCTCGCCCTCCTCGGCCAAAGTTGGAAAATGCAGCAGTCAAATCTAACAATCTCACTTCTGCGTGACCGATGGCCAGTCCCCAATCGTACTCCGCATCCGCTTTGGTCAAGGTGTGATGCAATCCTGCTTCACGTAACTTATGCAATACCGGCGACAAGCCAACCCGCTGAAGGGTGTGGACTGCAGAGAGATTGTAGGACCCCGCAAGAGACTCACGATAACGAGCAAAACCATGACTCTTCACATCCTTCGAGTAGAATCGATGGAGATCCTTGGGAAGGATTACATCGCGAGCTATCGTCGCCGGTGTATCGCCATGCTCTAAGGCTGTTGCGTAAACGAAAGGTTTTAGCGTCGAACCGGGCCTTAGCCGCGCAGTCACTCCATTATACGCGCCGTTCTTAATCTCGTTACTGTAGTCGTCTGAGCCAACCATCGCCAATATGGCACCATCACTATTTCGGATCACCACCGCTGCAGCTTGCGTCAGATTTCTGGCAGTCATTTTATTTACATGTCGAGTCACGGCAACTTCAATGTCTTTTTGAAGGGACAAGTCCAGGGTCGTTTTGACTCTTGCCGACGAAAAGTCCGGAGGTAGTCTTTGCTTTACAAATTCGGAAAAATGAGGCGCTTCAAAAACCTCTGGCTGCTTAAACCAACGAATAGGGACACGAACTGCCAAATCGTAAGCGCGAACATCGATGACCCCAGCATCAAGCATCTGCTTTAGAATATAGACTCTGCGAGTCTCATGCCGCCTTTGATTCTTGAGCGGATCGTAGCGGGTTGGTCCGCGCGGTATAACAGCGAGGGCCGCTGCTTCGCCAAGCGAGAGCTCCCTTGATGATTTCCTAAAGTACAACTGCGCAGCCCTCTCGGCCCCCCACGCTCCGTTGCCGTAGTAAACACGATTAAGGTAATGCTCAAGAATTTCTTCTTTTGAGTATTGTCGCTCGAGTCGAGCCGCCAATACCATTTGTTTCGCTTTTCCTACGACCGTACGGCTATGGCCAACAGACACCTTTACCAGTTGCATTGATAATGTAGAACCACCGTAAGAACGGCCGGATGTGAGTGTCAGCCAGACAGATCGTCCCATAGCGGTCCAATCCACACCGTCGTGATCGTAGAATTCGCGGTCTTCAGAAACCAAGGTCGCATTGACGAGGTGCTTGCTGATTTCTGAAAGCTGACGATGGTAATGCTTGCCCCCTTTCGTCGACCCCTCTGCGCGCAAACGGCGCCCTGAAGAATCACTCAAAACAAGAGAACTCCTAAACTCCACGGTCAGAGCCTCGGTGGGAAAGCTGCCACACCAAACTAGCGCGTGCCAAACGACTACCGGAAAAAGTAAAAGTAAACCACACCACCGAAGATAACGGAAACGTCGCGATAACAGCGTTACCTTTACTTTTTTCCAGTACTTCATTATTTCGCTTTCACCACAACTCTCATGCGGTCGGTGTTTCCATTAATCTCTGGTTCGTACATCAACTCTGCAACGGCTGGCGCTACCAAAAATTCCCCGGCATTTGTTGCTCTCATCAGATATTCCCGGACGTAGCTAGAACGCCAGTTGTATTCGTTGGCGAAATCCACTCGATCGTCGTGAATCTCCATCGTCCCCCCCCAGCTTGATTTGGTGGAAATCGACGAACCGCCGCTCGCAAGCTTTGCATTCAAAATCTCGAATCCAGCCGGTACAGAATCAGAAACCATGAGGTGATTGACATTACTAGTAAGCGGTAGTGTAAGACGTACTTTTACGATATCTCCGACCTTAAAAGACGTTTTTATTTTGTCATTTTCATTTAGGTATTCTCTCTTGATTTCAAGCCCATTATTCGTGGCTTTAAGTTTTTGAGGATCAACGGCGTAAGAAATGTAGGCATCATAGTAGACCTCTCCTTTTGATTGCAGCTCTACCTGAGCATCTCCATTGAGAAGGTAGTCAACAGTTCTTACCCCCATCTTTCCAGTAAGTTTCAGATTACCAAGCGACTTTCCTCCAATGGTCACCGCTACGGTGCTACCTTTCCTGCCAAGCTTATCCGCGTACCGGGAAAGGGCTAGTAAACCGTAGAGATTTTCTTGGGTGTTGAGGTGGCGATTCTTTCTTCGTTCTTTCATGACAAGACGAACCAAAGGCTTAATATTCTTCGACTTAGAGTCTAGAACCACCAAAGCTTCTAACACCGCTGCCGAAGTACGCATGTCACTAGACATATAGAACGACAAGCTCTTTCCTTCGCCAATAAGTTTGTTCGCGGCGAGGGACGAACTAGCCAATTGGTTGAGTTCCGTTGTCAGAGCCATTACACTCTTATCTTTCTTTCCTAGTTCCACGGCAAGAGCACGCGCTAAGAAGGCCTTACCAAAGTTCGTCATTTGTCCTGATTGCTCGAGCAGCTTTGCAGCTCCTGCTGTATCAGGATCACCTAACACCGCACGGACGTAGAATGAAAATGCCTGATTGGAAAGTTCCCCCGACGCATCGTAAGTCTCTTTGCTTGCATCGGTCTCGTGGTTTCGAAGGTACCTAAGTCCTTCCTTGATTCGACTTGCGCTAACAGGATAGCCTGCTCGTTTTGCTTGGTGCAGTCCCCAAAGCGCATAAGCGGTGTAGTAGGGACTAGCTTCGCCTCCTGGCCAAAGCGAAAAGCCACCAGAATCCGTTTGGTGTCGAATAATTCGACTTATCCCCTCTTTTACAAAATAGTCTAAGGCGTCTCCTTTTAGTCCTTCTATCTCCAGTGACTCAGCTAAACCGCGAACCGCAACCATGGGAATCACTCGGGACGTAGTTTGCTCAAGACATCCGTAGGGGTATTCGATTAGGTCTTTAAGACCGCGCTCAAGTCCGGCGAGCCCATTAGGATCAAGAGATACATGCAGTTTGGCAGTCCCAAGCATGGCGTCTTCTGGAACTTTTGCAAGGATGGCCTTCTTATCTTTGGTGCTACCCGCTGCTACTGGTTGGCGCTTTTTAAACGTTGGGTATTTGGAAGGTAGCTTATAACGTACCGTATCGGTCTCACCGTTTAGCTTAACATCGAAAAGCAAACTTCCTTTTTCCGCCACTTTCGCGCCGACAGCAAAGGTCACAGGGATTTGTCCTCCAGCCGGTATCGTGACTCGCTTGGTGCGCTCTCCATCAATCGAAACGAAAGAAGGCTTAACGGTGACCGTTGCGGTACCAGCCTTTCCAGTTTCATTATGAACGACAACGCCGGCCATTAGCTGATCTCCCACCGAGACAAATCTAGGAAGGTAGCGATGGGCTTGTAGAGGCTTAGCCACAGTAAATCTCTTGTCAGCCGAACCAAACTTAGTACCTTTATCCGCAGCGACGGCCATTAGCCTAAATGCTGTCAAATTGTCTGGTGCAGAGAATGTCACCGTCGCCTTGCCATTAACATCGGTTTGAATGCCAGGTTTCCAATATGCAGACGCTAAGAAATTCGCTCTTACGGTGCCAGGTGCGCCAGAGTCTCCACCTGTGGCAGGTCGCTTCTGAGTCTTCGCCGGTAGATCTCGCAAATATGAAAATTGACTCGCCGTGATCACACCTAGCCCCCATGGGGAAAACATGGATGACAAAGGATTTGGGGTTTTAAAGCCAATAAGAGAAAGTACGCCTTCATCTGCTGCAGTCAGAGCCACTTCAGCAACTACGGGTTGCCCCTCTGTGTCAACAATCGAAACGCTAGCCGTCACCAACTCTCCTGGACGATACTCCTTCTTGTCGGTTGTCACAGCGACCTTGAGCTCACTCGTTGTTTGCTTGACCGGTAGATTGACGACGCCCATTTTCATTTGAGGTTTACCTCGCGCGCCCTCTCCACTGCGACCTTGAACCAAGGCTACCGAGACGTAAATATTCGGGGCGTGCGCCTCCGTGATGGGAATCTCTAAGCTTTTGTTGGCTTTATCAATCTTGACCAAACGTTCTTCGATCACCCCGTCACGCTCAATAGTCACCAGCCCCGTTGCATTTGCTAAGTTGGTTTTCAACGCAAGACGAGCGACATCGCCACTGCGATAGGACTTTTTGTCTTTAATAATGTCGAAGGTGAGCGAGTCGGAAGACTGCCATGAACCACCTCCCCCGCCATAGGCAAAAATCTCTTCACTAGCAGTAGCGACTTCTTTGTCTGCAGAGCTAACTTCAACAACGTAGTCTCCACTTGTAGAGGGAATAAATTCGAAGTCGATGGGGTCCGTGGTAAAGCTAACTTTTTTGTCCAACACCTTTTCGTCTTTTTCTTCACAGTTGTAGGAGCCCCGATACCCCCAATCGTTCCACACACAATTCCAATCTCTCTTCTTTACTAGGATAGTTCCTTTCCCCGCTACAGGTTTTCCCGCAGCATCCAAAAGCACAGCAGAAAAGCGCTGAGTTTTTTTTGTATCTAGAAAGTACCCCGGCGTCTTAAGTCCAAAGTACTTTTTCTTCGAAAAGTAGGGAACTGTAAAGCTCTTGGATATAACTTCATTGGAGGGTGAAGACACCGTAGCCCTCACGAGTAAATCAGAATCGAAACCTACATCATCTTTCTCAATACCTATGGATAACTCGGCTCCTTTATCTCCTGAAAACTCTGCTTGTCCGTCGGTAATAAAGGACTGACTGTAATCACCACCATAACGCTCGTCTTCCTTCAAGAAACGGTAAGATTCGAAACCTGGGAATGCAACGCTTCTTCGCCTCGCGTGCACGGAGTAATCTACAATCGCATCCCTCATCGGAGCGCCATAGAAGTACTTTGCAAGAACGGTAGCTTTCATTTTTCCGGAAGCGATCATCAATTCTTCTTGAGGTTTCAAGTCGACCTCAAAGGTGGCAGGACGGTACTTCTCTACAGAAAACGTTTTAGTAAATGTACCATGGTCAAACTTTGCATCGATTCGGTAGTCTCCCAGTCGACTGTCTTCCGGTAACTCTACGTCCAACCAAAATCCACCGAAGGCGCTAACCGTAGCCTTTGTCGTATGCACGTCTTTTCCGCGAGGATCTTTAACCACGACTTCTACCTCGGACTTCTTTGGAACCTTTAGCGCTTGCCCAAGTCTCGTTTCACGAACCAAGCCTTTCACATGAACTTTTTCCCCTGGCCGATACAGACCTCTGTCCGTGTGCATAAAGCCGCGCAACTGTACATTCTTTTGAGAAATGTCTTCTGATATGTTGAAATTCCACGCTCCCAACCCTCCATTCTTTGTGCCGTTGAGAAAGGTGAAATCATTTCCCTTCTTCACAAAGATATTAACGTTCTTCCAGTTCCACTCTCCTTGTTTCAGGATCGGCAGTTTGGCTGCGGAAGGTAACTTAGCCAATCCACTTTCGTCGCTCACACCTGACCACAAGACTTTTCCTTTACCGTCGCGCACTTGCACGCTTGCCCCAGACAATGGCGCTCCGGTCGACAGCCTAGTCGTCCAGACAAGCCCCGAAGGACCGGACAGCTTACTTACCACTCCGATATCAGTGAAGTTCGCTAAGACTTTTTGTACCCCCTTACCATTGTCGTATGGGTAGTCATCGACCTCCTTACTTGTTAGCTCAACGTAGTACATACCGGGGCCGGAACTTCCGCCAACGATGGTCTCTGGTTTTAGACTGTATTGCCCCCATTCGTTTGCGGCGCCCTCTATTTTTACTTCTTCAGTCTTGAAACGTACCGCCTTGGAAGACAATCTATTATGTTCCCACCAGTCCATCTTTCCTTGAAGCTTATGAAATGTACTTGGTAAGATTCGAATGGCTCTAACGCTAATTTCTTTCACGTTTCTGGTCCATACCGGAATTGATGGTCGTTTCAGCTCGGCCACGAAGTAGCCGCTTTCCAGGGACAAAGACGGTTCCGCATCTCCAGTTTCAAAAGAAATGGTTTTATCCACTCCCAACTTTTGGCCAAAAGCATCTTCTTGGTCTTTATCAAAATGAACCGTATATTTCGTTCGAGGTTTTAGTTCTACGTCACAACTCAGCCCGCCAGGAGAACCGTAGGCGTAACACCTTTCAGGAAATCCACGGACCGCAGGCTCTATTTTCACCTTTTTTTCTTCTGCAAAAGGTGTAGTGAAAGCAAAGACCAAAGCATTGGCATCGGATACGGGGGCTCCATCACTAGGTTTCATACTTTCATAGTTAAAATCGCCAAAGGTCTTAATCTCTTCAGATATTTTTCTGTCGCTTCCGTAGCGTTTTGCTACCGTTGCTTCATCGCAAGTGAATTGGTAGCTACTGCCTTTCTTGAGACTAGAGTTGCTAACCCAGCTAATTTCACGACTCTTTTTCTTTTTTGAATCGACTCTCGCTCCGACAGTCTTTCCATCTTCCGCAACAAACCAGCACTTGTTGTACATTTTTCCAACTTCAACCTCGTTACTCAAAGTCATTCTCACTTTTGCTTTCACATCGGAGAAAGCACCCTTCCTTACAGGGCTCAGCCAAGCCGTCACCGCGGGACCGGTAAATTTCACCGCCGGTTTCTTTCCCATCTTTGTGCCATCGGCAGACTTCAACTCTCCAGCGATAGAAATTTTGTAGTCCTGCATTTGTTCGGGAATCGTTTCACTCGTCACAAAAATCGTATGTTCATCGAGCCATGTTCCGTTAACTACGAGTTTGGGATTGGTAGTGAGTTCGACGAGGGCGGGAGTTCCTACAGAATCTTTGGGAACCATCGGCTTCGAAAACTTGAACTCTGCTCCAACGCGTCCGTCGCTCAGATACATGTGCGAAGTAACAACGTCTAAAGAAGGACTGCTGGAGGACTTAGATCCGCAGGACACCAAGAATAGAAGGAAAAATAGTAGGAGTTTTTTCATGAGTTTTGTTCCACAAGCTTAAAGGAGCCCGACTGTACCTCGCCGAGTTAACTGCGAAAACTCACCTACTGTATATTTATTCCTTATTCTTCAGTATTTCTTTCGAACTTTGTCGAGCTCGCCCAGGCGAGCGTGAAACTCCTTTTTCATCCGAGCCACGAGTTCGGCAGTAGGCAGCGTATCAGATATTGTAGCTACTCCATGCCCCGCAGACCAGACGGTCTTCCAAGCCTTCGCTTCCGCGGATGCCGCGTCAAGTTCCTTAGCTAAGTCGACTTTTACTTTCCGCTCCCAGTGTTCGCTCGTCAGACCACAAGCTTCTAGCGAAGGGCGTAGGAAATTACCTGGGATCCCGGATATTGCCGCGGTATAGATAACGTCCTTCGTACCGCTTACTTCAATCATGTTTCTGTAATCTTCTGGGGCTCTGCTCTCAGAGGCGTTAATAAAACGAGTACCAACGTAGGCCAAATCTGCTCCAGCCGCGAGAGCGGCAGCTACATCCGCACCTGAGGAAATTCCACCTGCTAGCAGTACTGTACCATCGAAAAACGAACGGACCTCTCCAACTAAAGCGAATGGATTCACGGTTCCGGCATGACCTCCCGCTCCTGCAGCTACACAAATCACACCATCGACGCCAGCTTCCATCGCCTTTTCGGCGTGACGTCTGTTGGTAACGTCATGATAGACAAGACCGCCGTAAGAATGAACGGCTTGCACAACTTCCGAGACTGCTCCAAGAGATGTGATCACAAGTGGTACCTTGTGCTTCACGCAAACCTGAAGATCAGCTTGAACTCTCGGATTGGACCTATGAACGATTAAGTTGACCCCATAGGGTGTTTTCGTCTTTTTGGTCTCTTCGATTTGAGTAAGCCACTCGGAAAACCCTTCTGTGGATCTTTGATTCAACGCGGGAAACGTCCCGACGACCCCCGCATCGCAACATGCGACTACCAGTTCGGGACCAGAAATCAGAAACATAGGTGCGGCGACTACAGGTAATGAAAGTTCCGAGTTGAGTATCGACATACGGAATAGTAAACAATTTGTCGCTTATTATCTTTTTTTTGGATCGAAAAAATTCCCAATGCGTTCTAAGAGCATCGTGCTAAAATCGATCATGGGATTTTCTAAGGGACCTGCGACCCTGCAACACTACGGCAGACTCAGACTTGCAGCCCGAAGCCTTCGCAAAAAGCAATTGCAGTCTCGGGGGTATTTAGAGCTGTTGCGGCTGCCGGCGCCCGTCTATGCGAGCTCTAGGGCCTACGAACATACCGCTTTGTCAATGCAGCTCGACGTAGAAAGCTCAGGCAGTCTTTTCGATTCAGGTCGGGACCACAACGTTGCGTTGGCCGGATCGGCCATCCATGGCTTGGTGGTATCCCAAAAGAATCCTTTCTCTTTCTGGCAAGCAGTGGGAGCACCATCAAAAGCGAGAGGGTTTAGAGTCGGCAGAGAAGTCCGGGCGGGGTGCGTAGTACCTACAATCGGCGGGGGTATTTGCCTACTTTCTAATGCGCTCTATCAGATGGCGGTAGCTTTGAACTTTACCATCATTCAACGGCACGCACACACCATGAACTCTAATGGTATGGATGCTACCCTCGCCTGGCCTCATGTAGATCTTAAATTTGCACCGAAGGTGGGAAGCTACCGGATTGCCATTAGTGACAAGACGATTCGCTTTATGTCTAGTGAAAGAAAGAAGCTCGTCGCATTCAACTCAGCTTCGCAAGCAAAATTTTCCGACGACACTGAAAACTGCTTCACGTGCAACAAAGAGTGCGGAGCGAGAAGTAGTATTTTGAGAAAGCTATGACCGTCATTGCGCCATCGGTTCCTCGTCATCTTTCAACGCTTCTCGGAGTACGCAGCTCCTTGGTGCACAAGCTTGGGGCAAGAATGTGTAGAGGCTCTGCAAAAAGAAGCATCACTCACATGATGTGGCAGCGGGTACTTGCCTCAAAACTAGCGCATGACAATGGAAAAGTAACGATTGCGCTTTCATTAGCGGCAAGAGAAGCATTTGCTAAAAGTTCAGGTAAGTGCATCCTGATTGAAGACCTGCCGGACTTTGCAACCCTTGCAAGCGATCTGAAACGAGCCCAAGAACTGTACCCGCAATCTCCTTTTTTGAGTAATGTAGAACCACCAGCTTGGGCCATAAAAAGACAAAGGGCGGAGCGCTTACTTGCAGACGAAATTTGGTATTGGCGCGATTTCACTTGGGCAGCGGTAGTGCCTCATCACCGAGACAAACTTGTAAAGGTAGAGGTCAAGCCATCGTCTCCCGTAGTCATTTGTAAACGCTACAGCGGACAAAACAAACGAGTCCTTATTGCCGGTGGAGGCCAAGCTCGGGCTGGAGCGCATATCGCTAACAAACTTTCGCAAGAGCTTCCTGGCTGCATCTTTTACTCCCGTTTTGGCGAAGGCCACGAACTCAGCGACGCAATTGAGAAAATTCATCCAGGTGAAACCATCTGTCCGGACGCCGTAATTAGCTTGTCGCTAGTGGAAACCGAGGCACCAGAGGTACTTGTTGCTCGGGAGAAAGAAATTCCTACAATCGTAAACTGGAGCCGTGGAAAAATTTTAGGCAAAGACACGGAGAGCATCAAAAGCCAGTTAGCCAGTCTATTAAGCTGAAGCCCAAGGAGAATTCACTCGTGTCTCGAATTCCCTTGAAACTGAAGTAAAATTTAGGTTTGGTAGGGGTTATGTCTTTGACAGAAGTCACTTTACTCGCAGCTCTGGCTTGGGGTTTGGGTACGTTGATATTGCTGTTCATTGCCTATCGTTGGTTCAGCTCGGTCACCAAACCACCAAGTGAAGCTCCACCACCTGGCGTATGGCCCAAATACCCTTTGGTACTCGTACATGGACTATTGGGGTTTGATACCGTAAAGGTCTTAGGAAAAAAAATAACCTACTTCAATAGAATTGTTCATTCTCTCGAGCAAAGTGGAATCACAGTTTATTGTCCGAAGCTGCCGGCTTCTGCTTCCATTGAAGTTCGCGCCACAGCACTCGCAGAATTTATAAAAAAGCTAGAGTTGTCGGGCAATCGGGTCAATATTGTGGGGCACAGTATGGGGGGCTTAGACGCTCGCTTTGCGATTTCTAATCTTGGAATTTCTCATCTCGTGGAGTCACTAACCACGATTGGCACCCCACACTACGGAAGTGCGCTTGCCGACATCAGCGTGACGGCAGCGGAAAAGGTAAACGTCACCAAAATGGTGAAAAAACTTGGAGTTGACGTTGATGCCTTTTTCGATCTCACCACTACTTCAATGGGGCAATTCAACGAAAGTGTGGTCAACTCCGAGGGGACGTCGTACTACAGCGTCACCGGGCATGGGAAACCGGGTAGAAAAGGTATGATGCCAGCTCTTGTTCCAGGATACTTAGCGTTCCGGAGTCAACGAATTTTGGAAAATGATGGCGTAGTGGCCACCGCATCACAGAAATGGGGAACGGTTCTTTTTGAAGTTGAAGCGGATCATCTAGCGCAGATTGGCTGGTCCAAAAACTTCGACGCTATCGATCTCTACCTGAGAATTGCAAAGTCCCTTGCTGAAAGTGGCCACTAAGCTGCGGCGAAAAGGCGCTCAGTATCCGTTGCGGATAGAAGCTCACCGACTCTGTCGTCCTCGACTAGAATGCCCTGTAGCTCCTGAGTAATCGTTTCGTATTGCGGTCGAGAAATTTCTCCCTGAAGAAGTCTGAAACGCAAAAATAGAAATGCCGTTTGAACCACGTCACCCAGGCAATAGTTTTCAATTCGTTTTTGCTGTCCCGCACGATGAAGCCCCTCGACCTGAGAACCATCAACACCTATTTTACCAGGCAACCCAATCAATCTGGCCATGGCGTCCAGCGGCCCCGGGCGCGCAGCACCATGATCTGCAAGAAAATCACACAGATCGAGATGCCCCTCTTCACTAAAGCGATACCGCATGCCCCGCTGCTTGTAATACCAAGGCATCGCCACGCCATGCCTTAGTCCGCGAAGAGCAATTACCGGCAAGTCAAACGATCGCCCATTGTAAGTCACGAGCACAGGGCGGTGCCGTGTTACAAACTTAGAGAACTCCTCCAAAATCGTGGCCTCGGTTCCAGCCTCGCCGACAATCCCGAGTCTCTGCAGCTTGTATTCGCTATCGAGCCACATGCATCCGATAGTGATCACTTGGTGAGCATAGGTTGGTGGAAAGTCTGATTCGGCAGAAGACCGCTGCCAAAGTTCATGATCTGGCACGGTTTCGATATCGACGATTAAGTAGCTATCAGGACCCACATGTAAGATATAGCATCGGGCTATGACAAACAGCTACTTACAGGACTGAATGAGAGTCAGACGGGCACGACGGCTTTGTTTGCCGCCTTTTGTGTTTTACGCCACGGTGGGGCGCCATGCGGGCATCGATTACCATATTTTTCCCTCACCATATCTGTCAACACTGTCATATTCGCGGCTTTTGAGGCATCATGGTCCAATGAGATTGCTACTCCTATCGGCAGCGTTAATGGTGTCCTTACCGTCTTCTGCTGACGAGTGCCGAACGCTAACCACTGAATTCACGCCGAGCGAAGACCTGCAAATCGTGGTGTGGCTGGAAACTGCCGACGGTGAATTTGTAGAGACACTTTACATCACAGACCAGACAGGCAGGTACGGAATTGGTAACCGGCCCGGAAACATGAGACTGAACAGCGGCTGGGCCTGGCCCTACGGCAGAAGAACCACCACGTTCCCCATCTGGGCCCATCGACACGGAAAAACTTGGCCAAAGATTATCTTCCAAAACGAAGATGATGACAATCTCTCTCATCCGCTGGGAGATTCATCACAAGAGAATCATTTTTGCAGACCGATAAAACCAACGGAAGCAATGTGGGATACAGAAACTTGCGCCTCGCTGGTCCGTACCGATAAAGGGAGGTTTGAGCCTAACAGTGTCAGCCTCTACCCGCCGCGACTCGATCATACCAAAGCGAGTGTCGATGACGCCGACGTGGAAATGTACCGGGCTATGAATCCCTTTGATGCGGTCTCTCGAGCGACCCCCGAGGGAGGCAAGGCTACTGCCTGGCCGTGGAAGATACCTGACACGGTTGCTGATGGAGAGTATGTAGTTTGGTTCGAAGTCAGTAAAGAGTTCGATCAAAACGAGCACTACGACTACCCTGCGCTGCAAGGAATTCCTTGGGCCCAATACGGTCTTCCTTATCGGGGACAACCATCGGTGGTCTACAAACTTCCACTAGAGATTTCTCCCACAGCACAAACCTTCTCAACTCTTGACTACTACGGCTATGGCGACCCAGAAGGCGAAGATGGCACGGTTCGTCCTCCCGACGAAACCATCTCGACCGATACGGCGGGTTCAGGAGCATCTCGAATCCATCTGTCCGAGCGAGATGGAAATATGTTCAGAATCTCTGTAATCACCAAACAAATCATGGCGAGTGAGCGGCCTACCCAAATCGACCAAGTAAGTATCGCAGACGTGGATGCGAACGTCGCTTCGATCTCTTTCGTGGAGCCAGCCAACGGACTCAATGGCATTGAAGTGAGATATCTTGCGGGGGAAACCATCGATGAAACCAACTGGGAGAACGCGACCCCAGCTTCAGAAATCCTTCAGTCTCAGGGCGAAGGAGCCATCCACACCCTGACCGTAGAAGGATTGTTGCCACAAACCACCTACGCCTTCGGTCTCAGAACGTTAGACGACTGCCTCAACGGCTCTGACATCAAAGTACTGCAAGTATCCACTCCGCGCCCTCCCACAGGTACCGTTGATGCTTGTTTTGTAGCAACGGCAGCTCACGGTTCCAAAAACGCCAGCGATGTTGTCGAATTGCGTCACTTCAGAGACCAGCTTTTGAGAAAGAGCGTCCTGGGAGAAGTATTGACTGTCAGCTACTACGCCATGGGGCCTTCTGCTGCAGCAACAATTACCTACCATCCGTCCCTCAAAGAATTAGCCAGACAAAGTCTCGCTCCGATGGTTAACGCCAGTAAGAATTTCCGAGCAAAAGGAAAGCGACTTTTCTCTTTCTTCGGTATCTAGCGATCTTCAGAAGGCGCATCCGCAGTGCTTCGCTCAAACTTAACGACAGGTAATGTCGTATAAGGAATGGGCATGAACTCGGTGATCGAGTTTAAAACACGGTTGGTTTTTCGTGCCAACTTGCTTTTCCGGTGAGCCAGTAGCGCGTCGGAAAGTTGCTCGCTGTTTAACGCGATGCCGAGATAGAGCTCTTGCCTCGGTCTTTGTGTGACGTCAGGCTTATAATTTCTTGTTCTAAATCCTACTCCAACATCCACAAACCTGAGCCACGTATCTTTTAGCTGTGGAACAGAGCTTAAGTGGAACGCAACGAAAGCTTGTTGCCCTGTGTAGTCGTTCGCCACATCTAAACCTCCACCACCTGCCACATTCTTCCTAAACTGCCTTGAAGGAAGGTACTGCATTCTGAAGTCGAACATTTCGTCGACTACGGGAAATACGTCCATGACCATACCTAGTCCTGCTCCCAACACATTTCCAATCTGGTCTCCAGGAGAAAAAGTAAAGTGGAACCCATCTTTTAGTTCCACACTCGTAAACCACAAAAGAGCAAGACTGTTTCCCACGACGCTGGCTCCATTGCGATTCCACCCACCGTACCTAAGTATTCCGCTGGTGGCTCTACCAAGGGTATAAGTCGACCACGCGTGCCCCACTTTGTCGGCGCCCCCTGCATACGTATTCCTTCCGAAGTAACCGTCGCCACCAAACTTAAACGGCAAATCTGGCTGCCCCTTGTACCAAGCAAAGTAGGACCAGGTAGCCACGCCTGTATAAACCCCGGCAGTAATCGCAGCACTGATCCAACGTTTGGAGGTGGCAGCATCTTCGGTCTGCGTTTGCTCCTCCACTTCGGCATGAGGCCGTCCTTCAGCCGCTACGTCATCGCCGGTTGCCGTGGAAGCTATTAGAAAAATCGCAGTTGTTGCCAGAGTCTTCAAAGAGGTTAAATCCTATCACGACTTGAGGGATCCAAGCCGCTAGAGGGTTGCCGCCCGAAGCAACACGCGCAACTCTTCAATTGCAGCTAGTAAAATCTCAACATGCCCCGGCTCTACCGCACTGGAAAATGAGAGTTCGGTCACAGGATATGGTGCGTTCAGCGGCGCGTTGTACCCTGGTGTAAATCGATTCCGAATCCCTTTTTCGTACCACGTTAGCTCCCCTGCAAGAGTAGACTTACCAAGCGTGTCGAGAAGTGCCTCTGACAAGTTCGGCGAAGTCCATTGTCCGTCTATCGAGCTGGCGCTGTAGGTATTTTTTCCGACGTTTCCTAGGGTAATTACGACTTCAGCAACAGAGCCATCCCAATGATGAACATCTACTTCTAATTCGCTTTGAGGCAATGTGACCCGAAAAGACTCTACTTCCATAGCAGCAGTCGCGGGCGAG
Organism: Deltaproteobacteria bacterium; assembly: GCA_020630875.1. Taxonomy (GTDB): domain Bacteria; phylum Myxococcota_A; class Polyangia; order Haliangiales; family Haliangiaceae; genus JAHDIH01. The sequence goes on along the minus strand of JAHDIH010000001.1, from coordinate 7,933 downwards.
GAGAGTTTCATTTGCAGGGTGCCCGCCAACCGTTCGATGTACTCTCGGTGGATCTTATCGCTAATTGGTGGACCAAGCGTTTCCCGGAAAGCCCTCTCCTCTCGGGCCAACTTACCAGCGAGCGAAATTAGGAAAAGCAAAGCCGTCCATGCAACGAGTTGATGCGGCCACGCAATTGCAGAGCCGCATAGAAACAATCCTACAAAAATTAATCCCAAGACTCTGTTAAACGCAATTCCAGACAATAACCACTGGCATAATGAAAAAACGATAGCGAAAATAGCGAGAGGCAATAGTGTAATTTTTGGAAAAGTGCCAGTAAGCTCGGTAGCCACTTCGATACCAAAATTCGAAGCCACTTTTGCCACAGCGGGACTTCCAGAACTAATGAAGTAGTAAGCGAGAATAGAGAACACCAATGCCGCAAACCAAGGAAACAAACGCATGCGTTTCTGGTATTTGAAGAAAGAAATCAAAGGTAATGTCATCGCGATGGCAAACAATAAAATGTTGCGAAAGCGTTGAACCAGCAAGAGATGCTCCCAATCACCAATACCAGCCTCAAGCACCAAGTGTTTTTGGTAGAAGACGTACGCGCCGCTGGCAGAAGCCGCGAGCCACATCACCAGCAGGGCAATCACGGACCAATGAAGACGAGCGACAAAAGCGTCAATGGTGGCTACGACAAACAAACCGACGACTAAGCCTGATAGTAGAAGAGGATCAGGAGAAAACAGTCCAGCAGTTGTTAAGGCAGCTACGATTGTAACCGCGGCTCCAATCACTATAAGTGGAGTGGCACCTGCTAAGCGTCCAAGTTGTTTGAAGTGGTAGATACTTCGAACAATCACAAAGAGCGAAACAAGCCCAGAGAAGTACATGAAAAACAGTCCGCCCCGACTGATCCAAATGGCGGCGGTACTATCGCTGCCAGACAACTCCGATACGGGTCTCATCATTCGCTCTAAGAGCGTTTCCCCTGTAATTGCCAAACAAAGCAGCACAGCCATACTTGCAATCGACGGTAAATACTTCTGAAGTTTGGCTGGCAAGGTTAGAAACGTACGATATCGAGCATTTGCGGTCAATAATCACGTTCATGAAATCGATGGAATTACTTGCCATCCTACAGACAACCACTGTATCCTACATGTATGCAAAGGTGGTCTTTCATTCTGTTGATTCTTGCCCTGTCTGTGCCATCCTTCGGGGACGGACGATTGGTCGTCGTCATCGACCCCGGGCACGGTGGAGAGAACGGCGGAGCGCCATGCTTTGATCACAGTAGCGAAAAAGAACTAACTCTCCCCCTTAGCCAGATGCTCGAGGTTGAACTTACCCAGCGTGGCTACGACGTAGTAATGACACGCAGACGCGACAAGTACCTGTCGCTCAAGGAAAGAGGAGCTACCGCCATTGATGTGGGCGGAGACATCTTCATCAGTATTCACGGGAATGCCTCCCGTCATCACGATCAACGAGGATTTGAAACCTACGTCTTGTCTTCCAGAGCCATTGTTCACGATGCCGCCGTCTTCCGTGCCGGCAATAAGTCCTTCCACAACAGCATGCTTTCTCACTTTATGGCAAGTCAAACGATTCAGCGGTCAGCACACCTTGCCAATCAAGTCCACGCCAACCTTCGCAAAATGTGGGGGCCGTCAGGAGACAGGGGGGTAAGACAAGAAAGTATGCACGTTTTGCTGGGACTTCCTATGCCCGCAATTCTTGTAGAAGTCGGCTTCGTGGATCATCCCATTGAAGGGAAACTGTTGAAAACCAAAAAGAAACGACAAGAGATCGCCATGGCTCTTGCCGACGGCGTAGATAGTTTTTTCAAGAAGAAAACTAAGTAACCAAATTACAAACGTTTCCTAAATGGAATGGGAGCGGTTGTCGCATACAACTTGTTGTTCTTAGACTGATTGAAAGTTTTATAGTCAATGAGCCAAGGGGTAACGGTGGCTTGGTCTCCATTGGTTATCAATGAGCATGCCATAGGCGTCACCTCGCGATAATTGGAACGGGCTGGCAAATCCTTGTTATCAGCTCCGCCGCATGAAAATACATTAAATAGTTTTTTGACAGAGCCAGGGTAAACGTCCCGAAATCCTTCTTCAGTTCTTTCGTGGCCTCGAAACATCACATCGCAACCGAGAAGCTCCATGAATTCTTCAAACTGTGTTTGTCCAAAAGAAAAGCGCACACTACCCGCCTGAATCGTCTCGGGTACTACCGGGGCTAACGAGGGATCGCTCCACATCATCTCAAAAGCGATATCGTTGTGGTTTAAGCCCGATAAGTCTTTAATATAGGTTCGGATACTTTCGCTTCTAGGAATGCCGGCATGAGCGAAAAGGAACCGTCCAAGAAGAAGTGACGTTGGTAAGTTTTCGAAAAACGTCTTCTGACTCTTGAAGAATGACTCGTCCACAAAATCGAACATCGTCGCCATGGCCTCCGAGGGATTCACGCCGCTGTAGATATGCCCTTTGTATTTCACGTAGTATTCGTGATTGCCACGTAGCAACACCACGTGTTCGGGTTCTTCCAGTAGCAAACTAATTACACCTCGTAACACGCCATTAAAAGAATGAAATCCTCTGTCGATATAGTCACCGAGAAAGACGAGAAGGGGTTTGGGATGCGAACTTGGGTCTCGTTTGTAGTCTTGAACTTTTTGCCGAAATTGCGATTGTTCAACCACGGCTTTTAAACAGCTAAAGCAACCATGCAAGTCACCAACTACGGTGGCGTCCACGCCATCCTCAGGATGAAAATAGACGGTACCATCGAGAAAAAATGGGGCATCAACAAGTTCCTTGACACTTTCAACCCCTTTGAGCGTGTGTTGGTTGCTTGAGCGCAATCGCTGAAACAACTCAATAGCCTCCTTCATTTGCCGACGATCGGCTTCGAGCTGAGCTTTCAGTTGTCCCCTATCGTTTGAGTAGTGAGTTTCCTCCCCTAGCTCAGGAAAGTTAACGGGTGCGACCATCATTGGCTTGGCGGGCATCACGATGACCTCAACGCTAGATGTGGCTTGAACCACGTTACGCTGCTGACCATCTTGAACCAGCGACACAATCTCGCGAAAAAACTTTCTCTCAGCCGGATCCACCCGACCGTCCGCGAGAATAAGTTCCTCAAAAGATTGTATCATCATTTGTTGATTACTTTTGTCGAAGGTTCGAAACAGTTCGAAGCACTTCAGTCTCAATTTACTGATCACGAACTCGCGTTGTTTTTCTTTATTCGCAACCGGTTCTTGCAAGAAGTGATCGACTTGATTGGTGACCGAAGCGAAAGCCGAATGATACGCCTCCATCAGTAACTTCCTCCGGTCGGAGTCAGCGGGCTTCACATGGTGAGAAATCACGCTTTCTACGTATTCATCGATATAATCTTTTTCGCTACCGTCAAACTCCCCGTCAACGTACGCAAAGGCGATTAGGTGAAAGACAACAGCTCTTAGCTGCTTTGTCGCGATTCCATCATCTTCGTGCAAAATGAGCATTGTCGGCAAAAAGATACCGCTATCGTGCCCACAACAGGGGTTTTGTGTACAATAATCAGCACAATGGGGGAAAAGATGAGCAGATACCTAACGCTGGCGCTATTGTTGGCTTCTAGCAGTGCGCAAGCCGACGCCTTTGGCTATCGTGGCGGAGAAGTATCCCTATTCGCCGGCGGTAGCTTTGTCTCGAACGATATCGAGCTGGGAAATGCCTTCCTTGCGGACCAAGTGCCCGGCAGCGGATTTACGGCAGGGGTACGACTGTCAGCGACTCACTTGTTGAAATTACCGAAGGTTGGATTATTTCATACGGGATTAGGCGTAGAAGGAGAGTTCGCCTTTGTACTCTCCAGTAGTGCTGGCAATCAGCAACGCGACTCAGAGTCCACACCATTTTTGTCTACTAGAGCTCATCTGCGATTAGACTTAGAATACGAAGAAGTGAATCCGTTCGTTACCGTGGGGGTTGGGTTAGATTCTCTCGTCGGCAACTCTCCTTTCCTGGACAAAGAAACCGACTCTGCTTTCTATTGGGGCGTTGGATTCGCCTACGCGTTCACTGAAGGCATGAGCGCGCGACTCGATCTGCGCCATCACGTCTATGCCGGTCGAGATAATGCCTTTGCCAACGGTTTCGACGCGCTGGTCGGAGTTGCATGGCATTTCTCCAAGCCAAAACATATTCCCTATTCTTCGACCAAAGACTTGGACATACATCAAAATAAGCATGAGATCCCTGTGGAAGAGCTGTGTGAAAAAGACGAACAAGGCCAATGCAAAACGAACCTTGCAGGTGAAGACAAAGACACCGATGGAGACGGCGTATTCGATTCTGGAGACAAGTGCCTCAACGAAAAAGAAGACAAAGATGGATTCGAGGACGATGACGGTTGCCCCGATATCGATAACGATAACGACGGAATCATCGACAACGTGGATAAATGTCCTGATGTTGCGGAAGACAAAGACACCTACGAAGACTTTGACGGCTGTCCTGAAGCTGACAATGACGGCGATGGCGTTCTTGATGCTGCAGACGTTTGCCCCAACAAGGCTGGGCTAAAGGGTGGGGCCAAACCCGGTTGCCCTAGCGAAATGCCAGAAGCTGCAGCAGAGATTAAGGGGATTGCCAAAGCCATTACCTTCCGAAGTGGCCGTTCAACGTTGCGTGCAGGAGGTAAGCGCTACTTAAGAGGGGTAGCTGCCGTGCTAAAAAAACACCCAAAAGTCATGCTAAAGGTATCAGGCTACACCGACGACCGAGGACGCGCTAGTAAGAATCAATCGTTGTCCTTACAACGAGCCAATGCAGTGAAGCGTTATCTTTCGCAACAAGGAGTTTGGGCCGACAGAATTACCACCGTAGGACATGGAAGTGCCGATCCAGTTGCCAGTAACGATACCTCTGATGGACGTCGTCAGAACCGACGGATCGAATTAACACCTTCAATACCTTAAGGAGTAAAGGGGGCCAACTAGGCTTACCAATCCTCTATTCGTGAGCCGCGGGCGATTATTCTGTAGCGAAACCGAAGCGACGCCGCTATTGATGGAAGATGCAACAATTTACTTTAGTCAAACATGGCTCTCCTGAGCATGCCTTCCGCCTTGAAAAGGCAACAGAGGTTCAGCTCGAGGCGAATCAGATAGCAATAGAAACCGAAGCGTTCGGAATCAACTACGCTGATGTGATGGCAACGACGGGACGTTACCGTGATGCCCCTCCTCTTCCATCGGTCATCGGGTATGAGTGCGTTGGAGTGGTCAAAGAAATTGGCAAAGACGTTGCAAGACTTAAAGTCGGCGATCGAGTCGCAGCTTTCTGCCGGTTCGGAGGTTACTCAAGGCAAGTCATTACCGAAGAAAGTGCTGCCGCCAAAATTGGTACGATGGACTCTGGTGTGGCGTTAGCACTAACCGTGCAATACTCTACGGCATATTATTGCGCCGAAGAATCGCTCACCCTTCATCAAGGAGACCGAGTGCTAATTCAAGCCGCTGCGGGTGGGGTCGGCATAGCGCTAACCCAATTTGCGAAACGAAGGGGATGCGTTGTTTTTGGAACCGCTGGCTCCAAAGAGAAACTTGACTTCATCCGTTCACAAGGGGTTGACCACCCCATCAATTACCGAACTGACGACTTCGTCTCGGCCATCAACCAACAAGGGGGGAAACTCGATGTTGTATTTGACTCCCTTGGCGCACGCGACTTCAAAAGAGCCAAGAAGCTTCTCGCACCTGGTGGAAAAATGGTGGCTTTTGGAATGGCCTCGAGAAGCGACGCTATGAAAAATATATTTGGCGACTTAAAAACCCTTGGTGGCTTCGGCTTCAACTCGAATGCCTTCCTGGTGATGAACTCCCACGCCATGATTGGAGTAAACATGTTGCAAATTGCCGACCACCGCCCGCAAGTACTTACCCATTGCATGCAGCAAGTGATCAATTTGTACGAGGCAGGTGAAATATCTCCTCATGTTGGCAAAGAGTTTTCAAGCGACAAGCTTACCGATGCGTTAAACTTCGTAGCTACGAGGAAGTCTAAAGGAAAAGTCTTCGTTCGTTGGAACTAGGCTACTTACGGTTTTCTAAAAAATAGCAGCGTCAAAAAGAACAAGGGAAATAGGGGCGGGTGACTCCCTGAGCAGCCCCGTGCGCCACCAGAATAGGCTGGGTTATCATCTCGTTGTCTAAAATCCGGAACTCCATCACCATCGAGGTCTTCCGGTGGAGTTAGCAGCAGTTCATCTCCTGCTTCTTCTGAGTCCGAGAGTCCGTCAGAGTCGCTGTCGAGGTCTCTGTAATCGCTGTCGCCATCACCGTCGCTATCCACGGGATTGCTTCCAAGAGCAGCATCACCCGCTTCATCGGCGTCACTAATACTATCATTGTCAGCGTCTAGGTCTCTGAAGTCAGGTGCATTATCTTGGTCGAAATCTGGCGGTAACATGGAAGAAGAGCCAAAGTCAGAGTCTCCATCAATATCGTTTACAATCCCATCACCGTCGCTATCAGCTCCATCGCAAACAGAATCGGCGTTTCCGTCGGCACAATTGCTGTCACCTTCGTGCATATCAGAAATCGTATCGTTGTCCGAATCTAAATCTTGAAAGTCCGGCTTTCCGTCCTCATCGAAATCTACCGGAGAATCTTGTTGGCCGTCGGCATTAAAGTCCGTAATCCCAGATTCTGGTTGGGTCTCTAACCTGTCGCAGTAGCCGTTGCTACCGAAGCTACAATCAACCGTTGCCGCTTCCGTCAAACTATGCCCAGCTTCTACAGAGTCGAAAATCCCGTCGTTGTCCGAATCTAAGTCGTAGCTGTCTGGGATTCCATCGTTGTCTGTATCCAAACTTCCATTGCCTTCGTCCGCATCAAGTATTCCGTCGTTGTCGTCATCGATGTCTACAGTGTTTACCACTCCGTCGCCATCTATGTCGTTGTTGTTCGTGCTACCTCCTTGACCAGAAACCTGTCCTGTAATCTGCACAACACGAAAACCATATGCTGTTGTCGTATTGTACGTTCGCCACTCCAACGTGTTAGTTCCACTAACAAAACTGGCCCCCGCAGGAATATGTGCTTGGCACTCCGACTCATACGGATCGCCTACGCAACCAAAAACCAACGGTTGACCATTGAGCCAAACCGTATGACCCGATGTCATTTGATTTCCGGAAGCATCCAAAGAAAAGTTGTCCCAACCCAACTCATAACTAATGGAGGCTGTAGTTGGATCTTGTCCTGGCGCGATCGTAAAAGTGGTACGAAAAGAGTGTTGCTCGTTCGTCAACTGTCGACCATCGTCGTTAGATAGAGGGTTACCGACGTTTGGGGTAGCTCGCGGATGGAAAAGCCACTGTCCAGCTCCACCGTTACAGGAAAAACAATAGTTGGTTCGTTGAATGTAGGCCTGCTCCCAACTGCCCGTCCCTCTTTTTGTTTCGTAGTGGCTATCGTACTGTCCCTCAGAAAGTGCGGTTCCGTTTGCATCCACTCCAGAAATATACAATTCGATTACATCTGCATTAGCAGATACGGATAACAACAATACTAAGAAAGAGGTCTTGGTCACAAATACAATTATGAACGATATTCACTCACCTGTACAACTTTATTCTACACAGGGGAACGATTACGTGACCTATGCCTGAGGGGGATAGTCCCATCCATCAAGGTACACTACTCCCCTTTCAACCTACCATGACCATCTCGTACAATCCGAGATGTGGGATTCTCGATCATACCTAAATCTGCCCAAAAAGCGTTGAGTAAGAGAAAAGGTGGCGAGCCGCAAGTTAGCGAACCTAAAAAGCTCAAAGGTGACGAGCCGCTAGTTAGCGAACCCAATAAGCTCAAAGGTGACGAGCCACTCGATAACGAACCTTCGGCGCTCGAAAGTGACGAGCCGCAAGT
>JAHDIH010000017.1 GCA_020630875.1 Deltaproteobacteria bacterium | reverse complement strand
GCTGCCACCCATTCCAAACGAAGGCTGCCACCTATTCCAGAGCAAAGCTGCCACCCTAATCGGAGGCAGTTTTTCAGTCTAAGAGACGCAGGATTCTCCAACGTATTCTGAACCTTAATTCAGGGTTCAGATGCCAGCTAAACGAGTATCCATGCGAAAAATTAAAGAGGTGTTACGGCTATCCTGGCACTGTCGGCAGAGTCAGAGGCAGATTGCCAAACAATGCAATATCTCAAGACCCTGCGTAAGAGAGTACTTGCGACGAGCTAAAGATGCTGAGCTCTCATGGCCACTGCCTGAAGGGCTTGATGACGGGCAACTGGAGCGTCTGTTATTTCCGCCTCCACCACAACTGACTCAGGCCGAGCGAGGCGTTCCAGATTGGCCCGCCGTCTTTTTGGAGCTGAAGAAAAAGAACGTCACCAAATTTCTTCTCTGGCAGGAGTACCGCAGCGCTAATCCAAAGGGCTACAACTACAGTTGGTTTTGTGAGCACTACCGACGATGGCTCGGGACACGCGATTTGTCCATGCGCCAAACTCATCATGCCGGTGAAAAGCTTTTTGTTGACTACGCAGGGCATACGATTGCCATCATTGATGCCCGTACTGGCGATATCTCCAAGGCTGAGATTTTTGTTGCTGTTCTCGGCGCATCAAACTATACGTTCGCTGAAGCGACGGCCTCGCAATCCTTGCCTGACTGGATCGGTTCGCACGTTCGTGCTTTTGAGTTCTTTGAAGGCGTCACCGAACTGTTGGTGCCCGATAATCTGAAGTCCGGCGTCAACAGGGCGCATCGGTACGAACCCGATCTGAACCCAACCTATCAAGATATGGCGCAGCATTACGGAGTCGCCGTTATCCCAGCCCGTGTTCGTCGCCCCAAAGACAAATCCAAAGCAGAGGTGGGCGTACAGGTCGTTGAGCGCTGGATTTTGGCGGCTCTACGTCACTGTGTTTTTTTCTCTTTACAGCAACTCAACGAACGCATTCAGGCACTACTGGTCGATTTGAATAATCGTCCTTTCCGCAAGCTTCCCGGTTCTCGGCGCAGTCAGTTTGAAATTCTGGATCGTCCTGCCTTAAGCCCTTTGCCTGAACACCCCTATGTCTATGCCGACTGGAAAAAGGCGCGAGTCAATATCGACTACCACGTAGAGGTCGATGCTCACTATTACTCGGTGCCACATAGTTTGGTTAAACAGCAAATCGACGTACGTTACACCGAACATAGCGTCGAATGCTTTTACAAAAACCAGCGCGTTGCCAGTCATTGTCGCTCAAGGCAAAAAGGCCACCACACCACAATACGCGAACACATGCCTGACTCTCATCGCCAGTACGGTGACTGGTCACCACAGCGCCTGATTCGCTGGGCCGAACAGTACGGCAAGTGTACCGCTGCATTGATTAACCAGATCATGCAATCACGGCGTCATCCTGAGCAGGGTTACCGCAGCTGTCTGGGTATTTTGCGTTTGGAGAAAACCTATGGTGCTGAGCGTTTAGAAGCGGCTTGCCGACGAGCCTTGTTGCTCGAAACACGACGCTATAAAAGCGTTGAATCTATCTTAAAACACGGGTTGGATAAAACAGACCCGGCGCCCGAGACCGAAACCTCGTTACCCGAGGATCACGACAATATCCGCGGTCCTTCTTATTACCACTAACCTAAAGGATGCCTAACATGTTGTATCACCCGACACTTGAAAAATTAAAACAACTGAAATTTGCTGGAATGTCTGCTGCACTCACAGAACAACAATCGCAAGCCAATATCGATCAACTAAGCTTTGAGGAACGGCTTGGGCTCTTGGTGGACCGTGAAATCACTGAACGCGATACTCGGCGATTGCAAACCCGGCTGCGTCAAGCCAAGCTCAGACACAGCGCTTGCATGGAGGACATTGACTACCGACACCCACGGGGTCTGGATAAATCCATGATGTTAAGTTTGTCCGATTGCGATTGGATAAAGCAGCGTCTGAATGTACTGCTAACCGGGCCAACAGGTGTTGGGAAAACCTGGCTAGCCTGTGCATTGGCACACAAGAGCTGCCAAAGCGGTTATACGGCCCAATACTGCCGACTTCCACGGCTGCTGCAATCTCTTGCTCTGTCCCGTGGTGATGGCAGTTACGCGACGGTGATGAGAAAACTGGCTCGCATCGATGTGATCATCTTGGACGATTGGGGGCTGAGCCCACTGAACGCTGAACAACGCAGAGATCTATTAGAGATATTGGAAGACCGGAACGGTTCGAAATCGACGATAGTCACAAGCCAGGTTCCGGTCGAAAAATGGCACGACGTGATTGGCGACCCAACCTTGGCAGACGCGATTCTGGACAGGTTGGTTCATGGCTCTTACAAATTAAATTTAAAGGGTGAATCGTTGAGAAAGCGCAAAACGCAGTTGACGAATACCGACGATAAGAAGTAAAACAAAACCCCTGCGTCGCTACGCTCCGATAGGGTGGCAGCTTTGCCTGGTCCGGGTGGCAGCCTTCGTTTGGAATGGGTGGCAGACTTCACTGGTATACGCACTTTACTCGTGCCTTCCGCAATATTTTTCGCACCGGCTGCTATTTCCTCTAGACCAGGAATATCTATTTTTATATCGGCTTTTATTTCTTTTGCGTTCGTATCTGACTTACTCACAACCACCTCCATCGATTAGTGCGATTCACATAGGTCAAGAGCTAACGCCAAGCTAACCGGTAAATTGGGAGCGCAGCGAGTAAATTATCCGCGCGCAGCTTTTTGTTAGCTTTCCACTGCAGGAGCCCTCGGCCGAAAGCATTTTCATGCCTTGCGCTTTTGCGCCGTTTTCCTGCCTCTCTCTTCAATGCGATCTCGCCAAGCATCCAATGCCGCAATGTCAGCGAGTAGCTCATCGGGGTCTGGAACAGCAACGCCGCCTTGTAGGGCTTTATCATGTGCGTAGTTTGAACACTTGGTCATCCCCGCATAGACTTCCGCATAATCGCCGTCTTCCACAACGACACCAGCAAGTCGCTGAGTTTCAATGCCTTTCCGGAATCGCAGGATCACCTCGCGCAATAGAACTTCCTCGACAGCCCGCTCCCACGTCATACGGAGCCGGAAATAAGCATCAACTGCTTGTCTTTGATACTGTTGTTCTTCACCGTCCCTGTGCAGTTTGGCTATAGTTTGATGCTGAGCTTTAAGGGCTTTAATCCGCTTACTAGTGCTTTTCCCTTCGAAAGGGAGCTCTGGATCGGCTACCCCAAATCCTTCAGCACGGCGCGTCAAACTCTGTGTAGCAATAGGTGCGGTTGTAAGCTTTGCTTCCTCGGCCAGCAGACAGAGGAAATAAATATCATGTGTAAATACGATGACCTGACGCTGTGAGGCTTCTTGCGCTAGTCGCTTTGCTACACGTTCACGGCGGCGATGGTCGAGGGAGGACACCGGATCATCAAATACAATACCGCCCTTGCCCTCACTTAACCTGACCTCGGCCAGAAAAGAGCCTATCGCGATTGCCCGCTGCTCTCCTTCACTAAGAATTTCACCAGGATTACGACTTTGTGGTAATTCAAGTTTTAATTTGTGCAAAGCCCTACCCCTGTCGGAGCGGCTTTGTAGCGAAACGCGAAGCATACCCACGCCTAACGCCTTGAACTCGCGGTTGAGCGCTTCAGCTAGTTCTTTGGACACGACCTTTTCCGCTAGCTCTGATGCTTTTCGCGAAATGGAATTTGTCTTTACGTCCGAAAAGCACTGTTTAAGTTTGGCCTGGTGACCCAGTCGGGTCACCGCCAAGACCACGGCATCGTTCACCTGACTTAGGCGCACTCGCGCATCGAGCTCATTGAACTGCTTGTGAAGAGCAGCACGCGCCTTTTCGTCGGATGCCTTTTCAAAAGTTTCAGCCTCGGCATTCAGCTTATCAGCTAGCGCTTGAAGTTGCGCTGAGGGGGTTGACCAACGCCTGTTCGGTATCTTCCCATTCGTGGGAGATTACCGCTGCCTTGATGGCTTCTTGGCGAGGGGTTAACGATTGCTCAAACAGTTTGACATCATTCGCGAGTTGAGGGTCCAAGCCTTCGATCTCACCGTAGGTCACTTCGTCAATATTTAAAGTCAGAGTGTTCGCGATGAACGGCTTGTATTCTGCATACAGAGCTAGTCGGCGCTCTTGGGCGGTTTTCTCTGCCTCGGCTTGAATGAAGGACTCGAAACGCGGCAAACGGGCGGCGCCGTCAGCAAGAGGTTGCTGACATAGCGGACAAGGTGAATCGGTTCCCAATTCTGGGAAGGTCTTGTCCGGATGGGATTCTGCCGCAAACTTCCTGGCGGCGTCGAACAGCTCACGCCAAACTTCTCCCCCGGTGCCAGGCAGCAGATTTTCACCTTCCGCAAATTGCTTAGCTGCGCTGCGAGTGCGGCGGCTGACTTCGCAGTGCGATAACTGTCTGCGAGCTTGCGCAATCTGACTACCACCGTGTTATCTACAAGTGCTCCCTTGTTAATTGCGTTTGTTGCAATGGTGGCAACTCGGCGAGCACGCAAACGCAATTGAATCGCCTTTTCCTTCGGATTGTTTTCCTTCAAACTCTTATCTAGAGCAGAATGCTGGGCTGAATCTTCCTGCGAAAGCGTCGCCAATGCTTCGATTTGGGCTTGCGTCGTTTTGGCCGATAGTCCTGAAATCAGTTTGCCAACGGCGGTGTCGCCGTGGAGCGGCACGAAAGCGGTAAGGTCTGCGGCAGACTGCGTATGCTCAGTTTCTATCGCAGTCTTCAGATGTTTGCAGACCTTCGCCAGTCGCTCGAACACATCTAGCCCGTAGGGAACGTAAGAAAAGTCATCTTCACTATCTAAGTACGCACGCGCGCAGTGCGAATCAAAGATCACGAAAGACGACAGCGCTGCTGGAGCCGCTTTGCCGTCGGTCCAGTGCTCATCTTGTGCCGAACCATCAATTTTTATTTCGAAAACGGACTCGGCTTTCCCCGTTTGGCTTGCAGGTAGAGCGGCGTTCGGATGAATTGCTTCCATCTGATCGCGGGCACGGCATGCGCGTTTGAGCACGCGTGAGTATCCTGATTTTCCGGAACCGTTGTCACCATATATAACTGTCATCCCATCGGGACTAAACGAAAGGCGCTGATTCTCTGCAATCGCGTTGACATGTCGCATATTCTTCATTGCAAGCAGCTCAACATGAGTTGTCGCTTTCACTGGCGCAGGGATCTGATCGGCCGTTAGCGGATTGGGTTTCCGCCCTTTTGGATCAGGAATTCCATTCGCAGCTTTCAGTAGCGCAAATAAATCATCTTGGTCTTCTGCTGTTAGGGTCTGTTTAGCCAGCAAACGTGCTACCGCATCACTTTGCCATGCCGGAAGACCCTGCGACCAATTCAGTATTTCTTGCAGTAGCGACAACATCTCCTCCTTTTTGTTGGCCAGCCGATAGAGAGGCGCCAACAAAAACTAACGCCTAGCTCACGCGAACTTGACTGCGACCGACCGAAGCGGCAGCGCAGGGACAGAGCTGTCACGTTTTGCTTGCAGCGTTTGGTTAGGTTTGACACTCGCAGCAGACACGGAATAGAACGCTCCTTATAGGCAAAACGCCCCACATTGTTCGTGGAAGAAAAATGTCACTCTATTTTGGTAATGTTCGGTGCAGGCGTACACCCAACTATGGTGCTCCATATGTTACCCGCCAATTTAAACAAAACCAAAATCTCCCGAGTCTCCTTAAAGTCAGGAGCTTTAATGCAGGTATATACAAACACACTTAGCACCTCGTTGGGCAATTCTTTTATTTCATCTACAGGGCAGCCCAGTTTATCCACTTCAACGATCACCGAATACCAGCGTGAATCGGATTGCGTAAAGGCTTTGACTAGCCAGCTCTTATACATTGGCTGCGTGCATAAATTTCTAGCGATGCTACGGCAACTGTCCTCGATTTCTTGTCTTGTTGGTTCGCCCATGTGTGTAGTTTATTCAAATGTGTGCCACTAACTAAGAACGTAGTTATTTTGCCAGTCCGAGTTAACTAACTTCTCAGATTTTTAGGATTCTCTCTCAGGTCCTCAGCAATCTATCGTGTCGAACCTAACATTAGGACAGCCAGCATGCGCAATATCGCAACACGGCCGATAACTTCGCGAATGAGGCCAGAATACACCTCATGTTAAACGTACTTGCAACTAATTCGCCTTTGCCTACCTGAAAGACCAGCTCTATTTATGCACTTAAATACACAGCTCATAAGTACGGTCAATCAACGATTCCGCCGCTCCCCCAAAATCCTACCCAAAACCGCCCCAGCAGCATCGGTAATCGGCGTACCCGGTCCAAAGATCTCCGCAACACCCGCTTCTCTTAAAAAGTCATAGTCCTGCTCAGGAATCACCCCACCGCAAACAACAA
>JAHDIH010000016.1 GCA_020630875.1 Deltaproteobacteria bacterium | reverse complement strand
CAACGAGACAATCCATTTCGAAATCTAAGGTTCAAGAATGTTGTCTACAAAGACATACCAGCCTTCGAGAACGATTGGATCGAAAACAAGATACTGGCTCCCGGCGCTCTAGATGACTTAAATCTTGAAGCGAGATGCATAGTTCTTGCGCTTGTAGAGACGGGATGCCGCCCGAGTGAAATTGCCAATCTCAGGCCAGAACACATCGTTCTTGATCACGATGTCCCTCATTTGAAAATACGACCGCAAGAGAACCGTCAACTCAAGTCCAAGTCGGCTAAGCGTGACATACCTCTTTTGGGCGTGTCGCTTGAAGCTATGAAGCAATGTCCTAAGGGCTTTCCGCGTTACAGAGAGAAAACCGACAGCCTGTCAGCAACCCTAGGCAAATACTTTAAAACGCGAAAGCTGATGCCTACGGCCAATCATAGAATTTACTCCTTCAGACATTCTTTTGAAAAACGGATGTTGGAAGCAGGTCTGGACTATGGGCTAAGATGCAAATTGATTGGGCACTATAACAATAGGCCTGAATATGGGGATGGTGGGTCGCTATCATTTAGACGAGATGAGCTGGCCAAGATGACCCTCGATTTTACTCAGCCAAACTTCTGACGATATTTCTGTAATTGGTCCTGTCGTGAATTCAGTTGAAGCAGTTCCTTTTCTAGCCGATCAAAAAGTGGCCAGGCGTCTTCACTATGAGTCTCAATTACCCACGTGAGTTTTGCGAGGCCTTTTTGAATTTCTGATACTTTGTCGGTCACACTTAAGTTTACTAAACCTCATCATAATTCTTAAGGGTAATAAATCAAAGTAATGTAAGGTTCGTGAGACTTCGCGAGTTAAACTAGGTTTCAACTAATGAAAGAGATGGGATAGTTTTAAGGAATTTCATCCCCAAACCAGACATTAGCGAGAGCCTTACTTGGAGCGACTTTAAGCCTCTCGACTTATGTCTGCTGATACGCTCGAACCTTCAGCTAAAAGCTAATCGTAGGGCGTACTATCTATTGTGCGACCCCACGACAACTTTCAGGTGGGCGCAGGAGTTCGACATCGTGGCGATGGTTCCAGATTACCACGATCTTGCGCGTGGGGTTGATACTGCCTTTTTATCAAGGTGTAGCGGCATGAACCCCGCTACATGCAAAACCGCCAAGACCAACACAAACGGTGGACCAGTTAGTAAAGGCAGGCAACAGACTTATGCTAGAAAGGTGATGCACGAACGAACCAAATCAGTATATAAAATGATAGCTTTCGCGAACGCCCCCATTTTCTGCTTCCGTTCAAAAGAAGGTTGACTTACGAGGTTGGGGATATCTTAGCTCTCAAATATAATTAAGAGTTGGATCAAGATGGCCCTACATACCTACATCCCACCCGCTGAAGTTCTCTCTAAGCATTTTAAAGGGTTCAAGGATGAAGAATTGCCCGGCTATCTTCATATCTTATTGGAAGCGAGTTATGCGGATGACGCAGAGGTTCTGACAGATTTCAAACCCTATTTCGAATCTGCCCATCTTGATGCGCGCACGCAATTCCATGATGAGATTGGGATAGATCTACATCCAGATGCGGGTTTAGACGGCAATACTAACACAGTCTCATATCCAGCAAGCCTACCGATAAAAGCAAAACGCGGCCTTTTTGGAGAAGCCTTCAGCGGCTTGCTGACAGAACTCTGCACATATATTGGTGATCATAGTTGGGTGATCCCAGTGTTTCTGTTTAGATTTCACCAAGAAGCGGGGGCCTACCTGTTTACGTTGAGGCGGAACCCTGATGCTAAACGCGAGATGCATGGACGCAAAGGTGATGACTTCATTGCGATTTGCGTTGATGAAGACGGAAATTTGGAGCGTGTGCTCTCAGGTGAAGCCAAATGGCGCAAGACGCTAACGCAATCTGTCGTGGACGCCCTTCTTTACGGGGATAAAGTCAAAGACGAGAAAACCGGTATTTCAGAGCACAACGGACGCGGAATACTTGATGGATTTAACCGCGCGGTCGATCCGCCACACGGTTTAAAGCAAGTCCAACGGATTTTGAAATCTCTCGATCCTGAAGGTCATGCTGATACCATCTTTTCAATCGATCAGGCTGTGCTGGATGACACCTCAACACTCCCGCGCACTAATCTTATTGTTATCGCGGGAAACGGAGGAGTTAAACGTAAACCCAGCACAGCAATGATACCGTGGGCGAGCAAGCCAGAGGGATATACTTCATCCAAGGATCTGCAAGTGGTGGAGGTTATTTTCAACGGCGGCGAGACAATGATCGATGCGCTTTACGATGCGCTTTACGAGGATTGATCATTGAACACGCGGGATGAAGAACGCCTCGAACTTGCAGAAGACGTGCTCAGACGATTTGCGAGGCCTGAGCAATTAACGCCTCTGCAAGCCCGTGCATTTGTCAAATGCTTACAACAGACTTGGCAGGTCGAGCAAATCTCTTGGGATGAGAGAGACAGTGATGCCCTTTTAACGAATGGCTGGCGAATATTGCACGCGGCCATGATGGTTGAGGAAATCGAGGACGATCTGAGCGACGAGGCCCAGCAACTTTTTCAGCGAGCCGGAGAGCTATTTGAATGGCTCGCAAGGTCCGGAGATACAAAGCAGGACCAGGCCCTGTTGATGCTTTTGTCGGCGGGGTCATATCAGCTTTCGGGATTACCGGCTATGGCAACCAGTCTCCTGCGTTCAGCCGAGTTTGAACATGCGGGTGAAAAACTATTTGCGGCTTTTCTACAAGGAGACTTCGATCGGGTTCTCGCCATAGCGACAGATTTCTGGATGTTGCATGGAGCCGAACCTTCAAGCCTCGCGGCTTTGACTTCTGATGAAGGGGAAGACCTTTTGTCCTGGCGCTACACCGTAGAAACGGTTCGAGCATTGGGCCTTTTTGCATACACGCTTCGTCGCGGTCTTTGGGAGCGCAATGATGTGTCTATTTCTAAGATCAAGGCGCTTGCTCAGCATGGTAATCGTGTGTTGCCAAGTTCTCTTTCTTCGCTGATGACAATTTTCGCACTTGTAGCCGACCGCTATAGCGGCAACAGCATGTATCGACCTCTGTTGGCAATTGCAGGCGAAAATGCAGCAAATAGAAGACGGGCATCGCTTTATGTTCGTCGACAATATCGGCGTAACCGCGGCACGCTCTGGGCTCCGCAACGGCGAGGGCTTGAGCGGTTACAACAATCGTCGAGTTTTGCACTCTGCACTCCGACTGGTTCTGGTAAGACTCTCGTGGCAAATATAGCCCTTTTGAAGGAATTACTCCTAGAGAATTCAGACACATTCGTTGAGCCATTGGCCCTTTATATCGTTCCTTCACGAGCACTCGCCAATGAAGTTGAGACAAAGCTTGCAGGTGAAATCGGGCAAGACATTATTGTGACAGGGCTCTATGGCGGTAACGATTGGGGCATGACCGACTATTGGCTCGATTCCGACAAACCTGCCGTTCTCATTGTAACGGTCGAAAAGGCAGAAGCACTATTTCGTAATCTTGGGTCACTCCTCTTAAGCCGTTTGAAGTTGCTAATTCTGGACGAGGCACATCAAGTCGTCTTAGATACACCCGATCAATCCCCAAAACGTTTCGCCAGACATACCGACCGCTCGCTGCGTCTTGAAAGCTTTGTGACCCGTTTGCTTGCGCAAAAACCTGAATTATCCCGGATTGCTCTTACAGCGGTCGCCGGAGGGGCTGCGGAACCCGTTGCAAAATGGATCGAGTCGTCTCGCGACGCTGAAGCGCTTGGGGGCAATTTTCGGAGTACTCGTCAAGTTATTGGCATGTTGGAAACAAGTCGAAATTCTAACCCGCGACTTCGGTTAGACCTCGTCAATGGGATAGATATTGAAGTTCGGGGCCGAGATGGCGATAGCCCATACATAAACCTGCAATTTGGCCCGATGCCTGACCTTCCTAATCAAACCTATAGCAGTATGGATCGGGTCAATCAGTTGACCGTTTTATGGACTGCCTTAAATTTGGTGCATTCCGACCAACGGGTTCTGATTTCAATCGCGCAGTCTCCAGAGCAAACCATGAGATGGTTTTGCGAGGCATTGCAGCATGAGACCTGGGAGGAAGTCTCGGCCTTTACACCGCCCAGAGCAGCAACAGCAAGAAAGATATACACGGAAGCCTTGTCTGTTTGCTCTGATTATTGCGGCGAAGACTCATTTGAATACCGACTGCTGTTGTCTGGCATAGCTACCAGCCATGGACAGATGCCGCAAAAACTTCGACGGATTATGAATAGACTGATTGAACGAGGTATTTGCCCGGTCACCGTCGCAACGGCCACTCTAACAGAGGGCGTGAACCTTCCCTTCGATATTATCTTTGTCCCTAATCTAAAGCGTCCATTCTATGACCCGGTAGAGAAACAACGTCAGTTGCAGCCGATGTCAGCGGCAGAATTTCTTAACCTATCAGGCCGTGCAGGCCGCCCCGGAGCATCTCGCCATGGAGAAGGGATGACGTTTGTAGCAGTTCCAGTCGCCAATGCGGCGACGGCGGCAGGTCTTCAGGCAACTCAGACTAGACAACGCCGAGATCTCTTACGCGAGTATAATACATTGAAACGTGAACTGTCTGATCCTGCGGAACTATCTGATACGGCCACACCGCTTTCCCAACTCATCAATGTGCTCTTCCAAAAAGCAAAGGCGCATCTTGGCATTGCCGATGAAGATACATTTCTGGAGTGGCTGGAACGGGTCTCGCCGCTTGATGTCTCTAAACTCGCCGGAAACGAAAGCGATGATGACCGGGCAATGGTCGCTGATACACTTGATGAACTCGATAGCATCCTATTGGCAGCAACAGAAGAAGCCAGCACACTCGATGAAAAACTCGCAGCCGCTGCAATTGAAAGAGCTTTAGCAAGACTGTGGTCGATGTCCTTCTCTGCACTCGCCATTGATCAAGAAGCATGGATGGAAGCGGCATTTATCAAGCGGGGCGTGACGCTTGTAACCGAAATTTACCCAGATCCAGATTTGCGTCGTCGGCTCTACAGTTATGGTCTGCCGCCGAATGTTGGACTTAAATTTGAAGCCGTCGGGGAGAAGATTATTGAAATTTTGAAAACCCAAACTGAGTATGGCTCCGCCAGCATCGAACAGAGAATGGAGCTCTTCGCCGAAATCGGAACGCTAATGATGGACAATAGCGGTTTTGGTTTTTCTGTCCGCGCAACGCAAGCCGATGAGGCGATACTTGAAAACTGGATGGATGTTTTGTCTTGGTGGTTTGCGATTGACGGAGCCATTGGTCCTGAGCCTGAGAAATTGAGGACTTGGCAAAGATTCGTAAGCGACAATTTGGAATTCCGACTCGGCGTGGCGATTGGAGCTTCAGTCTCGAAAGCGTGGAACGACGGGACTGACGACCCGCTTCAAGTGCCGACGCTCGATAGCTGGAAAGGGGTGACAGGGTTGCCATGGATTGCGTTCTGGGCGCGCGAATTGATACGTTGGGGCACACATGAACCGTTTGTTGCTTTTGCAATGTCTCAAGGGATAGCAACGACAAGGGACGAAGCTTTCGCGGAGAAAGCCAATTTTGAGACATGGCTAGAAGGCCTTGATGGTTTTGACAAGGCGAACGTCGAGGCAAGGATTGACCCTCAAAAGTTCATGGAATGGAAGAAGTCCGAGCGTGACGTTGTCAAAGAGAAGCGTCAGACATTTGAGCACTCCGTGGAACCGAATGGCGACCTCAAGCAGAACAAATATCAAGTGGTGCCTCTCTCTCACAAAGACAGAGTTGAATGGATTGACCCAGCAGGTTTTACACTCGCGCAAACCGTTGGCGATATGGCAACGTTGCCAAGCGTAAATATACAGTCCGATTACGTTTTGAATTTAAAAGCTAAAGACGGACCGCAGGTGAAAGCCCTTTTCCGGGTGAACTGACGTGTTATCGAATTTCACCAAAGCTTGCAGAAGCGTGTCCGTCGTCAGATAAATTAAGACAGTGTTCAGCTTGGCCTAGCGAGAGAATTATTACTGGTTTCTTGAAGTAAGCATCCTCCATGTCGGGATCGTTAAACATCATTGTCCGGCCATTCGTAGCGGGCATTAGGAATTCCTAACTTTGGCAGAGATTAATCGTCAAACATCAAAACCTAGTGACAGGTTTTCTAGCAATGCAGAGCTATGTGTATTGGAGAGGCTGTAAATTGACTGCTGCGGGTCCGTTTTTATCACTCCGATGTCCTTCAATCGTGCGAGATCCACTTCCGGATTCAAATAGCCGCCCAAAAGAAAATTGATTACCTTTACAGGGCTGGCACTTGAAGCATTAAACCCCTCCAAACTTGCGTGGGAGTAAACTGAACGCCCGCCAGTCATTACAACCAATTCTTCCGTTGAGTTCGCCTTTTGGACGCTTTCCAAAATTCCGATTGCAGTCATAGCTTGTGAAGGCGCAAAATCGGACTTCCCTTTATAGAAAAAGAGAAGTGAACCAGGTGGGCCAAGCCCGCTTTTTGCCTTACAAATATATACCTTCCGAATGGTATTGCCTGGCTTCAACGTGCCATGCTGAAAAGGAGATTGAGCAAATAGACTCTGCTGATTATTAGTGTTTAGCTCTGGAAATAAAATATCATGATATGGCTCTTTAATTGGGACGCCGAAAGATTTGACGCCTTTATCTGCAGCAAATCGAGGGTAGCGGCTATAGACCATGGCAAGGTTATCCGTGGGGCTGCTATTCACGGCTTGTGATGAAAACCGTTTTTCAAACACTAATTCTCCATCAGATTTTGAATAGGTATTTTCAAACCCATATAGTTCCAAAACACCAATGAGTGCCTGATGTTTGGGATATGCTGTTACGTACGCCAGATCATAATGGTTGCGCTGAGCATGCCATAATGCCTGTTTGAGAAGGTGTTCACCAAGACTATGGCCCCTACTTTCCTCCCGGACCTTGAAAGTGCATATCTTTAATATCTTAGGGACTTTCGTTTGTGCATCAGTGTCGTCGCCTGTCTCGTCTTTTCGTACCAAAACGCCCGCGATGTCGTTGTTGTCAGTGACGACCCAGCACTTACGTTGCTGCGCAATACATTTTGTTTTCCACCAATTATCAAAATCGGGATAGCCTTCCCGAAGGCTGTCAAATATCGGATCCCCTAAATTGATTTGGTGGGCATCTAATTCTGTAACATGCCGCAAGCCGACGACCTGCTCCCCGTAAAGTGTCTCCAAATGATTAACCGCCTGTGCGAGCCGAAAGACGCTGTTGGCAATTTCTGGAGCATATTTTTGTGCTCTTGAGTGTATGCCTGCATCTTCTGTGACAAGCGCCTGCACGACGCCCAAGGATAAAGCATGAAGGTGCCGACAATCGACCTCATCGTTATCTTTTGATATTGGACCATAAGCTTTAGCGAGTTCACCTCTCTGCAAATGACCAATGCTGGGAACCATCGGATATTTTTCATATTTGGACTGTGTCTTGGCTCGCCGTTCGGAGTTCGTGTCTCTTGCAATATCTTCTTGCCCGGACTGGTGAACCTTAACTGTGACGCCATAGTGCATCGCCAGTTTGGCAAACTTACTCTGTTCGCGCTTTAGGACATGGTCGTCCTCCAGCCCAATTAGAATATTCGTATCAATCAACCAGTTCGGAGCAGTCATGCTTTAAGAGCTCTCTAAATACAGGCTTGGCATAGAGAAAAGACTGTGGTGGCTGAAAATGAAATTTTTCCCGGAGTTCATCAAGCTCAAGACTACGAGATAATCTTTTAGCTTTGGAAAAAACAATGCTGAAGCCCGCATCTAATCCAGAGAAATAGTTGTCAAACCCCTCTTTATCAATTCCAGCTGTATGGGCGAAAGTCTCCCAGATTTCTTCTTTCGGCATTTTCTCTACGTGGGATATTCTAGCAATACCTGTGAGAGCACGCCTAGGGCTTGTCGTGTATATAAAAGCCAACGTGCCGTCAGGCACATGTATCGGAAAACGCCGACGAAGTTCTACTGTCTTACTGCCATCTAATATTTGTTCGGAGAATTCAGGACGAATACTTAGTACAAAATCTCTTTGGCCACGATGACGATCATCCTCGTAAAGGGGCAAAACGAATTGATCATCAGAGCCAAATTCAACATCGAAAACATCACTAATCGTCGACACCATTGTTGATGCAGAGTTAAACCGAGCATCAATATGAAGACTGGCGCCTAGTGCTTCGACATATTTACGTAAAGTAGAGACGTAAGTGTCTTCTCGTGCCTCTAG
>JAHDIH010000015.1 GCA_020630875.1 Deltaproteobacteria bacterium | reverse complement strand
AATGATGAACGTACCTCAAGTCTAGGACTTTTTGAGGTACGTGCGTCATTTGTGATCGCACGTATGGAAACGGATTACTTATTCCCCCATTTAAAACTGAACATCATGAATTTCGATATGAGACGCCTCACCGCGGCTTTTCCACATGCAGGCCAGCTGCTTTCAGCAGTTATGCGCCCAAGAGGTTATAAACTCGATGCCCGGGTGGGAATGGCTGGCTAATTTTTGAAAACATCAGAACAGAGAACGGAGTTATCTGAACGTCATCTACCTGCTGCTTCAGCTGACAGGCCAGAAAACCTTTTTCAAAGGCAGTAAAGCTATACCCGTCGGTGAAAAGGATTCATAGTGCTCCACTACCAGTTCTCGCAACTTAGGCAAATCGATTAATTTGATGGGAACGTTTGCCCGATCGGCCTCGTATCTCGCCTCTTTGCTAAACCCACCGGTGCTGACGTACAAACACCGATCACCAGGCTGCCTGCCACCTAAGAATGTTCTGATTGCGTCGGCTCCCATACGGGAACCAAGCCTGTGTTTCACTTCAACAAATATCCTCGGTTCCTTCAAACCAAGACCATCAGGCGAAGCGAATACATCTATCCCTCTATCTGATCCGCGCGGAGACACATCCGACTTAAACCCCATGGCTTCAAGTATCTCTGCAACGAGCTCTTGCATTTGCTCCCAGTCAAGGCTTGCGATTCGATCTTCAAGCAGCTCATGAGACTGGCTTTCGATGTTTACGACTATCTCTTCACTATCTGATTCGTCGTTATCTGGCTCAATAGTGGGCTCCGCATTGCTGCCCAGCTCCACCATGTTCGCTCTAACGTCCGCCGCCGCATCACCGCGTATTGCAAATAGAGTCGATATAGCACCCAACGAGTTGCGCGTAGCCTGCTTCAACGAATCTCGGTTTACCTGCCCTATCCACTCCACCTCCCTGCAACGTGACAATTGATGGTCAATGGTTTTAACATCTGAGGTGATCTCACCAAAGTAGTACAGGCGTTGCCCGGGATCGTACGTCAACACAGAATCTCCAACGCTGAACTCATCAAAGAACCGCTTGAGCTGCGATGCCGCCATCATCCATTTCTGATTAGGATGTTTTGCAAGCATTCTCGCCACGAGCGCTTTCTTATCCACAGGCGATGTCACCTCCCCTGCAGCGGGAAAGCCAATGCTCACAAAGTTGCCTTCAATGAAGTCTTCAGCGAATGCGCCACCCCTTCCTGCACGCACCATCCAGATATCGTTACTCACAAAGAGCCCTCAATATTGAAGCTTCCGACTGGCTGGGTCGGTGAGCCATGCGCGTCTCGTTCGGGGTGATCATTAAATGTTCCTCTAACTCAGCGCCACACCGTTACCGCTGAGACGCTGTAAGCGCCACGTTTCCGCACCAATAGTCATGAAATTACCAGTGGCTTTCGTGCGCTGCTTTACACCGCAACTCGCGTCTACCTCTTTGCTTCCCTGCAGTAGAAAAACTTAAAATTGACAACAGTGCCTCCTTGGTAGAACATAACCGGTGCAGTAATCATGTACTGCAATAAAAACCTTAGTACTTTCTCAGTCAGCCCTTTCGTAAATCGAGCCGGTTCACCGGATTTGACAAGCAGTATTAGGGTGGCGTGATGGCCACTTTCGGTCAAGCCAGATTAATAATTATTTCACCGAAAACTCCAGGCTGGCCAACCAAGGATATCCTTTTTGACTACCCCACAAGACCAACTACACCAGATGAGTGACCACAATGGTGGAATACGGTGCTCCTGTTCCGCAGTTAGCCAGCGGCACCAACAAAACTGTTGTTAGAGAGTCCTATGCATGAAAAAGGTCGCGAATACAGCAAGGATCGCTGACGTTGCCACCATAAAGAATGGCTATGCCTTTCGTGGACGCATTGAACCCGACGATGATGGAGATACACGGGTTATACAGGCCAGCGATCTGACGTCAGATGCCGAGCTGAACGCAGACGCACTCGCTTGTGTTCAACTTGGTAACAAAGTACAGCGCTATTACCTCCATAACAATGACATCGTATTCACGGCCAGAGGGCTACGCCAAATGGCCTACTGGCCCGTTCGCCAGGCAGTTACCGGAAAACCCATTATCACCACCTTTGGTTTATTGGTTATATCCCCCGATGAACAGAAGGTATCAGCGGATTATCTGCACTGGGTTCTGAATACCTTTCAGGTACAACACCGCCTTCAATCCATGAAGGAAGGCACCAGCATCTCGTTCATCAGTGAAAAGAATTTTGGCAGCGTAGAAATCCCGCTGCCAACACGTGAGCATCAGAGAAAAATAGCCCGGTTAATAGCCCTGCATAAACACAGAAAATCCGTGCGCCAGCAGTTAACTGAAACAGACGAAAAAATTACGCACACGGCCGCCTGGTCGTTGGCAACAGAGCAATAAACATGGCGAGCGACACACCCATAGATCAGGACCAAATCAACAAAGCCGTCTGGGCTGCCTGCGACACCTTCCGTGGCACGGTAGACCCTTCCATATACAAAGACTTCGTGCTTACCATGCTATTTCTTAAGTACATCTCCGATGTGTATCAGGACAAGGTGGACGAACTGGGCGTGCAGTTCGGTGATAACAAAGAAATGATTGCCGCCATGATGGCAAGCCAGTCATTTAAGATTCCCGAGAATGCCACCTTCGATACGTTATATAAGGCGCGCCATGAGCCGGGCAACGGTACGCGTATTGACCAAGCCCTGCACGCCATAGAAGAAGCCAACGGCACCAAACTTAAAAACGTGTTTCAGGACATCAGTTTTAACACCGACAAGCTGGGTGACGAAAAACAGAAGCACGATATTCTGCGGCACTTACTGGAAGACTTTGGCAAAGAAACACTTAACCTTCGCCCCAGCCGCGTCGGCTCACTCGACGTTATAGGCAACGCCTACGAATTCCTGATTAAGCACTTCGCCGCCACCAGCGGAAAAACCGCCGGAGAGTTCTATACCCCGCCCGAAGTCTCTGACTTGCTGGCCATCCTGCTTGAACCTAAAGAGGGCGATCAGATATGCGACCCGGCGTGCGGTTCAGGTTCGCTGCTTATGAAATGCGGTAAACAAATTCAAAAGAACTTTAACGATTCCCGCCAATACGCACTGTTCGGCCAGGAAGCTATCGGTTCGACCTGGTCACTGTCAAAGATGAACATGTTCCTGCACGGCGAGGACAATCATCGTATTGAATGGGGCGACACCATTCGCAACCCCAAACTGCAAGACAAAAACGGTGGTCTACTGCACTTTGACATCGTCACAGCTAACCCCCCCTTCTCTCTCGACAAATGGGGCCATGACGGGGCTGCCGACGACACATGGGGCCGCTTCCGCCGAGGCATACCACCCAAGACCAAAGGCGACTATGCCTTCATATCCCACATGATAGAAACCCTTAAACCTAAGACAGGTCGCATGGGCGTAGTGGTGCCGCACGGCGTGTTGTTTCGGGCATCGAGTGAAGGCAAGATTCGCAAGCAACTTATCGATGAAAACTTGCTGCATGCAGTTATTGGGTTACCGGAGAAACTGTTCTTCGGCACCGGCATACCGGCAGCGATTTTGATATTTAAAAAAGACAAGTCAGATGACAAGGTTTTGTTCATTGATGCCAGTCGTGAATACAAATCCGGCAAGAATCAGAACGTGCTAACGGCTGAGAATATTCAAAAGATTATTGATACCTACAAGGCACGTGAAAGCGTTGACAAGTATGCGTACTTGGCAACGATTGAAGAGATCAAGGACAACGATTACAACCTGAATATTCCTCGTTATGTCGACACCTTTGAAGAGGAGGAAGAGATTGATTTGATGGCTGTTCGCAAGGAGCGGTTGGCTTTGCAGAAGGAGCTGGATAGGTTGGAAGTGGAGATGGCGGGGTATTTAGAGGAGCTGGGTTATGGTTCCTGATGGATGGAAAAAAACGTCATTTGAAGAACACATTGATTTGTTAAGTGGACAAGCGTTCAAAAGTGCCCAATACACCAAGGAACCCAAAGATATACGATTGCTACGCGGAGACAATATCGAACCATCATCATTGAGATGGAAAGATGCGAAAAGATGGCCAATCGATGACATTGAAACCTACAAGAAATACGAGCTCAAAGAAGGCGATTTAGTAATAGCAATGGATCGTACATGGGTATCCGCTGGGCTTAAGGTTGCCGAGGTCAAAAGTCACGATGTTCCCTGCCTACTCGTACAACGAGTTGCGCGTGTAAGGGCGCGGAAAACTATCCTTCAATGTTTACTCATTCAATACTTTACTAGCCATCACTTTCATCAGTATGTAATGTCCGTACAGACTGAAACAGCCGTTCCACATATAAGTGCAAAACAGATAAAAGACTTTCCTTTAACACTCCCAACCCTCCCAGAACAACGCAAAATCGCCAAAATTCTACAGACCTGGGATCGCGCTATAGCCACCACTGAGAAACTGATCGACGCCAGCAAGCAGCAGAAAAAAGCACTGATGCAGCAGTTGTTGACGGGGAAGAAGCGGTTTGCGGGGTTTGAAGGGGAGTGGGAGGAAGTAAAGCTTTCGACACTCTGCGATATAAGACGTGGCGCTTCCCCAAGACCAATTGCAGATCGAAAGTGGTTTGCTGAACACGGTAGAGGCTGGATTCGAATCGCTGACGTGACTGCACAAAAAGGACAGCACCTTCTATTTACTAAACAGCATCTATCGGAGCTAGGGATTAACAACAGCGTTTGTGTTGACCCTGGCGATCTGATTATGTCAATTTGCGGAACTATTGGGGTTCCAAAATTCATCGGAATCAAAGCGTGTATACACGATGGTTTCGTTGTATTTCGCAAGCCGCACAAGCGTCTATGCTTGAACTTTCTTTATCACTACTTACTGTTTATTGCGAACCGGCTCACCGCAGATGGTCAGCCAGGGACTCAAAAAAACTTGAACACCGGGATAGTTGGAAATATCAAATATCCATCGATTTCCTGCACGGAACAGCTAAAAATAGCGGAGACACTAACAAGTGCAGACTTCGAAATCGATCGACTAACGATAAGACTTGCCCACCTAAAACAAGAAAAAAAAGCCCTAATGCAGCAACTGCTAACAGGCAAACGACGGGTAAAAATCGATGACTAAACCCGCTCCCTACTGTGCCACACGCTGATGACCTCCACTACCGACACACCACCCACCGGAGAATTCATCCTGTTCCAAAGCCAAGACGGCCATGTGCGTGTGGAATGTCGTTTTGAGTCAGACACTCTCTGGTTATCGCAGGCATCGATAGCCCAACTCTACAGCGTCACACCACAATCCATCACTCAACACATCCGATCGATTTACGAGGAAGACGAACTAGAGCCAGCCGCAACTTGTAAGCAATACTTACAAGTTCAAACTGAAGGAAAAAGGCAAGTAAAACGGCAAGTTAGCCACTACAGCCTGCCCGTCATCCTCGCCGTAGGCTACCGAGTCCGCTCACCACGCGGAACACAATTTCGACGCTGGGCAACCCAAACACTGCAGGAATACCTAATCAAAGGATTCGTCATGGACGACGAGCGGCTGAAAAACCCACCTGTGGGCCAATCAGCCGTGCCCGACTATTTTGATGAAATGCTGGAACGCATTCGCGACATACGCGCCAGCGAACGTCGTGTGTACTTGAGAGTAAAAGACATCTTTACTTTGGCGGCTGATTACACGCCTGCGGATAAGGATACGGCTAAGTTCTTTCAGATCATCCAGAACAAACTGCATTTCGCCAGCACCGGGTTAACCGCCGCCGATCTTATCGCTCAACGGGTGGATGCTAACAAGCCCAACGTGGGGCTGACCAGTTTTAAAAATGAAGCGGTTCGTAAAACGGATGTAACCATCGCCAAGAATTATCTAAACGAAACAGAAATTGCTGCGTTGAATCGCATTGTAACCATGTGGCTGGACTTTGCTGAGGATCAGGCCTTACGACGCAAGCAAGTGTTTCTAAAGGACTGGCAAACCAAACTCGCTGATTTCCTGCGCTTCAATGATCGAGATGTACTCCAGAATGCAGGTACGCTGTCGAAGAAAGCGGCTGATGAAAAAGCGAAAAACGAGTTTGATCGCTACGCCGAAGAACGCCGGCGCCTCAATGAAGCCGAAGGTGAGAGGCACAACATAGCAGCGCTGCGTGCACTGCTCGACGAGAATAATAATGACTAGCCCCATCGCCAATTTCAACGAAGAGCACAGCGCTAAGATCCCTGCGCTCGCACTGCTGACACATTTGGGCTATCAGTTCCTATCCCCTGTTGAATGCATGGAGCTACGCGGTAATCGCTCTACCGTGATATTACCTTCCGTACTGCGCTCTGTACTGGAAAAAAAGACCTTCCCTTTCATGGGTAAGGACTGCCCTCTCTCAGCAGCAGCCATTGACAAAATCGTGCACCAGCTAGCCAACCCTGCAATGAACGAAGGGCTGAAGGCAGCAAACGAAAAACTGTACAACGCGCTAACGTTTGGTGTTGGTGTTACCGAATTTGTCGATGGCAAAAAAGCCACGCCAACCATACACATCATCGACTGGGCATCCCCACACGAAAACCGCTTTCACTTTACCGAAGAGATGGAAGTGGAAAACGCACAGGGCACCGGCAAACGAATTCCTGACATCGTCTGTTTTGTTAACGGCTTACCCTGGGTGGTTATTGAAGCTAAGCGGCCCAGCTCATCAAATAGTGGTAAACCCACGGTGGCAGAAGGTATCTCGCAGAACATCCGCAATCAGAAAGTGGATGAAATACCGCACCTTTTCGCCTACAGCCAATTGCTGCTCTCCATCAATGGCCATGGCGGCCGGTATGGCACTTGTGGCACCAGAGACACGTTCTGGGCTAAGTGGAAAGAAGAAGAAATAGACGAGGCTGAGTTCCTTCGCTTGAAAAACCACGCAATGAGCATGGATCAGCTTGCGGCTTTGTTCAATCACCGGCCCAACCATACACGACAAGAGTATGAAGCACTCATCGCCGGTGGCCAGCGCATAGTCACTGATCAGGACCGTTTGATCGTCTCGCTGCTGCGTCCCGATCGACTATTGGATATGACTCGCCTGTTCACACTGTTTGATAAGAAAGTGGGCCGAATTGTCGCCCGGTATCAACAGGTGTTTGGCATCAAAGCTTTACTCGAACGCATCACGTCCTTCGATGAAAACGGTGCGCGCAACGGTGGCGTCATCTGGCACACGACGGGCTCCGGCAAATCATTCACTATGGTATTTCTATCCAAAGCCCTGATCTGGTTGTCAGAGCTAACCCAATGCCGCGTAGTCGTCGTGACCGACCGTGTTGATTTAGAAAAACAACTGGCAAGAAACTTTGTATCGGGCGGAGCCGTGCTGGAGAAAGAAAAAAACGAAGCCATGGCCACGACCGGCAAACGACTGGCTGAGCAGATTGGCAAAGGCAATGAGCGAATCATCTTCTCCATCATCAACAAGTTCGGCACCGCCATTAACCAGAGCGCTTGTTACAACGACAGCCCCGACATACTGGTGTTAATAGACGAGGGCCACCGCAGCCAGAGCGGTGAAAACAACATTCGCATGAAGCAAGTGCTGCCACGAGCCGCTTTCATCGCATTTACAGGCACACCCTTACTCAAAGACGATAAAACCGAGAACAAGTTTGGCCGTATTGTACATTCCTACACCATGCAGCAGGCCGTGCAGGACGGAACCGTCACCCCCCTGCTCTACGAAGAGCGTATCCCTGAACTCAACACCAATGACGACGCCATTGACGCCTGGTTTGATCGCATCACTGACGAACTGTCTGCCGAACAGCGCACCGATCTGAAACGCAAATTTTCTAGCAAAGGGCAAATCTATCAGGTCGAAGGCAGGCTGGAACTGATTGCCCACGACATTTCAGACCACTTCCAGAATTTCAAAGAACAGGGCCTGAAAGGTCAGCTGGCCTGCGACTCCAAGGCTTCTGCCATTGCCTACAAACACTTGCTGGATAAGATTGGCAAGGTGACATCGGTTGTGGCGATGTCGCCGCCTGATACACGCGAGGGCCATGATGATGTGGAAACTGAATCCAAAGACAAAGTGCAGAACTGGTGGAAGGAAAATGTAGGCTCGCAGGATGAGAAAAAATATACCGACCACATCATTGCAGACTTCGCCAAAGAGGATGGCCCTGACTTAATGATCGTTGTAGATAAGCTGCTAACCGGTTTTGATGAACCGAGAAATACCGTGCTTTACATCGATAAACCGTTGAAGCAACACAATCTGATTCAAGCAATAGCGCGCGTCAACCGTTTGCACAACAAGAAACAGTTTGGTTATCTAATTGACTACCGAGGCATTCTGAAAGAATTGGATGCAACGATAGAGAAGTACCAGGACCTGGCCGAGCGTACGCAAGAAGGCTTCGACATCGAAGACTTGAAAGGCTTGTACAGCAGCATGGATACCGAATACAAAAAACTGCCCAGGCTCTATGACGAACTCTGGTCTTTGTTTGCATCGGTCAAAAACAAACAAGACGGCCCCGCATTGCGACAGGCACTCAGCCCTCGAATCGAAAGTATCGACGGTCAGTTAACCGACTTGAATCTCAAACCGCGCAACGATTTCTACGATGCACTGACAGCGTTTGCAAACTGTATGAAGGTGGCACTGCAATCAGCAAATTATTTTGACGACAAAAGCTTTGATAGCAAGTGCGAGCATTACAAAAAAACGTTGAAGCAAATGTCCGAACTGCGTCAGCAGGTGCGTGAGGATGCTGAAGAGACCGTTGACTATGATGCGTATGCCGACAGTATTCGCACATTGCTTGACAAGCACATCGGCGGTGTAGCCATCAGCGAATCCGAAGGTGCGTATCTGGTGAGTGGGTTGGGCAAAGAGGCTAACCCTGGCACCATAAGCGATGACGAAGCACGCAATCGTAGTGACAGAATCACCGGCCGCGTGAAACGCAAAATAGAACAGGATCTTGCTGACGACCCCTACGCGCAGGCTTATTTTTCCAAGCTATTGCAGCAGGCTATTGCAGACGCGAAGGACATGTTCGATGCACCCGTTAAACAATACCTGATGTTTGCAGACTTCGAAAGCCAACTCGACGCACGAGAAGTCAGTGGATTACCCAACGAAATGTTTGCCGCACTCGATCCCTCTATAAAGAGACATGTGCAGGCTTACTACGGGTTGTTCCTGTTGCAAATGGGGGAGCCACTAACCCTGAATGAAGAACGATGCTTGGAATACTCGCTACAGATTGATGCGGTGGTACGACGATCTGTAGCCGAATATTCCATCAATCCGCAGGAGATTGAAAACCAGATTAAGCTCGGGCTACTGCCTCTGTTATTCAACGACATTGGATTAGACAACGCACAGGCCATCACTGCCGAGGTAATACAAATCACACGACTGGGGCTTTCTGGATATCAGTAACCATGAGAGCACCTATTGCAGATTCAGACACTGAAGAAACCTACGCCTTTATCTACGGCAATGACCGAGTGCCCTATCGTGTAAAACGTAAAGCCACAGACCATGGCAAACCCAGAAAAGTCAGCATTCAGGTAACCCCTGATTCCCGTGTGATCGTTGAAGCACCGGAAGACGCAAAAGAGAACGATATCCACGATGCGGTCATGAAACGCGCAAAATGGATATACAACAATCTGCAAGCAATAACCGCGCAGCAAAGGCATATACAGCCTCGGCGGTATGTCAGCGGTGAGATGCAGTTTTATCTTGGCCGGCGTTATGTATTGAAAGTAGTCACACACGCGGACAACCCACCACACGTTAAGATGGAGCGTGGGAAGTTACTGGTCAGCTTGCCTCAACGCAATGACGATGTTACAGATCAAGTCAGGAAATTACTGAAGCAGTGGTATCGCGCACGCGCACAGCACATCTTCGCAATGCGATTGGAAAAACTGCTTCCTGAAGCTCGCTGGATTGATGAAACACCAAATTTCCGAATCTTATCTATGGATAAGCAGTGGGGAAGCTGCTCTAAGCAAGGTACCTTAATGCTGAACCCGCACCTGGTTAAAGCACCGAGAGAGTGCATTGACTATGTCATCTTGCATGAGCTGTGTCATATCAGGGAGCACAACCACAGCGAACGTTTTTATCGTTTGTTAACACAACAGATGCCGGGGTGGAGACAGACGAAGCAACGGTTGGACGACATGGCCGAACTGTTACTGAATGAATAGGAACAGACCACTAATACCCCAAAGCCCCCCCATCCTTCCTCGGATCAGACCCACCACTCAGCACCCCACTCTCCCAATCGATCTGAATCGCTTGCG
>JAHDIH010000014.1 GCA_020630875.1 Deltaproteobacteria bacterium | reverse complement strand
AGGCCTTTAGCCTCAGTGGGCGCGGACGCGGGTGCGGGGGAGGGGATGGAGAGCCGTGAGAATTGCTGAAGATCGTTCGGGAGGTAAATCAACTGTAATTTTCTGAGAAAACCACATTCTTCCCACATCTAAATATGTACAAGGCATATGTACCTTTATCTTAGGCATTTTGCGCCTTCAGAATTGTTCTCATACACCTATGAATATATCACTTCACACCACTCTTCGGAGTAATCTAATCCTTCGAGCAAGTAAGTATCCGACGCAGTCCGTACACTACGCCGAAGCAGCATCATGGGTAGACATGCACCCCCACTCCCAAGAGTTCGCGGAATTATTAGGTGATGTAGCAGAACATGAGTATGAAAGAGGCAGACCGTTCCTTTCAGCAATTGTCACATACAGCCCCGGTACCAGGTCTACAAAAATTACAGGAGATGACCCCATCCACGGTGTCGGCTTAGTTAACCGTGCCATCGCTATGGGGGTACATAAAGGGGAAGGTTTCGACAAACTAAATTTCGGTCACGAGCAAGAACGACTGGCCTACAAATTTTGGCAAAATCCCAATAACTTCCGTGCATTCAAAGATGATCACATTGGAGTGACCCCGCCACCTAGACCATCCAACAAAATGCCTGACTTACTAAATCACCTGCCATTTTTTGATACAACAGACTTTGACGTCTACAGCCGATGGGCCAACGTCCCTCGCGACCAAAGCAATTCCGAAGATGACAACGCTTACAACCACATCAATACCGTAACCAACAAGAAGGTAAAGTTCTGGGCGAATCAAGTTGCAGAGGAAGGCTTCATTGTCAAGTACCACGGAAGTGTCACTGTGCGTAAAGGAATCAAAGGCCAGGGCTCCGGCCAGGTCTTTGCTCCTTATAAATGGGCAAGAATAAGTACCGAGGAAGGCTTTGCTGCAGGAGTGTTCTATACCGTAGAAATCAACGGCACACAAAACTGCCTGAAGTATAAACTTCACTACAACTTTGGTAGTGAGTCGCCCCTATCTCAAGCCCAGCAGAACGAGCTCGCTAAAATATTTGATCCTGCCGTTCATCAACGGCTGATCTTTCCCGATAATCTTCCCACTGGTTGGGATGAACTGATCGAGCAAACAAGAGGCTTCTTTTCAATCATCCGGCCACACTTCCTAAGTTGGATTGGATTTGTCAATGACACAACACCCCTCGAGGATATACCAAGAAAACCACTCATCCAGCAAGATCCCCCCGAGCTTAATGGTGGTCCGGAACCCGAGTACACCCCCTCTGGTCAGGGTAGGGTAGTAGCGTTTGAAGAAAATGAAAGGTCCTCAAAGAAAACCGGTACAGCCGGAGAATTACTCGTGTTCGAGTATGAGAAAGAGTCCTTAATTAAAGCAGGCTACCCAAATTTGGCAGATAAAGTTATTCACTACTCTGAAACGGATGGTGAAGGCTACGACATCCTATCCTACTTTCCTGAGCTTGGCGAACGTAAGAAATACGTAGAAGTCAAAACTACCAAGGGTGGACCTAATGCTCCCTTTTACCTAACACGAAATGAAAGATACTGGGCGGAGTACTACCAACCGAACTATAGACTTGTCCGTGTTTATAACTTTGACGAGCAAGCTGGCACCGCTAACTTCTATGAGATGAACCGTATTTCGGAGGAAGAATTTCGTATTACTCCTACCGAGTTTATAGTGACAAGAAAGTAAACAACATCTAAATTTTCATTTTACCATAATCATCCCTTAGTGACTTCAACCTCTCAACCTTTGCCTTACGATCCAAACGACTCAGATTCAATTGAGCGTTACAATAATCGTAAGCTAACGGCAGATAAAATCCGCCAAATTCTTTCTAAAGTTCGCAACAATGCCGGAGATTCTGCTCGGCGATGGATTTGGGAGTTAATGCAGAACGCAAAGGATGTAAAAAATGCTTTTGGAGGTGTTTCAATTGAGATTGTACACCTCAACGATAAAGTTAGGTTTAGCCATAATGGCGAACCATTCACCTTAGCACATCTACACAGCCTGGTACAACAAGTAAGCTCAAAAAGCTCAACAAATACCGATGAAGAGGTAACAGGGAAATTTGGTACAGGCTTTATTGCAACCCATTTATTAAGCTCGAAGATTAAGGTTGAGGGTATAGTAGCTTTAGAGAGTGACTTCAGAAAAATAGAACTATTGTTGGATCGTGAAGGAGATTCTTCAGAAGTACTAATTGATAAGATCGGATTGGCACTAGATCGATTAAAGAAAACCGACAACCGTGAAGTGTTTCGAGACTATCATGAGACACACCAGCTGAGCGACGAAGACGCTCTGCTAACAACTTTTACTTACGAGCTAACTACAGACGAATCTCGGAAGGCGGCGACTAATGGAATCAAAGACATCGTTGAAACTTTACCAATTGCTATGCTCACCAATGGGAGCAAAATAAAGAAGGTATCTGTTGTTGACAATTCAGGTACGGTGACTTATCAGCGCGGTAATCCAGTTCCTAAAGGATATGGTATTGATAGCATCGTAGTAAGGGTTTCCGGAGATAACTTACAAGAAAAGTCCCCTTCACGAACACTTTATGCTTTTACCTCTGAATCAAGTCAGGTTACACTGATAACGGAAATAGTTAACGATGGCCTGGAGAAATTATCTCCAATTCGAGCCAAAACTCCCATACTCTACCGTGACTTTCCGCTGATAGGATCAGAAAAGTTTCATTTCCCATTCATCATTAATGGAAAGGACTTTAATCCTACAGAAGATCGGAATGGAATAGTTTTACATGCGGAAGAAGACAAAGATGCTGTAACGAATAGAGAAAGAATTAAAGAAGCCTTTACAGCAGCTAAGGATTTTACTAAAGGCCTAATAGCGATCGGTGTAGATAATCGTTACTTGCTTGCTAAAACTCGGATGCCAAGCGAAAACTGGGATGCCGACTTCTCCAAGGGATGGTTTGAGGGTCTTCAGGAAGATTACCGCAATTTTTTAGTTGATCTTCCATTGGTCAAAACGGAAAATGGTGAGAACCTAACGATACGAGAGGTAAGCTTGCCAGAATATGGTGCAAATAAAGAAACCAGACTAGAGTTTTATAGACTAGTAAAGCCATTTCTTGGCAGTGGAAACGTTCCGTTAGAGAAAGACATAATTAATTGGTTGGAGTGTACCGGCCCACAGAGGGAAATTGAAAGTTGGCCAGTTAAAATCAGGTTCGGCTTGGAGGACTTGCTCTTGCAGCTCAACGAATGCCAAACACTAGCAGTGCTTGAAGAAAAGCTTGAGGGTGCTGACACTATTGGGTGGCTAGAAATACTGTATGACTTCTTGGTACGAGAGAAAAAACAAGAATTTTTTCAAGAGTATGCGATAGTGCCTAACTGTTACGGCTTGCTTATGAAGGTCGAAGAGAATAAACTGTATAAAGAAAATACTGATGACCCTCTATCTGACCACTTCCTGAATATCTTGAAGGATGTAGACCCGGAGAACGATTGGAGGAAAATCGTCGTTGATCGTCGACTAAAAGACTTATCATTCGTTAGCCAAAAGAAAGGGCTTAGTGAGCTGTCAATCAAACTCAACAGAAAGCTGAGTGCTCGAAATGATGCAGATTCGAAGTACAACCTTACTTTTTCTTATAAAGAAATTTCCTACGACGTAATTGGTCGGATACTTAGCGTTGAACCCCTTAACACAACAAGAAATAGTCTACGATCAAGATTATATAATCATGTGAGAGTTCTCTTTGGCTGGCCCGAAGAGCCAGTTCTCATTAAAAATGCAAATAACTTCTCTTTTAACTCTTCGCTACGTATTCTTATTCACTTGGTCAATGGCGTTGTGGAACGTTCAGAAGATATTTCTACGCTTTCAGGTAAAATAAGAGTGTCAGAAGACGAGTGCGTAGAATGGTTGAATGTATACTTAGAAATGCTTAATGAATCAGATGAGTTTAGGATGGAATTAGAAACTGGGAAAATATTTATTAACCAGTACCAACAGTTTGATGACTTAATCAATTTACAGGACGCAGGAACCACGGAGTATCCATTGCCATCGGAGTTGATAGCCATTCTTTATGGTCTTAAGCTTAGTGAAGATTGGGCGGCGAATCTAATCGATCAGAGAATTACAGTTAGTAGAGGAAACGCAAAAACCTTTGACGAGCTTGGCAATATACTATTGGATACTGTCAACTCTATTCTAGGCCTCCCACCCGAGGAAAGGGCGATCGAATTTGAGGAGAAGAATGAAAGTCTCACAAACCTAATTGAGTGGTCCGAAGACAACAAAGAACTTGCAACTAAATTTCTTCCGTCATTTGAAAGGCAAAGTAAAAACCTATTCTTTGATCTCAATTTTGGAGGGGGTAAGCTGAGAATTTCTGACATGAAAATGCTAAAGGATGAAGGTGTTGTAGATTTGCTACATAAAATTAATAAATCGGAACTATCAACAAAACAAGTCGAGTCCCTAATTGCGGTTGTTACACTAACAACATTGGAAGCAGTAATTGGTCAAGCGAAGGAGCTAAAGGAAGAGGACGACCACAAAATGGCAATGCTTAAGATTGGCCTAACGGCCGAAAAAGCTATTCAATTAGCTATCCAACAAATTATTCCCACAGCGGAAGTTAGCCGCCCTACGGGTGGCCGAGGTAGTTTCGATATCCGGGTAACCAATCCCCAAAATAGAAAATCGTTCGACATAGAAATCAAATCTTACGCATACGGTAGAGGCCAATATTTCCTCTTCGCTCCCGCTCAAGCCAGAAGAGTTATTGGCCGAACCCCTGGCTTCGCCATTTGCATCTTAGAAAGGAAAGCGAATGACTTACCGATGTATGTTGAGTACATAAGAGAGAATTTGCAAACGTGTCGGGTAAGCTCAAAGGTATTCCAGCAAGGATATGACGACTACCTACAACACAGGGAGATCAAGGACCGTACCATTGACCCTTCAAAGCTTGCAATTACAGTCCTTGGGGACCCTAGAATTAAGGTCGACGGAAATCACCTAAAGATGCGGGGAAGAGACTTTATCACGCTGATCAACGACATTAAACTACACATTCAGTAAAATGCTTGGAAGGACAAGTTTTGTGGCTACCTCAAGCAGTTTTCTTTTTTTCTTCTTTTGCCCTTAGTCCCCGCAGCCGCTTCACAACGACCGCATAAACTATTCCTCTTAACGTATGCAACATCCCCTCATAAGGATACTGCAACTTGTTCCCGTGTTCGGTATTTCCGTCAAGCTGTGGAATATGGTGGCCGAGAAAATTATTATCAGAGAAAAAGCGGCCTGCATGAAGGTACTTTGATCGCTTCTCGTATTCTCGTTTAACCATCTTAGCTAGGTTCTTGCTTTTAGATAAACTCAGGACAAGGTCATGTACCTTGGAAGAAATTTTATAAACTGTTTGTTTGCATTCATCGCAAGTCGAAGTAGAAGGGTCTCGATCGTTAGCTAGTACTTCGAGGGCTGACATGTACAGTGATAAGGCAACTTCCTTCCTGTTGTCAACTAGAGTCTTTCCGCTCAGTCTTTCGATGCTGATCCCGTCTTGAAAAAGGCGGAGTGCCCGGTGCATCTTGGTGAAAACTTCCTCATCAATACTCTTGTAAAAGAAGCCAACTAGCTCAAATTCTTCTTTTGAGAACTCGAATTGAGTGTAGAATTCATCAACTGTTTCCTCATCTCCCCGGAAGGTGTTTTCGCTGTTTATAGCTGGAGCGCTCTCGTTACTAACTTTGACACAGGTAAACGAGCTTTTAAAGAACAGCGAAAATAGGTTGAACAACTTATCAGCCTTTCCCTTATGCTGGGTGGCAGCGTCGATATAGTCATATCCTGTTACTTCTAGGGATAGTATCGCTTTGTTGTCCTCCACTGGAGACAGACTGAAGGCGTTAAACTTATACGGTTGAAATAGGCCAACTAAGGCCTCATAAACATAGCTAACCTGCTGGACTGTCTGAGCCTCTTGAAAGGAAGCCGCTGAAATAGCTACCGCCTCCTTTAGGAAATCCCCAAAATCTTGAGGAAACATATGGAACTCCAGCTCTTTAATACAACCCTTATGCTTGTATTTCACGGAAACACCAGAGCTAGGGCTCTTGCCAAAGTTTACCAGGCCCAAGGTGACAAACTGCTTAGGCCCGTCTTTAGAAGCCATTGACATGCTGGAAAACGTCGGTTCTTTTCTAAACTCAGACCACAGCTTTCTCAGGAAGAGATTGGAGTCTTCAACTGATTTCAAGTTTAGCGAGAAGGTATAGGTTTGGGTGGGGCTAAAGTCGAACATAGATAATTTAAGGTGGGGTAATTGTTTTAGGTCAGAGCATTAAAAAGCCCAATATCTCGATAAGCTTGCAGTAGAGGCCCCTTCAGAAATTTTTGCTGGGCCCACGCATTTCTTCGCGAAAGGCGTATCTCTTTTTCGCAGTATTGAAGACCGGTCAGGTTCTCTCCGCAAAGCTCCCCGTCAATGAGTATTCGTTCATCGTGAAGCTGAGCTTCAAAGATGTCCTCAATCCAGTCTTTTCCAAAGCTTTCTTCGGTGAGTAAGAGCCGGTAGCGATGATCAAGGTTAAAAAGTCTTAACCAAGAATCTACTTCTTCATGACAACCATCTTTCTCTACGGTTAGTTCCACGTCATTGTGAGTAAGCGTCTCATAGTCTTTATGTCCGACACTGACAGAAAACTTTGGCATCGTCAGTGCAAGGTCAAATGGATAATAGGCTTTGCATCGGCTATTGGCACGATCGGTTTTTTTTGAGAAAATTGGCTCTCTTGTTTTTTTGTACGACTCGTTACATTCGTCACACATGGGAACGAGATTATGGAAGTTAATTGAGTTAAAAGGGTAGACGGACTTAGGAAAGTAATGATCGTAGGCGTCCCGAGGACCATCAAATTGTCCTTTGATCCGGTGAATACCACAAAAGGGGCACAACCGCTTATTGTTTACGATCATGAATTGCCGGTAGTGGTCAGCGGTGTGCTTCCGGTCGAACTCGTCGAAATGAACAGTATTGAACGGGGAACCACCGCCATAAAGTGAACTGCAAAAGCGCTGTAACGCATGCCCGAGGTCAGCATGTAAGCCTTTAAGCTCATCGTAAGTAAGTGGCTGCAGCGTCTTATCCGCGCAAAGCCGTGCGATGTTATTATTAATGTCGTAGCCCGCTACGAAACGATTTAAGATAGGAGAACCCGCTTTGCGTAGTTCCTCACAGTATTTATAGATTTGCTCTATACAGAGATTGAATTCATAAGCCCGTCCGGAGGTTTTGTGGTCATTATCCAGATAAAATTTATAAAGACTATCGTCCTGTCCGTTCATTAATAGTTCAGCAGAGAATGGACCATCAGCATTGGCCCAAACCTCATGGACCAGGAACCGTACGAACTCCTGGTAGGTTTCTACCCTATGTTTTATGTAAGTGTAGGGAAACAGCATTAGCCTTTCTCGATTTTTTCCATGATTCGGTGCAGTAACAGCTGACGCTCTACCGACTCTCCGAATTCTTCGGTAACAGTATCCAGAAGTACCTCTAGTTGCGCTTTGTTCTCGGTTGTTTTCAACTGCTGTAAGTATTCGAGCAATCTCGCCTTGGCGTAATTACCAATAGATTCAGGTACACTGAAAAGCTTGATCCCTATTTTACGAACAGATGCACCCAGCGTTTCAAAACTAGGCTGCTCTACTGAATTTACTCGCCCGGTTTCCTTATCCTTTGTAAACATGCGCACATACTCCCGCTCACAATCCGAAATTACCAACGGCGAGTGCGTAGTGATCAACACTTCCCGCATCGTCTCGTCGGCAGCCTTCTCTTCTTTTTCAAAGCAGGAGCGCACGGCGGTGATAAACTTCGCTTTCCATTCCGGGTTAAAGTGCGTCTCCGGCTCGTCGAACAGAAAAAGCGTCCGTTTGTCTTTGTACAGTAGGCAGAGACCCAGGGAGTGTAGGAACTGGTGCTCGCCGTCGGAGAGGCCGCGGGTATCGATGGGGTAGGGGATACCTTCTTTTCTGATCTTAAAATTGCGAATGCGAAGAATACGATCGGCTACTTTAGGTAGTTGCTCGTACCGCTGGGCGAGATAAAGACTTTTGGGGCCAGTAGCGTGCAGGGCTTCCCGCTTAGCAGTATAATCCATCTCATAGTTGTTTAGAACTAAGAGGAGGTGTAGAAGCTCAAATAACTTGACGGGTTCACCGAAATGAAAGCGGAAAGCTTTACGGGTAGCCGGACTAACCTTATAATCTAGTTCTAGGTAAATCAACTCATTATCCGGCTCGTCTAAGTCCGAAAAATCAGCACTCACGAATGAGCCCGCGTTGTGTATTCGATAGCAAGTAGCGCAGAGCTTAAGTTTATTCAGGTAAGACCGGATTTGATTTTTTCCCTCGATTTCCGGAAGGTCCAGATTAGCAATCAAGCGCGTATTTATATCTTTCGGAACCTGTGGAATAACTGACCCTCTTTCGAACTCGCGAAACAATTCACGATCAGCTTTGATGTTCAGCCTAATGGACAGCCGAAATGTATCAATCCGTTCCAGCCCAATGGTCTCTAAAAAAGGAGAAAGCTCCGTCCCCTGTTCTCCTGTCTCAGCGTCACCCCACATCAGGAGATTGGTTAGCAAAATGGCCTGACTATAGTTTTCATCCAGGTAAACGAGGCTGGTTTCGGGGCGAGGATCAACGAATGACTGACTTTTAAGCGTAGCCAGGTAAGCTTCGTATTGAAGTATCCGACTCTTGAAAAAAGGCGTGCTCAGCGTTTCGTTGTTGCCGGAAGCGTAGCCTATAACGTGGTCAGGAAGGAGCGCACGGCATTCCTGCCGGCTTAATTCAGGTAGTTTCTTGTCGTCAAGCTCACGGTCTACCCAAATAATCTCTGGAGAATCGCCCACTATTTTTTTGATCCTCACATGCGCTCTACGTGGTGGTTTATTCTTAACCTCATCGCTTAGCACTACGGTTTGGTCAAACGCTTCATCCTGAAATATCTCGGGGTCAGGAAAAATAAAGTATTCCAACTCGTAAGCATCTACGCGGCATTTTGTGGAATCATACCCTCTGAAGTAGTCGTCTCCATTCTCGAAATAGCTTGGTAGGTTACTCAAATACCGACAATCCAAATGATAAAAGATCTCCGCCAGCGCTTCCAGCACGTTCGACTTCCCGCTGCCGTTGCCTCCCGCCAGTACGTAGGGATTGAAATCCGTAGCCTTGTCATAGTCTAACTCCCCGAGGAAATTGACCTCGAAGTTTTGCGGTAGCGAACGAAACCCCTCGGGGTCGTGGATGGCGAAGCGGATCAGTTTCACTTGCGCACGATTTTAAGGCCAGGGCCGTGATCCTCGGCATCAAAGACTTGCTTGAGGGGGGCGGGTTGGTCAATGTCCAGCCTAGCAAATAGCCGGTCCCGCAAGTCTTCATAAGCGATACCTGGTGGGAAGCCAAGAGCTTTCACTACGTCTTTGAAGTACTCGCTTTTGACAGGATACGCGTTCAGTAGCTTCTGAATGCTGGATGCTGTATCAATCCTTGGGCTGACCTTCTTTTCTGTCGATGGAGAGGCTACATCTAGCGGACTTGTCTTAACGGGAATGCCTTTGGTAGGACCAGCATCTTCTTCCGGGCGCGGCCGCAGGTGCAAGGGTAGGGTAGCGGAGCTGGGCAAGGCTGCCGCAAACTTCGCTAGTTTCTTTGGGTCTAACTCCCCCCGAAACGCCCGCTGGCTGTAGGAAGCATAGAGGTAGCGGAGATGGGTGAGGGATTGGTGGAGGTCCACCAGTAGAGACCTTACACTTTTAGCTATGCCACCATAGCGTCGTTGTAATTCGATCGGAGGAGCTATTAGGTCAAGTGAAAGAAACTTTTTCTGACTGACGTTCAACATGGAACTGTGACCGCCTGATGCTTTCCTTCTAATCGTATCTCTAAAGGGTTCTATCGAAAAGAGTTGATTTAGAAACCTGGGGTGAACTACGTCTGAATCATATTCTAGAGACCAAATTTTGTCAGGCAAAAAAAGCTGCGGATAGTCTTCATGAATCAGTGCGGTAGCCGCTACAAGCTCTCTTGTATTAGCCCTGCTCATTAGAAGCATTCCCTCTTTCACGAAGATTGGTTCTCGGGTGATTACTTCTTTTTTGACTGCCTTGAACTCAGTAGCATCGAAAACTCCCTTTGTAACCGCGCTAATTTTTAGAACACCAAGCTCATCGTCTTCTAGTTTTTCGTTTGCTTGTCCGCCGTAGCTACTTCCTGTTGTGATGTTGGGGATAGCTTTTTTCATAGGGATGACGTCCCATTTCTTTTCATTACTCACCGGATCCCCAAACATCTCCAAAAACACCGACCGCACGTACTCCTCCAGCAGCTCAATGCTTTCTTCCCGCCAGCGGATGAGTTGCTCGCAGTGGCGGAGGAGGGCGGCGATGTGGGTTTGGTCAGATTCTAGTTTCGGAATCCGGATAGGGAGTTTTTTTAACTCTGCTTTACTTATTGCTTTAAAAACGGCTCCAGTTGCTTTCGATGAAGTTCTGTTTTCAGTTAGTTTAAAGTAGTAATAAAGGTATTCTTGAGAGATCCCTTTTTGGGCTCTTATTGCTCCGATTCCCCGTCCGATGCAAGATTGCTCAGAGGCCAAATTTACCGGCCCAACTGGTGCCCTTACGGACATTAGAATATCACCAGGTTCTGCAACTCTAGCGGGGTTTGTGCACCAAACTCTCGGAGTTGGGTTTGTTTCCCCAAAATCAGTCTTTCCTTGATAGAAAGGTAGCCCTTCCCCAGTTTCATTGTAGTACTTTGAAGGTGGAGATTGTCCAGCAGTAACTTCTGCTATTTCAGATAACTGTAGAGTAAGAATTTCCATCAATGCATCAACTTTTTAAGAGACTTAAGGCCATCTGAAATTTTTGATTCGATGCCAGACACTCCCAATAACTTCTCTAAAATCACCTTCGGTTTCTCATACTCAATCTCCTCGTACACCTCCGTCTTATACCGCGAAAAACTTAGGTCATAACCTTCTTTGACGATCTCTTCCTTCGGGACAAAAAAGAACTTGCCCTTGCGGTCGTTTTCGGCTTCTGGGTCTTTAGCTCGGTACTGGGTGATGATGTCCTGCAAATCGCCGTAACCTTCCAGTTTGTTGCGCTTATCGTCCAGGGAATAGCCGTCATCCCGCATATCATAGAACCAAACATTTTCGGTGGTACCTCCCTTGGTAAA
Organism: Deltaproteobacteria bacterium; assembly: GCA_020630875.1. Classification (GTDB taxonomy): domain Bacteria; phylum Myxococcota_A; class Polyangia; order Haliangiales; family Haliangiaceae; genus JAHDIH01. The sequence continues at coordinate 4,358 of JAHDIH010000014.1, read as the reverse complement.
GATCAGTAGCGCAGTGCTTACTCCGGCGTAGGGCTTAAAGACTCCGCTGGGGGCGGAGATGACCGCTTTCAACTCAGAGTCTTCGATCATCAATTTACGTGCTTCCTGAAAAGCTTTGGAAGTACTGAACAGTACACCCTGCGGAATAATGATTCCCGCCGTGCCACCGGGCCGCAGCATCTGGTAAATGCGGTCGATGAAGAGCAATTCGGACTTGGTGGTTTTCAGCGTCAGTTCCTCACTCATATCGGCCTTGTCAATCTTACCGGTAAAGGGTGGGTTGGCGAGGACGATGTGATACTGCCCGGTTTCAACATATTTTTTGCTGAGGGTATCCATGTACTCAATCTGCGGCTCCTCGATGCCGTGCATCATCAGGTTCATCAGTCCCATTCTAACCATAGACTGGTCGATGTCGAAACCAAAGAAGGAACGTTGCAGGATGTCCTTGGTCTTCTCAGTAAAAGATGCCGAGCGACGACTCCGGATAAAGCCGTCCTCATCGGGTTCTTTGTCGCGCCAGTTTTCGTCTAGCTTCGTTACTACATACTGGTAGGCCCCCAGCAAAAAACCGCCGGTGCCGCAAGCTGGGTCGGCAACTAACTGCCCGAGTTGTGGGTCTACCAATTCTACCAGCAGTTTTATGATATGGCGGGGCGTACGGAACTGACCGTTCTTACCTGCCGAAGCTATTTCCGAAAGTAGGTATTCGTAAACGTCGCCCTGAATGTCCTGGAAGTCTTGGCCGTGTTCGCGGGCATCCTTCTCCATCTCCTCAAAGATGCCTTCGATGTTTTTTATGGCTTCCGTTACCAAACTGGCCTTCGGGATGGTGAACATGGCCGTAGCCATATGGTGGGTGAAAGGAGTGCCGGAGCCGTTTAGGTCTTTGAGGAAAGGAAAAACGTACCGCTGGATATGGGCAATAACCTCGTCGGCCGGCAGCATCTTGAAAAAGCTCCAGCGAAGCTTTTCCTTTTCTATGCCCTGGATTTCGGTCGCCTCCCGGAGCTTTTCCTCGTAGACGATCTGTTCGTCTTTATCGAGTTCGGTGATCCGTTTATTAAAATCGGGGCGGGGGCGTTCGGCGGGCGGCAGAAACTTGCCCGTAAAGCGGGAAGTGTAGGCGTCTCCGGTAAACTCGGCGTTGGCGACTTCCTTAAGGTCGTTCTCGTCGAGAATTTTCATGAAGAGCAGGTAGGTAATCTGCTCGATGGCGGTAAGGGGATTGGAAATGCCACCCGCCCAGAATTTATTCCAGAGGTCGTCAATCTTTGATTTGATCTCCGGGTTGCGTTGTAGTAAGCTCATAAATCTAGGCGGCGAATTTGGCGGTCAGTGAAAGTAAGTCGTTCAGTTGGGTGGGCGAAAATACACCCCGAACGCCATCCGGGTGGATGACGGTGAAAGGAGCGGCAATAAGGTCGCGCTTTTCCACAAATCCCCGCTCCGTAATGTAGTCGCGCAGCAGCTGCAAGAATTCGATCTGTCGCGCTGTGAGGCCAGGGTGGTCGGTAATGAACTGATCCACGGCGGTAGCGACGCGGTCGGGTAGGGGATTGAAAGTCTGCACGCCCATCAGGTGACGTAGGAGGGTGAGGAAATCCGCCTGACGGTTTTTGTATACACGTTTAAGCAGTTCTTCGGTTACGTGGGGGTTTTCTTCGGCCAGGGTAGCGGCCAAAGCCTGGAGTTCTTCGTCGGTAATCGTTTCTCCGCGTTGAATTTTTGTGAGCACCGGTTGGCGGTCGGTCAGCTCCGCGATCTTTTGCTCTACCATCGTCCGGTATTCCTCTAGGGCAACGGTCTGGTTGGACGGGCCAAAGGTGACGGTCTCCTTAGTGGATACGGGGTCGATAAAGTCAAGTTCCACTATGCCGGGGCCGGTGGTGGTGGCCCGGAACTGCATCAGCGGGGCTAGGGTGTCGCTCAGGTGGTTCAGGTCGGCGTCGGTAGCGTTGTTCCAGTAGCCGAAGGTGAGGGCTTTCTTGATCAGGGCCAGGTGCCGGGCAACGGTATTGATGCTGAGCGGTAGCTCACTAATTTGGCTGCGGAGCCCTTCGGTGAGAAAGTCGTATCGGTCCGTTTCTTCTTTGAGTTTAGCGAGAGACGCTTCCAGTACGTCTTTGGCAAAGCGCATCGCTTTAAAGTCTGCCTGGCTAGCTGCTCGGAATAGAGGTAGTATTTCTTTGCGAAGAAAGGCGATACCATTTTCGTCAAGTGTTTCCCAAAACGCGTCAAAAGCGATGGATTGCAGCGTAGCCCGAGCCTCACGTATGGTGACGGACTCGGCCGGCAGTAGGGCAATTTGCTTGCGGAAGCGTTCGACCTCTGCTCTTACAACTTCCCTTGCATCCTGCGTCCGCGGCCCCTGCTGAGCTTGCCGAAGTGCCGCCTCAATCTTGTCGAGCCGCAAGGTCGCAAAACGGACGGGTAACGGAACGGAAGGTTTCAGTTTTTTGCCTTCGGGCTTTAGCTCGAAGTAATCGAAATTATCCCAACAATCGATGATCAGGAAGGCATCCTTTTCGCGGCACCAGGGGCGCGGGCGATCGGGATCAAGCAAACGAGTACCCCGGCCAATCATCTGCCAAAACTTGGTAAACGAAAAGACGGGCTTTGCGAAAACTAGGTTGACGAGTTCTCTAACGTCGATACCGGTATCTAGCATATCTACGCTGATGGCCACACGTGGCATATCCTGCCGCTTAAACTGATCGAGCAGACCGCCCTTACCGTAAACACGCGGATCATCGGAAACCATCACGCGGGCCAATTCTCCGTTGTACTCGGGGTAGAGCGTATCGAATATTTCCTCTACCCGGCGCGCGTGGGCTATGGTAGCGCAAAAGAAGATTGACTTACCGGGGATCACACCATCGGGGTCTTTTATGGCCTCTTCCATGAATTCCTGAACGATGGTCACGTTGGTCCCCCGGTTCGTGACGCTGCGCTCCAGGTCTTTACCCTCAAAATTGAGTTCTTGTATCTCGTTTTCCCGCCCTTCTATGACCAACTGTTTTTGCTCCTCCAGCGAGATGGTTCCGGCCCGGATGCCTTGCTCCTGAAATTTGGTTCGCAGTTTCATTACCTGGAAGTCGGCGAGGTAGGGTGGTTGGTTGTTAACCGCCTGATCGTAGGTATAGGCGAAAGTTGGTAGGCCATCTTCACACTCAAAAAGCTGAAAAGTGTTGTGGTCGATAACATCGGTGGGCGTAGCCGTGAGACCAAGTGTGAGGGTGTTAAAGTAGTCAAGTACCTTACCGTAGGTATTGTAGATAGAACGGTGTGACTCGTCGACAATTACCAGGTCAAAGAAGTGAGGTGAAAGGGGATAATCTTCATCTTCGATGATGTTTAGCATCGTGGGGTAAGTCGCCACGTAGATGCGCCGATCGTCGGAGATTAGTTTCTCACCACGTTTAGGCCAAATAGGTTCACTGGGGAGATGGTCTCCAAAAGCTTCAATGGCCTGATTGCGTAGCGCAATCCGATCTACGAGAAACAGTGTGCGTTCAACCCGCGCTGCACGCATGAGCACGTCGACCAGGGCGATAGCGGTTCGGGTTTTACCCGTGCCGGTAGCCATAACCAGCAGAAACTTAGTCCGGTTGCGCTCGATGGCGGCGGTTACCTCGCGGATGGCCTGCATCTGGTAGGGCCGTCCGGCAATGTCGGGATTGAGTAACTCACGGGCCAGTGGCTTCTGGTGGTCGCGGAGGTAAGCCAATCGTTCTAAATCTGAACGAAATGGGAAGCCGACAACCTTTTTGGGCGGGGCCTGGCCAAGGTTCCAGAAGTATATGTCTTGCCCGTTGGTGTACAGGCAGAAGGGGAGGGGATGTCCGGTTTTGGCGACATACTGTTCGCAGTATTGTTTTGCCTGCTCGCGCCCCTGTCGCGCATCAACCGAAGATTTCTTTGCCTCAACGATGGCGAGAACGCGGCCGTCCTTACCGATCAGGGCATAATCGGAGAAGCGTCGGCCGCCGTAGTCGGTAGGCGGCTCACTAACTACGTCATCATTGTCGATTAAAAACTCCGTTGTCACCTTGGTAAAATCACCGACGGGCCAGCCGGCTTGGGCTAGTTGCTGGTCGATGAATTTTATGCGGGTGGTTGCTTCGTTCACTTTAGGTTGGTAGGGTGGTGTGAAGATAGTAATGCATGTCAGGTTTTAAATACAAAACGTAGTTATCTTTTTCCAGATTAGGCATTTAAAGTTGAGGGCAAACCATGTTTTGTGGCAACTGCTCGTATAGTCCAATAAAACTTGAGATTGGTTTTAGCCCCTTCGTAGAAGGCTACACCCTATATTTACCTCCCGTGAAAAAACCTGAAAAACTCATCAACTCCAT